>CAWDHB010000001.1:0-512187 GCA_963802015.1 uncultured Alphaproteobacteria bacterium
TCGTGAGCGACGTGTATCAGCGTTTCCCCGAAGTTGAGCAGTTATCCCGCGGATGATCTGGTCACGCGTCTGGCGTCAGCGACGCCGCCGCTGCTGATCGATGTGCGCGAGGAGGCGGAGTATAAAGTCAGCCACTTGGCGGGCGCGGAGCGGGCGGCACCCGACGCAAAGCCCGCCGACGTGGTTGCGAAGTTCGGCCCATTGGCGAGCGGCCGCGATGTGGTTTTTTATTGCTCGGTCGGGATGCGCTCGTCTGTGCTGGCGCTTGAGACACAGGATGCGCTGGTCAAAGCCGGGGCGACAGGTGTCTCCAATTTACGCGGCGGGATCTTCGCCTGGCATAATGCCGGTCGCCCGGTTGTCAATGCGGCGGGTCCGACGGAAGCGATCCACCCCTATAACGCGCAATGGGGCAAACTGCTGACGCGGCAGGACCAGGTGCGTATGGACGCGACGCCGTAGGCGCAGTTAATCTTCCAGCACGCGCTTGGCGGCTTGGTCGGGTGTCATGGTGCCGGACAGCACGCTGTCGGCGAGGCGGATCGAGACCGCTTTTTCCGCCGGACTTGATGCGCTTGGCCACCATGATCGGACGCGGCGCGCGCAATCAGATAGCGGGCGCGGCGGCGGCGGCGGGCAATGGCGGGCTCGGCTGAAACACGCACGGCCGATGTGATCAAGCGTCTCGACCAGTTCGGCAACGCCGTCGCCATTGAGCGCGCTGGTTTTCAACACCGGCACCTTGTCGGAGATGGTCGCACGGATCGACAATGCGCCAAGCAACTGCTGCATGGTCTGTTCAGCGCCCGGCCGGTCGCCTTTGTTGACGACCATGACATCGGCGATTTCGAGCAAGCCTGATTTCATGGCTTGAATGTCATCGCCAAGTCCGGGCGCGGAAATGACGACGCGAATGTCGGCGACTTCGGCGACGTCAATTTCGTTTTGGCCGGTGCCGACGGTTTCCAGCAGCACGATGTCAAAACCCGCGCCATCGAGCGCGTCGATGATGCGGACGGCGGCCGGCGACAATCCGCCGAGATAGCCGCGCGAGGCGAGGGAGCGCACGAACACGCCGTCGTCATCGAGTGCCGCCGTCATGCGGATGCGGTCGCCGAGAATCGCGCCGCCCGAGATCGGGCTCGATGGGTCGACGGCGATCACGCCGACGGTGCGGCCCTGTTTGCGCAAGGTCTCAATGACGGCGTTGACGAGCGTCGATTTGCCGGCGCCCGGCGGGCCGGTGAAGCCGACGACCAGCGCGTGGCCGAAGTGCGGTTGCAAGGCTTGCAGCAACGCGGGCGCGGCGGCGGACAGCCGTTCGAGTTCGGTGATGACGGCTGAGATCGCGCGGCGCTCGCCCGCCCGCATGCGCGCAATCAGTCCGCGACATTGGCGGTATCGATGCGGGCGGGCGGCGGGGCCGGTGTGTCGGGGCATCGCGTTTGGTCATAAGCGCTGATAGAAGGGAAGAGGGGCGAGTGCAACCGTGGGATGCCATCTCGCCGTATGTCCGGTGAGGGCGGTCTAAAACTTCGCCACAATGGCGTGGTCGCCGTTGAGGGTGCCGTATTGGGCGGCGGCGAGGACGGCGGGGACGATCTTCTCGGCGCTTATCGACAACCGCGAAATGGACGTCGAGGCCGGCGCGGATGAAGGTTTCGCCCTTCATGTGGGTGAGCAGATCGAGGAACGGCGTCCAGAAGCCCTCGATGTTGGCGACGACGATCGGTTTGGTGTGGCGGCCGAGCTGCGACCAGGTCAGCTGCTCGACCAGTTCTTCCAGCGTGCCGATGCCGCCCGGCAGCGCCACGAACGCGTCTGAGCGCTCGAACATCAGCCGTTTGCGGACGTGCATGTCGTCGACGACGATCAGCTCGTCGACGTCTTTCAGCATTTTTTCTTTCGCGCCGAGGAATTCGGGGATGATGCCGGTGACTTTGCCGCCGGCTCCCAGAACCGATCTGGCGACTTCGCCCATCAGGCCAAGGCTGCCGCCACCGTAGACTAGGCGGATGTTGGCCTCGGCCAGAGCCTTGCCGAGTTTGCGGGCGGCGACGGCATAGGCAGGGTTGAGACCCTTGCCGGAGCCGCAATAGACGCAGATGCTTTCAACGCGGCGGGTTGGGTCGGCGGGTGAAGTGTGGGAGCGAGGTAGGCTTTTTTTTGGCATTACAGGACTTTCTGGTGTGGCGGGTTTCGGAACGTGCGACGGGTAGCATTCGGCAGTAGGCAGCGGATGACCGCGGCTTAACGGCGAACTGATGTCTGGCCAGCATGCTGGCCGACAATTATCAGCCGATTCTTCGGGAGTATGGCAGTTCTATCTGAGCCGGCCAGCAAGTGGGCTGCCGGCTAGATGATGAGCACACTTGGCGGCGCCAGCGATCTTGTGCTTAGGTATGCACGACATTCCAAGGCGATCTCATGAAAATCGGCCAAGTCACTCAGAAAGTGAAGATTTAGCGTCAGTGCCGTTGCGGCGTGGGCCGCAGTGTCGGCCGGCGCGCGGCGCTGCTTTTGCCGTTTTGCTGGCGTCTGAGCATGCCGTCGGATCGCGTTTTTGCCGCGCTTGTTCAGAATGCCGAAGTGACGTCGGACGCGTCGAGTGCGCCCGTGCTGATCCTGTGGAATGTGGCGCAGGCGACGGCTCCTCCTGGTGAGGCTGTGGTTCCGCCGCTGCGCCGTCAGGCACCGCAAGCGTCGGCGCCGTCGTGCCGCCGTTACGACGCGCAGCGCCAGTAACACCGGCCGAGCCCGTGGCGGCGCCGGTCGGAAGCCGGTGCAGAGAAACAAGATCCGCTGCCGCAGCAGGCCGGACAGCCAGCCGGTCAGGCAGCCAGTCAGCAGGCGGGTAAACTCCGCCGCCGCCGCCCGAGTTGGTGGTGTGTTCGGCACCATTCAGGAATGGCTGGCGCGCGCCAATCGCGAGTATCAGGGCGTCGTCGTCAAGGAATTGTCGCTGCCGCCATCAGAGCGCCGCGCGGTGGCAGCTGGCGGCCGATGACGAGATCGCCAAGAAGCTGAAAGAGCAGCAGGCCGAAGACGCCAGTAAGGCGGCGGACAAGAAGCGCGCTGAGGACTTGCCACGCAAAGCGGCGGACGAAAAAGCGGCGGCCGACGCGAAAGCCCGTGAGGCCAAGAAACTCGACGAGGACCGCAGCCGCGCCGAAGACACCAAGCGCCTTGCCGACGAAGCCAAAAAGAAGGCCGACGAAATCTTCAAAGCCGATGGCGACAAGAAGCGCTGTGACGCCACCGGCCGCAACGAAGCTTGAGCCAAAGCCCGAAGTCGCGCAGCCTGTGACGCCGCTAAAGGCCGAGCCGCAAGCCTGAAGTCGTTCAGCAACCCGTGGCGCCGAAGCCGACGAGGCCGCAAAGCTTGCCGAGCAGCAGCGGATCGAAGCTGCAAAAGCGAAGCTCAGAAGCTCGCCGAAGAAGCCAAGCGTCAGGAACAGTTGCGTCAGGTTGAAGGACCAGGCCGCCAGACGGAAGACCGCAAGAAGTCCGAAGCTGCGGCGCGTGCTGCCGCCGCAGATGAGAAGGCCGCCGCCGAGCGCCGCCGCGCCGCGAACTGAAGCCGCTGCAATCGGACAAGAACCGCTCGCGCACCGTCGTGCTGGTTCCGGAGCCAATTGCGCGGCCCGTCGATCCGCGGAACGACGTTCGGCCTGAGTTGTCGTCATCCCGGACCGCGACGCGGTCTGAGCAGGGGCCGCGATACCCGCGTTGCTGAAGGCGATGTGCAGCGTCGAGGCTAGCCGCAGCCGCGCCGCCGCATCCGCGTCTATCGCGAAGCTACCTATCGCGGCATCACGCCGGCATCGTTTAGCCGAAGTGCGGTATCGCGGAACGCCGTCAAGCGCTGGGTCTGGCGCTCGACAGGCGAAGCGCTGCCGCGCTGCGGGCCGCCGCATTACGCCGCCAGCGCGCTACACGGTCAAGCGCGGCGATAGCTTGTGGCGCATATCAGAGCGTCACTACAACCAGGGGCGGCTGTATCCAAAAATTTATTCGCGCCAACCGCAGCGACGATTGCCGATCCGGATTTGATCTATCCGTGCCAGCGCGTGCTGGTGCCGCGGTAAGCGGTGGGCGCTGAATTGCGCGACGGCGGTGCGTCTGCGATTGGACATTGGCGGCGCGGCACCCTAAATACCGGTCATGCAACGATCGATCGATGTTCCAGCGCGGGCCGGGCCCGGTGAGCCGCAAGCGCGGTGAAAGCCAGCGTGGTTCAGGCGGCTTTGCGGCGCGCTTCCAGCCGTCTCCAGAACAAAGCGCGTGTCTTGCGCGCGCTGTGGCCGTATGTGTGGCCGCACGACCGGCCCGACCTCAAGCGCACGGTGCTGTTCTCGCTGGTGCTGATCGTCATCGCCAAGCTGGTGACGGTGACGGTGCCCTATACGCTCAAGTGGGCAACCGATGCGCTGGTGCCGTCAACGGGCGGCAAGGTGCCAGCCACCGAAGAGATGTCGTGGCTGGTCGGCGCGCCGGTTTTGGCGGCCATCGTCTACGGTCTGTCGCGCATTTTGATGACGCTGCTGGTGCAAGTGCGCGAAGGCATGTTCGCCAAGGTCGCGATGCACGCCGTGCGCAAGCTGGCGCTCTCGACGTTCGAACATATGCACCGTTTGTCGCTGCGGTTTCATCTGGAGAAGAAAACCGGCGGGCTGACGCGCATTCTGGAGCGCGGCCGCGCTGGCATCGAAAACATCTCGCGCATGGCGCTGATGACGCTGATCCCGACGATCGTCGAGTTTGTGCTGATCATCGGCGTGTGCGCGCATGGAATTCGACTGGCGCTACATCGTGACCATCGTCGGCATGATCGTGTTCTATCTGTGGTTCACGATCAAGGCCACCGACTGGCGGGTCGCGATCCGCCGCACGATGAACGACAGCGACACGGACGCCAACACCAAGGCCGTCGATAGCTTGCTGAACTTCGAGACGGTCAAATATTTCGGTGCCGAAGAACGCGAAGCGGCGCGCTACGACAAGTCGATGGCGACGTATGAAAAGGCGAGCGTCAAAACCTACACGTCGCTGGCGGTGCTGAACTCGGGCCAGGCTGTGATCTTCACGGTTGCGCTGACGATCTGCCTGGTGATGGCGGCGCAGCGACGTGGTGGCGGGCCATAACACCGTTGGCCATTTCGCGATGGTCAATCTGCTGATGCTGCAACTGTTCATGCCGTTGAACTTCATGGGCATGGTCTATCGCGAAATCAAACAAGGCCTGACCGACATCGAGCGCATGATGGAAGTGCTCGACCAGTCGCCGGAAGTGGCCGACCGGCCGGGCGCCAAGCGATCTGGCCGTCAACGGCGGCGCGATCCGTTTCGACGCACGTGCGCTTTGCCTATGATCCCGAGCGCGAAATTTTGAAGGACGTCTCGTTCGAGGTGCCGGCTGGAAAGATGGTGGCGATCGTCGGCCCGTCGGGGGCTGGCAAATCGACGATCAGCCGCATTCTGTTGCGCTTCTATGACGTGTCGGGCGGCAAGGTGACGATTGACGGTCAGGATCTGCGCGACGTGACGCAAAAGAGTTTGCGGGCGGCGATCGGCGTGGTGCCGCAGGACACCGTGCTGTTCAACGACACGATTTTCTACAACATCAAATACGGCCGCCCGGACGCAACCGACGCCGAAGTGATCGAAGCCGCAAAAATGGCGCAGATCGACGACTTCGTGAAAACGCTGCCCGCCGGATACGACACGATGGTCGGCGAGCGCGGCTTGAAATTGTCGGGCGGCGAAAAGCAGCGCGTTGCGATTGCGCGCACGATTCTCAAGGGCCCGCCGATCCTGATCCTGGACGAAGCAACGAGCGCGCTCGATAGCCATACGGAAAAAGAAATCCAGGACGCGCTGGATCGGGTGTCGCGCAACCGGACGACGCTGGTGATTGCGCATCGCTTGTCGACGATCATCCACGCCGATGTCATTTTGGTGCTGCGCGAGGGCCAGCTTGTCGAGAAGGGCACGCACGCCGAACTGATCGCGGCCGATGGGCTTTACGCCAGCCTGTGGTCGCGTCAGCGGCAAGCCGAAAAGGCGCGCGAGGAACTGGCGCACGCTTTGGAAGAAGCCGAGAAATCCGGTGCGCTGCGGCCGCCGACACCCAGCTTGCGACGGTGAAGTAGCGCGCCACTTATCCCCGGTTATGCCGGTTTTATGGTTAGCGACTTATCCCCGCTGCTAACGGTATTCACGCAGCTGTTTTGTGCGCGCCGGGACTGTGCCGGGTTACACTCGGCGGTCTGCTGGGGATAGGCTCGGCGGAACAGGATTAGAGGACCGGCGGGCGCGACTTTGGACCAGAAACCACGACATTGGACGGCGAACGTCTGGCGCACTTTGGTGATTGCGGTTTGGGCGTTGCGCCAAATCTTGATGCACCGCTTGGGGGATTGTGCGCGGTCCTATCATGTTTGTGCTGCAGGTTTTGGCGGCGCTCATCGTGCTGTTCGAGGAGTGGGGCTGGAAGCCGCTTTCGGAGGCCCTTGCATGGCTTGCGGGTTTGCGCCCGTCGCCGCGATCGAGCGTTGGATCGCGTCGCTGCGGCCTTATCCGTCGCTGCTCGTGTTCGCGTTGCCGACGACAATTTTGCTGCCGTTGAAGTTCGTGGCCATGTGGCTGCTGGCGGCCGGGCAGTACTGGACCGCGACGGGGTTGTTCATCGCCGCCAAGATTGCCTCAACTGCGCTGATTGCGCGCATCTTCACACTGACCAAGCCGGCGCTGATGCAAATCGCTTGGTTTGCGCGAGGCTACAGCGTGGTTCGTGCCGTGGAAGGATGCGTTCTTCGCAACCATCCGCGCTCAGTGGCTTGGCGCTATGGCCGCATGGTCAAGAACGCCATCCGGCTTGAGGTCCGAAGCAGGCCTGGACGCGCTGGCGGCCGGGCGTGATGGCTTGCCTCGCGCCCTGGAAGCCAGTGCGCCGGGCTGTTGCCGCGCGCATCAAGGCGCTTTGCTCGGCGGGCCGGCCCGCGACGGACCTTGAGGCGCTCCGGTCGCTGTATGAGAATTTTGCCTGCAAGCTGAGCTGGCGGGTAAGATTCGCCGGACGTTAGTCGCATGTCACAAGCTGTCATGTCTGATAATCATCGTCGTAGTGATTATTGCGATTGCCAATTTTTTACCGGTCTAGAGGTGATGACGTGCTGACGGCTGGGGGCCGGTTTGCGCATTGTTGTACTGGCGCTGGCGCTACTAGCGCCAGTGGCTGTCTGCGCGGCCGAGCCTGATGTTCCGGCCACGCCGATCATTGCAACGTCGCTGCCGTTTGCCGATCCGCGTCGGCCGCTGCACGCTGCCGGTATTGATCTTGCGCTACAATTACATCGGCGAATATTTCAACGTCGTCTCAGGCGGCGTGTCGAACGGCAGTTCGTTCAACGGCCGCTTAGAGCAGACGCTCTATCTCGATCTCGAAAAAATTGAGCGGTTGGAAGGGCGCAACGCTACACGCCCATGTTTATGGGATTCACGGCAAGGGCCCGGGCGTCACGCACCTCGGCGACGTCATGTCGGTCAGCAATATCGAGGCGCTGGAGACGGTCCGGCTGTTCGAATTTTGGATCGAGCAATCGCTTTTTGACGGCTTTCTCAATATCCGGTTTGGGCAGCTTGCCGCCGACAGCGAATTTTTCGTCAGTGAGACGGCGGCGCAGTTTTTCAACGGCACATTCGGATGGCCGGGAACGACGGCGGCCAACATGATGCAAGGTGGGCCAGCTTACCCACTAGCAACGCCCGGGGTGCGCGTGGCGCTGAAGCCGTCGGAGAATTTTGCTTTCCTGGCGGCAATTTATAACGGCAGCCCAGCCGATCCTGAATGCAGCCGACGCGCAGCAAGACAACCGCCACGGTCTGAATTTCCGCATGGAAGACCCGCCGCTGGTCATGGCTGAAGCGCAGTTTGGCTATCGTGCTCGCGGCCTGCCGGGCAAATTCAAAATCGGCGGATGGCACGAATTTTCGAGCTTCGCCGATAAGTTGACGAATGCGCCGATTGAACGGCAATTCCGGCGTCTAGCGGTGTCTTGATCAGGGGCTCTGGAAGGACGCTTCCCCGGCCGCGTCACAAGAAGCGTCCTTGGCCATCAATTTTCTGGCGCGCTGTCGGCGGCCCCCGCACGCCAGAATGAAGTCGACTTTTACGCTGATGCTGGGACTGGTGTTGTCAGGCTTCATTCCGGGCCGCCCGGGAGACACATCGGGTTGGCCGCCGGATATGGTCATGATGTCGCCGCGCGCGAGCGCCCGCCAGAGTGGCCGAACGGCGCAAACGGTGCATGAGCGACTATGAGGCCGTCATCGAAGTCAACTATAGCGCCGAGATTGTGCCCGGCTGGTCGATCGCACCCGATGTTCACTATATCTGGCATCCGGGCGGGCGGCGCTGAAAACCGGCGAAGCCCGGAGATGCCATCGGCGATACTGTGGTTGTCGGGGTCCGCACCAGCATCAGCTATTGAGCGCTGCGCGCTCGCTTACCATGGCCTGCTCCGTGGAAACGTGCCAGAGCCCATATGGTGGCACTAATGTCTGGCGCGGATATAGTGGCGCGGTTCTGGATGCTGCGGTAGACGGGCGCATGCCGATTGATCCCCCGATCCTGATTGCAGGCCCGACCGCGAGCGGCAAATCGGCGCTGGCGCTGGCGCTGGCTGAGCGCTTCGGCGGCGTGGTGATCAATGCCGACAGTATGCAGGTCTATGCGAGTTGCGCATTCTGACGGCGCGGCCGACGGATGAGGATGAGGCGCCGCGCGCCGCATGCGCTGTACGGTCACGTGCCGGCGCGCGAGGCGTATTCAACGGGGCGGTATGTGCTGACGTTGCGCGCGCGCTTAGAGGACGCGCACGCGCGCGGGCTTGCGGCCGATCATCGTTGGCGGCACGGGGCTGTATTTCAAAGCGCTGCTTGAAGGCTTGTCGCCGATCCCGCCGGTTCGATGAGGCTGTGCGCGCCCATTGGCGCGCTGAGGCGGACGCGCGTTGGGGCGGACGCGCTTGCACGCGTGCTGAGCGCGCGATCCAGAAATGGCGCTGCGCCTCGAAGCCGCTGACACGCAACGCATCGTGCGGGCTTTGGAAGTTCTGCGAGAGCACTGGCACGGTCGCTGGCTGAATGGCAAGGTGGCCGGGCACGCCGTTGATTGACGGCGGCGGCGGCGATCAAGCTGGTGATGATGCCAGATCGCGCGATGTTGCGGGCCCGTGCTGATGCGCGCTTTGCCGCGATGGTGGCGGCGGGCGCATTGGCTGAGGCCGCGCGGTTGGCGGCGCTGCAACTCGATCCGGCTTTGCCGGCGATGCGGGCGATTGGCGTTGCGCCGTTGATTGCGGCTGCGGCCGGCGAGATCGCAGGTGACGACGCCGTCACGCAAGCCCAGGCCGAGACGCGGCAATACGTCAAGCGGCAGAGCACTTGGATCAAGAGCAATATGATTGCGTGGAAATTTATTTCAACGCAATCAATGGAAAGTGTAATGGCTTCCGCCTTCGCATTTATTCAAAGTTAGCGTTGACCAGGCATCTCGGCCACCTATTTTCGAAGGCATGTTTGGGAATGGCGCTCTGGTGAGCAGAACGGCCACTATCATGGTATTGGACCCGCATATCGGACTGACGGTATCAGCGCCACAGTATCGGCGGAGGACGGACGCATGGCACGGACAATGACCGGCGCGGAGATCGTGCTGACGGCGCTGGCCGATCAGGGCGTCGAGGTCATTTTCGGATATCCGGGCGGCGCCGTGCTGCCGATCTACGACGAGATTTTCCAGCAGGAGAAAGTCCGCCACATCCTGGTGCGCCAGGAAGGCGGCGCGGTGCATGCAGCCGAAGGCTATGCGCGCTCGACCGGCAAGGTCGGTGTGGTGCTGGTGACGTCGGGTCCGGGCGCGACCAATGCGGTGACCGGTCTGACCGATGCGTTGATGGATTCCATTCCGATCGTGTGCATCACGGGTCAGGTGCCGACGCATCTGATCGGCAACGACGCGTTCCAGGAATGCGATACGGTCGGCATCACGCGGCCGTGCACCAAGCACAACTGGCTGGTCAAGAACGTCAACGATCTGGCGCGCATCATTCATGAGGCGTTTCATATCGCGCGCACCGGCCGTCCGGGTCCGGTGGTGATCGATATTCCGAAGGATGTGCAGTTCGCGACCGGCAACTACGTCGGGCCGTCGAACATCCAGCACAAAACCTATCGGCCGAAGTTGAAGCCCGAGCAGACCGCGATTCGCGAAGCCGTCGATCTGATCGCGAGCGCCAAGAAGCCGCTGTTCTATACCGGCGGCGGCGTCATCAATTCAGGGCCGAAGGCCAGCCAGCTGCTGCGCGAGTTCGTGCGCCTGACCGGCTATCCGATCACGTCGACGCTGATGGGGCTTGGCGCTTATCCGGCGTCCGATAAGCAGTGGCTCGGCATGCTCGGCATGCACGGCACTCTACGAAGCCAACATGGCGATGCATGATTGCGACGTGATGATCAACATCGGCGCGCGCTTTGACGATCGCATCACCGGCCGCATCGATGCGTTTTCGCCGGATTCGAAGAAGATCCACGTCGATATCGATCCGTCGTCGATCAACAAGAACGTTCACGCCGATATCCCGATCGTTGGCGATTGCGCTTACGCTCTCGAAGATATGCTGCGCGTTTGGAAAGCCAAAGCGCCGGTCGTCGATAAGGCGGCGCACAAGGCGTGGTGGAAGCAGATTGATACCTGGCGCGCGCGCAAATCGCTGAGCGTACAAGAATTCCAAAGACGTGATCATGCCGCAATACGCGTTGCAGCGCTTGCAGGAGCTGACCAAGGATCGCGAGACCTACATCACGACCGAAGTCGGCCAGCATCAGATGTGGGCCGCGCAGTTCATGCACTTCGAAGAGCCGAACCACTGGATGACGTCGGGCGGGCTCGGCACGATGGGCTATGGGCTTGCCGGCCGCCATCGGCGCGCAGCTTGCGCATCCGAAGGCGCTGGTGATCGACGTTGCGGGTGACGCCTCGATCCTGATGAACATTCAGGAGTGCTCGACGGCGGTGCAGTTCAATCTGCCGGTCAAGGTGTTCATTCTCAACAACGAGTACATGGGCATGGTGCGCCAGTGGCAGCAGCTGCTGCATGGCAACCGCCTGTCGCACAGCTATACCGAAAGCCTGCCGGATTTCGTCAAGCTGGCGGACGCTTATGGCTGGAAAGGCATGCGCTGCGAACACCCGGCCGACCTCGACGATGCGATCACGGAGATGATCAATCACAAGGGCCCGGTGATGTTCGATTGCCGCGTGGCCAAGCTTGCCAACTGCTTCCCGATGATCCCGTCGGGCAAGGCGCACAACGAAATGCTGCTTGGCGAAGATATCACGGATGAAGAAGTCGGCCGCGCCATCAGCAAGGAAGGCAAGGTGCTGGTGTGAGGCAGGTCATGAAAGGCCTCGTGCAGGCACGCTCGGGGTTGTGCTGCTCGGCATCATGCTTGCGTCGCCGGCACATGCCGCGCCCGGCAAGTGGGATCATGCGGCCAACATCAAGGACGCGGCGGAGCGGCTTGCCAAGCTGCACAAGCGCGAAGGCTCGACCGGCGTGTTGAAGTTTCTCGATGCTTGTTACCGCACGCACCTGCTGGCCAGCGAGTACACCAAGGGCTTGGAAGCCTGCATGGCGCAGGACTACATGCACACCAAGGTGCTGGCGACGATCTACGCCAAGTTGCCGCCGGAGCAGCTCGAAGCGCTGGCGCGACCGTCGCCGAAGCGATTGCGGACGGCATGAACAAGCGGTTCGTGACGGCGTTCATGCAGTACAAAGTCACCGTCAGCTGACGGCGAGGACTTCAAGGTGCTCGTCGATACCCATGGCTTCCCGGTGTTCATCAAAGCGGTGTTTCCCAAGGCACGCCCGGCGCCGCTGAACCCAAGTCCACCACTCCGGGTGCGGCCGAGTCCTGGTCTGGAGAAATAGCCGCCGATGCTGAAACTCGTCATCGCGAACAAGCTGTATTCGTCGTGGTCGATGCGGCCGTGGCTGGTGCTGCGCGCGTTTGAGATCCCGTTTGACGAGATCATCATTCCGTTGCGACAGCCGGAAAGCCGGGCGCGCGTGCTCGAATTTTCGCCGTCCGGCAAGGTGCCGGCGCTGATCGATGGCGATCAGACGATCTGGGAAAGCATGGCCATTATCGAGACGCTGGCGGAACGCTTTCCGCAGCACGCGATCTGGCCCAAGGATGCGACGGCGCGGGCGCACGCGCGCTCGATTTCAAACGAGATGCATGGCGGCTTTCAGACGCTGCGCCAAGGCTGTCCGATGAATCTTGGCGCGCGCTATGCGGCACCGGCAATGACCGATCCGCTGAAAGCCAATATCGACCGCGATCGAGACGATCTGGCGAGAAGCGCGTCTTCAAATTCGGCCGCGGCGGGCCGTTTCTTTACGGTGCGTTTTCGGCGGCTGACGCAATGTATGCGCCGGTCGTCACGCGGCTTGACACCTATACCTATGCCGGTCAGCGCGGAAGCGCGCCGTTATATGGATACGATTCTGGCGCATCCCGAGCGTCGCCGCTTGGCGCGACGCGGCGCTCGAAGAGCCCTGGACGATTGCCGACTACGACGCCGGTCATACGGTCATTGAAACCTACCGCTAGAGAAACGAGACCCATCATGGCCGAGCATCCCAAGCAGTCGCACTACCCGAGCCCGCAGAAGGCTCAGGATGTCGTATCGCGCACGCTGTCGATCATCGTCGACAACGAGCCGGGCGTTCTGGCGCGCGTGATCGGGCTGTTTTCAGGGCGCGGCTACAACATCGACAGCTTGACGGTGACCGAGACCGAGCATGAAAAGCACTTGTCGCGCATTACGGTGATCACCAGCGGCACGCCGGCGGTTATCCAGCAGATCAAGCATCAGCTGGAGCGTTTGATCCCGGTGCATCGCGTGCGCGATTTGACCGACGAAGGCGCATCGATCGAGCGCGAGCTGGCGTTGGTCAAGGTGTCGGGCAAAGGTGACAAGCGCATCGAAGCGCTGCGCTTGGCTGAGATTTTCCGCGCCAAGGTGATCGACACCTCGATCGAGCACTTCGTGTTCGAGGTGACGGGCAAGCCATCAAAGATCGAGACGTTCATTCAGATCATGAACGAGCTTGGCCTTGTTGAAGTTTCGCGCACCGGCATTGCCGCGATCGGGCGCGGGGCTGGCGTTTGAACGCAAAGAACAGCAGACAATAAAACAGCCGCGCGGGACTTACTGTGTCCGCGCGGCTGTTTGCGATTTTAGCGCATGGCGTTGCGTTTAATGGATGCCAGCGGCGGCAGCGCCAAGAGCAGGGCCGCCGCCATCGCCAGCCAGTGGCAGACGGGCGTTTTCGCTGGCGATGCTCATGGCGGCGTGCGACATGTTCAAGGTGTCATCCTTGACGTTCAGTTCCTGCTTCGACGGCGAACGGAAGGCTGCGACCGAGCTGGCCGGCGGATACAGCGGCACGGCGGTCGCCGGATCGCTCATGGTCACGAAAAACGCTTGAACGCGGGTGCGGTACTCGCCTTCGCCGGTCTTGTCGCAGCGCTCCGGCCCTTGGGCGACTTCGCATTGCCGCAGCGTCGTATAAACCGGCGACTGCTCGGTATGGGCGGCGACGGCTCTGTCGATGGCGAGACCGCAGGCATCAGCTGAAAGTTTGCCGGTTTCGGCGCAATCGGTCGCGGAAATAAAGACGCCATGTTCGGCCGGCGGCGCTGCGGCGGCCTTCTGTTCCTCAGCCTTGCCGCAGGCGGAGACGGCCAACGCCGAAAGCAGGCACAGTGCCAGGGACGTGCGGATAGAACGCATGGATCAACTCATCTTTTGCCCGGCTCAGCAACCACTGGCCCACGGATGGCAGAACACTACCCGAAGCCGGTTAGGGTCCGGTTAATGATTGCGGGCGGATGACGGGGATGGGCGTCCAAAAGCGCCAAAAGGACGCTTCGAGGGGGGAACGCAGGTCAGGGCGTTGAAACGCCGGGCGACTGCCGTTAGGGTCCGCCGTGATTTGGGGCTGGAACGTCGCGAGACCCACTCGCGACCATCTAGGCTCTTACCCGTTAACCCATCCCGACTGTCGCTTACGACCGGGGAACCCGAGAGGCCGCCCATGCGCGTCTATTATGATTCCGATGCCGATATTAACCTGATCAAATCGAAGAAGGTTGTGATCGTCGGCTACGGCAGCCAGGGCCACGCCCACGCGCTGAACCTGCGCGATTCAGGCGTCAAGGATATCGCGATCGCGCTCCGTAAAGGCTCGGCAACGGCGGCCAAGTGCGAAAAAGAAAAGCTCAAGGTCATGGAGGTGGCGGACGCCGCCAAGTGGGCCGACGTCATCATGATGCTGACGCCGGACGAACTGCAGGCCGACATCTATCGCGATCACCTGCATGCCAACATGAAGAAGGGCGCCGCCCTGTTGTTCGCGCACGGCCTCAACGTCCATTTCAATCTGATCGAGCCGCGCGAAGATCTCGACGTCGGCATGATCGCACCGAAGGGCCCCGGCCACACCGTGCGCGGCGAATACCAGAAGGGCGGCGGCGTGCCGTGCCTGATTGCTATTCACCAGGATAAGAGCGGCAACGCCCATGATCTGTTTCTGTCGTATGCGTCAGCTGTCGGCGGCGGCCGCTCGGGCGTGATTGAGACGACCTTCCGCGAAGAATGCGAAACCGACTTGTTCGGTGAACAAGCCGTGCTGTGTGGCGGTCTGGTGGAACTGATCCGCGCAGGCTTCGAAACCCTGGTGGAAGCAGGTTATGCGCCGGAAATGGCGTACTTCGAATGCTTGCACGAAGTGAAGCTGATCGTGGATTTGATCTACGAAGGCGGCATCGCCAACATGAACTACTCGATCTCGAACACGGCTGAATACGGCGAATACAAAACCGGGCCGCGCATCGTGACGCCGGAAACCAAGGCCGAGATGAAGCGCGTTCTGGACGATATCCAGATGGGCCGCTTCACGCGCGATTGGATGCTGGAATGCAAGGCCGGTCAGCCGAATTTCAAAGCGACGCGCCGTATGAACGACAAGCATCAGATCGAAGAAGTCGGCGCTAAACTGCGCGCCATGATGCCGTGGATCGCCAAGAACAAGCTGGTCGACAAGGGCCGGAACTAAGGGTTCCGCGTTTGCCGGCTAATCGTTGAATGGCGGCGCAACCCAGCTTGCGCCGCCATTTTCGTGCAGGGTTGCCTTGACGGCGCAATCCATTACGCTCAGCCGCCGCATGAATTGGGAGCCTAAGATGGCTGGTTTCTACAGATTTCGAGCTGGCGCGCTGGCCGTTTTCGCTTTGGCCGTGCTCAGCTGCGCGGGTTCGGCATGCGCTCAAGATGCAGCGAACCCGGCAGGTATCCCAGAACCAGTTGCCAAAGCCATCGCGGACGCCGTGCCGGAGGCCGACAAGGTGACGGTCGGTGCCTACATCAACGACATCCACGAACTCGACTTCCGCTCGCACACCTATTCGGTCGATCTCTACATCTGGTTCCGCTGGAAGAACGCGGCTGCAAACCCCGTCAAATCGATGGAGTTCATGAACCGCTACAGCCCGACCGATCATCAGCGCGATACGCTGCTGGATGAGCCGAAGAAAATGCCGGACGGATCGCTGTATGGCATCATCCGCGAGCAAGGCCGGTTCGCCTCGAAGTTCCGGCTGGAAAAATATCCGTTCGATGGTCAATCATTGAAGATCGTGTTCGAGGATACGGTTGCATCAGTTGCATCCCAGACATACGCCGCGCCGGCGAACGCTGTCACGGCCAACCCCGATATTCAATTGCCCGGCTACAAAGTGGCGGCGCCGCGCTTGATGGTGTCAGACCATCGCTATCCGACCAATTTCGGCGACCTCTCTTTGCTTAATAACGAAACCTACTCGCGCGTAACCATTGAGGTACCGGTGACGCGTCCGCTGGTCACGGTGTCGATTAAGACGTTTGTGCCGATTCTGTTGATCATCATGAGCTCGACGCTGGTGTTGTTCGTGCGCCCGGGCTTTGTCGAAGGCCGCATCGGTCTCGCGATCACCGCGTTGCTGACGCTGGTGGCGTTGCAGTTGACCGCATCGGCGTCGCTGCCCGAGGTCGATTATTTGATGTTGATCGATAAGGCGTACCTGGCATCGTATGCGTTTATCATCGCAGTGCTGACGCGCGTGGTCGTAACGTCGTGGGTCGGTGACGGTGGACTTCCCGAGCGCGTGATCGCACGCAAAGACGCGCGCTGGGCGATTTTGCTGCAATCGGGGTACTGGCTTGTGATCGGAACCGCAGCCGTGTGGACGATGATCCGCTTTTGAAAGCACTACGCATTTTTAGGAGCGGATCAGCGAGGGCCGCCCACACCTCCGCTCTCTTGGGGAGGGTTTGGTGCGGGTGCGCAGGCGGCACCTCACTTGCGCTCTGTGCGTCGATCCCGACGAGAGTGGGATAAGTGCACGAGAGAGCCAATACGAGCGGCAGAGGAGCGGGGACCTCTGCCGCCCGTCGTCCGATACAGCCGCACCGCGACTCTCCCGGAGACGTTGGAGGAGCTGGCCGCCAACGGGCGACTGCCAGACCTCAATTGTGCGCGGCGCCCAATTGTGCGCGGCGCTCTGGCGTCTCGCCAACCTGCGGCGGCGTCAGAACTCTGAATACAACAACCGGTTCGGAAACCGGAAACGAGTGCGATGGGAGATCTTGACTGTCACCCCCCAGTGACGCTGTCGATGACCGGATATGATGCAGAGATCGTGACCTTGTCATGACCGAACTGAGTTCAACGTTTGGCGGCGCTTTCTTTTTCACCGCGCCATTTTGTCAAAGATAATTGAATATCAGTCATGCGAGTATTTGTGGATGCGCGGCGCGTCGTGCGCGCATTGTGGCAAATGGATGGAGCGCCGCTTTCAGCGGCACGCAGCCGCCGTCAATGAATCAGCGCGCAACTCATCACGAGTGCGCGCTGATAAATGGTCTCCGGTTGCCGCCGGTCTGGCCTGGTCTATGGCCTGGTTTATGGTGGTGGACCATTTAACGCGGTACGTGAGATTCATCCGGTACGACGATCGCAAAGATGTCGCCGAGTGCTGCGATAGCCACGGCATGAACCTCGTCCGCCGGAATCGACCGGCCATCGACGCCCGGCAACGAGCGGGTTGCGGTGGCGTTGGCGACAACGGTCGGACGGTATCCGAGATTGAATGCGACGCGCGCGGTCGAGTTTACGCACACATGGGTCATGAAGCCGACGATCACGAGATCGGTAATGCCGAGCGCTTTGAGGTCGGCGTCGAGCGTCGTTTTTTCAAACGAGCTTGGATAGTTCTTGGTGATCACCTTTTCATTGGGCCGCGGCGTTACTGGGGCTGCGATCTGCCCGATTGGAGCCGCTGTGTCATAGGGTGTGCCGGGGCCAGCTTCGTGGCGGATATGGAAAACCGGCGCGCCGGCTTCGCGGGCCCGGTCGAGCATTGAAACGCAGTTGGCCAACGCGGTCTCGACATTCTCGAGCTGCATCACGCCTTCGCGATAGGTTTGCTGGGCGTCAATGATGATGAGCGCCGATTTGGACAGCGGTTGCGGTTGCGTTGGCATGGCCATCAGCGACCGGAGAGTGGGGCGGGACATTGCGGGCTCCATTGTGGTTTTCAAAATTGTGGGTTTCAAAAGCCGTTGACTTTTGCGCTTCCGGGGCTCAGCAAGAAAGCAGGAAAAACGCAGGAATAAACTGCAAAAATGCAGCAATGTTTGGATTGGGCAGGCGTGCAGGCGTTGCTGGCATTTTCGCGGGCCCAGAGCCTGAGCGGTGCGGCACGGCAGCTAGGTGTTGACGAGACGACAGTGGCGCGCCAGATCAAGCGCTTGGGGCTGTCTCTTGGCGCGCGGATGCTGCGCCGGTCGGGCACGCGGCTGATCCTGTCGCACGAGGGCGAGGTGGCGGCCGCTGCCGCTAGCCTAATGGATGCCGCCGCCTCGCCGTTGGCGCGCTTGGCTGGCATTGGGGCTGGCGCCGCCCGGGGCGATGTTCGAGTGACCGGACTCGCACCATTCCTGGCTGAATTTATTGCACCGCGCGTATCAGAGTTCATCGATATGCATCCCGGCATCCGGATTGACCTGATCGCTGATGACCGCAATCTTGGGATTGCTGAACGCGAAGCCGACATCGCGATCCGCTACGCCCGGCCGAATGGACCGCACCTTGCGGGGCGGCGGCTGGCGACGTTTGCATATGCGGTTTTCAAATCAGCGAAGGCTCCGGGCAAGACCGCCGGGCTGGAACCGCGTTGGGTGCAACTCAGTCAGTCCCTTAAACATTTGCCGGAAGCGGAGTGGCTGACGCGCAATGTTGACGATGCGGCGATCGTATTGCGCGCCAACACGCTCGACGTATTTCTCAAAGCGGTAGCAAGTGGTGCGGGTCAAGCGCTGCTACCGGTCGCGTTGGCGCGCCGTCATGGCAAATTGCAACAAGTCGGTCCGGTGGCGCTTCATCGCGAGATCTGGCTGGTCTATCACCAGGATGATAAGAAGACGCCGCGCATCCGCGCCGTTGCCGATTGGCTGATTGCGGTCATGAAGGCTGTCCCGGGCGGCGGCCTGAAAATTGAGGGATGAGGGAAAATGCGGGCGTGACAGAGCAATGCGGATGATCGGGTTTTGACGGTGTAGCGATTGCGAACTCCGGGTGTCGACGAATGTTTGGGGCTATGCGCGCGACAACGCTGGCGCGATCGAGATCACCTGGCGTGATGCCGTCAGCACCAATCCGCAGTTCTTTAATGGCACAATTTATCTGATCGAAGCGCTGACGATTTCGGGTGACAAACTTGAAGCGCGGCTTGCTGCAAACGGATTTCAAAAGTTATCTCCATTGGCGGTACGCTGGGTTTCCAGACGCTGGTGTGCTGCGATGGCTTTGGCTCGGCGTTGCTGAGGTCGAGCGACGGCGCAGTCGTGCTCGGCCGGCAGCGCGCGGGCAACGTCAACGCCGGGCTCGCCTATCTTCCGGGCGGGTTCATCGATGGACGCGACGTCGGCCGGCGATGGCGCGGTCGATATCGCCGCCAGCATCGCGCCGCGAGCTGGCCGAGGAGACCGGTTTGGCGATGACTGAGCTGCAGCGTGAACCGGGTTTTCTGGTGACGCAATCGCAGGCGCCCACGTGTCGATTGGCGATTGCCTATAGGACTGGCCTCGATGCTGCGGCGCTCAAACAGCGGATCGAGCGCCACATCGCGGCCGACGGTCAGTCGGAACTGGCGGCAGGCCGTCGTCGTGCGCACGCTGGCGGATATGGACGGGCTCGCGATGCCGCTCTACGCCCGCGTTCTGCTGGCGTCGGTGCTGTTTTCGGGCGACCGCGCCGCGAGATCTGATCCCAAAAACCGTGTTGGGGCTGGGCGGCGCTTGACGCATGGTGCCGCCGCTTTCGCATGCGGGCCGCACGAGGGTTTGCGGCGCGCTGAACGCGAGGGCCTGCGGGGGAGACGACGACGAATGGCGCTGACTTATTACATTCTCGACGTCTTCACCGAGCGCCCGTTTGGCGGCAATCCACTCGCGGTCGTGCTGGAGGCCGACCGGCTGACCGCCGCCGAGATGCAGGCCATCGCGCGTGAATTCAATCTGTCGGAAACGGTGTTTGTCTTGAAGCCGGCGTTGCCCGGCCATACCGCGCGCATCCGCATTTTTACGCCAACGCGCGAAATTCCGTTTGCCGGCCATCCGACGCTCGGCACCGCGATCCTGCTGGCGGAACTGCGCATGCACACCGTCAATGGCGAAAGCGATGCGATCATCGCGCTCGAAGAGGAAGCCGGCAGCGTCCGCGTTGGCGTGCGGCTGCGCAACGGTGTCGCCGGCGTTCGGTGAATTCGATGCGCCGAAGCTGACGTCGGTGCCGGAAGAGCTGGCGCAGCCCGAAGAAATTTCGGCCGCCATCGGCTTGATTCCGACCGAGATCGGCTTTGAAAATCATAAGCCGATGCTGCTGCGTGGCCCAGCGTGTTTGCCTACGTGCCGGTTGCCAATCTCGAAGCGATGGCCAAAATGCGGATTGCGCCGAGCCACTGGGCCCGCGCGTTTACGGATCGCGGTACCGATGGCGTCTACTGTTTATACGCGCCAGTGCGTGCGCGCGCAGTCATCGTTTCATGCCCGCATGTTTGCGCCTGACATCGGGCATTCCCGAAGACCCGGCGACGGGCTCGGCGGCGATCGGCTTTGCGCACGTCATCCAGGCGCTTCGACCAGGGCCCGGACGGCGCGCACAAGCGGACGATCGAACAGGGCATCGAAATGGGCCGGCCGAGCACGATCCAGCTGATCTCGACGGTCGTGCGCGGCAAGCTCGAAGAGCGTGCGCATCGGCGGCGCGGCGGTGCGGGTGGCCGAGGGTAGGCTTAATATTCTAGGCTGCACGGCTGCGGGCCGCTCGCTAGAGTACGGCGCGAGGGAGCTGCGCGCGCGCCCGCGCCAACTTGCAGCTTGATCTTATTGGGCCGATTTCGGCTTATAGTGGTGCCTCTGCCGGTCCGCTCCGGACCCGTGTGCTTAGAGCTGCCGACGCCCGCATGACGCGCCCATTGACCAGTTCTATTGCTGCTGCCTCGCCCCGGCGATGAGCGCGCGCGGCTGGTCGGGCGAGCGCGACGCCGGTTGACCGTCGCTCCGCTCAGATGTTGAGCCCCTCGCTCACTGGCCTCTCGCTTATTGGCCTCCTTATGGCCCCTGGGCCATTTAACCCGGCCGATGCCGGGTGGCGCTCAGGGGCGGCACGGTTTCACAAGCGTGCAGATTGCGGTTTCGGCGGGACCCTCACGGGCCGCCCGGCAAGGATCAAAACGTCATGACGGCTCAGACCGAAAACAAACAGACCGACACAGAGATCGACAAGCGCCAGCGATCAGATCATCATTTTCGACACGACACTGCGCGACGGCGAACAGTGCCCCGGCGCGACGATGACGTTTGAAGAAAAGCTCCAGGTCGCCGAGCTGCTCGACGAGATGGGCGTCGATGTCATCGAGGCCGGCTTTCCGATCGCGTCCGAAGGCGACTTCGAGGCGGTGACGGAAATCGCCAAGCTCGCCAAGCATTCGGTGATCTGCGGCTTGGCGCGCGCCAATTTCGCCGACATCGACCGGGCAGGCGAAGCTATCAAGCACGCCCGCCGCGGCCGCATTCATACCTTCATCGGCACGTCGCCGCTGCATCGCCAGCATCAGCTGCAGCTCAATCAGGAGCAGGTTTATGAGCGCGTCGTGGCGTCGGTCACGCGGGCGCGCGGCTACACCGACGACGTCGAGTGGAGCGCGATGGATGCGACCCGCACCGAGCACGATTATCTGTGCCGCGTCGTCGAAGCCGCGATCAAGGCCGGCGCGACCACGATCAACATTCCCGATACCGTCGGCTACGCGCTGCCGGAAGAGTATTTCGAGCTGATCTCGATGCTCAAGAACCGCGTGCCGGGCATGGAGAAGGTGATCATATCGACCCACTGCCACGATGATCTGGGGCTTGGCGGTCGCCAACTCGCTGGCTGGCGTTCGCGCTGGTGCGCGGCAGATCGAATGCACGATCAACGGTCTTGGCGAGCGGGCCGGCAACGCCGCGCTCGAAGAAGTCGTGATGGCCATTCGCACGCGCCACGATCTGCTGCCGTATCGCACGGGCATCAAAACCGAGATGCTGGCGCGGGCGTCGAAGCTGGTGTCGGCGGTGACGAATTTCCCGGTCCAGTACAACAAGGCGATCGTCGGCCGGAATGCGTTCGCGCACGAAAGCGGCATCCACCAGGACGGCGTTTTGAAGAACACCGAGACCTACGAGATCATGACGCCGGAATCGGTTGGCGTCGGTAAGTCGTCGCTGGTCATGGGTAAGCACTCGGGCCGCGCGGCGTTCAAGTCGAAGCTGAAGGAACTCGGCTACAACCTCGGCGACAATGCGCATGGAAGACGCGTTCAACCGCTTCAAGGCGCTGGCCGACCGCAAGAAGCACGTCTACGACGAAGATATCGAAGCCCTGGTCGATGAAGGCGTCGCGCACGCCCACGATCGCATCAAGGTGGCGTCGTTGACGGTCATCGCCGGCACGATGGGTCCGCAGACCGCGACGCTGACGCTCGATATCGACGGCCAGTCGAAGACCGTGCAGAGCACCGGCAATGGTCCGGTAGATGCAACTTTCAATGCCATCAAAATGCTGATGCCGCACGATGCGCGGCTTGATCTGTATCAGGTTCATGCCGTGACCGAGGGCACCGACGCGCAGGCCGAAGTGTCCGTGCGCCTTGAAGAAGACGGCCGCATCGTGACCGGGCGCTCGGCCGATCCCGATACGATGGTGGCGTCGGCTCGCGCCTACGTTGCAGCGCTCAGCAAGCTGGTGGTTAAGCGCCAGAAGCTGGCCCAGGCGCAGCGCGGCGTTTAACAGCGGCATGGTGGCCAGGCGTTTACCAACTCGGGCCTGGAAAGCAGTGTTGCGGCCGTCTGCCGTCGAATACGGCGGCGGGCCGTCACGATTGGGCCAAGCCGCACGCTGCTTTGTGTGGCTGCGGGTTGCGGCGCACTGTGGCTTGGTTGGCCGCGATTGGGCCTAGCCGGCTAGAGCAGTCTGAGGCTGCGTCGGCGCCGCCATGCGAGAGTGATGCCCGCGTCGTGCCTAACGGATGGGATTCCATAGCATTCACGATCACTCATGAGGACTGCGTTACAGCGTTATGTTCCGTTTTGGTGTCAGTAGCGTTCTGTCCGACGATATCGCCATCGACCTCGGCACGGCGAATACGCTGGTGCATGTGGCCGGGCGAGGGCATCGTCATCGATGAGCCGTCGGTTGTGGCGTTGCGCTCGCGCGGCGGCGTGCGCGAAGTTCTCGCGGTCGGCACCAAAGCCAAGATGATGCTGGGGCGCACGCCCGAAAGCATCGAGACCATCCGGCCGTTGCGTGACGGCGTGATCGCCGATTTCGTGGCGACCGAAGAAATGCTGCGCCAGTTCATCAAGCGCACCAAGTCGATGCTCGGCTTCGTGCGGCCGCGCATTCTGATTTGCGTGCCGGCTGGTGCAACGCCAGTTGAGCGCCGCGCCGTCTATGAGACGGCGGTTTCGGCGGGCGCACGCAAAGTGTTCCTGATCGAAGAGCCGGTCGCGGCCGCGATTGGCGCGGGTTTGCCGGTTGATGAGCCGGTTGGCTCGATGGTCGTCGATATCGGCGGCGGCACCACCGACATTGCCGTGCTGTCGCTCGGCGGCGTCGTGCAGGCGCGATCTCTGCGCTGCGCTGGCAATGCCATGGACGAAGCCATCATCCGCTATGTGCGCCGCAATCATCAACTGCTGATCGGCGAACCGAATGCCGAGCGCATCAAGATCGAGGCCGGATCGGCGTCGCGCACGATCAACGGCGAGACGGCAGAGATTTTCATTCGCGGCCGTGATCTGCGGCTCGGCAAGCCGAAGACCGTGGTGCTTGGCCCGCAGCGACATTGCCGAAGCCTTGAAGCGCCGATCGAGGAGATCGCCGAATTCATTCAGCGCGCGATTGAAGAATTGCCGCCAGAAATCTCGAGCGATATCCTGGAGCGCGGCATTTATCTGTCGGGCGGCGGCGCCAAACTCGCCAAGCTCGACGAGGAGATGGAGCGCCGCACCGGCATCAAGTGCCACATGCCCGAGAAGCCGCAGAACTGCGTGATCGAGGGCTCGGCCGAGATCATGCGATCGCTGAAAGATCGCGAGCATCTGTTGATCAAGCCGATGATCAGCGGTGGCCTCCGGCAACTCGCGCGTATTTTGAGCCGGCAGCGCAGGGAGTGTTAATAGTCGCGGCGCTGGGCTAGACAGCCCAGTCGAGGGTGCTAGACGAGCTTCATTGGGGGCCGGTTTGGGCCCCCTTTGCCATCGGCGCGGCCCTCAGCGCTTTGAAACCGCGGTTCGTGCGCCTGACGACGGCATGGCCGACCGGCTAGTGACTGTTGAGTATGTGCCGCAAGGCCATGAAATGACGGGCGGTTAGCTCAGTTGGTAGAGCAGGTGACTCTTAATCACCGGGTCCACGGTTCGAGCCCGTGACCGCCCACCATTTCCCCATTTCAACCAGATATCGGTCACAGCCAGTCAGGGCGAGAGACCGCCACGGATGGGCATCACAGCCCGGCGCTCCGGCCCCAAGATTGTTGCCGCTGTACACATGCGGTTCAAAAGCGGGCTGAATATCGTTGGCCCTGCTCAGTGGCACCTAAGTGCGACGCCGTTTCCATGCCGAGCAGCATGTAAACCGGGCAGCTGCCGAGCAGCCCGGTTACAAACGGAATGAGGCCGAGATAACCCCAGGCGGTGATGTTTTCGGGTCCGTACCACGCCAGCGGCCAGCCGAGCAGCGCTAGGCCGAACACAATGCGCATGATCGCGGTCAACAGGTGCTGAGGTTTTGCGTCAATGGCGGTCCTTTCGTCCGATTCGCGTCGAACCGCGTAGGGCTATCCAGCGCATAGCAGACAACACCATCTATGCCACTATTGCTGCTGCTGTACATTGCGCTCGATCAAGCCCGATCTCGGTCGCCTGTGACGGGCGGTCCAGACTGTGGCCAGTGACTTAGCCGCAATCGAGGGAGCCGGCCCCAACGCGGATTATCCGTGCGGTCAAGAATGCGTCAGCAGTGAGATCACTGGCCCGGCCTTTAGGTCCATCTGTGACGGCACTGAAGTCTTTCTATATTCAAGAGAGATCACTTAGCATTGGAAGTCCGAGTTGCGTCATCAGCACGAAATGACGTCGCAGCAGGGAACCGCAGGCTGCCATGGGTGATCATCCATATACGTTGCGATACCTGCGCCGTTCGCCATCGCGCAGTTTGCGGGGCGCTGACGCGCCCTGAAATCGAGCGCCTGAACGCGATGGCGCACACCAAAACGCTGCCGCCGGGGCATATCATTCTGCGCGACAACGAAGAGCCCGGCTATTTCGCCAATATCATTTCGGGCGTGGTGAAGCTCACCAAGTCTCTGGGCGATGGCCGCCAGCAGATCGTCGGTCTGCAGTTTGCGTCAGATTTTCTGGGCCGGCCGTTCCGGACCGTTAGCCCGTATCACGCTGAAGCCGTGACCGACGTGCAGTTGTGCACGTTTGAAAAGACGCAATTCGAGCGGCTCGCCAAAGAATATCCACAATTTTGAGCATCGCTTGTTCGAGCAACACTGGATGAACTTGATGCCGCGCAGGAATGGATGCTGTTGCTTGGCCGCAAGAGTGCCGAAGAGAAAGTTGCGAGCTTTCTGTTGATGGTGGCGAAGCCGCATGCAATCGATCGGCTGCAAGACGCTGACGGGCGAGTGCGATGCGCTTCGAACTGCCGCTGGCGCGCGCCGAAATTGCGGATTTTCTCGGCCTGACGATCGAGACGGTCAGCCGGCAGTTCACCCGGCTTAAAGGTCGAAAAGGTCATTGCGCTCGAAGGCAGCCGCACGATTGTCGTGATCGAATGCCCCGACCGTTGCAGGACGATCTCGGAACGCGCTGACGGCTAGTCTGGCGTGCTTGCAGGGTACTTATTCTCAGACGGTCCATGATCACGCTAGCTCAGCGTCGGGCCGGGTCTGATTGACGATCCTGAGCGCGGGGCCTGGGCGTGACCCGGGGCAATCTTTGCACAGGCTCGGACCCATCGCGCGCGCTTGTCGCAGCGCAACAACCGACTGGTTGCAGCAGCGCGGGTGACCGCTGCGTCATGACCCAATCCTGCAATTCGCGCGAGATCGTCGGCCGTCAACACGTCGCGGGCGACCGGCAGCACAACAGCTTCTTCCCAAGCGATATGGCGGCGCTGGCTTTCGAAAAAGCCGCGCAACATATAGCCGAGCATGTCGGGATTGGCGACGCGGCCGCGCATTGATGGCTGAACGCAATGCGTCGATGATTTCGACCAGCGGCTGCGCCGTCGCGATCATGTTCGTGTTCGAGGCAGTCGAGCGCCGAATGCAGGGCGTGATTATCCGGCATGCGGCGGCGCAACAGCGGAAACAGCGCCTCCTCCTCTAGCCGCATATGGCTCGGCATTCCAGTCTCAAGAATGGAAACCGAGACGAGCGCAAGCGACGCGGTCGAAATGATGCGGCAAGCCATCGGCGATGGCTTCGAGCAAGATCGCACAACTCGTTCTGAAGCGCGTGTTCTTCGCGCAGAATGCCGATGGGATCAGGCACTTGACATGTCGAGGCGGTCTGTCCTGCAGCGGCAGGTCCGGTTGCGGATGCGTTCTAGTATTGGCCATTGATCTCGCGCCATCGCCATCACTCTCCGGCACCGTGCCGTCGGCTGCAGTGCCGTCCGGCGTCTTGGGTGCGACGATGTCAACATGCGGCCGCGAAAGTCGCCTTGATGCAAATCAAGGTTCTTCGGCCGTCAGTTTATCGAAATGGATCTGACGGTGGGTCATCGGGGCCCGAGCTGTCCGTATTGTTCCAATCAGGGGGGCGTCGTGGCGGATACGGCAATAGAACGGTCAGCGCTTGGGGATTCTTTGGCCATCGGGAGCGCGCTGCTGTTTACGGCCATCGGCTCTGCTTTTTGCGATTTCCGGCAAAGACTTCCGATCAATATTCACGGCGTGATGCTGGCGGTCGCCAGGTGCCTTGGCGCTCATTTACATTGTCACACATCCGACGGATCGCGCGGCCGACCGGGCGAAGGCTATATGGACGGCCCCGTTCGCGTGGCGACGATCGCCTGCGTATTCTGGGGCATCGTTGGCTTTCTGGTCGGCGATATCCTCGCTTGGCAGCTGGCGTTCCCGGCGCTCAACTTCGATCTGCCGTGGACCAGCTTCGGCCGCTTGCGGCCTGTCCATACGTCGGCGGTGATTTTCGCATTCGGCGGCAATGCGCTGATCGCAACCTCGCTCTACGTCGTGCAGCGCACGTCGCGCGCGCGGCTCGCCGGCAAATGGGCGCCGTGGTTCGTCGTCTGGGGCTATCAGCTGTTCATCGTGCTGGCCGCATCGAGCTATGTGCTCGGCGTCACGCAGGCCAAGGAATACGCCGAGCCGGAATGGTACGTCGATATTTGGTCTGACCATCGTTTGGGTCGCCTATCTGCTCGTGTTCCTCGGAACGCTGTGGAAGCGCGAAGAGCCGCACATCTATGTCGCCAACTGGTTCTATCTGGCGTTCATCGTCACGGTCGCGATGCTGCATTTGGTCAACAATCTGACGGTGCCGGTGTCGTTGCTCGGCAGTCAGAGCTACTCGCTGTTTGCCGGTGTGCAAGGCGCCATGACGCAATGGTGGTATGGCCATAACGCTGTCGGCTTCTTCCTGACCGCCGGCTTCCTCGGCATCATGTACTACTTCATCCCGAAGCGCGTCGAGCGTCCGGTCTATTCGTACCGCCTTTCGATCGTGCACTTCTGGTCGCTGATCTTCCTCTACATCTGGGCCGGTCCGCACCATCTGCATTACACGGCGCTTGCCCGATTGGGCGCAGACGCTCGGCATGACCTTCTCGATCAT
Source organism: uncultured Alphaproteobacteria bacterium (assembly GCA_963802015.1). Lineage (GTDB taxonomy): Bacteria > Pseudomonadota > Alphaproteobacteria > Sphingomonadales > Sphingomonadaceae > Novosphingobium. The sequence goes on from CAWDHB010000001.1 coordinate 27,586, forward strand.
GCTGTGGATGCCGTCATGGGGTGGCATGATCAACGGTCTGATGACGCTATCGGGCGCCTGGGACCGGTTGCGCACCGACGCCGTTGTCCGCCTGCTCGTCGTCTCGGTCGCCTTCTACGGCATGTCGACCTTCGAAGGTCCGCTGATGTCGATCAAGGCCGTGAACTCGCTGTCGCATTACACGGAATGGACCGTCGGTCACGTGCACTCAGGCGCGCTCGGCTGGGTCGGCATGGTTTCCTTCGGCGCCATCTACTGCATGGTTCCCTGGCTGTGGAAGCGCGAAGGCCTGTACTCGATGCGGATGGTCGAATGGCACTTCTGGCTCGCGACCATCGGCTTCGTTCTCTACATCACCTCGATGTGGGTGGCCGGCATCACCGAAGGTCTGATGTGGCGTGCTTACGACAGCCTCGGCTTCCTCAAGTACTCGTTCATCGAGACGGTTGAAGCGAAGCACTGGCCATACATCATCCGTGCAACCGGCGGTCTGCTGTTCCTTGCAGGTAGCTTCCTCATGGCCATCAACGTCTGGCGCACCATCCGCGGTGACGTAGCCTGTCGATATCAAGGATCAGCCGCGCTCGGCGGCAGCGCCTGAATTGCGGCCCGGCGTCATCGCCGTCCCGGCCGAGTGAGATGAGGAGGAAAAAACGTGAACCACGCAATCTTTGAAAAAAACTCGCTCATCTTGCTGCTCGGCGCGCTGATCGTTGTTTCGATCGGCGGCATCGTCGAAATCGCGCCACTGTTCATGCTCGAGTCGACGATCGAAAAGGTGCAGGGCATGCGCCCATATTCGCCGCTCGAACAGGCCGGCCGCGACATCTATCTGCGCGAAGGCTGTTACAATTGCCATAGCCAGATGATCCGCTCGATCCGCGACGAGGTCGAACGCTATGGTCATTACAGCTTGGCGGCGGAGAGCATGTACGATCATCCGTTCCAGTGGAGTTCGAAGCGGACGGGGCCTGATCTTGCGCGCGTCGGCGGCAAGTTCTCGGACGGCTGGCATGTCGATCACATGAAGAACCCGCGCGCGCGTTGTGCCGGCGTCGATCATGCCGGGCTATCCGTGGCTCGCCGCAACGGCCGCTCGACTATGCCGATATTGCCGACCGCATGAGGGCGCTGAAAATGGCGGGCGTGCCCTATAGCGACGAAATGATCGCCAATGCCAAGACGGACCTGGAAGCGCAGGTTGCGCCTGATTCAAAGGGTGCGAAGGATGTGCTGGCACGCTATCCGAAGGCGCAGGTTCGCAAGTTCGATGGCAATACGGCGGCGGGCGCCGGCCCGACGGAACTCGATGCCATGATCGCGTATCTGCAGATGCTCGGCACGCTGGTCGACTTTACCAAGTACGACGCCAGCGGTCCCAACCTTCGCTAAGGAGGCGCAGTCATGACATACGAATATGCACAGGGCTTATCCGCAACTCGTTGCGTCGGGCCTGTTTCTCTGCGTTCTTGCGGGCGTCGCGGTCTATGTGTTCCGCCCGGCCAACAAGGCTTCGTTCGAGCGTGCAGCACGACTGCCGCTTGAGACCGATCAACCCTCAGCAGAAGCGGTAGAGTGACCACATGGGCTCTGAAAAACATTTCGATGAAGTCACCGGCACGAAACCACCGGCCACGTTTGGGACGGTGATCTGCGCGAACTGAATAAGCCGCTGCCGAAGTGGTGGCTGTATGTGCTGTATGCCTGCATCGTATGGGCGATCGGCTATTGGATGCGTTATCCGGCTTGGCCGACGTTGACGCGGTTACACAAAGGGCTACTTGGAACTACAGCCAACGCGCGCGAAGTCGCGGCCGATATTGCGGCGGCGAAAGCCGGTCAGGAAAAGTACCGTCAGGCAATTGGCTCAGACGGCGCTGGCGTGATATCAGGAAGAACCCGGAGTTGCTGCAGTTTGCCCAGGCGGGCGGCGCGGCGGTGTTCGGCGATAACTGTGCGGCCTGTCATGGGCGAGGCGCACAGGGCGGCGTCGGCTACCCCAACCTCAACGACGACGATTGGATTTGGGGCGGCACAGCTCGACAATATCCACAAGACCATCAGTTACGGCATCCGGTCACGGCCACAAGCAAGACCAACGATTCCGCTATGCCGCGTTTTGGTCTGGACGGCGTTCTTGATGCGCCGCAAAGATCAACGACACGGCGGCCTACGTGCGGTCGCTGGCCGGGCTTGAAGGCGACAAGGACGCGGCCACCCGCGGTGCAGCCATATTCGCGGAAAACTGCGCCGTGTGTCATGGTCCTGACGGCAAGGGTAACGCCGAGTTGGGCGCGCCAAATCTAGCCGACGGCATCTGGCTCTACGGCAATTCGCCGGACGCTGTTGCGACGAGCATCAAGACCGGCCGTGGCGGCATCATGCCAGCTTGGGACGGCCGTCTTGATCCGGTCTCGGTCAAGATGCTTGCGGTCTACGTGCATTCACTCGGCGGCGGCAAGTAACGAACACTGCCCGCAGTCCATGCGTTCGTACGTCTTCACTTCGGACAATCGAGCAATGAACGTAATGCAAGACCAGAAACAGCTGACGCCCGACGACTTCATCACAGAAGCTGCGCCGGGCGTCACGCGCCACGACGTCAATGCGATAGCGCGAAAAAAAGCGCCTGGCCCTTGGCGAGGACGCTGGCCCTGGCAAGATTGCCTATGCCGGGCGTCAGCACGTTTATCCGAAGAAAGCCAAGGGCACGTTCCGCAACGTCAAGTGGGCCATCATGGCCATCACACTTGGCATCTATTACCTGCTGCCATGGATGCGCTGGGAGCGCGGTCAGGGTTTGCCCAACCAAGCGATCCTGTTCGACTTCGCGCATCAGCGGCTTTACTTCGGCCCGATCGAAATCTGGGCGCAGGAGTTTTACTACGTCACCGGATTGCTGGTCATTTCGGCGCTCGCGCTGTTCCTTGTGACGTCGGTCGCCGGGCGCGTGTGGTGCGGATATGCCTGTCCGCAGACGGTATGGACCGATCTGATGGTCGCCGTCGAACGCTTCTGGCAGGGCGACCGCAATGCCCATATGCGGCGCGACGCAGGGCCGTGGACATTTGAAAAAATTTGGAAGAAGGTCGCGACCCACATTTCGTGGCTGCTGATCGGTTTGGCGACCGGCGGCGCGCTGGTTTTCTATTTCCGCGATGCGCCGACGCTGGCCGCTGAACTCTTGCCGGCACGGCGCCGCCGGTCGCTTATGCGTTCCTCGCGATATTCGCTGGCTCGACATATTTACTTGGCGGTATCGCACGCGAGCAGGTGTGCATTTACATGTGTCCTTGGCCGCGCATCCAGGGCGCGATGCTCGACCGCAATTCGCTGCTTGTATCGTATCGCGAGCTATCGCGGAGAACCGCGCGGGCCTCACAAAAAGGGCCAGACCTGGGACGGGCGCGGTGACTGCGTTGATTGCAAGGCGTGCATTGCGGTCTGCCCGATGGGCATCGACATCCGCAACGGCGCGCAGCTGGAATGCATCCAGTGTGCGCTGTGCATTGACGCGTGCGACGAGATCATGGACCAAGGTTGGCCGCCCGACGCGGGTTGATCGCTTACACGACTGAACATAACCTAGCGAGTGCGACTGCTGGTCCGCGCGATGGTTTGCAAAATGTTGCGGCCGCGCACGTTTGCTCTATACGGCCGTGATTTCGCTGATTTGCGGACTGATGGCGTGGTCGCTGTCTGAACCGCGCGGATCTCGAAATCAGCGTGCTTGCCGATCGCAATCCGCAATTCGTAGCGCTCAGCGACGGCGGCATTCGCAATGGCTACACGATCAAGCTCGTCAACAAAACCGAAGTGCCGCGTTTTGTGCGCCTCAAAGTTTCAGGTATCGATGGCATCCAGACGACGCTGGTCGGTATTGAGGGCGTCGATCCGGTCATTGAAATCCCGGTCGCCGACGTGCGGGCCATCAAGCTCTTTGCAACCGTTCCAAATGCGTTGCGCAGCAAGCTGAACGGCGGCTCAACCAAACTCGATATCACGGTCATCGACACGACGACGGGCGTCAACAAAGCGCGCAGCACGTCGTTCCGTAGTCCTGACGGCGACGAGCATCATGACAAAAAGCACGAAGGCAAGGACAAGATTGATAGAGGCAAGAAAGATGACTGAGTTTCGGATCACCGGCCGCAAGGTGCTGGTCACAATGGTCTGCTTTTTCGGCATCGTCTCCGCCGTCGATGGCATCATGATTTATCAAGCCGTCTCGACGTTCGGCGGTCTAGAAACCAAAGATGCCTACCGCAAAGGGCTCGCCTACAATCAGCGGATCGCGGACGGCGCGGCCCAGCTGCAACTCGGCTGGAGCGAGACAATAGCGTTTGACCCGGCAAGTGGTGCGCTGGTCGTGACGCTGCTTGATCGCGACGGTAAGGCGCTCGACGGCATCACGATTTCAGCGACGCTCGGCCGCCCAGCGACCAACGCTTTCGACCGGTCGCTGCAATTGGAATTCAAGGGTGCCGGACGCTATGAAGCGCTGGTGCCGGGGCTCGCCAAAGGCACTTGGACGGTCGATGTGGCGGCGCGCGCCAGCCGGAACCCTGAAGCGGCGGTGGTTTATCAGTCGAAGGCGCGGGTATGGAAACAATCGTAAGCGCAAGCTGCCGGGCACAAGTGTCCGGGGCATCGCCGGCGGCACCCGCTGCCGTATCGACCGTCACGCGCAACCTTCGCAGTGCCTCACATGATGTGCGGCGGTTGCGTGCGCACGATTGAGCAAGCGCTACAGGCGGCGCCGGGCGTTGCAGCTGCGCGCGCCAATCTCAGCGCCCGCCGCGTTTTGGTGACATTCCAATCGCCGCGCACCAGCACCCATGATCTAATTGACGTGTTGACGACTGCCGGTTTTTCGTCGGCGGAAATGACCGATCAAAACGCCCAAGATGACAGCACGCGCGCAAGCGGGTTGCTGCCACGCGTCGGTGTTGCCGGATTTGCGGCCGCCAACATCATGCTTCTGTCGGTGTCTGTCTGGTCGGGGCATGCGTCCGACATGGATGCGTCAGTCGCGACCATGTTCCATTGGCTATCTGCGCTGATCGCGTTGCCGGCGATTGGGTATGCTGCGCAGCCGTTTTTCGTTTCCGCGATTGCGGCGCTCAAGGGCCGCCGCCTGAATATGGATGTGCCGATATCGCTTGGCATTCTGCTGGCGACGGCGATGAGCCTCTTTCAAACGATGCGCGGCACCGATCAGGTGTATTTCGACGCCGCTGTGACGCTGGTGTTTTTTCTGCTGATCGGGCGGACTCTCGATGAACGCATGCGCGTCAAGAGCCGGGGGGCCGCTGAAAATCTGCTGAGCCTCAAGGCTATGACCGCGACAGTCATCGGCGACGACGGCGTGGCGCGCCAGGTTCAGGCGCGCTCGGTCGTGCCGGGTATGAAAATGATTGCCGCGGCCGGTGAGCGGATCGCCGCCGACGGCATCGTAACGGCGGGGCGCAGTGAGATCGACGAGAGCTTGATCACGGGTGAAACGCTGCCGCGTCTGGTCGAGCCCGGGTCGCGCGTGCACGCAGGCACCGTCAATGGCGCGGCTCCATTGCATATCGCCGCAACTTCAAGTGACGACAATACGTTGCTCGCCGAGATCGCGCGGCTCATGCTGGCGGGCGAGCAAAGCCGTGGCCGTTATGTGCGGCTCGCAGACCGCGCGGCCCGTCTTTACGCACCTGCTGTCCACATTCTTGGGCTCACGACCGTTATCGGCTGGATGCTGGCTGGCGCTGGCTGGGAGCAAGCGCTGACTTACGCAATTGCCGTATTGATCATCACATGCCCGTGCGCCTTGGCATTGGCAGTTCCGGCTGTGCAGGTTGCCGCAACCAGCCGGTTGTTCGGACGCGGCATCATCGTGAAGGCCGCCGACGGCCTGGAACGCTTATCCGAAGTCGATACCATCGTGTTCGATAAAACCGGCACGCTGACGGTCGGCGAACTGCGTTTGAGTGATGGTCAGGCCATTGCTGACGACGTGCTGGCGGCGGCGGCAAGTATGGCGGTATTAAGCCGCCATCCGTATGCACAAGCACTGGTGCGCGCCGCGCGCGACCGGGGCCTCGCCATTGAACCACGCGCGGGCGTGCGCGAAGTGGCAGGTTCGGGTCTCATCGCAGCTGCTATCTCCAAAGTTGGCGACGGTGATGATCGCTTGGGCTCGGCGCTGTGGGCGGGCATCGCGGACGCACGCCATCACGAGGCGTCGCTGTGGTATGCGACCCGCCAATGGCGATGCCGTTGGTTTCCGGTTCGAGGACCGCTTACGTTCGGATGCGGTTGCGACGATCGCGGCCTTGAAGCTCGCCGGATACAAGGTTGAATTGTTGTCTGGTGACCGGCCTGAAGCGGTAGCGCAGGCGGCGCGTGCTGCCGGCTTTGACCGCTGGCGGGGCGGCGCGCGGCCCGATACCAAGCTCGAACGTCTGCAGACCTTGAAGGCGCAGGGCCACCTGACGCTTATGGTCGGCGATGGCTTGAACGACGCACCAGCGCTCGCGACCGGCCACGCCTCGCTGTCACCGTCGTCGGCGGTCGATATCAGCCAGACTGCTGCCGACGCGGTATTTCAGGGCGAAAAACTCGGTACGGTTGTCGAAACGCTGAAGGTCGCGCGCGCGTCGCACCGCATGGCGCTGCAAAATTTTGGCATCGCGATCCTCTACAACATTGGCTTCGTGCCGTTAGCCATGGCCGGGTATGTGACGCCTCTGGTGGCCGCCATTGCTATGTCGACATCGTCGATTATTGTAACTGCAAATGCTGTGCGCTTACGCTCCATGGATCTGGCGCTCGCGGCTCCGAACGTCGATGCGGATAAAGGAGGCAGCTCATGACAGCACTTGCTTGGCTTATTCCGGCGGCTTTGGCGCTCGGCTTGCTTGGCCTAGCCGCGTTCCTTTGGGCGTTGCGTGACGGCCAGTTCGACGATCTCGAAGGGGCCGGATGGCGCGCGATTGAAGACGGCGAACCGCACCAAGGGCACAAGATTCCACCTGCGAACACCGAACCTGTCCCTGACAGTAGGCCCTAGATAACAGGTCATGGCAAACTTTGAGCCGACACTGATTGGCGGTATTCTGTTGGGGCTCGCAAGCGCGCTCCATTGCGGGGCCATGTGTTCCGGCATTTGCGGTAGCGCGCTGCTGTTCCTGCGGCCCGAAACCAACAGCCAACGCATCAGTTATCTGCTGGTGCTGCAGGCTGGCCGGATCACGACGTATGCAACGCTTGGTGCGATTGGTGGGCTTGCCGGATCGGCGCTGGTTACGCCCGACATAGCGGTCAAATTCAAAACACTGCAATGGGCAGGCGCGGTTGCATTGATGGCGATGGGCTTGTCGATGGCCGGAATGTTGCCGCGCATTGCCGTGCTCGACCGTGGTGCGCTCGCGATCTCGAATGCGATTGAACGCATCACGGCACCCTTGCGCAACTGGCCACGGATCGCGCCGTTCGCACTCGGCATGTTGTGGGGGGCGAACGCCTGCCCGATGGTCTACGGCGCGCTGTTTACCGCCACTTTGACGGGATCTGCTTGGCACGGCGTGACCTTTATGACTGGATTTGGCATTGGTACGCTACCAGCAATCCTGGCCGCCGGTTACGGTTTCTCGATGCTGAAGGCAGCAAGCGGGCGCGCGTCGTTACAGATGGCCGCCGGGTTGACAATGGCGGCAGCTGGCTTTGCTTCGGTCTACAGCCCGTGGCCGGCGGCGGCGCTGGCGTTCTGTATTACGCGCTGACCTCCGCGCGGCACGGTCGAGCCGTATCAGTTGGCGAACCCGAATGCTCGCCCCCCTTGCACTCGTTCGGTGCACGCTCGTCCCCAGCACGCTCGACGATTGTTCGGGAATTTTGCGAAATGCTGCAAACGGCATTTGCTACTGTTGTATTGGGTCGAAGGTCCGTTGTCGTTATTGTGTGGTGCACCACAAAGTTTGCTTCACCCGGAGCCCTAAACGGCATAGCGTCTATCAAACAGGTGTCGACAAGCCCTGATTTAAATTGCCGCCGCGAACGGAAACGCCACCCCGGACATGCCATGACCAATCCACCAACGCCCAATCAAACCACGACAAGCCCCGCCAAAATTTTAATCGTCGATGACGAGCCCAATATCCTGCTGTCGCTCAAGTTCCTGATGACCAAGGCCGGGTATTCGGTGCGGACAGCCAAGGATGGCGAAGAGGCGCTTGCCGAAGTTGCGCGTGAAAAGCCCGACCTGATGCTGCTCGACGTGATGATGCCGAAGATTGACGGGTTCACGGTCTGCTCAAGAGTGAGGGCGATGCCCGAGTGCAGCGGCGTCCGCATCGTGATGCTGACCGCGCGTGGCCGCGATATCGAGCGCGAGAAGGGGTTGGCGCTCGGCGCCGACGACTACATCACAAAGCCGTTTTCGACCAAGGAGACGCTTGAACGGGTTGCAGGTTTACTCGCGCAAATGAAGCCCGGGAATGCAGATGGCCCTGGGAATGCAGATCGCCCGGGCAATGCAGATGGTAGTGCCGGAACTTAGCCTGAAGCCGGATTGCCGTTCGGCCGGCGCTAGGGGGAGAGCATCATGCTGAAGCAGCGTCGCAGCGGAGAGCGCCAGATCGCACTATTCCTGCTTGGAGTGGTGCTTCTCATTCCGCCGGTATTGTTAGTCTTTAACCGGCCTATCCGGGTGATGGGGATTCCGTCGTTGTATTTTTATGTGTTCGCGGTCTGGGCCGGCTTGATCGCGCTGACGGTTTTGATTGCGCGCCGCATCCGGCTTGACGATTTTGCCGGCCGCGACACCGCTGTCGATGACGCGGCCTTGTCGCCTGCGGCAAGCCAGGACATGCCCACCGATGCTTAGCAGCAGCAACATCATTGCCGTCTCGTTTCTGTATATCGGGTTGCTGTTTGCGATCGCGTACTACAGCGATAAGCGTGCGGATGCCGGGCGCAGCCTGATTGCCAATCCCTACGTCTACGCCTTGTCGATTGCGGTCTACTGCACGTCGTGGACGTTTTATGGCTCGGTTGGGCGGGCAGCCACAACCGGTGTCGGATTTCTGCCAATCTACATCGGGCCGACGCTGACGTTCATTCTCGGATGGATGGTCATCCGCAAGATCATCCGGATCAGCAAAGCCAACCGCATTACCTCCATCGCCGATTTCATCGCATCGCGCTATGGCAACAGCTTCGAATTGGGCGTGCTTGTCAGCATTATCGCAGTGATCGGCATTCCGCCGTACATCTCGCTGCAGCTGAAGGCGATCTCAACCAGCTTCTCGATTCTGCAAGGCTATCCGGCGATCGTGATGCCCGTCGGCGGCTATGGTACCTCGCTGCTTCACGATACCGAATTCTATGTGACGCTGCTCATGGCGTCGTTCGCGATCGTGTTCGGAACTCGCCACATCGACGCCAGCGAACACCACGAAGGCATGGTCGCGGCGATCGCGTTTGAATCGGTCGTCAAACTGGTGGCATTTCTTTGCGTCGGGCTTTACGTGACCTACGGCGTCTTCAACGGTTTCTCAGATATCTTTGCGCGCGCGGAAGCGAGCCCTGATTTGCGCAAGCTGTTCACGATCGATGGTGTCGGCGGCCATGTCAGCTGGATCACGCTGACGATCCTGGCCATGGCAGCAATCGTTGTCTTGCCACGTCAGTTCCAGGTCGTGGTTGTCGAGAATGTCGATGAGCGCCACCTTAAGAAAGCGATGTGGCTGTTCCCGCTCTATCTTCTGTTGATCAATATTTTCGTGTTGCCCGTTGCGTTTGCAGGGCTTTTGATGTTCCCGGATGGCTCCGTCAAGGCCGACACATTCGTCTTGACCGTTGCAATGAAAGACCAGCAGCCGATGCTGGCGCTGTTCGCGTTCATTGGTGGGCTGTCGGCTGCGACCGGCATGATCATCATGGAAGCGATTGCGCTTGCGACCATGGTGTCAAACGATCTGGTGATGCCGCTGCTGCTGCGTGTCGGCTGGGTTCGTTCCCGCATGGGCGACGACTTGACCGGGCTGCTGCTCGCGATCCGGCGCGGTACGATCATCTTGGTCCTGCTGCTCGGGTATCTGTACGCCAGTACGTTCGGGAGCTCGTATGCACTTGTCACGATTGGCTTAGTGTCGTTCGTCGCGGTTCTGCAATTTGCACCCGCGATCATTGCCGGGATTTATTGGAAGGGCGCAACTAAAGCTGGCGCGTTGGCTGGCCTGCTCGGCGGATTTGCGGTTTGGACGTACACACTTTTGCTGCCGTCGTTTGCGCGCTCTGGGTGGCTGTCTGCGAGCTTCGCCGACAAGGGACTTTGGGAGATCGCGGCTCTGAAGCCATATGCGCTGTTTGGGCTCGATGGCCTCGATCCGATCTCGCACGCGACCATCTGGACGATGGTGTTCAATGTCGGCGCTGCTGGCCGGCGTGTCGCTCTTTACCACGCAGTCGCTGATCGAGCGCAGCCAGGCCGTGCAGTTCGTCGATGTCTTCAAGCAATCGCAGGGCGGCGGGGGCGGAGAGTGGCGCGGGCGTGCAAGCGTCGAAGAGTTGTGGTCGCTGCTGACGCGTTTTATCGGGGCACAGCGCTCGGACGCAGCTCTGGTACGGTTTGAAAAGGAATACGGCCGCACGCTTGACGCTACAGGGGACGGCCAATTCCGATGTCGTGGCGTTCGTCGCCGCCAATTGGCGGGCGCCATCGGTGCGGCGTCGGCCCGCATCATGGTGGCGTCCGTGCTGCGCGAGGAAATGCAGGACCTCGACGAAGTCACGCGCATTCTCGATGAGGCCTCGCAGCTTGTGATCTATTCGCGCCGGCTGGAGGGCAAGTCGCGCGAACTCGAAGCCGCGACCGCTGAGCTGCGTGGCGCCAACGTGCGGCTGCGTGAACTGGATAAACTGAAAGACGACTTCATGGCGACCGTCAGCCACGAAATCCGCACACCGTTGACGTCTATCCGCTCATTCAGTGAAATTCTGCGCGACAATCCCGAACTCGATCTCGAGCAGCGCCAGGAGTTTATCTCGATCATTGTGCTTAGAGAGCGAGCGCTTGAGCCGCCTGATCAACGACATCCTGGATCTCGCGAAGATGGAAGCCGGCACGACCCAATGGGTGTTCGAGGACGCCGATCCAAAGCCCGTCAATCGAACAGGCGCTGGCGGCGACAAGTGGGCTGTTCGCTAAATCGGAATCGGCGAAATTGCGTCACCGATATCAAGCCGGGTAATCTCGCGCCGATCCACATCGACCGTGACCGCTTCACGCAGGTGATCATCAACCTCGTCTCGAATGCCGTGAAGTTCTGCGATAAGACCAACGGCTTGGTGACTGTCAGGGCTTGGCAGGAGGAAGGCTCCATCCGCGTCGATGTGATTGATAATGGCCATGGGATTGCGCCGAGGACCAAGAAAAGATCTTCGAGCGCTTCCAGCAGGCCGGCAACACGATGACCGATAAGCCGCAAGGAACCGGGCTTGGGTTGCCGATCTGCCGTCAGATTTTGCAGCAGTTCGGCGGCGAGGTGTGGGTCGCAAGCGAAGTCGGCAAAGGGTCGGTGTTTTCGTTCCAGGTGCCGGTCGCAAGGGGATCGCACATGCGGCCCCCTCAGACGATCGCAGTCCTGAAATGTCGCTGAGTAAACATAGACCCCCAATATGAGGAGCCGAGTCGAACGAATCATGCTGATCGCTCTGTTTGCCGATATTCATGCCAACCGCGAGGCACTGACGGCATGTCTGGAAGATGCCGCGAAGGAAAATGCGGAGAGCTACGTCTTTCTCGGTGACCTCGTTGGGTATGGGCCAGACCCGGTGTGGGTCGTTGAGCGCGTCTCGCAATTGGTCGATCAAGGTGCCCTTGCGATCATGGGCAACCACGACGAGGCGATCTTCAAAGATGACGTTTCACTCAATCCGATCGCGCGTGCCGCCATTTTGTGGTCGCGCCAGCAGTTGAACGATCAGCACCGCACATTCTTGAAAGATCTACCACTCGACCTGCACCAGGACGACCGGCTTTACGTTCACGCCAGCGCGTGCTCGCCGCAGGATTGGATTTATACCCTTGGGCCGCGGGAAGCATTTCAAGGGTTCCGCGCTACCGCGCAGCGCGTGACGTTCTGCGGTCACACGCATATGCCAGCGCTGTTCAACGAGAGTGCGTCGCAACTTCCGCAAGCCCATCGCCCAATTCCAGGCCAGCCCATGCCGTTGCTCATGCAAAGGCGATGGATTGCGGTGCTCGGCTCTGTCGGTCAGCCGCGTGACCACAATCCGGCTGCCTGTTACGGCCTTTTCGACACGGAGACCAGCCGTCTGACGTATGTGCGCGTGCCCTATGATGCTGATTTAACGGCACGCAAAATTATCGCCAATAAATTGCCGCATGCGTTGGCCGTGCGGCTCACGACTGGGAGTTAAGGGACATGGCTAAGGCCCAGCTCAATGCTGGTATGTCGATCGACGGCTTCGTGCTGGGTGAACGGCTTCATCGTGGCGGCATGGCTGCAATCTGGAGCGTGACCCGTCCTGACATCGATTTTCCGATCGTGATGAAGGTGCCGTTTCTCGACTACGAGGGTGATCTTTCGCTGCTGATCGGCTTCGAGGTCGAACAGATGATCATGGCGGAACTGAAAGGCGTGCACGTGCCGCGCCTGATCGCCAACGGCGCGTTCACCGTTCAGCCTTACATCGTAATGGAGTACGTGCCGGGGCGCGACGCTGCAAAAGCGCATGGGGGGCGACCCGGTCGTCTTTGGTCGATGTGTCGAATACTCGGCGCAGCAATGGCCGATGCGCTCGGCGATCTCCACCAACAACACGTTTTACATCTCGATTTAAGCCGGCCAATATTCTGTTCCGCAGAACCGGCGAAGCCGTGATTATCGATTTCGGCTTGTCGCGCCACGAGAAGCTACCCGACCTGCTCGATGAGCAGTATCACAAGCCAACCGGCACCACCGAATACATGGCGCCGGAGCAGCTGCTGATGATCCGCTCTGACAAGCGCAGCGATATTTTTGCGTTGGGCGCAATCCTCTATCAGCTGGCGACGGGCACGTTACCGTTCGGATCGCCGAGCAAAATCAAGCAGGTCCGCCAAAGGGTATGGCGCGATCCAATCCCGCCACGCAAACTGCGGCCAGAAATTCCGCAGAACCTGCAGGAAGTCATTCTGAAATGCATCGAGCCGCTGCCGGAAGCCCGCTATACGACCGCTGAGGAGTTGGCGTTCGATCTGAGAAATCTCGATCTGGTCGAGCTGACTGAACGTGGCACGCGCGCTCGAGCGCAGTGATTTTAAGAACGTCATTCCAGTCACTGGATGCGGGCTCGCAAGACCATGCACGCCATTCAAGCGAGCGCAACCAAGCCGCCGCCGCGCGCGCCCATCATTCTGGTCGCGATCGATCTGTCGGATGACTTGCGCCAACCATTGCAGGAGGCATCAGCAGCAGCGCTTGCCAATATGCCGGGTGCGCGGCTCGCGTGCTTGAATGTGATGCAGACATCGCTGATCTCGATTGATGAAAACGTCGATGAGGCAGGCGACAACATCCACGTCAGCCGGATGGCTGAGTTGAGAGCCTGGGCGGAACCCCTGCAATTGCCGCGCGGGAAGGTGACATTTCATCTGATTGAATCGCGCAACATTCCAGCTGGAATTCTGGAATTCGCACATTCGAACAAGGTTGATCATATCGTGGTTGGTGCCCATGCAGGCAGCGGGCCAGGGGCGAGTAAAAGCACCATGCAGATTGCGCTCGCCGCCCCGTGCACTGTGACTGTGGTCCGGTTGACGGAAGCCGATCGCTTGGCCAGTGCTGGCCAGCAGTGAAGCCGCCCTGCGAGAATCTATACGTCATCCAATGCGGCATCTCATGAAGCGCACGAAAAAGAGCCGGAACGGTCACCCGTTCCGGCTCTTTTTTCTCTTCGAGTGTGCTCAGACTTGTCTGCTCAGGCTTGACCTTGAGGTGTGCCCGGGCAGCTGAAATTCTGACTGCCCGGTTGTGCTCAGTGACGAGCCAGAGATTAGTCCTTGAAGATGTCGCGCTTGTACGTTTCTGGTACGAACAGCAGGCCGATGACGGCGGTGCCGAGGGCAACGATGATCGGGTACCACAGGCCGTAGAAGATGTCGCCCGTCTGCGCCACCATCGCGAACGATGTTGCCGGCAGAAGACCGCCAAACCAGCCGTTACCGATGTGGTAGGGCAGGGACAGACCGGAGTAGCGGATGCGTGTCGGGAACAGTTCGACAAGCGCTGCCGCGATCGGTGCGTACACCATCGTGACGTAGACGATCATGATCGTGAGGATGCCGATAATGGTCAGCTTCTGGGCCGACCAGATATCGAACATCTTGGCGAAGTTTGACAGACCAGCCTTCGGGTCGATCTGGATCTTCACGATGCCCGGGTCATCCGGCTTCGGATAACCTGCTGCCGTCAAAGCCGCGCCAAGGTTCTTAGCAAAGTCTTTGTCGGATGCATCGAGGCTGGTTTCGCCAACCTTGACAGTGGTCTTCGTGCCGGCAGGTGCCGAAATTGTCGAAGAACTCACCGACAACTTGGCAAGTGCCGCCTTGGCGATATCGCACGAGTTGCTAAACTTAGACGTTCCAGTCGGATTAAACTGGAACGAGCAGTCTGCCGGGTCGGCGTTGACCGTAACGGCGGTCTTGGCCTGTGCAGCAGCGAGTGCCGGGTTGGCCGTCTCTGCCAGCATCTTAAAGAGCGGGAAGTACGTCAACGCAGCGATCACGCAACCAGCGAGGATGATCGGCTTGCGGCCGATGTTATCCGACAGCCAGCCGAAGAAAAGGAAGCCCCAGGTGCCGATAACCAGCGCCCAAGCAATCAAAACGTTGGCTGTGAAGTTATCGACCTTCAGGATGCTCTGCAGGAAGAACAGGGCATAGAACTGACCTGTGTACCAGACAACAGCCTGACCAGCGACGAGACCGAGAAGAGCCAGAATAGCGATCTTCGCATTCTTCCACTGCCCGAATGCTTCGCTGAGCGGAGCCTTCGAGAGCGAGCCTTCGTTCTTCATCTTCTGGAATGCCGGGCTCTCGTTCATCTGCAAGCGGATGTAAAGAGAGATTAGCAACAGCGCGAGAGACGCCAGGAACGGAATGCGCCAGCCCCAGGCCTTGAACGCGTCGATGGTCGTTGCCTTGCCATCTGGCCCCAGAACGGCAACGCCATCCTTGATGACTTCAACTGGCGGGTAGTTGGCGTTGACGTAGATCTGCGTGAACATGATCACGATCAGCGACAGCAGCAGACCGAGCGTAGCGGTCGTCTGAATGAAGCTGGTGTAAAAGCCACGACGGTTCTGCGGAGCGTGTTCTGCAACGTAAATCGCAGCACCACCGTATTCACCGCCGAGTGCCAGACCCTGCGCCATGCGCAGAGCGATCAGGGCGATCGGAGCTGCGGTACCGATCAACTCGTAGCTTGGCAAGCAGCCGACGAGGAAGGTCGAAAGACCCATGATCAGAATTGTGATGAGGAAGGTGGCTTTACGGCCGATGAGGTCGCCGAGACGGCCGAAGAACAGTGCGCCAAACGGACGGACAATGAAGCCGGCGGCGAAGGCGAGCAGCGCGAACACGTTACGCGTTGCTTCCGGATAGGCGCTGAAAAACTGTGCGCCGATGATGGCTGCAAGTGAGCCGTAAAGATAGAAGTCATACCATTCGAAAGATGGTGCCAGCGGAGGAGGCGATAATCACCTTTCTCTCTTCGGCCGTCATTGGACGGCTTCGCGCTGTAGTATCGACAGTCGGTGATGCCATTTGGAGCCCTGCCTTGACCAGAATTCGATGTTTCCCCCCAGATCGAAAACGGCTCACGCGATGCGCTAGCTGCCAGCAATCCAGGCCTTGCTTTGAAAGAAGCCCGGCATGGAGCGGGATAAATCCGCTGCTGCTTAAACTTCTTCTGTGCGCCAACTTGCCTATTGTATTTTTATGGCAAGCCCCACACGCCGTCTTAGATATCTGGTTTAAACGGCAAGGTCCAGGGCTGTGGTACTAGGATTTTACGCCTAGTTATTATAGCTGTAGCCCCGATTTTCGACCGGAACGCTCCCACAATTTGCTTAACGTGAGCCGGGCGCGCATCGGCAAAATTATGAGCTGTGGACGGATTGATCTGCAATCAACCCGTTGACGTCTAGCATTCCGATTGCGGATCGGCACATCAAAAAACGCCAGCAATTGCATGTGTTTTTGCAGGTGATGTAGATCGCGCGCCGGACAGCAAGTGGTGACTTGCGAGCATCACTTGGGGGTGCCGCGCGTCGCGCGTGCAGTGCAACTAAGGGTGACGTCGCGTGCCCGGAATGCGCCGCCGGGCGAGGTCGCGCCGTCGCCGGCTCCGCGATTGCAGTGAAAAACCGACTGTGACGGCGGTAACCAGTTGCAGTCAATGTTTTGGGGTCAAAAAACGCACCGGCGGGCGTGTAGAAAAGTCATATTTTTATTGATAAAAGTGACCCCGTGTCGGCAAAACGCGCTGATCTGCAGCCGCGCGGTTCTCAGCGGTGGGTGGCGCTGGGGGTAGTACCAAAGTATTGTTGAAAACAGCGCGCGCTACCATTGCCGCGCCCAAGTCGAGGCCCCCCCCCATTCGCAGGGGTCCATGGAATTCCAATCGCGATGCGAATTTGGCAGCTGGTAGGCGATCTGCTGCTAGGGTGCCGCTCGCGCAGGCACTTGCAACGCCGCTGACCGTGTTTCGCGCCGCGATACGTGCGTCGCTCACTTGCAAGTGGTGACTGGCACAAGAGGTGATTGGAGCGATGTCGGGCGCGATGTGACATGACCCACGCTTGTCATTCGATGAGTTGCGATGAGCGGCGGCGCACAGTAGGTTGCTGCGCGGCCTTAGGTGCTCCAAACGCCGTTGACGTGACACGCTCCGCGTGAGGGCTTGGCGCAACAAGACAGGACGGGATTTGACCCATGCCGCAGAATTCCGATGGACCTGGTGACCTGCCGGTACGCATGGCGCAACATGCCGTGGCGGCGGGCGCGTTTTTTTTCATTCTGCAACACTTCGTGTTGAAAGAGTCTGTGCCGGTCGCGCTGTTGTGGGCTGCGTTCTTTGCATGTGCCGCAGCGTTATTGGCGTGGCAGCAGTCCCGTCATTAGGCGCAGCAATCGTGCTGCCGCGCATTTGGAAATGGTATCTTCAATTTTCGATTGAAGGTCTTTCGCCCGGCGGTCCGCAGGCTTTTGCATTTAGCGGCCATGATTTGGCCCAGGCCCTGATGGTTCTGTATCAGCGTTGGGGGCGACGCAATCGCGGGTACACGCGATGCCAAATGCATTTCCACGATTTGATAAGGCTGCAAGTGAGCGAAATGTGCTCACTATCACGCCCAATCGTCATCGTGGACTGAGGCACGGCGCACCCCAGCTGCTACGGGGGAAGTTCAATATGCGTAAAATATCTCAACTACCACAGGACCCGGCAGGCCAGGTCTCTGGAAACGTCTATCTGTTCAAAGCGCTTGCCGGAACGCGTGATGCGTATCCACCTACTGAAAATCTCAGAGAGGTGGCTGGCACGCCCCAAGCTGAGTCAACCCGAGCCACGCCAATCCAACCCAAGTTATGGCGGTGGCCGCTTGGCCGCTTGCCAGTTGATGACGCGTACTTTGCTCCACCAACGGTTTCGATTTCGATGGCGGCGAACGAGAGCGGTGCCCCGGGCGACGATACCATTCCGAGCTTCCTGATGCGCGGTAAGGTCGAAGCTGCCGTTGAGACTGAAACAGCAACGGTCGCAACGACAGTCTTCGCGGCGGTCTGTGCGGAATTGCGAGAAGGACGGCACGTCTGCAGGGATGCCGTCAAGCAAGTGATCGTGCTCTGCCGCCGTCATAGTATCGGGCTCTGTGGCGTAGCGGGCATTGTAGCCGGACTGGTGATAGCCGGCACTGAATTCGACCTGAGGACCGGCCGCGCAATGGCGGCACCGGTAGATACGCTCCGCAAAACCGATAGCACCATCAATTCCAAAGCGCTCGCCACAGCCCCACCACAGTCCAGTTCCCAATTGCAACAGGTTCGCATGGCGTCGCTTGAGGCACACAGCCAGCACGAAGTTGCTGGCTTGCCCGCTGCAGCCGCGTCGCAGCCTGTGATCAAAGACGTGCATCCGGTCGTTTTGGTGCGCAGCCGTGATCTGATGCGTAGCAGCACACAAGAGGCAAGTATTGCGACGCTTAGTGATCAGTTGGGCAACCACGAGCTGGCGGCCCTTCCTGGACCCATGAGCGTACTGACACCGGTGCAAGACGTCCCCGTCGCGCCGCCGGTTACGACTGCCGTATACGCAACTCTGGCGACAGAAGGCGCGGAAGCCGCTGCAACACGCGCACCAGTCGCGGAGCCGCCAGCAGCCGCGACATCCGCAGTCTCCGTCGAGGCGGAGAACGTGCGTGATCGTGCCGTGATCCGCAGGACGTATCCAGCCAAGGCTCGCGTCGAACGATCGGCGCGAATGGTTCATCGCATTTTGCGACCCAAACGCAGCCAGGTGGTTAGCCGCCAAAATCCGAAACCTGCTGCCGCAATCAGAATCGCAAAGCCAGCGGTCAAAGCTGCCAGTGGGCAAGGTGGCGGGCAGGGCCCACAAAAGCGCAAGGCGGCACATCGTTCGCGTGCGAAACCTGCATCTGGCGGCCTCGAACCGTCAACCCCAAAGCCCATCGTCGCAGTGCGGACCTTGGATGAAGCGATGACCCGGCAGTACGGTTCGCCAAATTGAAGTGCTGGCCCATTGGCGCGGCTATTGCGTAACCGTCAGCAAACATCAACATTCCGTATTCGGAGTGCTAATCCCCAATAGCAATCCCAGATTGAAAAGCGCTTTTCCAGTTTTTTGTTTTTTTCCAAGTCATTTGCTATTTTGACGAAAGTGTTTTGAGAAAAATCACGGGTCCGTTCAGTCCACTGTCATTTGACGTTCGCCACAATTGCTTGTCACAGTTCCTTCATAAGTCATCTGAGCATTCCGATCGCAGAGGCCAATTGCTGATCGGAATTTTCTTGCGGCTTTATGCACAAGAGAGGGTTGTGATGTGTTGCGGAATAGCGAACCACCGGTCCGGTGGCCGGATGACGCGTGGGCGTCTAACGCCAAATCAGACGCAGAGCTAAGCACGGTTTCGGATCAGGGCTATTCGGCCCTCGCTATTGCGTCTTCAGACCGAAAATTGAAGGCAGATGCGGCAAGGCGCGTGGCTGGTGATGCCTGCGTTCTGCCTAAAGCTGAGCGTACTTCGCCCACAGCCGGCCGGGTGCAAGTGACGGTGTTCCTCGCAGGAGTGGGCTTAGTCACTATCGGAAAGTTTGCCCTAAGCGCGGCGCTCTCTCCGGGCGGTTTGAGTGGTGTGGAATTGCTGCGTGCAGCACTTCCAACCACCCGCCCCGTTCTGATTTCCCCATCGCAACCGGCGATCGACGTCACTGACGGTGAGGCCATCGTCAAACGATTAGCCTTCACAACGGGCGGCGCCTTTTCAGAAGCGGCAGCGCAAGCCCGTTCACAAAGTGAGGTTAGCTTGGCGGGCCCATAGGCGCACTACATCAAGATCAAAAAGAAGAAATTTGCGGGGAACGAACCAATGGACAGACGTAAACTACTTGAGAACCCCTATCGGCCGGGTGCCGGCCATACGCCGCCGCATCTCGCGGGGCGGACTGGAGAAATAGACTATTTTCTCCGCTTGTTGCGGCAAGGATTTGCATCCGAAAACATACTGATCACCGGATTGCGTGGTGTCGGCAAAACGGTGCTTCTCGATCAGATGCGCAGCATTGCGCAGCAAGAGGGCTGGCTGTGGATCGGCAATGACCTGTCGAAATCGTCGTCACTGAGTGAAGACCGGTTGGCGCTCCGGATCATCACCGACTTGTCAGAAGCGTTTTCACGCGTGCTGGCCGGTGAAAATATTGGCAGTGGGCCGCCCAATGCAAATGGCCAGGCGCGTGACCAGGCGCGGGAACAGTCCGAGCAGGACGCGATGCCATACGCCTTCGACGCCTTGCGCGCGATGTACGAGCGGTCGCCGGGCTTGCCGAGCGACAAGTTGCGATCAATTATTTCGCGGCTGGGCTCACTTGTTAAACGTGCTCGTGTGTCGGGTTTGATCTTCGCATACGACGAGGCTCAATGCCTCAGTGACCACGCGGCACGCGACGAATATCCGATGTCGGTATTGATCGAAACGGTCGCGGCGTTGCAGCGGAAAGATAGCGTTGCGCCGTGCTTGCTGGTGCTCAGCGGCTTACCGCAGGTCTTCGAATTCACTGACCGAGACGCGAACGTATACCGAGCGTATGTTCCGCGTTATGCGGCTTGAGCGATTGTCCCGCGATGAAACTCTTGCCGCTATTGTTACGCCCTTGAAGCCGATGATGCCGCCGCTGACCGTTTCCAAAGAGCTGATCAATAAAGTTGTCGATATGACGGGCGGATATCCGTATCTGATTCAGTTTTTCGGCAAGGAACTTGTCGACCAGTTGCTCGCAAATGGCGGCATCTTGGCTGCCTCTGATTTTCCATCATCGGACTCGCTCGACCGCCTTGATGCAGGCCTATTCTCATCGCGCTGGAACAAGACGACTGAGAAGCAGCGCGAAGTTTTGAAACTTATCGCCCACCGCGATGACACCAGCAGCGCTGATTTCTCTGCGCACGAGATCTCGGAACTCGGTGCCGACATTGCCGGGATGACCAACGCGCAAATTAGTCAGGCCTTGCAGGCGCTGTGCGAGCGCGGGCTGATCTACCGGACGCGTCATGGACGCTATGCATTTACCGTTCCGATGTCGGAGGTGATGATCCGGCGGCGGATGAGGTCCGAAGATGATGTGGAGCTGAGCTGGAGCGTTCAGGCCCCTCAGCCGCCGCCAGCGGTGCACACAATCAATCGCACCGATCGTGGTCCGTCGCCGCCACCTCAGGCTGCCAAGAAAGCGCGTGGCTGGCGGATTTTCCGTTAGCCGGACGGCGGCGCTATTTGCCCGGTCAATAGACCAGCCGGCGCGCTCGTCATGGGCAACTGCAACACCGCAAGGTGCGTGTTGCGGTCGATCCCGTTGTTGTCCGCCTCACCATGAAAGGTGCTGGATGTTTTTAGAAATTGGTGACCTGCAGATTGCGCTTCCATCAGACCGCGAGATCGCGCTGTCTCGCGTCTTCAAGGCGCCGCGCCGTCTGGTGTTCGATGCCTTCACGCGTCCGGATCTCGTGCGGCGCTGGCTGGCTGGCCCTCCAGGATGGGACTTCACCGTCTGCGATATCGATCTGTCGGTTGGCGGTTCCTACCACTATGTGTGGCGGCGGCAAACCGACCAAGCTGAGACTGCCATGTACGGGATCTTTCGCGATATCGTGCCGGACCGGCTGGTGGCGAGCGAAATGACTGATGACAGTTTGTGCGCAGGCCGGATCTTCGACACGACCGTACTGGTCGATCACGGAGCGACCACCATTCTGAAGCTTGCGGCACTCTATGAGACGCGCGAGGCGCGTGACGCCATACTGGCAAGCGACATGCTGAAGGGCATGGCGGCCGGATACGACAGGCTGGCCGCGTTCTTGGCGTCACTCGTGCCGCCCGCGCCGCGGCAGCTTGCAAAAATAGCCGGATAGCAGCGCCGCGCCCGCACATTTCTGTGGATGGGCGGCCTTGTGGATGGGCGGCACTCATGGGTGGCACTATGGATGAACGGCATGAGATGTGAGGCCTGAATTGTGATGCCTGTCGATTGCGCTCGAACACTCAAGTGTTGGTCTCCGCCGCGCTCCACGCAGTCCAGATGGAACACGGCCAGCTGCAACACGGCCAGCTAGCACACGGCCAGCTAGAACACGGGATGCCGCTATGAAGTTCTGCGATTGCTGCGGTCAGGAAATCCGCTTCCACGCCCAGCCGCTCATCCAAGTCGATGACGCACTTCTGGCACTCTGCAATCGTGCGCACGACGAGGCCGCACGGCGGACGCACACACACGTCGAAATCGCTCACGTCGTTTGGTGTTTGACGGGCTGGTCGGCTGCCGACGGTTATTTCGCCGGCTTCGAGATACGCCGCGAGGCACTCGCTGACGCTGCCTATCAGTGGCTCGCGATGCATGCTGATACGCTGATGCAAACCGCGCCCAAGACGTCAGCCGATCTAGCCGTGCTCCTGCAGCGCGCCGAGGCCATAGCGACACGGGATGCGCGCGCGTATGCAACGCCGCTCGACTTTGTTGAGGCGCTGGTGCGCAATTCACGAGATTTGCATTCGGCTGAGTTTATCGACTGGGTTTCGAAGGCCCAACACCGCACGCACCGGACTGAAATATCGAGTCAACAAGTCCGAATCCAAGGCCGCGCGCTGAGCCGTTCGATCAATGATGAGGCTGCAGACAGGCGTGTCACTAGCAACGATCACACCATTGAGGTGACTTCGTTTGCGCTGCCGCAAGCCCGTGTATCCTCTGACATTGAGGATACACGGGGTGCAAGCGCCGCAAGCTGGGAGTATGCGGCCGGCCGCGGTTCATCCGATAGCTCTGGTGCCAAGAGTGACACCGTAGCGAGCAGGCCTCCGCACGATCAACGCTCCGGGAGCATCGACGCAGCCAGCATCAAATTTCTGATTGAACGCCTGGATAGGCAAGACAGGCTGTTGGCCGAAATCCGTATCCAATTGGCTCAATCGCCGGAGCGGCACCATCGACGTGCCGGGCCGCCAGCGGATGCGCAACCCTTTGCGCGAACCATGGACACGCAGAACGCGCCGCGCACCGGCCGCTCCAAGGTGGATGCCGGCAACGAACCTGCCGCGAGCACCGTATCTCGAAAGGGTCAAGATTTGAGTGCCCGACTGGTTTGGCGGCAGAGGGTGCGCCGCCAGCAATGGCCAAAGCAGCGCCGCGATGGCTTTGTTGGCACAGCGGCCACAAATGTTGAGGTCTCATCCCCGACGAGAATGTCACCAGTGCTGCGCCCGGCGTTGTCCATCATCCACTCGGTGGTGCCTGACAGGAACCTGCGTCACGATGAAGAAACGACGGACGCTATTTCTGATATCGACGCCGATGATGGTTTTGGTGCGCCCGGGGATCGTGAAAAGCGCTTCTATCTCGCGCCCGGCGACGACATCGTCCGTGCGCCATCGATCGGAAACCGGACAGCGGCCCGGCTCGGAGACGCCGGAATTCTGCGCGTGCGTGACCTGCTCAATTGTAACGCTGACGATATTGCGCAGAAGGCCGGCGGGCGCTTCATCACCAGCCCGCGCATTGCGGACTGGCAAGTCCAGGCGCGGCTCGTCTGCACAATACCATGGCTTCGGGGGACCCATGCCCAACTGCTGGTCGGGGCAGGCTATCGCACCATCGCTGATATAGAGGCTGCTGACGGCAAAGCGGTTTGGGCCGCGATTTCGAAATTCGCAATGACGCGCGATGGTCAAAGCGTATTGCGATCATCTCCGCCGCCCGATGCCGAACGTGTTGCGCTGTGGGTTCAACATGCGTCGTTAGCCGAACCCGCAAGGGCCGCCTAATGAGATGCTATGAGTGGTCAACAGATCTCTGGCCGGCTCGTTGAAGTGGTTGCTGAGGCGGCGAGAGCCCTGTTATCTGGGCATTGACCGATTGTCGAGGAGCCCGGCGGCACATTGACCGGGCTGGCTGCAGTCTAAATGCGTCGAGACGCGTATTGCGGCCGGGCCTGTGCGCCGCTAAGCCCGTTTGCACTGCAGTTTAGTCACCGCAGCTAAGTCAATGTACCCCGCATCTGACCGACCCAACGGGTTTTTCGAAGCACCGATATATGCAGCACTTCAGTCATAGATTTTGCGTCGCCCCGATGATGGATTGGAGTGACCGGCATTGCCGGTTTTTCCATCGTCAGCTGACGCGGCATGCGTTGCTTTACACCGAGATGGTAACGGCGGACGCGGTGTTGCGCGGCGATCGCGAGCGGTTGCTCGGCTTTTCAGACGACGAACATCCGGTTGCGCTGCAACTGGGCGGATCGGATGCCGCCAAACTCGCGGATGCCGCCGAGATCGGCGCGGCATTTGGCTATGATGAAATCAATCTCAATGTCGGCTGCCCGTCGGATCGCGTGCAGGAAGGCCGCTTCGGCGCGTGTCTGATGGCGGAACCAGACCTGGTTGCGACGTGCGTTTCAGCGATGCGCGAGCGCGTCGCGATTCCCGTCACTGTCAAGTGCCGGATCGGCATCGATGATCAGGACGAGGAGGCCGACTTTCAGCGCTTCATCGAGACGTGTCAGCGCGGCAGGCTGCACAACGTTTTATCGTTCATGCGCGCAAGGCTTGGCTGAAGGGGCTGTCGCCGAAAGAAAATCGCGAGGTGCCGCCGCTCGACTATGCGCGCGTCTATCGCTTGAAGCAGGCGCGGCCCGATCTGGAGATCATCATCAATGGCGGCATCGAAACGCTCGACGCGTGCGACGAGCATTTGAAGCACGTCGATGGCGTGATGCTCGGGCGCGCGGCGTATCACGATCCGGCGATACTCGGCGACGTCGATCAGCGCTACTTTCGATGCGGCGCTCGCGGTGCGCAGCCGGCGCGAGGCGCTGCTTGGGCTAGTGCCCTATGCTGACGGCACATTGCGCGCGGCGGCCGGCTGTCGAACATCACACGGCATGTGCTCGGGCTTTATCATGGCCAGCCGCGCGGCCGGTTGTTCCGCCGCCTATTTGAGCGAAAACGCTGTGCGCGCCGGGCGCGACCGCTGATGTGCTCGCGCGAGGCGTTACGTCTCGTCGATCGAGCATGCTCATCCGCTGTTGGCGAAGCAGCGCGGCGTAAGGAACACTCATGCATCTTGGCGATGAGCGGCGACGGTCTTGGGTTTCTGATCGCGTTGCTCGTCGCGGCGGGGCTGGTTGCCGGGTTTCTTTCGGGACTTGCTTGGCATCGGCGGTGGCGGTGTGCTGGTGCCGGTGCTCTATGAGACGTTCGGCGTTGCGGGCGTGCCGGAAGATATCCGCATGCATCTGACGCTTGGGACCACGCTCGCCGTTATTGCGCCGACGGTGCTGCGATCGTTCGCGGCTCACAAGGCGCGCGGCGCGGTCGATATGGCGGTCGTGCGACGCATGGGCCCGTGGATTTTTCTCGGCGTTGCGCTCGGCATCGTGGTTGCCAAGGGTGCGAGCAGCGAAGCGCTGCGCTGGGTGTGGGTGGTCTTCGGAACGCTGCTCGCGCTCAAGATGGCGATTGGGCCGCGATGATTGGCGCATTGCCGATCACCTGCCGAAGCCGCCGTGGCTTGAACTGCGCCGCGTTTGGCATTGGCGTCATTTCAACGCTGATGGGCATCGGCGGCGCGACCTTCACCGTGCCGTTGCTGACGCTGCATGGCCGGCCGCTGCTGCAGTCTGTTGCGACCGCGACCGGCATCGGCCCGATGATCGCAATCCCTGGCATCATCGGCTATATGTCTGACCGGCTGGGGCGCGGCGGGCTTGCCGCCGTATTCGCTCGGTTACGTCAGTCTCGGTGCGCTGCTGATTGCGCCGCTCAGCGTCTTTGCAGCGCCTTACGGGGTGCGGATGGCGCACGGCATTTCAAAGCGCAAACTCGAAATTGCGTTTGCGATTTTATCGCTACCGTCGTCGCGCGGTGTTCTATGGACGCTGACTATCGAGCAAGTCGCTAAACGTCGAACAGATCGACAGTTCGCAGACCGGTGCGCATCGCTGTAGCGCGCGCTGTTCATGCGCAGCGTCCGTTCATTATGGCACCGGATTGCGTGTCTTGAGTCTCGCGACGTGCGTCAAAATCGCGTGAAGGCGCGGAGTTAGACCGCGATCTTCTGATTGTATTCGCCGACTTCGGGGAAGCGCGACAAGGTCTGGTCGAGATCTTTGAAGATCGCCTTCATGTTGGCTTCAGCCGTCGGGCTTTCGACCACGACAACCAGTTCCGGCTTATTCGATGATGCGCGGATCAGGCCCCAGGTGCCGTCTTCCAGCACCACGCGCACGCCGTTGACGGTGATGAGTTCGCGGATTTTTTGGCCAGCAACGCGCGCGCCGGTTTCATGCAGGCGCTTGTAGTGTTCGATGACGCTGATCGACGACGCCGTATTTCACTTCGTCGCCGCAATGCGGCGACATGGTCGGCGAGCCCCAGGTCTTCGGCAGCGCGTCGCGCAGATCGACCATCGTCTTGGTCGGTGCACGATCGAGCATGTCGCAGACGGCGAGTGCTGCGACGAGGCCGTCGTCATAGCCGCGGCCGAGCGGCGTGTTGAAGAAGAAGTGGCCGGACTTTTCAAAGCCGACCAGCGTCTTGTTCTCGAAGTTGAAGCGCTTGATGTAGCTGTGGCCGGTCTTCCAATAGGTCGTCTTTGCGCCATTGGCGATCAGCACCGGATCGGTCGTGAACAGGCCCGTTGATTTGACATCGACGACGAACGTCGCGTTCTTGTGGATGGCTGAGAGATCGCGCGCCAGCATGACGCCGACTTTGTCTGCGAAGATCTCGTGGCCGTCGTTGGCGACGACACCGCAGCGGTCGCCGTCGCCGTCGAACGCGAGGCCGACGTCGGCGCGGGTTTCGAGAACCTTGGCGGATACGGCGCGCAACATCGCCATGTCTTCGGGGTTCGGATTGTGATGCGGGAAGTTGTAGTCGAGATCGGTGTGCAGCGGCACGACTTCGCAGCCAACGGCTTCGAGCACTTGCGTCGCGAATGCGCCCGCCGTGCCGTTGCCGCAGGCGGCGACGACTTTGAGTTTGCGCTTGAGCTTCGGACGGTCGGTGAGCGACTTGATATAGCGCTCGGCCATGTCGGCAACGAAGACATAGCGGCCGCCGGCTTTGGTTTCGAAAGTCGCCGTTGAGCACGATATCTTTGAGCTGCAACATGTCGTCGGGCCCGAACGTCAGCGGACGTGACAGGCCCATCTTGATGCCGGTCCAGCCGTTGTCGTTGTGGCTGGCGGTGACCATCGCGACGCCTTCGACGTCGAGCGCGAACTGGGCGTAATAGGCCATCGGCGATAGCGCCAGGCCGATGTCGTGGACTTCAGCGCCGCCGGCGAGCAGGCCGGTGATCAGCGCTTGCTTCACTTGGCCCGAATAGGAGCGGTAGTCGTGACCGACGACGATGCGCTTGGGCACGCCGCGCCGCTGGAACAAGGTCGCGAGGCCCATGCCGACGGCATTGAGGCCCATGAGGTTGATTTCTTCCGGGAACAGCCAGCGCGCGTCGTATTCGCGAAACCCTGTCGGCTTGACGAGCGGGAAGCGCTCAAAATCGGCGGTGTTGGGTTTCAAATCGGCGCGTGGCTTCGGCAGCATGGGGCCCCCTCGGGTCAAGCAGCGGCATCATTCCATGTCTGGAACGCGGCCCGAATTTCAGTGTGGTGACGGAAGTTGTCAACGGCTTGAATACGAGAATAATGGCAGCGCGCGTGATGCCTACTCGTGCAGCACGAGCGCATTCTTGCGCATTTCGACGCGGGACAGGCGGCCGAGGAACGTCATGCCAAGCAGTGTCTTGTGCAGTTTGCCGCGTTCGGCGACCGCGCCGCGGACATTGCGCACGGTAATATCGCCGATACTGATCGATGCAATTTCGATGGGCGCGACTTTGGCGATGCCGTTGGCGTGTTGACGCGGAATGGGTAAAGTCGGCGGGCTTGGAGATAGATGCCGGCGCGTTCGGCGTCTTCGTAGGTGAGGGCGACGAGCGGTCGCGCCGGTATCGACCATCACATCGACGTCACGGCCGTTGATTTCGGCGGTGGTTTCGAAGTGGCCGCCGTCTGGTGGCGCGCAGCGTGACGTCGCCTGGGCTATCGCTGCCGCTATCACCAGCGCTCGCGGTTGGCACGTGTGCTTCAGCGCCGGTCTTCGAGCGTGTCCGGCAATGTGGTCGAGATCGATGCCGGCAACTTCGACGATCGAAGCGTTTGACTTCTTCTTTGTGCTTAAGCCCGTAGGCGGCGCCGGCCGCGGCCGCGATAAAGAAGCCGACGGACGCGAAAAGGCTGACCGTTCCAGACGAAACTGACATGATGCAAACCTCGGCAACTGGCGCGCGGCCGCCTTCCGCGGCAAGCCTCATTCGCGCAGGGTCAGGAAATCCCCGTTGAGGTCATAAGACGCCAAACGTCTTAAAAAACTCATACCGAGCAAGTTTTCGTTAAGACTTCCGGGCTTGGCAACGAGGGCCTCGACATCGTCCAGTTCGCAGCAGCCCGATGGTGATGGTCCGCACGCGCACCGGTGCCGCGTAGATCGTGCCATTGGCCGTTTGGACGGGTGTTGTGAACGCAAGCGCTTGCGACATCGATGCCGGCCTTTTCGGCGTCGCTGTGTTTGAGCATGACCGCGCTTGCGCCGGTATCGAACAGGAGTGCTGTCTCGACGCCGTTGATGCTGGCCTTGCGCGACAAATTTTCCGTCGCTGATTCGCCGGATCAGAACAGAGACCGGTGCCGGCGCCGGCCTATGGCGCGATCTGCAATGCTGGCCTGCTTCGGCCGGAGATGGCGTGCCGGAAGGCTGACGCGGCCGCATCCACCATGCCGCCAGCGGCCAAGGCCGCCAATGCAGCAGCGCTAGCTGATGAGTGGCCAGCGGCCGTTCGGCTATCGCCCCGCTGGGCCTTCGATGGGCGGCGAAATAGAGCGCGGCCAGAAGCTGCAACAACGCCAGCGGCGTCAAGCCGACGGTGGCGGCACTGATGTCGCCTGATTGGCTTTGGAAAACACGAACAGCCCGGCCAGTGCCGCAACGATCAGGGCAAGCCAGCCGAGCATTAGCTGCCTCACAGTTTGGTTGTGTGGTGGAATTCTGGCGCGACGGCAGTTCCGACATGATGCGGCGGCGCTCGGCGCTGGTGATCGACGACCAGACCGCAATTTCATCGCGCGTGCGGCCGCAGCCGGTGCACAAGCCCGGTGGCGTGATCGATCACGCAGATTTTGATGCAAGGGCTTTCCATTGCAGGCTCGGATCAGATTTGCTGGGACGGTTGGTCGGGCATGGCTTGGTCATAGACCGCGGCCATTCGTGCAGGCAACGCGCAGATTAGCGCGTAGATCCTCTCAGCGGGCCCGGCTGAGCGGTAGGGCGTGTCGGAGCCGTAAGGAGAGGCGGCTTTCAGGCGCGGTTGGCGCTGGCGCGCGCGGCTGGGGAGACGGATCGCGGTGGCGCTCATAGCCGAGTGGCTGCAACGGCGCGACGGCGATGCAGCACGCGCTGGCGCGGCAGCGTAACGGTGACTTCCGTGCCTTTGCGCAGTTCCGATTTCAGATCGAACGTGCCGCCGTGCAGCTGGATCAGGTTTTGGACGATCGGCAGTCCAAGACCGGTGCCGCCTTCGGCGGATTCATGCGCCAGCGAGCCTTGGCCGAAGGCCTGCAGCACGCGCGGGATTTCATCCTTCGGAATGCCGGGTCCGGTATCGCGGACCGACAGCATCTGGCCGCCGTCATCGGCGTGCGTGAACTGTCAATGGTGATGCGCCCGCCCTTCGGCGTGAACTTCAGGGCGTTCGAAAGCAGGTTGAGACAGATTTGGCGCAGCGCGCGCGGGTCAGCCCAGACTTGCGGCAGGTCGGGCGCGAAGTCTTCGATGATCTGCAGGCCCTTGGCATCGGCGCGGATTTTGACCAGGCGCTGGCAATCTTCCGCAATGTCGGTCAGGCGGATAGTTTCTTCGTGCAGATCGTAACGGCCCGCTTCGATGCGCGACAGATCGAGGATCTCGTTGATGATGTGCAGCAGGTGATTGCCGCTCGAATAGATGTTGCTGCGAATACTCGCGGTAGGTTTCGTTGCCGATCGGGCCGAGCAATTCCTTTTCCATGACTTCGGAGAAGCCCATGATGGCGTTGAGCGGCGTGCGCAGCTCATGGCTCATGGTCGCAAGAAAGCGCGACTTGGCTTTGTTGGCGGCTTCAGCGCGCAGACGCGCTTCATCGGAAATGGCGGACGCTTCTTCGAGTTCGGCGATCAGGCTGTCTTTTTCGGCGCGGTATTCGACCATCGACAAGCGCCGTCGAATGCAGACCCTGCGTCAGATACAGGAAGAACACGTGAATGCCGACGGCCATTGATCCGAGCGCGATGTAGAACGGGTCTGCCAGCAGGAAAAGGCGGCCAGCGACAGCAAGCGTCATCGGCACGGTGCCGGCCAGGAAGACGTGGGTCAGCGTCGATGCAAACGTCATGCGCAATGCGAGCACGACCATCAAGGTCGCAAAGATGAAGACGTGCGAAGAAAAGTTGGCTTCTGGCGCGAATGGCGAGGCCCTTCGAAATCCCGATCAGCGCGAAGCCGGCCAGCGCGATGCCGTTCAGCAGTTCGATGCGGATGAAATGACGCCGCCATTCGCCGACGTTGACTTCAGCGCGCGGCAGCGCGAGCAAGCGGCGGCACTGGTCGAGCATCACGACTTTGGCGATGATGACGATGGCGATCCACACCGTGGCTTCCAGGAACGACGCCCAGAACATCGAAGCGATGTAGAAAATGAAGCACAATGCCGGCATGGCATACGGCGCGCTGGTTTCGTTGCGCGCGAACATCGTCAGCAGTTCGTATTCGAATTCAGGCTTGTTGGTCGGTGCCGTGAGTCAGCCGGTCGCGATATGCCTTCAGTTCATCCTCGGGCTTTTTGGCGCGCGGACGCCGGTTGGCACGCCGTTCTGGTTTATCGACGCTCTCGGCGTTGTCGTCCATCGCGTGAACCGTTATCCCAATGGCAATCCGTCACGCGTCGAGTGGCATGACCCCGTTAGCTAAAATGGCTAGAAATCAATAAATTAACCTTTAACGTCACGTTCGTAATTTGAGGGTGGGAGATGCAATACATCAGCCGGGACGTACAACGGCAGCTGACCAAGTGGATTGCGGCGCTGATTGTAGCGGCATTGGGCGCGTTTTTCGGTCAAGACCACCTGCCCGGAGCAGGCCAGCGCAGCACGACCGGGCGCACCACCGGCAGCGGCCCGGCACCTGGTCAGATTTCCGGCGCGGCCCGCGCGATCGATGGCGACAGTATGTTTGTCGGCCGTGATGAAGTCCGCATGAAGGGTATCGACGCGCCCGAAGGCCGGCAGATCGTGCACCAAGGACGGCCAGCCATGGGAGTGCGGGAATGCGGCCCGCGACGAACTCCGCCGTTTGATCGGCAAGGACGTCGTGCAGTGCAACGTGATTGAGCGCGACAAGCATAGCCGTCTGCTCGCCACCTGCTCGGCTGGCGGGCGTGATCTCAATGCCGGCATGGTCGCGTCGGGCATGGCGGTCGCTTATGGCGGCTATCTGCGCGAGCAGGGCGATGCCAAAGCCAAGCGGCGCGGTCTCTGGGGATCAGAATTCCAACAGCCGCGCGAGTGGCGTCATGAGCGCGGCATTGGAATGTGAGCGGAGGATACGACGTGCATATCATTGAAACCCGGGCTGCACCAAATCCGCGGCGCGTCCGCATCTTCCTGGCTGAGAAGGGGATCACCGTCGCGGGCCAGGAACTCGATTTGATGGCAGGCGATACCAAGACAGAGGCGTTCACGCGCATCAATCCGTGGCAGCGCGTACCGGTGCTCGTGCTCGATGATGGCCGCACGCTGTCGGAGACAGTAGCGATCTGCCGGTATTTTGAAGAGCTTCAGCCTGCCCCGGCGTTATTCGGGAGCGATGCGTTCGATCGTGCGACGGTTGAGATGTGGCAGAGGCGCGTGGAACAAGGCCTATTCAACCATATCACCCAGGTGTTGCGGCACCTGAACCCCAAGATGGCGCATCTTGAAGTGCCGCAGATCGCAGCCTGGGGCGAGGCCAACAAGCCGAAGGTCGAGGCCGATTTGGCGATGCTGGACGCCCGCCTCGCCGACAGCCGGTTCATCGCAGGGGATCACTATTCGATTGCAGATATCACGGCGCTGGTGGCAATCGATTTCCTAAAGCCTGCAAGGCTGGCGATGCCCGATGGCGCACGCAATCTCAAGCGTTGGTATGATGAGGTCTCCCGGCGGCCAAGTGCGCAAGCCTAAGCGGCTGCCAGTTCGGCCTTTTGCGCGGAAACAGTTGCTGCTGCGTGCTCAACATCCCAATGGACGCGGCCGGCTTGGGCTTCAAGGTCATCCCGTAGAAAGCTCAATTCAAAGCCGGCCGCCTTGAGCGCCGCCAAGACATCATCGACGGGCGTAATGCGGGCACGAGCTGCCGCCCACACGATGGCCGCCCGTTGCCCCGAGGCGCAATACCCAAGGACTGGACCGTGCGCCTCTTCAAAAACGCGGGCAGTGTCCGAGACGACGGCGTCAGCAAACACATTGAACTTGGCAACCGGGATATGAAAATAGCTGAGCCCCGCCGCGCGTGCGGCCTTGGCGGCGTCTTGGCTTTCGAGTTGGCCCGGCGTCTCGTTGTCTGGCCGGAAGTTGATAACGGTCGCGAACCCGGCGCGAGCAACGGCTTGGAAATCGGCCTCGGTCAGCGAGCCAGAGACGGAATATGACGCGTTCAGTGCTGTGCTGGCGACCATGACGACCCGGAACACTTGCCTGTTGGAACCTGTTGAAGTGTAAGCGTTCCGGTCTTTGCGTGCAATGCACAACACAGCCAATCGCGCAAAAAAATACCAAATTGCAGATTGACTTATGTCTTCCGCAAAATGAATGTCTCAAGAGGCCTCAAAAATAGAAAAATGTATTCCAAAAGCAGGTGCTGCCATGTTGGACGATATGGACATCAAGATCCTGCGGATATTGCAGGAGGATTGCACCCGACCGGTTGCCGATATCGGCAAGGAGGTCGGGCTATCGACGACGCCCTGTTGGCGGCGCGTTCAAAAACTTGAGGAGGCCGGCATAATCCGCCGCCGGGTCGCGCTTCTCGACGCCCATCAGGTCAACGCCGGTGTGACGGTGTTCGTGTCGATCAAGACCGACCAGCATTCCAACCAATGGCTGGAAAAATTTCATACAGCCGTCGCCGATTTCCCCGAGGTCGTCGAATTCTACCGTATGTCCGGCGAGGTCGATTATCTGCTGCGCGTCGCGGTACCCGACATTGGTGCATACGATGCATTCTACAAGAAGCTGATCGCGCGCATTGAGATCGCCAAGGTCTCGTCAGCCTTTGCGATGGAGCAAATGAAGTATACCACCTCGCTGCCGTTGCAGTTCGCCAATTCGTCGAGTGCGGCGAAGGCAGATGCCAAGAGTTAGCAGGCTAAGCGCCGCGCGCTGGCCGTTAGGTTGCCGGTTTGCGCGGCGGACTTGCCGAGCCGGGTGATCAAGCTGGATGAATCCCAGCGATTGCCGCCGTCCGCTTGGATTTCTGCATAGTAAGTTTCAAGCATTGCGGTTACCGGCAGGTCTGACGCCGTTGCGCTTTGCTTCGCGCAGGCAGATGCCGAGGTCTTTCAAAATCCAATCAACCGCGAAGCCGAAATTGAATTGCCGGTCGTGCATGGTCTTCCAGCGGTTTTCCATCTGCCATGACTGTGCCGCGCCTTTGGAAATCGTGGCCATGACGGCGTCGAGATCGAGACCGGCTTGTTCCGCGAAGTGGATCGCTTCCGCCAACCCCTGGATCACGCCAGCAACCGCAATCTGGTTGACCATTTTGGTCAACTGGCCCGCGCCCGGCCCGCCGATGCGGCGCAGGCTTTTAGCGTAGTTTGTCATCAGCGGCTCAGTCGCGGCGTAGGCTATCTCATCGCCGCCGCACATGATGCTCAGAGAGCCACCTTCGGCACCGGCTTGGCCGCCAGACACCGGACAATCGAGAAACGTGAAACCGCGCGCCGTAGCAGCCGTTGCCAGTTCGCGCGCGACTTCGGCGGAAGACGTGGTGTGATCTGCAAAAATGCTGCCCGGTTTCATGGCCGCGAATGCGCCGTCAGGACCGACGGTGACGGACCGCAAATCATCATCATTGCCGACGCAGGCAAATACGAAATCAGCGCCGCGCGCCGCGTCCGCCGGGGTTGCGGCGGTCCGCCCACATTGATTTTTTGCAACCCAGGCGTCAGCTTTGGCGCTGGTGCGATTGTAGACGGTAACGTCGTGACCGCCGCGCTTGGCCAGATGCCCCGCCATCGGAAAGCCCATCACGCCCAATCCAAGCCACGCGGCCTTTGCCATTTCGTATCGCTCCCCACTGATGTCACCAGGCTGCTTGCCGCCGGTTTATTGCACCTTGCGCGCAGGGCCCGCAATCGCCGTATGGTAGCCATGTCGCGGAATTCGAGATTCGGATTGCCACTCACGATTAGTGTAGAGACCAGAAAGACGGGCCATGAAATCTGCTCAAACCAAGCGCGGCATCGCGGCGTTGCCGGTGACGTTCGCCGATATTGAACGCGCGGCGGAGACCGTTAAGGGCGCTGTGATCAATACCGATTTCGACATCAGCCGCACGCTTGGCGAAATGTTCGGCGCCGAGGTCTGGCTGAAGTTCGAGAATTTGCAGTTCACGGCAGCCTACAAAGAGCGTGGTGCGCTCAACAAGCTGGCGTCTCTGACTGAAAAAGAGCGCGCCTGCGGCGTCATCGCGATGTCGGCTGGCAACCACGCGCAGGGCGTCGCCTATCACGCCCGCCGCCTCGGTATTCCGGTGACCATCGTGATGCCGTCCGCCACGCCAACCGTCAAAGTCGAGAACACCCGCAAGCTCGGCGCTAAAGTCATTCTGGATGGCGCGTCGTTTGAAGACGCATCGGCGTTTGCAACGACCTACGGCGCAGCAACACGGCTTGACGTTCATCCATCCGTTCGATGATCCCAAAGTGATCGCGGGCCAGGGTACGGTTGCGCTTGAAATGCTGGGTGCTGTGCCGGCGCTCGATACGCTGATTGTGCCGATTGGCGGCGGCGGATTGATTTCAGGCGTCGCGATTGCAGCCAAGCACATCAATCCGAAAATCCGCATCATCGGCGTTGAAGCGCAGCTTTATCCGTCGATGCTGAACGCCATCAAGGGATCGCATTTGGCGGTTGGCGGCGACACGCTGGCCGAAGGCATCGCGGTCACGACGCCGGGTAAAATAACGCGGCCGATCATCGAAGAGCTGGTCGATGATATCGTGCTGGTGTCCGAAGCCGATCTCGAACGCGCGGTCACACTTCTGATCACGATCGAGAAGACCGTCGTGGAAGGCGCGGGTGCTGCAGGTCTTGCCGCCATGATCATGGATCCGCGCCGCTATCAGGGCCACAAAGTCGGGCTGATCCTGTGCGGCGGCAATATCGATACGCGGCTGCTGGCCAGCGTGTTGACGCGCGAATTGGCGCGCGATGGACGGCTTGTCGCGGCTTGCGATCGATATTCCCGATCGGCCCGGTCAGCTCGCAAAGGTTGCGGGCGTGATCGGGGGCGCGGGCGCCAACGTGGTCGAGGTCTATCATCAGCGCGTGTTTACCGATGTGCCGGCCAAAGGAACCGAGTTGCACCTGGTCGTTGAGACGCGCGATAGCGACACATCTTGACGCCGTGGTCACGGACTTGCGTGCGCAAGGATACACCGTCGTTGTTAAGGGATCGGGCGCCGGGCCGCGCTGACGGCTTCGAGTGACGCTCGCATTTGAAGGTTGCGGCCCCAAAACGGATTTGGGCCCCACGCCGGGAAAAGCGTGAGGCCCAAGGGAAGTTGGATCAGTTCAGGCGTGTGGGATCAGTCGGGAGCGGGATCAGTTTAAGTTGCGATCAGTTCAGTGTGGACGCGGGAAGATTGGCATGGGCCGGGTGGAGGGCATTGG
This sequence comes from uncultured Alphaproteobacteria bacterium, assembly GCA_963802015.1. Lineage (GTDB taxonomy): Bacteria > Pseudomonadota > Alphaproteobacteria > Sphingomonadales > Sphingomonadaceae > Novosphingobium. The sequence goes on from CAWDHB010000001.1 coordinate 63,390, forward strand.
GACCGTTCGCCATGGCAAGCGATGCAATCAGCATCACGCTCGCGATAACGAAGCAGATGAACATGCTGGCGCGTGCGAGGCGACCTGCTTTGTCTTCTGCGAGGCTAGCGGCTTTGAGGTCCATTTGCTTACCCGGTTGGTGTTAGGTGTCAGCGGATCAGGTAAGGACTTTGTAACCGATAACCTCTTGTTAGTCGATTTGAAGTCGTTCGCATGGCTAATGGCCGAAGTGTTAAATTAAGCGATTTTTCATAGGTTTTAATGAGGTCTTAAGTGCCGTTCTGTTTTGGAGCAGCGGCGCGGATGGACTGGATCGTTTCGCGTGGCGAAATCGCATCGATGTCGAGTGCCAGTTCAATGATCGCTGGCCGCTCGGCTTGCAAGCGCGCGTTCAAGCGCCGCGCCAAAGCCGTCAGTCGTCTCGATGCGCTCGGCATGCGCTCCGCAGCTTTTTGCAAATGCCACGAAGTCTGGGTTCATGAGGCTGGTTGCGACGACCCGTCCGGGATAGCGGCGCTCCTGGTGCATACGGATGGTGCCGAGCGTGCCGTTGTTGGCGATGATCACGACAAGCGGCAAACCGAACTGCACGGCCGTCATCAACTCCGGCGACGTCATCTGCAGACAGCCGTCGCCGGCAAACGCGACGACAGTGCGGTGTGGTTCGGCAAGTTTGGCGGCAATCGCGGCAGGTAGGCCATAGCCCATTGAACCGGAGACGGGCGCCAGCTGCGAAGGATAGGATTTGTAAGTAAAGTAGCGCTGCAGAAACGCTGCGTAGTTGCCAGCACCATTGGTGACGATCGCATCGTGCGGTAGCATCTTTGAAAGGGTTGCAATCACACTTTCCAGCCGGACGTCGCCGGGTGTTGGTTGTGGACGCAGCGACGCTTCATAGGCCGCACGCAAATCACGCCGCCAGATTCCCCACGGCGGGCGCTTGCCTGGTAACGGCAGCGCCGCCAGATCAGCCACAGCAAGAATGGCGGACGCCGGTACGGACATCGTGGCCGAAACTGGATTGTCAGGCGTTCCGGCATCGGGCGCAATGTGAATGATCTTCTGGTTGGGCGTCGCTCCGCTCAACAGCGTGAAGCCCTGCGTGGTGATGTCGCCAAGCCGCGTGCCGATCGCGATCACCAGATCGGCGGCCTTGAGACCGGCCGATAGCGATGGATCGACCGAGAAGCCTGCGTGGCCCGCGTAGCAGCGATGGCGGTTGTCGATATGATCCTGGCGCCGGAACGATGCAATAACTGGGAGATCGAAGCGCTCAGCGAAAATCGCGAGATTGGTTGCGGCCTCTGGCGACCATTCTGATCCGCCCGCAACGATAAGTGGACGTTCGGCGTAGGCAAGCGCGTGCCGGATCTCATCTAGCGCCGCCGCCGTTGGCGCGCGCAGGCCGATCTCGATTGCTGCATAGTTGTGGGTAGCAATCGTCTCGCTCAGCACATCTTCCGGAATGCCGATCACGACGGGACCACTGCGGCCATCGCGAGCCGTGCGCATGGCGCGTGCGAGGATAGCGTCGAGGCGCGCGGCGTTCGGCACGCTGACAACCCATTTCGCTATGCCGCCAAACATTGCCTTGAGATCGATGGCTTGAAACGACGGCATGCCGTCCATGGCCCGCGCCGGCAGCCCGACGAACAGGATCATCGGCGTTGCGTCTTGATGCGCGACGTAAACGCCAGCGACGGCATTTGCGGCGCCTGGTCCGCGCGTCACGAAGGCGATGCCCGGCCGCCCGGTGAGTTTGCCAGTTGCTTCGGCCATCATGGCCGCGCCGCCTTCATGGCGGCAGGTGATGGGGCGCACGCGGACGTCGCTATGCATTGCGTCGAGCGCTGCGATAAAGCTCTCGCCTGGCACCGTGAAGACGTGCCGCACGCCTTCGGTTGCCAGGATATCGATCAGGATTTCGCCGCCGGTGGGCATAGGATGAATGGGGTCTCGCGAGGCATGGGTGCGTCGTGCCGGCAATCTTAAGGTGTGTCGCTGGCCCGATAGAAGAACATTCCGCGTATTGGGTTAGTGCAGGACGTGGGTACAACCCAGCGAAAGGCGGGGATGAGTGGCGCGGAGGGGTAGCCGCGCGGCCCCAGCCGACTATTTTCCGGCGAGGATTCGTTTGGAGGCGTTACGTGATGGCAGCCGCCAGGCTGAACAAGGTTACCGGGCCGCGCGCGCTCCCCTTGGCGGCGCTGTGGCTGGTTGTCATTGCGCTGGCATTCGGCTTGCCGGTCTCGCCGGCGCTGGCTGAGGCGCGCGTGGCGCTGGTGATTGGTAACGCAAGTTACCCATCGAACCGGTTGAAGAACCCGCGCAACGACGCTGGCCTGATGGCGCGCTCTCTGGCGGCCACCGGGTTTGAAGTCATGACCGTCATGGACGGTACGGCAGACGAATTGCGCAGTGCGATCTCAGATTTCGGCAGCAAGCTGCAAACGCCGGGCGCGGTGGCGCTATTCTACTATGCCGGGCACGGCGTGCAGGTCGATGGCGACAACTATCTGATCCCGCTCGGCGCCAACATTGCGAGCACGGAAGATGTCACCGAATACGGCGTGCCGCTGCAAAGCGTAATGCGGACAATGGCGCGCTCGAATACCCGTCTCAATATCGTGGTGCTGGATGCGTGCCGCGACAATCCGTTTTCAGCTGCCGGATGGACAGCCTCCGTCTACGGTCTGGCGTCGGTGGTTGCGCCAACAGGAACCATCATCGCGTATGCAACAGGCCCCGGCCAGCTTGCCGACGATGGCATCGGGGCCAATAGCCCCTATACCGCAGCCCTTGCCAGCGAAATGATGAGCGTCGGGGCGTCGCTTGAAGACGTCTTCCGCGCAACCCGGCGGCATGTTCTTGAGCGCACTGGCAATCGCCAGACGCCGTGGGAGCATTCGTCACTCGTCAGCCAGTTCTACTTTATGCCGGGCGTAACACTGAACCCGGGCGGCAGCGCAGCCGCGAGCGGCGACTCGAATGCCTCGGCCGCCCGCTTCGCCGAAATGGCGGCATGGGAATTGATCAAGTCGAGCAACGATGCGGCTATCCTGCAGGCCCACATTCAACAGTATCCCAACGGTTTGTTTGTCGAGCTTGCGAGCGTCCGCATTGCCCGGCTCGAAGCGCTGCGGACGCGCACGCCTTGGTCTTGGATGGCGACCGTCGGAAGCGATGTCAGTGCGCGGTTTTTGGCGGCCATGGCGGCCTACGATAAGGCTCGCGCACTCGACACGGAAAGTGCGTCAGCAGCAGACCTCACAACCGCCTATCAACTCTACACCGAGGCAGCTGTGGAGGGCTTGTCGGCGGCGATGTACAGTGTTGGCCGGGCGCACGACAAAGGCCGGGGTGTTTCCAAAGATTTGCTCGAAGCCGCGCGCTGGTATGAGCGGGCGGCAGATGCCCAATATCCAGCGGCCATGGCGGCGCTGGGGACCATGCACGAGTTTGGTGAAGGTGCCGCGCCCGACCTTGTTGAAGCCTTGCGGCTGTATCGCGGTGCCGCCGATGGCGGCGATCCGGGTGGCATGACAAGTCTTGGCTATCTCTATAGTCAGGGCAAAGGCGTTGCGCGTGATCCGGCTGAGGCGCGCCGTCTCTATAAGGCGGCTGCTAACCTCAACCACACGCGCGCCATGTACAACCTAGCGCTGATGGACCTTCAGGGCCAAGGCGGACGCGCCGACGCCGTCAGTGCACAAAAACGCTTCTCGGCCGCCGCCGCCCTCGGGCATGCCGGATCGATGGTAGAACTGGCGCGCCTCTATGACTATGGGCGCGGCGTGACGCGCAGCTCCGCGCGCGCGGCCGAGCTGGCGCTGAAGGCGGTGCAGGCTGGCCACAAGGAAGGCCGCTTTATCGATATTACCAATCAAGGCTGGACCTTTGCGACGCGCCGTCAAATCCAGAAGCAGTTGGCAGCCAAAGGCCTGTACGACGGTGGTATTCATGGCTTTTTCAATTCAGCGACCCGCCAGGCACTGACAGCCGTGGCCGAGCGGTAACGAGCGGTGGCCGCCAACGGACCTGAGCCGTGATGGCCACTAGGCGCGGGCCGTGCCGGCCTTTATTGTGCCAATGAAACAGCGGCCTAAGAGGCTGCAAGTGCGCCGCTGGAGTTCGGGGAATGCAGAAGAGCGACGTGAGGAGACTGCGGGCCAACCGCGGCATTGGCGTCTGTGCGATGGTGCTGGTGGCGGTTTTGAGTGCCGGTCGTCCGCACGCGCAACAGGTTCCGGCCACGCAGTCCCAGACATTGCCGGATGCTGCATCGCCTGTAGCACCAGCGACCGATAAGCCAACCGCTGATAAACCAGCCACTGAGAAGCCTTCCTCCGCGCCGGCTGATGCGGCAACCCCCGCTGCGCCAGTGCTGCCTCCCGCGCCCGTCATTGTGCGCGCGCCAAAGCCCCTGCCGAACTTCAAAGTGCCGGCGCGGCCTGACGAGGCCCGGGCTGCCAAGGCCTATTCGGTATTCGATGCCCACTGCGCCCGCTGCCATCAAACAGGCAAGACCGAGCCAGCCGTTGGCGTCGGGCGGCATCGCCAACATTCTGGCAATCGATGAACTTGCACGCGACCCGCTGGCGGTCCGGCCCGGACTGCCTGACGCGTCGCCGGTCTACGATATGCTGGTGACACGGCATGCCCCGCTCGACATCTATACGGACATCGCTGACGGCTCAGAGCCGCGCCCCGACGACATTGAAGCCGTGCGCGATTGGATCAGCGACCTCAATCCAGCAGTCCAAACGTGTTCTGACCGCAAACCTTTGCCGGCTGAAGAGCGCGATACGGCGATCCGGGAAGCGCAACGCATCGAGCGCGACGGCGCCAAAGATCTGCGTTTTGTTTCGCTGACGCATCTTTACAATTCCTGCGTTCCAGCGGCCGATATTGCGGCCTACAGTCAGGCGCTGACCAAGTTGTTCAACGCACTGTCGTGGGCGCCAGAGCCCGCGCGCCTGACGGCCCTTGATACCGCGGGTACATTGTTTGCTGTTAAGCTGTCGGACTTTGGATGGGTTTCGGGCCATTGGGATCTCATTCAGCGCGACTATCCGCTGTTGCCCGAGATCAGCGTGCCAGCCGATATCCGCGCAGCTGCAGGAGCGGCGATCCCGATTATCAACGGCGACTGGTTTGCGGCCGCTGCCTCGGAGCCGCCGCTCTATTACGCGCTTCTGGGCTTGCCGTCGAAGCTCTCTGATCTCGCCAAAATGAATGGCGTCGATATCGACCAGGGCATCAAGACGGCGGCGGCGCGGCGCGTGGCCGTGCGTTCGAGTTGCATCACGCGCGGCAATCGCTTGGCCGAACGCCATGCCGGCGGGCGCGGGCCGATGTGGCTGATGTACGATTTCGCAACCAGTACAGCGGATCAGGACTTGTTCGAACGTCCGCTCGGGCCGAAAGCGTCGCCATCGATCAAGACGCCATTCAAGCCCGATGAAATCCGCGCTGTGTTCGCGCTGCCAAATGGCTTTTTCGCCTACGCCGTCTTTGATACGGCCGGCAATCGCGTCGACCGTGTTCTGCCAGGTATGGAGAAAGCCTTCGCCGGCACGGAAAGCAACGCGCTTGAGCCCGTCACCAAGCCGGGCAGCAATTGCTTTGCCTGCCACGTCACCGGCATCGCGGTCACCAAGGATGACTTCCGCCCGCACGCAGCGGCGCCCGGCGCGACGCTTGCCAAGGATATCAGCGACGCGGCGCTGGCCATGTATTCCAACGACAGCGAAACCGGATTGCTGGTCAGCGGCGACAACGATCGGTATCGCGCAGCTTTGCAGGCCGCCAGAATTGATCCCGAACTGACCGTCAAAGGCGAGGAGATCGTCACGGCACTTGCGCGTCACTATCGCGGCGGATCGGACGTGAAGGCGGCGGTTGCGCAAGCCGGGCTCGACCGCGACCAGTTTATGAAGACGTTGAGCGCGACGCAAGGCGCGGCCGCGGCACTCGCACGGCGCTTGCAGCAAGGCGTTCTGCCACGCTCCGATCTTGACCGCTTGTTTGCATTGCTGAAGGGCATCGACAAGCCGCATGCGCCGCGCGGCACCGGCGGGTTCTTGCGCGAAATGAAATCGGAAATTGGGCTGAGCGTATGGATCGACAAGCTGGTGCCAACGGCGGGCGATCTTGTGACGCTGAAAGCCGAAGCCGATACCGATTGCTTCCTCACCCTCGTCAGCATCGATGCCGAGGGCAAGGCGACGGTGCTGTTTCCAAACGACTTCGAAAAGGACAACCTCGTCCAAGCCGGGAAGACGATCAGCGTTCCGGCCGCCGACGCGCCCTATCAGCTGCGCTTCAAGGCTGACGGTACTGAGACGCTGCTCGCCCGCTGTTCAACCGGTCCACAGCCCGCCGACCGGCATCGAACATGATTTCGAACGTCAGCGCTTCACACTGCTCGGCAATTGGGAAAATTTCATTCAAGATACCCTGGTGACGGAAGCCGAGCTGCGCCGCAATCCGGAAAAGGCCGAGAAGGCGCGCGTTGCCAAAGCGCAAGCTCAGCGCCGCCGCCAGGATCGCGGAGACAGGCCTGCAACCCGCGCGCGCCGACACGTCGCCCGGCATGGCGCTGCGCGACGGCCGCGCGGTTGTCGTGATCGGGCGCGACTAAGTCAGAGGATACGTTCACAGGCTACGTTCACAGGCTGCGTTCACAGGCTGCGTTCACAGGCTTCGTTCGAGGCGCTTCAGGCCAAGAACCGCACCTGCAAAGATCGCGGCTGCGGCCAGGATCGACTGCACCGATAGTGTCGAGAGGCCGGTGACGCCTTGCCCGATCGAGCAGCCGAGCGCCAGCACGCCGCCAATTCCCATCGCCGCCGCGCCCAAGATGTGACGCGTTGAGATCGTCCTGATCCGCGAACGCGGCCACATTCAAACGACCCGTCATTGCGCTCGCCATGAATGCGCCGATTAACACGCCGAACACGCTGGCGGCGCCAAAGCCCGGAAGGCCGAGCGCCGTTGATCGCTCGATCCAATCGATGGCATCGGCGACGGGGCGCACAAAGCTCAGGGAAGCGGGTGGGACGGGCTGGCTGCGAATCATCGTGCGCGAGGCCGGTCAGCAGCCAACCGCCGACAGCCAATGCGCCAACGCCGAGGCCGGCGACAAGATTGCCAGGCTCGGACAGCACGCCCGCCCCGTGCGATAGCAAATAGCAACAGGGGGCTGGCGACCAGGGCGGCGGCAACCACCGCGGTGTCAGTCCCGGTCAAATCGGTGAGGCTTTGAGTGGCAGCGCCAAAGCGCTTGACATCGAGCGCCGTGGCGCCGTCGAGCCCAACCCGCAGCGACCCGAAAACACCGCTGATCGTCGCGTATGCGGCAATCGCCAAGACGATGCAGAGACACGATGCGCGCGCAGATCGCCGCTGCCCGCGCGCACCAGTGTTCGGCTCGGGCAGCCGCCCGCGTAAACCATTCCGCCTCCAAACAGCAGTCCGCCGCCAATCGCGCCAAGCCCAGTTGATGCCGCGGATTGAGATAAACCGATTTTGACAGAGTCGGTGACGCCGGCAGCGTCGAGCAGCTGTGCGCCGATGATGGCAGTCGCTGCGGCCAGCGCGACGGCGCCGAGGCGGCCGGTGGTGCCCGCAGCTTGCCAATCCGAGATCGCGCCCATGGTGCAATAGTTGGTGGCGCTGGCGAGCGCGCCGAACAGCAGGCCGATCAACAGCCCGCCGGCCGTTAAAGCCGCATCGGGATTGGCTGAAACGAGCGCCAGCAGTGCCGGTCATGAGCAGTCCTTAGATCGAAGCGCCGCAACCGTTCGCGGCCCGCAACGTTTCCCGCCTCTCGCGCGTGGTCGTCAATGGCGGCTTCAATCGAACACGTCAATGGCTGTCGTGACCTAAATGCGGTCGCGTGGCGAGTCAGCGGCCGCGATCTGGTTACCGTCTTGGCTGGCGGTTCCAAAAGTCTCTTTACAGGGGGGGGAGGGGCCCCTAAATGCAGCGAGTTTCCGCGTGCGCGTGTGAGGAAACGGTTTTTGCCTGGTGGCTGAGGTGGAGGCCTCTCTTCGACATGGAAAAGTTCAGCACAGCCCTGGAAATGGTGACGGATCTGAAGCCGGATATCCCGGTGTTTGCCGCCCGTCCGCACGCGGCCGGCCGCGCCGCGCGCTGGTTCACCAAGAATTTTCCGGGCGAAGTCGCCTACGCCTACAAGGCCAACAGCTCGGTGTTTCTGCTCGGCGCGCTGTACGGCGCGGGCATCACGCAGTTCGACGTCGCGTCCGTCGTCGAGCTTGAAGACGCAGCGACCATACCCGGCGTGCGGCTGCATTTCATGCATCCGGTCAAATCGCGTCACGCCATCCGCAAGGCGTACTTCGACTACGACATCAAATGCTTTGCGCTCGACAGCGAAGACGAGCTGCAGAAGATCGTCGAAGAAACCGGCGGCGCCAAGGATCTCGAACTGTTCGTGCGCATCGCGGTGCCGGCGAAGAACAGCCGCATTCCGCTGGAGCGCAAGTTCGGCGTCGTCGGCAAGGAAGCGCAGCGCCTGCTGGTCAAGACGCGGCAGGTGGCGGACGAACTTGGCATCACGTTCCACGTCGGCTCGCAGACGACGACGCCGGACGCCTATGGCATGGCGTTCGAGGAAGTCAAAAAGCTGATCGTCAAGGCCGGCGTTGTCGTTGATGCGATCGACGTCGGCGGCGGGTTTCCGTCGCGCTATACCGACAGCGTGCCCGCGCGGCTTTCCGACTTCATCGACGTGATCAAGGCGTCGATGGAAAAGATGCCGGTGACCGAGCATTGCCGGCTGATCTGCGAGCCGGGCCGCGCGCTTGTGGCCGAAGCCGAGAGCCTGATCGTCAAGGTCGATCTGCGCAAGGGCGACGAACTCTACATCAACGACGGCGGCTATGGCGCGCTGTACGATAGCGCGCAGCTCGGCTTCGTGTTCCCCGTGCGCCTGATCCGCGAAGGCCTCGATCCGAACGAGCCGCTGGTGCCGTTCGAATTCTGGGGTCCGACGTGCGACTCGATCGATCACATGAAGGGCCCGTTCCTGCTGCCAGCGTCGGTGCGCGAAGGCGACTATATCGAGATCGGCAACATCGGCGCCTATGGCCGGGCGCTGTCGACGCGCTTCAACGGCTATGGCGACTACAACGACGTGATCCTGCAGGACGAGCCGATGTACTCGATCTACACCGAAGAAGACTTGCCGATCGCCAACAAGGCGTAAGGCTGAGACTTGCAGTCATGGCCGCCGCTGTCTCATGCGCCGGGCTAGCATTTAAGGATACATGAAGATGGTCAAGTCGAAGGTTGGCAGGGAGCGTTATGTGTGCCGGCCGAATGGGCGCCGCAGAAGGCGATCTGGACCGCGTGGCCGTCGAACACCGACGAGTGGGGCGGCGATCTTGAAAGCCCGCGCCACGATCTAGCCAATCTGGTGCGCGCGCTGGCGCCGGCACCAACAAAGTGCGCGTCCTGGTCAACGATGCCGCGGCGGAAACATCGGCACGCGCGGCGCTCGGTGCCACGGCAGACCTGGTGCGCGCCAAGTACGGCGATATCTGGCTGCGCGACACCGGGCCGATTTTCGCGGCAACGCCCGAGGGTGCGGTTGCGCTGCGTTTTAAGACCAACAGCTGGGGCGGCAAGTACGATCTGCCCGACGATGCGACCGTCGGCGATGATATCGCGCGCGCGGCGGCAACACCCGTGCGGCGTTTCGATTTCGTGCTCGAAGGTGGCGCAATCGATCAGGACGGCGAAGGCACGATCCTGACGACGCGGCAGACGCTGCTCAATCCCAATCGCAACGGCTGGACCAAGGATCAGGCGGAAGCGGCGCTTCGCGACGCGTTTGGCGCCAAGAAAATCATCTGGATCGATGAAGGCTTGAAGAACGATCACACGGACGGCCACATCGACAATATCGCTCGCTTCGTTGCGCCGGGCCGCGTCGTCTGTCAGGCGCCGGCCGGGCCCGACGATCCAAACGCTGCGACGCTGGACGCAATCGCGCGCGTGCTGAGCGCTGCGACCGACGCAGCCGGGCGCAAGCTCGACGTGGTGCGCATTCCAGGCGTAGGCCTCTATCGCAATCGGCTGGGCGAGGTTTCGCCCGCGTCGCACATGAACTTCATCATTGCGAATGGCGTCGTCGTTGTGCCCGTCTATGGAACGGCCACCGAAGGCGCGGCGCTGAAGGCGTTGCAAGCTGTGTTCCCGGATCGCAAGGTTGTCGGCGTCGTCGTCACGCGGGCTGCTCGGTGCTGGCGAAGCCGGCGGCGGGTCGTTCCATTGCATCACGCAGCAGGAGCCCCGCTGCATGAGCAAAGCGCAAGGTCAAGCGCTCGCTGACGTTGCCGCACTGCAGACGGATTATGGCTCCGACATGCAGGCCAACATCGCGAAGACCGAAGACCTCGTTCGCGAAGCCGCAAAGCAAGGCGCGCAGGTCATCCTGCCGTCGGAGCTGTTTCAGGGCCTGTACTTCTGCACCGAGCAAGACCCGAAATGGTTTGAGACCGCTTATCCGGCGGCGACTCATCCGTGCGTCGTCGCGATGCAGAAACTCGCCAAGATCTCTGAAGGTCGTTATTCCGATCTCGATCTTTGAGAAGGACGGTCCGCGCTATTACAACAGCGTGGTGATCGCCGATGCTGGCGGCGAAATACTCGGCGTCTATCGCAAGAGCCACATTCCCGATGGCCCCGGCTATCAGGAGAAGTATTATTTCCGTCCGGGCGATACTGGCTTCAAGGCGTGGGCAACAAAATACGGCACGCATCGGCGTCGGGATCTGCTGGGACCAGTGGTATCCGGAATGCGCGCGCGCCATGATGCTGCACGGCGCTGAAATTTTGCTCTATCCGACCGCGATCGGCTCCGAGCCTTACGACGGCGCGCTCGATACTCATAAGCGCTGGCAACGCGCCATGCAGGGCCACGCTGTGTCGAACGCCGTGCCGGTCGATTGCGTCCAACCGCATCGGCCTTGAGATCAATGGCGCGGCTCAAGCAACGCTTCTATGGCCACTCGTTTATTGCCGATCAGACGGGCGAGCTGGTCGAGGCGTTCGGCCCTAAGGACGACGGCGTGCTGGTGCACACGTTCGATCTGGCGGAGATCGAAAGCTATCGCGCCGACTGGGGTTTCTTCCGCGACCGGCGCACAGATCTGTACGCCAAGAGCATCATTTGACCTCAGATAGCGTCGATGCCGGAAAAATAAAGCCGCGCATAAAGTGGACGCCGCCAGTCATCCACAGGTGATCCACAGCGAATCGGGCTACCCGCGTTCTGAGGCGACGCGGAGGGGCACGATGGGTATTTTTGGAAAATTGCGGGCATGGCGTGCACGCCACCAGCCGGGCTTCGATACAACGGCCGATATAATACCGCTCGACGTTCGTCTCGGCGCCGCGGAGTACGAGTTCCGGCAGATCAGCCGCGATGTTCACGCTGTGCTGTTGGATCGCCCGCGCACGGCAGCGCCAGCGCGTCCGATCCGGTTCTGACGCGGTGCCGTCAGTCAAAGTCACCGTCAGTCAAACGCCAGCCTGTCAGTCCAGGCCACCGTCAGTCCAGGCCACCGTCAGTCCAGGTCTGTCACGGCGGCCACGATGAAGGTGCGCAACTTGCCGTCATGCTCCTTGAACGACACGTATTCGCCGGGCGCGAACTTGTGTGAGCTGAGCTTGAAGCCTGTCTCATCGTCAGTGTCGGTTGCCGGGTCATAGTCGAACGCCCACGCGCCGCCCGGCTTATGGACGAGGTGGCCTATCGGGGACGGCTCTCCCGGCCAAAAGCGCTTTACGCGGCAGCGCTCGCGGGTCTTCTTCCATTCAGCCGCAACCAGATGTCCGTCGTCGTCGAGGGGGGCTGCGAAGTCGTAGCCACGCTCGTGACTGCCATTTGGGAAATCATGATCGCGCGCCAGTTCGAGGCGAATCCGTTTCAATGTCATAGCGTATACTCTCCGCGAATTAATGCGACATCAGAACGGGGACTGTCATGGTCTTCAAGATGTCGCGCGTGGCGCCACCCAAGATAAACTCGCGCATGCGCGAATGGCCATAAGCACCCATGACGAGCATATCGGCACCATCTGCGACCACGCGTGCGAGCAACGCCGGGCCAACATTGCGGCTGGTGTCGTTGATTGTCTCGATTTCAACTTTGAGCCCGTGACGTGCGAGCGCGGAGGCGACGCCGGTAGCTGCTAGGGTGGCGGCACCGTCGTCGTTCTTGGCTTCGCCGATGGTCAAAAGGCGCACGGTCTTTGCGTTGCGCAGTAGCGGCAATGCGTCGAAGGTTGCGCGCGATGCCTCGCGGCAGTCATTCCAGGCAATCGCAATGTTGCGGCCGAAATCGCACGGCTGCCAAGTGACGGGGATGACCAGAACGGGCCGTCCGCTTTCGAGCGCGAGGCGTTGCGGAATGTCTGTCAGCATCGGCGGTGCCACGCCATCACAGGCCTGGCTGACGATCACAAGTTCGGCACTGCGCGACTGCGCGACAACGCCGTCTGCAATCGTCTCATAGGCGCTGCGGGCATCGCCGTGGACGCGCCATTCAGCGACGAATGCTTCGCCGTGGGTTAGGTCCTCGAACTGCTTCTTGATGCGCTCGGCCTGTGCGCGGTGATCGGTGATCTGCTGCTCATAGAATTCAGAGCCCATCGGCAGAATGACGTCGCTCGGCATGAACAGCGGCGGCATGACATAGAGGCCGACAACGTGTGCTTCACTGCGCCGCGCGATCACGGCTGCGGCCGACACGAGCGCCGCCACGCGGTCTTCGTGATTGAGGCTAACGATGATGGTTTTAAAAGCCATGGCTGAAATCCTCAAACAAATACTATCGAAAACGTGGTTGTTGCGGAACATGGGAGGGGCTCTGCAAAGGCACTCACGTCTTGCAAATGAGCGCGACTAGCAGACCGTTGGCTCGCAGGCTTTGATGTCAAACTTCATGTGCGGCTTAGACTGCGAGAAATCGAATTCGCGGCCATCGAAGCATTTTGCGCGGCCGGAATAGATGATCGCGTCGCCTGATGGCATTTCGCGGACGAAGATGACGCCCGAGAGCGTGCATTTATGGCCATCGTCCAGTTGACTACGCAGGAGCTTTTCCCAAGCGTCATCGGCGGACACGGGGGTCGCGATTGCGACAATGGCGGCCGCAACAACCAAAGCCGTCAGTGAATTGTGGGTGCGCATCGGATGATTCCCTCTAAGACTCTGTTCAGTAGTCGCAGGAAAACGGATCGTGAGCATTGACCAGCGTCAAATATCGCGGCGCTATGCTGTTGAAATATCAGTAAGCTGGTTCCTGGCCGCGACACGGTCGCCGCGATAAGGTTATGGCTTCGGTTTGAGGCTATCGAGGTAGCCGACAATGGCGTCGATCTCATCGGTTTTGAATGTGAATTCAGGCATGTCGGGATGGCCCGATACAATGCCTTCCGCCAATGCCTCAGCGAGGTTCTCGGCCGGATAACGGCCCATAACATCGCGAAACGGCGGGGCTTTTTCGTGCAGGCTTTTGCCGTCAACACCAACCGCGTGGCACTTGCTGCAATTTTGTTGAAGCAGTGCCTCACCCTTCTTGAGCGTCGCGGGATCAACATCCCCCGCGACGGCGGGCACGCTCAAAGCGAGTACCAACAATAGAAAATGGATTGCAAGCCTCAAGAGTGCCCTCGCGCCAGATGATAGCAAATGTTGTCTCAGAGTTGAGGACGCATCGCGTCGGCGGCTTTGAAATAGGTGCGGGCGTGGGCAACGATCTGATTGTCGGTCGGGTGATCCGCCGTTTCCACGCCAACGATGTGATCGCTCAAGGTCTTATCGTGATTATTGACATGCTTCACGAGTTCGAGCTTGGCGCTGCCCGGCCCCATAATCAACCACTCCTTGGCGGGTCTCAGAGATTCGATGATTTCGTGATAGAAGTGCTGGTCCTCGGGTTGCCGTTTGCCGGCAATGCTACCCTTTTTGTGATGCAGGTGATGATTGGGGCTGCGCGTCGCGATGTCGACCTCATTGACTGCGTGGCGATCGAAGAAGAAGACGCGCGCTTCGCGATGGTCGAGCCAGACGACAGCGTGATAGTGTTGCATTGAAGGGCCTTTCCAGGTGCGGTTGGTGGTCAGTCAGAAATTCGACAGGCGCGGAATTTGGCGTCGCCGGGGTTGTGTTTGGTCGCAAGAGCGATGACCCGGGACAGCGGTGCCGCCCTGTCCATTCCAGCTCCTGCATGCCAGTTTATGGCTATTGGCGTGGCCCAATGTTGAGCTGGATCAAACTTCCAGGGCACAGTATTGCAGAATTCACGCGGCACCTAGCTTCAGTGTGTGTTCCTAAAGCGCGGCCGGTGACGCGATGGCTTTGAAAATTGTGAACGTGCGGGGTGAAATCAAAATGATTGCTGGTGGCGCTGGTCGATCCATCAGGCGGGTTGCTTGGAAGATGGCGCTTGGGGCGCAGCTGGCCTTCTGTGCGCTGCCGTCCGGGGCGTCTGCCAAGACGCTGCGGATTTTGCTGGCCAGCGACGTCTACAAAATGAGCGACGAGCAGGGCCGCGGCGGACATGCGCGCTTGGCGGCAGCTGTCAAGGCCGAGCGGGCCAAGGCAGTGCAAGCCAAAGACGGGGCATTTTTATATGTCCATGCTGGCGACGCGATATCGCCGTGCCTGATGTGCGGGTTCGATCAGGGCCAGCATCTGATTGCCTTGATGAACATGACGCCGCCAGATGTGTTCGTGCCGGGCAACCACGAATTTGATTTCGGAAGAGCGGTGTTTATCAAACGCCTGAAGGAAGCGGCCTTTCCGATTTACGCGGTCAATCTATCGTCAGCCGATGGGTCTGCCGAAGGCTTGGTCCAAAAGAGCAAGATCATCGACGTCGATGGCATCAAAGTCGGGATCTTGGGCGCGACCGCTGACGATGCCGCCAAGAAATCAAACCCTGAAGACTTGCGTATTTCAGATACGGTCGAAGCAGTGAAACGCGAGACAGCGGCTTTGCGCCAGGCTGGCGCGGATTTCGTAATCGCGGTCGTGCATGCGTCGCGCGAGACCGACCGTAAGCTCATCGATGCGCGTGCCGCTGATCTACTGTTGTCGGGCGACGATCACGATCTCTATTGGACATACGACGGCAAGACTGGGTTCGTCGAAGGCGGCGAGGATGCCCTCCATTTGAACGTCATCGAGGCCGACATTAGCGTCGAGGTGACACCGCAGGGCCGTCGCATGACGTGGGCGCCGGTTTTTCGCGTGATAGATACCAAGTCAGTCGAGCCGGATGCCGACGTCGCGCGGGAAGTCGCAAAGTACGAAAGCGTCCTGTCGGCTGAACTCGACATTCCGGTCGCGACTGTCGTGGCGGGATTTGACACGCGTTCGGCAACCGTCCGGCTGAACGAAAATCTGTTCGGCAATCTGGTAGCGGATGCGCTGCGGGCCGGCTATCAGGCAGATATCGCGTTGATGAATGGCGGCGGGTTGCGCGGTGGCAAGGACTATCGCAGGGGTGCCGAGTTCACCCGGCGCGACGTGCTCTCCGAGATGCCGTTCGGCAACAAGGCGGTCGTTGTCGAAATGAAGGGCCGTGATATCCGCGCGGTTCTGGAATACGGCTTGAGCAAGTTGCCCGAGCCATCTGGCCGCTTCCCGAATGTGTCCGGCGCGCTGGTGACGTTCGATCCATCAGCGCCGGTTGGCCAGCGAATTTCGCGCATTGTAATCGGAAGCGAAGAACTTCGCGATGCCAAAACCTATACGCTCGTGACCAACGACTTCCTGCTCCGCGGTGGCGACGGCTACCCGCTGCTTGCCAACGCGCGCGTGCTCGTGCGGCCCGAGGATGGCCGTCTGGTCGCCAACGAGGTGCTGTCGTATCTGACCAAGAACGGCTTCAAGTCCGCCAGCGGTGGCGGCCGGATGGTGCCAAAGCCATAGGGTATGCGCCGCATTCTCGCTATGTGGGGCTTTGTGCTGGGGCTTCGTCTTCGGCCCGTCCGTCATCGCGCATCACGATGTAGATCGCCGGGATGACGAGCACGGTCAGCAGGGTTGACGATGCTAGGCCGAACAGCAACGAAATGGCGAGCCCTTGGAAAATCGGGTCTGTCAGGATGACGGCAGCGCCGATCATGGCCGCAAGAGCGGTCAGCAGGATTGGTTTGAAGCGGATCGCGCCAGCTTCAAGCAGAACATGGCGCAACGATGCGCCACTCGATCGCCGCCCGGCGATGAAATCGACCAGCAGAATCGAGTTGCGCACGATGATGCCGGCGAGCGCGATGAAACCGATCATCGACGTCGCAGAGAACGGCGCACCAAACAGCCAGTGGCCGATCATGATCCCGATCAAGGTCAGCGGTACGGGCGTCAGAATCACGAGCGGCAATTTGAACGATCCGAACTGGGCGACCACAAGCACGTAGATTCCGAGCAGCGCGACCGCGAACGCCGCGCCCATGTCGCGGAAGGTGATATAGGTGACTTCCCATTCGCCGTCCCACAGCAGCGTCGGCTTGATTTCGTCTTCGGGCTGGCCGTGGAAGCGAATGACGGGCTTCGGCAGCGTGCCCCAATCGTGTTTGTCAACGAGGTCTGCGACCGCCAGCATGCCGTAGATCGGAGCTTCATAGCTGCCGGCCAGTTCGGCCATGACCATTTCGGCCGCCCGTCCGTTGTGCCGGAAGATCGGAAACGATGCGTGCCTCGCGCGAGGTGGTCACGACGTCGCCGAGTTCGACAATCGCGCGGCCGCCGGGCAGCGCGTTGGCCGGCACCGGCGTCGTCAGCGTTTGCTGCGTGATGGCCAGCGCAGATTTCGGCACCTGCACGGCGATCTCGACCGGGTGGCGTCCGCCGCCCTTGTGCGAATATCCGACAGGAACGCCCGTCAGATAGGCGCGAATGGTGTCGTAGACGTCGCGTTCCTCGACCTTGTGGAATTCGAGATTGTCCTGGTTGATGGTCAGGCGCAGGCGCGGCGCGCGCTCGCGATAGCTGACGTCGTCATCGACGATGAACGGCACTTGCCGGAAGATTTTGCGGAGCTCGTCTGCAACCGCGCGGCGCTCGTCGCCGTCGCGGCCGTAGACTTCGGCAAGCAGCGTCGCGATGACAGGCGGGCCGGGCGGAACCTCTACAACTTTGATCGTCGTGCCGTCCGGCGCGGCAAGACCTTTCAGGCGCTGGCGGACGTCGAGCGCAATCACGTGGCTTGGCCGTTTGCGTTCGCCCTTGGGCGCCAGATTGATTTGGACTTCGCCTTGCTGCGGTTCGCTGCGCAAATAGGAATGGCGCACGAGGCCATTAAAGTTGAACGGTGCCGCCGTGCCAGCATAGGTCTGGACGGAACTAAGTTCTTTCAGATCCTTCAAGCGCTCTGTGGCAGCGGTCAGTACGCGATCGGTTTGTTCAAGCGACGATCCGGCTGGCAAATCAACAACCAGCTGCAGTTCCGATTTGTCGTCGAACGGCAGCAGCTTGACGGTCACGGCTTTGGTCGCAATCAGCGCCATCGAGGCGAGCGTTGCAACGCCGACGGCTGCCAGGAACATCCAGGCGCGCGGCTTGGACGCAATGATCGGGCGGGCCGCCGCGAGATAGCGCGCGCGACAACAGGCTGGCACCGTGTTCCTCATGGCCGCCGGAGACCTTGCCAATGCGCATCATCAGCCAGGGCGTGATGATCATCGCGACGAAAAACGACAGCACCATCGCCGCCGACGCATTGGCTGGGATCGGGCTCATGTAAGGCCCCATCAGGCCTGATACGAACAACATCGGCAATAAGGCCGCCACCACGGTCAGCGTCGCGACGATCGTCGGGTTGCCGACTTCGGCGACGGCTTCGATGGCCGCTTGGCTGCGGCTGCGTCCGTCCTTCATGCCCCAATGGCGCGCGATATTTTCAATCACCACGATGGCATCATCGACCAGAATGCCGATTGAAAAAATCAAAGCGAATAGTGACACGCGGTTGATCGTGTAGCCCATCAGCCAGGACGCAAACAGCGTCAGCAGAATCGTGACGGGGATGACGACCATGCACAACCGCGCCCTCGCGCCAGCCAATGGCGATGCGCGACCAGGATCACGATCGAAAGCGTAGCGAGGCCGAGGTGGAACAGCAACTCATTGGCTTTGTCGTTGGCCGTCTCGCCGTAGTTGCGCGTAACGGTGACGCCGACATCATCGGGAATCAGGCTGCCCTTCAGCGCTGCAAGGCGGTGCATAATGCTTTCTGAGATCACGACGGCGTTGGCGCCTGCGCGTTTGGCAATCGCAATGGTGACGGCCGGCGCGCGGTTTAGTGTGCCGTCGTTTGCCGGTGCTGCATGCCAGACTTGGCGTTCAAGCGGCTTGGCGCCGACAACTATATTGGCGACGTCGCGCACATAGACAGGGCGTCCGTCGCGCGTCGATACGATCAGCAAGCCGATATCTGGAATGCCTTGCAGAGTTTGTCCGGCCGCGATTGCTAGGCTCTCGTTCTTGTCGCGCACGCGGCCAGCCAGGAACGAGCGGTTGGCTTGCTGAACTTTGCCGATCACCTGTGACAGCGTCACGCCGTAGAGCGCCAGTTTTTCTGGGTCTGGCTCGACGCGGATCTGATCCGGCCGCCCACCTACGATATAGGACAGCCCGACGTTATCGAGCTTGGCCAGCTCGACCTGAAGGCTCTCGGCGATATGGTAAAGCGCGTTGTCCTCGATACCGTGTGATGCCGGGTTTGGGCGCGAGCGTCAGCGAGACAATCGCAACATCGTCGATGCCGCGTCCGATAATCAGCGGCTCGGGGATGCCGGTCGGAATGCGGTCGTAGTTGGCGCGCACGCGCTCATGGACACGCAGAATGGCTTCATCTGACGACGTGCCGACGAAAAAGCGCGCGGTGACCACCACGCGATCATCGAGCGTGTTCGAATAGACGTGCTCGACGCCGTTGATGGCTTTCACGATTGTCTCAAGGGGCTCGGTAATAAGTTTGACGGCATCTTCGCCCTTCAGGCCATCGGCCGAGACAAAGATGTCGACCATCGGGACCGAGATTTGCGGCTCTTCCTCGCGCGGCAGTGCGAACAGCGCAATCAGCCCGAGCGCAAGGCTTGCCAGCAGGATGAGAGGCGTCAACGGTGACGCGATGAACGCGCGGGTTAGGCTGCCTGAAAGCCCCAAGCGGGAGGGGTTGCTCATGGCTGCACCAGCATGTCGCCCGCGCTAATCCCGGCCAGAATTTCGATGGTGTCAGCGGCGGCGTCAGCGCTGCGGCCAGTTTGGACGACAACGTCAGAGTCGAAGCCGCTTCCTTGCCGGCGAGACGGACATAATCGAGGCCGAAGCGTTTGAACAGCAAGCGGCGCGGGACACGTAGGCGTCGCGCTTGCCGGCCGAAATCCAGACCAGCACCCGCTCGCCGATGAAGAAACTGCCAAGGCCCGGCACTTCGGCGTCGGCGATCACGCGGCCGTTCGACAGTTCCGGATAGACTTGAACGATGCGGCCCTCGGTTGGCTTGCGGCCGTCAGCGGCCATGCCGCGATCACCGAGTTGAACGGGGTCGCCGGCTTTCATGAACCGGGCATGGCGTTCCGGCAATTCCAGCCGAAGCAGAAACTCGTTTGCGGCGATGGTCGCGATGCTTTCGCCCGGCATCACAACGCTGCCGACGGTGACCGGAACTTTAAGACGCGGCCAGCCGCTGGTGCAAGCACGCGGCCTTCATCGATTTGGGTTACGACGACCGAGCGCTCGGCTTCGGCGGACTTCAGATCGTTGGTTGCAACATCGAATGCGGTTTGGGCCTGATCGACGCGCGTTTGCGGCGAACGCCTTTGGAGCGCAAGCGTCTCGGAGCGGTCAAGTTCGGTCTTGCTGGTTTCCAGCCGCGATTTGATGGCGACGATCTGGGCGTCGAGCGACTTGATCTTGAGCGCGATCTTGGGGTCGGCAACCAGCGCCAAGCGTTTGGCCGGGCTCGACAGGCGTGCCTTCATCGACGTTCAGCGTCGCGACCGTGCCCGGCGTGCGGACGCGCGCTTCGATCAGGTCCTTGCTGCGCACCGTCGCATAGACCGATTTCAGGTCATCGACCTGTCTGCGAGCGTGACAGGGAAGGGCGCTTGTGAGGCTGCGTCCGCGGCCATGGCGGGCACCACAAGCGGGCCGCTTGCTGCAAGGCTGACCGAGAAACTGCCACGCAATGCCGGCGATAGCTGCCGATCTTAGAATGACCGCGTTGGGAATGCGCATTGTGCCGTCTCCTGGAAGTCCCGCCATCGCGGCTCGCGGTGAGCGCAAAGCAATCTTGACATTAACATAAGGACATATCTAATTTAGCAAACATGAATATGCAAGATCTCAAAAGCCGCAGCGAAGATGTGGCAGACCTGCTGAAGGTGTTGGCGAACAGCCATCGCTTGCTGATTTTGTGTGAACTGAACAACGGCGAGCGTCTCGGTTTCAGAGCTTGAGGCGATGATGCCGCTCAGTCAATCGGCGTTGTCGCAGCATCTCGCAAAGCTGCGCGAACACAACGTCGTTACGACGCGGCGCGAAGCGCAGAACATCTATTATTCTCTCGCAGACGGCCGTGTGCGCCGGCTGATGGCAACTCTCTACAAGGAGTTCTGCGGGTCGCCCAAAAGGAGTACCAAGAAATGACAATTGATCGTGTCGTGTTGGCGTTTGCTGGATCGATGATCCTGCTCAGCCTCGTGTTGGCGCATTTTTTCAGCCCGTACTGGCTTGGACTGACGGCGTTCGTCGGGTTAAATCTTTTGCAGTCGGCGTTTACCGGCTTCTGCCCACTGGCTGTCATGCTGAAGAAGCTCGGCTTTCCGTCGGGATGCGCATTTTGATCACGCGCCCGCGGGTTTAGTTTGGCTCTGGTCGGCTCACCGCTGGCTCCGTTCGCGAGCGTATCTTTATCCTTCATAGTCATGACGGCGACACCCATCGCGACGCTCGCGAAGGTCAGCGCGAACATGAATGAGAACAGGAACACCGCGAGATAGGGATGACCGTCGCCAGCGATCAGGTCTTTAAGTCCAGCCGTATTGGTCAGTACCATGTGGACGACAACGCCACGCCGACCGCGAAACCAAACATCATGTGCTGGCCAAGAAACCGTATCAGCGGCGGCATTTGCCAGCTGGCTTTTTGGGGTGGCGTTGTTTGCTGTGGCATCTTTTTCAGAACCGTCGTCCTTTTGTTGGCTCGTACTTCTGAAAGTGTGAGGCGGGCAATGTAGCACCACTTCATCGCAGGGTCTTGAACAGCTGTGTGTTCGCGCGAGCCTAGGCTTGGTTCGCAACATCTTCAATGTCGGCCTGCTGATCTAGCCCATCGTTTAGCGCGTGGCGGTCGCGTATTCGCGAATAGCGCTATGTACGAACGCCAGTTTTTCGAATGGCAGGAGCTGGGATCACAAACGGATAGAAGTCTGCGTGTCCCATGCTGCGCGAAATCCGGTTCATCGCAATCGTCAGCGGGATCCAGCGATCCATCAGCGAGGTAAAACTTTCCTCGCGATAAATGTCGTAGCGCTTGAAGGGCCAAACTGCGCCGAACAGCAGGCCGGCTGCGCGTGGTTCCATGCCGGCGGACTCTGCCGTATCGACGGCGTCGGTGATATGCAGGTAGTGCGCCCAGGTTTCGGCCCAGTCTTCCCACGGGTGGCTGGTGGCGTAGGCCGAAACGAATTGGTTGGCCCAGTTTGGCGGTGCGCCAAACGCATGGTGGCGATCGATCGCGTGCGCCATAGGACTGGCGTTCGTCGTTGAATAGCGTTGCGGAACGCAGCGATTTTTTGAGCGTTCTCGACAAGCATTGACCAATAGAAGTGCCCGCTCTCGTGGCGCAGGTGACCGAGCAAGGTGCGGTAGGGTTCGTCGAACTGCTGGCGCATGCGCTCGCGCTCGACCGCATCGGTTTCCATGATGTCGATGCTGATGACCCCATCGAGATGGCCGGTCATTGTGTTGCGCGCAAAGTCGAAGGTCAGGCGGCCAGGTGGCATCGTGCCAGCGTCGAGCGGCAGGCCAAAACGCAACAGCGAATAGACGCAGCCGTTTTTTGGCGCGTTCGAGTTCGCCCCAGGCCTTAAGGCTTCCGGCCTCGGCGAGGTTTGGGATTGTCCGGTTGAGATCGCAGGCGACGCACAGCGCACCCGGTTCATCAGCGGGTGCCAGCCAGTTGCAGACGCCGTGAGCCGCATTCGAACAATAGCGGACGTTGCTCGAGGACGTGCGGGCTTTGACGATTTTAAAGAGGCCAGCGCCTTCAGTTCCAGCCGCGAGAGCAACCATCGACAGCGTTGGGGAGTGAAATCCAACAGCGTGACCGCATTTGAGGCAGGCGATGTTCTCGAAGAAGAGTGCGTTGCCACAATTTGTGCAGTTGAAATTTCGCATTCACGTTCCGATCTCGTGGTCGTCAGGACGCGCAGTGTATCTGAGCGACCTGATGAGGCAAGCCGTGGAGGCAAGTGCCAGATAAGCTGTGGCCCGATGTCGGTTATGCAGGATAGGTTGCCCAATGATTATGCAAACTGCCGCCGCAAACGCGTGCCATTGCCGGGAGTTCAGGCAAACGGACACAGAAAGCGGTCGCTGCGCGGAGTTCGGCTTGCTGCAGCTGCTCGCGACACGCTAACGCAGATTTAGGTGTCGTGATCCGTGGCTGTACGTGATTGCGCTACCGTACGAACGCCGCCCCGGCCTCAGGCCTCCGAACATTGGCCGCCGAACATAGGATGTGTTGAATTCGATGTCTCTCCATGTCGCCCTGACGCATGAGACGACCTACCGCTATGACCGCCGCATTGGCATGGGCCCGCAGATCATCCGGTTGAGGCCGGCGCCGCATTGCCGGACGCCGATTCTGAGCTACACGCTGCGGCTAGAGCCGAAAACCCACTTCCTCAATTGGCAGCAGGACCCATTCGGCAACTACCTCGCGCGCATCGTGTTGCCGGAGGAAACCGATATTTTTTCGGTGACGGTTGATCTCGTCGCCGACATGTCTGTCATCAATCCTTTCGATTTTTTCATCGCAGATGAAGCCAAGGACTGGCCGTTCAAATACGACGCGGCGCTTGAAGTTGAACTCGGGCCGTATCTCACGCCCGAGCCTGCAGGCCCGCGGACTGCGTGAATATCTGACCGGCATTGATACGCGCACGCAGGTCACCATCGACTTCCTGTGCGATCTCAACCGCAAACTTCAAACCGACATCGGCTATCTGGTGCGCATGGAACCGGGTGTGCAAACGCCTGAGGAAACGCTCGCCAAGGCCAGCGGTTCATGCCGCGACAGCGCGTGGCTGCTGGTGCAGATCCTTCGCAATCTCGGGCTCGCCGCGCGCTTTGTGTCAGGCTACCTCATTCAGCTGACGCCCGACGTTAAAGCGCTCGATGGCCCCGTGGGTGCGGCAGTTGATTTCACCGATCTACATGCCTGGACCGAAGTCTACGTGGCGGGCGCCGGTTGGATCGGGCTCGATCCGACGTCGGGACTGCTGACCGGCGAAGGCCATATTCCATTGGCGGCGACGCCGCATCCGGTCAGCGCTGCGCCGATCACGGGCGCACACGGCAAGGCCGAAGTGACGTTCGAATTCAAGATGGCGCGTTACGCGGATTCTTGAAACGCCACGCGTGACCAAGCCCTACACGGACGAGGCGTGGGCCTCGATCCTCGAAATCGGCCGCAAGGTCGATGACCGGCTGATCGCGGGCGACGTTCGCCTCAGCATGGGTGGCGAACCGACATTCGTCGCGGCCGACGATATGGACGGCGCTGAATGGAACACCGCGGCCGTCGGTCCAACCAAGCGCCACTACGCCGATACGCTTGTGCGCCGTCTGCAAGCCCGTTTCGCGCCGGGCGGGTTGCTGCACTACGGTCAGGGCAAATGGTATCCGGGCGAGCAATTGCCGCGCTGGTCGTATGCACTCTACTGGCGTGGCGATGGCCTGCCGCTGTGGGAAAATCCCGACGCTGATCTCGTCCGGAGGTGCCGCTAAGGTCGGCCCTCATCGACGATGCCAGAGCGTTTTCTGCGAATCTGTGCGAACAGCTCGGGCTACCAGCCGAAAGCGCGATCCCCGCTTACGAAGACGCAGCGCATTTCATTCTCGTCGAGCAAAAGCTGCCGATCGGCGTGACGGTGACCGAGAACACGCTTGAAGATGAAGCCGAGCGCGAGCGCCTCGTGCGCGTGTTCGATCGCGGCTTGACGATGCCGGCAAGTTACGTGCTGCCGATCCAAGTTTGGCACAGCAAGGAGCGCGGCCGGCGCTGGGTGACTGAGCGCTGGGCGCTGCGGCGTGAGAAGCTGTTTCTGGCCGCCGGTGATTCACCTGCCGGATACCGTTTGCCGCTCGGGTCACTAGCATCGCTGACGCCGCTCGAATTTCCGCTGGTGCTTGCCGCGCGATCCGTTTGCCGCTGCGCCGCCGATGCCGGAAAAATCGGTGCTGATGCAGCGCCGCCAGAGCATTGCGCTGCAGCCGCCGTCGTCAATGCCGGTTGGGCCGTCTGAAATTTTCGGGTCTGTGCGGACTGCGATGACGATCGAACCGCGCAACGGCCAACTGTGCGTGTTCATGCCGCCGCTCAGCGATGCGGAAGACTATGCGGCGCTGATGCGGCGCTGTCGAAGAGACAGCGAAGATCCGTCGGCGTGCCGGTGCATATCGAAGGCTATTCGCCGCCGCACGATCCGCGCCTCAACGTCATCAAAGTGACGCCCGATCCGGGCGTGATCGAAGTCAACATTCATCCAGCGACGCGTTGGGACGATTCGGTCGCGATCACCAATGCGATCTATGAGGAAGCCCATCTGACGCGGCTGTGCGCCGAAAAGTTCATGCTCGATGGCCGCCACACGCGGCACGGGCGGCGGCAATCATATCGTGCATGGGCGGGTTGACGCCGGACGATAGTCCGTTTCTCGGCGTCCTGATCTGCTGGCCTCGATCATCGCCTATTGGCAGAACCATCCGTCGCTATCGTATTTGTTCTCCGGCATGTTCATCGGACCAACAAGTCAAGCGCCGAGGGTTGATGAAGCGCGCCACGAGTCGCTCTATGAACTCGAAATCGCGCTGTCGCAGATCCCTGATCCGGGCAAGGGCACGAGTGCCGCCGTGGTTGGTCGACCGGATTCTTCCGCAACTTGCTGATCGATGTGACGGGCAACACGCACCGCGCCGAAATCTGCATCGACAAACTCTATTCGCCCGATAGCGCGACGGGCCGGCTCGGACTGATCGAATTCCGGTCGTTCGAAATGCCGCCGCATGCCCGCATGAGCTTGGCGCAGCAACTGCTCTTGCGCGCACTGATTGTTATGTTCTGGGAGAAGCCGTATCGCCAGAAGCTGGTGCGCTGGGGAACATCGCTGCACGACCGTTTCATGCTGCCGCATTTCGTGTGGTCGGATTTCAGAACCGTGATCGATGATTTGCGGCCGCTGGCCTGCCGGTCGATCTCGACATGGTTCCGTCCCCACTTCGAGTTCCGCTTTCCGGTTTTTGGAAGAACGCGGGCGTTGGATGTTGAGATCGAATTGCGCCAAGCGCTCGAACCTTGGCATGTGCTCGGCGAAGAAGGCGTGACGGGCGGGACGGCGCGCTACGTCGACTCGTCGCTAGAGCGCGTGCAGGTGCGCGCCACAGGGCTCGTGGGCGACCGTTTCGTCGTAACCTGCAATGGCCGCGCACTGCCGTTGACGGGGACAGGGACGCGCCGGTGAAGCTGTCGCTGGAGTGCGTTATAGGGCGTGGGGGCCGCCATCCGCGCTGCACCCGACAATCCCGACGCATGTGCCGCTGACCTTCGACATCGTCGATACCTGGTCCGGCCGTTCGGTTGCTGGTTGCCGCTATCATGTCTCGCATCCGGGCGGGCGCAGCCACGAAGCGTTTCCGGTCAACATGTATGAAGCCGAAGGCCGCCGCCTTTCGCGATTTGAGGCACTCGGCCATACGCCGGGACCGATGCAACCCAAACCGGCTGAGATCAATGCCGAGTACCCCTACACCCTCGATCTGCGGCGCTAACCGCGCTTCTTGATCGCCACAGCCAAATCCCGTGGCCTTGTTTGCCGTAAACGGCGGTAGTGGGTTGCGAGGGCGCTGATTTACACGGATAGTGCGTCGGGGCCGTCCGCGCATCAGGCGAGCGGCTGTAAAAACCGGTATGCAGTTGAGGCGGGACCGCGGAATTATGACGAACACGGCGCCTTCCGTTGCAGCGATCGATGATGCGCTTCTGCAGTCTTATCGCCGGGCAACTTCTGACGGTTACGACGAGCTGCTGACGCCCGCCGGCGAGGTCCGTCCGCACTGGCGCGGGCTGATCACGGAACTCGGCGGGCTTTCTGAAAGCGAGCGCTTGACGCGGGCTACCCGCGTTGACCGGCGCGTGCGTGAGACCGGCATCGCGTATGATATTTTTTCCGATCCGACCAAGCCGTCGCAGCGCTGGCAACTCGATCTCGCGCCGGTCGTGTTCTCCAGTGCCGAGTGGCGCTGGCTGGAAGCGGCCCTTATTCAGCGCGCGCGGTTGTTCGATGCATTGTTGACCGATCTCTACGGCGATCAGCGTTTGATGCGGGAAGGCCTCGTGCCGCCCGAGATGATTTTTTCCGACGGCGCGTTTCTGCGGCCCAGTCAGGGCATCCTGCCAAATTCCGGCGGGCTGCAGTTTTATGCAGCCGACCTCGCGCGCGGCGCTGACGGCTATTGGCGCGTCATCGACAACCACACAGAGACGCTCGCCGGCGTCGGTTACGCTCTCGCCAATCGCGTGGTCCATACCCACGTTGCAGGCGATGTGTTCAAAAACTGCAATGCAGTGCGGCTTGCGACCTATTTCCAAGATATGCAGAGTGCGCTGACGCAGCACAGCCAGCGCGACAATGCCCGCGTTGCTTTGTTGACGCCTGGTCCCCGGCACGCGGACTATTTCTCGCACGCCTATCTCGCGCGCTACCTCGGCTATCTTCTGGTTGAAGGTTCGGATCTGCGCATCAAGGGCAGCCAAGTCTATTTGAAGACGCTGGAGGGTCTCAAAAAGATCGACCTGATCGTGCGTTGTGTCGATGGAAAGGACGTCGATCCGCTTGAGCTTGATCCGTCCGGCTTTGATGGTTCTGCCGGTCTCGTGCGCGTCACCCGGAGATACCCGCAGGTGTGCGTGAACGCTGTCGGTTCAGCGGTTGCCCAAAATCGCGGGCTGGGGCGTTATCTGCCGGAGATTTCGAAACGCTTGCTCGGCGAAGAACTAACGCTGCACGATGCACCGCGTTGGTGGCTGGGTGACACAGCTGCTCTCCGTCATGTCCACGCTCATCTGGACAATCTGGTGATACGCTCGGCGCAGGAAGGCACCGGCCGTCCGGGCCAAGCTGCAATCGGTCAAGACCCGCGCACGCTGTCGGCTGATGCCCGCGCGCTCTTGCTGGCTGATACCGAATTGCACGGCGCGCGCTTGGTGGCCGAAGAAAAAATTGGTTTCAGTTCCGCGCCAGTGCATGGGCCACATGGCCTGACGCCCAAGCCGTTTGCTGTCCGCCTGTTTGTAACGCGAACGTCAACCGGCTATCAGGTTATGCCGGGCGGCCTTGCGATGACGGTTGATACCGGTAGTGCCGTGGCGTTGACCGCGCCCGATGGCCATACGCGTGACGTCTGGGTTCTATCCGACGCCGACCAGGGGCCACATGTCAGCCTGTGGCGGCCGACGCTTGAGACGGCGCGCGTCGAGCGCTCACAACGCGTCATTCAAAGCCGTGTCGCCGACGACTTGTTCTGGCTCGGCCGCTATAGCGAGCGGGCCGATTGGACGATGCGCGTGTTGCGCAGTGCCTTGCGCCGGATCGAAGAGGACAACGGCCCCGCGACCGGCCGGCGTGCGGCCCGCAAGTGCCTGGAAGTTCTGCTTGCTAAAACCACGACCGCGAAGCCGACTGGAAGCGCGCCCGCCGCCGAAATCGAGATTGAGCGTTTATGTGCGCTCTTAATATCGAATACCAAAGGCCGCCGCACGCTGGAGCGGACATTTGAGGGCCTTTACCGTGTCGCTCATTTGGCGCGTGACCGCCTGTCGCTCGAAGCCTGGCAGGCACTCAGCAAGTTCCGCCCGGGTGACACCTGGGTCACGTCGCTTTCTACGGCGTCGCCGATTGGGGTGCTTGATTTGCTTGACGATGGTTTGGCGTCGATTGCGGCATTCAACGGCCTCATGCACGAAAACATGACGCGCAATTTTGGCTGGTCGTTCCTCGATATGGGGCGGCGCATGGAGCGTGCTTACAATCTCAGCGAAGCCATTGTTTCGCTGTTCATTCCGGTGCCCGAGCCGGAGGAAGAGGTCAGCAGCCTGCTGCTGCTGTTGGAACTCGCTGACAGTTTCATCACCTACCGCTCGCGCTATCGCCTCGACCCGATGCTGCCGCTTGTGCTTGATTTGCTGCTGCTTGACGAAGCCAATCCGCGCAGTCTGGCGTTCCAGTTGGCTGCGATCTCGCGGCATCTCGATAGCCTTCCCGACGCCAAGCGTGGCGTCAGCCTGCCCGAGGATCGCCGTCAGATTTTGACGGCCCTGTCATCCATCCGGCTCGCCGATGTCGAAGCTATAGCGCGCGAGCCGAGCCGAGCGGCACTCGGAAAGTTGATGCAAGACCTAATGCAGCTGCTTCCCGAGCTTTCGAATGCCATCGCGCGCCACTACTTCAATCTCACGCAAGATGCCCCGCATCGCGTGCATACCCGCATCGAACCGCGCACTGAGGCTGCACCATGATTTTTGAGGTCAGTCACAAAACGCACTACCACTACACGCTTGCCGTTGTTCAGTCGCAGCATCTGATCCACATGTCGCCGCGCGCTGACGCCCGCCAAGTTATCCGTCACCACAGCCTGATCGTGGAACCGGCGCCAGCGTTGCGCTACGACGGCCACGACGCGTTCGGCAATCCGGTGCTGATCCTCGACATAGAGGTTCCGCACAAGGAACTGGTGGTGCTTGCACGCTCGACTATTGAAACCATGCCAGTTGTGCTCATCGATCCGGCGTCAACTTTGCCCTGGGACCGGCTCGACGAAAATTTTACCAACCATGATCAGGGACTGCCGCTTGAGGTGATCCAGTACCGGTGCGTATCGCGCATCACCACGCCATCGCGCGAAATCAAGGCGTATGCCGCGCGATCGTTCACACCCGGCCGCCCGGTGCTGGACGCGGCGATCGATCTCAACCGGCGCATTTACAGCGACTTCATGTTCGACGCGGCCGCGACCGATGTTTCGACGCCGATCGATGTTGTCTTCAAGCAAAAGCGCGGCGTCTGCCAAGACTTTGCGCACGTCGCGTTGGCGTGCCTGCGGGCAATGCGCGTTCCATCGCGGTATGTCAGTGGATATATCCTGACGCGCCCGCCGCCCGGCCAGCAACGCTTGCAGGGGGCAGACGCGTCGCATGCCTGGATTTCGGTGTGGTCGCCGGAAGCCGGTTGGGACTGATCTCGATCCGACGAACGGCATCATTGTTGCCGATGAACACATTACAATCGCGCATGGCCGCGATTACGATGACGTCAGTCCGATCAGCGGCGTGCTGCTTGGCGGCGGGGAGCACTCGGTCGATGTCGGCGTCGATGTCGTGCCGGTCATGTGATCGAAGAGTGTGAATGAGTTGCGTGCCGGTGACCCGCCTGAAGCCGGACATCGCGGCGAGCCGCCGGACGGCATGGAAGGGGGGCATCGTGGCGTTGTTTTATCGACGCTGAATCAATGGAAGTCGCGGTTTGAGGAAGCCGAACAGATGGCTGGTCGCACGACGGGGTGATAACCGATTTGGCGCACCGGCGTACCGTTGCAACAGATACTCACCTAGTCACATAGTGTTCGATTTCGTCGGCAATTTCGGACCAGACCGGATACAGTAATTGCCCGCATCCATGGTGGTCACGCAATGAAATGCACTTAATTGCGTGCGCGAATTCCTTGACCGTCTCAATCGGCGAGTAGGGGTCTTCGTGGCCATGGAAAAGGATGATAGGTGCCGGGCAATCGCTAAGTCTGCTGCTCCAGTCTCCTGTGAAGTTCGCAACGGCGTGGGCAGCCCAGGCAACGTGTGCGGTAAAATCCGGACGCATCG
Source organism: uncultured Alphaproteobacteria bacterium (assembly GCA_963802015.1). Taxonomy (GTDB): domain Bacteria; phylum Pseudomonadota; class Alphaproteobacteria; order Sphingomonadales; family Sphingomonadaceae; genus Novosphingobium. The sequence goes on from CAWDHB010000001.1 coordinate 93,594, forward strand.
AAATTTCTGAACCTTTGATCAAGGCTTCACAGATCTCGCTATCGTTCAAGCAGTTTTTATCGCCGATACTATCAGCCATCGTAATTTGTAGAAATCGCTTAGGGCCCACACGGCGCGCAAGATTGTAGAATGCCAATGCAATGTACGGCAAAGTCCGCGGCGCATATCGGGCATTGATGATGACAAATCGCGTCAATGCGTTCATGCGCTGATAGTGGTGAGTCGTGTGCGCCGGCATGATGGCGCCTAACCCGATTATTGCGCTGATACGCTCCGGGTGGCGGCAGGCCATTTCAACGGCGATACGGATGTCTTCGCAAATTGAGAGCACCGGTGCGCATACTATGCCGAGATGATCCATCAGCTGGCACGTATCTTCGATAGCGACATCGTGGACGTGGCGCCCGGCGGGAATTTGTGACGACCAGCCGAAGCCTGCGCGGATGGGAACAACCATGCACAAGCCGCGCTTGGCCAGATCGAGTTCGGCGGAGGCGGGTAGGCGGGTCGATCCGGCGTCACTTGGAAACAGCAAGAAGGGTGCGCCGTGGGGATCGCCAATTACCAAGTAATCACAACGCCGCCTGTCAGTGACGATAAGCGTCTGGTAAACATTACCGTTGCCGGTAGGATCGCCCGTTGCAACGCATGCAAGCTGCTTGGAGCTCTTCTGGAAACCGTCCATCAGACCGAGCGTCAAGCGTAACAATTCCAACTGCGAATTCGTTTCAGTCTTTGCCAATACTGCACGGACATGAGAACGCACGGTTGGTTCCGAACGGCTAGATTTTCCGGCGATATCGCGGACGTTTAATCCAAGGGTCAGATCTTTTGCGACTTCGACTTCAGCGGAGGTGAGCCCAAACGCGCTTTGCAAAAGCTGTGATAAGGTTTGCGGCCAGGACACAATGGTCATCACGAGGCCGGTGTGGGCTGGATTTCCGCCAGCACCTTCTATCACGCGTACCAGTGTTGGCCCTGATCTTGAGCCCAGCTGCAGCCTGAACAACAATTGCGTGCCGTTGTGAGCGTTGCGTTTTTCATTGCCATTGCTGCGCGAAATCTTTGCTCGCAAGACGATGAGTTCGTCGGCTTCAAGTGGCATATTGGAAATCGATTTACCGGCACGGACACCAAGGGCTGTATGTGCGGCCGCGTTGGCAGCCACGATCTCGCCAGTGGGCGTAACGATGATGGCCGCTGAACGGATGTCATTGACCCAGACAGCGGGGCTCACGCCCGGCTCGCTGTCTGGCCCGCTATCTGGTAGTTCCGGTTTCAGCATTTGCTGGAGTGCGGCAGCCACCCGATCGACGTGAGGGAGCAGCGATGCGTCGCCGAGAACGCCGAAATTCGGCGCGCCCCCTGCCCCTTGCAGGTGCTGAACCCAGACGTGGCATAGCTGTTCAAGTCTGCCGGGATCAACGACGATATCGTAGATCTTTTCAATCATCGGCGGCAGCGTATTTTCTTCAGAATCCATTGCTCCCCACGGGTCTCGCCGGCACGAAGGCCCGGATGCAGCCTATGGATCAGCACGGGCACTGGCAAGTATGTCCCGGATTGGACGCCGAAAGCCGGACACTTTCGAAATTGAAGTCATTGTTGATTTTTCAAAGTGTTGATTTTTAGAAGTGAATGTTCACTGCGCTGGATGCGTACACTGTCCTGGATCCGCTCAGCTCAATCCCACGTTGTTGAAAACGGCGTTCAACTATTCTGTGTCGCCTAATTTGCCAGACGTTAGAATTGCAAAACCCAAACCATGCCGGTCATTTACCATTGCCATCGGTGACGGATGGCTGAACCAGGCCGCGCATCTCCTTTAGAAATTTGCGTGCTATTGGCTGTCAAACTTAAGTGCCAATACGGAAAACACTCAAATTCCGTGCAAATTGCACTGAGCAACCCTTTGATCTCACCAGTTTTGATGATGCGAGTGCGGGCGGCACACCATAGGTTGGTAGAGTGCAGTTGATCGTTGCGGGTTTAATTTCGGTCGTCAGCAGGATATTCCGCTAAACGATACAGATAGGTCACTACATCGGTTCAAAAGCCGAGACAAAAGCATTATGCGCTAGGCCGCAACTTTCTGCCGGCACAAGAATACCCCATAAATTCGGCATATTTTGATTGTGGTAGGGACCGTTAGACAAATGACTTTCCACTCCGCCTGGGCCCAGGGCTCATCAATCGCAGTTGCGACAATCGCATTCGCGGCGAGTTTTGTAGTGGTTGCGCCATTGTCGGCGCAGGATGCGCCCCCCAAAATCAATTTCTGGCTGAACCCTGACGTGCGCTACGTGACGTGGGAAACCCGCAACGAAGCTACGGGCGAAACGACAAGTAAAGGGCAACAAATTTACGTTCCGGTCGGCGGCAAGATGGCGATGCGGATTGCCGATGACGTAAAAATCAGTCTTGTCGCCCGGTCCGGTTATGTGTCGACGAAGAACAAAGTGGCATCCACCGATCCATTCGGTGAACCAATTACGGTGAATGGCGAAGTCGCGACACTGACCGATACGTCGTTATCGGGTACTGCGGTTTTCTACAAGGTTCCTGGGATCCAGCCTTACATATCAATGGGCGTCAATATTCCGACCGGGCAAACAAAATTATCGGCGGTCGAGCGTCGTGCCCTGGTCGATTCTGACATCGTTCAAATCGCCAGTTATGGCCAGGGCCTTAACTTGGCGCCCACGGTTGGGGCCAATATCCCGTTGAACTCAGAATGGCTGCTCTCAGTATCAGTTGGATATAGCAACCGCGGTGAGTTCGAGCGCATCCGCCGTTCCAAAATTGCCCCATTCCCAGATGTCTTGACCACTATCGATCCTGGCAACTCGGTCACTGGTGACGCAACGCTCGGATATCAAAGCGGGCCCCTCTACGCTGCAATCACTGGCTCTTATTCCACCGATGGTGCCAGCACTTTCGACAACATTCCCTATTTCAAAAGCGGACATTCGGTGTCGGCGGGTTTGAGTGTTGATTATACTCTGTCGCCAAATTGGACATTGAGCACCAGCGTTTCGTATTCACAGTCCAGGCGGAATACGGTGGCCAAGAACGAGGTGCTATTTCTCGAAGAAGCGTTCAATTCCAATAATGCCGTGACGCGGTTTTCCGTCCAGCCAACGTATACCGAAGGGGCGTGGTCGTTCGGTCCGACATTTGCGTTCACGTACCGCGATCACAACAGCTGGGACCCGAAGAGCTTCGATTTCGTCGCGGCCAAGACGATCACATCATTCGGTGGCGCGGCCAAATACACAGTTTCAGACAAAATGACGATCAGCGCACAAGCCAACCGATCATGGCTCGACGAAAAAACCGCACCCGGCAGTCCGGCGTTAACGACAGACGTTTGGTTGTTCACTTTGGGCGGCACACTTAGCTTCTGAGGCACAAAATGATACGCGCCATTCTTTTAGGAATTCTGGTTGCTGGTGCTGGGTGGCTGCCATTGGCAGCCGCGGCAGAGAAGCCTAAGGCATGTCTGGAAGGTCAGCTCGTTACCGGCGAGTGTGTTAATGAACATCTCGCCGAAAGCACCCGCGATCTGGCGATCTCAATGGCGCAACCGAAATTCTCCTACACCGCACCTGCGCGGCTGCCCAATGGCGACTACGGGTTGGGGCCACAAACCAATATTCGCGATTTGAATGCTCTGTTCCGTCAGCAGAATTTGGCGGGCGCGCCGTGACTTAGGCATTGTGAAAGGACAAAATTTCATGCGGGTTCGACACATTGGTATTTTAACGGCCGCAGCGCTGGCCGCACTCGCCTCCCCAACATTCGCAGGTACCGATGAGGGTGGTGATGTCGATGATCTCGAAATCCACCGCCGGACAGGCGGCGACGACATCGGCACCGGCGGTGCCAGGAAGAACCCGGTGCGCGGCACCAACACGAATGGCGGCGGCGGCACGGGCATCAAAGAGGGTGCGAAACCGCCGAAGAAGGATGGGACGCGGTCCGGCGGCGACGTCGACGACCTCGAAATCCATCGCCGCACATCGGGCGACAATGACGGCGTTGGAATGATCAAAAAGCCGCTCGGCGCTGGCGCTATTTCGCGCCCCGTTGAAGCCGGCCCCAAAATCGAAAAGTTCGAAGGTGTTCCTCCGCCGCGTCCGGGCGGCGACGCCGCGTTCAAGGGTCCAAAGGATAATGGCAAGCCTTAGGTTACGCATGAAACTGAATAGACGAGCTGTGCGCGCAGAGCTGGCTCGCCGCAAGCTGGTTTGCGGCGGACGGTTATTGTGGTCGCGGTGCGCCGCAGAAATTTAGCTTCCGTGGCTGGAAAACGTCCAAAAGCAAGGAACTGCGCGATGGTTGTGCGAAGCAAATGCGGCGTGCTGTTGGGTGCCGCGCTAATGTTGAGCATTGCAATGTTCAACATTTCGGTTGCCGCGGCGACGCGAGCTTTGGCGGCGGACAACCAGCCGGACGGCAAAGCGAGCCAAGGTTCGCCGCCCGCCGCGCCCGTAAATCCCGATGTAAATGCGAACGGTTCCAGTACTACGACGCCGAGCGCACAGCCCGGCATGGCCACGAGCAAAGATCCAGCGATGGATGCTAACGGACGATCGCCGGGTGACGCTGGGTATGCTGGACCCGCGCCCAAGCCCGGCATGGCTACGGGAAAAGATCCAGCGATGGATGCTAACGGACGATCGCCGGGTGACGCTGGGTATTCCGGACCATCGCTCAATCCCGGCATGGCCACGGGCAAAGATCCAGCGATGGATGCTAACGGACGATCGCCGGGTGACGCTGGGTATTCCGGACCCGCGCCCAAGCCCGGCATGGCCACGAGCAAAGATCCAGCGATGGATGCTAACGGACGATCGCCGGGAGACGCTGGTTATTCTGGACCAGCGCCCAAGCCCGGCATGGCTACGGGCAAAGATCCAGCGATGGATGCGCGTGGAAGAATGCCCGGAGACGCTGACTATGTTGGACCAGCAAAAGACACTGGTGCCAACGCCGTCAAGGACCCTAGCGCAGACGCCAAGGCAAATGCGCCAGGCGCGCGAACAGATGACAATCCGAGCAGAGGCAGTGGTTCGCCAGTTGGGCAACCGCAAATGACCCCCCAGAAGGCGGCAAAGGTTCGGGCCGACAACGAAGACCGTGAAGCCCGGGCAAAAGCCGCTGAAGATGCACGAAATAACGGCGGTCGCCCAATGACCCCCGAGAAGGCGGCAAAGGTTCGGGCCGACAACGAAGACCGTGAAGCCCGGGCAAAAGCCGCTGAAGATGCACGAAATAACGGCGGTCGCCCAATGACCCCCGAGAAGGCGGCAAAGGTTCGGGCCGACAACGAAGACCGTGAAGCCCGGGCAAAAGCCGCTGAAGATGCACGAAATAACGGCGGTCGCCCAATGACCCCCGAGAAGGCGGCGAAGATTCGTGCCGGCAACGAAGACCGTGAAGCCCGGGCAAAGGCCGCTGAAGACGCACGCAATAACGGCGGTCGCTCATTGACCCCAGAGAAGGCGGCAAAAATCCGTGCCGGCAACGAAGACCGTGAAGCCCGGCGAGAGGCAAATCAAGCCGGCAAGCAAAATTCTACAGCCGCATCGAAGCCGGAACCCAAGGAGCCTAAAGAGCGCAAGGAGCCTCGTGAGATCAAGGAGGCCAAAGTACCGAAAGAAATCAAAGAACCCAAGGAATTGCGGGAACCCCGGCAAATCAAGGAAACCAAAGAACCGAAGGAGAGACCGATGAAGGAACCCAAGGACCCGAAATGAATGGGCTTCTTCAATCCATAGGAATATCCAATGTCTGATAGGTTCAACAAAGGACTTTATGGCCGCTTTGCAATGAACAGGACCGGGGTGCCTATCGTTTTGGGTGCACTTTTGTTCGTCGGTCTAACGGTAATGGGAGCCGCGGCTCGCGATGCAACCGGCCACCAGGGAGATTTCGATGTGGCTGAGATCGGGGGGCTAAGCGAAAGTGGACGGCAGACCCCGGAGCAATTGAGGCTGCAAGCAGAAGAAGAACGCGCCCGCCTAGAGAAAGCAAAAGAAAAAAAGAAAGCGACGCAAATCAAAAATGAAGACCGGGGACAGACCCCGGAGCAATTGAGGCTGCAAGCAGAAGAAGAACGCGCCCGCCTAGAGAAGGCAAAAGAAAAAAAGAAGGCGACGCAAATCAAAAATCAAGACCGGGGACAGACCCCGGAGCAATTGAAGCTGCAAGCAGAAGAACAAGCCAAGAAAAACGAACCGGGCCGCAAGGAAAAGGTCATAGCTCACCGCAACGAGGCGCAGGCTCTACGTGACGCGCACAAAGCAGAAAAGCAAGCCCGCAAGAAGCCATCTGCTGCACCAGTCGAACCGCATGAACGGACACGCAAAGATCAAAAAGAGGCTAAGGTCCCGAACGAGCCCACCGGTGCCAGAACCCAAAAAGCGGTCAGGAACAGAAACAACTCAAAGAACTCAAAGAACCCAAAAAATGCAAAGATCCGAAGTAGATGTGGTGCGTAGAGCCGGGCAGGATGCTCCGTCTGGCAATACTGCATGGCAGTTTGCGATCGCAAGAAGAAGGAACGGCCCATGACCGATGAGAACAAAAATGGTCTGTCCGGCGGCGTGTCCGGCAAGAGTTCGCGTGGCATGTTTGTCACGGCATTGTCCCTGATGTCTCTGCTCAACGCGTCCGTCGGTTTGACCGCGTTGGCCGCAAATTCTGAAAATGCAGGTACCAAGAGCAAGCATGTCAAGCTGGCGCAGGTCGTCCCTAATAAGGAGAAGTACTCAACAGAGCACAGCAGAACAAACTCGATGCCGACGAGGCACGAAAGGCAGCACAACGGGCTCAGCGCGAGAGTGGCGGCAAGTCACCGGCGACAGAGGCACAGCAGAACAAGCTCGATGCCGAAGAGGCACGAAAGGCTGCACAACGGGCTCAGCGTGAAAGTGGCGGCAAGTCACCGGCGACAGAGGCACAGCAGAAACGGCTTGATGCTGAAGAGGCGCAAAAGGCAGCGCAACGGGCACAGCGCGAGAGTGGCGGCAAGCCACCGGCGACTGAGGCACAGCAGAAACGGCTTGATGCTGAAGAGGCGCGAAAGGCCGCGCAACGGGCTCAGCGTGAAAGTGGCGGCAAGCCACCGGCGACTGAGGCACAGCAGAACAAGCTCGATGCCGAAGAGGCACGAAACGCAGCACGACGTGCACAGCGTGATAGTGGCGGCAAGCCCGCGATGACTGACGCAAAACAAAAATAGCCCGATGCGTATCTGGCCCAACGAATTGCAAATACTCGACTTAACCTTTGGGCCACGCTCCATCGCAGTTCAACGAGGATCGGCGCACGCGTTTCCAACAGCAAGGCAAACAGCCGGTACCGGCTTGAGCCCGGCTGAGATGCTGCCGGTTTCACGGACACTAGGTTGAGGTGGTTTTGTGAGACTGGAGGAGTTTTATGGGTCGTCGTCAGTTTACGTGAGAGTTCAAGGTTGAGGCTGTGCGGCTGGTTCAGAACTGGGGTGAGTTTGTCGCACAGGCGTCGCGAGACTTGGGCGTGCATGAGTTAGGCGTGCATGAGAATGTCATCCGCAAGTGGATGAAGGATGTCGACGCCGAAGCGCGGCCCAGTTCTTCCGGTTCAGGAACAAACGCCGGCCACCATTGCAGAAACAATAATCCCGATACCTTGGCTGCTACCCTGGCTGCTACCGGGAACGCGTTAGGCAGCTTCGAGCGCAAGCCTAAAACTCTTGCTGCGCCGCTTTGCTGTCCTGAAAACCCATGGTGGGCGGTATAGGGATTGAACCTATGACCCCACGCGTGTGAAGCGTGTGCTCTACCGCTGAGCTAACCGCCCGATTTGGGAAGCGACCCTTATGGGAGGCGCGGCGCGCGCTCTGTCAAGCGCGGGCAAGCCGCGCGTACAGACTGTCATTCGCTGGAGGTGCGGCCTTGAAGCTCGCTGCCATTTTGCGGAATTCCGCGATCAAGCTCCGCAGCCGGTTCAGAAGCGTTGGCCGTGCCAATGCAGCCGGATATAGCCGCCGTCTTTGACCGCCAGCAGAACCTGGTAGACGCACCGGCCTTCTGGGCAGCCGTTTTGCGCGGCGCTTCGATTTCGATTTCATAGCCAGCAAGGCCGTCGATCGTGACGGTGCCTTGGCGGATAATCTTGCCTGCATCGAAATCAAACATGGCCGCGAGTGCCACTTTGCTGGTCAGCGCGGCGTCGGTAAACAACGGTCTTGTCTAGCAGACGGCGCGACGACGAATACCGCGCGTCCTGGTTCAGGTTTGTCGGGGGCCAGCTTGCCGTCGCGCGTATAGAGCTGCGCCCAGCCCATGCCGCCTGCGGCCTTGAACGGGCCGAGATAGGCCAAGCGTGTACGAGCGACGGAAGCGCTTGCGGCTGCGTCGGTCGCGAGTGCGGCCGTGGCCAGCATATTTTCAATGTCGGCGGCTTTGGTTTTCCCGGACGTCACGTCGGCTTCGGAATGTTGACGGTCAGCATCGCCGTTGTTTTTAGCATCGCTAAAAATCAGCAGAACTTGGCGAACGCGCCGGCCGCTGTTGCTTGCTCGGCGGTGACATAAATATGGTCGGCCTTGAAGCGGCAACGTGCCGGGCTTAACGTTTGCAAATCCATTGGCCGCCAAGTTTGGCTCGCAAAATCGGCCTTCTTGAAATCAGCGAAGGCCGCGGCCGGCAGTTCAGATCGCGATCACAGATGCGCCGGTGCGTTTCATTGATGAAGCCTGGGAATTGCTTCGCCACGCTATAGCCATCAGGGACATCTAGGGTGATGCGGGTGCGCTGGAACCTGCAGAGGTTTGGCAGATGCGGCGTGATGCTGAGCCACGCCGCAATCACGATGCCACGAACGAAAATGGCAGGCAGTGCCGAGGCGTTGCGGGCGTGCAAAGTCTGATCATGCCGCGGAGGTCCTCGCAATGGCGGCAATGACCGGCGACGACGTAAATGTGCGGGAAGCGGAACGGGGCAGGTTTCAGCTCGGCGCGCTGGATCAGAAACCAGAACGCCTCGCCGCGCGTGCCGCTGTCGAGCAGGGCGTTGCCGGTTGCCCGGCAGAACGCCGCGAAATCCTTGGGCGCGGCCGGATCGGTCGCCACGACCTCAAGCGTCGCGCCTGCAGCCATGCCGGCCAAAGCCTTCTTGGCTTTCAGGATCGGAATCGGGCACGAGAGGCCCGAAGTGTCGAGTGTGATGTCCGGTGTTGCCACGACGATTACCCGTGAAAGGTGGTCTGAGATCAACCCTCTAGGGCATGGCTGGCCATGGCTCAACCGCGACTGTCGGCACGGCCGAGTCGCTGGGCGTGGCCGTTTGGCCTTGCGCAGGCCCGCCCGGAATGCGACGGTCGCGCGCTTTTTAATGCGATTCCGGCGTGCCGACTTTCGCGATACCGGAACATTTGAGGCGGTGCCGGGCGCATCGCCAGGGAGACAATTTTGGAGTCCGGGGAGCCGCAACGCTCACATCCGTTTTCGTTCGGCGTCGATCGGCTGGGCTTAGTCGCGCTCAAGGCGCCGGTGTTTGCGGCCATCGCTGATTGCTCGCTGATTACGGCGGCTGGCGGTCGCGGGCCTGTTGCGCTTGAAGGTCGATGACAGCTTGTCGGAACTGTTCCGCACCAACACGCCGGAATTTCGCACCTACGAAGAAATCGACCGCCGGTTCCCATCGAGCGAATACGATGTGCTGGTGGTCGTCGAAGGCAAGAAGCTGCTGACGCGCGAAGGCCTGACGGCTTTTGCCGGCGCGACCAGCGAGTTGCAGCTGGCCGACGGCGTCACCGGGCTGGTCTCGATGCTGTCGGCGCGCAACAAGCCGGACGACAAGGGCTATGCGTCGCCGATTGTGCCGGAAGAATTGCCGGAAGGGGCGAGCTTCGCGGCGCTCGTTGCGGCGATCAAATCCAACGACATCGTCAAGGGCAAGTTCTTATCCGACGACGGCGAGCTGGCGTTGATCGTACTGTCGCTCGATCGCGCGGTGGTGGCCGAGCAGTCGGCGCAAGCACGGTGATCGGCGGCATCAAGGACGCGGCCGAGAAAGAGCTGAAGCCCGCGGGGCTTATCGGTGAAACTCGCCGGCGCGCCGGTGATGCAACTTGAAATCCGCAACGCCGTCGAGCGCGACCAGCTGCTCTATAACGGCCTGGGTCTGCTGTTCGGCGCGATCATTGCCGCGATCTTCTTCCGGCGCGTGTCGCTGATGATGGTTGCGGCGCTGCCGCCTGTGATCGCGGTCGCATGGTCGCTCGGGCTTGCTCGGCTGGATGGATTTCAAACTCAATCTGTTCCTCAACGTCATGACGCCGCTGATTATGGTCATGGGCTTTGCCGACAGCATGCAGATGGTGTCGGCGATCCGCATCCGCTTGCGCGAGGGCGACAGCAAGTATGACGCCGTCAAGTTCGCCGTTGCAGATCGTCGGCCCGGCCTGCGTGCTGGCGCACGGCGCGGCGCTGTTGTCGTTCTTGGCGCTGCTGTTCTCGGAATCCGGCCTGATCCGCACGTTCGGCACAGGCGGGCGCCATGGCGACGTGCATTTCGTTCGTCGCCGTGATCGTCGTGCTGCCGCTGCTGGCGATGCTGTTCATTCGCAACGAAGGCAAACTGGCCCGTGACCGCACGCCAGCCGACGGCATGATGGATAAACTCGGCACGCTGGTTGGCGCGATTGTCGATCGCGTCGTGCGCCACCCGGTGTTTTACACGCTGCTCGGGCTTGGGCTGTTTGCGCTGTTCTCGTTTGCGCATCTGCAACTGGAGCCGCGCTATCGCCTCGCTGATCAGGTGCCGGACCGCGAGCAGGCGCTCGATGCGTCTGGCCGCATCGATCAAAAGCTGACCGGCGCCAATCCGTTTCACGTCATGATCCGCTGGAAGGATGGCACGCACGCTTTTTGATCCGGCACCGCTCGCGGTCATCGAGGCGACGCACCTCGCGCTTGAGAAGGCGGCCGGCCTCGGCAACGTCTGGTCGCTCGAAAGTCTGCGCCGTTGGTTGCGCGAAAATGGCGACGACAGCATCGAGACGGTGAAGAAGTACGTCGGCCTGCTGCCAGACGCATCTGGTGCGCCGCTTCATTGCCAAGGAGCAAGATGCGGTGCTGGTGACCGGGCGCTTGCCCGATATCGATGCCAGCCAGATTTTGCCGCTGGTTGAGAAGGTCGATCGCGGCGCTCGATCCGGTGCGCGCGGCCAATCCGGCCTATGAAATTTCGGTCACGGGCCTGCCGGCGTTGGCTGCGCGCAACAGTCCACCGCATGATCAGCCAGTTGAACGAGAGCCTGCCGCTGTGTGTGCTGGTTGCAGCAATGTTGCTGGCGATCGCGTTCCGTTCGTTTTTCGTCGGGGTCGATCAGCTTGCTGCCGGGATTGTTCCCGGTCGTGACGTCCGGTGCGATGCTATGGCTCAAGGATGGCGGGCTTGAGTTCTCATCCGTCGTGGCGCTGCTGGTCGTGTTTGGGCTCGGCGTCGATGCGCTGATCCACTTCCTCAACCGCTTGCGGCTTGAGGAGCAGGCTGGCGACTGAGCCCGAAGCCGCCATCCGGCGGGCGCGCGTGCTGGTCGGGCCGGCGATCATTCTGACGACGATCGTGCTGGCCTTCGGTCTCGGCGTGACGGTGTTCTCTGATCTGCCGTCGCTGCGCACGTTCGGTCTGGTCTGCGGCGTGACGCTGCTCGCGTCGCTGGTCGCCGATCTCGTGTTCCTGCCGGCCACGATTTTAGTTTACCGGCGCTATATTTCGCGCCAGCCGCTGATCTCAGGCGTTGCGGTCAGGCTGCCCGCGACGCGATAGACTTGGCGCGCTGGATCAGGAGAGACGCGCGTGTCGAAAAAGCTGATCATCATCATGGCAAACACCGATCCGCGCAACGGCGAGGAACTTGGGTGCGCCGATTTTCCAAGCGACTGTCGCGGCCGCGATGTCCTATGAGGTCGAAGTCATATGCACGTCCGGCGCATCGCAAATTTTGAAGCAAGGGCGTCGCTGAAACATTGAAGGTCAAAGCTAGCGATACGCGCTCGGTCTATGACTTCATCAAGGACGCGCATGAGGCTGGCGTAAAATTCTTCTGCTGTTCGCCCGGGCTCGATCTGTTCGGCATGCACAACGAAGACCTGATCCCGGAATGCTCGGGCGTCGTCGGCGCCGCACATTTCATCGAAGAGATCATGACCGGCGAAAGCAAAGTGCTGACGTACTAGACGTGCAGGCGTCGCGCGTCCATGACCCGTGCAATGGCCGCGTTCAGATCGTCGTAGTGGCTGATCACGATGTCGGGCTTGAAGCTCGCGACCGGCTCGATGCTGTAGCCGAAATCGACGGCGATCACCGGGACCTTGGCGGCTTGTGCCGTCAGACGTCGGTTTCGCTATCGCCGATCATTACTGCGCGTGACGTCTGCGCCGCCAGCCAGCGTGATCGTGCCTGTCAGATGACCGGGATCGGGCTTGAAAACGCCGAGCTGTCGCGTCCCGTGATGGCTGCGAAGTACCCGGTCATGTTGAGATCGCTTCAACAGCGCGCGGGCATGCGACTTCGATTTTGTTGGTGCACACGGCAAGCGTAGCGCCCTGGTCCTTGAAGCGCGTGAGCGCCGCAAGCACACCGTCATACGGTTTGCTCCGGACTGAGATATTGGCGGTGTAGTGCGCGATAAAGACCTCGAACAGATCATAAAGCTCTTGTTGTTGCAGCAAGCGGCCTTGCGCCGCCGCCGCCTGTTCGACCATGGCCAGCGCGCCGTGCCCGACGTAGGGGCGGATATCGCCCTCGGCGACCGGCTTCAGCCCGATGCGCGCCATGACGTGGTTGGTCGCCGCCGCCAGATCGGGGGCGGTATCGACGAGCGTGCCGTCAAGATCGAAAACAAGGGTCCAGCTGTTCATAAGTCCTTGATGACTGAGGTTACGGTTGGCCGCCACGCGTTCCTCTGTCGCGGTTCTGCAAATTGGCCGGGCACCCGGCTAAGCGCTTGGCTTGAATGGGGGGAGGAGCGGCGTAGACCTCTCCCTGGCAAATCAGGTGTCCGCCGAACTTTCGACGGCGGCTGCGCGCAGTACGACGACACGCAAGCATATGGACAGTCATGTGATCTCACTGCTCAAGACAGAAGGCTATATTGGCGGGCGCTGGGTTGGCGGCAAAGCCAGCTTCCCGGTCACGGACAAGGCAACGGGCGACGTGATCGCCAATGTCGCAGACCTGGGCGCTGACGATGCGCGCGCCGCCATCGCCGCTGCTGACCAGGCGTTCAAGCCTTGGGCCGCGAGGCTTGCTAAGGACCGCTCTCGGCTGCTGCGCCGCTGGTACGATCTGATGATCGAACACGCCGACGAATTAGCACTGCTGTTGACGTTGGAGCAGGGCAAGCCGCTGGCGGAAGCCAAGGGGGAGATCATTTACGGCGCGGGCTTCGTCGAGTTCTTTGCCGAGGAAGCCAAGCGTGTGCGGGGCGAGACGGCGCCGACCCACAAAGCCAATGCGCGCATTCTCATCACGAAGCAACCCGCCGGCGTGGCGGCCGCGATCACGCCGTGGAATTTCCCGAACGCCATGATTGCGCGCAAGGCGTCGGCGGCGCTGGCCGCCGGATGCACAATCGTTGTCAAACCGGCCGAAGATACGCCACTTTCGGCGTTAGCCCTTGCAGCCCTTGGCGAGATGGCTGGAATCCCAGCGGGCGTCCTCAACATCGTGCCGTGCAAGTCGCCGATCGCTGTCGGTGAAGTGCTGACGACCGACCCGCGCGTCAAAGTCGTGACCTTCACGGGCTCGACCGAAGTTGGCAAGATCCTGATGCGGCAGGCGGCTGGTACGGTCAAAAAAGTATCACTCGAACTCGGCGGCAGCGCGCCCTTTATTGTGTTCGACGATGCCGATATTGCAAGCGCCGTTGCAGGCGCGATGGCATCCAAGTTCCGCAATGCCGGCCAGACCTGCGTGTGCGCCAACCGCTTCTTCGTGCAAGCGGGCGTTTACGACGCGTTTGCAGCCGCGTTTACGGCTGAAGTCAAAATGCTCAGGGTTGGGCATGGCATTGAAGCAGGCGTGACCCAAGGTCCGCTCATCAACGCCGACGCTGTCGCCAAGTCTGAAGATCATGTCCGCGACGCGGTCAGCAAAGGGGCTGCAATCGCAACCGGCGGCAAGCGTCTCGCAACGGGCGGGAATTTCTTCGAGCCAACGGTGCTGACGGGTGTGCCTGCATCAGCAAAGATAGCGCAGGAAGAAACCTTCGGGCCGGTCGCGCCGCTATTCAAGTTCGAAACCGAGAGTGAGGTCATAGCGGCGGCCAACGGCACGCCCTACGGGCTTGCATCTTATGTGTTTACCCGCGATCTTGGGCGCGCGTTCCGCATGTCGGAAGCGCTCGATTTCGGAATTGTCGGTATCAACGAAGGCGTGACATCGACAGAATTCGCGCCGTTCGGCGGCTTTAAGGAAAGCGGCATCGGACGCGAGGGCTCGCATTACGGCATCGAGGAGTTCCTGGAGACCAAGTACATACTTTTCGGCGGAATTTAGGGTTCGGCGGAATTTGGAATTTGCGGCCGTCATGCAGGCGGCCCAACGTTGTTATTGAGGGGGCTTTTCGATGAGCGCGGACGATTGGAAGCAGCAGGCGGCAGAACACGCCATGCAATACGTCGAGACTGGCATGAAAATTGGGCTTGGAACCGGATCGACAGCCGCCAAGTTCGTCGATCTGCTCGGCGCGAAGGTCAAAGCCGGCCTCGACGTCGTGTGCGTGCCGACGTCGGAAGCGACGCGCGCGCAGGCGGCAGCTCTTGGAATTCCATTGTCGACGCTGGATGAGACACCGTTTCTCGATTTGACGGTCGATGGCGCCGATGAACTTGATGCCGAACTGCGCCTGATCAAGGGTGGCGGTGGTGCGTTGTTGCGCGAGAAGATCGTCGCGGTCGCCTCGCAGCGCGTCGTGATCATCGCCGATCATACCAAACGCGTCGAGAACCTCGGCAAATTTCCATTGCCTGTCGAAGTGGTGCAATTCGGTGTCACGGCCACGACGGATATGATCGAAAGCCTTGCTGCCGATTGCGGTTGCGAAGGACCGATCACTCTGCGCAAGGCCGCTGACGGCAAGCCGTTCGTGACGGACAACGGCAACTACATCCTCGATTGCGCCTTCGGCATCATCGAAGATCCAGACGCGCTTGATGATGCGATGAAGCTCATTCCGGGCGTGGTTGAAAACGGCTTGTTCATCGGCATCGCGGATATCGGCATCATCGCCGGTCCGATGGGCGTTGAAGTGCTGTCGAACGAAGATACTGATTTCAGTGTGGAGGTATAACGATGAGGACTATTTCTGCGCAGCGCGGCGGTGGCCGTTGTTCTGGCATGCTCTGCGACGTCCGTATGCTGAAGCACCGTCGGCCGTCACAGCCGATCCGGCGCGCATTGCAGCTGCCCGCGATCTGATGGAAGTGACCGGCGTCACCAAGCAGCTCGATGCGATGATGGACGCGATGAAAAAGGGCTTCGCGACCGGCGCCAAGGCGGACACAACCGAGAAAGGCAAACAGCTGAGCGCGGAATTTGACGCCACCATGACCAAGTTCATGAGCTACAAGGAAGACATGCTGAAGGACTTCGCGGTTCTGTATGCTGAAACGTTCACGGCTGAAGAAATGAAGACCGTTGCCGACTTCTATCGCTCCGGTACCGGTGCCAAGTTCATCACATTGACGCCGACCCTGATGCAAAAGGGCTCGCGTCATCGGCATGAAGTACAGCCAGAAAGTCATCGAAGACATGAAGGCCGGTGCAAAGTCAGCTGCGGCACCGAAGTAACGACGTCAGGCAAAGCCTCGCAGAATATGCTCGTAAGGAAATGCTGGCCGCGCCATGACGCAGTTTGATTTCGACCTCTTCGTCATTGGCGCGGGCTCCGGCGGTGTGCGTGCTGCACGCATCGCGGCGGCGCACGGCGCGCGCGTTGCAATCGCCGAGGAATTCCGGTTCGGCGGAACCTGCGTCATTCGCGGCTGCGTGCCGAAAAAGTTGCTGGTCTACGCCAGCCGCTTTGCCGACGATTTCAACGATGCGCGCGGCTTTGGCTGGACGGTCGGCGATCCTGATTTTGATTGGCCGTCGCTGGTCGCCGCCAAAGACAAAGAGATCTCGCGGCTTGAAGGGCTGTATCGCGGCACGCTCGCGCGCGCAGGTGTTACGATTTTCGAAGAGCGCGCGGTGCTGCAAGGGCCGAACACGATGCGGCTTGGCTCGTCCGGCAAGACGGTTACGGCCGCGAAAATTTTGATCGCAACGGGCGCAAAACCGAACCTCGACGCAGCACTGCCTGGCATCGAGCACGTCATCACGTCGAACGAGGCCTTTGATCTCAAAGAGCTGCCACCGCGCATCACAATCGCGGGCGGCGGATACATCGCCGTCGAGTTCGCCTCGATTTTCAATGGCCTCGGATCGGAAGTCACGCTGCTCTATCGCGGTGAAAAAATTCTGCGCGGCTTTGACGAGGATATGCGCGACGGATTGACGGCCGCAATGACCGCACGCGGCATTCGCGTCATCATCAATGACGTGTTTTCAGATATCGCCAACGACCCGCAGCGGCCTCAAAGGCACGCTCAAATCCGGCGACGACAATCGACGCCGATCAGATCATGTTCGCGATCGGACGATCGCCGAACACGAGCGGACTTGGTCTCGCAGACGCGGGCGTTACAACCGGCGTCGCAGGCGAGATCATGGTCGACGCCGGCAGCCAAACGAACGTCGCCAGCATCTTTGCCGTCGGCGATGTGACCAATCGCGTGAACCTGACGCCGGTCGCAATCCGCGAGGGCCACGCTTTTGCCGACAGCGTGTTTGGCGGCAAGCCGTGGACCGTCGACTACGCGACGATCCCGACAGCCGTGTTCTCGACGCCGGAAATCGGCACGCGTGGGCCTGACGGAAGACCGAAGCGCGCGGGCAAGGCCGTGCAATCGACATCTACAAGACAGCGTTCCGGCCGATGCGCGTGATCCTGGCGGGCCGGGACGAGCGCACGCTGATGAAACTCGTCGTCGATGCCGCAAGCAACGTCGTGCTGGGCGTTCACGTCCTCGGCCCGGATGCCGCCGAAATCGTGCAGATGGCGGCGATCGCGTTGCGCCTGAGGGCCACGAAGGCCGACTTCGATCAGACGATGGCGCTGCACCCGAGTGCCGCTGAAGAGCTGGTGACACTCCGCGACAAATGGGTTGCCCGCCGCGCCAAGTGATCGGCTGATCGGCGCTATGCATGTAGGTGTCGCGTTGCTCCGCGTGCCAACTGCCGCTATCTGTGGCGACTGAAATCAAGCGAGGGCCTCATGCCACGTCTCAGCGGAAAAATTGCGATCGTCACGGGCGCCGGCATCGGCATCGGTCAGGCGATCGCCAAGCGCTTCGCAGCCGAAGGCGCGCACGTCTGGGTGACAGACATCAACAACGAGACGGCGGAAGAAACCGTCGCCGCCATCAAGGCCGCGGGCGGGCAGGCAACCGCGATGCGCGTTGACGTCTCGAAGGGTCAGGATCTGACGGCGCTCGTCCGCAACGTCACGTCGGCGCATGGCTACGCCGACATTCTCGTCAACAACGCCGGCATTCTGATCCGCGGCGAAGTGCGCTCGCTGTCGGACGAAGATTGGACCAAGCTGCGCGAAGTCAACATCGACGGCGTGTTGCGTCTGTCGCGCGATTGCCTGCCGTTGCTGCGCAAATCGAAGAGCGGCGTCGATCATCAACATTTCGTCGATCATGGCGAATCGCGGTTTGCGCCCGCTCGCCGCTTACACCGCCACGAAGGGCGCGGTGACAGCGTTAACGAAGGGCCTCGCCGTCGAGTACGCGCCGTTCAACATCCGCGTCAATGCGATCGCGCCGGGCTACGTCGAGACCGCGATTACCGACCGGCTTTTGAAGCTGCCGCCGGTGCGCAAGGCGCTGATCGACAAGACGCCGATGGGCCGCCTCGGCACGCCAGAAGAAATGACCGGCGCCGCCGTGTTTTTCGCGTCCGACGACAGCCTTTACTGCACCGGATCGGAGCTTGATCGTCGATGGCGGCATGGCGGCCGGGCTTTAGGACGGCAGGCCATTGGCGAGCGCGCCGTGCCGAAACGCTGGCGCCGGCCCGCCATTTCCCCTATAAGCCCCGGCCAGAAATAGGATAAACTGCTTGGACGGGTGCCGCGCCTGAAAGGCCGGATGCCGCGTCCTTTGCGTTTCTTGAGGAGTTGACGATGGCTGCCGCTAAAATTCGGGCCAGACTTCTGGCAAAACGGCCGCTGATAAATGGTCGCCCGACAGCTGGCGGCAGATGCCGATCCTGCAGGTGCCGGATTATCCGGATGCCGCGGCGCTGGACGAAGTCGAAGCCAAGCTCGCAACCTTCCCGCCGCTGGTGTTCGCCGGTGAAGCGCGCGACCTCAAGAAGTCGCTGGCCAATATCGCGGCCGGCAACGGCTTCCTGCTGCAGGGCGGCGATTGCGCCGAGAGCTTCCTTGAGCATCGCGCCGACAACATCCGCGACTTCTTCCGCGTGTTCCTGCAGATGGCGGTTGTGCTGACCTATGCCGGCGGCCAGCCGGTGACCAAGGTCGGCCGCATCGCCGGTCAGTTCGCCAAGCCGCGCTCGTCGCCGACCGAAAAGAAGGACGGCAAGGAACTGCCGAGCTATCGCGGTGACATCATCAACGGGCCGGAGTTCACGCCGGAAGCGCGCATCCCCGATCCGAACCGCCAGCTCGAAGGCTATCGCCAGTCGGCGGCAACGCTCAACCTGATCCGCGCCTTCGCGACCGGCGGCTATGCCGATCTTGAGCGCGTGCATCAGTGGACGCTCGGGTTCGTCAAGGACAGCCCGCAGGGCCATCGCTATCAGGAACTGGCGTCGCGCATCGAAGAAACGCTGAGCTTCATGCGCGCTTGCGGGATCACGTCGGAAAACACGCCGCAGCTGCGCACGACCAGCTTCTACACCAGCCACGAAGCGCTGCTGCTTGGCTATGAGCAGGCGTTGACGCGGCGGGATTCGACCAGCGGCGATTACTACGCCACCAGCGGCCATATGATCTGGATCGGCGACCGTACGCGCCAGCCGGATCACGCCCACGTCGAGTTCTGCCGTGGCATCAAAAATCCGATCGGCATGAAGTGCGGCCCGTCGATGGATGCCGACGGCTTGCTGCGCCTGATCGATATCCTGAATCCGAAGGACGAAGGCGGCCGCATGACGCTGATCTGCCGCTTCGGCTACGACAAGGTCGAGCAGCATCTGCCGAAGCTGATCCGCGCCGTGAAGAAGGCCGGCCGCAACGTGTTGTGGTCGTGCGATCCGATGCACGGCAACACGATCTCGGCGGTCAACGGCTACAAGACCCGGCCGTTCGACCGCATCTTGAAAGAAGTCGCTGTCGTTCTTCGAAGTTCATCGCGCGGAAGGCACGCACGCGGGCGGCATCCACGTCGAGATGACCGGCCAGAACGTGACCGAATGCACGGGCGGCGCAACGGCGATTTCGGATCAGGATTTGTCGGACCGCTATCACACGCACTGCGATCCGCGCCTCAATGCCGACCAGGCGTTGGAACTGGCGTTCCTGGTGGCCGAGCAGCTGAAGAAAGAGCGGCTTGCGGACGGTAAAGCGGAGCCGAAGACGCTGATTGCGTAGTGTTGTCACCCGCGCTGAATGGATATTCCGCGCTGGGCCCGCTTGCGCTGGCTGTGGCGCGGCTTTAGTGTGGTCCGATGACGAACAAAATCGACACAGTCCGCCAAATTCAAAATCGCGCTTGCCCAGTTGAATCCCGTTGTTGGCGATCTCGCGGCAACGCGAAGAAGGCGCGCGAGCGCACACGCCAGGCGAAGGCCGCGGGCGCCGATCTGTCGTGTTTCCCAGAGCTGTTCCTCAACGGCTATCCGCCGGAAGATCTGGTTCTGAAGCCGGCGTTCCAAGACGCGACCCACCCCCACCTCGAAGCGCTCGCGCACGACTGCAAAGATGGCCCGGCCATTTTGATCGGCACGATCTGGCGTGAGGATCGACTGGCTCTACAACGCGGTTGCGCTGCTGGACGGCGGCAAAATCGAAGGCGTGCGCCTCAAGGCCGATCTGCCGAACTACGGCGTGTTCGATGAAAAGCGCGTGTTCGCGGCGGGCCCGATGCCGGGGCCGATCAACATGCGCGGCGTGCGCGTCGGCGTGCCGATCTGCGAAGACATCTGGGGCGAGGAGGTCGTCGAGACGCTGGTTGAGACGGGCGCTGAAATCATCGATTTCGCCCAACGGTTCGCCGTTCGATTGGCCAAAGCCCGATCTGCGCATGAACGTCGCCGTCGCGCGCGTGACGGAAAGCGGCTTGCCGCTGGTCTACGTCAATCAGGTCGGCGGCCAGGATGAACTGGTGTTCGACGGCGCGTCGTTCGTGTTGAATGCAGACCGCAGCTTCGCCGCGCAATTGCCGGCGTGGCGCGAAGCGCTTGTCATCACCGAATGGACCAAGACGGCGCGACGGCTGGCGCGTGCGCGGCGTCCGAGGTCGCACCAATCGAAGACGGCAGTGCTGCGGCCTATGCCGCCTGCGTGCTCGGCCTCAAGGACTACGTCACGAAGAATGGATTTCCGGGCGTCGTGCTCGGCCTGTCGGGCGGCATCGATTCAGCGCTCGTTGCCGCCATGGCCGTCGATGCGCTCGGGCGCGGAACGCGTCCACGCCGTCATGCTGCCGTCGAAGTACACGATCCGACGAAAGCCTGCTCGACGCGCAGGCGTGCGCCAAGGCGCTCGGCATCCGCTACGACAAAGTATCGATCGAGCCCGCCGTCGCCGGCATCACCTGGGGCCTCAAGGATATGTTTGCCGGCACGGAGCCCGGCATCACCGAAGAGAACCTGCAAAGCCGCGTGCGCGGCACGATCCTGATGGCGATCTCCAACAAGTTCGGCAGTCATGGTCGTGACGACCGGCAACAAGAGCGAAATGTCGGTCGGCTATGCAACTCTCTACGGCGACATGAACGGCGGCTTCAATCCGATCAAGGATCTCTACAAGATGGAGGTCTATGCGCTGTCGCGCTGGCGTAACGCGCATGTGCCGGCCGGTGGGCTTGGGCCGAACGGGCGTCGTGATCCCGGAACGCATTCTGACCAAGGCGCCGACCGCGGAACTCAAAGCCAATCAGACCGACCAGGATTCGCTGCCGCCCTATGAAGCGCTCGATGATATCCTGCGCTGCCTCGTCGAGCAGGAAATGCCGCTCGCCGCCGTCATCGCGCGCGGCCACGCAGCCGAGACGGTCAAGAAGATCGAGCGGTTGCTTTATCTCGCCGAATACAAGCGCCGTCAGGCTGCGCCCGGCGTCAAGATTTCAGCCAAAAGAATTTCGGCCGCGACCGGCGCTATCCGATCACCAATAAATTCCGGGAGGATGTCACCGGCGCGCCTGCCGCGGTACCGAAGAAGAAGCACGTCCGCGCTCCGTCCGCCGACGGCGGCGACGCCTCTTAAGGCGCGTTAGGGGATTGCAAACTGGTTCGTGCCACAACGGTCATCGACGGATTGGAGCACAGCGACATGGCCAAGCATTGATTGACGGGATCTGCCGCCGCGCTGGGGCTTCTACAGCGAGGCAGCAGCGTCCGGGCGGCCCGCCAGATACTATGGTTCGGCTCAAAGCGTATATCGCATCGATGATATTCGCGGTCATTCGAATCGACGAGGCCCGCGAGCGGCCGATCGCCGGATTGTTGCTTGGGGCCATCGTATTTTTATTCGTGGCGGTGATCATTGCTTTTTGCGTTTTCGAGATCCGGCTGGCGCGCAGCGCTATCTGATCGCCACGACATTTCTGGCGTTCCTCGGCGTCGCCGGATTGGTCGAAATCTTCAAGACTCAGGCCACAGCAGTTTTTCGAAATCAAAATTCAACCCGCAGCCAGGGCGTCGTGACGTTCGCAAGCGCCGAATGCAGCGCGAAGTCGAGGCCTTTTTGGCAGCGCTTGCGGCAGGCCCGTGTCAAGCGGCATGAGGCGCCAGCGCTGCTCTTGCCTTCGCGGTCAGGCGGGTAGGGTGCGGCCCAAATTCTGCGGCCTGCGCCGCGCTATCTGACAAGAGTCATCCATGACCCCGCGCGTCCGTTTTGCTCCAAGCCCGACCGGGCGCATCCACATCGGCAACGTCCGCACCGCGACGCTCAATTGGCTGTTTGCCAAAAAGCACGGCGGCACGTTTCTGCTGCGCCTCGACGATACCGACCGCGAGCGCTCGACGGAGGAATTCGCGCAATCGATCCGCGATGATCTGACGTGGCTCGGCTTGACGTGGGATAGCACGTGCGCGTCAGTCGGACCGCAACGCAGCGCTACGACGAAGCCGCCGCGCGTTGAAAGCATCGGGCGCGCTTTATCCGTGCTTCGAGACCGAAGACGAGCTCGACCGCCGCCGCAAGCGCCAGCTCGCGATGCACCGGCCGCCGATCTACGACCGCGCCAGCTTGAAGCTGAGCAAGGACGAGATTGCGGCCCATGAAGCGGCGGGGCGCAGGCCGCATTGGCGGTTTCCGCTTGCCAAACACCGACGGCTGTGCATGGCTCGCGCGCCGCAGCCGACAATCGTGTCGTGGAACGATCTCATTCGCGGCGATCAGACCGTCGATCTCGGCTCGCTGTCCGATCCGGTGTTGATCCGCGGCGACGGCACTTATCTCTACACGTTCACCAGCGTCGTCGATGACATCGACTTCGGCATCACCCACATCATTCGTGGCGAGGATCATGTCACCAACACCGGCGTGCAGATCGCGATGTTTGAGGCGCTTGCGGCAGCTGGCGGCGACCGGCCGCTTCGGGCATCACAGTTTGCTGATCGGCGCGGACGGTCAGGCGCTGTCGAAACGTCTTCGGCGCGCTGTCGGTGCAGAGCTTCCGCGACGCAGGGTTTGGAGCCGATGGCGGTGCTGAGTTCACGCCGCACTCGTTGGCACGTCGGACGCGATCGAGCCCCACGCTCAGCATAGCGAAGAGCTGGCGGCGGTTGCTCGACTTCGACAAGATCTCGACCGCGCCCGGCCGCTTCGATGTCGAAGATCTGAGGGCGCTGAACGCAAAACTGCTTCACAAGCTCGACTATGCGAGCGTGGCGGAGCGGCTTGAGCGGCGCGTGGCATCACGGGTGGCGCGCCGTTCTGGGATGCGGTGCGCGGCAATCTCGAAGTGTTCGACGATGTCGACCAGTGGTGGGGCGTCGTCAGTGGCGCGATTACAGCCGGTGATCGAGGATCGCGGCGTTTACTCGATCGCGCGCTGCGCGCTGCTGCCGGCGGAGCCGTGGTCGGTCGAGACGTGGGGGCAGTGGACGAACGCGTCAAAGCCGCGACGGGCGCCAAGGGCAAGGCGCTGTTCCATCCGCTGCGCTTAGCGTTGACGGGCGCTGGAGCGGGGCCGGAACTGAAAGATCTTGTTGCCGATGATCGGCCGGGTGCGGGCGGCGGCCCGGCTTGAGCGGCCAGACGGGTTGAGCGGCGTATCTGCTGAGCCTCCTGGCGAGACTTCTGGCCATGCGCTGTTCGCGGCACTGTTCGGTCTTCGCGTCCCAGTTCGCGTGGCTGTCCAGGTACCGCCGATTGCGCAGGTGCCGCTGCAACGGGCGTCGTTGAACCCGTGGTGATTTGCGACGGCACGAGCGGTGCCGCATCCGCACGGCGCGGCGGGAACGCCGACGTCTTCGGGAGTTCCGGCTGGCGCGCGCGCCTCGGCTTTCTTATCGGCCAGCGCTGCTGGCCGGAACGAACTCGGCTTCTTTGCACGAGCAGCCGTTGACGTATTCCTTGCGGTAGCGGAACGCGACTTTGAGCTTGGTGTAGGCTTCTTGCGTTTTCAGCGCGACCGACTGATCGACCGATCCGCCTGGGTTTGGATAGTAATACAACTCGGTCGGCGCCGCGCACTTCGATGTGCAGGCTTCGGCGTCTTGCGGGAAGTGGCTTGGCAGCGTCGAGAAGCTGACCGGGAAATAAAAGCCGTCGCACAGCCGCACGCAGATCGTGCGGTAGGTCGCGACGCCGGAGTTGCCTTGCGGTGTCCAGGTGTTGTTGCCGAGCGTTTCTTCGTCTTGCCAGACGCCGCCGTCGCGGCGGCGCGCTTGATCGGCGTAGTTTGCGCCGCAATTGTTGCGCGCCAGTTCACGGACGATGTCGTCCTTGTACGAACGGCCTGCCGAGCCCATGGCTTCCTGGCGTTGCGCTTCGAGTTCCGCGAGGCGGCGCTTGGCGACCTCAACCTGGCGCGACAAGTTCCTTGCACTGCGGCGTGTTGCGGAACGACTTGGTGAACAGAAAATGATTCGTAGCAGCGACTTGTCGAGCTGCGAGCTGCCGACGTTGAAGTTGCGATCGACGATGCGAATTTCGGCTTCGATCTGCGGCAGCCGGTCCCGCGATTGATTGCCCTTCTGGCCTTCCTGAACGAGCCGCTGCTCAAGCTGGAGACAGATCGGATTTTTCGTTGCCCAATTGGCATGTTGCCTGCGGGTTCGCCTGGGGGTTCGCCTGTGGCGGTGGCTGCGGAATGGGGGCGGGAATTTCTTGCGGCGGCGGCCGGTTCATCGGTTCGCGCGGCACGGGGCGGCGCTCTTCCTCTCCGCCAAACGGCCACCACTGGGCGGCAGCGGGCAGCGTGGAGCCGCCAGCCCTGCGAAAGCGAGACATGCGAAAGCGAGACATGTGAACGCGAGACATGCGACGGCAAGCGCAAGTCCCAGCGGTGCGCTGGTGCGTACTCGGCGGCTGAGCGGTGCATGCACGTCCTTCAAGCCCGTGGTTCCCGGTTTGAGCCGTAGCTGCGTCGGTGATTTGGCGACCCTAGCCGCTCACCGATTAGGCGGTCAATGCGGAGCAATTGCGACGAGACGGGTTTTTCAAGGTTGTTCAGACGGCTTTGGCTATTCGGGATCCAATAAGGCGGCGAGATGAGCGGCTTTTTGGGCTAAGTTATCCCCGCCTATTCTGGGCTATGGCATACTGGCGACTCGAGCCGATGCGCGGGCAGCTGCACGGCGCAGTAGCACGAAATCAGCGAACGAGGACCGCAGTGACGTTAACGCTCTACAACACGCTGACCCGCAAAAAAGAGGCCTTCACGCCGATCGATCCCGAACAACGTGCGGATGTACGTGTGCGGGCCGACGGTCTACGATTTTGCCCATATCGGCAACGCGCGGCCGGTGATCGTGTTCGACGTGCTGTTCCGCCTGCTGCGCCACGTCTACGGCGCGGACCACGTCACGTATGCCCGCAACATCACCGACGTTGACGACAAGATCAACGCCCGCGCGCTGCGTGATTTTCCGGACTTGCCGCTTGAACGACGCGATTGCGCGGGTGACGTCGAAGACCGCGGAGCAGTTCCACGCCGACGTCAAGGCGCTCGGCTGCTTGGAGCCGACGGTTGAGCCGCGCGCGACCGACAACATTCCGCAGATGATCGAGATCATCGTCGCAGCTGATCGCGCGCGGCCACGCCTATGTGGCGGCAGGCGAAGTGCTGTTCGATACCCAGTCGATGCCGGACTACGGCGAACTGTCGAAACGCAATCTCGATGAGCAGCAGGCGGGCGCGCGCAGTCGAGGTCGAGGCGCACAAGAAAAATCCCGGCGACTTCGTGTTGTGGAAATTGTCGAGCGCGGACGAGCCGGGTTGGGAGAGCCCGTGGGGCCGCGGCCGTCCGGGCTGGCATATCGAATGCTCGGCGATGAGCGCGCGCTATCTCGGGAAAGTGTTCGACATTCACGGCGGCGGCTTGGATTTGATCTTCCCGCATCACGAGAACGAAATCGCGCAATCGCGCTGCGCGCATGGCACGCCGGTCATGGCCAACATCTGGATGCACAACGGCTTCCTGCAGGTCGAAGGCGAGAAGATGAGCAAGAGCCTCGGGAATTTTGTCACGATCAATGAGCTGTTGGAGACGGAGAAGTTTGGCTCAAACCAGTGGCACGGGCGCGTTGTCCGCTTGGCGATGCTTGGAACGCACTACCGGCAGCCGATTGATTGGACCGTTGATAAGCTGCTACAGGCGAGGTCTTTGATCTGGGATATTTCCCGGCTCATGCACGGCGTGGACGGCAAGATGTGGCGGTAGCTGATGCTGAGCCGCAACAGCGAGGTGTTGGCCGCGCTTATGATGATCTCAATACGCCGAAGGCGATTTCGATCATTCACGCTCTGGTAAAGTCGGCCGCGCGCGATAGTAGTGCCCGCAATGAATTGAAGGCGACGCTCGACATTTTTGGGTCTGTACGGCAACGAAAGCGTTGACGAACTCAATCCCGGCTACGTCGTGACCGCGTATGATGAAACGCAGACGAAGCTGATCAATGCGTTGATCGCCGCCCGCCTCGCTGCGCGCCGCGCCAAGGACTTCAAGGAAAGCGACCGCATCCGCGACGAACTCGCCGGTATGGGCATTACCTTGAAGGACGCGAAGAATAAAGATACCGGTGACATCGAAACAACCTGGGAGGTCGCGCGATGAACTGGCTCGCCTCAGACATTGCGCAGGATCCAGCCTGCTCAGACGCGCGCGGCATATGATCCGCGACAGCTTGGAATGCAATCGACGCAGACGGACCACACGCTTTTCCGTGGATCTCAGCATGAACGCTGGACTATGGACACTGCAGGAAATGGTGCCGAAAATCATCGTCACCAACGCCGATCTCGACGTGCATGGCATGGCCCAGTACTTCGAGGAGATTCATCGCGACGAGTTCGTCGATGTCGTGCGCTTTCTGCGCAAGTTCGTGCGCTGGCACGATGATCAGCGATTTGCAGCTTCTGCAGAACCCGCTGGAACGAGTTGCCGGCGCTCGATAGCGAACGCGCTGCCGCCCGCGCCCGCAAGGATGCCAAGGAGTTCGACCGGCTGACGGCGGAACTGTCCAGAATCGGCGTCAATTTAAAGGACTACAAACATCCCAAGACGGGCGAAATCACCACCATGTGGGAAGTTGCCCGATGAGCAACAACGAGAGATGCCCAATGACATCTGCCGCCGATTTTCCGCTCCGGCCGTTTCTGCCAGGTGACACGATGGCGTTGCGCGAACTGTTTGCGCAGTCGATCGAGGAATTGACCCAGGACGACTATGATGAAGATCAGCGCATCGCGTGGGTGTCCGCCGCCGAAGATGCCGATGCGTTCAGCGAGCGGCTCGGCGCAATCGTTAACGCTTGTGGTGCAGATTGACGGCGAATATCTGGGCTTTGCGTCACTGAAGGACAACAAGACCATCGACATGCTGTTCGTGCACCCGTATTACGCAGGCGAAGGGGTTGGCACGGCACTTGTTGGCGCGCTTGAGAAAATCGCAGCCGCGCGTGGCGCGGAAGCGATCTCGGCGGATGCGAGCGATACGGCGCAGGAATTTTTCGAGAAACTCGGCTTTGAAGCGATGCAGCGCAATTCGCAGCCCGTCGATGACCAGTGGCTTGTCGAACACGACCATGACCAAGCGCCTCAAGCCTGCCGCCAGCAGCACTGAGGCGCCAACCGGGCGGCAATGACCGGCAGCGATGAGCAAAGAACGTCTCTATCTCTATGACACGACGTTGCGCGATGGAGCGCAGACGACGGGCGTTGATTTTTCGCTGGCCGACAAGCGCCGGATCATGCGCGTGCTCGACGATCTCGGGCTCGACTACATCGAAGGCGGCTATCCGGGCGCCAACACCACCGACACCGAATTGTTCTCGGTCAAGCCCGATTTGAAGATCGGCGCGCTTCACCGCTTTCGGCATGACCAAGCGGGCCGGGCGCTCTGTGTCGAACGATCCGGGATTGCAGGCGTTGCTGCAATCGAAGGCCGACAGCATCTGCCTGGTCGCGAAGTCGTGGGACTATCACGTCCGCGTGGCGCTCGGCATCACGAACGATGAAAACCTCGACGCCGTCAGCCAATCGGTGCGCGCCATCCTCGAAGACGCAGCGCGAAGCGATGGTCGATTGCGAGCACTTCTTCGACGGCTACAAGGGCAATCGCGCCTATGCGCTGAGCGTCGCGCAAGCCGCCTATGACGCAGGCGCGCGCTGGGTGGTGCTGTGCGATACCAACGGCGGAACGCTGCCGCACGAAGTGTCCGACATTGTCGCGGACGTCGCCAAGCACGTGCCGGGCGTCAATCTTGGCATTCACACCCACAACGACACCGAAAACGCGGTCGCCAATACGCTGATGGCGGTGCGCGCCGGATGCCGCCAGATCCAAGGCACGCTGAACGGTCTCGGCGAGCGCTGCGGCAATGCCAACATGACGTCGATCATTCCGACGCTGCTGCTCAAAAGCGAATTTGCCAATCATTTTTCGACCGGCGTGACGCCTGAGCGCTTGCAGAAGCTGACGCACGCCAGCCGCGTGCTGGATGAAATTTTGAACGAAGCTCCCGACCGGCATGCGCCGTATGTTGGCGAAAGCGCGTTCGCGACCAAGGCCGGCATTCACGCGTCGGCGCTGCTAAAAGAGCCGGAAACCTATGAGCATGTGCCGCCGGAAAGTGTCGGCAACGAGCGGCGCATTCTGGTCTCGAAGCAAGGCGGCCGCTCGTCGATGCTGGCGGCGCTCGAGCGCCTCGATCTCGGAACCGGCAAGGATGTGGCCAAAGTCCAGGCGCTGCTGGATGAAGTGAAGGCGCGCGAGGATGCCGGCTATTCCGTATGAAGTCCGCCGAAGCTTCATTCGAATTGCTTGGCGCGGCGCATGCTGGATGAAGTTCCGCGCTTTTTCTCGGTCGATAGTTTCCGCGTGATCGTCGAGCGCCCGGCTGACGGCAAGGGCCGCGCTGCCACGCAATCGCAGGCCGTCGTCAGCGTCTCGATTGCGGGCGAAGCCCAACCGCATCGTTTCCGTTGGCGAGGGCAACGGCCCCGTCAACGCGCTCGATACGGCATTGCGCCGCGACCTTGGGCGCTATCAAAAACACATCGAGAATGTCGAGCTGGTCGACTACAAGGTGCGCATTCTGACGCAAGCCGGCGCGCACGGCACCGAAGCCGTGACGCGCGTGCTGGTCGAGAGCCACGACACCTCGACAGGTGCGCGCTGGACGACGGTTGGCGTGTCGCCCAACATCATCGATGCGAGTTTCGAAGCGCTGCTCGACAGCATCAACTACAAGCTGCTGCAGGATGGCGCCGCGGCAGGATGAGGAGGCCGGGCAATGGCCGTCGTTCCAAGACGAGGTCCCAGGGGCCGGATCGCGGCGCAGGTGTCGGGCGCTGATGCAGTCGAGATCAAAGCGACGATCGAGCCGCGCCAGATCGCCAAAGCCTTGAGCTATTTTGGCGTCACCGAAGCGCGCGCAGAAAAGCGCGTGATCTATTTTTTCGACACGGCTGATCTCGCGTTGTTCAAGTCCGGACTGATCCTGCGGGCGCGGCGCAAAATCGGTCAGCCGCACGACACGACGGTCAAGTTCCGGCCGGTTCGCACCGAAGACATTCCGTCGAAATGGCACAAGGACAAGGGCTTCAAAATCGAAGCCGACGCCAGCGAGAAGACGTTCGTGCGCTCGGCGTCGTTGACCCGTGACGCCGCCAAGGGGCTCATCAAGCGCGTGGAAGCTGGCAAAGAGCCGGTCAAGTCGCTGTTCGATAAAAGCCAGGAGGCGTTTGTCGCGGAACTCTCGGGCGCGGTCTGCGATTTCGGAGCACTCAAGCTACTTGGCCCAATGGATGGGCTATGGTGGAAGATTGAGCATCCCGGATTGCCGTGGCCGTTTGTCGCCGAATTGTGGACGCGGCCCGACGGCGCGCGAACATTGGAAGCGTCCGTGCGCGTGCCGAACGCTCAGACGGCCGTGGCGGGTGCCGGCTTTCTAGCGTTTTTGGCGGAACTCGGCGCAGTGCGGGATACAGCCCAACTTGCAAAGACCCGTTGGGCGCTTGATTACTTCGCGCGCCGCATTCCGAAGTCTGCCGTCCAAAAGCCTGCAAAGACCAAAAAGCCCGGATAGCGGTGCTCACTTCTGCTTTTCATAAACGCCGAGGATCGGCCCGAGCGGCGGGCCGAAGCTGTCGCGCTTTTCGCCCGTCACGAGCAGCCGCGAAACGCTGCCGTCGAAATACAGCGCGTTCGGGCATGTCAGCTCGTCGCGGAACAAGCCGCGCAAACGCGCCGAACGAAACGCCGTCTTCGGAAATCGCAACCGCGACGCGTCCGTCGCCGTCACGCCGATGCCGTTGCGGATATTGCGCGAGGGCCGTTGTCGTCGAACTTCGGGTTGATCGCGCCGCCAATCACAAGCATCGGGCCGGATTGCGTGGCGATGTCGGCGGACGGTTTGAGGCGCGCGTAGTCGGCGGTCGGCGTGACGGCCGCCTTGCCATCCTGCACCCAGAACACGCCGTTCGGCTGCAGGTGAAAATTGCCATAGCCCGACTTGCGGGTGTTGAGCGCTTTGCGCTCGATGCCGTTTTCGATGTACAGCCCGGCGGCGGTATATTCGGCGTGTGAACATGCCGGCGTTGGTGGCAAACAGCAGCCCGTCCGCCGGGATTGCTTCGAGCGTGCTGTAGTTCTCGCCGTTCGGGCGCTTCAGAAACAGCCGGAAATCAGGCTGTCGCAGGATCGGCAACGCAGACGGTGAAGGTCTGCTCTTCGAATGTCTTGGAGGCGCACGGAGCGTCAGCTGCGCGGTGCGCGCCGCGCTGATGCGGCAGCCAGAATGGCGAGCCCAGTTAGGGCAACGACGGCGACGCCGCGGCACATGCGGCGAATGCCGACATGGCGTAATGCGGGTGCGGAAGGGTCCACTCAGACCACATTGAGCGCCGTCGTTTCGACGGTCGTGGCGCCATGGTCGTCGGTCCACGAGAATTCGAACGTGCCGGGGCCTGGAACGCGCATCTGGAACGAGATGTAAGGGTTGGCGGAAATGCCGGGCCCGAGCTCAGCGCGAAACACTTCCGTGTCGCCGAACTTCGCGACGAACGTATTGAGGATGTCGCGCGGGATCGGCTTGCCGTCTTTGTCTTTGCGGTTGCCGGTTTCCATGACGTGGGTGACCAGCGTCTTGACTTCGATCACGTCGCCGGTCTGGACGGTGTCTGGCAGTTTGATGCGCGGTTTGGTTGCCATGATGATCTGTCCTCAGCCTGCGCAGCCGCCGATGGTGACTTTGACGAGCGCGGTCGCGATGGCGAGGATGCCGTTCGACATCTGAGCCAGCGCGACGACGTCCTGCGTTTTGGCCAGCCGCATGCGGCTTTGCACGCGCGCAACGCGCGTTGATTGGCGACAGATGGAAGGTTGCGACACGCGCGACAGGGTTGCTGGTCGAGAGCAGGTGGATGGCTTTGACGTGATCGTCCGCCGTCATCGGACTATCGACGGTAATGGTGACGGGCACAAAGTTGCCGTTGTCGGCGATCTCCGGCAGTTCGAGCGTGATCTTGCCCTCGACCGGCGTTGCGCCCGCCAGTAGCTTTTAAAGTCGTCTTGAAAGCTGGCTGCGCTGCGCTCGAGATGCGGCACGATGACCGGCGAGCTTACGGCGCGCGCCAGCATAGACGGCAGCGCACAAGCCGGCTGCCGCCGACGCGACGAAGGTCCGGCGCGAGAGCACGGCAATACGGGTGGTCGACTGTCATTGGCTCAGGCCTAGATCGCCAATCCGGATCGTATGCATCCGATACTAGCACAGGAATTTCTGCTCCGAGGCTAGTTACAAGGGATTCATTTCCTGACAAACTCGGTTTCCATAACGGCGGCGTGCCACGATGCAGCCGTCGCTAGACAAAGCAATATCAGTCCGGATTTCAGGGAAGGCGCAGGTTTAACCATGGTGAGTTACACACGGCGGCAGTTCGCGGCGTAGCTCCGGCGGGCGCGGGGCTGGTCGGCGCCAGTCGCCGTAGTTGACGCGTGCGGCGCTGGCGGAGGGTCCGGCGAAAATCGTGATCATCGGCGGCGGGCCGGGCGGCACTACCGTCGCCAATCGCTTGAAGGCCGCTAACCCGGCGCTCGACATGACGCTGGTTGAGCCCAAGGAAAGATACACGACTTGCTTCTATTCGAATCTGTATCTCGGCGGCTTCCGCTCGTTCCAATCGATCACCCATGACTATGAGGGCGTGAAAAAGCGCGGCATCACGGTCATCAGCGATATTGCAACGGCGATCGATACGACGGCCAAAACGGTGACGCTGGCCAAGGGCGGCAGCCCGCTCAGTTATGACCGGTTGGTTGTCGCGCCCGGCATCGACATCAAGTTCGAGACCATCGAAGGCTATTCGACGGAAGCTGCCGAGATCATGCCGCACGCCTGGCAGGGCGGCGCGCAGACGTGGCTGCTGAAACAGAAGCTGCTGGCGCTGCCCGATGGCGGGACTGGTGGTGATGGCGGTGCCGCCGAACCCGTATCGCTGCCCGCCCGGCCCCTATGAGCGGGCGTGCATGATCGCGCACTTCCTCAAAACGCGGAAGCCGAAGTCGAAGCTGATCATTCTCGACGCCAAGAAGACGATTTCCAAGCAGCCGGTGTTCGAGGAAGCCTTCAAGGAATTTTACAAGGACATCGTCGAACTCAATCTGACCAATGAAATCGATGATTTCAGCGTGTTGCGAGTCGATGCCAAGACCGGCGAAGTGGTGACGAAAGCGGGCCGCAAGGAACGTCGCGGCGTTGGCCAACATCATTCCGGCGCAGAAGGCCGGTGCGATCGCCTTCAAGGCCGGGCTGACGGAGGGCGACTGGTGCCCGGTCAATCCGGAGAACTTTACATCGATCAAAAGTCAAGGACGTTTACGTGCTCGGTGACGCGGCGATCGCAGCCGACATGCCGAAGTCGGCGTTTACAGCCGTCAGTCAGGCTGGCGTCGTCGCCGCCGATATTCTCGCTGATCTGTCCGGCAAAGAGCGCGCCGCTGGCAAATATCGCAACACCTGCTGGTCGATGGTGGCGCCCGACAACAGCGCCAAGATTGGCGGTGATTACGTGCCGGCCAAAAAGGACGGCAAGGCGTTCCTCGAAGTCAACGAGCCGTTCGTCTCCAAAGCGGGTGAGAGCGCCGATCTGCGCCGCGAGACGTTCAACGAAAGCGTCGGGCTGGTACACGGCGCTCGTCACCGACATGTTCGGCAAAGCGCCGCTGGCCGCCGACACGCCAGATGCGGCTGTACCTTCGGCCGCAACCGCGCCCGCCGCTGAGAAAGAAATAGCCGCGGCTCACTCAAATCGGCACGCGTTGCGAGCTGATATCCGATCGCTGCAAAGTTGTGTGACGATCAGCGATGTTTGGATTTATTGGGTTTCGGCGGCACCATCAAACCGTGGTTAAATAGCCGTGGCCTCCCCCGGGGCCACGTTGCGTTGCGGCGCGCGTTCTCGCGCTGCATTGCCAATCTGCAAGTTGACGTATACGTCAACTTGAGGTATCGGGGTGCCAATTGGCGCCGGGTCTCGTCCGCGCCGCCTGAAACGGAGTGACGGCCCGATGGCGACAATCGTTTTTCTGGCGCTTGTAGTTGCAGCGTTTCTGACGCTCGGCATGCGCAAAGCGCCGATGTGGGCGTGGGCGCTGGCGGTTGGCGCGCTGACGCTAGCTCTGGCAATCGGGCATCCTGCATGGCGTCGCGCCGTCCTCGGGCCTGTCTTGTCGTTGCTCGGCTGGCTGCCGTTTGTTGGCCTCGCCGGCGCTTTCCATTCCATCGCTGCGCCGCCAGCTGGTCGTCGCGCCGGCGTTCGCGATGGTCCAGAAAATTCTGCCCAAAGTCTCCGATACCGAAGCCCAGGCGCTGGATGCCGGCACCGTCGGCTTTGATGCCGAAATTTTTTCCGGCACGCCCGATTGGGCCAAGCTGCAGGCCATTCCGCCGATCCAATTGACCGCCGAAGAGCGGGCCTTCCTCGATGGCCCGACCGAAGAGCTGTGCAAGCTGATCAACGATTGGCAGATCCGTCACGCCAACCGCGAAATCCCGGCGAACATCTGGGAGTTCGTGAAGAAGCACGGCTTTCTCGGCATGTTGATTTCGAAGGAGCACGGCGGTCTCGGGTTCTCAGCGCAGGCGCAGTCGATGATCCTCGGTAAGGTCGCGTCGCGCTCGCCCGACGTGGTGACGATCGTGATGGTGCCGAATTCGCTCGGGCCGGGCGAGCTGATCGAGAAGTACGGCACCGACGAACAAAAGCATTATTATCTGCCGCGTCTCGCCAAGGGATTCGAAGTGCCGTGCTTCTCGCTGACCGGACCGACGTCCGGCTCTGATGCGGCCACCATGCGCGATATCGGATACGTCACGAAAGGCACGCATGAGGGCCGCGAAACGCTCGGCATCCGTCTGTCATGGGATAAGCGCTACATCACGCTTGGCCCGAACGCGACGCTGGTCGGTCTGGCGTTCCGCCTGTTCGACAAGGACAACATGCTCGGCAAGGGCGAGGATGTCGGCATCACGCTGGCGCTTATTCCGGCCAATCATCCGGGCGTCAACATCGGGCGGCGCCATTTGCCGTCGGGTGCTGCGTTCCCGAACGGTCCGAACTGGGGCAACGACGTTTTCATTCCGATGGATTGGGTCATCGGCGGCGACAAGATGGCCGGTCAAGGCTGGCGCATGTTGATGGAATGCTTGTCGGCTGGCCGCGCGATTTCGCTGCCGTCATCGGCAACGGCTGGCGCCAAAACGATGTTGCGCGTGACGTCGGCCTATGCCCGCATCCGCAAGCAGTTCGGTCTGCCGGTGTCGCGCATGGAGGGCATCGAAGAGCCACTCGTGCGCATCATCGAGACGGCCTACGTCAACGAAGCCGCGCGCGCGATGACCGCGTCGATGGTCTCGCGCGGCGAAAAGCCGTCGGTCATTTCGGCCTTGATGAAGTACCAGACGACCGAAAAAATGCGCCGTGCCGTCAACGACGCGATGGATATTCACGGCGGCCGCGCGATTTGCGACGGGCCGTCGAATTACCTGCAATCGGCCTATCAGATGGTGCCGGTCGGGATTACGGTCGAAGGCGCAAATATTCTGACGCGCACGCTGATCACGTTTGCGCAAGGCGCGCTGCGTTCGCATCCCTATCTCTATGCCGAAGTGCAGTCGGCGCAGAACCCGGACGCCAAGCGCGGTCTGGACGATTTCGAAAAGGCCTTCGGCGGCCACATCGCGTTTTCGCTGTCGAACGCCACGGGCGCGTTCTTCCACAACGTCACGGGCGGGGCGCTGGCGTCGGCGCCGGATAACGTGCAGCGCATGTCGGTCTGGTATCGCCAGCTTGCGCGCGCCAGCCGGTCGTTCGCGTTCGTCGCCGATCTGACGGTCGCGTTGCTCGGCGGCGGCTTGAAGACCAAGCAGAAGATCACCGGCCGCATGGCCGACGCGTTGTCGGAACTCTACATGCTGGCCGCGACGCTGAAGCGTTACGAAGATGACGGCCGTCCGCAGGGCGACCACAACATCGTCGAGCTGGCCGCGCAAAACGCGCTCTATCGTTTCCAGGAAGCGATGGCCGGTACGATCGACAACTTCCCGACCGTCTGGGCGCGTCCGCTGATGCGTGCCGTCGTGTTCCCGCTTGGCCGCCGCTTCAAGCCGGCGTCCGACGCGCTCGGCAAGACGGTCGCGCGCCATGTGCTGGAGCCGGGTGCCGTCCGCGATCGCATGACGCGCGATATCTACATGTCGAAGGATGTCAACGATCCAACCGGCATTCTGGAAGTCACACTTCGTCAAGGTGATCGCCGCCGAGCCGGTCGAGAAGAAGCTTGAGAAGGCCATCCGCGATGGCGTCGTGCGCCGCTATCACGGCATCGACTGGTTTGCGCGATGCGGTTGCCAAAGACGTGTTGACGGCGGCCGAAGCCGATCAGCTGCGCGAGGTCGAGCGGCTCGTCGCCAAGGTCATCGCGGTCGATCATTTCGATCCAGCCGAACTGAAGCCGAACTACGTCACGCTCGGCCACAACGCGCGCGGCAACGAAACGCTGGCGGCTGAGTAAGCAGCGTTTGCACTCGAAGCGCTCGATGAGGACCGAGGTTATCTCGATGTCACAAGATACGGCTCAACTCAAAGACTGGCGCTTTTCAATCGATGGCGAAGGGATTGCCTGGGCGATCTTCGACCGCGAAGGCGAGAGCGCCAATGCGCTCGGCAAGCGCCCGATTGAAGAGCTGATGGCGATCGTCGAGAAGGTTGAAGCGGAAGCGCGCGCCAAAACCGTGCGCGGCCTCGTCATTATGTCGGGCAAGGAGAAGACCTTCATCGTCGGCGCCGATATCCGCGAGTTCGAAAATTTCACAACCGAGCAGCAGGTCATCGACAGCTTGAAGCCCGGTCAACGCCATGCTCGACCGCATCGAGCGCCTGCCGGTGCCGGTCGTCGCCGCCATCCACGGCGTCTGCGTCGGCGGCGGCTTGGAGTTGATCCTCGCTTGCCACTACCGCATCGCGACCCGCGATGACGGCACCCGCGTCGGTTTCCCGGAAGTCAAGCTCGGCATTTTCCCCGGCTTCAACGGCACCGCCCGCTCGATCAAGCAGGTCGGCCCGATGGCCGCCATGCAGAACATGCTGACCGGCGGCATGATCCGCGCGGGCGCTGCCAAGGCGCATCGGGCTTCTTCGATCAGCTGGTCGGCGTCGCCTGGCGAATTGCGCTGGGCGGCGCGCAAGGCTGTGCTGCAGAACCGCAAGTCGACGCCGGCGGGCGCCGCCAAAATGTTCCTGACCAAATGGCCGGCGCGCGGGCTCCTGGCCAAGAAAATGCGCGACGAAACGGCTAAGAAGGCCCGCAAGGATCACTATCCCGCGCCGTTCGCGCTGATTGATCTGTTCGAGCAGCACGGCGGCAATCTCGACGCCATGAAGGCCGCCGAGACGAAGGCCTTCGCGCCGCTGATGGTGTCGGACACCTCGCGCAATCTGCGCCGCGTGTTCCGCCTGACCGAACTGCTGAAGGCGCCAAGCGCCGAAGGGCCTGAACTGGAAGCCGAGCCGCGTCCATGTGATCGGCGCCGGCACAATGGGTGCCGATATCGCCGGCGTGTGCGTGGCGGCCGGCATGGAAGTGACGCTGCAGGACATCAACGCCGATCAGCTCGCCAAGGGCATCGCGTCGCCAGGGCAAACTGTTTGGCCGCAAGTTCAAAACCCGGCCGTTGAAGGCCGCCGCCAAGACAGCGCCTGATCGCCGACCCGGAAGGCAAGGGCATCGCGCGCGCCGACGTGATCATCGAAGCCATCGTCGAGCGCCTCGACATCAAGCAGAAGCTGTTCGCCGATCTTGAAACCAAGATCAAGCCGGGCGCGATTCTGGCAACCAATACCTCGTCGCTGAAGCTCGCCGATATTTCAGCGCCGATGAAAGATCCGGGCCGCCTGATCGGTCTGCACTTCTTCTCGCCGGTGCCGCAGATGCCGCTGGTCGAAGTGGTGCGCGGTGCGACCACGCGCGAAGAAGAAGTCAAGAAGGGCGCGGCGTTTGTCACCGCAATCGACAAGTTCCCGCTGATCACCAAGGACGTGCCGGGCTTCCTCGTCAACAAGGTGCTGACGCCGTACATGTTCGCGGCCATGCAGCGGCTTGAGAAGGGCGAGGACAAAGAAAAGATCGACGAAGCCGCGCGCGCATTCGGCATGCCGATGGGGCCGATTGAACTTGCCGACAGCGTCGGTCTCGATGTCTGCGCGCACGTTGCCAAGATCCTCGGCCAGCATCGAGCGAGGGCTCGAGGCTCGACAGACTGGTCGCGTCGGGCCGTCTCGGCAAGAAGACCGGCGAAGGGTTCTACGTCTGGAAAGACGGCAAGCCGGTCAAGTCCGGCGCGCAGTATTCGAAGGCGGAACTCGAAAAGCTCGGCCGCGACCTGGTCGCGCCGATGGTCGCGGAATCGCAGAAATCGCTCGATGAAGGCGTCGTCGAAAGCGCCGATCTGGTCGACGCCGGCATGATTTTCGGCACCGGCTTCGCGCCGTTCCGCGGCGGGCCGTTGCACTATTCACAAGACGCTCAACCGCATCAGCCACGCCGACGCGCGCTGCAGCAGAATAATTCGGAGACTTGCATATGACTGGAACACTTCGGCGCGTTGCGATCCTTGGTGGTTCGCGCATTCCCTTTTGCCGCTCGAATTCGCTGTACGGCGATCTGTCGAACCTCGAGATGATGGCGGCGGCGCTGAACGGGCTTGTCGATAAGTACAAGCTCAAAGGCGAGCACATCGACGAAGTCGTCGGCGGCGCGGTCGTCACGCATTCCAAGGATTTCAACATCGCGCGCGAAGCGGTGCTGTCGACCAAGCTCGCGACCTCGACGCCGGGCGTCACGCTGATTCAGGCGTGCGGCACTCAGCTTGCAGGCGGCGATGATGTCGGGCGCGAAAATCGCGTGCGGCGAAATCGAAAGCGCCATTGCGGTCGGGTCGGATACAACGTCCGACGCGCCGATCGTGTTCTCGAAAAAGTTTTCCAAGCGCTTGATCGATGTTGGTCTGGCGAAGACGCGCGCTCGACAAGCTCAAGGTCTTCAAAGGGCTGACGCCCGGTGAACTGGCGCCGCAGCCGCCGATCGTTGCCGAGCCGCGCACCGGCCTTTCGATGGGCCAGCACTGCGAATTGATGGCGCAGGAATGGAAGATCTCGCGCGCCGATCAGGATCAGCTGGCATACGAGAGCCACACCAAAGCCGCCGCCGCTTACGCGTCGGGCTGGATGGACGATCTGATCGTGCCGTGCGCCGGGCGTCTATCGCGACAACAACCTGCGCGAAGACATCACGCTCGAAAAGCTCGCGACCTTGAAGAACGCCTTCGAGAAATCCGAGCGCGGCACGCATGACGGCGGCCAACTCGACGCCGCTGACGGATGGCGCGGCGTCCGTGCTGCTGGCGTCGGAAGAGTGGGCGGCGAAGCACGGCATTCCGGTGCTCGCCTATCTGACGTTCGGCCAGCACGCCGCCAACAATTTCGTCGCCGGTGAAGGTCTGCTGATGGCGCCGACGATTGCGGTCTCCAAGATGCTCGACCGCGCCGGGCTGAAACTGCAGGATTTCGATTACTACGAAATCCACGAAGCGTTCGCGGCCCAGGTGCTTGCGACTTTGAAGGCCTGGGAAGACCCGGCCTACTGCAAGACGGTCCTCGGCAAGGACGCAGCCGCTCGGGTCGATTGACCGCGCGAAGTTGAACGTCAAGGGCTCAAGCCTGGCGTTCGGCCATCCGTTTGCGGCAACCGGCGCGCGCATCGTCGCCAACCTTGCCAAATTGCTTGTCGGTTGAGCCCGGTAAGCGCGGCCTGATCTCGGTCTGTACGGCCGGCGGCATGGGCGTCGCGGCGATCATGGAAAGCGCCAAGCAGTAGAGCCCGCAACGGCGGCCTATCGCCCGGGTTCTAAGGGCAGACGGCACGGCAAAAATCGGCTAAGGCCTTCATCCGGAACACGGGGAGGGCCTGAGCGTCATGGCAGGCAAACGAGCATAAACAAGTCGAGGCGGTGCGCGCGCTGGTGCGCGACGTTGCGTCCAAGCTCGATCTCAATGCCTGGGTGCGGCTGTGGGACGGCACGCGCCTGCCGCTTGGGCCGCGCGCCGACCAGCAATCTCGAAATCAAAATTGCATCTCCCGGCGTGATCGGCGCAATTTTGCGCAAGCCGACGCTCGATACCATCATCCGCCAATACGTTGAAAAGGGCATCGACTATTCGGGCGGCACGCTGATCGATCTTGGACGCGAGATCAACGCGCGCGACCGCAACGCCAAAATCAAGCCGCTCGACGCGCTGAAGGCCGCCAGCAAAGCTGACGCCGTTTCTGTTTGCCAAACCGCAACGGTGCGAAAGACGCCCACGGCTACGCAGGCGACATTATCGGCCGCCGCCAATCGGCGCGCGACAACACCGGTTACATCTCATTCCACTACGATCTGTCGAACGAATTCTACGCACTCTTTCTCGATCCCGAGATGGTCTACACATGCGCTTACTACACAGATTGGTCGAACGGCATCGAACAGGCGCAGCACGACAAGCTCGAAATGATCTGCCGCAAGCTGCGCCTGAAGCCGGGCGAGCGATTCCTCGATATCGGCTGCGGGTGGGGCGCGCTGCTGTGCCATGCCGCGCGCTATCACGGCGTCAAAGCGCACGGCGTGACGCTTGTCGAAAGAGCAGCTGGCGTTCGCGCAAGCCAAGGTCAAGCGCCTCGGTCTTGAGAACCAAGTGACGTTCGAGTTCATCGACTACATCAAACTTGCAAGGCCAGTTCGATAAGATCGCCTCGATCGGCATGTATGAAGCGATCGGGCTTGAGAACATCGAGCCTTATATGCGCAAGGTGCGCTCGCTGTTGACCGACGACGGGTTATTTCTCAATCACGCCATTTCGCGCAAAGCCAAGAAGCAGCGCATGTTCAAGGAGCGCGTGCGGCCCGAGCAGCGTGCGCTTGCCAAATACATTTTCCCCGGCGGCGCGCTGGACGACATCGGGCATACGGTTGGCGAAATGGAGCGGGCAGGCTTCGAGGTCCACGACGTCGAAGGCTGGCGGATGCATTACGCCCGCACCTGCCGGCTTTGGGCCGAACGCCTGACCGCGCGCGAGGCTGAGGCCATCAAGCTCGTCGGCGAAGAAAAGTACCGGATTTTCATCGCGTACTTGTCGGGTTGTGCGATTTCGTTTGAGCGCGGCACGGCGCGGCTGTTCCAGACACTCGCATCAAAAACCGCCAAGCGCCCGCCGGCGCTGCCGCCGACACGCGCCGATTTGTACCGCTGAAAGGCGGGTACTATTTGCCGCCGCGCTTGCTGAGGTGGTCGTTCGCAGATCTTGCGGATTTCGCCGAGTTCCTTCAACGCGCGTTCGATGTCGCGGCGCTTGCCTTCAAGATCGCCGATGGCGCGCTGAGACTTTGTCGAGCAGCAATTGGGTTTGCGCCTGCTGGCCGGGATCGGCGTCATAGAGCGCCAGATATTCGCCGACATCCTCAACCGTAAAGCCGAGGTTGCGGCCGCGCAAAATCAAGATCAGCCGCGCCCGGTCGCGCCGCGAATAGCGCCGCGACGTGCCGATGCGTTCAGGCGAAATCAGGCCGCGGCTTTCATAGAAGCGGATCGTGCGCGTGGTGATCTCGAATTCCTTTGAGAGATCCGAGATCGTGTAGCTCACGTCGGCCGCTGCAGCGCCGTGCGGTGTATCTGACGGCGTTGGACTTTCTGGCGAGTTTTCTGTCATGAGCGTATTTCGGGTTCCAGATCGTGGGACTCATTGCGTGACTTGGCGCGCTTGGCTTCCTCGGCGACCAGTTCCTTTTTTGAAAGTTTGCCGATCATGGTCTTCGGCAGGCTGTCGCGGAATTCAATCTGGGCCGGCATTTCGATTTTCGAGATTTTCGGTTCGAGGTGCGCCAGAATATCCTTGGTCGTCGCCGTCATGCCCGCCTTGAGTTTGATGAAGGCTTTCGGCGCTTCGCCGCGATAGCTGTCTTTGATGCCGATGACGGTCACCTCTTCAACGGCGGGATGCTCGTAAATGGCTTCTTCGATGCGGCGCGGATAAACATTGTAGCCCGAGCAGATGATCAGGTCCTTGATGCGGTCGACGATCTGGAAGAAGCCGAATTCGTCCATGATGGCAACGTCGCCGGTGCGCAGGAAGTCGCCGACGAACTGGTTTGCGGTCTCGGTCGGGCTTCTTCCAATAGCCTTTCATGACCTGAGGGCCCTTGGCGCACAGTTCGCCGCGCTCGCCCCAGGCAACTTCTTTGGTGGGGTCTTCGAGATCGCGCAGCGAGACGATGGTTTGCGGCACGGGCGGGCCGATCGAGCCTGCAATCACCCGGCCGTCGATCGGGTTACAGGTGATGACGGGTGACGCTTCCGAAAGGCCGTAGCCTTCGACAACCTTGCAGCCCGATGCGCTTCTCGAACTGCTAGTTTGATTTCCAGCGGCAACGGCGCGCCGCCCGAAATGCAAAAGCGCAGCGACGACAGGTCGAATTTTTTGATGTTCGGAGCGTTCAGCATGGCCGTGAAGATGGTCGGCACAGCCGGCATCATGGTCGGCTTTTCGCGTGTGGATCAGCTTCAGCGCTTCCTGCAATTGGAAGCGGGGCATCAGGATGATCTTGGCGCCCTTGGCGATGCCGAGGTTCATCACGCCGGTCATGGCAAAGACGTGGAACAGCGGCAGCGCCCCGAGCACGCGTTCCTTGCCGGCCACCAGGTCGGAGGCCCAGGCCTCGATCTGCACGGTATTGGCGTACAGGTTGGCGTGGGTCAGCATCGCGCCTTTGGGCGTGCCGGTGGTGCCGCCGGTGTATTGCAGCACCGCAATGTCTTCGAGCGGGTCGATGGTCGACCGGTTTGAGAGGTGCGGTGGTGGCGCGCAAGCTTGGCGCCGTCGATAACCCGGTCCTTGATCGGCGATGCCGGCGATGTTGGCCCGGTCTTTCTTTTTCAAAAGTTTGAAGAGCTGGCGCTTGGGCGAGGGCAGTTCGTCGGCGAAGGGAACAACGACGATGCGGGACAAGCACGCCGCGGCAGACCAGCGTTTCGAGTTTCGGAAACAGCGCTTGGAGATCATGGGTAATCATGATCTCGGTTTCGCTGTCTTTGACCTGAAAGGTCAGTTCTTCCAGAGTATAAAGCGGGTTGAAGTTCACAACCGTGCCGCCGGCTTTGAGGATGGCATAGTAGTAGACGATAAAAGTCGGCGTATTTGGCAGGAATAGCCCGACTTTGGTGCCCTTGTTGACGCCGATCTGCTGCAATCCGGCGGCGACCCGCTCAACCTGTGCCAACAAGCTGCGGCATAGGTCGTCGTTTTGCCCATAAAGCCGATGGCGGCGTTGTTGGCGAAGGCGGCCGCCGCCCGCTCCAAGCACCACCGGCAGGGGGGCCGGCATGATCGGCATGTCCCAGGCCACACCGTCCGGATAATTGGCGATCCAGGGATACGGGCCGCTGAGTCGCTTTGCCGGACTGGGCGGTCTGCCATGGTGTCATTGTGATCCTGCTCTGCTGACTTGAACCAGGGCATATGCGCGAGCGCACATCAGCCGGTTTGCGCGTCAGGTGCGACACAAATCATGCCACATTTATCGCTCAAGTTGAACACTTTTTGCTCAAATTGGCTAGGCCGATCGCCGTGTTGACCAATGCGCTGGTAGGAGCCGACGGCTGCGCAGGGGCCTGCTGCGACCCGTGGCTGCGACCCGGGCGTACCTGGACTTGGCCACTTTTAAGGTTATGTGACGGCAATTCTTGCAGGAAAACCGGTCTCGCCTTACTTAAGAGATCAAGCAAAACTGGCCTCGCGCGGAGACCGCGGAGGTAGGAGAATCATATGGACGAAGTCGCGACAAAGATTATCGAAATCCTCAAGAAGCATATGAAGGAGCAGCGCGACGACATTTCGTCTCGAACCGCGCTGACCGATCTGAAGATCGAGTCGCTCGACCTCGCGATGATCGTGTTCGACATCGAAGACGGTTTCGGCATCGAAATTCCTTACAACGCCAACGAAGACGTTGAAGACTTCAAGACCGTTGGTTCGGTTGTGGAGCGCGTCAAGTCGTTGATGGCTGCCAAGGCTGGCTCTGCCGCCAAGGCTTAAGGCCGGATGGCTGCCCGCTTTGCTGAGGGACGATCCCAAAACTGCTGGTGCTGCCGTGCTGCCGGGCTCTGCGGCGCGCTGCGCGGTCCTGCATATGAGAAAGTAGTCGTCGATGAGTAAGGCTAAAACCGGTCGCCGCGTGGTCGTCACGGGTATGGGTGTCGTGACGCCAATTGGCACAACGGTTGATGAGTTCTGGGCAAGCCTGAAGGCCGGCAAGTCCGGTGTCAGCGAACTCGGCGGGTTTCCGCTCGAAGACCTGAAAATTCTCATCGCTGCGCAGATCAAAGATTTTGATCACAAGGCGCGGCTTGAAGCACTTCAAGCGCGACCGCATTATCACGATGGCCGACCGCTATTCGTGGTTTGCGGCCGCCGCCGCCGACGAAGCCGTCAAGATGGCCGGCCTCGAAATGCCGATCGGCCAATCCATATCGCTCGGCCTGCATCATCGGTTCTGGCGCTGGTGGTCTGACGACTTTTGAGACCGCCTATCGCGATCTATTCATTCACAAAAGCGCGCCACCCATCCGCTGACGCTTTTGCGCATCATCGGCTCGTCGGCTGCCGCTCACGTCGGCATCGAATTTGGCGTCAAGGGGCCGACGTTCGCGACCTGCTCGGCGTGTTCGACCGCAACCCACGCAATCGGCCTGGCGCGCGATTATATCCGCGACGGCGTGGTTGATGTGGCGATTGCTGGCGCATCGAAATCGGTCATCACTTACGGCACCATGAAAGCTTGGCAGGCGCTGCACGTGCTTGTCGCCGCAAGGCTGCTTCCCGTTCGCCAAAAAGCGCAACGGTACGGTTCTGGCTGAAGGCGCCGGCATTCTGGTTCTCGAAAGCTACGAGCACGCCAAGGCGCGCGGCGCGACGATCCTCGCTGAACTCTCCGGCTTCGGTATGGCGTCGGACAGCCAGGACATGGTCAAGCCGACCGTCGAA
Source organism: uncultured Alphaproteobacteria bacterium (assembly GCA_963802015.1). Classification (GTDB taxonomy): domain Bacteria; phylum Pseudomonadota; class Alphaproteobacteria; order Sphingomonadales; family Sphingomonadaceae; genus Novosphingobium. Next base: position 138,194 of record CAWDHB010000001.1, read on the forward strand.
GGCCCGAGCGTTGCCATGCAGGACGCGCTCAACGACGCCGGCATCACGACGACCGACATCGACTATCTCAATGCCCACGGCACGGCGACCACCGACAACGACATCAACGAGACCAAGGCCATCCGCAACGTGTTCAAGGAGCACGCCGAAAAGCTGGCGATCTCGTCGACCAAGTCGATGACCGGTCACGCGCTCGGGCGCCGGCGGCGGCATTGAAGCTATCGCGTGCATCAAGGCGATGCAGCGACAGCTTCGTGCCGGCAACGATCGGCCTTGATGAAGCCGGGCGAGGGCTGTGATCTCGACTACATCCCAAACGTCGGCCGCGCCAAAAAGGTCAACTATGCGATGTCGAACTCGTTCGCGTTCGGCGGCTTGAATGCCGTGCTCGTGTTCGGTCCGCCGCCCGCTTAACGCGCGCTCAGACGCGCATCTGAAACACGTTGGTTACGCTCTGCACCGGCAGTGATATTGCCAGTGCCAGCGAAAATGCGTCGCCCCTTGATGGCAGAATCATCCGGTGACAAGGTGCGCGCTGTGGTGGCTAGCGGTGTCCGCCAATTCGCGGCGTTGTATTGCGGGGGCTCTATGCGCGAAGTGGTCATCAAGGCGGGTGACGTGAGCGTGCGGGCCCGTCTGCTCGATACGCCGACCGCCGAGCGCGATCTGGGCGGCGCTGCCGATCACTTGCGTCGGCCCGCACGTGGGGCGCGGAAGTCTATTTCGATACGCCCGTCATCGTCTGCAACGGAACCGGGCGCACGCGAAACCGTCAAGGCCGGCGAGATCGCGTTCTGGCCGGAAGGCGACGCAATCGCCATCGGATTTGGCCCGACGCCGTTGTCGCGCACCAAAGCTGAAATCCGGCTTCGCGAGCCCGTGCAACATCTGGGCACAGGCGCTCGACGACGTCCGCCAGTTCAAATCCGTGCACGCGGGCGAGCCGATTTCGATCAGTCAATCGCGGGGCTGAACGGCCGATGAGTTAAGCCGACGGCGCGCCTTGGCAAGATCGATCACCTGCATTGAAGATTTGCGCCGCCTCGCGCATCGCAAGGTGCCGCGCGATTTTATGGATTATTACGAATCCGGCTCGTACGCCGAGCAGACGCTGGCCGCCAACCGCGACGGCGCTATCCGCTATCGCAATTCCGTCAGCGCGTGCTGGCGGGCGCAGACAATCGCGACCTCACAACCACGATGCTGGGCCAGCCTGTTGCGATGCCAGTTGCCATTGCGCCGATCGGTATGATGGGCATGGCCTATCGGTGACGGCGAAATTCACGCCTGCCGCGCGGCGCAAGCGGCCGGCATTCCGTTCACGCTCTCGACCATGTCGATCTGTTCGATTGAGGATGTGGCGGCCGCGGTTTCAAAGCCATTCTGGTTCCAGCTCTACATCATGAAGGACAAGGGATTCATTCGCGCACTCATCGAGCGGGCGAAGGCTGCCAAATGCAGCGCGCTGGTGTTGACGGTCGATCTGCAGGTTCTCGGTCAGCGCCATCGCGACGTGAAAAATGGCTTGACGGTGCCGCCGGAGCCGCGGCTTGGCACGATGTTGCGGATTGCGGCCAAGCCCGCCTGGGCGCTCGAGCGTGCTCGGCGGCAAGCGCAAGTCGTTCGGCAATCTCGCTGGTCATATTGCGGGCGCGGATGGCGTCGTCTCGTTGTCGAAGTGGACCGCCGAGCAGTTCGATCAGGCGTTGAGTTGGCAGGATGTCGAGTGGGTGCAGAGCCTGTGGGGAGGCCCGCTGATCCTGAAGGGCATCTTTGATGTCGAGGATGCGCGCATTGCGGCCAAAAGCGGCGCGGCGGCCATCGTCGTGTCCAATCACGGCGGGCGGCAGTTGGACGGTGCGGCCGGCGCGATCACGCAGTTGCCGCGCATCGCTGACGCGGTCGGCGTCGGACATCGAAGTGCTGTTCGATAGCGGCATCCGCTCGGGCCAGGACGTGATGCGGGCGCTGGCGCTTGGGGCCAAAGGCTGCATGCTTGGCCGCGCACCGCTCTATGGGCTTTGCGCGGGCGGCGAAGCAGGTGTTGCCAAGGCGATTGATATCATCCGCAAGGAACTCGACGTCACGATGGCGCTGACCGGCGTCAAGCGGATCGCCGACATCGACCGGCGCGTGCTGGTTCAGTAGCCGAGGGTTTATTTCTGGGCGCTCTAAGGCGCGTGAGCCCCGCGCTGGCGGCTGGCACACGCAACGGGTGTCGCCAGCGCGTGAGCCAAAAATGGTGGGCCCGCCAGGACTCGAACCTGGAACCAGACGGTTATGAGCCGTCAGCTCTAACCATTGAGCTACAGGCCCCACCCGAGCGCCTCATAACAGAGTTCGCGGTGGCCTGCGAGCCTGGCAAAATGACTTTCTAGCCGACAAGCCAGGCCCCTTGGTTGACACCAAAATGCCAGCACTAAAGGTTCGCCCTGATTTGCCCGTCTTAAACGGGTAAGGGGTGGCTGCTCAATGAGGACCAAAACGCATGAACCGCTTAACAACCGCTGTTGCCGCCGCGCTCTTGATGTGCACGGCCGCAAGCCCGCTCTTAGCCGAGGACAAGATGACCGAACGCACGATTACCGTTTCTGCTGCCGGCAGTGTCTCGGCTGAACCCGATCAGGCCACCATTCAGACTGGCGTGACGGCTGAAGCCAAGACCGCGCGCGAGGCCATGTCGAAGAACACCGACGCCATGAAGAAGGTCATCACTGAGCTTAAGATGCAGGGCGTCGAGGCCAAGGATATCCAAACGACGCAGTTCAACATCGAGCCGGTTTACGTCTACCCGAAGGAAGGCCAGCCGCCAGTCGTGACCGGGTACCGGGTCAACAACATGGTGTCTGTGCGCGTCCGCAACCTCGACAAGATCGGCGGCGTGCTTGACCAGTTGGTGACCGCGGGCGCCAATCAGATGCACGGCATTTCGTTTGATGTCAGCAAGGCCGAGACCTTGAAAGACGACGCCCGCAAGGACGCCATGGCCAACGCCTTGCGGCGCGCCAAGCTGCTGGCGGCGGCGGGCGGCGCAGAAGTCGGCGAGGTCGTGCAGATCTCGGAGGAGGCTGTCCATCAGGGCCCGCGCCCGGTCGTGTTTTCCAAGCGCGCGGCGATGGCCGAGGCAGCCCCAATCGAGCGTGGTGCGATGGAACTCGAAACCCGCGTGACGGTGACGTGGAAATTAAAATAACCGGGCGTTTCGAGTTTTTCGATTTGGCGGGTTGCGCCGCCGGGTGGCCGGCTGGTTGGTACGGCTGGTTGGTAGGCTGGCAAATCAATCCGCCGATACCGCCGTCATGGTCGCTTGCAAGGTTGTCTTCTTGGCGACCATCTCGATGGCGGTGCGCACGCCAGCTGGCTTTTCAACCGTCTTGCCTGAAACCGGAAACAGCATCACCAGCAGCGCAAACCCAACCGCGAAGTTTACGGTTTTGAGGGCTTGGCTGGTGGTGATGTCTGCCACGGGGGTGTCCTTGGTTGGGGCTTGAGGGTGTGTCGCCGGATCGGAGGAGGAGGTTCAATCCGGCGTGGGATTGTGATAGCGCGCCGGGCAGCCGCCCTCAGTTCCCGGCGGAACAGGCTCTAGGCTTTGAAAAATGGGATCTAAGGATTGTGGCAGTGCGGACGCTAAAGGCCCGCTGTCTGCCACTGCTGCCAGCCGTTGGCGCGCAGCTCGCACGCCGGACAAGTGCCGCAGCCATAGCCCCAGACGTGGCGGTGCGTGCGGTCGCCGAGGTAGCAGGTGTGGGTATCTTCGACAATCAGATCAACGAACGCTTTGCCGCCGAGCGTTTCAGCCATCGCCCAGGTTCCCGCCTTATCGACGTACATCAGCGGCGTCTCGATTGTGACCGTCTTATCGAGCCCGAGGCTTAGGGCCTTCGCTAACGTCTGCAGCGTATCATTGCGGCAATCTGGGTAACCCGAGTAGTCGGTTTCGCACATACCGCCGACCAGCGTCGGGATCCCGCGCCGCCATGCGAGTGCTGCCGCATACGTGAAGAACAACAGATTGCGGCCCGGTACGAACGTGTTGGGCAACCCGGCTTGCCCGATCTCGATTTCGGTTGCGCGCGTCAGGCTCGTCTCGCTGATCCGCCCGAGCGTCGGCAGATCGAGCACATGATCGCAGCCGAGCTTGGAGTGCCACTTTGGAAATTGCGCTCGCAGTTTGACGAGCAGGCGCTGGCGCGTCTCAAGCTCGATGACATGGCGCTGGCCATAGGCGAACCCGACGGTTTCAACCGCATCAAAGCGCTCAAGCGCTGATGCCAGACACACAGTCGAATCCTGACCACCGGAAAACAGCACAAGGGCAGAAGACGCAACCACGATCAGAGGCTCTTTCCGTCATAGGCATAGGGCGTCATCGCTGCCACATCGACATCATCCAAGCAGCGCACGTTGATCGCAACCGCATCAGAGCCATCAGGATTTTTTCCACGCCCGAACGAGCGGATGCCGCATACCTTGCAGAACAGGTGGTGGATGATCTTTTTGTTGAACTGATAGTCGGTCAAATGATCCTCGCCCGAGATCAGCGTAAAGTCGCTGGCTGGAACGAACGCCAGGACTGCGCCGGTTTTCTGGCAGATAGAACAGTTGCAGGTGATGGTCTGTTCGAGGCCGGTCTTGACCTCAAAGCGCACCGCGCCGCAGTGGCAACCGCCCTGATGGGATGGGGTATGTTTCTGACTTTCGGACATCTCGAACTCCTCAATGACAGCGGCCCCGTCCTGCCGGGTAGCGGCAACCCGCCCCGAGGGACTTTGCGGCGTCGCGGATCAGGGCTAAAAGGCCCCATATCCGTGTCACAGTGTTGACGGCCCCGCAACTGGGCTGATGCAACTCACGCATACTTAGAGGACACAGTCTCATGACCGCCATCGTCGACATTATCGGCCGCGAAATTCTCGACAGCCGCGGCAATCCGACGGTTGAGGTCGATGTGATCCTCGAAGACGGCTCGATGGGCCGTGCGGCTGTGCCGTCCGGCGCTTCGACCGGCGCGCACGAAGCCAACGAGTTGCGCGACAATGACAAATCCCGTTACCTCGGCAAGGGCGTTTTGAAAGCCGTCGATAGCGTCAACGGCGAAATCTTCGACGCGCTCGCCGGCATGGACGCCGAAGATCAGCGCGGCATCGACGCCGCCATGATCCAGCTCGACGGCACCAAGAACAAAGCCCGCCTCGGTGCCAACGCCATTCTCGGCGTATCGATGGCTGCCGCCACGAGCCGCGGCGCTCGCGTCAGGCCTGCCGCTCTATCGCTACGTCGGCGGCGCGAACGCCCACATTCTCCCGGTTCCGATGATGAACATTATCAACGGCGGTATGCACGCCGACAACCCGATCGACATTCAAGAATTCATGATCATGCCGGTCGCCGCGGAAACCTGCACGGACGCGATCCGCATAGGCGCGGAAATTTTCCACACCTTGAAAAAGAACCTGAAGGACGCCGGTCATAACACTGCCGTCGGCGATGAAGGCGGGTTCGCACCGAACTTAAAGAGCGCGGATGAAGCGCTGACCTTCATCATGAGGGCGATCGAGAAGGCCGGATACAAACCCGGCGAAGACGTCATGCTGGCGCTCGATTGCGCGGCGACCGAATACTACAAGGATGGCAAATACAATCTCGCCGGCGAAGGCAAGGTGCTCGATAGCGCGGCCAACGCCCGTTACCTCGAAGACCTTGTCAACCGCTTCCCGATCATCTCGATTGAAGACGGCATGTCAGAGGACGATTGGGCTGGATGGAAAACGCTGACAGATCTGATCGGCAGCCGCTGCCAGCTGGTCGGCGATGATCTGTTCGTGACCAACACAGAGCGCTTGAGCCAGGGTATCGCCACCGCAGACCGCCAACTCGATCCTGGTCAAGGTCAACCAGATCGGCACGCTGACCGAAACGCTCGAAGCCGTCAGCATGGCGCAGCGTGCGGGCTATACCGCCGTCATGTCGCATCGCTCAGGCGAAACGGAAGATTCGACAATCGCCGATCTCGCGGTCGCGACCAACTGCGGCCAGATCAAAACCGGCTCGCTGTCGCGCTCGGACCGCTTGGCAAAATACAACCAGCTGATCCGCATCGAAGGCGAGCTTGGCGACATCGCGCGCTACGCTGGCCGCAGCATTCTCAAACGCGCTGAGGCGTGAAGCAGGCAGGGGTTTAAGATCAACTTTCCTCTCACCGAGAACGGGAGAGGATGTCCGCACAGCATATTCAAATTCGTCGAAGTTCGGCAATCAATTTGCTTAAAGCTATGTACCCGTTTGCGTTGAGGTACTCGATAAGAAATTGATGTTCACCTATGCGCTTGAGGTAGTAGCCAAACATTGATTTGACTTCGGCCATCTCAAGCTGACCCATCGCGTGCAAGTTGGCGACTAGGTGAAAGAAATTCAGGAAATCGACAAGCTTTTCCTCGGGATCATGGTCGATCTTCGTAGTGACCGACTCCCGGAGTTTATTGAATTCGACCGGGTCAGCGTAGTCGATAATCCGTCGCATTTCTGAAAAGCGCTGTTCAAAGAAAAATTTCTCGTAAAGCGTGTAAATCCATTCAGTGCGCCGCTGTCTGCTATTTTTGGCAAATATGAAGAGGCTGATGGCACCACCTAGGAAGGCTCCAGCGAGGGCAATGATTTGAAGTAACAGTTCGAGACTGATTGTTGCCGGCACGTTCTGTTCCCTCGCAATTGATTGCACATCTGCAGGCATACGGGTGGCTATGAGCGAGGATCTAAGCGCAAGCGTGTTTACATTTCAATGGCCGCTGCGCGGGTATTTGTTCCCTCGAGTTCAGGAAAGCAAAGTTCGTATTCCAGGCGCTACTCTCGTCTCCCATCAACTCGACGGCACGTCTCAACACCTCGATCGTCATCCTCGCGCTAGCGCGTGCACTGCACTCACGCGTCGAAGCGCGGGGATCCAGCGAAAAATGCGCCGAAGGCTCGGAAGATATTTTGTGATAGTGGTTCTGCGCTGGATCCCCGGCCGGCGCGCGCAAGTGCAGAGCGCCCTTGGCCGAGGATGACGGGTCGTGCGCCTGTCGCCTGTGTGGATTGCCGCGCGTTCCGCACAACCACCGCGTGATGCGGGCACATTGTGTGCGGGCATGACGGCATGCCGAAACGTCAACGAATCAACTCTGCGGCACGTCCAGCTTGCGGGTCAGGTTTTCGAAATCACGGCGCGCTGAGCTGTCATCCCGGGGCTCGTCCCCGGGATCCGAGCTTCCGCACGTTCGAGCGGCGGATACGTTCGGAATCTAGAAGCAGGAATTGCATTTGCAGCGCGTTGGATCCCAGCAATAAATGCCGGGATGACAATTTTTAGCTCTGCGGCACGTCCAGCTTGCGGGTCAGGTTTTCGAACTCACGGCGCAACTCGTCGTTCTTAAAGATCTGTTCGAAGCTCGGCGCTTCCAATTTCTGGATGGCTTCGAACGACGACGAGCTTTCCTTCATCAGGTTGCGCAGCTGAACGCTCGCTTCCACCGTCTCGTAACGTGTTGTCGGCGATTTTCAAATCATGGACCGCGCTGCATACGGGCCTTGGCGATCTGCTCGCGCTGGCCTGAAAGATAGCGCTTATAAGCCTTCGCCGCTTCTTCCGCGAGTTTCTGGCTGTCGCGGTTGGCGTCCAACGCGCGCTTCTGGTCGGGACGATTGTCAGCTCTTCAAAAGATCGGCGGTCTTGGCTTTGGCCGCCAGAACGTCGGCCAAAATCGCGTCCAACTTCGGCATATATTGCGTGTCGATTTTCGCAATCGTTGCATCTTGCGCCTGCACCAACATGGCGAACAGCGCTGCGTGCATTGCGAAATACTTGCGCGCCGAATTCATGTTGTCGCCGGTGGTCGCGATCAGTTTGGCGAGCTGGCCGTCGATGACTTTGGCGGCGTTGAACACCGCGACGAGGCGCACGAGATCGCCCGACAGCACGCTATCCAACAGCAGATCGACCTGTTCGATTGCAAGACTGACGCCTTGCAGCTTCAGCGCCGCCGTGATCTCGGCCTTGGCATCGGCGATCTCAGTGCGGTTGGCGTCGATGCGTTTGGTGTTTTCGCGCAATGGCGGTTTCGAGCGATGCAATGGTATCATTCAGAATGCCGGGCAGCGTCGCGTCCTTGGGCGCGATCAGCTGCTTCTCTTTCAGCTTGGCGTTCTGGTCGTCGAGGTCGCGGATATTACGGCGCAGCTGTTCAACCTTTTTCTGCACATCGACCACGGGCACGTCGGTGACGATGCCGAGCGCGCTATCGAGCAAGTCGCGAACCTTGTAGTTGCGGTCTTCGCGGGTCTCGCGCCACAGCGGCGGAATGATGAAGTCGTCGCGGCTCGGAAGTTTGGCGGCACCGCTGCGCGTGTCGGCGGTATCTTTCAAAATCGCGTCGATGGCGGCCATGAGATTTTTGGCCTGCTCATAACCGGCCTCGCCTGCGCGCGGATCGGCCGGTGGCGGGAATCGCATCGGTTGCTTTCGGAGCGGTCGCGTCGGCCACGCGTGAACCATCAAGTGCGCGGACTTTCTCCGGGCCGTGCGAGCCTTTCAACAGATCGCCGATCGCATCGCGCTTGGCAGACTGGGCCGATGCCTGGCCGGCAGACGCGATCAGGCAGCAAACGGCAAGGGCAGGGCGTGACGGGCGCATGGGATCCTCCGGCGACAGGAAGCCTGCAAAATAGAGGCAAATCCATGGTCCCGGCAGGCAATCGGAAAAAAACTCAACTGCGGGCGGTAGCTTGACGTTTGGCCGGCGGTGACATGTTGGTCTCGACTGGGCTGGTAGAAATGGCTGTAGACGTTGCAGTCGATGTGATGGCCGCGTGCGCGCCTGCAATCAGGGCTACGAAGATTTGATCGACCAGCCGGGCGTCGGCCAGCGCCAACACCTGCGGGAATGGCGGCGGCGCTTTACTGGCGGTTTTCATGGCAGCTTCCGAGCGCGCAACACGTTCATGCTTGCCCGGGCCGAAGTTGCCATAAAAGCGCAGCGTCTTAGGCCCCGGCAGCAGCGCCAGATACGGCTCCGGTGCCGCTAGCACCAAAAGCCCACCGTCGCTTGCAAACCGCGTTGCTGGAACCGCCGCCGCGATGCTGTTCAACGCCAGCAGCGCCAACGGGCGCAGGCCTTTGGCGGCCGCAAGCACATCAAGGGCCGCTGCGTCCATCGCCACATCCGTCGCCAGGGCGGGGGCGGAGATGGCATGCGCAGTCATATTTTGGACGGCGCTGTCATGAAGAGCGCTGTCGTGAGCAACAGCCGGCGGCGGCACGGCCAGAGCAGGGGGGGTACGCTCGCGGCGACCGGCTCTTCATGGCCGGGAAGACTGGCTGGAGACTGGCTGGAAGACTGGCGGATATGACAGGTGGCGACTGCTTAGCGCTCTGCGATGCAACCCGGGCAGCAGCCGGACGCGGCGGCGCGGGCGACATCGGAGGCGGCACATCGTTGGCATAAACTAGGCGTCCGCCATTGTGATGAATGCGTTCCAGCCATGAGGCGTTCGAAAACGTGAAACCGCTCTGGCGCAGCCAGTCGATGATGTCGTTGCGGTTGCCATGGCCGCAGCCGGCGATCGCCGTGCATCCAGTCGCTAAGCGCGCGCCCGGTATCGGCCTCAAGGCTCGCGATGAAGACCCGCTCTTTTTCGGCGTAGTCGGTGGCCATAACACGTCCAAAGAGCCTAAAAACTAAATCCAGCGCCGGGTGCGCTGCTTGTAGGCGTCATAGTCGGTGCCGAAGATGTGCGCCAGATGACGCTCCTCGGGCAGGATCTGCAAGACCGTCACTAGAACCGCGAACACGATAGCCGCAATCACGAACCAGAGGTTGTTTGTTAATTCCGCGACGCCAAACAGCAGCAGCACTTCGCCGAGGTAGATCGGATTGCGGAAGCGGGCGTAGGGGCCGCTTGTCACCAGCGCCGAACTCTTGCCATGCGGCATGACTGTGGTGCCGGCTCGGGACAGCGTGACGGCGCTCCAGATCGCAAGTGCCAGACCCGCGACGCCAAAGCCAATGCCGATGACGCGGCTAGCCGTATCATTGGTGCCGGGCCATTGGAGCGGCAGATATTGGCCACACAGCCAGCTGGCAATCAGCAGCGACACGAACAGTACCGGCGGCCACGGGAACACGTTGGCGCGCGCGGCGTCGTCGTTCGATTGTGGGGTCAGATCTGTCATAGGGCCAAGTCTACAGGGGACCAAGTCTACAGGCAAATGGCGGCTCTGTGCCACCAGTTGGGTGCGCCTGTCCCTATTTGGTTGGCCCTATTTGCGTTGCTTGTCTGCTTGGGCGTGCCGCGTCAGGGTAGCTACTTTGCCTTGGGGCCGGATGCCGGTTTGCCGCCTGCAGGCTTAATCGTGGCCGATGGCGAGACCCGGAAGTCTTTCGGCTTAAGCTCGGCGTCGAGATCGTAGGAACGGCAGTTTTTAGCGGCCAATTGCTTGTTGTACGCCTCCAGCATGGCGCGATCCTCGCGCGTAGCTGCCGCCCGGATCGATGCCGGCTTTGGGGCCGCCGAACACGCTGGTGGCGCCTGATTGAAGGGCGCGGGCCGCAGCCGTCGTCGTGGTGCGCTCGTTGTAGTCGCGGATTTCGAGAATGCGGATCTGCATTCGGCCCATCAGGCGCTTGCAGTCGAATTCCAGCTCATCGCCGGACAGGGTGTAGCCGCTGACTTGCGCAGGAGTGACCGACGATGCCGACACAGGCGTCAGTATTGACGCGGTGGTCGTTGGCGTCCGTATTGACGCGGTGGCCGATGAATCGGACATTGCGCACGCGCCAAGGCCGAGCCCAGCGAGAGCCGCCGTCAGAAAAGCAAGGGCCGGTAGAGTTCGCATCAATGGGTCCTATCCCTAATTGGGTCCTATCCCTGGCTGCGTGTTCCTGGCTGCGTGGCCCAACGTTGGCAACGCCGATCCTTCGCGTCCGTAGCGTGTCTTTAGCGCTGTGACGGCGAAAGGCACAGTGACACTATGGTTTCCCACAAGAGAACAGTTGCTTTGCGTGAAAATGCTCCCTTCAATGGGTGGCAATGGGGCCAAGCCTAGACAAGACGGTGGCAATGAAGGGTTGGCAATGAAGGAATGTTCGACGATGACAGCTCCCTGCGCGACATGCGTTTGCGTAAAATGGTTTCGCGTGGTTGCAAGCGCCGCAGCGATGGCAATAGCCACAGCCACAGCGATGGCAGAAGACGCAGCCCCTGCCGCCTATGCCTGTACCTTTGAAAAGGGCAATAGCTGGTCATTCGATGGCGGCGCATACAAGTCGGCGACGCCGTCGCCGCTGGCGTTCGACATCACGGCCATCGATTTAGAAAAGCAGACCGCCGATCTCACTGTCGATCAGAAGCCGGCCGGCAAATTGCGCGTGGTGCGCGCGCTCAACGCCAACAGCTTTCTGGAAGTGGCCAACGAGGGCTTTTTGAATCTCACGACTGTCTATGATCTGGATGCGACATCGGGCACGTACCCGGCGGTGCATTCGCGCCATTTCGGCGTCATCGGTCAGCCGGTGTTCGCGCAGTACGCCGGCACCTGCAAAGCCAAGTGAGGCCAGCCTATGGAGACCAGCCAAGTGAGCAGACGTGGCCAATGACCGTTCATCTCGTCAAACTGTGCGTCGGGGCGGCAAGCATCGAAGATCTCGCGCGCTGGCAGGCGATGCCGCGCAATCTTGTGATGCACGGCCGCAGAAAAGTCGCCTACCACACGACCTTTCAAAAGCCGACGCGGCAGGCCGATCTGCTTGATGGCGGGTCGCTCTATTGGGTCATCAAGGGCACGATCCTGGTGCGTCAGCGCGATCGTCGGGTTCGGCGACGGCCAGAAAGACGACGGCTCGCCGTGCTGTCTGATTTTGCTTGACACCGAATTGATCGCGTGCGTCCGGTGCCGCGCCGCGCCGTTCCAAGGCTGGCGCTATTTGACGGTTGACGACGCGCCCGCAGATCTCAAAGGCGGCGCGGTCGATCAGGTCGCGGAAATGCCAGCCGATATGCGCAAAAAGCTGGCGGCGCTGGGCTTGATTTGATTGTGCGGAGCGAGCCGTTAGATTGACCCGATGATCAAACTGCCATTCGTTCAACATATCGCGCGCCTGCCGCATCTCGTGCCGTTCGTCGGGCCGGAGGCGATGGAGCGAGTACGCGGCAGACCGTTCCGGGCGCGGCTCGGGGCCAACGAAAATAGTTTCGGGCCATCTCCACGCGCGGTCACCGCGATGCGCGACGCGGCGGCCGAAAACTGGAAATACTCAGACCCTGAGAATTTCGATCTGCGCACTGCCATTGCGGCTCACCATCGCGTGCCGGTTGAGACCGTCGTGGTCGGCGAAGGTATCGACGGACTGCTCGGCCTCGCGTGCATGATGTTCGTCGCACCCGGCGACGCCGTCGTCTCGACGCTTGGTGCATATCCGACGTTCAATTTTCACGTTCAGGCGCACGGCGGTCACCTCACGCTTATCCCGATGCGCGATGACCGCGAGGACATTGATGCTTTGCTGAGTGAGGCCCGCCGCGTGTGCGCCAAGCTGCTCTATGTATCGAACCCGAATAACCCGATGGGCTCGTGGTGGACGGGCCGCGAGATCGCGCATTTGATCGCGGAGGTACCGCCGCAAACCGTGCTGCTGCTGGATGAAGCCTACGTCGATACCGCGCCCGCCGGCACCGCGCCGCCGGTCGATATCGAAACGCCGAATGTCATCCGGCTGCGGACGTTCTCGAAAGCCTATGGCCTGGCGGGAGCACGCATCGGGTATGCGCTGGCCCATCGCGATCTGATCGCGGCGTTTGAAAAAGTCCGCAATCACTACGGCATCAATCGCGTCGGCCAGATCGGCGCTTTGGCGGCCTTGCTCGATCAGGGCTATCTTGCAGACGTCGTCGCGCAGATCGACGCTGCACGCGGGCGCATTTCAAACGCCGCCTTGGCCGCCGGGCTGGTGCCCATTGCGTCAGGGGCAAATTTCGTCGCGGTTGACTGCTGCCATGACGGAGCATTTGCAAAGCGCGTGCTCGACGAGTTGCTGGCGCGCGACGTGTTCATCCGCAAGCCGAATGTCCCTATCCTCGACCGCTGCATCCGCGTCTCGTGTGGGCGCGATGTGGACCTCGATGTGTTCTGCGAAGAATTTCCGCACGCGCTCGCTTCCGCGCGCATCGGCTGAGCGGTTGCGTCAATTACTGCGCATTGCGCTGCCACTGCGCCAGATACTCAGCGAGACGCCGCTCGGCAGCCTTATATTTCTCGACGTTCTCTTGCTCGCCCCACACCCGCCAAAGGCCATAGCCTGCGGCCATTCCGAGCAGAAACGCGGTCAGAAGATAGCCGGTCAATTGAGACAGCAAAAACATGGCGTATGAACTCCCAGAGTTAGAGTGACGCCGGAGCTCATGGCCCACCCGCGTTCGTCGATGTGAACTTGCCAGAGACCTTGAATTCGATCCGCCGGTTCAAGGCGAAGGCCTCCGCCGTCTCTTCTTTGGCGTAGGGACGTGTCGATGCAAAGCCGCGTGACGCCAAGCGCGTCGGGTCAGCGCCGACGGCGGCCAACGCCTCGCGGACTGCGTTAGCGCGGGCGATTGACAGCTGCTGGTTGCGCTCCGGCGTGCCAATTTTGTCTGTGTGGCCTTCGACCGTTACGATCACGCTGCCGCAATTTTGAATGGCGCCTGCAAGTTTTGTGATGAGGCTCAAACTCTCCTCGCTGACGCGTGCTGAGGCGATTGGAAAATGAATGATCGATTGCGACATGATCTCGGAGAGGTCGTTTTCGCAGTTGCTTGCACGCTCGTCGGGCCGCTGGTTGGCATCGCGGCTCAACTCCATGGCGTCAAGAAACTTGAACTCGGTTCGCCGGAAGATCTCGCGGTCGTCCGCAGTGCCGTCTGCCACTGCAATGAGGCTGGCGGGCGCTGAACGGATGGCAATGGATGTCGCGCCGATGCCTCGTGCGATCAAACTATCGCGAACAGCCTCAGCGCGCTGCAGGCCCAACGCGGGGTTAAACAGTCTGTCTGCGGTTGCGTCTGAATGACCGGTGACTTGGACGGGGCGCGGCGCACAGGATTGTACGGACGCGGCCACCCGGTCGAGAATGCGTTGGAATCTGGCTGCGATATCGAAGGTTTGTGGTTCAAACAGAATGTTGCTGCTCTCGACCATCGCCACGTCCTGATCGGTGCAGGGATGGGTGTCGCTCGCGGGCGTGGCTGGGTTGGCACCGACTTTGTCAGCGCTTGGTGCTTCAGCGTTGAGCGCCGCGACCGTCTCATCTTGCGGCGCAGGATTGCCTGGGACATCGAACGTGTTTGCGAGCGCCTCTGCGGCCCGCCTCCGCACCTCAACCGGTTCAGACACCGTCTCCGGCTGTTGCTCAAGCTGCTCAGGTTTTTGCGGCCGCTCCGCAACGGTTGCAGCCGCTTTTTCGGTTGCGATCCGCGCGGCGTCTGCTTCGGCGGCCCGCGCTGCCGCCGCCACACGGCGCGCCTCCTCAATTGCTTGGCTGGCGTGCAACTCGCGGAGTTTGGCTTCGGCGAGCTTCTGATTGACCGCCGACATGGAAATTTCGGCAACGGCTTGATCATCGATGCGCGTCAGTACGCCTGGAAACCCAGTGACAGCATTCAAGGCTTCGCGGGCGGTGTCATGGGCGGTGCGCTTTTCCAGTTCATCGGGGGCATTGCCCTGAATGGCACCGCGGCTATCCGAAATTTTGAAGGTCGCCCACGCATAGCCGGACGCCGCCAGTGCCGATTGACCTTCGCGCTCCGATTTAGATAGCAGCCCGCCGCGTAGACCGGTCACGTCTATCATGAGCCAGGCAAATAGTCCGAATGTGGCGGCACTCGCGCCCGCCCAAACCAAGAGGCATGGCAGGCAACGCTCAACCTTGGTTTGCTCGCTCGCCCGGCGAAAGGCCTGAGTAGCGCGCTCGTGTTCGCTTTCGATGTCGTCGCCCCGCCATCCGGCGCGGCGTCCAGCGATCGCCCAATAGGTGGCTGACGCTGCCACACCCGTCGCGAGCAGCCCTAAGGGTGTCAGTGCGCCGCCGGTGAACACATACGAGGTCATTGGCTCGTCGCGCGTCGCCAATTGGGCTGCGAGAAACGTAAGACCCGTGCCAATCGCGAATTGGATATTCATTCGCCGGAGCCGCAGGAATTCGGTCGCGAGAACAGCGGCGATGCCAAGCGGCAAGCCATACCCGAATGTTTGTCCGAGCGTTTGCCAGAATTGAGCGAATACAGACCCGCCCAATATATTCAGCGTGGCCATATGTATGAGAAGCAGCTGGAAAAATGCAGCGACCAGCAGCGCAACAAGCAAAGCGGCAGACGCGCGAATTCGATGAGACGTCAAAGTTCATCCCCCGTAACCCGCTCTGTTACTTCTGCAAGGATAACGTCAAGGCTGCGGCATGATTACGGCAGGATGTCTTATCCTAACGTCGAATTTTACCGTGCAGGCTTGGCTTCTTTTTGAGCCTAACCGCAATTCGAATGCGCTAATTATAGGAATGATTTTTTGTAAAAATCGCGCGTGCACAGGACTCCGTGAGCGGGCTTCAAGGCCAACGCTTCAAGCTGCCGTTCGCAAACGTCCACTCGGGCGTCACGAGGCCGCCGGTTGGCACCGTGTACCACGGTGAGCCGTCGCCGTTGGCTGGGTTCTTCAAGACGTGCATGTCTTGCGCTGGCATGTAGCTTTGGATCAACAGGAAGCGCTTCGACTTGGTCAGGGTGTTTTCGGCCATGTCCGCTACCAGCACGGCGTGTCCTGGAAATCCGCCTTTGATAAACACGTCGCCGATTTGAATATCGGCGGCGGCAACGGGCTGCAGTTCTTTCTCAAGTGACGCGGTGCCAGCGTAGGCAAAGATCAGGTCCATGTATTTGCGGAATGCGGGATAGCTTTCGTCGGCCTTGGCTTTGGCTGTCCAGCTCCGGCCATTTGCATCGGGCCGCTCGCCTTTGGCAAAGCGCGCAAACGGCACGCGCACGCCGCTGGTGAAATTAAATCCGATGTCAGCTTTGCGGTTGGCGGCGAACAGATACTCGGCGCGCAGCCGCATGACGGCATCGGCGCATTGCTGTAAATCGCGGCTGCCGGTGTCGATGTCGATCACAGCGGCGTGGACATCCTGGCGGGGTTTATTTTCACCGTTAAAAAGTTTGACGGGCGCGTCTGCCGGTTTGAGCGGCAAGCGTCTTAACCAACTGGCGAAACTGGCAGTGGCCACGGGCCGTCTTTCGAACCCAGGAGGTGGCGCCAAACGCTCAGAAAGGCTCTCAGGAGGCGATTTACCATAGCTCCAGGGGTGGAACTGCCCGCCATAGGTTTGAGGTGCCAGCGACGAAGACATAATGGCAACTCCGGCAACCCATGCCGCGCGCCATTTTCCGCTGCTCGACCGGCCTTTTGGCATTTTTCCCCTGCAACGTGGTTAACAAATTATTCGCTGTCCGAGCGTACATTGGCGGCACGGCAGAAGCGCGGCAAGACGTGCCAGCGGCGCGCCACAGTCCACGACGGGAACCGCCGCCATGATGCGCACGATGCTGACATTCTTTTCGACGCTGGCATTCGCGGTTATGACCGGAGCGGCGATCGTTGCCGTCATGCCGTGGTTGTCGGGCCGCACCGCTGCAACGGCGCTAGGCGGCGAGGGCGGTCTGCAATTCGAGAGCCTGGTGTTCGGCATCGTGATCGGCCTGATCATCAACTCGGTGGCGCGCTACGAGTGGGGCGATATTCCGCGCCGCATGGTGTCTTGGATGTTGATCCGCGAGCGGCAGTTTTTCTATTACGCTTTGATTGCGGGCTGCATCGGCGTGCTGCTGTTTTACTAAGCACGCAGCCTGAGCGCGGGCTATTTGATCACTCTCTACTTGATTTCGACGCGATGGAAACGCCGTGACGCCGTATCACTCTTGGTCAGGTCGCCAAATTGGATGGTGCGGGCGGAGCGGTCTGCGGGTGGCGTGCCGAGCGGATCTAAGTTCACGTCATGCAGCGTGCCGGTGATCGCGCCATCCGCTTCAAGCGCCATTTTGAAGTACAGCCCATTCCACGGATCGATGCCGTAGCCATTGGGCGGTTTGAACAAAAACAACAGCGCGTATTCGAGATCGATCAGGTCGTCCGCCGTGACGCGCCGCTTGAGGTCGTAAGGATAGGCGAGGTGGCACCACATCTGCTTGGCGTCCGGCAGGCATGAGAATGGCCGCATCGACAGGAACTCGTCTTGAAAGCGCTTTGCGTCGAGGTTGATTTCGAAGGTGGCAGCGTCGCCGTCGCGCGTAAACGTGACAGCGCCGATCTCGACGCGCGCGCCGCTCTCGCCAATCAGCACAATTGTTTTGAGTCCCTCGGGCAGGGCTGATCCCGCCGCCGCTGGCTGCGAAACCGCGGTAAAGATGCCGATAACGGCCGCCGCGCACAACCAAACGGACCAACTGCGCGTCATCGCGAATGTCATGATTGTCTCCCACCTGTCCGCAGTATACGCAGCCGGGGAGTAGACGTTACGCCGGAAATCCTAGACCTTTGGTGCTACCCGCATGGCAAAAAAGGCGGCCCTCGGCAGGCCGCCTTTCAATTTTAGTTTGTGCGCTGGCCAACGCCCTATGGGGAGCTGGCCGCCGCGCACGAAGACCTATACCGAGTAGTACATATCGTACTCGACCGGATGCGGGGTCATTTCGTAGCGCATGTTTTCTTCCATGCGCAGCGCGATATACGCGTCGATCATGTCGTCGTTCATGACGCCGCCCTTCTTCAGGTAGTCGCGGTCCTTGTCGAGGCAGTCGAGGGCTTCGCGCAAGCTACCGGCAACTGTCGGGATCTTGGCGAGTTCGGCTGGCGGCAGATCGTACAAGTTCTTGTCCATGGCCGGGCCTGGATCGATCTTGTTCTGGATGCCGTCGAGGCCGGCCATGAGCATGGCCGCGAACGCGAGGTAGGGGTTCGCGCCCGGATCTGGGAAGCGAACTTCGACGCGCTTGGCTTTCGGGTTCGAGACGTGCGGAATGCGGCACGATGCCGAGCGGTTGCGCGCCGAGTAGGCGAGCAGCACGGGCGCTTCGTAGCCGGGAACCAAACGCTTGTACGAGTTCGTCAGCGGGTTCGTGAAGGCGTTGATCGACTTGGCGTGCTTCAGGATACCGCCGATGTAGTACAGGCACATCTGCGAGAGGTCGGCGTACTTGTCGCCGGCAAACATCGGCTGGCCGCCCTTCCAGATCGACTGGTGAACGTGCATGCCCGAACCGTTGTCGCCGAATACCGGCTTTGGCATGAAGGTCGCCGTTTTGCCGTAGGCCTGCGCAACAGAGTGCACGACGTACTTGTAGATCTGCATGTGGTCGGCCATCTGAATCATCGGGCCGAACTTGACGCCGAGCTCGTGCTGAGCTGCCGCCACTTCGTGGTGGTGCTTTTCAACGGTCACGCCCATCTCGATCAGAACCGACAGCATTTCGGAACGGATGTCCTGGCAGCTGTCGATCGGGGGAACCGGGAAGTAGCCGCCTTTGACGCGCGGACGGTGGCCGAGGTTGCCCATTTCCATTTCGGTCGAGGTGTTGGTCGGCAGTTCGTTGCTGTCAACGCGGAAGCCGGTCGAGTACATGTCGGTCGAGAAGCGGACGTCGTCGAAGATGAAGAATTCAGCTTCCGGGCCGAAGTACACTTTGTCGCCGAGACCGAGCGACATCATGTACGCTTCAGCCTTCTTGGCGATGCCGCGTGGGTCGCGTTCATAGAGCTGGCCGGTCGAGGGCTCAAGCACGTCGCAGAAAATCGCGATCGTGGTTTGGGCAAAGAACGGATCGATGTGGGCCGACGACGGGTCCGGCATCAACAGCATGTCGGAGGCTTCGATGGTCTTCCAGCCGGCAATCGACGAGCCGTCGAACGCGTAACCGTCCTTGAACATTTCTTCGTCAACGCACGACACGTCGGCCGTGACGTGCTGCATCTTGCCCTTGGTGTCGGTGAACCGCAGGTCGACAAATTTGGCTTCCTTGTCCTTGATGAACTTCAGGACATCACTCGCGCTCTTCATAAAGACTCCCCTGTCTGGACGATCGTCTGGTGTTTAAAAACTCGGGCGTAGCCCAAACTCGAAACGTGCGAGCCTGGGTGCGGCTTATCCGGGCTCAGGTCTGTCATATGCGACAGGCCTCAATGGAACGGCCGCGTGTAGATTGGACCGGCTTAAATTGCGTCTGTTCCGGATTCGCCGGTGCGGATACGGATGGCTTCTTCGATGGTCGAGATGAAAATCTTGCCATCGCCGATCCGGCCCGTCTTGGCGGCTTTCTGGATGGCCTCGACGGCCTTGTCCAGCATCTCATCGGCGAGCACCACCTCAATTTTCACTTTCGGCAGAAAATCGACGACGTATTCGGCACCGCGATAGAGTTCCGTGTGGCCCTTTTGGCGGCCAAAGCCCTTGGCTTCGATCACCGTAATGCCCTGCAGGCCGATTTCCTGCAGCGCCTCTTTCACTTCATCGAGTTTGAAGGGCTTTATAATCGCTTCGATCTTTTTCATGAGTGCCCCATAGATCATGGCCGACGTGGCTGTTGATACCGTGCCGGTCCAATGCCCTTAGCGCTAGCAGGCTCTATGCCACATTGGGAAGCAGTTCCATTTGGCAATAGTTTCAGCGTGTTAACATTTTGGCGAAGGGCGGGAAGCGGTTCGTGAAAGGCGTTTTAGCCTAAAACATGAGCAACGTGACAATTAATTGGGCGGAATTCCGCTCAAGGCGCGGCCAGTCTCGCGGCCAGTCTCGCGGCCTGTCTGCGGACCAGCAGATCCCGCAGGCGAGACCCGTCCTTCGGGACGCGCTAGGCTTGCGGTATCGGTCAATCACAGCGGCGGGCGCATATGCATGAACTTCTGACGACAGACGAAATGGCCGACGCGGACCGCCGTGCCGTCGCGCTCGGTGTTCCGAGTTTGACACTGATGGAGAATGCCGGGCGCGCGGTGGCGGGCGAGGCGGCCAAGATGGTTGCAGCGGGTGCGAAGATCGCGGTGCTGTGCGGCCCCGGCAACAACGGCGGCGATGGTTTTGTGGCGGCGCGTCTTTTGAAAGAGCGCGGCTATGATGTCCGCGTCGCGTGTCTGGTGCCGGTCGCTGAATTGAAGGGCGACGCGGCGGTGATGGCGGCGAGATGGCTGTCTCGCGTCGAAGCACTCTCCGCTGCGCCGCTTGATGGCAACGCACTCGTGATCGACGCGCTGTTTGGAGCTGGCATCACGCGCGTTCTCGATGGCGATGCGCGATCTGCAGTTGATGCGATCAACATGCGGGGCCCGCGCCACGCGGTTCTGGCGGTCGATGTGCCAAGCGGCATAGATGGCAATAGCGGCAGCATGCGCGGTGCCGCCGTGCAGTCCGATCGCACCGTCACGTTCTTCCGAAAGAAGCCTGGGCATCTGCTGATGCCCGGCCGCGCGCTGTGCGGCGAGGTCGTGGTCGCGGATATGGGAATTTCGAATGAGGTGCTCGGTTGCTCCCTCTCCCCGTCCGTCCCGTGGACGGAACGGGGTGAGGGCCGGGGTGAGGGGCAGCAACAGGCTATGACGCAAGCGGCTGCCCCTCACCCTAGCCCTCTCCCTGTCCTTACGGGGAGAGGGGACGAACGCATCACCGTCTCGACCTTCGAAAACACACCATCACTTTGGCATGCAAATTTTCCGTCGCTTGCGACAAGCGCCCACAAATACACGCGCGGACATGCGCTGGTTGTCTCTGGCCCGCCGTTTCAGACGGGCGCGGCGCGGTTGTCGGCGCGGGCTGCGTTGCGGATCGGCGCGGGACTGGTGACGGTTGCGGGCTCATCATCCGCGTGCGCGATCAACGCCGCGCATCTAACCGCGATCATGCTGACGGTGTGCAACGGCGCTAGGGACTTGCGCGAAATTCTTGAGGACAAACGCAAGAACGCCGTGTTGATCGGCCCCGGCGCGGGCGTCGGCGAAGAGACGCGCGCACTTGCTGAGGCCGCACTCGCAAGCGGCGCATCCGTGGTGCTCGATGCCGATGCGCTGACGTTGTATGCCGCGACTGACGATGAACCAACAGAACGCGTGAACTTCGGCTTCACCGGTGCGGCTGTTAAAACCGCGATCAGCCCTGACGCACTCTTTGCGGCAATCCGCGCCAAGCCCAATCGCGCCGTCGTAATGACGCCGCACGAGGGCGAATTCAAACGGTTGTTTCCTGATCTTACCAGCACACCGTCAAAACTCGAACGCGCCCGTGCCGCTGCAAAATTGAGCGGTGCGATTATCGTGCTCAAAGGAGCCGACACCGTCATCGCGCGTCCGGATGGGTTTGCCGCCATCAACGGCAATGCCCCGCCAGCGCTCGCAACCGCTGGTTCCGGCGACGTGTTGGCGGGTTTCATCACCGGGCTGATCGCGCAAGGCATGCCTGCGTTTGAAGCCGCGTGCGCGTCCGTCTGGCTTGCCGGCGAATGCGGCAACCTGTTTGGGCCAGGGTTGATTGCAGAAGACCTACCCGAAGTTCTGCCGAAAGTTCTGGCCGAGCTGCAGAACCGCGCCC
Source organism: uncultured Alphaproteobacteria bacterium (assembly GCA_963802015.1). Lineage (GTDB taxonomy): Bacteria > Pseudomonadota > Alphaproteobacteria > Sphingomonadales > Sphingomonadaceae > Novosphingobium. The sequence goes on from CAWDHB010000001.1 coordinate 159,820, forward strand.
TCAAATAAAAACGGCGGCACCGAGTGCCGCCGTTTTAGAACTGATAGCAGTGCGTTCCTCAATCATCGCCAAGCGCACCGGGCGGCAGCGTGGCGCTGACACTCGGCTTGACGGTCGCAACAACCTTCGCCGGTTCGACGCCCATGCGCGCCTGACTGATGGCGTGGCCGCCGGCGGTGCCGGACGCGGTGCTGACAATCGGGACGTTTGTCGGGATCGGTCCAATCTCTGAATGCCCAGTGGACGCTGACGGGGGAGCCGGTTTCGGCGGCGTTGACGTGACGGCTGACGCTGGTGGCCGCGTGTTTGCGCTGTCGGGCGCGACAAGTTTCGGCTCGGCGCGGATAGCCATCCGATCGGCTTTGATCGACTGCGGGGCCGGCGACGGCAAGACTTCGGATTCGAAAAATTCGTCGTCGGTCACGGCGCGGCGCGGTTTGGTCGAGTCCCAGATCGTTGGCGTTTGCGGACGCGGCGGATTGGCGGCCAGCAGATCGATAGCCTCGTCGAAATTGGCGTCGGCGCCGACCACGCGGGTGCCTCGGCGGGCAGTTGAAACGAGCACGGATGCTGCAGTTGGCGCGGAGGGTGATCCTGATGCCGCCTCCGCGGCTGGTGCGACAGGTGCCGCCTCCGCGGCTGTTGGCACCTGTGCCGCCTCCGCGGCTGTGTGGCACCTGTGCCGCCTCCGCGGCTGGTGATCCTAATGCCGGACCTGCGGTTTTGGCCGCAAGCGCGGTTGCGTCGGACGGCGGCAGTGTATTGGCACGGACAGTATACGGCGAAGTTTCTTCGGTTTTCAGTGCCGGCGTTGCATCCGGTTTGGGTTGTGCGATTGCCGTCGCGGCAGCGGCAGCGGCAGCGGCAGCAACAGTGGCGGTGGATGCCGCCTTGTGCGCATACCACGATGCTGGCAGTGGCGTGGCGGCGGCTGTTGCGGCGGCTGGCGCGGCCTTCGGTGGCAAGGCGGCCTGGCGTTCCGGGGCCAGCGTTGACGTCCAATCGGCGCGCGCGAAGTGGCCAGGAAGTTCAACTGGCGCGGCCGAAAACGCGCGCGGCGGGGCAACGGCTGCAGTGCGCTGATAGCTTGCGGAAACCGTCGTGCGCCAATCGGCCGGCAAAATCGGCGATGGCCCAGTGGATGCTGGCGGCGCGCTGATGACTGTCGGCTTCAGCGGCGGCAGCGGTTCGAATTTAGTCTGCTGGACTGTGACAGCCGTGAGCGCCGGGGCGGGCGGTGCAATCGTGGTCTTGATGGTCGCGCGCTGATAGTGGGCCGGCAGCGCAATCACCGCCGCCTCATCGAAGCGCTTGGGCAAAGCCACCGGCTCCGGCGCGCGGTAGTCAGGCGGAAGGGTCCCGCGTGCATCGGCCCGGATTGCCGTCGTCGATACTTCGGGGGCTGCGGGCGTGACGGCTGATGCCGGGTCAGTTGCGGGTGTGACGGCTTTGGCGATAGCAGCAGCCGCAACCGTCGCGGCGGCGACAACTGGAGTAACCGTCGCGGCGGCGACAACTGGAGTAACCGTCGCGGCAGCGACAACTGGAGTAACCGTCGCGGCAGCGACAACTGGGAGTAACCGTCGCGGCAGCGACAACAGGTGAAACGGCGGCGCGAGCAGTTTCGGCGGCTTTTGGCGCGGCTGCTTGCGGGGCCGGCACCTGCGGGGCTGGTGCTTTGCGAATGACCTCGACCCGCACTGGTTCGACAGGCGACGCAGGTTTTAGCGCGGCAGCGAGTGCGGCTGGCGCCGCGATGGGCGCGACCGGCTTTAAGATTTCTACGTGTGCAGTTTGTGGGTTTGCAGGCTGCGCTATAGCTGGAACGGGCTCAACCGGCGTGGTTGTGGCCAAGGGTTTCTGCGGCGGCAAATCAATATCGACGATTGCGGAATCGACGCTGGCCGCTGGCGATTTTGGTATCACGACAACGCTGGCTTCTTCTTCTGTGCCGCCAGCGTCAGCTTTGAGACTCTGCTCGTGGCCCGAAGTTGCGCCGGCAGCCAAAGTCTCCGCGGACTCATCAGACTGTGTGCGGCGGCTCACCCATCCCTGGGCGTCACCGCCGAGCTTACGCACCAGCCAATAGGACAGCATCAAAAACGCAAACAGAGATATACCGACTGCCATATCCGACACGATGAGCTACTCCACCCTAAACCCCACGCCGCCACAGATTGAGGAAATGCGGGCGCGCGTCAACTGGTCCATCGCACAAGATGACGTCTGTTCAGTCTGCAGGCCGGCCACTGTGGCTCTGGAGACTGTGGTTCCGGGCCCGGGTCTAGCCACGCTCGCCCCGGTAAGACTGTTTCATCTGGTCGTCGGCGTGCAGAAATGCTTCCACGTCCGGAGCGGGAGCTGGGCTCTGGCCGCTGACGCCGATTGTTTCCATCAAGGTGGCCACTGGCACGAATGCCCGGTTGGCGCGGTCATACAACCCGCCCTTGAACAGCGCCCGGGCCGCAATCTGGCCGTCGCGTTGACCGCCGTCGATCAAAAATGTCTGCTCCATGACCACCAGTGTGTCGTCCCAGGTGAGTAGACGCGTCTCAAGGCGGAACGATTGAAAGGGCCGCAATTCGCGCCGGTAGCGAATGGTGATCGCGCTCGCAATCGGCGTCCACTTGTGACGCCAGACCGCGCGCCACAGTCCCGAGCGTACCATAATGTCGGTGCGCCCCAGATCCATCAGCGTCAGATAGCGGCCGTTGTTCATGTGCAGTGACAAATCGAGATCGTGCGGCCATACGCGGAACCAAAGTTGCGACGCGTCGCCCGGAAGTGCGAGGCGCGGCCGCCGCCATGCGGACGCCAAAAGCCAGATCAACCGCAACCACAAATTCATGACGTAGCCTCAATTGCGGGCTTCAATTGCGATGTGCTCGGAGTGCGTGCGTAGGACGTGCGTGTAACGCATTCGCCCGACACGCCAAAGCCAAGTGCGTGCGTAAAGCCAAGTGCCTGCGTAAAGTCGGTGCCACGGCCCGCTATATCGGCCACGCAGTGATCCATGTCAGTGTAATACTATACGACGTCCAGGATAGGGCCTTTTGGTTGGGGGCGACACGCAGTTGCGCTATACTCCGGTATATTTTTAAAATTCAGAAGGTCTCTTATGACCATGCGATCCCAACTTCCGGGGGCCCAACACCCAGACCCCCAACATTCAGGGCTCAAAAAGCCTGTTTATGAGACATTTGTTACGGTCACAGGCGCATCGGGGTTCATTGCAAAATACGTGATCGCTGAAATTCTCAACCGCGGATACGCCGTGCGGGGAACGCTGCGATCGCTCGGCAAAGCCGATAGCGTGCGCGCGGCGATTGTGCGGGCCGGCGCTGATCCGGCGCGTTTGACATTTGTGGAAGCTGATCTTCTGGCTGACGACGGTTGGGACGCAGCGCTGCGTGGTGCAACCTATTTGGTTCACACTGCATCGCCGTTTCCTGTGCAGCAGCCGGACAACGCCGATGATGTGATTGCGCCGGCACGCGACGGCACCGTGCGCGTCATGTTGGCCGCGCATCGCGAAGGTGTCAAACGCATCGTGCTGACATCCTCGACAGTCGCGGTCATGTACCCGGCCAAACAAACGCGGGGGCATGTGTTTACTGAAGATGATTTTTCCGATGAGACGCTTGCCACGCTGACGCCGTACATCAAGTCGAAGACGCTTGCAGAGAAAGCCGCCTGGGCGTTTGTCAAAGGCAAAGTCGGTGCGCCGGAATTGGTGGTCATCAATCCGGCGTTCGTGCAGGGCCCGGCGCTCGATGATGATCTGTCGACATCGCACGAACTTATGCGGCTGATGGCGGGCGGCAAGTATCCAGCGTCTCCCAGAATAGTGTTTCCGGTCTGCGATGTCCGCGACGTCGCGACAGCTCATGCCGAGGCCATGCTGCGGCCGGACGCGGCGGGTCAGCGCTTCATCGTGGCCGAGGGGGAAACGCGGCTGTTCGATATTGGCCAGCGCATGGTGGCGGAATGCCCGGACCTTGCTGGCAAGGCGCCGCGCTTTGAACTGCCCGATACGGCGGTCCGGGCGCTCGCGGTCGTCGATAAGCGCTTGCGCACTATTCTGCCGGAACTCGGAAGCCACCGCGTTTGTTCGGCCAAAAAGGCCCGCGAGGTTCTGGGGCTGACGTTGCGCGGCCCTGACGAGGCGATTACGTCGGCCGCCCGCTCGTTGCGTGAGCTGAAGTTGATCTGAGGCACGCGCTACACGCGACGCGCCACACTCGACGCGTCACACTCGACGCGTCCGGCGTCTTCGGTTACCTAATCACGGCTGCAAATCGCAGGTCCGCAACACGAGTTCGGCAACAAGGGTATCATGAGACGCAATTGGTTCGGTCTGACGTCCGCCGCGGCTCTGGTCGCGGCTTTGGTCGGCGCGCTGGGTCTTGGCGCACTTTTGCCGAGTGTCGGGCAGCTGTCGGGATCGCTGTCCGCCATCTCAACGGCTGCCGCGCAGAAAGCCCCGCCGCCGTCGCGGGAAGCCGCCCAGTATTCGTTTGCGCCGATTGTGCGCAAGGCCGCGCCGGCCGTCGTCAATGTTTATGTCCGGTCGCGCGTGCAAACCTTCAATTCGCCGTTTGCCGACGACCCTTTGTTCCGGCGGTTTTTTGGGGAAAGCCTGGGCCAGCCCTCGGAGCGTGTCATGAGTTCGCTTGGGTCTGGCGTGATCGTGAGTGCTGACGGTTTGGTCGTGACCAACACCCACGTCATCCGTGGGCGCGGGGAAACCGAGGTGCGCATTGCGCTGTCCGATAAGCGCGAGTTCGACGCCAAGGTGATCGCCCAGGACGACGCCACCGACATCGCGGTTTTGAAAATCGAAAACGGCGATGGACGTTTCCCGACGCTCGATTTTGAAGATTTCAGACAGTCTTGAAGTCGGCGATATGGTGCTGGCCATCGGCAACCCGTTCGGCGTCGGCCAAACAGTGACCAGCGGCATCGTATCGGCGCTATCGCGTTCTGATGTTGGAAAATCAGACGCCCAAGTGTTTGTTCAAACGGATGCCGCCATCAACCCCGGCAACTCAGGTGGCGCGCTGGTTGATATGACGGGCCGCCTCGTCGGCATCAACACGATGATCTTTTCGAAGACGGGCGGGTCCGTCGGTATCGGGTTCGCGATCCCGTCGAACTTGGTCAAGGTCTATGCGGAAAGTGCAGCCTCCGGGCGCAAAGTTGAGCGGCCATGGCTTGGCGCGAAACTTGAAGCCGTGACGCGCGACTACGCCGAGGGCTTAGGCTTAGCGCGGGTTGCGGGCGCGGTCGTCACGCGCGTCTCGGATGGCGGACCAGCCGCTGCCGCTGGTGTTCAACCGGGCGACGTGATCACCAATGTTGATGGCGTTGAAGTGACCGACGCGCGCAGCGTGTTCTACCGGCTGACCACCAAAGGCGTCGGGCAGAACGCCAAGCTGACGCTCATTCGCAAGGGGCAGCCGGTGGATGTCTCGATAGCGCTGCTCGCCCCGCCCAAGGCCGGCAAGGACGACATGAAAAACCTGTCCGGCAATCATCCGCTCGACGGCGCGCGGGTTTCGAACATTCTGCCGGCGCTGGCCGATGAGATGAACCTCGACCAAACCGGCGGGGTCGTGATCGTGTCGGTGCGTAATGGCTCGGCCGCCCAAAGTCTCGGGTTCAAAGTCGGCGATATTCTGGTCGCAATTGCCGGAACGGACGTGGCCAACGTCGGTGACGTCGAGGCCGCGTTGTTGAAGCGCCAGCGGATCTGGCAGCTCGCCGTCAAGCGTGGCAATCGGGTTTTGCAGCTTCAGGTTCCAGGCTAGTTGATGCAACTCATCGGCGCGGGCGTTCTGTATTTTGCACTGACCACATTGGCGGGCTTTATGTTTGGAGCGCTGCGGCAGACATTTGTCGTGCCGCGCTTGGGTCAGCTGACGGCAACGCTTATTGAAACGCCGCTGATGCTGGCGGTCTCGTACTTTGCGGCGCGCTGCGTCATTGGGCGGTTCTCCCCCTTGCCAGGGCAGGGTGCGCGGCTAGCTATTGGGCTTGTTGCTTTTGCGCTGCTGATGACCGCCGAAATCGTGCTTTCGGGCGTGGTCCGCGGTTGGTCGATTGGGCAATGGTTCGACCACATGAAAACCCCAGAGGGCGGATTGTCGATGGCGATTTTTGGGATCTTCGCTATTTTGCCCCTGATCGTCCGCCGGGGGTGAGGGGGTGAGGGTGGCGTTTGTCTTGCTCCGCCTCCAGCCAAATTGGCAGTCGACAAGCTGACACATTGCTGGTCGACGGTAGGCCTGGGAATTTAAAAAGTGTGGAGTGCGTAAATGTCCGAGAATACCGGTGTGCTGGTGATTGGCTCCGATGCGGTGCTGACGGGCGAAGTCAAGGGCGCACGCCGGGTCGAGGTTTTTGGCATCGTCAATGGCGGCGTTTCAGCCAGTGATGTGACCGTGCGTCAAGGCGGCGCGCTGACCGGCTGGATCAAGTCCGACACCTCGACCGTTGAGGGCGTACTGAAGGGCGACGTGCGCGTCCAGCAACTCATCGCCATCAAGTCGACCGGCTCTGTTTCCGGCAACGTCAAGTACGGCCGCTTGGCGATGGAAGAGGGCGCAGACTTGGCAGCCAGCGTCCGCAACGTGCCGCCGTCGATTGGAGGCGATCTCGATTTAACGGTCAGCCGCGGGCGCTCGGTGCGCATCACGACCGCTGATTTGGCGGCCATCGATCCCGATGACGCGCCCGACGCTTTGACCTTCCAAGTTTCGAATGTTTCGGGTGGCATGATCACTCATGCCGGCGCACCGGGATTGTCGGTTGAGACGTTTACGCAAGCCGATCTCAACGCCGGCCGCGTGCACTTCGCGCATGATGGCGGCGATGGGTTGTCGGCGCGTTTCGATGTGGTGGTCGCCGACGACGACGGCGCGACGTCCGGCCGCCCGCAGACCGTGCGCGTGGCTGTGCGCACTTAACCCGGCAAGAACGCTGCGAAGTTGTCGGCCAGCGTTTTGCGCAGCAATGCACTGTAGGTGGCATGCGATCCGTGGCCGTGCTGGATGCGGCCATAGTGCGCTGTCGCATCCGCTTTCATCGGCTTCATCACAATCGGCGTTGCGACCGGCGAGAGATGCGCGCCGCGCCCTGATTGCAGGGTTGTCAGCAAGCCGTGCATCTCGCCTTGGATGGTCGGACGCGCCACCACAACCATGCGATGCTGGCCGTGACGGTTGGTGACCAGATAGATGTGGCCCGATTGATGTGGCACAGCCACCGAGCCGAACTGCGCGTAGTCCTTGTCTGTGCGTTCGAGTTCGCGGAACACCAGCGTCGATGAGGCGTCATCCCATGAGATGTCGGTGCGGTAGGCGTAAACCGCGCCGCGCTCGCCGAACGACGGGCGGATGGTGAGGTATGAGCCTTCGAGCCAGCTGACCGCCGCGCGATTGTAATTTCCGAGGCCATCAGGCGCCGTGCCGATGGCGTCCGCCGCGTGCCCGTTGCCGCCGTTGCCATTGATGCTGCTGGTTGCCGCGCGCTCGAGCAGTTTGGCGCCAAGACCTTCCTCCAGCCGCACGATGGTGCCGAGCGTGAACGCGCGCCGCCCCGCGAGAACTTTCTCCAACGTCGAAATTGAAATCTTGGACGCGTCGGCGAGTGCCTGCCGGGTCATGCGCCGGCGCGCCAGTTCCTCGCGCACGCGTTGCGACAGAAGTTCGCCGTCGAACTCCGAAAAGTTGCGCGCTTTGGTTTTGGTCATGAGGGTCCTGGGTGGCCGAACGTGATGGCGGGGCGTTGCGTCGTGCCGGAGGTGCTGTCCGTTCGGCCTCACATATCCGCACAGGCGGGGCGCAATCAAGGCCGCGCCGGCCGGTGTATGCCGCAACGACCGGTTTTTTCCAGTGCCATGGCTAACGGCGCGCAATTTGTATCCGCCCATCGCTCTGGCTATAAACCGCGCATGACCGCGCCCGCGCTAAACCCGAATTCCGCCAGCTACGACGCCATCATCGTCGGCCAGGGACTGGCGGGGACGACGCTGGCGTGGGCGTTGATCGAGGCGGGCCAGCGCGTGCTGGTGCTGGACGCCGAAGAACCGGTCACCTCGTCGAAAATTGCCGGCGGCTTGATTACGCCGATCACCGGCCAGCGGCTCGCGCTCAGTTGGCGCGTCGATGAAATGATGCCGGCAGCACGGGCGTTTTATGGTCGTGTTGAAGCCCGAACCGGCCACAAGGTTTTTAACGATCGCACCGCAACGCGGTTGTTCGCGTCTGATATCGAACGCGAGATCTGGGCGAAGCGCGGCTGCAAAGCCGAGTTCCAAAAGCATCTGACAGCCGAGCATCTCGTTCACCGGCCCCATGCCGCCGATCATTGAAGCGTTGAGCAGTAAGTAGACCCGGCGAGTCACGCAGCACATGATAGCCCAGCACGCCGATGCCCAGCAGAACCAGCAACACAGCGGCGATCACGCCATTGCGCGCCACGCGCTGAACAAAGACTTTCGGTTTGGCCCTGGTTGTTTGTGATGCTCATACATAAAAACGTCCTATCCAAATTTCGTTTCCACTCGGCAATCGCGGCGCGTATCGCAGATTGGATTTCAGGGTCTGTCACATCGTTGATGCCCGCAAATTTTTGCACGCCCACCATCACGGTCACGCCGCCGTCGGGAGATTCGGTCAATCGGATGCCGCGCCCGGCCAACGGTCCGCTGGCGAGGCGGATTGAAGGACCTCGTCAATTTGTTGGACCATGCTCAACGACGCGATGGGCTTGTCCTTTTTAGCGCCGAGTCCCGCGGCGCTGGTTAATGCGGATATCACTGAGACGGGCTGGACTATCGCGGCGACGGGCGGAGTCACAACTACCGGCGCGGCGGGCGGGACTTATCAGAGCGGGTTGCCCCAGCCTTGCCCTCCAGCCAGGGACGCGCGTGCTGATCGCCGGGCCAGGCGCAGACAACATGGCGATGCAGGCCGGCGGCTGGACAATCTCCTGGCAAGGAACCGATACCACGGCGGCCGACTTCCCCAACGGCCAGACACTGGGCCGCGCAATTGCCTGCGGCTGTACAGGCTGCGGGTGGACAGGCCGTCGTCTCGCCCACCGGAACGTTCGCTGCCAAGCCCGATGTCGCGGTGGTCGTGCTGGGCGAGCGGCCCTATGCCGAATTCGAAGGCGATATCGCAATCTCGCCTATCGTCCCGCGACGGGCGAACTGGACCTGATCGCGCGGTTGAAGGCGCAGGGCCTGCGCGTGGTGACAGTGTTCCTCTCGGGCCGCCCGCTGTTCACCGGCAGCCTGATCAACCAGTCCGACGCCTTCGTCGCCGCCTGGCTACCGGGCACGCAAGGCGCGGGCGTGGCCGATGTGCTGGTGGCCGCAGCGAACGGCAAGGCACCGCGTGATTTCACCGGCCGTCTGTCCTACGCCTGGCCCGATGATGCCCGCGCGCCGATGGTAAAGCCGCTGTTCCCACTGGGCTTTGGCAGCAGCTATGCCAAGCCTGCGCACCTTGGCCGGGTCAATGAAGACCCCCGGATGGCGACTGCGACCAACGATCACCTGCATTCCTACATGGTCCGTGGCAAAGTGCCCGCGCCGTGGCGGCTGGTCACCGACGGTTCGGTCAACGCCCGCGCGGTCGATCTTAGTGCGCAGGAGGACGCGCGCCAGTTCACCTGGAACGGCCCGGCAGCGATTTCCATCGAAGGTGCGGCGATCGATCTGGCCAAGGAACCCGCTGCAACCAGCGCGCTGGCAATCGAGTGGCGGATCGATCAGCGCGGACCGGGCAAGCTGCGGCTGGGTTTTGCCGGCGGTACGCTGGATCTGGCCGCCAGCCTGCGCAGCCTGCCCCCCGGCAGCGTGACCCAGACCCGCATTCCGCTGCGCTGCTTCACCGCTGCGGGGGCCAAATTGGCAGCAGTTGGATCGCCGCTGCGGATCGAGGCCGACAAGGGCTTTGCCGCTACCATCCGCACGGTGCGGGTGGAGAAGGTGGCGGCGGATCAGCGCTGCCCAAGTTGACCGGGGTGCCGACCGGGGCGACGCATCCGAGGCCGGGCTCTATTTCCGCTGCCAGGTAACTTGCCATTCAGCCTGCCGCGCCTACATTGGCGGCTGAAAGGACTACCCGATGAACGACGAACAGCCGGGCGGAAACCCCTGGCTCAAGAACCTGCTGATCTGGGGCGGGATCTTCATGGCGCTGCTGCTGGTGGTATCCACTGTTCAGCCCGCGCGCCGACATGGGCGCCGGCGCAGATGTCCTATTCCGATTTCCGCGCCAAGGTGGCCGAAGGCACGGTCGAACAGGTCCAGGTCGGCAAGGACCGGATCACCGGCAAGCTCAAGAACGGCGATGCCTTCACCACCATGCCGATCGCCGGCGACGATCAGCCTGCCCGAACTGCTCCAGAACAACGGCGTGAAGTTCTCGGGCGAGGCGCCCGGACGAAGGCAACGTGCTGCTGTATATCCTGGTCCAGGCGCTGCCGTTCCTGCTGATCCTGGGCGTGGCGTTCTTCGCGCTGCGCCAGATGCAGAAGGGCGGCGGCGGCGGGGCGATGGGCTTTGGCAAATCGAAGGCCAAGCTGCTGACCGAACGGCAGGGCCGCGTGACCTTTCGACGACGTCGCCGGGATCGATGAAGCGCGCGAGGAGCTGGAGGAAATCGTCGAATTCCTGCAAGATCCGCAGCGCTTTTCCAAGCTCGGCGGGCAGATCCCCAAGGGCGCGCTGCTGGTCGGCTCGCCCGGCACCGGCAAGACCTTGCTGGCCCGCGCGATCGCGGGCGAGGCGGGCGTGCCGTTCTTCACCATTTCGGGTTCGGACTTCGTCGAAATGTTCGTCGGCGTCGGCGCCAGCCGCGTGCGCGACATGTTCGAACAGGCCAAGAAGAACGCGCCGTGCATCGTCTTCATCGACGAAATCGACGCGGTCGGCCGCCATCGCGGCCATGGCCTCGGCAATTCGAACGACGAGCGCGAGCAGACGCTCAACCAGCTGCTGGTCGAAATGGACGGGTTCGAGGCCAACGAGGGCATCATCATCATCGCCGCGACCAACCGCCCCGACGTGCTCGATCCCGCGCTGCTGCGCCCGGGCCGGTTCGATCGCCAGGTCGTGGTGCCGATCCCCGATATCGAAGGCCGCGAGAAGATCCTCGGCGTGCACATGAAGAAGGTGCCGCTCGCCCCCGACGTCAACCCGCGCGTGATCGCGCGCGGCACCCCGGGCTTCTCGGGCGCGGACCTCGCCAACCTGGTCAACGAAGCCGCGCTGCTGGCCGCGCGCCGCAACAAGCGGCTGGTGGCGATGCAGGAATTCGAAGACGCCAAGGACAAGGTCATGATGGGGGCCGAGCGCCGCTCGCATGGTGATGACCGACGACGAGAAGAAGATGACCGCCTATCACGAGGCCGGCCATGCGCTGGTTTCGGTCCACGAAGCCGGCGTCGACCCGATCCACAAGGCGACGATCATCCCGCGCGGCCGCGCGCTGGGCATGGTGATGCGCCTGCCCGAGCGCGACAACTATTCCTACCACCGCGACAAGATGCACGCGAACCTCTCGGTCTCGATGGGCGGGCGCGTGGCCGAAGAACTGATCTTCGGGCACGACAAGGTCTCGTCAGGAGCCTCGTCGGACATCCAGTACGCCACCTCGCTGGCGCGCAACATGGTCACCCAATGGGGCATGTCGGAAAAGCTCGGCCCGCTGCAGTATGAGGAGCAGCAGGAAAGCTATCTCGGCTATGGCGGTTCGCAGCGGACGATGCGGTCGGGCAAGACCAACGAGCTGATCGACAGCGAAATCCGCGACCTGGTAGAAGGCGCGCACAAACGCGCGACCATGATCCTGAAGAAGCACGCCAAGCAGCTGCACCTGCTCGCCGAAGCCCTGCTCGAATACGAAACGCTGATCAGGCGAGGAAATCGACGAGCTGCTCAAGACCGGCAAGCTCGACCGGCCCGACAAGCCCAAGGGCGGGAGCACGCACTGCCCCGGTCAAGGGCTCGGCGATCCCCAAAGCGGGCAAGCGGTTTTCCGGCGGGGCCGCGCCGCAGGGGGCTTGAGCGGGCCGGGTAGCGCCCGGCTCGTAACCTGCCGCGACCAGCACGGTCAGCGCCACCGCGAACAAGATCAGCGCCAGCAGCGCGAACAGCGCCAGGAACCAGGTCCGCCACCACGCGCCGAACCGGCTGAGGCCATAGGCTTCGCGCAACTGGCGGTACATGTGAAACGGCGCGTAGAGCAGCAATAGCAGCGATCAGCCAGCCGACCCGACTCCAGATGATCACCGGGCTGATCGCCGCTAGCAGCAGCAGCATGAAGCTGAGCGAATAGGTCACGAAGACCGTGTGATCGTAGAGGTGAAACCGCCGCGCTGAACGGAAACAGCAGCCACACGAACGGCACCGAGATCGGGATCAGCAGCCAGCTGAATTTGTAGGCGTTGGATTGCAGCTTGTAGATCAGCAGCTCCGGATTCTTCGCGCGCCTTGCGCCAGGGCTTCGATGCAGCGGCCCCAGCCAGCTGACTCTCGCCTGACTTCGGCAGAGCTGGCCTCAAGCTTGGGCGATTTATCTTCAGACTTGCCCGCGATCGCCTCGCGCGCCGCCTCGGCGCCAGCAAGTCTGCCCGTCGATTCCGGGCATGCGGCTGTGCCCCTGGCCTCGGCCGCTGCCTTCTCCGCTTCCAGTGCGGCGATCTTGCAGTCAGCCTCGCGCTAGCGCAGCCGCTGCTTCGGCGCGGGCTTTTGAAATTGAACGTCGATCGGGTCGCTCACCGCGTTGAACACCGCGAAGGTCAGGAACACCACGAACAGGAACAGCGCGATCGGGCTGACATAGCTGGCGCGGCGGCCATCGATATATTCGCGGGTCAGCTTGCCCGGGCTTCCAGGCGAGCAGCGGCAGGGTGCGCCAGATCTTGCCCTCGAAATGGAACACCCCGTGGAGCAGATCGTGAAAGAACGCGCCGAGCGTGCGGTGGACGTGCGCCGCCTGCCCGCAGTGCGTGGCAGTGGCTGCCCAGCAGCGCGGTGCCGCAGTTGAGGCAGGCGCGCTCGTGCGTGTGGCCGTCGCCGCTCTCACCATGAGCCGGCTCGACCGCGCGCGCCAGCAAAGCCCCTTGCGCGAGATCGCCGATGATCTCGCCGCCGCTCAGACATGTTGCCTCCGCCTGTTGCGACGTTCATGGTGCCGGCAGCTTGGCTTCGGTCAAGCCTGATCAGTCAAAGCCGGACGAGCGAGGTTACAGCATGATTGAGACGTCTCGGATTGCTCGCCGCTTTGCGTTCTGGCCGTTGGCCGCTCCGGCTTTAGCCGCGCCCGGCGATATGAGCGTCGGCGACTTTTCTGGCGCAAAGCTGAAGCGCTCAAGCGAAGGGGGTCGATGGCGATGATCTCGTCCGATCTCGACGTGCTGCAAGAACGAGGGCACACGCGGCGGGCGCAGCCTATCGCGCCCGGCTGACGCCGAGCGCGCGGCGGGCAAGCCCAGCTCCTGCCCGCCAGCGGGTACGCGGGTCAACTCTGACCAGCTTCTGGCGCACTTGCGGACCTATCCGGTTAACGCCCGCGCGGCGAGTCAGCATGAAAACCGCAATGGCCGACTATTTCATCAAGACCTGGCCCTGCCGGTGACATGAACAAAGCCCGCAAACCTTGCGGTTAGCGGGCCATTTGCATTGTCGGATCTGCCGGGACATTCAGCCGTCGTAATCGCCGCCCAGCGAGGTGTTGCGCACCGGCGCGGCGGCGGTGATCCGCAGCGCTTCGGCCTGCTGGCTGAGCGAGCCGATGTCATCGACTTCATCATCATCATCGGGCAGCACGCGCTGGAGCGAGCCGACCAGCGTTTCCTTGAGCAGGTCGGGACCGACGGTTTCTTCGGCGATTTCGCGCAGCGCGACGACCGGGTTCTTGTCGCGGTCACGGTCGATGGTCAGTTCGGCCCCGCCCGAAATCTCGCGCGCGCGCTGCGCGGCGATCAGGACCAGGTCGAACCGGTTGGGGATCTTGTCGACACAATCTTCAACGGTAACGCGCGCCATCGGGCACTCCAGTGCTGGAAATTCAGGAATGCGCAGGCTGCTAGGGCGTAGCGCGGTCAGAAGGTCAAGAAAATAGTGCATAAACATTGTGTTTATGATAAATGTTTTTTTAATATCCTCAATCATCACCGTATCATGCCCGCCGTCGCATTCGTCCGCCAGATCGCTGAACCGGGTGATCCGCGCTTCGAAGCGCATCCGGACCTTGCCGGTCGAGCCGTGGCGCTGCTTGGCGACGATCAGTTCGGCGAGGCCGTAGACCCCCTCCATCTCCTGCTGCCAGGCGGCGTGGGCTTCGTGGATCTTGGCATCGTCGCTGCCTTGCGGGACCTTTGGGTTCCTTGGCCGCGACGTAATAGTCTTCGCGGAACACGAACCAGACCATGTCGGCGTCCTGCTCGATCGAGCCCGATTCGCGCAGGTCCGAGAGCATCGGGCGCTTGTCCTCGCGCTGTTCGACCGCGCGGCTGAGCTGCGACAGCGCGATCACCGGCACGCCGAGTTCCTTGGCGAGCGTCTTGAGGCCGCGGCTGATCTCCGAAATTTCGTTGACGCGGTTGTCGTTGGCGCGGCCGGTGCCTTGCAGCAGCTGGAGGTAATCGACCACCACCAGCCCGATATCGTGCCGCCGCTTCAGCCGCCGCGCGCGGGCGCGCAGCGCGGCGATCGACAGCGCCGGGGTATCATCGATGTACAGCGGCAGTTCGGCGAGCCGCTGGCTGGCGAAGGACAGCTGCTGGAAATCATCGCGGCTGATCTTGCCCATGCGCAAGGCTTCGCTGCTGATCCCGGCCTGTTCGGCCAGGATACGCGTGGCGAGCTGATCGGCGCTCATTTCGAGGCTGAAGAAGGCCGTCGCCGCGCCGACCGACTTGGCCGGGTGCGATCCCGTCGGCCAGATCGCGGCGCAGCCGGTCGGCGGCGTTGAAGGCGATATTGGTGGCGAGCGAGGTCTTGCCCATGCCCGGGACGGCCGGCGAGGATGATCAGGTCCGAATCGTGCAGCCCGCCGACCTTCTCGTTGATCGAGGTCAGCCCGGTGGTCTTGCCCGAGATGTGCCCGCCCGAATTGAACGCCTTTTCGATCGCGGCGATCGCGGTGCGGGTGGCGAGGCTGAAGCCCTGCGCTTCGCTCTGCGTGCCTGCGCCTTCGGCCACCTTGTAGAGCGCGGCTTCGGCCAGCTCGATCTGTTCGAGCGGCTCGACGCTTTCGCTGGTGTCGATCGCGCTGGTTGACCAGCTTGCGCCCGACCGCGACCAGTTCGCGCAGCAGGGCCAGATCATAGATCTGCGCCGCCAGTTCGCGCGGGGCGAGCAGGCCCTGGCCGTCGGCGGTCAGCCGCGCCAGATAGGACGCCCCGCCCAGCTCCTTCAGCGCCTCATCGGCCTCGAAATAGGGCTTGAGCGTGACCGGCGTGACCACCGCCTTGCGATCGAGCAGTTGCACGATCCGCTCGTAGATCCGCGCGTGGATCGGCTCAAAGAAATGCCCCGGCGCGAGCGGCGCGGACAGTTCCTCGATCACCCGGTTGTCGATCAGCACCGCCCCCAGAAACGCGGCCTCGGCCTCGACATTGGTGGGCAGCATGCGCGCGATCGGCGGATTCGTCGGCGGCGGGTGGAATGGGTTCGGTTCAGGCCATAGGCGGCGATGCCATGCGCGCTGGATGTGGCGCGGTTCAAGCGTAACGCGCGGTGATTCTTCGGCCTGTGGATAGCGGGGATGAAAGAAGATTGTGTTCACGCGAAGACGCAAGACGCAAAGATGGCGCGAAGATGCGCCGTAGCCGCATTGCCTTCTGATGAATCAGTCGGTGTGGCCGCGTCTGATCGAAATTGCACAGCGGCTTCGCCGCAACCGCAACATCTTCGCGTTCCTTTGCGTCTTCGCGCGAACCAATCCTTACACCCCCTTGCCCCGCCATGCTGCATTTGCGAGAAGCGCCGCCAGCATGGCCGACCCGCGGATCATCATATCGAGCTCGACGAAGCGACGATCCTGTGGCGCAATGCCGATATCGAGCAGGAACGCCGGATCGCGATCTTCGATCTGATCGAGGAGAACAGCTTCAAGCCGCTGCGCGCCTGGGAGGCCGGGCATCACGGGCCCTACCGGCTGCGGCTGTCGGTGGAGGATGGGCGGCTCGGCGCTGCGTGATCGCCGATGAAGACGGCGCGCGAACTCGAAACGCTGATCCTCGGCCTCGGCCGGTTCCGCCGCCCGATCCGCGATTATTTCGCGATCTGCGATTCGTATTATCAGGCGATCCGCAAGGCCACCGCCGCCGAGATCGAGACGATCGACATGGCCCGGCGCGGGGTTCACAACGAGGCGGCGGAAATGCTGCTCGAGCGGCTCGACGGCAAAGTGGAAACCGACTTTGCCACCGCCCGGCGGCTCTTTACCCTGATCTGCGTCCTGCATATCAGGGGTAGCTGTCACTTCCAGCTGGCGGCGCCGCAGCATCGGCGCATGGCGCGCGCAGACAGCAGGGGGTCGCACCAATGGCACGCAAGAAATCCAGCCGCACGCGGCTGCGCCTGTTCGGCGCGGTGCTGCTGCTCGCGCTGATCGGCGGGGGCTGGGGCTGGTGGCATGTCACGCACTGGACGCCGCCGCGCGCCGCCTATCCGGTGCAGGGCGTGGAAGTGGACAGCGAGGATGGCGCGGTCGACTGGAAGGCGCTGAAGGCCACCGGCGCGGATTTCGCCTATCTCGATGCCTCGGCCAGCGCCTTCGCCCGCGATCCGGCGTTTGGCGAGAATCTGGAGGGCCCGCGCCGCCAAGCTGCAGGTCGGCGCGGTGCACCGCTATGATCCGTGCCAGCCGGCCGAAAACCAGGCCGCGAATTTCGTCACGCGTGGTCCCGCGCGATGCCAAGCTGTTGCCGCCGGCGGTCGAGCTTGACCGGCTGGCCGAGATTGCCCGATCAAGGTCGGCGACGCCGCGATCGAGAGCGAGCTGACCACCTTCCTCAACCAGATCGAGACCCACACCGGCAAGGCCGCGCTGCTGAAGGTCTCAGCCGCGTTCGAGGATCGCTACCACATCGCGCGCGCGATTGATCGCAACCTCTGGCTGGTCCGCACCCGGCTTCGAGCCCGACTATGCCGGCCGCCCCTGGACGCTGTGGACCGCGAACGAGATGCTGAGCACCGAAGCTGGCGGAGCGCCGCTGCGCTGGGTAGTGGCAAGGCCTTGACCCGGCGCTTGGGCGAGTCGGGCTCAGATCAAACCGCGCGTTTCAAGTCAGCTGCCAAGCTCGCCGCGTCGATAAAGTGATGCACCTGCCAGCCGCAGTCTCGGGCCGCTGCGATATTCGCCGCATTGTCATCGATGAACAGCATTGCGCCGGGCGCATGGCCAAACCGCTGCTGCCGCCAGCGCGTAGATCGCCGGATCGGGCTTGGACGATTTCTCCACGCCTGAGACGACCACATCGCGGAAGTGATCGAACACTGGCCATTCGGCGCGGAACGGCGGCCAGAACTCCGCCCCGAAATTGGTGATCGCGTACAGCGGCACCGCGCGCGCGGCGAGCGCTGCGACCAGTTCCAGCGAACCCGGCACCGGGCCGGGGATCGATTCGTCGAACCGCTGCGCGATAGGCGTGGATCAGGTGCGCGTGATCGGGAAACAGCGCGATCCGTTCGGGCACCATTTCATCCAGCGGCCGACCGGCGTCGTGTTCAAAGTGCCATTCGGGGGTGACGACGTTGGCGCAGACCCAGTCAAGTTCAACCGGATCATCAACCAGCTTGGCCAGCAGATGCCGTAAGTCCCATTGCACCAGAACTTTGCCGACATCGAATACGACTGCTTCAACCGGCTGCTGCATCGTTGCTTCAATCCTCAAACAATTTCGGCCCGCGCTCCCAATGGAGGCGGGCCGAGAATTTCACAGGCCGGATGCGACCGGCCGCGCGGGAGATCAGCCCTGACGCGCCTTGAAACGGCGGTTGGTCTTGTTGATCACATAAGTGCGCCCGCGGCGACGGATCACGCGGTTATCGCGGTGGCGACCTTTGAGCGACTTCAGGCTGTTGCGAATCTTCATGATATCCTCGGGGCGGCTTGATGCCGCTGAAAATTGAACCCGGGCCGTTACGGACGAGTCACGGTGAAGTCAACCGGGAAGTCGCCATTCCACGCCTCATTCCCCGCGAATTTCGCTGAGCTTGCGCTCCCACGCCAGTGCATGGCCGACGATCAGGTCGAGATCGGCATATTTCGGCACCCACGGCAATGTCGCCTTGATCAGCGTGTTGTCGGACACCAGCGCATCGGGATCACCCGCGCGGCGCGGCGCGAGTTCGCGCACCAGCTTGCGGTTGGTCACCCGGTCCACCGCGTCGAGCACTTCGAGCACCGAAAAGCCCGTGCCATAGCCGCAGTTCATGGTCAGCGAGCGCTGCGGCTGCGTCGATCAGCGCGCCCAGCGCCAGCACATGCGCGGCGGCGAGATCGCTGACGTGGATGTAATCGCGCACGCCAGTGCCGTCAGGCGTGTCAAAATCGGTGCCGAACACGCCCACTTGCGCGCGTTTGCCCAGCGCAGCCTCCACCGCCACCTTGATCAGATGCGTCGCGCCAGCGGTCGATTGCCCGGTGCGGCCCTGCGGATCGGCCCCGGCAACGTTGAAATAGCGCAGCGCGCAGATAGTTGAGTGGATGCGCCGCCGCGACATCGCGCAGCATCTGCTCGGACATCAGTTTCGAATGGCCATAGGGGTTGATCGGCCGCTGCGGCGTATCCTCGGTCAGCGGCGAGACTTCGGGGATGCCATAGGTCGCGGCGGTCGAGCTGAAGATGAAGTGCGGCACCCCGGCAGCCACCGCTGCGGCTATCAAGCGCGCGGGTTTTGGCGGTGTTGTTGTGGTAATATTTCAGCGGATTACTGACCGATTCGGGCACCACTACCGACCCAGCGAAATGCATGATCGCGCCGATGCCTTGTTCGGCAAATATCCGCGCGAGCAGCGCGCCGTCTTCGATGTCGCCTTCGATAGAACGGCACGCCTGCAGGCACGGCAAAGCGGAACCCGGTCAGCAGGCTGTCGATCACCACCACTGGCCAGCCCGCATCCTGCAAAGCGAGCACGGCATGGCTGCCGATGTAACCGGCCCCGCCGGTAACGAGCACGGGTATCTTGTTGTTTGTCATCGCCAGTTTCCCTAGCAGCGCCGGCGCCACCAAGTCGTTAATGAATACGTCGTGGTTGCATCTGCGTCAGGGCTTAGGCGCAGACATTCTGCCAGGCTGCCCGCTGAACGGAGGTTCCCGCCATGTCGTTGCGAATGCTGGTGCTTCTGCCCCGCCTTGCTCGTCCTCAATGCCTGCGTCGCCCCGACTGGCCCGGTCGAAGTGACACGATTCCATGCACCGGACCTGTCCGCGCTGGGCAAAGGCACGATCTCGGTTGAAGCGGCCCCAGGGATTGATCCGGCCTCGCTGGAATGGCGCACCTATCAGGCGGCAGTCGCGCGTGAACTGGTCAAGCTCGGCTACCAAGAGGCGCCAACGGGCCAAGGCGCGCAAGTGGCGCAGCTGCGGTTGTCGCGCCAGACCTATCCGCCCGGAGCGCACCACCAGCCCGGTTTCGGTCGGGCTGGGTGGATCAACCGGCACTTATGGTTCAGGGCTGGGAATCGGGATCGGGCTCAATCTGGCAGGGCAGCCCAAGCAGCAGGTCCAGACCGAACTGGGCGTGCTGATCAAGGACCGCGCCAGCCAGGCCGCGCTGTGGGAAGGCCGCGCCAGCTTCACCGTCCGAGCCGGATCGCCACTGGCCGATACCGCGCTGGGTGCGCCCAAAATGGCCGGGGCGCTGTTTGCAGGCTTTCCCGGGCAAGCGGGTGAGACTATCGCGGTCAAATGACTGACCACAGCTCCGCCATCACTCTGCCAATCACATCGACGCTGCATTCGACAGCGGCAATATCGAAGTGCTGTCCATCAACGGCACCAGCGCCCGACTGGCGATCCGCAAGGACCGCGATTCGGACTTCTACCAGTGGTTCCACTTCCGCGTCAGCAATGCCGCCGGGCGCGAACTCACGTTGACCATCACCGGCCTCGCAGGTTCGGCCTATCCCGGCGGCTGGCCGGGTTACCGCGCTGCGGTCAGCGAAGACCGCGCATTCTGGGGCCGCGCCGAAACCAGCTATGACCACGCGGCGGGTGAACTGACGATCCGCTACACACCCACGGCAAACCTCGCCTGGTTCGCTTACTTCGCGCCCTATTCGATGGAGCGGCACCACGATCTGATCGCGGGTGCAGCGCTTGGCCGATGGCGTGACGCACCGCGTGCTGGGCCACAGCATCGAAGGCCAGCCGATCGATTGCCTCGATCTGGGCACCGGACCCAAACAGGTTTGGCTCTATGCCCGCCAGCACCCCGGCGAAAGCATGGCCGAATGGTGGATGGAAGGCGCGCTTGATTGCCTGACCGATCCGGCGGACCCGGTCGGGCGCAAGCTGCGCCAACTGTGCAGCTTTCACGTGGTGCCCAATGCGAACCCGGATGGGTCGTGCCGCGGCCACCTGCGCACCAACGCGGCGGGGATTAACCTCAACCGCGAATGGCACGCCCCGAGCGCCGAAAAATCCCCCGAAGTGCTGTGCATCCGCAACGCGATGGACGCGACCGGGGTTGATTTCGCGATGGACGTCCACGGCGATGAAGCGATTGCGGCGGTGTTCATGGCCGGGTTCGAAGGCATCCCCGCCTGGACCGCCGACTTGCAGGCCGGTTATGATCGCTACAAGACTATCCTGGAACGCCGCACCCCCGATTTCCAGACCCGGCTGGGCTATCCCGTGACCCCCAAAGGCAAAGGCAATCTGGCGATGAGCACGAACCAGCTCGCCGAGCGATTTGGCGCGGTGGCGATGACTCTTGAAATGCCGTTCAAGGATAACGACGACCTGCCCGATGCGGCGCAGGGCTGGTCGCCCGAACGCTCAGCGCAATTGGGGCGTGAGTGCATGGCGGCGCTGCTGGAGTGGCTGGGGACTGAGTAACGCTGCGACGGCGTGCAGGTCGCTTACGACGCAATGCGCCAGCGCGTGCATTTCAGCATTTGCCGGTAACAGGTCCGGAACCATGACAGTGACCATCCCGGCGGCGGCGGCGGATCTAACCCCGTTGTGCGAATCTTCGAGTGCAAGACAGGCGCCTGGGTTTACCTCTAGCGCCCTCGCAGCAACTAGGAACGGGTCGGGGTGCGGCTTGCCCCGCGCATAGTCACCGTTGGCGATGATCGCGTCAAAGCGGTGAGTGAGATCGAACGCTTCAAGATGATGCTGCACGTTGCTGCGTTGGGACGAGGTCGCGATGGCTTTGGGCAATTCCAGTTGATCGATCCGGTTTAGCAATTCAGCGACGCCAGGTTTGGTTTTCAAATCAGTGCCGAGTAGACCAAAAAAGCGTTCCCGGCAGGCGCCATGAAATCGCTCCGCTGGAAAATCCGGGCCAAAATGATCACGCATCAAGGCATGGTTTCGCGCTGTGTTGAGACCAACCAGACTGAGGAAGAATTCGCGGGTAATTGCGACGCCTTGGCTGCTGCCTTCGGCCAGCATCGCATCGAAAAACAGCGATTCGGTATCGAACAGCAGGCCGTCCATGTCAAAAACAACTGCCCGGATTGGCGGTAAGGTCATTTCGAAGTTCAGCTTAGGCTCTCAGGCCCGAACGCATGCGGCAGCAGCCGCGACAGCCGCAGTTCCAGCACGCTGTCCTCGCCCGCACACCAGACCACGGGGTCACTGCCGCCCAGCGCGGCGACTTCGTTGAGCAGCTGGCGGCAGCGCCCGCACGGCGTCACCGGATCGCCCGCGCCCACTGCCCCAGCCTTGCCGCCGATCACCGCGACGGCTTCCAGCGCGCCGCGCCAGTCTTCGCTGAGCGCCTTGCCCACCGCGACCGTTTCCGCACACAGCGTCAGGCCATAGCTGGCGTTTTCGACATTGGCGCCCGTCACCACCGAGCCATCGGCAAACCCCAGCGCCGCGCCGACGTGGAAGTTGGAGTACGGCGCATAGGCTGTGGTGGCAGCAGCACGTGCGGCGGCGATCAAGGCGGCTTGGGTGTGGTTCATTGCCGCATAGTAGCGGTTGCGCCGCAACAAAGTCGAGTGGACCGGCGGATTTTGTCCAGCGCGCGCATACAAAAACCCCCGCCGGTGCGGGCGGGGGTCAGGTGAGAGGTTCTGTTCAGGAACGTGCCTGCCGGAGCCTTCCTGGAGGAGTGGGGGGCAGGAAGGCCCCGTTCTAGTCTTGCGACTGTGCGGATCAGGCGGCCGCGTTGCAGCGCTGAAGCTTGTCAGCGCTAAGTTCGCCTTTGGGCGTGGCGAATTGGGTAAGCGCGCCGAATTCCTTGACGACGCGGGTGCAGACATTGACCGGCGAAGAGCCATCGATGCTGCCCACGCACTTGTCTTCCTTGCAGTTCCAGACTGCGCCGTTGAGCACGACGCGCTTGGGCGCTTCCAGCTTGGTGGCGAGCACCGCCGTATAGCTGCGCGCGGCCTGCGCCTGGACCGGCGAAGTGGTTGCGGCGAAAGCTCATGAAAGTGCCGACGACCGCCAGACCGGCGGCAATCACGGTGCGCGGCAAGGTGCGATTGAGAGCGAGTGTCATTGGTAGATCCCTTTTTATGGTGTGCCCGCAGGGATCGTTGGCTCCCGGGGAGGACAGTCACGATTTGCGTTGCGAATCACTACCTACAGTGATAGGTATTAAGTTGCAACTGAAAACTGTGCACTGCAGCAAGTTGGGCAGCAATTTGCTTGAAACAATTTTTTTGTCGGCGGATAGGTTGCTTTGCGCTACGGAAGACTACGGGATCGGGCCACACGGCCGAAAGGGATGATACGATGGGTCACTTGCGCGAACCGCTCAGCGATGATCAGGCCTGCGGGCTGCCCGCTGCGCTGGAAGTGATGGGCGAGCGCTGGTCGTTCATGATCCTGCGCGCCGCGTTCAACGGCGTGCATCACTTTGAAGAGTTCCTGTCCGAACTCGGGATCGCCCGCAACATCCTCTCCAACCGGCTCGCGCGGCTGGTCGAACACGGGATCATGAAGCGCGAACCGCTGCCCGATGATCGCCGCAAGATCGAATACCGGCTGACCGAAAAGGGCTGGACCTGCTCCCCGCGATGCTGACCCTGCGCCAGTGGGGCGAAAAGTACGGGATCGGCATCCCCAGCAATCCGGTGCTGTGCGATGCGCGCGATGGCCAGCCGATCGCCCAGATCGGCATCCACGCCCACGATGGCCGCCTGCTTGGCCCCAAGGAACTGGAATGGCGTGACCGTGCCGACATCGGCAAGCCCGTCGACGCCGCTGCCGAACCCCGCCCGCAATTGAGCGCGTTGCGCTGACCGGCAAAATTTTTGACTTGCGGACCAGCGCGTCCCTCGCCATCATGCTGCAATGCAACAAGCGCCTGCCGAACCCGTCCCAGTCGAACGTCTGCTGATCGAGGCTATCGCCCGGCGCCTGGCGATCCGCGCGCAGTACAACAGCGCTGAGATCACCCTGGCCCCGCACCAGCTGTTCGAACGCCACGGCGATCTGTTCATCGGTGCCTACAATCCCGCCAAGAAGATCCGCAGCGATGAACAACCCAGCCTGGGCTATTTCAAGCTGAAGGGTCTGGGCCAGATCACCCTGACCGACGAGGCCTTCGAACCGCTCGCCGGGGCCGGGAGCCGAACTGCCGCGTGAGAGCGATGTGCTGGTGTTCGCGGTGTGAGGGGCAGGTGGGCATTTGCGCTGGTGGCAATCAGCCTCGTCGCAGGCTGCGCCACGTCCCAGAGCCAGCAGGCCATCGCCGCCGCTGAGGCAGCAGCACAGGCGGCGTTGGTTGCAGCTGGATCAACGAGCGCCCCAGCCGCACACGCGAGCGGCGGCCCGATGGGTGTGCTGTGTTGGGCCGCGATCCTCGAATCGATTTCGGACACCGGCAAGCGCTGCGTGGGCAAGGAAGACCTGCAATTCCGCAGCGCGCTGGACCAGTCAATCGCGCGGCTGGATGCGCACCTGACCACCACTGGCGGCTGGAGCCCAGCGCAGTTGAGCCGCTTCAAGGCGCAGATGGGCAGCCGAAGCGCGCCAAATGCCGAAGTCTGCGGCAACGCTGACGCGCTGGAAATGTATCAGGGTCTGCAAAAGGCCGGGGTTGCGCCACTGGAACGACAAACCGGCGCGGTGCTGGCAAAACCGGGGCCGCCGAAATGGGGCGATTGTCTCTAAGAAAATTCGTTGCTTCGGCTTGACTGCGCAATCTAACTTTGACGTTCGCGGTACAAAGTTTACGAACTTTCTGGATTTATGGCTTCCAGCCAATTTTTGACGTGTTACTTGACGCACATGCGCTTCAGGATTCGCAATTCAGATGTTCGATTGTCTAGCGGGATTTGGCCGATCCTCATAAAAGGCGTACCATTGCTTGCACCAAGCAGTGCTATCTCAAAGTGGTTTGGCGCTAATATTCCCGATTGGCTTTTCCCCACTTTGATAGAATTCGCAATCGCATCAGTCTTCTGGGACCCTTTTGCAAGTGACTCTCGTATTCGCCAGATATGGAGGTTCTTAACTGACGTTTTTGAAGTCGAACACCTAGTAGTTCAGTCCAATTGGTCTAATTGGGATCGTGACGGTGGGATGATGCCTGAAACCGATATTGGTGCCAGACTTCGAATTCGGTTTGTCAAACGTACTGAAGGTCAACTTATTCTGAGGATATTTCAGTGCACTGGACAGGGGCGAAAGCCGATTGAACATGTCGCCAAACTTGGCAAAATCGTTGCCGAAAAAGGCGAGATTCAAACAATTCCTATCGTCGATCACGGAATTTCTGTGCCTGGTTGGGACCCAAATCGAGTTCGTGGATGGGGTCCAGATAAGTTGACACCCTTGGTCGGCGGATCACGAAATATCGCGATTCTCGAATTACGGAGGGGCTTGTTCATTCAAAAGCACAAATTTTTCGTGATGATGATTAGTCACAATGGAAAACACTGCAAACCAAGCATCTACGTGCAAGATGAGAATGAAGATGTTTTTGACACATCCGCCGAAGCCAAGGCGGGTTCTTGGCGCTTCATCTAATGAACTGTTAGGTCTAATTCCGCGGCGCAACCCGGCGATAGCTTAGCGCCTCGGCCACATGGATCCGCCCCACCCCGTCGCTCCCCGCCAGATCGGCAATCGTCCGCGCCACCCGCAGCATCCGCGTGTAGCCGCGCGCGGAGAGGCGCATGGCTTCGGCAGCTTGCATCAGGAGCTTGCGGCCCGGCTCGTCCGGGGTGGCGTGGGCCTCCAGTGCGTCGCCATCGAGCTGGGCGTTGGTGCGCATGGCGGTGCCCGCCAGCCGCGCGGTCTGGACCTGCCGCGCCATGGCCACCCGCGCGGCGACTTCGGCGCTGCCTTCGCTCGGCGGCGGCAGCGCGAGGTCGGCGGCGCTGACCGGATCGACTTCGACGTGCAGATCAATCCGGTCGAGCAGCGGCCCTGAGACCTTGCTCTGGTAATCTGCCGCGCAGCGCGGCGCGCGGCTGCACGCCAGCGCGGGATCGCCCAGCCAGCCGCAGCGGCACGGGTTCATCGCCGCGACCAGTTGCACTCGCGCGGGGAAGGTGACGTGGGCATTGGCGCGGGCGACATCGACCTGGCCGGTTTCCAGCGGCTGGCGCAGCGAATCGAGCACCGGGCGCTGAAATTCGGGCAGTTCATCCAGGAACAGCACGCCCAGATGGGCCAGGCTGACCTCGCCCGGCTTGACCTTCAGCCCGCCCCCGGTCAGCGCTGCCATCGAGGCCGAATGGTGCGGGCTGCGGAACGGGCGTTCGCGGCTGATCCGGCCTTCCTCCAGCGTTCCCGCCACCGAAGCCACCATCGAAACCTCCAGCGCCTCCGCCGGGGTCAGGTCGGGCAGGATTCCCGGCAGGCACGAGGCGAGCAGCGATTTGCCCGCGCCCGGCGGCCCGATCATCAGCAGGTTGTGGCCCCCCGGCGGCGGCGATTTCGAGCGCGCGCTTGGCGGTTTCCTGGCCTTTGACCCGCTTCAGGTCTGGCCCCGGCGCGCGCGGCGTCGGCGACGCCCGGCTGCGGCGTGGGCAGCACCGGCAGTGCCCTTCAGGTGGTTGAGCAGGCTGACCAGATCCGGCGCGGCGATCACCGGCACCCCTTCGGCCCAGCGCGCCTCATGCCCCTTGCGCGGCGGGGCAGATCAGGCCTTGCTCCCGCTCCGCCGCATGCAGCGCGGCGAGCAGCACGCCCGGCGTGGCAATGATCCGGCCATCGAGCGCCAGTTCGCCCACGGCGACATATTCGGTCAGCTGCTCGGCATCGGTCACGCCCATCGCCGCGAGCAGCGCCAGCGCAATCGGCAGATCGTAGTGCGATCCTTCCTTGGGCAGATCGGCGGGCGAGAGGTTGATCGTGATCCGCTT
Source organism: uncultured Alphaproteobacteria bacterium (assembly GCA_963802015.1). GTDB lineage: Bacteria > Pseudomonadota > Alphaproteobacteria > Sphingomonadales > Sphingomonadaceae > Novosphingobium. The sequence goes on from CAWDHB010000001.1 coordinate 186,355, forward strand.
GGGCGGCAGCGCCAGCCCCATCGCCGAGAGCGCGGCGTGGACCCGTTCCTGGCTTTCCTTCACCGCCTTGTCCGGCAGGCCGACCACGTTGAAGCGCGGCAGCCCCGGCGCGATCTGGCACTGCACCTCCACCCCGCGCGCTTCCAGCCCGAGATAGGCCACTGTAGAAACCAGCGCGACCAAGTGTGCCCCCGATGTTTGAACCCAACAGTAAAACGGTGTGGCGCATTGCAGTTATTCTGTCGAGGCCAAGTAGCGCGGGTTTGGTGCGATTCCTTTTAATCGTGCTGCACAAAACGAGATTGGGCCTGCCGAAGAAGTATCTTGCGATGCATTTGAACCAAGTCCGCTCATGCTGAGCTTGTCGAAGCACCTTCCTGTTACAGCACGGTCGCGTGCGCGCGATGGTCCTTCGACAGGCTCAGGATGAGCGGAAATTGAGCGAAGTGAACCTGATATTGCAGGTCCCCCGCTAACCCCGCGTTAACCCCTTCCGGAAGTTCTGCTTAACCGCGCATGGTGTCGGCGCGGTAAGGGGCGATGGGCGATTTAAGGCTCATGCAGAAACTGCGCGCCTTGCTGATCCCGTTCTTCGCCTTGCATCGCGACACCCGCGCTGGCGGAAACAGGTGATCTATGAGACGGTCGAAGTAGACCGTCTACGAAGAGCCCGTCGGCAGCGAACGGTTTGTGCAGTCTGCCCAGCCCGCCGCGGTGCCGCAGGGGATTGCCCGGTTCGGCCCGTTCCGCGTGCTCGATGGCACCCGCGCCGCGCTGGTCGATGTGACGGACGAGGCCAGCCCGGCTGCAGTTCGCGGCGATGCTGCGCGCCTATCCCGGGCATTTCGATGCTGGAGCTGATCGATTGCCCCGGCACCGAGGATGACCGCGCGAATCTCGCGGTCGGCCGGATGATCCGCGCGCGCGGGATTGCGACGCATGTGCCCGCAGGCGGCTCGGTCCGCTCGGGCGGGGTTGAGCTGTTTCTGGCCGGCAGCCGCCGGATCGCCGATCCGGGCGCGGAATTCGCGGTCCATTCGTGGATGGACGAAGACGGGCGCGAGGCGGGGGACTATCCCGCCGACGCGCCGGAGAACCGCGCCTATACCGACTACTACCGCGAAATGGGCATGGCCCCGGCGCAAGCGAGCGCGTTTTACGCGATGACCAATTCGGTCCCGCACGCCGAGGCGAAGTTCCTGACGGCGGATGAAATGGGCCAGTGGGTGCGGCTGGATTAAGCCCGAATCCCTTGACTCGGCCCCGCCCCTGCCGTAACGGCGCGACCCAACAGGACGGTCGCCCATCGACGGCGGCCCCTTTTTTGTCAGACAGACCGAGGTTATCATGAAGCGCACTTTCCAGCCCAGCAATCTCGTGCGTGCCCGCCGTCATGGCTTCCGCACCCGCAGCGCGACCGTTGGTGGCCGCAAGATCCTCGCCGCCCGCCGCGCGCGTGGCCGCAAGAAGCTGTCGGCTTAATCGCGGCGACTGACCGGGACTGACGTTGTCAGCCCCTGCGCCCGGCACCGGCCCGCTCCCCCGCCCGACCACCCATAGGGTAACCTAGAATTGGGTGGTCAGGCGGGGGAGCGGGCCGGTGCCGCTTCCGGCGGTGCGACATTTCGGATAACGACACAGCGCCATGCCGACGGACAAACAAACTAAACCGGCCGTTCTTTCGCGGCGGGTGGATTTCCTAGCTGCTAACCGGGGCTTGCGAATAGCACGTCCCGGTTTTGTGTTGCTGGCCCGGCCCAACGGGCTGCGAAGCGATGCGCTATGGCATCACCGTGACCAAGAAGATCGGCAATGCCGTCGTCCGCAACCGGATGAAGCGCCGGTTTCGCGAACTGCTGTGGGAACTGCTGCCCACGCAAGGCTTGCCCGGCCACGATCACGTGCTGATCGGACGCGATAGCGGAGTGGAGCGCGACTTTGCGCTAGCTGCGCGCGGAACTGGTCGCCGCGCTGGAGCGCGCGGCGGCCGGCAAAGGCGATCCGCCGCGGCGGCGAAAATAGGGAGTTACGCAGAGGCGCAGAGAAGCAGAGAGTCGCAGAGGCGTTGGACTTGTGCCGAAGCCGCTCTGACACTGCTGCTTGCAGGTCTGACCAATGTCGGAGCTATCGGCGGCACCTGCGGTACAGTAGCCTCATTCTCTCTCTGCGATCTCTGCGTCTCTGCGCGCGAACAAATCATGCGTAATTTGCGTGACCCCGATGAAACGCCTGCTCATCCTCATCGCACGCGGCTGGCAACTCGGCCCATCGCGGGTGCTGCCGCCATCGTGCCGCTATGCCCCGTCGTGCTCGCAATATGCGATTGAGGCGGTGGAGAAGCATGGCGCGATTAAGGGTGGCTGGTTGGCGGCGAAACGTATACTGCGCTGCCACCCATGGGGGGGCCATGGCTATGACCCGGTACCTTGAACCGGCCCGGATCTTGAACTGGCATAGCCGACCTTCCATCTATTGACCTACTCAGCATAACAGGGACGCCTTCGTGGACAGCCACAATCAACGCAACATGATGATCGCCCTGGTGCTGACCGCGCTGATGCTGTTCGGCTGGGATGCGGCGACGCGCTATTTCTATCCGCAAGCGGACAAGCCGGTTGCTGCGGCCAGCGCCAGCGTGCCGCCGGTGATGCCCCAGCGCCGACCCGCGAAGGCGGGCTGACCAGCCCGGCCGACATCGCCGCCGAAGCGCGCGATCTGAAGACCGCGCTCGGCGCTGGTCAGCCGCGTGGCGATTGCCGCACCGGGACTGTCCGGATCGATCAACCTGGCCGGCGCGCTGGTCGATGATCTGACCACCAACCGCCACACCGCGACTCTGAACAAGGCCGACGGCCCGGCGCGGATATATTCGCCGGCCGGCACCCCGGCGCAGCAGTTTGCGCAGTTTCTGGTCGGCGAGGGCGTCGCACTGCCCAACCGCCAGACGTTGTGGACCGCACCCGCCGGGGCCAAGCTGACCCCCGCCACCCGGTCACGCTGACCTGGACCAACCCACCGGGCAGACCTTCGCGATCAACTATGCGATCGACGCCGATTACATGATCACCGCCACCCAGAGCGTCACCAACGGCGCGCCGCGCCAGTGAGCGTCAAGCCCGGTCGCGCTGATCAGCCGAACCAGCAAGACCGCGAGCCTCGACAGCTTCAACGTCCATTCCGGGCCGATCGGGGCCTTCGACGAAACGGTCTCGTTTGACACCGATTATGACGACATCGACGAGGCCATGGCGCACGGTCAAGCTCCGAAGGCAAGACCAACTGGATCGGCTTTACCGACATCTACTGGATGAGCACGCTGATCCCCGACAAGACCGACACCGCCAGCGATTTCCGCGCGCTGGGCAAAGGCATCTACCTCGCCAACCTGTTCTACCCGCAGGCTGTTGTCGCGCCGGGCCAGACGCGACAGCGGACCACCCGGCTGTTTGCCGGGGCCAAGGAAAGCGCGGTGATGGACCGCTATGAAGCCGCCGGGATCACCAACTTCGGCCTGGCGATTGACTGGGGCTGGTTCCGCTGGTTCGAAAAGCCGATCTTCTGGCTGCTCGACTGGCTGTTCAAGGCGGTCGGCAACTTCGGCGTGGCGATCATGCTGCTGACGCTGATCGTGCGCGGGCTGATGTTCCCGATTGCGCAAAAGCAGTTCGCCTCGCATGGCGGCGATGCGCGCGATCCAGCCGAAAATGAAGGCGATTCAGGATCGCTACAAGGACGACAAGCCCAAGCAGCAGCAGGAAATCATGGCGCTGTACAAGGCGGAAGGCGTCAATCCGCTGGCGGGCTGCCTGCCGATCTTCTTGCAGATCCCGGTGTTCTTCGCGCTGTACAAGGTGCTGATCGTGGCGATCGAAATGCGCCACCAGCCGTTCGCGCTGTGGATCAAGGATCTGTCCGCGCCCGATCCGCTGCACGTGCTCAACCTGTTCGGCCTGCTCGATTTCACCCCGCCGGCGTTCCTCGCCATCGGCATTCTGGCGATGCTGCTGGGGATCACAATGTAGCTGCAGTTCAAGCTCGAACCCGGCGCCGGCCGATCCGGTGCAGCAACAGGTGTTCGCGATCATGCCGTGGATGATGATGTTCATCATGGCGCCCGTTCGCGGCCGGGCTGCTGCTCTACTGGATCACCTCCAACATCCTGACCATCGCGCAGCAGAAGTACCTCTATTCGCAAGCACCCGCAGCTCGGGCGCAGGCCGACAAGGATGCCGAGGACGCCAAGCGGCGCGGGAGCGGGACAAGGGCGATGCTGCCAAAGGCAAGGCGGGCTGACCATGCCTGAACTGACGGCGGCAGACCTGACAGCGGCGGAGGCAGCGGAGCACGCGGCCATGCTGGAGCGTGCGCGGCTGCTGTTCGCGGGGCGGGTCGAGTTCCTGAAAAGCGCGCCCGCGCTGCAATACCTGCCCGATCCGGATGTGCCCGAGATCGCCTTTGCCGGGCGGTCCAACGTCGGCAAAAGCTCGCTGCTCAACGCGCTTACCGGGCCGCAAGTCGATTGCCCGCGCCTCGGTCACCCCGGGGCGGACGCAGGAGCTGAACTTCTTCGACGTGGGCGAACCGACGCTGCTGCGGCTGGTCGACATGCCCGGCTATGGCTTTGCCAAGGCCCCGCTGAAAGTGGTCGAAAACTGGAAGCGGCTGGTGCGCGATTTCCTGCGCGGGCGGGTGGTGCTGAAGCGCACGCTGGTGCTGATCGACGCGCGCCACGGGCCGAAAGACGTTGACCGCGAGATGATGCGGATGCTGGATGAAGCCGCCGTCGGCTACCGCGTGGTTCTGACCAAGGCGGACAAGATCAAGGCCAGCGAGCTCGAAGCCGCGCTGCTCGCAACGCAAACCGAAGCGCGCAAGCATGTGGCGGCGCACCCTGATGTGCTGGTGACGTCGGCCGAACTGAAACTGGGCATTGCGGAACTGCGCGCCGCGGTGCTGGCGGACGCGGCGCTCTAAGTCTGAGCTGACCCGGGTTCACCTAATCGAGGTGAACCAGACTATCGCCCATAATCGAAACCCACGGGCGCATCCGGCGCTCATAGATCGAGTACGCGGGGGATGGCAGCTCGCAATCTTCAAATGCCCCCACTGGCACGGCCACGACGTCCGGCCAGGTGTCGATCTGATAAGCAATCGTTGCTCCGCAGCTCGCGCAAAACTGATAGGTCAAGTGACTGCCGCTATCGGCAGTGCGGGTGAAGGTGGAGGAAACGCCGGTCACGATCACGCTTTCAGCGCGAAACCGCGCCTGGGCTGAAAACACGCTGCCAGTGCGGCGTTGACATGCGCTGCAATGACAGACCGATACGCGCAGCGGCTCCTCACTGCATTCGGCGCGCAATTGACCGCAGCGGCAGCTTGCTATGCGCATGTTCCACCCTCTGATTGATCCGCGTCTGCCGTCAACAACTTACGGACATAGCGCCCGACATCGTCTGGCCAGCGGTCCACCAGCGCGAGGAAATCGCTCTCGCGGGCGGCGTAAAGCGCGCGCAATGCCTCTTCATAGCCTGGCAAATCACCGCACATCGCCTGCATGAATCGGTAAGCTCCGTCCTGGCGCTCGCGCTGCGAACGACCTGCGGTGCGCGCGGTTTCGACCAGTCGCCGCAGCGCCGCTGACGCCCCGCCCGATTGCGCCGCCAACCACTCCCAATGTCGGGGGAGCAAGGTCACTTCGCGGGCTTGCACGCCAAGCTTGGGACGCCCAGCCCCACGGGCCGCAACCTCGCGGTAGTCAAGATCGGTGATCCGACCGGTTTCATCTTCGAAGACGAGGACGGACCCGTCCTGTGCCAACAGTTGGTCCTTGATTGCTTGCGCGACGGCGCCCCGATCACCGGTCGCGATTTGCCGTCCGGCGGAAAATGCGGTGACACTCGAATTCATGCTGCTGCTCCTGCTTTGCAGCGCGCCCATTACACCCGGGTAAAATAGATGTCAATATTATCCGGATGTAATTCTGCCGAGCATCGTGGACTTTTGTTTCAAGTGTCACTCGTGACTCTATACCGCGAACAGTTGACCAAGATCGGCAAAGGCCTTGATCTCCACCGCATTGCCGCTGGGATCGCGAAAGAACATCGTGCGTTGTTCTCCCGGCTGGCCCGCAAAGCGCGAGTAGGGGGCGATCTCGAACTGCACACCTGCTGCCGTCAGCCGAGCGGCGAGCGCTTCGAACTGGTCCAGCGTCAGCACTACACCGAAATGCGGGACTGGCACTCCATGGCCGTCAACCGGATTGCGCGCCGCGTCCTGCCCGGCGTGATCTGGGGCGAGGTGCGCGACCAGTTGGTGGCCGTAGAAGTTGAAATCGATCCATTGCGCGGACGAACGACCCTCCGTGCAACCCATCACCCCGCCCCAGAACGCGCGCGCGGCGCGAAGGTCATTAACCGGGAAGGCGAGGTGGAACGGAGGCTGGGTCATGCAGGATGGCTTAGCGCAGTTGAAATGTCAGAAACACGCGGATTGATTCAAAAATGGGCGCGCAAATGCGGATGCAGGTCAGGCGAACGCGCGCGTGCGTTGCCGCAGATACTGCTTACGCCGACGCGATACAGCTTCGATCTTGCGCATCTCAATTTCGGTCGAACGGCCTGCGCGCCGCTGCGCGATCCCCGCCGCAACCGCCACGGCGAGCTCGCTGTCGATGGTGTCGATCGAAGAATCCGACGGGGATGGCAGGGTTTGATCAGTGACTGGCTTCAACATGAACATGTGCCCCCATATGCGCCTTAATGCGTCAACTTCCAGTACAAAGGTTAGGTTTTCGTTGCAGATGCGACCAGCAGAGCGATCAGGGCGGCGGTCAGCCGCATAATCTGAACATTGTCGCTGCCGGGCGTATCGCCTTCGATGTGGTCAAACCGCCCCATTGCATCGCTTGTCACAGTCAATATCCCCCATGGTTCGGGTTCGGCACCGACCATGATAGGCACGCACAGGAACGAACGATAGCGTTCTTCGTCTGGACGGACTTTGTAATCCCTCAGTTCTTGTGGATAATCTTCCGGTTTTTGGGCGTAGGCTTCGCGCACACCCGCCGCGTTCGCATCGGCCACACCGATTGATTTCTTTGCCAGCCACGCCTGACCGGTGAAGCCCTGTCCCTTGGCCCATGGGCGTTTATCATATTCGGCATCATCTTCATGAAACCATTTATCGGCGATGCGTACCATGCACCCCAACGCATCTGACCGTTGAAAAATCGAGAACGTATAGTCTTCCGCATAGCCGATCGAAAGCGCATCCAACAAATGCGGCGTCGCAAAATCAAGCAGCGTTTGAACATCATCAGACACCGAACCAGACGGCTGGAGCAGCACATTTTCGACGGTCTCAAGCATGACCCGACTGGCGGAATCACAATCGATCCTCCAACTTTCCCGTGCAATCATGTCATCATAGCGATCTACGTATTCGCGCAATCTAGACAAATGCGCGCGAACATCATTGATCAGATTTGGCCGTTCTCGATCGGCCAATAGCAGCACCAAGCCAGCCAACATCGCCGCTCCTGCGCCACCAAGGATTGTGAACCCCTTTGTGGTGAAGCCAGCAGAATCGCGAAGCGGGCCTTCCATGCCGCCGCCAATCGCAGCAATGATGCCGCCACCTACAATCGCAACTGCTTTGATTGCGAACAGCACCCAATACTGCGCGATCATGCCATCAAATAGCTTCGACCAGACGTCAGCTTCGTGCTCTCGAAGTTCCTTGCGCATCATGTGATGAAGCCCCACTGGCTTCAGTCTATCGCGCTGAATCATGATAGCAATCATCTTTTTAGAGATTTTCCTCGCGCAGGATCGGTCGCCAGAACCTGCGTCAGCAGTTTTCACTTTCCTACAACCATTGAATTGGAGCAGGCCGGCGCAATGCAATCAGCCCATTCTCCCACGCGATTTGAATCGCACCAACCCGCGCTGCGTGACCAAGCAGCGTCAGCGCGGCGTGGAACCATGCGCGATTTTCGCTCCCGGGGACCCTGTGAACTTCGTGAACTTGTTCAGGCTCGACATGGCTAACCTGAACAGTTACGCCGTTGCCAGCAACAGGGCAGGTACATGAAACTGATCATCGGCAACAAGAACTATTCCAGCTGGTCGCTGCGTGGCTGGCTCGCGGCCAAGCAATCAGGGTTGGCATTCGAGGAGCTCCAGATCCCGCTGTACGGCGACGACTGGGACGCGCGGAAGAAGGAACACGACGAAATTGCGCCGTCTTCGGGCAAGGTTCCGGTGCTGTGGGATGGCGATGCGGTGGTCTGGGATAGCCTGGCGATCCTGGAATATCTGGCTGACAAAGTCGGGCGAGAGCGGTTCTGGCCCAAGGATGACGCGGCCCGCGCAATGGCGCGATCCTTGGTGGCGGAAATGCATTCCGGCTTTGCCGCGCTGCGCCGCGAATGCCCAATGAACGTGCGCCGCCGGGTGGAGGGCTGGCAGCCCAGCGCCGAGGCCCGCGCCGATGTGGTCCGCGTGCTGACGCTGTGGGCCGAGGCGCGGGCACGCTTTGGCAAGGGCGGGCCGTTCCTGTTCGGCAGCTTTTGTGCGGCGGACATTTTCTTTGCGCCCGTGGTCAGCCGGTTCATCAGCTATGGCGTGGGCGTGCCCGGCTTCGCGACTACCTATATGCAGGCCGTGTGGGAGCACGAATGGTTGCAGGCCTGGGTGGCGGCGGCGGAAGCGGAGGATTGGGTGATCGAACAATGGGAGCAGGCCGCCCCGCAAGGTACGCGCAAGTGATCCGGCGGATGTTACTGCTGCTCGCAGCGCTGGCCGGGCTGAGCGCGGCTCCAGCCTTGGCCTGGGGCGAATTCGGGCATCACTCCACAGCGGAGATCGCGCTGGCAAACGTCTCGCCTCAGACCCGCGCGGCGATCCGCACGTTGCTGCGCGCAGAGGCCGGGCTTGGCACGCCATACTGCCGGGTGCGGTCGCTGGCAGAGGCGTCATCCTGGCCTGATTGCATCCGCCGCGAAGGTTGGCGCTGGGGCTATACCTTTGCCTGGCACTATCAGAACATCAGCGTCTGCAAGCCCCACGATATCAAAGCCAGTTGCGCCGGCGGCAACTGCGTGACTGCGCAGATCGAGCGGACCCGCCGGTTGCTGGCGGACAAGGCGCTGCCCGCAGCGCAGCGGCTGGAGGCGCTGGCCTTTCTGGTCCATTTCGTCGGTGATCTGCACATGCCGCTGCACGCCGGGGACAATGCTGACCTTGGCGGCAATGCGGTGACCTCCACTTACGGGATCGCACCCGGCCGCAATCTGCATGCGGTCTGGGATGGGCCGCTGGCCGAACGCGCGATCACTTCCGCCGCGCCGCCATTGCTGCGGCGCTATTCAGCGGCGGAGCGCGGCGAACTCGGCGGCGGCACCGTGGCCGACTGGTCACGTCAGGGCTGGGAACTGGCGCGCTCGGTAGTCTATGCCCGTGCGTTTGATCGTGATCCGTGTGCCGCCGGGGAGCCCTTGCCTAAAGACATCGTCTGGACCGATGCAGACATTGTCGCCAGCCTGCCCGACCTGCGTCTGCAAGTCAGCCGCGCCGGACTGCGCCTGGCCCGCCTGCTCGACGAAGCACTGGCGCGGTAACGCCGGATCACATCGCCCATGGCACATCATCTCGCGCACCTCGCCCTGGTCGTGGCCGACTATGACGAAGCCATCGCCTGGTATTGCGGCAAGCTGGGCTTTGCGCTGGTGGCCGATGACTATCAGCCCGAACAGGACAAGCGCTGGGTGCTGATTGCTCCGCCGGGGGCACCGCCCGGGGCGACCACGATCCTGCTCGCGCGGGCGAGCACGCCTGAACAAGCCCGGTTTGTGGGTGATCAAGCGGGCGGGCGGGTGTTCCTGTTCCTGGCGACCGACGATTTCTGGCGCGATTTCCGCGGCTGGCAAGCTGCGGGGGTGCGGTTTGTCCGCGATCCGATCGAAGCGCCTTACGGCACGGTGGCGGTGTTCGAAGACCTTTACGGCAACCGCTGGGATCTGGTGGAATTCACCCCGCCCGCGCTGCCTGCCTAGCCGGCCTTCACCGCCGCGATCCAGCGGCCGATCTTGGCCTCCAGTACCGGCAAAGGCAGTGCGCCGGTGTTGAGCACCTGATCGTGGAATGCCTTGATATCAAACTTCGCGCCCAGCTCGCTCTCGGCCTGCTTGCGCAGCCGCTGGATTGTCAGCGCGCCGACCTTGTAAGCCAGCGCCTGACTGGGGATCGCGATATAGCGCTCGACTTCGGCGGTAGCGTCGGTCTTGCCCATGCTGGAATTGGCCAGCATGTAGTCAATCGCCTGATCGCGGGTCCAGCCTTTGGCGTGCAGCCCGGTATCAACCACCAGCCGCATTGCGCGCAGCATCTCGTCATCGAGTGTGCCCAACCGCGAGACTGGATCCTTGAAGAACCCCATCTCGTAGCCCAGTGTTTCGGCATAAAGCGCCCAGCCTTCGGCATAGGCGGTGTTCCCGCCAAACCGCATGAACGATGGCAGCGCGGTGTTCTCCTGCGCCAGACTGATCTGGAAGTGATGCCCGGGCGCGCCTTCGTGCAGGTACAGCGTAACCTCACCCGGCGTGGTGCGGCTGGGCAGGTCATAGGCGTTGAAATAGAACGTCCCTGGACGCGCTCCGTCCGCCGTCCCGCTCTGATAGGAACCGCCCGCCTCAAACTTTTCGCGGAACGGCTCGTACGGCGAAATCCGGAGTGGGGATTTGGGCAGGACGTTGAAATAGTCTCCGACCTTGGCGTCGACCAGCTTGCCGATATCGTAATAGCGCTGGGTCAGCTCCTCACGGGTCTGCCGCTTGAATTTGGGATCGGTGCGCAGATAGGCGAAGAATTCGGGCAGCGTTCCGGTGAAGCCCAGTTCGGCCTTCACGCCTTCCATCCCGGCCGTGATCCGCGCCACTTCGCTGAGGCCCAGGTTGTGCAGATAGTCCGGGGTCAAGGGCAGCGTGGTGGTGCTTTCGATCAGCTGGGCATAGAGCGCGGCTCCGCCTTTCATCTGGCTGAGCCCGACCGCTTCACGCGCCGAGGCAAGATAGGAACTGGCCAGATAATCGCGCAGCCGCCGATGCGCCGGATAGATCTGGTCCGCGATCATCGTGCGGTATTCGGCGGTCAGCCGCGCCTTGTCCGCAGCGCTCAGGCTGTCGGGGAATTTCTTGACCGGTTCCCAGAACGGGCTGTCCTCAACCGGCTGTTTCAGCTGGGTATCAAGCTGTTCGATCACGTTGCGGATCGTCAGCTTGGTTTCCACCACCCCCGATTTCTGGCCTTCCTTGAACTTGGCAATCGACCGGTCGATCAGAGCGACGTAACCGGCGTGGCGTTTCAGGTTGTTGTCATAATCGCCCAGGGTCTTGAACGGGATCCCGGTCTTGCCGCTGGCCAGCGTCGGATAGAAGGTGTGAAATCCGAAGAAGTGGTTGAGCGGGCGCACCTCGGTCAGCTTCAAGATCGCGGGCGTCAGGCCTTTCAGCGTTTCGCCGCGATCAAACGCGAAGACGTCATAGGCGATCTGATCGGTCGCGGACAATTTGCGCCGGTCGATCCGCTTCAGCGCCGCCAGTTCGGCTTTCGCCGCCTTGCGCTCGGCGTCGTTGTAGGCCTTGGTCAGAAAGTCTCCCAACCGATCAGCATAGCGCATATCGCCGCGAAACAGCGCAGACAGAGGATTGCGCTTCAGGCTGGCTTCGTCCGAGGCGGCAAACAGCGCGAACAGCTTGTCGTGCTCTGACTGCGCCGACGCTGCGCGAGCCGCCGGAGCAGGTTCGCTGAGGGTGAGCGCGGTGAGCGGAAGCGCGACAAGGCTTGCGGCAAGCAGGATCGGGCGAAATCTGGACATCGGCAAGCTTCCCTTGATCATCAGGTTTGCACTGCGCCTAACCCGCTGATCTGCCAAGATCAGCCCGGTCTCGACGAACGGCATTGCTGCTTCGATGGGCTTGGCTAGTCAGGCGGCCTGGGTCTCGCGGGCGTTGGCTACCTGCTTGGGACTCGGCTTCCCGTCATAGAGAAACTCTGCCCCGGTCAGGTCAATGGCGGGAAACGCCTCACGCTCGGCCCAGTAGTCCTGATTGTGCCGCCAATCGGGCTTGTCCCCCCGGCGCGGCATCTGGTCCAGCCCGCGCATGCAGATAGCCCGGATTGAAATTGTCGCTTTCGATCCACGGCAGCAGCTCCATCCCGGCATCCTCCGGCGCGCAAGGCCACGTCGATCCGCTTCGCGCCGATTGCGTCCATGTGGTTGAGCAAGCCGCAAATGAAATCACCCATCATGTCCACCCGCAACGTCCAGCTCGCGCGGAAATAGCCCATTACCCAGGCCATGTTGGGCACGCCGGTGAACATCATCCCGCGATAGGTGACGGTATCGTTCCAGCGCACCGGCTGGCCATCGACGCTGAACGGGATGTCGCCCATCACCGAGAGCCGGAAACCGGTGCAGGCGACGATGATGTCGGCCTCGATCACAGTCCCGTCGCTGGTCCGCACCCCGGTTTCAGTGAAAGTTTCCAGCGTATCGGTGACCACGGTCAGCTTGCCACTGGCCGCAGCGCGGAAGATGTCGCCTTCGGGGCAAAACGCCAGCCGCTGCTGCCACGGGCGATACTTGGGCGTGAAGTGTGGTTCGAACTCAAAGTCCGGCTTGCCGCTGAAGGCCCGCACCAGTTCCTTCAGATCTTCGAACACCGCATCCGGCTCGGCCAGGCAGCGTTCGGTCATGGCGTTCTGATCGTGCATGATCTGCTGGCGCACCACCCGGTGGATGGTCGGCTCGTCAATCCCGACTTCGCGCAGCCGGTCGGCCAGTTCGTTCTTGTTCTCGCTGCAGAAGTAGTAAGTGGGCGAACGTTGCAGCATGGTGACCTGCGCGGCGTTTTCGGCAAAGGCTGGGACCACCGTGGCGGCGGTCGCGCCCGATCCGATCACCAGCACGCGCTTGCCGGTATAGTCAGTTGCCGGGTCCCACTGCTGGGCGTGGACGAACAGCCCCTGATAGCGGTCCATCCCCGCCCAATCGGGAATGTAGGGCGTTTCATGATCGTAATAGCCCTGGCACATCCACAGGAAGTTCGCGGTAAAGTAGGTGCTCAGTCCCGGCTTTGTCAGTCGCTGTCACCGTCCACAGCTTGCTGGCGCTGTCCCAGGCGCAGCCGGTGATGCGGTGGCCATAGCGGATATGCGCTCGCCGATCCCGTTCTCCTCGATCACTTCGCCCATGTATTTCAGGATTTCTGCCGCCGAGGCAATCGGCGCGCCGACCCACGGCTTGAACCGGTAGCCGAAAGTGTAGAGGTCTGAATCCGAACGCACGCCGGGATACTTGTGCGTTTCCCAGGTCCCGCCGAAGGTGTCCTTCATCTCCAGGATCGCGTAGCTCTTGCCGGGGCATTGCTGCTGCAGGTGCCAGGCCGAACCGATCCCGGAAATTCCGGCGCCAACGATCAGGACATCGACATGGCTTAGCGGGCGCAGTCACAGGCGATTCTCCTCACAGCTTTTAATCGCTCGATTAAGAACCTGTTTGACGCATTTGTGAAGCGGGTAATTGATCCGGGTCAAACAGGCCGGATTGATGGGCGATGGCGCTCAGACCTCGCCCGCCGCCAAGGCCAGGCTAACCGCCAGACCGTTTGACACGGCATGGACCAGCATTGCGGCGGGCAGACCTATCCGCAGCCGCAGAAAGCCCAGCGTCAGCCCCGCCCATAGTTGCGGCAGGATCAGTGGCAGGTGCATCAGTCCGGGCGCGGAATAGTTGAACACGTGGATCAGGCCGAAGACGCTCGCGCTGGCATAGAAAATCAGCGGAAACCCGGCGCGGAACAACGGGCCGGTCTGGCGTTTGCGCAGGACAATCCAGCCGACCAGCGCAGCGGCGAGCGGAAGCCCGGCTGCAACCAGTGGCGAAACCAGGCCGCGCTGCGCCATCACTGTAAGGCCGATCCCCGCCGCCAGCCACAGCAGCAGCCACAGCGCGCGCGGGCGGCCGGTCAGCCAGCCGCGAAACACGCTCTCTTCGATCAATGGCGCGCCTAGCACGGCCAGCGGCACCAGATAGTGCGGTGGGAACTGGGCGAAGGCTTCGGGCCCTTCGATCCCCAGCAGTGTCATCCAGCCACTCATCAGCAGGCCGATTACCGCGAGGCCAAGCAGGTGCAGCGCCAGCATCGCGCCGACTGTCCGCGCAGCGCCCGGGCTGCGCAGGCCAGCGGGGGCTAGCACCTGCGGCGCGCGCAGGAACGCGGCGAATTGGCACCAGGTGGCGGGCAAGCGGGCGAGCAAGGCTGAAATAGTCACACTGGCTTCCTAACTGACAAAGCTTGACCGAAGGTTGCAGCCGCGCCCCTTGCCGGTGTAAGGGCGCGCCTCACCGTTTCATTACTGATTGCAGCAGGACGCCATGGCAGGCCATTCCAAATTCAAAAACATCATGCACCGCAAAGGCGCGCAGGACAAAAAGCGCGCGGGGCTGTTCAGCAAGCTCAGCCGCGAAATCACCGTCGCGGCCAAGCTCGGCATGCCCGACCCGGACTTCAACCCGCGTCTGCGCGCGGCGGTCAACGCGGCCAAGGCCCAGTCGGTACCCAAGGATAACATCCAGCGCGCGATCGACAAGGCCAGCAAGGGCGACGGCGATAACTACGAAGAAGTGCGCTATGAAGGTTATGGTCCGGGCGGGGTCGCGCTGATCGTCGAGGCGCTGACCGACAACCGCAACCGCACCGCCACCAATGTCCGCACCGCCTTCGCCAAGAACGGCGGCAATCTGGGTGCAAGCGGCGCGGTGAGCCACGGGTTTGAGCGACTGGGACTGATCGAATATCCCGGCAAGGTCGGCGATGCCGACACCGTGTTCGAAGCTGCGCTGGAAGCCGGAGCAGAAGACGTCGAAAGCGACGATGACGGCCACGCGATCTGGGTCGCGATGGAAAACCTCCACCCGGTCGCGCGCGAACTGGAAAAGACGCTGGGCGAGGCCGAGGGCGTCAAGCTCGCCTGGAAACCCAGCCTAAAAGCCGAAGTTGAGGTAGGCGACGCGGCAACGCTGCTCAAGCTGATCGACGTGCTCGACGATGATGATGACGTGCAGACCGTCTGGGGCAATTACGAGATTTCCGACGCGGTGATGGAGCAACTGGGGTGAGCCACACCTTCCTCTCCCTTGGGAGAGGGGGACCATGCGCAGCATGGTGGAGTGGCACGCACAAGTACTCCCAAGCTCTCGTCCGCACCGGTAGGAATACGCGCTTGTGCCCCTCCCCATCTCCGTGGGTCCCCTCCCCCGCAGGGGAGGATCGATGCTCATAATCGGCCTTGACCCTTCGCTCACCTGCACCGGCTGGGGCATCGTGGCCAAGCAGGGTAGCCGCCTGAGCCATGTGGCCAACGGTCAGGTCAAAACCGATCCCAAGGCCTCGCTGCCCGAGCGACTGGTCACGCTCGATCGCGAGCTGACCGATGTGATCCTGCGCTACCAGCCAGACGCCAGCGCGGTGGAGGAGGTCTTCGTCAACAAGAACCCGCAATCCACGCTCAAGCTCGGCCAGGCGCGCGGGGTCTGCCTGCTGGCGCTGGCGCGGGCCGGGCTGCCGATTGCGGAATATGCCACAAGGCTGGTCAAGAAGGCGATCGTCGGCAATGGTGCTGCCGAAAAAGCGCAGGTCCAGGCGATGCTCGGCGTGTTGCTGCCGGGGGTCAAGCTGGCCGGAGCCGATGCGGCCGATGCGCTGGCAGTCGCGATCTGCCACGCGCATTTGCTGCGTCAGTGAGAGTGTTGCGAAACAAGCATCATTCTGCCTAAATTCCGCTCATGCTGAGCTTCGTTAGTTTGCACTGATCCTGATTTTCCTGGAGGAACGCAGGTGCCGGTATGGGGTGGCCACCCCATACCGGCGTGATCGGTGCGCCCGTTGAGCTTGGGGTCGGGACATGTGTCCAGACCGTTCGACAGCCGGGGTCCCGGTCACAGTTTGCGTGAACCCGAACAATCGCCGGGGCCGTCCGGAAGGCCACGCCCGTTATACGAGGATGGGTCCAATGACACAGATATCAGAGCAAGAACGGTTTGTTTGTAGACTGGCGTTCAAAAGTGCCCCCGTTAGCGGGGTGATCGGTGTCTAAAAGGGACCCCTCATTCTGATGGTGTAGCGGACTGCCTGGTTTTCCAGGTGGTGAGATCGGGATGTTGGTGGTGGAGACAGTCGTTCGAATTCGGCGCGAGCACGCCAGTGGGAAGGCGATAAAGGCGATAGCGCGGGATCTGCGGCTGT
Source organism: uncultured Alphaproteobacteria bacterium (assembly GCA_963802015.1). GTDB lineage: Bacteria > Pseudomonadota > Alphaproteobacteria > Sphingomonadales > Sphingomonadaceae > Novosphingobium. The sequence continues at coordinate 202,661 of CAWDHB010000001.1, forward strand.
CGCTCAAGGTGGTGCGCAAGGCGATTCGGGCACCGGAAGGCGCGTTCGATTATCGCCGCACGGTTCAACCGCTGCCCCGGCTTGCGCCGTTTCAGGAACGGCTCGATGTGCTGCTGACGGAGAACGGGGCTCGGCCCCGGCGCGATCGGCTCCGCATGACCCGGATCCATGATCTGCATTGCCGCGAAGGGTTCGAAGGCTCCTTTGATGCGGTCCGGCGCTACGCCCGGCGCTGGACGGAAGTGCGGCGCAAGGATGCGGGTGATGGGGCGCCCGCGTTCAACCGTCGCTTTCTGGTAATGGCAGATCATTACATGGTCGAGCCGACGGCCTGCTCGCCGGCGGCGGGATGGGAGAAGGGTCAGGTCGAGCATCAGGTCCAGACCATCCGGGGTCGTTTCTTCCAGCCCCGTCTGCGCTTTGCCAGCATCGAGGAGCTCAATGGATGGCTGGAGGCCGAGTGCCTGCGCTGGGCTTCGTTGCATCCGCATCCCGAGCAGAAGGAACTGACCGTTGCCGAGGCACTGGCGTCTTTCCGGTTGTGATTGAATCGCAGGGATTCGCTTTGGGGTAATTTTGTGATTCAAGCTGTCTACTGGTGAGGAGGCCAGCATGGATGAGGCCATATTCTGCGGATTTGCGGGCTCTGTTTTGCCGTTATCTGGATGAAGGCATGTCCGCACGCGCTGCGGGGCATGTGGTTGGGGTGAGTGCGAGCACGGCGGTCAAAATGGGCGCAGCGGAGGCGCGCGACGGGATCGGTAGCCGCGAGCAAGAAGGGCGGCGGCAAGCCGGTTTTGCTGGAGGCCGAGCGCGATTGGCTGGTGGCGCGGATCGAGCAGAAGAAGGATCTGACACTGCACGAGCTGCTGGCGCAGCTTCGCGACGAGCGTGGCGTGGCGTGGCGTGGCGTGGCGTGGTGGTCTGCTGCGACACACTGTGGCGGTTCGTCAAACGCTGCGGCAAGACATTCAAAAAAAGACGCTCTTTGCCAAAGAGCAGGACCGGCCCGATGTCGTCCGCCGCCGCAATCGCTGGAACTGGGTCCAGCGCTGGGTAGACCCCAAGCGCATGGTCTTCATTGATGAAACCTGGGCGAAGACCAACATGACCCGCACCCATGGCTGGCACACAAAGGGCGAGCCGCTGATCGACAAGGTGCCGCATGGGCACTGGAAAACGCTGACCTTCATCGCCGGGCTGCGGCACGACGGCATCGTCGCCCCATGCGTGCTCGACGGCCCGATCAATGGCGAGACCTTCGCCGCTTGGGTCGAACAGTTCCTGATCCCGGTACTGGAACCAGGCAGCATCGTCGTCGTCGACAACCTCGGCAGCCACAAAGGCGCGCGTGTGCGCAAAATGCTCAAGGCGGCAGGCATCAAGCTGTTCTTCATGCCGCCCTACTCGCCCGATCTGAACCCCATTGAAGAAGTGTTCGCCAAACTCAAACGCCTCCTGCGCAAGGCCAATAAGCGCACCGTTGAAGCAACTGGGAGGCGTATCGGCAAACTCCTCGACCGCTTCCCATCTCACGAATGCGCACATTACATCCGAGGGGCTGGGTATGCATCAATCTGAATCAGAAAAACTCTAGGTGGCCATACCTGTTCCAAATCCAATCCACCCACGCCAACGTGTTGGCATCGGCAGTTGGAATTTGTGGAGCATCTCCGAACGGAGGGGAAACCAGCCGGTTTATTGGGTTGCCCCCAAATGGCCGCAGAGCACTATAGAGTAACTCAAAGACAGGGCCAAACCTCCAAACTTCCGGGGGTTCCGTCAAAATAGGTTCATCATGGTAGGCCAGCCACCAACCATATGCAAAAAATGCCAGCTTCTGGAGTTTCATATGGCTGATGCCTTGCACCCCACCATGATGGGCTACAAAAGTGTTTGCCAGCGCTTGAGGTGAATATGGCACAGTGCCAAGTCTCCGTTCCCTATACGGCCCTTTCATGGACAGGCATCAAGCGCCGTCCGTTTTGCGTGGCTAGTTAGATATATAGGTCCCTTCTCTGTCGGTTCAGTAGTCACCGCAGCACATCGTTCGAACAAAAAGCTGGCTTCGTAATCAGGGGTCCTTCAGCAGCCCGCGCCCAGCACCCCGCCCATCAGTCCGCCGAGGCCGCCTCTTTTCTTGCATTTAGGCGGATCGCCCTGCCCTTCCGCCGGTTGTTGCGCGGTCATGCCGGCCATGCCGGGCATGTCCATCCAGCTGGTCATCGAACGGTGCCGGACCCGCGTGGTCCATTGCAGGTTCCAGGGAGCCTTGGCATCGGCCGGACGCGGCGGGAAGGCGAAGTTTTCCTCCGGTCCGAAGGCGGTCAGAATGCCCATGCGGAAATCGGGCCCGGCCTTGCGCACCTCCGCCGGGATCACGCATTGCGTGGTAGCCGGAGCCAACGCCGTCTTGTCCCGCACCAGCCCGGCGACCTGCGCAGGGCTGAGCCAGTCGGACAGACCGCCGCCGAACTGACGGCTGGCGCTGCTGGTCCACATCACCATGTCCGCCATCTCGCCGCCTTGGCTCAGCTTGCCGCCAAACATGAACGCGATATAGCCGGTGGCATCGGACACTGCATTCCAACGCAGCAGGGTCGAGCCGCTGGCCTGTTCGGCATTGCTGGCCTGCAAGGCCGCCATGTAGTCCTTTGTCAGGCTGAACGAAATTTCCGGCGCATAGTTCGCGGCGATCCGGTGCGCGCCGAGCAGCGAACTGTCCGGTTTGACGAACTTGTTGTCTTCCGCCGGCCAGCGCCCAAAGGTCTTGCTGTTCTGCAAACTTGGTCCCCAGTCGCGCGTGACCGTGCTGGACCACAGCCCGGGCGGGGCCTGCCCCGCCGCCAGTCGCGCCAGGTCAATCACTACTGGCTGGCCCTTGGGCGCGCGCTCGCCGCAGCCCCAGAATACCAGGATCCGGCCCTTGGGCTTTTGCGGCAACTCATCGATTGCGCCGCGTTCCTCGCGCGGGGTCGCCAAGGCGACCGATTTGCCCAGCTTGGCCCCGGTCGGCATGAAGTGATCGGCCTTGGGCGCGCCCTTTACGGGGGGCTGGCTGGATCCCAGACGCAGGTACAGCTCCTTCTGCACCTTGTTGCCGCCGCCGCCGAAGGCCATGGCAAGTGCGCCGCCTGCGCCCGAACCCATCGCCGCAAATCCCGAGACAGTTCCGGCGCGCACATCGTAGCGTGCGACCGGGCCACTGCTGGGCCCGCGTTGCTGCGCGATCACCGGAATGGCGAGGGCAATCGCGGTGCTCAATCCGAGTACCGCTGCAATACGACGCGTCATGATCATGGCTAGCCTCCCTACCCGCATGGTATCGCACGAAAAGGCACGCCTTTCCTTGCGATTTGTCAAACATATTCACGCACAGGTTGCGTCAGCGCGGCTTGCCTAGTCAGTCCCGCAGTCCCCTGCGTGTTCGTGCTTGCACCGCATGGCCGTTTCCCTCCATAGTCGAGCTAACGGGTCGCCAGTGGCCAGCGGGGCAGCATCAACTGCCCCGCGGCCAAACCGGGGGTAACATGAACGAGCCTGGGGGTGCGAAGGACCTGTCGCGGATGATGCCGCACGACTTGCGTCAGCGACTGTCGGCGAGCGGGAAGCCGTTGTCGGTTGCCGCCGGGCAAGTCGTGATCACATCGGGCAGCGAGGAGCGAGACGTTTATTTGGTCCGCGAAGGCACGATGCGGACCGCGCTGTTCGCATCATCGGGACGTGAGGTAGTGATCCGCGACATTCCGGCCGGTGAGCTGTTTGGCGAGCTTGCCGCGCTCGATGGGCGTCCGCGCGCCAGCACCGTGGTGGCGGCTACCGCCGCGCAATTGCTCGTCGTTCCGCAATCGGCATTCCTGGCCTCCATGGAAGACGGCGGCGAAGCGGCGCTGTGGATGCTTCGCCGGTTTTCCGGGATGGTCCGCTTGCTGACCGAAAAGATCTTTGAGCTGAGCGCTTTGCCCGTGCGCAGCCGCTTGCATTGCGAACTGCTGCGGCTGGCCGAAGAAGGCGTCCACACTGCCGACGGCGTGCTGATCAGCCCGGCACCGACCCATGCCGAGCTGGCCGCGCGGGTGGGCAGCCACCGCGAGATGGTGACACGTGAATTCGGCTATATGACCGAAATGGGCGTGTTGCGGCAAAGCGGGCGGCGGTTGACGCTGCTCAACCTGCATTTGCTGATGCACGAGATCCAGCGCGTGGCCGGTAGCGGAGGCGGCTCCGACCTGCGTCCGGTCCTGGCGTGAGCCGTTGACACACCCGGCGGATTTCGCAGAGTTCACCTCCACCAGCCAGCAACCGCGAGACAGCGATGTCCGAACGGACCCATATTGCCCCTCTTGATGACCGAGATCTCGGCGCCCCGGCGGACCTGACCGCTGACCTGCGCTTTGGCGCGATCCAGCGCCGCCAGCTTTCGATCATGTTCGTTGACCTGGCCGGATCGACGGAAATCACCAACCGGTTCGATATAGAGGAAGTGCGCGAACTGCTGCTGGGGTTCCTGGAAGCCAGCGCGGCCCGGATCGATGCGGCACACGGGTTTCTGGCGCGGTTCATGGGCGACGGGCTGCTCGCCTATTTCGGCTATCCGGTGGCCCATGCGGAGGCCGCCGCCCTGGCTGTCCATGCCGGGCTGGAAATTCAGAAGGCGGTGGCCCAGCTGCGCCTGCCCGATGGCAACCGGGTCCAGGCCCGGATCGGGATTGCCACCGGCGAAGTGATGATTGGTGACATCATCGGCCGGGGTCTGGCCAGCGAATGCATGGTCGTAGGCGAAGCCGCCAATCTGGCAGCGCGGCTGCAAGCGGCAGCACTGCCCGGCACCAGCCTGATCTGTGCGACGACGCGTTCTTTGCTGGGCCAGGCCTTTGCGCTGGAACCCGCCGAGCCGCTGGCACTCAAAGGCTTTGCCGAGCAGGTTCTGGCCTGGTCAGTCACCGGCAGCCGCGCCGCTGACCGGTTTGCAAGCCGGGTCGGGCTGGGGCTGGCCCCGCTGGCCGGGCGCGCTGCAGAACTGGACCAGCTGACCGCTGCGATGGCGCGGACCCGGGATGGCTTGCAGCGGATCGTCATTGCAGGCGAACCGGGCATCGGCAAGTCGCGCTTGCTGCATGCCTTGCGCGAGCGAGCGCTGGCGGCGGATCACCGCTGGCTGTTCACATCGGGCGCGGCCACGTCAACCCAGACCCCCTACTTTGGCCTGCGCCAACTGATCGAACGGATGCTCAAAAGCGGTCGCGCCGGACCTGCAGGGCGGGCCCGGCGCCTGACAGCAGCGGCGCGGTGGCTGGGTCTGACCAGAGACTGAAACCCGCGCGATGGCCGCGACCATCGGCCTGTCGCAGGTCGATGCCGGGTTTGAGCGCGAAGCACGCCTGGCCACGATCAGCGGGCAATTGCCCGCGCTCTGTGCCCGGTTCCTGCGGCGCGCGACACGCCGCCGCCCGGTGGTGATCGCGATCGAAGACGGGCATTGGCTGGATGGATCGAGCCGCCAGTTGTTGACCGATCTACTACCACTGGTCGCTGACCTGCCGCTGATGATCGCTGTGACCAGTCGTTCTGGAGCAGCGGCCCCGTTCCCGGGCTGGCCGCAACTGACGCTGGCACCGCTTGACCAGGCGGCATTGGCTGACGTGGTCCGGCACGCGGCTGGCGGACAGCTCGATGCGTCCGCGCTGGCCGAAGTGCTGCGCCGCGCGCAGGGGGTCGCGCTGTTCGCGGAAGAGCTGGCCCGGCTGCTCGCACGCGGCGGAACGGCTGCGACCGCGCGCATACCGAACAGCCTGGCCGATCTGCTGCTGTCTCGCGTTGACCGGGGCAAGGACGGGCTGGCGGTTGCGCAGGCCGTTGCCTTGCTCGGGGTAGATGCGCAGCCACCTTCCATTGCAGCGCTGACCCGCCTGGAACTTGGCGCGGTTCACCGCGCGCTCGACGCATTGGTCACCGATGGCGTGCTGGTTGCAAGCGACAAGCCGCTCCGCCCCGCCACCTTCCGCCACGCCCTGTTCGGCGAATCGGCCTATGCCGCCATGCCCGGGCGTCAGCGTGCGGCGATGCATTGCGCCGCCGCGCGGCTGCTGATTGATGAGCAAGCCCCCGCCAGCCGGGTTGCGCATCATTTTGACCAGGGCAAGAACCAGCCGCTAGCCGCTGAGTGGTGGCAACGCGCCGCGCATCTGGCCCGGCGTCAGCGCGCCTTGCCTGAGGCCCGCAGCGCTTATGAGCGGGCGCTGGAACTCACCGCGCAGCTCCCGGCTGCTGCACCACAGCGCCAGGCAAACGAGCTGGCGCTGCATTCGCACTACTTCGAGGTGCTGCAATTGAGCCTCGGCTATTCAGCCGCCGAAACCATGGCCGCCGGGGCGCGCTTGCGCGAACTGGTAGAACAGCAGGGCGATCTGCAACAGCAGCTGACGGCGGTCACCGGCGAATGGGCCGCCGCCTCCAGCGCGGGTGAATATGACCTGGCGAACCAGCATGCCGCCCGCGCGCCAACCATCGCCCGCGCGCTGGGGACACCGGACGCGCTAGCGGCGGCGGCGATGATCCAGCTGACCGCGCGATATCGCTGCGGCGACCTGCTGGGTGCGGAAGAAGCCTTTGCTGAGGGGGAGCCGCACTTCTTCGATCCGCAGTTCTTTCGCCGCACTGGCGCCATCGCGCAGACCTATGGCAATGCCGCGATCACCGCCTGGCTGGTTGGTGACGAATCCGCCGCACGCGAACGGATCGCGGTGCTGGGTGAAGCCGAAGCACAGCACTCCGATCCCTATTCACAGGCCTTTGCGCAACAAATGGCGTCGATAGCCTGGCTGGTGCTGGACGAACTTCCCGCTGCTGAGCAGGCTGCGCGGGCAGCACTGAACATTGCTGAACAGGCCGGCTTTCCTCAGTATGAAGCCATCGCCCGGATCACCCTGGGCGCGGCGCTGTGCGGACAGGCTGCGGCGGACGAAGGGCTGGCCTTGATGCGCGATGGCTTGCAGCGGATGGAAACCACCCGATCGCGCGCGGCGATCACGCTGTACCATGCTTGGCTGGGGCGCGCCGAATACGCCGCAGGACAAACTGGTCAGGCATTGGGCACAGTGCAGCGCGGGCTGATCATCTGTCCGCAGGAACGATTTATGGTGCCAGAGCTGCTACGCCTGCGCAGCGTGATGGAGGCAGCAACCGGCCGCACCGCGCTTGCCGAGCAACTGCTCGAGGAAGCCCGGTCCAAAGCCATGGCGATGGGTGCACGCGGGCTGCTCCGCGTCATCTCTGCCACGCAATTGCATGGCCTAGACGACCCGGAAACAACCCGCCGCTCAGCCTGAGCGCGCCGTCAATCGCCAGTGCGGACAATCTCGCCCGCCACCGCTTCGGTGGGAACGACTCCGCTACCTTGAACGATCGTGCCGCCAGTCGAAATCGCCCAAAAGGCATCGGGCCGGTCCGATCCGGTCAGCGAGAAGGTGGCTTTCATGATGATCGGCGGGGTCGCGCCCACTTGCGTAAAAGTGATCGTCGCATCCCACATGTCCCGGCCATCCTGCTTGGTGACGGTACCCGCAAGATCATACGACGTCGCAACCACGTTCCCGCCATAGCCCTGGATCGGCATGGTCACGCTGTCTTGCCGCCCGGTCAGCGTAATGCCAGTGGCGCCGTTGATGATCTGCATCACCCCCACCCCGGCGAGAAAATAGGGCGTCCCGGCGCGGTCCATCGCGTTGCCGGTAAACCGGTGTGCATAGCTGCCCGTGCGAATGTCAGTCATGTGATACCCTCCTGCTTGGTGTTGACTCTGTGATCTTTCCGACAACCCGCAGGTTGCGGTTGACGCTGCCTGTCCGGCGGGTGACTATCACCACGCAACAACAGGAGGCTAGCATGGCATCGATGACTGAACACCTCGCAAAAAACCTGCCGATCGTGGGCTGCGCACCGCCTGATCTTCAGGGCCTGAATCCCCAGCAGATCGCCGCGCTGCACGTCTTCAAATACAAGGTGCTGGCCTCGCTTAACCGCCTTTACATGAGCGTTCCGGCAGAAATCGCCAATCCGCTGATTGACAAGTATATGCCATGGCCGCCTTCTGAAGACTGATTTATAACACCGGGCAAGGCCGCGTCGCTGTGTAAAATGCCACAGCGCGCGGCTGGTCTGCATTGCATCACTCACCTGTGCATTCAGCCGCACCATTGTGCAGCATTGACAACCAGCACTGACACTGGCGAAGGACGGAGGCTGCGGACCTGCCGTTCGCCAAAGCCAGTGGAGTCCGCACCGCAATGCTCGCCGATATGCTTCAGCGCCTGTTCGAACGCAGCCTGGATGATCAAGCCCAGGCCGCTGCTCGTGACGGTCAATGGCAGCCAGCCTTGTGGGCGGAGATCGAGGAGATGGGCCTGCCGCTCGCACTGCTGACTGAAGATCAGGGCGGCTTCGGCCTGTCCGATGCCGACGCCGGTGAAGCGCTGCGGCTGCTCGGCCGCCATGCCATGCCTTTGCCCGTCGCTGAAACGATGGCAGCCAACCGCCTGCTTGCTGCCGCCGGGCTGGACCTTGCCGGTGGACCGGCCGGACTGGCCCGCGCGGACGATTGCCAGTTCAGCGATAACCGCCTGACCGGTACCGTGGCGCGGGTCGCCTGGGGTGAACAACTCGATTGTCTGGCGCTGGCGGTTGGCGATAGGCTTTACCGCGTCCCCCGCGCTGGCTGGACCCTGACTGAATCTGGCACGGCGGCCAATTTCCATCCGCGCCCCACGCTCACGATTGACTGGCAAATCGATGCCGAAGCCGCGCTACCCTATTGTCCGCTGGCTGGCGGGGCGACAGTGCGTGCCTTCCAGATTGCCGGAGCGCTGGAAGCCGCGCTGACGATGACGCTGGATCACACCGCCACCCGCGTCCAGTTCGGCAAGCCCTTGCAGAAGAACCAGGTGGTGCAGCACGAACTGGCCAAGCTGGCGGGAGAGCTCGCCTGCGCCACGGCTGCGGCCGATCTGGCCCAGGAAGCCCTGGCGCGGGGTGATCTGCTCGGCGTCGCGGCGGGTACCCTGCGCGCCCGCGAAGCTGCTGGAGCCGGCGCGAGCATTGCCACGCAGATGCACGGCGCAATCGGCTTTACCCGCGAATATCCGCTCCATCTCCACACCACCGCGCTGTGGGCGTGGCGCGATGAATTTGGCGGGCAGGTTATGTGGGCGAAACTGTTGGGGCAAGCCGCGCTGCAGGCGGGCGGCCCCGGGTACTGGTCAATGGTGACAGAACTATGAGCGCGATCCCCTTCCCCGCCCCGCCTGCCGACAGCGCTGCCGTAACCGCGCTGCGCGCAGAGTTCCGGGCTTTTCTGGACCGCGAGCTCGCGGGCCGCAGCCCACGCCAACGCTCCGACAATTGGTACGGCTATGACCGCGGCTTCAGCCGCGCGATGGGCCAGGCCGGCTACCTCGGCATGACCTGGCCCAAGCGATACGGCGGGCACGAACGGTCAGCGTTTGAACGCGCGGTCATCGTCGAGGAATGCCTCGCTGCCGGTGCCCCCGTTGGAGCACACTGGATCGCCGACCGGCAGAGCGGGCCGAGCGTGCTGAAATTCGGCACCGAAGCCCAGAAGCAGTTCTTCCTGCCGCAAGATCGCCGCCGGAGAATTCAGCTTCGGGATCGGGATGAGCGAGCCGGACTCAGGCTCAGACCTGGCCGCGACCCGCACCAAAGCCGTGCGCGACGGCGACGTTTACCGCGTCACCGGGACCAAGGTCTGGACCAGCTTTGCCCACGAAGCCGACTATGTGATCCTGTTCTGCCGCACTTCCGGCACCCCGGCCGACCGGCACAAGGGCACCAGCCAGTTGTTGGTCGATCTAAAGAAGACTTCGGGCCTATCAATCAAGCCTATCATTGACCTGGCCGGGCAACACCATTTCAACGAAATGCACTTCGAAGATGCCGTGGTGCCGGCGGACATGCTGCTGGGCGAAGAAGGCCAGGGCTGGGATCAGGTGATGAGCGAGCTGGCCTTCGAACGCTCCGGCCCCGAACGCTTTCTCTCCTCGATTGAGCTGCTGGTGCAGCTGCTCGAAGTGCTGAAGGGCCGCGAAAGCGACGCTGCGCAGATTACTGTCGGGCGAGTGACCGCGCGGCTCGCGGTGCTGCGGCGCCTCTCCCGCTCAGTCGCGGGGATGCTGCAGGAACACCAGGACGCCAGCCTGCAAGCCGCCATCGTCAAGGATGTTGGCGCGCTGTTTGAACAAAGCCTGCCCGATATTGCGCGCGAACTGTTCGATTGCGAGCCCGATCCGCGCTCCGCGCAGGCCTATGCCGGGGTGCTCGCCAATATCGTCCACAATGCCCCAAGCTGGAGCCTGCGCGGCGGGACGCGGGAGATCCTGCGCGGGATCATCGCACGCGGTCTGGGGACGCGCTAACCCCGCCCGCGATATCCCGCCACGCCTTGATCGGGCACCCACAGCCCTTCCGGCGGGGCGGCGCTTTGCCAGAATACGTCGATCGGGATGCCGCCGCGCGGATACCAGTAGCCGCCGATCCGCAGCCAGCGCGGCTGCATCTCTGCCACCAGTCGTTGACCGATGCCCACGGTCACATCCTCATGAAAGCCCGCGTGGTTGCGAAAACTGCCGAGAAACAGCTTGAGGCTTTTCGATTCGACGATGGTTTCACCCGGCGCATAGTCGATCACCAGATGCGCGAAATCGGGCTGGCCGGTGACCGGGACAGAGCGAGGTGAATTCCGGCGCGGCGAACCGGACCAGGTACAGCGAACCCGCGCGCGGGTTGGGCACATAGTCAAGCTCTGCGGCTTCGGGCGAGCTTGGCAAGGCGCTGGTCTGGCCAAGATGCTTGGGTTGGATTGAGTGTGTCGGACATGTCGCAGCCATGCCCCGATCGCACGGCTCGCACAAGTCAGCGGTTGGAACTGACGGGTTCACCACCTATTCAGCGCCCGCGCGGGCTAGAGCCGTGCGGTTGCAGAAGAAGGTTTGAGCAGGAATGCGCGGTTTGGGGCGAGTGTGGCAACTGGCAGTAATTGCGGCGGGAATTCGCCGCGCTGCCCAGTCATGCGCTGGCCCAATCCCCCAGCGATTTCCGCCTGCCATCGTCCAGACCGACGGCAACGCCGCCGCCGCGCGTGCAAGGCCCGGTTGATCCCGACAACCCGGTGATCACCGCGCCGCGCCCGGCTCCCCGGCCTTCGCCCAGCGCGACTGTGCCTGCACCGTCACCCAGCATAACGGCGCAACCGGTTATTGCAGCACAGCCGTCCGCTGCTGCGCCGCGTTCACCCGCAGCGCCGCGTCAGACTGCACCCGGTCGGCCCGCGCCGAATCGAGCCGTTCAGCCCGGCCCTTTGCCGCAATTGCCCAGTCCTGCTGCTCCCGCCGCCCAAGGAACGCCCGTCCCGGCTCCGCTGCCCAGCGCAACGCCGATCTTTTCCACCCTGCCCGGTCAAGTCCGCTGCGCCAGTTCCGGTGGCAAGCGCGCCCGCGACTGCTTGGCGGGAGTGGTTTCCGCTTGCCGCCGCCGGATTGGCGGCCCTGCTGGTGGCGATTGGCGGCTTGATCTGGTGGCGACGACGCGCAATTGACGCGCCGGTCAGTATCGCCTTTGAACGGCCGATTGTTCCCGCCGACCTGGCACCGGCGGCAGAACCCAATCCTGCCGAGCTCGCTCCGCAACCGGAACCGGTTGCAGCGGCACCAGTTGCAGCGGCACCGGCGCTGGCCACTACCCCGCTGCCCGAAGGCCTGATCCTGTCGCTCGAAGCCCGCCGGATGAGCGCCTCGCTGATGGCGACTACGCTGTCGTACCAGCTCAGCGTGACCAACCACACCGCCACGGCGCTATCCGCGCTGGCGATCGAGGGCGACATGATCGGCGCGCATGGCGCGCTGCCGCCTGAACAGCAAGTAGCGCGCAAGACCCAGCAGCTGGAGCTGCGCCATGCCGTGGTCGAACTCGCCCCCGGCGAAACCGCTGTACTGACTGGCGATATCCGGGTTCCGCTGGAATTGATCACCCCGATCCGCGCCGGAACCGCAGCCTTTTTCGTGCCGCTCGCGCGGTTCCGCGTTTCGGCTGGGCCACTGGTTGTGGTGCAGACCTTTGTGATTGGTGAAGCACCGGAAACTGCGGGTGCGGCGCTCAAGCCGTTCCGGCTGGACCTTGGTCCGCGCACCTATTCACGGATCAGCCAGCGCGCGCTTGACTGATTGGCGGCCGACTCAAGGCCATTTGCCCCCTCGACGCGGCGCGCCAGCTTGGCTAGGTTCTTCGCAATTGCAGCGAAAGGGGCGCTGTGCAGACCCGCGAAGAGGACGCGAATATCATGGAAAGTCTAGTTTCAACCGAGTGGCTGGCGAACGAAATGGGCGCGAGCGACCTGCGAATTGTCGATTGCACCCGGCATTTGCCCGGTACTGGCCGCGAACCCCTGGCCGAATACGAAGCCGGGCACATTCCCGGTGCGGTGTTCATGGACCTGGCCGATCTGGTGGACAGCAATGCGCCAATCGAGAACACCCTGCCCCCGGCTGAAAAGTTTGCCAGCCGGATGCAATCCCTGGGTCTGGGCGATGGCAGCCGGATCGTGCTCTATGATGACAGCGCAGTAAAAACCTCCGCCCGCGCGTGGTTCATGCTCAAGATGTTCGGCGCGCACGACGTGGCGATTCTGGATGGCGGGATTGCGAAGTGGAAGGCCGAGGGCCGCCCGCTGACTCAAGGCAAGGAAGCGCTGCGCCATCGCCACTTCACCGCTTGGCAGGATGACAAGGACGTTCGGACGAAAGCCGACATGCTCGCCAACTTGCATTCAAAGGCCGAACAAGTGCTCGACGCCCGCGGCGCAGCCCGGTTCACCGGGGAGGAAGCCGATCCGCGCCCTGGCATGGGGGCGGGTCACATCCCCGGATCGCGCAACCTGCCGTTCAGCGAACTGTTCAATGCCGACGGAACCTTCAAGGACAAGTCCGCGCTGAAAGCAGCATTCGAAGGTGCCGGGATCGATCTGAGCCAGCCGGTTATCACCACCTGCGGCAGCGGCGTCACCGCTTCGGTACTGCTGTTCGCCATGCAGCTGCTGGGCAAGGAAGACACCGCGCTGTACGATGGCAGCTGGAGCGAATGGGGCGCGGACGCAGATACCCCCAAGGAAACCGGCGCGGCGGCCTGAACCATGGCGGGCGCCGAGGACGAAGGCCTCGCCCCGGCGACCCGCCTTGTCGGCGCCGGACGCAAAGCCGAATGGACTGGTACTCCCAGTCAGCCTGGTGCGGTGGTCAATCCGCCAGTCTGGCGTGCCTCCACACATCTCTATGCCAACAGCGCCGCGCTGAAGGCGGGCAACCAGTCCAATGCCGACGGCACGTTTTTTTATGGTAGGCGCGGCGCACCGACGCAGTGGGCCTTGGCCGACGCGCTGACTGCACTGGAGCCGGGCGCGGCGGGAACCATGCTGTACCCCTCCGGCGTGGCGGCGATTGCCGGCGTGCTGCTGACCGTGCTGCGGCCCGGTGATCACTTGCTGATGACTGACAATGCCTATGAACCCAGCCGGTTCATGGCGCGCGGATTGCTGAAAGACTTCGGGATCACGACCGACTGGTTCGATCCGCTGGACGGCGCAGGATTTGACGCTGCGATCCGCGATAATACCAAGGCCGTGCTGATCGAATCGCCCGGCAGTCTGACATTGGAAGTGCAGGACGTACCGCAGCTGGCCGCAATCGCTCGCACACGCGGGCATCACGGTGGTGCTCGACAATACCTGGGCCGGCTCGCTTGGTTTCCCCGCGCTGAAACATGGCGCAGATATTGCGATCATGAGCCTGACCAAGCACGTCGGCGGCCATTCGGACGTGATGCTGGGCAGCGCCTCTGCGGGCGAGCACTGGTATGCCAAGTTGCGCTCGCGGGCGCAGGGGCTGGGCCAGGTCGTGTCCCCCGATGACGCCAGTCTGGCGCTGCGCGGGCTGCGCACCATGGGCGTGCGGCTGGAGCGCGAAACCGCCAGCGCGCTGGCCATTGCGAAGTGGCTGGAGGCACGGCCCGACTGTCGCCCGCGTGCTGTGCCCGATGCTGCCCGGATCGCCCGGCAATGAACTGTGGCAGCGCGATTTCAGCGGCGGCTGCGGGTTGTTCAGCTTCGTGCTGAAGGGCGGCGATGAGGCCGCGCGCTATCGCTTTATCGATGCACTGACGCTGTTCGGGATCGGCTATTCATGGGGCGGGTTCGAAAGCCTGATCACCCCGATTGATCCAGCCCCGCTGCGCAGTGCGACTGGCTGGCCGCTGCCTGATATGGCTCCGGCAAACCGCTTTGGCCTGCGCTTGTCGATCGGGCTGGAAGACCCCGCCGATCTGATCGCCGATCTGGAACGCGGGTTTACCGCGTGGGCCGCCGCGTAAAGCTGATCTAACGTGCAGCAAAGCCTTTCTGACTGGCACGGCGGCGCAGAAATCCGCATCTGCAAACGATGAGCAAAACTGCCCCCTCAATCACCGGCAAAGTCTGGCTGGTCGGTGCCGGTCCCGGCGATCCCGATCTGCTAACGCTGCGCGCGGCGCGGCTGATCATGCGCGCCGAATTGATCGTCCATGACGGGCTGGTCGATCCGGCGATTCTGGCATTGGCTCGTCCGGCGACGGAGCTGATCTCGGTGGCCAAACAACGCTCGCGCCATACCATGCCCCAGGATGCGATCAATGCGCTGCTGGTCCGCGAGGCGCTGGCCGGGCGTGAAGTCGTGCGATTGAAGGGCGGCGATCCGTTCATTTTCGGGCGCGGCGGCGAAGAAGCTGAGGCCTGTCATGCCGCTGGCGTTGCAGTGGAAGTCGTCCCCGGGATCAGTGCAGCCATTGGCGCAGCGGCGGCGGCGCAAATCCCGCTGACCCATCGCAATTCCGCTTCGGTGGTCAGCTTCGTCGCGGGCCAATGCCAAGGGTTGAGCGAACAGAATTGGGCCGGATTGGCAGGCGTGGGCCGCACGCTGGTGATCTACATGGGTGTCGCCACGGCGGAGGCGATTGCCGAAAAGTTGATTGCGGATGGCCTCTCCCCCACCATGCCGGTGGCGGTGATCGAGAATGCAACCCGCTCGAACATGCGGGTCTTGCGCGCCGCGCTGGCGGGACTGCCCGCGCTGGTGGCGGCGCAGCAGGTGAAAAGCCCCGCGTTGATCGTGATCGGCGAGGTAACGGCGCAGCCACACACAAACGAATTGTGCGCTTTGGCGCTGGAGGTGATGACGTGAAAATTCTGACCGGCAACGACCTGAAATCAGGCGCTGTCACCTGGTGGGACGGGGTGCAATGGTCGCTCCATGTGGAAGACGCGGTTGATGTGGGGGACCATGCCGACGCGATCCTGGCGCGCGAGCAGGCAGCCCAGCGGGTCAATGCTGCCTATGCGATTGAAGCGGTAAAGGACGCAAACCGGGGTCCGCCCGGCGCATATCAAGGACCGCATTCGCGCGCTCGGCCCAACCGTGCGCACCGACTTGACGCTGAAGCCGGCCGATCCTGCCGCCGGACAATGGGTGATCTGATGTACAAATATGACACATACGACCAGGCGATGGTCGATACCCGCGTGGCAGAATTCCGCGATCAGGTGCGCCGCCGGCTGGACGGCCATATTACCGAAGACCAGTTCAAGCCGCTGCGGCTGATGAATGGGCTGTATCTGCAATTGCACGCCTATATGCTGCGCGTGGCGGTGCCTTATGGCACGCTGAGCAGCGCCCAGATGCGCGTGCTGGGTGATATCGCAGACAAGTATGATCGCGGCTATGGCCACTTCACCACGCGGCAGAACATCCAGTACAACTGGATCAAACTGGACGAAGCGCCCGACATTCTGGCCGATCTGGCCAAGGTGGAGATGCACGCGATCCAGACCAGCGGGAATTGCATCCGCAACACCACGTCAGACCAGTATGCCGGGGCGGCGGCGGACGAAGTGGTCGATCCGCGCCCTTACGCCGAACTGATCCGGCAATGGTCGACGTTCCACCCCGAATTCAGCTATCTGCCGCGCAAGTTCAAGATGGCGGTCATCGCATCAGACATCGACCGCGCCGCGATGCGGCTGCACGATATCGGCATCCAGATTGTGCGCAATGACGCGGGCGAGCTGGGCGCGGCGTTTTATGTTGGCGGCGGGATGGGCCGCACCCCGATGATCGCGCCACTGGTCAACGGCTGGGTGCCGCTCGATCAGATGATCACCTATGCCGAGGCCTGCCTGCGGGTCTACAACCGCCACGGTCGCCGCGACAACAAGTACAAGGCGCGGATCAAGATCCTGGTCCATGAACTGGGCAAGGATGAATATACCCGCCAGGTCGAAGCCGAATTCGCGCACCTGCTGACGCAGAACATCGAACCGCCGCTGGCTGAACTGGAGCGGATCAAGGCGCAATTTGTCGATCCGCCGTTTGAAGCTGGTCTGACGAACGAACTCGACCGCAGCGACCCAGACTTTGCGCTGTGGGTGGATAACAACTGCATCACGCACAAGGCCCCCGGCTATATCGCCGTCACCATCAGCCTGAAGCCGGTCGGCGGCATTCCAGGCGATGCCAGCGCGGATCAGATGCGGCTGATGGCTGACCTGGCTACGCAATACAGCTTTGACGAGTTGCGCGTTACCCATGCCCAGAACATCGTCCTGCCGCACGTTCGCAAGGCCGATCTTTACACGCTGTGGCAAGCGCTTGACGCGGCGGGCCTGGGCACGCCTAACCTGGATCTGGCGGGCGACATCATCGCCTGCCCGGGGCTGGACTATTGCAGCCTGGCCAATGCGCGCTCGATCCCGGTGGCGCAGAAGATCAGCCAGCGGCTGGCGGCCAAGGAGCAGGAAATCGGCGAGCTGAAGCTCAAGATTTCGGGCTGCATCAACGCCTGCGGGCATCACCACGCGGGCCACATCGGTATCCTGGGGGTCGACCGCAAAGGCACCGAAAACTACCAGCTCTCGCTCGGCGGCTGCGAAGGCGCGGACACCTCGCTGGGGCAGATCACTGGACCCGGCTTCGATGAAGACGGCATCGTCGACGCAGTCGAAAAGGCCACGGCGCACTATCTTGCCCAGCGGCAGGATGGCGAGCGCTTCCTCGATACTTACCGCCGCATCGGCATGGCCCCGTTCAAGGAGGCAATTTATGGGTGACGTCCAGTTCCGGTTTCGCGACGATGAGCCCGTGGCCGATCCCGGCGTAACGGTCGATGCCTTCGGGGAACAGACCAATGCCGCCGCCGTGCGGCTGGAACCCGGTGATGATGCGCGCGACCTGTTGCCGCATCTGGACCGGATCAAGCTGATCGAGGTCAACTTCCCGGTGTTCGGCGATGGCCGCGGCTATTCCTCCGCCCGAATTCTGCGCGAGGCTGGCTACACCGGCGAGCTGCGCGCGGTGGGTGATGTGCTGGTTGACCAACTGGCGATGCTGCGCCGCTGCGGGTTCGATGCCTTCGCTCCGCAAGCTGCACTGGACCCGCAGGACGCCGAAGCCGCATTTGGCCGCTATGGAGAGGTCTATCAGCCCACGACGGACGGCCACCAGCCGATCTGGGCCAAGCGGCATGGCTGAAGCCGCGCGCCGCATCGACGTGCTCGACACGGGCCCGCGTTTTACGCTGGCCGATGCGGCGGCGCTGAATGCGCGGTTTGCCGGAGTGGCGACGCGCGAGATGCTGGCGGCGGTGTTGAACGAAGGCCTCGCTGGCCGGATCGCGGCGGTTTCCAGCTTTGGCGCGGAAAGCGCGGTGCTGCTCCATTTGCTCGCCAGCATTGATCGCAGCGTACCGGTGCTGTTCCTTGAAACCGGCAAGCACTTTCCCGAAACGCTGGCCTATCGTGACGAACTGACGGCGCGACTGGGCCTGACCAATCTGATCAGCCTGACCCCTGATCCCGCGGTGCTGACCACCCGCGACGAGAATGGTCTGCGCTGGTCTTATGACCCCGACGGCTGCTGCGAGATCCGCAAAGTCCAGCCGCTGGCCAAAGCGCTGGCGGACTTTGACGCGACTTTGACCGGCCGCAAAGGGTTCCAGAGCGAAACCCGCGCAGGCCTTTCCACATTCGAACTCGACACCACAGATTTCGCCGGACGGCTCAAGATCAACCCCTTGGCGGGATGGACCAGCGACCAGATCGCGGCCTATTTCACCGCCAGCGGCCTGCCGCCGCACCCGTTAGTGGCACAGGGCTATCCCTCGATCGGCTGCATGCCCTGCACCAGCAAGGTTGCCCCCGGCGAAGACGCCCGCTCGGGCCGCTGGAAGGGCTGGGACAAGACCGAATGCGGCATTCATGTGGACGGCGCCGCCAGCGAACTGCCGCCGGGCTTCGATCCGGCGTTCTGAGGCCCTACCCGCCCCAGTGCCCGAACGGCACGATCTTGTTATCCGCATCATGGCCGATATCGGCGCGGCCCAGATAGGGCACCCCGGCGACCCCGCACCAGTGCCGCGCGACCTCCTCGGCGTTCAGCACAAAGTCCGGATCGTTGACTGGCACCGCGTTGCAGCGCCCCAGTCGCAGGCCGCTTGCCTTGCGGAACATCGAAGTCTGCGCCAGCTGGCACAAGCTGCGATCGATCCGGTACATGTATTCGGACACTTCCTCGATCAGCAGTTCATGTCCCGCCAAGGCCGGCTCAAACGGCGTGCCGATCAAGTGGCACAGCACCGTCAGATTGAACCCCAGCGCCCGCCCGCCTGGCGTCAGCCCCGGCTCCAATGTATCTGGCGCGCGTTCCACCAACCAGCGCAGCGCGCGCGTTGCCGCCGCTTCACCGCCATCGCGAACCAGATCCTGCACCACCGGACCATGCGCCACCTGCGCCGCGCCGCGTTGATAAAGCCCCGCCAGCAGCGTGCCCGCATCGCTATAGCCCAGCCACGGCTTGGCCAGCGCAGCAGCGGACAAGCGCGGCACCACATCAAACGCGATCCGGGCTGAGCCATAGCCCCCACGCCCAAACCAGATTGCGTCGATCTCCGGCGCTTCGGCATAGTCCAGCAGCGCCGCCGCGCGCGTCGCATCGTCTCCCGCAAAGTGACCGCAGGCGTCAAAGCAGGCCGGGTGGAAGCGCAGTTCCACGTCGCTACCATAGAGCGAACGAACCAGCTCATGCGCAGGCTCGGCAATCGCCGGGTCCATCCGCGAGGCGGTGGCGATCACCCCGATCCGGAACGGACGTCCGCTCACAGCCACCGGTTGCTCCGGTACCATTCTGCCGTCGCTTTCAATCCGGCGCGGGTGAGCACTTCGGGCCGCCACAGGCTGCGCGGCGGACGCGCCGCATCGCTCGCCACCCAATCAGGATGCGCCATGTACCGCGCCCGGTCGAGCGTCAGCTTGGCTTTGCCTTTGCGCAGGAACTGATCGGCCCGCGCCGCGCGTTCCAGCGCCGCCTGGCTGAGGTGCAGCACCCACGGGCGGCGGCCCATCGCCCAGCCGATCGCGCGCGCCAGTTCATAGTGGCTCCAGCCCTGCTTGCGCCCATCGTCGGGCTCAAAGCTGCGCCCGGTGACGCCCTCGCCGCCCGGGATCAGCGCCAGCAGCAACCGCGCCAGATCATCGACGTGGATCACCGAACTGCGCCCGTCACGCGGCGGCATCGGCATCACGCCCCAGCGCGCCAGCCGGAACATTTCAAAGATATCGGCATCGCGCGGGCCATAGATTGCGGGCGGGCGAACAATCGTCCAGTCGAGCCCGCTGGCCATGACCAGCTTTTCCGCGCGCGCCTTGCTCGCGCCATAGGCGGACAGCTCCGGCTCGCGCGCGGACAGCGACGAGACGTGAATCAGCCGCTGCACCCCCGCCGCCTTGGCCGCTTCGATTACGTTCAGCGTGCCGCGCACATTGCCGCTTTCAAACGCGGCAGGATCGTTGACCACCCCGGCCACATGGATCACGGCTTCGGTTCCGCTGACCAGCTGGCGCAAGACCGCTGCGTCGTCCAGATCGCCCCGCACCCAGATCACGCCTGTGCGGGGTTCCTGCGGGCGGCGAGTCAGCGCTTGCACGGCAATCCCCGCCGCCAGTGCGCGGTCCACCAGCGTCTGCCCGACGAAGCCGGTCGCGCCAGTGATCGCGATGGTCACAGCAGCACCAGCTGATCGCGGTGGACCACGGCCGAACGCGGGGCATAGCCCAGCAGCGCCGCGTGCTCGCCCGATTGCCGCCCCATCAACGCGGTGCACTCTGCCGCAGTCGTATTCGACCAGCCCATGCGCCAGCGCCGCTCCCGCCTGCATCGCGGATGGCCACGGCATCGCCGCGCTGGAACGCGCCGTCAATGCTGGTGATCCCGGCGGCCAGCAGGCTGGAGCCCTTGGCCAGCGCCCGTGCCGCCCCGGCGTCAATCATCAGCGCGCCTTTCAGCCGCAGCCGCCCGCCCAGCCAGGCCTTGCGCCCGCCATCGTTGCGCAGCGGCAGGAACAGCGTGCCGATTCCCTGCGCCGTCGCCCGCGCAATCGGCGCATCGTGCAGGCCCGAGGCAATCGCCAGCGCAATCCCGGCGCGCTCGGCAATTTCGGCGGCTTGCAGTTTGCTGGTCATCCCGCCGGACCCCATGCCGGAAGTGCTGCCGCCAGTCGCCATGGCGTGTATCTTCGCCGTTACCCCGCGGACTTCGGGCAGCAGCCGCGCGCCGGTCTCGGCCGGGTTGCGATCAAACAGCCCGTCAACGTCAGACAGCAACAGCACCGCATTGGCCCGCGCTGCCTGCGCCACGCGCGCGGCGAGCCGGTCATTGTCGCCAAAGCGGATTTCCTGCGTGGCGACACTGTCATTCTCGTTTACCACCGGAACCGCGCCGGCATCGAGCAGCCGGGTCAGCGTAGCAGTGGCATTCAGATAGCGCCGCCGGTCTTCCAGATCTTCCAGCGTCAGCAGCAACTGCGCGGCGGTGATCCCGTGCCCGCCCAGCAGTTCGGCCCACAGCCCCGACAGCGCAATCTGGCCGACCGCCGCCGCAGCCTGGGCATCAGCGAGGCTCCCGCGCCCGCCTTTATCAAGCCCCAGCCGCGCCGCGCCCAGCGCAATCGCGCCCGGACGAAACGACGATCACATCCTGCCCACGCGCCCGCGCCGCCGCAATCTCTGCCACCAGCCCTTCGAGCCAACCCCGCCGCAGTCCGTCCGCGCCAACCAGCAGCGACGAGCCAACCTTGATCACCAGCCGGGGGCAGGCGCTCTGATCGGTCAGGTCGGAAAGGCGGGCGATGGTCATAGTGTGGCGATTACGGATTTGTGCCCGCGATGCAACCGTGCTCCCGGCAATCACGCGGAACCCGCAGAATTGTGGGCAAGTTCACAGTCAATTCGCCCGAACCGGCGGTGAATTTCAGCAGGCACGATAGACTTCGCAGCAGCATGGCAGGTTCGATCCTCAGCGGGTCGCGCAACCTAGCCGGTCTTGCAGTGTGTAGGAAAGCCGATTGTGCATGCCGTTGGCCCGTTAGAACGACAAGCGGTACGTCTGAACCAAACCCGCTCATGCTGAGCTTGTCGAAGCACCCTCCTATTACGGCACGGTCGCGTGCGCGCGATGGTCCTTCGACAGGCTCAGGATGAGCGGGCATCGAGCGAAGTGATGCAGATTTAGTGACTCGTGCTCGATGGACTACCAACTGCGGGCTGGACTGCACCGCCAGTCGGAACTCAACCTCTGATTACACCGGCGACCACGGCACCGCGTCCAGCTCTTCCTGCGCGCCCGCCGGGCGTTCGGTGACGGTAGCGGCGGGCAGGTGGCTGATCACCGCGTCGAGCAGCTTGTCCATCCCCTGGCCGGTGGCGCCGGAAATCGGATAGACCTTGTCTGCGCCCGCCGCCTTCAGCTCCTTGGTAAAGGCCTTGACCAGTTCCGCATCGACGGTGTCGATCTTGTTGAGCGCGATCAGGCGCGGCTTTTCCTTCAGCCCGCCGCCATAGGCCTCCAGTTCTTCCTCGATAATCTCCAGCGCCTCGGCGGGATCGGTGCCATTGATGTCGATCAGATGGATCAGCACCCGGCACCGTTCGATATGCCCCAGGAACCGGTCACCAATCCCTGCGCCGTCGGCCGCGCCGGCAATCAGGCCCGGGATATCGGCGAGCACGAATTCGCGGTTCTTGTGATGCACCACCCCCAGCTGCGGGGTCAGCGTGGTGAAGGCATAGGCCCCGACCTTGGCCTTGGTATTGGTAATCTGGTTGATGAAAGTGCTTTTCCCGGCGTTAGGCAGCCCGACCAGCCCGGCATCGGCGAGCAGCTTCAGCCGCAGCCAGACGTACATCTCCTGCCCCATTTCGCCCGGCTGATGCTGACGCGGGGCGCGGTTAGTGCTGGTCTTGTAACTGGCGTTGCCGCGCCCGCCCATGCCCCCGGCCAGAAAAGTCACGCGCTGGCCAATCTCGGTCAAATCAAGCAGCACGGTTTCGCGGTCTTCGTCGGAAATCAGCTGCGTGCCCAGCGGCACCTTGATCAGCAAGTCCTTGCCCGCCGCGCCATTGCGGTTCTGGCCCGAGCCATGCCCGCCGCGCGGCGCTTTGAAATGCTGGGCATAGCGGAAGTCGATCAGCGTGTTCAGCCCCGGCACCGCTTCAAAGATGATGTCGCCGCCCTTGCCGCCGTTGCCACCATCAGGCCCGCCGTATTCAACGTACATCTCGCGCCGGAACGCGACCGCGCCGGGGCCGCCCTGGCCCGACCGAATGAAGATTTTTGCTTGATCTAGAAAATGCATGGCGGGCCCATAGCCGATCTTTGGCGGAATGTCCCGCCCGGCCTGAGCACTGTGTGATTTGGACTTGGCGCGCGGCTATTTGCCCCCGCTCGGCACCGGCGTTGGCGTGGCAACCGGAGCTGGCGCTGGTGCTGGGCCGACTGCCGGGACGAAGATCGGCGGAGGCGCAGGCGTCAGCATCGGCTGATAGCGCGCATCCCACAGCGACGCATCGGTGCGGTACTGTTCATAGGCGCGATAGAACTGTTCGAACACGCCTTCCAGCCGGGGCAGCTGCGTCGTGGAGAAGGTGGTCAGTTCGCCAGCCTTGGTCAGCGGTACATCGCGCGCCATCAGCACAGCGGCGTCGCAGAACGCCTGCAGCGTCGGAGGAAACGCGAAGTAGTTGTAGACCTGCGTCATATAGGCTTCGCGCGGTTTGATGAAGGCTGCGCCGTAGCGCCCCTTGAAATCGGTATCGACGCCCTTGTTCGCCGCGGTCAGCGCCTTGGTGTGGGTCTTGAGATAGGCTTTGTAGGCTGGCAGGATCTCCGCATGTTCAGCCCGCTGGCAATTGAGCGCGGCGACGTTGAAGGCCGACCGCACATTCCAGTTGATCTGGGCAGTACCGATCCCGTTGTTAACGGTCTGGCGCAGGCCATTCAGGCCCACCGCCGGCACGGTGACATTGGGCGATGCACCCAGCGGCGGCAGCGGGCGCGGCGGGATGACAATCGCGGCTGGCGGCGGTGGTGGGGGCGGAGGCGGCGGGGGCGGCGGCGTGACCGGCGCGCAGGCGGCCACGGCGGTCAGGGCCACCAATACACTGCCCATCCAAACCTTGCGCGAAACTGCTCTGCTCATGGCGACCCTCATTCAAACCCCCTGCATGGCATGCCCCAGCTTGCCCCGCGATGAAGCCGCTTCCCTATCGCAGCGCGCGCAGAATGCAAATGCCCGGCGCGCTGGACGGCACGCCGGGCATTTGTGTTTGCCATAAGGCAGTCAGATCTTAGTCGCGGCTGCCCATGAAGCTGAGCAGGAACTGGAACATGTTGATGAAGTCCAGATACAGCGTCAGCGCGCCCAGGATCACGGCTTTGCCCGCAAACTCGGTGCCGCGCAGATAGGTATATTCCTGCTTCAGCCGCTGGGTATCATAAGCCGTCAGGCCCGCGAAGATCAGCACGCCGATGAACGGAATCGCGACTGCCAGACCCGGCATTGGCCAGATCATGTTGACGATCATCGCCAGGATGAGCCCGATTACGCCCATCGACAAGAAGGTGCCGAGCGGGCCGAGGTTGCGCTTGGTGGTATAGCCATAGAGGCTGAGCCCCGCAAACGCGCCAGCGGTAGCGAAGAACGTGCCCGCGATCGATCCGCCAGTATAGACCAGGAAGATCGTGGATAGCGACATGCCCATCACGGTCGCAAAGGCCCAGAACAGCAACTGCAAGGTGCCGGTGCTGAACTTGTTCACGCCAAAGTTGATCGCCAGCACGAAGCCGAGCGGTGCCAGCATCACCAGCCACTTGACCGGCGAGGCCATCATCGCCTGCGCCATGCCCGAATTGGCCATCAACAGCGCGACAATGCCCGACAGCAGCACGCCCGAGGCCATGTAGTTATAGATCGACAGCATGTGCTTGCGCAGGCCCTGATCCATCGTGGTGCCTGCCAGGGCATCGCCGTTCAGGCTGGGGGACGCGCCGAAGCCCGCCCGATCAGCGGGGCGCGTGGGCTGGGGGTCGTTCCAGTTTGCCATGGTCTTCACATCTCCATTGCTGCCCCGGCGCGATAGCCGGGGTCCGGCGACGAATATCGGATCAAACCGCTCAGGTTTCAAGTGAAACCCGACAAACGGTGTTGGGGGGCGTGGTTTGGGCTTTTTGCTTTAAGTCTAAGACTATCTGAGCCCTTCCCCTTGGGGAAGGGTTGGGATGGGGGTTCCACGCCAGCGTTGCCCCCCCCCACCCCCAACCCCTCCCCCAAGGGGAGGGGAGCGATTTAGGCAGAGCGAAACACAATTTACACGCCCCGCGCCAATGCAGCCAGCTCCGCCCCGCGATCCCGCGCGGCGCGCAGGGTCTGCGTGATCAGCCCGGCCAGCGCCGCATCATCGTCCAGCACTGCCAAGCCCGCCGCCGTGGTCCCGCCCGGACTGGTGACCCGGCGGGCAAGCTCTTGCGGCGATTGGTCCGAACGCGCCGCCAGCGCCACCGCGCTTTGCACCATCGCCAACGCCAGCCGCTCGGCCTGCGCCGCCTCCAGCCCCAGCGCCGCCGCGCCCGTGCCCAGCGCTTCGATCAGGCGATAGACAAAGGCCGGGCCAGAACCGACCAGCGCGGTCAGCAGATCGAACTGGCGATCATCAGCGAACCATTCCGCCGTGCCCAGCGGCTGCACCAGCGCGGTGACCGCTGCCTGCATCGCCGGATCAAGCCCGCCCATCATCCCTCGGCAGCCAGCACCAGCGGCGATTGCCCCAGCGCCGCCGCCAGATTGGGCATGATCCGCACCAGCCCGCCAGCGTTTGGAAACAGCCCGCGCAAGTCCGCCAGATCAACCCCGGCCAGGATCGACAGCACCACCGTCCGCGCCCCCGCGAGCGCGCTCAGCCGCGGCGCGAGGGCCCCCAGCAACTGCGGCTTCACCCCCAGCAACACCGCATCAAAGTGCTCTTCTGCCAGTGCGTCAGGCAGCTCGCGCAGCAACCGCACCCCGCCCGGCGCCGCCACCAGCGCCGGATCAACCACCGTAAACCGCGCAGGATCAAGCCCCCCCGCAAGCCACCCTGCGAGCATCGCCCCGCCCATATTGCCGCAGCCCACAATCAGGATCCGCTCAGTCATGACACTCCCCACGCAGGCCAGATGCGGCCCGAAACTTCACACATTCACAGGGTCCTGAGAACCGAAAAAGCCCCCGTCCCTGCCGGAAAGGCGACCATGGCAGGGGTTGGGGGTGTAGGAAAGGGGGGACTCGCCCTGCAGGTGCTTGCGGCGCTCAGTTGGTCCGGGGCGAGGAGAACGATTTTCGAATTCAGGATTTGATCAGTCGTTTCTTGTCGAGCTTAAATTGAAACTGTTTGCCTCCGATCACATTCCGTTCCTTCGGTCGTCGAATTGCAATTCACAACAGCAGTCATCCAATTTGAACTTGCGTTGCCAGACTTTGTGGTCCTCGAATTCACGAATTAGCCTGCCGCCAAGATTTCCAATCGACTGGTTCGGTCGAAACCGTCCGGACTTCTTCGAGATCAATGGCATCAAGAAATAGTATGATGTTTTGACAATTCCACCGAGCGGACGGCGCAATGAGCCCGTCGAAGCCAAGGAAGGCCGCTGCTGCTGCGATCTCTTGCGTGCGAGTGTAAAGTAATTCGCGGTAGCGACTATCTTCAACGCCTAGCCGCCTAAGGTGATCCATGTCTGCCAGCACCAGCGTCTGCCGTGCCGTGACCTCCAATTCAAAAAGGTTGTGCCGCATCCGAGAGGGGAACACGGATTGCCCCCGATTGAGATGAAAATGGATTTCAGCAATGGCACCATCAGGATTGGCAGCCCCATAAAGGACCGACATGTCCGAAGTATTCCACCGGCCCGATCCACGAGAGCCATCTAGTACGTCCCGACCTTTGCGGACCACTCGCCACATGGCGTCTTTATATGGCTGCCCATCGATCCCACCTACGAGATCTAGCAATCGATCGTCGAGCGAGCGCCGCCGATCCACTTAGAGATAGACCCCGCTGTCAAGCCGCTCGATCACCTCAAGTACCTCAGCTGTCCGGTTGTCGACGATCAGGTCATAGGGCCGAATGCCTGCCAACTGTGGATGTGGCGATTGTAACCAAAGCCGCACCTCATCCGGCTCGTAGAAATCCGCCAGCCGAGCTGCGACCCAACGCAACTGCGCCATAGCCGTTTGCTTGTCTATCGTCGGGTCCGCCTCGCCCTTACTCCAGCGGGTGACGGTTGGTGGGGAAACACCGAGCATATTGGCCAGATCGCGGCCTTTAAGCCCGCCAATCGCCTTAAGCTCTCCGACAAGTCGGGAGACTGCTGTTTCGCGCGGGAGTGCGATAGTGCTCATGATGATCTTTCTTGAAAATTCAGTTCACTTTGCCTCGATCCGCTATTGTCATCCATCGCAACCAGCCTCCTTTTGGCTTGTTACGGAAAAATTTCATGATTGTCAAATTTGGAATTATTCTGGAACGCATTCCTTGGGGCCAGATTTACTAAGCGTCGGCTTGCGTGCCTCGACCCCTCAATCCTGTCCGACCAGGCTCCCCTGAAATGCAATTTCAACCACTCGCCAAGCCAGCCAAACCACCCCCTAAGCCTCCCCCGCCGCATCCACCAACGCGCTCGCCAGCGCCTCGGCAGGCGTCTTGTCGCCCCACAGGATGAACTGGAACGCGGGGTAGAAGCGGTCGCATTCGTCGATCGCGGCTTCGACGGCGGCTTGGGCTTGGGCCAGGCTGAGCAGGCCGTCGTCGCCGAGCATCAGCCCGTGGCGATAGAGCAGCACGCCGCCGCTGGACCAGACATCAAAATGCCCCAGCCAGACCTGTTCGTTGACCAGCGCCAGCACTTCGAACATCGCGGCGCGCTTGTCGTCCGGCACGCGGATGTCGGGCAGGCACAGCAATTGCAGCACGTGATCTTCGCGCCGCCATATCCCGCGCACGGTGTAATTGGCCCAGCTGCCCTGGATTTCTCCGGCGATTTCATCCTCGCCCGCAAATTCGAACGGCCAGCCGCGCGCTTCAAACAGCGAGGCCAGCATATCGACCGGCGCAGCAGTCCTCATGCCGTTCGATATCGTGGTTGCCTGACATCATGAGACCTATGCTGCTCCGGTGCGTGGGCCTGAGCGCGTGGATGCGGCGCACGGCTGCGCAGCACAATCTCTTGCCCGCGCTGGCCTGCGCAAAACTCGATAAGGCTGTTTAGAAGGTGTGGAAAAGCTGTTGATGCGCGGGCTCACACTGAGCGCCTGGCCTTACTTCACCGTCAGCGCATCGACCACTTGCCCGGCGGGGCTGGTCCACACGTAGGCCCCGCTGACCCCGGCCTTGCGCAGCTGCGCCAGGAACGCGGTGGCCTGGGCCTGGCTAGCAAAAGGCCCGGTCAGCAGCCGGGTGGACTGGCCAAACGCGCTGACTTGCGGCTTGCGGCCCTTGAACACCTCGGGATCGTCGCGGGTCAGCTTGCGCCAATCGAAGCCCAGCGCGGCCTTGTCGCGCCCGGTGGCCAGTTGCACCCAGATCCGGCTGGGGTGGCTGGGCGCGGCGGGCTTGGGCGGGGTTACCGCGCCCGGCTTACCGCTGGCGTGCCGCCGCGCGTGACCGCCGGGGTGCGCGCGCTGCCGCCGGGCGGGCGGGGGCGATGGTGCGGATATCCACCGCGCCATCCTGCGGCACCGCCTCGCGGCTGGGCGTGGCGAGATCGGCGAACAGATCGGCGAGCGTGCCTTTGGGTTGCGCTGGGGCGGCGTTGCGGCGTAGGGCGTGGAGCGCGGTGCGGGACCACGGCGGGCTGCGAG
Source organism: uncultured Alphaproteobacteria bacterium (assembly GCA_963802015.1). Classification (GTDB taxonomy): domain Bacteria; phylum Pseudomonadota; class Alphaproteobacteria; order Sphingomonadales; family Sphingomonadaceae; genus Novosphingobium. The sequence goes on from CAWDHB010000001.1 coordinate 230,966, forward strand.
AGGCAGCGGTGATCACCGGCGCGGCCCCGCTGGTCTGCGCCAGATCGAACGGGGCGCTGCTGCGCGCCGGGCTTTCCAGCGAGGCAAAGCCCGGCGCGGCGGCTGGAGCGGGCGGAGGGGTTGGGGTTGGAGTTGAGGTTGGCGTTGGCTACCGGGTACCGGCGGCGGCACCGGCGTTGGCACGGCGTCGGCATCGGCGCAGCGAGCGCAGGCGCAGGCACAGGCGTTGGCACGCCCGCTGCCGCTGGCTGTGCGAACACCCGCGCGGGCGATGGCGCTGGCGGCGTCTGGAGTCGCGGCGGCGGCACTACCGCAGCGACAGTGGCAGGCTTGGGTGTCGGTGTCGGCATCGGTGCTGCAACGGGCCGCGCGGTCACGGCCGGGGCAATCGTCTCACGGCTGGGGCTGACGGCTGGTGGCGCGCGGACTGCGGCCGGGGCTGGCGCCGGGTCGTCGCCGCCGCGAGCTGCGCGCCGATCTTCGCGGTTCGCGAATGCGCGAGCTGCTCGCCGGGCGGCCCAGCGGCTGGCCAGCGGGCACGAGCTGCCGGTCTGCCGAGGCCAGCGCGCGTGCGCGGCCGGGCATAGAGCGCGACGCGCGGATCATCGCGGCCGATATCGGCGGCGCGCGGGAAGAACCCCAGGTTTCCGGCTGCGGCCTGCTGCGCCGCCGTCAACTCGCGGCATATAGCGCAGGTAAGCCCCCATCGCGACCGCTTGATCGGGCGGACAGCGCCGACCGCGCAATCGCCTCGGCCTCTTCGGCTTTGCCCAGGATCGCCAGGCTGAACGCGCGGGTGCGCCAGGCGGTCTTGTCCTGCTTCAGCAGCAGCGGCGAGAGCGCGGTCTCCATCCCCGGCTTGTCCCCGGCAATCGCCAGGCTCAGCGCCATCCGGCGGCTGGCCTCGTCATTCGGCCCTGCGCCAGTACCGCGCGATAGATATCGCTGCGCCGTGGTGTTATCGCCCACCATGTCATAAGCGAGCGCGCGGTCCATCTGCGCGCGCGGCTCCAGCGGGGCGATCTTTTCGGCTTCGGCGAACATGGGGATCGCGGTGAACGGATCCTCCTTGCGCACATGCGCGCAGGCGAGCCCCGCCTTGACCCGGCCATTGCCAGGGCCAAGCGTATCGGCGCGCCCGAAAAAGCCGATCGCGGCGTCGCTATCGCCCATCCCCAGCGCAGCGTAACCGGCATCGACCAGCGCGGTGAAATCGCGCGGATTGCGTCCCAGCCGACCGAGCGCTTCGTTCAAGCGCTCGCTGTCGCCGCCGGGTAAAGCTTGCACCACCGGGATCGAGACCGAATCCGGTCTCGTCATCCTCCTGCGCAAGCGGCAGGCACAGCGCCGCCGAGGGCCCAAAGCAGGGCGGCGGCAAGGGCGGAGATGGAGGCGCGGCGTGTCATGGTGTTCAATACCGCTGCGATAGCCGCTGCGGGCTGAACCCCGCAAGAACAAAGGGCACGCCCCGGGTTGGTTCCGGCGCGCGCCCGTTGCCGGATTACTGGTTGTTCTGACGCCCCAGGAACCGCGGGATGCTGATCGAGCCGCCGTCGTCGTCGCCGTCGCTTCCTCGTCTTCATCATCGGTGGTCCGGCCACCGCGCGAGAGGTTGGCCATGCGCTCGAACAGGGTCGAGCCGGCGCCAGCAATCCGGGGCCCGCGTTGGCCGGGGCATCACCGCTGCTGTCTTCGCGCCTCGCTGCCCGAGGCAACCAGCCCACGCCGCCGCGCCGGGCGGGCGTCAGAACCGGCTCGGCACAGGCGCGTCTTCATCGACCAGCCGCGAGGCATCGCCGAGCAGGCCGTCATCTGCCGGCGTTGCACTATCTGCCGCGTCCGCTGATCGGCATCGCTGCCTTCGGGCGCTTCCAGTTTCAGCTCGAACGGCTCGGCAGCGGCTTCAGCGCCCTCTGGCATCGGTCAAATTCGCTCCAGTCATCGTCAATCGCGCCGGTTTCGGCGCGAGATCGAGCGGCTCTTCGGCGCTGACCGGTTCCGGCTTCGGCTGACTGGCTCAGGTTCCGGCGTTGCCGCCACAGGTTCGGCAGCTTCGCGGTCAAACAGCGGCTTGGCCGCAGCGGGTGCTGCCGCCGGGCGGCACCGGCCCGCGCGAGGCCGAGAAAGTTGAACGGGCGGCTGGCGTTCTTCGGCCATTTCGGCGCTCTGTTCGATCCCGGTGGCGACCACCGAGACGCGGATCTTGCCTTGCAGGTCGGGGTTGAACGCCGAGCCCCAGATGATGTTGGCGTTGGGATCGACCAGTTCGCGGATGTGGTTTGCGGCTTCATCGACTTCGAGCAGCTTCATGTCGTCGCCGCCGATGATCGAGATGATCACGCCCTTCGCGCCCTGCATCGAAACGCCATCGAGCAGCGGGTTGGCAATCGCGCGTTCAGCGGCTTCGAGCGCGCGGTTTTCACCGTGGCCTTCGCCGGTGCCCATCATCGCCTTGCCCATTTCGCCCATCACCGAGCGCACGTCGGCAAAGTCGAGGTTGATCAGGCCGGGCATGACCATCAGATCGGTGATCGAACGCACGCCCTGCTGCAGCACCTCGTCGGCGAGCATGGAAGGCTTCCTTGAAAGTCGTTTCCGCCTTGGCGACCAGGAACAGGTTCTGGTTGGGGATGACGATCAGCGTATCGACGTGCTTTTGCAGCTCTTCGATCCCGGCATCGGCAGCGCGCATCCGGCGCGTGCCTTCGAACAGGAACGGCTTGGTCACCACGCCGACGGTCAGCACGCCCTTGTCGCGCGCCGCCTTGGCGATCACCGGGGCCGCGCCGGTGCCGGTGCCGCCGCCCATGCCCGCGGCGATGAAGCACATGTGCACGCCTTCCAGCGCGCGCTCGATCTGATCGAGGCTTTCTTCGGCCGCGGCCCGGCCCACTTCCGGCCGCGCGCCTGCGCCCAGCCCCTGGGTGATATCCGAGCCCAGCTGGATGCGGTGTTCGGCAATCGAATTGTTCAGCGCCTGGGCATCGGTATTGGCGACGACGAAATCGACGCCTTCGATCTCGGCCGAGATCATGTTGGCGATCGCGTTGCCGCCAGCCCCGCCGACGCCGATCACGGTGATCCGGGGCCGCAGTTCTTCGACAGCGGCGGTCCGATATTGATGCTCATGGCGCTCTCCAGTCAGGCACGCGAACGTAAAATCCAGTATATTGGCGCAGGTCTTGCACGCGTTCGAATTCAGCCGAATCAAAGCCCAATTTTCGCCGTTGTCCACAGCCGCCATGCCGAACTCCCGGCTCAAAAATATTCCCTCATCGCCCGGTAAACCCGGTTGACCAGCGCAAACCCGGAATAGCGCAGCGTCGGCTGATAGCTCGGGCCGATCGAGCGGATATCGACCGGATCGGCCACGGCATAGAGCACCAGCCCCGCCAGCGTCGAAAATCCCGGCGTCGCATGGGCCTCGGCCAGGCCCTTCATCTGCGGCGGCTTGCCCGATCCGCACCGGCTTGCCGAGCGCGGCTTGCGCATAGTCGGCCAGCCCGGCCAGTTCGGCCCCGCCGCCGGTAATCACCACCTGCTGCCCGCGCGTGCCGGTAAAGCCCAGCGCTTTCAGCGCGCGGCCGATCTCTTCGGTCAGCGTTGCCAAGCTGCGGCGGTGATGACCGAGACCAGTTCGGCGCGCGGAATGCGGTTCTTGTCGTCGGCGTGGCGCGCCAGCGGACCGGTGCCCTCTTCGCCCGGCGCGTTGACCGGGATCATCTCGCGGTGATCGGCCGGGCTGGCGATGGCCGAACCGTGGACGCATTTGAGCCGCTCGGCCTGATAGCGGCGAATGCCGAAGCGCGCTGGCGATCGCATCGGTGATGTCGCCCGAACCCAGCGGGATCGACGCCAGCCCCAGCAGCATGCCGCCGGCATAGACCGAAACGTTGGTCACTTCAGCCGCCAAATTCGACCAGCGCCACGCCCAGCTCGCGCTCTTCCGGCTGAGGCAGGCATGGCCCGCCGCGATCGGCGAGCCGACCACCGCTTCGACATCGAGGTGCGCGTTCTGCACGGCTTCGGTAATGTTGCGGATCGGCGCGCCGTCGGCCAGCATCACGTGGATATCGACCCCAGCCGTTCGGCATGGAGGCCCTTGGGATCGGCCACACCATCCGCCCCGTCGAGCGTATAATGCGCGGGCTGGGCGTGCAGCACCATCCGCCCGTCGGGCTGGATCACATCGCGCCCGGCGACCAGCAGGTGTTCGACATCGTCCTGCTCGATCCGGCGCCCGCCGATATCGACTTCGACCTGCGCGATCTGGCTGGCCAGCCCTGCGCCCGAACAGCCGACATAGACGCTGCCGATGCCGAAACGTCGGCGATCTTTTCGGCGCGTTCGACCGCGTCGCGCACCGCATAGGTCGCGGCCTGCATATCGGTGACATAGCCGCGCTTGATCCCCTGCGCGGCGCGGTGGCCCGAACCGAGCACGATCATCTCGCCGGTTTCGGACAGGCCCGCGATCATCGCCGAAATGCGGAACGAGCCGATGTTGACCGCGCCGAACACGCGCGAAATGCGGGGCGCAGCCATCATTCGGTCTCCTTCTTGGGGGCGGGTTTGGTCCGGTTCGGCATGGCTTGGGTTTTCGTAGGCTCGGAGCTGGCTCGCTTCGACCGGATCGGTCCGGCCCGGCACGCGCAGATAGATCCGGTCCGGCGCGCGCATGTCGAACGCGGCGACCTTGCCGCCCAGCAGGCGGTTGGTCCCGTCGAGCCGGGCAAAGCTCATCAGCGCCTTGGCCGAAATTTGCGGGCCTTCGGGCAGGGCCAGCACCTGGCCGGTCTGGAAGGTCAGGTTCCAGCGGCGGTTGCCGACCCATTCGGCCTCGCGCACTTGCGGCTTGAGCGCCGGGGCCGCTTCGAGCAAGCGCGCCAGCGCGGCCACCTGTTTGCCCGCGCCCGGCCCGGCGACCACCAGCTTGCCCTTGGCGCGCGCGGCGGAGACCGGCTCGAGCTCGTGCCCGGTGGCATCGATCAGCACCAGCCGGTCGGCCTTGCGCAGCACCGCGTGCGGCTTGCGCTCGACCATGTCGATCACCAGCCGGTCGGGCAATTGCCGCGAAACCCGCGCATCCTTGACCCACGACAGCTCGAGCAGTTCGCCGCGCAGCGCTTCGATATCGACCATCGGCATCGCCCGGTTGTTTTCGCGCCAGCGCGCGCTCGTAGACCTTGAGCTCGTTGAGGTTTTTGACCCCGCGCACTTCGACCTTGCGGACCTGGAACCCGGCATCCGACAGCGAGCCGCGCGAGCTGCGCCGCAGGCCATCGCCGGCACCCCGGCAAAGCTCGCGACGATCCAGGCCAGCGCCACCGCGCCGCCGAGGATCACGGCCAGGAACATCCGGTGCAGCTGCTGCTTCGCTGAGCGGCAGCCAGGCCATCACCGCATCGATCGCCGAGCCGGTCCGCGCCCTGGCGCTGCGGACCGAGCGCGCGCTGCCCTGCGCGCAGCGACCTTGCGCGCCGTGGTCGGCTTGCGGTTGATCTGTGCGGCTCATGTCGCTTGCCTTCTCCGCCAGCGCCTCGGCGATGATCAGTTCGACCAGCTCGCCATATTCGATCCCGAGATGCCGCGCCTGTTCGGGCACCAGGCTGAGCGGGGTCATCCCCGGCTGGGTGTTGGTTTCCAGCACGAACAGCCCGGCCAGGCCCGCGCTCGTCATCCCAGCGGAAATCGGTGCGGCTGCATCCCTTGCAGCCCAGCAACCGGTGGCAGCGCAGCGCCAGTGTCGAGGCAGGCCTGGGTGATCTCGTCGGGGATTTCTGCCGGGCAGACATGCTCGGTCATGCCCTCGGTATATTTGGCGTCGAAATCGTAGAAGCCCGACTTGGGCTTGAGTTCGGTGACCATCAGCGCCCTGTTCGCCCAGCACCGCCGTGGTCAGCTCCTTCCCGCGAATGAACGGTTCGGCCAGCAGGCTATCGAATTCCTGCCACGGGCCCTTTGGCATCGCGGCTGATCGGGTTGCCGTAATTGCCCTCGGCGGTGACAATCGCGACGCCGACCGAGGAGCCTTCGTTGACCGGCTTGAGCACATAGGGCCGCTCAAGCGGATCGCGCTCGTGGATTTCCGCCACCGGCACGATCCGCCCGCCGGGCATCGGAATCCCGTGCGGGACCAGCGCCTGCTTGGTCAGTTCCTTGTCGATCGCGATCACCGAGGTGACCATGCCCGAATGGGTATAGGTCAGCCCCATCAGGTCCATCATGCCCTGGACCGACCCGTCCTCGCCCGGCGAGCCGTGCAGCGCGTTGAACACCACATCGGGGTTGGTGGCCGTGAGTCTGGCCGCGACATCGCGGTCCATATCGATCCGCGTGACCGTGTGGCCGCGCTCTTCCAGCGCCGTGGCAATGCCCTCGCCGCTCATCAGCGACACCGGCCGCTCGTTCGACCAGCCGCCCATCAGGACCGCGACATGGAGTTTGGGGAGGGTCATTAGTGCACCGTCATCGTAAAGTGCTGGTTGATCGTCGATAACCCTGCGGCACCCCATCCCAGGAAGAGGCCCTGCTGTGCGCCGGGCCAAATCTGAACGCTTGCGATCAGCATTGATGCGGTGTACCAGAATGCGACCGAATGCTCCGCAGGGTCAGACGATGATCTGCCTTCGACGCAATCGACCCTCAATCAGCCCGACAATGTGCAGCCATCTTCGAGAGCAGGTCTCGTCATCGACAAAGTTCGTTGATCATCGAGATGCGTACTGCAGCAAAACAATCACCTCGTCGACCGCTTAGGAAACCGTAGTAGCGAAGGCTCTTTGTCCGGATCGAAGACGACATGATGAAGCAGCCGTGCTTGGCGACATTGTCGAGATAGCTGTTCGATCGGAGGTGCGGACGGTCATGGCCGCCCACCCTCTGAATTTCCCATTCCAGCTCAACGCCCGACTGCGCTTTCACCCGCCGCCGCACTTCATCGCCCAGCGCCTCGATATCGGCGCTGGTGGCAGTCGCCGGTGTTGATCAGGAAGTTGGTGTGCTTTTCGCTGACCTGCGCCCCGCCGATGGTCAGGCCCCGGCATCCGGCGGCATCGACCAGTTGCCAGGCCTTGTGGCCGTCCGGGTTCTTGAAGGTCGATGCCGCCGGTCTTCGAGCGCAGCGGCTGGCTGGCTTCGCGGCTGGCGGAGATGCGGTCCATTTCGGCCTGAATGTCCGCCGGATCGCCGGCCCGCCCCTTGAACCGCGCTGCGACCACGATCGCGCCATCGGGCAGTTCGGAGTGGCGGTAGGTGTAGTGCAGTTCCGCGACCGACAGCGTCCGCAGCGAGCCATCGCGCAGCACCACGTCGCAATCGATCAGCACGTCCTTGACCTCGCTGCCATAGGCCCCGCCGTTCATCCGCACGAACCCGCCGACCGTGCCGGGGATCGAGCGGAGGAATTCCAGCCCGGCGATGCCGTTGATCGCGCGCGGTCGAGGAGACGAGGATGCCCGAGGCCCCGCCGCCGCAATCGAGCGTCAGGTCGTCCGACCTTGGTGACTTTGGCAAAGGCCTTGCCCAGCCGCACCACCACGCCCGGCCAGCCGCCATCGCGCACGATCAGGTTGGAACCCAGCCCAAGCGCCATCACCGGCACGGCCGGATCGAGATCGCGCAGGAAGCTGTTGCAGATCGGCCACGTCTTTCGGCTCGAACAGCCAGTCCGCCGCGCCGCCGGATTTGAACCACACCAGCGGGGCCAGCGGGGCGTTGGCGGTCAGCTTTCCGCTTACCCCGTTCGTGTCGAGCGAGTCGAGACACCGCGCAGTGTCTCGACTTCGCTCGACACGAACGGGGGTTGGTGTTTGAATCGGGAGGCAGGGAATTTTTCATGCCCCCCGCCTCGCCTTGATCGCATCGGCAAGGCCAGCAGCCCACTTGGTGATATCGCCCGCGCCAAGGCAGACCACCATGTCGCCCGGCTGCGCCACATCGGCCAAGCGCCTCGGCCAAGGCATCCGCCCCGGCGATCGTCGTGCGCCGAACGGTGCCCGCGCGCCTTGATCCCTTCGACCAGCGCGGCGGAATCCACGCCGTCGATCGGCTGCTTCGCCCGCCGCATAGACCGGCGCGGCATAGACGATGTCGGCATCGTTGAAGGCGGCCTGGAAGTCTTCCATGTGATCGCGCAGCCGGGTGAAACGGTGCGGCTGGACCACGGCGATCACGCGGTTCTGCACGCCCTCTCGCGCGGCCGCCGACAGCACCGCGCGGATTTCGACCGGGTGGTGGCCGTAGTCGTCGATCACGGTCATCACCGATCGACCTCACCAACCTTGGTGAAGCGGCGCTTGACCCCGGTGAACTTGGCAAAGCCGGTCTGGATCAGCGCATCGTCTGCACAGCCCATCTCGACCGCGACGCCGACTGCGGCGAGCGCGTTCTGGACGTTGTGCCGCCCCGGCATCGGCAGTTCGATCCCGTCGATCCGGCGCTGCGCTGCCATCGCGCTGGCGGATCACCACATCGAAGCGGTTGCCGCCGGGGATCGGCGGCGACATTTTCGCCGCGCACATCGGCCTGGGCGGAAAAGCCATAAGTCACCACCCGGCGGTCGCGGACTTTGGGGATGACCGCCTGGACTTCGGGATGATCGATGCACAGCACCGCGCAGCCATAGAACGGGCACGTTCTCGATAAATTCGACGAAGGCATCCTTGATCGCGTCGAAACTGCCGTAGTGTTCGAGGTGTTCGGGATCGATGTTGGTGACCACCGCGATGGTCCCGTCGAGCCGCAGGAACGAGCCGTCGCTCTCGTCGGCCTCGACCACCATCCACTCGCTCGCACCAAGCCGGGCGTTCGAACCGTAGGAGTTGATGATCCCGCCATTGATCACGGTCGGATCGACCCCGCCGGCATCGAGCAACGCAGCGACCATGCTGGTTGTGGTGGTCTTGCCGTGCGTCCCCGCTACCGCAACCGTGCGTTTCAGCCGCATCAGTTCCGCCAGCATCTCGGCGCGGCGGACCACCGGAATGCGGTGTTCCAGCGCGGCGACCACTTCGGGGTTGTCGCGCTTCACGGCGGTCGAGGTGACCACCACGGCGGCATCGCCGATGTTCTCCGGCGCGTGGCCGATCATCACCTTGATCCCGCGCTTGCGCAGGCCTTCGACGACATAGCCTTCGGCAATGTCGCTGCCCTGCACGGTGTAGCCTAGGTTGGCCATCACCTCGGCAATCCCGGACATGCCGATCCCGCCGATGCCGACAAAGTGGATCGTGCCGATATCGGTGCCGACACCCTTCACGCGACCTGTTCCTGACCGGTAGCCGCAGACGCGTCTGGGCGACGCGGATCACGTCCATCAGCGGCGCGCCGCCGAAGCTTTCGACCAGATCGGCCAGGTCTTCGACCGCATTGGGATAGCCGCAGTTCCACGCGCCATGCGCGGCGGTGGCGAGTGTTTCGGGGCTCTGTGCAATCGCCTGAATCTGCTTGGCGAGTTCCACCGCGGTGAACTTGTCCTGCCGGATCATCCGCGCGCCGCCGGCGGCGCAGATCTCGCGGGTGTTGGCGGCCTGGTGATCGTCGGTGGCGATCGGCAGCGGCACGAGGATCGCCGGACGGCCCACTGCGGTCAGTTCGGCCACGGTCGATGCCCCGGCGCGGCCGATGAACAGATGCGCATCGGCCAGCCGCTCGGCCATGTTCTCAAAATAGGTGCCGAGCTCTGCCGGAATACCATGGCTGGCATAGCGCGCGCGCACTGCCTCGATGTCTTCGGCGCGGCATTGCTGGGTCACCTGCAGCCGTGTGCGCAGCGCGGGCTGGCAGCATCGCCAGCCCATCGGGCACCACCTGGGACAGCACGCCCGCGCCCTGGCTGCCCGCCGGTCACCAGCACCCGCAGCAGCCCGTCCTCGCTGAATGCCGGGAACGGCTGTTCGCGCAGCGCGCGCACTTCAGGGCGGATCGGATTGCCGACCAGATGGACTTTGTCCGCGTGCTTGTCGGCTCAGCCGCTCGACTCTCGCGGTAAGAGGTGGCGATTGCATGCGACCCGGCCGGCGAGGAACCGGTTGACCCGGCCCAGCACCGCGTTCTGTTCATGGATCAATGCTGGGCACGCCCGCGCTCGATCGCCGCCAGCAGCGCCGGAAAGGCCGGATAGCCGCCAAACCCGACCACGCAGCCGGCTGAAAGCTTTCAAACAGCCGCAGCGCCATCCGCCGCCCTTCCAGGATCGCAGCGATCCCGTTGGGCCACTTCAGCGGGTTCTTGCCGATCCGCCCGGCGGGCAGCACGTGGGTCACCAGCGAATTCCGGCTTGCCCGGCAACTTCGCCCCGCGCGCATCGGTGATCAGCGCAACGTGATGCCCGCGCCGCTCCAGCTCGATCGCCAGCGCAAAGGCCGGGATCAGATGCCCGCCGGTGCCGCCTGCGGCCAGCACATAGTGGCGGTTGACACGCGCTCATCGCCCAGCTCCTGTATCGTTTACGCTGGAACGCGGCTCGCGCTGCAAAAACGGATTGCGCCGGGTGATCGCCAGCAGCAAGCCAATCCCAAGGCACAGCGCAATGGTCGACGAACCGCCGTAGGAGATCAGCGGCAGGGTCATCCCCTTGGACGGGAACAGCTGCAGATTGACCAGCATGTTGATGAACGCCTGTCCGCCGAGCTGCGTGGCCAGCCCGGCAGCGGCGAGCACGGTGAACAGGTCCTCCTCGTCCACCAGCCGCATCAGCACCCGCAGCATCAGCGCGAAATAGAGCAGCACGATCACCGCGCAGATCAGCAGCCCGAATTCCTCGCCGATCACCGAGAAGATATAGTCGGTATGCGCTTCGGGCAGGCCCAGCTTACGTGAGCCCGAGCCACAGGCCCGAGCCGGTCCAGCCGCCCGCCAGCAAGCGTCTTCTGCGCCAGATCGACCTGATCGAAGGCCGTGCCGCCGCCCAGAAAGGCGTCGATCCGGTGGCGGGCATTGTCATAGAACAGATAGGCACCCACGACCATCGCCACCCCGGCCCCGCCCGCGATCAGCGCGATCCTCTTGAGCGACAGCCCGACAGCAGCACCAGCACGAACCAGACGCCCAGCGAACAGGATCGTCGAGCCGAAATCGGGCTGCAGCATCAGCAGGCGCGCGATCAGCGCCATCAGCCCGGTCGCCAGTCTCCACCATCGGCAAGTTGCGGATCGCGCACCCGCCACGACAGGATCCAGGCGAGGCAGATCGCAAAGGCCGGCTTGAGGAATTCGGACGGCTGGAGCGAAGCGCCCAGGTTGATCCAGCGCCGCGCGCCGTTGATCGTGAAGCCCAGCACCGGAACCAGCAGCAGCGGCGACCAGCATCATCGCCGCCCAGCACGATCCCCAGCCGCCGCGCCTGCATCACGTGGCAGCAGCGAGGCGAAGAACATCGCGATCAGCCCCAGCACCTGCCAGCGCAGATGGATCGTAGAAGAAATAGCAGATCGTCCAGCTTGACCGCCGCGGTCGACAGCCGCCGCGCGCTGGCGGGCGAGGCCGCCGCGACCGCCGCCGTGCCAATCGCCATCAGCAGCAGCACGATGCGCCAGCAGGACCCGGTCAATCTCGCGCCACCAGATCGCCAACTCGCTGCGGCGCGAGCGCGCGCGCTGCGGCGCCCGCCCGGTCGACGGTGCTGGCCCGCGTGCGGGCACAAAGGGCGGCTGGCTGGCCATCAGGCGGTGCCTAGCTCCTGCGGTCCGGCGCAGGCATCGGCTTCGGCATCCGCGATCAGCGCCTGGACAATCTGGCGGAAGGTATCGCCGCGCGCTTCGTAATCGCGGAACTGGTCAAAGCTGGCGCAGGCCGGGGACAGCAGCACGACATCGCCGGGCTTCGCCGCGTCGATCGCCTGGCGGATCGCCTCGCACATCATTTCGCTGCGCTGCACCGGCATGTGCGGTGACAGCAGGTCGGCAAAGCGCGGCCCGGCCTCGCCAATGGTATAGGCCGCCGCGACATTGCCGAACCACGGCGCGCATTCGTCCAGATCGTCGCCCTTGGGCAGGCCGCCGAGGATCCAGTGGACCCGCTTACCGCTACGCCGGCCTTGAACGTGGCGGGAAAGCGGCCAGCGCCGGCGCGGTCGAGGCCGGGTTGGTGGCCTTGCTGTCGTTGATGAACAGCACGCCGCCCGCTTCGGCGACGCGCTCCATCCGGTGCGGCAGGCCGCGAAACGTGGCGAGCGCCGGGCGCCATTGCGCCGGGGTCAGCCCCAGCGCGGTCGCAATCGCCACCGCTACCGCCGCGTTCTGGAGATTGTGCGGGCCTTGCAACGAGTCGGCCAGTCGGGCTGCAGCGCCGCAAGTCCGCCCCGTCGACTTCGTGCACCGTGCCCGGCAGATGCCGCGCCGCGTTCGCGCGCGGCAATCGCCTGGGTCTCGGGATCGCCGATCCCGAACACTGCATGATGGCCCGCGCTCTGCATCGCGAAGCAGCCGCGCCTTGGACGCGGCATAGCCTTCGAACCCGTCATAGCGATCGAGGTGATCGGGGGTGATATTGAGCAGCGCCGCGACATCGCAATCGAGGCTGCGGGTCAGGTCGATCTGATAGCTCGACAGTTCCAGCACATAGACGCCGCCCGCAGGCAAGCGGCAGCCTGCCCCAGCACTGGCAGGCCGATGTTGCCGCCCATCCGCACCGGCAGCGCCGCGCTTTTCAGCAGGTGGTGGACCAGCGCGGTGGTGGTCGACTTGCCGTTGGTCCCGGTGATCCCGACCACCCGGTGCGCGGGAAGATCGGGCCGGGCCATGCGCGAACAGTTCGATATCGCCGATCACCGGCACCCCGGCGGCGGCGGCATGGGCGGCAATCGGATGGGTGTTGAGCGGCACCCCGGGTGAGACCACCACTCCGGCGAACCCGGCCAGATCGATCGCCGGCGGATCGGCCAGCTCGCAGCGGCCTTCGAGCGCCTTGCGCGGTTCTTCGCGGCTGTCCCACGCGGTCACCTGCGCCCCGCTCGCCAGCAGCAATTCCGACCGCCGTCAATCCCGAGCGCGCAAGGCCCAGCACGGCATAGCGTTTTCCGGCAAAGGCGGGCGAAGTGATCACCGGCGCTCACCGCAGCTTCAGCGTGGACAGGCCGATCAGCGCGAGCACGATCGAGACGATCCAGAACCGGATCACCACGGTCGATTCCGCCCAGCCCTTCTGTTCGAAATGGTGGTGGATCGGCGCCATCTTGAACACGCGTTTGCCGGTGCGTTTATAGACCGCGACCTGGATGATCACCGAGGCAGTTTCCATCACGAACAGCCCGCCGACGATCAGCAGCACGATCTCATGATGCGCCGCAACCGCGATCGCCCCGAGCGCGCCGCCCAGCGCAAGACTTCCGGTATCGCCCATGAACACCGCCGCCGGCGGCGCGTTGAACCACAGGAAGGCGAGACAGGCCCCCATGATCCCGGCGCACAGGATCGCCAGTTCGCCCGCGCGCGGCACATGCGGAATTCCAAGATAGGCGGAAAAATCGGCGCGGCCGGCCAGATAGGCGATGATCGCAAAGGTCGCCGCCGCGATCGACCACCGGCATCGCCGCCAGCCCGTCCAGCCCGTCGGTCAGGTTCACGGCATTGCCGAACCCGACCATGATGAACGCCGCAAAGGCATAATAGAGCGGCCCCAGCGGGATATAGTGGTCCGACAGGAACGGCACATAGAGATGGGTGTGCCGACCTGCTCGACCATGATCCAGGCCGCGATCCCGGCGATCGCGAATTCCGCCGAGCAGCCGCGCCCGGCTGGACAGCCCCGCCGCGCTGCGCTTTTTGACCTTGTCGTAATCATCCAGGAACCCGATCAGCCCGAAGCCCGATGTCACCGCCAGGCAGGCCCAGACCAGCGGGCTGCCAAGGTCCATCCACAACAGCACCGAAGCGCCAGCGGATCAGGATCATCAGCCCGCCCATGGTTGGCGTGCCGCGCTTGGCGAGGTGGCTTTGCGGGCCGTCTTCGCGGATCGGCTGGCCCTTGCCCTGGCGCATCCGCAGCATGACGATGAAGCGCGGGCCGATCACCAGCCCGATCAACAGCGCCGTCATCAGCGCCGCGCCCGCGCGGAACGTCTGATAGCGGATCAGGTTCGCCAGTCCCTCGAACTGGAAATATTCCGCGATCAGGTAAAGCATGCCTGATCTTAATCCTTTTGTTGCGGTCAGCGCGGCGACGATTCGCGCCGAGACCAACCGAATTCGACCCTTTGACCAGGATCGCGTCGCCGCTGTCCCAGCCATGCGCGCGCAATGCGACCAGCGCTGCGTCTGCATCGCTGCAATGCGCGAAGCGAAGCGCTGCTGCCAAGCGCTGAAGCTGCGCATTTCCCCAGTTCGTCGGCCAGAGCCTGCATCTCGTCGCCAACCAGCACGGCAATAATCGACTTTCGCCGCCGACAAGCGGCTCGATCAGCTGCGCATGAAACGCCGGGCCATGCGGCCCAAGCTCCTTCATCGCCCCCAGTACGGCGATCCGGCGGCTTGCCGGAGTCTGGCCCAGCTGGCTAGCGTGGCGCGCATCGAAGCCGGGTTGGCGTTATAGCTTTCATCGATCAGCAGCGCGGTTCCGCTGCCTTGCGGGACGGCAATCTCAAACCGCGCGCCGCGGCCCTTTGAGGCCCTTCCATTTCGGCCAGCGCCAGCCCCGCCGCGCCGAGATCGCCGCCCGGCCGCGCGGACCGCCGCCATCACTGCCAGCGAATTGGTCACCCAGTGGTCGCCGGGCGCGCAGATCGTGTAGCACAGCCGCTGGTCGCCCAGCTCTGCGGTCACCAGCGAACCACCGCCCGGTGCCGCGCACCGCATCGAGCAGGCGGACATCGGCATGGGCCGAGCGCCCGAACGAGATCACCGCGACCCTGCATGGCGCTGCGCGGCCGCCTTCAGCCGGGCATAGTGCGGGCTGTCCGCCGGGATCACTGCAATCCCGCCCGGTTCCAGCCCCGCAAAGATTTCCGCCTTGGCATCGGCAATCGCCTCTTCACTGCCCAGATTTTCGATGTGGGCCGGGGCAATCGTGGTGATCACCGCCACATGCGGGCGGACTTGCACGGTCAGCGCCGCGATTTCGCCCGCGTGGTTCATGCCCATTTCGAACACGCCGTAGCGCGCCCGCGCGGGCATCCGCGCCAGGCTGAGCGGCACGCCGACATGGTTGTTGTAGCTTTTGACCGAGCGGTGCGCCGCCCCGCGCGACGAGCGTTCCAGCGCCGCGAAAATCGCTTCCTTAACCCCGGTTTTGCCGACTGAGCCGGTCACCCCGATGATCCGCGCCGGGTCCGTTCGCGCGCGGCGCGGGCCATGAACTCCAAAGCTTGCGAGGTGTCTTCGACCAGCACGTGCGGCCCAGTCATCGGGCCGATCGACCACCGCCGCGGCCGCGCCTTTGGCAAAGGCCGCTTCGACAAACCGGTGCCCGTCCATCGCTTCGCCCTTCAGCGCGAAGAACAGATCGCCTGCGCACCACGTCGCGGCTGTCAATTTCTGCGCCGGCGACTTGAAAGTCGCCGCTGGCCTTGCCCCCGGTGGCGGCCGCGATGGTCCGCGCGGTCCAGAGCGCCAGCGCCAGTTCGTCGCGGGTATCGGCAGGCCATTCGAGCAACTTGCGGACCGCGCGCATTCATTGTCCCTCCAGTACGGAGCCAGCGCACTCGCGGACCACTGCCACGTCATCGAACGGCAAAACTCGCATCGTCTGCACCCGCCCCGATGATCTGACCCTGTTCGTGGCCCTTGCCTGCGATCAGGACGATGTCGTCCTTGCCCGGCCTCGGCGATTGCGGCGGCAATCGCGGCGCGGCGGTCGCCGATTTCGCGCAAGCCGCCGCTACCCGCCAGCACCATCGCGCGGATTGCACGCGGGATCTTCGCCGCGCGGGTTGTCATCGGTGACAATCCCGAGGTCAGCGTGTTGGGCGGCGATCCTGCCCATTTGCGGGCGTTTGCCCTGGTCACGATCGCCGCCCGCACCGAACACCACGATCAGACGCCCGCTGGTATGCGGACGCAGTGCGGAGATCGCGGCTTCGAGTGCATCTGGAGTATGTGCATAATCGACATAGACCGGCGCGCCCGGCACGGGTCATCGCGGCGCGTTCCAGCCGCCCGCGCACCGGCTGCAACCGGGCGAGCGCGTCGAACACTTGCGCGGGCATGGCCGCCGGTGGCGATCACCAGCCCGGCTGAGACCAGCGCATTGGCGGCCTGATAGGCCCCGATCAGCGGCAGCTTGACCTTGCGGACGAGCGCCAGCGTGCTCAATCTCCAGCATCTGGCCCAGCTGACCCGGCGCTGCCGAAATCAGCCGCAGCGCGGTACCCGACCGGCCTACCGTCATGCAGCGCGAGTCCGCGCTGTTGCGCATGCGCAATGGCGCGCTCCGACCAGGCATCATCGGCCCAGATCACTGCGGTGCCAGCAGGATCAACCACTTCGTCAAACAGCCGCATCTTGGCTGCGAAGTAATCGTCCATGTCGGCGTGGTAATCGAGGTGATCGCGGCTGAGGTTGGTGAAGGCCCGCCGCCGCCACGCGCACGCCTTCGTTGCGGTATTGCGACAGGCCGTGGCTCGACGCTTCATAGGCCACGATGGGTCACCCCTTCGCGCGCCAGCCCGCTGCAGTTGGCAAGGAACGTGACGATATCGGGCGTGGTCAGCCCGGTCGAAATGCTCTCATCCGCCGTGGTCACCCCCAGCGTGCCGATCGAGGCCGCGCGGTGACCCAGCCATCCGCCAGATCTGCCGGGTCATCTCGACGTCAGAGGTCTTGCCGTTGGTCCCGGTTACCGCGACCACGGTTTCGGGCACGGGCGTGAAAAACTGCGCGGCCAGCCGCGCAAAGGCCTGGCGCGGATTGGCTTCGGCCAGATGCAGCGCGCCCGTCAACCTTGGCGTCCGGCCGAGCCACCACTGCAATCGCCCCGGCGGCAACCGCTGCGGGGATGAAGTCTTCGCCGTTGAAGGCCGCGCCGCGAAACGCGCCGAACACCGTGCCGGGCGCGACCTTGCGGTGATCGATGGCAAAGCCGGTGACCTGATGTCCGCCCAGGATCATTCACCGCCGCCCCGCCCGACCAGCGGGGCCAGGTCAGAGATATCTACGTCGCGGGTATCGTCGGGCATGATCCCCAGCAGCGGCCCGATCCGGGGCACAACCCGCCCTACCACCGGCGCAGCATTCCATGCGGCGGTGCGTTGTCCTGAAGTCGCAGCGGTGCCTTGCGGCTCGTCCAGCATGGCGATGATCACATAGCGCGGGCGGTCCATCGGAAACGCCGCAGCAAAGGTCGCGACCAGCGACGTGCGCCGATATCCGCCCGCGCCGGGCTTTTCCGCCGAGCCGGTTTTTCCACCGACGCGGTAGCCAGCGGCATTGGCGTTCTTGCCCGTACCGATGCTGACGATCATCCGCAGCAATTGCCGCATCCGCGCCCTGGTCGAGGCCTTGAACACGCGGCGACCGGGTACGTAAGCTGCCGGGCTGCACCCGCTTCAGAGTCGCTGGCCGCCAGATCCCGCCATTGACCAGCGCGGCATAGGCGCTGGCCAGATGCAGCGGCGTTACCGCGATCCCGTGGCCGTAGGACACGGTCATCGTCGTGATCTGCGACCATTCGCCCTTCGGCCAGAGCGGAAAGCCTTTGGCGGGCAGTTCGATATAGGGCCGCTCGTTCATCCCCAGCGCGCGCATGGTTGCGTTCAGCCTGGCACTGCCCAGTTCATCACCGATCTGCGCGGTGACAATGTTGGACGAATGGATCAGCGATTCAGGCACGTTGAGCGAAGCGCCCAGCGCGTGGCTGTCCCGGATCTGGAAGCCCCCGATCGCGATCGGCCGCGCCGCCTGATAGCGGCGGCCAAGGTTCGTCACGGTCCCCGCATCAAGCGCGGCGGCGACGGTGATCGGCTTGAAGGTGGAGCCCAGTTCATAGACCTGGTTGGTCATGCGGTTGAAAATGTTGCCGGCGCCGATCTGGTCAATCAGGTTGGGGTTGAACGAGGGCAGCGATGCCAATGCGACCACTTCACCGGTATCCACGTCCAGCACGATCCCCGCGCCGCCCTTGGCGTTGCTTTCACGCATACCGCGCAGCAACTCGTCTTCCAGCGCGCCCTGGACGCGAATATCGAGCGCGAGCGTCGCGGGCTGGCCACGCGTCGCAGGGTCGGTCAGCTGGCGGTTGAACACCTGCTCCATCCCGACCCGGCCTGCGCCATCCGCCCCCACATAGCCGAGCACGTGCGATGCCATCGAACCTTGCGGATAAAACCGTTCAATCTCACGCGGGAATTCCAGCGCCGGTTCGCCCAGCGCGTGGATCCGGTTGGCATCCTCCGGCAGGATCCGCCGCCGGAGATAGCCCGGCTTGCCTGCGGCCAGCCGTTCGGTCAGCCGCGCCTGATCCTCATTCGGGAATATCCGCCCCAGCGCCGCCGCCACCTCCTTGGGCGAGCGCACCAGCGGCGGGCCATCGCCGCCCAGCGCCGCCGGATTGTACCACAGCGCATAGGCCGGAAACGCGCGGGCGAGCGGCTGGCCGTTGCGGTCAACGATATCGCCGCGCTCGGGCAGCAGCGCCGAGGCCAGATCCTGCCGCACAGGGGCGGCCTTGACCAAGCCGACAAAGCCGATCCGCAATACCACGATCAGTGCGATCAGGCTGAACAGCCCGACCACCCACAGCATCCGCCAGCGCGCCAGCAGCAGCGAACGCTGGCGCTCATTGCTGAGCTCGATCCGGCCGCTCGACACCGCAGTGGAGATCGCCATGGCGGTCATTCTGCACGCGCTCCGTCTGCCGTCGAGGCGCGCTCGATCCGGCCCAGCCGGTCACCCAAAGTCGCCGCGGTGACCGGCTTGGCGCGCGGCTTGGCGCCCGCCTCTGCCGCCATCGCTTGGCCGGTCAGCGGTGAGACCATCGCAGGCAATCCGCCCTCGTCGTCGCCCAGCGGATCGGCGCTCGCCACCCGCAGCGGGGCTGGCGCATCAGCTGCGCGCGGCTTCGCCAGGCTGGCCAGTTGCCGCTCGTTTTCCATGTACTGCCCCGCAGTAGGGGCCTGGTAGCCGAATTCCACCTCGTTGAGCGTGCGCAGCTGCTGCTGGTTGGCGCGGGTCTCGAACTCGGTTTCGAGCAATAGCTTTTCCTGCTTCAACGCAACGATCTGGCGCTCGGCCAGCCGAACCTGGCTCTTCACCGCATTGACGCGGAAGGTCAGCGCCAGAGTCAGCGCCGCGCAGGTCAGCAGCACGGCGGCCCAGCCGATCGAACGCAGCCGGTCTCTGGTGAGGTTCATGCCGCCCTCCTGTCTCGAACAGCCGCATCGCTGCGCACTGCGCTGCGCAAGGTTGCCGAGCGCGCGCGCGGATTGCGCGCCAGCTCGGCCGCGCCAGCCCGCACGGCTTTGGCGACGTCGCGAAACACCGGGACTGCGTTGCTGGTCCGGGTCTGCGGCAGGTGCCGCGATGCGCCCGCCGCTGCGCCGCTTGCGTCGCGCAGGAACTGCTTGACGATCCGGTCTTCGAGGCTGTGAAAGCTGACCACTGCCAGCCGTCCGCCCGCCGTCAGCAGCGTCTCTGCCGCCGCCAGCCCGGCGTGCAATTCTTCCAGCTCCGCATTCACATGAATCCGGATCGCCTGGAACGAGCGGGTCGCGGGGTCCTTGGGCGCAGGGCCCTTGTTCGAATGCGGACGATAGTTCAGCGCCTTGCGGATCACCTGCGCCAGTTGGCCGGTGGTTTCCAGCGGGCGCGCCGCAATGATCGCGCGCGCAACCCGGCGCGACTGGCGTTCTTCGCCATACTGGAACAACACATCGGCAATCTCGGCTTCGTCTGCCGAGTTCAGAAAGTCCGCAGCGCTCGGCCCGTCCTGCGCCATCCGCATGTCGAGCGGACCGTCGCTGGAAAAGGCAAAGCCGCGCTCGGCCTGGTCAAGCTGCATCGACGAAACCCCGATATCCAGCGTGATCCCATCAACCTGCGCGATCCCAGCTTCGGCCATTGCCGCGACCATTTCGGAAAAGCGGCGCGGATGCAGCACCAGCCGCGGCGGGGTCTCGCGGGTTTCGGGCCAGGCCGATCCGGCAGCGATGGCATCGGGATCGCGATCAAAGGCGTGGACCGTCGCCCCGGCATCGAGCAAGCGGCGGGTATAGCCGCCTGCGCCAAAGGTGCGCGTCGATGATCACCGCACCCGGCACGGGCGCGAGCGCGGCGATGACCTCATCGAGCAACACCGGGATGTGCGGGTCGGCGGTCATTTCTTCGCCTTCCCGGCGGCTTCCGCTGCCAGCATGGTGCAAGCGGCTTGCGCGCCTTCCCAGCCAGCGCCCATCCGCGCCAGCTCCGCCGGGTTCCAGATGGTGAAGAATGCGCCCGCGCCCGAGAAGAACAGCCCTTTGCTGGCGTCGATCGCCAGATTGCCCAGATCGACCAGGTGGTCGGGCATGATGAAGCGGCCTGAATCATCAAATGGCACTTCGGAAAAGCCGTATAGCTGCACCGCGCGCAGATCGCGGTCGAAGTCGCGGCCGGCCTGCAGCGCGATCGTCTCTTCGCGGTCCAACTGGGCGGCAAAGGCCTCGCGGCGGGACAGACCGAAGCCGGTCAGGCAATTCCAGCGGTCATGCTTGGCCAGGCACAGCACGCGCGCACCGTCGGAGCTTTCGCGCACGGTCTTGCGGAACTGCGGGGGCAGTACGAAGCGGCTCTTTTCGCCGCGAAGCGAAAAGCCCTGGCCGCTGTAACTGATGACCCCGGCACCCTCCACGTCCCTGCTTCAAACCCCCGCACCTTGGGCCACACGACCCCGAAAAACAGCTCCTTCGCCCAGCCGCGCGCCCTCGCGGCCAGATCACCCCCATCGGGGTGCGGCGAAGCAAACCATGTCGATGAACAGACTCCTTAGCGACACGGTTTCGGGGATGAAAGGGAAAATTGCGGGATTTCACGGGTATAGACGGTAAATTAATGATTTATTGAGATTTGATTCCTCTCACTTTCGAGCATCAGCTCTCTAATTCATGATTTGTTCTCACGCAAAAACAAGAGGTTATCGGCGAATCTCTGCATGCGACTCGGAATCGGTCCCGCAATTTCCCGCGTTGCGGGTTCAGCGAGCTGTAAAGGCTTGGGAAAGCAGTGTTTGCAGTGCCAACTGACCCTGCCCATCGGGATCGTTCCGCTCCAGCACCGCGGCATCGGCCACCGCTGTTACCCGCCCGCGCCCGACGTTGCAGACGGCCACCACTTGCGCAGCGCTGAGCAGGCAGGTTGCGCCGGGCAGCAGCGCAAATCGCCCAGCCAGCGCAATCGGCAACTTGGTCTGGCCCAAGCTGACGGACTGCCCGGCCAGCGGCTGCGCTTCGTCAAACAACAGGTCGAGCCCCCACCGCCGCAGGATCGGGGAGAGCAGCACGGTAGACTGCGGCCGCCGCCGGTCGCCGATTTGAAAGGCTGAGCCCTCGGTCAGCGCCGGATCAGCGAACAGCAGGACCTGCCCTCCATCGCGCACCCATTGGTCCAGCGCGACGTTTTCTTCGGCGGACAAGGGCCGAGGCTGCGCGACCACCAGCCGGGTCAAGCCGGTTAGCGGGCCGGTGCCGCCGGGTGCCGCCAGCACATCAAGCGGGACGATCTGGCCGCCATTCGCAATCACCGCGCGGGCCCAGTGCGGGTCATCCGCACCGCCCAGCTGTTCGGCAACGGAGCCCGCCTCGTTCCACAGGATTGGCAAAGTGGTGAACAGCCCGGTCGGGGCGGTGCGCGCTTGGCTGTGCGCGGCGTGCCAGTGCCAGGCACCCGCACAGGCGGCAAGTACCAACACAGCACCGAGCAGGCCATGCCAGCGCTTGTTAATTGCCGGGGGTTCCGGTGGCAGCAGGCGCGCTCGATTCCGATGGGGAGGCGGCGGGAACCACCCCGATATCAGCCAGCGGATCAGCCTGCGGCGTTTCGGTCGGCTGCGCACTGCCTGCAACGCTGATCCCTGCCGCTGCGGCATCGACCAGGCGGGCGCGGTCCATGATAATGTTGGCGAGCCCGACCAGCAGCAGCATCGCCGCCAGCCCAAACAGCCCGACCTGCAAGCGGTGAACACTTTGCGCGCGCAAATCCCGGGCGCTGGGCGCCACATAGTGTTGCGGTGCCGGAGCCTGCCGATCTGCAGTCAGGTGTGCGACCTGTCGTGGCGGTTGTGTTGCCATCGAGGCGCAGTCTAGCGCATCATGCGAGCCAGGGGAAGACCGGAAGGCCTTTGGCCCGCAGCCAGTCGGCATTGTAGAGCGACGACAGGTAGCGGAAGCCGGTATCGCACAGGATCGTCGCCACCCGCGCACCTGCGCCCAGTTGCCGCCCCAGCGCGACCGCTCCGGCGACGTTTATCCCGGAGGACAGTCCCAGACACAGCCCCTCTTCGCGCAGCAGCCGCGCGACCCAGGCGAGCCCGTCCTCGTCCGAAATGCGGAACTGGGTATCGATCGGCGCGCCTTCCAGGTTGGCGGTGATCCGCCCCTGCCCGATCCCTTCGGCCACCGAATTACCTTCGGCCAGCAGCTCACCATGGGCGTAATAGTTGTACAGCGCCGCGCCGTGCGGGTCAGTCAGCGCGATGGTCACCTTTTCATCAAACGCCTTCAGCCCCAGCCCGACCCCGGCGATGGTCCCGCCGGTCCCCGCCGCGCAAGTAAAGCCATCGATCCGGCCGTCCATTTGCGCCCAGATTTCAGCCGCGGTGCTTTCGATATGCGCCTTGCGGTTGGCGCAATTGTCAAACTGGTTGGCCCAGACCGCGCCGGGGGTTTCTTCCGCCAAGCGGCGCGAGGTGTGGACGAAATGGCCGGGGTTGGAAAACGGCGCGGCTGGCACCAGCACCAGCTCAGCCCCCAGCGCGCGCAAGGTGTCCATCTTCTCGCGGCTCTGGGTTTCGGGCATGACGATCACCGTCTTGTAGCCCAGCGCATTGGCCACCAGCGCCAGCCCGATCCCGGTATTGCCCGCGGTGCCTTCCACGATGGTGCCGCCCGGCTGCAGCAGCCCGCGCGCCTCGGCATCGCGCACGATCCACAGCGCCGCGCGGTCTTTCACCGAGGCACCGGGGTTGGCGAATTCGCACTTGCCCCAGATCTCGCAGCCAGCCGCCGCGCTGGGGCCCTTGAGCAGCACCAGCGGCGTATTGCCGATCAGCGACAGGGTATCACGGGAGACAGGCAGTGTGTTCATGCCCATAGAAATAGGCAGAGCCAGCGCCACTGGCAATGCAGGATGGCTTGGCCGCGCTAAACCTCAATCTTCCAGGTGCAATGCTGACCTTCAGCCCGTCGAGCTCGTCGGTCAGTGGCAATCTGGCACGACAGCCGCGAGGTTTCGTTGCGGTGATCGGTGCTGTCGAGCAGGTCGTTCTCGTCTTCGCTCATCGCGGGCAGCTTGTCGGCCCAGTCGGCATCGACATGGACATGGCAGGTCGCGCAGGAGCAGCACCCGCCGCACAGCGCCAGCAGCTCGTCAAACCCGCTGTCGCGGATGGCTTCCATCACGGTCAGGCCGCTACCGACATCAACCGACTTTTCCGTCCCGGCGCGATCCACGATTACCAGCTTTGGCATAGGGCCATGTCCTTTTTGCGTCGCGCGCCTGTTCGCGCTTTGGCGGGGCTGCTAATGCCTGCATCGATATTTGGCAATACGACGGAATGAGGGGGTGACTGAACATGGGGCTGACGGCAGCACAATTGCAGCATGATCTTGACGCGGTGGCCGCGCTGGAGCCGGGCTTTGCCAAGGCGCTGGCGCGGACCGGCTATCCCGAACCGCGCATCCGCCCCACTGGCTATGCCACGCTGATGCGCACCATCGTCGGCCAGCAGGTCAGCGTCGCCGCCGCCGCATCGATGTGGAACAAGTTCGAAGCGCATCTGGGACCGGACTTGCCGCCCGAAAAAGTACTCGCGTCAGACTTTGATCAATTGCGCGCCTGCGGGCTCTCGCGGCAAAAGCAGGGCTACATGCGCAGCCTGTGCGAACTGGTGCTCAGCGGCGAGCTCGATTTCGATTCAATGCCTGCGGACGACGAGGAGGCCATCGCCCGGCTGACCCAGATCAAGGGCATCGGCCGCTGGTCCGCCGAAATCTACCTGCTGTTCGCCGAAGGCCGCGGCGACATCTGGCCCGCCGGCGATCTCGCGGTCCAGGCGGGCCTGCACAAGCTGCTCGACCTGCCCGAACGCCCCAGCGAAAAAGCCACCCGCGACATGGCCGAAAAGTGGCGACCCTATCGCGGGGCGACGGCGATTTTTACCTGGCATTGCTATAACAATCCGGCGTTGTAGGTAGGAGGCCGAGCATGTCCGCTGTCGCGGTCGTTTGTACGCCCACCGCAATGTCTGATTTGTTTGGGGATTCCAGAACGTCTGGGCTCACGACGCAGGTGCCAAATCGCAGACGCCACCTCGGATCACATTCAACTACGTGCTGACTTCAATGTTGATGTCTTCAAATCGATTTTGCATTCAACCAGCTCAGAAGACAACGCAGATATGTCCACGTTAATGTCTTGGAACTTCCATTCAGCAGGTATAGCCAAGGGAACATCATCTCCGGTGATGTGATGTTTCGCAACCGGGAGCCATACGGTGCGAACTTCACGCTCATAGCTATACGATGTCGCTTTTTGAAAAAAATCTTGAGAATGAAATGCCTTAGGATCGAACTCGTCGATATTGCTTTCGTCCACCAGTCGATCTTTTCGTTCGTCGCTGTAGTTTATCCGGTAATTCACATCGAGAATCTCTAGCGTTTTGAGAATTTGGTCCTTCTCAGACGGTTCGGCGTGCTCTTGGAGCCAGCGCACAATCAGCGGCTCTAGCTGCTTTCGAACTGACGCCACAAACCTTGCTGGATTGACAATGCAGACGAATGAATCTCCCTTTCCGCCAGCAGTTGAAGCGATTTGTTCGGCATTCTCTACCTCGCTGTAACAGTAAACGAACGCATTGAAGTTTGGATAAGAGCCGTGGATCGGAAGCCCTTTGTTCTCGATCGACCATCCATTTATCATTTGAATGCGGTCAAACGGAGTGAATATTTTGTTGAAGTTATCTTGTTCCAGCTTCTGCCCACACCAAACTATCTTACCCAATCCTTCTTCGCCGTCTGCTCGTTGAGCATCCTCAATTTCGCGATAGTAGTTGATTGTTCCGATCCGCACTTGCCCATCTTCAAGGGCCGCGCCGCGATGTTCATTTTTTAGCGATTTGACCAAATGCATTCTGTCAAACCAGACTTAAATATGGATTCAAGTCAAGTGTGAAGCAGGCCGTCCGCTGCCTTTTCGGAAGTGAAAATTAAACGGATGACGGCTTTTGCGAAACCTACCAAAACTTGCAAACGACCGGGAACTCTTCGTGAGCCGACAGTCAGTCATTGTGCAAAAAAATCTGGAATGCGGACAATCCCTTCGATTTCCTTTCAAGCCATGCAGCCAGATTTTGCTGCGCCTGCGTCCGTTGCACAATTGCCCAGGGCACAGGCAACGCCATAATAACCTGGCGCTTTAAACGGCAGAAATCCGCCCAAGTTCACACTGAAATCGGGTTTACGACTTCACGCAAGTTGCTGCGCCAAACAGATCAAGGGTGGTACCCAATCCTCTGATCTCCTCTCCCAGATAGCTAGCTCGGGATGCCATTAGGTTGATCCAAAGGACTCCCCTACCCATTGGGGAGGGGTTGGGGGTGGGGGTTCGACACTGGCGTGGATCCCCCATCCGCGTGCTTAGACAAGTGGCCAAGAATGGCCTTCCCCACCGGGGAAGGGCTAAGTTTTCCCAAGCAATGTCATCATTCACTAGCGCATCTGGGTGTCGGGGCCTCTCACCGCGCGGGCAGGGTACCCCCACTCCAACTTCGGCTAGCAAGCAGGCTTGCAAGCAGGCTTGCAAGCCTTCGTATCCTCTCCCCACCGGGAAGAGGGACATCGAAACGGCGGAAATCCGCCCAAGTTCACACTGAAATCGGGGTATTGCACAGATGGCTTGATGCGCGTGGTGGCACATCAGCCTGATCGGGCTCGACAATGTCAAAGAGCAGCACGCGACGATGGCAAATCGCCTGCCTGTAGGACAGCGGAAATCGGCACCAGCTGCAAAAGTTGCCCAGATTGTTGACATCGTTGTAAGCCCGGCCAAACAAGATTCGGGAGAAAGCCATGTCAGCGCGCAAGACGATTTTCATCACCGGCGGAGCGAGCGGGATCGGCCGGGCGGTGGCGGTCAGGTTCGGGGCGGCGGGCTGGTTCGTGGGGCTGGCCGATATCAACGAGAGCGGCATGCGTGAAACCGCCGCGCTGCTTCCCGCCGGGGCGAGCTCGGTCCACCGGCTCGACGTGCGGGATCGCGGTGCGTGGGACGATGCACTCGAAGCTTGCGCCGCAGCAAGCGGCGGGCGGATCGATGTGGTGTTCAACAACGCGGGCATTCCCGATCGGGGGCCAGCTGATCGACCTGAGCACCGCCGAGATCGACCGCACGCTCGATATCAATCTGCGCGGCGTGATCTATGGCGCGCAGGCCGCGCACAAGTGGCTGAAGGCCAGCGCGCCGGGATCGTGCCTGCTCAACACCGCCAGCGCCGCCGGGATCTATGGCTCGCCCGGCGCCTCGGTCTATTCTGCCACCAAGTTCGGGGTGCGTGCGCTGACCGAATCGCTCGACGGGGAATGGTTTGCCGACGGGATCAAGGTGGCGGACCTGATGCCGGGGTTCATCGATACCCCCCTGCTCGACATCAACCCCAACATGGCCACCAACCAGCCAATCCGCGACCGGGTGCAGGAATCAGGGCTGGAGATCACCGCCGTGGCCGACGTGGCCGAAGCGGCCTGGAACGCGGTCCATGGCACCAAGCTGCACAACCTGGTCGGCAAAACCGCCACCAGCGTGGCCTTTGCCGCGCGCTGGCTGCCGGGGCGGCTGCGCAAGCGGATGCGCACCAGCTTTCGCCCGCTGGGGGATTAGGGGTAGCGCAGCTAACTCGCTCATGAGCCGCTCATGCTGAGCTTGTCGAAGCACCGTGCTGTTACGGCACGGTCGCGTGCGCACGATGGTCCTTCGACAGGCTCAGGATGAGCGGGATTTGGGCAATGTGATTCAGATTTTGTGGATCATGCGCCTACCCCAAAATCCCCGCAATCGCCGCCACCATCTCCGCATCGCGCGCCGACAAGCCGTCTGCGTCATGGGTGGTCAGCGTGATCTCCACGCGGTTGTAGACGTTGCTCCATTCGGGGTGGTGATCGGCCTTGTCGGCATAGAGCGCGACGCGGGTCATGAATCCGAAGGCGGCGTTGAAGTCCGCGAATTTGAACGTGCGGGTCAGCGCCTTGCCGTCGGCGCGCAGCGTCCAGTCCGGATGTGCGCTGCGCAGCGCGGCGAGTTCGGCTTCGGACAGGCGGGGGATGGTCATGGCTGGCGCTCCTTGGCAGTGCGCCCGCTTTCCCCTATCGCGCGCAGCCATGCAAGGATGCAGTCTTTCCGCGACCGATCTCGCCTGCCGCCGCGGCGAGCGGGTGCTGTTTCGCGGGCTTAACCTTGCGCTAGGTGCGGGCGAAGCGTTGCAGGTGCAAGGGACCAACGGGTGCGGCAAGACCAGCCTGCTGCGGATTCTCGCCGGGCTGCTGCCCGCCTTTGCCGGAACGATTACGTGTAGTGGCGCGCTGGGGCTGGTCGATGAACGCCCCGCGCTCGATCCGCATTTGCCACTGCGGCAGGCGCTGGCGTTCTGGCAGCGGCTTGATGGCCAAGGTACTGATGATGCGGCGCAGCTGGGGCTTGGCGGATTGCTGGACGTGCCCGTGCGCTACCTCTCCACTGGCCAGCGCAAGCGCGCGGCGCTGGCGCGGTTGCTTGGCCAGCGGGCACCGATCTGGCTGCTGGATGAGCCACTCAACGGGCTGGACCGGGGCGGCGTGGCGCTGGTCGAAGCGCTCACTGCGCAGCACTGTGCAGCGGGCGGCGTCTGCCGTGATCGCCTCACACCAGCCGTTCGCGCTGGAGGGGATGCGCCAGCTCGATTTGGCGGACTGCGCGGCATGAGCCTGCTGCCTCACACTCCTCCGCCGCGACTTGGCGCTGCTGCTGGGCGGCGGCGGGCGTGGGTCGGTAGTCCAGCCGCTGCTGTTCTTCATCGCGGTCGCCATGCTGTTTCCCTTCGCAGTCGGGCCCGATGCGCCGCTGCTGGCGCGGACCGGCGGCGGGGTGATCTGGATCGCCGCGCTGCTCGCCGCGATCCTGCCGCTCGACCGCTTGATCGAGCCTGATCTGGAGCTGGGCTTCTTTGATCAGTGGGCCTTGCGGGGGATCAGCGAGGAATGGATCGTTGCGGTGCGGGTGCTGGCCCACTGGCTCAGCTTCGGCCCGCCGCTGATGCTCGCCGCGCTGCCAGCCGCCGCGCTGGTCGGGATTGATGGCGCAACTTTGCGGACGGTCGAGCTGGGCCTGCTGCTCGGCACGCCGGGGCTGGCCGCACTAGGGGTGACCGTGGCCGCGCTCACCGCCGGACTGCGCGGCGGCGCAGCCCTCGCGGGCCTGCTGGTGATCCCGCTGGCGGTGCCGCTGCTGATCTTCGGCGCGGGCAGCCTCTCGACCGGTGGCGAAGCAGGCCTTGCCTTGACCGGCGCATGCAGCCTGGTGCTGCTGGCGGTTGCGCCGTTCGCGGCGGGCGCGGCGATCAGGGATGGGCGGGGGTAATCCTCTCCCGTGGGAGAGGGGGACCAGCGCAGCTGGTGGAGTGGCACATGCGGGTACTCGTAAGCGCGAAGAGCAGAACTGGGCGGCACGCGCAGACTTGGCGTAGTGTGCCACGAGATCTCAGGAGTACGCGCTTGTACCCCTCCCCCACTGCGTGGGTCCCCTCCCCTGAAGGGGACGATGCTTGGTCAATACGGCGGCTTATCCAAACCCTTCGAGCTAGCCGTAAATATCTCGCACCCGGTTTCGGTAATCCCGATCGAGTGTTCAAACTGCGCCGACAGTGACCGGTCCCGCGTCACTGCCGTCCAGCCGTCTTCCAGCACTTTGACCCCGGCCTTGCCCAGGTTGATCATGGGTTCGATGGTGAAGAACATGCCCGGGCGCAGTTCCGGCCCGGTGCCCGCGCGCGCGGCGTGGACCACTTCGGGGGCGTCGTGGAACAGCCGCCCCAGCCCGTGTCCGCAAAATTCGCGGACCACGCCATAGCGGTTGCTCTCAGCATGACGCTGAATTGCCGCGCCGATATCGCCCAGATACCCGCCGGGCTTGGCTTGCGCGATCCCCAGCATCAGGCACTCGTGGGTCACATCGACCAGCTTGCGCGCTTTCAAGGGGACATCGCCGACCAGATACATCCGGCTGGAATCGCCGTGCCAGCCATCAAGCAGCGGGGTCACGTCAATATTGACGATGTCCCTGTCCTTCAGCACCTTGTCCGACGGAATCCCGTGGCAGACCACGTGGTTGATCGAGATGCAGCACGAATGCGCATAGCCGCGATAGCCCAGCGTCGCAGGCACCGCGCCGCCATCCAGCGTCATCTGCCGCACCACATCGTCCAGCGCGCCAGTGGTTACGCCCGGCACCACCAGCGGCACCAACGCATCGAGGATATCGGCAGCGAGCCGCCCGGCGGCGCGCATACCCGCAAAGCCATCGGGCCCGTGGAGCTTGATCGTGCCATCGCGCAGCATGACATCGGCGGAATCAACAGTCTGATAGAGGTTCATGGCACGGCATATAGTAACATTGCCCGCATTTGGCTATTGCCCCGGCGATGACCAGCAAACACGCCTTGATCCAGCCTGACAAAGGCCAGCCCGCCACCGCGATCCACTTGATCGACAAGGCCGGGCTCGACGCGTTCCGCAAGGGGCTCTCAGCGCCGCAGCGCGCCGCGCTGGCCGCGCAGAAGTTTGAAGCGGACGGTTACAGCCACGCGATTGTGCCCGATGGCGATGGGTGGTTCGTGGTGTCGGGCGTGGCCAACACCGCCAGCCCATCAAGCTGGTGCATGGCCAAACTGGCCGAGGTGCTCCCCGCCGGAACCTATCGCCGCGCGGGCGGCTGAACCCGGCCCGGCGCTGTTTGGCTGGGTCAGCGGGCAATACCGGTTTGACCGCTATCGCGCCGAACCCTCCACCGAAGGCCCGCGCATTCTGCTGACCAGCGAGGTCAAAGCGATCGAACCGGCACTGGCGCAAGCCGCCGCGACCAATCTGGTCCGCGATCTGGTCAATACGCCAGCGGAGGACATGGGCCCGGCGGAGCTTGAGGCCGAAGCCGCGCGGCTGGCCAAGACTTATAAGGCCGAGCTGACCGTGACCAGCGGCGATGCGCTGGCGCAACAGTTCCCGATGGTCCACATGGTCGGTCGGGCCGCCGCGCGCAGCCACGCCCCGCGGATGATCGAGCTGCACTGGGGCGACCCGAAGCACCCCAAAGTGGCGATCATCGGCAAAGGCGTCTGCTTCGATTCGGGCGGGCTGGATATCAAGCCGAGCGCGGGCATGTTGCTGATGAAAAAGGACATGGGCGGCGCGGCGCACGCATTGGCGCTGGCGCAGCTGATCATGCAGCATCACCTGAAAGTGCGGCTGCACCTGCTGGTCCCGGCGGTGGAGAACGCCATCGCGGGCAATGCCTTCCGCCCCGGCGACGTGCTGCGCAGCCGCGCAGGGATTTCGGTCGAGATCGGCAATACCGACGCCGAAGGGCGACTGGTGCTGGGCGATGCACTGACCCGTGCGGGCGAAGATGCGCCCGAACTGGTGATCGACTTCGCCACACTGACCGGCGCAGCCCGCGTCGCGCTCGGCCCCGATCTGCCCGCGCTGATGACTCGGCGCGATGACACGGCGGCAGCGCTGCTCGCGGCGGGCGAGGCAAATGACGACCGCTGCTGGCGCCTGCCGCTGCCCGATGCCTACCGCGAATACCTGAAAAGCGACATCGCGGACCTCAACAACACCGGCACCAACGGCTTTGCCGGGGCCTCGGTCGCCGGGCTGTTTCTCGACCGGTTCCTGCCCGAACAGATCGACTGGGCCCACTTCGATACCTTCGCCTGGCGCCCCGCCGCCAAGCCCGGCCGCCCCAAAGGCGGCGACGCGCTCGGCCTGCGCGCGGCCTGGGGGATGTTGCAGGGGCGTTATGGATAACTTGATCGCCGGGCCAAGCGGGGGTAATCGCGCGCACTTCATGTTGCAGGGGCACGATGATTTGACCGCCAGTGCCATTCCTTCCGGGCAGCTTACCCTCAGCGGACCCGCCGCAGCGCTCGACGCGCCGCACTGGCCGGTGCGCGGCGATCTGGCGCATGTGCGGCTGGCGGGGCGCGTGTTCGTGCCGCACTATGCCGCACCGATGCCGCGCAATGTGGTGGCTGGCGGGGCCAGCTTGCTGGTCGAAGCCAAGGTCGATGCTGAATCTGCGTGAGGTTATTAGCGGTCGGCACACTGTTCAACGTGCTCGACATTTCCGGCGGCTGGGCCTGGGGGCAGGTCGGCGAGGATGGCTTTGTGGGCTACTCTGCCAATGGCTGCGCTGGAAGAGCGACGAAGCTAGTGCTGGGCGCGACAACTGTTTCTTAAAAGCCCTTCCCCTTGGGGAAGGGTTGGGATGGGGGTAGCGACGAGCGCCAGCGTTCGCCCCCCCACCCCCAACCCCTCCCCCCGGGTAGGGGAGTTCGCAAGTTTCTGGACAACTGCATGACTCACACGGTATTCATAGACGGCGCGGCGGGCACCACCGGGCTCGAAATTGTCGAGCGGCTGCGCTCCGCGGGCTGAGTTCGAGCTGCTGATCCTCGACGATCAGGCGCGCAAGTCTGCCAGTGCCCGCCGCGATGCCTATCACGCGGCGGACTTTGCGGTGCTGTGCCTGCCCGATGACGCCGCGATCGAGGCGGTGGCACTGGCGCAGGACGCCAAGTGCCGGATCATCGACGCCTCCAGCGCACACCGCGTCGCGTCGGGCTGGACCTATGGCTTCCCCGAACTGACCGGGCGCGCTGAAGTGGCCGCCGCAGACCGCGTCAGCAACCCCGGTTGCTATCCCACCGGCTTCGCCGCGTTGCTCGCCCCGCTGATCCGCAACGCGTTGCTCCCGTCGGACTGGCCCTATGTGTGCCACGCCATCTCGGGCTATTCGGGCGGCGGCAAGGCGATGATCGCGCGGTTTGCCGCAGAACCAGACATTGCCTATCGCAGCTATGGTCTGGCCATGGGGCACAAGCACGTGCCCGAAATGCAGCGCTATGCCGGGCTGACGCATACGCCGGTGTTTGCCCCAGCCGTGATCCCGGCGCATCGCGGGATGCTGGTAGAAGTGCCGCTGCATCTGGGGCTGATGCCGCGCGCCGCGCCCACCGATGGCCTGCGCGATTGCCTGGTCGATTTCTATGCCAGCAGCGCGGTGGTGACGGTCCATCAGGAAACCCCGGACGAACTGCTGCTGCACCGCGACGCCCCGCCCAGCGACCGGCTGGAGCTGTTCGTATTCGGCGCGCGCGATGGCAACCAGGCGCGGCTGGTCGCGCGGCTCGACAATCTTGGCAAAGGCGCCAGCGGCGCCGCAGTGCAGAGCCTGAACCTGATGGCCGGGCTGGACGAAACGGCGGGGCTGGTTTTGTAATCCTCTCCTTGAGGAGACGGAGCCCAACACCGATACGCGGACCGACTGAATCGACGCTCAAATCGTGCTTATCGTGCCGGGCTGAATTCCGCTGCAAGCGCAAACTACTGTCCCTGACCTACATTCCTCCGCCTTCACCAGACAGGAACGGCGGGCGCAGCCCCTTGCAAACTGAATTGCAATTAAGCGTTGACAGGTCGGAACAAATAGAGAACAATCAGCTTCAACGCCCGTACTCAGGAACTGTTAATCGAAAATAGACTTATCCACAAGCTTTCCACAGGACGGTCAACAGCCACCTGGGAACGCAGATTTCTGGAACCATGCCGATGATTGCCACTGTTCTGTCCACCTTGTTTGCTGTCGCCGCGTTGTCGGCAATTGTAGTGATCGCCGCTGCTATCCGTCAGCATAGCGAAGCTGCATTGGCAGCGCGCGGGGCTTGGCTGGATTGCCCGGAAACCCGGACCGTGACTTTCCGGATCAGCGAAGTGCAGGTGCTGCGCGGACCGGCGCAGGTCCTGAAACTGCCGGTCAGGCAGCGGGCGCGGAGCTTTTCGCAGCAGGAACGCCGCGCCGCTTGACCCGAGCGTAAAGCACGATCCCCAACGGCAGCAGTGCCAGATAGACTGCGCAGATCCCGATCAGGGTGAGCCATGGTTCGGTCAGCAGCGCCGCGCCGGTCAGGCCGAAGGCCGCAATCACCTCCAACCGCATCGAACGTCGCGGGCGCAAGCGCCCCCAGGTAAGCGTGGCGACGTTCGAAATCATTAGAAAGCCCATCGCGACCAGCCAGGGTCCGACGACAATCGGTTGGCGGAACATGTCGTTCCCGGTGGCGATCCACAGGTACAGCGGCAGGAATACCAGCCCGGCGCCGACAGGGGCCGGCACCCCGGTCAGGAACCCGGCCTGCTTGCGCGGCTCATCCGCCAGATCGATCCGGGCATTGAACCGCGCCAACCGCAGCGCGCAGGCAATCGCATAGGCCAGCGCCGCAAACCACCCGAGCCGGGGCAGATCCTGCAACGACCAAAGGAACAGCACCAGCGCCGGGGCCACCCCGAACGATACATTGTCGGCCAGGCTGTCAAGCTCTGCCCCGAACCGCGACTGCGCCTTGA
Source organism: uncultured Alphaproteobacteria bacterium (assembly GCA_963802015.1). Taxonomy (GTDB): domain Bacteria; phylum Pseudomonadota; class Alphaproteobacteria; order Sphingomonadales; family Sphingomonadaceae; genus Novosphingobium. Next base: position 264,733 of record CAWDHB010000001.1, read on the forward strand.
GCAGCCGCGCGATCCGCCCGTCGATCCCGTCGAGCACGCCAGCAACCACGATCGCCAGCACCGCCTGCGCCCAATCCCCGCTGATCGCAAAGCGGATCCCGGTCAGTCCCGCACAGAGCGCGGCGGCGGTGATCGCATTGGGAATCATTGCGCGCAGCGTCAATCCGCTGGGCAAGTTCCCCCTTCGCGGGGGCGTCATCGCTCACTGGCTGACACCTTCGAGCCAGCGGCGCGCTGCCAATCTCGGCCAGGATCGTTTCGCCAGCGATCATCTTCTGCCCCATCAGCACCTTGGGCTCGGTCCCGGCGGGCAGATAGACATCAACCCTGCTGCCAAAACGGATCAGCCCAACCCGCTGGCCGACTGCCAGAATATCGCCCGGCTTCACGAACGGCACGATCCGCCGCGCGATCAATCCCGCAATCTGGGTAAAGCCGATCTGCACCCCGTCACCGCGTTCGATCAACAGATGCTGCCGCTCGTTCTCGTCGCTGGCCTTGTCCAGCCCGGCATCCATGAACTTGCCGGGGATATAGACCACGCGGCGCACGGTGCCACCAATCGGGGCGCGGTTGATGTGGACATCGAACACCGACATGAAGATCGAAATCCGGGTTACCGGCTCGCTGCCCAGTCCGCCGGACCCGCTGCCATCATCGCCAGCGAGTTCGCGCGGCGGAGTAACCTGCTGGATCAGCGTGATCATGCCGTCGGCGGGCGACACAATCGCGCGATCATCCTGCGGCACGACCCGCTGCGGATCGCGGAAGAACGCCAGAATACCCAGCACCAGCGCCCCAAGCGGCCAGGCGAGCGTTTCCCACGCCATCCAGGCAGCCCCGGCAGCCACCACCCCCGCGATCAGCGCAAATTTGCGGCCTTCGGGGTGGATGCTGGGCCAGCTCCACTGCGCGTCACCGCGTCCGCGGTTATCCATCAAATCTTGGGGCATGGGCAGCATCTAGGCGCGCGGCGCGGCATCGGGCAAGCCAGGACGCTCGTTTTATGCGGCTTTGCGCACGAACACCGTGCCCGCCGAATAGCCCGCCCCGAACGAGCAGATCACCCCGGTATCGCCCGCCGCCAGATCGCGGCTGTGCAGATGGAACGCGATAATCGAGCCCGCGCTGGAGGTGTTGCCATAGGTATCCAGCACGGTCGGACTTTCGTCGTCGCTTGCCTCATGCCCAAGCACCCGCTGCGCGATCAGCCGGTTCATCCCGGTGTTGGCCTGATGCAGCCACAGTCGCTGCAGCGCGGCAGGGTCCAGCCCCAGCCGCTCGGCCTCCTCGACGATCAGCGCGGCGACCATCGGCACCACCTCCTTGAACACCTTGCGGCCTTCCTGGACGAACAGCTTGTCCGGCGCGTCGCAAGTCTCAGGCGTGGCGCGGTTAAGGAACCCGAAATTGTTGCGGATGTTGTTCGAATAGACGGTCTTCAGCTTGGTGCCGACAATCGCCCAGTGCTCAGCCGGAGCCATGTCAGCCGCTTCGACCAGCACCGCCGTGGCGACATCGCCAAAGATGAAATGGCTGTCGCGGTTGCGCATGTTGTTGTGGCCGGTGCAAATTTCCGGGCTGACCACCAGCACCGACCGGGCATTGCCGGCGCGGATGAAGTCCGCTGCGGTCTGAATTCCAAACGTGGCGGAAGAGCAGGCGACATTCATGTCAAACGCGAAGCCTTCGATCCCCAGGGCAGCCTGGATTTCGATCGCCATCGCCGGATAGGGCCGTTGCATGTTGGACGCGGCGCAGAGCACCGCATCAACATCGCTGGCCTCGCGCCCTGCTGCATTCAGCGCCGCGCGCGCCGCATTCACCCCGATTTCCGCTAGCACCGACAGCTCTTCATCGCCGCGTTCGGCCCAGCGCGGTGCCATCACCGCCGGATCGAGCAACGACGCCTTGCTCAGTACATGCCGCGATTTGATCCCGCTGGCCTTTTCGATAAACTCAGCCGAGCTGGGCTGGAGCGCCTCGATTGTCCCGGCAGCAATCGCGGCGGCATGCTGCGCATTGTGCTGCGCCACATAGCTGTTGAAGCTGTCTACCAGCTCGTCATTGCTGATTGAATCGGGCGGGGTGAACAGCCCAGTGGCTGAAATCACGGGTAGAATTTCGCTCATGGCGACGCCTCCTATCGCCGGGCTGCACTGCCGACAAGATCATTGGGCCATTGACACCGCACCGCACCTTCGCCAAGAGCGCGCCTTCTCGGCCGACGCCCTCCTTGCGGGGGCACAAATTGCGGGGCAACCCGCACTTCGGCAAACCGGTGTGGACAGGTGGCCGAGTGGTTAAAGGCAGCAGACTGTAAATCTGCCCGTGCAAGCGTACGCTGGTTCGAATCCAGCCCTGTCCACCACCGGCTGCCCAGCATCGTTGCTCTCACCGATGACCACCGGGTCGAAGCGGGCTGGCAGCCGCAGCTGCCAGCCCGCTCTTGGTCACAGCAGGAAATCGCCCGAATCGAGCGTGCCGGTATAGGTAATCGCCAGTTCGAAATCGGCCACACCGTCGCCGTCGACGTCACCCGATACCGTGGCTTGCCCTGCCGCCGTGATTTCGACGCGCAGTTGCCCCGCCTTGCCGCTGAAGGCGGCCGAGCCGATATAAGTGAACGCGTCATCCTTGTTCTTGGTCCTGGCAATCGCGTCGAGCCCGGACAGATCGATCAGATCGACCGCACTACCGGCCCCGCCCGCGTCGAAATCCAGGATCTGGTCGCGGTTTGCGCCAAGGCCAGCCTCCGCCGCGGTCTTGTACACGAACCGGTCCGCCCCCAGCCCGCCGAGCAGGCTGTCAGCTCCGCCGCCGCCGCTCAGCACGTCATCGCCGTCGCCTCCGTCCAGCCGGTTAGCCAGGCTGTCGCCCGTCAACGTATCGGCAAAGGCACTGCCAACCACGTTTTCGATACCTGCGTAGGTATCGCCGTCCGCATCGCCGAATTTGCCCTTGCCGCTCGCCAGATTGACTCGAACTCCGAGCGCTGACGTGGAAAAATCAGCAGTATCGATCCCCGCGCCGCCAACCAGCGCATCGGCCCCGCCCCCGCCAGCCAGCACATCGTCGCCGTCACCGCCATCGAGCGAGTCGTCGCCCAGTCCGCCATCCAGATAGTCAGCCAGATTGCCACCCGCGATCACGTCATTGCCATCGCCGCCCAGCACCTGGTTCTTGAGGGTGGTTGATCCCAGCAAGGTATCAGCCCCCGCCGTGCCGAGCAGCCCGAGCCATTCGAAATTCGCAACCGTATCAGTCCCGCCGCGCCCGTCGTTAACTGTGCCGGTGCCGGTGAAGGCGCGCATGTCGATATTAACGGGGCCCGCCAGATCGTCGAACCGGTATGAGATGAAGTCAAACCCGTCACCGCCGTCCATGGTGTCGTTGCCAAGATCGCCGCGCAGGTTGTCATCGCCCAGGCCGCCGGTCAGGATGTCGTCGCCGTCGCCGCCGCGCAGGACGTCATCGCCTTCACCGCCGTCGATCAAGTCGGCCAGATCGCCCGGTTGCGGTGCGCCGCTGGAGCTGTAGCCGCCGATCAGGAAGTCGTTACCAGCACCGCCAAAGATCTCGTCTGCGCCGCCGTTGCCGCGGATATTGTCGTCGCCATCGCTGCCGCTGTCGATCCCGTCTCCCTCAAGCCGGTCATCCTGTTCGCCGCCCGTGATGAAGTCTGAACCGCCGCCGCCGAAGAGCTGGTTCTTCAGCAAGGTCGAGCCGCGCAAGGTGTCGTCAAGTGCGGTGCCCAGCAGCCCCAGCCATTCAAAGTTCGACACCGTATCGGTCCCGCCGCGTCCGTCGCTGACCGTGCCGGTGCCGGTGAAGCTGCGCATGTCGATAAAGACCGGCGCGAGCAGATCGTCGTAGCGGTACGAGATGAAGTCGAACCCGTCGCCGCCGTCCATGGTGTCGTTGCCAAGATCGCCGCGCAGGTTGTCATCGCCCAGGCCGCCGATGAGATTGTCATCGCCGTCGCCGCCCCGGATCAGGTCATCGCCTTCGCCGCCGTCGATCATGTCCGCCCCGTCACCCGGTTGCGGCGCGCCGCTGGAGGTGAACCCGCCAAACAGCACGTCGTTGCCAGCGCCGCCGAACAGTTCGTCCGCGCCGCCGTTGCCGCGCAGAATGTCGTCGCCGTCCTCGCCTTCAAGCCGGTCATCGCCGTTGCCGCCGGTGATGAAGTCCGCGCCCGCGCCGCCGAAGATCTGATTCTTGAGCAGCGTCGAGCCGCGCAGCACGTCATCGCTCGCCGTGCCCAGCAGCCCGAGCCATTCGAAGTTGGCGACCGTATCAGTGCCGCCGCGTCCGTCATTGACCGTTCCGGTGCCGGTGAAGGCGCGCATATCGATGTTCACCGGCCCCACCAGATCGTCGAACCGGTACGAGATGAAATCAAACCCGTCGCCGCCGTCCATGGTGTCGTTGCCAAGGTCACCGCGCAGGTTGTCATCGCCCAGGCCGCCGGTGAGGATATCGTCGCCGTCGCCGCCGCGCAGCACGTCATCACCTTCGCCGCCGTCTATGGTGTCAGCGGCGTCGCCCGGTTGCGGTGCCCCAGTGTTGCCAGTGCCGCCCGACAGGAAGTCATTGCCAAGGCCACCGCTGATCGTGTCCGATCCGCCGCCGCCGTAGATCGTGTCGTCGCCGTCGGGATTGGTGTCGCTGCCGTCATCACCGACCAGCAGATCATCCTGACTGCCGCCGGTGATGAAATCGCTGCCAGCATAACCGAATATCTGATTGCGCAGCGTGGTCGATCCCCGCAGCGTGTCATCGCCAGCACTGCCAGTGATCCCCAGCCATTCGAAGTTGGAGACCGTATCCGTGCCGCCGCGCCCATCATTGATGGTGCCGGTGCCGGTGAAGGTGCGTTGATCAAAATAGACCGGTCCCGCCAGATCGTCGAACCGGTATGAGATGAAGTCGAACCCGTCGCCGCCGTCCATGCTGTCGTTGCCGGCATCGCCACGCAGATTGTCGTCGCCCAAGCCACCGATGAGGGTGTCATCGCCATCACCGCCCCGGATCAGGTCATCGCCCTCGCCGCCGTCGATGGTGTCCGCCAGATCGCCAGGCTGCGGTGCGGCGCTGGAGGTATTGCCGCCAAAGAGCACATCGTTGCCGAGACCGCCGAAAATTGTATCGGCTCCATTCTGGCCGCGGATGAAATCGTCGCCGTCGTCGCCAGACAGCGAATCGTCGCCGTCGCCGCCAAAGATGGTGTCGTCGCCAGCATCGCCAGTAATGATGTCTGGATCGGGGGTGCCGGGCAGAAAATCGTCGCCTGGTGTGCCGGGAATAGTCGCCATTTGGAATTCTCCTGTTGGTGCGACCATTCTGATTCTGCCTTTGCGGCAGTCATCGATGCGGTCTTCTTCACCTGCCCGCTGCGGAACGCAAGGCCGATTGTTGGCGGAGGCTGTCACTGTTAGACAAATCACAACGTCGCTGCTGCGAATGGGCCTGATTCAGCGCGCGCTTGCCCGCGCCCCGCTGGGCTGGCAGGGAGCAATCCATGTATAGCGAGACACAATCATGAGCCGCCCCCCCAAGGATGCCAACCCCCCTAAGGACGAACGCCCCTCACGCGCCTTGCGCGGCCGCGCTGGAAGGATGCAGGGCGGCCGCGGATCGGGCCGGGCGAGCAAGGGGCAGGTCCGGCTCTGGGGCCGCCATGCCGTAGAGGCTGCGCTCAAGAACCCGGACCGCAATCACCGCAAGCTATGGGCCACGCGCGAGGGGATCGCATCGCTAGACGGCGAATTGCCCGCAGACTTCGTAGTGGAGTATGCGCAGCCAGCCGATCTGGCGCGGCTGGTTGCGCGCGATGCGCCGCATCAAGGGCTGGTGCTGGAATGCGCCGAGCTGGAAGACATCTTCCTTGATGAAGTGCTCAGCGCCGATCCCGCCCGGCCGCTGGTCGTGCTCGATCAGGTCACCGATCCGCACAATGTCGGCGCGATCCTGCGTTCTGCCGCTGCGTTCAATGCCGCCGCGATCATCACGCAAGATCGTCACGCCCCGCCCGAATCGGGTACTGTCGCCAAGAGCGCTTCGGGCGCGCTGGAAGTGGTTCCGTGGGTGCGGGTGGTCAATCTGTCGCGCGCGCTGGAGGAAATCGCCGAGGCTGGCTACTGGCGGATTGGCTTGACCGGCGATGGCAAGGCCACCCTGGGCGAAGCGCTGCCCACTGGTCCGGTCGCACTGGTGCTGGGCGCAGAAGGCGACGGGATGCGTCACAACATTACCCAGCACTGTGACGCTTTGGCGCGACTTCCGATGAGCGACGCGATAGAAAGCCTGAACGTATCCAATGCCGCCGCGATTGCGCTCTATGCGATTGCCACGCGCTGAGGCCAGAACCTGGGGGAATTCCGGATGTTGAGAGCAAGTCTTGTGCGCCGCTGGGCGGCGATTGCGACGGCCACTGTGGGCGCGCTGGTGCTGACCGGCTGCATGCTCTCAGCGGGCAAGTTCACTGCTGCGCTTGATCTGCGGCGCGACAACAGCTTCAGCTACACCTATGCGGGTGAAGTCTACATTCTGGGGCTGAGCAAGCTGGCTGAAATGGAGCGGGCCAACCGCACCCCGGCCGAATTCATCCCGTCGCTCTGCTACACCGAAAGCGGTGAAGAACCGAGCGAGCGCGATTGCACCAAGGACGAACTCGATCAGCAGCGTGCCGATTGGGACGAGCAGCAAAAGAGTGCCGCCGCCAACAAACAGCGCGAGGGCGCGGCGATGCGGACCATGCTGGGCGGAATCGATCCGGGCGACCCCAAGGCCGCCGAGGAAATCGCGGCGCGGCTGCGCAAGCAGGCCGGCTGGCGTTCGGTGGAATACAAGGGCGACGGGTTGTTCGTGGTCGATTTCGCGATCAGCGGCCGGCTCGACCATGACTTCGTGTTCCCGACGATCGAACGGATGCCGCAGGCCAATGCCTTCGTCACGCTCGCGCGGCGCAATGACGGCACGGTGCGGATTGATGCCCCCGGATTCACCGCTGGCATGGGCGGCGACCCGATGCGGACGATGATGGGCCTGGCCGCGATGGGCGATCCCGAGGCGAAAGACAGCGAAGTGCCCAAGCTGCCCGAACTGGCGGGGACCTTTACCCTGACCACCGACGCCGAAATTCTGGCCAACAACACCGAAGATGGCCCGAGCGCGATGACGACCGGCAAGCAGCTGAAATGGACCATTTCGGTGCGCACCGAGCAGGCCCCGACCGCGCTGGTGAAGCTCACCCCGTAACCGCGCTAGTTTAAGGTAGCGGCGGCACCTCGCTGACCACGATTGTATCTATCTCGGTCACGAGCTTGCGCTTGCGCGGTAGCTCGGCCTCGTATTCCCGAAAGAACTCGGTGTAGCGGCAGGGTTCCGCGCCGACCTTGTATTGCCGGGTTGCGGCGCCAGTCACTTTGGTGATCCGGCAGCGGCTGACCTTGCCCTCAGCATCGACTACGAACTGGCGGGTGATCGTACCAGGCAGCGGGGTATCCATGGACTTGCTCGGGTCCCAGTTGATCTGGCCCCGGTACATTCCCATGACAGCTTTGCCCTCGGCGTTGATCGCCGGTTCAAACCGGGCGCGCTGCGTGATCAGATCGCAGGTAGCTTGCTTGAGTAAGGCATGGGCGGTGCTTTGCGTTGCAATACAGCTCCAGACGCGCCCTTCGGCGTTGACGACCGCCAAGAACTCGACCAGACCCGCCCGGCGTTTACGGCGCGCTTCGGGCGGATAGTCCTTGGCGGTGATCAGATAGGCCAAGTCAAACAAGGGTACCGCGGCTCCGGGTATCGATCGCACTGGCCGAGCTGGTGGCACAGACGGCGGCGGTGCTGGCACCATCACCACCGGCGGAACCGCAGGCGGCGGCATCACGGGCGGTGCCGGAGCCGCTTGCACCACGGCCGCGTTCAAGCCGATTGCGATAAGGGTGCTTAGCCCGATCAAGCGACGATCATTCCGCATCGGCGATGCTCCGCGTGGTGGTGATGGTAACTTGCCGCGCCACCGGCTGGCCCTTCGCGTCGCGGAACGGCACGTAGGCGAGCGTGAGATCGCAAGCCTGGTCCGATCCCGGAAGGGGATAGTCCGCCTCCCCTTTGCCACACTTGGCCAGTCCGCCTTCGGCCGTGACCACGAATGTCCGAACCGTGGCAAGGCCCGACAAGCGCGGGGCAGCATGGTCCGGGATTTGCCAGCGGACCGCCGAAGACCAATTGCTCTCGATTGGTTTCCCATTGTCATCCAGCGCCACATTGAAGCGTGCGCGCCGCTTGATGTTAGTGCAGGTCGCTTGGTCGAGCGCGAGCGAGCCGCTGCTTTCACGCACTTCGCAATGCGATGTGCGCCCGTCAGCACTTACGATAAGCCGAAACCGGGTAGTTCCCTCCAGCTCCTCGCGGAGCGCGCGGCTGGGATAATCATTTGAGGTAACCCAAGTGCCGGGGTTTCCGCGCGGAGTGGCCGGTCGTTTCCCACTAGGGAGCGGCAAGGTTAGCTGCGCCGGGGGTGGTACATAGATCGCAGGCGGTGGCGGCGGCGGCGGAGCCATCACCCGTGGTGGCGGCGGCATCGGTGGGAGCGGGATTGGCCCAGCCTGCGCCGCCAGCAGTGTGACAATAATCATCGGCCCCATCTGCGACGCTCCAGTCTGATCCAGCGATCCACCCTATCGCAACGCGCATCCAAATCAACAGCTTGCTGCAACACCTTGCTCCATTCCCGCGCGGACCATATGGCGCTGAAACCATGAGCCACGCCAAGTCCCCCCTCGCCCGCCCGTTCCCTGCCATCCCGCCGATTGCCGGGGTGACGCTGCGGGTCGCGCGCGCGCAATACAAGGACTGGGACCGCTGCGATCTGACCTATGTCGAACTGGCCGAGGGTACAGCGGTGGCCGGGGTGTTCACGCGCAACGTGTGTTCGTCCAGCGAGGTCGATCTGGGGCGGGCGAACATCGCGCAAGGGACGGCCCGCGCGCTGGTGGTCAATGCGGGCAATGCCAACGCCTTCACCGGCTATCGCGGGCGCGAGGCAGTGGAGGCGATCATGGCGCAGGTTTCTGCGCATCTGGATTGCGCACCGCGAGCAGGTGTTCGTCTGCTCCACCGGCGTCATCGGCGTGCCTTTGCCCAAGGACAAGGCGCAGGCCGGGATCGCCGCGGCGCTGCTGGCTGCGCCGTGCAGCTGGGAGGACGCCGCGAACACCATCGGCACCACCGATACTTTTGCCAAGGGCGCTACTGGCCACGGCAGTGGTCGATGGCCGCACCGTGACGCTGGCGGCGATCATCAAGGGCAGCGGGATGATCGCGCCCGATATGGCGACGATGCTGGGCTATATATTCACCGATGCGGCGGTTGAGCCGGGCTTTCTGCAAGAACTGCTCTCCGCCGCCAATGCCGGCAGACCTTCAACTGCATCACGGTCGATAGCGACACCTCGACCAGCGACACCGTGCTGGCCTTCGCCACCGGGCAGGCGGGCAATGCGCCGCTGGCATCGTTCGACAGCCCCGGGGCCGATGCCTTTGCCGCCGCGCTGCAGCGATGTCTGCCGCCAGCTTGCGCATCTGGTCGTGCGCGACGGCGAAGGCGCGCAGAAGTTCATCGCGGTTTCAGTGACCGGCGCGGTCAGCGATGACAGCGCGCGCAAGGTCGGCCTGGCCGTGGCCAACTCGCCCTTGGTCAAGACCGCCATCGCCGGCGAGGACGCCAACTGGGGCCGCGTCGTGATGGCGGTGGGCAAGGCCGGCGAACCGGCCGACCGCGACAAGCTTTCGATCGGCTTCGGCGGCGTCTGGTGCGCGCGCGAAGGCTTGCCGCTGGCGGACTATGACGAAGCCCCGGTTGCCGCGCATCTCAAAGGGCAGGAAATCAGCGTCGAGATCGACCTCGGCCTCGGCGAGGGCCGCGCCACGGTGTGGACCTGCGACCTGACGCACGGCTACATCTCGATCAACGCGGATTACCGGTCTTGAGCACGCACGCCCTCACCCCCGGCAGTCCTGGCGGTCATGCAGCACGCCGCCAACGCGCGCGATCCTGCCGCGCTATCAGCAGCTGGCCGAGGGCGAGATCATCACCAAATCGCCCGGCGAGCTGGTCACCGTGGCCGACCGCGAGGCCGAGGTGCTGCTGTTCGCAGGGCTGGCAAAGCTGCTGCCCGAGGCGGCGCTGGTCGGCGAGGAAGCCTGCGATGCCGATCCGGCGCTGCTGGACCGGCTGGGCGATGCGCTGTGCTGGATCGTCGATCCGATCGACGGCACCCACAACTTCGCGCATGGCCAGCCGCCGTTCGGGGTGATGGTCGCGCTGGCCGAGGCGGGCGAAACGATTGCCGGATGGATCTATGATCCGCTGTCCGGCCGCCTGTGCCACGCGCATCGCGGCGCGGGGGCATTTGTGGGTGAGGAGCGACTGCATTGCGCGGCAACTGGGGCAACTCCGCCGGTTGCCGCGATCTCCCTGGTGTTCATGGACCCGGCGAAACGCGAGGCATGAAGCACGGCGATCGCCCCGCACTACACGCTGGTCGATATCCCGCGCTGCGCCGCCGAGCAATATCCCCGGCTGGTGCTGGGGACCAACGACGTCTCGATCTTTGAACGCACCCTGGCCTGGGATCACGCCGCGGGCGTGCTGTTCGTCAATGAGGCTGGCGGCAAAGCCGCGCGGCCCGATGGCCGGGCCTACCGCGTGGATGAAGCGCATCTGCCAGGCCTGATCGGCGCGGCCAGTCCCGCGTTGTGGGATGATCTGGCGGAACGATTGGCCAAGAACCTGAGCGGTCAGTGGCACGTCATGCGGCTGACGAGAGATAGTCGTCGCGGCAAGGCGAGCTTAGCGACCAACACGGTCGACAACCAGGGCGCTGACAGCGTCCAAAGTGGCCCTGGTGTCACGGGACGTATTACGCCGTAATGCTTCTTAGCACGAGTACGTGGGTTACATGTCACCGAATGCGGTGCTACGACTTATGCCGGAAACCAGATTTCATTTGGCCAGGTATGGCGGGCCGTCCGTCGAGTGCTTTGCAATGAGCCGCCCGAATTCGCCAGATATGAAGCCACCTTGCCTAATTTCCGCGTCAGTCCTGAGCCTGTCGATAGGACCGATCGACGCGCACTTTGCGGTGCAGTAACAGGAGGGTCGCTACTCGACAAGCTCAGAATGAGCGGCGTCTGGGGCAGACGTGGTACCGTATGCGCTTCACCTAGCAGCGCCTTCCCAATGTAGGAAAACCGGCATGGCCATCACATTCTAAAGCACGCTTTCCAGCCAGCTCTTGATCTGACCCTTGGGCGCAGCGCCGAGCTTTTGCGCGACCGGTTCGCCGTTCTTGAACAGCACCATCAGCGGGATCGACTGCACGCCGTACTTGGTGGCGATGTCGGTGGCGTCCATGATGTCGACCTTGGCGATGGTCACTTGATCGGCCAGTTCTTCGCTGATTTCTTCGAGGCTTGGCCCGATCATCTTGCACGGGCCGCACCAGTCGGCCCAGAAATCGACCAGCACGGGCTTGTCGGAGCTGAGCACATCGGCGGCGAAGCTGGCATCGGTAACGGCTTTGGTGGCCATGGGTAATCTCCTGAGTGTTGCCGCCAATTTAGGCGCAGTTGCCGCGAAGGCAACGGCGGGCGGAAAAAGCTTTACTGGTCAGTCAACAACGCCGGCTTGTGCATGGCCAGCAACGCGGGCGGCAACTCAATCAGGCGCGGGGTCTGGGTGTAAAGCAGCGCAGCCTCGATCCGGCGGCCGGGATAAGTCACTTCCAGCGCAGCAACATAGGCTGCCATTTGCCGCAGGATTGCGACTGGCACGGCATCGAGGCTTTCGGGCGGGCGGCGCGAGGTCTTGTAATCGACCAGCCGCACCCGGTCTGGCGTGATCAGCAGCCGGTCAATCGTGCCCGCCACCACTTGTTCGCCAACGGTTGCCGCAATCGGCACTTCGGCCAGCGATCCGGGTTGAAACAGTTCGGCCCAGGCCGGATCATTCACCACCGCGAGCGCACTGGCGACCAGTTCGTCGCGCGCGGGCGCGGTCAGATCGGGCGCGATCCGGGCCAGCCAGCCCAGCGCAGCCCCTTGCGCGCGCCAGGGCCGCAACATCGGGCAGCCGTTCCAGCAGGCGGTGGATCAGCACCCCGCGCCGCGCCGCCGCGGCGCCCGTGCCCGGCGGCTAGGGCGGATCGGCGGCGAGGTCTTCGCCCAGCTGCGACGGTGCCAGCGGACGCGGCGGGCGCGGTTCGGCGGGTGGTGCGCGGTCCAGCCATGGGGGTAAGAGCGGCAGCGCGGGACTGGTCACCGCCGCACCGCTGGAGGCAGCGGCGCAAGCTCGCCATGCTCGATCCGCCCGCCCCAGATCGGGTCTTCGATCGTGCGATCTTCGGGCAGCAAGGCCGCCAGCCGCGCATACCAGCTGTCTGGCGGCACGATCTCGCGATCCTTCGGGCCAAGCGCGCCCGCCACAAACAGCGCTTCTTCCGCGCGGGTCATTGCAACATAGAGCAGCCGCCAATGCTCCTGCCGCTCGGCCACGGCGTTGCGCGCTTCGGCTTCGGCAATCGGCCCCAGCTTGTCTGGCTTGCTCAGCGGCGGCAGCGGAATCGAGCGCGCGGGCTGGTCCGCACCGGGCGGTGTTTCAGCCAAATCGAGCGGACTGGCGAGCGACCGATCCGGATTGTCCGCCGCATCGGCCAGGATCACGATCGGCGCCTGCAAGCCTTTCGCGCCGTGGACGGTCATCACCCGCACTTCGTCGGCGGCCTTGCCCGGCTTCGCGCTTCAGCTCGCCTTCGCCCGCATCGAACCAGCGGATGAAGCCCAGCAGACTGGCGGTGCCGCTGGCGGAATAGGCGCTGGCGGCGTTGAGCAGTTCGTCGATCGGATCGTTCGCCTCATGCCCCAGCCGCGCGACCAGCTTGCGGCGGCCTTGCCAGTGCCCCAGCAGCAGCCAGTGCAGCAAGGCCTGCGGCAATTCCCGGTCGGCCTGATTGCAGCAGATCGACCAGCTGCGCCACCGTGGACGCCACCAGCGGCGCGCGCGAGCGGCGCAAGTGATCCCACAGCCGCACGCCTGCGGGCCGCCAGCCATGATCGAGCAGGTCTTCCTGGCTCCACCCGAGCAGCGGCGAGACCAGCAGGCTGGCGAGGTTGAGATCATCGAGCGGCTGCGTCGCAAAGCGCAGCGCCGCCATCAGATCCTGCACTGCCAGCGGCGCGGCCAGCCGCAGCCGGTCGACCCCCGCCACCGGCACCCCCGCCGCGTGCAGCCGCGCGACGATCAGCCCGGCCAGTTCCTTGCGCTTGCGCACCAGCACCATCACGTCGCCCGGCGTGGCGCGGCGCGCGCCGCCTTTGACGAGCGGAAAGCCGTTTCCATCCACTGCCGCACTTGCCGCGCGATCCGGTCCGCGAGTTGGCGGTCGGACCGGGCGAGCCAGCCTTCCTCGCCTTCGTCCTCGTCGTCATCGTCCGCGTCCTGCGGCGCGCCGACCACGCGCCACAACGCCACATGGCCGGGGCGCGCCTCGCCCAACATGCGGTCGGCGGCTCATCGTGCAATCCGAAGGCGGCATGGCCGATCGCCGCAATCGCCTGGTCGACGAAATCGAGCACCGGCTGCGCGGTGCGGAAGGACTGGCCCAGACCCAGTTCGTGCAGATCGCGTGCGTCCTGATTGCGGCGCAGTTCCACCACGTTGTCCGCCAGCCCGCGCAAATCCGCCCGCACCCGCTTGGCGCGCAGCTTCGAAGTTTTCCGGGCTGGTCCCCTGAAAGCGGAAGATCGCCTGCTTGTAATCGCCGACCACGAACAGCGTGCGCAGCTTGTCGCCCTGCGCGCCCTCGCCCGGCGAAGAAATCGCCGGTCAGCGCATCGATGATCGTCCCACTGCGCGGCATTGGTATCCTGCGCTTCATCGACCAGCACATGATCGAACCGCCGGTCCAGCTTATAGCGGATCCATTCGGACAAGTCCGCCCGGGTCAGCAGCGCGGCGGCCTGCCGGATCTGATCGTCGAAATCGATAAAGCCCGCGCGCGCCTTGGCATCGTCCCAGGCCAGCGAGAATTTGCGGCCCAGTTCCAGCGCGGGAGCCAACCATTCGGCGAGCTCGAGCAGCGCGGCGCAGATCGCGCACCGCCAGCGAACTTGCCAGCACGGCTTCGCGCCGCCATGCCGAAGTCGCTCCTCGAACTTTTCCAGACTGCCGGACATCGCGCACGGTGTCTTTCAGCGTGAACAGAATCTTGTGCAGATCGGCAGCAGCTCCAGCCGCCGCGCCGCCGGTGCCGCCAGCCAGTCGGCAATCACCACGCGCCCGGCCATGCCCTTCTTGCCGTTCCACTGCGCATAGGCCGATTGGCAGCACCGCAGCGCCTCGACATCGAACACTGCATTGCTCGCACAGCGCCACCAGCTCAGCCGCGACCGGCATCGCTGGCGAGGCCGAGCAGTTGCTTGACCCGGGGCAGCATCGGCGGTTGCCATGCGCCCGACACCGGTCCAGGCCTCCTGCGCCTTGGCGCAGCGCAGCAGGTACTGTTCGACCTTATCAGGACCCAGCCTGACCGAGAGCAATTCCAGCGCGCCCAGCACGCCCGTGTCATTGGTTCGCTCGGCCTCCAGCAACAACGTGCCAGCACCTCGCGCGCCAGCAGATCGCGGTCGCGGTCTTCCATCGCGCGCACGCCGGGGAGCAGCCCCGCTTCATGCGGGAAGGCGGCCAGCAGCCACTGCGCGAAGGCGTGGATCGTATCGATCCGCAGCCCCCCGCCGGGGCAATCGAGCACTGCTGCAAACAGCCGGCGCGCGCGGGCGATGGTTTCTGGTCCAGGATCTGCGCCGATATGCCAGCAGGTCCTTGGCCAGTTCGGTCTCGTGCAGCCGCACCCAGCGCGCCAGCACCGCGTTGATCCGGCTCGCCATTTCGGTCGCCCCGGCCTTGGTGAAGGTCAGGCACAGGATCTGCGATGGCCGCACATCGGGTTGCAGCAACAGCCGCAGCACCCGCGCCGACAGGACCTGCGTCTTGCCGGTTCCGGCCGAGGCCGACAGCCAGACCGTTTCCGCCGGATCGACCGCCGGGGCTTGTTCCGGCGTCAGCGGAAAAATGCGACCAGAACCGCTCATGCGTCGCCCTCGCTGCGGGCTTGCCATTCGTCCAGCCGCATCAGCTGATCGTAATCAGTATAGCTGGCCAGTTCGGGATTAAGCCGCGCCTTGAAGGCTTCGTCGCCCTTGATCCAGCGCCTGATCGCGTCGAACAGGTAGCTTGCCGACTTGTCGAGGAACTCTTCGAACGGCACGCCTTTCGGTCCTTGGGCGCCTGCAATCGGACTGCTCCGCTTGCCAAACCCCGTGAACAGATTGTCGTCATTCTTGTTCAGCGACCAATATTCAAACGCGCCAGCTTCGCCCTCCACGCCGGGAAACCCGCCGCCCTCCGCGATCAGCCCGAGCGTGCCGAGTTGCAGCGCATAGCCTTCAGCGACCATCTTGATCGATGGCGCGCCGCCGGTCTTGTAATCAATGATCGCGAGCCGTCCGTCGGCAAGCCGATCAATCCGGTCAATCCGGCCGATAGACCTTCACCCCGTCAAAAGTGATATAGCCGTCCAGTTCGCTGTCCAGATAGGCCCGCTCACCTGCGGCCAGAGCGGCGATTTCCGCGTCGACCCATTCCAGCGCCTTGGCCAGCCGCGGCCACCACAAGCTGCGGACCAGCGGATGCGCGCGCATCGCATGCAGTTCTTCAGACGCCAGCGCCAGCAGTTCGCCCGCGCCGCCGCCGGCCTTGTGCCAGCGTTCCAGCACGGCGTGCACCACCGTGCCTTTCCACGCCGCGCTGGGTTCGGCATCCAGCGGATCGAGCTTGCGCAGCCGCAGGATCGCACTGGCATAGAACTGGTAGGGATCGGCGCGCAGCCGGTCGATCGCCGTCACCGCCAGCGCCACATCGCGTTGCTGCGGCGATGGCAGCGGCGCCGGGCGCGGATAGGCTGCTGCGCGCGGGGCCAGATCGATCCGCTGCGTCAGGTCCAGCGCGGCTAGCTCGCGGTGCTGGTCCGCCAGATCGCCCAGCAGCGCCTGGACCCGCAGCACGAACCGCGACGGGATCACCGGCCCTGCTTCATCGCGCCGCGCCCAGCTGAGCACCACTTCCGGCGCGCCGAGCGATCCGGCCAGATCATGCGCGGCCAAGCCAATCCGGAATTCACCGCCGGGCACGCCCAGCGTGCGCAGTACCGCCGGGGGCAGCAGAGGTTCGGGCGATGGCGCAGCAGGCCAGGTGCCTTCGGTCAGGCCCGCGCAGATCACCAGATCGGCGCGGCTCATCCGCGCTTCCAGCAAGCCATAGATCGCCACGCGCGGATGCCCGCCCCACGGCGGCCGCACCGCGACGCGGTCCATCGCCTCGCGCAGCACGTCGGCCAGATCGGCGGGGTCCAATGGCTGGTCCGTACCGCGTCGCCGCCAACCGCAAGTCATCGATCCAGCCCGCCAAGCGCGCGCCCATCCGCGCCGCTCCACAGCGCATTCCCCGCACAAGGCTTCGCCCGCGCTGGTCAACGCGCTCAGCAAGTCTGCCAGTGGCAGAGCGCCCGTCAGCGCCACCAGCGGCGCGAGGATCGCCTCGACCGCTTGCCACCAGTCCGCAATGCCGTCATGCCCCGGCTTGGCCGCGATCCGCGCAATCGCGGCGCGCAGCGGCGGCAGGCCCGGTTCGGGACGCGGTCCGCGCAGTGCCAGATCAAGCTGGCGTACGGCATCAAGCCAGCCCGCGCGGTCAGCCCCTTGCTGCACCAGCGGATGTTGCAGCAGCGCCAGCAGCGGCACCGGCGCGGCTTGCTCTCCCGCCACTTCCGCCAGCAGCAGGAACAACCGCCCGGCGCGGGTCTGGCCGCAGCGGCTGCCCGGCGGTATCGTCCGCCTGAATGTGCCAGCGCCGCAACTGCGCGATCACCCGCGCGGCCAGCCCGCGATCCGGCGTGACCAGCGCGACGCGCCGTTCGGGCACTTCCAGCGCCTGGCGGATCAAAATCGCAATCGCCTGCGCCTCCTCGCGCGGGTGCGCGGTTTCCATCAACCGCACGCCCGTCAGGCGGCGGCGCTCAGCCGGCAGCTCGACCCAGCCCGCGCTCGCCGCCGGGGGCAGGAACAGGCTGGAGATCGTGCGGCTGCGCTCGGGCGGCGCAGCGGCCAGGCCCGCGCGGTGCCACGCCTGCACTTCGCCGCGCTGCACCCCCATGCGGTTCAGCAGCAGCTTCAGATGGTACTGCGGATGGACGAAGGCATCGTCGCTGCCGAACGGCGGATCGTCGGGGCCATCGCCTTTGCCCGCTGCTGCCCAGTGCATCCCAGACGGCAGCATCCAGATCGAGATCGAGGTCGGGCAAGATCACTGCACTGCGCGGCAATTCGCTGACGACGCGCAGCAGGTCGGCCAGCGGCGGGCGAGGCGCTGGTTACCCCGGCGGCGACAATCGGGAATGGCGGCGGGGCAGCTTTCCAGCGCCGGGCCGCCTGCGCGAACAGCAGGTTGCGGCGCTGCGGCGGATCGACTTCGCCGCGCCTCTGCCAGTTCAATCCGCCAGCGCGCCAGCACCGTCGCAAAGTCCCGGGTCGATTCGATGCCAGTGCCGCGCCTGTTCGCCGACGATGCCGGTGATCCGGCTATCGAGCAGGTCTTCGAAGGCGATGCCTTCGATCGCCAGCCGGTCCATCGTCCGCCCGGTCTCAAACGCCAGCCGCAGCAGGCCCGGCGTGGGCGGGGCGCGGTCCTGCCCATCGTTTCGCCGCAGCAAATCCGCGAGCCGCAGCCAGCGCCGCGTGGGATCGGCAGCGGGCGGAATGTCCGCGCCCGCCTCTCCACAGCGGATCGAGCAGCGGCCCCAGCGTCTCGTCGAGATCAAGATCGCCGACCATCGCCATTCGCGGCAGCAGCAGTCCGCCGCCCGAAAGCCGCACAAAGGCCTCGGTGACGATCCGCTCCGCGCGGCGGCTGGGCAGCAGCAGCGTCAGCCGGGCCAGCCCGAAATCCGGCTCGGCATAGCGCGGGATCAGCCCCGCAACCAGCGCATCGGCAAAGCCGCGATGCGCGGCGATCGAATAGACTTGCGGGCCAGGGCGCTCAGCCATCGGCGATCGCGGCTTCGGTCATGGCAATCGCTTCGGGATAGCCGACATCGAACCAGTCGCCCGAATGGACCAGCCCGAAGCAGCGCCCGCTGGCAATCGCGCGGTCCCAGAACACGTTGGTCGAGAACACTTCTGCTGGCGGATCGGCCACCACGTGCCGCGCCAGCAACTGGATCCCGGTCCAGACATAGGGCCGCGCGCGCTCGGGCGCCGTCGCGCGACAGCCGGCCATCGGCGTCGAGATCGAAATCGCCATGGCCCTGCGTGTTGCCCGCATGCTCGAACGGCACGACCAGCATCAGCACGTCCATCGCCGCCGCGTCCCACGCCTCTGCCATCCGCACCAGCGCGTTGTTCCTTTGTTCGGTGAACCAGTTGTCGGCATTGACGCAGAAGAACGGATCATCGGGCATCAGCGGCAAGGCCTGGATCAATCCGCCGCCGGTATCGCGCAGCAGTTCGCGCTCGTCCGACACGCTGACGTCGAAATCCTGCGCATGGGCGGCCAGATGCGCTTCGATCTGGTCGGCCAGATAGTGGACATTGACCACAATCCGCCCGACCCCGGCATCGCGCAACAGGTCCAGCACGTGATCGAGCAGCGTCGTACCCGCCACTTCAATCAGCGGCTTGGGCCGGTTGGCGGTCAGCGGCAGCATCCGCGTGCCCTTCCCCGCCGCCATGATCATCGCGGTATTTGGGACGGCGTTCATTCCAGCCATTCGCCGCCGCCCGCCGCGCGCAGTTCTGCGGGGATATTGGCATCGAACCAGGCCGCCACCGGGGCCAGCGCCGGGTGCCCGAGATCGCGCTCCAGCAGCGCCCAGACGCGCGGGATCAGATCGAGGTAGCGGCGCTTGCCATCACGCTTCCACAGCCGCACGAAAATGCCGACGATCTTGGCGTTGCGCTGCGCCCCCAGCCGCGCATAGTCGGCCAGGAAATCCTCGCCCGCGCCGGTGGCCGACACGTAATGATCGAACATCGCCGCTTCCAGTTGCGGCGTCACATCGCGCCGCGCATCCTGCAGCAGCGAGACCAGATCATAGGCCGGATGGCCATTCAGCGCGTCCTGAAAATCAAGCAGGCCCTGCTTTTGCAGCGACCCCAGCAGCATGATGTTTTCGGCGTGATAATCGCGCAGCACCACCACCCCCGGGCGCTGGCGTGGCAGCAACTGCGTCAGCACCTGCTCCCAGGCCGCGCCATAGCCGGCCCCATCGACATAGAGGTTGCGCGCGGGGCAATACCAATCGATCAGCAGCCGCGCCTCGCGCTGGTACTCGCTCAGCGAATAATCGAGGAACGGCCCTGGCGGCAGCCGGTGCAGCTCGACCAGCGTATCGACTGCGGCGGTGTAGATCGTGGTCTCATCGCCCGGCCATTCGTCGAGGTAATCGCGCATCCGCACATCGCCGAAGTCTTCGAGCAGGACCAGCCCGCGCGCTGCATCCTCGGCATGGATCAGCGGCGCGCGCAAGGCGTTGCCATCCAGCCATTTGGCGGCGCGCAGGAACGGCGCGGGATCTTCATGCGGCGGCGGCGCATCCATCAGCATCGCGGTCTTGTCGTTCAACCGCACGCGGAAATAGCGCCGGAACGAGGCGTCGCCCGGCAGCGGCTCGACCGCCGCCTCGGCCCAGCCGGCCCCCGCCAGAAAAGCGTCCAGACCTTCAGGAAAGTTCACGTCCATGGCTCGCGCCCTAGCCAATCCGCCCCCGCTTCGGCAATGGCACTCCGCCCCGTTTCCGCAATTTCGAGCGTGATCTGCAGGCAGCCCGGCTCGTGCGCGAATCCGCCCGCATGATCGGGCCATTCGGCGATCAGCGCCGCGCCATCGCGGTAGTCGTCCAGCCCGAGTTCTTCGGCCTCCTCGGGCCGGTTCAGCCGGTAAAAATCGGCATGGACCACCGGCAGCCGCACGCCCGGCGGATCGTAGGTTTCGATGATCGTGAAGCTCGGGCTCGGCACTTCGCCGGTGTGGCCCAAGGCCAGCATGATCGCGCGCGCGAGCGTGGTCTTGCCTGTGCCCAGACCGCCCGACAGCGCCACCACGTCACCCGGCCGCAGCACCGCTGCGATGCGCGCCCCAAGGCGGTCATCGCCGCCAGATCGGGCAGGTCCAGCGTCACGGCAGTTCGATGATCGCGGCGGTGCCCTGGCCCGGTTCGGACAGCAATTCGCAGCGTTCCGCCATGCGCCTCGATCAATTGCCGGGCGAGCGGCAGGCCCAGCCCCTGCCGCCGTTCCGCGACTTTACCGTCAGCGCTGACCTTGATCCCGTCGAGCGCCCGCGCCAGCGTGGCTGCGTCCATCCCGGGGCCATTGTCCGACACCACGATCCGCGCGTGCTTGCGGTGGTTCGCCAGCTCGACCAGAATTCGCCCGCCCTTGGGCGTTGCGGCAATTGCATTGTCGAGCACATGGCCCAACGCCCGCGCCAGCCGCCGTGCGTCGCCAGAGACGCGGCCCACACTTTTGTCGCCGCGCAGGTCGAGCGTCAGCCCCGCGTCCTTGATCCGCGCGCTGCGTTCTTCGACGATCCGGGTTACAAACGGCAGGACATCGATGTCTTCGCGCGCCAGCGGCAGCATCCCGGCTTCGCTTTGCGAGAGGTCAAGCACGCTTTCGATCTGCTCGCCCAGCCGCTCGACCGAGGTCAGGATTGCACTGACATAGTCCTGGCCTTGCGCGCTCAATTCGCCGCCGACCCCGGCCTGGAGCAATTCGGCAAACCCGCCAATCGAGGTCAGCGGCGTGCGGAATTCGTAGCTCATATTGGCGAGGAACCGGGTCTTCATCGCATCTGCCTCGGTCAGCGCGGCGTTGCGTTCGCGCAGCGCATCTTCGGCCTTTTGCGAATCGGTGATGTCCAGCACGGTCAGCAGGCCGTTGCCATCGGGCAGCGGGACCCCGGCAAATTCCAGCGTGCGTCCATCGGCCAACACTGCCCGGCCGCCGGTCTGCTTGCGGTCCAGCGTAGCGGAGCGGATCACCTCGCCAATCGCCTTGGCCCGCGCCGGCCGTTTCAGCCGCGCACCGATCCGTTGCAGCAGCGCGTCGGCCTTGGGGTGCGTGTCCAGGAACTCTCCTTCCAGCCCCCAGTCCGCTGCAAACCGCCGGTTCCACAGCTGCATCCGGCCATCGGGCGCGAACACCGCGATCGATTCAAACAAGCTGTCAAAGGTCGCCGTGCGGGTGCGCAGCAGCGTATCGCGGGTGGCGGAGAGCTTGAGCTGCTCGGTCCGGTCTTCTGCGATCAGCAGCAACCCGCCGTCGGGCATCGGCTGCGCGACCACCCGCAGATGGGTGCCATCGGGCAGGCTCCAGGCTTCATCCTGCGCCGCATCGGCGAGGAACCAGCCCGCGCGTTCACGCCGCCAGGCCGGAAAATCGCGCGCTTCGGGCATTCTCCCGGCATCGCGCGCCAGATCGAGCAAACGCTCAAACGGCGGCGGATCAAGCATGACCGTTGGTTTCAGCGCGAACATCCGCTGGAATGGCTGGTTCGCAAAAGTCAGCTGCCGCTTCGCATCGAACTGCGCCACCCCGGCAGACAGCTGATCGAGCATCGAGCGCTGCGCGTCGCGGAACGCCTTGAAGCTGCGGCCCAGCTCTTCCATGTCTTCCACGTCAATCGCGTAACCCGCGACGCCGTCGTCACCCAGCGGCAGGTCGCTGACCCGCAAGGCGCGGCGCTGGCCATTGATCGTGGCGCTGACCAGCCGTTCGATTGGCAAAGCCTTGGCGGCAGCCTGCTGGGCGATCTGCCGCGCGGTCAGGCCGTCGACGCTCTCGATCAGTTCGATCCCGTCGTTGACAACCTGCTCTGCCGATTCACCCGCAACCGCGACCACGTAAGCGGTGTTGACCAATTGCAGCGCACCATCGCGGTCGCGGAACCACATCGGCATCGGCGCGGCTTCGATCAGGCCGACCAGCGCTGTGAAGTCACTGCGCGCCCGCGCCGCTTCCCCGCGCAACTGCACCAGCTCGCTTTCGCTGTCGGAAAAGTCGAACACCCAGACCAGCGCCGCGCCGCCCGGCGAGACCTGCGGATCGGCGAGATGCCCGCGCAGCGCCAGACTGCGCGACGAGCCGCGCGGGGTCGCCACCATCCGGAATGGCGCAGCGGTCTTTTGGGTGCGGCGCACCGCCTCGGCCAGGTCCGCGACCAGTTCCGCCGCCAGTCCTTTGTCCCCGCCATCAAGTTCGGTCAGGTACTGCGGCACAGCATCCAAGCCCAGCCAGTTCGCCAGCCGCTGCGGTGCTTCGATCCGGCCATCGGCGCGGACCAGCAAGGGCAGCGCCGGGCTGTCATCGACCATTCGGGCCAGGCGCTTGGCCAGCCGCTGCGCCGCCTCCGCCCGCCGCACCCGCCCCCGCGCCCAGACCACCGCCCAGCCCGCCGCCAGCGTCCAGGCCGCCAGCAGCAGCCCGATCAAGGCCAGCACGGTTGGGCTAAGTGTCATGCGGCTGCGCTATGCGCGAGCGGTGCAGATTACAATGGGGGTCCGCGCGCTTAATCGGTGACTACTTGTAGTCACGCCCGTGCAATGCTAAACGAAATCTCAGGAGCAAGACCCATGGAAATGTCCGTTCGTGAAGCCAAGGCAAAATTTTCCGAAGCCATTGCTGCCGCCGAACGCGGCGAGACCGTCAGGGTTACCAAATTCGGCAAAGTCGTTGCTGAGATCAACCCGCCGCGCGCGAAGCGGGCAGGATTGAACTTTGCCGCTGCCGATGCCTTGCTCCGCGAGAAAGGGTTGGACAAAGCCGAAGCTTGGCTCCCCGAATATTTCGACGATCCCGCCTATAGTCGCAAAGTTTTGGGACTCGACGATTGAGGCTGCTGCTCGATTCGCACTACTGCCTGTGGCTCGCCGTTGATCGGACCCGTTTGCGGACTGCTGAACAGAACCTCCTGTTCGATCCAGTCAACACGCTCGCCTTTTCAAGCGTGGCAATTTGGGAACTCAAAATCAAATGGGACTCCCGCTTCGTATCCGGCGGTCGCAAGGGGCAAGCCGATCCCGGCGACGTTCTGGACGTTTTGCGCGCGCTCGATCTCGAAGAAATCGACCTTACTTCCAATCAAGCCGCCGCGCTTCTCCGCAACCCGGTTTCCCACGGGGACCCCTTCGACGCGCAGCTGCTGATAGTGGCCCAAGAAACCGATCGGATCCTGCTCACCCGCGATGAAAAACTGCGCGGCCACCCGCTGGCGTTCCACGCCAACTGACCACGCAAGCAATCAATAGCGATAGTGATCCGGCTTGAACGGTCCGGTTTGCGCAACGCCGATATAATCCGCCTGCTGCTGGCTCAAAGTCGTCAGCTTTACCCCGAGCTTTTCAAGATGCAGCGCCGCAACCTTCTCGTCGAGGTGCTTGGGCAGCACGTAGACCTGGTTCTGATACTGCGCCGGATTGGTATAAAGCTCGATCTGCGCCAGCGTCTGGTTGGTGAAGCTGGCGGACATCACGAAGCTGGGGTGGCCGGTGGCGCAGCCGAGGTTCACCAGACGGCCCTTGGCGAGGACGATGATCTGCTTGCCATCGGGAAACTCGACCAGATCGGTGCCGGGCTTGACCTCGGTCCAGCCGTAATTGTCGAGCGCGGCGATCTGGATTTCGCTGTCGAAGTGGCCGATGTTGCAGACGATGCTCATCGGCTTCATCGCCTTCATGTGCTCGGCGGTGATCACATCGGCGTTGCCGGTGGCGGTGACGAAGATGTCGCAGCGCGTTGACCGCTTCTTCCATCGTCACGACTTCAAAGCCTTCCATCGCCGCCTGCAGCGCGCAGATCGGATCGACTTCGGTGACCATCACCCGCGCGCCGCCGTTGCGCAGCGACTGCGCCGAACCCTTGCCGACATCGCCGAACCCGGCAACGCAAGCGACCTTGCCGGCCAGCATCACGTCGGTCGCGCGGCGGATCGCGTCAACCAGCGATTCCTTGCAGCCATAGAGGTTGTCGAACTTCGATTTGGTGACGCTGTCGTTCACGTTGATCGCGGGGAACGGCAGCTTGCCCTCCTTGGCGAGCTGATACAGCCGGTGGACGCCGGTGGTGGTTTCTTCCGAAACGCCCATGATGTTCTTGACCGACTGCGGTCAGGTAGCCCGGCTTGGCCTTCAGATAGGCGTTCAGCGCGCGCACGAATTCGATTTCTTCGGCATTGCTGGGTTCGAACAGCGTTTCGCCCGCTTCCACCCGCGCGCCCCACAGCGCAAACATCGTGGCATCGCCGCCATCGTCGAGGATCAGGTTGGCGGTCTGGCCGTTGCCGTCCACGTCCCAATCAAAGATCGAGCCGACATAGTCCCAATAATCCGCCAGGCTTTCACCCTTGATTGCGAACACCGGCACGCCCGAGGCAGCAATCGCCGCCGCCGCGTGGTCTTGCGTGGAGAAGATGTTGCAGGTCGCCCAGCGCACGTCCGCACCCAGCGCAGTCAGCGTTTCGATCAGTACCGCAGTCTGAATCGTCATGTGCAGCGAACCGGTGATCCGCGCGCCTTTCAGGGGCTGCGCTGCGCCAAATTCCGAGCGCAGGGCCATCAGCCCCGGCATTTCGGTTTCGGCGATGCGGATTTCGGCGCGGCCAAAGTCGGCGAGGCTGAGATCGGCGACAACAAAGTCCTGCTTGGCGGGGGCGAGAGTGGCCACGGGGATGCTCCTGTAAAGATGGCGGGCATCGCGCAAACAAAGGGCGACGCCGGTTACTGCGCCGCCCATAGCTTTCTGGCCTTCAAGTGGCAAATATAAAGATATCTTTATATGACTTTCAGCGCGGCCTCGCTCAGCGCTGGGCCCAGGCAAACTGCGGCGTGCCCTGACTGGAAAGCAGCTGGTTGGCGGCTTCGACCAGCGGTGCGCGGCCCTGCGCGGCGGCGAGATCGCGGGTCACCTGCTTCAACTGCCCGCAATCAAGCCACGGATGGCCCGAGCCATAGCTGTTGGCCATGGTCACGCTCAGCTTGTCGAGTGCCCGGTTTGCGCCCGCTGCGCCGAGACGCTGCGACAGATCGGACCGAAGCGTGGCGGCCGCCCCGTTGAGCGTCGAGAAGTGGGCGGTACTGAAGCGGCCATAGTCAGCCTGAAAATTGTCCGCCGTGGTGCGGCAGCGCAGGCCCGTGACCATCAGCATGATGTCCAGCCGGCGCAGCTGCTCTGCATCGTCCAGCGGATCCGCCATTGCCGGCACCGCTGCCAGCATGGCCCATGCCGCAAGTCCGGCCGCGGCCCCTTTACAATCCCCATGTTCCGACTCCCGGCGGGCTGTTTCCCGCACGAGACAAGTTGAACCGGCAGGTTTACCGTTTCTTAAAGGAGGCCGGTGAAGCGAAATTTACCATGATCAGCCGTTGCCCCTGCGCTCCGCGGCCCTATATCCGTTTGGCAATTCCACACCCTCAGGAGAATGACAATGACCATCGCAGTTGGCGACAAGCTGCCCGACGTGAAGCTGGTGAAAGCGACCGACCAAGGCCCCGAAGCGGTGCAAAGCGGCGAATACTTCAAGGGCAAGCGCGTTGCGCTGTTCTCGGTCCCCGGTGCCTTCACCCCGACCTGCTCGGCCAAGCACCTGCCCGGCTTTGTCGATCAAGGCGGATGAACTCAAGGCCAAGGGCATCGACGAAATCGTCGGCACCGCCGTCAACGATCCGTTCGTGATGGGCGCGTGGAACAAGGCTTCGGGCTCAGACGCCATCACGATGCTGGCCGATGGCAACGGCGATTTCGCCGAGGCGGTGGGCCTGACCATGGACGGTTCGGCCTTCGGCCTGGGCAAGCGCGGCCAGCGGTTCTCGATGGTGGTCAATGACGGCGTGGTCGAACAGCTCAACATCGAAGCCCCGGGCGATTTCAAGGTCAGCTGCGGCCGAACACATGATCGAGCAGCTGTGAGGGTTCAGTCAATGTGGACGCAGTTGGTGATCAAGGCGCTCGTCTCGGGCGCATTGATCGCCGCTGCCTCCGAATTCGCGCGCCGCAGCCCCGGCGCTTGGCGGCCTGCTGGTCAGCCTGCCGCTGGCTTCAATCCTGACCATGCTGTGGTTGTGGCGCGATACCGGTGACAGCGCCAAGATCGCCGATCTCGCGCTGTCCTCAACGCTTTACGTCAACGCCTCGCTGCCCGGCTTCATTGCTGCTGATCGTGCTGCTGCGGCGCGGATTTGCGTTCCCGTTGGCGATGGCGGCGTTCGTAGCTGTGTCGTTTGCAGGTTACGCTTTGTTGCTCTTGGCAGGGAAGAAATGGGGCTTGCCGGTTTAGAGCTTGATAGCATTTAACCGGGTCACTGTAACTGACGGGGAACCAGCCCGGACCGGCAAGACTTTAAAACCCACCCACCGGGCGCGGCACGCGTTTGCCTTTGGTGCGGCTGGTCAGGTGGAACTGGCGGCAGCGATCACAGCGATAGGTACGCAACGGGACGCTGGCATTGGCCGCGATCTGTGCGGCTTCTGGCTCGGTTTGGAACCTGGCCTTGCGATTGCAGACGCTCAGCCGAGTGCGCGGCATGGGCTTGGCCTAACCCCCCCGCGCCACCACCCGCCGCAGCGCGTTCGCGTAGGTCTCCGGCTCCTGCGCGCCAGGGATCATGTACTTGCCGTTGACCACCATCGCGGGGACGCCGGTGACGTTCATGTCCATCGCCATGCGCTGCTCCTGCCTGACGATCACCGCGAGTGCTTCATCGCCCAGTGCAGCTTCAGCCTCGGCGCGGCCCAGCCCGATGCTCTCCGCCACATCAAGCAATATCGCCGCCTCGCTGATATTCCGCCGCTGCTGGAAATGTGCATCGAACAGCGCGAGTTTGAGGCGGGTCTGCGACCTCCGCTCCGTGCTCGACCAGCGCCCATTTCAGCAGGCGGTGCGCGAGGAAGGTGTTCCACAGCATCGCCGGTGGTTCGGGCTCCGTCGCCGGCATAGGCAAAGCTGTAGCCTGCCCGCGCGCCCGCAGCAGCCATCTGTCCGCGCCCCGCCGCAGCCTGTTCCAGCGTGCGGCCATATTTGCGCGCGATGTGCGCCAGACTCTCCTCCCCCTCGGGCGGCATATCGGGGTTAAGCTCGAACGGCAGCCAGCGCACTTCGGCCTCGATCTCACCGTCAAGCTGCGCCAGCCCGGTCTGGAGCTGCTGGTAACCAATGATGCACCACGGGCACATCACGTCTGACCAGATGTCGATCGTGACTTTGGCTGGGGCAGGCACGGGCGCGTTCACCGCTGGAGCCACCAGTGCAGCAGATGATGCGCCACGGCGTGCGGCGGTGGGGCGATGAAGGCACCGTCCTCGTGGCCACCCATGGCATAGGTCGACTTCGGCGCGGGTGAACCAGCGGGCTTCTTCCAGCTCGGTCATGTCGACCATCAGCTCGGAACTGTCGGCATGGGAATGGCAGCCGATCATCAGGCTGGACGGGAACGGCCACGGCTGGCTGGCAACGTAGGTGACATCGCGGACCACCAGCCCGGCTTCTTCGTGGACTTCGCGCGCGACTGCATCCTCGACGCTTTCCCCCGGCTCGACAAACCCGGCCAGCGCGGAGAAGCGGCGCGGGCGGAAAGCGCGGCTGGCGGCCGAGCAGCAGATTGTCCGTCATGCTCCACCAGCATGATCGTGACCGGATCGACGCGCGGGAAGTGCTCGGCCTTGCACGCGTCATTCTGGCAGGTTCGCTGCCAGCCGCCCTTGGCGAGCACTGTGGCACTGCCGCAGCGCGCGCAGAAGCGGTGCCGCGCGTGCCAATCGACCAGGCTGCGCGCGCCGCCATAGGTCGCGAGTTCGCCGTAATCGAGGCTGGCCATCGCCGCCCAGAGCCGTGGGTTCGGCGGCTGGACCGAACCGATCAGGCTGGTCTGGACCTCGGCGAAGCAGCCGCGCCCGTCGGCCAGGCCCAGGAACACCAGCTCGCTTTCCGGCGCGGCGTCGGCCAGGGTGCCCCAGGTCAGCGTGCCTTCGGGGGTGATCAATGGATCAAGCCCATCGAGCCGCAGCAGCCGCGCGCGCCAGTCCATCAGCGCGGCGAGCTTGTCCGGATCGGACCGGACGTGATCGGCCCGGTCCAGCGGCGCAGCGGAGAATGCCAGCCGCTGGCTCATTTGCCCATGCGCGCCGCCAGATCGGCGAGCACCGTGCGTGGGAACTCGGCGTGGATCGGCAAGGCGTCCTGACGGCATGTACTGGGTGTAGACCCCGGCGCGCAAGCCGAGCCGGGTGCTGACGAAGCCAACCGTTCCCGCCGCGCCACCCCAGCCAAAGGTCCCGGCCTCGGCCCCCAGACCAACCCGGCCACCCGCGCCATTGCCCGAGCCTTCGATGAAGGTGCCCTTGGTCTCGATCCCGTCAGGCAGCAGGTTCGACGTCCCCAGCGCCACCGCCGCCGCGCCCATCACGCGCTTGGTTCCGGCCAGCCCGCCATTGGCGATCATCATCAGGAACCGGTCATAGTCAGCGGGCGAGCAGACCAGCCCGGACCCGCCAAAGGCAAAGGCCGGCGCATCCAGATAGACCGAATCGCGCGCCGGATCGATCGGCAGCGGAAACCCGCCGATCAGCGCATAGTTGCCGGTCAGCCGGTGCGTGTGCTTGGCCGGGACCGTGAAGAAGCTGCTGGTCATGCCCAGCGGGCCGAACATCCGCTCCTGCAGGAACGCCGCGAAGCTCTTGGCCCCGGCAGCGCGCTGAATCACGATGCCGAGCACGTCCAGGCTCATCGAATAGTGCCACTGCGTGCCCGGTTCGGCGAGCAACGGGACCGATGCGGCCAGCTTGACGAACTGGTCCGGTGCCGGGGTTGGCGCGGCGGCCGGAAATCCCGGCAATGGCTTGCGCGCAACCCGGCCCGGCGTGACCCCCAGCCGCAGCAGTTCCGCGCTGACCTTGTCCTTGCCGACCGAGGCATAGCCGAACCCGGCGGTGTGGGTCAGCAGGTGACGCACAGTGATCTGGTTCTTGGCAGGCCGCGCGTCCAGCCCGACCTTGGGATCGATCGCCACCATCATGTTCGCAAATTCAGGAATGAAATCGGCGATTGGCTGGTCCAGCCGCAGCTTGCGATCATCGATCAGCATCATCGCCGCCATGCCGGTGATCGGCTTGGTCTGCGAATAGGCGCGGAACAGGCTGGCTGACCCGGCATTGTCCGGATCGTCGAAAGCTTCCTTGCCGCGCAGGATGAAGCCGGGGGCCTGCGTGCCCCAGCCCAGCGCCGCGACCATGCCGGCAACCTTGCGTTCCGAAACGTACTTTTGCAGCATCGCGGTCACGCCTGGCCACTGCGCCTCGATCCCCGCAGCCTCGGCGGCCTGCGCCAGACTGCTGAGCCCCGGAACGCCGGCCAGCGCCGCCCCGGCACCAAGCATGGCGCTTCCGCGCAACAGCGAGCGGCGCGACAGCGCGGTGGTTTCGATCATGTCCAAAGCTCTTCTCCCTGACTTCAATTCTGCGCCGTCACCAGCCGCGCCGCCTTGGCAAACAAGGTTGGCAAGCCCGCTTCCGCGATCCGGTCAAGTGGCCACCACTCGCCGGACTTGCCTGCCAACCTAGCCCAGTCGTCGCCCGAATAAAGCATCAATTGCAAATCAAGATCGAAATGGGTGAAACTGTGGCGCACTGCACCGTCCGCTTGCCCAGTCCCCGGCCAGTGGCGGATCGCCATGCCCATCGCTTGCGCGCCGACCAGCCATCATCCGGCAAGGCGCGCATTCCGCCCAGCATCCCCTTGGCCGGACGGGTTTCCAGCCAGACCTTGTCCGCCCGCGCGATCCAGTAAGCCCGGCCCAGCCGCTGCGGCTTGGCGGCCTTGGCGGGTTTGACCGGGAACTGCTCCGGCCCGGCCACCCGCCCGGCGCAGTGAGCGGCCAGCGGGCACAGCAGGCAGCGCGGCTTTCGCGATGTGCAGATCGTCGCGCCTAGGTCCATCATCGCCTGGGCATAGTCGCCCGCCCGCTCCGCCGGGGTCAGTGCATCAGCCTGTTGCCCGGATCGTCTTGCGCGCTTTCGGCAAGGGCTCAGCGATCGCAAACAGCCGCGCCACCACCCGCTCGACATTGGCGTCGACCACCACGGCGCGCTCGCCAAAGGCGATCGCGGCGACGGCAGCCGCAGTATAGGCCCCCAGCCCCGGCAGCGCGCGCAGTTCGGCTTCGGTGCGCAGGAAACTGCCCGCCCGCCGCCGCCACCGCCCGCGCGCAGGCCAGCAGATTGCGGGCGCGGGCATAGTAGCCCAGCCCGGCCCAGGCCGCCATCACCTCGGCATCCTCTGCCGCAGCCAAGGCCTGCGACAGTCGGCCAGCGGGCAAGAAACTTGGCATAAATACGGCGCGACTGCTGCCGTCGTGGTCTGCTGCAACATCACTTCGGACAACCACACCCGGTAAGGCTCCGGCGGCGGCGTTCCCGGCGGCGCGCGCCACGGCAAGCGCGCGCGTGGCTGTCATACCAGGCGAGCAATCGCTCTCGCAATCATCGCGGCGCTGGAATCCATCGCCGCGCTATGGCATTGCGCTGCCTGCAATGGAACGGGACAAGCCAGCAAAGCCCACAGCACCGCGCCGCTATGAGCGTTCGCGCGGCGGACCGGCGCGCCCGATTGCCGAGCTGATGCCCGAAGTGGGCCGTACCGCCTTCCGCCGGTTCGGCTTTGTCCAGTCGAGCGTGGTGACCCGCTGGCCCGAGATTGTCGGCGAAAAGTACGCGCGGGTCTGCTCGCCCGAATCGATCCGCTTCCCCCCGGCGAGAAGGCGGAGGGCATCCTGCAACTGGTGGTCGTTCCCGCGCATGCCACGATCATCCAGCATGTGGTGCCCGAGATCATCGACCGGGTGAACCGCTTCTTCGGCTATCAGGCGGTTGCCCGCGCCAAGCTGCGGCAAGGTGCGGTTAAGCCGCCGCCTGCTGAAAAGACCACCACTGCCCCGCCGTCGCTGCGGCCGATCCCGCTGGAGCTGGGCGAAAGCCTGCGCGATATCGGCGATCCGGAACTGCGCGCTGTCCTCGAATCCCTTGCGCGCTCGATGGGCGCGCAGACCAACAATGGAACCGAACGATGAAAGCACTGTTCAAACCCCTCGCACTGGCGCTTGGCGCTGACTGCCGGAGCCGCTGCCGTGATCGCCGCCACCCCGCCGCTGCGCGGCAACTGGATTGCCAAGATCGTGCCGACCGCTGCTGGCGGACATCTGCGCGGCAATCCCGATGCCAAGGTCAAGCTGGTCGAATATGTCAGCTATACCTGCTCGCACTGTGCCGAGTTCGAGAAGCAGTCCGATGCGGAATTGCTGACCGGGTTCATCAAGGACGGCCAGGGCTCGGTCGAGATCCGGCCGTTCCTGCGCAACCAGATCGATATCACCGCCTCGCTGCTGGTCCAGTGCGGCCCGGCTAGCAAGGTGTTCGGCAACCATTCGGCGATGCTGCGCGGCCAGGCCAAGTGGCTGAAAAGCCCCAATCAGGCGCAGCAAGCGCGCTGGAACAATCCCGATTTCGGCACGCGCGATGCGCGCGATTGCCTCTGACCTGAAGCTCTATGATCTGATGGCCACGCGCGGCTATACCCGGATCCAGCTGGACAAGTGCCTGACCAACAAGCCGCTGGCCGAACGGATCGCGAATCAGACCGGCGAAGCAGTCAGCAAGCTTGGCATCAACGGTACCCCGGCGTTCCTGATCAACGGCGAACTGGTCGCAAAGCCATGACTGGCTGAGCCTGCGCCCGCGCCTGATGCTGCTGACCCGCTGATTCACCTGTGGAGAAGCCGCCTGTGCCGCTTGCTCCCCTTCAAACCCCTGCGCCGCTGGGCTAGCCTGCGCGGCATAACCAACAAGGACCCGTGATCGCCATGAACCTGCGCTCCGCCACTCTGCTGCTTTCCGCCCTGCCGCTCGCACTGGCCATCTCCGCCTGTGACAAGAAGGCCGACACAGCCGCAGCCACCAACGGCGACGCGATTGCCAAGGTCGCCGCACCTGCGGGCAAGAGCTGGGCCGATACGGTCACCAAGACCGCCGATGGCGGTTATCTGATGGGCAATCCCAATGCGCCGATCAAGCTGATGGAAGTCGGCGCGCTCAGCTGTTCGCATTGCGCGGAATTTTCCGAAGCCGCCTCGGCCGAAATGCGCGACAATTTCGTCGCCAGCGGCCGGGTCAGCTTTGAGCTGCGGCTGCACATGAACAATGCGCTGGACGTTCCGGCTGCGCTGCTCGCCACCTGCGGCCCGGTGGAAGCGACGATCCCGCTGGCGGATCAGTTCTGGGCCAACCAGAAGGCCATGTTCGCAACGCTGCAACAGAACGAAGCGATCTATGCCAGCTGCCGAAAAGCAACCGCCGGAACAGCGTTTTGCCACCATCGCCAAGGCGGGCGGGATGGACGCATTCTTCGCCGCACGCGGGCTGGCGGCGGATCAGGCCAAGACCTGTCTGGCCGACGCGGACAAGGCCACGGCGCTGGTCGCCGCGACCGACAAGGCCGGCAAGGATCTCGGACATCACTGGCACGCCCACGTTCTTCATCAACGGCAGCAAGCTGGAAGTGAACACCTGGCCGCTGGTCAAGGCCGAGCTTGAGAAAGCCGGGGCGCGCTAAGCCCGGACTGGCCGGGCGGGGGACCGGGCGATGCAGATCAAGCGGCTGCGGCTGACGGGCTTCAAAAGCTTTGTCGAGCCGGCTGAACTGCGGATCGAACCCGGCCTGACCGGGGTGGTCGGCCCCAACGGCTGCGGCAAGTCCAACCTGCTCGAAGCGATCCGCTGGGTAATGGGCGAAAGCAGCGCCAA
This sequence comes from uncultured Alphaproteobacteria bacterium, assembly GCA_963802015.1. Lineage (GTDB taxonomy): Bacteria > Pseudomonadota > Alphaproteobacteria > Sphingomonadales > Sphingomonadaceae > Novosphingobium. The sequence goes on from CAWDHB010000001.1 coordinate 297,697, forward strand.
ATCGATGCGCGGCGGCGGGATGGAAGACGTGATCTTCGCGGGCACCGCCACGCGCCCGCCGCGCGATTTTGCCGAAGTGGTGCTGGTCGCCGAAACTGGCGAGCCGCGCGAGGAGCTGGAAGTCGTTCGCCGGATCGAGCGCGGCGCGGGCAGCGCTTACCGCGTCAATGGCCGCGATGTGCGGGCCAAGGACGTCTCGCTGGTCTTCGCCGATGCCGCCACCGGCGCGCACTCCCCCGCGCTGGTCAGCCAGGGCAAGATCGCCGCCGTGATCGCCGCCAAGCCAGCCGAACGCCGGATGATGCTGGAAGAAGCCGCGGGCATCGCCGGGCTGCACGTGCGGCGCAAGGATGCCGAGCAGAAGCTGCGCGCGACCGAGACCAACCTCGCGCGGCTGGAAGACCTGATGGGCCAGCTCGACGCGCAGATCGGCAGCCTGCGGCGGCAGGCCCGCGCCGCCGAGCGCTACAAGGCGCTGAGCGACAAAATCCGCGTTGCCGAAGCGCGGCTGGTGTTCGCCCGCTGGCGCGATGCGGCGGCGGCGGCGGAAGCTTGCGCGGGCCGAAGCGCAGGCGGCCGAAGCACGGGTCAGCGCTGGCGCAAGCCGCGATGCAGGCGGCGCAGCAGGCGCAGCATGCCGCCGCTGAGGCGCTGGCCAAAGCGCGCGAAGAACTGGCGGACCGGCGCGACGATGCCAGCGCGCATGGTCACCGCATGGCCACGCTGACCAGCCAGCTGGAAGCCGCCGAACAGCGGCTCAAGGATCTGGCGCGGCAGCAGCAGCGGCTTGGAGGAAGACCGAGTCGATGCAGACCGGCTGACCCGCGATGCCGCCGACGCGCTCGCCAAGCTTGAGCGCGATCTGGCCGAGGGCGAAGCAGCGCTGGCCGCTGATGAACAGCGCCGCCCGCTGCTCGCCGCTGCGCTGGACGATGCCGACCGCCAGCTGCGTCAGGCCGAACTGGCCTTCGCCCAGGCCACTGCCGCGCAGGCCGGAGTCGAAGCCGAATGGCGCGTTGCGGAGGCCGCGCTGGCGGCGGCGGAGCAACGGCTTGCGCGGCTGGACGGCGAAGCGCAGCGGCAGGCGCAGGTCGCCATCGCGCTGGCCAACGAAGGCGATCCTGATACGCTGCAATGGCCGAGGCCGAGCGCGGCGCGCGAAGCGGCGGCAGCAGCTCTGGGCGCTGCCCAGGCAGGCCTCACCGAACAGCAGGCACGCAAGACCGAACTGCAGGCCGCGCGCGATACAGCCTCCTCCGCACTCGCCTCGGCCAAGGCCGAACTCGCCGGGGTGGAGCGCGAATGGCAGGCGCTAAACCGCGACCGCGAGGCACGGGCGAAGCAGGCCAGCGGCAAGCATGGTCTGCCGGTGGCGCTCGACAGGGTCCGCGCCGCGCCGGGCTATGAGCGCGCACTGGCGGCGGTGCTGGGCCGCGATGCCAAGGCCCCGCTGGGGGCCGCTCCGGCGGACGGCGATGGGCGGTTCTGGACCGGGGCGAATGCACCGAAGGCGGTGCCGGACAGCCTCGCCGCGCATGTCACCACCTGCCCAGCCGAACTGGCCGCGCGGCTGGCACTGGTCCATGTCGTGGCGCAAGACGACGGCCGCGCACTCGGCCCCGGCGAATGGCTGGTCACCACTGGCGGGCCGCTTGCGCCGCTGGGACGGGTTTGTCGCACGCGGCGAAGGCGCGGCGGAAGCGGCGCGGCTGGAGGCGGAGAACCGCTTCGCCGCGCTGGAAGCCGAACTGCCAGCGCTGCGTGATGCGGCGAGTGCCGCCGAGGCGGTCCAGGCGGAAGTGCAAGCCGATCTTGCGACCCTGCAACTCGCGCTGATTGCCGCCGAACGCGGCGTTGCGCAGGCCGCCGATGCGGAGCGCGCAGCGCTGCGCGCGGTGGATCAGGCCGAGGCCGCCAAGGCCAGGATTGAAGCGCGCCGGGCCGAACTCGCCGCCGCCGCATCTGACTTGGCCGAGCAGCGCAAGCAGGCCGAGGCCGAGCGCGATGCCGCCCAGCAGCGGCGCGGCGAACTGCCCGATCCTGCCACCGGCCGCGCGCAGTTGTCCGCCGCGCAGGCGCGGCACGATGCGGCGCGGCAGGGCTTGCAAGGCGCCACTGCTGGCCTCGCCGCGCACGATCAGGGACTCGCGGTGGCGCGCGAGCGCTGCAATGCCCAGCGCGGCGATATCAAGGGCTGGCAGGCCCGCGCCGGGGACGCCGCCAGCCGCCTCGCCGCGATGACCCGGCGGTTTGAAGAAATCGCCGAAGAGCGCGCAGTTTTCGCCGCCAAGCCCGCCAGCCTGATCCGCGAGATCGAGGCGGGGGACGAGGTGCGCGCCCGGCTGACCACCGAACTTGCCGCTGCCGAAGCCGGGGTCGCCGCCGCGAGCGAGACCGCGCGGTCCTCCGAAACCGCTTTCGCCGCTGTCAATGAAGGCCTTGCTTCGGCGCGCGAAGCCCGTGCTGGAGCGGTTGCCCGCGCCGAGAACGAGGAAGGACGCCGCGCCGAACTGGCGGGAATTTCGGGCGAGCGCTTTCAGTGCCCGCCGCCGCTGCTGCCCGAACGGTTCGCCTTTTCCAGCGCCGAAGTCGGCCCTGCACCCAGGAAAGCGCCGAGCATGACAAGCTGATGGCGGATCGCGAGCGTATCGGCCCGGTCAACCTGGTTGCGGCGGACGAACTGGCCGAACAGGAACTGCGCCACGGCGCGTCGCTGGCTGAGCAAGCCGAACTGACCGAGGCAGTCCACCGCCTGCGCGGCTCAATCGGCAACCTCAACCGCGAAGGCCGCGAACGGCTGCGCGCGGCGTTTGAGGCGGTGAACACCCATTTCCAGCGGCTGTTCACCAAGCTGTTCGAAGGCGGTGCGGCGCATCTCGCGCTGGTCGATTCGGACGATCCGCTGGAGGCTGGCCTCGAGATTTACGCCCAGCCGCCGGGCAAACGGCTGCAATCGCTGACGCTGCTGTCGGGCGGGGAACAGGCGCTGACCGCCGTCGCGCTGATCTTCGCGCTGTTCCTCACCAACCCCGCCCCGATCTGCGTCCTCGACGAAGTCGACGCGCCGCTGGACGACGCCAACATCGAACGCTTCTGCGACCTGCTCGACGCGATGGTCGGGGAAACCAAGACCCGCTACCTGATCGTCACCCACAACGCCGTCACGATGAGCCGGATGCACCGCCTGTTCGGCGTAACCATGGTCGAACGCGGCATCTCACGGCTGGTCAGCGTTGATCTGGAGGCGGCGGAAGAGCTGCTGGCGGCGGAGTAGTGAAGCGCTTGCTTATGCCCTGGCTGGAAGATCAACTGAATTCAGCTTGAGGTGCCACTACCAATCTGCCAGCCGCGTTCCTCCACAAGACGATTGATACCTTTCTGCCATCTCGGGCCGCCCAAACCGCAGAACACAGGCGATTTCCACATACCACTTCGGCATAACCATACATCGGCTTGCCATCACGGCCGGTGACACCTTGCTGGGCGATGGGTTTCCAACCTGCCGAGAGCATTGCCGCGCGATAGTTTGAATAAAGTGAGAGCGGATTCCTTGGAAGTTCCTGTGCCATCCCCGGAATTCCAACACACAAAGCCAACGTTATCAGGCAGCTCCTAATCAACCTTGCCATTGCATTTTCTCCACTCCAATTCAGCAGCGACCTTGGCTCCGCTTCGCGAGCGATGTCGAAACTCAAAATGGTACTTTAATTTGAAACCTCCCTACCCCGTCTATGCTGAGCTTGTCGAAGCACTGCTCTTTTCTTCGTGCCGCCGCGCACAGGCGCAAGAAGTGCAATCCTTCGACAAGCTCAGGACAGACGGTTTTTGCTGGTGGAACGATGGATTGGCTTCGCCTCACTAGGTTTTGTCGACTCGAATGACCCCATAAATGGTGTAGCCGGTTTTTGCGATTTCGAGCGACCAATGCGCTTCTTGCAGCGCCTTCTCGACCGTCAGCGCCACCACCACCATCGCCTCGACTTCGCGGCAATCATCCCATTGATAGTCGACTGTCCAAACCCAGCCAGTCGCAGGTGAAACGTCAATCTGGGATCTCCGTGCTGTTCAATCGCGAAAAAGTCGCGGTCGCACAACCGTAGTTGCATCCCAAACGGATCAGTCTGCCCCCCAATCAGTCCAGCACAAACCTCGGCCCCACTCCTGCCACCGCCGCGCGGTCATCGCGGTTGTAGAGCTGGCATTTCTGCAGGCTCAAGCACCCGCAGCCGATGCATTCATCCAGCTTGCGGCGGGTCAGGGTCAGCAGGGCGATCTTCGCGTCGATCATGCTGCGCATCGAGTGGCTGATCCGTTGCCAATCACCGAGCGTGGGCGTGCGGCCTTGCGGCAGGCTGGCGAGCTGGGTCTCGATCTCGGCGAGGCCCAGCCCCAGTTTCTGCGCGATCAGGATGAAGCTCAGCCGCCGGATGTCGCTGCGCAGGAAGCGGCGCTGGTTGCCCATCGTGCGGAAGGCCGCGATCAGGCCCTTGTCCTCGTAAAACCGGATCGCCGAAACCGCGAGCCCAGTGCGGCGGGCCAGTTCGCCGATCGGGAGGAGGTCGTTTGTGTTCATGGCCCGCTCCAGATTCTGCTTGATCTCAACCTAACTTGAGGTTGCATAAACGCAAGTCCGGCGATTCGGCATTGCGCCGGGCCGCCCTGTACAAAGGACTGAACCCATGCCCACCGGCTATCTTGAACACGCCAATATCACCGTCAGCGATCCGGAGCGCTCCGCCGCGCTGCTGCAAGACCTGTGCGGCTGGCACGAACGCTGGCGCGGGCCGTCGCAAGCGGGCGGCAATTCGATCCATGTCGGCACCGATACCTGCTACCTCGCGCTTTATACCCATGGCGGCATCGTGGCGCGGCACGCCAAGGGCCAGCCGCTCAACCACATCGGGCTGGTGGTCGACGATCTCGGCTGCGGCCGAGGCGGTGGTTATGGCAGCGGGGCTGACGCCGTTCGGGCACGATGACTATGATCCCGGCAAACGCTTTTACTTCTTCGACTGGGACGGGATCGAGTTTGAGGTGGTGAGTTATCAGTGAAAGGGGTTCTCGCAGAGATCGCGGAGGAGAATGAGACCGCCGAGGCAATGCGCTTGGCCGTAGGCCATTCTCCTTCCTTCGGCGTTTGCGCCACAGGCCATGGCCGGTTTCAATGGACTGCGTCCGGCAAGAAATTCTCTGCGATCTCTGCTTCCTCTGCGAACTCTGCGTGAACCAAACAATCACAACAATGCCGCTTGCGCCACGCCCCCGGCCCAGCGTTCGTCCGTGTGATCCGCGACCAATTCGCCCTCCCAAGTCCGGCACAGCGCAAAGGCCTCTTCGGGCGAATCCTGCGACCCACCTGGCCCAATCCTCGGCGCGCAGGATCACCGGCATCCGGTCATGCACCTCGGCCATCTGGGCGGAGCTATCGACCATCACCATCGTGTAGACCGCGCCCCATTCCGCGCTCTGCCGCCACAGCCCGGCGACGGCGAACAGGTCTTCGCCCGGCAAGCCATACCAGCTGCGCGTCATCCGGCGCGGTTCGCCCTGCGGTTCGGCCCAGTGGCTGACCGGGATCAGGCAGCGGCGGTGCGTGAAGCTGTCGCGCCAGAACGCCGTGCCCAGCTTGTCATCGCGCGCATTGGTGACCGGCTTGGGTTTCAGCGGCTGGCCCTGCTTGCCTCTCAGCACCAGCGGGAATCCCCAATGCATCGCCTGGGCGCGACCCTCGGCGACCACCAGCCCGGGATAGCCGGGATAGACCTCTGCGGCGAAGTTCGCGCCCGGATCAGCCTCCACCTTGAACAGGTTGGCGACTTCAGCGGTGCCTTTGGTCATGCGGTAGAGGTTGCACATGTCAAAGCTTCTTGGCGCAGCCCTGTTCGTTCCGGTCGCCGATCTTCAGCGTCGCGGTGTAAGCATAAACCGTGTCCGACATGCCATCGCTGCATTCACCGCGCTTGATTCTCAGGATCAAAGTTTGACCATTCAGCTTGGCGCTGAATGAATAGTTTTCCTCACCGGTGCTGCGATTGCCGGAATATCCCGATCCCGCGATCAGGCGAACCCCCTCGAGCAGTTCCGGGGTAGAATAGACCAACACGCCATCGCCGGTCGTAATCGACCAGAACGGCTCGGTGCCCAGCGCCGTAAAAGACATGAAGCCAGGTGGCCGCGTGAATCGTTCGGGCGGCGGCGGCACGGTCGCGGGCAGAGCCGCTGGTGGAACCTCGCGCGTGTTACATGCGGCCAGCGCCAAAGCCCACAGGATCGCCAGCTTACGCATTCCCCACCACCCAGCAGGCAAGCGCGACGAGCAGTCCGGTGATGCGGTTCGCGCGGAACCGCGCGAGGGCATTGTCGGCATCGTTATCCTCCAGTGTCAGCACCTGCCAGCCAAGGTGCAGCGCGGCGGGCAGCAAGGCAAGCAGTGCGATCCAGTCTGGCCGCAGCAGCCAGAAGGCGAGCGCCCACAGCGCCAGCGCCCCGGCGTAAAACCCCGCCACTGCCGCGGCGGAGATGCTGGCCGAGCGTCAGCGCGCTCGATCCGATCCCGACCATCGCGTCGTCCTCGCGGTCCTGACAGGCGTAGATCGTGTCATAGCCGATGCACCACAGCACCGCCCCGGCGTAAAGCGCGGCCAGTACCTCCAGCCGGTCACTGCGCAGCGCCACCCAGCCGACCGGCGCGCCCCAGGTGAACACCAGCCCCAGCCAGGCCTGCGGGAAACCCGGTGATCCGCTTCATGAACGGATAGGCCGCGACCAGCGCCAGACTGCCCAGCGCCACCAGCTGCGCCTGCCAGCGCAGTTGCAGCAGCACGATCAGGCCCACACCGCACAGCATCAGCAGCCAGAGCCACGCCGCGCGCTTGCTCACCCGCCCGCTCGCCACCGGGCGGCTGGCGGTGCGTGCCACCTGCCGGTCGAGATCGGCATCGACGATGTCGTTATAGACGCACCCCGCCCCGCGCATCGCGATGCTGCCCAGCAGCAACCACACCAGCAGCGCCCACTGGCTTTGCCCGCCCGCCAGCAACACGCCCCAGGCGCAAGGCCAGAACAGCAGCCACCAGCCGATCGGGCGGTCAAACCGCGCGAGTTGCGCGTAATCGCGCAAGCCTGCGGCAGCGCGGCGATGAGGCCGCGATGCTGGGTGTCGGGGACGACGTCCTGGGAAAGTTGCATAGCTTATCTCTACCCAAACCTCCCGCGCTCGTCATCCTGAACTTGTTTCAGGATCCATCGCGCCGCCGTTCCAGTGCCTTCATTGGCCAGTGCTTTCATTGGATAACCGGTATCTGGTTCCAACCGGCCTTGCCGCCATCGCAACGCCTGATCGAGAAATCAGGGCTAACGGCAAAATGGATCCTGAAACAAGTTCAGGGTGACGGAGGTTGAATGCTGGGTTAGTTCGTCCTCCATGCCTGCTACACCCGCCTGGCCGCCCAAAAGCGCCCCCCGCTTGTTTGTGGACCAACGGCTGGCGCTCGGCACGCAGATCGCGATCAATGGCCCGCAGGCGCATTACCTGGCGCGAGTGATGCGCGTAGCCGAGGGCGATGCGGTAGTGCTGTGCGATGACGTGACCGGCGAATGGGCCGCGCGCGTGACTGCCGTGAGCAAGCGCGACTTGAGCCTCGCTACCGAGACAATGCTCCGCCCGCGCGAGCAGGTGCCCGATTTCACGCTCTGCGCAGCGCTGCTCAAGAAGGACCGCTTCGATCTGGTGCTGGAAAAGGCCTGCGAGCTGGGCGTGCGCGCGATCCAGCCAGTGCTGACCCGGCGCTGCGTGGCGGACAAGCTGAACCTGGAGCGCGCCCGCGCGATCCTGACCGAAGCGGCCGAGCAATGCGCGCGTACTGCCCTGCCCGAATTGCGCGCGCCGGTGAAGCTGGAGGCCTTGCTGCGCGATTGGGCGGAGCCTCGCGCGCTGTATTTCGCCGATGAGAACGGGGGCGAGCCCGCCGTCCAAACTTTCGCCCCCGGCCCCGCCGCGCTGCTGACCGGCCCCGAAGGCGGGTTTGACGATACCGAACGCGCTGCGATCCACGCCCTGCCCCAGGCCCGCGCGATTACCTTCGGCCCGCGCGTGCTGCGCGGGGAGACGGCGGCGATTGCCGGAACCGCGCTGTGGATGGGCACGCGGGGCGATTGGTAACATCCTCTCCCACGGGAGCGGATTTTGCGCTGGCGCAGCGGCGTCCAAATCACTAACCCGCAGCCATGAGCACCAGACAAGTTTCAGATCGCAACGATCCCGTGATCGAACACCGCGACCAGCTGGTGGCCCCGATGATCAAGGGCGAAAAGCCGCGCGCGGCCTGGCGAATCGGGACCGAGCATGAAAAGCTGGTCTATTGCACCACGGACCATCACGCGCCGTCCTACGAAGAACCTGGCGGGATTCGCGACCTGTTGAAGGCGATGGAAGGTTATGGCTGGGAGCCGATCGTCGAAGGCGGTCACGTCATCGCGCTGAAGGGCAGCGACGGCAATGTCAGCCTGGAGCCGGCCGGCCAGCTGGAACTGTCCGGCGCGCCGCTGGAAACGCTGCACCAGACCTGCGCCGAAACCGGGCGGCATCTCGATCAGGTCAAGGCGATAGGTGCCAAGACCGGCAAGGGCTTTCTGGGCCTGGGCATGTGGCCCGACAAGACCCGCGCAGAGCTGCCGATCATGCCCAAGGGCCGCTATGCGATCATGCTGCGGCATATGCCGCGCGTGGGGACCATGGGCCTCGACATGATGCTGCGGACCTGCACGATCCAGACCAACCTCGACTATTCGAGCGAGGCCGACATGGTGCAGAAGTTCCGCGTGAGCCTCGCGCTGCAACCGCTCGCCACGGCGCTGTTCGCCAATTCGCCGTTCACCGAAGGCAAGCCCAACGGCTTCCTGTCCTACCGCAGCCACATCTGGTCAGACACCGATCCGGCGCGGACGGGCATGCTGCCGTTCGTGTTCGAGGATGGGTTTGGGTACGATCGCTACGCCGAATACATGCTCGATGTGCCGATGTACTTTGTCTATCGCGATGGCAAATATATCGACGCGGCGGGGCTGAGTTTCCGCGATTTCATGGCCGGTAAGCTGAGCATTCTGCCCGGCGAGCGCCCGACGGCGACCGACTGGATTGATCACCTGTCCACCGCCTTCCCCGAAGTGCGGCTAAAAAGCTTCCTGGAAATGCGCGGCGCGGATGGCGGGCCGTGGAACAAGATCTGCGCGCTGCCCGCGTTCTGGGTTGGACTGCTCTACGATCAGACCGCGCTGGATGCCGCCTGGGATCTGGTCAAGGACTGGGACATGGAGGGGCGCGAGGCCTTGCGGTCCAGCGTGCCGCGGCTCGGCTTGGATGCGCCGCTGCCGGGTGGCGGAACGCTTAAAGACATCGCCGCCGAAGTGCTGGCGATTGCCCGCGCCGGGCTGAATGCGCGCGGCCGCCTCAACTCGATGGGCGATACCGAAGCCGGGTTCCTCAACCCGCTCGACGAGATTGTCGCCAGCGGCAAGGTCCCCGCGCAGCGCCTGCTCGACAAGTTCCACGGCGCCTGGGGCGGTGACTTGTCCAAAATCTATGCCGAGGAGAGTTTCTGATGTCGGTTGCAGTGATCGGCCAATTCCGGATGCCAGCGGAAAACATGGCGGCTGCCCGCCCCGCGATGCGCAAAGTGATGGAGGCAACCCGGCTGGAGGACGGCTGCATCGAATACAATTACGCCGAAGATGTGCTCGATCCCGGCCTGATCCGGGTCAGCGAACTCTGGGCCAGCCGCGCGCAGCTCGACGCACACATGCGCGCGCCGCACATGGCGGTGTGGCAGACCGAACGCGCTGATCTGGGGCTGACGGGGCGCAAGATCACGGTGTTTGAAACGAATGAGGGTGAGAGTTTCTAACCAGGCTCAAACCACCGCGTGAGTCTTGCCACATCGCCAGCAATTCAGAGCGTTTTCACTCGACCCTTGGTGATCAAGCCGTTAGCCTTCGCCAACTCCTGACGATCGCGCGAGCCTTGCGCGGTGCAAATGGAGCCATTGTATTCGGTCGGCGAACCGAAGCAGCGCCTGTGGTCGCGTTTTGACTTCCGCCGTTCTGCGAAGGGAAAAAACGAACATGCAATCCGAACTCACTGATAGCTATCGACATAGCGTTTACATGCAACAGCCCGATGTCATCGACGCCGACAGCCTTGTGCGCGGCAGCAGCCAATTCGAACCGTTTATGGATGAAGCCGCAAACCTGTTTTGCAGTTACAAAATGGAATCCCGGTTTGGCATCTGTCTGCTCCATCGCCATCATGACCTGCGGCGCGACGAAGTCATGGTGGAAGACCGCCGGCTAGCTGAAGGCCGCGACGCACTGGTGACGACGCCGCGCCGCCGCTTGGCCGGAACTCCGGCTTCCTGGACGGTGGTCGATGGGCGCCTCTGCGCGCTCGAATACACCACTGATCGCCGGGCTGAGACCTCTCTGCACGACCGCGAAGTACCCCGGGCATTCCTCGATGCGTTCAAGGCCTTGTCTGCCTCAAGTTCGCTTGGTCAGTTCTTGGGACTCGGAATTGTGCAGCGTGATTTCTATCGAGAGTTCGCTGCGGATGAGCGGGCGATGGAATATACGGCAAGCGGAAGCCGCGCCTCAGTGGTCTTTCCCGAAAAAGTCGGGACGCTGGACTTCGAGCCGATCAAAACGGCCTGGCAGTTCCGCAAGCGTGACCATGACATCGTGGCAAGCTGCGTTGACCTGCGTGAATGCGTGAAAATCTGTCACGAAGGCAGCAGCGGGCATACCAAGGTCCACACGCCGCAAGGCGCGCCGCATACGCCCGTGTTTCCATAGCCTCTAGCGATGGATTGACCGACCCGCTTGCCACCCAGGCGGGTCGGCAGCCTTACTCCGCTGGCTGCACCGCCAGCCGATTACCGCGCATCCGGCCAAACAGCCGCGTCAGGGGCGCAGTGATCGGGCCGTGCTGCGCCATCCAGCCATGGTATTCGCGGTACTTGGGGTCTTCGGACAGCAGGTGCGCTTCCTCGGTCTTCGCGCGCCAGAAATAGACTGCGTTGGTCAGCGCGAGGAAAAAGGTGTTGCGGACCACGTCGGTCAGCGAGTTACTGGTCACCAGAAACGGCAGATGCGCTGCCCACCAGAAGCTGTTTTTGGATAGATAGGCCGGGTGCCGGGTCCAGGCGTAGGGGCCGTTAGTCAGCACCCCGCGATAGGTCAGGTTGGAAAACCGCAGGCCGAAGATCACCGTCGCCCAGGCATAGACCGCCGTCAGGACCACCATCAGCGCGCCCCAGCCCCACAGCAGCGCCGGATAGCCTTCGAACCAGTAGGCCCAGTCGCGGGTGTTTACCTCGTAGGTCAGCAGGCCGCCGGTGCCCATCAGCACGAATGGCGGATAGCACAGCAATGCAGCGAGCCAGCCCGCCAGAAACGGGTTGGCGCTGCGGATCTGCGCATCGAGCGGCTTCAGCGTCATGATATAGCCGACCGTGCCGATCTGCACATCGAGCAGGAACATGATCGAGATCGCAATCCCCGCCAGCGCGACCGGGTTGAGCCCGGTGCTGGCCGGGTCAAATTGCACGATCTGCGCGAAAGCACCGGGAATGATCGAGATCATGAAGGCGGTAAAGAAGCCCTTCACTGCCCAGGCGCGCAGATGCTTCCACACCTCCGCCGGATCGTAAGCTTCACGCCCGATCAGAACCGCACCGAAATGCCAGGCCCCGTCGCGCGGGTTCACCAGCACCCGGTCCAGCCACAGCACATAGGGCACGGACAGCACGAACATCGGCACGATTGCCGTGCCCAGCACCTCCATCGCGAACAGATACTGCCCGGACCAGTACCACCGTGCCAGGCAATAGAACGTGGCGATCAGCGCCCAGGTAGCCCACAGCCCCGCGAGCTTGGTGATTGAGAAATCGATGACAGCGGCGAGCGGACGCGGACTATCCCAGTCGATCCCGGTCGAGGCGCGGCGGTGGACTTTTTCGACCAGCACCGACCACGCGACCATCGGCAGGGCAGCGGCGACCACCCCGGTCAGCGCGGCATAGGCCCCGTCCATCCGCTGACGCGGGCCGGGCAGGTTGAACAGTTCCGAAAGTTCGGGCCAATAACGGCAGACCAGCACCCAGACCGCCAGCCCGAGCACGCCGACCAGCCCGGTCCAAACGGACACGTCGCTGCGCGGCCGGCCAGAATGCGCTGCGGATGGGTGCGGGGTAGGTTCAATCGTCATCGCCATCCCCTACCCGAAAAGGGTTAAAGCGGCGGTAACGCGCGGAATTGGCCGCCTGCGCAGCGTCGCACTTGCCTCAGCGGAAGGCGCTGATCCGCCCGCTGTCATCCAGAATGTACAACGTGCCATTCGCCACCACTGGCGGCAGCGTAACGGCGCTGTTCAACTGGACGAATGGCGTCACGGTGCCATCAGTGACGGCCGCAGAATAGACCGATCCTTCGGAATTCGCCATCCACAGCCGGTCGCCTGCAAGCAAGGGTCCGGTCCAGTAGATCCCGCCCTTCTTCTTTTCCTCGTTGCGATAGCGCGCCATCTGCGTGATCCAGCGCACCTTGCCGCTGGCGCGCGCAATGCAGGTCAGCTTGGCATCGTCAGTAAGGGTGAAGATCCAGTCGCCTGCTACGGCCGGGGTCGAAATCCCGGCGAGGTTGAGCTCCCAGATCCGTTGGCCGGTGACCAGTTCATAAGCGGCCATGCGTCCGCCCTGGCCCAGCGCAAACACCCGGCCGCGGTCGATGATCGGATCGGCGTCAATATCGGTCAGCACCCCGACCGAGGTTGACAACGAGGTCCGCGCCAAGGCGTCTGCCCACAATTCGCGTCCGTTTTCATAACGATAGGCAACCAGCTCGCCCGTGCTGAACCCGCCGATGACGGTGCCCTGCCCAGCCGATGGCGCCGCGACGCCAAACACGCCGGTCTGTCCGGTCGAGGCCGCCTTGCTCCACTGCACCGCCCCGGTCGCGGGATCGAGCGCATGCAACTGGTTGTCCTGCGTCATCACGAACACCGCGTTGAACGCGATCGTTGGCGATCCGCGCAGCGGCCCGGCAGGCTTCACTTTCCAGATCACGCTGCCGTTGGTGGCATCCAGCGCGGCGACTTCGCCAACCCCGGTGGTGATATAGACGCGTCCGTCGGCATAGCTTGCCCCGCCGCCGAACACCGAACTGGCACCGTCGCCGTTGATCTTGAAACTCTGAGACCAGCGCGCCGAACCAGTCGCCGCGTCAAAGGCGTGGACCAGGCCATTGGTGTCCATCGCATAGAGCAATCCGCCGCCGACCACTGGGGCCGCTGCGAGCCGCTGGCTGCTGGTGGATCCGGCAATCTGCGCGGTCCAGGCCTGCGCAGGCGCAGCCCCCAGTGCGGGATGATCATAGCTCTTGTCCGCCGTCCCGCCGGCCTGCGGCCAATCGGCATTGGGGGCGGCAGGCGGCAGGACCACCGCCACGCTCGCCAGTTCGGGATCGACCTTTGCGCCGGATTCCACGCGCGAAAGGATCGGCACGCGGTTGCCGACGGTGGGCGTAGACGGCTTGCCCTTGCCGCCCAGCACGCCGCAAGCGCTGAGTGAAAGTGCCAGCGCAGTGCCGAGGGCGAGCGTGGCGAAACGCGAGCGGAAAATCGGGGTCATCGGAAAATCCTTGTTCATCGCTGTCATTGCGGCGCAGCGGTGGGGGCACCGGCTGGACCAGCAGCAGCCGGGCTTGCGGGCACCTTGGCTTCATCTTCCGCCGCATCGCTGGCGGTCTTGATCAATTCATCGACAGCATCGACCCCCAGCTGCCCGGCAAGCTGCCGTGCGCGCGATGCGATCGATTTGGGCACGCCCTTGTCCTTGGCGATGGCGGCAAACATCGGTCCGGCCAGCTGCGGCTTGTCCTGCTTCAGATAGGCCATGCCGACCAGTTCGCCCGCGCTGCCGAACCAGGGATTGCCTGGCACCGCCAATGGCTTCAGCCGGTCAATCACCTGCTGCGGCGGCAAGGTATCGAACCCGGTCGCGATTTCGCGCACCAGTGCCAGATCGCGGTAAGGCTTGGGCGCGTTGGCATCGGCCGCCACCGCCGCAAAGCCCTTGATCGCTTCGGGCTGCTTGCCCTGCCCCAGCAGGATCGCGGCCTGGCTGAGCTGCGCCGAAGCTTTCGCTGCGCCATCGGTCGATCCGGCCAATCCGGCCAATTCCTTGCGCGCATCTTCCGCCGCCCCGGCATCGAGCCGGTCCATTGCGACAGTATAGCGTTCGGCCAGCTCGCCTGCTTGCTGGCGCTGGTAATGCTGCCAGTAGAGATAACCAGCCAATGCCGCGAGCCCCAGCACCACCGCTGCCGCAATCGGCACGCCATAGTTGCGGACGATCCCGAGCATTTCTTCCTGGCGGACGGCTTCATCGACTTCGCGCAGCAGCACGTCCTGCCGGGCATCGGCCTTATCAGAACCGGGCTGGTCAGGTTTATCGGTGGGCTTGGAAGGAGGCAGGGCCAAGGATCAGGCTTTCTCAGGTTTGGGCGCAGGTACGGGCACCGAATTGGGAACCATTGCGGGGCTGTTTAGCGGATGGTCGCGCCATTTCAACGTTTGATCTCTGGCTGTCCCCGGCTGAAGCCCGCGTGAACACGGCTGCGGCCTCCGTTCAGGGAAAAGCCGCGCGGCCCAGCGCCCCGGCATAGACCTGGCGGTAGGCCGCGATCATCCGCGCTTCGTCGAATTGCGCCAGCGCCTTGCGGCGGTTGGCCTCGCCGATCGTCTGCCGCAGTTCGGGCTCGTTCGCCAACCAGGCAAGCGCGCTCGCCAATGCCGCTTCATCGCCCGGTTCGCACAGCTGGGCCTGATTCGGTTCGGCGACCATGTTGCGCGATATCGCCCACCCGCGGCGCGACCACGGCGAGCCCGCCCGCCATCGCCTCGATCACCGAGATCGGCATCTGTTCGCTGTCCGATGACAGGGCAAACAGATCGAACAGCCCGACCGCCTTGGCGGGTTCGGCCACAAAGCCCGGCAGATGCACCCGGTGGCCGATGTCTAGCCGGATGGCTTCATCGCGGATCGCGTCACGCTCTGGCCCTTCGCCCACGATCACCAGCTGCCATGCCTCGGGCATGGCGGCAAAGGCGCGGACCAGGCGCGGCAGGTTCTTGACCGCGCGCAGCCCGGCCAGCGTGCCCAGCCACAGTTCGCCCGGCTGCTTGATGATCCGGGGCAAGGCATCGCGCCTGGAACGCTTGGCATAGGCCAGCACCGGAATGCCGTTAGCGATCCGGAACACCTTGCCGCGCGGGACCAGCCACTGGCGCCAGCGCGATCTCCTCCAGCCGGTGCGAGGGCACCACCAGACCGGCGCTCTTGCCCAGCGCGATCCGCCGGAACCAGTTGCGCGATGGCTTCAGCCGCTCCGCCTCGTCCTGGTTGAAGCCGTCTTCGTGATGGACCAGCGGCGGCAGTTTCAGATAGCCGCCGAACAGGCTGTGCGCCATCACCGCGTCCATCGCGCCCCAGTTATAGGTCAGGATCAGGTCGAACCTGGCCATCGCGCGGGCCAGCGCAAGCAGGCGCGGCGGGCTGGGGCGGCCTTTGCAGCGCGGGAAAATCAGTGGGATAGTCCACCGCCACACTGCGTGCAATCGCGCTGGCGGCATCAAGCTGGCCCGGCTCGGCCGAAACCACGGTGTGTTCAATCCCCGCACCGAAGGCATTCATCAACTGCGCCGCGCGCAGTTCCTTGCCGCCGGGCTGAAAGCTGGAATGCAGATGCAGGACCCGCAGCATCAGCTGACCCGCGCCAGCAGCCGGTCAATCGCGGCGACGGCTTCGGGCTCGTCCAGCGTGGGGGCATGGCCGACTTGCGGCACGGTGACCGCTTCACTGCCCGGCAGCCGCTCGGCCATGGCGCGGTGCGTGGCGGGGGCCAGGATATCCGAATGTTCCCCGCGCAGCAGCAGCACCGGCTTGCCGCTGAGGCCCATCGATCCCCGGCCACATGATCGACCGGCGCGGCACCCGCCGGGTTGGTTGAACGGTTCGGCGATCTTCATGTCGTAGTCGAACACGATCCGTCCGTTGCTGCCCACCACCATGCTGCGCTTGGCCATGACCAGCCAGTCGGTGAGTTCAAACTGCGGGAACACCGGCCCTTGTGCTTCTTGCAAGGCGCGCGCGGCGTGCATCCAGGTGGCGAAGCTGCGGCCCTGCCCCACGTAATCGCGAATCCGCGCGAGCCCGGCGGGGTCAATTTCTGGTCCGACATCGTTGAGCGCGGCGGCGGCAATCCGCTGCGGCATGGTCATCGCCATCACCATCGTCATCAGCCCGCCCAGCGAGGTGCCGATGGCTACGAACCGCTCAATCGCCAGCTCGTCCAGCAGCACGGTCAGATCGTCGACATATTGCAGCGGGTTGTAGCTGGCGGATTCCTTGGAATAGGCGCTGTCGCCGCGCCCGCGATTGTCGATTGCCAGCACACGCCAGGGATTGACCGGATGCCCGGCAAGATGCGCCGCCAGCACTTCAAAATCGCGCGCGTTGCGGGTCAGGCCGGGCAGGCACACCACCGGCGGCCGCGCCGCCGACGCTTCGGACGATCCGGCATAGTCGCGGTAATGCAGCTTGAGCCCGTCCCGGCTGGTCCAGAAACGATCGGTAAATTCGCTCATGTGGTCTTCGCAATCCCCGGCCCGGCTTGTGCTGCCGGGGTTCTCCCCCACTATTGCGTGATGCGCACAAATCCGCAACCCGCTGACTACCGGCCCGACCCGGCGATCACCGCCCTGGCCGACTGGCTGGGCGATCCGGTCGCCCCGGCGGACTTCCCCGCCACCACGCTGCGCTATCGCAACCAGCGCGCGGCGGACGAGCGTCGGGCTGGGCGATCTGAGCGATGCGGACTGGATTCGCCATTTCGCGCAGGTTCGAGCCACTGCCGGACAACCTGCCGCAGCCGCTCGCGCTGCGCTATCACGGGCACCAGTTTCGCACCTACAATCCGGAGATCGGCGACGGACGCGGGTTCCTGTTCGCGCAGCTGCGCGATGGAGCCAGCGAACATGGCGGCCGCCTGCTCGATCTGGGGACCAAGGGTTCGGGCCAGACCCCGTGGAGCCGCCAGGGCGATGGCCGGCTGACGCTGAAAGGCGCGGTCCGCGAAATTCTGGCGACCGAGCTGCTCGAAGCGCTGGGGGTCAATACCAGCAAAACCCTGTCAGTGATCGAAACCGGCGAAGAGCTGTTCCGCACCGATGAGCCCTCGCCCGCGCGCGGCGCGGTGCTGGTCCGCCTGTCGCATTCGCACATGCGGATTGGTACGTTCCAACGCCTGCTGGTGCTGGAGCAACCCGCCGAGATGGCGCAATTGGTGGACTATTGCCTGGCGCAGTTCCCCGGCCCGCCGCCGCCTGCCGATGCCCCCGGGCGCGATGAACCCGCAGTGATCCTGCTGCACCAGGTGGTCGAACGGCTCGCCGATCTGGCCGCGAGCTGGATGGTGGCGGGGTTCGTTCACGGGGTGCTCAATACCGACAACATGAACATTACCGGGGAGAGCTTTGACTATGGCCCGTGGCGCTGGCTGCCGCGCTGGGACCCGGCCTTTACCGCCGCCTATTTCGATCACAGCGGGCTCTATGCCTTCGGCCGCCAGCCCGAGGCGCTGCACTGGAACTGCGGGCAGCTGGCGGTGGCGTTGCGCTTGCTGGCCGATGCCCCGCCGCTGATCGCCGCGCTCGAACGGTTCGGGCCGCTCTATCAGCAGGCGCTGGCGCGGCGGTTCCTGTGGCGGCTGGGACTGCAATCGCGTGGGTTTGAGGCCGACAGCCAGCTGGTCGAGCAGGCCGAACGCGCGCTGCGCGACAGCGGCGATAGCCCCGACGTGTTCTTCCATCGCCACCGCTTTGGCGGGAATGCGCCTGTCGGATGACTTCGGCGCGCTGCTCGCAGGCTTTGAACGCACGGGTGAGGATCACCCGCTGTGGACCGAACCTGCCGCGCCCGCCTTGCAGATCGAGGAGGTGGAACGGATCTGGTCCGCGATCGCCAGTAACGATGATTGGTCTGCGCTGCATCAGAAGGTAGCCGAAATTCGGCGTTTGGGCCAAGCGCTTGGCTCGATCCTGCCGCCGGATTAACCATTTCCCAAGCCCTTGGCCTTTACAGGTAAGGCTGCTAATCGGCTTGCGGACCAGCGCTTTGTCTGGAACGCAGCCCACCGGAAGAGAGTAGTGAGCACAGCCGAGATCATCTCCTATGAGCCCGCCACGGGCGCACAGTTGTGGCGGGGCAAGATCAGCGATGTCGACGCGGTGGTCGATCGCGCGCGCCGGTCATGGGCGGCCTGGGCCGCGCAGCCGCTGTCCAACCGGATGGAACTGGTCCGCCGCTTCGCCAACGAAGTGCGCAAAGACGCTGAAAAGCTCGCCACCGTCATCGCCCGCGAAACCGGCAAGCCGATGTGGGAAGCGCGCACCGAAGTTGAAAGCGTGGTCAACAAGGTTGAGATTTCGATCCGCGCCTATGCCGAGCGCACCGCGCAGCGCAAGCTGGACAATGCGCTGCAAGGCACCGCTGCGCTGCGGCACAAACCACACGGCGTGATGGCGGTGCTGGGCCCATACAATTTCCCCGCACACCTGCCCAATGGCCACATCGTCCCGGCGTTGATCGCGGGCAACGCAATTGTCTTCAAGCCCAGCGAGAAGACCCCCGCCACCGCCGAACTGCTGGTGCAATGCTTTCACCGCGCCGGGATTGCAGCAGGCGTGGTTCAGCTGCTGATCGGTGGTCCGGCGGAAGGCCAGGCACTGGTCGCGCACGAAGGGATCGACGGAGTCCTGTTCACCGGCTCCGCCCACACCGGGATTTCGATCAATCGCAAACTTGCCACCCGCCCCGACAAGATCGTCGCGCTGGAAATGGGCGGCAACAATCCGATCGTCCTGTGGGATACCCCCAAGCTGACCGATGCGGCCGCGCTGGTGATCCAGTCCGCCTTTACCAGTGCCGGCCAGCGCTGCAGCGCGGGACGGCGGCTGATCGTAAAAGCCAGCATGTACGACGCGATCATGGCCGAAGTGAAACGCCTGGCCGACCGCATCATCGTGGGCGCGCCATTTGATGAACCTGCGCCGTTTATGGGGCCGGTGATCGATAACGAGTCCGCGGACGGCCTGACCGAGAGTTTTCTCTATCTGCTCAGCCATGGCGGCAAGGCGATCAAGCATCTGGTCCGTCCGCGCGACGATCTGCCG
Source organism: uncultured Alphaproteobacteria bacterium (assembly GCA_963802015.1). Classification (GTDB taxonomy): domain Bacteria; phylum Pseudomonadota; class Alphaproteobacteria; order Sphingomonadales; family Sphingomonadaceae; genus Novosphingobium. The sequence continues at coordinate 316,979 of CAWDHB010000001.1, forward strand.
TTCCTCTCACCCGCGATCATCGATGTCACCAATGTCCAGGACCGGCCCGATGTGGAGTTGTTCGGGCCGTTGCTGCAAGTGATCAAGGTCAACGATTTTGACGAGGCGATTGCCGAGGCCAACAGCACCCGGTTCGGCCTGTCCGCCTCGCTGATCGGCGGCACCCCGCAGGAATACAACCGCTTCTGGGCCAATATCCGCGCCGGGGTGATCAACTGGAACCGCCCCACCAATGGCGCCGCATCGGCCGCGCCGTTCGGCGGGGTTGGCCTGTCGGGCAACCATCGCCCCAGCGCTTACTACGCGGCGGACTATTGCGCCTATCCGGTCGCCTCAAACGAAATGGACCAGCCGCGCGCGGTGATTGGTGTCGGCCTGCGCGACAATTAGGGCCGGAGGCGGTTAATATGTCAGTTTGAATTTCGATTGCGTAGGAGCTTAGCGACCTCATCCAATCTTATTGCGATAGCGTATGTGGTGCTAAACATCCCACTAGCCCAGACTATGATTACCCAAGTCGGAATATCGCTCATTAGATCCCTTTCTTATGGTAATGTCCGCGCGCCTCTCAAACTGCGACAATACCATGATGGGCTTGGGTTTTCCTACACCAAAAGGGCATGATAAGCATGCTTGCATATCGAATAACTGCGCGCTTCAATTTCAATTTTCTTGCAACGTGTCACCCGACGAAAAGCAATCAAGTTATTGTAATTAAATCGTAAGCTTGTTAGCGAATGGGTGACAGTGTCACCCTGGCGCCTGATCAGCCGCCGTTGGCGATCAGGTCCACTTCGGTCAGTCCGCTGGGCAATTTGCGCGCATGGATCATATAGGCCGCAGCGCCCTTGCTGCCGCCAAGTACGTGATCGCTGCCTTCCATCGAATGTTCGGCATCAAATCCAGCCGCGCGGACACGGGTGTAATAAAAATTGATCACGTCATCGACGCCGACCGGGGTCTGGAAGTTGACCACGCGCAAGCGGCACCCATCCTTGTCAGTCCCGGCGGCTTCCTGCACGTGCCCGCGTGGATAGACCGGCAGGGCTTGCGGGAGCTTGGCCGCCCAGGCAGCGGTGAATTCCGCCTTGGCAGCACAAGCCGAGCCGTTGCCCGGCAGCACATCGGCAAGCTGCCCTACGCTCTGCGGGCTCGCCGCATCACCACCAGCAGTTGCCGCAGGCGCGATCTGGATCGCGCCGCCGGCCAGCTTGGCGGCCTCGGCCTTGGCCGCCGCGATGAATTCGGGGGTCATCTTCTCCTTGGGAATCTCGCCAGTCGCCGGGCCGCCACCAGTCAGGGCAGCATTGCCGCGATTTTGCGTGGCGAGGTCGGGATCGACCATGATCTGGTCACCCAGCGCGCCGGTCAGCGCGGGATCCTGGTCCCCCGCAGCAGCCTCATCGCCTTTGCCGCCGCCGCAAGCGGACAGTGCCAAGACCAGCGGCAGGGCGCCGAGCAGAGTGACAAAACGAGCACGCATAGGGTGATTCCTCAAGGCAGACAGGCTGAATTGCGGATCAGAATTGTGCCCAAAGTGTTAACAAACTCCTTCAAAGCCTGGTTAATTTAGGCCACGTACCGCGCCAATTGCGATACCGTCCCATGGCGGGATTGCATGCAGACAAAGCGTTAACGCGAAGAAGGCTCCGTCACCGTGGTGATGGAGCCTTCCCTGCTGCGCCATCATCAGGCCAAGTGGGTGCGGCCTAACGACAGCGGGCATTGCTGCGATCGATCGAGCGTCCCAGAATTGCGCCGCCCGCTGCACCCAGGATGACACCGAGCGTGCGATCGCCGCGCCCGGCCACTTCGTTGCCGATCAGGCCGCCGACGGCTGCGCCGATCAGCAGACCGGTGGTGCCGTCTTCGCGGCGGCAGTAATAGCGGCCGTTGTCACCCTGCCAGACGCGGGTGTTGGCATAGACCGGCTGGTCATAGCGGTCGTAGCTGCTCGACCGACCATAATCGTCATGGCCGCGGCCACGCCCGCGCCCGCGGTCCCAACCACGATGGCGGCCGCGATCTCCGTGATTCCAGGTCTGCTGGGTTGATGCCGCAGCCCGCTGGTCCAGAACATCCGCCCCGTGAATGGCCGCTGTGGCCGGGACAGTGGTGGCAAGCAGGCCGGGGACGGCGAAAGCAAGGGCTGCTGTGGTAAAGCGGGTCCGCATCGTCTGTCTCCTGCTGATTAGCTGTATCATTTGCTGTTCGAAGGCGTTCAGGGTTACGCCTGCGAACCTGAACGGCGAGCAACTCCGCTGTCAGATTCCGCCAATTGTCCAACGTGCGCAAAATCACACGATCAGCCGTTCTCTATCCTCGACGGACCGCGCGCGAGCGGTTAGGCTCTGATCTGAAATCAGGTTCAGCACAACTTTGTCATCCCCCTCCCCTCATGGTGATCCAGCCCACCAGTCCAGCGGCCTGCCGATGGCGCTGGGCGCGCATCTGATCTGGGGACTGCTGCCGCTGTACCTGCAACTGGTGCGCCACGTGCCCGCGCTGGAGTTTGTCGGTTGGCGGGTGCTGTTCACCATCCCGGTCTGTCTGGTCATTCTGGTCCTGCGCCGCCAGCTGGTTGAATTGCGCGCCGCCCTCGCCGATTGGCGCACCCTGCGCGCGCTGCTGGTCACGGCGCTGTGCCTGGCGGTGAACTGGTAGTCTATGTCGAGGCAATCAATGCCGGGCACATCTATGCCGCCAGTTTTGGCTATTACATCGCGCCGTTGATGCAGGTGCTGGCGGGAACGGTGCTGCTGGGCGAACGGCTAGTCGCGGCGACAATGGCTGGCGGTCGCGCTGGCCGGCTGCGGCGTGCTGCTGCTCGGCTGGGGCGAGCTGGAGGTGCTCTGGATCAGCCTGGCGCTGGCGCTCAGCTGGTCGGCCTATGGCCTGGTCCGCAAGGTCACCCCGGTCGGCTCGCTGCCGGGCCTGACCGTGGAAATGCTGGTGCTGGTGCCCGCGCCGGTGGCATGGCCGCATGGTACGCCGCCGGTCCGCAAGGGATCAGCTTTGGCACGATCCCTCGCTCAGCCTGCTGATCGCCTGCGCCGGGATCCTGACCGCTGCTCCGCTGCTGCTGTTCGCGGTTGCCGCGCGGCGGATGGATTTTTCCGCTGCTGGGCATGCTGCAGTTCCTCTCGCCCGACGCTCGTCTTCGTCCTGGGGGTGACCGTGTTCGGCGAGCCGCTGCGCCCGGTGGCACATTGCCGCTTCGCGATCATCTGGATGGCGATCGCGCTGTTCGTGGGGGACCTGCTGGCGCGAGCGCGCGGTGAAGGCTTAGTCCGACCAATCGCCAGTTGAGCGTTTCCCCGGCGTGGAACGGCACGATCGTCCGTGCCGTTCGCGTCGATCGCGGCGGGCACCGCCACCTCCGCTGCGCTCCAGCGTGACCGTGCCGTCGTTCAGCGGCAGGCCATAGAAGCGCGGCCCATGTTCCGATGCAAAGCCTTCCAGCCGGTCGAGCGCGCCTTCCTCTTCGAACACCGCCGCATAGCTTTCCAGCGCATAGGGCGCGTTGAATATCCCCGCGCAGCCGCAGGCGGCTTCCTTGGTGCTGACCGCGTGCGGGGCGCGAATCGGTGCCGAGGAAGTACTTGGGCGAGCCCGAAGTCGCCGCCTTGCGCAGCGCCAGCCGGTGGCGCTCGCGCTTGAGCACCGGCAGGCAATAGGCATGCGGGCCTGATCCCGCCGACCAGCATCGCGTTGCGGTTGAGGTGGAGATGCTGCGGGGTGATCGTCGCGGCGACATTCGGACCAGCGGCATCGACGAAAGCCACTGCCTCGGCGGTGGTGATATGCTCGAACACCACCTTCAGCGCCGGGGAAATCGCGGACGATGCCGCCAAGCGTCCGCTCGATGAACACCGCCTCGCGGTCGAACACGTCGACATCGGCGTCAGTCACCTCGCCGTGGACCAGCAGCGGCATGCCCGCGCGCTCCATCGCGGCCAGCACCGGGGCCAGCGCGGCCACGTCGGTCACGCCATGCGCCGATCCGGTGGTGGCATGCGCGGGATAGAGCTTGGCGGCGGTGAACACGCCCTCGCAGTGGCCCGCGATCAGATCGCCGGGTCAGTCGCATCGGTCAGATAGGCGGTCATCAGCGGGGTAAAGTCCAGTCCCGGCGGCATCGCCGCGACGATCCGCTCCCGGTATTCGCGCCCCAGCTGCGCGCTGTAGTCACCGGCGGCGAGAGGTTGGGCATCACGATCGCCCGCGCAAACTGCCGCGCGGTGAACGGCAGCACCGCCGCCATGCACCGCGCCATCGCGCAAGTGGACATGCCAATCATCGGGGCGGCGGATGGTGAGGGAGGCCGGTGCAGTCATGGCTTCCCCTTAGCCACGCCCGTGCCTATCTGTCACCCATGACTGCAACCCTGCTAACCGATCGCGCCGTGATCCGCCTGTCGCGGCGACGATGTGCGCGGCTTCCTCAAGGCCTGGTCACCAACGATGTCGAGCGGCGACATTGCCGGTCTGGGCCGCGCTGCTGACCCCGCAGGGCAAGGTGCTGTTCGATTTCCTCGTCTGGGCAGATGCGAGCATGACCTGTCTGCTCGATTGCGAGGCCAACGCAGGCCGAAGCGCTGGTCAAAGCGGCTGTCGATCTACCGGCTTGCGGCGCAGCGATCACGATTGCGGCTCGATCCGGCGCTGGCGGTGTCAATCTGGCAGAGCCGGCGATGGCCCCTCACCCGATCCACGCCTGGCCGACGCTGGGCCAACGCTGGCTGGGCGCGGCACGCGGATGGTGCAAGCAGCCGATGCGCGCTGGCTGGCGCACCGCCTCGCGCTCGGCGTCTGCGAGGGCCATGCCGAACTGGGCGATCTGCTCTGGCTGGAATGCAACGCGGCGGAGCTGAACGGGGTGTCTTTACCAAAGGCTGCTATGTCGGCCAGGAAAACACCGCGCGGATGAACTGGCGCGCCAAGGTCAACCGGCGGCTGGTGGTGGTGCCGCTGGCGGAGAGCGATCCAGCGCGGCAGCGCGCGGCCTATCCGGAATTGGGTCTGGCGGTGGATCACCGGCGGGTTGAGGATATCAAGCCGGAGTGGCGGCCAGCCTGGATGCAGCTGGATCAAAACGACGAGCGATGAACCTGAACCAGTCCCGCTCATGCTGAGCTTGTCGTCCCGCGGGGGCCGTAGGCCAACCACCCTCGTTTTACGGCAAGGTAGCGTACGCTCGATGGTCCTTCGACAGGCTCAGGATGAGCGGGATTTGAGCAATATGAATTCAAATTCTGCGAGTCATGCTCTAGCCGTTTTCGGGTACGACAATCCCCGCCTTGATCGCGCCTTCGATCAGCATCTTTTCGGCCGTATCGCGTGCAGTCATCCGCGGCAGGCCAAGCGTGCGGGCCAGCGCCTCGCCCATCAGGGCGTCGCCCAAGGCCATCAGGCACAGGGCGTGGGTGGTATCGTGCATCTGCCCAGTCTCGTGACTGCCCAGATCGTCGACCAATTCGTGGATCGTCTCGAGGATCGGTTCGAGCGCGTCTTCATTGCCGTTGACGATCATCCAGGTCGCCAGCGCCGCGCCGCCTTCCTTGTCGAAGGCATCGAAGGTCAGGTCGACAATTTCACGCGGGCTGCCCTGCCCGGCGCGGTTGGCAAGCACAGCGTCTTCGATCGTCGCGCAGATCGTGACCGCAAGGTGCTCCGCGAGCGCCTTCTGCAAGCCCGCCGCCGAACCGAAGTGGTGGAGCAGGTTGGCGTGGGTCCGGCTGATCCGTGAGGCCACGGCCTTCAGCGTGACCGCTTGCGGGCCAAGCTCGATCAGCAGCGCCCGCGCCGCTTCCAGCGCAACGGTGCGGCTTTCTTCCTGGCTCAGTCGTTTTCTTATTGACATAAGTGTCAGTTATTCCTATCCGGCCCAGCATGAACGCACACACCAAGTTCCCGCTCGACGTAGAACCCGCCCCCGCTTTGGGCAAGCCGGTTCCCACCCCGCAAGATCTGACGATCACCGTGCGCGATGCACGGTTCGGGCGCGAACAAGCCCCGGGACGCTGGTGGTTGAACGGCGATCCGATTGCGACCGCTTGGCACAATGCCTTATCCGCCACCTTTCCGCGCGGCGAAGCGATGTTCATCGAAGCGGTCAAAGCCCATCGCGACGGCGTGCCGCCCAAGCTGGAGGCGGAAATCCGCGCGTTCGTGAAGCAGGAGATCAACCACACCCGCGAGCATATGGTGTTCAACAAGGCCGCGATCGACGCAGGCTATGATCTGGGCCGGATCGATACCCGGATTGCCGAAATCATGGAACTGATCCGCGAGCGACCCGCAATCATCAATCTGGCCGCGACGATTGCGCTGGAGCATTTCACCGCGATGATGGCGCACGAATTCCTGGCCAACCCGCGTCATTTCGCCGGCGGCGAGCCTGAGACCGTCGCGATGTGGCGTTGGCACGCCATCGAAGAGATCGAGCACAAAGGCGTCGCGTTTGACACCTGGCTGCACGCCACCCGCAACTGGAGCCGCTGGCGCCGCTGGGCGCTGAAAAGTAAAATGATGGCGATCATTACGGTGAATTTCACCCGCAACCGCTGGAAGGATTCGCTCGATCTGCTGGCGCAGGATGGCCTGCACGGCATCGGCACCAAGGCCCGGCTGGCATGGTACCTATTCGGCACGCCGGGCGTGATGCGCCGCATTTTCCCGCAGTGGCTGGGCTATTTCCTGCCTGGCTTCCACCCGTGGCAGCACGACGACCGCGCACTGATCCACAAGTCCGAAAGCGAATTCAGCGCTGCCGTGATGGCTTGATCGGCTTAGGCCGCGCGCATGGCGGCTTCGCCGTCATCACAATCGCAGCGGTCGCCCAGGTCCAGCCGGTATTCCACCGACTGCGCCGTATAGCCGCGCGCCAGGCTATGACGCTGACGCAGCCGTCCGGTCGGAGCAAAGCCAACTTTGCGCAGCACTGCGCCTGAGGCCGGGTTATCGATGAAATGCCCCGCCACGATTTGGCGGTGGCCCAGCGTGCGTGCCAAACCCAGCACCGCGCGCGATGCTTCGGTGGCAAAGCCCTGCCCCCAGTGTTCGCGGCTGATCCAGTAACCCAGTTCAACCGCGCCATCGATCCGGCCCAGGCCAACACCGCCAACTAGGGCGGCCGGGCCGCTGCTGGTGGGCAGGGTCACCAGAAAATGCGGGCAGCGCTGGTCCTGGCTCTGATCGACGAAATCACGCGCATGTTCGGCGGTATAGGGCCACGGCGCGCTGGCGAGATTGCGGACCACGCCTTCATCGGCGATCCGGGCGTGCAATTCCTGCCAGTCTTCGGGCCAACCCGGCCGCAGGAACAGTCTTTCGCTGCGAATGAACATCACTCTCACTCCGTCCTTCGGCCCCGCTGCGCCACTATAGCGGCGGCGTGACAATGGCGTTACGATTTGCGTCAGGGCGCACCCGGAGTGCGCCGCATCAACTAACCGGTGGTGAGGGAGGCATGAAAAAAGGGAGATGGGTTGGCCCCTCTCCCTCGTTCAGCCGGATCATTGTTCCGGCGGGGGCCATCCTATCTTGGATGGCCCGTTATCGACCATCCGTTATTCGGCAGCTTGCGCCATATCGACCGACACATATTTGCGGCCAAGCTTGCCAGCGTGAAAGCGTACGCGGCCCTCAGCCAGCGCAAACAGGGTATGGTCCTTGCCCATGCCCACATTGACGCCCGCATAAACGCGGGTGCCGCGCTGACGGATGATAATGTTGCCGCCGATCACTTCCTGACCGCCGAACTTCTTCACGCCAAGGCGGCGACCGGCTGAGTCGCGACCGTTACGCGAAGAGCCGCCTGCTTTTTTATGTGCCATCTCAGATTACCCCGATTATTCCGCAGCAGCCGCAGGAGCCGCCTTTGGTGCGGCTTCCTTCTTGGCAGCTTTCTTTTCCTCACCGCCAACCGACAGGATCCGCAACAGCGTCAGCTGCTGGCGGTGACCGGCCTTGCGGCGATAGTTGTGGCGGCGGCGCTTTTTGAAGACCACGACCTTTTCGCTCTTCGCCTGGGCAATGATTTCAGCCGAAACGACCAGACCCTTGGCGTCCTTGACCTCGCCGCCGTCACCGGCCAGCAAAACGTCACCCAAGGTAATGGTCTCACCGGCTTCGCCGCTGAGCTTTTCGACCGCGATCTTGTCTCCGGCAGCAACCCGGTACTGTTTGCCGCCCGTGCGCACTACTGCGAACATGGTTATGTGTTCCGTTCCTTAGCCCGCAGGCCGAAATTCCGTTGTATCACCCGCACCACAAGGTGGTTCAGGCAACATGCCGGGTACCCTGCCAGACAGCAAGGTGGCCCGAAGAAGGGCTGCCGTTAGTCGAACGGTCCCCAACTGTCAACGCATCGGGAGTCGGATTTTGGGCAGTTTCGCTTCCCGCTCGCATCATGGCGCGGGCGTGCTATGGGCGGTGGCATGTACGCCGGACGCGCCCTTGCCGCCACTGCCCTTGCCCTGTCGCTGAGCGCCTGCGCGACGCCGGAGGGCGCGTTTCCCTCACTCGCCCGCCGCGATGCCGAGCGGGTTGCGGGGACGATCGGTGCGCCCACAGTCACGTCGGCTGCGCCATCACCTGATGCTACTGACCCAGCGCTGTCCAACCGGTTGGATCGGATCGAGGCGAGCGCCCGGACGGGCCATGCCCGATTTCTCGCCCGCGAATCACGTGCCCGCCAACTGGTTGGCGCGGCGCGCGGCGCTGCAATTGCCAGTGAAAGCTGGTCCGTCGCCACCGTGGCCGTGGCCGAACTCGAAGCAGCGCGCAGCCAGGTGATGATTGCGCTGGCCGATCTCGATTCGCTGTACACGGCTGAGCGGGTCGCGGGCGGGGATGCCGCCGCAATCCAGTCAGTGCGTGAGCGCGTGACAACCTTGGTGGTGCAGGAAGATGCGGTGCTCGCGGTGCTGGGCAACACCCTGCGCGACTAACCCCAGCGCGCCAGGTTGGCGTAGTCGTCGCCGCGTGGCTCAATCCAGTGCCAAACGCCGCCGCGCCGCTCGCGTTTCCAGAACCATGATTCGCTCTTGAGATGATCCATTGCGCAATCGACCGCATCGATCGCCGCGCGGCGATGCAGCGCAGCGGCAGATACGCAGACAATCGGCTCGCCCGGCTGAAGCAGCCCGGTGCGGTGGACAATCAACAGGCCGAGCAAGTCGAACCGATTCGCGGTTGCCTCAGCCAGCGCCTGCATCCCCGGCAGCGTCAGCGGGGCGTAGTGGCTCAGTTCCAGCGCTTCCACACCATCCCCACCGCGCACCTCGCCCACGAAGGTACAGACACCGCCTAGTCCGGGATGGGCCGCCGTAAAGGCGTTAACTACCGCGCCGGGATTGAACGGCGCATCCAGCAAGCGGACGTCAATGGCCACGTCAGCCCCCGCTGACCGGCGGCAGGAACGCCAGTTCGTCTCCATCGGCCAGCACGATCCCGCCGCGCGCCGCGATCAGTTCGCCATTGAAGGCGATCCGCACCCGTTCATCGAGCAGCGCCAGCGCCAGCGGGGTAGGCAGCCGCGGCCAGCACCAGTTTCGAGCGGGCCAGGCGGCACTGCCAGCGACGGCACCCCCGCCGCATCTTGCAAGCGTCCCAGAAACACCAGTTGCGCGGCCATTCAGCCCCCCGTGACTGACATGTGCCGCGCCAATGCGGGCGCTTCACCGGCGCGCGGAGATCGCGAAGTGGTGGCGTTCGGGCTTGATCGCCATCGCCCGGTCCAGCGCCGCGGCCAGCGCTTCATCGGGGTCAGCCGAACGCAGCGCCGCGCGCAGATCGACCATCTCGCCCCCGCCAAGGCAGGGATAGAGCTGCCCGGTGGTAGTCACCCGGATCCGGTTGCAGCCTGCGCAGAAGTTTTCGGTCAACGGCGTGATCAGGCCCAGCCGTCCGCCCGTTTCGGCGATGTCGAAATAGCGCGCCGGGCCGCCGCTGCGGTGATCGCTGGAGATCAGCGTCCAGCGCCGTTCCAGCTCTTCACGCACCATGGTGAGTGGCAGGTAGTGATCGATCCGATCGCCATCGACCAGCCCCAGCGGCATCACCTCGATCAGCGTCAGGTCCATGCCCTGTCCATGCGCCCAAGCGATGAGATCGGGCAGCTCAGCCGCGTTCTCGCCCTTCAGTCCCACCGTGTTCAGTTTGACTTTCAAACCGGCGGCAAGCGCGGCGGCGATCCCTTCCAGCACCTGCGGCAAGCTGTCGCGCCGGGTCAGCCGCGCAAAAGTAGCGCGGTCCAGCGTATCGAGCGAGACGTTGATCCGCCGCACCCCGGCGGCATGCAGCGCCTCGGCATGGCGCGCCAGTTGCGTGCCGTTGGTGGTCAGCGTCAGTTCTTCCAAACCATGACCCAGCTTGCCGTCCCAAGCGCACTGACCAGTTCAATCATGTCGCGCCGCACCAGCGGCTCGCCGCCGGTCAGCCGCAACTTGGTCACCCCGCGCGCGATGAAGGCCAGCGCCAGGCGGTGGAGTTCCTCGAGCGTGAGCACTTCGGCGCGCGGCAGGAAGGTCTGGTGCTCGGGCATGCAATAGGCGCAGCGCAGATCGCAGCGATCGGTCAACGACAGCCGCAGATAAGTGATCCGGCGTTGGAACTGATCGACGAGAGGCTGCGGATTGGTCACGCGGCAGAGGTTAGCACGTCGCCTGCGCCGAGGCTATCGAGCGTGAGGTATTGCCCGGTCAGGCCGGGGGCGGCTTCGAGATAGGCCAGCGCCGATTCGATCGCGGCGGGATCAGCGCTGGCAAGCGCATTGACCCGCAGTGGCGCGTGTTCACGCGCCAGGGTTTGCACGGCCGCCAGGCGCCAGGCGCGGTGGGTGTGATCAGCGGGCGGAAAAATGATGGCCACGTCCTCCCCTGCAGGGGAAGGGACCCAGCCCTTCCTCCCCCTCGGGGGAGGGGACCCACGTAGTGGGGGAGGGGCACGCGCGGCTACTCCCAAGCTCACCGCGCCCGCTTTCCAGATCAGGAGTACTGGCAGGTGCCTCTCCACCATCCTGAAACGAGTTCAGGATGGTCCCCCTCCCCCAGGGGGGAGGAAGGTCCGCATAAAACGCTGCCGCCGCTGCCAGTGCGCCGTCCGGCAGGCCTGCGATCCGCAACACCCGCATCAGCGGCGGTGCCGGGTCAGCGTGATCCCGATCCGCTCGCCATTTTCGCTGATCGCCAGCTTGACGATCTTGACCGTCACCGCCTCAACGCGGGCGTCCTGCACGAACAGCGTATCGCAGACGTGATCCGCGACCGCTTCGATCAGCTTGAAGTGCACGCCCGGCGGCAGCGCGTCCGAGGCGGCAAATTTCAGGTCCATGTAGTTCTTGCTCGCCGACAACGGCGTAGACGCGTCGTAATGCTCAATCGGCTTCATGCTTACCGAGATCGTGAACCGCAGCGGTTGGGCGCGGCCGGTCTCTTCCGAATAGATGCCGGTCAGGACATCGTGTTCGAAGTCAGCCACTTCAAGGATCAGCGAATCGGTCATGCCGCCCCCTTAGCCGGGATTGGACCAGCGCGCGAAGATCGCAGTGGGGAGCAGTCTTCCATCTGATCCGTCCTCACGCACCGCCAGATCACCGTGCTCGATCATGCCGGGAAGATCCGCGAACACCTCGTCCAGCAGCCCGGCAAGTGCGAGCGAAGACATCCGCACCGCATAGACCGTCAGGAACAGGAACTGGCTCTCGCCATCGAGCAACTGGCGGCAATCGCCGACCAGGCGCGGCAGGTGTTCTTCGATCCGCCAGACTTCACCCTCCGGCCCGCGTCCGAATTTGGGGGGATCGAGGATGATCCCGTCATAACGCTTGCCGCGCCGCACTTCGCGCGCGGTGAATTTGGCCGCATCGTCCACAATCCAGCGGATCGGGCGCTCCGCCATGCCTGAAAGCGCCGCGTTCTCGCGCGCCTGGGCGACCGATTTCTTGCTGGCATCGACATGGGTTACCGGGCCGTACTGGCTCAGCGCCAGACTGCCGACGCCGGTGTAGCCGAACAGGTTGAGCGTCGCCGCATCGGGCTTGCCGGCGAGCTGCCCGCCCATCCAGTCCCACACCGGGGCCATATCCGGGAAGAACCCCAGGTGGCGGAACGGGGTGCATTGCGCGGTGAATTGCACGGACTCGTCGCCATTCGGCCAGGTCAGCGGCCAGCCTTCCGCCGGGACTGGCTGCGGCATAGCTCCAGCGACCACCGCCATCCTCGTCCGATCCGGGAACGAATTCGCCGTCGCTCGCCCAGCGCTCCAGCCGGGGCGCCCATAGCGCCTGCGGCTCCGGACGGATGAAGCGGCGCGGGCCATAGCGTTCCAGCTTGCGCCCATGGCCGCTATCAACCAGGCCGTAATCGGCCCAGCCGCTACCCGCCATGATCAGCGGCTGTTCAGCAAGCTTGGCCATCAGCCCCGCGCAGTGGCATGTTGTGCGATGTAGTCCGCGATCCCCGCATAATCGCCGGGCAGCTCCACCATCCGCTCCTCGCGCTGGAACAGGTCGCCGATCCGAGTGGGCAGGCTAGGGCGCTGTCCGCTGGCGCGCTCGACTGCATCGCGGAATTTGGCGGGGTGCGCGGTGGCTAGTGTCACCACCGGAATGCCGCCCGGCAGTCCAGCAGCGCGCGCGGCGTGGAGTCCGATCGCGGTATGCGGATCGAGCAGTTCGCCAGTGTTTTCCCAGGCCCAGCGGATCGCCTGCGCCATATCATCGGCATCGGCGCGCGCGCTGCTGAACAAAGCCGCCGCGCCTTCGCGCTGCAGATTGGTCAGCTGCATCGCTTTGGTGGCTTCAAACCCCGCCATCTGCGCCGCCAGTGCCGCGCCATCGCGCCCGCCCAGATCGAACAGCAGCCGTTCGAAGTTGGACGAGACCTGGATGTCCATCGACGGCGCTGCGGTGGGCGTGACCGTTCCGGCCGAATAGTCCCCGCTGGTCAGCGCGCGGTGGAGGATGTCGTTGACGTTGGTCGCTACGATCAGGCGCTCGATCGGCAGGCCCATCTGCGCCGCAACATAGCCCGCGAAGACATCGCCGAAATTGCCGGTTGGCACCGCAAACGCCACCTTGCGCTGCGGCGCGCCCAGTTGCAGCGCGGCGGCGAAGTAATAGACCACTTGCGCCATCAGCCGCGCCCAGTTGATCGAATTGACCGCGCCGATGGCGAACCGGCTGGTCATCGCTGCATCGTTGAACATGCGTTTGACCATCGCCTGGGCATCATCGAACGAGCCGTCGATAGCGATGTTGTGAACGTTGGGTGCCAGCACGGTGGTCATCTGGCGGCGCTGAACGTCGGACACGCGGCCCTTGGGGTGGAGCATGAAGATATCCACCCGCGCGCGGCCCGCCACCGCGTCGATCGCCGCCGATCCGGTATCGCCCGAGGTCGCACCGACAATTGTCAGCGGATCACCGCCGCGGCCCAGGAATTCCTCGAACAGCAGCCCCAGCAATTGCAGCGCCACGTCCTTGAACGCCAGCGTCGGGCCGTGGAACAGTTCGAGCAGCCAGTGTTGCTGATCGAGCTGCTTGAGCGGGGTAACGGCGGCATGGGCGAAGCGGCCATAGGCTTGGGTGGTGAGCTCCAGCAGCCGCTCCGGCGTCAGGCTGTCGCCCACGAACGGTTGCATCACCCGCGCGGCGAGCTCGGCATAGGGCAGCCCGGCCATCGCGGCGATCTCAGCCTGGCTGAACTTTGGCCAGGTGCGCGGGACATAGAGCCCGCCGTCGCTGGCAAGTCCCGCGAGGGTCGCGCCTTCGAAATCAAGCGCCGGTGCGCTGCCGCGGGTCGAGATGTAGTCCATCGTCTGGGCCGTTAGCCTTGGGGGGGGCGCGGCGCAAGCGTATCGCCTTGGAGATGGGTCAAGTCAGATTGGTTCACGCAAGGGCGCAAAGGCGCGAAGATGTCTGCTTGAGCCGCAGACTCTTGAATTGTCTGGAGTACCCGACTCACCGCAACCCTGAAATTTGCAACGGCTTCACCGGACACGCTACCCCTTTGCGCCTTTGCGCCTTTGCGTGAAAAATCTCTTCCCTTAACCCCGCAACCGCGTGCGCAGCGCCAGCGCGTAGATCACCAGCGCGGTCAGCGCGAACAGGAACCACTGCACTGCATAGGCGAGGTGGTTGTTGGCGATGTTGGCGGGATCGGGCTTGGCATTGGCTGTGAGGCCCGCGAGTGGCGGATCGGCGACCAGGCGGAAACCCAGTTCACCGCCGGGGCTGATCCGGCCTTTGACACTGCCGCCGGTCCAACGGGGTATGGCGGGATTGTTGGACCAGCCCACGACAACATCGACCTGCCGCCCCGGGCCGTCGAACTGGTTCCAGTCGGCGGTGGTACATTCGGCAATGTGGGCGAAGCCGCTCTGCCCGCGATCATTGCTGCCCGAAACGGCCTGCCAGCCGACCACTTTGGTGCAGTTGAAGACGGCCTGCCGATACAGGTTTATCGTCGCCGCTGCTCTTCCATAGGTCTCAAAGGTAGCAGGCAGGACTGCCGGGTCTGCACTAGCCGCAGCATAGCGCGTCAGTAGCGCCTCCTTTTGCGCCAGCCGGTCCAGCTGCCAGAACCCCAGCCGCACCATCACCGCCACTGCCGCCAGCACGATGACGGCTGACAGGATCAGCGGCCAGCGGCGCAGCTTAATGCCCTCAGTCATGCTGGATATCGTCGGTGGTGGCCTCGCCAGCCTTGCGCTTGAATTCTGCCGCCAACAGCGCCGCTTTGCCTGCGCGCAGGCCCCAGATCACTGCACCAGCGGTCAGCGGCACCCACAGCAGGATGTGTACCCAGAACGGCGGCTCCACCGTCAATTCCAACGTCAGCGCGAGGCCGGTGATCAGCGCGCCGATAATCAGCGTCAGGAACGCCGCCGGACCATCGCCGACGTTGAACTGGCTATAGTCCAGGCCGCAGGACCGGCAGCGCGGGGCGAACTGGGCAACGCCTTCGAACAGCGTCCGCGCACCGCATTGCGGGCAGAGACCGAAAAGGGCAGCCGGAACGAGTCCCGGCTGCCCTTCGAATTTAGGATTGTCAGTGGTCATTAGTGCGTTGGATAGCCCCAGCCGCCCCAGACGTAGACTGCGACGAACAGGAACAACCAGACCACGTCCACGAAGTGCCAGTACCATGCGGCCGCCTCGAAGCCGAAGTGCTGGCGCGGGGTGAAGTGGCCCTTGTACGACCGGATCAGGCAGACGATCAGCATGATCGTGCCGATGATGACGTGGAACCCGTGGAAGCCCGTCGCCATGTAGAACGCGCTGCCATAGGTGTTCTGGCCGAACGGGAACGGCGCAGCGGCATATTCGTAAGCCTGAATGCTGGTGAACAGCAGGCCCAGCAGGATCGTTGCCCACAGACCCTTTTTCAAGCCATCGCGGTCACCATGAATCAGGCTGTGGTGCGCCCAGGTCACCGTCGTGCCTGAGCAGAGCAGGATCAGGGTGTTGAGCAGCGGCAGATCAAACGCGTTGATCACGGCTTCGATCGCCTTGGGCGGCCATTGTCCGCCCACCACTTCTGCCAGTTCCGACGGGTGCAACGAAAAGTCGAAAAACGCCCAGAACCAGCCGAGGAAGAACATCACTTCCGAGGCGATGAACAGGATCATGCCATAGCGCTGGTGCAGTTGCACCACCGGGGTGTGATCGCCCGCGTGGGCTTCGTTCACGATCTTGGTGAACCACTGGAAGACCGACGCGAGCAACAGCGCCAGTCCCAGCCACGGCACGAACTTGCCGCCGGGCAGCTTGTGCATGAACAGCACCATACCCGAAGTAAAGGTCAGCGCGCCAATCGTGGTGATCAGCGGCACCAGATCTGGCGGAAGGATGTGATAATCGTGGTTCTTGGTGCCGGCCATGGTGCCTTATCCCCGTAAAAATCCGTGTCGGCCGCGCCCCCGCGCAGCCCGATGCGACAACGCCCTTATCGCGCCACCTTGGCCGGGTCCAGAGCCTTTGACGGCTGATCCGCAGCAAGATGGAACGTATAGCTGAGCGTGATCTGTTCGATGTCCTTGGTCTCGGGATCGCTGAGGATCGCAGGATCGATGTAGTAGATCACCGGCATGTCCACTCTCTGCCCCGGAGCCAGCGTTTGCTGGTTGAAACAGAAGCACTGAATCTTGTTGAAATACTTGCCCGCCAGTTCGGGGGCCACGTTGAAGCTGGCCACGCCGGTCACCGCCTGGTCCGACAGGTTCTCCGCCGTGTAGAAAGCCATCTTGCGCTGGCCGATCAGCAGGTCTTGCGTCGTCTGTTGCGGCGCGAAGCGCCACGGCATCACCCGATCAATGCTGCCATCGAACCGCACCGAAATCTGCTGCCGGGTCGTTTTAACCTCAGCCGCCTGCGCTTCGCTGACCCGCATCGTCGTGCCGCCGAACCCGGTGACTTGGCAAAACAAGCCGGTACAGCGGCACGGAGGCATAGCCCAGCCCCAGCATGGCCAGCGCTCCGCTGAGCGCGATCAGCCCGGTCCGGTTGTTGCCGCTGGGCAGCCGCATCTCAGCCGCCGATCCGCGCCAGCGTGATCATGAAAAACAGCACGGCCAGCCCGCCCAGCAACAGGCCAAGTGCAATATTGCGGCCCTTGATGATCCGCTTGCGTTCTGCGTCAGGGTCCACGTTGTTCATCCCATTATCCAGCGATCCGCGACCAGCGCCGCAAACAGAGCAAACAAGTACAGCACCGAATAGCCGAACAGGCGCTTTTCTGGGCGCATGTCGGTATCCGCAATCCCGCCCCGAAACGCTGCTACCCGCAAAGCCAGCAGCAGGAACAGGCCGGACAGTACGCAGCGCCGCGCCGCCGTAAATAACGCCCGCACCGGCAAACCAGTATGGGGCCAGGCTGAGCGGCAGCAGCAGCAGCGAATAGGCTAGGATCTGCCGCCGGGTAGCACGATGCCCGGCTACCACCGGCAGCATCGGGATACCGGCTTTGGCATAGTCGGTCTCGACAAACAGCGCGAGTGCCCAAAAGTGCGGCGGGGTCCAGAAGAAGATGATCGCGAACAACAGCACCGGCATCAGCGTGATGTCACCTGTGACCGCGATCCAGCCGATCATCGGCGGAAAGGCCCCCGCCCCGCCGCCAATCACGATATTCTGCGGGGTGCGCGGCTTGAGCCAGATCGTGTAGACCACGGCATAGTAGAAGATCGAGAGCAGCAGTATGGCGGCAGCGAGCCAGCCGACCGCGACGCCCATCACCAGCACCGATGCCCCTGACAGCGCCAAGCCGAAATCGCGCGCCGCGCCGCGGTCCATCCGCCCGGCGGGCAGCGGCCGGTTCGCAGTGCGCTTCATCAAGGCGTCAAGATCGGCCTCCCACCACTGGTTCAGCGCCGCCGCGCCGCCCGCACCGATGGCGATGCACAGGATCGCGGTGAACCCGATCACCGGGTTGATCCCGACTGGAGCCGCCAGCAATCCGCACAGCCCGGTGAAGATCACCAGGCTCATCACGCGCGGCTTGGTCAGTGCGAAAAAATCGCGCCAGTCGGCGGGCAGCGGAGCGGTCAAGGCGGGTGCGGGCGTCATGAGTCTCGCGGGCCTATAGGCGCGTTGCACGCAGTGGGAAAGCAGGATTACCCTCTCCTCGAAGCGAAAGCTCAGAGCCGCTTCAACCAATCCACCAATAGCGCGTTGACCGCATCGGGCCGCTCTTGCTGAGTCCAGTGCCCAACCCCTTCCAAAACGTGCCCCTCAACCTTCGGCGCAAACATCCGCATCATCGCCACCGGGTCTTCAACTGCGCCGAACAGCGTGGTCGCGGGATCGCGGGTGCCGCCGATGAACAGACAGGGTTGCTCAAGTTGCTTGCCCTGCCACGCCTTGAGCCAGTCAAAGTCCGCTTCGTGGTTGCGATAGCGGTTCAGCGGCCCGCGAAAGCCGGACGCCTTGAACTCCGCTTCATAATAATCGAGGTCCGCCGCGCTTAGCCACGCCACCGGCTGCGGATCGGGCAGTCCTTGCAGGAAGGTCGCGCCGAGCGGCTTGGACCAGTAATCGCCCGACGGCACATCACCGCTGATCGAATACATCATCCGCGCCACGAAAGCGCGCGGGTCCGCCTCAGCCTCGGCTTCGGCCACCCCGGGTTCCTGGAAATATTCCTGATAGAAAAACCGGTCCTGGCTGGTGAAGTGCTCGCGGAAAATCTCGGTGAACGGGCGCAGCGGCGCTCCGGCGAACGGCACCGACAGTCCGGCGACCGCGCGGATCCGGTCGGGCCGGGTAAACGCGGTGTTCCAGACAATCGGTGCGCCCCAATCGTGCCCGATCAGCACCACCGGATCGGCGGGTGAGAGAACATCGGCGAGACCGATCAGGTCGCCAGCGATCTCTTTCAGACCATAAGCGGCGGCGGGCTGCGGCTTATCCGAGCCGCCATAGCCGCGCACGTCGATTGCGCAGGCGGTGAAGCCGGCGGCGGCAATCGGGCCGAGCTGGTGCCGCCACGAATACCAGCTTTCCGGAAAGCCGTGGACCATGATCGCAAGCGGGCCGGTGCCTTCGATAGCGCAGCGCAGCGTGACCTCACCAGTGTCGATCTGACGGAATTCGGGCATTGGCTTCACTCCCAAACAACAGCGCCCCAACCTTGCGGCCGGGGCGCTTCGTTTCTCGATCAAACATCCGAATGGATCAATGATGCGCCTTGTCGTCGATCACCGGCAGGGTTTCGAACTGGTGGAACGGCGGCGGGCTGGACAGGGTCCATTCCAGCGTCGTCGCACCTTCGCCCCAGTAGTTGGCCGGAGCCTTCTTGCCCGCGGTATAGGCGTAGATGATGTTGATGAACCAGATCACCAGGCTGCTGGCCATGATCGCATAGCCCCAGCTGGAGATCGTGTTCCAGTATTCATAGGCCGGGGTATAGTCCGGAATCCGGCGCGGCATCCCGTCCAGCCCCAGGAAGTGCTGCGGGAAGAAGATCGTGTTCACGCCGATGAAGAACACCCAGAAGTGCAGATGGGCGAGGAATTCGCTGTGCATCCGCCCGCTCATCTTCGGGAACCAGTAGTAGAACCCGCAGAACAGCGCGGTCACTGCGCCCAGGCTGAGCACGTAGTGGAAATGCGCCACCACGAAATAGGTGTCATGCACCACGTCGTCGATCCCGCCATTGGCCAGATAGACGCCGGTCACACCGCCGACGGTGAACAGGAAGATGAAGCCCGATCGCCCAGACCATCGGCGATCTTGAAGCTGATCGAGCCGCCCCACATCGTCGCGATCCAGCTGAAGATCTTGATGCCGGTCGGCACCGCGATCACCATCGTGGCGGCGGTGAAGTACATCTTCACGTTCACGCTGAGGCCGCTGGTGTACATGTGGTGCGCCCAGACCACGAACCCGACCACGCCGATCGCGACCATGGCATAGGCCATGCCGAGATAGCCGAACACCGGCTTGCGGCTGAAGGTGGAGATCACCTGGCTGACAATGCCGAAGCCGGGCAGGATCATGATGTAGACTTCAGGATGGCCGAAGAACCAGAACAGATGCTGGTACAGCACCGGATCACCGCCGCCGGCCGGATCGAAGAAGGTCGTGCCGAAATTGCGGTCCGTCAGCAGCATGGTGATCGCGGCGGCGAGCACCGGCAGCGCCAGCAGCAGCAGGAACGCGGTAACCAGCACCGACCACACGAACAGCGGCATCTTGTGCAGGGTCATCCCCGGCGCGCGCATGTTGAAGATGGTGGTGATGAAGTTGATCGCGCCCATGATCGAGGCCGCGCCCGCAAGGTGCAGCGAGAAGATCGCGAAATCGACCGAGGGATTGCCCGCCGCGTTCTGGGTCGAAAGCGGCGCATAGGCGGTCCAGCCGATCCCCGCGCCGTTGCCCGTGCCGCCCGGCACGAAGGCCGAGGTCAGCAGCGAGACAAAGCCCGCCACGGTCAGCCAGAACGAGATGTTGTTCATCCGCGGGAAGGCCATGTCCGGCGCGCCGATCATCAGCGGCACGAACCAGTTGCCGAAGCCGCCGATAATCGCGGGCATGACCATGAAGAACACCATGATCAGCCCGTGCGCGGTGATCAGCACGTTCCACAGGTGCAGCGACTGATCAAAGGTGGGGTTCGGATTGCCGAACCAGCGCCGCGAAAGTATCCGAGATACTGGATCCCCGGATGCGCCAGTTCAAGCCGCATCATGCCCGAGAAGGCGCCGCCGATGATCCCCGCGAAAATCGCGAAGATCAGATACAGCGTGCCGATATCCTTGTGGTTGGTCGACATGAACCAGCGGGCGAAGAACGCCGGCTTGTGATCATGATCGTGGGCTCCGTGCGCCGCATCGTCGTGCGCCTGGAAGTGGTCTGCGGTAGTAGCCATGGCTTTGCGAACCTTGTTTCGAAGGGCGGGCTTAGGCGCCGGGCGCCGGAGTTGCGGAAGCAGCAGCGGCCGGAGCAGCAGCGGCAGGAGTTGCAGCAGTTGCCGCCGGAGCGGCGCGGTGCGGCGGTGCCGGTGCAGCCGGGGCTTCCGGCAAGCCGTCCTGCTTGCCGCCCGACTGGCTCAGCACCCAGGCGTTGTACTTGTCACGCGGCAGAGCCTCGATCGCGATCGGCATATAGCCATGGCGCGCGCCGCACAGTTCCGAGCACTGGCCGTAATAGACCCCCGGCTCCTTGATGAAGAGCACCTTTTCGTTGATCCGGCCCGGCACCGCATCGATCTTGAACCACAGCGAGGGAACCGCGAAAGCGTGGATCACATCAGCCGCAGTCACCTGCAGGCGGATCGGCTCGCCCGCCGGCACGACCATCCGGAAATCAGCGGCCAGCTGCGGAGGTTCGCCGTTGCGGATCGCGTCTTCGTCCTTGCAGCATGTTCGAGATCACTTCGAACCCGCCGTTGTCGGGATAGGTATAGGTCCAGTAACCACTGGTTGCCGGTGGCCTTGATCGTCAGCGCCTTGGCCGGGGCGGGCTTGAATTGCTTGGCCAGCAAGCTGATCGAAGGCACTGCGATCGCGACCAGGATCAGCACCGGGATCAACGTCCAGACCACTTCGATGGTCGTGTTGTGGCTGGTCTTCGACGGCACCGGATTGGCGCTGCTTGCGGAACCGCACCATCACATAGAGCAGCAGGCCCAGCACGAACACCGAGATCACCACTGACAGGATCAGCAGCGCATTGTGGAACGGCCGCGCCGTGCTCGCCAATCGGCGAATACTGCTGCTGGACGTCCATCCCGCCGGCAACCGGCATGCCCTTGCCTGCGGTCGGCTTCATCGGCGTATAGCCGCCCGGTGCGACCTTGAAGCGCGGATCGTTGGATCGATTACCGGCGCGGCTACGGCCGGAACAGCAACTGGCGCTGCGGCGACCGGCGCAGGCGCGGGCGCGACCGCTGCTGGAGCAGCGCTGGCAGCAACAGCCGGTGCTGCGGCCGCAGCGGCCGGTGCAGCCAGCGCAGCCTGTGGCAGCAGTGCCAGCGCCGCCGCGATCCCCAAGGCCTTGAACGCAAGTCCCGCCGCGCGGGCTTTTTCACCGAAATTCATCGTTTTTTCCGCTTTCGCTTTCCTGTTGGGCGCAGCGCAGTTTGCCCCCGCTTGCCCCGGCAGTGGTCGAATTGGGCTGGCCTATACGCGCGCTTGCGGGCCACCTCAAGCGCCTCTAGGGGATATTTTTGACAGAAATCAGCGGCGCTGGATATCGCGTTCGCGCAAAGTTCCCGAAAGGACG
Source organism: uncultured Alphaproteobacteria bacterium (assembly GCA_963802015.1). Taxonomy (GTDB): domain Bacteria; phylum Pseudomonadota; class Alphaproteobacteria; order Sphingomonadales; family Sphingomonadaceae; genus Novosphingobium. The sequence continues at coordinate 338,708 of CAWDHB010000001.1, forward strand.
TGCCCGATCATGCAGGAAGAAGAGGTTCTGGCGGAATTCCGAGCCAGCAAGGCCTTGCTCGAAGGGCACTTTCTGCTCTCCTCCGGGCGGCATTCCGCGCACTATCTGCAATGCGCCCGGGTGCTGATGGACCCGATGCGCGCCTCGCGGCTGGCCGCCGCGCATCGCTGCGGCAATCCCGCGCGAGATTCGCAAGGACATCGCCAAGGTCGTTGCGCCCGCGATGGGCGGCGTCATCATCGGCCACGAAATGGGCCGCGCGCTGGGGGTTGAGGCGATGTTTGTCGAGCGTCCCGACCGGCACATTCGAGCTGCGCCGCGGCTTCACGCTGGAACCGGGCGAGAAGGTGCTGATGGTCGAAGATGTCGTCACCACCGGGCTCTCGTCAGCGCGAAGCGATTCGCGCGATCGAAGCGGCGGGCGGCGAAGTGATCGCCGCGGCCTCCCTGATCGATCGCTCCGCCGGCACAGTCGATCTGGGCGTGCCGTTCTTCCCGCTGATCGCGTTCAACTTCCCGACCTATGCTCCCGATGAGCTGCCGCCCGAACTGGCGGACAGCGAAGCGGTGAAGCCGGGCAGCAGGGCTGCGCGCGTAATCGGTCCCGCGCTTGCGCTTGGGCGTGAACATCGATCACGTCGCCACGATCCGCAACGCGCGCGGCGGGGATCATCCCGATCCGGTGCGCGCGGCGGAAATCGTCGCGGCCTGCGGCGGCGACGGGATCACCGCGCACCTGCGCGAAGACCGCCGCCATATCCGCGATGAAGACCTCGCCCGGATTCAGGCGGCGACCAATCTGCCGCTCAACCTGGAAATGGCCGCGACTGACGAGATGCTGGCGATCGCGCTGCGCCACAAACCGCACGCCGCCTGCATCGTCCCCGAACGGCGCGAGGAGCGCACCACCGAGGGCGGACTCGATGCAGCCGGGCAGCACAACCGGCTCGCGCCGATCGTGGCGCGTCTGGCTGATGCCGGGATCCGTGTCAGCCTGTTCATCGCCCCCGACGAGCGCCAGATCGAAGCCGCGCTGCGGCTCGCGCGCGCCAGTGGTGGAGCTCCACACCGGCGAATATGCCCATGCTGAAGGCGATGCCGCGCGCGGCAGAACTGCGCCGCCTGGCCGACATGGCCGCGCTCGCCGCCAAGAACGGGATCGAGCCCCACGCCGGGCACGGCCTGACCTACGAAAACGTCCAGCCGGTCGCCGCAATCCCGCATCTGGCCGAACTCAACATCGGCCACTACCTGATCGGCGAGGCGATCTTCACCGGGCTGGAACCGGCGGTGCTGCGGATGCGCGCAACTGATGGATGCGGCGCGGTAGGGCCATACTTGCATCTCATACATGCATAGCTTATTTGTGGTTCAGGAGACGGCTCATGAATGACCTGACACCCGTGCCCCGCCATCGTCAGAGGCCGATATCCATCCGGTCCGATCTGGCCGCGCGGCTGCTGGACCAGCTTACCCGCGACGGACGCAGTCAGGCGCAAGTGATTGAGGAAGCGCTGGCCAAGGCCGCCGAGACCGCACCGCGACTGAGTTCTGAAGAGTTCATCGCCCGGATCGATGCCATTGTGCGCCCTCTACAAGGTTTGCCGGGCAAGTCGTATCGAGGAAATTGACGACGAAATGTGGTATGAGAAAACGGGTTGCCGATTTGATTATCGACAGCTTCCGCGCTGGTCAGCAATTGCAATGCGCTGAAGCTGATTGGGAAAGCTCTGCGTGGCTGCATTGGCGGCTGCAGGATTGTGCTAGTGCCTGCAATGGTGCATCGACAGAAATCGCAGCTAGCGACCGGAGGACGTGGCCCAAACGTGGTGGTCGCTGCAGACGCACTTAGTCGCGGAATTGCTTGGGAGCGGGACGATAATTGCGCCGTTCGAGCATCGCCACGCAGATATTACGGCGATTGCTCGCGCAGCGTATGGCAAGGGCAACGGACGCGGCGGTCCGCTCAATTTCGGCGATCTGATGGTTTATGCCATCGCCAAGGAGCGAAATCTGCCGCTGCTCTGCACCGGTAATGATTTTGCCTCAACCGACCTCATAATCCATCCCGCGTCACGGCTCGATCCGTGACCACCACCGGAAATGCGTTGATCGGCACGGTGAATGCAATTGTATTGAACCTTAGCAGCTCCTGCGGCGACTACCTCCGGATGCGAAGCCGCGCCAGTGCCACGACCGGGAGACGATCAATGACACAAAAATTTCCAATCTGGATTTACCTCGTGCTGGGCGTACAAGTGCTGTTCACACTGGCCGGAATCGCATTTGTGCTGATCCTTGGCAGCGCGTTCAGCGGTGAATTGTCACTCACCCCCTTCCAGATCGCAGTCCTCGCCGCACCACTGCTGGTTATCGCGCTCTAGCGTCTGGCTTTCCCGCCAAGCTATGGCAAACTGGTCAGTACAACGCCGCCAAAGCGCTTGCTTTCGTGCCGTTTGCAGTGTTCGTAGGGCTGTTCGTTGGGCTTGGAGCTCTTAATGGCATGATCCTCGCTATCGGCTCAGACCTCTGCAATATCGACCGCATCCAGAACTCGCTCGACCGCTTTGGCGAGCGGTTTGAAAACCGGGTGTTCACCGAAGTCGAACGCGCCAAGGCCGCGCGGCGGCCCGTTCACCAAGGCGGGAACGCTGGCCAAGCGGTTCGCCGCCAAGGAAGCCTTCTCCAAAGCAGTTGGGACCGGGTTCAAGGCCGGGGTGTTCATGAAGGACATCGGCGTGGTCAACGCCCGCTCAGGCGCGCCGACGCTGGCCCTGACCGGCGGCGCGGCAGAACGGCTTGCGGCAATCACCCCCAGCGGGCATGAGGCCGTGGTTCACCTGACGCTCACCGATGACCACCCATGGGCGCAGGCATTTATCGTGATCGAGGCCCGCAAACTGTGACTGATAGTGTGAAGATTGCCAGCGAACCCGTTGCCGAAGCGCCTGAAACACTGCCGTCAGCGCCGCAAAAGACAAGGTCGACTGGCTGGGCGAGATACGCGGGCTGCTGTGGATGCTGCTGGCGGTGCTGGCGTTCCATTCGTTCATCGCCAAGCCGTTCTATATCCCGTCGATTTCAATGATGCCGAACCTGCTGGTCGGGGACCGGCTGGTGGTGAGCAAGTATCCTTATGGCTGGAACTGGTCGTCGGTCTCGTTCCACTTGCTGCCGCGCGGCAGCTGGCGCGCCCTGGGCTCCACCCCGGAATATGGTGACATCGTGATCGCCGTGCCGCGCAACCGCGAAGAAGACCTGATCAAGCGCGTGGTCGCCTTGCCGGGGGACCGGATCAAGCTGGTGAACGGCCAGATCTGGCTCAACGGCAAGCCGGTGCCGCAGGCGGTTGAACCGGCCAAGCAAATCCCGGAAGACCCGGACGCTGACCTGCGACCGCGATCACTATTGCTACGAAGACTTCGCCCAATACCGCACCCGGCTGCCCGATGGCCGCACGGTTTATGAACTGCCGACTTACCGCGAAACCCTGCCCAACGGCGCAACCTATCTGATCATCGACCGGGCGCAGCAGCCGGCCGACAACACCGCCGAAGTGCTGGTACCGGCAGGCCACGTGTTTCTGATGGGCGACAACCGCGATCATTCGGCGGACAGCCGCTTTTCGCTCGCGGAAAATGGCCTGGGCGGACCGGTGCCGCTGACCGACATCGGCGGGCGCGCCGAATTCCTGACCTTCTCGCTCGGTGGCTCGGAAAGCTGGAACCCGCTGTCATGGTGGGGTGCCTTGCGTGAAGACCGCGGATGGAGCACGCCTGCGCCCGGCAATCGCAGCGGGGAAACAATAGACCGTGGCAACACCGAAACCCGGATCGAGCCGCCCCCGGCGCACCGCGCGCGCGCGCGCTGCAACGACTGACGCTGGCAACGGCGGCGCGCAGAGCGCAGGCCCCGCCGACTTCAGCGATCCGCTGACCATCCGCGAGGCCAAAAAGGCCGCGGTGTGGATCGGCATGGCGACGCTGGTGGTGCTGACGATTTTCATGGCGCAGCCGCTGCTGGTGATCTTTGGCGGACTGGTATTTGCGGCGATGATCGACGGCGGCACGCGGCTGCTGGGCCGGGTCCTGCCGATCGGGCGCGGCTGGCGGGTGGGTCTGGTGCTGCTGGGCGCGGTCGCCTTCATTGCCTGGGTGATGTATTTCGCAGGCAGCCAGATCGCGGCGCAGGCGCGCAGCCTTGCCCGCCACAATCAACGCGCAGGCGCTGCGCGGCCTTGCCTGGTTGCGCGAGCACAATGTCGATATCCAGTTCGAAAACGTCCAGGGCATCGCCGAAAAGGCGCTTGAGCGGGGTCGGCCCGCTGACCAGCGCGGTCGGCGGGCTGATCGGCGGATTGACCACCCTGTTCCTGATCATGGTGCTGGGGATCTACATCGCGGTCGAACCGCAGCTGTACCAGCGCGGGGTCGCCTGGCTGATGCCCAGCAAGGACCGCCAGCACTTTGCCGGCACCGCCGCGCTGATGGGCAAGTCATTGCGGATGCTGATGTTCGGGCGCCTGCTCGGCATGGCGGTCGAGGGTGTGGCGACCTGGGTGATGCTCGCCGGTTACGGGGTGCCGATGGCCGCGCTGCTCGGCCTGCTGACCGGCCTGCTGGCGTTCCTGCCCAATATCGGCGCGCCGATTTCCGGCCTGCTGATGGTGCTGGTCGGCTTTTCGGGCGGGACCGAAATGGGGCTCTATTGCCTGTTCGTCTATGTCGTGGTGCAGACGGTGGACGGCAATATCATCGTGCCGATGGTCGCCAAGAAGACAGTTGATCTGGCTCCCGCGCTGGTGCTGGGGGCGCAGCTGGTGATGGGCGCGCTGTTCGGGATTCTGGGGCTTGCGCTGGCCGATCCGATGATCGCGATGATCAAGATCGCGCTGGAGCGCCAGTCCGAACGCCTGGAAGATCAGGCCGAAGGTTCCGGCTGAGCTATGGTCCGCAAGTTCCTCTATTTCATCGCGTTCTGCATCGTCGTCTATCTCGGCGGACGGCTCGCGCTGCAATTCTATCCCGAGCAGCTGACCCGGCTGAGCTTTCACCCCCGGCGGCAAGTTCGAAGCCCAGCCGCCCGCGCGGCCAGTGCCTATGCCGATCCGGCGCTGTGGGTGGCGCGGCCCGGCGGCACGGCGACCAGATCCGACCCGCTGGCTGCCCGAGGGCTTCGCCGAAGCCGGTCCGCCGCTGGACGTGGCGGTGTTCTTCATCCACCCGACGAGCTTATCTCAAAAAGACCCACTGGAACGCCCCGGCCGACGACGCCGATGCGCGCCGGATCGCCGAAATCGTCGTGCGCGACGCAGGCCAGCGTGTTCAACCGTTCGGCGGACATCTGGGCGCCGCGCTATCGCCAGGCCACGTTCGGCGCCTTCGTGACCGATCAGCCCGAAGCGCGTCAGGCGCTTGATCTGGCTTATCGCGACGTGGCCGAGGCGTTTGACGCATTCGTCGCCGCCACGCCGCCGGGCCGACCCATCGTGCTGGCCGGGCACAGCCAGGGCTCGTTCCATCTGAAGCGGCTGCTGGCGGAAAAGGTCAAAGGCACCCCGCTCGCCCGGCGGATCGTCGCGGCCTATGCGATCGGCTGGCTGGTCGAAACCACCGCAGACTTGCCCGCGATGGGCCTGCCCGCGTGCAACACGCCCGATCAGACCGGCTGCGTGATCAGCTATCTATCCTACGCAAATGAGGCCGACACTGCGATGATGCGCGGGGCCTATGCGCGGTTTGCCGGGGCCGGCGGCGTGACGGGCAGCGCCGCGCGCTACCTCTGTTCGAACCCGCTGACCGGCGGGATCGGCGGCGCGGCGGCGGCCAGCACCAACCAGGGCGCGACCGTGCCCGATCTGAAGTTTGAAAAGGCGCAGTTCACGCCTGGCCTGGTTGGCGCAGCTTGCGCCGCTGACGGCACGCTGCGGATCGGCGAAGGGCCGGAAATGGGTCCGTTCGTGCTGCCCGGCGGCAATTACCACGTCTATGACTATGCGCTCTATTGGGCGAACCTGCGGGCGGACTTTGCCCGGCGCGTGGCGGCGTGGACGCCTTAGTCACCACCTCTGCGCTGGAATTCCGCGCTGCCTTGCCCGATGGCGGCGGGCTGCTGGGGATCGATCTTGGCACCCAGACGATCGGCACGGCGTTTGCGGATTCGGACTGGTGCATCGCTTCGCCCGGCAAGACCTTGAAGCGCGGCAAATTCGGCGCAGACCGTGAAGCCTTGGCGGCGCTGGCGCGCGAACGCGGTCTCAAGGGCTTTGTCATCGGCCTGCCGCTGAACATGGACAGCAGCGAAGGACCGCGCAGCCAGTCGAGCCGCGCCTATGCCCGCAACCTCAGCGTGCTGGGCCTGCCGATCCTGCTGTGGGACGAGCGCTGGTCAACCGCCAGCGCCGAACGCAGCCTGATCGCGCAAGACATGAGCCGCGCCAAGCGTGCTGGCCGGATCGATTCAGCCGCCGCTGCCGTGATCCTGCAAGCCGCACTGGACGCCTTGACCGGCGGGCTGTTCTAGCAGTCGCCGCGCCTCAGCTGCGACCAGCAAGCTGCCGCTGGTTTCCGCCCTGCCCCAGACTTCATCCGGATCGGGATTGACCGCGGCGAGCGCCAGCCAAGCGCCCAGCCGCATCCGATGGCTGGGGTGATGACCGGCAAACCATTCCGCCAGATCAAGCGCTTCGCCCGATCCGGCGGCGACCGCAATCTGCAGCGCCGCCTCGCTGGCACGCGAGTTCAAGCGCCGGGCAATCCTGCGCTGATCGAGGTCAAAGGCGAACTGGTCCCGCCCTTCGACCATGGCCGAAGCCTCAAGCAGGTTGAGCGACACCGACAGCGCGGCTGGCGCGTGCTGGACATGGATGTCAAGATTGGCGCGATAGAGCAGCAGTTGACCCGGCACCAACCGCGACCGCCCGGTAAAGCGCAAGGACGGGACCGGCTCCCCCGCCCAACCGGTTACCGCCGCCGCATCGTATTCGTAATGGTCGCTCCAGTAGCCCGGTCCGAAATAGCCGCAGGTCAGGAATGAGAAGTTGTGATCGTGCGGCAGGCCATAGGCAAAGCACTGTGGCCCGCTGGCGCGCAGGACCGGATCGTCCTGTGCGGGCCAGAGATTGGCGCGCAGCAGGTGTCCGGCTGGCGAAGCGCGGAGCAACAGGACCTGCGGACCATAGCCGTGGTCGCCGCCCTGACTGTCCATGTCATCACCATAGCCCGCAGCCAGCTCTGCGATCAGCAGGTCTCCCAGAAAGCTGGCGTTGCGGCCCAGCCGCGCAAGCCAATCGGCGGCATGGGCCAGGCTTTCTGCATCCGCCGGATCAAAGCCGGTCTGGTCAAGCACTGCGGTGAACGCGTCCAGCGACGCTGGTGCTGTTCCCAGTGCGGTGAGTTCTACCGGCATGGTGTCTGCTCAGTGAGCTGCGGCCAGGCGGCGCTTAGTTGCTGGCATAAAGCCTGTGCGGGTCCGGCCAGCGGATCATCGCGGCGCGCGGCCATGGCAGCGAGCGCGCTGAACCCGGCCCGACTGTCGAGCGTCAGCGCGGCGCGTACGGCCTGCCAGCGTGCGGCGGGACTGCGCGTACCCAGCGCTGCGACAGCCAGTCCCGGTGCGGCATCGCTGCGGTCCATCGCGCCGAGCACGGCAGCAGCCAATTCCAGCCGGGTATCGGCGAGATTGCCCGCAGCTTGCTGCACCACGCATCCACTTTGCAAATCAATCAACCGCGCCGGTTCGCAGCCGGGCCAGGCGCGTTGCAGCCGGAGCGCCAGCAAAGCCTGATCCACCCGCGTGATGATCTGGGTTTGCTGGCTGTCCATGCAGACCGTGATAACCCCGCCGCACAGATCAAGCGGGGTCTGGCCGATTACCGTCACACCGCCGACCTGCAGCCGGTCCAACCTGACGGCCCGGCCCGACCCTGTCAGCACATGCTCGTATGCCTCCACCGGGCTGAACACGGCTGTGCCCGGCAAATCAGTCGCGCAGCGCTGAACCACTTGCAGCGAAAGCAGCGCCGTGCCGGAGCGCAGCAGGATCAGCATGGCCAGCTGATCGTTCAAGAAATGGCGTATTGGCACCGAGTGGTCCGGCTCACCGCGCAGATCCCCGACAAGCGCGGCGACCAGTCCGCGGACCAGTTCTGTCGCTGCCGATGTGTTGTGAGAAAACAGCTCTGCCAGTTGCGGCGTTTCAGGCAAGGACTGGCCCTGCGCAAACGCCCCTAGCTCGGCTTGAAGCTTTGGACCGCAGTACGCCTCGCGCCACGCCGTCAACGCGGCGGCGCGAGAGAGTTGTGCAGAGTGCATCGGCCTGCCGCGAAAGGTCAGAGCATGTGCACCAGATCGTAAACGAACACCATCACCACCACGAGCGCATCTTCCCCGCCTTTGAGCTGCGCCGGATTGGTCAGGCTGCCGAAAGCGCCGGTCAAAGTGTCAAGCTCGGGCAGGCTGGACAGCGGAATTCTGGGCAGTTCCATGGTCTGTTCCCTTACGTCTGTGATCAGTGGTTGCGGGCTTGCCAGACTGCGCCAGACACATCGGGAGATGAAATTAACTTCTTGTAATCCCCGCGCACCGCCAGCACAGCGTCCGCCGATGACTGATCAAGCGCCCAAATCCCTGATGGACCTGCCACCGGGCTTTGTGTTCGATCCGGCACGGGCCTCCAAATTCACGACCCGGCATGGCCACGGCGGCTGGCTGGGTATTGCCTATCACGCGCATGGTCCGGACTGGGTTGAGCTGGCGCTGCCCTGGCGCGAAGAGCTGGTCGGGGTGGCCGATACCGGGGTGCTTGCATCCGGCCCGATCATTAGCCTGATGGATAATGCCACCTCAATGGCGGTGTGGACTTTGGCGGGCCGGTTCATGCCGCATGCAACGCTGGACCTGCGGGTCGACTACATGCGCGCCGCCGTCCCCGGCCGGACGGTGATCGGGCGCGGCGAATGCTACAAACTGACCCGGCAAATCGCCTTCATTCGCGGGATCGCTTATGATGGCGATGCGGACGATCCGGTGGCGCACGTCACCGGGACGTTCATGGCCACGCACGGGACCTATCTGTGATGGACAACGATCTGCCGCCCTATGCCCACGCGTTGGGGATTACGATTGACCGCGCGGCGGGCGAAAGCCCGGTGCTGAGCATGGACCCCAGCGAACGCGTGCTGGGTCGCCCCGGCTTTCTCCACGGCGGCGCGATGAGCGGGCTAATGGAAATGGCGGCGGTTGCAGCATTGCGCGCCGAACTCGCCCGGCGCGGGGAGACTGCCAAGCTGAAGCCGGTCAACGTCCAAGTGGAATTCATGCGTGGCGGCACCGAGCAACGAACGTTTGCGGTTGGCCGGGTCACGCGCGCCGGGCGGCGGGTCGCGCTGGTCAATGCCGAATGCTGGCAGGATGATCCGGCCAAGCCGATCGCACTTGCCCAGATGAAGATCCTGCTCAGCCCGGATGAGTGACGGTTCAAAGCCAGATCCGGGCAGGTTTTCCTACATTGGCGGGGCCTGCTAAACCTTTCGTTCAAGGATTGGCCGCACACGCGCAAATTTGATTTTTTTGCAATGTGTCACCCGGATGGTGGCGTTCAGGTTATTGAATAACAAGTATAATGTGTCTTGAAATAGGGTGACGCCGTCACCCTGGAGCCTGCTCAGTCGCTTGGAATTACCCAGCACTGCCCCGCCGGATCGTAATCACGCTGCCGCTGGTAATAGGTGCAAGGGCGCCTTGGGCAAGCTCCACCCGCATCGCATCGGCCCGCGCGCGGTTGAGGATCGCCGGGGCGACCCCCGCCTCGAAAGCCACTACATCAGCCTGCCCCAGCCAGCGCGCCTGACGCAAGGTCAGGTCATCGGGATCGGCGCTGAGAACGGTGAATTCGTGGGCAATCGGCGCGGCATCGCTGCTGCCTTCAAGCCAGACTGACACCGCTGCAGCGCCGCCCTGCCCCAGTGGATCGAGCGGGCCGCCCTGGGTGAGCGCCGCATCAAGCGCGCGGCGGCGCTCGCCCGGATCGGGCCAGCGCGCGCGCAGCGCAGCACGCGCTGCGCCCAGCGCCTCAGCCAGCGGACCGAGCGCGGCGGGCAGCAGGCCTTCCAGCCGCAACCGCAGCGCCTTGGCCAGTCCCGCCGAAACTCCGCCGGTCCCCACCGCGACCAGCACTGGCCCGCGCTCCAGCAGACTGGGCACGGTGAAATCACACAGGTCAGGCTTGTCGGTCACGTTGAGCAGAATTCCACGCGCGCGCAGTGCCCGCGCCGCTTCCTCCGGTGCCTCAAGCGCAAGGAACGCCAGCCGCGCCACTTGATCATCCGCGCCGACGATCTCTGCCCCGGCGCGCAGCAGCAAGCGCCGCTTGGCCTCTCCGGCCTCACCTTCAGCCAGCAGGATCACCTTCTGCCCGGTCAGCCGGTGGAACAGCGGCAGCGAATGCATGCGGCCTAGTCCAGCCAATCCGGCACACGTTCGGCGGCGCTGATCGCTTCGGGCAGGATCCGGTCAGCCACCACCGCCCACTTATCCCCATCGACCATGACTTCGGGGACAAAGCCCCGGCTGTTGTAACTGGATGCCATGGTCGCGCCATAAGCCCCGGCGGAGCGGAACACCGCGAGGTCCCCCGCCGTCACCGCATCAATCTCGCGGTTCATCGCGAAAGTATCGCCGGTTTCGCAGATCGGGCCAACGATGTGCGCAGTCATCTTGATGCCGTTCGGCGCAACCGCGTCAAAATCATGCCAGGCCCCGTACATCGCTGGGCGCGCAAGGTCGTTCATCGCCGCATCGACGATCACGAACGGGGTGTTGTTCGAACTGCGCTTCACCCGCACAACTTCGGTCAGCAGCACCCCGGCATTGGCGCAGATCACCCGCCCCGGTTCGAACATCAGCGTCACGTCCCAGTCCGCCGTTACCCGCGCAATCATCGCGGCATAGGCTTCGGGCGACGGAAAAACTTCGTCCGCACGGTATGGCACGCCCAGCCCGCCGCCCAGATCGGCGTGCGTCACCTGCTGGCCATTCTCGCGCAGTTCGGCAATCAGCGCGCCGACTTTGCCAAAGGCTTCTTCGAACGGTTCCAAATCGGACAGCTGGCTGCCGATGTGGACCGCAATCCCGCGCATATCGATGCCGGGCAATGCCGCCAACCGCGCATAGATTGACGCGGCCTGATCGATCGGCACGCCGAACTTGTTTTCGGCCTTGCCAGTGGAAATCTTCTCATGCGTGCGCGCATCGACATCGGGATTGACCCGCAGTGCGCAGTGCGCGGTCTGCCCGCGCGCGGCAGCGAGCGCGGACAGCTCCACACCTTCCTCTTCGCTTTCCACGTTGAACTGGCCGATCCCGGCGTCCAGCCCCTGGATCATCTCGCGGTGCTGCTTGCCCACGCCCGAAAAGACGATGTCGGCGGGCGGCATCCCGGCCGCCAGTGCGCGCGCCAACTCGCCCCCTGATACCACATCGGCCCCCAGCCCTTCGCGGCTCATCACCCGCAGCACCGCCAGGTTGGGATTGGCCTTGATCGCAAAGGCGATATGCACGCGTGGCAGGATTGCCAGGGCATCGCGAAACACCTGTGCGTGCCGGGTCAGCGTGGCGCGTGAATAGACATAGACCGGGGTGCCAACCGCTTCGGCAATCGCCGCCAAAGCCACATCTTCGACGTGGAGCTCCCCGCCGCGCAGTTCAAAATGGTTCATGCTGGGCTACTCGGATTTGGGAGCAGGCGGGGCTGCTTCTTCGGGGGGCAGATCAAACGGATCGTCAGCGCGTTCCTCGGAGCGGCTGCGCAGTTCCACGCTGCGTTCGGGCGCGGCTTGCTGCGTGCTGACCAGCAGGTCATTCGCGGTCGGCTGATCCTCGCGGCCATAGGGCGCGACCGGCAATTGCCCGCCCAGTTTGGGCTTGAGATCGGCCTTCTGCCCGCAGGCGGCGAGCGCCAAGCAGCCCAGCAGCACGGCGATTTCTTTGCGCATGATCACGGCTCCAGACCCAGCGCGGCGCGCGCTTCGGCCACGCGCAGCCCTACCTGTTCCGGGGCAGTTCCGCCATAGCTGGCGCGCGAAGCGACCGAAGCTTCGACCGAGAGTGCCGCGAAGACCCGCGCGTCGATCCGGGGGTCGATCAGCGCAAAATCCTTGAGGTCGAGCTGATCGAGCGCCACCCCCTTCTGCTCGGCCAGCTTGACCGCTGCGCCGGTGATATGGTGTGCCTCGCGGAACGGGATATTCGCCTGCCGCACCAGCCAGTCGGCCAGATCGGTCGCGGTGGCATAACCCAGTTCCGCCGCGCTGCGCATCCGGTCGGTGCGGAATGTGGCCCCCGCAACCATGCCTTCCATTGCGGCGAGGCACAGCGCCAGCAGGCTGGCGGCTTCGAACACCGGCGGTTTATCGTCCTGCATGTCTTTCGAGTAGGCCAGCGGCAGGCCCTTCATCGTCACCATCAGGCTGGTCAGGCTGCCAATGATCCGCCCCGAATGCCCGCGCACCAGTTCGGCGGCATCTGGGTTCTTCTTCTGCGGCATGATCGAGCTGCCGGTGGACAGCGCATCTGGCAGGCTGACAAAGCCGAACGGCTGGCTGGCCCAGATGATGAATTCCTCTGCCAGCCGGGACAGGTGCAAGGCGCACTGCGCCGCGCTCATCAGGTAATCGAGCGCAAAATCGCGGTCGGACACCGCATCCAGGCTGTTGCGAGTCGGCGCATCGAAGCCCAGCGCTGTGGCGGTCGCGTGCCGGTCAATCGGAAAGCCCGTACCCGCGAGCGCCGCCGAACCCAGCGGCGACTGGTTAAGCCGCGCCCGCGCAGCCGCGAACCGCGACCGGTCCCGCACTGCCATCTCGTAATAGGCCAGCAGGTGATGCCCCAGCGTGACCGGCTGCGCAGTTTGCAAATGCGTGAAACCGGGCATGATGCTGGCGGCATGTTCGCCAGCCCGCGTTACGAGTGCGGCCTGCAAAGTAGCGAGCCCGGCATCGGCCTGGTCCATCGCATCGCGCACCCACAGCTTGAAGTCGGTCGCGACCTGATCGTTGCGACTGCGCGCCGTATGCAGCCGCCCCGCCACCGGCCCGACCAGCTCGGCCAGGCGGCTTTCGGTGGTCATGTGGATGTCTTCCAGGTCCCAGTTTTCGGGGACGCCGTTCGCAGCATACTCTGCCGCGACCCGGTCCAGCCCGGCGCGGATCTGATCGGCATCGTCGTCCGACACGATTCCCTGTGCGGCCAGCATTGCCACATGCGCCTTGCTCGCCGCGATATCTTGCCGCCACAAGGCCTTGTCGAACGGGATCGAGGCATTTATCTCACGCATGATGGCAGACGGCCCTTCGGCGAACCGCCCACCCCACATTGCGTTGGAGCCTGCCTTGCTGTTGTCACCGTCGTTCAAAGCCGTATCCCTTGGCCTCGCTGCCGCCTGCGCCGCGCTGCTTGCCGGGTGCGATAGGGAAACCAGCGCGGGCGCGCAACCTGCGGCGGCCGCAACTCCCGCTGCGGCGCTCGATCGCAGCCACACGGGCAGCGGGCTGCCCGAATTCGTCTTCGCCAACCCGGCGGGCAAGGAAATGCGGCTGTCAGACTACAAGGGCAAGCCGTTGCTGATCAACCTCTGGGCGACCTGGTGCGCGCCGTGCGTGGCGGAACTGCCCTTGCTCGATGCAGTCGCTGCGCGCGAAGCCGGGCGATTGAAAGTGCTCACCATCTCGCAAGACGGCCCGCGCAAGGACAAGGTTCCGGCCTTCCTCGCCCAGCGCGGGGTCAAGCTGCTGGAACCGTGGATCGATCCCGAACTGGAACTGATGACGCATTACCGCGCCGATACCCTGCCGATGACGATCCTCTATGATGCGGCGGGCCGCGAAGTATGGCGCGTTATCGGCCCGCGCGAGTGGAACGATGCAGCAAGTGCGAAGCTGATCGCGGAGGGGTTTGCGCCGTAGGCATCCTCTCCCTTGGGAGAGGGGAACCGCGCCCGGAGGGCGGGGTGGAGCGGCACAGGCAGGTACTCCAAACCGCGCAGAACCAGCACTGACCTGCGGCCTTGGGAGTACCGGCTTGTGCCCCTCCCCCACGGCGTGGGTCCCCTCCCCGTTCGGGGAGGATGGGTCCTAACCTCTCAGCGCCGCCTGCGCCGCTGCCAGCCGTGCAATCGGCACGCGGTACGGCGAGGCGCTGACGTAATCGAGGCCGACCTGCTCGCAGAACGCAATGCTGGCGGGATCGCCGCCATGCTCGCCGCAGATCCCCAGCTTGAGGTCGGGCCGGGCCGCGCGGCCGCGCTCTGCCGCCAGCTCCACCAGTTGTCCGACGCCTTCGATATCGAGCGAGACGAACGGATCGCGCGGATAGATGCCCTGCTCCACATACGGCGTCAGGAACCGCGCCGCATCATCGCGCGAGACCCCCAGCGTGGTCTGAGTCAGATCATTGGTGCCGAACGAGAAGAACCGCGCCTCTGCCGCAATATCACCCGCCATCAGCGCAGCGCGCGGCAGTTCGATCATCGTGCCCACCAGATAGTCGAGCGTGCGCCTCTGTTCGGCGAACACCGCCGCCGCCGTGCGATCAATCAGCGCCTTGCAGGATCTCCAACTCGCGCTTGGTCGCCACCAGCGGAACCATCACTTCGGGCACTGGCGCAGCTCCGCTGGCTGCTGCGACCGCGCAGGCCGCTTCAAAAATCGCGCGCGCCTGCATCTCGTAGATTTCGGGATAGGTAATCCCAAGGCGGCAGCCGCGATGGCCCAGCATCGGGTTGAATTCGTGCAGTTCGCCTGCGCGGCGCTTGAGCGTTTCGACCCCGATCCCGATCGTCTCGCTCAGTTCGGCAAACTCCGCGTCGGCTTGCGGCAGAAATTCGTGCAGCGGCGGGTCGAGCAGCCGGATCGTCACCGGCAGCCCCGCCATTTCTTCAAAGATCGCCTGAAAATCGGCGCGCTGTTCGGGCAGCAGTTTGGCCAGCGCCGCACGGCGACCGGTCTCGTCCTCGGCCAGGATCATCTGCCGCACGGCGGAAATCCGGCTGGCATCGAAGAACATATGCTCGGTCCGGCACAGCCCGATCCCTTCCGCGCCGAATTGGCGCGCGGTGCGGCAATCGGCGGGCGTTTCGGCATTGGTGCGCACCTTCATCCGCCGGTGCTGGTCTGCCCAGCCCATCACCACGCCAAAATCGCCGACCAGTTCGGGCTCGATGGTCCGCACCTGCCCCAGCATGACTTCGCCATTGGCCCCATCGAGCGTGATCACATCGCCTTCGCGCAAGTCCTTGCTGCCGATCCGCAGCGTCCGGCTGGCCATATCGATCGACACCGCCGAAGCGCCCGAGACGCAGGGCCGCCCCATCCCGCGCGCGACCACCGCCGCGTGGCTGGTCATCCCGCCGCGCGCGGTCAGGATCCCGCGCGCCGCATGCATCCCGTGGATATCTTCCGGGCTGGTTTCCACCCGCACCAGTACCACCGCTTCGCCCATCGCGGCGCGCTTTTCCGCCGTATCGGCATCGAGCACGATCGCGCCCGAGGCAGCGCCCGGGACTGGCCGGCAGCCCGCGCGTCAGCACGTCGCGCGCCGCCTCGGGATCGAGCGTGGGGTGCAGCAGCTGATCAAGCGCCATCGGATCGATCCGCAGAATCGCGGTGCGCTCGTCAATCAGGCCTTCGCCGACCATTTCCACCGCCATCCGCAGCGCGGCCTTGGCGGTGCGCTTGCCCGAGCGGGTTTGCAGCATCCACAGCTGCCCGCGTTCGACGGTAAATTCGATGTCCTGCATGTCGCGGTAATGCCGTTCCAGCAGGTCGAACACCGCCGCAAGTTCAGCGTAAGCGGCGGGCATTGCCTCTTCCATGCTCAGCGGCTTGGCCCCGGCGGCGGCGCGCGCGGCGCGGGTCAGGTATTGCGGGGTGCGGATCCCCGCGACCACGTCCTCGCCCTGGGCATTGACCAGCCATTCGCCGTAATACGCCCGCTCACCGGTGGCGGGATCGCGGGTGAAGGCCACGCCGGTGGCGCTGGTTTCGCCCATATTGCCGAAGACCATCGCCTGCACGTTGACGGCAGTGCCCCAGTCCCCCGGGATGTCGTTGAGCCGGCGATAGACCTTGGCGCGGTCTGCATCCCAGCTGTCAAACACCGCCCGGATCGCACCCCACAGCTGTTCGTGAACATCTTGCGGAAAGTCCGCGCCCAGTTCAGTGGCAACGATCTGCTTGTATTCCCGCACCAGCGCCTGCCAGTGTTCCGCGCCCATCTCCACATCGGCGTAGAAGCCGTTGTCTTCCTTGACGATCTCCAGCGCGTCTTCGAACAAGTGATGATCGACGCCCAGCACCACATCGCCGTACATCTGGATGAACCGGCGATAGCTGTCCCAGGCAAAGCGCGGATCGCCGGAACTGTCCGCCAGACCTGCCACAGTTGCGTCATTCAGCCCGAGATTAAGGACGGTATCCATCATCCCCGGCATCGATACCCGCGCGCCGGAGCGGACCGAGACCAGCAGCGGATCAGCCGGATCGCCGAAGCGCTTGCCCACGGTGGCTTCAACATGCGCCAGCGCGGCCGCGACTTCGGCCTTCACCGCTTCCGAGAAATCACCCCCATCAGCCAGATAGCGCACGCATTCTTCGGTGGTGATGGTGAAGCCCGGCGGCACCGGCAAGCCGATGCCCGCCATCTCCGCCAGATTGGCGCCCTTGCCGCCAACGATCGTCTTGTCGCGCGAACGCGGGTCTGGGCTGCTGGCTGTGCCGCCAAAGGC
Organism: uncultured Alphaproteobacteria bacterium; assembly: GCA_963802015.1. Taxonomy (GTDB): domain Bacteria; phylum Pseudomonadota; class Alphaproteobacteria; order Sphingomonadales; family Sphingomonadaceae; genus Novosphingobium. The sequence continues at coordinate 355,487 of CAWDHB010000001.1, forward strand.
ATAAACGCGCTGGGTCATGCCGCGCTCTTTGCGCAGGATTGCCGCGAGGTCGACTCGCGAATTGCCTTGTGGCGCACGAATTGTGTGCTGCGTTGCACAAATCACGCACGATTAAGGCAGGAGCTGGCCTGTGAGGAGACACCAGCCTGCAAGTGGTGGGCGCTGACGGGCTCGAACCGCCGACCCTCTCGGTGTAAACGAGATGCTCTACCAACTGAGCTAAGCGCCCGGACCAACCGGAGGCACGCTCATAGCGTGCTGAGCGGAGCGGTCAATCAGTTGATCGTGACCTGATAGGTAACGGCAAAACTGGTCCCGGTCGCCAGCAAGCCGCGCTGGATCGTCAGTGCGACTCCAGACCGGCTGGCCCCGACCGGATCAGCCTCATCGCCGCCAGCAGTGTCATCGTCTTCCACCGTCGCGGCGCTGATGCAATCGGCGCCGCTGCGCATGCTGCCGGGCACATAGCTGAGCGTGCCGGGCAGATTGTCGAACGCGACCACCGAACTCGCATCGGCATTGCCGGAATTGCCGATGGTCAAGCAGTATTGCACAACGCCGCCGGGCAATGTCTTGAAATTGACCGTGTTGACGGTGTCCGAAACCATGGTTGATGATTTCGACACGTTTATCACGGCGGCGATGATTGCAAAGTTGCGCTCATCGATATTCCACCAATTGGCCATCACTTGCGGGTTTGGCAGGCCGTTGCGGTGGACCAGCCCGTTGTTGGCTGCCCCCAGCGTGCTGGTACTGGCATCGCGCGCGAACACCCTGACCAGCCAGCCAGTACTGGCTGTGGTGCTGAGCGCCACGGTGATGCTATCGCTAGCCCAGACCGCATCATTGGCCGCGCCGTCACCGTGGGCACCGTCGTTGTACAGCACCACCCCGGTCAGGTACGGCGTGGCGTTAGGATAATAGACGTCGGCAGCAACCGGGCTTCCGGCCCCGGTTGGGCGGGCGTCAACCGTTGCCGTGATCCGAACGGTCTGACCGGGAGTAAGGTTGCCCGCAGGCGCGGTGATTCCCACTCCGAAGGCTTCCGCCGCACCCAGGGTGCCGGTGATCACCGACCATTCGATATCGTCAACATGGAACCAGGACTTGTACAGATCGGTATGGTTGGAACCGATGCTCAGCGTCACCGTCTGCCCGGCAAATGCCGCCAGCGAATAGCTGCGCGACCACCACGGCTGCGCGCGCAGAGCGACTGTCATCCCGTTCTGGTGCGTGCCGCCCAAAGTCATGTCAAAGCCATTGTAGTGGCCATAGCCTGCTGAATTGCTGGCCGCTGCATTGCCGCCGATATTGGGAGCGTTGGGCAGGGTGGGGTAGCTGTTCAAGGTATTCCCGACGATTTCGGTAACCACACCGCCCGACGTGGTGATGCGAACAAACAGGTTGTCATAATTAGCCGCATCCCAACCTTCTGCGCGCCAACGGATCACGAGGTTGCCAGCATTGCTGGCCGGGACGGTGATTGTGCGGGTTAGCACGGCTGCGTTGGGTTGTGCAGCGCCGGTGGCCGGTTCGTTGTTCGTCCGCGCGCCCAGCAGATAGGAGAAACTGCCCGTCAGCGGCGCACCATCGGTGGTGAAGGGATTGTTGCTCGGACTTCCATCCGACGTGACAGACACCGATTCACTGGGCCGGACCTGCAGATCATACGCCGCGTTGGTTCGCGTGGCAGTGGCCCAACCAGCGGGCAATTGCGTTCCACTTGCCGAGTGTTCGAAGTTGCCGTTGATCTTGGCCTGGGGGTTGGCGGCCTTGGCGCCGTTCTGCGTAATGTCGAAATAGACCTGATAGACCTGCGTACCCGCGTCCTGAACGATCCAGCGGACTTCGCCGCGCGTCGCCACGCTGTCGGTTGCACCGGCATAGATCGTATCGTTGTATTCCTGCACCGTTGCAAGCGCGCCTCCGGGGCGGACTACGCGGACCGAATTGGCGTCAAACGTTCCAGCAATGCCCAGCTGGGTCATCAGTGCGGCGAAATCGATATCCACTTTAGCGGTACTGTTGACCGAGGAGGTTGCTGGCAGCGTTACCGCGACCCGGTAATGCCAGTCAGCTCCGCTGCCGACGCCATCGGGGTCCCACCAGCCGGGGGCGGTGCGCTGTGCGGCCAGGGCCAACCCCGCAAGCCCAGCCAAAGCGGCGCAGCCAATCGCGAGCAGCAGCCGGGCAAAGGTGAGGCGAAGCGACTGGACCATGCAAGCCGCAGCATAGCCCGGTTATCCCAAACCAAGCCTTGCGCGGCCGCTGCGCATAATCCCCTAGAACAACAGGCTCAAACGCCGCGCGGACCCGGGCTGCCGAGCTCCGCGAAATAGCGCGCCATGGCATCTGCCGCGCGGTCAGTCAGCGCGATGAAGGCGCGGCGGCGATCGGTCTCGTCCTCCACCCGCTGGAACAGGCCGGCCTCGGTCAACTGGGCGATCCAGCGCAGCGCGGTCGTCGGCGGCACCCCCGAGGCGATGCACAGGCTGGTGACCGAGACCCGGCTGTGCTCAGCGCGGGCGGCGGTCAGATCTAGCAGCATGTCCCACGCCGGATCGCCGAACAGATCGCCATCGAAGAAGCGTGCACGCAGCTGGCGCTGCCGCACGATTCGCCGCACCAGCCGGGGATCGGGCAAAGGCGGGCGCGCAGTCCGTACCAGCCGGTCCCCTGGTTCCTCCTCGGCAAAGGCAAAGCGCCGTTTGGGGCTTTCAAAGCGGAACGCGCTTTCTCCGTCGCCCGCCTCAAGCACACGCAAAGGGGTTTCCAGCCGTTCCAGCCGCTGCGCAATCTGGCCGACCTGCTCGGTCAGTCGCAGCAGAACCATCCGGTCATCCTCTGACAGTTCGCGCACCCGCAGCCGCGGAACCCGGGCGAGCGCCCTACCCAACGCTATGACTCGGTCAGCGCGGGTTGGATCGACCAGGATTTGCGGTTGCGACTGATCTAGGCAACCGAACACCGCATCCAGAGCGTCTACTGTGGTAGAAACGATCAGCTGTGCGCCCGCATGGGCCACCCGCAAGTCAAGCCGGGCCAACGCCGCCAGCTGCGCCGCATCGGGCACCGGGCAATCGACCAGCACCAGATCACCCAAGGGCTGGGCTTCGGCTTCCTCCCCCAGTTCCGCCAGCCCGTCGCAGGCCGCAACGCGAAAGCCCGCCGCCACCGCATCGTCACGCATCTCGCCAAGCACATGACCCCGCTCGCCAAACACTGATACGACCAGCGGCAGCGCCGCACAGTCATTCGCGCTCGATTGATAAGCAAAATTGGCAGGTACCATGGCAGCTCGACTCCGGTTCACTTGAACAAGAGTAGAACAAAGCAAGTTCAAGTCAAGATCAAGATGAAGTGGGCTTTATCACAGGACCGCCGCCAGTTCGCTCGCCTGCTTGATCGCGCGCTTGGCGTCGAGTTCTGCTGCTTCCTGCGCACCACCGATCAAATGCGCGGTGATCCCGGCGGCAATCAGATCATCGTAAAGCCCGCGCAGCGGGTCCTGCCCGGCGCAAATGATCACCGTATCAACATCCAGCACCACCGGCTCGCCGCCGATCACCGCGTGCAGCCCGGCATCGTCGATTCTGACATAGTCGACGCCGGAGACCATTTTGACCCCGCGCCGCTGCAAGGTCAGCCGGTGGGTCCAGCCAGTGGTCTTGCCAAGCCCCTGCCCGACCGGGGTGGCCTTGCGTTGCAACAGGGTGACCTCGCGGTGATTGCGCGCCAGTTGCGGCTCGATCCCGGTTACGCCGCCGCGCGGGTGATTGGCGAAGTCGATTCCCCACTCCTTGGCGAATACGTTAATGTCCATCGCCGCCGAGGTGCCGGCGTGGGTGATCAGTTCGGCCACATCGAACCCGATCCCGCCCGCGCCCATGATCGCCACTTTCTGACCGACTTCGGCGGTGCCCATGATGACGTCATAGTAATCCACCGCCTTGGGATGATCGATCCCGGGCAGGTCCGGCACCGCGCCGGGTGATTCCGGTGGCGACGACCACTTCTTCAAACCCTTCAGCCCGCAGCGCTGCGGCATCCACCCGTGTGTTCATCCGCAGATCGACGGCGTAGCGTTCGATCATCCGGCTGAAATAGCGCAGCGTTTCGTAGAATTCCTCCTTGCCGGGAATGCGCTTGGCCAAATTGAACTGCCCGCCGATTTCGCTCCCCGCGTCGAACAGCGTAACGGCATGGCCGCGTTCCGCCGCAATCGTCGCGAAGGCGAGCCCCGCCGGTCCCGCGCCGACGACCGCGATCCGCTTGGGCGCGGTAACCGGGGGATAGGTCAGCTCGGTCTCGCGGCAGGCGCGGGCATTGACCAGACAGGTCGTTAGCCGCCCGGTAAAGGTGTGATCGAGGCAAGCCTGGTTGCAGCCGATGCAGGTATTGATTTCATCCTCGCGGCCATCGCGCGCCTTGTTGACCAGCTCGGCATCGGCCAGCATTGGCCGCGCCATCGAGACCAGATCGGCGTCACCGCGCGCCAGCACGTCTTCAGCCACTTGCGGCATGTTGATTCGGTTGGAAGTGATCAGCGGAATCGACAGTTCCTTGCGCAGCCGTCCAGTCACTCCGGCAAAGGCCGCGCGCGGAACCATCGTCGCGATGGTTGGCACAAAGCTCTCATGCCAGCAGAAGTGCGTGGAGATCACGTCGACGCCTTCGGCTTCCAGCGCCTTGGCCAGGCTGACCACCTCGTCCCAGGCCATGCCGCCTTGCAGCATGTCCATCGCCGCAATCCGGAAGATCAGCACGAAATCGGGGTCAACGGCAGCACGCACCCGGCGCACGACTTCGACCGGGAACCGCATCCGGTTCGCCCATGAACCGCCCCAGTCGTCGCTGCGCTGGTTGGTCTTTTCGACCAGGAAGGTGGAAATCAGATAGCCAGCGGACCCGATGATCTCGACCCCGTCATAGCCCGCCTGCTTTGGCCATGGCGGCGCAATTGGCAAAGGCCGCGATCTGTTCCTCGATCCCGTCCGCGCTCAGTTCATTGGGCTGGTAGCGCCCGATTCGCGATTTGACTGGCGAAGGCGCGACACATTCGGGAGTACCGGCGAGCGGCCCGGTGTGGAGGATCTGCATCACGATCTTCACATCGGGCGCAGCAGCATGAACCGCTGCGGTCACCTGCGTGTGCAGCGCCACGTCATCCGGCCCGAGCATTTTCGCGCCGTGCCCAGCGGTCGGATGCGGACCGATCCCGCCGGTAATGATCATGCCAACCCCGCCGCGCGCGCGCTCGACAAAATAAGCGGAGAGGCGCTCGGCGGCATCGGGCACATCCTCCAGCCCGGTGTGCATCGATCCCATCAGGATCCGGTTCTTGACCGTGGTCATGGCCGATTTTCAGCGGGGAGAAGACATGCGGATAGCGGGCGTGAGCGGTCATGATTGTGGTGTCCTGCGGGTTCAATCGGGAGTATAATTCGGGCGCGCGTTTGGCCATGAAGGCCGCCATCCCTTCGGCAAAATTGGGGCTCTTGGCGGTCATCAGCTGGTTGCGGTTCTCCAGCGCCATCGCGGCTTCCAGACTGTTGGCGTCGATGCCCATCGCCAGCCCTTCCTTGGTCATCCGCAGGCCCATCGGCGAGGCGTGGAGCAGATCATCGACCCACGGCTGCGCGGCCGCTTCCAACTGGTCATCGGGCACCACTTCGGCCACCAGCCCCACCGCCAGCGCGCGCTGCGCCAGCAATGAACCGCCCGGTCAGCATCAGTTCCGCCGCAACCGATCCGCCGACCAGGCGCGGCAAGAAATAGCTAACGCCCATGTCGCAGGCGGACAGCCCGATGCGGATGAAGGCCGCGTTCATCCGCGCGCTTTCCCCGGCGATCCGGATGTCGCTGGCGAGCGCAAAAGCAAACCCGCCGCCGCAGGCTGCGCCATGGACCAGCGAGACAATCGGCTGCGGGCAGCGCCGCATCTTGATATAGACATCGGCCAGATAGCCCTGAAACCCGAAGCCGCCACCAAATGGCACTGCGCCCCGGTCGATGGTGTTCCTTGATATCCAGCCCGGCGCAAAACGCCTTGCCCGCGCCGCGCAGCACCACCACGCGGACGCTGCCATCGTGATAGAGCCCGCCGAAATAGTCGTTCAGCTCCCCCACCATCGCCAGGTTGATCGAATTGAGCGCCTCGGGACGGTTAAGCGTCAGCCAGTCCACCTGGCCACGCTTTTCGACTGTGATCGTCTGATAGTCCTGCGCCATCTCCGGCCTCCCTGTCCGCCGTTTAATCGATTGATTAAACATCCCAGCGCGGCGCACAACCGTTTTTGCAGGGTGGGACGCAAAGCGGGATGGAGTGGCACTTGCCTTGCGCTCCCCTGACAGGGAGGCTCACGGCCTACAACCGGTCGGCAATCACTCCGCTGGTGAACAAAGCCTCAATTTCTGCGTCAGTAAAGCCCAGCACTTCCGCGCAACACTGCATGGGTATCAGCCCCGGTCCGGGCGGGGCGCGGCGGTAGCTTGCAGGGCTGGCGGAAAGCTTGGCCGGAAAGCCCGATGAACCGCACCGGGGTGCCGTCGTCGCGCGCGATTTCCTGAACCAGTTCGCGCGCTGCGACTTGCGGTTGCGCCAAGCGCCTGCGGGATCGTGTTGATCCGTCCGCCGGGCAGCTTCGCCGCGGTGAGCGCCGCAATCAGCGCATCGGACTGCCAACCCGCAATTACCGGCTCGATCAGCGCGAACAGCGCCGCACGGTTATCGCTGCGATCCGCCGACGCGGCGAAGCGCGGATCATGACCCAGTTCGGGCAGGCTCAGCACGCGCATCAGGTCGCGGAACTGCCGGTCATTGCCCAGCGCGATCAGCATGGCGCCATCGGCGCAGGCAAAATCCTGGTACGGCACAATCGTCGGATGCTGATTGCCCAGCCGCACCGGTTCCGCCCCGCCGTTCAGCCAGTTCGACGCCTGATTGGCCAGCAGCGCCATTTGCGCATCGAGCAGCGCCAGATCGATGTGCTGGCCTTCGCCCGTGCGAGTGCGATGCTGCAACGCTGCCAGCACGGAAATCACTGCGTAGAGCCCGGTCGAAAGATCCGCGATCGGCACCCCGACCTTCAGCGGCCCCGCCCCCGGCTGACCATCGGCCTGCCCGGTCACGCTCATCAGCCCGCTCAGCCCCTGGATCAGGAAATCATAGCCGCCCTTGTCCTTGTCGGGCCCGGTCTGGCCGAAGCCGGTGATCGAACAATAGATCAGATCGGGCTTCACCGCCTTGAGCGCGGCATAGTCCAGCCCATACTTGGCCAGCCCGCCGACCCGGAAGTTTTCCAGTACCACGTCTGCTTTTGCGGCCATTTGCCGGATCAAGGCCGCGCCTTCAGGCTGCGCCAGGTCAATCGCGACAGAGCGCTTGTTGCGGTTGGCGCAGAGGTAATAGGCCGAATCGCGCGAACCATCGGGCAGGAACGGCGGCCCCCAGCGGCGGGTATCATCGCCTTGCCCCGGCTGTTCCACCTTGATCACATCGGCCCCCAGATCACCCAGCATCTGCCCGCACCACGGCCCGGCGAGCACGCGTGACAGATCAAGCACGGTGATTCCGGCGAGCGGGCCGGGGGCGGCAGGGGCAGAATTCATGGGCAGGCTGGTCCTTTGGGCGGCAGTCGATCACGCGGGGGATAGCCGCGCCGCATCGCGCTCGCTAGGACGAACTACGTGACGCAGCCAACTGACCTTTCCCAACCTGCCCAGCCGGACGTCGATGCCGGAGTTTCGGCCTCGGTCTGGCGCTATGCCCGCGCCAGCCGCGCGCATGTGGTGATCGATGCGGCCGATTATTTCGGCTGGATGCAGGATGCCTTACTGGCCGCGCGCCAGCAGATCCTGCTGGTCGGTTGGGATTTCGACACGCGGGTCAAGCTGGGGCGCGGGCGGCGCTGGTGGAACGGCCCCAGCCGCAAGACCCATCCCGCACGGCTCGGCGCGCTGACCGTGTGGCTGTGCAACCGCACCAAGGGGCTCGATGTGCGGGTCCTGAAATGGAATTTCGGCGCACTGAAATTCGTGTTTCGCGGGACCATGATCGTCGATCTGCTGCGCTGGTGGTGGCACCGGTCGATCGACTTCAAGTTTGATTCGGCGCACCCGCTGGGGTGCAGCCATCACCAGAAGCTGGTGGTGATCGATGACAGCTTTGCGGTCTGCGGCGGGATCGACATGACCACCAACCGCTGGGACACGCCCGAACATCTGGGCCGCGATCCGCGCCGCCGCCAGCCGAGCGGCAAGCTCTATGGCCCCTGGCATGACCTGACGATGATGGTCGAAGGTCCTGCTGCTGCCGCGCTGGGCGCGCTTGGACGGCAGCGTTGGCAGGTGGCCGGCGGCGCGCCGCTCGAACCGTGCCGGCCCTATGACCGCTCACCCTGGCCGAAGCGGCTGAAGGCGGAATTTACCGATGTCGAAATCGGGATCGCCCGCACCCGCGCGGCGTGGCACGACGCGTCCGAAGTGCGCGAGATCGAGGCGCTGTTCATCGAACAGATCCGTGGCGCTAAGCATTTTATCTACGCCGAGAGCCAGTACTTCGCCTCGCGCGCGATTGCCGAGGCGCTGGCCGAGCGGCTTGCCCGCCCCGATCCGCCTGAAGTGGTGCTGATCAACCCGCTCAGCGCAGAGGGCTGGCTAGAAGAAATCGCGATGAATGGCGCGCGGGTCCGGCTGTGCCACGCGGTGGGAGCCAGCGATCCGGCGAACCAGTTCCGGATCTATATCCCGCAGTGCGCCGATGGCACGCCGATTTATGTCCATGCCAAGCTGATGATCGTCGATGACCGGATCCTGCGGATCGGCTCAGCCAATATGAACAACCGCAGCCTGGGGCTGGACAGCGAATGCGACCTGTTCATCGATGCCGCGCGGCTCGGCAATGCCCATGCCGCGGCCGCGATCACAGTCTTGCGCCAACGCTTGCTGGCTGAGCATTGCGGCCTGTCCGAAGACCATGTCGCGGCGCAGCTCGCCGCCGATCCATCGATGCACCGCCTGATTGCGCAGGCTCCGCAGTGGGGCAAGCGGCTGGAGCCGTTTGCCTTGCCCGAACTGAGCGATACGGAAAAAGCCGTGGCAGATAACACGCTGCTCGATCCCGAGCGGGCCGAACAACTGTTCGAACCATTCAGCGGCAAACGCGGCCTGTTCCGGCGCGGCGGCTTCCTGCGCCGTCCAAAGTGATAGCCGAACTGAAGGAGAATGACTGCGATGAGTTGTGATCACGACCATGGCGATAGTGGCGCTCCGGCCAAGCTGCCAGTCCCGGAAGAAGTCCAGGACGCGATCCGCACGCTGATCCGCTGGTCAGGCGATGATCCCGCACGCGAAGGGCTGGTTGATACTCCGGCGCGGGTCGGGCGCGCGTGGCGCGAATATTGCCAGGGCTACCGCGAAGACCCGGCGATCCATCTCGCGCGGCAATTCGAAGAGGTCGGCGGTTACAACGAACTGGTGTTGTTGAAAGACATTCCGTTCCAGTCGCACTGCGAACACCACATGGCCCCGATCACCGGCAAGGCCGCGATCGCCTATCTCCCGCGTGATCGGGTGGTGGGTATTTCAAAGCTGGCACGCGTGCTCCACGGCTTTGCCCAGCGCCTGCAGATCCAGGAGCGCCTGACCGCCGAAGTTGCCAGTTGCATCCAGGAGCATCTCAACCCCCACGGCGTCGCGGTGGTGATCGAGGCGCAGCACGGCTGCATGACCGGGCGCGGGGTCAAGACCCCCGGGGTCGGCATGGTCACCAGCCGCCTGATGGGCTGCTTCCTCGACGATCACCGCAGCCGCAAGGAAGTGCTGAGCCTGATGGGGTATTGAGCGCCCGCAAACGTGGCCGACCTTTCAGATAATTTGATCACGCCATGCGGCTTGAAAATTGCGTCGCCGGTGAGCGTGATCGCGCAGATTGTGGCGGGCGCAAGCAAGTCGCCATAAGTGACCGCTTCTGCTAGCGCGATGGCCGCCCAAATCGCCGGACCCGGAGCAAATAGAGCTTACGATGCATACCATAGGTATTGATTTTGGAACGACAAATTCGGTCGCTAGCCTGGCTTCGGACAATGGTGATTTCAAAACTCTGACTTTTCGCAACACTGCTGCGACTGAGTCCATTTTTCCGACCTTGCTGGCGTTTTGGCAGGACGATAGCTCACCAGCGCAACACGTTACCTGCGCGGACGCCGGGCAATGGGCAATTGAATCGTTTTTGACGCATGCACCGGATTGCCGCTTTCTCAAATCCATCAAGACCTTCGCCGCGTCAGCCAGCTTTTCTGGCACCACAATCTATGGCCGCAGGCTGGAATTCGCGGATTTGATGCGACTATTCCTCGACCGGATGTTTGCACACGGCAATGCCGATTCCGCGCTGCGAGGTGCGAGTGTCGTGATCGGCCGTCCAATCAAGTTTGCAGGGTTTGGCGCAAATGCGAATGTTGCCAAGTCACGCTATGAAACTGCATTGCGGGCGCTCGGCGCAACTGATCTTCGCACAGTCTACGAACCGCTTGCTGCTGCCTATTATTTTGTAAGCGGGATGCAAGGTGAAGCCACCGTGTTCGTGGGCGATTTCGGCGGGGGAACCAGCGACTATTCGATTATTCGGATAAGCAGGAAGGGTGACAGTTTGCGCTTCGAGCCACTCGCAAGCCGTGGCCTCGGCCTTGCAGGCGACCAGTTCGACGCCCGGATTGTCCAAAACATCATCGCGCCTGCCTTGGGCAGCCAATCAAAATACCGCAACATGGGAAAGGATCTGGAAATCCCCCCAGTCTATTTTCAAAAGCTGTCGCAATGGAACGAATTTTCCAACCTGCGGGGTACGAAGGCCTATCGCGAAATTGTGGCATTACGCAGCCGCAGCAGGGATCCCGAGCTCCTTGATCGGTTCATCAAATTCATCGATTCCGAAATGCAGTACGAGCTCTCTGAAGCAGTGGCACAGACCAAGCGCACTCTCTCCACTCGCGACACGGCAAGGTTCGCTCTTGAATTTGACGGCGCATCAATCGACGCTGACGTCACGCGCGCGCAGTTTGAGCACTGGATTGCCCCTGATTTGAACCGCCTGGACTGTTTGGTGGATGATACCCTCGCCGAAGCTGGACTGGTCAATACGGATATCGACGTTGTTTTTTTAACTGGTGGAACCTCGCTTGTCCCCGCAGTTAGAAACATCTTTGAATCGCGGTTTGGTAATGGATCAATTGAAAGTAATGACCAATTGATATCAGTTGCAAAGGGGCTGGCTTTGATCGCCACAAATGACAGTGCGGATGATTGGATTGCTGATCCTCGGATCAGTCTCTAGAGTCAGTTCCACTTACTTGGAAGCGGCACCGGCCCACTCCCCCGCCCGGCCATCCAACGCTAGGTTACCCTATGGGTGGTCGGGCGGGGGAGTGGGCCGGTGCCGCACCTGCTTCAGTCTTACTGAAACAAACTCCAGGCCGCACGATTGCACTCGCACTTCAGCTTGCCAGATCGTAACCGCTGTTTTCAGGCCACGGCGGTCCATGGCATGAGTTCGCTGACGCGGTTGGCTGGGTGACCGTTGGCAAGCCTGGTGAGTGTCTCGATCAGCCAGCTGTGCGGGTTGATGCTGGAGAGCTTGCAGTTCTCGATGAGCGTGGCGATCACCGCCCAGTTGTCGCCGCCTTCGTCGGAGCCGGCGAACAGGGCATTCTTGCGGTTGAGCGCAAGGGGCCTGATGCTGCGTTCGACGGTGTTGTTGTCGAGATCGACGCGGCCGTCGTCGAGGAACCGTGAGAGGCCGTCCCAGCGGGTGAGTGCGTAGCGGATTGCCTCGCCGAGCCTGGCCTTCGCGCTGACCTGGCGGTTCCGGGCCTCGAGATACTGGTGCAGATCGTCGACGATGACGCGGCTGCGTTCGTCGCGGACCGACCGGCGCTGCTGGGCAGGCTCGCCGCGCACCTCATCCTCTATAGCATATAGCAAGGCAATGCGGCGCAACACCTCGGTGGCGACTGGCGACGTGTCGGCGAGCTCGAAGAACTTGCGTCTGACATGCGCCCAACAAAAGGCGAGGCTGATCTGCTGCCGTCGCCTGGCGAGCGCGGCGTAGCCGCCATAGCCATCGACCTGCAGGGTGCCTGCGAAGTCGCCGAGGTGCGCTTCTGCCCGCTCGCCCTTGCGGTCGGCAGCGTAGACATAGGCGACCATCGGCGGATCAATGCCGCCCCATGGGCGATCATCACGGGCATAGGCCCATAGCTGCCCAGTCTTGGTCCGCCCACGTCCGGGGTCGAGCACCGGCACGGTGGTCTCGTCGGCGAACAGCCGCTCGGATCGTCGGAGCCGTTCCAGAATATGGTCGCGCATGGGGCGCAGATACCAGGCCGCCCGGCCGACCCAGTCGGCCAGCGTCGATCTATCGAGTTGAATGCCTTGCCGGGCGTAGATCTGTGCCTGGCGGTAGAGCGGAAGGTGATCGGCGTACTTGGCGACCAGCACCTGGGCGATCAGCGCCTCGGTGGGAATGCCGCCCTCGACGATCCGTGCCGGTGCTGGCGCCTGCACGACCGCGCTCTCGCACGAACGGCAGCCGTAGCGCGGCCGGCGGGTGACCAGGACGCGGAAGGTGGTCGGCACGACATCCAGACGTTCGGCCACGTCCTCGCCGATCTGGTGGAGTGCGCCGCCGCAGCAAGGGCAGACCTTGTCCTCGACATCGACGACCTGCTCGATCCGCTCGAGATGGGCAGGCAGCGAACCGCGGTTGGTCTTGCGCGGCCGCTCGGCCGGAGCCCGGCTCGCCTTGTCGCGAGCGTGCTCGGCCGCAGCCAATGCGGTCTCGACTTCCTCCAAGGCAAGCTGGAGCTGATCGGGATCGAGCTGCTCGGAACGGCGGCCGAAACGGTGACGTTGCAAGGCGTCGATGATCGCCTTCAGCCGTTCGACCTCGGCCCGGAAAACCTTCAGCGTATCGAGCTCACGGGCCTGTTCGAGAACGAGCGCGCGAAGCGCTGCAACGTCATCGGGAAGGTCCGCTTCCATAAGCATGACAGCAGTGAATCAGCAGATGAATGCCCCGTCAACCGGCAATCTGCGGCGCAATCGGCCGGCGGCCGCCATGCACCCGGCGCCAGTCCAGACCTTCCAGCAAAGCGCCGAGTTGCGCCGCCGTCAGGCGCATCACGCCGTCCTGGATGCCCGGCCACTTGAACCCGCCAAACTCCAGCTTCTTGGCCATCAGGCACAGGCCGGTACCGTCCCACCACACCAGCTTGATCCGGTCGGCGCGCTTCGCCCGGAACACGTAGATCACGCCCGAATAGGGATCGCCGCCGTAATCAGCTCCGACCAATGCGGCCAGGGCGTCAGGTCCCTTGCGAAAATCCACCGGGCACGTCGCGACCATCACGCGCGCACCAGCACCAGGTCCGATCATCGCGTCCTCTTGAGGGCTTCGATCACCGCGGCAATCACGCCTGCATCGGCACCACGGCCGATCTTCACCGCCACACCGTCGATCTCCAGCTCGACCGCACTCGCCTTCGAACGACGACGCTTGCGGGCGCGACGCACCGGCGCGGGATCCGGCGGTGCACCGAGATCGATGACCGCTGGCACAAACGCGGCCCGTTGCGTCTCTGCTGAGGGCAGAGATACGCCCTCGGCTTCGAGCCGATCACAAAAATCCCGACGCCATGCGTAGACCTGCGACGGATCCAGCCCATGCCGGCGCGCCACGGCACTGACGCCCTCGCGGCCAGAATAGCACTCCGCGACAATCGAAGCCTTGACCTCAGGCGGCCAGTCACGGCGCTTGCCCGCGCCCGTGAATACCTCGAACCGCTGCGCGCCCTTGCTCACAGGATCATCACCCGAGATTATCATAGTAGCAGCGCACTCCCGCCCGATCAGGACGCGAAGACTCGGCGTTGCGCTTCAAACCCGCAAGGTGGGGTCGCGGCCCCGCTTACGCCAGATCAGTCTGCGGGCCAAGTGCTCGCGCAAGTCGCCAGGCGATCACAGCCTCGCTTCGAGGAAATTGCCCCAGCCGGTTATTCATCATATGAATTTGTGATGCCATAATGCTGGTCTTGCAGTCTGAAAGCTGGCTGGTCTCCCGAACCAAATGACCATCGAGCGGCGCAAGCAAGCGGCCTTCCGCCGCTAAGGCTTCGAACCCAGCAAAAGCCGACCAAACGTGCCGCCCCCAATATTGGGTAAGGGTTTGAGAAGGCAGCGCAGACACCAGAAATTCGCGATACCTCGCAATGGTTGCCGCTGCCGGAATTGTCGGGACTGCGTCGTCTTCATTCAGTATCTCTCGCCAATCCTCACGTCCCGGCGCGCTGACAAAGTGCGCCCAGCTCGCAGCGTATTGGCGCAAGAAACGCTGAGCTTCCTCCTGGGTTCGCGTAATGATCGCGACGTTCATCATCATCAGATCGAAAGCGGCCTTGGTGATGAAAGGGGCCAGTTCCCCAATAGCCTTCCGCTGTTGTGCGGCTTCGATGATCTTGCAGACGATCTTCGTCGAAACACAGAACAGGTCTTCATTCAACGGCAAAGCGTGTTCCCCGCCGTAACGTTGCAATTCAGGCACATAGTCGATTTCGACTACACTTCCCGGTGCGTATATTTGACGTTCCTCCAACATCTGCGCCGTTTGATCATACCAGGTAGAAGCCCGACCAGCATCGATCACCCGAAGATATTCTCCAATCTGCACGCGCAGCCAATCGACTTGCGGCGCAGCAATATCGCGGGTCCTAAAGCGGATGTGCGCTCCGCCATCGAAGTACCGAATAAAGAACCACTTGCAGTCGGAAACGCCGATCTGATGCTGAATCGAAAGCATCAAATCACGGAGTTTCAGGACAATCAGATCAGCTTGACCCGGTTGCGAATAAAAGATGTGAGTGGAGCTCCAGTCGGTCATGTACGCGCCAAAGCAAAGCTGAATGGCGAAGCAGCAAGCTTGCCTATTTCGACCTTCATAACCACGCGCTCGAACGGCCTCGCAATCGAATTGGCACGCGCATCATCAAAATTTCTCACTGGCCGGGCAAACCATCCGATACTCGATGCCGCCAAACAAAGCGCCTGCGTGACAGCACCTGTCCAAAGCCACTCATTTACGAGTGTTGCGCAGTCTGTGATCGGATGGTCTCTCTCATCAATAGCAAGGTAACAGGCAAAGCCGCAGCCACCTTCGGACTTTAACAAGCTGTGAATTTTTTCAAGTGAGGCTGAGTCCAAGGGAGACCACGACTGCCCGAACGAGAGTCCTAGCCTGCCTCCGAACGGTCCATCCGCACCGTCCGCGATCACCAGCAAGGCAGTACTTTTCTGGCGGGCGGAAAACGACTGCATGACCGAAAGCAGCGCGGTGGTGCGTTTCAGCAACCTATCGCACTCTTCCATCGAATAGCATGGCATAACGTGGCCATGTAGACGCTGCGCATCCGATGTACGAGCGGCTAAAGCTTGATGAAGGTCGAGCCAATTCAAACTACATCGGGGGATCGGATCGCCAATGTCATGAGCCTGCGGGGCACTAGGCTGAGCCAGAAGGGCGCGCGTCAGGGGGGCCCGCACTGCGTCATCGACCGCGGGCTGGACCAGTTGCGGAACCGGTGGCGCATCGCAAGAAACAGGGATTGCCGAGCGCGCGGTTGCGCCAGCCAGGCGCCCCGCTATCAGCGGGACCCATTGCCAAGCATCAATGCCGGTGGCCGCGCGTAAGTACTGGTCACCGTGCGCGGAATGATATTGGAACTCCCACCCTTCTTCCCATGCTAAGAACCGGATTTGGCTCGCAATCATCCCTGCCTCATAGGCGGCCAGACTGAATGCAAGGTCGCCATAGCGCGCGATCAGCCGGTCAAGTCTCGCTATCAGGTAGAGTAAGGGCGCAGGGTGGAGGTCTGGAGCAGCGGTCGCAGTCCACCCAATCGCTGCAAGGCCGAAGTTTGGAGAATCGACTACAAATGCAGAGCCGCGCACTGGGTCAACGACGATTAAATCAATTGCAAAGGCTCCGCTACTGCTCGCCACGCCGCGATGGATGCTAACAAGATTGTCTGGCTCATAGCGCAAGGGATACACCGAACCGGTCAGGATGCGGCGCAACGCCGCGGCACTTGAGTTCTCGGTCTGGCACGCCACTCCACAATTTTCTTGCGGCGACTCAGAAATCGGGATGTCGTGCCTGCCAACCGCCGCTTGGGCATCGAACATGTTGCGGCGCTGCAGCATTGTACCATAAAGGTATGC
Source organism: uncultured Alphaproteobacteria bacterium (assembly GCA_963802015.1). Classification (GTDB taxonomy): domain Bacteria; phylum Pseudomonadota; class Alphaproteobacteria; order Sphingomonadales; family Sphingomonadaceae; genus Novosphingobium. The sequence goes on from CAWDHB010000001.1 coordinate 371,759, forward strand.
GGTTGCAGGATTGATCGTCATGGGAACGTGTGTGGCCGCAGCAGTTCGGGTGATTGCAAACGCTCTATCTCGATATCGCTGTTTTGCGCTACTCGCGCCCAATCAATCCGTCGGTTTTGATGCCCGAAAGTGATCGGCAATAACCCAGTGCAAATTGCCTTAACACACTGCACGCTGGCGGAACGCAATTCGCGGTAGCCCAGGTCTGCGAATATCACATCCCCACCGAGCCGGGCGATGGCTTCAATCAGCGAGGCGAGGTTTGTGGGGCTGGGCCAGGCAGCATGCATCCGTTCAAGATAGGCCGCCCAAGTGATCGGCGCATCACCGGTTGCGAACCCGAACCGGTCAATAGCTTCGGCAGGCCAGCACAGGCTCTCGTGATCGGCCATGGTCCGCACGTCCTCAGGACGATCCAGCAGGTAGCGCCCACGTTCAGCCTGCCCCCGCGCATGGTCATCGGGAGAACTGCGGACCATAGAGGTGACTTCGTTGATCGCACTTTGCAAAGCCTCGAGCGGGTTGAGATGCGCTCCGGCTGCAACATACCAGGCTCGGTCCTGGTGCGCACTCCGATTGAGGATCCGCACCGCAAATACGTGCACAGGCAGATCGACTGCGACGCTTTGGATCACCAGTTCAAGACCCTGCGCTGCCAGCCGCGCCAGTAGTGGCTTCAGCAAGCCGTCCGCGACCGTGGATGGCAAGATTGTGGGGCACCGACGATGCCCATACCAACTGACCAGAAAAGCATCACGCTCGACTGCCTCGGTCAAACCATAGAGCATCGCCTCTTCAATCGAACCGCCAATTGCGCTGCCACTGGAGGTTTCATGAACAAAGCGACCACCACATGGCTCTTCGCCGAATTGTCCATAGTAAGCCAATTGTTGCGGTATCAGAATTTGGCGCTGCTGCTGGACCGAATAGGCCCAAACCCAATCGTAGACGGTGGACGAAGAATATCGCTCCATTCTGCCCGGCCCGAATGCGGCATCGACGTGGGAAATCAATGTGGCCGGATCGAACGACACCTCTCCAAGACTGGCACGGCAATCCCGTGTGATTTCGAGCGGGCCGCGCGGCTTCATCGCGGCAAAGCGCTCGATGGCTTCAAACATCGCAATGTCGCTGTCTCGAAGCGGTGCGCCGCTTCGACCATAGCCAGATTCGGTGAAGGATGGAGTGGTGAATGGAAACAACGGCGCGATGCTTACACTTTGCAGTAACGGCACGTTGGGGCGAAAGGTGTTGCGGACCAATCCTAGTCGGGTATCAAACACATACGGTCGCAGACCCTTGGCAAGCCTTGCCAGATCTGCAGTTCGGTGACCGGTTGTAGCTATCATCGCGGCTAGCGGCACAGGGATTGCCGCAGAACACTCACTCTCCTCTGCATGGCAGACTGCGCAATCTGGATGCTTGGCATAGGCGTGAAGGGTCACCTGCCCGCGATCTGCATCCACCCGAACGGCCTGCCAAAGACGGTGGCCGACTGCTGCCTTTCGTGTTTAAATCAGCGTGATCACGGCGCTTGCCAGCAAGCCGATTTCCAATGGGCCCATGGCTAGATCTACATCGCCTGCCAAAAGATCGGCTTGCTCCGCATCCCCAGCGAGCAGCCATTTGCGGAAACAAATTCGGCAACCAGCTTGATCAGAAACTTCGAGGACCCAGATTTCCCCACCGCAGCAAATCGCCAACAGCGTGCCAGCGTCGTGCGAATGGGGCGGATCCGAAACTTCGCATGCATGTAGCTGCCCCAGTGGAAGCATTGTGACATTTTGCTCAGCACCGGTCCCGGCACGCACTAGGCGGTCAAGCGCAACGCAATCAGCCCGTAGGTTCGAAAAGTCACTCACATCCAGCATAAGACATAGCTGGCGAGACGATTGTTCGCTGAATGTGGCGCTCTTGCTTGCCACAATAAATCCTGAGAAAGCGCCGGCGAGTTCCCGGACTTGGTCCAAGCGCCAGCCACCGCCTCATCCGCTGCCGCGATCGTTCGGAGCCGCTGATACGTTGCAGTCTGTTGCCGCCAAGTCAGTGCGTCCAGCTGGACGGCGCTTGCCATGTCACCAAGCGCCTGCAACGCGGCACTGCTCAGGTCGGCCCCGATCCCAACCGTGCACATATTCTTGCTGTCCGCCCACACGATGACACTGGCGGTTCCGGCATGTGCGAAGCTGCGCAACGATGGCGCCGCCCCGCGCACATGCGAAACCAGTCTCAATAGTATCTGCGCTGCAGGATCAAGCTGATTCCGAATTCACGGCCACCGCCCCAGTCAGCAGTCCTGGACGTTCTGCAAGCAGCCACTGGGCATAGACTTCAGCAGCAGCGGTTCTCCCGGCCGTCTCAACATCTTCATCCACTGCATAGGCGCAATATCGCTTTCCAAGTGTGGCCTGCGAGCTGGCCCCATGCGCGATAATCGCAGCCGCAATGGCCTTGCGTTCAGCTTGAGCCGGGTCCAGCCCCCAATCGATCACGTGTGTTACTGCGGTTCCATCCGCAGCGATCGCAGGTGGCGAAAGTGCAATCTTCGCGTGCGCCAATGGAAATCGCATTGCCTCAGATGTCTCGCCAATCGCGAGCGGTCCACTAGGCAAAAACCAGTCATGACAAAATGATGGGCGCACGGCAGCCTGCACCAGATCGCGATCATTGGATGCGATGACGTTGTCGGCTCTGCCCCCTATAAACGGCAAAAGGGCGTGCGACTGGACTGTGCCATTGGCATCGATGACCCTTAGTTCTGGTTGTATCGCAGCAACCGCTCCGTGCCGTTCGGCACAAACAAGTAAGAGCTCGTAAGCAATATGAGCATCGCGGACCAGCTGCGCCGCTAGCGAAGGCGAGGCCGGTTCAGCCTGCAAACGCGTTTGCAATCGCTGGAAATCACTGCTCGACGGCACACAGTTACGAAGAATTGCACACCTGCCCGCAACTTCCAACGCCAGCACAAAGCGCCCTGGAAATTGCCTGCAGCACGCCAGAATATCTGTGTCCAATTGAGCGCAATCAGTCGCCAGCCAGATCCTGAAATCCACATCCGCGTGGCACAGTTCTGAGGCCGAAAGCGACGCGACGTTACCAACGCCAGACCTCGTCAAATGTTCTACGATTGCCACTGATGCGTCAGGCGCGCCAATCCCTACGCGCGATGTCGACCATTCCTGAGCGCAGCCGTGCCAATCGGCTGTCAAGTCCCGTATGCGTCCCACGTGGGCCAGCCCCGGGAAAGCACTTTGCGCTTCCGCCAACGTACCGCTGGTCAACATCCTGCTGCTTGTAAGCTGCTGCAGACAGGCATCGAGCAATCTTCCGAACTGCGGTGGCATAGCCGCTGCGATTGAATCAACCGATCGCGTGCCATCGAGTTGCTTGAGAATATTGGCAATGTGCGGAGTAAGGCGCGCATCGCGAATGAAGAAGCTGCTGCCTCCGCGGCGGATCTGGGTCCCGTCTGATTGGGCGAAGCAAGACACACCAGACTTTAGTGCCAGGTTCATCGTGATAAAACACCATCAGCCAGCATCGCAGCCCCAGCTGTTTCCATCTGAACCAACACCTCCGGGTGATCGCGGGTCAACATGTCACGCACCAGAAACCCGATCAGCATCCGCATCGTCGGAGTGAGGCCAATGGTTTGCACCAATTCGTAATGAAAATTCATGATCATGCGATAGGCGAAGTGCGCCGGATGGAACAAATAGGGGCGCAACTGCCATTCTTGTTCCAGCAACTCGGCATCGCCGGAAAGGTCGTTGATCTGACGAAAATAGTCAGGACTCTTACCATAGGCGTATTCTGCCAGATCACGGTAGATCGGCTGCATCGCATTTACCCATGCACGGAAACGCGGATCAAGCTTTGATGGCTTATCCAAGATTCCGCGCGCGGCAAAACAGCGCGACACTTCTGGGCCAAGTCGTTCGACACCTGCCGTGAATTTGGCACGATGCTCTGCAAGTTGGACTTCGGCAGCACTAACCTGCCCGAGCAGCGAATAGGGCCACAGGTTATAACTGCCGCACCAGTCAAGGTGGTGCAGACTGCCAAAGAAGCAAGACATGTCGATCAGCGCTAAAGCCGGATTGGCGAGTCGTTTGGCGATAAGGTCAAGCGTGACGGCATAGGCATGAACCTTGAACCGGTCACGAAACTCTGCAATTTTCGGATCTCCCAATGGCTGCGGCACAAATTGCGGTCCAAATTCGACCGTCAGGTTCTTTCGCAGGGGCTCAAAAGGTTCAGGCCACTGCTCAACTTCGGCAAGCGCCATGGCGAGTTTTTTGAATTTCTCCGGTTCGAAGGCCGGATCTGGCTCGTCTTTAGCCTGCAAAAAGAGGGCGACCGCCTCCCCGATGTCGTACGTGATTTGCTCGCGTACGGCTTCATCGGCTTGCCCGACGCCGATCAGAACATGCGGTCCGCCATGCCAATGGCGCCGCAAAGCTACAGCAAACGGGCCAAAGCGCGTGCGCGCTTGTGCCACCGCAGGAGCGATGCCTTCGACGATCAGCCTGCCCTGCTCTTCGGCGAAATAGTTCACCCGCAACTGATAGGAGAGCGTCATAACCGGGAACTTACCGTCAGTTCCAGGCCAAGCTCCCCGATGATCCGCTCGCCATCGCGGACAAACACAGATTGCCCGAAATCCGGCAAGGCTTCCGAAAACAGTACGTCCAGCGGATTGCTCTTGAGATCCCTCTGAAACAAGCGGAGCAGTGCGGGTGACGCGCGATCAAGTGGCATTGGCTTGTCTTGCCTAGGAGTGGAAGATCCATTGGGAATAGCGGCATCGGTTTCTTGAAATGCTGCCACGGTAGCAAACCTATAGAACATCCGTTCTGGCAAACCCGTTTGATCGGCCCACGTGTTGAACTGCTTGAAAAATGTGCTTTCAGTTACAGTTGGGTCGGGTAGTGTCTTGAGTGGCACAGCCGTGCAGCGGCGGCTGACAACAAGGTCGTCAAGCAAGACACGTGGCGCGACGATCAGACCCTGCGGGTTAATTGTACCGCGCTCAATCAGCGTCATGTCCAACTTGGGTACGCGCACCACCGACTGAGAAATCGCCTGGATCACCAAATACGACACTGGAAGCATAAAGGGCTGGATGACTCCGAGAAAATGCAAATCGATTGCGCTTCCAGCTGGATCAATAAATTCTAGCGCATTGCTCTCTTGATTGTGGGCGATGGCAAGTTCGGTCAACCTAATTGCCGCCTCTTCACCATAGTGAAACGGCGGTATCACTACCGTATGGTCGGCGATCAGCGGATGGTGGTTAGCATTGAACCCGAAATGACCACCCAGCTCAGCAAACCCGCCTCGTGCTGCACTCGCCTTTAGATATTCCTTCGTCGCATCTAGTTCTTCAAAATCTGCCTTGATGAAGCGCGAGAACATTGAAGCATAACCAGGATAGATGGAATTGATGACATAGGTCACATCCCCGTTATCAGCGCGGACAGGGTGGTAATAAATCAATTTGGACAGCCGCACCGGAACGGAGGCGGACGGGACAGCGTCAACAATTTGATCGGCTTCGTTACAGCTCAACCGAGTCTGCCCGTTAGACGCGCGGCTAATCAAGGTGTGTAGCAGCAAGTCCAGCGCTAAATCGACGCTTGGATCGCGCGCAATCCCAAGCCGTTCGAAAAAGCTATTCTGAGAGCCATCGGGGGGAGGTCCCTGCTTCAAAAATCCCTCCAGCGCTCGTGCTGCGCCTTCCACGAAATCAGCAGCATTTGGCATAGTCCCGCCCACGCCTGCTTCAGCAATGAACCGGGCGGTAAGCCAACGTTCTATCGCCCGCATTGGCTCGGCACAGGTTAGCAATGGAATCAGCCGCACCAGGGTAGCGAACTGCGCGACAGGTCCGGGAAACAGGGTCTCGATGCCTGAGATCCCGCTAGTGTCGAACATGCAATCATCGACCAGCGCCGTTTTCAGCAGACCTTCTGGCAATTCTACTGCCGCTTGCAGCTCGCGCAGTGCCGACCCGAAAATCGCAGCACCAGCTTTGTGATGCATCGCCGCCTCGCATTGATCAAGCAGCGGTTTCAGTCGCTCCTTGCGTCCCGCAGACTGCGCTTCGACTGCAGTCCTGAGCTGATCAAATTGATCGTGGCTTTCGGGAATGGCGAGTTCGATCGCCTTGCTTTGCCATGCCTGCTGCAAGAATACGCTGTAATTCTCCTCAACCTTTGGGGCAATGCCAATGGCAAGCGCACGTAGCTCTGCCTTGCCCAACTGACGTTCGTCCTTGAGCAACTTGACCAACAACCGCACGAAGGCAGACTTTGAGCGAGCTTCGACCAATTGTGTGCCGGAAACCGCTACCTTCCTATCAAGGCTGAGCTTGCGGTAACTCCATAGCCACTCACCATTTTGTTCGGACATGCTGCGATTTAGCCGGATAGGTGCCCAATCGGAAAGCAGCTCCGGGTCGACGCAAAGCTGTTCAATTAGTCGCTCCAACACGCGGAACTGTGCTTGCACGTCGCGGCGCAGCGAGCCGGAAACGTCGATTATCTCGCCGGTGCCCTCTTTAACAGCCTGTGCTGGCCGAATCAGGCCAACCAAGCCCAACGAAGAAAGTGGTGAGGTCTTGTGGATGGCCCGCAAGCCATAACGTAGGAGAGTGGTCGCAGTTTAAGTCGTTCTGCGATCAAATTCGATCTGTTCAAGCCGCTCGAGACTGGCCAAAGCTTTGGCGAATTTGGGATTTGTGATGCGAATGGCGGTTGAGATGTTCCGATGGGATGACAGCCGCATGACCGCACGCAAGTAATCTCTGAGCTCACAACCATAGACTAAATCCTGTTGATCCCTCAATTGTCCTAGTAGTGATGCTTGATCCGAAAACCTGCGCAAGTCAGAGACGAGACCGGCCGAATCAAGTCGCTCGATCCTGTCAATTTGCTCTGCAGCTATGAACCGCAAATTATGAACGTCGCGTTTTATTTTTAGAAGTAATTTTCCAAGCAGAGGATCAAATTCATAAGCTTGAGGCAATAGTCCTGCAATTAAATCGGTCATAACGCTAGCTTGATTGACAAGTTGACCCTGCGTATCCGCTATGCGCCGAATATGCGACAGCGCATTTCCGTCGATGACGGGCAAATCTGAAAAAACGCCACCGCCAATTCGCAAGATTGCATAAGGAAAATGAAATGTAGCGATGACCAAGCCTGCATAAATAGCGACAAAGGAAGCTTCAAATTTTCGGGCTACAAGTGAGACATTTCGGTGGAAGTCAAGCGCGCGTTAGCCCTTCGATCAACTCGGGTTCACCGCCACAATTTGGGTCCAGCTTGTCCAAGTAATGCGCTATCTAGGCTGCCTTGGCTAAGGCTAAGCACCTGCGCAAGTCACCCTGTTGGTTTGTCAGGCCCGGCATCGCCCGTAAATTATCAAAATCCACGCTCGGGGCGATCCGGCTAAATTCGGCGCTGACCTCAATATTCTGGTCAGCGCCGATCACTCGTTCAGGTCAAATCCATCCCGGGGCAGCTGCAACTGCAGCTGCAGCTTGGCCACGACCGGCTTGAAGCCCCACCTTCAGGGAAGCCCGCTGTTGCAGAGGTGTCCAAGATGTCAATTTCAATATTGTCAAAGTCAGAAAGGTCAAAGTTTTCTGTTAAATCATTTTGGCGGTAGTTCATTGCAATTTCTCCATCATTGCGAAAATAACAACCCGTCGTGTATCACAATTATTTAAAAATAACTGCCTTATTAACCTTCAATTTCATCAGGCATGACAGGCCCCGGACAACTGCAGCTACAACTGCAACTTGGCCACGGGTAACTTGATGCAGCGCCTTCAGGAAAACCTGATGAAGCAGAAGTGTCCAAGATATCGATATCAATCGAATCAAAATCAAAATTTGTGAATTCTTCACGCATCGCGACTCTCCTATTGGACCTTCTTATACTCGTGCTATTTGCGGAACGATCAACTATTGCAAACGCTTTGTCAATACTTGCAAGTAAAAGTGATTTTATCGCGCAACTCACAGCGAGTTTGCGATGATCAGATCACCGTTAAAATCCATATAGCAACTTTGTACCCCGGCGCTGCTCAACAACGATGCAGCAAAGCCTGCTGCCTCGGAGTTATCAAACACAGCACGAACCACTTCGACGGGATAGCGCTTGCCGTCCGCGGCTTCGACTGCCTTTTCGCTCACCACCCGGGCCGCGAGCATCAGGTCGATCGGGCGTAGCTCCGCGCCCTCAGGCAAGTAGCCGGCGAATTCATAGCTGCGTTCGGACGGATTGTAGCCAATGCCTGTCAGAGTCGGCGTACCAGAATCCAGTAGTTCGAATTCTCCTGCCGCAAAGGCAGGCTCGCGCCAACGCACCTGTTCCGGATGAGCGGCCCGGGCCATTGCCATCTGTCCTGGCAAAACGTGGGCCAAGAACCCTGGGTTTTCGACCTTGTCCATTGCTCGCAAATACAATGTCATGCGCGTATGCTGTTCCACTCTGTCCCAGGCGCCGGCGAAAGCGGCCGAGTCACGATAGGCCGCTGCAACTTGCTGCGCCGTGGCGCTGACCAAGTGGGTTCCAACATCGGCAAGTGGCGGGATTGGAGCAATTAGTCCTCCGGCGTGGCGATAGATGGCCACGTGGATCAGCGAGCCACTATCGGCCAATCCGCCCGCGACCTGGGCCAGTTGTCCCAACAGCGCACGGACCGTTGCGGCGTCTGGCGCAAGACAATCAAAATCAAGATTGAATTGCCAGGCGCCGCTGACACCATAGGCCGGGTGGAGGCCGCCAGAATTGTCCTCGCCGAACGCAAGAACAAGGCGCTTTGCTGCGGGGGGCAAGCTGTCAGGCCAGCCTCGCTGGACTTCACCGTCATCTAGGCTGCAACCTGTCAAACTCAGGTCGGCGCACAGCGGCCCAACGATTGCGGCTGCCCCCGCCAACGTAGCAGCCGTTAGTCTGCTCTCCAGCCGCAGAAATTCTGGTCCGTTGATCATGGTGGCGTTCCCGTGCCAGTGCCCGAGCTGCTGGCGGGCGTTGCTTCTGCAGCAGGCGTGGTTGTGGTCGCCGCTGCCGCAGCAGCGGCAGCCTCAGTGGCCAGCCGATGTACTTCGCGCGGCATGACTTTCAGTCGCCCGTCGACATCAAGATAAAGCACAAACATATTGGGATGCAATGCATTCGAATCGAGATGGTCGCGGGTGCGACGCGCCGTCGTTACGTTGTCGCACATATAGACAACCCCGGACAAGCTTGTGCCGGACACGATCGTTTCTGTGCCATCCGAGCTTGTCACCCTGCTTCCATTGTCCAGCACCATGCGGCCACCATTGTCTGTGATGTGAGTGCTGTAACGGCCGGCCTGACCATGATCGATCGACCCGCCGCCCTTGCTTTCTATCCCATAGTTTCCGGGCGGCGGCCCATTGACCATCTGGGTGGACACAGTGATTGCCCCATCAATCTCTGTAGTGGTAGCGTGGACAAGACGGCGCGTGGAAATGGCCAGCGGCCTGAACTCGGCGATGCCGCCTCCGTCTGCAGGCAAGCGGCTGCGGATATCGCGATAGCGAGTCCATAATTCGCCGATGTCGCCGGGCTCCGGCATCAATCTGGCCCTGCCGGGGTCGGCATCCGTGGCGGGAACGCGTTCAATCATTGCGCGGTAGTAACGCAACTGGTCGGCAGACGGGCGCGCTGACAGCGGGGTTCCATCCGCCCGCGTGCCGCGCGCAAGATCAGCAGGCGGGATACCGAAGATCGCTGCCAGGGCTTGTTCACGCACAAAGCGGCGGAAATCGTCTATGCGCGCCTGAATCACCGTGCCATCGCTGGAACCTCGCATCAAAATTGCCGCCGCGTGGGCTGCAATCTCGTGCGAGGTTGGCAAGCCCATCCCTTCGCTTTGGCTGCGAATGACGTCCAGCTGGTTGAGCAGGTTGCCCCAGTTGCGCAGCAGCGGGCGGACAGGGCTTTCGACCGGAAGCCCGGCACCCGATAGAGCGCCCTCAAGTACCGGGAAGGAGGCAGCTGTGTGCGGCGAACTGGCAGCAGCTCTGGCCAGCCGCGAGTCCAGATCCCGAGCGAGCCCCGAGAGGCTCACTTCACTGCTGTCAGGACGGCGGATTGGAGTTCCGGCATAGTCGTTGGGGACCAGATACCATTGCCCGCCTTCGCGCAGCAATCGGAAGTGCAATTCGCCGCTGCCGGTGTGGGTGCTCACACCCCGCACCACGGGCCGCCCGCCTTGTTCGAAAATATAGTGCCCAGCAATGGGATCAACGCCAGCCGCAGCGACTGCGTCGGCAGAGGCCGCGACCCATTGGTCGCCGCTGCGCGTGACAACCATGATACTGTCCGCAGTAATTGCCGCCAGATTGTCTGTCCGCAGCTGCTCGACACTGCGTGCCTCGATGAAGCCACGCGGATCGGCGCTGGTCAGCCCATTTAATACCGATCGGGCAAAGTCGACCTGGTCCACCAGATTGACGATGTCGGCTTCCAGTTCCAGACGACGCGGGTCATCGTTGGTCAGGCCCCGCAACTCGCGCATCCGGCTGTTGATGATCGGGGGTAGCTTGGCCAGTTCCAGTTGCGCTTCCCAGGCGGCGCTCCCCTGCTGAGGCCGCCGCGTCCCGCTCACGGCCAGGCGCAGCGCTTCGGTCGCCTCCAGCACAGCGCCCAGCACCCCGGCATATTCGCGCAAGGTGCGGACCGTCTCGACGTGTGCTGCGATATCCGCGTGGCTGGCACTGCGCCCTGCAACGACCCGGATTGTACCTGCATCGACCCGCCCCGTGGTGCCGCTGCGCCGGTATTCAACCCGCACGGTATTTCCAGAAACGGTGGTTCCGCCGGCATCGATGTCAAGCGGTACATCGAGATTTGCAGGGATCGCAGATGCCAGTTCGGGCGAGGCTTCGGTCCTTCCGGTCGGGCGGCGACCAGGCGGGGTCGCGTCGACTGCGGTGTTCACCACGGGCGGTGCAGTGCGGGTATCGGCAGTATCTCCGACAGAGCGCAGCCCTTCTTCGGTAGAATGGACGCGCCGTGCCGATGCCAGATGCGCCCCGGCCTGAATCCCCAAGCTGAGCATGGCCTGGCCGATGATTTCCAGCGAGCGGGCAGCGGCGACGCCGGGCGGAAGTCCGCGCAGCGCCTCCAGCTGTTGCATGATGCCGCCCGTCATCAGCAACAGGCCCAGCCCGTTACCAGCCATGCCCGCAATCCACAGGCCGTTCTCTGCGACGGCCCAGCGCAACCCTGCGACGGTTCCAGCCCGTGCGGCGGCACGCGCGCCGGCACCAATCTCGCCCAAATTGAGCACGGCCCCGACAATGTCGACCACCGCGAGCCAGGTGTTGAGATCGTTACGCAGAGTGCCCATCTCGTGACGGTGAACCAGCCGATAGGCCGAAGGCAGCGCGCCGACGATGCCCACGGGCAGCATCAGCACCAGGCTGGCACCGCCAGTGAACGGGGCCGCGACGACGGCGGCGATCGAGACCAGGGTGGTAATGTTCTCGACCCCACGAATGACAATCCCGGTCGCATCGGTGGCGATGCGGATCGTGCGCAGGTTGCCGCTGGTCTGATCGGTGCGGTCAAGGTTGGGTGGGAACTGCACCGCCAGTCGCCCCCTACCGTAACCGCTTTCGCTTTCCAGCAAGGCCTTGATCGTCGCCAAAATGGCATCTTCGTTGTCGAATTCGGGAGCCAATGTCCCGTCGCCGCGCACCGGATCGTGCAAGCCACTTTGCGGCGTAGTTACATCGGAAACGTGCCACAGCGCGCGATGCGGATTGTGCTTGGCAACTTCCAGCAACAGGCTGACTGCGGTACCGTCATCTTTGACCAGCGTGGCAGGCAGGCGCAGCACCTGACCGCGCATGATCCCGGCACGATCGTTGCGCATGGCGATCATCAAATTGATGTCTGCGATCTGCCGCGCCAGGGCCGTCAACTCGTCCGAGTGCGTGACGCCGGTGCCGCGGATTTCGGTCTGCCGACGCTCGAGCTCGCGCAGTTGGGCCTGCAACAGTTCCGGACCGGTGCCATAAAGGCTAAGACGCAACTGTTCCATCTCAGCGACCAGATCCTCCTGGTTGGGCCAGGTGGTGTCTGAGAGCATTTCGACCAGCTCATGGTACCGGCGCTCCGCCTCGCGCCGGTTAACCAAGTCTTCGCGCAGCAAGTCTCTGGCGATCTGATCCGCTGAAACGGCCCAGAACGGCATCCAGGCGGTGCTCGGCTGGCGGCGGAACTGGGCGGTGGTTGCCGTATCGTCCATCCGCGGTCCGGCAGTGCAGCGGGCGATGTAGAGACCGGGCTCAGAAGGCGTGATGCGGTATTCGCTCGGCCGTCCGGCAATTACGGCAAAGGAGCTTTTCGCGACCGAACCGACCATATCCATCAGCAGGTTAAAGCCCACCAGTGTTTCCGGCCCCATGCCGGGCGCGCCGAGATGCACGGCCATCGACTGGACGACGTTGAAGCGCTGCAAATCCTCCTCAGCATAACGCAGATCACGGCGCAGGCTGGCCGACAAGGCATCCCATTCGCTGGCTTCACTGGGTGGGACCGACATCATTCCCAGCGTTGCGGGATCATCATTTGGTACCCTGACGTAGTCCCAGCTATAGAACCAGCCGCCGAAGGCGTGGCTAACCGCGTCAGCGAAGCGCATGAACTGGATGCTGCTGAAGAAGGTCGTGGTGGATCCCATCACCATCCCGAAACTGGGCGGCAACAGCGGTGGATAGCTGTTGATCCGCATGTCCAGCGCCGGGGCATTATATGGTGAAGGAACCTCGCTGACGGTTTGGTCGCCAGCTGCCGGTGTGACGGTGCCTCCGCGCATGGCGGCAAAGCCCAACAACAGACTGCGCCGCGCGGCAGCATCGGTCCGCGCCAGGCGCAGGAACGAACGCGGCTGCGATGTTGCGAAGCGCACAAATTCTGCTGCCGCAGACGGAACATAATTGACAAGCGCCGGGCGTGTTCCGTCACGGGCGTTGGGCCAAAGGATTTGCCATTCCGGCAATGGCTGCAGCGCAGCGTCTTCATAGATCAGCGTCAAAAGTCTGGAATAGGGCGTGAATTCACCAAGCAGCTCATCGAGTGCGATAGCAGCGTTGAGCAGTGTGTCGTTGTTTGGTGTTGCCCGCCATTCTTGCCAAGCGCGGACATAGGCTTGCGTGCGAATCCACCACATGGCGCCGAGCAAGCGGATCATCGCCACGCTTCCCCCAGAACTCCGTCGACTTCCGGAACACCTCCGCCGGCACTGATGAAGTTTCTTATTTCGGTCAGGATTTGTCGTGGAATCGGATTCAGCGCATGCGCGGCCAGCACGATGCTGCGCTGCTGAGCGGTAATCGCCACACGTGCGGGGCCAAGCCGCTCCGGCGCATCCAAGAAAGCCAGAACATCGCTAACGCTATAAGGCTCAACGTGAATGGAATTGGCGCGCCGGGAATCCGGTCGAGGCGGTATCCATCTAAAGCGTTGCGGTGTTGCCTGGAAATCACGGACCAACTGGGGCGAATAGTGCGTGTCACACAGGCGGGCGAATACGCCTGCGGTCGGCGCCAGATCAATATCAGGAAAATCAACCTGGCCGCGATCCTCTGTCGCGAAGAACAGACCTTCCAGCGTAGCAGACATGCGCATGATCGGCGGATTTGCGATGAACGCGGTGATAACCGCCGGAGAGGCGACCGGGGCAGGAGTCGCGCCGCCGGATGCAGCGGTCACAATTGGCTCATCACGGCGCAAGATCCCGGCCCGTTCGCTGCGGATGCTTGGTACTGGCAGGCCAAGCCGAACCAGCCATGCGGCGTCGTCTGCCTCCTGTTCAGCCCCCGCATCGCGCGCGCCAAGCTCGCGTGGCTCGGCTTCGCAAACCTGGTCCTGTTGCAGGGCGTGGGCAACTTCGTGCGCCAGCAGAAACACTGCGTCAGGCCCGTCGTTGATGGCCTGGTCGTTCAGGAACACATCCCGGCCCAGCGTTACCGCGCGGGCGCTGACCGCCTTGGCCAGCGCTGACGCGCTCTGCCCCCGGTGCAGTCGCACGGCATTCAGATCACGAGCGAAGCTGCGCTCCAGCGGGCTGCGGATCGCGGCGGGAAGCGGCATGCCGCCGCCTGCGCGAGCCAGGATTACGGCGGTGGCCAGCGGCGTCTGGCGACCATCACTGGCCTCGCCAGCGGCAGAACTCGAGGGTGCAGTCGGCGGATCGTCCGCCGGCGGTGCAAGCCGGTGCGGCAGACCTAATGCGTAGTCGCCCGTTTCTACTTCATCCTCTTCCTCCCGCTCAAACTCTTGTCCAGGTGCAAGCTCGTCCATTTCCGCCGCGGTGTCGGGAACGTGCGATGGCAGAACTTGCGGACGAACCACGTTACGCCGCAGCGCAGCCTGGTTGCTGGTGACACGTGCAGGTGCAGCCATTTCGATTTCATCGCATACCGGGAACGACGCTTCATGCCCACGTTCTGTTGCCTGAGATTGGCGCGCATCCGTCATGGTCACCCAGCCCAGAACGCGTTGGCCATCCACTCTTTAGCGGCGGCCATTTCAACCACGTCGTCCAGCGCCAAGACCCTGGCATGGTGCATTGCCAAATTTGGTGGCACCAACTGGCAGCGGACTACAGCGGGAGTACTGCCGCGCACTGCAACACAGTCCAGCGCAAGCTGATGTTCCGCAACAAACGCGCTTGCCAAAAACTCCTGAACTGCGTGCGCAGCAGGTGGCTCGTCGTGAACACGCATAGTCTTCAACTCTGCCCCCCAGGATACTGCCATTCTGGTCTGGGGCATTCTGATCTGGGGAACGCGGTCAAGCGCGCTACCTGCTTGCCGGGTTCGTGAGCTGGCTTGGCAAATTGAAGTTCTGGCGCAGGTGTATACTCCCAGCCGTGCGTCGCAATTCGCGCATCGTTGGGCCGCGCGCGCATTGCCTATCCCGGCCAATTGACGGCCAGCCAGTCGCTGTTCTGCGACTGGGCGCGCTCAGACGGCCTGATCAGCGTATTGCCGTTAAGCACGTTGCCCATGATTTCCAGCGGGGCCGAACGCTGCGCGATGACGATGATCGTAGGGAACTTGTCATCAGCATGGCCTCGAACCAGATTGCTGCCAAACACTAATCGCTCTGGCATCAGGATCACAACTGCGCTGGCTGTGCGCGCGCGGAGGCGATTGCTGGCAACAAGTACGTCACCTTCGCCGCTCGCCTCAGCATCGCTATATTCGAACGCAAGCGCTAGCGCAGGAAGCCCAATACCAGCATCATTGTCGATGAGCGATGCCAACCTTGCAGAGCCAGCCCCTGTTGTTCTGTTGAACGCATTGCCTTTGAGCCCGCCCATGTTGAGCTGGCCCAGCACATCAATTGCATTGTTGGCGACATGGAAATGCGTTTCCAGCGGTCCCGTTTCAGTCGCAACCAGAACCGCGAGAAAGTGAAAGATTGGCGAGGAATTATCGTCCTCTTGGTCCTCTTCGTTGCCATTGCCCTGACCTTCGGTCAGCTGGTCGAGCAGATCGCGTCGATTCAGGTTAGCGCGGTGGCGCGCCGATCTGAAATCAGCTTGTGCCAGCTCCACTCTTCGATGTCCGGCACCAGGGATGGCCGCCGCAAACCCGATGGCCATGAACAGCAGGAATTCGAGCCCTGGCAAGAACCGAGAACCCAGCGCCCCTCCGGTCGCCGCCATGTTTGCGTCAAGCAGGATCACGCCGCCTTCGCATTTGTGAACATGGTTGCGCTCGATCCGAATTCCGCCATGCCGAGCGAAACTCAATATTGCGACCGTCAGACCCGCAAATTCGTTGTCGTAGATATCGCCATCATCAAGCAAGGCATCGAACCGTGCTTCAGCAGGCAATGCCTTCGCGCGCGCAAGTGACAACATTGGCACAGTCGGCAGCAAGGTCACACCGAACAGCAGACGCATGTCGTCATCGTCGCGCTGAAAATCATCGTCATGAAGGAAGCGGTTGCGACGCAGCGTCAACCCCCAGCACTCGCCGCGCAGCAGCAACCCTGATGCAAAGACGCTCTCGGCCGGCTCCAGGCGGAAGCGAAATTGGCATTCCTCGATAACCAGCTGAGCGCAGCCAGTGGCATTGACTCCGATCGATGCAGGTCTTTCAAGCATAGTCTCTGCCAAGTGTTTTATATTGCGATCTATTTCGCCTTCGTCTTCAGTCAGATTGATTCTAGAGTGCAATAGCGGCGACACCGGTAGTTGCAATTGCAAGCAGCGCAGATGAACTTCGTTCACGTCATTCAACACAATCAGTCCGGCGCTGAATGCTGGATCTTCCTGGTCCAGCGCGTCCAGGAAGACCCCTTCGGCGCAACCTTCCAGCGTCAGGCCTTTGTGGCTGGAATCGAGGACAATCGGCTTGCGTAGATGGTAATGCCCCGGGCGCAGGGTGACCGTGCCACGAGTGCCGCGCAATTTGTCCAACGCAGCCTGGATGAAGTCGCGATGGCCATGCATGTCGGGATCGAGCGTTATCCCGCAGCAGCCTGACTTTATCTTGGTCAGCGGCAAAAACGTCTCGCGGCAATCGTCAGTAACTCTACTGCCCGAATTGCTGGCAGCATTGCGGCTAACGTCGCCCATCGCCAGCGGTGCCAGCCATTGGCGCGGACCTTCGGGCGGTTGGCCCGCATCCAGATAGCGCCGCGGATAGACCAGCAGCGGTGTGCTGGGCCGCGCCGCAAAGCACCAGTATGGCCGGGCGACAATCTTTCCGCCTAGCGCGTCCAGCGTCACTCTGATCGCAAGGCCGGTACTCCCCAGTTCCACCAAGTCTCCGGCGATGAACGGGACCACTGCTTCCCACAGGCGAATGAACAACGGGTGGTCGGCATCGCCGCGCTCTCCTGCGGGAACCGTGCCGGCGATCCGCACGCGCCGCAGGTCGGGATCATAAGGTTGATCTACCAGACTGATAAGACCGGCATCAGCCGCGATCACATCGCCCTGCCCTAGGCGCGAACGAGTCCGCAACACCTCAACCGCCTGGTTCGGCCGCGGGCTGTGGTCAGCGTCGATGGGGTCAGCCAGCAAAGTGTATACGCGACCGTCACTGGTGGTGGCACGGTACAGCGTTGAAGCATTGTCATAACCCCAGACCAGCTGCCCGCGCCGAGTTACCGGATCAAAAGCAACCACGCTCACCCGGATCAGCTGGTTGTCGGCTCCCAGATAACCGCCTGCAGCGGGCGGGTCGCAAGGGTCAGCCGGTCCCGGGGGTGCGACCGGAATGACCTGCAAACGCGCGCTGGGCAGAATCGCCGCACTCGCGGAATCGAGCACAGCACCCTCGCTGAGAAGCGCGGCAGCGATCGCAGTAGCCCCATCGCTGCACCAGGCATCAGCGGCCGCCACTGAAACTACCCGTTGCATCAGCCGGGTGCGCTGGCCGGTGTCAGGGCCGCCCAAGGCAACTTCCAGCAGTGCGCGGTCTTCCACCGCGCTGATCTCCTGCTCGGTTAACAGCAATGCAAAAGCATGCGCGCCTTCGCCCAACTGCGGCGCTGGTAGATCAAGGACGTCCGGCCCCTCGCCCAACGGCAGGGAGCTGTCCTGCGTCACCCGCCAGCCGCCCAGAAAGTAGGTGCCGGGTCCTACTTCGAACCCACCGCCCGCTGCGGGGCTGACTTTGTAACCGTCATCGGGCGTGCCGGATGGCCCGACGATGTCGATCACATTTTCGCGCAGCTGAGTTTCTGCGAGGCGGGTCGCTTCGTTCCCGTCCGCCTCCAGTCCCACGCGGCCCTGCTGCTGGACGACGGTGCGGTATCCGCGGCCCGGATCAGTGCTCAATCGCGCACGGTCGCTGCCCATCTTCGCACTCCCTTACTTGGCATCGATCAGGACGGGGATCGTCCCGATCGGCATGAATTCTTCGAGTTTGATCGTCAGTGAGCGGTGCTTCAGCACCGCGCGTTCGGTGCAGAACGCGCCCGGCTCGCTGCCATCAGAGGCGCCGCCTATGATCGACTGCCCGAAATCTGGATCAACAATCGCCCGGTCTGCTTCAAACCGCACTCGTGCATATCCGACCGCACCAAAGCGGCGACTGTGAAAGATCGCCGAACGGGCCGGGATCGCAACGCTGCGGTATGGCGCATGCAAACGGCTGCCGCTGGCATAAGTGCAGAACCGAATGCAGCCGTCCTGGACATCGGTCACCTTCACCCGGTCATCAAAGATACAATCGCTGGCGCTGAGCCGGTGGAACTGTGCGGGCCCCAAGACGGTCATGCGGACAAGGCCGGCATCACCGCCATTCAGGTCGATTGCGGCCGCATTGGGCGAAATCGCCTGAACGATGGAATCGGAGATGCTGAGCTGTTCGACAAAGCCGCTGCCGGTGGTGACAATCGGCCCCAGGATCGAACGTTCGATCACCAGTTCATCGATCCGTCCGGTTACCCTGATCCGCATCGGCCCGAGCGCCACACCGTCGATTGCCGTGCCAATCGCACCCGCGCTATCCAGCGAGCCGGGATCCAATGTACATTGCTGGATCACGACCTTGCCAAAAACTCCCGCGAGTTCGATCTCGGCACCCTGTAAATACAAGCCGCGCAGGATCAGGCTTGATCCGGCGTCGCCGCCGGTAAAGCTCAGGGTCGCAGCGGCTGCCGTCCAGCGCACCACCGGACGGCGTTCGGAACGTGCGCGCAGCACCAGACTGGTTCCCGCTGCGATGGCCACGGGACCGGCTGGGCCGGGAAGAGTTCGGCTGTCATCAAACAAGACGGTCCGCCCAGCCGCCGCGACCGGGCTGGCCAGCGCTGCACCCCACGAACCTCCACTCACCACCACTTGCGTGGTCGGCTCATTGGCCAGTGGGGGCAGGGTGTCCGGCTGCCCCATCGCGCCGACCGGCCCGGCGAGTGCATGGTGATAGAGGCTCAGCACTTCGCCGGCTGGCGCACCAGCTGGAAAGCGGAATCGACCAGCCTCGGGATCAATCTGCAGGCTTGGCAACGGTGCCGGTGCTGGTGCCGGTGTGCCTCCTCCTGCCAACAAGACCGCCAGCAAATCGGGATAAAGCTGCATGCTATCCTTGCGCCACAGCCGCTTGCCAATCGCCAGTGGCAGTTCCCACGGGTGCGGACTGGTCCAGCTTTCTGCCAGCGTCTGGCGGCTGCGCCCGCCCGCTCCGTATAGCTGCACGTCGCGGCCGCTGGGATCGAAGGTGAACTCATCGGGGCAGCCGGCCCGCGCAACAGGGGTCGCGCCAGCGATCGACCAGGCATAGAGCCAGTAGACGTGAACCCCGACCCGCGGCACGGCGTAATGCCCGCGCGATTGGCCGGGGCGACGAAAATCGGCGGTGTGGGCAAATTCGTCGAACGGACCTGCCGATTCCGCTGCGGCCCAATCGCCACGCAGATCCGCTGTGCCACCAGCGGGGGTGCCGCTGGCCCGACCGATCAGCCGCTCGGCCTGCAGCACTGCGCGGCTTTCCGCGAAACCGGGATCAAAGCGATGACGGCTGCGCAGCAGTCGGCGGAAGGATTCGGTCGCCTTGACATCATGGCCGGTGACATCGAGCCCGAGCAGCTCGATCAGAGCCATGGTTCCGGCGCGGCGGCGATAGGCGATCGTGCGCGCCACATCGAGCCGCTGCGCCCGGGCGTCCATCGAACTGACCAGCCGCGTGGACAGCAGATCCGCGAGATAGGCAATCGCCCAGTCGTCGGCGGTCTCGACGCTCGCCAGGCGGCCCAAAGCGTCGATTGAGCGGCGCTGGTCGGCAATTGCCGAGCCGATCCGGTCAACCAGCTCGCGCAAAGGCCCCCGCCCTTCCGGGCTCGATAGCGGGTCAGACGAACGATAATGGCGCGGCAGCAGTTGCCACAGCCGTTCGCCATAAAAGACCTGCAGGCCATCCTCAGCCATCGGCAACCTCCCAGCCAATCGTCAGCCGCTCATCGGTCAGGTCGAACCATTCATTGTCTTCCGGACGCAACAACGGCTCAGCCAGCACGCCGGAACCCCAAGCGGAAGTCGTGCGCCTGATCTGTCGCTGTGACAGGCTCAGCACGCCCGGGATCGGGATCACGGCCTCGCTCAGCGCGCTCATGAATAGAGCCTGGCCGATGCCAAGCCGCGCAGCCGAAAACAGACCTTCGTCTCCGATCAAGGCAACGCGGACAGCGGCCAGGATCGGCTCAGCCTCATAGCCTGGTGCGATTACCAGCATCAGGTTCAGTTCAAGTGGCACGGGCACTGCCGCCTGTACGCTGACTGGCTTGAGCGGATCGCCGACCGCCAGCACCGCTTCGCGCACGGCGGCGCGCACGCCAGCATCGCCTGCAGCATAGATCGTCACCATGGTCCGTTGCTGGACCTCGTCCCAGGCCCAGACCGTGCGCGTGCGGTTGGAGCGGCTGCCGCAGCGGCGAAAGCAGCGAAATCGGCCACGGACACCGCGCGACCCAGCGTCAGGACTGATTTCGGCGCATAAGCCCGGATCGCTTCAGACGGTTCGGAATATCGGCCCCGCCGCCAACCCCAACCGGGTTCAGCACCTTGTCCAGTTGCGGCCAGGGCGACGGCAGCCGGGTCAAGGTGCCAGCGATCGGCATCTCGGCACCGGCGCCATAGCGATAGCCAGCCACCACGTTGTCCCGCCCGGTGGGCAGGCGCCTGCCGTTGACACCGTCCCCGAAGGCAACTTGGGTCTTGCCATCTTCGCGCTCGCTGAGCACGAAGATCGCGGCATCGCTCGCTTCGTCATAGAAACTGGCAACCTCGCGCCATGGAACTCCGTCCACCAGCACGGTCACATTGCTCGCAAATCCGGCACCGCGACGGACATAGCTGACCGGAGCCTTGGCCAGCACAAAGGTTTGTCCGGCAACCGTCGCATCGCCGCTGCCCACCACTTCGCGCGGGACAGTTTTGCCGCAGGTGACGGCGACAAGATTAGTCAACAAGTCAATTGGCGACGCCAGCGCGGTTTGGCCCTGGAACAACACATCGACGCCAACCTCAACACGGGCGGCACCTGCGCTCGCGGTTGCCGTGCCGGAGATGCCGGTGCCATCAGCTCCGGCGAGCAGGGCCGGCTAACTCAGCCATTCGGAACAGCGGGCGCTGCCGATCGTATCCAGCTCGGCGGGCGTTCCGGTCCAAATCGCCGGCGGCTGATCGATCAGCGGCGCAACCACGACCCAGCCGGTGCGGACGGTAATGTCTACCGCATTCCAGCCGGACGGCGGGCTTGCCAGCGTCAGCCGGGAATGCGGAACTGGCAAAGCATTCGCGCCAGGCGATACCGCCGGATCATTGCCCGGCGCGTTGGCGTACCAGATCACGTCAGCCACAGCAGTGACGGCGGATAGGATCGGCGTGCGTCCCGGTGCAGTCAGCAGCACCGTGTCTCCTGGAGCCACCGACCGGGTCAGGGCGGCTAGATGAAGCTGGCTGCCGACCAACGGAGCCGCACCGAACGACCACACCGGCAGCGACAGGTTCGGCCGTTCAAGCCGACAGCGGCGCGCCCGCGCCGTGACCGGAACGCCGCCGACAATCTCCAGCCGCGTCTGCTTGCCGTCAATCGTGATCTCTCCGACCGTAAGCAGATAACTGAGCGAACCGACCCGCAGGCGCAGCGAGTCGCCTTGGCTGAGGGTGCGATCCTTGCCTTCGATCAGCAACAGGGTGTTGTCCGGACTCGCAATGGTGGCACGCGGCTCCACCGGCACCTGGCCGGTCGGCGGCAGGGTCAGCGCGCCATCGCTCTCAAACGTCTGCGGTTGCTGGCCGGGCGGCGGAACACTCTCGAAGGCGAACCCGGCGGGTAAGTCGATCGCCCGCTGGCCTGATACCACTGCCGCTAACCTGCCCGTTGCCGCCAACGCCGGGCGCGGCAAATAGCCCAGCACCGAGATCAGCCGCCGCACGCTTTCCGGGCGCAGGGCAGTGCTCAGAAAGGCCTCATTGGCAATCTCGTCGTCATAGAACTCCAGCACCTCGCCCAAGGTAGCCCACCATTCGGCCACCATCAGCGCCAAGTCCTGGGTCGTGCCAGGGCGCCAGTCCGCCAGCGCCTGTTCACCATCGCGCGCCGTCAGCACTGCGCGCCGGATTGAGCGCCAATCCGCCCGCCGCATCACGATCCGGTCCAGTCCGGGCGCGTTATCCACCAGAGGTACACCATGTGCGTCGCAGGGACAGGCCAGGCTCATGCTCCGCCCTCCGTAATCACCGTCACGGTCCCGCGTTCGGGCCAGCTAGGATCGTTTTCGATCCGCAGAATTTCTCCGGTGCCAAGCGAAATTTCCGGCGGCATCGGGGCAAAGTCAGACAGTTCACCGCGCTTGCGATAAGTGATCGCAAGCACCCCTTTGACACCAGCAATCGCAGCGATGGCCGCCTCCAGCCGCGAGCGGTAAAGCGGGGTGCCGAAGGTAAACCGGTCCGCGAAGAAGAACGCCGCCTGCCCCCCGCCTTGCGGGGCGAGCGCAGCGATCACCCGGCGCTCCACCACGTCACGGCGGGAATTGGCGTTGACACACAGCGTGATCTCCAGGTCGATTGCAACATAGACCGGACGCGGCACGAAGGCCTCGACAGTGGCGAGCCTGCGGCGGTCAATCAATTGCTGCAACTGCAGGTGCTGCGCTTCGTCCATTGTGAACCCGCCCAGCGGATCGACGGCGGTAAAGCGCGTGTGCCAGCTGCCGGTCCAACGCGCGCTTGTTCCTGCATCCTGCACCCATGGCAGTTCGCGCGCGGCGGCGTTGTAGTCTTCTGGACGCACCACCCGCAGCTGGTGCTTGCGGAAGGCCTGCGGCGCGCGGCGGCGGACCTGCTGCGCGGTCTCGGCATCCGCTCCCTCACTGGCGGCCAGCGGGTTGCGCGCGGCAATTACCAAACCGGGCGCGGTCACTTCGCAGATCGCGTCAGCGGGCAGGTTGCCCAGCGCGCCCACGCTGGTCCGCCAGGTAACATTCAGCAAGGCGCCAGGTGCCGGCGGCTGACCAAATTCGCCGTCACCAAACCTGATCGCGGTGCCGCCATCGCCATCCGGCTCCCAGTGCAGCGGCGTGCCATCACCAGCAAAGGTCACCGCGCGCCAGGCCTGCTGATCGACCACGAAGGCTTCGGTCAGCCGGTCGGCATCGAGCATGGTGCGCAGATGTCGCCATTCCAAGGGCTCAGGATCGGTCTGGCGGACGGTGATTTCCGGCGTCAGCAAATCCGGCAACCAGGCCAGCGGATGGCCCGGCAAGGGCAAGTGCATGACCTCACACCCGTCGCGGCCTTCGCGGGCGATGGCCTGTTGCGCTTGCGGATCGGCCAGCGGGGCAATGCCAAAGCGGCGGCTGAACCGCTCGCCTTGAGTCGCCGGCAAAACATTGCCCCCCAGGCGCGTCACGCCCAGATCGCGGTCGCGGAGCAAGGCATCGCTATCTGACCATTCGATGCGGGTCAGCGCCGTGCCGACCCCAGGTGGAAACAGCGGATCAAAATCGTCTGCCACGGCAGTCAAGGTCACAGTCTGACGGATGGATTCGCTCGGCAGATCGGTCTGTATCAACAGTCGCGCGCCGGGGACGAGCCCCAGATCATCGCCTTCCAGCCACATCTGCGTGGTGCCGCGTGGCAAACACTTTTCCTCGTCATCCCACCACCACGGCAGCAGCGGCCAGTTGGCCTTGGGATCAACGGGATAGGTAGCGGTATCGTCCAATCCGGTGCCGATTTCGAAGGCGATCCGCTGTCCGTCGCCGTCCAGCCCTTCGATCCGCGTGCCTGCCGGAACGCCAGAACCAGTTACCGTGACCAGCAATTCACAGCGGGCTGATCGCAACGGTGCGGGCTCGTAGTCGACCAGGCGGGCATGGGCGGTCAGGGCCTGGCGCGAAACCGCCGTGGCAAAGGTCAGGTCTGCCGAATAACGATCTTGCTGGTAACTGAGCTCATCCGCTATCGCAGACAACGCTTCGGCCAGCATCACGCCGACGTCCGCTTCCGACCGTTCGACCCACCCTGGATAACGTTGAGCAGAATCGGTCAGCAGCAAGCGGCGAAAGCTGGCAAAATCCTTGGCCAGATAATCAATCGCTGGCGCAGCCACCGTATCTGGCGGGCAATCAAGCGGAGGCGGCGCGCAGTCGAACTTGCTGGGACAGAACTGCTGGAAGGTCAGCTCCGCCGACCCGATGCGCGGGTCCACCTTGGCTGACGTAATAGTCAACCGGTAGGTTGAAAAGTCACCCGTGATTCGGGGACGCAGCACGAGCCTAACTTTGCCGTCTACCAGGCTCCAGTCGGCCGCGACAACCGGTTCAAGCGGCACGGCCGGAATCCGGTCACCGCCATCAAGCCGGACATCGAAGGGATCGTTGTTCAACAATACCCCTGTGTGAAAATGGACATGCAGAACCGGCGGTGAGCTCGTTGGATCAACCACGATGAAATCGATGCCGTTGCGGCCCGATGCCGGGTCAAGCAGGGCAAGCAGGCGGTCGCGGGTCATGCCATCAACTCCACCAGAGCCGATTGCTGCTCGCGCGTTTCGATCAGCTCGTACCGAACCTCGATATCGATCCGGCCGTCCTCTGGCACCGTGACACTGACCCCGCTGACCACGATATGCTCGCTCAGCCAGGTGTCGAGCGCTTGGCGAACTGCCAGCTCGGTCGCTGCTTCAAGTCCACTGCCAATCGGCGCGAACAGCAGCCGCCTGAGCCCAGCACCAAAGGTGGGCAGACAGACCCGCTCACCGGGATCAGTAAGCAGCGCCTGGCGCACCATCTGCGCCACATGGGCCGGATAGTCAGCCAGTGCGGCCTGGCTGCCAACCAACTGAAAGGGGTGGGACAGATCGCGCCGGATCACGTCGCAGCGGCCTTGGTCTGGGCCGCCATCAGGGTCGGAGGACCCTGCGGCACCTTGTCCGCCGCCAAACAGAGCCCCTGCGCGCTGTCGGTCAGGATCGCATTGCCATCTGCAGTGACCTTCAGCGCGCCCATGATCCATTGGATCTCAACGCAAGGATGTGGCGCTCCCGAAATATTGAGCGGGCAGCCACTGATCAGAAAAGTATCGCCAACTGTCAGAATTTGCGAACCGCCGGCAGTGGCGCGGGGTGCGCCCGCGACCGTGCCAGTTGCGCTGCCACCATGCGGACACATCATCGTTGCTGAGGTGGTGATGATCGCACCCATCAGCTGACCTCCAATGCGCCGTCGTTGACGCTGACGGTTCCGGCCACCACGATCTTGCCCGCACTGCCCTGGATCAGGATACCACTGCCATCTATCACCAGCTTGTTGCCGTTGGCGTCCTCCAGCGACAGAGCTTGGTCTGCATCGCTGAGCGCCAGCGTTCCCGCCTCCGTGAAGACAGCCTTCACGTCTTCCGCTACGTCTGGTGGAACTTCCCCGTCGCGCCAATAGCAGCCGACCCAGATCGGATAGGACAGGTCCCCGCCTTCAAATTCGATCCACACGCCGCTTTTGCGTTCAGGCAGCATGCAAAAGCCCACTTGCGGTCCGGCATAGGGTACACAGGGCGTGGCCCAGCCCAGATCGACATTGCCAATCCGGGCGACCCGGGCCTTGACCCGCATGGTCGCCGCATCAACATCGGTCACAATGCCGCGATATTTGCCAAAGTATCGCTGCCGCAGTTCTGCCGCCAGGTCGGCCGGATCAAGATCGGTCAGGCTGCTCATAACCCCAGTGCACCCAATAGGCCGCCGCCGCCCGCAGGTTCGGGACCCACGGCGTTACGGACCAGTTCGAAGCTCATTTCGTGGTGCAGCGCGGTGATCTTGTGGCGCACGCTCCAAACATAATAAGCGCCCGAATGAACCGATCCGAGCGCGTCGATCATCACCAGCCTGCCCACCCGCAAGATAGCACCCAGCCGCGCCGCATCGGCCGTGCCAGTCACCTTGACGAAGAAATTCGAGCCGATTAGCGCAGCAGCGGCGCGCACTGCCAATTCGCCCGCATCGTCGATTACTGCGTCAACCAGCGCCGTGCTGGCTTGCCCCGCAAAGTCCGCCAGCGGTCGCGCATCGAGAGCCAGCAAGCCCTCGCTGGCTTGGGCGCTGGCTTCGGTCGTACTGCTGATCAGCGCCTGCATGCCTTGCGCGGCGGTGGGCCGCATCACGTCCCACGCAATATCCAGCGACAGGACATTGGCAGTGGCGGGATCCGATACCGTCAGCGTTACTGTCGGGGTCCCAGCCAGCTGTGGGCGAGCGAACACCCCAATGCGCGCCACGGGATCGCCAGCATTGGTTACCCGGAACAGCTTGCCCGACCGGCGCGCCAGCCGCCGCAAGAACTGTGCGTCGGTGCCACGCTGCATCAAGGTGTGGCCAGCTTCGGCGTGCAGCGGACTGTCGTCGGCGGTGTTCTCAGGAGCCGGCGCGATACTGTACTCCCCAAAAATGCTGGCCGCGGCGACAGCATCGGTCACATTGGACCATTCGCGGGTCTTTTCTTCCAGGTTCATCAGCCATGAGGCATCCTGCCCCCAGACCCGCAGCGAGCTATTGGTAAGGCCGGGCGTGGCATGGATCGCGTGCGACAGAACGACCCCGTCGAACACGCATTCATCCGGGGTTTCCCCAGCCCGCGCCATGACGACGATCGGCTTGAGCGGCTGCAACCGGGGATCGCCCAGCCAGCTGGGCTCGCCATCAACCGCCGCCAGCGGCAGGGTCAGCGCGAAAGCACCGGGGGCATCGGCATTTTCTTCAATTTCCAGCACGCTCATGGCACCCGCGATATCATCGGCGGCGCTGGTCCCGGCCAGAAGGGCGAAGGCGGCGCTCATTTCGGACCGCCTTTGGGAATTGCGATCAGCGGATGCGCTTCCAGCGCAGCGGGCACAGCATTGCCGTTGAGATCGCACAGCCGCCAGAAGGCGGTGGGATCGTTGACATAGCGCGCGGCCAGCAGGTCAAGCCGGTCGCCTTCCACTTTGCGGTGCAAGCCTGCAGGGACTTCGGTGCGCGGCAGCGGAATCGAAACTGCGGCCACTTGCTGTCCGCCGGGTGTCGTGGTCAGGTACGTCGCCTGCTTGGCATAGCGGCTGTTGCGATCAAACATGGCGTACGGCTCCTCCCATCAGATTGGCAACATGCCGGCGACCGAGCCGACGGCATTGCCCAGATTGGCGACCGCCAGCGCTTGACGGACGGTGTTGGTATAGCTGTATGCCCCCTTGGCTAGGGCCCCCAACGGACCGTCGACTGCGGCAACTTGCGCCGTCGTCAGCACCGTGAGCGTTACAGTCGCTTCGGCATGGGTCGGGGCCAGCAGCAGCGAATCATAGCGCTTTTCCGTGAAGCTCAGCGCACTGATGCGGACCGGCAGGATTCGGCCCGGACCCCAAACGAACAGCACCGTTGGCAACTGGGCAGAAGGCACCGGGCGGCTGGCCGTCGCCGAGGCTGAGGCTGATACCGATGCCCCGCCGATCGATAACGATGCGCTGAGACTACCCAATAGTCCTCCACCCGGCGGTGCGGTGGGGAACAGCAGCATTTCCAGCGCGGCAATACGGGTGGCAACCCCGCTGACCGTGCCCAGCGCCTCACCAATCGGACCGTCGTCGGCGATTAAATCGGTCGCATCCATCATCAATGAGAACGAGAAACTCTCGCCTGGTTCGCCTGAAACAGCGAGCGGATTGCCCTCTCCCGCACCGCCCTCGGTTACCGAGGCAATTGTTGATGGGGTCCATGCGTGAGTCAGCTGTTCGGGATTGTACTGAAACAAGATCAGATTGGGGATCGGCAGCGGGAACACCTCTGAAAACGAGATCAGCGCGCCGCGAAGGTACTTGCCGGGCATCAGCCGATCCTCGCCTTGATCGCCGCGCACAGTGCGGCGGCGATGGCCGCATCGCTCGCCCCGGCAGCCGGCAACGCAACATCGATCCGGTCAGCGACCACGGACACCGCACCGTCTCGGCTTGCGTCCGCTTCCAGCTGCTGTGCGGCCATCTTCACCAGCCGCTCCGCCCGGTCTGGCGTCATGGCGTCAACGGACAGGATCAGGCGATCAATGGTGATCATGCGCGCCTCGCCTCCGCCAGTGGCAAGCGCATCGACTGACCGTGTTTGGCCAGTTCGCGCTGGGTCGCAGCCAGCACGTGACGCATGGTGATGATGCTGCCTTCTGTCCGCGCCAGGAAGGCCGCACCCAGCGCAGCCGCCTTGATATCCGCGCCGGTCATGTTCAGGCCATCGGCCAATTGTTCGAAATCGATCCCGTCGGTTAGCGGCGATTTGTCGGGAGCCTTGGCAGGCAAGGCCAACTGCCAAAGCTGCAACCGTTCGGCCGGACCAGGACTGAGAAAATCGATCATCATCCGCAATCGGCGGCGAAAGGCAGCGTCAAGTTCGCTCTTGCGATTGGTAGCCAATACCGCGACGCCTTCGAATGATTCGATCCGCTGCAACAGGTAGTTGATCTCAAGGTTCACGTACCGGTCATGGCTGTCACGCCCCTGAGTACGGCTTGAAAACAGCGCGTCGGCCTCGTCGAACATCAGCAGCACCCCAGGTCGTTCGGCAAATGCAAACGCGGTGCGCAGCTTCTTTTCGGTCTCGCCAATGTACTTGTCGACTACGCCTGCCAGGTCGATCCGGAACAATTGCAGGCCCAGTTCGCGCGCCAGCACTTGCGCCGCCATGGTCTTGCCAACGCCCGACGGACCGGCAAACAGGCAGACAAGACCGCTGCCCAGGTGAGTCAGCCGGTCGAAGCCCCAGCCTTGCAGCACGTCCCCGCGCAGCCGCACCTGCTGGGCAAAATCGGCGATGGCGGCTTTGGTATCAGGCGGAAGGATCAGGTCATCCCAATCATAGGGCATCGGCATTCGGGTCAGCAGGTCGGGCACCGGTTCGTCTGCCAGCCCATCATCTTCAGCGCTCGCCAGCCGCGCAATCTCGCCTGCCGTGATCCGCGCTGTAGTGACCGCGCTGGGTGCCGGGCCAGCGTCGAAGCAGTCCCACAGACTCAACCGTTCGGCCAGGGCCAGTGGTGCCAGGGTAATCGCAGCCGCTTCCGCGCGGGACACTTCGGATGGATCAAAGCACCGCACAACCGGGACACCGTAGGGTTGCACCTGCTGCCAGTCTTCAAGTCGGGCGGCCGCGGCATGCACAAAGCAAGCCACTGCCCCTTCATGCCGCGCCATCCTCAAGCCCGCGACCAGCCCAGCGCGGGCGTCTCCGCCCGTTCCGATCAAGCGTGTCGTATCGAGCAGAAGCAAGGGGCGCTCCAGCGCCACCGCCAGTTGCAAGGCCAATGAAGACCGCCCACTGCCGCGCGGCCCGGCAAGGTCAGCCGCCCCATGCCGCCTTAGCCGACCCAGCGCCCGCGCGTGCGCTTGCGGCTGCAAGGCGAGCAGCGGCTCAGCCGCGCCCATCGCCAACAGCCGCGCAGTTCCTTCCGGCAGCTGGGGATCGCGCCAGCGGCCGCACTCAAGGCTTTCAAGCACCGCTGGATGTGCTCGCCAGCCGGCCAGGCCCGGAAGCAGCGCGGGCATCTGCTCCGCCAGTCTCCAGCGTTCAAGCTGTTCAACCCGCACCCGGTCGATCGTGTCGTGTTCAAACAACAACCCAGCCAGATGGAGACTTGGAAGCAGGGCCTGACTGTCATCGACCAGGTAAGCGAACACCCGCCCGAGCTCGGTCCGCCGCTGCACCGCCAGCATGGCACTCAGCAGATCGCTCTCGCCCTGGGTCAAGTCGAATGCTTCCACCAGTCGGCGCCAGTGCTCATCGGTCGCCAGCCGCTCATCTGCGGCGGTGATTGGATTGGCAAGCTCGGCGCAAACCGGATCGGCCGCCTCAAACTCCTGGCGCAAATAACTCATTTCATCAGGGTGAACCAACAACCGGCGCACCTCGCCGGATGAAATGGCCAAGCCCTGGTCGGGGCTGGTTGCATTCCCTTGCCACAGCCCTTCCATAAACCGGCTCGCGCGTTGGGCCCTCAGCCGGACCCGCTCGCAGATAAGGTCAATCGTCCCGCTCATGCACCAATCTCAATTGGAATCGATGGACCAGTGTGGGGAACAAGGCCGATCCGCAGCCTGTATCGTCCCGCTGCGGGCGGGCCTGCTGGCGGTGCCCCAGCTCCCGTCGGCAGCCGCAGATGCAGCGAATTGCTGCGCCGGTCGCTGGACCAGACGGTTACGTCGACCACGCTGCTATCGTCCTCAGGCGAGAGGAACAGCCGCTCGGCACCATCCAGTCCCAGCCCCGCCACAATGATCGTTTGCCCTGGTTGCCATGGACTGCGTGGCTTGCCGTCGAGTACCAGCACCGGTTCGGTTGCTACCAACAGTTGCGGACTCGCCGTCACGGCCCCAGTCGGTCCCACCGCCAGCCCCAGCTTGTCGGGTGGATCCTGCGGCACAGGCACGGCAGGGTCAGGGCCGAGAAAGACCACACTCACCTTGATCAGCGCGGTTAGCCGCATCGCACCTGAGAGCGCCTGCCACATCCGCGAAATTTCTTCCAGGCTGGCGGTTTCCAGCGTCATCGAACATTCGATTTGGCGCGGCGGCGCACCAGCCACGGCCAGCCGCTGGATCGGATTGCCCAGGATCCACGCGAACGCGATGCCCATCGCCTGCTGTTCGCGCACATAGTCTTTGCCCGAAAACGCACTGACCGCATAGGTCAGGGTAAGGGCGGCAGGCAGCAGCGGTTGCTCTACGCCACCCGCGCCGCGCTGGGTAAGATTGCGATAGCTGGGATTGGGGCCAGCATGGATCAATGACAGGTTGAGCTGCGAATCGGTCTCTTTGCGCGCCAAATCAAACGGCATACCATTGATTTTCAGCGTAAATTTTGGCTCAGTACCCCCATTCACCGTCCACAGAGGGCTGTTCTCAAACGCGTCGGACAATTTTCCAACCAAAGCGTCGGTTACGCTGGCTAAATCAAGGGTGGCTGGAATCATCTGTCCGCCCCCTCACCCGCGCCCAAACCAGCCGTATCCCCTGGACAGCCGCTGGACTTGCGGTCCGGTGGGCCCCGCCCTGGATGGTTCAGCGCGGACGCGCGGGGCAGGAACTGGGTTTGGCGACGTGCGAATTTCGATCGTTCCGATCCGAATTTCAGATCGGACCGGGCCTTGCGCAACGGATCGCGGCAGCGCCGGTCCGGGCGGGGCGGCGTGTTGCGCCTCTGGTGGTGGCGGCAAAGGCGTGAGGACTGGATCCGGCAGAGCATGTTTTGCGGCGCGCGACTGCTCTGGCGGCTTTGTCGCTGGAGTCGGAGCTGGTTGCTGAGTCACCAGTGGTTGGGCCGGAATTTCAGCCCTCGCCGGTTGCAGTCGGATAGGTGGCCGCAATCCAAGCTGGTTATCCGGCGCCGGGATTTGCTCGGCAGCGGGGCGATCGCGCGCATGCGAACGACTTAGCGGTGCCTGCGCGGCTGTCCGATGGTCTGCCGGCAAGGTGTCAGCAACCGGGGTGTTATGCCTCCGCGAGACTGGCTTCCCCGCCTTGGCCAAGGGGGGCGGCCCTCTTTTCGCCAGGCGGTGACCCGGAATGGCGGGAGCCGCGCCATCCGGCATCAGCGTAGTCTGCTCGACATGGTGTTTGGAACGCGGCTTAGCCACGCGATGCGTTGCTGGAGGATGAGCACGGGCAACCGCAATTTGTTCTGGCGCAGCTAAGGCGACCGGCGCGACAAGCGGTGCCAGCGGCTTTGCCCTAGGCGTCCGGAGCGGCGCAGGTGCGCGCGTTTCTTCCGGCAAGGCAAGGTTAGGCGGGGCTGGCCGCAATACAGCCCGATCCTGTACTGGGCGACCCAGAGCAGTGGCAAGGACACCAAGAGCGGGAGTTTTCATGCAGCCTCTCGCAGCGAGGCTGCATAGCGCCGCCGTCGGCTGCGCGGCAGGTCGAGAATTTCGCGCTCGTTCCAGCCGTAGCCGCGCGCTAGCAGGTGAACATCGAGAAACACGGAACGGGTGCGCCAGACAAGTTCGGTTACCACGAAGCCTGGCAGATGGAACTGAGCCACAATCGGCGCACCGCAGGCGGCGCAAGGCGCTTCGATCAAACGCGAAAGCAGCGGCAAGGCCCGTTCCAGCGCTGCATCAGCTTTTCGCTGCTGCCAGGCAGGCAGGCCCGCAGGAATCCAGCTGGCCAGCATCTGCGCGGGTGCGTCGTGTTCGCCTTCGCAGCCTGCCGCATCGCCCGCCGAAGGCAGTCTGGCGATCCCTGTTCCTTGCAACAAGGGGCTTGCTTCAGGTGCGGCTGCTTGCAGCACGTCATCCAGCAATTCGCCGAGCGAAAACGACAGCTCCATCCGCTCGTGACACTGCGAGCACTCAGGCGCACTGGAGATGGTATCGCCAGTCTCAGATTGCCGCAGCCCGGCTAGCGCACATTCATAGTCTGTCAGCGACAGCTTTTCGGCAGCTAACGGGGCTTCACTCGCATCGACCGCCAGCAACCGCAACGCGGTGATTCCAGC
Source organism: uncultured Alphaproteobacteria bacterium (assembly GCA_963802015.1). Classification (GTDB taxonomy): domain Bacteria; phylum Pseudomonadota; class Alphaproteobacteria; order Sphingomonadales; family Sphingomonadaceae; genus Novosphingobium. Next base: position 404,281 of record CAWDHB010000001.1, read on the forward strand.
CGCCATCGGGCGATCCGGCGGCAGTTCAGCCAGCATCGCCTCCGCATGACCGTCAAGCTCGCGGTACTGTAACGTCAATCCGGAATGCGGCAGCTGCATGATGTCAGATTTCAGTCGGCTCGCCGACGGACGGATCCCATTCCCAGCCCTCGTGCTCAAGCTTGATGTGCTCGAGCGCAATTGCGTTTCCGCCTGCGTCCAGATCGGGCAAGGCTTGGTATTCCGAAACCCAGGCTCGATGCACCATGTACTGGAACGCCGGCTGTCCAGCCTCGTTCAACAACTGGATCCGCACTTCGCGGCGCAAAGCCTTGGGCGAACTTGACGGCGACCCCTGATCCAGCACCTGCGCAGCGTTGGCCCATTCGGCGAAGTCCTTGTCATGCGTCAGACCGCGTTCGAGCAAAATCGCTTCGTACTTGGTGCGTCCCAGACCCTTACGAGTCAGGGCATTGCCACCTTCCTTGTACTCGATCACGTCAGACGAGCGCTTGAGCCCGCCGATCTTGCTGACCGCCGCCACTGGAGTAGTAGACTGGCCGAAAAACACCAGAAAGCGGTAGTTCTTGTACGGATCGAACCGGTTCACATTGACCGTAAATGTAGGCATTCCTGTTCCCCTGATGCTTGAAATGGGGTGACGGTGCTGACCGTCAGGCTGATTGACCGGCGAGCTGCGCGATCTTGATGATGACAAATTCGGCCGGCTTTAGCGGCTTGAACGCCACCACGATGTTGACGATGCCATTGGCTTGGTCATCAGGCGTGGTGGTCGAGGCATCGCAGGCAACGCGGAACGCCTCACTGGGCTTGGAACCGCCCAACGCGCCCTGATTGAACAGCGAGAGCATGAAGCTGCTGATCGTAGTCCGCACCGCCGTCCACAGCGCGATGTCGTTGGGCTCAAACACTACCCAGCGAAGGTTCGCCAGTAGCGTCTGTTCAATGAACAAGGTCATGCGCCTGACCGGGATGTATTTGCTTTGCGGATAGGCAGAATTGTCCGCCACCAACGTCCGCGCGCCAAATACCACGGTGCCTTCGGCAGCGAAGGCCCGCAGCGCGTTGACCGATGCCTTGTTGAGCACCCCGGCGCGCATGTCATTCATACGCCCGTGCACGACCGGTCCGGTGGTGTTCAGTACATTAGCGGCAATCCCGGCGGGAGCCTTCCATACTCCGCGCTGGCTATCAGTCCTGGCATAGACGCCGGCCACAAACCCACTTGGCGGCATGGGTTCCACCACCCCGCGCACGGGATCAGTCGATAGCAGCCAGGGGAAATAAATCGCGCCGTTCTGGCTGCGCGGGATGGCCGGCATCAGATCGGTAATCGCAGTCATCCCCGAACCGCCTTCGGTAGATGCCGCAAACGGGGGATCCACAATCATGAACGCCCGCTTGCGTTCAGCAAAGGACAATCCGTTGCTGACCACGTTGTTGTCTGTGACACCAGGCAAGACCAACAGATTGAATATCTCCACCTTGTCCAGCGAACTGTCGGCGGCCATTTGGGCATTGTAGTCCGCCCCGCTGAACGTATCGACAAAGCCCACTGGCAGCGTGGTGGTGAAGGTCAGTGTGACAGCCGCGGCAGGCAGACTGACACCCACTCCACCGCCGTTGACTGCTGCGGAGACCAGGTTGGAATTGGCGTTGATGATCGCCAGCGGATCAGCATCGCCGACACCGGCCAGATCAAGCCCCCGGAACGTCTCGATTGAGGTGCCGTGGGTCAGGATCAAATCGAACACACTGTCGGCAACGGCGCTGTCGCTGGCGCGGACGTTGGTGATCACCGCCTTCAGCTCGACCACGTCGCCCAACACCTTGCCGGTCAGGGTAATGCCATTGCCGGCGTCGGTAACCACATCGGCGGTATAGAGCACGGCACCCGCGCCCGAGAAACTGCCCGCGACCGAACCGTCGGCAGCGTAGAGGCGCGGCTCCAGTCCGACCACCCACGCATCAGACCCGCCGTTGAGGAAAAACTGGCTGACCGCATGGGCCAGTCTGGTATCAACAATGCCGCTGGCAAACATGCCGCCGAATTCGCGCTCATAGTCGGAAAAGCTGAAAATCCGGACGGCGGTATCGAAGGCCCGAGTTTTATAGGGGTGCGAATAGCCAATGAAAGCCGCAACCGAAGTGGGTGCCGCGGAAATTGCGTGTGCGCTGAGCGGCAGTTCTTCAATATAGATTCCGGGATAACTTGGGCTGACCGGCATGGGTTATTCCCCCTGAGCGAAGCAATCGAATGCCCGCCCAGACTGGACGGACGGCGAACGACAAACAGCGACCCAATCCGATCTTAGCCGGATAAAACTTCAGCAGCGGCCATAGTAGGCGGTTCAATATGCGACGGGGCACCGCCTTTTAGCCTGATGATTTCCTCCGCCGGGGCAGCGAATCCGCCCGCTCCCGGCGTGACCGTCACAATCGGCGCAAGCCGCGTAGCGAGGGCTGACAAGGCGATGCCGACAGCGGTGTGGTCGAGCGATATCACCAAGGTGAATGTATTCGCGGTTGCATCGACGTCTTCAATTGCCACGGACAGGTCTGCCAGCAGCGGACCAGCGGCGGCCTGGAAAGTCATCGCGTTGCCCCCGCCTGCATGCAGGGGTACCGCGAGTTCGCGCGGACTGCCTGTCAGTTTCGTGGCCACAGTTGCAGCTGGAAGTCCGCCAGGCGCTGCTTTCAACTTTGCCAAAGATGGAGCGGTTCCATCAGCCGGTGCACCAAGCTGCCCCGCCACGGCTGCAACCGTCAATGCAGTCCTCCGGTCGGTAAACTGTACTCGCAGGTCGCACGTGGTCGCAGCTGGGTCGTCATCGTCCGGATTGACATTGGAAAAAGTCAGTTCGATTTCATTGCCGATTGCGCCAGCCAGCTTGGCGGCAAGTTCCATCGCCTTGACCGGCGCGCTTGCGACGCCGCCTCTGATTGCGCCGCTAGCCACCAATGCCTTCAGAACTGGTGCGGCAGCCGTCACGAGAGCCGGATCAAGGCGACTGGTATCGACCGCACCATCCACCATCGCCAGCAATGACAGGGGGATTCCGTGCTGTTTCCCGTCGGCAGTTAGGACGCTAACCGAAGTACCAGCAAGAACAGCTACTGCGGTCATTTGGTAGCCTCTTCTCTAGCGGCACTATCAACTCGCAAATAGTCTGCCTTAGCCAAGCAGGAGTCAAGTTAGATTGTATGGAGATTTGTCACGTACTGTCCGCAATGACTCTCTCTTGTCATTGTGAATTCACGAAGTTTTGCCAATAATTGGCATCAAAAAAAGGAAAAATTTCGCGCAACTTCTGCCTTCGCGCAAGCCATCTTCGGATCACGCGACCGAAACAGCATCACGCAATGCGGCAATCACTGGTCGTAAGTGCATCTAGCGGGCGCGCAGTCCAAATTTCTGCCAAACGCCTCAGCCGCGGCGTCGCCGACTGAGGTTTGCGTGCTTGGAAAAGGGAAGTGGTGCACCCGGAGCGATTCGAACGCCCGGCCCCCAGATTCGTAGTCTGGTGCTCTATCCAGCTGAGCTACGGGTGCACTGGAAGCGCGCACATAGGCAGGCCGTCCGCGCTTGGCAAGCAGGTAAATGACCGTTCGAGCGCCACCGCCAATTCTACATCCAGCGGCGGCATCGGCAAGGCGGCCAGGTCAGCAAAATCAAACCAGCCGAGCGCCTCGGCATCGAGGCACTGCGGCGCTCCCATCCAGGTGCGGCAGGCGAACAGATCAATCGTCAGCGCGCGAACCGGGTCTGTCGCCGCCCCCACATGGACCAGATCGACCGCCGCAAGCGCCAATGCCAGTTCCTCCTGGACCTCGCGTAGCAGCGCTTCGGGCAGCGTTTCACCCGGCTCAACCTTGCCACCGGGAAATTCCCACAGCCCGCCATGCTGCTTCGCCAAAGGGCGCTGTTGCAACAGGAGCCGGCCGTGGGGTTCGATCAAAGCCACCGCGACCACTGCAATCACTGTCGGATTTTTTTGCACTGCGGGCTCCGATCTCCACGTTTTCTTAAGGATCTCCTGCAAAATGACAGCATTGCGGCGGAATAGCCATGAGGATGCTGTCTGTGTTCACGACCTTGTTCAAACGATTGCAGGCCGAGAGCTCCGGCGCGACCGCAATCGAATATGGCCTGATCGCCGCGCTGATCGTGGTGGCATCGTTGTTCGCGATGCAGGCGATGGCCGGCGAGAGCACGCTGACCTGGACCACGGTTGCACAAAAAGTGTCCGACGCAATTCCCCCCCAGCGGGTTAAACATTTAGCAAGTTTTTCCACCTAATTCGGATTTTGCTCAATCCGGGTGACAGGGAAAGAGCCGGGTAAACAGACTACTAACAGGAGACTAATCATGAAGTTCATTAAAAAGCTCGTCCGCAACGAAGAAGGCGCGACTGCAATTGAATACGGCCTGATCGCCGCTCTGATCGCCGTTGCTGCGATCGTTGCGATGCAGAACCTCGGCACCGAACTGCAGACCACCTTCAACACCACTTCGGGTGCGATGTCGGCTGCTAACGCTGCTGCTGCTGGCTAAGCCACAGCATCTTGCTGAACAGCGAGGGGCGGCAGGGAAACCTGCCGCCCCTTTCATGTGTCTGGTCCGCGCAGCGCGATAGCTGCGCCGCACCGCGACCGCTCAATACGTGATGATCTTCACCTTCTGCCCTGGCGTGATCGCCGAACGCGCGGTCAAGGCGTTGAGCACCAGAAAGCGGTCAAGCGGCGCATCGGTATAGGCCATCTTCGCGGCCAGGCTTTGAACGGTGTCGCCTTTCTTGGCGGTCACCACCACCAGCTTGCGGGGACGTACCGCCGCTGCCTCTGCCGCCGAAATCCGCCGGACCGATTGATACATCGGCGTAAAGGGTGAGGCAGTGCCGGCCTGCGTCATCGTCAGAAAATGGAACGCGGAGCTGGCGCCAAATTCGTAGGCGTAGACGGTGACGTCCACCTGGCTGCTGCCATTGGTGACTCGCGCGGTGGCATAGGCGGCCGGAATCCCGTTGATCGTGGTGCGCGAAATGGCGCCCGGATCGATCCGCTGCTGCTGGTTGCCCTGGGTCAAAGCTGCAAAGACCGCACGGACATAGGCGTCCATGTCCCCCGAGTAGGGACCGGTCGAAAATTCGCCCTTGCCGCTTTGTCCGCCGATCGAAACCGAACGGGTGCCGTTGATCATGTAGAAGCCGTTGGGGGCATCAAAGGTCAGCTTCAGGTCCGGATGGGTGAACTTGCGTCCCTCAACGGTGCCCTGCTTGGGATCATCACCGTACATCACGCCGTTGATCCGGGCGAGGAAAGTGTCGCGATTCGTTACACCGCGTGCTTGGTTACCTGCACGCGCTGCAGCCGATGCTACCCGCTTGCCCGGCTCAGGGTGAGTTGATGACCATTCCGGCACTGCATTGCTTGTTCCCATCAGCCGTGCATCCAGCGCGTTCTGATTCGCCAGGCTGAGCAGCACAGTCGACATTGCTCGCGGATCGTAGCCTGCTTTAGCCAGATAATCGATCGCCAGGTTGTCCGATTCGGTTTCCTGCCCGCGCGAATATTTCAGCGTCAGCATCTGCGAACCCTGTCCGAACACCTGTTGCCCGAGCTGGCCCAGCTGCCCATCGCCGAGCAAAACACCCGAAAGCACCGTACCCAGGATGCCAATTACGGCGTTGCGGGTGGCTGCACTCTGGCGTTTCTTGGCATGTTGCTGGCGGATGTGGACCCATTCGTGGCCCAGGACGCCGCCCAGCTCCGCCTCATTGTTCATCAGCGCGACGAGTTGCCGGGTGACATAGATATAGCCACCGGGAATCGCGAAGGCATTATCGACCGGCGAATTGAGCAGCGTGACGGTGAAATCGCTGCGATTGCTGCTCATCCCGGTCTGCATCGCCAGATTGCGGCCAATGGTTTCGACATAAGTGGCCTGCGCCCCGGTCATCGCGCCACCGAATTCGGCGACCAGCTGCGGGTGCGCCTCGGCGCCCTGCTGGCGGTCCTTGGCGCTCATCGCTGCGGCGGCCCCGCTGGAGGACTGGGCCACGCTGCCGCTGGACGACAACACAAGCGACACGGTGGCGGCTGCGCCCAACAGGGGGCGAACAAAATTACGGGACCGAGACATTCGGCGGCTCCTTGGGAAAACTGCGACTACGCCAAGGCTACGCAGCTGGCAGGTACTTGAAAAGCCCCAATGTCCCAAATGCGCTCGATTTGCCTCAGACGCTGCCGATCCGCAAAAAGCGCTCTTCGCGATTGGCGCGAAGCTTGGCGGGGGAAAGTTTGCTCAGTTCGGTCAGTTCCTCGCCGATTACCTGCCCCAACGCCTGGGCAGCTGCGGCGGGATTGCGGTGTGCGCCACCGACCGGTTCTTTCACGATCCGGTCAATCACGCCCAGTTCCAGCAAGTGCTGCGCGGTAACCTTCATGGCCTCAGCGGCATCGGCGGCTTTTTCGGCCGTGCGCCAGAGGATCGAGGCGCAGCCTTCGGGCGAGATCACCGAATAGACCGCGTGTTCAAACATCAGCACGCGTTCGGCACTCGCCAGCGCGACCGCCCCGCCCGATCCGCCTTCACCGACGATCGCCGCGACCATCGGTACACCGAGCGCCAGGCAAGTTTCCGTCGAACGAGCGATGGCCTCCGCCTGGCCGCGTTCTTCGGCTTCGAGCCCCGGAAACGCACCAGAGGTATCAACCAAGGTCACCACGGGCAGACCAAACCGGTCAGCCAGTTCCATCAGCCGGATCGCCTTGCGATAGCCTTCAGGCTTGCCCATGCCGAAGTTGTGACGGATGCGGCTGTGGGTGTCGTTGCCCTTTTCGTGCCCGATCACCAGCACCTGCCGCGCGTCCGGCCCGCTGCTCAGCCGGGCGAATCCGCCAATAATCGCGTGGTCCTCACCGAAATTCCGGTCCCCGCCCAGCGGCACGAAATCGCTGAAAATATGGCCGATGTAGTCGCCGAAATGCGGGCGCATCGGATGGCGCGCGACCTGGGTCTTCTGCCACGGGGTCAAGGCTGAATAGGTGCTGGCGAGCAGATCGCCCGCCTTGCGTTCCAGCCGGGCGATCTCCGTTGACAGATCAACGTCACTGCTGGCCGAGGTGGCGCGCAGCTCGGCAATGCGGGCATCGAGCGCCGCGACCGGCTTTTCAAACTCAAGATAAGAAACCATCGCGCAGCGCTAGCCCGCAGCAGGGCGGCGGGCAAGAGGATGACGCGAATTGACCAGGGCCACCAGCCGCGCCGAATCGACATGAGTGTAGATCTGCGTGGTGACGATATCGGCGTGGCCCAGCAGCGTTTGCAGCACGCGCAGGTCAGCACCGCCTTCCAGCAGGTGGGTGGCAAAGGCATGGCGCAGCACATGCGGGCTGACTTTGGCGGGATCGAGTCCGGCGCGAAGGGCGAGGTCTTTCAGCATCTGGAACAGCCGCACGCGGGTGAGATACCCTGCCGCACTGGCCGAAGGGAACAGGTGCTTGCCCGTGCCGCTGCGAAGCGGCAGCCAGCGTCGCAACGCCAGCCCGGCGCGATTGCTGACCGGCACCATCCGCTGCTGGCCGCCCTTGCCGGTGACCGTCAGGAACGGCGCATCACGCGGGACGGCAGACAGCGGCAACGACACCAGCTCACTCGCGCGCAGACCGGAACCGTAAAGCAGTTCGAGCAGCGTCAGCATTCGGACGGTAGCGGGCAGATCGCCCTCAGCCTCGGCTTCGGCGAGCCGGAACAGCTGATCGATCTCGCTATGGCTCAGCAGTTTGGGCAGCGGACGGCGGAGGCGAGGTTTGGGCAAAGCTGGCGAGGGATCGTCCGAACGCCAACCTTCGTCGACCAGAAAGCCGAAAAACTGCCGCAGCGCCGAACAGCGCCGCGCCAGACTGGACCCGGCGAGATCAGACCAGACCTGTCCCAATGTGGCGAGCGCGGGGCCATCGGCGGTCAACAGATCGCCCAGCGCTTCCTCCGCCGCCGCCAGATCGCGGCGATAGGCCGCCAGGGTATTCGCCGCCGCCCCGCGCTCTGCGGCGAGCATCGCCAGAAAGGCCGTGACTGGGCTGGACGCTGGCTTGCCCATCTAACTAAATCCGTCTGTCCTGAGCTTGTCGAAGGACTGCATTTTTCTTCTGACACCAGCGTGTGCGGCACGAAGCAGCAGGACGGTCCTTCGACAGGCTCAGGACGGACGGGGTTATGGGAAGGGTTTGTGTGGCTAACAAATCCCGGCCTAGCCCCGCGCCACGGCTTCCGCCGCGATCATCCGCGCTTCGGCTTCCAGCCCGACCCGGTTGAGCGCCGCAACGATATGATAGAGGTGCAGCGGGGTCATCTTGGCCCAGCTGTCTCCCTGCATCCCCAGCCCGGCGAGCAGTGCGACCAAGGTGGAATTGTTGACATCCGCCGCGGCAGAAATGGTCTTGGTCCAGCGAGTCTCGCGCGCCAGATCGATCTCCAGCTTGCTGGCAAAGCTCTCGGTCGTTCCGGGTTCCAGCCGTCCCAGCCCGGCGAGCCCGGCGAGCAGAAACGCAGACTTGCGCGCCGCCTCGCTATCATCGTTGCCATAAAACGATTCGAGCGCGCCCTGGCTGACCGGGGTGTCGCGCGTCGGCGCGGCGAGCGAGAGCAGCGCCCAGGCTTGCGAACCGACCTCGGCTTGCCGCGCCCAACGCAGCGCATTGGCATCCAGCCCCGCCGCCAGCATCGCCGCGATCAGATCAGGGGCCTGATCGGCAAATTCAGTGCTTGGTGCCACCCGTGCAGCCGCATAGGCAGTCAGCACTTGCCGCGAATAGCGTTCGGCTGCATTCGCGCCGCCGTCCCATAACTTTTGCATCGCTGCGACCCGGTCTGCCTGGGTGGGTGCAACATAAGCCGCGCGCAGGGTTTCTGCCCGGCTCGCCAGATCGCCCTCGCGCGTGCCCAGCGCGTGGATCTGGCCGTACAGGTCCACCATCGCTTCAGCCGAAAGGATCCCCAATCCGCCAGCGAGGTCTGCACCGCCAGCGCGCGCTTGCAGCGACGCCATCGGCGCGGTGGCCACGGTCAGCCGATATCGCGATCCCGCCTTGCTGGTCAGGTTGGCCGGGGGTTCAATCCCGGTGGCGAGCGCCAGTGCGGTGGTCCAGGGGCGCAGTTCGCTGACCTTGTCCCATTCAATCTTGACCGCGCGTCGTGCCTTGCCCGCCGATCCTGCGTATTTCTGCGCAAGGAACAGGTCGATTTCCGGCCAGGCCTTCTGGTTCTGCAACCGGTCAAGCTGGGTCAGGCCAGCATTGCCGTTGCCTTCAAATGAAGTGCAGATCGCGCGCAGCACGTTCCAGTCCGCATCCTTGCGCGCGCCGCCCTGGATCGCCACCGCCGGGCAGATCCCGGTGATATCGCCGGTCAGGACATAGGCATCGATCGCCGCCTGAGTCAGCGCCGGGGTGTAAGCACCCGGGTCGATGTCCTGAACCAAGGCCCGGGCCGCTTCGCCCTCGCCCATTCGCACCAGCAACGCAGCGCGCGCGCCAGCGAAGTCCGCCGGGTTCAGCCGCGCCGGGGCATCCAGCCGCGAGGCGAGCGTGCGCCGCAGCAGAATATGCCCCCAGCGCGAAACCAGCCGCCCCTTGTTGCCTTCCACGACCGCGCGGACCAGCGCGGGATTTTGCAGGCCAAGCGCGCCCGAGGGCATCCCGCCTTCCCATTCGGCGAGCACGCCGACTTTTTTGAGCGAGCGCCGCGCAGCGGGCGGAATATCGGACTTGGGCTTCAGATCGAACAGATCGTCGAGCTGATCGGGCGCCATCGCTTCCAGCTCTTTCAGTGACGGAATTCGCACTCCGCTGGGCACGCCGGGCTTGGCCGCAGCATTCGCTGCCGGGCGCGCCGCACCGCTGCCGCCAGCACTGGGAAGCGCTTGCACCACCGGGCTCGACGTGGCCGATGGACTGTTTGGCGCGGGATTGGCCGGTCGCGCCGGGCGCGTGGCCGGCTTTTCAAACCCCGGCGGCAACAACGATTCGGGCAAATCCTGCGCGGCAAGCATGGCCGAGCTCAGCGCGATCACCGCGCCGCCGGCCAGCAACAGCAGCTGCCGCGGGCTCATTCCACCACCGTGGGCAGCATGGTCGGAGCGGTCATTTGCCGCAACGGTTGTTGCCCGCCGTCGTGCCAGGCCCAGCCGAGCGCCAGCACGGTCAGCCCCGCTGCCCCCGCGATCAGCCATTTGCTCTGAATTCGACCCGCCACTCCCGGCCCTTTCCCGTTGCGTGCCCCGCTACTTGCCCAGCCACTTGCCCAGCCACTTGCACCGCCGCTTATCGCATCTATAGGCAGGGCCGCAATGGTGCCAGACGAAACCTCGCTTTCCAGCGCTGAAATTGCGCAGCTTGCCCAACGGATTGATCGTCCGGTGGTGCTTGTTGGTATGATGGGCGTGGGCAAGACCAGCGTCGGTCGCAAGCTTGCCCAAGCGCTTGGTTTGCGGTTCACCGATGCTGATGAAGCAATCGAACAGGCCGCCCAGATGTCCATCGCAGAGATTTTTGAACGGTTTGGCGAGCCTTATTTTCGCGATGGTGAGCGCCGCGTGATCGCGCGGCTGATCGATGATGCCCCCCAAGTGATCGCCACCGGCGGCGGGGCTTTCATCAATGCGGAAACCCGCGCACTCATTCTGCTGCGCACAATTCCCGTCTGGCTCGATAGTGATATTGAAACGCTGGTCGAACGGGTCGGCCGCAAGGACAGTCGCCCGCTGCTGCGCGCTGGCAATCCGCGCGAAATTCTGGCGCGGCTACATGCCGAGCGCGAGCCCTTTTATGCTGAGGCTCCGATCAAGGTGACCAGCGGCAGCGCGCCACATGGGCGCACCGTCAGCACGGTTTTGAAAGGCATTGCGCAATGGCTGTAATCCCGGTCGATCTTGCGGGTCGTCCCTATGAAGTTCATGTCCGCAGTGGTCTTCTGTCCGATCTGGTCGCGCTATGCGGTGACCGGCTGCGCAAGGCGCGCGTGCCGATTGTGACCGACAGCACCGTCCATGCCGCCTGGGGCGCAGAGCTGGAAGCAGCGCTGACTGCGCACGGTCACACTCCAGTCTGGCACATTCTCCCCCCTGGCGAAGCGAGCAAGAGCTGGGAGCAGCTCGCCGCAACGACTGACTGGTTGCTGGCCGAAGAGGTGGAGCGCGGCGATCATATTATCGCGCTGGGCGGCGGGGTGATCGGCGATCTGACCGGCTTTGCCGCTGCGATCCTGAAGCGTGGCTGCCAGTTCATCCAGCTTCCAACGACACTGCTGGCGCAAGTTGATTCAAGCGTCGGCGGCAAGACCGCGATCAACACCGCAGCGGGCAAGAATCTGATCGGCGCGTTTCATCAGCCCGCGCTGGTGCTCGCCGATCTCGCCGTGCTGGACACCCTGCCCCGGCGGCAGCTCCTGGCGGGCTATGCCGAGGTGGTGAAGTACGGCCTGCTCGGCGATGCGGACTTTTTCGCCTGGTGCGAAGCGAATGCTGCCGCAATGCTGGCAGGCGACGCCGAAGCCCGCGAATATGCCGTCGCGCATTCGGTCGCGGCCAAGGCGCGGATCGTTGCGGCGGATGAGCGCGAAACGCTCGGCCTGCGTGCCTTGCTTAATCTGGGCCATACCTTCGGCCACGCGCTGGAAGCCCAGACCGGCTTTTCCGACCGCTTGCTGCATGGTGAAGCCGTCGCGCTCGGCATGGTGCTGGCGGCGCGCTATTCCGCCCGGCTGGAGCTGCTCGAGCACCGCCGCCGCGACACGCATCGCCGCGCATTTCGCTGCGGTCGGTCTGCCCGCCGAAGTAGCCGCGCTGGGCCTCAACTGCACCGGCGCGGCGCTGGTCGCGCACATGCTCCACGACAAGAAGATGGACGCAGGCACCCTGCCATTCGTCCTGCTGCGCGGGATCGGCGCGGCATTTCTGGCGAAGGACGTGGCCTTGGCTGACGTCGCAGCGTTTCTGGATGGGGAGCTGAGCCGCTAGCCAAAAATGGCGATCGACTGCATGCCCACTGCAACTGCTTCGCCGCGGGTGTTCCAGATTGCCATGTCCTGGCTGGAGCAGCCTTGTTCGGCATAGTTGCCCTTGGCTTGCAGCAGGAACCAGCCATCATCGGTGTTGGGCAGCGGGGTCAGCAGGTTGATCAGCCAGGTCATCGAGCTGACTGGCGCTGGCCCCGTCAGCGGCAGAACGCCAGGGGGCAACGCATCGGCGAGCAGCACCAGCGCAGTCATCGGGTCGAGCCCCGTGGTGTCGCGCAGGCGTTCCCACCAGATGATCTCGGGCACCGGCTCTGCGGTGCGGACCTGGGCAAAGCGGCGCTCAAAATTCGGGGCAAAGCTGGGTCCGGCACGTTCAGGCAGCGGCACCGCCTCGTCCAGCGGAACGATCCCGGCGGGCATGGGCACGTCGTGCAAGTGCAGCGCGCTTGCAGCGACCGGGCCCATGAATACGAAGGTGGCGGTCAGGCCGACCCCGGCGTCGGACGTCACCTCGGCGCTGATCCAGCTGGCATTGCGCCCGCGCCGCAGTACCTTGGCAGTAACTTCCACTGCACCCGCCAATGGCCCGACGAAGTTGACCGTCGCCGAACGCAGCGGCGGCAGATCAGGCGCCGCCCCGCGCGCAGCCTCCAGCGCCAGCGCGGCAGAGAACCCGCCATAGCTGGTCCGCCCCTGCATCCAGTCGTCGGGGATAGTGGCGGCAAATCCGCCAGTGATCGGCCGCGCGGCGGCAAGGGTTTGGGGCAAGCTCATCGGCTTGCCATTGACGTAAACGGAAAGCGGGTCAACACTCAGTTGCATGACGCAATTCATCGACCTTTCGATCCCGATCACCACTGGGGTCATTTCCGACCCGCCGGTGATGCGCCCGCAGATCCACTACACCACGCATGAAACCAGCTGGGAACAGATCGCGCTGTTCTTCCCCGGCCTGACCAAGGGCGACCTGCCCGATGGCGAAGGCTGGGCGGTGGAAACGCTGACCCTGTCAACCCACAATGGCACCCACATGGACGCGCCGTGGCATTACCATTCGACGACGCACGACGGCGCCAGTCCTGCCCCGACCATCGACGAGGCCCCGCTCGACCGGTTCTTTCGTCCCGGCGTGAAGCTGGATTTCAGCGCCCTGCCCCACGGCACCGTGGTCAGCGCGGCGCAGGTTGAAGCGGAACTGGCGCGGATCGGCTACGAATTGCAGCCACTCGATATCGTGCTGGTCCAGTCCGGCGCGGTCTATGGCACCGAGAATTTCACCGATCAGGGCGTCGGCCTGGGCGCAGAAGCAACGCTGTGGCTGACGGAGCGCGGAGTCGAAGTCGTCGGCACCGATGCGTGGAGCTGGGACGCGCCATTCAGCCACACCGCCCGCCGCTGGGCCGAAAACCGCGACCCGGCGATCATCTGGGAAGGCCACAAGGCCGGCCGCATCCGCCCCTACTGGCAGATCGAAAAGCTGACCAATCTCAAGGCATTACCCCCGCACGGGTTCACCCTGAGCTGCTTCCCGGTGAAAATTGACCGGGCAAGCGCAGGGTGGATCGGGCGGTCGCACTGGTAAATTGAGGCGCTATTCCAGCTCCAGAATCACCGCATCCACCGCCAGACTGTCGCCCGCCTTGGCGTTGAACGCTTTGACCGTCGCCGACTTTTCAGCGCGGAGGATGTTTTCCATCTTCATCGCCTCGACCACCGCGAGCGGTTGTCCGGCCTCGACCTTGTCGCCCTCCTTGACGTTGAGCGAGACCAGCAGGCCCGGCATCGGGCAGATCAGGAACCTGGAGAGATCGGGCGGGACCTTGTCAATCATGTGCTTGGTCAGCCCGGCGAACTGCGCTGGCAAGACCTGCACGTGATGGATTGCGCCGCGCGTGGTCAGCTTGAACCCGGTGCGGGTGGGTTCGATCTTTACGCCGTAGCTGGTGGCGCCAACTTCGGCTTCGATCAGCCGGTCGCCGGGGGTGTATTCCAACGCCAGATCGACCGGTTCGCCATCGACCGTGATGTCCTCTTCAAGGCTCACCGCATAGGTCTGCCCGGCGATGGTCACCGCCCAGTCGTAAGGCGGCTCCAGTTCGTCGGCCAATTGCCCATCGACCTGCCGCGCGCGGTCTGCCCGCGCGGTGGCGACGAACCCGGCGATGGCGGCGAGGTGCTGCTTCACTTCGTCCGAAGCTGCCGCGCCGTGGAAGCCATCGGGGTATTCCTCGGCGATGAACCCGGTGGTGAGTTCGCCCGAGCGGAAGCGCGGGTGCTGCATGATCGCGCTGACGAAATCGATGTTGTGGCCGAGGCCTTCGATCTCGAACGCGTCCAATGCGGCGATCTGCTTGTCGGCCGCCTCGTCGCGGGTCTCGCCCCAGGTGATCAGCTTGGCGATCATCGGGTCATAGAACATCGAGACTTCGCCGCCTTCATAGACGCCGTCATCAACCCGCACTCCGTCCACGCCGCGCCGTCCGTTGCCCGCGCCGTCGTCCTCGCCAGCCATCGACGGGCGGGTTGTAGCGCACCAGCCGCCCGGTGGAGGGCAGGAACCCGCGATAGGGATCTTCGGCATAGACGCGGTTTTCGATCGCCCAGCCGTCGATTTGATGTCGTCCTGCGTCATGGCGAGCTTTTCGCCATAAGCGACGCGGATCATCTGTTCGACCAGATCGATGCCGGTGATCGCCTCGGTCACCGGGTGTTCCACCTGCAGCCGGGTGTTCATTTCGAGGAAGTAGAAGCTCTCGCCGCTCGGGTCCGCGCCGCTGACGATCAGTTCGACCGTCCCCGCCGAATAGTACCCCACCGCGCGCGACAGCGCGACGCACTGCTCGCCCATCGCCTTGCGCATCTTGGGCGTGACGAACGGCGACGGCGCTTCCTCGACCACCTTCTGGTGGCGGCGCTGGATGCTGCATTCGCGCTCGTTGAGGTAGAGGATATTGCCGTGCTGATCGCCCAGGATCTGGATTTCGATATGGCGCGGGTTGAGGATGAATTTCTCGATGAACACGCGGTCATCGCCGAACGAGTTGAGCCCCTCGCGCTTGGTCGCCTCGAAGCCCTCGCGCACGTCCTGCTCGCTATAGGCCAGCCGCATCCCCTTGCCGCCGCCGCCGGCGCTGGCCTTCATCATCACCGGATAGCCGATCTCAGCCGAAATCCGCACCGCGTGCTCGGTATCCTCGATCTCGCCGACGAAGCCGGGGACGACATTGACGCCCGCTTTCAGCGCGAGCTTCTTGGACTCGATCTTGTCGCCCATCGCGGCGATGGCGTTCACCGGCGGGCCGATAAAGGCGATGCCTTCCTTGGCCAACGCCTCGGCAAAGCTGGTGCGTTCGGACAGGAACCCATAGCCCGGATGGACCGCCTCGGCCCCGGTCTGCTTGGCCGCCGCGATGATCTTGTCGGCGATCAGATAGCTCTGCGCGGCAGGCGACGGGCCGATGTGCACGGCTTCGTCGGCCATCTGCACAAACGGCGCGCGGGCATCGGCATCGGAATAGACCGCAACGGTCTGGATACCCATCCGCCGCGCCGTCTTGATGATCCGGCAAGCAATTTCGCCACGGTTGGCGATGAGGATTTTTTTGAACATCAGTTTTCTCTTCGATCCTTGCTGAGCACAATTATGCCGAGGCAGGCAAAGGCAGCCAGCAGCGTAAAAATTCCAATCTTGGGGCCAACCATTGCGATCCAGACGATGGCTCCCACCGGCAATCCGATGAGCCAAAACAACAGTTGGTTAGCCTGTTTCACCTCGCCACCTCCCCTTCATCGTCACCCTGAACTCGTTTCAGGGTCCATCGCGCCGCACGGGCCGAAGCCCTGCGGGGAGAAATGGATGCTGAAACAAGTTCAGCATGACGGGTTTGAGGGTACGCAAATCTTACCCCTACTCCTCCATCGTCTCCCCGTGCTTGACACGGGGTTAGGCTTCCTCGCGACGTCGCAAATGCAGCCAAGCCCCGTGTCAAGCACGGGGCGACGGAGATGGTTGGGGTGCGGGTGCGTGACACAGCTACCCCTCCACCGGAGGCATATTATGCCCCAGCAGGCGCAGCATATCCGCCGCACATTCGACCACATTGCTGCCCAGCCAGCAGATCCCCTGGACCTCGCCCTTTCGATGCAACGCTTTCCATGTCATGCTTTTCATGCTACGCCACCCATGTGATAAGGAGCTTCGCCTATCGCTCGACGGAACGCTTTGCCATAGATGGCAAGAGCAAGTTCAGCGGAATGGACGTCGCAAAAGCGATGGCGCGATTGAAGATTTTGCGGGCCGCGCAATCGCTTGATGACATTCCGCCGCTCAAATCGGTCGGGCTTCATGCTCTGGTTGGAGACCGGCAGGGCCAATGGGCGATGACGATCAACGGGCCGTGGCGACTGGTGTTCCGGTTTATTGATGGCAATGCCGAAGACGTTGAGATTGTAGATTATCATTGAGGAGGTTTTCGTGACCCAGTTCGCATTCGAACAAGTGCACCCCGGCGCGGTGCTCAAGGAAGAACTCGAAGCGCGCGGGCTTTCCGCCAACGCCTTCGCACTCAAGCTGCGCGTTTCGCCGCAGCGCATCCAGGATATTGTAGCGGGACGGCGCGGCATCAGCCCGGATACCGCATTGCGGCTGGAAGCCAGCCTTGGCACGCCTGCACGGCTGTGGCTCGACATGCAGTCAGGCTATGACCTGTACATGGCCGAGGCAAAGTCCGGCGATGCGGTGCGGCGCGAAGTTCTGGCAGCATAGGGTTCACCCCTCCACCGGCGGCATATTGTGCCCCAGCAGCAGCCGCAGCATATCCGCCGCGCATTCGACCACATTGCTGCCCGGCCTCTTGATATCCATCAAACCAACCTCCTGAATCCGGCACGGTAAAAGTCATCGCCCTTGTACAAAAGCGTGTCGCTTCGTTCCTTTGCCAGCGCGAAAGCAAAACAATCGCCAAAGTTAAGCCGCGCCTCGTGCCCGCTGCCCTTGCCGAAATCTCGGTATGCTTGGCGGGCAATCTTGGCCTGTTCGGGGGTAACGGGAACGATGTCGATTCTTAGGTCACGAATGAGCGCATCAAGATTGACGCTGGCCTGCTCGTCCTTCGCCTTGTCGATCACAATCCCGCATTCCAGATAGGTTCCTGAGGACATGCGCTTGTCATCGCTGGTGCTGAGCAGCTTGAGCATTGCAGTCGCTTCCGGCTCCAGTTGGAGCATGGCGACGATGGCAGAAGTGTCCACGATCATGCCGGCAAGCCGTATTCGTCGTACAGCAAATCACCGTGGGCGAGTGACAATTGCGTATCGGGCAGGCGCGGTGCCGTATCGCGGCAGATGGCAAGCGCCCTTGCGTAGATGCTCTCGCTGTCGCGCTGCCGCTTCCACGCGCGCAAGGCTTCGAGCAGCAGCTCGGTCCGACTGATTCCTTCGGCACGCGCCAACTCCGCCGCTAGTTCCACCACTTCGACGTTTTTGATGTTCATTTGGACGCCCATCATTCTACCCTTTGCTGCAATAGAGGTAGAATATCATGCGGCGCGAACGAGGCAAGGTCATTCCCCACCCTCCACCGGCGGCATATTGTGCCCCAGCAGCCGCAGCATATCCGCCGCGCATTCCACCACGTTGCTACCCGGCCCATAGATCCCCTGGACCCCGGCATCGCGCAGGAAGTCGTAGTCCTGCGGTGGGATTACGCCGCCGGCGACGACTTTGATGTCTGGGCGGCCAGCTTCGCGCAGCAGGCGGATCAGTTCGGGGATCAGGGTCTTGTGGCCCGCCGCCAAGCTGCTCGCGCCGATGGCGTCGACGTCCTTTTCCAGCGCCAAGGCCAGCGTCTCCTCCGGCGTCTGGAACAGCGGCGAGCTGGTCACATCAAAGCCCATGTCAGTGAAGGCGCTGGCGATCACGTTGGCGCCGCGGTCGTGCCCGTCCTGGCCCATCTTGGCGACCAGCAGCCGCGGATCGCGGTGGAGGCGGCGGGCGACGGCCTGGACGCCCTCGATCACCTGAGCGTACCTCGCATCCTCGGCATAGGCTGGGCCATAGACCCCGGTGACCGGCACCGGCTGAGTCCCATAGCGGCCGAACGCGACTTCCATGGCGTCGGAGATTTCGCCGAGCGTTGCGCGGGCGCGCGCGGCGTCGACGGCGAGGGCGAGCAAATTCCTCCCCGGCACAGGGAGGGGGACCAGCGAAGCTGGTGGAGGGGCACCATCGGGTACTCCTGAGCTTTCGGGGGCGGGAGTACTCGCTTGTGCCCCTCCCCCATCTGCGATGGGTCCCCTCCCCGTTCGGGGAGGAAGAGCACCAGCCGTCAGCGCTGCCAGCGCCGCCTGACACTGCGCCTCGTCGCGCTCCGCCCGCAGCTTCTTCAACCGCGCAATTTGGCCATCACGCACCGCGTGGTTGTCCACCTCCAGCGTATCGAGCTGCGCTTCTTCCGCCAGCCGGTACTTGTTGACCCCGACCATCACATCCTCGCCCCGGTCAACCCGCGCCTGCCGCGCGGCGGCGGCCTGTTCGATCCGCTGCTTGGGCATACCAGTCGCAACCGCCTTGGTCATGCCGCCCAGCGCGTCCACTTCCTCGATCATCGCCCAGGCCTGATCGACCAGTTCCGAGGTCAGCGCCTCGACGTAGTAGGAACCGCCAAGCGGATCGACCACCTTGGTGATCCCGCTTTCCTCGGCGAGCACGATCTGAGTGTTGCGGGCAATCCGCGCGCTGAAGTCGGTTGGCAAGGCAATCGCCTCGTCGAGCGCGTTGGTGTGGAGGCTCTGGGTGCCGCCCAGCGTCGCCGCCATCGCCTCGATCGTGGTGCGGATGACGTTGTTGTAGGGGTCCTGCTCTTGCAGCGAGACCCCCGAGGTCTGGCAATGGGTGCGCAGCATCTTGCTCCGCTCGTCCTTCGCCCCCAGCCCGTCCATTACCCGGTGCCACAGCGTGCGCGCGGCGCGTAGTTTGGCCACTTCCATGAAGAAGTTCATGCCGATGCCGAAGAAGAAGCTCAAACGTCCTGCAAAGGCGTCAATATCCAGCCCCGCCGCCATCGCGCGCTGGGCATATTCCTTGCCGTCGGCGATGGTGAAGGCCAGTTCCTGCACCGCGGTCGCCCCGGCTTCGTGCATGTGATAGCCCGAGATCGAAATCGAGTTGAATTTCGGCATGTTAGCGGAAGTATATGCGATGATGTCCGACACGATCCGCATCGAAGGTTCGGGCGGATAGATATAGGTGTTGCGGACCATGAACTCCTTGAGGATGTCGTTCTGGATCGTCCCGTCGAGCTGCGCCAGCGGCACGCCCTGCTCTTCACCCGCGACGATGAAGAACGCCAGGATCGGGATCACCGCGCCGTTCATGGTCATCGAGACCGACATCTGATCGAGCGGAATCCCGTCGAACAGGATCTTCATATCCTCAACGCTGTCAATCGCCACCCCGGCCTTGCCGACATCGCCGACCACGCGCGGATGATCGCTGTCATAGCCCCGGTGCGTGGCGAGATCGAAGGCCACCGACAGGCCCTTTTGCCCGGCGGCAAGGTTGCGGCGATAGAACGCGTTGCTCTCCTCGGCGGTGGAGAAGCCTGCATATTGCCGGATCGTCCACGGGCGGCCCGCATACATGCTGGCGCGCACGCCGCGCGTGAAAGGGGCGAAACCGGGCAGGCCTGGGTCACCGGCATCCTCCGCTGTGTAGAGCGGCTTGACGGCGATCCCTTCTGGCGTGTGCCAGGTCAGATTTTTGCCTTTGACCTCTTTGGTCGCGGCGGCCTGCCAGTCGGTTACAGTCGGTTTGGTCATGTCAGGTTCTCAAGCAGCCGCGCTGGGGCGCGCCGATACGCGCGCGTGCCAGGCGCGCAGGTGGGATAGCGAGTCCGGCATCGGCATGCCGATAAAGGTCGAAAAATCGATTGTGGTCAGCAACAGGATATCGCTGATGGTGAAGTGATCAGCGGCCAGGAACTCCCGGCCATCCAGCGATGCATCGAAAAACTGCATCGCATCGTGAATGCGCGGGCGATTGGCCTCGCCCCATTCCAGATTGCGCCCCGGCAACGCTGAAGTGAACTTGTGGGTGTGGACCCAGACCGCGCCAACCGGCGGCATCAGGATCATCTCCACCCGGCGGTTCCACATCTCGATCAGCGCCTGTTCCTTGGGACTGGTCCCAAACAGCGGTGGTTCTGGCTGCAAGACTTCCAGATAGCGGCAGATCGCGACGCTTTCCGCAATCACGGTCCCGTCATCCAGCTGCAAGGCCGGCGTCTGCCCGCGCGGGTTGAGCGCGAGGAATTCGTCGGACTTGTGCTCGCGCGCTGGGATCGAGAGGTCACGCGTATCGAGCGCGATCCCCTTTTCCGCGGCGAAAATGCGGACCCGGCGCGGGTTCGGGGCGGGGTTTGGGCTGTTGTAGAAGATCATCGGCTTACCTCATCTCCAAGACCGTCATCCCGGCGCAGGCCGGGACCCAGTCCAATCAAAAACGCCGCTCCGCGACTTTCTTCGCAAGGGCTGGGCCCCGGCCTGCGCCGGGGTGACGTGACTTCACCGACCCTTGAACTCGGCCTTGCGCTTCTGGATGAACGCCATCCCGCCTTCCTTCGCATCTTCGCTGGCCCCGGCGATCCGCTGGCCTTCGGCTTCGGCCAGCAGCACTTGCGGCAGGGTGCCGTCGAGCGCGGTGGCGATGTTGGCCTTCATCGTGCGGTAAGACACCGTGGGTCCTTCGGACAGGCGGGTGGCGAGTGCCATGGCCTCGTCCATCAGCGCTTCGTTTTCGACCGCCTTGTAGATCAGGCCCCAGTCTTCGGCCTGCTCAGCCCCGATCTTTTCGCCCAGCATCATCATCCGGGTGGCGCGGGCGCGGCCGATTGCGCGGGCGAGCAGCCAGGTGCTGCCGCCATCGGGCACGAGGCCGATGTTGACGAAAGCCTGGAGGAAATAGGCGCTCTTGGCCGCCAGCACGAAGTCACCCGCCAGCGCGATCGAGCAGCCGACCCCCGCCGCCGCGCCGTTGACCGCGGTCACCACCGGCACCGGGCAGCGCAGGATCTGCGTGACCACCGGGTTGTAGTAATTCTGCAGCGCCCGGTGGCTGCCGCCCTGCTGTTGCAACGCGCTTTGCTTGCCGCGCGCCGCAAGGTCCGCGCCCGAGCAGAAGCCCTTGCCCGCCCCGGTGATCAGCACCGCGCGCGCGTCGCCCAGGTCATAGAACGCCGCACCCAGTTCCTCGGCCAGCTGGATCGAAGCAGCATTGAGCCGTTCAGGCCGGTTGAGCGTGAGCTTGAGCACATTGCCCACACGCTCGGTCAGGATCGTTTCGTAATCAGCCATGTCGCTCTCCAAATCCAGATCTCTAAAACCTCGTCACCCTGAACTTGTTTCAGGGTCCATTTCTCGTCTCAAACCGAAGTGCTGTCAGGCAGCAGAACGGCTCCGTTTTCGTTTCTCACCGCGCCCCGGATATTCGGCGCGATGGACCCTGAAACGAGTTCAGGGTGACGGCACCGCCGTCAATTCGACCAGTGCGTATCCTCTTTCGGCGTTTCCATGATTTCGGTCAGCACGCCCTGCATATCGCGCGGATGCACGAAGAAGATCAGCGTGCCGTGCGCGCCGATCCGGGGTTCGCCCAGCACACGCTTGCCCAGGGCCTCGAACTCGGCCTTGGCGGCGTGCACATCGGGCACTTCGTAGCACATATGATGCTGCCCGCCGGCCGGGTTCTTCTCCAGGAAGCTGGCGATGCTGGTGTTGCCGGGCAGCGGCTCGATCAGCTCGATCTGGGTGCCGTTCAGCGCGCCGTCGCTACCCGGCGTGTCGACAAAGCAGACCTTCACGCCCTGCGATTCCAGGTCAAACGGCTCGTGGATCTTGGTCGCGCCCATGACATCGCGGTAGAACACGATGGACTCCGCGATGGAGGGTGTGGCGATCCCGATGTGGTTGAGTCTTCCCAACTTCATGACACTAACCCCCTACCCGCAGGGGAGGGGCAGCGAGACTTGGCAGCTTGCTGCCTTAGTCGCAGCGGGGTGGGGGTTCGGCGTTGCGCGCGTGACACAGCGCCGAACGTCCACCCCTCCCCAAAGGGGAGGGGCTTTGGTCGCGCTGCTGCGCTCGTGTGGTTGAGGTGGCCAAATTTCATTTTGATTTGGCTTCGATAGCAAGCTTTTTGGGCAATTCAGATGTCGCTTTCGCAGTCCAAACACCTGCACCGACGAAGCAGATCGCAGACAAGAACAAACAAAGCCCAGCGAGTCCCATCGTCGACTTTTGAGTTGATTTAAGGTGCTAAAGCCTCGATGTTATCTACCTCGAAGTGCCTCCCTCCCCACATTGCCTGTGTGAGTTCACTTCCAAACTCTACAATTGACTTGAAAATCAATACACCAGCCACAACCGGCAATACTAATCCTATGGCATAAATCCAACCAGGCCCCTTCAAAATTAGCGGCCTTAGTTCTCCATTATTCAAAATAAACAACAATGCAGTTCCATTCAGGAACAACAAGGTCGCAAGCATCCACTTGATCAATCCCAGAGAAAAATCCATCGACTTTTCGAGTTGTTTTGAAACTAAATCAGTTTTGATTTGCCTCAGATCTGAGTTTTGATCGGTCATTTCAATCCATCCTAAAGCGGAATATTATCATGCTTCTTCCACGGATTTTCAAGGCTCTTCCCCCGCAGCTTCCGCAGCCCCAGCGCAATCCGCCGCCGGGTGGAATGCGGGTGGATCACCTCATCGATAAAGCCCTTGCTCGCCGCCACGAACGGGTTGGCGAAGCGGTCTTCGTATTCCTTAGTGCGTTCCGCAATCTTGTCGGGATCGCCGATGTCCTGGCGGAAGATGATCTCGACCGCGCCCTTCGCGCCCATCACGGCGATTTCGGCGGTCGGCCAGGCGTAGTTGAGGTCGCCGCGCAGGTGCTTTGAGCTCATCACGCAATAGGCGCCGCCATAGGCCTTGCGGGTGATCACGGTGATCTTGGGCACGGTTGCTTCGGCATAGGCGAACAGCAGTTTCGCGCCGTGCTTGATGATCCCGCCGTATTCCTGGCTCGTGCCGGGCAGGAAGCCGGGCACGTCGACGAAGGTGATGATCGGGATTTCAAAGCAATCGCAGAACCGCACGAACCGCGCGGCCTTCTTGCTGGCGTTGATATCGAGCACGCCCGCCAGCACAAACGGCTGGTTGGCGACCACGCCGACGGTGCGGCCCTCAATCCGGCCGAACCCGGTGATGATATTGGCGGCGTGCTTCGGCTGGATTTCAAAGAACTCGCCCTCGTCCAGCACCTTTTTCACCACCTCATGCATGTCATAGGGCTGGTTGGCGTTGGCCGGGATCAGGGTGTCGAGGCTGTCTTCCAGCCGGTCCCATGGGTCGCTGGTCGGGCGTTCGGGCACGCCGGACTGGTTGTTCAGCGGCAGGTAGTCGATCAAATCACGCGCGGTCAGCAGGGCTTCGATGTCGTTTTCCAGCGCGAGATCGGCGACGCTAGTCTTCGTGCTGTGGGTCACCGCCCCGCCCAGTTCCTCCTGCGTCACCACTTCGTTGGTCACGGTCTTGACCACGTCCGGCCCGGTGACGAACATATAGCTGCTGTCCTTCACCATGAAGATGAAGTCGGTCATCGCCGGCGAATAGACCGCCCCGCCCGCGCAAGGCCCCATGATCAGCGAAAGCTGCGGCACCACGCCGCTGGCCAGGACATTGCGCTGGAAAATCTCGGTATAGCCGCCGAGCGACGCGACGCCTTCCTGAATGCGCGCGCCGCCGCTGTCATTCAGGCCGATCACCGGCGCGCCCACCTTCATCGCCGCGTCCATCACCTTGCAGATCTTCATCGCGTGGCGTTCGCTAACCGCACCGCCGAACACGGTGAAATCCTGCGCATAGGCATAGACCAGCCGCCCGTTGATCGTGCCGCTGCCGGTGACTACGCCGTCGCCAGGAATGGTCTGATCGGGCATCCCGAAGTCCACGCAATTGTGCTCGACATACATGTCGGTTTCTTCGAACGAGTCCTTCGTCGAGCAGAATGCTCAAGCCGCTCGCGCGCGGTCAGCTTGCCCTTGGCGTGCTGCGCATCGATCCGCTTCTGCCCGCCCCCCAGGCGAGCGGCGGCACGGCGCTGGTCCATTTCGGCGATATTGGCGGACATTCGATTCCCCGGAGCGGATTGCGGAGCAGAGCGGCATGCAACGCGCCGCAGGCAATGTCCAATGTGAATTTGCAAAATTGCAAACGGCATATTTGCAAAATTCCGCGAACGCGGCCTAGTCCCTCCGCGCCTCCCATTTCTTCTCCGCGCCTCTGCGTGAACTAACCCTTTGATTGGTTCACGCAGAGGCGCAGAGGAAGCAGGGAGGCGCAGAGGGGTTTCGTCATGGTCAAGCGTCGGATTTTTGCGGGAGAGCGATTGAAGGCGCTGCGCGCGGAGCGGGGGTTGAATCAGGCGGCGATGGGGGAACTGCTGGCGATCAGCACCTCCTACCTCTCGCAGCTGGAGCACGATGACCGCCCGCTTACCCCGGCGCTGATCGAACGCCTGTCCCGCGCCTTCCCGCTCGACTGGCGCGAAATTGGGGCGGGGGACGCGGAAACCCGGCTCGCCGCGCTGCGTGAGGCCAATGCCGATCCGCTGTTCCCGGAACCGCTCGACGCAGCGCAGCTCGCCCGGTTTGCCGAGCAGCAGCCCGCGCTGGCCGAGCGCTTCATTGCGCTGCACGAGGCCTATCGCCGCTCGGGCCAGCGTTTGCAGATGGTCGATGAAGCGCTCGCCTCGGACACCGGCGGCACCGCCCGCTTGCCATGGGAGGAAGTGCGCGACTGGTTCCATCTGGCGGGCAACTACGTCGACTCGCATTGATCGCGCGGCAGAGGCGCTGGCCGCCAAGCTTGGCGGGCACGTCGCCCGAGCACCGCCGCCATCGAAGCCTACCTCAAGGACGCGCTGTCGATTTCGTTGATCTATTCCGCCCAATCGGGCCTGCGCAGCTTCGATGCCGAGATGGGCCATCTGACCATCGACCCCGGCCAGCCGGCCGAAAGCCGCCGGTTCCAGCTCGCGCACCAGCTTGCCGCGCTGGCGCTGAAGGACGAGATCGCGGCGGTGATCGAACAGGCCGCGCTCAAAAACGCCGCCTCGCGGCAATTGCTGTTCGTCGGGCTGTGCAATTATGCAGCGGGGGCGCTGCTGATGCCCTATCGCCGGTTCCGCGCCGAGGCCCGCGCGGTGCGGCACGATATCGACCGGCTGGCGCAGAGCTTTCGGCACCAGTTTCGAGCAGACCTGCCACCGCCTCTCCACGCTTCAGCGCGCGGAGGCGAAGGGCGTGCCGTTCTTCTTTTGCCGGGTCGATATGGCGGGCAACATCACCAAGCGCCATTCCGCCACCCGGCTGCAATTCGCGCGGTTCGGCGGGGCTTGCCCGCTGTGGATCGTGCACGAGGCGGTGGCGATCCCCGACCGCATCCTGGTCCAGCTGGCCGAGACGCCCGACGGGGTGCGCTATGTCTCGATGGCCAAGGGGCTGGTCAAGCCATCGGGCCGCTATGACCGTCTGCCGCGCCGCTATGCCGTGGCGCTGGGCTGCGAGGCGGAGCACGCTGGCGAATTCGTCTATGCCGATGGGCTAGACCTCGGCTCGACCACCGCCGCGACCAAGATCGGCGTATCGCTGCCGGATCTGCCCCCGCCCCGACTGCGACCAGCGCGCCTTCCCGCCCAGCGACCGCGCGATCAGCGTCGATCCCGATCAGCGCGGGGTGGTGCCGTACCGGGTGGGGTAGACCACGTTCCTCTCTCATTGGGAGAGAAGGACTAGCGAAGCTGGTGGAGGTGGCACAGGCAAGTACTCGCAAGCTCTCGTAGACGGAGCCAGACCGCCAGGACCGACCAAGTCTCAGCGTGGATAGCCCTCCGACACGAGTACTGCGCTCGATGCCACCTCCCCCATTTGCTGGATCCCCTCGTCTGAAGGGGAGGATGGGAAGGACTTTAGAACTGCAGCATGATCCGCCGCGCCAATGCTGGCGAGATCGAGTTGACCAGTTGCAGCAGCTTGACCAGGCCGACATTGGCCTCATCCGCGTCGCTGCTCGATTGCCGTCACGATTTGCCGCGCGCATTCTTCCGGGGCCATCTTCTTGCTGCCGCGCCCGGCGGTCAGCTGGGTTTCGACCACCGGCGGCAGCGCCTCCAGCAGCCGCACACTGGTGTCCTGCAACTGAGAGCGCACCGCCTGCGTATAGCTGCGCAGCGCGGCCTTGGTGGCGCAATAGACCGGCCCGCCCGCGCGCGGCGCGATCGCGAGGCCCGAGGTAACGTTGACGATCATCGCCTTGGGCGCGGCTCGCAGCATCGGCATCAGCGCGCGTTATCAGGTGGATCGGCGCGGTCAGGTTGAGGTAAATCGTGCGGCTCCGCCTCGTCCAGATCGGGCTGGCCTTCGCGGAAATCATGATCCACCCCAGCCCCGGCGTTGTTGATCAGAATGTCGAGCTGGCGCGCACCCAACCCGGTGAGCAAAGCCTCCACCCCGGCCGGGGCGGAGAGATCGGCCTGGATCGTTTCAAACCCTTCCGCCGCCATCGCGCCGAGCCGTTCCGGGTTGCGGCCATGGACGATCACCGTCGCGCCCTGCCGCCTGCAATTGGCGTGCAAGCTGCTTGCCGATCCCGTCGCTGCCGCCGGTGACGAGGATGGTTTTGCCGAGCAGGTGCATGATGCTCTCCCAATGCGTATTGACGCGGGAGACTAGCCGATTGGTTGCATAATGCAACCTAGCGCATCAGCACCAGCTCTTCGGCCATGCTGGGGTGCAGCGCGACGGTGTCGTCGAAGTCCGCTTTGGTCAGCCCGGCTTTGACCGCAATCGCCGCGGCCTGCAGGATTTCCGCGCTGTCGGGCCCGATCAGGTGCAGCGCCACGACCTTGTCGGTCGCGCCATCGACCAGCATCTTGTACAGCGCGCGCTCCTGGCGCCCGGCGAGGACGTTCTTCATCGCGCGGAAGTCGCTCTTGTACACCTTGAGCTGCGGATAGAGCGCGCGCGCCGCCTCTTCGGTCGGGCCGACCGAGGCAATCGGCGGATTGCTGAACACGGCGGTCGGGATCGTGTCATAGGCAACGCTGCGCGGGTTGCCGCCGAACACGGTATCGGCAAAGGCATGCCCCTCGCGGATCGCCACCGGGGTCAGTTGCACCCGGTTGGTGACATCGCCGACCGCGTGGATGCCGGGCACATTGGTGCGGTTGTATTCGTCCACGACGACCGCGCCATCCTGATCGAGCGCCACCCCAGCTTCGGCCAGCCCCAGGCCAGCGCTGTTCGGCACGCGCCCGATCGCCCAGAGCACCAGATCGGTTTCGATTGTGCCGGCAGCGCCGCCATCGACCAGCAGGCTGCCGTCGGCGGCTTTGCTCACCCCCTGGAACGGGAAGTTCAGCCGCACGTCGATGCCCTTTTCGCGGCTGATCCCCAGCAGCTTGCCGACGATCTCCTGATCGTAGGACCGCAGCATCTGGTCGCCGCGCGTGGCGAGCGTTACCTGCGACGCCCAGTTCGTTGAAGATCCCGGCGAACTCGTTGGCGATATAGCCCGCCCCGGCGATCACCACCCGCTTGGGCAAGCGCAGGCAGGTGAAACACTTCGTTCGAGGTGATCCCCAGCTCGGCTCCCGGAATCGGCGGTACAGCCGGCCAGGCCCCGGTCGCGATCAGGATCTGCGCCGCACTGACCTCGCGCCCGCTGGCGAGCCGCACCCGGTTGGGCCCGGCGACCACAGCGCGTTCGTGAAACACCTCGACCCCGGCATTGGCGAAGGTCTGGCCGTAGAGCCCCTCCAGCCGGTCGACCTCGGCCGCGACATTGTCGCGCAGGGTCACCCAGTCAAAGCTGGCCCCGGTGGTGTCCCAGCCAAACCGGCGCGCATCGGCCAGGTCCTCGGCAAAGTGCGAGCCATAGACCAGCAGCTTCTTGGGCACGCAGCCGCGGATCACGCAGGTCCCGCCGACCCGGTACTCTTCCGCCACCGCCACCCGCGCGCCGTGGCCGGCCGCGATCCGCGATGCGCGCACCCCGCCCGAGCCAGCGCCGATGACGAAGAGGTCGTAGTCGTAAGTGTCGGTCATCAGTGCGCTCCTGCTGCGGGCGATATGGCGCGGCGCAGGGCCTTCGACAAGCTCAGGCTGAGCGGAAGGTAGGGTTCAGGCTTTGTGACCTGCTATCTGGTCCTTCAGGTTTACGCCACGCCCGCTCATGTTGAGCTTGTCGAAGCATTCGCGCAGCCTTGCGCGTCAGGCGATCCCCGCCATCTCCAGCAGCGCCTCGTGCTCGCATCAAAGCTGCCGCCGCCCTTGGCGATGGCGTTGGCGATCTCCTTGCCCAGTTCCACCCCGAACTGGTCGAACGGGTTGATTTCCAGCAGCACGGCGTTGGCAAAGGTGCGGTGTTCGTGGAACGCCAGCAGCGCGCCCAGCGTCGCGGCGTCGAGATCGTCGCAGAGGATCGTGGCCGAAGGGCGGTTCCCCGGATAAGCGCGCGCCGGGTTCGCGCTGGCCTTGCCCGCCATCAGCGCCGCGCCTTGCGCAAAGCAGTTTTGCAGCAGGATCCGGTGATGCGCGGGGTCAAGGTCATCCCCCGGCGCGATGGTGGCGATGAAATCCACCGGGACCAGGTTGGTGCCCTGATGCAGCAGCTGGAACACCGCGTGCTGGCCGTCGGTGCCGACCCCGCCCCAGGTGATCGGCGCGGTCGGGCCGTCCGACTGGCGCGCCATCGACCCTCACTGATTTGCCGTTCGATTCCATCTCCAGCTGCTGGAGATAGTCGGGCAACAGCGCCAGCCGCTCGTCATAGGCGAAGCAGGCGCGGGTCTGGCAGCCACGCAGGCGGGTGTAGTATTGATCCGCGAAAGCCGCGCGCAGCGGCAGGTTGGCTGCGCCATCATGGCTCCAGCAATGCGCGTCCATCGCCGCCGCGCCCAGCCAGGAACTGCGCGAATTCCTCCATCCCGATGGCCAGCGCAATCGGGAACCCGATCGAGGACCACAACGAATAGCGCCCACCGACGCTTTCGGGGAACGGCAGCACGCGGGTTTCGTCCACGCCCCACTCGACCGCCTTGTCCGGAAAGGCGGTCAGCGCGACCACGCGGCCATAGGGATCGGCGACCCCGTGCTCCCCCAGCCAGGTCAGCGCGGAGGCCGCGTTGGTCATCGTTTCAATCGTGGTGAAGGTCTTGCTGGCCACCGCCACCATCGTCGTCGCGGGATCGCAAGCGGCAAACGCCTGCTCCAGCGCGCAGCCATCGATGTTGGAGACGACATGCACCTGCACCCGCGGTAGATCGCGCGCCAGGGCGTCAATCGCCAGCTTCGGCCCCAGCGCCGATCCGCCGATGCCGATGTGGATCAGGTGCTTGACCTCACCCAGCGCGCCGCTGTGGATCGCCTCCACCAAAGCGCCCATCCGCCGCAGCAGCGCCTCGGCTTCTTCGACCTTCGCCGGATCGCCCGCGCCGCGCATCATCGTGTGCGTGGCGGCGCGGCCCTCAGTCACGTTGACAACCTCGGCATTGAACAAGGCATCGCGACGTTCCGCAAAGCGGGTGGCTTCCGCGAGCCGCTCAAACCCGGCCAGCAGCGCTTCATCAAGGTGCGTCTTCGACCAGTCGAACTGGATCCCCGCGCCATCCGGCAAAGGAAAGCGGGTGGAATAGCGCCCCACGCGGTCTGTTGCGGCAAACAGCTCGCCCAAGCTGCGCTGCGGCAGCGCGGCCAGCTCGGCCCAGATTGCGGTGGTATCGCTCATGCCGGTATCTCCTGTCTGACCCGCCCTATGCCCGCCCTGCGTCGCGCCGCCAAGGGGCAGAAAACGTATGCGCCCGCGTGATTTGCACCCCTTGCTGGCGACGTGCTCTATATCTATAATACACTATGCCCACTTGACGGGCGCGGCGCTGACCAACATGGAACCAAGGCAATGACCGAAACCACCACGCCCTCTGCCAATGCAGCCCTCGCCGATCCCGCAGCGCCCGCTGCCCCGCCCGCCAAGCCCGCGAAGAAGGAGGACAGCTTCCCTGTGTTCCTGCTGAAGCTGGTGGTGTTCGTGGTGATCTTCCGCAGCTTCTTCCTGTCCCCGTTCAACATCCCCAGCGAATCCATGCTGCCGCGGCTGCAGAACGGTGACTATCTGCTCGCGGCCAAGTGGCCCTATGGCTTTTCGAAGTACTCGCTGCCGTTCAGCCTGCCGCTGATCCCCGGCCGGGTCTTCGCCTCCACCCCCGAACGCGGCGACGTCGTGATCTTCAAGCAGCCGCCGCTGAACGATGTCGACTATATCAAGCGCGTGATCGGCCTGCCCGGCGATACCGTGCAGATGATCGGCGGGGTGCTGCACCTCAACGGTCAGGCGATCCCGAAACAGCAGGCTGCCGATTTCGAGGTCGAAGTAAGCCCCAACACCAAATGCTATTCCCCGCAGTTTGCCGCCAAGCGCGATGACGGGGTGGATGTCTGCCGCTATCCCCGGTTCACCGAAACGCTGCCCGGCGGGCGCAGCTACCAGATCCTCGATCTGGGCACGCGGCCGCAGGACGACACCCCTGCCGTAGTGGTGCCCAAGGACGCGCTGTTCCTGATGGGCGACAACCGCGACAATTCGGAAGACAGCCGCTTTGAAGCCGTCCCCGGCGGCGGGATCGGCTTGGTCCCGCAAGCCAATCTGGTCGGCCGCGCGACGGTGATGATGTGGTCCACCGATGGCGGGGCCGAGTGGTTGCTGCCCTGGACCTGGTTCAGCGCCGCGCGCTGGGACCGGATCGGCGGGACCTTTTGAGCGCGTGCTGGGCGCTGAAACCCACGCTTTTCTGACCGCGCTGGCGGGCCGCCCGCCGGTGGATGAAGCCCTGTGGCTGGAGGCGCTGACTCACGGCTCCACCGGGGCAGCGCGCGATTACCAGCGGCTGGAGTTCCTGGGCGACCGGGTGCTGGGCATGGTGATCGGCGAATGGCTCTATGCGCTGGGCACCGGCGATGAGGGCAAGCTCTCGCAGCGGCTGAACGTACTGGTCAGCCGCACCACTTGCGCCGCCGTGGCGCGCGACATTGCGCTGGGCGAACACGTCCGGCTGGGCAAGCAGGCACGCGACGATGGCGGACTCGAAAGCGACAATATCCTGGGCGACGTGGTCGAGGCGCTGATCGGGGCCAGCTTCGTCACCCACGGCTTCGACGCCACCCGCGACATGGTCCGCCGATTGTGGGCCGAGCAAGTCGGCGGCAAGGCCGGCACTTCCAAGCACCCCAAGTCCGCCTTGCAGGAATGGGCCGCAGGGAACCGCAAGAAGCTGCCCGAGTACCGCCTGGTGGAGCGGAGCGGCCCCGATCACGCGGTGCGGTTTACCGTTGCAGTGTCGGTAAACGGCGTCGGCGCAGTGGAAGCCACCGGGACCAGCAAGCAGGAAGCCGAGACTCTGGCGGCGGAAGCGTTTATGGCGCGGTTTGGGTGACGGTCTGATCCGTTGCACTGGAAGAAGGACAGTCCTTCGACAAGCTCAGGACAGACGGGTTTTTGGGGAGCCACAGTGTTTGCAAATCAAATAATAGCCCCCAACCCCGTCTACCCTGAGCTTGTCGAAGGGCTGTCCTGGTTCTTCGCGGCATAACCCGATGTTCTGGTGTTACATGCTCCATTGCCGCGGCGGCTACCTCTACATTGGCCACACCGATGATCTTGACCGCCGGATCGCGCAACACACTACCGGGGCAATCGCGGGCTTCACCGCTGATCATTTGCCAGTGGAACTGGTCTGGTCGCAAGACTTTCCCACGCGATATGAAGCGCAAGTCGCCGAAAAGAAGCTAAAGGGCTGGTCCCGCGCCAAGAAGCTCGCGCTGATCCGGGGTGATTGGGCGAAAATCTCGGTCTTGGCCAAAAAGAAGGACAGTCCTTCGACAAGCTCAGGATAGACGGGTAGTGGGTAGCGATGAGTGAAACTTTCAAAACCCAACACTGCGGCCTCGTCGCCGTCCTCGGCGCGCCCAATGCGGGCAAGTCCACGCTGGTCAATGCCCTGGTGGGGCAGAAGGTGGCGATTGTCAGTGCCAAGGCGCAGACCACGCGCGCGCGGCTGATGGGGATTGCGCTGACGCAGAGCGACAGCGCCGCCACGCAGATCATCCTGGCCGACACCCCCGGCCTGTTCGCGCCCAAGCGGCGGCTCGACCGCGCGATGGTCAGCGCGGCCTGGGATGGCGCGGCAGAGGCCGATGCGATCCTGCTGGTGGTCGATGGCCGCAAGAAACGGCTCGATTACCTCGAACCGATCCTGGAAAGCCTGCAGGGCCGCCCCGAACGCAAGATCCTGGTGCTCAACAAGGTCGATGAAACCGCCAAGGAACCGATGCTGGTCACGGCGCAGGCGCTGGCGGGCGCTGATGAAGCGGGCCAGGCCCCATTTGACGAGGTGTTCTTCATCTCCGCCCTGACCGGCGACGGGGTGGACGAACTGAAGGCGCGGCTGGCAGCGCTGATGCCGGAGGGTGCGTGGCACTATCCCGAAGACCAGGTCTCCGACGCCAGCGAGCGCTTGCTCGCCTGCGAGATCACCCGCGAGCAACTCTACCGCCAGCTCCACGACGAACTGCCCTATGACAGCGCGGTGCGGCCCGAAAGCTATACGGTGCGCAAGGACGGCTCAGTCGAAGTGCACCAGCAGATCGTGATCGCCAAGGACAGCCAGAAAGGCATCGTGCTGGGCAAAGGCGGCTCAAAGCTGAAATCGATCGGCGAGGCCGCACGCAAGGAACTGACCACGCTGCTAGGGGTGAAAGTCCACCTGTTCCTGCACGTCCGGGTCGAGGAGAACTGGGCGGATTTCGAACAAGGAGATTTATGAGGAAATGGGGCTGGAGTGGGTTAAGTGAGGCTATTACTCGACGTAGTGACCGCATGTACCTCTCTACGAAGAGGTGCTGCCTGAACCACTGCAAGGAGTTTTCCAAGGAATTGGGGCCTTCGCCAACTCCGAGACAATTAAATTTATAAGTCGCTTATCGTCCGTCGGGAGCGGATTGTATATGCCAGTCACCCTCGGAACTATTCTCGTATTCTCAGAATCATACATAATTGCTTTAATTGCACCCAAGCTCTAAATTGCATTTTGAATAGTCGTCGAATTAAGTTCGCTCGGTAGGGGTAAACTCGCAGCAACCTGCTTGCCATTTATACCAAGCGTCTGAACAACTAGCGAACCAGCGGAGCGTTCAGCCTCAACACTCGCAGCTATTGCGCCAAGCGAAGATAGATTTACCTTGCCTTTTATCACTTGAACTGTCGCAGTTAATCTCAATCCAACTCCGACATAAACAGGAATAACCACATTTGGGCGATTTTCTACACCTTTTGCAGTGTCAGAGCGCTCAACAACTAACTCACCTTCAGGTACTTTTTCGTTGGAAATTGGGATAAATCTCAAATTGTTTGGTTCATCGGAATTCTTTACCCAAACGCCAATCAAAAATCTAACATTTGCAGTATCTGCATTTATGTAATCAAGAGTTACTTGATATGTATTATTCTCTAATCCAACTGCAGCTGGGCCCAACTCTATGCCTCCCTTCGCGCTAAGTTGACGAATCGAAATTCGCACTGCGTTGTCTGGGAGAGAATCCAGAAGCGTTTTCGCATCTGAAATCTTGAGAGCACAGCTCGCTTGTTCGGAAACATCTACCGGCAATGGATCCAATGGAATGTATGAATATGAAGCATTTATCTCGCCAAGAGACTGTGGTTCGTTAAGAACTGCAGGTACGCATGCGCTGCTCAGCAGCATCATCCCAGACAGAAGAATAACTCGCATGACAACCCCCTCTTTCTAAGAGAACAGGGGAGGTCGTTGAACATTAGAAGTCAAGCAAAATTTGAACCCATGTGAGACAAAACACAGTTGAATTGGATTTCCACGAAACTTCCTTAAGAAGCGATCTACCGCAACTTCGCAATCCCCACCCCGTCCGCCTTGGCGCGGTCCTTGGTGGATTCCTCGCTGCGGCCCAGCGCTTTGGCGATTTCCTTCAGGCCCTTGCCTTTGCCGGCGAGGGTGTGGAGTTTCTGGATCTCGTCGCTCTTCCACGGTTGGCGGTGGCGGGTGAATTGTTCGGACATTTTTGTGGGATAGTAGAAAAGAACCCCTCCGTCACGCCCTTCGGGGCCAATCGCGCCAAAACAGCAGCACTGGAATTGGCCAAGGTTCTTCACGCCCAAACGGGAGCCTCAAACGCTTCAAAATCACGCTTGCTATTGTTATGTTATGTTGTAACATTAAAGCCTGCTGAGTGCAGCGACTGGCAACAAGCGGGAGCGCGATCATGAGCATGTCTCAAGCCATTCCAAGCGAACCACTGGGCGAGCTGAATACCACGCCCCTGATCGACGTGCTGCTGGTGCTGCTGATCCTGTTCATCATCACCATTCCGGCGGCGACGCATTCGGTGGAACTGGAACTGCCGACCGGCAGAACCGATGCGCGGTTGGACCCGGTGATCAACAAGGTGCTGGTCACGGCTGACAACCGCGTGCTGTGGAACGCCGCGCCCGTCTCGCAGGCGCAGCTCGCCGGGCTGATCGTCACCGCCGGGCACTTGCCGGTCGAACCGGCGCTGCAATTCGAAGCCGAAGCGGCCGCGCGGTACGACCTGGCCGCGCAGACGGTGCGCACGATCAAGCTGTCCGGCGCGGACACGTTCGGGATCGTTGGCAACGATCGGTACGCCGAATTCGCCAAGCCCGATTAGAGCGCATTCAGCGTTTTCCTACAGCCGCCAAATATGCCAAGACCGCTGATATCACGATACGCGCAGTCTGGCGCACCGGATTGAGCCGGAAGACGCGATATCTTGTTGATTCTAATCAATATTATTAGAATTTTCCGAAGTGGTGGAGCATAGTGTAGGCGGGGTCTGAACGTAGTTCCAACCCCGCTTCAACCATGCCAAACCACTTTGTGCCGCACTTGTGCCGCGTCTTGCCGGGTTTACTTCAAAGCGACTCGCTCTCCTCCGCCCGGCCGCATCGCAGCGGCGGCCAGACTTTCGGCCTCGAACAGCAGCTCATCATCCGCCGCCCCCTGCGGCATGGACTCGCGCCCGATCATCACCAGCACCGGCACCGCCAGCGGACTGACCCGGTCAAGCGCCACATGGACCAGCTGCCGCTGCGCCCGTTCCAACAGTTCGCTCACCCGGTCCAGATCGGTCAGCCGCGCCCGCGCATCGGCCCATGCGGCTTCGATCAGCACGTGGCCCGGCTCATATTTGCGCAGCACGTCATAGATCAGGTCGGTCGAAAAGGTGACTTGCCGCCCGGTCTTGCGCTGGCCGGGCTGCTGGCGATCGACCAACCCGGCAATCACCGCTACTTCGCGGAAAGCGCGCCGCAGCAGGTACGATTCCTGCACCCAGTCGTCGAACTCCTCCGCCAGAATATCAGGCGAAAGCAGCGCCGCTGGATCGTCCACCGCGCGCAAAGCCCAGACCGCCAGACTGTAATCATTGGCCACGAACCCCAGCGGCCCCAGCCCCAGCGCCTCCATCCGCCGGGTAATCAGCATCCCCAGCGACTGGTTGGCCGGCCACCCGGCGAAGGTATAATAGGCGGTATAAGCGCGCCCGGCGTGGGGAAAACTCTCCACCAGCAGCTTGCCGGGTTCGGGCAGGACCGAGCGCCAGTCCTGCACCTCCAGCCATTCGCGCACATCATCGGGAAACCGCGCCCAGCCCGCGCGGTCCGCCAGCAGCGCCTGAACCCGTTCGGCCAGATGCGTGGTCAACGGCAGGCGCTGGCCCATATAGCTGGGGATCGCACCCGCGCGTTTGGCCGCACGCACCGTGATCTCGCTCTCGCGCATTGCTTCGACTTCCAGATCGAGCCCGGCGAAGCGAAAGGTATTGCCCGGCTTCAGGCTGGCGGCAAAGCTTTCCTCCACCCGGCCCAGCGCGCGGCCATTGCGAAACCGCACTTCGATCATCTCCGAATCGATGATGATCCCGGCATTCAGGCGGAACCGCGCGGCGTGTTGCGGATGGGTCAGCCGCCACAATTCTTTGCCAGTATGCCCGTCGCGCCCCTTCACGATCCGCTGGAACCGATCATAGGCTTTCAGCGCATAGCCGCCGTTGGCGACGAAGCTCAGCACCCGCTCCCACGTGGCCGCGTCCACCCAGACATAGGCCGCAGACGAGCAGACCTCCCGCCGCAGAGTCTCGCCATCAAATTGCCCTGCGCAGGCGCAGGCCATCACATGCTGCGCCAGCACGTCGAGCGCGCCGGGGCGAAACGCCTCGCCATCGCGCTGGCCCGCTTCGACCGCCTGCTGCGCCGCAAACGCCTCCAGAAACTCGAACCGGTTCCCCGGCGCGAGCAGTGCGCGGCTGGGCACATCGAGCCGGTGGTTGGCGCGGCCGATCCGCTGAAGCAGCCGCGACGAGCCCTTGGGCGCGCCCATTTGCACCACCAGATCGATATCGCCCCAGTCGATCCCCAGATCGAGGCTGGAAGTGGCGACCAGCGCCCGCAGCTCCCCGCGCGCCATCGCACCCTCCACCTTGCGCCGCGCCTCCTTGGACAGCGACCCGTGGTGAATGCCGATCGGCAGGTTGCCGTCATTGGCGTCCCACAATTGCTGGAAGATGTACTCGGCCAGAAACCGCGTGTTGGTGAAGATCAGCGTGGTGCGATTGGCGCGGATTGCTTCGATCAGCTGCGGCACCGCCCAGGTTGCCGCATGCCCGCCCCACGGCACCCGCGCGTCGATCGGCAGCAGGATTTCCAGCTCAGGCTGCGCCCCATCCTCGCCCTTGACCAGCGCGACGCTGTCCAGATCACCAAACGGCGCCAGCCAGCCGCAGTACTGGTCCGGGTCGGCCAGAGTGGCGGACAAGGCCGCGCGTTGCAGCCCGGGCGCCAGCGCCTGCAGCCGGGTCAGCGCCAGCGCGAGCAGGTCGCCGCGCTTGCCGGTGGCGAAGGCGTGGACTTCATCGATCACGATCCGCTTCAGCCCGGAAAACAGCGTCGCCGCTTCGGGATAGGACAGCAGCAGCGAGAGCGATTCGGGCGTGGTCAGCAGCACATGCGGCGGCCGCGCGCGTTGCCGCGCCTTGCGGTCAGATGGCGTATCGCCGCTGCGGGTCTCGATCCTGATTGGCAGGCCCAGCTCTGCCACCGGGGTCAGCAGGTTGCGCTGCACATCGTGCGCCAAGGCCTTCAGCGGCGAGACATAGAGCGTGTGGAGCCCTTCCGGCGGCGCAGCCCCGGCCAGCCGCTCGGGACTGAAATCGGCAAGCGTGGGCAGGAACCCCGCCAGCGTCTTGCCAGCGCCGGTATCCGCCACCAGCAGGGCATGCTGGCCGCTATCGGCCGCCGCCAGCATCTCCAACTGATGCCGCCGCACCTGCCAACCGCGCGCGGTGAACCAGTGCGCGAGAGAAGCGGGGAGCTGGGCGACGAACATCGCGCGCAATGTGTGCGCGCGGCCGGTTTCCCGCAAGCCTTGCTGCGGTTGCCGATGGGTGCCATCACCCGCGATCATGCCCTCCGCCGCCCTTTTGAACTACGCCGAGCTCGAAGCGATTGCCCTGGCGCTGGCGCTGGGGTTGCTGGTTGGCGTGCAACGCGGGTGGACTGCGCGCCATGCGCCGGCGGGCAGCCGTTTTGCCGGCATCCGCACGTTCGGACTGCTCGGCTTGGTGGGCGGCATTGCCGGGGCGATGCAGCCGCGCGCGGGCGCGCTGGCGGCGGTACTGCTGGCGGCGAGCGCCAGCCTGGTCGTGATCGGATATTGGCGCAGCGCCGCCCGCCGCGATTCGATCAGCGGCACCGCCAGCGTCGCCGGGCTGCTCACGCTTGCCTGCGGCTATATGGCGGGCGCGGGCGAGTTTGCCTTGGCTTCAGCGGCAAGCGGGATCATGCTGCTGGTCCTCGCGCTGCGGACGCGGTTGCATGGCTGGCTGAAGACCCTTGATGAGCAAGAGGTCGTCGCAATCGCCCGCTTCGCCCTGATCGCGCTGGTGATCCTGCCGCTGCTGCCCGATACTGCGTTCGGGCCTTATGACGCGTGGCGGCCGCGTCAGCTGTGGCTGGTGGTCGTGATGGTCTCGGGCTTTTCATTCATCGGCTATTTCGCGGCGCAGCACCTCGGCGCGGCGCGCGGGATACTGGTGACGGCGGCGGCGGGATCGATGGTTTCGTCGACCGCAGTCACCGCCGCGCTCGCTGCGCGCCTGCGCGATGGGGATGGAGATCCCGCGATTCTCAATGCCGGGATTGCGCTGGCGTCTGGCGTCATGTTCGTGCGGGTTATGGTGTTGACGGGTGCGCTGGCGACCTTTGCCTTGCCCACCCTGGCGCTGTTTGCCGTGCCAGGCTGCGCGGTCAGCTTGCTCGCCTGCGCTTGGCAATTGCGCCGCCGGGCAGCGGGCGCCGCCGGTTCGGTCGCCCCGGTTGCCTTGCGCAATCCGCTCGCCTTCGGCCCGGCGCTGCTGCTGATGGGGCTGGTGATGCTCACCACGGTCGCTGCGAACTGGATGCTGGCCCGGTTCGGAGACGCCGGGCTCGCGGTCATGCTGGCGATCACCGGCGCGTTCGACGTCGATTCGGCGATCATCACCATGGGCAACCTGCCCGGATCACCGCTGCGCCCGGCGGTGGCCGGACTGGTGCTGCTCTCGCCAATCGTGCTCAATTCGCTGTTCAAGGCCGCAACCGCGCTCAGCATTGCGGGGTGGAGCAAGGCGAAGGGCGGCGCGCTGGCGCTGGTGCTGGCGGTCATCGCGGCAGTCGGGGCAGTGCCCTTCGTGGTATAGCCCGCTGGCTCGCGGCTAATCGACCGACAGGGTGACAGCGTCACCCTAAGTAAAATCACATTACCTTTATTTTACCATAACTTATCAACCATCAACTGGGTGACAGATTGCAAGAAAAAGCAAAATTGGGGAATGCAGCCGATCAATCAGCAATCGGCCTAGCATGCCGCGCCGATGTAGGAAAACCAGATCGTATTGGGCACTAATGCCCCGCCTGCTCGCCGCGCTTCAGCCCGGACGCCGCCAGTTGCGCGTCGATCTGGGCGAGCAGCCGGTCGAGCCCGGCTTGATCCTCGCTCTCGGCCCGCGCGACCAGCACGTCCTGCGTGTTTGACGCGCGCAGCAGCCACCAGCCGTCTTCGGTCGAGACCCGCACGCCGTCGGTGCCATCCACGTCAGCGCCGGACGCGGCCAGCCGCTCACGCACTTCGTCGATCACCGCGAACTTGCGGCTTTCATCGACTTGAAAGCGCAGCTCAGGGGTATTGACCAGCGCCGGCATTTCGCCGCGCAGCTGCGTCACCGATTTGCCCAGCCGCGCCGAGGCGGCGATCAGGCGGATCGCGGCATAGAGCGCATCGTCGAACCCGTAATACTGGTGCGCGAAGAACACGTGCCCGCTCATCTCGCCCGCCAGCGGTGCGCCAGATTCCTTCATTTTGGACTTAATCAGGCTGTGCCCGGTCTTCCACATCAGCGGCTGCCCGCCTAGCGCCGCGACCTGTGCAAACAGCGCGCGGCTGGCCTTCACATCGGCGATAATCGTAGCTCCTGGCACCAGCCGCAGCAAGTCTTCGGCATAGATCATCAGCAGTTGATCGCCCCAGATCACCCGCCCAGTGCCATCAATCGCGCCGATCCGGTCGCCATCGCCGTCGAAAGCTACGCCGAAATCGAGCTGCTTCGCCGCGACCAGCGCCTTCAGGTCTGCCAGGTTCTTTTCTTCGGTTGGGTCAGGATGATGATTGGGGAAATTGCCATCAACTTCAGTAAACAACAGATGATGCTCGCCTGGCAATTTGGCGACCAGCGCCTCCAGTGCCGGACCGGCGGCGCCGTTCCCGGCATCCCAACCGATCTTGAGGCCAGCCAGCGCGGCGGGATCGAGCCCGGCGAGCCCCTCGATCATCCGGTCGATATATTGGTCCAGAGTATCGCGCTGTTCCGATCCGCCGGTGCCAGTGGCCCAATCGC
Source organism: uncultured Alphaproteobacteria bacterium (assembly GCA_963802015.1). Lineage (GTDB taxonomy): Bacteria > Pseudomonadota > Alphaproteobacteria > Sphingomonadales > Sphingomonadaceae > Novosphingobium. The sequence goes on from CAWDHB010000001.1 coordinate 444,388, forward strand.
CAGCAGCGGCCATCGTCCCCAATTGCTGGATCTGCGCGCCGAAGAACGGGAGACCGCGAAATACCATCTTGAAGCCATTGTAATTGGCGGGATTGTGGCTGCCAGTTATCTGGATGCCGCCCTGCACATCTTCCATTGAAGCTTCGGCGTAATAGAGCATCGGGGTGGGGCCCATGCCCACCCGCACCGCGTCCAGCCCGGCATCATTGATCCCTTGCACCACCGCCGCTTCGAGCATCGGTGAGCTCAGCCGCCCATCATAGCCGACCGCTACCTGCGTGCCGCCATCGCGCCCCAACAAGGTCGCAAACCCGCGCCCGATCGCATAGGCGTCCTCCGCCCCCAGCGTTTCGCCGATGATCCCGCGGATATCGTATTCGCGCAGGACGGTGGGGTGGAACTGGTGGGTCATAGCTGGGGTGGGCTTTCGTAAGGCAATTCATCAAGCAGCAGATCACGCGCGGCGGTTACCTCGTGGACCTGGGCGTTGGTGCCGCCGCGATCCGGGTGAACCAGCGCCAGCATTCGCCGATGCGCCTCCACTATCTCCGTCCTGGTTGCATCGGCCTTAACGCCCAGCAATTTCCGCGCCTTGAACGCCGCCTGCGCGCGGGTGGGCAGGGGCCGCAGGTAATCCCACGGCCAGCGCCCGAACACCATCCGGCAGGCGATCGAGCCCAAGACAGTGATCAGCAGCAGCCTGGTCAGCATCGGCAGGTTCCTCTCACGTCAGTGCCAATTCGGGCTGCGCAGCGGTGGGCATCGGCAAGGCGAGCGCGGCGAGCAGCCCGCGCATTTCCTGCCGGGCGACCAGATGGCTGGTGCCCAATTCGCCCAGATGCCCCTTATCGAGCAGCGTCAGGCCAGACGGAAACAGTTCGCGATAGATCACCCGTTCGCTCAGCCCGCTGGCGATCCGAAAACCCACGCGCTTGCTCAGCTCGGTCAGCGCGCCGTCCAGCCGCCGCATATTGCGCGCCTCAACATGGCTGGTGCGATTGCGCACCACCACCCAGTCCATTTCGCGGCGCTTGTGGGCAATCGAAGCCATCGCGCGCTTCTTGCGCGCTTCCCAGATCAGCTCGGCATAGAACGACAGCTTGCGGACCTTGAAGGTTTCGGCATCGACTTGCCCGATCAGATCGAAATCGACGAAACTGTCATTCAGCGGGGTCACCAGCGAATCGGCTTCGGTCGCGACGTGCCGCGCAAACGGATCATCGCGGCCGGGGGTGTCGAACAGCAGGAAGTCCATCCCCTCGGCAAGTTCGGCCGACAGTGTATCGAGCGCAGCCACGCTGTCCCCTTCAAACACGGCGAACCGCGCGGTCGGCAGCTCGATCTCACGCCGCCGCATCGTTTCGGCGCGGTTTTCCAGATAGCGATGCAAGGTGCGCTGGCGCGGATCGAGATCGATCGCGGCTACCTTCGCGCCTTGATAAGCGAGCGCAATCGCCACGTGGACGGCGGTGGTCGATTTGCCGGTGCCGCCCTTTTCATTGGCGAAAACGATGCGATGGGGGGAAGACACCGGAGGGATTGACCTTCTTCTGTGGTTGCTGCGGAGCGTAATGTGCCAGTATGGCGAATGCGAATACCGCTTTACGCCAGGGTGATCCAGCCGTGCAAACCATCAGCGAACTTGTTCCACTGCGCCGTGCGGTCAGCGCGCTGAAGGAAAGCGGGACCCTGGCGCTGGTCCCCACCATGGGCGCGTTGCATGACGGGCATCTAACGCTCGTGCGCGAGGCGCGCCAGCACGCCGAGCACGTCGCCGTGTCGATCTTCGTCAACCCGCGCCAGTTTGGTGTGAACGAGGATCTGGACGCCTATCCGCGCAAGTTGGCCCGCGATGCCGCGCTGCTGGAGGGCGAGGGCGTCAGTCTGCTGTGGGCACCAACGGCGGCGGTGATGTACCCGGTGGGCTATGCCACCACTATCGCGGTCTCCGGCGTCAGCGAAGGGCTGTGCGGCGCGGTGCGACCGGGGCATTTTGATGGCGTGGCGACAGTGGTCTGCAAGCTGTTCAACCAGGTCCAGCCCGACGTTGCGCTGTTTGGCGAGAAAGACTGGCAGCAGCTCGCGGTGATTCGCGCCATGGCACGCGATCTTGATCTGACTCAGCCACAGTCCAGCGCGATTATCGGCGTACCGACAGTGCGCGAGGCCGACGGGCTGGCGATGAGCTCGCGCAATGCCTACCTTACCGCGCAGCAGCGCGCCCAGGCCGCCGCCCTGCCGCGCGCGATGCGCTGGCTGATCGACAATGCCGTCAAGGGCCAGCCGCTGCCCGACGCGCTGCTCGAACTGGAGGAAAACCTGCTCGCCGAAGGGTTTGACCGGATCGACTATGCCCAGGTCTGCGATGCACAGACGCTGCACCCGCTCGCGGCGCTGGGCGGTGCGCCGGCCCGCCTGCTGGTCGCCGCGCGGATCGGAAGAACCCGGCTGATCGACAACATGGCGGTGGCTTGAGGCAAGGGAAATCGCAGAATGGAATGAGAATGCCTTTCGCTCATTGGCAGCAATTGCGGCGGCTATACTCGTCTTTTCAAGCGATCAGTCCACTGGCATATCCTGCGCATGACCGCATTTTTGACCAATGCGTGTCATGGTCAGAATTTGCCCAGCAAGTTGATGAAGAAGCCCTTGCTGGTATAGCTTTGATCGGTGAGATCGTCAGAGAAGTCGGAAATGCTGTAACCGATCCCGATTTTGGCATTGTTGCCGACATGCCGGTAGATTGCAGCAATCCCGCCCCAGCGATCATTTCCTGCGAGGTCGTTGGTCAGGTACCGGCCCTCGACGACCGCGTCCCATCTCTGCACCGGACGCCAGTCTGCGCGCAGGATCGCGAGGTGGGTGTTGCTCGAAACGAACTGGTCAGAGGTCCGGTCAAGCGAGACCTGGCCCTGACGGTAGCCATACTTCGCGCCGATCGTGAACGATTCCGCAAGGTCGTAATTCGCGTCAATCGAGGCAATCTGGCTGCGCTGCTTCGGGCTGTTTGCCGGGCCGCCAGCAGTGATCTGGCCAACCGGACCAAGGTCCTGGAAGTAGTTGAACCGCGCCAGCAGGTTCAGCCGGTCATTGCGCACCGGGCGATAGGCAAACCCAAGCACGCCTTCGATATAGTCAGCAGCCCGCAGGTTGGCGGCGTTGTTGTCGGCCAGCGCGATGTTCAGGCGGCCGAGCGCGCGCCAGTCCGGGCTGAGCTGGAGCGATGCCGTGTTGCGCAGCAGCCAGACGGTCTGGTCACGTCCCGTGCCCCGTTCGAACCGGGCCTCCACATTCGAAGCGAACTGCACCTGCCCGGTCGTATAGCCGAACCCGAAGGTCGCGGCGGTGCGGCGAAACAGCCCGGTGGTCGCGTCGTCAATCCGGCCGTTCTCGAACGAGGCGCTGAACGAGAGCCTGGCATCGGGATCGAACTTCGCCCCAAAGCTGCGCATCGCGCTCGGTGCGCGGCCGCCATGACCGATCCGGTTCTCGCCGTAGATGCTTAGCGCGGAGCTGAACCGGTGGCGTGCACCGACCGTCAAGGTGCCGCGATTCGCGCGGGTGAACAGGTCCGCCGGCTCGAACCCGGTATCGGTCCGGTCCGCAAGCAACGCATAGCCGATGTAAGCTTCCGAACCCTCGCCATAGCGGCGGCTGAGCTGGACGTCCGCACCCAGCCCGCCGTCGCCGCCCGAAACTTCGGTGGCGAGCGACATGCGCTCGTTGATTTCGGCTTTGGCACCTACACCAATGCGATCATTGTTGCGCCGCCCGACATCGGCCTTCAGCGTCGCCTGACCGAAGCCATAGACCGACCAGTTGTGCCCTGCCGGCTTGTAACCGAGCTGCATGGCGGCATCGCTGCGCGTGCCGGTTTCGGTGCTGTTGTAGAGCAAGCCAGGCACCTGGTCGTCCCGGCGCAGGCCGAGTTTGCCTTCAAACCCGCCGCCGAATTGCTGCGCCAGATCAAAGCTCGCGACCCGGTGGAGACCGGCCGCAGCCGTTTGCAGCGAATCATACTTGGCGTCGACGTGCGTTGATCCGCCAAGCGGCATGGCCAGCGCGGCTCCCCAGCGGGTGGTATCGCTTTGGGTCAGCTGCGAACTGGCAGCAAAGCCTGCATCAAAGTTCTCGAAATAGGCCGAGAGTTTGCCGCGATCACCCGTCAACCCTTGCAGTTCAGCGAAATCGACTCCCGCTTCGACCTTCCAGGCGCGCGCCTTGCGCCCGGCCAGGCCCGGCGCGGCAATCCCGTTGAACGACAGCCCGCCATCGACCGAATTGCCTTGCCCGAAGGCAGGTCCGTCGGTCTGCGCGAGCTCGCCCTTGAGATAGGTTCCGGCCGCGATCCGCAGCAGCGCATCGGCTCCGAGCAGCGTTTGATCGGCGGCGTCAGTCGTCTCGCGCTGCGCGGTTACGCCAAGACGCAGGTGATTGCCCAGCCAGGCCGAGCCGCGTCCGCCAACGGTGTAGCCATCAAGGCTGCCCACGCTGGGCGTATATTCATAGCGCACCACCAGCACGGGGACGTTTCCGGTCGAGCTTGCTTCGCGCACCGTGCTGCCGGTTGCTACCGTCGAGGCAAGCGGGCGCAGCAAGGTGACGCGGCCCTGGAAATAGTCGACGTCATAGTCTTCCTGCGGCCGCAGTTCCCGGCTTTCGAGGACCACACCGGTATCTTTGTCGCGCACTTCCACCCGCACCCGTTCGGAGCCGATCGTCAGGTCCTGCCGTTGGAGAAAATAGAGCGAGCCGCCGGTGCCGCGAAACTCGTCGCGGCCCGGAACTGTGCCCGGGTCCGAAGCGAATGCGGTAAGTTGAAGCTTGCGTTCGCCAAAACTGGTCGCAGCGATGCTGCGGTGATCGAGCGCGACCCCGAACAGTCCGCGGTCGAGCGGTGCGAGTTCAGCTTGGTTGAGGTTTACCACATAGTTGCCAACCAACAGGCTGCTGTCCGCCTGTTGCAGCTTGAGATAGAACTGCCCCTGCGTCGGAGCGTCTTCAACCAGCGTGCTGTCATCGCCGTAGGTCGGGTAAAACGCGTTCGAGTTCAGCCGTCGCAAGAGCTGGCGCGGATCCTTGCGATCAAGATTGCTGAACATATCCTTGAGCAGCGTTTCGCCGGTATCGAGGGATGCGGTGAGTTTCCAGCCATCGCCAAACCGGCCCTTGACGTAGAACGCCGCGCGCGACGTGAGCGAATTGCCATCGGCAAGTGGATCGCCCGAAACCGCAACCGCCGGACCGCTGCCTTGCATCGAACGGAAGGTCAGGTCGCCCTGGCCCACCACAAACCAGTCGCTGCGCGGGACAGCAATATCGCGGCTGGCGGCAAAGGTGGTTTGACCTGCGCGTTCGACTGTTACGCGCACGTCCTGGCTATCACGGTCAACCAGCTGCTGGGCGATGAACTTGCCGTCTGATCCGACCGGCACCGACTGACCGCTGACCCGCACCAGCTCGCTGGCGGGATCGGCCAGACCGCTGACGGTGATCGTGGCGGTGCGGTTCAGCGGAATATTGCGCAGCCGCGCCTCGTCCACCAGCCCGAAGCTTGGCCGCGTGATCAGCGCACCTTCCAGCTTGGTCGGCTCGGTCAGGAGGGTCAGTTCTTCGGGCGCGGTTTCATCGAAGCGGCCGTTGTCGTCATAGACCCGGTAGGTATAGAACAGGTCACGCGGCGCAGCTGCGCCTGCCCGCCACTCGGCATAGCCGCTGGCATCAGTCGCCACGACCGACAGCGGCTGCGAATCTGGCACGCTTCCGCCAGCAAAAATTCGCACCTCGCCGCGCGCGACATAGCTTGGATAATTGGTATAGGTCTGGAATTGGGCAGGTTCTCCGGCGACCATGGTACGCTCGGCTCCGATCAGGCCGATTGCCAACACCGGTTCGGCAGCGTGGCCGTCGGCACGGACTTCCAGATTGCGAGCGCTGGCTTCGGAGGGGCTGCCAGGTAGCGGCAAGACCTGCAAGTCTGACCCGGGATCAGCTTGCTGCCCGCTGCGCAGGTCAACACTGTCAGGCGTTGCAGCTGCGGGCAGGGCCTGAGCAGACAGCACGGCATCCGCCAGAATCGCGGGGCCGGGCTCGGCGGCGATTGCAGCGGACGGGCTGAACCCGATGGCAGCGAGCAGCGATATCCCGGAGAGCAGCCGGATGCGGCTGGTGCGTGGTTTGCAGTGAAGGTTGGTCATTGGTGTTGCTCCCGCCCAGGCATGCCGAAGGCTTGGGTCAAATTGGCTTCGATGGCAGGCTGTGGAGCCTGCCAGTCCGCGGCAAACAGCCCGGAAATTGCTTTCTTCACTGCGGCCAGACGGCGCTCGGCCAAGGCCCAGTCTTCGCCGGTCTGGGCGCGGTAATTGAGCTGGATCACCATCCGCGCGGCTTCCGCCGGGCGCAGTGTCGCGATCCGATTGGCGATCTCTGGCCGCAGTTCCGCGCTGCCGGGAACGAAGGCACTGGTGTCGAGATCAAGCGCAGTCGTTGCCGCCTGTTGCACCCCGAAGTTGAGCTCGCTGATCTTGCCGCGGGTCAGGCGGATCGACTGCGGGTTGTCGGTGGTCGGTGCAAAGCCGCTGGGTACTGTGCGCTCATCCAGTTTGAGCACGAAGTTCGAACCGATCTGCGCGTCCGGCACTGCGGCGCAGGTGATGTGATAGCGGCCGAATTCGTCGGTGGTGATCAGCCCGCCATTGACCGTAACCAGGCGTGCGCCCGGAATGCCCGGTTCGCCCTGATCCTGATAGCCGTTGCCGTTGCGATCATCGTAGACCTTGCCGATCACTTCGGCGCAATCGAACACCGCGCTCGGCACGATCGAGATGACTGCCTGGCCGCGGTTCGAGATCTCAGCATTGTCGAGATCATTGCGGGCAACGCCGGTATTGACCCGGTCACCAGTGGTCACGCCAGCGCCGATCACGGCGGTCAGCGTATAGGTCATGGTGCCGTTGCCCGCGATCGTCTGGCGTTCCCAGCGCAGTTCGCGATCCTGCACCAGTGGTTCGACTGCGATCCCGTTCACCGTTGCGGTTCCGGGGACGTATTTGAGCCCCGGGGGCAGGATATCGACCACATCGACCGCACCGCGCGGCACCGCTTCGGTGTTGCGGACGGTGATGGCATAAGGGATCAGATCGCCAACTATGGCCGAACGCTTGATGCTGGTCTTGGTGACCACAAGCGGAATTCGGGTCAGAAACGGATCGAGCGGAATGTGATTGAAGATCACATCGGGGTCGCCCTGCGCGAGACGCACTGTCTGGTACCAGCGTGTAGCCTCTCCAGCGGCGGGCGCACTGGAACTGGCCGCGATCATTACCGGTCCGCGCAAGCCGGTTGGATCGAACGCGCCAAGCTCGGCGGGAAGGACGCTCGACGGAGCCGAAAAACCAGTCGGCGGGGTTATCGCAATGGTGTAGGTTGTCTCGCCAGCTGGACAGAGCGGCGCAGCACCCGGGATCAGGTCAAACCGGTAAAAACCGGTGCTGTCAGTTGCCTGGGCTTGCTGCGTCGCCGACAGGAAGCAGGTGGCCGGCAGCGGCGTGCCATTGGCACCCAGCAACGATACGACCGCATTGCGCACTGGTGCGCGCGTTACCGAATCATAGACCACGCCCGACGGATCGAGCGGCAGGTTCTGGCTGGCCAGTTCGGCATTGTCCGCCAGCGTCACATCCTTGATGACGCGATAGACCACATTGTTGTCAGGGTTGCGGAACTGGATCGAATAGCCCGGCCCGCTCAGCAAGCCGTCGATGCGGTAATTGCCGCTGGCGTCCGAACGGGTTGTCGCCGCGATCGCACCGTCGCGGATGATTTCGACAATCCAGCTGTCACGCCGCACTTCACCGCTATCCAGGCCCGCGTTGCCGTTGCGATCATCATAGATGGTCCCGGAAACTGAACTCAGCGCGGGATCGACCGTGATCGCAGCCGTAGCCTGTGCGCAATTGGCGGGATTGAGCCGTTCGCAGATCTCGTAAACGATTGCGTAGGACCCGGCTGGAACCGAAGGAGCGACCGAAATCCGGCCGGTCGCCGGATCGAGCATGACGCCCGGATTGCTCGCCGGTGTCACCACCCGCAGGGCAATTGTCGCAAGCTCGATAACCGCGCTGTTGAGGCGATCGTTGTCCAGGACATTGCCGGCACTGGTCGTGCCGACCGCGCTGCGGACGTCGGGATAGCTGTCGTTGCTGGCGGCGATAACCGCCAGCAACGCATCGCTATCGACAGCCGCATCGTTTCCGGGAACCCGGTCGAATGTGCCGAGCGGGACCGCGACCCTCGCGGTATTGATCGCGACTTGCGCCAATACCGCTGCCGGGCTGGAGACGATCAGGATCGGTCCGGCCGTTGAAAGCAGCCGGCTCAGGAAGGTCCGCGTTGGTGCGGACTCCCTGAGTGGAGGGTGGCGGTGCATGATCAGTTCGCCTGGCAATCGTAGGTTACCGTCACAGACTGGCCATTACCCAGCGTGCCCAGCGTGATCCCGGCCCCGGTGAGGTTCGAAATCGTGAAGCTGCCCGCCGGTGCGCCCGCTCCGACAATCGTCACCGGATTACCCGCAGCGCAGGTCAGCCCGGCCCCCGGAGCGTCGGTCACAACCGCACCGGTTGCGCTGTCAGGACCGTTGTTGGTCACCGTCAGGGTATAGGTCACCGTGCTGCCCGAATAGACCGTGCTGGCCCCGTTGCTCTTGACGATCTGGAGGTCGACCGATGGATTGACCGTAACCGTGGCGATGGTGCTGGCACAGTTGGTGGGGTTGAGGCGTTCACAGATCTGGTAGGTGATCGTGTAGGTGCCAGCCGGGGTATTGGCGGGAACCGAGACCTGACCGGTCACGACATCAAGCGTCGGCACTGGCGCACCGGGGCTGGCCGGTGTGGCGGGGGTGGTAACCGAGAGGTTGATCTGCGCCAGCGTTACCTGGGTACCGTTGAGCGTATCGCCGACGATCACGTCAAGCACGTTCGCTGCGCCATCGACACCGTTGATGCCTGCTACGGCATCCGGAGCGGCAGTGATGGTTGCAGCGATCACCGTGACTGCGATCGTCGCAGTCTGGCAGTTGGACGGATTGAGCCGCTCGCAGATTGTATAATCGAAGGTGTAGGTCCCCGCCGGAGTTCCGGCAGCGACATCGATGCTCCCCGTTGCAGTGTCAAAGGTCAGGCCTGCAGGCACCGCTGAGCCTGCGGCAACGGTCAGAATTGCATTGCTGCTCGAAGCTCCGACTCCGTTGACAGTATCAGCCGTGAATGCGTTGACCACGGCTGTGGCCCCCGCAAGGCCGTTGATTCCGGTCACGCTGTCGTTGGTTGCGACAATCGTGGCGGCAGCCACCGTGACGGTCGCTGTGTTGGTGGCGCAGTTCGCAGGGTTGAGGCGTTCGCAGATCTGGTACGTGATCGTGTAGGTGCCAGCCGGGGTGCCTGCGGGAACCGAGACCTGGCCGGTCACGACATCAAGGCTCGGTACCGGAGCGCCGGGGCTGACCGGGGTGGCAGGCGTGGTAACTGAGAGGTTGATCTGGGCCAGCGTTACCTGCGCGCCGTTGAGTGTATCGCCTACGATCACGTCGAGCACATCGGCTCCGCCATTCGCGCCGTTGATCCCTGCAACGGAATCCGCATCAGCAGCAATCGGCGCGGCGATCACTGTGACCGCGATCGTCGCGGTCTGGCAGTTGGTCGGGTTGAGCCGTTCGCAGATCGTGTAATCGAAGGAGTAGGTCCCTGCCGGAGTACCGGCGGCGACATCGACATTGCCTGTGGCAGTGTCGAAACTCAGGCCCGCAGGTACAGATGAGCCTGCTGCCACCGCGAGGGTTGCATTTGTGCCCGAAGCGGCGATCCCGTTGATGGTGTCGGCAGTGAACGCATTTGCCACTGCCGTCGCGCCGGCATAGCCATTGATCCCGGGGGCGTTATCGTTGGTCGCCACGATCGCTGCAGCTGCCACTGTGATCGAGGCGGTGTTGGTCGAGCAGTTGCTCGGGTTGAGCTGTTCGCAGATCTGGTATGTGATCGTGTAGGTGCCGGCCGGGGTGCCTGCGGGAACCGAGACCTGGCCAGTCGCGATATCGAGGCTGGGTACTGGCGCACCAGGGCTGGCTGGAGTGGCGGGGGCGGTGACCGTCAGGCTGACCTGCGCCAGCGAAACCTGTGCGCCGTTGAGCGTATCCCCGGCGATCACGTCGAGCACGTTCGGTGCCCCCGTTGCACCGTTGATGCCGGCGACACTGTCCGGATCGGCCACAATCGCGGCGGCGATCACGGTAACCGATACGGTCGCGGTCTTGCAGTTGGCCGGATTGGTGCGTTCGCAGATCGTATAGTCAAAGGTATAGGTTCCGGCGGGGGTTCCGGCAGCGACATCGACGTTGCCGGTAGCAGTATCGAAGATCAGCCCGGCCGGGACGCTCGATCCGGCGGCCACCGCGAGGATCGCGTTGGTCGCACTGGCGGCAACCCCGTTGACCGTGTCGGCGGTAAAAACGTTGAGGACCGCCGTGGCACCGGAATTGCCGTTCACGCCAATCGCGTTGTCATTGGTCGCGACCATGACGGCGAGCACGGTATCGGTATCGATCGATTCGTTGTTCGCCGCGTTGATTTCAAAGGTTCCGGCAGGCGCTGCAACGCGGGCCGTGTTGACCGCCGTTTGCGCGAGGGCAACCCCTGGAAACGTGATGGCCAGGATTGGTCCGGCCGTCGTGAGCAGGCGAACGAGGTTTTTCCGAAGAGTTCCGGAGCGCGACACGTTGTTATTGTTTTTCATGATCAATTCACCTGACAAGAGTAAGCTAAGGTGGCCGGATGGCCGCTGTTGACGGTCCCGGGCGCTATGCCCGGACAAATTCGATATGAGCTTGCGGACCTGCCTCACGGTCCGCCGCTGGCGCCGATTTTGGGAGCCTTTCCGCCAAGACAGACGCCTGCGCGACCTCGGCTGCCGATCACCACCACGGCGGTCATTGGATCGGCCCCGGCATGGGATTTGACCACCGTGAAAGCGACCCCGCTACCCGTCGACCGCCGCGCCGACCGTTGCTGTCGATCGCGGCTGGATCGGGCGATGGGGTGACGGCTTCGGGCGGGAGTTCCGGCAGCGCGGTGTCGAGTGCGGTCTTCAGCACGGCTGCGCCGAGCACGACTGCGGCCAGGGCCGGACCCACGGCCCAATGCAGAGCAACCGGAGCATGCCGACGCGAGCCAGAGCGCGATTCTGTATTGTTCGCCTTCATCTCAGTTCACCTGACACGCGTAGGTCAGGGTGGCCGACTGGCCGCTGGATAGCGTGTTCAGCGCAATCCCCGCACCGGTCAGGTTGGCGATCGTGAAGCTGCCTGCCGGGACCCCGCTGCCGCTGATCGACACTGCGTTCCCAGCCGGGCAGGTCAGCCCGCTGCCGACCACATCGGTCACAACTGCGCCGGAAACCGGATCGGGGCCGGTATTGGTAACAATCACCGCGTAGGTCGCGGTACTGCCCGAAATGACCGCACTGACCCCGTCGCTCTTGATAATGCTGAGATCGACCGAGGGGTTGACGGTTATGGTAGCAAGACTGTCGGCACAGTTGGCGGGGTTTGCGATCTCGCAGATGCGGTAGCCGATGCTGTAGGTCCCGGCCGGAGTGCCCGCCGCAACGCTGACATTGCCCGTCGCGGGGTTGAGCGCAACGCCCGGACTGGCGGCGGGCGAGGTGATTGAGACGACAGCGTTGGCGGTGGTTGCCTGCAGCGCGTTGAGCGTATCATTGCCCAGCACGCCTACGACATTGCTTGCACCGCTCACGCCATTGATTCCGGTTGCAGTGTCCGGGCTCGCGGTGATCGGAGGCAGAAACACCGTGGCGGCTTCGTTGAGATCGTCGCCGCTGGTGGCCGGATCGCTCTGATCCGGGGTTGCAGCGGCTGTGGTGGTATTGGTGATGGTCACGCCGCCTTGGCCGGAGTTGACCGTGCCGACCAGCGTGAGTGTGGCGCTGGCACCATTGGCCAGGCCGCCAAGACTCCACAGGCCCGTGCCCGCGTTGTAACTGCCCTGGCTGACCGCGCCGTTGCCGACCGCGGCTGTCACGCCGGCGGGCAGGAGGTCAGTCAGCGAGACGTTGGTGGCTGCCGAAGGACCGCTGTTGGTGACCGTGATCTGGTAGGCCAGGGTCTGACCAACCGCTGGCGTCGCCGTGGCCGACGTGCGGACCTTGGCCGTGACCAGATTGGCGCTCGGGACGACCGTGAACGAGGCGGCGGCGGAATCATTGCTGTCTCCGGAAAAATAGTCCGTCACGCTGGCGGTGTTCGGAACCACTGCGCCGGAAGGTGCAGCAGCATTGACGGTTTGCTGGAAGGTAAAGGTCTGCGTTGCCCCCATGGCGAGGCCGGCAGGGCAGGTAATGGTTCCGGATGCATAAGCGCAGCTGCCTGCAGGGCCGGTCGAGGTGAACGCGACCGGCGCGGAGACATTGGTGGTGGGTGCAACATCGGTAACAATCAGCGGATTTGCCACGCTTGCGTTGGGGCCAAACATGTCGCCCGGACCGAGGTTGGTAACGCCCACTGTCCAGGTCATCGCCGTGGTAACGCCGACCGCGGCAGCAGAGGCCGATTTGGTGACCCGCAGATCGTAGGGCAACACATTGACCGGAGCGCTCGCCGTGCGCGTGGCATTGACGCCGATGATATCGGTGGTGCCCGTGGTGGATGACCGGTCGATGCTGGTCGCCTGGTTGGTGACAGTGCTGGCCGGAATCGCGTTGTTGAAGATCTGGTCATAGACAAGCGTCAACGTTTCGCCCGAATTGAGGCCGCGCGTGCCGCCTGCGGGCGCTCCGGGAGCGGATGGCGCGCTGTAGGCCCGCGAACAGTCGGTGCTGGCAGGCATCGTGCCGCCGACTGAAACCCCGGTGCAGGTGACCGCGCCGCTGGCGAAGTTGGGATCGGTCGATCCGGCAGTGGTGGACAGCGAGACCACGCGGAAGCTCGATCCGCCGCCCGCAGGCAGGGTATCGACGAGCGTGACGCGATCACCCCTGGTCATTGGATCCGGGCCGCTGTTGCGCACGGTAACCGTCCAGCGCACGGTGCCGCCGGCATTGACCGAAGCGACCGAAGCCGTCTTGCCAACCACCAGCGTGTAAACGCACGGAACCCAGTCAATCGTTGCCAGGCCAGTCGGGCCGGCCACTGGTCCGCCGGCAGGAGCAGGGCCGGCCGAACCGGAGACTGCGGAGGGAACGGTAGCTGCAACTATGGGTGACGTGCCGCGCACGAAACTGGATCCGCCGCCGCCCCCAGCACCAGTAATGCTGGAGTTTACAGTCGATGCCCCGCCGCCGCCGCCGGTATGGCCGCCGCCGCCGCCGCCGCCAGTGTCAGTCGTGGTATCGACACCGCCATTGCCCCCGGTCCCGGTGCCAATGCCCAGCCCGGCCGCCCCGTTGAACGCCGCGCTTGCGCTGTTGGTGCCGCCAGGCCCGCCCGCAGCGGACAGTCCGCCGATACCGCCTTGAACGATCGCCGGGCTGTCTGATCCATTGCTGCCATTGCTACCGGTTGCGACCGCGCCGGGCGCGATCCCTGCAAATCCGCCGCCACCGCCATTGCCGATCGGGGCCAGCTGATGCGCCGCGCCGCCGCCGCCGCCGCCAGCGGCTTCGACCATTTTGATTCCAGCGATACTCAGCGAGCTGCTGCCGCCGCCGCCGCCGCCGCGATGCAGGGTTGCCACGGCCGTGCCGCCGCTGCCACCGGCGGCCGTGCCGGTGCCGTTGTTGGGAGCCGTAAGCGAGGCCGCGATCTGGCCGCCGCTCGCAACTGCGCCTGTGACAGCTTGTCCCGGCAACACCGCAAACCGCGCATTGATGACAGCGCCAGCCCCTCCCAAACCACCAAAGGCCACGGTAGTTCCGGAGGAGGCACCGGCACCACCGCGGGTTGCCGTCACCGCTGCACAGGTTCCGTCCGGCACCAGCGTGGAAATCGCTCCGGCCGTGGTCTGGTTGAAGCTGGGCGCGTTGATTGCCGGATCCGCCCATGCCGGTGATGCGGCGAGGACTGCAGCAATCGCAACCAGAGCAGTGCCATGGTTACGCGATGCTACGGCAAGCCGAGAATATGCGTTTATGGAAGCTAGTGCAGTTGGCATTGCGTAGACCCGACTTCTTGTTGCGACGGGCCACATATGGTTTGCGACTGTTAACGCTCGGCCAGACTTTTGTAAAACTTCGTAATGTTGCTGATTCTGTAAAGCTGATGCGCCGCTGCAAATATCCAGCTGAACTGAGCAAAGCACTCATTCCGTATTTGAAAACCAGATCGAGACGGCCAACCAGAATCGTTCCGCCAATGCTTGGGAAGCACAGAGAACTGCGTAAAATGCAGCGCAAATTGCGAATTATTGAGAGCATTCTGCATGCTTCGGGTTTCCGTGTATTTCTATAGGAAGGTCAAACTTCGTCGATAAGCGCCCAATAGGATGAGATCCGCGAGAATTGTAAAAACGTGTAAAGCCCCGCGAAGCATGCTATGTATTGTTGGCTCAGATAGCTAATGGCGCCGCAATCGATTGTCAGGATCAGCGGTCAATACCATGCGAATTGCGATTTCAGATGATGACAAGCTGGCGCGTGATCACGCAGAGCAGACGCTTACGCTTGCCGGACATGAGTGCAAAAGCTTTGCCAACGGACGCGAAGTGATTGCGCAGCTCAAGCGGGAAACCTTTGATCTGATCCTGCTCGATTGGAACATGCCGGAAATGACCGGGATCGATGTGATCGAATGGGCCCGGCAGAACCTGGTCGACGTGCCGCGGATCATCGTGCTGACCAGCCGCGCAAACGATAATGACATCACCTTCGCGCTCGATGCCGGAGCGGACGATTTCATTTCCAAGCCGGCCAGCGGTGAGGTGATCCGCGCGCGCGTTGCGGCCGCGCTGCGCCGTGTTCGTACCGGAGCGGGCACTGACCGCCTGGAGCAGCGCGGACCCTATGCCTTCGACCGGCTTGACCAGACGGTTACATTCAACAACGTGGCGGTGCGGCTGACCCCGAAGGAGTTCGCGCTGGCGCTGCTGCTTTTTGACAATTTGCAACGGCCGCTCTCGCGCGGATACATTCTGCAGCGCATCTGGAACAACACCACCGATCTCGCGACCCGCACGCTCGACATGCATGCGTCCAAGGTGCGGTCGAAGCTGGGTCTGCGGGCCGCGAACGGCTATCGCCTGCAAACGATGTCTGGCTACGGTTACCGGCTGGATGCTTTCAATAGCGCTTCTGCCGAGAGCGATTAGCATCCTGATCCTGTTCGCGCACGCGGCAGGCCTCGCTCAGAACGCTCCCGCAAGGGTGCTATTTCGTGAGCGACATCGCAAGTCCATCGAGCGGATTGGCGAGTCTCCGGCAAGTCAGTGTGTTTGCTTGATGCAAACGACCGTGTCAGCCTGCGCCCTGGCAGATAATCGTGGCGGACCGGCAAGCTGAGGTGTATTGTCGGCAGTCTTCAACATAACTGGACTGCGTTCGAAGACTTCGGCGCCGGGAAATGAACCATACTTGCCACGCTCGCGCCTTGTCCTTGAATGGCTGACTATTCTGCTGGTGGCGGGGGCGGGGGCGATTGCCACGGCCTTGCCTCCAGGCAGGCAGCAGCGCAGCAACTGGGTGTTCGACCAGGAACAGGCAGTGTTCGATCGAACGGTCGATCCGCGCATATTGCTGGTCAAGATTGATGAGCAGAGCCTTGCCGCAATTGGCCCCTGGCCATGGCCGCGCAAGGTCCACGCTGATCTGATCGACCGGCTTTCCCAGGCCGGGGTCGCTGCGATCGGTTACGATGTGCTGTTCAGCGAGCGAGGCTTACCGGCCGATGATCAGGCGCTGGCTGCCGCGCTCGCCCGATCGGGCCGGGTTGCCATTCCGGCCTCGGCCCAGTTGCCCGGCCCCGCTGGCCGCAGCTTCGCTGTGCGGCTGCCAACCCCGGAAATTGCCCGCGCCGCGCACCGGATCGGCCACGTCAACGTGCTGTTCGACCGCGATGGCAAGGTGCGCCGGGTCCGGATGCAGGTCGCAGGGCGAACCGAACCGATGCCGCACCTGATGCAGGAATTGTCCCGCGATCTGCAACCAGCCGGGCAGCCCCTGCCGGAGGAATTGGTGATCCCGTTTGTGCCCGCCGGATCCGTGCCGGCGGTCTCGGCCGAAAAGCTGCTTGCCGGGGACGTGCCGCCCGCGATCCTCAAGGACCGGATCGTGCTGGTTGGGGCAACCGTGCAAGGGCTCGGCGAAGTGCTCCCGGTCCCGGCCCGGGCCGGCAATCTCATGCCGGGGGTTGAGGTGCAGGCGAACATCCTGAATGCCATTCTCGGCAACAGCTGGATCCAGGATGCCGGGCCGGTCCCGGCCGCCGCAATCGCCCTTGGCTTGCTGGTACTGGTGATGCTGAGCTATTGGCGGCTCAGTCCTGATCAGGGCCTCGCGATCACCCTGGCCGTTGCACTGGCCGCAGTGATCCTGTCGTTTCTGGGGCTCAGCCTGCTGCGCCTCTGGGTCAGCCCGATGTCGCTGCTCGTCGCCCTGTTGCTGGCCTATCCGTTATGGAACTGGCGCCGTCTCAGCGTACTCAATGCGTTTGTCGAGCAGGAAGCGCGCTGGCTCAACCTGGCGCTCGGGAACCCACGTGGTGCCAGGACAGGCCGCTCCGGGCTTGATTCCATCGCGCTCGCCGCCGCCAGGCTGCGGCATCTAATCGGTGAACTGCGCAGTCGTGGCAGTTTCCTGCGCGATGTGGTCGAAGGCATGCCCGATGCGCTGGGCGTGGTCGATCAGGATGGCCGGGTCGTCGTCGCCAACCAGCGCGCCAAACGCCTGTTCGGCGAAGATGCCGAAGGCAATCTGGCCCGCAACTTGCTCAGCCGGATCACCGCCGAGCGACCTGACAAAGACGGTGAGGTCTTGCTCAGCGACGGCCGCACCATGCTGATCAAGCGTGTTTCCTTGTCGGCGCACGGGGCAGAACCGGGCGGCGCAATTCTGCGGCTGGCCGATATTTCAGCACGCCGCAATGCCGAACTGGCCCGCGAGGAAGCGCTCGAGTTCCTGTCGCATGACCTGCGCGCTCCGCAGGCCAGTATCCTGACCTTGCTCGATGCCGCCGAAGCCAACCCCGCTGCGCCGCTGCCGCTCGCCCGCATCCGCGGATATGCAGCACGCTCGCTGAAACTGGCGGACGATTTTGTCCAGTTGGCCCGACTGGCAACGCTCACCCCGCAGCGCGAACCGGTTGACCTGGCCGGCGTGTTTGAAGAAGCCATTGACGGAGTCTATGCCAGCGCGCGCGCCAAGCGCGTAAGCGTGACGCTTGATGCGCCAAACAGTCTCCCGCCGATAGCCGCCGACGCCTGGCTGCTGATCCGCGCGGTCGGCAACCTGCTCGACAATGCGGTGAAGTACAGCCCGCCGGATGCAATCGTCCGGTGCAGCCTGTCCGTAGTGCCCGGCGCGACTGCAGCCGAACAGGCAATCGTCTGCACGATTGCCGACAGTGGCCCCGGCATTCCCGCAGAACGGCTGGCGGCCTTGTTCAAGCGATTTGGAACCAAAGACACCGCGACGGATCGCAGCGCCGGGCTGGGGCTGGCTTTTGCCAGCAATGCGGTCCGTCTTCTGGACGGAACGATCCAGTGTGATTCATCGAGCGCCGGGACGACATTCTGTCTGACGTTTCCCGCTCAAAACCTGCCAGGATGATCAGGCAATGGAGAGGCGGGATTTTGGAGCGGGTAAGGGGAATCGAACCCCTCTAGCTAGCTTGGAAGGCTAGTGCATTACCACTATGCTATACCCGCGCTGGGCTGGCCTATAGAGGCGCGAGGGCGGCGTGGTCAATCGCTTCGGGAAAGTCGGGGTTAATTAGCGCTTTACCCTGCCAGCAAATCGGCGCAGCTTTTGATCCGCCACTACTCTTGGCAGAAATTGGAGGGGTCTATGAAAAGCATCAACAACCTGCTGGCCGAAGCCTTCGGTACCTTCTGGCTGGTCTTCGGCGGCTGCGGCGCGGCCGTGCTGGCAGCCGGGTTTGTACCGGGCGGGATCGGCCTGCTCGGCGTCAGCCTGGCCTTCGGCCTGACCGTGATGACCATGGCCTATGCCGTCGGCCACATCTCGGGCGGACATTTCAACCCGGCGGTCACCGTTGGCCTTTGGGCGGGCGGGCGGTTCCCGGCCAATGGCGTGCTGCCGTATATTCTGGCGCAAGTGGTAGGCGGGATCATCGCCGCTTTCGCGCTCTACTTCATCGCCAGCGGCAAGGCGGGATTCGTGCTGGAAGCGGGCAGCCTCGCCTCGAACGGCTATGGGGTCCGCTCACCGGGCGGTTACAGCCTGCTGGCGGGGTTCACGATCGAAGTGCTGCTGACCGGATTTTTCCTGCTGATCATCATGGGCGCAACCCACAGCCGCGCGGCGGCCGGCTTTGCGCCGATCGCGATCGGGCTGGGGCTGACGCTGATCCACCTGATCTCGATCCCGGTCACCAACACCTCGGTCAATCCGGCGCGCAGCACCGGCCCGGCACTGGTCGAAGGCGGGATCGCGCTCGACCAGCTCCTGATTTTCTGGGTGGCCCCGATCATCGGCGGCATTCTGGGCGGGCTGATCTATCGCCATTTGCTGGCTGATGACTGAGCGCTCACGCTCCTGCTCCAAATACCCCGCTGCATCATCAGGAGGCAGCGGGGTATTTGAATTGATTGCGGAATGTCCCGCCCAGCAGATCTCGATCAGACGTCCAGATTGGCCACGTTGAGCGCGTTTTCCTGGATGAAATCGCGGCGTGGTTCGACCACGTCGCCCATCAGCCGGGTGAAGATTTCGTCAGTGATGTCGGCGTCTTCAACTTTGACTTGCAGCAGCGCCCGGTTGTCCGGATCGAGCGTGGTTTCCCAGAGCTGCTCGGCGTTCATTTCGCCCAGACCCTTGTAGCGGGCAATCGAAAGCCCCTTGCGCCCGGCGGCGAGCACCGCGTCGAGCAGTTCCGAAGGCCGGGTGATCTGGTCCTTGACCGCAGAGGGCCGCGCCACGGCTGCGTCGTCCTCCACCGCGTCTTCAGCGACGGCGGGTTCGGCGGCTTCCTCAACCGCTGCGGCCCGCACCAGCCGCACCGGGCTGGCATAGACCTCGACATTTTCCGCTGCCAGCCGCGCCAGCTTGCGCGCTTCGGCGCTGGTCAGGAACGCGGCTTCGACCGGATAGGCATCGGTCACTCCGCGCCACAGCCGCTGAACCAAGACTGCACCGTCGGCGGTCATCTCGGCAGACCATTTGGCCTCAGGATCACCCAGATTGAGCCAGGTCGCGGCCTTCGCCAGCGCGGCCTCATAGTCACCGCGCGACGAATCGGGATTGAGCACCCCGGCCATGGCCAGGGCTTCAACTACCGCCGGATCATAGCGTTTGGGGACGAAGCCCATCAGGCTGCGTAGCCGCAGCGCATGCTCGACCAGCGCGGTGAGTTCGGCACCGCTGCGGGCGCCACCGGCGGTTTCCAGCACGCGGCCCGTCGTCCCGGCCTCGACTAGATAGCGATCGAGCGCGGGGCCGTCTTTGAGGTAGACCTCGCTGCGGCCCTTGGCGACCTTGAACAGCGGCGGCTGAGCGATGAACAGGTGCCCGTTCCGGATGATCTCGGGCATCTGGCGGTGGAAAAAGGTCAGCAGCAGCGTGCGGATATGCGCGCCGTCGACGTCGGCGTCAGTCATGATCACGATCTTGTGATAGCGCAGCTTGGCCAGGTTGAATTCATCGCGAATCCCGGTGCCCATCGCCTGGATCAGCGTGCCGACTTCCTTGGACGAGATGATCCGGTCAAACCGCGCACGCTCGACGTTGAGGATCTTGCCCTTGAGCGGCAGGATCGCCTGAATGTTCCGGTCGCGGCCTTGCTTGGCCGAGCCGCCAGCGCTGTCACCTTCGACCAGGAACAGTTCGCACTTGGCGGGATCACGTTCCTGGCAATCGGCGAGCTTGCCGGGCAGCGAGGCAATGTCCATCGCGCCCTTGCGCCGGGTCAATTCGCGCGCCTTCTTGGCGGCCTCGCGCGCGGCAGCGGCGTCGATGATCTTGCCGATCACCTGTTTGGCATAGGCGGGGTTTTCTTCCAGCCAGTCGCTCATCCGGTCGGCCATCAGGCTTTCCAATGGCTGGCGCACTTCGCTGGAGACCAGCTTGTCCTTGGTCTGGCTGGAGAACTTGGGATCGGGCAGCTTGACCGAAACGATCGCGGTCAGCCCCTCGCGCATGTCTTCACCGGTCAGGCTGACCTTTTCCTTCTTGAGCAGGCCCGATTTCTCGGCGTAATTGTTGAGCGTGCGGGTCAGCGCGGCGCGGAAGGCGGCGAGGTGCGTGCCGCCATCGCGCTGCGGGATGTTGTTGGTGAAGCACAGCACGTTTTCGTAATACGAATCATTCCATTCGAGCGCGACATCGATGCCGATTCCGTCGCGCTGCGCCGAAATCGCAATGGGTTCGGGCAGCAGTGCCGCCTTGTTGCGATCGAGGTAGCTCACGAATGCGCCGATCCCGCCTTCATAGAACAGGTCGTGCTCTTTGATTTCGGCATGACGGCAATCGCGCAGCAGCACCCGCACGCCCGAATTCAGGAACGCCAGTTCGCGGTAGCGGTGCTCAAGCTTTTCGAAATCGAATTCGAGCACGTTCTTGAATGTGTCGGTCGAGGCCACAAAGGTTACGCGGGTGCCTTTTTTGCCGTCAGGCGCAGGGCCTTTGACCACCAGCGGGCCGACGGCGTCGCCGTGTTCGAACCGCATCCAGTGTTCTTCACCGTCGCGCCAGATCGTCAGTTCCAGCCATTCCGACAGCGCATTGACCACCGAGACGCCGACGCCGTGAAGCCCGCCCGAAACCTTGTAGGCGTTGTCGTCGCTGGTGTTCTCAAACTTCCCGCCGGCGTGGAGCTGGGTCATGATCACTTCGGCGGCAGAGACGCCTTCCTCGGCGTGGATTCCGGTAGGGATGCCGCGGCCGTTGTCTTCCACGCTGACCGAGCCATCGGGGTTGAGTTCGATCAGCACCAGATCGCAATGTCCCGCCAGCGCCTCGTCAATCGCATTGTCCGAAACTTCGAACACCATGTGATGCAGGCCTGACCCGTCATCGGTATCGCCGATATACATCCCCGGCCGCTTGCGGACCGCGTCGAGCCCTTTCAGGACCTTGATCTGGTCAGCGCCATAGGCATTGGCGTTGGGGACATTTTCGGGGACGCTGTCAGGTGTTTCGCTCATGCCGAGGATATAGGCATCCAGCGGTCACAACCCAAGTGAAACCGGCGGAAACTTGGCGCTTTTCCACAAGTGCAGCCCGTGGCGCAGAAGGCAGGCGCACTGCGACCTTGCACAGTGCGCCTGTGCACCCCATGCTGGCCTTGTTCTGGTCAGCGGAGTTTGCCCATTATGAAATGCCCCACTTGCCCCGACAGTGCCCTGGTGATGAGCGAGCGCCAGGGGATCGAAATCGACTATTGCCCGACTTGCCGGGGCGTCTGGCTTGATCGCGGCGAACTCGACAAGATCATTGAACGCAGCAGTGCTGAGCCGGTCGCGCCGCCCGCCGCGCCGCAGCCGGCTCCGCCGCCGCAGGGCTATCCACCCCAGCAAGGCTATCCGCCGCAGCACGGGTACGGACATGGCCAGCACGGCCACAAGCGGCGCAAGCACTGGCTGGAAGATATCTTCGACTGAGCGACATCTGGGGACCCCGCTTTTCAAGGTCGGGTTTTCATGCTCCATTCGCAGACAAAGCTCGAAACAGGGATACCCAGTTCATGCGTACATTTGCCGCCGCGTTAGCCCTGATGGTACCGCTCGCGCCCGCAGCAAGCCAACCCGCCGCCGCTCCAGCGCGCGCGGATCAGGTGGAATTTCGGGCCTTGTACAAGGAACTGGTGGAAACCAACACGACCGTGTCGAGCGGGTCTTGCACGCTCGCAGCCGAACGCATGGCTGCGCGGCTGCGCGGCGCGGGCATTCCGGAAAGCCAGCTGACGCTGTTTGCGGTGCCCGAGCATCCCCGCGATGGCGGCCTGGTGGCCGTCTATCCGGGCAGCGACAACAAGCTGAAGCCGATGCTGCTGCTCGCCCACATCGACGTGGTGGAGGCCAAGCGCGAAGACTGGACCCGTGATCCGTTCACCCTGATCGAAGAGAACGGCTATTTCTACGCGCGCGGCACTGTTGACGACAAGGCGCAAGCCGCGATCTACACCGATACGCTGATCCGCATGGCCCGCGCCGGGTACAAGCCCAGGCGCACGATCAAGCTGGCGCTGACCTGCGGCGAAGAAACCAGCGGCGCGTTCAACGGCGCGGAATGGCTGGCGGCCAACCGGCGCGAGCTGATCGATGCCGAGTTTGCGCTGAATGAAGGTGGCGGCGGGCGTTCGGACGGCAAAGGTAAGCTGCTGGTCCAGACGATCCAGGTTGGCGAAAAGGCCTATCAGGACTTCACCCTGACCGCGACCAATCCCGGCGGCCATTCCAGCCAGCCGGTGCGCGAGAACGCGATCTACGCGATGGCCGATGCCGTGGCCAAAGTGCGTGACTATCGTTTCCCGCTGCAGTTCAATGACGTGACGCGGGCGTTCTTTGCAAAGTCCGGCGCGATGCGTCCCGCTCCGATTGGACCGGCGATGGTCGCCCTGGCTGCAAACCCCGCCGATGCAGCGGCAGAGGCAGTGGTCAATCAGGACAAGGCGCTGCATTCGATGCTGCGCACCACTTGCGTGGCTACCTTGATCGATGGCGGGCATGCGCTCAACGCTCTGCCGCAGACGGTGACGGCCAATGTGAATTGCCGGATGTTTCCGGGCCGGACAACCGAGGAAACCCAGGCTGCACTGGCGGCGGCAATTGGCAATCCGGCGATCCGGATCGAACCGCGGGTCAAGGGTAAACCGATTGCCCGGCCGCCTGCGCTTGATCCGGCGATCATCGGCCCGATGGAACGGCTGGCGGCCAAGCATTTCCCCGGCGTGCCCGTGGTTCCGGCGATGTCGACCGGGGCCACCGATGCGCTCTATTTCGCTGCGGTCGGAATCCCGACCTACGGCGTACCGGGGGCCTGGACCGACCCGGATGGCAACGGCACGCATGGTCTGAACGAACGGATCGAAGTGCGCTCGCTTTATGCCGGGCGGGACTATCTGTTTGATCTGATCAAGCTGCTCGCCAGCAAGTGAAACGAAAAGAAGCCGCCACGCCGGATGGTGTGACGGCTCCTTTGGGGATTGTGCGGGTTACCGCGCCGGCCTGAAATCAGGTGAGCGTGGCTGTGAACATCAGCCCGCTGGTCGAAAGCGCGGCGATGAACGGCAGCACGATCATGGCGATAGTGCGCATGGGTAGTCTCCTTGTTTGCATTGGCGAACTCAGTTCGCATTTGCAACATAACCATTTTAGTAGAGATTGCACGTGCAAAGTGCGAAGTCATTGTTGCAAATTATGCAACTAGCCCGCTTGGGTGGGTTGGCGGTCGGCAAGGCACTTCCACGCCAATATGGCTAGTCTTGGGGGCGAGGATTCACGTCGGCGAAGTTGCGGGCCGTTTCGCTGTTTCGGACGACATTTGGGTACTGGGGATCGCTAGCACAGGGCGACGTCGTTGTTCGGCACAACTGCGGCTGGCACAGACGCCCGGGGCTTTTCCAAGACACCCGTTCCGACAAGGCCATGTGCACAAATTACCGGTAAACTGCCCCGATTACAGAACGCGATCGATCCCGCAAAGGCCTGTTGTGAAAGGCTTCCGCAAGATCAGCTAAAGACGTCTACCGAGGTTTCAGTTGATTGCGCGCGCCCGCCGATACACGAGAGTGTGCCAGCAATGTCGAAAAAATCTTGAAATCTGATTGCGCAATTTCATTGAACTCATAATCCCACGAAAAAGGGGCGGATCGCTCCGCCCCTTTTCCGGCACGCGCCTTGGCGCGGGTGTGTATTCCAGCTTACTTCGGAGCGCCCGAATCTGCTGACCGGTTGAATTCCGAATACATTTCGTTGCCGACGAAGCCAAACTTCGTCACGCCTGACGCCTTGATGATGTTCAAGACCTGCGCCGACAACTCATAGCTCGCCTGGGCTTCCGGCTGGAACTGCAGTTCCGGCTCAACCGGATACTTGAGCGTTTCCTGCAGCTGGTACACCAGACCGCTTTGATTGAGCGGATTGCCATTCCAGAGGATCTGGTTGCCGGCGGTCAGCACGACCTTGTTCTTGTCCACCTTGGGAGGCGGGACATTGGTTGGCGGCGTCGGCGCTGGCAGATCTATGTCTACCGCGTGCGTTGCAACCGGAATGGTGATGATGAACATGATGAGCAGCACGAGCATGACGTCGATCAACGGCGTCGTGTTCATTTCCATCATCGGTTCGCCGTCGTCGCTGCCGCCTGACATTGACATGGGTAGTTACTCCTGAATTGAGGTCCGACAGGCCTTAGCCGTTTGGATCGACCGGGTTCGAGATGAAGCCAACGGTCGGATAGCCAGAGACCTGGATGTTATAGATCGCCCCGGCAACACAGCGCCACGGTGCTTCGACATCGCCGCGCACGTGAACCTGCGGAACTTTCTCCGGATTGGCCTTCAGCGCTTCGGGTCCGCCTTCACGCTTCACGATCCCATCCAGCCGCTTGAACGCGAGATCGCGCAGTTCGACGGAGTTAACCGGGGTTACGTTGTTGAAGTAGATCCGGCATTCGCCGTTGCGGCTGGCCCCTTCGAAGCCCGGATCGCCAGCGCTGCGCCCGCCACCGTCAGTGGTGGTTACGGTCAGCAACAGGTTTTCCACCTTGTCCTTCGATTCTTGCGATTCGAAGATCGGAATCTTGAGCTTCTCGATCGTCTGGATCGCGATGGGAACCGCGATCAGGAAGATGATCAGCAGCACCAGCATCACGTCCACGAGAGGCGTGGTATTGATATCGGACATCGGCTTTTCTTGACCGCCGCCGCCAACAGACATCGCCATGTTTACATCCTATCCTTGCTTTTGCCCCGATCCGGGCAGGCCCGCATGTGCAGCCCGCCCGGCATCTGGGGAACCGGGCGGAGCCCGCGCGAACGCAGGCTCCGCCTATCCGCGCGCTCAGGCCTTGGTGGCCGGAGCCGCCGGCCTGGCTGCCGCTGCAGGAGCAGCAGCAACCGCAGGCTTCACCGCACCCTTGGAGTTGATGTTGGCAAGCACGTCGGTCGAGAAGCCCGAGAGCAGTTCAGCGATCCGCTTGTTGCGGGCCTGCAGCCAGTTGTAAGCAAGCACGGCCGGAACCGCGACCAGCAGACCCAGCGCGGTCATGATCAGCGCTTCACCGACCGGACCTGCGACCTTGTCGATCGAAGCCGAACCGGCGATGCCGATGTTGATCAGCGCGCGATAGATCCCGACCACGGTCCCGAACAGACCGATGAACGGCGAAGTTGCGCCCACGGTTGCCAGGAACGGCAGACCCGAAGCGAGCCGCGAGTTGACGGTCGCTTCCGAGCGCGCGAGCGAACCGTGCAGCCAGTCATGCGCTTCAAGCGAATCGGTCATCTTGCCATGCGAATCTTCGGCGGCAAGGCCATCATCGACGATCTGGCGCCAGGCGCTGTCCTTGTCGAGCTTGCTGGCGCCTTCACGCAGCGACGGCGCACGCCAGAAACTGGCCTTCAGGCTGTTGTACTGACGCAGCACCTTGGCCTGCTCCATCCACTTGGTGAACAGGATGAAGAACGAACCGAACGACATGACCCCCAGGATCACGACGGTGGCATAGGCGATGAAACCGCCTTGTTCGAGCGCTTCCATGAAGCCAAACTTGTTCTGGGGTGCGGCAGTGCCGGCTGCGGCCAGAAGATCAACGATAAACATGCGATTAGTCCTCTCAAGCAATTGGTTGGTATTGGAACGGAGGCCCCCCGGGGTCCGTCCACTGGATTGAAACTATTCCTTCGGGATCTGCCACCGGACAGAGCTGGACCACGATCCGGTCGTTGGCGAACCATCTTCCATTGCGGGGTTGAACCGGCCACGCCGGGTGATCAGCGAGCAAGTGGTGGAATCGAGTTCGGGCGAGCCGCTCGATCCGGTCACGTCGCAGCTGGTAACCCGGCCATCAGCCGAAACGGTTACCCGGAAACGGGTGACGCCTTCCTTTTCCTCACGCAGGGCGCGCGAAGGATAGTCGTTTGAATTCGCCCAGTTGCCTGGCTGCCCCTTTGGCGAAGCGGCCTTGGTCGGCCCCTTAGGCGGAGGCGGCGGAGGCGGCGGAGGCGAAGCCGGCGGCGCCAGATCAATCGACGCACGGGTGGCTACAGGTGCTGGCGGCGGCGCCACCTGAACATTCTGAACCTGAGCCGGTGCTGGCGCTATATTGATTTTCGTCGGTGGTGTGACGATTGGCGGCGGCGCTTCCTGCTTCTTGGGCGGTGGTGGCGGTGGTTCGTCCTTTTTGACCTCTTCCTTGATGTCAACGGTCGTGAGCTTTTTGACGAGCTTGGCGGCGCCTTCGTAGGCGAGGCCGGTGACTAGCGCATAGCCGATCGCAACGTGGAGCAAAGCCACGATGATCAGGGCGGCCATGCGGTTGCCGCTCATCTGTTGGTCAGCGTAAGCCATTCAGATGCATCACTCCTAACAGTTCCCCCGGATCGAAACCCGGTCCCCACGTCCACATCCGGCACGCCGGATCTGGACGACAAATTATTCAGTCTGACCACCCTGCTGGACAACTCGTACCCATACGAGACACCCAGCGCCCATCAGGGCCAGAAGGCGAGCCTTGTTTTTTGTTTGGCCCGCGTCCGCAGGAGCATTAACTCCCAAAGCCAAGAGGCGCAACGTTGAATCCATTAACCGGTGATTTACCGCGAATCCTTTGAAAGATGGCACGATTTCCCCATGTTTCCGGGAGCGAGTTTGGAACGAAACGCGAAACTGGTGAAAGTGAGGCCGGCGATGAAATGCTATGCAAAGGTGACCTGCGCGGTTCTGGCCATGGCTTGCGGGGTCCAGCCCACCGGGCACGCCTGGGCTGATTCGCCAACCGTCCCGCCGCAGGCGGCGGTCTGGACTCCCAATTTGGTGACCACGGTCACTTATGCCGACCTCGCCGATCTGGCTGACGGCGCACCGCTGGTGATCAAGGCCCAGCTGCGCAAATTGACCGCGCTGGACCCGGCGCAAGTCCGCCAGGTGCGGCCGGGCTGGGGCCGCTTTTACGTGGAGGCGAAGACCGAAGCGCTGGTTGCCGGGGCGGTGCCGATTGGTGAGGCCTTGCGCTATCTGGTCGATCTGCCGCTCGACGTCAAAGGCAAGCCACCCAAGCTCAAGAAGCGCTCGGTCGTGCTGTTCGCGCGCAGCGTGGCTGGCAGGCCCGGCGAACTGCAGCTGGTTGCGCCCGATGCCCAGCTGGTCTGGGATGCCGGAATTGATCAGCGGCTGCGCGGCTTGCTGGCCGAACTGCTGGAGCCCGGCGCGCCGCAGAAAGTGACCGGCGTGCGCGAGGCGATTTATGTGCCCGGCAATCTGGCCGGGGAAGGCGAAACCCAGGTATTCCTGACCACGGCCAATGGCGAGCCCGCCGCAATCACCGCCAATCGCCGCCCCGACCGGGCGCTGCGCTGGTCCGTTTCGTTTTCTGAACTGGTGGGCGCGGCCAGCGCTGCGCCGCAACGCGATACGCTCGCATGGTACCGGCTGGCCTGCTTCTTGCCAAACACACTGCCCGCCGGAGCCAATATTTCTGAGACGACGGCGAGCCGGATCAATGCTGCGGCCGATTATCGCGCGGTGGTGGGCGAATTGGGCAGCTGCCCCCGCAGCCGCAAGTAAGCCGAGCAAGCGCGGCGCGCTTGAAGCGTCAATGGTCTTTGCGCTGGTCTTTGGGAGGGCGCTCGCTTAGGGCGCGGCGCGAAAGGATTGCCCATGTCTGACCCGAACCGTTCTGCCCCTTTACGGATTGCCCTGGCGGGGCTTGGCACGGTTGGCGCAGGCGTGATCCGGTTGGTCGAAGCCAATGCCGATCTGATCGCGCGCCGCGCCGGGCGGCCGATCGTGATCAGCGCGATCAGTGCGCGTGACCGGTCGAAAAAGCGCGGGGTCGATCTGACACCCTATGTCTGGGAAGATGACATGGTCATCCTGGGCGAGCGGGCGGACGTTGACGTGGTGGTCGAACTGGTCGGCGGGGCAGACGGCCCGGCGCTGGCCTGCGCGCGCACCACTTTTGAAGCGGGCAAGGCGCTGGTCACTGCCAACAAGGCGATGGTCGCGCATCACGGGCTGGAGCTCGCCGCCAAGGCCGAAGCCGCCAAGGCCGCGTTCAAGTTCGAAGCGGCCGTCGCGGGCGGGATCCCGGTGATCAAGGGCCTGCGCGAAGGTGCCGCGGCCAATGCAATCGAGCGGGTTTACGGTATCCTCAACGGCACCTGCAACTACATCCTGTCCACCATGGAAGACAGCGGCCGCGATTTCGCCGATGTGCTGGCTGAGGCCCAGGCCAAGGGCTTTGCCGAGGCCGATCCGGCGTTTGACATTGAAGGCACCGATGCCGCGCACAAGCTCGCGATCCTGGCGGCGATCTGCTTTGGCACCAAGCTGGATTTCAAGGCGGTCGAGACCAGCGGGATCACCCGGCTGCGTGCGGCTGATATCGCGCAGGCCCATGCGCTGGGCTATGTCATCCGCCTGATCGGGATGGCGGACACCGATGGCGGCGCGCTGTTTCAGCGGGTCCAGCCGCAGCTGGTGGCGTTCAATCATCCGCTGGCGCATGTCGACGGCGCAACCAATGCCGTGGTGGCCGAAGGCAACTTCTCGGGCCGCCTGCTGTTTCAAGGCGCAGGCGCGGGCGATGGGCCAACAGCCAGCGCGGTTGTCGCAGACATCATCGACATCGCGCGTTCGACGTTGGGCGGGGGCGACGTGGGTGCGCCGTTCTCGGTTCCCGTCGCCGAACTGGACGCGATGGCAGCGGCGGCCACCGGACACCGGTTGGGGCGCAGTTACATTCGCTTTATGGTCAGCGACCGCCCCGGCGTGCTGGCAGAAATTACCGCCGCCTTGCGCGATGCAGGGGTTTCCATCGCCAGCCTGATCCAGAAGGGCCATGCAACCGACGAGACGGTGATGGTCGCAATGGTCACGCACGAAGGTCCTGAAAGCGCGGTCAGCGAAGCGGTGCGCTTACTCGATGGCTCCGCCGCGCTGACCGAACCGCCGTTAGTGATGCATTTGCTGGGTGATTGAGCCGCTTACGGCGCTTTCAGCTCACCCTTGGAAATCCGGTCGGCATCCGATCCGGCGGGCGGTTCGGGGATGGCGGCATAGTCAATGAAATAGGCCGGCGGCGGCACCGATCCGAAGCCGATGCAGCCACCCTTGCTGCAATCTATCACCGTGCCGACCTGCGGCGCGCGCGGAATGCCATCGTCGAGCAAGCGCTTGGCTGCGCGCGAATTGGGATCGCTTTCGGCGGTTGACTGGACCCGGAACTGATCGCTGGATTCGGGCGCGCAGACCACGATTTCGCCCGCACTGCCGCTACCGCAGCGTGCACGCGGCACGGGGGGGCCGAACACTTCCTTCTCACGGACGATCGCCTGTTCGGCGGTCACGCTCGATGATTCCTGCGCGAGCACGGTCACAGGCATGGCAAGCACTGTTGCGGCCAAGGCAATCCAACGCCCGATCATCTTGTCCCGCGCTCCTTCGCCGCGCATCAACCCATGTGCCGCTTAATCGGCGATGAACCCGCCGGGTTGTACCCTGCCCGTCTCGACATTGTCACGCTGACTGGCTAAACGCCCGGCCAACAACTGAATTCGTATGCAAACATCGGAGCCGAGATGACCAAACCCGCCCCCAGCCAAGTGCTTGACCGTGTGCTCGTGCTCGAAATGGTCCGCGTGACCGAAGCGGCGGCTATCGCCGCATCGAAGCTGATCGGACGCGGTGATGAAAAGGCGGCTGATGCAGCGGCGGTCGAAGCGATGCGGCTGGCCTTCGATGACCTGGCGATGGACGGCACCGTGGTGATTGGCGAAGGCGAGCGCGACGAAGCGCCGATGCTGTTCATCGGCGAAAAGGTTGGCGGGGCAATCGGCACCGGGCCCAAGATCGATATCGCGCTCGATCCGCTGGAAGGCACCACGATTACCGCCAAAGCTGGTCCCAACGCGCTCGCGGTGCTGGCGGCGGCAGAAGAGGGCAACCTGCTCAACGCGCCTGACGTCTATATGGACAAGCTGGCAGTTGGCCCCGGCTATCCTGAAGGCATCATCGATCTGGCGAAGTCGCCGACCGAGAACGTCCAGGCCGTCGCCGCCGCCAAGGGCGTCCGCGCCGACGAGATCATCGTCTGCGTCCTCGACCGCCCGCGCCATGCCGAGCTGATCGCCGAACTGCGCAGCCTGGGCTGCGGGGTGATGCTGATCGGCGATGGCGATGTGGCGGGGGTGATCGCCACCACCAACCCCGACACCACGATCGACCTCTACATGGGCAGCGGCGGCGCGCCCGAAGGCGTGCTGGCGGCTGCCGCGCTGCGCTGTGTTGGCGGCCAGTTCAACGGACGGCTGCTGTTCCGCAACGACGATGAAAAGGCCCGCGCCCGCAAATGGGGCATCACCGATCTGAACAAGATCTACAAGCTGGAAGAACTGGCCAAAGGCGACTGCATCTTCGCCGCAACGGGCGTCACCGACGGCTCGCTGCTGAAGGGCGTGAAGCGGCTGAAGGGCGGCGTGATCACCACTCACAGCGTGGTGATGCGCGCCAGCACCGGCACCGTCCGCTGGGTCAGCGGCGAGCACCGCAACAAGAGCTGAACTGAGTACTGTTTCCTAGTCTCTGGATGAGCGCATTGCGCTCAAGATCGCGCTAATTTCGTGTCGGTATGCTCTCACCTGAGTCATTCCTGACCAAGTGGCAGTCGGGAAACGCGCGCAAATTCTCAGAATCAAGGTTGTATTGCTCGATCACCACACTCACCCGGCGGCACGGCGACCGGATCTTCGATACGTAGTGTGGCGTGCTGCCGACAAAGTGGATGATCGCATTGCGCTTTGGCTTCACGCTTGCTTCGCTGCCTTCGGCTACGAACACCAGCGCTCCGCCCTGCATCCGGCGATCAATCTCCGCGTAGTAAACGCTGACCAGCGTCGGCAATATTCGCGCTCCAGTCGCCGGAATGAACCTGCAGTCAACATGTTCGGCAACGACTGAGTCTTCGTCCAGAACGAGTGAATTGAGATAAAACGCGTTTGATTCGGGGAAGATGGCGACGTCCAGCAAGTCTGCAAGGTAAGGAAAGTTTCCCGCCACCGCCGCAAGGTACTCCCGCTTGAACACCAGCGAGAACCCAGTGGTGTTAACGAATTCTCGCCCAAGCGCGCTCGGCCCGAACAGATTCGACTGCAAGATTGAGGACACGAGCCGCTGGCGAAATCCTTCGCTCAGTCCGGAGCCCTGCTGAAAGTAGATTGCTGCCATAAACCGTCACCTTGGCGTCTGTCGGTTGCACCACCTTAAAAATCGCGCCACCATTAAAAATGGAAATCATCTGACCCGTTCATCATTTCGATGAATCCCGCCATGGTCGCAGCGACAGGTGCGGGGCCCTGCAGCTTGATAAACCGATCAATATGCCGCGCCGTGTAAGCGATATGGTGGCATTCATCGCGGGCAATGGTGGTAACAATTGCCCCTGCTTGCTGGGCATTGGCCTGCGGAGCATGCGCGACCGCAAATGGCTTGATCATATTGCCTAAAATCAAAGCTTTGATTTCGAACAAATTCATCAGGATCAGCGAATTGAGTACTTCCTCTTCCGGCGGTGCCGGATAGCCGCGCGGGCATTCGCTGACCGCATCGAGATCGATGACGTTGCGTTCGGCTTCTTCCTTAACCACGCCCTGGACCAGGTCTGGAAACACCAGGCATAGCAACTCGAAAAACTGGCGCGAATGGCGGGCCTCGTCTGCCGCATGCCGGAATAAATCGCGCTTCAGTTGCGGGTTTTCGATCACGCCCGCGTATTGCTTGAGCCGCCCAGCGCTATAGCCCTCCATGTACAGATTGGACCCGAGCAGCGAGGCAAACTGCTGTTGATCAACTGCATTCTCGCGAAACGCCGATTCGTAAGCTTTGGTTTCGAAATTGGGCCGCACCTGCTTCAAGGCCAGATCCAGGGCGGTGACATAGTCACCGCCACTCCATTTCGCGACGCTGGCAAACGCGTCGCTGACCACATCTCGGGTTAAGTTATGGCTCATGGCAGCCCACCTGGTTCACGATCACGCTTTGCGTGTGACATCCAGCTTGATCGTCACTTTGTCATGTGTGCTTTTGGGGATTGGCGCATTTTCAATTGTAAATGCGGTTTTACCAAAAAAGACAGCACTGGGAATTTCGACGCTCTTCCCCGCTGCAATTGATCGGAGCTCTTCGCTTGAAAGTTGAAAGTTGACGGCTCGGCCTGCGCCCTTCTTTGCGACTACCATGGAATCAAACTCCTTTCTGAAATCAATTTGATGATAGTGCGTGAAGTCAACGCATCCGACAAATCGAAAACTTAATTTGTGACAAACATCACAATTTCAGACTTGAGCGCAAAATATCGATCAAATTGGCGATGTTATACATCAGATTCTCAGAACATTATTCTTTGTCGGTGGAATTTCGCGTCCCTGCCTTGCAACCAGACTCCTGACACGAATTGAAATCTGTGGAACGCTCCGCCCGGTTGCAATCGATCTCTGCTTGGCTAAGGGCGGATGCCTCGGGTTTGCAGTGTGCGAAGGGACGTCTCTCTATGAAGATCATGGCCGGCAATTCAAACCTGCCGCTGGCGCGCGCGATTGCGGCCTATCTGGAAGTGCCGTTGACCGATGCCAGCGTGCGGCGGTTTGCCGATGAAGAGGTGTTCGTGGAAATCCACGAAAACGTGCGCGGCGAGGACGTGTTCGTGGTTCAGTCGACCAGCGCGCCGTGCAACGATAACCTCATGGAACTGCTGATCTGCATCGATGCGCTGCGCCGAGCCTCGGCCAAGCGGATCACAGCGGTGACGCCCTATTTCGGCTATGCCCGGCAAGACCGCAAACCCGGCCCGCGCACGCCGATTTCGGCCAAGCTGGTCGCCAACCTGATCACGGTCGCCGGGGCCGACCGGGTGCTGGCGGTGGACCTCCACGCCGGGCAGATTCAGGGCTTCTTCGACATTCCGACCGACAACCTTTACGCCGCGCCGGTGATGGCAGCAGACATTCAAGCGCATTACGGCGAACAGCCACTGATGGTGGTCTCGCCTGACGTGGGCGGCGTAGTTCGCGCGCGCGCGCTTGCCCGGCGGCTTAACAATGCCCCGCTCTCTATCGTCGACAAGCGCCGCGACAAGCCCGGCGTCTCCGAAGTGATGAACATCATCGGCGATGTGAAAGACCGCGCCTGCATCCTGATCGACGACATTATCGATTCGGGCGGCACCCTGTGCAACGCCGCCGCCGCGCTGATGGATGCGGGCGCGGCCAGCGTCACCGCTTATCTCAGCCACGGCGTCCTCTCTGGCAATGCGGTGGAGCGCGTCAACGGTTCGGCACTGAAGGAACTGGTGATCACGGATACGATCCTGCCCACCGACGCCGCGCGTGATTCCGCCAAAATTCGCGTACTGCCAGCCGCCCCGCTCATCGGCGAGGCGATCCGCCGGATTGCCGACGAGAGTTCCGTATCGAGCCTGTTTGACTGATGAGGTCAGACTGGCCACCATTGCCGTAACTGGTCGGAGGGTGATGTGACAGGATGTGGCAGATGGCTCGGGATCACGTCTGGTGTGATATTGGGCATCGTCACGTTAACGATGGCACTGGTGCCAAATCGGGCCGCTGCAGCCGAAAATCCGGCGCCAGTTGCATCGCCGCTTGCGCAAGGTTGCCGGCCGCAAGCGAGTGTGCAGGCCGAATTGCGGGCTGCCGGGCAGTTTCCCTTGCTCAGCGCCACGGGCGGGGCAACGCGCGTAGTGCTAAGCTCGGACCAAGCGCTCCAGGTGGGTTATATTCTGGAGACCCAGCAGGACCAGGTGTGCGTGGTACAACGGTATCGCTCGATCCGGTTGAATTCACAGCCGGCAGTTGCAATCCCCAGTTGGGCACCGCTTGATGGCAAAGGACAGCAGTACAACGGCTTGCTGGTGGAGGAAATGCTGCGCAATGGCGGGCGCGTGGTCTTCGGGGCAGTTGCGATAACGCCGGAGGATCAGCTGCTGTACCGGGTCGCAGCAATCCGGAATCAGACTGGCGAGCTGGTGCTGGTTGCGGGCCGACCGGACGGATCGTTCAACCTGCTGGCGACTCGCAGCACCATCGCTCTCGACAGCAACTTCACCGCTCTTTCCCAAACCCAACCACAACCGGGACCATCGCTCCTGCAACAGCTTACTGGCGCATCCCGCGCGGCGAAGCGCGGAACCGCCGCTGCGGAGCGGGCCTGCCAGCTTGGCGAAGTGGCGCTGTGCGGAGTGCTGGCTCAACTTTATGATGGTCGTGCTCCGACCGGCGACAATCCCGGTTTCCCCCGTGACGTTTCGCGCGGCTTTGAGCTGGCCACGATTGGCTGCCAAGGTGACGATGCCGCATCTTGCCTCCAGGTTGCGCTGGCCTATGACACCGGACAAGGAACGGCACGCAGCCCGGCTCTTGCGATCCAGCATTACCGCAAGGCAATCGCGCTGGACCCTGACCGCGACAAGCCCCTCTCGATCATCTCCAGCCCTGCGCGCGGCGGAACTCGCCAAGCTTGGGGTCAAGCCCTGACCGCATCAATGTCTTGCTGCTAACCAGCAGCCATTGCGCCATCAGGCGCCAGGAGTAATCATGAACCTCACCAATGAAACCGCCCTCGCCCACCGGTTGGCCGATGCCGCCCGCGCCGCAATTACGCCCTATTTCCGGGCTGAATCCGGGCGCGAGCGCAAGGCTGATGCGACTCCGGTGACGCTCGCAGACCGCGCGGCGGAAGAGGCGATGCGGCGGTTGATCAAGGCGGAGTTTCCGCGCGATGCGATCCATGGCGAGGAGTTTGGCGCGGAGCCGGGCACTTCGGGGCGGACCTGGGTGCTCGATCCGATTGACGGCACTACCTCGTTCCTGGCGGGTCGTCCGATCTTCGGCACACTGATCGCGCTGGTGGTCGAAGGCTGGCCGGTGCTGGGCGTGATCGATCAGGCGATTTTGCAAGAACGCTGGCTGGGCGTCACCGGCCAGCCAACCACCTTCAATGGCAAGCCCGCCCGCACGCGCGCCTGCCCGGCCTTGGCCGAGGCTGCGCTCGCCACCACTGGTCCGCACTACTTTGACGATCACGACGGCGCGCACTTCATGGGCCTCGCCGCCAAGACCGATCACAAGCGGATGATCATGGGCGGCGATTGCTACAACTACGCCCTCGTCGCCTCGGGCCATCTCGATCTGGTCTGCGAAGCGGGCCTCAAGCTGCATGACTACGCTGCGCTGGTCCCGGTGGTTGAAGGCGCGGGCGGGACGATGTGCGACTGGAGCGGCGAGCCGCTGCACGCCGCCAGCGATGGCCGCGTGCTCGCGCTGGGCGATCCGGCACGACTGGAAGATGTGTTGGCGGCGCTTGCTTGTAATCACTGATTGGCGAGGCGTTTTGCCGCACTGCAAAAGAATACAAGCCAAACCTGCGATTCGCCTGTAAGGGCGCGGGCATATGACTTTTCCAGATGTAACCCCGCTTCTCGCCGAAGCGCTCACCGCGCATGGCTATACCGCGCTCACTCCCGTGCAGAACGCCGTCATCGAACCCGCTAACAAGGGCCGCGACATGGTCGTGTCCGCGCAAACCGGATCGGGCAAGACTGTCGCCTTCGGGCTGGCCTTGGCTGACGAATTGCTGGCCGAAGCCGGGCTGCCGCGCTCTGGCGCGCCGCTGGCGCTGGTGATTGCACCCACGCGGGAACTGGCCTTGCAAGTCAGCCGCGAACTGACCTGGCTCTATGCCCAGGCCGGAGCCCGGATCGCGACTTGCGTGGGCGGGATGGACCCGTCGAAGGAACGCCGTGCGCTCGGCCAGGGCGCGCATGTGGTGGTTGGCACGCCGGGGCGCTTGCGCGATCACCTCGAGCGCGGCTCGCTCAACCTCACCGCCCTGCGCGCGGTGGTGCTCGATGAAGCGGACGAAATGCTCGACATGGGCTTTCGTGAAGACCTGGAAGAACTGCTCGATGCTGCGCCCGAAGGCCGCCGCACGCTGCTGTTTTCGGCGACCATGCCCAAGCCAATTGTCGCGCTCGCGCGGCGGTATCAGCGCGATGCCGTGCGGATTTCGACGGTTGGCGAAGATCGCGGCCACGGCGACATTGCCTATCAGGCGGTCACCGTTGCCCCGGCGCAGATCGAGCACGCGGTGATCAACCTGCTGCGGTTCCACGAAGCCGAAACCGCAATGCTGTTCTGCGCCACGCGTGACAATGTCCGCCACCTGCACGCCACGCTGATCGAGCGCGGGTTCGCTGCCGTCGCGCTGTCGGGCGAGCACAGCCAGTCCGAGCGCAACAATGCCCTGCAGGCGCTACGCGATCGCCGCGCGCGGGTCTGCGTCGCCACTGACGTCGCCGCACGCGGCATCGATCTGCCGACGCTGAGCCTGGTCGTCCATGTGGAAATCCCGCGTGATGCCGAGGCGCTTCAGCACCGTTCAGGCCGCACAGGCCGCGCGGGCAAAAAGGGCACGGCAGTGATCGTGGTCCCTTACCCCCGCCGCAAGCGCGTCGAATCGATGCTGCGCGGGGCGCGGATTGAGGCGGACTGGCGCGAAGTGCCGACGCCCGAAGACATTCGCAAGAATGACCGCGAACGCCTGCTAACCGCCCTGCTCGCCCCGGTCGAGGTTGATGACGAAGACCGCGAATTGGCCGCACGGCTGCTGACCGAGCGCAGCCCGGAAGACATCGCCGCGCTGCTGGTCCGCGCGCACCGCGCCGCCATGCCGGCACCCGAAGAGCTGATCGCGGGCACCCACGAAGCCCAGCGCGCCGCTCAAGCCGAACGCCACCGCCCCGGCTTTGAAGACACGGTGTGGTTCCGGATGGACGTCGGCCGCCGCCAGAACGCCGATGCGCGCTGGATCCTGCCGCTGCTGTGCCGCCGTGGCCACGTGACCCGCAGCGAAGTCGGCGCGATCCGGATCGGGATGGCCGAAACCCACTTTCAGGTGCCGACTGCCGTGGCGCGCAAGTTCGCTGACGCCGTCGCCCGCACCGCCGGGATCGATGGCGACGACGAAAGCGGGATCACCATCGAACAAAGCGAAGCCCCGCGCGAACAAGCCCGCGAACATCGCCGCAAGGGTCCACCGCCAAAACCGCACCGCGGCCAGGGCGGATCGGGCGGCGGCGGCAGCAATGCCGGGGCCAGCCACGCCCCCCGCACCCCGTCCGACCGCAGCGGCCCCAAACCCACCGCGCGGCCGTTCCACAAGGGCAAGCCCAAGGGACCGAGGACCTAACCCCCTGCTCCCCTCCTCGTCGCCCCGTGCTTGACACGGGGCTTGGCTTTTCTTTTCCCGCGCCGCTTGGCACAACCACCGCATGCAAAAAGGCGGCTGGGTCTACATTATGGCGAACCGCTATCGCGGCGGCGTCTATGTCGGCGTCACGTCGGACCTGCTCC
Source organism: uncultured Alphaproteobacteria bacterium (assembly GCA_963802015.1). GTDB lineage: Bacteria > Pseudomonadota > Alphaproteobacteria > Sphingomonadales > Sphingomonadaceae > Novosphingobium. The sequence continues at coordinate 482,150 of CAWDHB010000001.1, forward strand.
GCCGGGTCCAGCAACACCGCGACGGCACCGGCTCGGTCCACGTCGCGAATTTTGGCAAGACGCTGCTGGTCTATGCCGAACGCCACGAAGAGATCGAACCCGCCATCGCGCGCGAAAAGCTGGTCAAGAAATGGCGGCGGGAATGGAAATTCGCGCTGATCGAAGCCGAAAATCCGGATTGGCGCGATCTGTGGGAGGAGTGGTTTCCGGCGGACGGGGTGTTGAAGGCGGGCGTCGAAAAGCAGCCAAACCCCGGATCAAGTCCGGGGTGACGGAGGAGTTTTGGGCGTGGAGTGGGCGCTCTGAATCCACCCGGGACTTCCACAACGGCGAACCGAACGAGGTCCAACCCAACCTGCCCCCTAACCCCTACCCGTCGCCCCGTGCTTGACACGGGGTTAGGCTTTTCTTCGCGCGACGAAGCGCTGCCATCCAAAATCCAGCCAAGCTTGCCGCATCGAACCTCGGTTCCGGGCCGAAAAGTCCAAAGGCAGCCAAGCCCCGTGTCAAGCACGGGGTGACGGGAGAGTGTGGGGTGGACGTGCATGTGCTGATCAAGATACAGAACAGCTGGGACATCGTGCAAGCGCGCAAGCGCTGGGATGAGTTGGAAATCGCGGCGGCGGCTTGAGTCAGCCGCTATATTGACGACAGGGAACTAGCGATGGACTGGTTGTTATGGTTGATCTTTGGGTTGGGAGCCTTGGCGGTTTGGGGCTTCGTGACCATTGGAAACGACCAGGCCCAAAAGACCGGAGTTTTGGAAAAAGCTAAGGCGCAGCTTCCATCTGACGCGCCGATTCTGGTCAAAAAATCGGCGATGGGTCAGTTGCGCGGGATTGGAATTTCTGATGATCACCTTCTACTCATAGACGGTGAAAGCCTTTATCCAGTTCAATTGACGGCACTGATTACGGTCGAAGTGCTCACCGATGGGGCGACGAAGAATTCGGTTTCTCGCTCATCGCAAGTTGCTGGCGGATTAATAGGAGCGGCAGTTGCTGGGCCAGTAGGCGCCATTATCGGGGGTCTTGGAGCTTCATCGCGAACAACAAATGCACCTCCGAAACAGGTAAAACTCCGGTTGATTCTGGCTGACGCTGTGCACCCGAAATTTGACATCGACTTTATCGAAATGACTGCCACCGGCAACACTCATGGAATCGTCGCGCAAGATGAAGCAGAAACATGGTTTGCGCGATTGCAGGGTGTGCTTCATAAATTGGGATAACGACCTCGGAGTAGCGCCTAGCCAACCCCAACCCCCACCACCTCAACCGCACCAACCTTCCCGCCAAAGTCCAGCACATCCCCCACCTCAGCCCCCATCACCGCGCGGGCGAGTGGTGCCGTAAACGCCAGCTTCCCGCTCGCAGGCTCAGCCTCATCATGCCCGACCAGTTCGATCACGCGCGGTTTGCCGTTCACCAGCAGGTCCACCCGGCAGCCGAAACCGACCACGCCATCCACTCGCGCCGCCGTCACCACCGCCGTTGCCAGCCGGGTGCGCCAATAGCGGAGGTCGCGCTGGGCGGCCTTGCGCTCTGCCTCGTCGGTCAGCGCGGGCAGGCCCGCTTCAAGCTCCGCCACCCGCGCCTCCAGCAGCGCCAGCCCGCGCGCGGTGACGAGGTTGGGGCCGGGCGGCAGTGGCAGCTCAAACTTGGGCTCAAGGTGTTCCTCATCGCTTTCGCGGCGGAAGGCGACGCTCATGGGGCCGCGCTCATGCGGGCGGCTCGCCGAAGCGGTTGGGCCCCGGCGTGCCTTTGCGGACCAAGGCATAGAACAGCGCGCCCAGCGACGCGAGGTAGGCGAGGTTGTTGGCGAAGCCGAGCATGAACCGCCCGATCGGGAACGCGCCGCCCTGGGCCACGCTGTCAAACAGCGGTGCGATCAAGGCGAAGCCGCTGGCCAGCAAAGCGAGCGGGATCAGCGCGAGCGCGCCGCGCAGATTGCTGTCGTGCATCCGCCGGGTGATCGCTGCGCCGAGCAGGATTGCCACCGCCAGCACGATCACCGCCATCAGACCGATCAGGCCCGCGAAATCGGGCATCAGTTCCGGGTGGTGGCCGTGGATCCGCATCGAATAGTGCCCCGGCCCCTGCGTGACGGTGACCTGATCGGGGTGATCGCGCGCGAACTGCTGCATTTTGCCAAAGGTGCCTTGCAGCGCCTTGGCGAAGCCCACGACCCACAGCACCATGCCCGCCCCCAGCACCAGCCCGGCATAGGGCCAGAACTGGCGCGGACGGTCCCGCCCGGAAAAGGTCGTCAAACGCGTCAGGCAGTGGCGCAGCGATTCTACCAGCATGTTCGGCAGCATGGTCGGTCCCCTTGGCTCAGCCGCCACGATGGCCCAGCCAGCGCCGATTGCCAACTCCCGGTGCGCCTGCCATCTTCCGGGCCATGCAGTTCTTCTTCTATGGCACTTTGCAGGCGGGCAGCGACAATCCGGTGGCGCGGATGGTCCATGCGCTGCTGGAGCCGCTGGGTGCGGCGCAGGTCGCGGGGGCGCTGTATGCGGTGCCCGATCCCGATGGCTGGTACCCGGCGCTGCTGCCGGGGACGGATGTGGTGCATGGCCAGCTTTACCGCGCCGGAGCGGGCTTTGATGCTGCTGCGCTGGAGCGGATGGACGCTTATGAGGACTTTCGGCCGGGCGATCCGGCGGGCTCGCTCTATGTCCGGGGGGAGGCCGCATTGCTAGACGGTGGAGTGGGGGCGGCGGCACCGTGCAGGTCTATCGCTTCAACCAGCCGCTGCTGCCTGGCAGCCTGCCGCTGCCCGGCGGCGACTTTCGCACATGGCTGGCCGGATCAGGCAAAGCAGCATTCGCGGGGCGGCGGGCGGGTTAGGCTTGCCTTCCGCATCGACTTCGCTTAGGCGCGCACGCTTCATCGGCATGGATTCGATAACCCGCCTGGCCATCAAGGGCTGCCACGGCGGGTTGGACGTGCCCCGAACCAGGAGACGAAAATGCCCAAGCTCAAAACGAAGAGCGGCGTCAAAAAGCGCTTCAAGCTCACCGCCACCGGCAAGATCAAGCACGGTGCGGTTGGCAAGCGGCACAGATTGATGAGCCACAACGCCAAGTACATCCGCCAGCACCGCCGGACCGATACGATCTCTGACGCTGATGCGAAGACGATCAAGAAATGGGCCCCTTACGGGCTGGGCTGAACGGCTGGCCCGCGCGGCCAGTCCACCACGGACATTCGGAGTACTGAACAATGGCAAGAGTTAAACGCGGTGTTACCACCCGCGCCAAGCACAAGCGGATCCTCGAACAGGCAGCGGGTTACCGCGGCCGCCGCAAGAACACGATTCGCGTTGCGCGCCAAGCGGTCGAAAAGGCCGGGCAATATGCCTACCGCGACCGCAAGGTAAAGAAGCGCACCTTCCGCGCGCTGTGGATCCAGCGCATCAACGCGGCCGTCCGCGCTGAAGGGCTGACCTATTCGCAGTTCATTCACGGCACCAAGCTGGCCGGGATCGAACTTGACCGCAAGACCATGGCCGATCTGGCGATGAACGAAGGCGGCGTGTTCGGCGCAGTGATTGCGCAGGCGAAGGCCGCGCTCCCAGCCTAAACCGCTGGTTCGACAAAGCTTTGCGGGGCCCGGGTGAGCAATCACCCGGGCCCCGCTTGCATTGCCGTCCGGCGCCGGTGCGACTGTGGCTAAACTCACGGTAGTCGACGCTTGTCGGATCGCCAGTGCTGCGTCATGATGCTTCTGCCGTGTGAAGAGGGGCAGCAGGACTATGGCATGTTGAAGCGGGTGCTATCCGACGCCGTCGCGGTGCGCTTTTTCCTGCCTGCGCCAGAGCTGCGCCCCTACATCACGACCTATTACCTGACCGAAGTAAGCCTGCCACCGGGACAGCGTGTGCGCGACTGGCTGCACCCGGAATGGGGCAATCTGCGGTTCGCGCAGAATGACAGCTGGGAAGCTGCCGTCGGGGAAGAGCCGCTGCGCGCGGCCCCGCAGTTCATCGCCACCGGCCCGACCAGCCACGCCTCGCAATTCGTCACCGGGCCGATGCGCGCCTGGGGGATCGGGCTGCTGCCGCTGGGCTGGGCGCGGCTAATCGGCGCGCCCGCGCAGGCCTATGCCGACCGGTTCTGCGATGGCGCAGCCGATCCGGTCTTCGCCGGTTTCGCCGGACTGCTCGACCAGATTTTTGACGGGGGGCCTGATCCGGTAGCCGAGGCCGCGCGCATCGATGCTTTCATGCGCGATCTGCTGCCGCGGCGGCCCGAGCCGGACGATGCTGCACGCATCAACGCCGCGCAGGCTGCCCTGCTCGACCCTGACACCAGCACCGTCACGCAAATGGCCGAGCGGCTGGCCATGTCATCGCGCTCGTTCGAACGGCTGAGCCTGCGCGCCTTCGGGTTTGCGCCCAAGCTGCTGCTGCGGCGACAGCGGTTCTTGCGTAGTCTGGCGCAGTTCATGCTCGATCCCTCGCTCACCTGGATTTCCACGCTTGATTGGCACTATGTCGATCAGGCGCATTTTGTGCGCGATTTCCGCCGTTTCATGGGGATGAACCCCAGTACCTATGCCGCATTGGAACATCCGGTGATGAGCGCCGCCGCGCGGGCGCGGGCAGCGGCAGCCGGGGCGGCAGTGCAAGCGCTCCATCGGCCCAATTCACCGAGTATAAGCTAATGCACCACGCATCGGGGCTGGGTAAGGGACTGCTGGCCGCCACCGCGAGCGGCCCGGTGCGGGTGCGCTTCTACGCTCCGCCGGACGATCTGCGGCGGTTTTTCACCACCTTCTACCTCACCGAGTTCGATTGCCCGCCGGACGCGGTGATCCGCGATTCGCTCCATCCCGAATGGGCCGGGTTGCGGTTCTTTGAACGCACCGGGCCGAGCGCGTGGATGGACAATGGCCAGCGCCTGGAGGGCAGCCGGTTCCAGATGACCGGACCGTCATCGGACAGCGTCCACTTCGCCGTTCCGCCGACGCGGATGTGGGGCATCGGGCTTTGCCGCTGGGCTGGGCGCAGTTCTTCACGATCCCGGCCAGCGCGCGCGCCAACACGCTGTGCGATGGTCACGACGATCCTGCCTGCAGCTGGCTGCGTCCGCTGGCGGACACGCTGTTCGGGTCGGAGCCCGACGAGGGTGCGGAACTTGGCCCTGATCATCGCGCATTTCAGGCAATTCGCGACACCACTGGTACCAGCCGCACCGCAGATTGCCGCCGTTCACGCTGCATTGATCGATCCGGATAGCGACAGCGTCGCGCGGCTGGTTGCCGCGACCGGAATCGGCCAGCGGACGATCGAGCGGCTGTGCAGCCGCGCTTTCGGGTTCCCGCCCAAGCTGCTGCTGCGCCGCCAGCGGTTCATGCGCAGCCTGGTGCAATTCATGCTGGAGCCGGACCTGAAATGGATCGCGGCGATGGATTCGCTTTACCATGATCAGGCCCAATTCGTGCGCGATTTCCACGCCTTCATGGGCTGCACCCCGCGCGAATATGCCGCGCAGCCGCACCCGATCCTGGAGCCGGTGCTGCGCGAACGCGCCCGGATCACCGGCTCCGCAGTACAGACGCTCGACCGGCCCGAAGGCGGCGGCGCGCGCGAACTCCGCTAAGCCTCGGGCTGAATTCAGCGATCAACCACTCCGCCTTGCCCCGGTGCAGGTGCCCCGGTAAAGGCACCGGACTTTCCCTGCCCAGACGGAACCAGACCAGTGGACTACGCAGCAACCGGACTTGACGCAGAGGCGCGCATTGCTGCCGCCGCAGGGCTTGATGCGCTGGAGGCGCTCAGGATCGAATTCCTGGGCAAGGCGGGGTCGATTTCGGGCCTGCTCAAGACGCTGGGCGCACTCTCTGCTCGACGAGCGCCAGACGGTGGGTCCGCAAATCCATGCCCTGCGTGAAACGGTGAGCGCCGCGTTGGCGGAGCGCAAGCAGGCGCTGGAATCAGCGGTACTGGAAGCGCGGCTGGCGGCCGAAACCGTCGATCTGACCCTGCCAGCGCTGCCGCTGCCGCGCGGGACGATTCACCCGGTCAGCCAGGTGATGGATGAACTCGCCGAGATCTTTGCCGACCTGGGTTTCGCCGTCGCCACCGGGCCCGAAATCGAGGACGACTGGCACAATTTCACCGCGCTCAACATGCCCGAAAGCCACCCGGCGCGGGCGATGCACGATACGTTCTATTTCCCGCAAAAGGGTGCGAATGAAGGCCTTGATCGGGGCGGTGAACACCCGCAAATGCTGCTGCGTACGCACACTTCCCCGGTGCAGATCCGCAGCATGATCGCGCACGGCGCGCCGCTGCGGATCATCGCCCCGGGCCGAGTCTACCGCTCGGACAGCGACGCCACCCACACCCCGATGTTCCATCAGGTCGAAGGGCTGGTGATCGACAAGGGCATCCACCTCGGCCATCTGAAATGGACGCTGGAGACCTTCCTCAAAGCCTTCTTCGAGCGCGAGGATATCGTGCTGCGGTTGCGGCCGAGTTACTTCCCCTTCACCGAGCCCTCGGTCGAGGTCGATGTCGGCTTTGCGCTGGTGAACGGAAAACGCGTGCTCGGCGGCAGCGGCGACGCTCCGGATCACGGCTGGATGGAACTGCTCGGCTCAGGCATGGTGGGTCGCAAGGTGATCGCCGCCGCCGGGCTCGATCCTGATGAGTGGCAAGGCTTCGCCTTCGGAGTCGGGGTGGACCGGCTGGCGATGCTGAAATACGGGATGGATGATCTGCGCGCGTTCTTTGACGGCGATGTCCGCTGGCTGGCGCACTACGGCTTCTCGCCGCTGGACGTGCCCACCCTGTCGGCTGGTGTGGGAGCAGGCGCGTGACCGCGAAAATGAGAGAGTTCGCGCGAAGCCGCGAAGACACGAAGCTGCCATGCCGCGCCGCAGGCTTCCTTCCTGATCCATACTTCGCGTCAATCGCGAGCATGGACAGCGTGAGTGGCTGCGCCGCGAACCTAACAGCTTCGCGTCCTCGCGTCTTCGCGCGAGCCATTCTGCGCTTGCGACGCAGGCCCAGCGGAGGAGCCAAGGCATGAAGTTCTCGCTGACCTGGCTCAAGGACTACCTCGAAACCGAGGCCAGCGTGGCGGAAATCGCCGCGAAGCTCAACGCCATCGGGCTGGAGGTTGAAGGGATCGAAGACCCTGCTGACCGACTGGCCGGGTTCGTTGTGGCGCGGGTGCTGACCGCCGCGCGCCATCCCGATGCGGACAAGCTGCAAGTGTTGACGGTTGACGCCGGTGATGGCGTGCCGCTGCAAGTGGTTTGCGGTGCGCCCAACGCCCGCGCCGGAATGATCGGCGTGCTCGGCCTGCCCGGCGCGGTGGTTCCCGCAGGCGGGTTTGCGCTGAAGAAAAGCGCGATACGCGGCGTTGAAAGCAACGGCATGATGTGTTCGGTGCGCGAGCTGGAACTGGGCGACGAGCATGACGGGATCATCGAATTGCCGGCTGATGCGCCGGTCGGCCGCAGCTTTGCTGAATATCACGGCGCCAGCCCGGTGTTCGACGTGGCGATTACGCCGAACCGGCCCGATTGCATGGGGGTTTACGGCATCGCCCGCGATCTCGCGGCGGCGGGGCTGGGAGTTTTACGCGAGGCGGGTCGCGGTGCTTCGACAGGCTCAGCACGAGCGGGCGTTGGAGAAAACGCGTCAAGCACAAGACCCGCTCAGCCTGAGCCTGTCGAAGGCCCTCAGCTGCCACCTTGTCCGGTCGAGATCCGCACCGACGATCCTGAAGGCTGCCCGGCGTTTCATGGCCGGGTGATCCGCGGCGTGACCAACGGCCCCAGCCCGCAATGGCTGCAAGACCGGCTCAAGAGCGCGGGGCAGCGCCCGATCTCGGCCCTTGTCGATCTGACCAATTACCTGATGCTGGGCTATGGCCGCCCGGCGCACGCCTATGATCTGGCCAAGCTGACCGGCGCGGTCGTGGCCCGGCGCGCGGTGGCAGGCGAAACCTGCACTGCGCTCAACGGCAAGGATTATCCGCTCACTCCGGAAATGACCGTGATCGCCGATGCCAAGGGCGTCCACGACATCGCCGGGATCATGGGTGGTGCGCATTCGGGCTGTTCGGATACGACCACTGATGTGCTGCTGGAGATCGCCTATTTCGATCCCGAACGGATCGCGGCGACCGGGCGCGCGCTGAACCTGACTTCTGATGCACGCAGCCGGTTTGAGCGCGGGGTTGATCCGGCGTTTCTGGATGCCGGCCTGGAACTGCTGACCGAGCTGATCGTCGAAACCTGCGGCGGAGAGCCCAGCGAAGTGATCCGCGCTGGCACCGCGCCAGTGACGCCCAAGGTTGTCCACTTCCCGCCTATGCTGACCGAACAGCTGGGCGGTGTGGCGATTGCCGAAGCCGACCAGCTGGCGATTTTGGAACGACTGGGCTTTGCCGTCACGCGGGTCGAGACCGGCCCGGACCGCAAGCAGTGGATCGTCTCCGTTCCGACCTGGCGGCCCGATGTGGATGCCGCGCCCGATCTGGTTGAGGAAGTCGTGCGCATCTGGGGGCTGGACCGGATCGCCAGCGTAGCCCTGCCGCGCGCCGACGGCGTTGCCCGGCCCACCGCGACCGCAGCGCAAAAGCTGGAGCGCAAGGTCCGCCGCGCCGCCGCCAGTCTCGGCCTCAACGAAGCGATCACCTGGTCGTTCCTGTCCGAAGCCGAGGCCGCGCCATTCGGCGGCGGTGACTGGGTGCTGGAAAACCCGATCAGCGAAGACATGAAAGTGATGCGGCCCTCGTTGCTGCCGGGGCTGCTCTCTGCCGTGCGCCGCAATCTGGATCGCGGTGTGGCCTCAGTTCGGCTGTTCGAACTAGGGCGGCGCTATCTGGCCGATGGCGAGCATCCCACGCTGGTGCTGGTGCTGGCGGGCGAACGCAGTGCCAGCCAGTGGCAGACCGGCAAGGCGCAAGGCTTTGACGCGTTCGATGCCAAGGCGCTGTGCCTGGAATTGCTGCGTGCCGCCGGTGCGCCGGTTGATAACCTGCAAGTGATGGGGGACGCCGGAGACATCTATCACCCCGGCCAGTCGGCCACGCTAAGGTTGGGGCCGAAAGTGCAACTGGCCAGCTTCGGCATGGTCCATCCAGCCGTGCTCAAGCATTTCGATATCGGCGTGCCTGTGGCCGTCGCGGGGATCCACCTCGATGCGATCCCGGCAAAGAAGGGCGCGGCCACCTTCGCGCGCCCAGCCTATAGTCCGCCCGCCTTGCAAGCCGTAACCCGCGATTTTGCCTTCCTGACGCCGCTGACCACCCCGGCAGGCGATCTGGTCCGCGCAGTCAAGGGCGCGGACAAGGCCAGCATCACTGCCGTGCGGGTATTCGATGATTTCCGGGGCCAGGGCGTGCCCGAGGGGCAGAAGTCGCTCGCAATCGAAGTGACGCTGCAACCGGATGAGAAAAGCTTCACCGAAGCCGAGCTGAAAGCGGTTGCCGAGCGGATTACGGCGGCGGGAGGCAAGCTGGGCGCGGTGCTGCGGGGGTAGAACGTCGTGACTTGAATCTAGCCAGACCCGCTCATGCTGAGCTTGTCGAAGCACCCGCCTATGACGGCACGGTAGCGTTCGAACGATGGTCTTTCGACAGGCTCAGGATGAGCGGGAATTGAGTGCAGTATTGCAGATTTTGCGAAGCCTGCTCGAAGCACGCCTACTCCTCCAGCTCGCTCGCGGCGATCACTTCGTCCATTTCTTCCTGCGCCTGGTTCATCATCGCGGCGGCTTCGTTGGCCTGGGCGACGCTGGCTTGCAGTTGCGGGTTGGAATTGATCATGCCCTTGGCCATCGGCGCGGTGGCGAACATCATGTCGAACGGGCGGCCCTGAATCGCGGCGGCGACGTGTTCGTCGGCCAGTTGATCCATCATCCCCATGACATGGCCGTTGGCGGCCATCGCCTTGGCCGCGCGGTCCTTGTTGTTGCCTTCGGGCGCGACCACTTCGGTTGAGACCCGCGAGCCGGTACCGTCGGCGGTCACTGTAGTAACGAACCGCATCATCTCGCTGCTGTTGGGGCCGAGCACGGCGGTAACGACGGTCTGGTCATCGGGCATCGTCACGCGGCTGCCGGTGGCCTGGGTGCCCAGCACGTGCAGCGGCAACGTCGCCATCCGCAGCGCCATTTTTACCTCGCCGGGGGCCTTGTCATAATGCACGCCCTGCTCGCCGCAGGCGGCAAGTAACAGCGCCGGGATCAGGCTCAGGACGGCGGCTTTGAAACGCATGGCAGGGTTCCCCTCGTGATAGCCGCCCCGGATTAGTGATTTGTGGTAAACAACCGGTGAAGCCGGTGCCGCAGGGCGCGCGCCGGTTCCCTTCCCCGCCAATTGCCTCTAGGGGCGCAGCATGACTGCCGCACCCACCTCCAACCGCCGCACCTTCGCGATCATCTCGCACCCGGATGCGGGCAAGACCACCTTGACTGAAAAGCTGCTGCTGCAAGGCGGCGCGATCCATCTGGCGGGGCAGGTCAAGGCGCGCGGCGCGGCGCGGCGGGCGCGCTCGGACTGGATGAAGATCGAACAGCAGCGCGGGATTTCGGTAACATCCAGCGTGATGACGTTCGAGCGGCAAGGCATAACCTTCAACCTGCTCGATACGCCGGGGCACGAGGATTTTTCCGAGGATACCTATCGCACGCTGACCGCCGTCGATTCGGCGATCATGGTGATCGATGCCGCCAAGGGGATCGAGCCGCAGACCCGCAAGTTGTTCGAGGTCTGCCGGTTGCGGTCGGTCCCGATCATCACGTTCGTCAACAAGGTTGACCGCGAGGGCCGCCCGGTTTTCGATACGCTGGATGAAGTTGCCGATGCGCTGGCCTTGGACGTCTGCCCGATGGGCTGGCCGATCGGCATGGGCGGCGAATTTCAGGGCGTGCTCGATTTCAAGTCCGGGCTGGTCAGCCAGCCCGAAGGACCCAGCCGCGAATTTCTGGGCAAGGTTGCGCCGCTGGATCTGCCCCCGGCCATCGCGGACGAGATCGAGCTGGCGCGCGGCGGCTATCCCGCGTTCGATCTGGAGGCCTACCGCAATGGCGATCTGACCCCGGTCTATTTCGGATCGGCGCTGAAGAATTTTGGCGTGGCCGAACTGATCGATGCCATCGCCACGCTCGCCCCGCCGCCGCGTCCGCAGCCCAGTAACAGCGGCACGATCATGCCCAGCGACAAGGAAGTGACCGGGTTCGTGTTCAAGGTGCAGGCCAATATGGACCCGCAGCACCGCGACCGGATCGCCTTCATGCGGCTGGTGTCGGGCACCTTCAAGCGCGGCATGAAACTGACCCCTTCGGGCAGCGGCAAGCCGGTCGCGATCCATTCGCCGATCCTGTTCTTCGCGCAGGACCGCGAATTGGCTGATACCGCCGAGCCGGGCGATATCATCGGCATCCCTAACCACGGCACCTTGCGGGTGGGTGATACGCTGAGCGAGCTGAACAAGGTGCGGTTCACCGGCCTGCCCGATTTCGCGCCCGAAATCCTGCGCCGGGTGCAGCTGAAAGACCCGACCAAGACCAAGCAGTTGCGCAAGGCGCTCGATGACCTGAGCGAAGAGGGCGTGATCCAGGTGTTCTATCCCGAAATCGGCGGACAATGGATCGTTGGCGTGGTCGGGCAGTTGCAGCTGGAAGTGCTGATCAGCCGGCTGGAGGCGGAATACAAGGTCGAGGCCATGCTCGAAGCCGCGCCGTTCGATACTGCGCGCTGGCTGAAAGGCCCCGATGCGGCGCTGGAGCAGTTCGTGGAATTCAACAAATCGAACCTCGCCAAGGACCGCGACGGCGTGCCGGTGTTCCTCGCGCGGTCAAGCTGGGACGTCAGCTATCAGCAGGAACGCAATCCCGAGCTGGTGTTTTCGGCGACGAAGGAAAGATAGGTAGGTTCGCACAAAGGCGCAAAGGACACGAAGATGTTCTGCTTTCGGCGAAGCCGCCTTGCCCAATCGAGGTCAAAGCCAGTCCAACGGCTGTTTCAAATGGTCCAGCCTTCGGCGAGTTGCAACCTCTTCGTGTCCTTTGTGTCTTTGCGCGAACCCAATTTCCTTCCTTCTTGCAGCGCAAGCACCCCACAGCCTAACCATGCGCGCATGGAATTCACCGACCACCTGACCGACGGCCCATGCCGAGATGATCGGCAAGCAGGCGATCTTTTTCACTGCGACGGCGGCGGCCGATGGCCGGATCAACCTCAGCCCCAAAGGGCTGGCCGATACGTTCAAGGTGCTCGGGCCCGAACCGCGTTGCCTATCTCGATCTCGGCGGATCGGGGAATGAAACGCACGCGCATCTGGCCGCAGCCCAAGCCGACCAGGGCCGGATCACGCTGATGATGTGCAACTTTGAACAGCCCGCGCTGATCCTGCGGATCTATGGCCGGGGCCGCCCGGTGCTGCCGAAGGATCCGGACTGGGCAGAGCTCGCCGCGCAGTTCACCCTGCTGCCCGGCACCCGCCAGATTTTCGACATCGCGGTGGACAGCGTCCAGACCTCGTGCGGCTGGGGGGTGCCGGTGATGCAGCTGGACAAGGAACGCGAAACGCTGACCAAATATCATGCGCAGTCCGATCCGGCGAAATGGACCGCGAAGATGGCGGGGCGGACCACCAGCATCGACGGCCTGCCCACCCGCGCGACTGACCGGTTCATTGCGGGCAATTGACCCTTCAAGTGCAGCTCACCTTTGCCAGCTACAACATCCACAAGGCGGTGGGGCTTGACCGGCGGCGTGATCCTGAGCGGATCATGGCGGTGCTGCACGAAATCGACGCCGATGTGATCGCGCTGCAGGAGGCTGACCGGCGGTTCGGCCGCCGCGAAAGCGTCTTGCCCAAACCGCTGCTGGAATACCCGGGGCATTACCGCGCCGTACCGCTCAACCACCGCCCGGATTCGCTCGGCTGGCACGGCAATGCCCTGCTGGTAAAGCGCGGGATCACCGTGCTGGAGGCGGACGTGGTGCCGCTGCCCACGCTGGAGCCGCGCGGGGCGGTGCGCGCCGATCTGCTCTGCCACGGCCAGCGGGTGCGGGTGGTCGGGATGCACCTCGACCTGTCCGGCCTGCGCCGCAAGCATCAGCTGCGCGCGATCCTGGACCACGTATCAGCCTGCGCCGCACCCTGCCCCACAGTCCTCATGGGCGATTTCAACGAATGGTCCGCGCACGGCGGTTCGCTGCGCGAGCTGGCCGCGCCGTGGCAAGTCCTCGCCCCCGGCCGCAGCTTCCCCGCGCGCCGCCCGGTCGCGCAGCTCGACCGGATCGTGATCTCCCCCGAATGGCAGGTCGAGCGCACCGCCGTGCATCATTCGGCGCTGGCAGCGGTGGGTTCGGACCATCTGCCGGTCTTATGCGCGGCTGGGTCTGCCTGAAAAGTGAAAGCATCCGCTCCTTGCGGAGACGCCAACGTCACCAAGTCACACCTGCAACGCTACTGCACCGAGCTCGACTTCCGCTACAACACCCGCAAGCTGAACGACTTCGAGCGCGCCGAAACTGCCCTGCTTGGCGCAGTCGGCAAGCGAATGACCAATCGGCGGACTTGACTGTCTCCGCGTAAGCAGCGCTTGTCAAGCCTCCCCCGCGAAAGGGAGAAAAGTGCGAAAACGATATTTCAATTGAGACTCAACCAGGCTTTGGTTTGCTAAGTGTATAGGGCTTGGGCGGCGGGTAAAGCATCCGTCGAATGCTCTCGTCCTCCTTGTCTTGGTCTTGATTCATGAACAAACCTCTTTGATCAGTGGATCTTTTGTGAAAGCTTAGTCGGGAATGAAAGCAAAGAGCACATTTGGTCTCAGTGGATCGCACAATCTTTTGGTAAGACCATCTGGTGGACAATACGATCGGCAGTGCCACGCCAGCTGGCCTAATGGGAAACAAGAGATTACTGGCCCGACTGGTATAGCCAGGTTCGTAGTTTCGGCGAAAAAGGTCCGTGCCGTATACGACGATTAGAGCAGAGGCTGGCTGAATCGACTGCGAAGCTCAAGTCACGCCAATGGTTTGGTGCCGAAGAAAAATGAAGGTGAGGCAAGCACCTTAGCTTCAGAGCAATTGGACATGTTTCAAGCAAGAGATGCACGCACGAAGTTCATGGTAATTGAAATGCGGCAATCTGAACGTCTTTAACACCAAGGGCAGATCTAGTTGCGTTGGCATAATGACGGACGGCATTCCTGACAATTTACAGATCTGTAGTCAGGACTATGGAGATGAAGGCAAATCGGCAAAGTTGCTCATTGACGGCGTTGAGCGCGATACGCTGGCGACGCCTATCCGAAGGAAGGGCCATCCATCAACGGCTAAGATAGAACCGAGAGAAAGGTCGTGGCAAACTATTGAGTATCCTGATGGGGCGGCCTACCCATTCACCTCAATGGTGAACGAACTTGACGGATCCGATATCTTTTCCACTTATGGCAGAACTAACTCTAGCTTACGGTCGAAGCGCTGGATCTGGCAGAGGGTAAACGCTTCCCGCACATGGCCGCATAGACCTCTGTTCGATAACGAAGGGTTGTCTATGGACATGCAACTTAGCTTCGACCGGATAGTCAATAGCCACAGAGCCAATGGCTAGGATGGAGCGGCACCGCCGAAATGCACCAATTAGCACCGGCCTGGCAGCGCTTGCTGGGTTGGCGAATCATCTGCCAGTTTACGCGCGGCTGGGCACTGCCCAAAAAATAGGCACCTGCGTGCTTCCTGCGCGGCGGGGTGGTCCGTCGGACGTGCTGCTGCCGCACCAAATCCCTCCGCAAAACCGCGCCGCCCCAATTCTGGCACGGCCCTTGCTGTATCGTCCCCGCCGGTGCTGTGCCGGTAATCCAACGGGGAACCGGCATGAAATTTATCATCGCCATTATCAAGCCGTTCAAGCTCGACGAAGTGCGTGACGCGCTGAGCGCGCTGGGCGTGGCGGGCATGACCGTGTCTGAGGTCAAAGGCTTCGGGCGGCAAAAAGGGCAGACCGAGATTTATCGCGGCGCCGAATATTCGACCAATATGCTGCCCAAGGTGAAGCTGGAAATCGCCGCGAGCGACGACCTGGCACCGCAGATCGTCGAGACGATCCAGCAAGTCGCCAGCACCGACGCCATCGGCGACGGCAAGGTGTTCGTGCTCGATCTGGCCAGCGCCACCCGCATCCGCACCGGCGAAACCGGGGATACCGCGCTGTGATCGGCGCATCCGAAATCAGGGGAACCACCATGATCCGCAAATTTGTGTGCGGTGCCGGTGCCGTGGGAGCCAGCCTCCTTACTGCCGGAACCGCCTTCGCCCAAGAGGCGGCCGCTGCTGGGCCGATCAAGGCATCCGAACCGGCTTCGGGCAGAAGGCCACGATGGTCAACAAGGGCGATACCGCCTGGATGCTCGTCTCATCGCTGCTGGTGCTGATGATGTCGGTGCCGGCACTCGCGCTGTTTTACGGCGGCCTCGTCCGCACCAAGAACATGCTGTCGGTGCTGATGCAGGTGTTCATGATCGTCAGCATCGCCGCGCTGGTCTGGGTCGGCTGGGGCTATACGATGGCGTTTACCTCCACCGGCACGCCCTGGCCAAGTCTGGTCGGCGGGTTCGACAAGGCGTTCCTCTCGGGCGTGACGGCGGGCACTTATGCCGCGACCTTCAGCAACAACGTCTATCTGCCCGAATTCGTCTTCGTGATCTTCCAGATGACCTTCGCCTGCATCACCCCGGCGCTGATCGTCGGGGCGTTCGCGGAGCGCGTGAAGTTCTGGCCCTTGATGCTGTTCATGGTGCTGTGGCTGACCATCGTCTATTTCCCGATCGCGCACATGGTGTGGTACTGGGCTGGACCAGACTTCCTGGCCGATACCGTGGTCAAGGACGCGGCGGGTGCGCTGGTTTCGCAGGATGCCGGGTACCTCTGGGGCATCGGCGCGCTTGATTTTGCCGGCGGCACCGTGGTTCACATCAACGCCGGGATCGCGGGCCTGGTTGGCTGTCTGATGATCGGCAAGCGGGTCGGGTTCGGACGTGAGGCCACCCCGCCGCATTCGCTGACCATGACCATGATCGGCGCTTCGCTGTTGTGGGTGGGCTGGTTCGGCTTCAACGCCGGGTCCAACCTGGAAGCCAATGGCGTCACCGCCGTGGCCTTCATCAACACCTTCGTCGCGACCGCGGCGGCAGCACTCAGCTGGGCGATTGTCGAGCAGATCCACCACAAGCGGCCTTCGCTGCTGGGCGCGGTTACCGGCGCGGTGGCCGGACTGGTCGCGATCACCCCGGCCTCGGGCTTCGCTGCGCCGATGACGGCGATTGCGCTGGGCCTGATCGTCTCGCCGATCTGCTACTTCTTCGTCAGCTATGTGAAGAACAAGTTCAAGTACGACGATACGCTGGACGTGTTCGGGGTGCATTGCATTGGCGGGATCGTCGGCGCGCTGGCGACGGCGGTGGTCGCCGATCCGGCGCTCGGCGGGCAAGGGTTCTTCGATTACACCGTCTTCCCGATGGTCGCCGGCAAGTACGACATGGCAGCCCAGCTGATCACCCAGATCAAGGCCGTGGCGATCACGCTGCTGTGGTCGGGCGGGGTTTCGGCGGTGCTGTTCTTCGCCATCGACAAGATCTTCGGCCTGCGTCCCAGCGAGGAAGCAGAACGCGAAGGGCTTGACCTGACCGAACACGGCGAGCGCGCCTATAACTACTGAGTTTCACCGAATTGGCGGGATCGGGGAACTCCTCTCCTCCTCTTTCCCGGTTCCGCCAACCCATGTTCCTCCTGCGAACACACCTTAATACAGGCCGGGGCTTCACCGCTCCGGCCTCTTTTTTTGCGTTTACTGTGTGCTGTTCTTCAGTGTTGCCCGCGTGAGACACCTTGCAGACATTTTCTTGCTGGGCAGCGCCAAACTCTTGCCATCTGAATCGCGCAGGATCAGAGCGGACCCAGCAGCGAGCGCAACGGCGCCGCGAAAAAAGTAGGAGAGAAGATCCATGCACCCGATCACCCCCCGCCACCTCCGGACCATCCTGCTGTGCGGGATTGCCTCCGCCTCGTTCGCGATGCCGGCCTATGCGCAGGAAACCGCGCAAGACGCCGCCGCCGATGAAACCGGCAACCAGATCGTCGTGACCGCGACCAAGCGCGATGCGACGATCCAGGACGTGCCGTTTTCGATCAACGCCACGACAGCGGAAGATATCCAGCGCTCCGGCTCGACCAATCTGGAAGACGTTGCGCGCAATGTTGCTGGCTTGTCGGTGCAGAACCTCGGGCCGGGCCAAAGCCAGGTCTCGGTACGCGGGGTGTCCGCCGGGCAAGTCGTGCGCGATCAGCCGGGCGTGAAGGAACAGGTCGGCGTCTATCTGGACGAATCGGTGATTTCGCTGTCGCTGTTCACCCCTGATCTGGACCTGTTCGATCTCAACCGCGTGGAAACGCTGCGCGGCCCGCAAGGCACGCTGTTCGGCTCGGGCTCGGTCGGCGGAACGGTGCGCTACATCACCAACCAGCCGCGGCTGGGCCGGACCGAAGGCGCGGTCGAAGGCAACCTCAACCTGGTCGATGGCGATGCGCTGGGCGGCCATCTGAAAGCCGCGATCAATCTGCCGCTGGGTGAAAATGCCGCGCTGCGTGCGGTCGGCTATTACACCAAATATGCCGGGTTCATCAACGCGATCGGCCCGGCGGGCGGCGAAGACGTGAACGATGGCGAACGCTATGGCGGGCGCATCGCGATCACCTTTGAACCGTCGGACGGGGTCAAGATCACCCCGCGCGTGGTGTTCCAGAAGGTGGAAACCAACGGCTTCAACCGGCAGGAACTGTTCAACCTCTACGGCAACCGTTTCACCACCACGCGCCCGCAAGTAACCTTTGGTGAGCGCGAGCAGTATCTGCTGGTGCGCGAAGGGTTCAAGGATGAAACGCTGCTGGCGGACCTGACGATGTCATTCGAACTGGGGGACAGCGTTTCGGTCACTTCGGTCACCAGCTATATCAACCGCGACATTCTGGTCAGCCGCGATGCCTCGGCGCTGACCGGGTCGGTCTCGGTTGATCTCGGCTATCCCACCGCCGGGGTGCTGCTGCCATCCAACCTGCGCGATACCACGGACCTGACCACCTGGAGCCAGGAACTGCGGATCAGCTCGACCGGATCGGGTCCGCTGCAATGGGTGATCGGCGGGTTCTATTCGGAGATCGACCGGTTCTATCGCCAGCGCCTGCCCACCCCGGGCTATGACGCGTTCACCGATTCCACCCTGGGCGCCGGCACTGCGGCGGCGACGGCCAACGGCTTCCCGGCCAATTCGCCGTACAACGCCGACTTGCCCTATGACATCAAGCAGTTCGCGGTGTTTGGCGAGATCAGCTATGACATCACCGATCGCTTCACTGCGACGGCGGGCGCGCGCTATTACGACTTCAAGGAAGCGCGCCGGTTCGTGACGGGCGGGCTGTTCGCCAATGGTGATAACCGGGCGGACCAGACCAAGGGCAACGGCGTGTCGCCGCGCTTTATCCTCAGCTACGAAGTCAGCGATGACGTGACCTTCAACGCGCAGGCGGCCAAAGGCTTCCGCGTCGGCGGGGTCAACGATCCGCTCAACGCCACGCTGTGCACCGCCGCTGACCGTGCGCTGTTCGGCGCGTTCCAGTCCTATGAAGACGAATCGCTGTGGAACTACGAACTGGGGATGAAGGCGCAAGGATCGGGCGTCACCTTCAACGCGGCGGCGTTCTATAACGACATCAGCAACCTGCAAGTGACGCTGGACGCCGGGTCGTGCTCGTCGCGGATCGTGTTCAACGTGGCCGATGCGCACTCCGCCGGGCTGGAGTTCGAACTGGGGCTGCAACCGGCGGACGGGCTCGACTTCTCGCTCTCGGGCAGCGTGATCGATGCGCAGTTCGATACCACCTTGCCCGGCGCATTGACCGCCGCCACCGGGATCCGCGATGGCAACCGCCTGGCGTCAGTGCCCAAGTTCCAGCTTTCAGCCACCGGCAGCTATGAATGGCCGATTGGCGGCGGCGACAGCAAGGCGTTTGTCGCTGCGGCCTTCAGCCATGTCGGCACGCGGTTCACTCAGCCAGCCGACCAGGAAAACAACCCGCGCACCTTCACGCACGGTTTGCCGTTCGGCGGGGCACCGGCGGCTTCGGCGACCACGGTCAATCTGGAACTGCCCAGCTATCAGCTGGTCAACCTGAGCGCCGGGGTGAAGCTGGAGGACGGGCTGTCCGTCACGCTCTACGTCAACAACCTGTTCGACGAAAACCCGCTGCTGGCGTTTGACCGCGAACGCGGCGGGCGCGCGCGCCTCGGCTACCATGTCGGCCAACCGCGCACCGCCGGGGTGACCGTGCGCAAGGAGTTCTGAGCGCACAGCGCCGCTTGGTGACAAGACAGGGGCCGGGCTCGCACCTAGCGAGTCCGGCCCTTTTGTTCAGGCCAGCGCGGCTTTCACGAATTCGCCAGCCCGCTCGCCGATCATGATGCTGGGAGCGTTGGTGTTGCCGCTGACCAGGCGCGGCATGATTGAGGCGTCTGCGACCCACAGCCCGGCAATGCCATTAAGCGCCAGCTTGGGATCGACCACAGCCGCTGCATCGCTGCCCATCCGGCAAGTGCCGACCGGGTGATAGACTGTATCGGAGCGTTCCCGCAGCAGCGCATCCAGCGCGGCATCGTCGTTCAAATCCACCGGATAGCGATCCTTCGGCGCATAGCCGCTGAGCGGCGGCGCTTCAGCCAGCCGGTGCGAGAGGCGCACGCCCGCGCGCAGCACCGCGATGTCGCGCGGATCGTCCAGGAAGTTGGGATCGATTGCCGGAGCCGCCGCCGGATCAGCCGAGGCCAGCCGCACCGTCCCCCGGCTTTCGGGGCGCAGCACGCAGGCGTGGATCGAAAAGCCGTGGCCTTTCACTTTGCCGCGCCCGTGGTCTTCCAGCATGCCGGGGACGAAATGATACTGCACATCGGGCGCGGGCGCATCGGGACGGGATCGCCAGAACCCGCCGCCCTCGGCAAAGCAGGTGGTCATGATCCCGGTGCGCTTCAGGCGGTGCTCGATGATCGCCTTCACCATCTTCCAGGTCCCGGCCAGGCTATCGCCGAGGAAGTCCTTCGAGGCCGTCTCAAAGCTGGAGACATAGTCGATGTGATCCTGCAGGTCGCTGCCGACGGCGGCGCGGTCCAGCGCCACCTCGATCCCGTGCGAACGCAGGTGTTCCGCCGGGCCGATCCCCGACAGCATCAGGATTTGCGGGCTGCCAAAGGCCCCGGCGGACAGCACCACGCCGCCCTTGGCGCGCAGCACTTCGCGGGTGCCGCCAAACCGCACGGCAACTCCGGTGGCGCGCGCGTTTTCGATCACGATCCGTTCGACCAGCGCGCCAGTCCGTACTGTCAGGTTAGGTTTGGGGCTGAGGTATGCGCGCGCGGCTGACCAGCGCTCGCCCGCTTTTTGCGTAACCTGATACAGGCCGAAGCCGTCTTGCGACGCGCCATTGAAGTCCGGGTTGGTCGGCAATTGCAACGACGCTGCGCTTTCCACAAAAGCCCGGCTGCCGGGGTTGGGCCAGCGCTGATCCATCACGTTGAGCGGACCGCCTTCGCCGTGGAACGCATCCCCGCCGCGCTCATTGTGCTCGGCGCGTTTGAAATAGGGCAGCACATCCGCATAGGCCCAGCCAGGACAGCCCAGCTGCGCCCATTGGTCATAGTCAAAGGCGTGGCCGCGAATATAGACCATCGCGTTGATCGCGCTCGATCCGCCCAGCCCGCGCCCGCGCGGCTGATAGCCGGTGCGGCCGTTCAGGCCCTTCTGGGGCACCGTCTCAAACTGGTAATTCGACGCCGGGCGGATGAACGGCATGAACCCGGGGGTTTTGATCAGCATATTGTCATTGCTGCCGCCGGCCTCGAGCAGGCAGACCCGCAGCGCCGGATTTTGCGCAATCCGCGCCGCTGCCGCGCTGCCCGCGCTGCCCCCGCCAATCACGATGACGTCGTATTCAGCCATATCCTGCTCCTGTTTGGCGGGGGATTAAGCGAGCGCTTAAACGGACGCAATCCTATTCGGCGGGCTGCTGATCCTGATCCGCCAGCCACCGCGCGCGCAGCGTGGCGGAGGTATCGCGGCTGGCATCGTGGCTCCAGCCCGGTTCCCGCCACAGATAGCTCAACTTATGCCGCCAGGGCGCGCGGCGCAGGTCGCGCGCGATGCCGATCCATTCGTGGAACACGCTGTAGAGCAGGCTGAAGGTTCCCAACTGGCGGACGATGCCATAGCGGATCGGCTCGTCATCCACTTCCGGAACAAAGGTGCCGAACAGCCGGTCCCACACGATGAACACACCGGCATAGTTGGCATCCAGATAGCGCGGATTGGTGGCGTGGTGCACGCGGTGATGGCTGGGGGTGTTCATGACCGCTTCGAACCAACGCGGGAACCGGCGGATCGCCTCAGTGTGAATCCAGAATTGATAGATCAGGTTCAGCCCGGCAACGAAGGCCAGCATCGCCGGATGGAAGCCGATCAGTACCAGCGGCAGGCGGAAAATGAACGACACGGCAAAGAACCCGGTCCAGGTCTGGCGCAGCGCGGTCGACAGGTTGTAGTGCTGGCTGGAATGGTGATTGACGTGGCTCGCCCAGAACCAGCGGACCCGGTGCGCGCTACGGTGGAACCAGTAATAGGCCAGATCATCCAGCACGAAGGCGGCGATCCAGGCCCACCAGGTCCACGGCAAGGTGATCAGCCGGAACTGCCAGACCCATAGCGACACCGCCAGGATCAACCCGCCAAACAGCAACCCCGCGACGGTGCTGCCCACGCCGAACGCCAATGACGTCAGCGTATCGCGCGCTTCGTACTTTTCGGGCGCGCGGCGCCAGGCCCAAAGCATCTCGAGCGCCACCAGCAGCACGAACAGCGGCACGGCATAGTCCACCGGCTTGGCCAAATCAGGCATGCCCAGATCAGGCATGGTTGGCCACTGCGCCCGGCAAGCGCCGCAACCCGGCGGCCCAGACCTGCGCAGCCTCGCCCAGATGGAGTGTGACCTTGCCAAACTTGGCTTCATCGGTGCCAATGGTCAGGAATTCCTGGTCCAGCCGCGCTTCGACGCTGCGGTCAAGCAAACGCCCGACCCACATCGCGCCATGCCGCCGCAGCAACATCTGGCGACCCTGCGCGTCTTTGAGCAGCGCCCCGATCCCGGCACGGTCGAGCGCGATTTCGGTGGCGGTGAAGCCATAGACGGCTTCCCCCGCCAGCCGCGCCGCATGATCGCGGTTGCGGATCCGCACATCGCTGCCCAGCCGCAGCAGATGGGCCAAGCCCGCCAGCGCGATGATCGCAAACAGCGACGCGAACAATTTGATCAG
Source organism: uncultured Alphaproteobacteria bacterium (assembly GCA_963802015.1). Taxonomy (GTDB): domain Bacteria; phylum Pseudomonadota; class Alphaproteobacteria; order Sphingomonadales; family Sphingomonadaceae; genus Novosphingobium. Next base: position 504,538 of record CAWDHB010000001.1, read on the forward strand.
TTCGATAGCGGTCATGCCTGGCCGGGCTTCGGCGCTTGCGATTGCAACATCTCGAGCAGCGGACGGACCGGGTTGATGTCATAGCCAGCCTTGGCGGCCAGATTGGTGAGCGCGTCGGGATCGCCGCCCTGGCTCGCTTCGGCGAGTGCCCACAGCAAGGTCGAGCGCGTGCCAGAGCGGCAATAGGCCAGCACACCGCCCTTGGCCTCGGCCAAGGCATTCGCCATCGCGGTGACTTGCGGCTGCGAGAATCCGGCATGCGTCACCGGAACCGCCAGATAGTCCAGCCCCGCCGCCTGCGCCGCCGCAGCGATCTCCTCCCCTGGAGTCTGATCGGGGGATTCATCTTCGGGGCGGTTGTTGATGATCAGTGTCACGCCTTGCGCGGCGGCGTTGGCAACATCGGCCACCGTGATTTGCGGGCTGACCATGATTCGGTCGGCGAGTTCGGACAAAGGTCATGCTGGTGCTCCCCGGTGCGACTCTGCTGCGCGCCCTGTACGCGCCCTCTGCCAAGCCTGCTCCAAAACAGCAAGAACAGAGGCCGGTTTGCCAGCAGGGCAGCAATTCAGATGACAATTATCCCCGCTATCGATTCGATTCGCAATTGCGCTTGCAATCGGCTATCTGTTGATCTGCAGCAGTCGGTGTCAATTTGTACAGCGGTGTTGCGGCCATGGATGCTTCGTCCGCATCCTTGGCCGATCAAGTTCGGACGAAGCGAAGGTGCGTTCGGTTTTATGAGTTTTGATAGAGGACGTCGCGGCCGGGGCCGTGACAAGCGCGACGGGTTCGGTGAGGACAGTTTCGATCCGTTCAGCGGCGGCAGTGGCGGCGGCGGCGGAGATCGCTTTGGTGGCGGCGGCGGTGATCGTGGCGGCTTCAGCGGCGGCGGCAACCGTGGCGGATACGGCGGTGGCGGCGGCTTCAGCGGCGGCGGTGATCGCGGCGGCTTTGGCGGCGGCGGTGGCGGCTTCGGCGGCGGAAATCGCGGCGGCGGTGGTGGCGGCTTCGGCGGCCCACGCGGCGGTGGCGGCGGCGGAGATCGCGGCATGCCAGCCCAAGTGATCGGCCAGGGTACTGGCGTGGTCAAATTTTTCAACAGCCAGAAGGGCTTCGGCTTCATTCAGCGCGATGACGGCGGCGAAGATGTGTTCGTGCACATTTCGTCGGTCGAACGCGCCGGTCTTGAAGGGCTCGGCGAAGGCCAGCAGCTGTCGTTCAACCTGGTTGATCGCGGCGGCAAGGTTTCAGCCAGCGACCTCGAAATCGTTGGTGACGTGGTGGAAGTGGCCAAAAAGCCCGAAGCACCTGTCCGCGAACTGACGGGTGAGAAAGCCACCGGCACGGTCAAGTTCTTCAACGCGATGAAGGGCTTCGGCTTTATCACGCGTGATGACGGCCAACCCGATGCGTTCGTGCACATCAGTGCGATGGAACGCTCTGGCATGCGCGAACTCAACGAGGGTGATCGGCTTGAGTTCGACATCGAAGTCGATCGACGAGGCAAGTACTCGGCGGTCAACCTCACGCCGCTTCAAGGTTGACGATCCGGTGATGCGCGCGGTCAGGTTTGACCGCGCTTTCACAGCAGTTTAGAAGCATGGCAATGGCGGTCCGGCAGGGCCGCCATTTGTCGTTTGCCGCAACCAAACCTCACGATTTTAAGGAAGCAGATCATGTCGATTACGCCGCTGATGCCAGTCTATCCCCGCTGCGGCTTCCGGCCCGTGCGCGGCGAACACTGTCACCTGATTGGCGAAGATGGTCAGCGCTATCTCGATTTTGCTGCCGGTATCGCGGTCAATCTGCTGGGTCATTCGCATCCCGGGCTGATCGGCGCGATCCAGCGCCAGGCTGAAACGCTGATGCACGTCTCGAACATGTATGGCAGCCCGCAGGGTGAGCATCTGGCGCAGAGGCTGGTCGATCTGACCTTTGCCGATACGGTGTTCTTCACCAATTCGGGCGCAGAGGCGGTCGAATGCGCGATCAAGACGGTGCGCGCGTTTCACCAGCACGCCGGCGACGATCACCGGTTTGAGATCATCACCTTCAAGAACGCCTTCCATGGCCGGACCATGGCGACGATCAGCGCCTCCAATCAGGAGAAGATGCACAAGGGCTTCATGCCGTTGCTGCCCGGCTTCAAATATGTCGAGTTCGACGATCTGGAGGGCGCGAAAGCGGCCATCGGGCCGAACACCGCCGGATTCCTGGTCGAACCGGTCCAGGGCGAAGGTGGCATCCGCCCCGGTTCGGACGCGTTCATGCAAGGGCTGCGCGCGCTGGCCGATGAACACGGGTTGCTGCTGGCACTCGATGAAGTGCAGTGCGGGGTTGCCCGCACCGGCACGCTCTATGCCTATGAGCAATACGGCATCGTGCCCGATGTGGTCGCCACCGCCAAAGGGCTGGGCGGCGGCTTCCCGATCGGCGCTTGCCTCGCCACGGAACATGCGGCGCGCGGCATGGTCATCGGCACGCATGGCTCAACCTACGGTGGCAACCCGCTGGCTATTGCGGCGGGCGAAGCGGTGCTGGATGCAGTCGCGAATGACGAATTTCTGGCGCAGGTCCGCGCTACGGGCGAACGGCTGCGGGCGCGGCTGGAACAGTTCATCGGCAACTACCCGGACCTGTTCGAACTGGTGCGCGGCAAAGGCCTGATGCTGGGGGTCAAGATGAAGTTCGAGACCCGGACATTCGTGGCACATCTGCGCGATAATCATCAGCTGCTGACGGTTGCGGCGGGGGACAACACCCTGCGGCTGGTGCCGCCGCTGGTGATTGGGGACGCCGAAATCGATGAGTTCATGGAGAAGCTTTCCGCCGGGACCGCCAGTTTCCAGCCGCCGGAACTCGCCGCATGACCCGGCATTTCCTCAACCTGGCCGATGCCGGGGGCGATGCTGTCGCGGCGATGTTGAACGACGCGCTGGAGCGCAAGGCGGCGCGGGCCGGGTGGCCCAAGGGCCAGGCCGACGCCGATGCGCCGCTGGCCGGGCGGACGCTGGCGATGATCTTTGAAAAGAACTCTACCCGTACCCGCGTTTCGTTTGCCATGGCGATGCGCCAACTGGGCGGCAGCGAGGTTGTGCTGGAGGCCGGGGCGACTCAGCTGGGCCGGGGAGAAAGCATTGCAGACACCGCGCGCGTGCTCAGCCGGATGGTCGACGCAATCATGATCCGCACTGACGATCACGCCAAGGCTGAAGAGCTGGCGCGATACGCCACTGTCCCGGTGATCAACGGCCTGACCGACGATTCGCACCCGTGCCAGATCATGGCGGACCTGCTGACCCTGCTCGAACAGGGCAAGGCGCTGCCGGGGCTGGAGCTGGCCTGGCTGGGCGATGGCAACAACGTGCTCAATTCAATCATTGAAGCGGCTGGCCTGCTGAAGTTCAATGTCCGTTGCGGTTGCCCGCAAGGCTATGAGCCCGATCCGCGCTTTGTTGCGGCGGCGCGCGCGGCGGGGGCGCGGATCGATCTGGTTCAGGATGCGGCGGCTGCGGCGGCGGGGGCGGATGTGATCGTCACCGATACCTGGGTCTCAATGGGGCAGGACCATGTCCACAACAAGCTGGCGGCGATGGCGCCCTATCAGGTCGATGCCGGCCTGTTGGCCCGCGCCAAGCCCGACGCGCTGTTCCTGCACTGCCTGCCGGCGCACCGCGGCGAAGAAGTGACCGACGCCGTGATCGATGGGCCGCAGTCGGCGGTCTGGGACGAAGCCGAAAACCGGATCCATGCGCAAAAGTCGGTGCTGCGCTGGGTGTTCGGGCAGCTGTGAGCGCAGCCGAAGCCATACCTGCCGATGCGGCAGGGCTGGACCACGTGCTGCGGTTCACCCTGCCCAGCAATGATGCGCGCGGGCGGGTGGTGCGGCTGGGGCCGGTGCTCAACACGATCCTGGCAGCGCACGATTACCCACCCGCGATCAAGCATCTGCTGGCGGAGGCGCTGGTCGTCACCGCGCTGATCGGCGCGCTGCTGAAGGACGATGTCGGCCAGCTGACGATCCAGGCGCAGACCCAGGGCGGGATCGTGCGGCTGTTGGTCTGCGACTATCGCGGCGGGGAACTGCGCGGCTATGTTCAGCACGATGCCGAGCGGCTGGCGATGCTGGGGGCCAATCCGTCGCTTTATGCGCTGTTCGGCGAAGGGTATCTGGCGATCACGTTTGATCTCGCGACCTCCGGACAGCGCTATCAGGGGATCGTCCCGCTGGAAGGGCTGTCGCTGGCTGAAGCCTGCCAGAGCTATTTTGCCCAGTCAGAGCAGGTGCCGACACTGATCCGCACGGCGGTGCAATCGGACAGCGAAGGCTGCATGGCGGGCGGGCTATTGCTGCAACATCTTCCGGACGGTGAGGAAGGGCGCGAGCGGCTGCATGTGCGGCTGGACAGCCCCGAATGGCAGCACGTGTCGGTGCTTGGCGGCTCGGTCCGCCATGACGAGCTGCTCGACCCGGCCTTGCCGCTGGAACAACTGGTCTGGCGACTGTTTCATGACGAGCCGGAAGTGCTGGTCGAACCCGCCGCAACGCTGACTCGCGGCTGCCGCTGCTCGTCTGAACACTATCAGTCGGTATTGGCGCAGTTCCCGGAAACCGAACGCGCCGACATGCGCGATGAGCGCGGACTGATCGTGGTCGACTGCGCGTTTTGCTCCAGGAACTTCGACATCGCACTGTGATTTCGCATTTCACCGACAGAAAAACACACTTGGTCGCCAAATGACGCCATGGTACAATCGCGCCAGAGGCAGTTTGGCGTGATGGCCGTCAATGATGCCATGATTCGCAGTGGAGTGTAGCCGTGATCCGTCCGACCAAATTGGTCCTTGCTGCTTGCGCAGGTCTTTGGCTGGCCACCCCAGCGGGGGGAGCGCCGCAATCACTCGCCATGCTTGATCAACTGGAACGCGGGTCCTGGGAGCTGCGGCTGCGTGGTGGAGGCCAGAGTGTGGAGCGGATCTGCCTCGGCGATGTCAGCCGCCTGATTCAGTTGCGCCATCCCGGCCCGAGTTGCGAACGGGTGGTGGTCGCAGCGGGAACCAACGCGGTGACGGTGCAATATGTCTGCCAGGGCCGCGGCTATGGCCGGACCGAAATTCGCCGCGAAACCAACCGGCTGGTCCAGGTGCAGAGCCAGGGCATTGTCGATGGCCTGCCCTATGAAGTGGTGGCCGAGGCGCGCCGCGTGGGTGATTGCAGCCCGTGATCGCCGCTTGCCACCGGTAAGCGCAGCAGCTAGCCCAAGCTGATGCCAGTCCTGCCTGCCGGAAACAATCGACCCGCCGTGGTGCTGCTCTCAGGCGGGCTCGATTCGATGGTAGTGGCCGGATTGGTGCGCGAAGCGGGCTATGTGCTGAATGCGCTGAGCATCGATTACAGCCAGCGCCATCGCCGTGAGCTTGACGCCGCCCGCGATATAGCGACGCACCTGGGAGCCCAGCGGCACGTCGTGCTGCCGCTCGACTTGCGGCGGTTTGGCGGCTCGGCGCTGACCGACGATATCGCTGTACCCAAAGCCGGACCGGAGTTCGCACAGGGCAGCGATATCCCGGTCACCTATGTCCCCGCGCGCAATCTGGTGTTCCTCTCACTGACCCTGGCCTGGGCCGAGGCGATCGGTGCGCGCGACGTGTTTATCGGGGTCAATGCGCTCGACTATTCGGGCTATCCCGATTGCCGGCCCGAATTCATTGCGTCTTTCACTGAAACCGCCCGGCTGGCCACCAAGGCTGGCGCTGAAGGCGGCCACTTCACCATCCACGCGCCGCTCCAACATCTCGGCAAGGCCGAAATCGCGCAGGAGGCCGCACGGCTGGGGCTGGATGCCGGGCTGAGCTGGTCATGCTACGATCCGCAACCCGATGGCTCAAGCGGGCTTTTGGCCTGCGGTCTGTGCGATTCCTGCCGCCTGCGCCGCAAGGGCTTTGCCGATGCGGCGCTGTTCGATCCGACTGTTTACGCTGCCAATCCGGAGGACTGACCCGATGCCCGAAGCCATCCCGGATGCCGCGCCGAATGGAGCTGGGCCCGAACCCAAAGCCAGCGGCTATAGCTGGTACGTGCTCGGCGTGCTGGTGGTGGTCTATATCCTCAACTTTATCGACCGGCAGATCCTCAGCATCCTTGCGGAGGACATCAAGCGCGATCTGGTGCTGACCGATGCCGATCTTGGGTTTCTGTTCGGGGCTGCCTTCGCGGTGTTCTACGCCCTGTTTGGCATTCCACTTGGCCGCCTTGCCGATAACTGGAACCGCAAGCGGCTGCTCGCTGTCGGCCTCGCGCTATGGTCAACGATGACCGCGCTGTCAGGCTTCGCGCGCGATCAGCTGACGCTTTCGCTGGCGCGGATGGGCGTGGGGGTAGGTGAGGCAAGCGCGAGTTCCGACCGCCTATTCGCTGATCTCTGACTATTTCCCCAAGCGCCAGCGCGCCACTGCGCTCGCGATCTATTCTTCGGGGCTCTACATCGGCGGCGGAGTGTCACTGCTGATCGGGGCCAAGATCGGCCAGTCGTGGAATGCAGCCTATCCCGGCGGCGGCCCGCTTGGCCTGGTTGGCTGGCAGGCGGCTTTCCTTGCAGTCGGAATCCCCGGGGTACTGCTGGCGCTGTGGGTTTTGACCCTGCGCGAGCCGGTGCGCGGCGCGATGGACGGGGTCGCCAGTCCAGGCTGTCCGACGCCGTTTGCCAATTTCTTATCGGATTTATCGACGATTGTTCCGCCGTTCACGCTCTATGGTGCGTGGCAGCGCGGCCCAGCCGCTTTGGCGCTAAACCTCCTGGCTGCCGCGCTGGTCGGACTGTTCTCGTGGGGGATGATCCGGCTGACCGGGAACCTGCCGCAATGGGTCGCGGTGGGGATAGGTTATTACGCCGTGTTCTCTTGGGCCTGCACACTCAAAGAACGCGATCCGGCTACTTGGCGACTGATCTGGGGCACCCCGGCCTTTATTTGCACTACGCTGGGTTATAGCCTGGTTTCACTAGTGGCCTGGGCACTTGGTGCCTGGTCGGCCCCCTATGCTGAACGGGTGCTTGAATTGCCAAAGCAAGAGCTGGCCTTCGTGCTCGGCGCAAACGGGGCCTTGGGCGGGTTTCTGGGGGTTATTATAGGCGGACGGCTCGCCGATGCCTTGCGTGCGCGCAACCCGGCAGGCCGGGTGCTGGTCATCGTTTTTGGCGTAATCGCGCCGATCGTGCCGCTGTGGATTGGCTTCACAACCGATAACGGCACACTGTTTTACGCCATGACCTTCCTCGCCCAGATGTTCGGTGCAGCGGCACTCGGCGCGGCCGCTGCGACAACGCAGGATCTCGTCCTTCCACGGATGCGCGGAACGGCGACCGCGGCATTCTTCCTTGGCACCACGCTGATTGGATTGGCGTTTGGGCCTTATGTGGTCGGACTGGTATCCGATCTTGCCGGGACGATCGTTGATGGCAAGCTGGTTGGGGATCTGCGCTCAGGAATACTGTCGCTGGTCGCATTTGCACCGCCCGCACTGGCGTTGCTGGCGGTGGCCTATCGCACCGTACCGCAAGCCGAAGCAACCGTGCTGGGACGCGCAGCGACGGCTGAAGCTGGCTGAAAACTCCAGGTGCAGCGGCAGCTCGGCTACCTCAGCCGAGC
>CAWDHB010000002.1:0-48762 GCA_963802015.1 uncultured Alphaproteobacteria bacterium
ATGGCCCTGCTTGACCAGAAACTTGTGGCTCTCGGGCGCAAGCTCTTCGCGCACGAGCTTGAATTCGGCTTCTGACAGTGCGAACCCCTCGACATAATCGCGCCGCGCCCCGAACGGGTTGGGCAGCATGATCTTGGTGGCGACCTGTTCGAGGATCGAATGGCTGATGTCGCTCTTGAGCGCATCGGCAGGCGACTGCGTGGCGAACACCAGCACGGCGTTGCGCTTGCGGTAGGTCTTGAGGCCATCCTGCGCGAAACGGCGGAACGCCTCGTCGCCAAGTGCCTTCCAAAATTCGTCGATGCAGATCACCATCCGCTCGCCAGTCAGAAGCTGGTCGATGCGGTGGAACAGATACAGCATGACCGGCGTGCGAATGTCGGCATTGTCGAGAAAGTCGGTCATGTCGAAGCCGATGAACCGGGCATTGAGCGTCATTGAATCCGCCGGATTGTCGAACACCCAGCCAAGCGATCCTTCAGACGTCCATTTCTCAAGCCGTGCACCGACGCCGCTGGAATCCTTCATGCCAAGCATCGAGCGGAGCGCGCTCAGCGAGCGATCGGCAACGTCGAGCTTCATCACGGCATTGATGCCGTCCTCGATCAGTCGTTCTTCCTGAACCGAAATCGGTTTGCCGTCCGCGCGGACGAGCTGGCGGATGAACAGCGACAGGAATGTCTTGTCCTCTGCGCGATTGGCGAGCGCCTTGAGCGGGGAGAAGCCGGTCGGGACGCCGTTATGGAGCGCGAGATAGGTGCCGCCGCTGGCCTGCACAAGATCTGCGCGCCGCGATCCTTGTCGATGAATATCTGCCGTGCGCCGGTCTTTTCTGTCTGCGCCATCAGGAAGTTGAGCAACACGGTCTTGCCACCGCCCGATGGCCCTATGATGAGGGTGTGGCCTAGATCGCCCTTGTGGAAATTGAAGAAATAGGGGCTGCGAGCATTGGTTTTCAGCAAGGCAATCGCATCGCCCCAATGGTTGCCGCTGGCACTTCCTGCCGGGAAGGTATGGAAAGGGGAGAAAGCCGCGAAGTTGAGCGAAGTGATTGGTGCGGGCCGGGCGCGCCATGCAAAATTACCGACGAGCTGCGACCAATAGGCCGCTTCGAGTGCCGCCCCTTCGCGCGCCGCGACCATGCCGGTATCGGCAAGCGCTGCCCGTGCGACCGACATATGATCGCGCAGGGCTTTCATAGAATTGGCATAGACCGCGAGCGTGAAGTGATGATCGCCCAGTACGAAGCGGTTTGACATGAGATCGTCGCCAGCGTCGATCAATGCATCGGCCTGGCTGACCGCGCGGTCGCCCGCATTCTCCATCTGGGTCATCCGCAGCCGGAATTTCTCGGTCGCTGCGGCCCGCCCGAGGAAGGTGAAGCTCTGGGTCAGCACGAATCCGAAATCGACCGATAGCAAAGCCTCAAGCTGGCGCGGGGTGGTTTGCGCGGGATATTCGCGGATGCCGAATATACCGCCGAATGCCGAGGCGTCGGCGTCACGCACTTCGATGGTTTCGGCCCCGAAGATCGTGCGCGACCGGTAGAGCGCGCCGCCGAGATGGCCGCGCACGACGGGAACGCGGCGATAGCGCCCGGTCATGACCATATCGGCCACTTCCATTGTCTGGGAGAACAACAGTCCGCGATGTTCGTAGATTGCGCAGCGGCGCGGCTCGCAGCGCGCCATCAGTTTTTCGAAGTCGCGCCCCTTGTCGTCGAGCAATTCGACAAGCGCCTCGTCGATCGTGGGGCCCTTGGGCTTCCGCCGACACCTTGCGCTTGAACAGCTGGATCAGCCGGTCACCGCTGGTTGCGGCGGGACGGATCACCAGCGTCACGAAGAAGCGGTTGATGAACATCCGCTCGCGATTCATGCGGCCGAAATAGGCGCGGTCGAGATCGGCCGCGAACCCCGACTTGAACTTGCCGCCGGGATATTGCTCGACGCGCATCCTTATGAGGTGCGTCCAGATCGACAAGCGTTCGTCATGCAGGTTGCGGAACATCCCGTTCAGCTTGGTATGCCAGTCATTCAGGTCGCGGACGTCGGCGGTCTCGAACGCGCGGCCTTGCAGCTCGAACGTCAGCATGATGTCGCCGGAATCGAGCACCACCATGTCTTCGTTGATATGCCGGGCATAGGGCAGGAATTTCGCGGGCGTGGCCTCGCGCTGCGCCACCTTGAACGGCACCGCATTCGACGAGGCTAGCACCTCACCCTCTGCAAAAACATGCGGCTGTTCGTCAGCGGATCGGCCCCCTTGCTCGACGCTACCTTCGAAGAATTCCGCGAGCGGACCGGCCACACAATTCTCGAACGCTACGGCATGACCGAAGCCTTGATGGTCACATCCAATCCCTATGATGGGCCACGCATCGCAGGCAGCGTCGGACCATCGCTGCCCGGCATTTCGGTGCGCGTCGTCACTGAAAATGGCGGGCTCGCCAAAACGGGTGAACCCGGCGTGCTGGAGATGAAAGGCCCGAACATGTTCGCGGGCTATTGGCGCAACCCGAAAAAACCGCCGAGGACCACACCGCAGACGGCTGGTTCATCAGCGGCGATATCGCGACCGAGGATGAAGCAGGCTATATCCGCATCGTTGGCCGCGCCAAGGATCTGATCATTTCGGGCGGCTACAACATTTATCCCAAAGAGGTCGAAATGGCGATCGATGCGATGGAGGGCGTGGTCGAGAGCGCCGTCATCGGCGTGCCGCATCCCGACTTTGGCGAGGGCGTTGTCGCCGTCGTCGTGCGCGAAGCTGGCTCCGCCATAGATGCGGAGGCAATTACCAAAACTCTCGCGACCGAACTCGCCGCCTTCAAGCGGCCCAAGAGGGTCGTAATTGTTGACGATCTGCCCCGCAACGCGATGGGCAAGGTCCAGAAGGCCGAACTGCGCAGCCACTACGGCGCGTCCTTCGCCTGATAATTTCCCGGAGAAACACTCATGCGTATTATTACCTTCGAACGAAACGGCACTGTCCAACATGGCATCCGCAATGGCGAAATGGTCCAGCTTTGCCCCGACGCCAAATCGGCGGTCGATCTCGCCATGAACGGTGCGCCGTCATCGGACGAAGCTGTTGCGCTGTCCGAAGTTAAGCTGCTCCCGCCCGTCCCGCGTCCAGGCAAGATCATCTGCATCGGCCTCAACTACCGCGCGCATGCGATCGAAGGCGGCAACGCCATTCCCGATTATCCCGCGGTGTTCATGCGCTGCACCACGTCCCTTGCCGCGCCGGATGCGGCGCTGATCTACCCCGAATGTTCGGACAAGTTCGATTATGAGGCCGAACTCGCGGTTGTCATCGGCAAGACTGCAACCGCAGTCAGCGCCGCGGACGCACTGGATTATGTCGCCGGCTATTGCTGCTTTAATGACGGATCGGTGCGTGATTATCAGCGCAAATCGACGCAGTGGACCATGGGCAAGAACTTCGACGGCACCGGCGGCTTCGGGCCGGAGCTTGTCACTCCAGCTGAACTGCCCGCCGGGGCATCGGGGCTGCGACTGGTCGCGCGGCTCAATGGCGAGATCATGCAGGACAGCGACACGGGCGACATGATCTTTGACGTCGCAACCCTGATAGCAACCCTATCAGAAGGCATGACGTTGGAACCAGGCGATGTAATCGCCACCGGCACGCCATCCGGCGTCGGCTACGCGCGCACCCCGCCGGTTTTCATGAAACCCGGCGATGTAATCGAAATCGAAATCGAGAAGATCGGCGTGCTGACAAACACCATCGCGCGTCGGGGTGCCTGACCATGAGCACAGCCAAATATAGCCTGCTCGGCATTTCAGGAAGCTTGCGAACCGGCGCATTCTCGACGGCTGTGCTAACCGCGATGGTCGAGGCCACTGCGGACAGAGCGGACCATAGCTTCGCCGATATCGGTACCTTGCCACTCTTCAATCAGGATCTTTACGTGGAACCGCTGCCCGCCCCGGTGCAGCAGCTTCGTGTTCAGATTGCCGCAGCAGACGGCATCGTCATTTCGTCGGGCGAGTATAACCACGGCATTCCCGGCGTGCTCAAAAACGCGCTCGATTGGGCCTCGCGTCCGCACAATGGCTCTCCCTTGCGCGACAAACCAGTGCTGATCATGACCTCGTCGCCCGCTGTGACCGGCGGGGTGCGCGCGCAATACCAAATTCGCGAGACGGTCATCTCCGCACTGGCCAGGCCGGTGAGCACGCCAGAGATCGTGGTCGGCCATGTCGGCGCGAAGATGATCGATGGACGCTTCCACGATCCCGCTGTGATCGAATTCGCATTGAACGGGTTCGCGGCGCTGTTCGCCGAGATCGACCGGAACGGTCGCGGCTAACCGGCTGGAAAGGACAAGCCATGGACATTGTCAAATTTGAAGACGCGCCATTCTACAATCCGCCCAATCATGAAGGTGTCATCTCCAGACGACTGCAAGGCGATGCAGTCAGCAGCGCTGATTTCGCGTGGGTCGGATATTCAGATTTCCCGCCGGGCGTGATCGTGCCGATGGAGGCTGGGACGTTTAGCAAAATCTATGTCGTGACGACAGGTTCGCTGACGATCGAGCAGGGCGATGGCACCCGTCATCTGCTGGGGCAGTGGGACAGCATCTTCATTCCCGCGGGTGAAGCGCGCTCAGTTATCAACGACAGCGGCGGTCCCGCAGCAATCATCGTGGTGACGCCGACGCCCGCCACTTAGCAAAACACTGACGGATCGATCCTTCGTCCACGCGCCTCGGCAAGGAGACCAGCCAAATGACGATCTTGACCTTCAAAGGGTTTGGTGGCGTCCGTCTTCAGGCTGAAGTTGCGGGCGACGAACACGATCCGATGATCCTGCTGGTTCACGGCGCTGGGCAAACCCGGGCCGTCTGGTCCACGGTTGTCGAAGCTTTGGTGCAGGCAGGACGGCAAGTAGTCAGCCTCGATTTGCGAGGCCATGGCGGTAGCGAATGGCCGGTCGATGGTCGCTATGACCTGGATGCCTATGTCGAGGATCTTCGTGCGGTTCTGGCGCAGCTCAACTCCCGCCCCGTGGTCGTCGCCGCAACGGTAGGCGGCTGGATCGCGGTGCAGGCGCTATCTTCGGATGCCGCCAATCTGGCAGCTGGCCTCGTGCTGGTCGACATGCCGATCCGCAGTGCCGCAGAAGCTGCCAGGCAGATCAGCAAAAGCCTGCCTGAGGATCAACCGGCGCTCGACTCACGGGTGATCGGAGCCATGGACCTCGGAGACGTTGCAGATAGCGTCCTTGCTGCGGCACCGGGACTCAACCTGCCGACAATGGTGCTGCGCGGCGGAATCGCCTGGGTTCGCCATTCGCCGGGGGCAGCCGAGTTCGACATGGCGCTGCCCAATGCAGAAGTGGCCGAGGTGGACGACGCCGAATTGCTGCTGGTGATTGATCGAACGGAGGCACTGCTGGCGCATCTCCTCGATTTTCTTGAGCGCAAGCAACCTCGCCACGCCAACGAGTTTCGCGCTGGGTCCGATGCACGCACATTGCGCGACGCGATGGGCTGCTTTGCAACCGGGATCACCATTGTCACCGCACGTGCGCCGGACGGAACGCCGATTGGCCTTACAGCAAACAGTTTCACTTCGGTCTCGCTCGATCCGCCGCTGTTGCTGGTCTCGATTGCGAACTCGGCCGGGTCTGCAGCGGCGCTGAAGGAAGCGCACCATTTTGTGGTAAATGTCTTGCAGACCGGACAACAACTGGCCTCGAACCGCTTTGCAGGTAAGGGCGAGGATCGGTTTGCCGCTACCGCCTGGCACGCGGGTGAAACCGGGATGCCATTGCTCGACGGCTCGCTCGGCTCGTTCGAATGCAAGCGGCACGCGATCCATGATGGCGGCGATCATTTCCTGCTTGTCGGCGAGGTTGTGCGCGCGCAATTCGAACCGCGCCGCGATCCGCTGCTCTACTTTCGCGGGAAGTACCGCAGATTGCATATGGCATAAGTAACATTTGGCAACTGACGGAGCCTTGTTTTCAGCTAATAGATTTGAAAGTCGAAGCGGCAGTCCTGTCCATGGATGCTGACAACGGACACTTTTTCGGCCTTCGGCTTAGCGAATTCCTGTTTCTGCTGTTGATTGCAAAATCGCCAATTGTGACCTGTCGGCATCGTCCAACATTGTCGACGCAAACCGCGATTCGGTGAAGAAGCAATGCCACGCGCTGGTTTGGGTCGGCCGCCTTGTCCAGAACGGTAGGGGCAAAGTGCCTTGGTTCAGCCAAGTGTTATAGCATCCAAGCAGCCGGATCGCTGCAGATCGATCGTTTGCTTCTGGACAGCGGAATCGAGGTTTGCGATAGAATGTCAGGCGCGTCCCTTTTTTTGTGGGAAAGCCTTACACAACTCTTACACACTTACACAAAACCTTACACAAAAATTGATTTTCGAGCAAAATATCATTTAATTACAAATACTTAACATAGTCTCGGCCCACTCAAAAACGCGCGGGCGTGAGATATTTTCCAGCACTACACCAGCACGATCATAGTCGACGACGCCGGGCAGCTGAATGCTTCGCCCCCGCAGCATCATCCCGGCACTATGTGGATTGACAAACTCGTAATCATCTTGGTCGATCCATTCCACGCTGTCGAACGGACAATAGGAATTCTGCTCGTCGTGAGGATGCGCCTTGAGAAAGTCACGAAATGCTTGCGGCGTAACGAAGTCCGCTTCGTTTACATTCCTTTTCAAAACGCTGGCAAAGGTCGTTACGCAAACCTCTGGCCCCCATGCATGAGGAGAATGACCGAATGTTTCAATCACAATAGCCCAGTCTGACGCCGAACGGTGAAGACTTAGGCGCGCAGCTGCGGGATAAATGTAGCCGTTGTCCAACATTGGAAAGGTGAACTGGCGAGCGCCATAATCGAGAGCATCAAGAATTTGCGCCGCGCTGTGGCGCACCCTCAATAAACCCGCTTCTTCGGCTTGATATACTCCACATCATCGGTGAGCGTGTATTCATGCACCGGGCGGTAGTCGATCTTCACCGATGCCGCCCTTGCCGCCCCAGCCTTCGAACCAAGCGGCGGTGTGCTTCATCCACTGCGCGTCATCGCGCTCGGGGAAGTCTTCGTGGGCGTGGGCGCCGCGGCTTTCCTTGCGGTTGTGGGCGCTGTGGATCGTCACGCTGGCCTGGGCGATCAGGTTGTCGAGTTCCATCGTCTCGATCAGGTCGGTGTTCCAGATCAGGCTGCGGTCGGTGACCTTGAGGTCTTGCATCCGGGCGTAGGTCTTGGCGAGGTCCGCCTTGCCTTCGGCCATCAGTGCTTCATCGCGGAACACCGCGCAGCCCTTGGTCATGGTGCGCTGCATTTCCAGCCGCACTTCGGCGGTGGGCGAGCTGCCATTGGCGTGGCGGAAGTGATCGAGCCGGGCGAGCGCGAGGTCGGCGCTGTCCTTTGGCAATTCGGCATGGGCCGCGCCGGGCTTGACCGTTTCCTTGAGCCGGTGGCCGGTCGCGCGGCCGAACACCACCAGATCGATCAGCGAGTTGGAGCCGAGCCGGTTCGCGCCGTGGACCGAGACGCAGGCGGCTTCACCCACCGCGAACAGGCCGGGGACCGGGGTTTCCGGGTTGCCGTCCGCACCGATGGTCATCACTTCGCCATGATAGTTACAGGGAATGCCGCCCATGTTGTAATGCACCGTCGGGCAGACCGGCAGCGGCTGGCGGGTCAGATCGACGCCGGCGAAGATCTTGCCGCTTTCGGTGATCCCGGGCAGGCGCTGCGCCAGCACTTCGGGCGCGATGTGATCGAGGTGGAGGTAGATGTGGTCCTTGTTCGGGCCAACGCCGCGCCCTTCGCGCATTTCCAGCGCCATCGAGCGGCTGACGACATCGCGTGATGCCAGATCCTTCGCGCTCGGTGCATAGCGCTCCATGAACCGCTCGCCTTCGGAGTTGGTCAGGTACCCGCCCTCGCCGCGCGCGCCTTCGGTGATCAGCACGCCCGCGCCGTAGATGCCGGTCGGGTGGAACTGGACGAATTCCATGTCCTGCAGCGGCAGCCCCGCGCGCAGCACCATCCCGCCGCCGTCACCGGTGCAGGTGTGGGCGCTGGTCGCGGTGAAATAGCAGCGGCCATAGCCGCCGGTCGCCAGCACCACGGCGTGGCTGCGGAAGCGGTGGATGCTGCCATCATCCATGCACAGCGCGATCACGCCGACGCATTTGCCATGTTCCATGATCAGGTCGATCGCGAAGTATTCGATGAAGAAGTCCGCGTCGTACTTCAGGCTCTGCTGATACAGCGCGTGGAGCATCGCGTGGCCGGTGCGGTCAGCCGCGGCGCAGGTGCGCTGGACCGGCGGGCCTTCGCCCATGTTCTGCATGTGCCCGCCGAACGGGCGCTGGTAGATCGTGCCGTCCTCGTTGCGGCTGAACGGAACCCCGGCGTGCTCCAGTTCGTAGACGGCGGCGGGAGCTTCCCGCACCATATATTCGATCGCGTCCTGATCGCCGAGCCAGTCGGAGCCTTTGACGGTATCGAACATGTGCCAGGTCCAGTGATCCGGGCTGTTGTTCTGCAAGGATGCCGCGATGCCGCCTTGCGCCGCCACGGTGTGGCTGCGGGTGGGGAACACCTTGGTGATGCAGGCGGTGCGCAGGCCAGCTTCCGCGCTGCCCATCGTGGCGCGCAGGCCCGATCCGCCCGCGCCGACCACGACAGTGTCATAGGTGTGATCGATGATCTTGTAGGCAGCAGTCATGCGGCAGCTCCGAGCGCGAGGCGGATCACGGCGAACAGGCCGAACACGGCCCCGCCAAAGGTGGCCAGGTTCAGCAGCGCCATCACTGCGAACTTGTTGGCAGGTTCATGGACATAGTCTTCGACCAGCACTTGCAGCCCCAGCCGGGCGTGCCAGAACGCGCAGATGACGAACAGCGCCGCCGCCGTGGCGGGCAGCGGCTGCACGATCCAGTCATGCACCGTCTTGTAGCCAAAATTCGGCAGTTGCAGAAAGGCCGCGAGGAAAAACAGCCCCAGCAGCAGCAGGCCGATCGCCGTGAAGCGTTGCAGCAGCCAGTGGTGCGAGCCCGAATGCGCCGAGCCCAGCCCGCGCACTTTGCCGATTGAAGTTCCGTTACCCATCGTTTCGTTTCCTCAGCGCAGCAAAATCGCGGCCCAGAAGGCCCCCGTCAGGACAATCGCCGTCACAGGTGACACCACTGACCAAAACGCATTGCGGTGCAATTCATAGCCCGCCCCGACATCCATGACGAAATGCCGCAGTCCCGAACACAGGTGATTGATAAAGGCCCAGCTGAGCCCGATCAGTACCACCCGGCCGTACCAGGCCGTGGCATGGCCGCTGAACACGGCATAGCTTTCCGCCCCGCCCAGCAATGATGCCAGCCAGTAGAGCAGCACCGGCAACCCGACGAGCGCCAGCCCATCCCCGCTGACGCGGTGCAGGATCGATACCAGCATGGCCGGGCCCCACTTCCAGATCGTCAAGTGCGGCGAGATTGGGCGCTTGGTGGCCGTGGTTCCACTCTGGGCCATGGATTCATTCCCCTGGATTGATTGCGGCCAACTTTACCGCGCGCGGGTTTCCCTTAGCCAAATCGGATCGCGGCGCAAGCATGTGCAATCGGGAATCATGCCGCCGCCTTGTGGAAGGACGGACATTGCGCCAGAATGGATGTTATGGATGTACCCACCGCTCTTGTTACCGGTTCGTCGCGCGGGATCGGTGCGGCAATTGCTGCGGGGCTGAAAGCGCGCGGCGTGCGGGTGATTGGCCATGCACGCCGCGCCGATGGTGCCGAACTGATCGGAGCTGACCTTAACGAGCCAGGCGCTCCGGCGCGGCTCTGGACGCAGGCCTTGGCGCTGGCTGGCGGGCGGATCGATATCCTGATCAACAACGCCGGCCTGTTCAGCGCCAGTCCGATCGAGCTGCCTGGCGGCGAATGGCTCGACAACTGGGAGGAAACGCTGCGGATCAACCTGACCGCCGCAGCCGAACTTTCGCGGCTGGCGGTTCGACACTGGCTGGAACGCCAAGCTGCCGGGCGTGTGGTCCATATCGCCAGCCGCGCCGGGCACCGGGGAGATTCGCCGGACCACTGGCACTATGCCGCCGCCAAGGGCGGGATGATCGCCATGCACAAGACCATCGCCCGGCACTATGCCGCCAACGGGATCATGAGCTACGCGATCTGTCCGGGGTTTACTGACACGTCAATGGCCGACGATTACCTCGCCAGTCGCGGCGGAGCGAGCCTTTTGGCAGACATTCCTTTAGGCCGAGTGGCGACACCGTCTGAGATCGCTGCTATCGCAACTTTCTGTGCACTTGACGCGCCAGAAAGCATGACAGGAGCAGTAATTGATGCCAATGGAGCAAGTTATGTACGATAGCGCAGGAACAAGCATTCGTTGAGGAACCTGGATTTTTTGACGTCTGGTATTGGGCACGCTCACCGAGGTAAGGCAAGCAGGAGCATCGCTGTTGCATTGCTACTTTCCCCGATTGCCTTAACCGCTTGCGCATTCGATTCTCGTGCTGCTGCCCCTGCCGAATTGATTGGATCATGCCGCGGCAAAAGCGAGTGGCGCGATCCTGCACCGCCGGTTCGGATCGAATCAAATGTGTACTTTGTTGGCACCTGCGGAATCACATCGTTGCTGGTAACGTCAGATGCCGGCCACATCCTAATTGACAGCGCAGAAGCCGAAGCCGTGCCGCAGATTCTGTCCAACGTCAGGCGTCTTGGTTTCGATCCAACCGAGATCAAGTGGCTGTTGAGCAGTCATGTTCATTTTGACCACGTGGGCGGACATGCCGCAATGCAAGCAGCGACCGGGGCAAAGATCGCGGCACTGCGTGAACAGGCCCGAGAGCTGGAACGAGGCGAGCCTTTGCCAGACGATCCCCAGCATGGGATAATCAAAGGAATTGTGCCAGTTGCGGTTGATCGCCAACTGACCGACGGAGAGACATTGATACTCGGCCGCAATCGGCTGACCGCTTATGCCACGCCAGGTCACACACGCGGATCAACCAGTTGGCTAATCCGAACCTGCAACTCGGAGAACTGTCCAGCCCTATTGTATGCGGACAGTATCAGCCCGGTTTCCGCCGACGGCTATCGTTTTACTGCAAATCCGGACTGGGTGAGCCGGTTCCGGATCGGTGTGGGCCGCATCGCCGCGTTACCGTGTTCGGTTCTGATAACACCGCATCCAGATGCAAGTCGCTTGTTTGAACGATTAAGTGGCAAAGAACCATTGCATGATGCGTCGGCTTGCCAAGCCTATTCTGCTGAAGGACTGAATCGGATGGAACGTCGCTTACTTAAAGAGCAGACTGGATCATGAGCAACTGGAAGGTAACTGCATTAGCACATCGTGAAGTGATCGAGGGTGCTTTGATTGCCCATGAGGACGCTTGGGACTGGGATCCAGATATCGTGATATCGGGCAGCGAGGTCGCAGAAGATCGACCAAACGATTGGCGGCTGGAAGCCTGGCTACCGCGCAAACCCACCATCGCTGACAAATCCGCAATCACCGAGCTCTTTCCCATACGCCCGCTCAAACTGGATGTTGAGAAGCTTCCCGACCGTGATTGGCTGCTCGAAAGCCAGAAAGGCGTGCCTCCGATCCGCGCCGGAAAATTCTATGTCCATTCGCGCGAACACTCACCTAGCGGAAAACCAGACTTACGCGACCTGATGATCCCGACCAGCCAAGCGTTTGGCACCGGACAGCACGCAACGACTGCTGGATGTCTTGAGATGCTGAGCGAAATGAAGAGCAAGGGCGTAGTGGTGCGCAATTGCGCCGATATCGGCACCGGTACCGGAGTGCTCGCTTTCGCGGCGTTGCATTTATGGCCGCACGCCAATGTAACCGCGAGTGACATCGATACTATCTGCATCGGCACTGTAACCGGCAATGCCGCGCTTAACGGGTTTGCGCTAGGTTCGAAATCCGGACAGTTAACAATGCTGGCTTCAGACGGATTGGATCATCCGCTGTTGGAAGCTCGCGGCCCATATGATCTCATCCTCGCAAATATTCTGGCTGGCCCACTGATTGACCTTGCGCCCGACTTCGCTGCTCATTTGGAGCCTGGAGGTCAGCTTGTACTCGCGGGACTGCTGGAGTCACAAGAGCCGCAAGTGCGTGCCGCCTGCCGCCGGGTAGGACTGCGGCTCGCGGCGCGGCGGGTCAAAGGCGATTGGTCGATCCTGTGGCTGCGCAAGCGGCGTGACATTACCAGCATCAGGTCGTACCGCCGCCAACGATGAACCTGCGCGATTTTGCCCTGCTGGTCAGCATCTGCCTGGTCTGGGGGCTCAGCAATGTGCTCAGCAAGGTCGTCGTCGGCACTTGGCAGATCCCGCCGCTGTTCTTTGCAGCAGTGCGGTTTGGCCTGGTCCTGCTGGTGATCTTGCCGTGGCTGCGCCCGGTCCCGCGCCAATTGGGGCGGACCATCGCCATCGGTCTCTTGATGGGCGGCGGCAATTTCGCGCTGCTGTTCATCGGCTTGCAAACCGCCTCACCATCGGCAGCGGCTGTAGTGCTCCAGGCCGGGGTACCGATCACCACGCTGCTCTCGGTGCTGATGCTGGGCGAGCGTATCCACTGGCGGCGCGCGGTGGGGATCACGCTCACACTGATCGGCGTGCTGATCGTGGTGTGGCAACCGGGGTTCACTATCTCCGCCGGGCTGCTGTTCGTGCTCGGCGCAGCTTTTGCCGGCTCGCTGGGCGCAATCCTGATGAAGCAGGCTGACGATCTGGCGCCGCTGCGCTATCAAGCCTGGGTGGCCCTCTCGTCAGTCCTGCCGCTGACGCTCGCGACCTATTGGCTGGAAGATGGGCAATGGTCGGCCAGTCTTGCCGCTGGCTGGCCGTTCGTGGCGGCGCTGCTGTTTTCGGCACTGGTGGTCTCGGTCGGTGCGCATACCGCCTATTACGGACTGATCGCGCGGCACGAGGCCAACCTGCTCGCCCCGCTGACGCTGATCACGCCGCTGGCGACGATTGCGCTGGGGGTGCTGATCACCGGCGACCAACTTGACGCGCGGATGATCGCCGGGTCGGCAATCG
The DNA here is from genome assembly GCA_963802015.1 of uncultured Alphaproteobacteria bacterium. Classification (GTDB taxonomy): domain Bacteria; phylum Pseudomonadota; class Alphaproteobacteria; order Sphingomonadales; family Sphingomonadaceae; genus Novosphingobium. Next base: position 13,104 of record CAWDHB010000002.1, read on the forward strand.
CGCTGCTGGGCGTGCTGATTGTGGCGCTGCGCCGCACCAGTGCGCCGATTGCGCAGAGCCAGGAGCACGCCTGAACGCAGCGCTCCTGCGCCGGGCGGTACTCTCCCTGCAGGACTGGATACGCAGGCCGACGGTTCGGAAGGACTCTACGTCTGCACTGGACTCTTGGCCCTGCTTGCGCCAGACTTGGCACAATAAAAATATCGCAAGCTTCGGATCGCGCTGAATCTGCCACGAAGATGGGGAACTGCGTAAATGCCTACATGGATTGCCTCGGGCAACGGAACCTGGACTGATCCGGCCAACTGGTCTGGGGGCGTCCCCTCCGCAGCGGGTTCTACCGCAACCTTTTCCTTCGCCATCAATGCTGGCGGCACTCTCATCATCGGCATTCCGGAATTCGCCGACATTTCGGTCGGGATCATGAACATCACGATGACCGGCACCACCGGGATCACCATCCGCGGCTCGCTCACTGATTCCGGCGCGGACATTGGCGATCTCATCTTTGACAACGGCGCATCCAACGCACAGCTCAACATCAACACGCTGGCGACTTCCGGCCCGACGACATTCAGCAGCGCAGCCGGACTGCGGATGACGCTGGCCTCAAACCTGCTGGTCAATGTGGTCACAGCAGGCTCTACCGCCCGGTTCGACCTGCCGGTCTCGGGCGCGGGCAAGCTGACCATGTCAGGGGCCGGTACGCTCGAGCTGAATACGACCAATTCCTTCACCGGCGGGATCGACATTATCGGCGGGATCTTGGATGCATTCGGCGATTCAGCGCTTGGCAGCGGTGCAGTGACCATTTCCAACTCCGCCACCTTCCGGTCGAGCGGCTCGGTCAACAATGTGATCGGCACCATTTCCAATGCCATCGGATCAGCCGGTTCGGCGCAGATTGTTGCCGCCGCCGCGACAACCCTGACTCTGACCGGAACGCTCAGCCACATCTCGCAAGGGGCGGTCAATTTCGGCAGCGCCACTGATACCGGCACGATTATCGCCAGCTTTGGCTCGATCCTGGAAAACGCCACCAACTCCGTCTTCCGGATTGCCGGCGGCACGCTGCAAATGGGCAATGCCTTCAACGCGGCCAACCTGCTCAATCACCCCGGCGCAGGGCTGACCGAGATCCAGAACGGCGGCATCCTTGATACCAGGGGCCTTGCCACCACGATCAGCAACCTGGACTTTGACGATGGCACGATCCGCAGTTCGATCGGCACGCTGAGCGTCACGGTCAACGATGTATTCGCCGCGATCAATGCGCAGAACGGCACGATCGAGGGGACGGCCGGTGCTGACAGCTTCGCGATCAATGCCAGCACCGGTTTCAGCCTTGCCTCGGTAGCCTTCGTCAACTGGACCGCCGGGATCGATACGATCACCATGAACGGCAGCGCCAGCAACAACACCATCACCGGTTCGGCGCAGCGCGAGACGATCAACGGCCTGGACGGGGCAGACATCCTCAACGGCGGCGGCGGGATCGATACGATCAATGGCGGGGCCGGGAACGATACGATCATCATTTCGGGCAGCGGCGCATTGATCGATGGCGGGGCCGATACCGATACCTTGCAGCAGACCAGCGGCTCCTTCACGATCGGCAGCGTCAGCTCAATCGAGGCGATCTTCCTGGGGGGCGGGGCCAACATGTTCCTCACCGCCGCGCAATTTGCCACCGGCCTGGCCAGCAATTCCAGCCTGAATGGCACTGGCACGATCACCATCGATATGGCGCCGGGTGACAAGGTTCTGGCCTCTGGCATGACCGCGGAAGCGGGGTCGGCGATCAATTTCGTGATCAACGGCAGCACCGGGGTTGACGTGATCAAGGCCAATATCAACGCCACCAACACGATCTTTGGCGGCGACAGCACCGACCAGATCCGCGGCGGCAGCCGGGTCGATACGATCAATGGCGGGACCGGGAACGACAAGATCCTGGGCTTTGGCGGGGCCGATATCCTGACCGGCGGGACGGGAGCGGACAAGTTCCGCTATTTGTTCAGCACCGATGCCGGAACCGGGGTCAACGCCGATACGATCACTGATTTCGTTTCAGGCAGCGATCAGTTCGATTTCCGGCTGCTCGATCCCAATCCGGTCACCCCCGGCGTGCAAACCTTCACCTTCCTGGGGACCCTAGCCTTTTCCGCCAACGGCAGCGCGCAGATCCGCTATACCGATCTGGGGGCCGACTTGCGCGTGCAGGTCGATCTGGACGGCAACGGCACGTCAGACATGGAAATCCTGCTGACTGGCGCGGGTGCAGGCGTGTTGCTGCCCAGCGACTTCCTGCTCTAACCGGCTGCGCTGTTGGCCTCGGCGAATTTTGTGGCAGTGGTCTCGTAGCTCTCGCCAATGCTGTCGCGCAGGCCATAGAGCGAGCCGACGATGCTGAGCGCAACCATGGCCAGCAGCAGCCCCATTTCGACCGCCGCAATCCCAGCCGTATCGGCCTTGAGTGTCCGGAAAATTCGCATCGTCAAACCCCTTTGACCAGTCCCGATTTATCGACTGGAGGCAAAGCTAGCGGCGGCAGGGTTAATTCCGTACTCCGGCCTGTGGTTAACCGATCCTAACCCGCGCTGCGGACAATCTCAGCCCAAGCGGCTTCATCGATCACCTGGATCCCCAGCTCCTGCGCCTTCTTCAGCTTGGAACCCGCGCCTGGCCCGGCCACCACCAGATCGGTCTTGGCCGAAACCGTGCCCGCCGCGCGCGCGCCCAGCCGCTCGGCCTGGGCCTTGGCCTCATCCCGGCTCATCGTCTCCAGCGCGCCGGTGAACACCACGGTCTTGCCTGCAACCGGGCTGTCCTTGGTTTCGACCACATAGGGCGGCGGGGTGACTTCGCTGAGTAGGTCTTCCCAGACTCTGACGTTGTGCGGTTCGTGGAAGAAATCTGCCAGCGCTTCGACCACGGCGGGACCGATACCGTCGATGGCGAGAAGTGCTTCCTCCCCTTCTGGGGAGGGGGACCGCGCCCGCAGGGCGGGGTGGAGGGGCACAAGCGAGTACTCCTGAGCTTTCGACGGTGGGAGTACCGGATTGTGCCCCTCCCCCACTGCGTGGGTCCCCTCCCCCGAGGGGGCGGAAGGGGAGGATGCCACGTCACGTAACGCCTCCAGCGTCACGAACCGCTTGAGCAAATCGCGCGCCGTCACCGCGCCAACGTGGCGGACCCCCAGCCCGAACAGCAGCCGCGCGGCATCCGGTGCACGCTTGGCCTCGATCGCCGCGAGCAAATTGTCGACCGACTTTTCCTTCCAGCCCTCACGCTCAAGGATGGCATCGCGGCGTTTGCGCAGGCGAAAGATGTCTGCCGGACTTTCCAGCCAGCCGAGCGCAAAGAACTCGTCGATGGTCTTCTCACCCAGTCCCTCGATATCGAGCGCGGCGCGGCTGACGAAGTGCTTCAGCCGTTCGGTGCGCTGCGCCGGGCAGATCAGCCCGCCGGTGCAGCGGACATCGACCTCACCCTCCGCAGCGACGGCTTCGCTTTGGCATTCGGGGCAGTGATCGGGGAACTGGTAAGCATCGCGCGGCTCGCCCCTGCTCAAATTCTCGACCACTTGCGGGATCACATCCCCAGCGCGTTGCAGCACCACCCGGTCGCCCAGCCTGACGCCCAGCCGCGCGATTTCGTCGCGGTTGTGCAGGGTGACATTGCTGACCACCACGCCGCCGACACTCACCGGCATGAGCCGCCCCACCGGCGTGAGCTTGCCGGTGCGCCCGACCTGGATATCGATAGCCTCCAACGTGGTCTCGGCGCGTTCCGCCGGGAACTTGTGCGCGATTGCCCAGCGCGGAGCCTTGGCGACGAAACCCAGCCGTTCTTGCCAGTCGAGCCGGTCGACCTTGTAGACCACCCCGTCGATATCGAACGGCAGATCAGCCCGGTCGCGTTCGATCTTGCGGTAATGCTCCAGCAGGTCCGCAACCGACGTACAGCGCCGCAGCAGCGGCGAAACCGGAATGCCCCAGGCCGCGATCCGTTGCATCATCGCGAACTGCGTCGCCTCTGGCACGGCCGAAGCTGCACCCCAGCCATGCGCGAGAAACCGCAGCGGACGGCTCGCGGTGACGCTGGCGTCCTTTTGCCGCAGCGATCCGGCAGCGGCATTGCGCGGGTTGGCAAACAGCTTCGCCTCGGCCTTTTGCTGCGCAGCATTGAGTGCGGTAAAATCCTGTTTTGACATGTAAACTTCGCCGCGCACTTCAAACACTTCGGGCACATCGTCGCCCTGCAACGCCTGCGGAATATCCGCGATATGCGCGACATTGGCCGTCACATCCTCGCCCACCTGGCCATCACCGCGTGTCGCGGCGCGGACCAGCCGCCCGTGTTCATAGCGCAGCGAGCACGACAGCCCGTCGATCTTGTCCTCCGCCGTCAGTGCCACTTCGGCGTCGGCAGGCAGGTTGAGATAGCGCCGCACCCGCGCGGCGAATTCCTCCACGTCCTCATCGGCAAAGGCATTGTCCAGGCTCATCATCCGCACCGCATGCGTCACCTTCGACAGCGGCGAAGCTGCGACCTCATGCCCGATAAGCCGCGAGGGCGAATCATCGCGCACCAGTGCCGGAAACGCGGCCTCCAGCTCCGCATTGCGCCGCACCAGCGCGTCATATTCGGCGTCGGAGATCTCGGGCGCATCTTCCGCGTGGTAGCGCCGGTTGTGATGCGCGATCTGCTTGGCGAGCCGCATCAGTTCGTTGGCGACGGCGGCTTCGGTCAGGTCGGTTCCCATGCCGCCTCCTTAACCAAGTGCCAGCACCGTCGCCACCATTGTCCGCACCGGTTTGAACCCAAGCGCTTCATAGAGCCGGATCGCGCTGGCATTTCCGGCATAGGAATGGAGATAAGGCACATCCCCGCGCGCCACCTGATTGGCCATCACCCGCCGGATCAAGCGCCCGGCCAGCCCCTGCCCGCGCTGGTCGGGCCAGGTGCAGACCCCGCTGACTTCGGCCAGCCCCGGCGCGGGCAGCATCCGCTCGCCCGCCATCGCCAGCAAGCGCCCGGCGGGATCGCGCAGGCCGTAGAACTGGCCATAGCGGTGCGTTAGCGGTCCCCACGGCCCGGGCTCGGTCGCCAGCGCGAGCGCAGTCATCTCGGCGGCATCGGCATCGCCCAGCGATTGGAATGCGCCATCATCCGGCAAGGGCGGTTGCGGATGCTCGGCGATCATCTGCAACAAGTCTGCGCTGCGCAGCACCCGCGTGCCGGGCGGTGCGGGCCAGGCCTCCGGCTCGACCAGCCACAGCGTGTCATCCGGCCCAGTCAGCAGCGCCGCCAGCGCCCTCTGCGCGTCATCCGACTGATCACGCGCCGCTGCAAACGGGCCATAGCGCGGGTCGATCCGCACCGCCGCGCCGGTCGCGGCCGCCAGTGTCGCTTGCCGCCCGTGGAGGCAGTTCCAGACCGGGCGTTCAAGGGCGGCCGTCAGGCTCACCGCAGCGGCGTCACCGGAATCACCTCAGCCCGCGTTCCAAACCCGGCGAGGATCGGCCGCGCCTTGGCAATCGCCGCCTGGACCGAGGGCAATTGCAGACTGGCAGCATGTGCCGCCTTGTCGATCCACACCTCCACAATCCAGATCGCATCAGGATCGGCGGCGTCCTTGTTGATCATATAGGCCAGGCAGCCCGGCATATCGCCCGTGCCCGCGAGCAGATAGCCGATCAGCGCATCGCGCTTGCCGGGCTTCGCGGACATCTGGCCGATCAGGCCATAGGCCGCGCTCAGGTCTGTTTCTTCCATGGTCGTGCGGCATCCTGCGGCAAGAAGGGCGAGCACAGCGGCTCCAATAAATTCGCGGCGGGGGAGGAGCGTTTCAAACATGGCGTATACCGCCACCATCCCCAACCGCAATCAGTGGCGCGTGACTCTGATCGCCCTCCAAAGAGGAAGGGGCTTTGAAGTGTTGCGCTATTCGCTCCCCCTCCTCTTTAGAGGAGGGGGCTGGGGGGTGGTGTCTTGACTTTAAGACCATCACACCCCCTCCAGCAACCGGTCCGCCTGTGCCCGCGCCTCGCGGGTGATTTCCGCGCCGGACAGCATCCGCGCAATCTCTTCCTGCCGCCCGCCAGCATCGAGCAGGTGGACAGAAGTTCGCGTGACGGTGCCTTCGCTTGACTTGGCGATCACGTAATGTTGTCCGCCGCGCGCGGCCACTTGCGGCGAGTGCGTAACCGCGAGCAGTTGCCCGCCGCTGGCGAGCCGCGCCAGACGTTCGCCGATCGCCGAGGCGACTGCGCCGCCGACGCCGCGATCGATCTCGTCAAAGATCACCGTCGCGGCCCCGCCCTGTTCGGCCAAGGCCACCTTCAGCGCGAGGATGAAGCGCGAGAGTTCGCCGCCGCTGGCGATCTTGGCGAGCGGGGCGAAGGGCGCGCCGGGGTTGGTGCTGATCAGGAATTCCACCGCATCGACCCCGCTGGCGCTCCAGCGCTCTTCGGGCAAGCGGGTCACGCTGGTCCGGAACTTTGCCGCGTCCAGCTTGAGCGGGGCCAGTTCGCCTGCCACCGCCGCGTCCAGCCGCACGGCGGCTTCGGCGCGCTGGGCCGAGAGCGCTTCGGCACGGGCGCGGTAATCGAGTTCGGCGTCCTGCGCAGCGCGTTCCAGCGCGACCAGATCCGCCTCGCCGCTGGCGATCGCGTCGAGCGCGCTGCGCATCTCGCGCATCCGGTGCGGCAGGTCATCGACCTGGCAATGGTGCTTGCGCGCGGCGGCGCGCAGTTCGAACAGCCGCGTTTCGATCCGGTCGAGCGCCTGCGGATCGTGGCTGAGCGCTTCGCCTGCGCGGACCAGCTTGTCCTCCGCCTCGCCCGCCTCGATCACCGCGCGGTCGAGCGAGGCCAGCGCTTCGGCCAGCAGGGGATGCTCGGTGGCGATCCGGTCCAGCCGCCGCGCCGCGCTGCGCAAGGACGCCAGCGCCGAATCCGATCCGGCCCACAAGTGCTGCAATTCGGCGAGATCGCCGGACAGGCGCTCCCCCTTCTGCATCGTCGCGCGCGCTTCAGCGAGTTGTTCCTCCTCGCCCACTTCGGGTTCCAGCGTGGTCAGTTCGGCCAGATGCGCCAGCAGCAGATCGTGATCCGCGGAGGCCTGGGCGATTGCCGCGCGGGCCGTATCCAGCGCGGTGCGCGCCGCGCGCCAGGTGCGCCAGGCGGCCTCAACCCCCGCCGCATCGGACGCCGCGTAGCGATCCACCAGCAGCCGGTGCCCGCGCGGGTTGACCAGTCCGCGATCATCGTGCTGGCCGTGCAGTTCTACCAGTTGCCCCGCGAGGTCGCGCAGCAGGGCCGCGCCGACCGGCTGATCGTTGACGAACGCCTTGGAACTGACCCCGCCACTGCCATCGGCGCGCAGGCGGCGTTTCAGGATCAGCGGCTCGCCCGGTTCAACCTCTACCTCCGCCTCGCCCAGCACCGCGCGGATCGGCAGCGGCAGCTTGTCAAATTCAAAGCTGGCGACCACGCTCGCCTGATCGGCCCCGGCGCGGATCAGCTGGCTTTCCGCGCGGTTGCCCAGCACCAGCCCCAGCGCATCGAGCAGGATCGATTTGCCCGCCCCGGTCTCGCCGGTGAGCACACCCAGCCCCTCGGCAAAATCGAGATCGAGTGCTTCGATCAGCACCACATTGCGAATAGAGAGCCGGGTCAGCATGTTCGTGGACTGTTCTAGCGCGGTTTGCGCGCCGGGCAAAGCCCGTGTGCCCAACGCCGCAAATGGCAACCCGGAGCCAGCCATGCGCGAACCGGCTCCGGGTTTACCGGCACAGCTTGGCCGGTTGCCTGCATCATGACTCTACAAATTTAATAGACAATAGCTGTCACCCCAACAAGCGACGGATAGCAGTTCGTTTGCGGCGGACCGCACTGCCGGGATCAAGCCTCGTCGACACCTTCGAACGAAGCTTCCAGTGCGATTTCATCGGCCAGTGACACTTTGTCCAGCATCGCCGCCATTTCATCGCGCAGCGTCAGCATCAATCCGCGCAAGCGGCACGTGGCCTCGGGTAGGCAATTGGTACAATGTTCATGCGCATTGCGCGCCGCACAGGGAACCAACGCCAGGCTGCCGCGCGTCAGCCGGATGATATCGCCGTACCGCACATCGACCGGCGGCAGCGCCAGTTCATAGCCGCCATCGCGGCCACGGGTGGAATTGACGAGGCCTTCGCGGACCATTTCGCTGAGGATCACCGTCAGGAACTTGCGCGGAATATTCTGCGCCTCGGCAATCGCATCCAGCCGGATTGGTCCCTGACGGTATTCGTCAGCCAGGTGCTGCAAGGCACGGATCGTATAGCGGGTTTTTTGCGCTGAGCATGGTGTCGATTACATAGAGCGCCGATGGGGGCAGAATGTCAACCGAAGGAGTAGAGAGGGTGTGTGATCCCTACCGATGAATCGGGCCGCAGGGTGACAGTGTCACCCACTTGGTAGTCATTTTATTTAAGCGTTATAATGTTTTACGTCCAAAACTATGGGTGACACATTTCAAGAAAAACGCAAAACCATTGGGCGCGATCAAGCAGCGCGCGATAGGCTTATCAAGCCATGCCAGTGTAGGAAAACCAAACCGGCAAACGGCAACAACACCGTCCCGGCCACGGCCCCGTCAGCGTCAAAGCCGCGTTTGGGGAAAGCAATAATTTTTCGCACAAAGACACAAAGGTCACGAAGATGTCCGGCCTGCCGCAGGCAGTGTCTCAGTTTCGTCGTTTGCCGCAAACCGCGATGGGGGAAAGACCAGCGGGCCACGCCCCGATTGCCGAACTCTTCGTGTTCTTCGTGTCTTTGTGCGAACCAGACTTTCTTCCTGCCCTTCTTCCTCTGCGTTCTCTGCGGTTCGCTGAGGAAGCCCCTCGGACAGCATTGCCTTGCTTGAACGGGTTTCCGAGCATGGGTGGCGGTTGGGGCCAGCGTCGCGCGCCTATGCCTGAAGCCGTGGCCCTCCCCAACGACAGCGAATTCGGCCTCGCCAGCTACTTCTATTCGCGCGATCTGCGCCGGGTGTGGCGCGTGGCCGAGGCGCTCGAGGCTGGGATCGTCGGGATCAACACCGGGCTGATCTCGACCGAGGTTGCGCCGTTCGGCGGGATCAAGCAAAGCGGGCTGGGGCGCGAGGGGAGCAAGCACGGGCTCGATGACTATCTGGAGATCAAGTATCTTTGCATGGGGGTTTGAGGGGGTGCGCCTCCATGTTACCGCAATTTGCCGAATGACGGAACATGGGATTTGAGACTTTGCCGTTCAGACGCTTGGCCATGCGAAGCCGAACTTCGCGACATAGAACTCGTCTCGAAGCATTTTGAGGTCGCTTTCCATTCGGCAACGGCCTCTTGCTTTTGCGACTGTTTTTGCTGCTTCGCGAGCCGCGCGAACGATGCAATGCTGTGCGCCATTTTCCTAAGCCGGTCGGGGCTAGATGGGCTGCCCCACTCCCGCTGATAAGCCGGACTTTCGAGTGGCGGGAAACTCATTTTGAAGATGCGCCGCAATAAGGCTTGCCGCTGATCGTCAGTTAGCTCCGCAGATTGCCCTACCCGATAGCCGAGATAGGACAGCATCCCCTCGGCGACCCACTGGTGCTTGCCGAGTTAACCGGCACCGGGACGTGTGTTGGTGGTCGGCCAGTCGAAATAGGCGTCTTTGGAGTAGAGCAGCGCGCTGCGCCGGAGCCATTCCGCTTCGATTGACGCCAGCGCATCGCCGTAGACCGCGCGGCGATCTGGCGGAGACTGATCCCCGACTTTAACGAGTCGCGCTTGGCAGTCTTTCCAACGTTCCACCAGATCACCGAAATTAGCAGAATGAATGCCCTTGGCGAAAGAGAGCAAGTCGTCGCGCTTGTTAGCCCACCAATCTTTAGGTCGCGCAATTTTCCGAGCGTCGTTGACCTGCCTGCGTAGGTTCGCAAGATGATCGTTGGCTCTGTTCACCTTGACTGGGCTGCGCTCACGGGCCTTCGCAGCCGCTGCGTCGGCCATTGCCACTGCTATAGCGACAGGCACTTTCGGCTTCTGGACCTCCACGACAGGTTTTCTCGCTTGCGGCTTCTGTCTTTGCTTCGGTTTCGCTTGCTTCGTGGCTTTGCGCGCCAATGGCGAAGAGCGGGGCTTGCTTGCTGTCCCGCGTGCCTGTTTCGGCTGAAGCTCGACTTTTTGTGGAGAGGTTGGTGGGGGGCTGGTCGGGACAACCGGAATGGAAAGCCCAGCGGCTTTGAGAGCAAGCTCCATCGTCGGATTTGCTGGCACGCGCGAGCGAGGCGTCTCCGCTGCTTTGCTAAGTGGATCACCGGCCGGCCAACTTGGATTTCGGTGCCTTTGTCGCGGATCGTTTTCCGGCCGTCATCCCCTTGGTTTTGATTTCTCGTCCCGGAACCGGCCCTGTAATCCGAAGCATCTGGCAACCTGCTATTCTCTGCGACTTGACATGCGACGTGGGTTCGAATCAATCCCACGTGCGACTAGGTTAGTTCGCATGTCGGGATTTGGAAGGGATCCCGGGGAATTTTATGGGTTGCGATGTCAGAGCAAAAATTGCTGGTCCAATGGCCACCAGTCGTGTTTACGCCTTCAATCAATCATTGCATCCACTATGACACTGTCATACATTCCCCCCATGGCAACCCGCGCTGACAAACCTGTAACTGTCACCCTCGGCCCGCTTTCGGCGATGGCCAAGGAGCGCGTGGGTGAAGGGCGTTATGCTTCGCTCAGCGAGGTGGTTCGCGCCGGGCTGCGGGCGCTGGAGCGCGAGGAGCAGGCGCTCGATGCCGTGCTAAAGGCGCGGGTCGAGGCGGCGCTGGCCGATCCCGCGCCGTCGCTGCCGCAAGCCGAAGTCTTCGCCAAACTGCGCGCGCACCACGCAACCCGTAGCGCCGCGTGACTCCGTTGCCGGTCGTCTGGCGACCGGACGCCGAGGCTGATCTGCTTGCGCTTTACGACTGGATCGCCGACCGCGCCGATCCCGATACGGCCTTTGCCTACACCGCCAAGATCGAAGCCCACGCCGCGCGTCTCGCCCACTTCCCCCATCGCTGCACCCCGCACGACGATCTAGTGCCGGGACTTCGCACCCTGCCTTATCGGCGCCGGGTGACCATCGCCTACCGAGTGCTGGATGACTGCGTTGAAGTGCTGCGGCTGATTCAGGCTGGGCAGGATTGGGAAGCTCTGTTCGAGTGAGGCGATTGCCAATGCAACGCAACCACCACCATCTCACCCTATCCGTTCAATCGTCGCCCCCTAGCGCGCCGCAACGCCCGGCGCATGCTTCTGCATCAGATCGAACGCCTTCTGGTACCATTCGTTGCCCGGATAGTTCGATCCGAGCACGGCAGCGGCCTTTTGCGCTTCTTCGGGCACGCCCAGCACCAGATAGCTTTCGGTCAAGCGGTACAGCGCCTCTGCCGAATGGCCGGTGGTCTGGTATTTATCGACCACATTGCGGAACCGCTGCGTGGCGGACGAGCCAGCGGCCCGAGCGCTGATAAAACCGCCCGATCTCCATTTCCTTGCCGGCGAGGTGATCGTTGACCAGATCGATCTTGACCCGCGCATCCCCGGCATAGCGGGTGGTGGGATAGCGGCGGACGACTTCGGTGAGCGAAGTCAGCGCCTGCTGGGTGATCTTCTGATCGCGGGTCACGTCGCTGATCTGCTCGTAATAGCACAGCGCGATCAGGTAATAGGCATAGGGCGCATCGCGGTTGCCGGGGTGGATCGACAGGAACCGCTGCGCCGACTGGATCGACTTGTTGTAATCCGCACTGGCGTAATAGCTGAACGCGCTCATCAGCTGCGCGCGGCGGGCCCAGGGCGAATAGGGATGCTGGCGCTCAACCTCGTCAAACAACGCGGCGGCGACCTTGGTATCGCCGCGATCGAGCCGGTCCTTCGCCGCACCATAGAGCGTATCGACATCGCGCGCGATAAAGGCGGTGTCCTTGCCCTTGACCCCGCGCCCGCCGCAGCCAGCGGTGAGCGTCATCGCCGCAGTGGCGGTGGCAAGAATGGCGAGCTTGAGCGGGGACCGGATCATGGGATAGGCCTATAACCAGCCCGTGCCTGAACGCCAAGTGAAAGGGTGCAGTGATAATCCGGCAGCTTACCCCCGCCGATAGGGCAGCCGCGTATCGTGGACCGCGTTTGGGCGGATCGAATCGGCCAGCCCCGGCGCGGTACCGGTGAAGCGATCGCCCAGCACCACGGCATTGGCGTGGTACATGATCTGAAAGTTCTGCCCGCCCGTGGCCGGCAGATCGGTTTCAAAGCGGTTGCCCGAACAGGTCACATGATTGAAGCTGGCGGTCGGCTCACCCGCAGGTTGCGCAGCCTTGCGCGCGCGCGGATAGACGAAGCGGCAGTCCTGCACCACGTTGCGGCGGCCACCGCCGGGGTTGCCCTCGATGGCGGGAAAGGCGCCGAACACCGGCGCGCGGTGCGTGGCGATCAGGGTTACCCGTTCCAGCCGCACCACGCTGTCTTCGTGCGCGTGGAAGATCCCGAAGTTGCCGTTGCCGCGAAAGGTGGCGTCGCGGATCGTCAGGTTGCCGCCGGGGGTGCCATCCCATGATGTCCAGACCGTGCCGCTGCCCATCTCGTGCGTGCCCCCGCGCAGTTCTGCGCCGGGCCAGACCAGGATCATATGGTTAGGGGCGTTGCCCGCATTCGATGAACTGCAATCGATCAGCCGCAAATAGCCTTGATACTTGCGCGGATAGGCCGCCAGAAAGGCGCTGAAATTGTCACGGAACTGGCAGCGTTCGAAGTGCAGGTTGCCGGTCATGGTATCGACTTCAGCGGGCTGATAGCGGTCCGGCTCGACATCAACTCCGAACCCCGGCGCGTGGCGGCCATAGTTGCCAGTGCCAAAGCTGCTGCCGTTGAACTGGCTGTCGGTGCAGGTCAGCCCCAGAATTTGCAGCGCAGCCAGCGCCCCGCGCGCATTGTTTTCGCAGCGCACCCGCTCGATCCGGACGTTGCGGCACGCCACCCCGCGCCCGCCCGAGAGCGTTGCGTCGTCGCCCAGATAGATCGCGTCGGTCTGCGAATGGTGCAAATAGAGGTCGCGCAGCGTTACATTGCGGCTGCCGTTGAGCGCAATCAACGCGGCATAGGCCTCGGTCACGCCGTAATCCTTGGTCATCGCGCGAACGCCGCCGTCGATCTCAAACCCGCTGATCGTCACCCCATCGCAACGGCGCAGTTCGAACGGCATGAAGATTCCGGCGAGCAATCCCGCTGACTTGGCCTTGGCCGAACGATGGAACCGCCCGTTGAGCCGGATCACCGCGCCTTTGCCGCTCAGTTCCAGATTGCGGCAGCCCTTGTAGACGGCATTGACCACGTCTGCCGGGCGGGCTTGCTGGAACGCCTCGCGCTGATAAGTCTCAGTCGTGCGATACTTCGCGACCCAGTAGACGCCCGGTGGAAACAGATAGCGCCCCCCGCCCACCCGCGTGGCGTGATCGGCCAGACGGCGGAACGCGGCGTAGTTATCGGTCTTGCCATCCGCCACGAACCCGAACCGCTGGACCACGTTGACCGGGGCAGTCTGGGCGCGTGCGGGCGTCTGGCTGGTGATGGCCAAGGCGGCGGTCCCGGCCATGAATTCGCGTCTTTTCATGCCGCCGTGGTGGCACGCACAAGTTGAACCCAGGCTGGCCGAGCCGCTGGGGAGCGCGGGCGCATCACCCCTTCCACTCGCGGCGTTCTTCGGACTGGCGGAGGACTTCGTAGGCCAGTTGCAGCGCTTGAAACGCCTTGGCTGCATCGGCATCGCCGGGGCGCAGATCGGGGTGGACCAGCTTCGCCTTGGCGCGGTAGCTTTTCTTGATTGCATCAAAATCGGCGTCGGGGGTCAGTTCGAGCAGGTCGAGCGCGCGGAGTTCATCGCGGCTGCGGGTGCCATCGCCCGATTCGGCCCAGCCATAGTGCGCGGCTTCCTGATAGCCTTCGTGGGTCTGGCGTTCGGAGGCCTCGCGCTCGGCGGCTTCCTCGGCGTCCAGCCCGGCGAAGTAGTCCCAGCCCTGATTGTATTCGGCGGCGTGCTTTTGGCAAAACATCCAGCGGTCCGGGCTGTTGGGTGATTTTGGGGCCGGGCATTCACCCTTGTCGGAGCAGCCATGCCGGTCACACAGCCGCACCTGGGTGGCCTCGCGGCTGCCGCCATAGCCGCCCCAGCGGGGGAAACCCCAATTGTCTGATCGGCGTGCGCGGCTCATTTTCGTGCGTTACGCCGGGCAGGCATGCCTAGGCAAGCGCGGTTTCACTCGGCTGATGCGACTACGCATGCAGACTGGCCTGTCCTTTGGGGAATATTAAGTTTCAATTGGCAATGCTGCATTGCAAACAAGCCTGACTGATCTTAGATAGCGATCAGTCCTTCCCGGAGCACCGATGATGAGCAAGCAACTCGCCCTGTCCGCCGCACTGTCGATCCTGGCTATGGCCGGGGTCGCGTTTTTCGCCGCACCCGGTGGTCGAGACGGCGGGACGAGCGCGCCTTCGCTGTTCAACGCAGCGGCAGCGCCGGGTGCCGTGGCTCCTGCGCTGGGCACTTTGCTGCCCGGCCTGCGCTAAGCGCTAATCGATCGTAACCGTCACCGCCCGGCGATTGCGTGACCAGCTAGCTTCGTCCGATCCAAGTGCAACCGGGCGTTCCTTGCCGTAGCTGACCGTGCTCAGCCGCGCCGCATCGACCCCCAGACTGACCAGATAGTTCTTCGCTGCATTGGCGCGGCGTTCGCCCAGTGCAAGGTTGTACTCGCGGGTGCCGCGCTCGTCGCAGTGCCCTTCCAGCGTGGCGCGCTTGGCCGGATATTTCAGCAGCCATTGTGCTTGTGCGGCCAGCGCGGCCTGATCGGTGCTGTCGATATTATAGCGGTCGGTTTCAAACAGGATCGTATCGAGGCCCATCAGCTGCGCGACAAAATCGGCCTGACTGCCGGGCACTGCCACGCCAGCGCCACTGCCCGCACCGCCGGTGGTATCGGTCGAAATCGCCCCACCCGGATCAGGCGGCAACTGCTTGGGTGCCTTACTGGCGCAGGCAGAGAGCGCCACGCTGCCCAGCAGGGTCAGCAGCAAGGCGGCGGTGCGGTTCTGAACAGGCATGGCGTGCTCCTTTGTGGCGGGTAAGTTCGTATCGGCGGGGGTGGGAGTCAACCGGGTCACGGCTGGATCGGTCCCCATGAGGGATCGGAGCCATCGACCGGCGTGGTCAGCTTGCGCTCGTTACGGCCGGTCAGATCCACCTGCCACAGCGCCGTGCGGCCCGATCCGCGCGCTGGTGCGGAAGAACTGGATGATCCGGCCATTGGGAGCCCAGGTCGGGGCTTCATCCTGCCACGAATTGGTGAGATAGCGCAGGTCCGCGCCGCCGGGTGTCATCAAGGCGATGCGGAAATTGCCCGCGATATGCGTGAAGGCGATCTGATCACCGCGCGGGCTCCATTCGGGCGTCGCCGCGCGGCCGCCCAGAAAAGCTGATCCGGTTCTGACCCGAACCATCGACGTTCATCACATAGACCTGCTGGCTGCCCGAACGGTCGCTTTCGAATACGATGCGCTGGCCATCGGGCGAGAATGATCCGCCAATATCGATCCCCGGGCTATCGGTCAGCCGAACCGGATTGCCGCCCCCTGCCGCCGGGATCTTGTAGATGTCGGTATTGCCGCCGATCGCCATCGAATAGAGCACCCACTTGCCATCGGGCGACCAGCGCGGCGCGAACAGCGGGTTCTTGCGAACTGAACAGCAGCCGCTGAACGCCGCGTGTTCGGATCGATGATGTAGATCCGCGGCTGCGCCGTTGAAATAGCTGAGGTAGAGGATCGATTTGTAATCGGGCGAATAGCGCGGGGTCAGCGCCATGGTTTGTCCGGTGGTCAGGTACGAATGGTTGGCCCCGTCCGAATCCATGATCGCCAGCCGCTTCAGCCGCCGGTCCTTGGGCCCGGTCTCGGCGATATAGGCGATCCGGCTGTCGAAGAACGGGCTCTCGCCCTGACAGCCGCGAATAGACCATGTCCGCGCACTTGTGCGCGGCGCGGCGCCATTCGCCGGGGCCGACCTGCCAGGCCGCACTTGCCAGTTGCTGCGACAAGGACACGTCGTAGAGGAAGCAGCTGACCATCAGCTGCCCATCGCCTGCGGCGCGGACCGAGCCCTGCACCAGCATTTCCGCGCCGCGCCCGGTCCAGGTGCCATAGTTCGGCGCGCGCACTTCGCTGAGCGCGGGACGCGGCAGGCCCGAGGGTCCGGTCGGCTTGTAGAACCCGTTGTTGCGCAGGTTATCCGCCACGATCACTGCCAGCGCCGTGCCCAGCGCGGTGGTTGATCCGGCGCTGGTCTGGGTGGGCAGATCGGCATCGGTCGCGAAGGCCGGGACCGCGACGACCGTATCATTGCTGAGCGTTCCGACGACATCTTCTTCGGGGGGCTCGGCTGGCACGTCTTGCGCCGCAGCGGCGCTAGCCAGCAGCAGGGCAGGCAGGATCGCAAGGTTGGTGAGGATGCGGTTCACGGTGGGTCTCACTCTTTCCTGAAGTTCAGTTTGTAGAGCTTCCAGTGATCATAGAACTCTGGCGGGAGGTTGGCATAGGGCGCAGCGGTGCGGATCGCCTTGACCGCGCATTCGCCAAACCGCCCGGCCTGCGCGCGGTTGGCATCGCTGACCCCGGTGATCAACGGCGGGTTGACGCTGGTGACGCGGCCCTGCTTGTCGAGCGCGAAGGTAACGCTGGCGCGCAGCTTGCTGACGTCAAGCCCAGTGACCGAACAGGCGTTCCACGGCCCGCGCACTTTGGCGTTGATGCTCCCGCGGATTGAGGTGACTTGCGCCGGGCCGGGCTTTGCGGGTGGCTGGCCCGCGCCGCTCGCCCCTGGAATGCCCGTGCGGAACGCATCGGCAAAGCCGGGCGCGCCGGGGCGGGCTGCGGGGTTCGCGTTAGGCCGGCCACCGGGCGCTCCGGTCGGGCGGGCGACAGGCCTGCCGGTTGGGCGCGCAGTCGGTCGCGCGGTGGGCCGCGCAGTCGGCGTGCGCTGTGCCAGCAGATCGGCAATCGCATCGCGGCGCGGGGTCTGCGTGGGCCGCGCGACGGGCCGAGGCGGCGGCGTGACCGGTCGGGCAACTGGGCGAGTTACAGGCGGGGCGGCGGCGCTACCCGCGCGACCGGCTGCGGGAGCGGGCGCGGCTCTGGTCGGGGGGGCACCGGCGCGGGCGGAGCCGGTTCGGGTGCAACCACCGCAGCGGGCGGCGGCGCGCTGTCGCCCGGCTGCGGTCCGCTGTCTGGCGCAGGGTCAGCGGAAGGCTCGGGCGTGGTCGCCTCCAGCCCCACTTCCTCGCTCAGCGTCACCGAAACCCGTTCAACCTCTGGCAGCGGTGCGGGTGCGGGGCGCCACAGCACCAGCCACGCCACCAGTCCCGCATGCGCGGCCAGCGCCACGATCAGGCCGATGCGTTCGTCGCTGCGCAGGGTCGCGGCTGTCATCGTGCCTGCCTATGGAGCCGAAACTGAACTGTTGGTGACCAGCGAGATCGCGTTGAAGCCAGACGCGGTTGAGCTCGCCCATCACCGCCATCACCTGGCCATAGTCGATGCTGCGGTCGGCGCGCAGGGTGACTTGCGGCGGTTTGCCATCCGCCCCGCGCGGAATGCCCGCCAGCCGCGCCGCCAGCTCGCCGGGCGCGAGCGGATCCTGATCGAGATAGACCTGCCCTGCCGCGTCCATGCTGACCGTCACCTCCTGCGCCTCCTGCGCCAGCGCCTTGGCACGGCTGTCGGGCAGGTCGACCGGCACCCCGGCGCTCATCAGCGGGGCGGTGACCATGAAGATGATCAGCAGCACCAGCATCACATCGACCAGCGGGGTGACGTTGATTTCCGCCATCGGCGCACGGCCCCGGCGGCGGCTGCGGCGGTTGGTAGAGATGGCCATTTAGATCCTCTCCCTTGGGAGAGGGGGACCATGCGAAGCATGGTGGAGTGGCACCTGCAAGTACTCCCAACCTCTCGCGGCGGGACGGCTTCTGCGCGAGGTCTGGAGTACCCGCACGTGCCCCTCCCCCACTGCGTGGGTCCCCTCCCCTGACGGGGAGGATGGCGAGCGCCCATCATTCCGCCTCCAGCTCGCGGCTGAGGCTGGCATGGAACCGGTCCGCAAAGCGTTGCAGCCGCCCTTCGAACTGATCCACCCGGTGCGAAAAGCGGTTGTAGGCGATCACTGCCGGGATCGCCGCGAACAGCCCGATCGCGGTGGCGAACAGCGCCTCGGAAATCCCCGGCGCGACCACCGCGAGCGAGGTATTCTGCTGCTGCCCGATCTGGAAGAACGAATTCATGATCCCCCAGACCGTGCCGAACAGCCCCACAAACGGCGCGACCGCGCCGACCGTGGCGAGGAAGTTGAGCCGCTCGGCCAGCTTGTCCGCTTCCTGATGGACCTGTGCGTCCATCGCCCCGGCCAGCCGCTGGCGCGCGCCTTCGCGGTCGATCACCTTGCCGCCGGTCGAGCGGCGCCATTCGGCGATCCCGGCGGCCGACGACCCGCGCCGAGGGAATATCGCCTGCACCGCGCTCCTTCTGAAACGCGTCGATATCGCCGGCCTTCCAGAAATCGCGCTCATAGGCCTCGCAGCGCCTTGCGCGACCCCGGCCATCCGCACCGCGAAGCTGACGATGATCGTCCAGACCCAGATCGAGGCGAGCAGCAGCCCGGCCATCACCAGCTGCACGACGATATCGGCGCTCGAGGAACAGCTTGACCGGATCGAGGTGCGCCGGCGCGGCGGCCGCAGCCGGGGCCAGCAGGGTGAGAAATGCGTCATTGGGGTCCTTCGATTACAATCGCGTGCAAACGCGGCGCGCCACGGCCGCCGGCATCCGGCGCGGGCGGCCATCGGGGGCGACAAAACCGATCCGCGCGCGCATCTCGGCCAGCAGCACGCCGTCCTCGCGGATGGCCTTCTGGTGCATCCGGCACGAGGCGGCGCCAAGCTGCTCACAGGTGGTTTCAATCAGCACCGCATCGTCGAGCCGGGCCGGAGCAGCATAGCGGATGGTCAGGTCGGCGACGGCAAACGCGCCTTCGCCCGCTTCGTTCGCCGCGCGCTGATCGATCCCCAGCAGCCGCACGAAATCAGACCGCGGCGCGCTCGAACCAGCGCAGGTAATTGGCGTGATAGACCACGCCCGACAGGTCGGTATCCTCAAAATAGGCGCGCACCGCAAACCGGTGGACCGGCCCGTCGAGCAAACCGGAGGTGGCGGAGGAAACGACGTCATACGCCAGCAGCCATAGCCGCAGCGCGAGTCGCAGGGCAAGGGAATGCGTTCGGGCGGCGCAAACGGCGCTCCGTTCGTCACCTCAAATGCCAATAGGCTGCTATAACGCCGTCGCCCCTGCGCAGGCAGGGGCCCAGCTGAACTCGCAATGCGAACGCTGCCGCTGCGGTTGGGGCGCAGTTGGGATAGGCCCCTGCCTGCGCAGGGGCGACGCCGGTTTGGAATGTGGCAGGGCTTGAGTGCTCGAGTCTACCGCGCCAGCATCGGCCCCAGCGGCTTGCCCGCGAACAGATGGACGTGCAGATGCGGCACTTCCTGGTGGCCGTGCTGGCCGATATTGGCGAGCAGGCGGTAGCCCGGCTCGACCAGCCCGGCCTCGCGCGCGACCTGCCCGACCGCGCGGACGAACCCGGCGATTTCCTCTGCCGAGGCCCGCGCCGAGAAATCGTCCCAGCTGACGTAAGCCCCCTTGGGGATCACCAGCACATGCAGCGGGGCCTGCGGGTTGATGTCGTGAAAGGCCAGCGCCCATTCGTCTTCATAGACCGTGCGGTTGGGAATTTCGCCGCGCAGGATTTTCGCGAAGATGTTCTGCGTCATCATAGGGCAGGCGTCGCGTCGATCGGCATCATGACGTCGCGCAGCTTTTTCGGCGATCCCGCTGGTGCCTTCGCGGCGGTCGAGTTCGGCCAGCACTTCGTCCAGCGGCACGCCTTTGGCATCGAGCAGGACCAGCAGGTGGAACAGCACGTCCGCCGCTTCGCCGACCAGTTCCTCGCGCGTTGCCGGAGAGCGCGGCGACCACGGTTTCGACCGCTTCCTCGCCCAGTTTGCGCGCGATTACCGGCACTCCGCGCGCGTGGAGCTTGGCGACCCAGCTGGTCGCGGGATCGGCATCGCGGCGCGCGGCGATGGTCGCGGCGAGGCGGTGGAGAGTGTCGGGATCAGCCATTGCGAGCAATCCTTGCGGCGCAGCGCCGCAGCGGTCAAGGTAGTCTGTGTGGTTAGTCTTGGGGCGGACTGCTTGCGCGCGACCCGGCGGCCGATCACCAGCCCGAGCACGCCCATGCGCGAACAGCAGCAGGTCGGTCGGTTCGGGAATCGATGGTCGATCCAGCGGCGTGGGCCAGCGCTGGCGCGAGGCCGAGCATGCAGCCCGCGCAACCCGCAGATTGATTGCCAGTCGACAGTGCCCCATTCATCGTGTTCGCATGTGCACAATGCGGCTTGTAACGCAAGCGACAAGCACGCTCCGTCCCAAGCTGGCACTGATTCTATGCCGACTGTTGCAAATGCTCTAACCGCGCGCGGGCAGCCCGGCGGCGCGCAGGGCGGCGTGGGCCTGGGCGATGGTGTATGGTCCCGAAATGGAAGATCGAGGCGGCCAGCACCGCGCTGGCATGGCCTTGGTCACCCCTGCGACCAGATGGTCCAGCGTGCCGACCCCGCCGCTGGCAATCACCGGTACACTGACCGCATCGGCAATCGTCCGGGTCAATTCCAGATCATAGCCCGCCTGGGTGCCGTCGCCGTCCATCGAGGTGACCAGCAGTTCGCCCGCGCCCAGTTCGGCCAGCCGGATCGCGTGCTCCACCGCGTCGATCCCGGTCGCCTTGCGCCCGCCATGGGTGAAGATTTCCCAGCCCGTCGCCGGTCTTGCGCGCATCGACCGAGGCGACCACGCACTGGCTGCCCAACTTCTCGGCGATTTCGCTGACCACTTCGGGCCGCGCGACGGCCGCGGAATTGACCGCCACCTTGTCCGCCCCCGCCAGCAGCAGCGCGCGCGCATCCTCGACCGTGCGCACCCCGCCGCCGACGGTCAGCGGCATGAAGCAGACTTCCGCCGTGCGCCGGACCACATCGAGCAGGGTCCCGCGCCCTTCGTGGCTGGCGGAGATATCGAGGAAGCACAGCTCGTCCGCCCCCGCCGCGTCATAGGCCTGCGCCTGCTCGACCGGATCGCCCGCGTCGCGCAGATCGACGAAGTTGACGCCCTTGACCACCCGCCCATCGCGGACATCAAGGCAGGGGATGACGCGGATGCGGACGGTCATCAATCCTCTCCCGACGGGAGAGGGGGACCATGCGAAGCATGGTGGAGTGGCACAGAGCGAAGTACTCCCGAAGCGTCGCGTGACGCACGGGCGGGACTAACGGCCTGTACCCCTCCCCCACTGCGGCTTCGCGCGTCACGCGCCACCTCAGCTCCCCGCCCCCAAAGGGGAGGAAGTCGTGCACCCGCAAACTCACGCCCGTTCCGCCATCGCAATCGCCGCCGCCAGATCGAGCCGCCCTTCGAACAGCGCGCGCCCGGTGATCACGCCTTCGATCCCGTCGCCCGCGTGCAGCGCCAGCATGTGGATATCGTCCAGCCCCTTGACCCCGCCGCTGGCGATCACCGGCAGGTCGACCCGCCGCGCCAGATCGACCGTGGCGTCGATATTGCAGCCCTTGAGCATGCCGTCGCGGCCAATGTCGGTGAACAGCAGGCTGGCGACCCCGGCATCCTCGAACCGCCGCGCCAGATCGACCACCGGCACGTCGGAAACCTCGGCCCAGCCTTCGGTCGCGACCATGCCGTCGCGTGGCATCGACCGCGACCACGATCCCGCCGGGAAACTCGCGCGCCATGTCCTTGACGAACTGCGGGTCTTTGAGCGCGGCGGTGCCCATCACCACGCGGGCCACGCCCAGATCGAACCAGCCCTCGACCGCCGCGCGTGTGCGGATTCCGCCGCCGAGCTGGACATGGCCGGGGAACACCTCGAGGATGCCCTCCACCGCCGCGCGGTTCTCCGCCCGGCCCGCGAACGAGCCGTCGAGATCGACCACGTGGAGGAACTGCGATCCGGCCTCGGCAAACAGCATCGCCTGCGCCGCCGGATCGTCGCCATAGACCGTCGCGCGCGCCATATCGCCCTTCGGCCAGGCGCACGACCTGGCCGCCGCTTTGAGGTCGATGGCGGGAAATACGATCACGGCTTCCACTCCAGAAATCGGCGAGCAGCGCCAGCCCATAGGCCTGGCTCTTCTCAGGATGGAACTGCACGCCGACCACATTGTCGCGCGCCACCGCCGCGACCAGCCCGCCGCCGTGATCGGTCATCGCGGCGATATGGCGGCCTTCGTCCGGCGCGAAGTGGTAGGAATGCAGGAAATAGGCCTCGCCCGGCGCGATCAAGCGCAGGCATGCGCGGTAGGCGCAACATCGTTCCAGCCCATGTGCGGCACCTTGATCGCGCGGGTCGGTGCGCTCGATCAGCCGCACTTCGCCGCCGATCCAGTCCAGCCCCGGGGTGATCCCGTGCTCGACGCCCGCGCGTGGCGAGCAGTTGCATCCCCACGCAGATGCCCAGGAACGGCGCGCCGCCGACCTGAACCCGCTCGGTCCATCGCCTCGATCAGGCCGGGGATCGCGCGCAGCCCTTCGGCGCAGGCCTTGAAACTGCCGACGCCGGGCAGGACGATCCGGTCTGCCGCGCGGACCACCATGCGGGTCGGCGGTGACGCTGACACCGTCGCAGCCGGCGGCTTTCAGCGCGTTGGCGACCGAATGGAGATTGCCCGCGCCGTAATCGACGAGTGCAACGACTTCAGCCACCGAGCTGGCCTTTGGTCAGGGAATCGCCCCGCCCTTGCGCGGGTCGAGCTCCACCGCTTGCCGCATCGCGCGGGCAAAGCCCTTGAAGATGCCTTCGCAGATGTGGTGGTTGTTGCTGCCGTACAGCAGCTCGATATGCAGCGTGATCCCGACGGCCTGGGCAATCGACTGGAACCAGTGTTCGAACAGTTCGGTGTCCATTTCGCCCAGCCGTTCCTGGGTGAACGCGGCGTTCCAGACCAGCCAGGGCCGCCCGGAGATATCCAGCGCGACCCGGCCAGCGCTTCGTCCATCGGCGAATAGGCGGTGCCATAGCGCCCGATCCCGGCCTTGTCGCCCAGCGCCTCGGCAATCGCCTGGCCGATCGCGATCGCGCTGTCTTCGGTGGTGTGGTGCTGGTCGACGTGGAGATCGCCCTTGATGTGGCAGGTGACGTCGATCAGCGAATGGCGGCTGAACTGTTCGATCATGTGATCGAGAAAGCCGATCCCGGTCGACACGTCATAGGCCCCGGTCCCGTCGAGGTTGACCTCGACGCGGATGTCGGTTTCGTGGGTCTTGCGGGCGATCTGGGCGGTGCGCATGGCGCTGGCCTATACGCCGGATTTCCTGCCTTGCAACACTTCACACCTTGACCGCTGGCGCGTCGCACGCCACTTGTCCCCTCGATGACTGACACCGCGCCCGACAGCCTGATCCCCTACGACGAAATCGTGCAGGAAGCCCTGCGCGCCGTGGTTGGCCGGGTGCTGGGCGAAGTCCAGGCGACCGGCGGCACGCTGCCGGGCGAGCCACCATTTCTACATCACCTTCAAAACCGGCGCGCCCGGGGTCTCGATCCCGCCGCAGCTGAGGAACGGTTTCCCGACGAAATGACCATCGTCCTGCAGAACAAGTTCTGGGATCTGGACGTCCGCGAGGATGGCTTCAGCGGTCGGCCTGTCGTTCAATCAGATCCGTCCAAGCTGGATATGCCGTTTTCGGCGATCACCGCCTTCGTCGATCCGGCGGTCGATTTCGGGCTGCAATTCCAGGCGGCGGACGATCTGGAACCGCGCCCGAACCGCACGAGGATGCCGAAAACGACGTGCCCGATCCGGCGGCGGCGATGCGGCGGTGGCCGATGATGGTTCGAACGTCGTCACGGTCGATTTCGGCCGCAAGAAGTAGGACAGCCCCGATGCCGAGCCGGATCCTGGCTCAAATCGCGCGCAAGCAGCGGCGGCAAGCTGCTCAACGACGCGATCGAACGCATCGTGCCTGCGGCAACTTCTGGCAGCCAAGGGCGGCCTGCTGCGCGGAATTGCCGGGGCGGCAGCGGTGCGGATTGCGACCCGTTCGGTTCCGGGCGCGATCGTGGTCGGCGGCGGCCTTGCTGGCCAAGACGCTGTATGATCGCCGCCGCGCGGCGCAGGCAAAGCCGCAGGCAAAGCGGCACGCAGTCCGGCAAAAGACCGCGCGAGGGCTTGATTCGGCAGGCGACCTTGCGCGATGGACTGCCATGACCGACTCCACTGACACGCTCCAGCGCCGCGGGCTGATGCTTATCCTGTCCTCGCCCTCGGGCGCGGGCAAGACCACGATCAGCCGGATGCTGCTGGACCGCGATCCCGAAATCTGCCTGTCGGTTTCGGCCACCACCCGCCCGATGCGGCCCGGCGAAATCGACGGCACCCACTATCATTTCGTCGATCAGGCCGAATTTGACCGGATGGTCGAAGCCGATGAATTCTATGAATGGGCCACGGTCTTCGGGCATTGCTATGGCACGCCCAAGGCGCAGATCCGCGCCGGGCTGAAGGAAGGGCAGGATTTCCTGTTCGATATCGACTGGCAGGGCACCCAGCAGCTCTACCAGAAGGACCAGCAGGACGTGGTCCGGGTGTTCCTGCTGCCCCCCAGCATCGACGAACTGCACCGCCGCCTGCATGGCCGCGGCACTGACAGCGCCGCCGTGGTCGATGCGCGGATGGACCGCGCCCGCGCCGAAATCAGCCACTGGGACGGCTATGACTATGTCGTGGTCAACGATGCGATCGAGGACTGCTATGACAAGGTCTGCGCGATCCTCCGCGCCGAACGGATGAAGCGCGCCCGCCAGACCGGCCTGATCGGATTCGTGCGCGAATTGATGCGGTAATCCTCTCCCATGGGAGAGGGGGACCATCCGCAGGATGGTGGAGTGGCACAAGCTGATACTCCGAACCTCGGGTGACGGCGTGGGTTTCTAAGTTAGCTTGGGAGCACCCGCCTGTGCCCCTCCCCCATCTGCGATGGGTCCCCTCCCCTGCAGGGGAGGATGGCTCAATGCCCGCTGGGGTCCTGAAACGTCTCTGGAATCCAGGCGTTCACGATCCCGCCGTCAATCGGAATGGTCGTGCCCACCACATAGTCCCCGGCCCGGCTGGCGAGGTAGATCGCCCCGCCAGCGATGTCTTCGGCCACGCCCACGCGCTTGAACGGGATGCCTTTGGCGCTGCCTTCGGGATTGCTCGCCGCCGCCTTGTTCATCTCGCTGGGATAGGCCCCCGGCGCGATGCAGGTGCAGACGATGTTGTCCTTGATCAGCCGCGCCGCCATCCGCTTGGTCAGGTGGACCACCGCCGCCTTGCTCGCCTGGTACGAGTAGGTTTCCCACGGATTGGGGCGCAGTCCGTCGATCGAGGCGATGTTGATCACCTTGGCGGGGCGATCAAAGCTGCCGGCCGCCTTGAGCAGCGGGAACAGCTTCTGCGTCAGGAAGAACAGCGATTTGACGTTGAGGTCCATCACCTTGTCCCAGCCCACTTCGGGGAAGGTCTCAAAATCCCCGCCCCAGGCCGCCCCGGCGTTGTTGACCAGCACGTCCAGCCGCGTTTCGCGCGCGCTGAGCTCCGCCACCAGCTGCGCGATCCCGTCCGACTGGCTGATATCGCCCGCCAGGCCGATCACCTTGCCGGGGTACTGCGCCTCGAACTCCGCGACAGTTTCATCGAGCTGCGCCTTCTTGCGCGCGGTGATGTAGACCCGCTCGCAGCCAGCGGCGAGGTAGCCTTCGAGCAGCATCTTGCCGATCCCGCGCGACCCGCCGGTGATCAGCGCAATCTTGCCTTCGAGGCTGAACAGTTTGGTGAAGTCCATCGATGATTCCCTTCAATAGCCGCTGAGCTGCGCCACGCGTTCGGCGTGATAGTACTGGTCGCCCATGAACTCGGCCAGCGCGCGGTCGCGCTTCATGTAGAGGCCGATGTCATATTCGTCGGTCATGCCGATCCCGCCGTGCATCTGCACGCCTTCCTTGACCGCGAGGCTGGACGCCTTGCCCGCCTTGGCCTTGGCGACCGAGACCATCAGTTCGGCCTTGTCCGCTGCCGCGCATCCAGCAATTGCTGCGCCTTGATCACCGCCGCGCGGGCGATTTCGATTCGGAATAGAGATGGCGGCGCGGTGTTGCAGCGCCTGGAACTCGCCGATCAGCTCGCCGAATTGCTTGCGCTGCTTGAGGTACGTGGTGGTCATGTCAAACGCACCGCGCCGCCACGCCGACGCTTTCCGCCGCCGCGCCGATCCGCCCGGCGTTGAGCACCCGGTTCAGCAGCGCGCGTCCGCCATCGACCTCGCCGATCACCGCATCGGCATCGAGCTGGACGTTGTCGAGCTTCACATGCGTGGCCATCGCGCTGTCCACCAGCCGCACCGCGTCCTGGCTCAGCCCGGCGGCATCCTTGGGCACCGCGAACAGCGTGATCCCGTCCGCATCGGCGTCGCTGCCCGGCAGTGCGCGCGGCGACCACCAGCATGTCCGCCGATGCCGCCATGGACCACGAAGGCCTTCGCCCCGGTCAGCTTGAAGCCGTTGCCCGGCCCGCTCCGCGCGGGTCTTGATCCGTTCGGGGCGGTGCTTGGGGCCTTCGTCGATCGCCACGGCAAACACGCTTTCGCCCGCGAGCAGGCCCGGCAGATAGCGCCCGCGCAGCTCGGCGCTGCCCGCGCCCAGCGCGGTGGCCGCCATGACCGGCGCTGGTCAGGAACGGCGACGGGGTGAGGTTGCGGCCGATCTCTTCCAGCACGATCCCGGCTTCGACATGGCCCATGCCCAGCCCGCCATCGGCCTCGCCGACCAGAATGCCGGTCAGGCCCAGTTCGGCGAATCTGCTTCCACAGCGCATGGCCGAACCCATCCTTGCACTGCGATGTCGCGCCAATGGCGCAGCTGTTTGGCAATCGTGCCTTCCTCGCCCATGAACGGGCGCGCGGTATCGGCCAGCATGGCCTGATCTTCGGTATGGTACAGCGGCATCCATCTCCTTAAATAGGGACGTCCCATTTAACGGCGTCCCAATCAGGGACTGTCCCATTAACTCCCGGCAGGTCGAGGATGCGTTTGGAGATGACGTTGAGCATCACTTCGCTGGTGCCGCCTTCGATCGAATTGGCCTTGGTGCGCAGCCAGCCGCGCGCCTTGCCGCCGCCGCTTGGCCGTCGCTGTCCCATTCCAGCGCCGCGCTGCCGCCGCCGCCATCACCAGTTCGTGCGGCGCTTGTTGAGCTCGGTTCCGGCATATTTCATCATGTTGGGCTGGGCCGGATGGCCCTTGCCAACCTTGACCTCGTCCAGGAACTTTTCGCCCATCGCGCCGTGAAGGCCAGCGCATCGACATCGAACATGCGCGAGCTTCGGCGCGCAGCACCGGATCGTCCGCGCAGGCCATTCCGCGCCAGGATCGCGCCGATGCGTGTTCAGCCCGGTCCGCCGCCGCCCGTCGCCGAGATCATCTCGCGCTCATGGCCCGAGCAGGTATTTCGCGACATCCCAGCCGCGATTGAGTTCGCCCACGAGCTGGTGCCTTGGGCACCTTCACGTTGTCGAAGAAGGTTTCGCAGAACGGCGAATTGCCGCTGATCAGCAGGATCGGCTTGGTCGAAACGCCGGCGCTCGCCATGTCGAACAGCAGGAAGGAGATGCCCTGATACTTGTTGGCCTTGTCGGTGCGGACCAGGCAGAAAATCCAGTCGGCCTTGTCGGCATAGGTGGTCCAGATCTTCTGGCCATTGACGACCCAGTGATCGCCCTTGATCTTCGCCGAAAGTCTGAAGCGAGACGAGGTCCGAACCCGAACCCGGTTCCGAATAGCCCTGGCACCAGCGGATTTCGCCGCGCGCGACTTGCCCCAGATAGTGGACCTTCTGCTCTTCGGTGCCGAATTTGAGCAGCGCCGGGCCGAGCATCCAGATGCCGAAGCTCGACAGCGGCGGCCGCGCGCCGATCCGCGCGCATTTCCTCGCGCCAGATCTTGGCCTGCGGCGGGGTCATCCCCGCGCCGCCATAGGCCACCGGCCAATCGGGCACGGTATAGCCCTTGGCGACGCAGGCATCGAGCCAGGCCTTTTGCGCCGCATTCTTGAACACGAAATTGCGCCCGCCCCAGCAGACATCGTCCTCATCGCGGACCGGCTCGCGCATTTCGGCAGGGCAATTTGCTTCAAGCCAGGCGCGGATTTCCGCGCGGAAACCATCAAGGTCAGACATGGTCGAGACTCCTCTCTTAACCGAAAGGTTAAAGCGACTCGGCCCTCACGTGCAAGCGCGGATTTCTGCGGCTTGCGCAAGCGCGCTTGCCGTAGCGTCAAGCGCAGCAGCGTTGACCGCGCCTGCCGCGCCCCTAAGCTGCGGCAAAACGAAAACATGGAGAGGCTGATATGGCGAGCGGGCGATTCACCGGCAAAGTGGCGGTCGTCACCGGTGCGGCATCGGGCATCGGGCGCGCCGACCGCGCTGCTGTTCGCCCGCGAAGGCGCGCAGGTGTTTGCCGCCGACCTCAACCTTGCCGGCGCGCAAGCGGTCGCTGCCGAGGCTCCGGGGATCACCGCAGTGGCCTGCGATGTCTGCGATGTGGCCCAGATCAAGGCGCTGATGGATCAGGCCGCGGCTGCCGCAAGGCGGGATCGATGTACGTTTTCAACAATGCCGGCGCAGGCGGCGCGCGCGAGGCCGATCGACGAGATCGAGGCCGATGGCTGGGACTCGGACGATGGACCTGCTGCTGCGCTCGGTGGCAATGGGAATCCGCTATGCCGTGCCGCACATGAAGCACCGCAACGGCGCGGCGATCGTCAACACCTCCAGCGTCGCGGCGGTCGGCCCGGGCTATTCGCCCACCGCCTATGCCGTGGCCAAGGCCGGGGTGCTGCACCTGACCAAGATGCGCCGCGACCGACCTGGCGCAACACGGCATCCGGGTCAACGCGGTCCAGCCGGGCTTCATCAACACCAACATCTTCACCACCGCGCATGGAAATGCCGCCGGACAATGGTCGACACCGCCAAGGCGATGATCACGCAGATGTCATCGAACGCCCAGCCGGTCGCGCGCAGCGGCATGCCCGATGATATCGCCAATGCCGTGGCCTTTCTGTGCAGCGATGCCGCCGAGCTTCATGACCGGCGCCTCGCTGATCGTCGATGGCGGGATCACGATCGGCCCGCGCCATGCCTGGGACCCCGAAGCACCGGGCCTGTTCGATGCGCTGCACGGCGCATGGCCGAGGCCGCGAAGTGAGCGGCCAGGCCGCTGCCCGCTGCGGCTCAAACTGTTCCACGGGCTCGGCTCGATCGCTTATGGGGTCAAGGACAACGGCTTTTCCACGTTCCTGCTGATCTTCTACAGCCAGGTCGTCGGCCTGGATGCCTGGCTGGTCAGTGTTGCGCTTGATGTGCGCACTGATCGCCGATGCCTTTGTCGATCCGCTGATCGGGCATTTTTCGGATCGGACCTATACCCGCTGGGGCCGCCGCCATCCGTGGCTCTACCTCGCGCCGATCCCGCTGGCAGCATCGTGGCTACTGCTGTGGTCGCCGCCCGGCCGATCACACCTATATCTTCGCCTATCTGGTCGGCGTGGCGATCCTGGTGCGGACGCTGGTTTCGTGCTGCGAGGTGCCATCGCAGGCCTTGGTCGCCGAACTGACCACGCGACTATGACGAGCGCACCACCCTGACCCGCTACCGCTTCCTGTTCGGCTGGATCGGCGGGCTGCTGCTGTTCTTCCTCGCCAACACGGTGTTCCTGCGCAAGGACGCCGACCATGCCGTGGGCCAGCTCAATCCCGATGGCTATTGGGCCTACGGCCTGTGCGGGGCGATCATCATGGCGGTCACTGTGCTGCTGTCCGCCGCTGGCCAGCACCGCCGGGTTGCGCACCTGCCCGCGGTCAAGCCAGCGCCGACCACCGTCTCGTCACGCGCTGGGCGAGATCTTCGAATCGCTGCGCCATCCCGCCGCGCTGATTTTGCTCGGCGGCGCGTTTGTCGGGATCGCCGGGAACCAGTTGTCGTTCACGATCTCGAACTTCCTGTACCTCTACGTCTGGCAATTCAGCGAGACCTACTTTGCGCTGCTGCCGGTGATGCTGGTGGTCTCGGTAGCCGGCCGCATTCCTGCTCGGCCCAGCCGCTCAGCCGCCGGTTCGGCAAGCGCAAGACCGCGATTGTCTGCGGCCTGACCGGGGTGGTGTTCTGGGTGATCCCGTTCCAGTTGCGGCTGGCCGGGCTGTGGCCAGAAATTGGCTCGTCGCTCTCCAGCAATCTGCTGATCGGGTTCATTCTGATGGCCAATGTCAATTCAGTGATCGTCTCGGTCTGCGCGCAATCGATGCTGGCCGACGTGGTCGAAGCCTCGCAGGAACAGACCGGCCGCCGCACCGAAGGCGTATTCACCGCCGGGTGGATGTTCGTGCAGAAATGCGCGACGGCCATCGGGATCGGGGTGACCGGGCTGCTGGTGTCTTATTCCGGACTGCGCCGCCAAGGCGGTGCCCGGCGAGGTGCCGAGAGGCGGTGATTGACACACTGACCATCACTTACAGCGTGATTGCGCTGGTGATCGTGGTCGCTATCAGCGCTGATCTTCGCGCGCTTTCCGATCACCCGAGAGGACCACGCCGCGCGGGTCGCCGCGCTGAATGCCGCGGCGCGCGACAATCCCGATGCGAGGGATGCATCCTTAGTACCGGAGCGCTACTACTCACCAGCACGCATCGCCGGAACCGCGCGGGCCGCGTCTTCGGGGGTGATGCCCGGCGCGGGCGCAGCGGCGATGGTTTCCAGCCCGCGCGACGACGCGTCCGGCGCGCTGGATCGCGCGGACCAGCCGCGGGTAGACGCCGCAGCGGCACAGGTTGGGGACGGCGGCCTTGATTTCCGCCTCGCTCGGATCGGCATTGCGCGCCAGCAGCGCGGCGGCAGCGATGGCGATCCCCGGTGTGCAGAACCCGCACTGGATCGCCTGTTCGGCCACCAGCGCCTGCTGCACCGGGTGCGAGCGATCGCGCGAGAGCGCCTCGATCGTCGTCACCACCCGGCCTTCTGATTCGGCGAGGGTGATCAGGCATGATCGCAACGCTTCGCCATCGATCAGCACCATGCAGGCCCCGCAATCGCCCACGCCGCAGCCATATTTGGTGCCGGTCAGGTTGGCGGCATCGCGCAGCGCCCACAGCAGCGGGGTCTGCGGGTCCATGTCGAATTCGACTGGCTTGTCGTTGACGGTGAGGCGGGGCACGTTGTCTCAAGCGTTGCGCGAGGGCTTCGACAAGCTCAGCCTGAGCGGGGTTGTGGTTGTGGTCATGATTCTAAGTCCGCTCATCCTGAGCCTGTCGAAGGATCAATCCCGCCAGCTACGGTCCACAGTATCGATCTTGCGCACCCAGGCGTCAAAATCGGCGCGGCCGGGGCCGCCGGGTAGCTGCACCTGATGCAGATCGCGCTGGTGCACCGCCACCACCTCATCGCTGATCAGCAGCGGCTTGCCCGCCGCCATCGTCGCGAGCTGGATTTCGCAGGCGCGCTGCAGCGCCCAGTGCTGGATGAAAATCTCCGGCAGCGAGCGCCCGAGGATCACCGGGCCGTGGTTGCGCAGCATCAGGATGCGCTTGTCGCCGATGTTCTCGAGCAGCCGCTCGGCCTCTTCCTCGCGCACCGTCACGCCCTTCGAAATCGTGATAGCCCAGGTGGCCGATGAAGTTGCAGGCGTAGAAGTTGACCGGCTGCAACCCGCCTTCAAGGCAGCACACCGCCATCGTCGCGGTGGTGTGGGTGTGGCAGATCGCGTGGGCCCAATCGACCTTGGAATGGAAGTACGCATGCTGGGTAAACCCGGCCTTGTTGACCGGATATTTGCTGCCATCGAGCACGTTGCCGGCGATGTCGATCTTGACCAGATTGCTGGCGCAGACCTCGGAATAGAGCAGGCCATAGGGGTTGATCAGAAACGCCCCGTCCTCGCCCGGAACCTTGACCGAGATGTGGTTGTAGATCGATTCCGACCAGCCGAGATGATCGAAAATCCGGTAGCACGCCGCCAGTTCCTGCCGCACCGCCCATTCGGCATCGGAGCAATTGACGTTGCGGGTATGCGGAGCTGAGCTGGGTGGCCATCGGGATTCTCCTCGTTCGTGGTTTGCAACCGATGGTAACGGATTCAGCTGCCAAAGGAAATCCGCAATCCGGCCCAGACCGTGCGCGGCGCGCCAAGGTCGATCGACCCGGCCTGGTTGCGGGTGACGATCGTGCCTCACCGGTCAGGTTTTCGCCGCGCAGCACCAGCGTGAAGCGGTGGTCAAGCGGGATAGTCACCACCACATCGAGGGTGGTCGCGGCGGGCAGCCGGTCGGTCTCGAGATCGTCCTCGAACGCCGCGCCGGTGTGCCGCAGGGTCGCGGCGAACAGCCAGCGCTCGCCCGGCCGCCAGGCCAGCGTGGCCGAGGCGGCGAAGTCTGGCACCTGCGCCGGGCGCTTGCCATCGAGCGCCGCCGAAAGCCCTGAACCCTCGCACTTCGGCATCGACCAGCGAGAGTGTGCCGTCGAAGCTGACCGGCCCAACTCGGCCCGCGCCCCGCTTCGATCCCGCGCGAGTGGACCGCATCCACATTCTGCCGCTCGCGCAGGTTGGGGCCGATGGTGACATTGGCGATGCGCCTTTCGACCCGGTTATCGAAGGCGGTGAACTGAAGTGCAAAGCGCGAAGGGCTCCCAGTCGAGCCCCGCCTCGAACCCGTCCAGCCGCTCGTTGGCCAGCGCGGCATTGGCGCGGGTGGTGACCGGGAAGACCACGAACGGGCCGGTAAAGCTCGTTAAGCGTCGGCAGGCGCAGGCCTTGATAGACCGAGGCGCGCAACTTGAGGCATCCGCGAGCTTCAACAGCACGCCCGCCGCGCAGCAGACTGTCCCACCCGACGCGGTCGGCAAAGCGGGTGTCGGTGGTGACCACGCCCGCCGCGCTGGCTTCGCGGAAATGGCCCTCGCGCAGGGACCAGCGATCCGCGCGCGCGCTGGCGGTCAGCCGCAGCGGCCCAAGCGCCAGTCATGCTCGGCGAACAGCCCCAGATCGTCGTTGACCCCGCCCGCACGCCGCCGCGCGGTGACGAGGCCGGTGACCCCGCAGTAGGCCTCCTCCTGCAACTCGCCACTAGCGCGCCGCCAGTCGATCCCAGCCGCAGCGTCGTGATCCTTCGCCCAGCGGCGGGCGCAGTTCGAGCTTGCCGCCCAGCCCGGTCGCGGGCGTGCGGCGCTGGTCCAGCGTGCGGCGGAACGAGGTCGCGCTGATCACCACATTGGAGAAATCGCGCGCCTGGACATAGGCCAGCGCATCGACCTGCCACGCCCCGCGCCCGACCAGCCGCAGGCTGGCATCCTGCCCGCTCGACGACTGTCCGCCCCAGCAAAGCGCAGCGTGCGATGGTCATCGAACAGCAGCATCCGGCCCTGCACTTCAAATTCGCCGCCCAGCGGCGCAACAGCGCGCAGCGAGGTCGACCAGCTCTCAAATCGCGCGCGCGCACGTGGCAGGCACGCGCTGGCTCGCTGGCGTGGTCCAGAACCCCTGCCCGCGATCCCAGCGCCCGCTGACCACTGCAAAGCCCGCGCCAAGCCGCGGGAGCGAGTGGCGCCGAAAACTCGCTCTCACCGCGATCATTGCCGAGCAGAGCTGCGCCTCGGCGAAGCGCAAGCGCGCCCGGTCCGGCGCTCTCCAGCGCAATCGTCCCCGCCACTGCGCCCGCGCCGAAGGCCCCTGATCCGCCGCCGCGCGTCACACCGCGCGCTCCAGCCGCTCAAACGGCAGCGCGGAGAACGGGACATAGCCGAAGAACGGATCGCTCACCGGCACCCCATCGAGCAGCACCAGCGTCCGGCTCGAGGCATTCCCGCCGAGCCCGCGCAGGGTCACGCCCTGCGCCGAAGGATTGGCCGAGCGGCTGTCCGACCGGCGGAACTGCTGAAATCCCGCGGCCCAGGCGAGCACATCCTCGAGCCGCCCCGAGGCCGAAGCGGCGGCGCGGTCGCGGAGTCAGGACGAGCGCCGAAAAGGCCGCCATCGCTTGCGGTTGCGAGCCAGGGCTGGCCGGTGGAACGAATGATTGGCTTAGCAGGTTCGACCTGCGCCGGTGTCTCTGACTGGGCCTGCGCCGGCGTGGAGCGACCACCGCCCCCGTGGCAGCGAGGCACGCTGGTCGCGTACGCAAGTTCCTCGAAGCCCGCCGCCGACAGCTTCAGTCGCTGGCGGCGCACCACCTGGCCGCGCGGGTCGGTGACCAGCGCCTGGAGCGGGCGGAGCCCTCGATCGACGTGGCCCAGTCGGCGGCCTTGACGATCAGCCCGATCTTCATCTCGTCGCCGGGACGATAGATGCCGCGGTCCAACAGGTAGGCCGGAGCCGGCCCGCCTGGGTCGCATTTGAGCGCCGCCGACGTCGAAGCGCGAGAGATCCAGCGCGCGATCACCGCGCTGCGCCGGCAGGAACGAGGCGTCGTCGTCCTTGCGCACCAGGTAGAGCATCGGCTCGCGGTCGCGCTTCGCATCGCGCATCGACGGCAACTGGGCGCGGCCGTGCTCGTCGGTGGTGCGGGTCGCGAGCGCGAGCCCGTTGCGGCCCAGCAGCTGCACGATCGCGCCAGCCACCGGTTCGCCGCGCGACACCGACTGCACGAACACGTCCTCGCTGCCGTCGACCGCGCGCTTGACCAGCAGGCCAAGGTCGGTGACCAGCACCAGCCGTTCGTCGCGCGCTCGAGCGGCTGCTTGTGGCGCTGCGGGTCCCAGCCCTGGGCGCGCACGAAGAAGACGCCGGTGCGCGCCTTGCCCTGCGGCGCGAGGTACGGCGAGAGGTCGAAACCGTGGTACTGCACCTGCCCGGGCGCCGTGGCGGGCGCGACCGGCTGCACGCTCGATTCGACTTCGGTGAGATCGTCGAAGCCGAGGCTCCAGCCGTTGAATCGCGGGTTGCCGAAGGCGCCGTCCGCCTGGCTCGCCAGCAGGTAGAGACGGTCGGGCTGCACGCAGCCGATCTCGTAGCGGATCGCCGGCACGTCGCGCGAATACAGCGCCAGCTTGCGCTCGCCGCGCAGCGACAGCAGCGAGCCGCCCTGCAGCAGCTTCACCGCGCGCGGCGGCTCGGGCACCTGCAGCGTCGCGTCGAAACGGCAGCCAGACTCGAAGCCGCCGAAGGACTTCAGTCCGGCGTCCACGCGCACGTAGATGGCGCGACCCACCGGGGCGCGGAAGCGGAACGCATGCAGCGTCGGATGAACATCCGCCGCTTCGAGGACCGGCTGAAGAGCGCAACAGCGGGTCAACTGCGCGAGGATCTCGTCGGCGACCAGCGCGGGCGTGTTCCAGTCGAACGGCTCGGCGCCGCGCGCCGGCTTGTCCGGATGCTGCAGCGGCAACAGCCAGGCGCGTGCGCGCTGCGCGAGTT
>CAWDHB010000003.1:0-144817 GCA_963802015.1 uncultured Alphaproteobacteria bacterium
TTTTCAGAACATCCCAAAAAGTCTATAAAAACCGCAGAAATCCGGGGGAATTGGCCCTCGGATGGTTCCGGATCGTCCCGGCTGTTCCCGGGTCCTGACATTTTTGCGGGCCTTTTGCGGGCCTTTTGCAAAAACCGCTAAGAAAAAGGCCCGCACATGGCTTTGACCAACTTGGCTCCGCGCACTCAAGGTGAAGGACAAACCATACAAGGTCGCCGACCAACGCGGCCTCTATATCGAGGTCACTCCGTCGGGCGGCAAACTCTGGCGATTCCGGTACCGGTTCGGCAAGGTTGAAAAG
The DNA here is from genome assembly GCA_963802015.1 of uncultured Alphaproteobacteria bacterium. Lineage (GTDB taxonomy): Bacteria > Pseudomonadota > Alphaproteobacteria > Sphingomonadales > Sphingomonadaceae > Novosphingobium. Next base: position 302 of record CAWDHB010000003.1, read on the forward strand.
AAGCTGGCTATCGGGAGCTATCCCGACATCAGTCTGAAGCAGGCGCGAGAAGCCACCTACGAGGCACGCCATTCGGTTGCTTCGGGCGGTGACCCTGCGTTCGAGAAGCGTAAGCAGAAATACGCGAGGAGTTCCTGTCCGCGCAGACCTTTGAAGCCGTCGCGCGCGAGTACATCCAGCAGATGACGGTTTAGAACGGCCGTGCCGAAGCGACCCTCATCAAGGCCAATTACTTCCTCGAACAACTGGTTCCCGCAATCGGCGACCGTCCCATCCAGGTATCGAGCCGTTTGAAGTCTTGGCGCCGCTTAAGCGGCTTGAGGCAACCGGCAAGCACGAGACGGCCAAAAAGTGTCGTTTGTTCGCTGGAAGGGTATTTCGTTACGCCGTCGCTACAACCCGCTGCACGGCCGATCCGAAAGTACGCTCAAGGGTGTCTGCCAATCTTCCATCTGGAATGGGGGGTATGGCTATTCGGGGAACGGAAAGGCGAACTTAGATCGGCTCAGGCTGGGCCGGGCGTTTATTATGTTTGGGTGGATGACGACGACGTAGTGAGCGTTTCGGCAGTCAGTGAAAGAATTGCCGAGGAAACATTGCGAGAAATTGTCAAACCAGCCATGGGCATTCTAGAGGTGCCCGCCAACAAAAACGGCGTGCTGATAGGCAAGGGCTGGGAGCGACTAAACAGGCTGCAAGCTGCTTCAAATTGCTCCGCGAGCAATTCCGCAGGGAGTGAAACATGGCTTGTGCGCGGCCCCTCGGCATCACATGTTGAGAGTTTCATTCATCTCGCGACTTCGGAGGTTTTTGGATCGACCGGCATGGTTACCGATCCCGGGCATGTCTCATTCTTACCAGACCCCCCACTCCCCGAGCGCCAAGATCCCGCTGGCGCCTCGTTGGTGAGCAATTCAACTTTTTCTTGCCGAATTCCCGAAGACAACATTGATCGCGCTCGCTTCTCTTTCGAGAAAGGGCCGTAAAGAGGTGCGAGCTTCTCGGGCCATCCTTCGACCCGAGCGGCGCGACTGCTGAAGTCTTGGAGCTAGCCCGTGGCACAAAGTGGCTGCGACCTTGTATGCGCAGTTTGCGCTAGCCAATGCACTCGAAACTGGCGCTGGTGCCAATGTGGATGGTCAGGGAGCGTTGGCCCACTTCGTTGCCGCAGCGCAAAAGCCGGGCATGTTCCTAGCCAGTTCAAATTGGCATCCATTCATGACCCAGCCTATTTGGATGATGGCGAAATCGGAAGAACCGAATACTGCTATCACTTTTACCGAATGGCAGCTGCGGGTGGGCACACGGAGTTGATGTTCAACCTCGCCGATATCCTTTACTCTGAAGACGGACCCCAAGCATTAGAGGAGGCTGAGCGCTGGGCGATTTCGGCTGTCGAATGAGGCTACCACGGGCGAGGGAATATTTTGGCGAATTACTGAAAATGTCGACCAACCCAATTGAAGTCGGAGATGCTACTGGGCCAGACGAATGATCGTAGTCAACGGGCTCTATGTGTTCCGAATGGTCCGGCGAATTGCCGAGCTTGTTGCACCCGATACGGACCGCGTCAGCATAAGTGAAAACCTCGCCCGTCTGCCCAAGACGACGCGTGCCGTCAGCAAGGAGTATCTGAAATTCTGATCGGCTATCGCAACGCTAAGTGCCGACGCCATCATCCATCTCACCCTTGACCTGGTTCCGACAGATCGCTGATGTTTACCGAAGAGCTGCGCTAGGAAGGGCAAGGCACCAGCCCGCCTTTGAGCCGGTTCTAACAGGGGACATCAGGATGGCGCCAAGAACGAAGACAGTCCCGACCTTTCTCAGCCTAAAGGCCAAAATCAGTTCCTGTGACTTCAGCTACCACGCCAACCAGAGCCATACCTACGGGCTGGCTAGGCGGAAAGAAGGGGAGCTGGAAGATATCTCATTCTCGTTCCAGAATTTGAAGTGTAGTAAGTTCTTTAGAGACCTATTGAGGCGGTTCAGGAATGTCACTGTCGAGTTTAGCGATATCTGACCTTGTCCGAAGTTATCGCGAGGCGCCGGATCGTAGTCCTAAAATGCGTGAATACGCAAAGTCCATTGGCACCACACCTCAGAATTTTTCACAGACATTTTCCCGAATTACTGGCGTGTCGCCGTCTAAATTTGTTATGATGATAAAAATAGAAAGATCAAAGAATCTTTTGATTCATACGAAATTGTCGATAACTGAGATCTCGCAATGCTGTGGATATGATTCTTTTGGTTCATTTTCTAGAACATTTACTTCACTTGTAGGAATTTCGCCGAGACAATTCAGAATCTTGGCGCCGGGATGGAAAATTGATGCCGATCAGTTGACCTCCATGGGAATGCGGGACGAGATTCCTGCATTTGTCGGTACGGTTTCAAATCCCAGTCCCGATTGCGCCATGGTGGTGGCTATTGGCCTTTTCACCTCAGCGACCCCCGCAGGCAAGCCTTTAGGTGGCCAACTCTTGCTTGGAGGAGGGCGATTCATGTTGCCTCCGGTTCGAGCAATGCGTCCATTATATCTGTTAGGATTTGCAATTCCTCTGCAAGCTTCGCTCTGGCATATACCAAACACGGAGGATGTTTTCATCTTTTCCCACAAGATCAAATACATTCAATCCGAGATTTGTGAATGCGAGCCTCATTGGAGGCGGCCAACGATCTTTGATCCACCGATCGTCTTTGCTTTGCCAACCCTGCTTATGTGAATTTCAGTTAACTTAGGAGAAGCGACCTGGCTTCAGGTCGAGTAACATATACCGGAAGTTACTCAGGACTGGAGAGTGGTCATGGCTATCGACGTAGAACGCATGCGAGTGCCCAAGGCCGGAGTGGATGTGGTCAACATTACGCTCCGAGAAACCTATTCGGTGGAGGGTGTTGGAGAAGATACCATTGTGCTGACTGGAGAGCTTCTAGGCGCATAGGGGAGCGCCTCTGGTTGGTGAAAAAGGGATACTAGATTGGGAAAATGCTACTGTGGCAGCTCTCTTCACAAACTTGAGTGTCCATGGTGAGAGCGAGATATTCGGCCCGGTGCTTGTCACGCTGAATTGAGACATTCCGTCTTTTGGCGTCGTTCAAGGTGGCGACTGCAAAGCGTCAATGAACCTTCGGGTCACGATGCCTAAGTTGGGACTTCGTGCTCAACTCCGCTGAACCAGTCCAACTCTGGTCCAAGGTTGAGACGATTCCTCCTATCGGTGACGAAAGGACTTAAAGTGTCTCGGCCGTAAAGCTCATCGAGTTCTGCTTCTGGCCGTGTGCGAGGGGAAATGAAGGAAGCGATTGTCGCCTGGCGGGAGTTGCTGGATCAGAAGCAGCTTGGTTCTTGATTTCTTCGGCGGCCATCGGATTTCAGCACTAATGGCCGCCGACAGCACAACCTCGGGCACTCAGCCGATTCATGATACATCCATTGGGACATCAAGGTTTTCGAACAGCCTACAGATATCTGCTGTGTCGGATTCCCAATCAAAGAACGCGGAATCCCATTCTGACAGCAGGTCCAGATAAACAAGTTCCATTGTCGATTCGAAGCGTCTCATCCAGCCTTCTGATCCTAATTTTCTTGGCACTGGGGAGAAGTCACATTTGCCCAATCACTAACCTCCCGAACTCGATCATTCCCGGGCTCCCCTGATCGATGACATTCCAGTTCACCATCTCCACGCATAACCAAACTCAAGCAAACACCTCCGAGTGCCTGTCTTGAGCAAACTCAAATAAGAATGTTGATTCAAATTCGCAAGTCTTCGACTCTGCATGGAGGGGCAGCGGTCTCCAAAATCTCAAATCTTCGTAATTAAAGTCCGTACCCAGAACCTGTTCGCGCGTGCGGTGTCCCTGGATCGATATTGCTCTAGAAGCGGTAACCAACTTCAACTCTACCCTAAATTCATCGGAAGATTGTCCAAATTCAAGAAATCGGACAAACGTGCCACGCAGGCCTTTCGGTTCACGCAAATATAAGATCAACTGCAGGTGTTTTCAACCCGCCGCCAAAGGTGATCGATCTTGTATGTGATAACCTCGCGCCCACCGGTGAGCACTGCCAGTCGCACCAAGCGTCTCCCAAATCTGCCAAAATCTCTGTTCAAATGGCGCTTGCGGAGTTCGCTCCATTCAATCTCATTTGAAACCATATTCAACCTTGCCGATTCAGAAGTGAGACCACGGCCGGCAGCGCTGCCCTTTGGAAGTCGGCTTGCGGGTCAAGCTTTTTCAGCTCGCCTTCGAAAGTTGTCAATGCCAAGACGGGAAGCAAAAGCTCGGAGTAGAGCGCAGACCGTGTTGCGACTGGATCGACATCAGCGTCGCTGCAAATTCTAGTAGCTGAAACTGACCGACTGGCAATCGTGAGGTTGCCGATAAAAAGTCTGTCAACCGCGGCGCCAAGCCCGACCTCGTCCACTCTGTCGAAGATTGGCAATCCCGTGTCGATGCAGATCTGCGCCCCTGCTTTGGCGTCGCAGGCTATCAACGCCATGAAGAACTTCGCTAGAGAAATTCGATCAGATTCGGGAATCGACGCGCAGAGACCCCAGTCTAATATACAATATCCCCCGAAGATGTCGTTAACAAATTTCCTGGATGTAAGTCACAGTGCATAAGGCCGTCGTTGAATAGCATATCGAATATCCAAAAAAGCGCGCGATCAATCTTATCAGATTGCTTACCAAAACCAATGTCAAGTTTACATATACTATCTATGAGTTCCATTATCATGATTTTATCGTGTGGAACCTCGATAACTTCTGGAATAATCAAGCCGTCGCAAAAATTGTATTTCTCTCGCGCGCGGGTTTGAAGACGGGCCTCTCTTCGCATGTTGCATTGCATGCAAGTCAGACGGAGGTAACGTATTGAAGCTTCATATAGAGGCCAGCCTCTAAAAATAGAAAATTTCGATACCCATCGAATTAAATTTATAGACATTTTTATGTCTTCTAAAATTAATCGTCTCGTAGGTTGGCGCACTATTTTCATTGCATGGCGATTTGACGTAGATTTGTGTAATATTGAGAAAACCTGAGACACTGATCCGCTTCCAATCAAAATCGCGGACGTCATGCAATAATTTTGCTCCAGGTTCCTAATCACATGGTTTGGTACACTTCTTAAACATTCCTTTAAAGAATCATGGGTCACTTTGTCTTGCAAAACAGAAAGATGATTGCAAAATAGACTGGGAAATATGTCACTCCTTGTGCCAAGCAGTTGGCCAATTTTCACAAATCCGCCGCCTGCGGATCTAATGACCGATGAACACAATCTTCCTATTATTCTATGAAAAAAGTATATCCCTTTGTTGTTGCCTATCATTAATGAAAGAAATATACAAAATGCGACTAAAAATGTAGCCACGATTTGGCGGGTGCGCAGTCTCAACTTCATTGTAATACATCTCGAAAAAATTCTAAACTGGCATCAGGCAATTCACTGATCGAAAGTATATAGCGCTTGCTTAAGTAAAGGTGGAATTTCACCCGGGGTAAGTTGCCCTAGATTGCCCTCAATCATGCAAGCAATTTGCTGTAGTCCGCGAGCGGCGAGAACCGGCCCACCTAGTCTATCTACGTAATAATCAAAGGAAAGCTCAATTCGATTGCCCCTTATACCCACCAACCTCATTTCCAAACAAACGGTGTCAAACGCTCGCAGTTCGTCGAAATATTCACAGGAAACGTTGAGGGTGACAATCTTCAGATCACCCGAGAGTAACGTGAGCACATCGGGCGCGTGTTCTGCGAGGAAAGCCTCTCGGCAACGGCCCTGCCAGCTTACGAATTTGGCGAAGTAGACGTTTCCTACCAGGTTGGTGTCTTCAAAGGCGATGAATGGTCGCCACTGGAACGCGGGTCTGGCTATTGACTGCGGCATTATCCCGTTCTCCAGTTGGCGATGGCAATCGAGACCACGTGGAGAACCCCAGTGACTTCGATCGGCTTTAGAATTTGAGCCGATTCACCGCTGGGCAGGCGATAGGTCGAATCGCCGACGTTGCGCACTTCGCCCAAGGCCCCGATCTTGCGCAGGGACTTCGGTGGCTGCCCACAGAGCGGCTTCGTCGTGGCCAGGAAAATCGGCCAACGCCACCAAGTCGCATCCGACGCGGCAGTCACTGCGGAAAGCCAAAGTAGCGGTCTCGCAATGCGAAATAGAGCAGTAGATCCCCTCTGGAAAGATGGGCTCGCCATCGCCTCGCTTATCACAAGGCGGCGCCAGTTCAATTTCCCTAAGCGCTTCGATCCGCCGGCTGGCCCGGTCGCGCCCGGCATCGACAACTATCGAGCATCGGAGCGAATCTTCCCCGCTCAACTCGCGTGCCAAGCGTTCCAATAGGGACCGGCCAGTTTAGGCATGATCGTCAGCGCGGGTTCTATCGCTATTGCGCCTACCGCGCGGAACACAGCCTCATGCCAGCGTTCGACCACGACCCCCTCGGCATCGAAGAAGGCGATGTCGAAGGCATATTCGTCGCCTTTGGCCCAGCATTCGTGGGCACGAATACCCTCCGCCAATCTGTCGCTGCCAAGCTCAACCCGCTTGACCCGGACCGGTAGGACGCGGCGGTGCGGCACGCAGGCTTGCAAGACATGCAGCCCGCAATCGCGCCGGTGAGGGTTACCGAGGACTGTCTGCTGTGACTCAAAGGCCCCGAACAACCGATCAGGTTTCTCGCGCTTGAGGCGCGCTTCTATCCGGCGGGAGGACAGCTCACCCAGCCGATCGAGCAGCTGGAACGCCGGCCCTTGGAAGAAGAGCGGGCCGTAGAGCCCGTCGAGTTCAGGACCTGAGATCTCGGTTTGTCGCTGTTCCTTCTGCCAATCCATGTTGCGGCGCAAAATAGCCCGCAACACCGGCTCGCCGAATTGGTCCTCGTCGCTGCGAACCTCACAGGAGACCGTGTCATCGGTTTCGCGCAAGGCCGCGACCCTTATCCGCCGCCCTTCGATGCCTACCGAGACCGCCGAGAGGAATTCAACCCGATCGAACCGAGTTATTATGCCATCGGGAGCAAGCAATGGGGCCGCGACCTGCGCCATGGACTCAAGCAGGACCACCCCGGGCACAACCGGAACGTCATCGACCTTGTGCGAAAGCAGGTAAGGATCGCGCCCGTAGTTGAGCGTGGTCTCAACCACCAGTTCGACGTCCGGGGTGTGAATTAGGATCTGATCGAGAAATCTCAGCGTACCCGCGGCGGGCAGCGGATCCGAGCAGGCGAAACGACTTGTGACTACGATCGGCCCCGTCATCTCGGACAAGATAAGATCGCAGGACTGGCGGATCGCCTCGTCCAATGGAATCGCATCGACCCCGTCCGCACGCAATTGGTCAATAACGCCCAAACGGTCGCCCATGCCAGCGCCCGACCACACTGACCATTCAATATGGAGGGAGCTCAGCGTCGGTTTGTCGGCCGTGGCCTTGGCAAGCAGCCGGCCTTGCTCGGCATTGGCAAGAGCATAATGCGCCTCGCCTACAAGACCTAGCCGACCAATGATCGATCCGAAGCCCACGACGCGGCGGAGGCTCGGTCCGCAGGCTTCGATCGCGTTTCTCAATCCTAAGCATTTTGGGGCGAGCGTTCGGAGCAAGCGGTGTTCATCGAGATCGGCGAAGCTCGACGGTTCGTTAATTCCGGCTGCATGAACCAGATGACTGGGCGGACCGAATTGCCCGATCCACTCTCCGATTACCTCGCTGAGAGTCTCGCCATCTTCGACCCCTGACCGGGCATAGCCAACCTGCAATCCCAATGCGCGGGCGCGTTCGAGCGTGCCGGTGACATCAGCCGAACTCTCATCAGACCGTCCGACCAGGATCAATGCGGCGCCCGATCGATTGGCCAACTCCATTGCCACTTCGGCTCCAATGCCTCTGGCGCCGCCGGTAACGACGATCACCGTTGGCCGGATGCCCGCACCTTCGCCGGTGGAATGGCTGGCAGTATCGAGCGCGAGGGCAGCGGTCTGTATTGCTCCCTGGCAGTCAATCGACAATACGGTCTCACCACTCGGCAAGGACGGCAGTGGCCCGGGCCATGCCGTTACATCGACCGACCGGACCAACTCAAAGTGTCCTTCCATCGCCAGGCTGCGCACAAAGCCATCTAGCGGCGCACCCTGGTGCAGCAGAGCAAGGTGTCGGCTGGCGACGCTGGCCTGCCGAACCATGGTAAGCAGATGCGGTCCGTCTTGCATCGCGTCCCAGCTATCTATGCGGATCGCGACAGCAGGTGCATCGGCAGGCACCAAGTCGCCCAGACTGACTTCGCGCCAGTCGAACAAGTCGAGCGGCCCGACTTTGGGATCGTGCCACACTGGCCGAAACCTGCGAACCCAATGGGAAATGCCGACCACCCGTTCGACTGACGCTACCGGGCCGCGTGCCTCGATCTCGTCCAATTCGTCAGCCACTTCCCGAAGTGAAGCATTCGAAAAGGCAGTGCGGTGGCCGGGAAGCAGGATTCCGCGATGTTGCGCGAGACGGGCTAGGATCCGGCTGACGGCGAGCGAATTGAGGTGCAGGTCGTCTAGGAATTGCAGATCTGGGCCGATCGACTGCGGCGCAAGGCCAGTTTTCTGGGCGACAAGTGCAGTAAGCTGATCAAGGCAATGCTCCCCGACAATGTCTGCTTCCACTATAGGTTCCGGAATACGTGCCTGTTCCTGCATAGCGATCGGCGCAATCGCATCGATTACGGCATTGCTTCCGCCGCAGGGATTGGAAAGTAGCCGCGGCGGCACAGCGCGGGGAGAGCGAAACTCGGCATCAGGGTAGATCGCTGCAAAATTGAGCTGGCAACCGGCGGTGTGGAGACGCGCGAGGCACTCGAAGACCGGCCTGCAAGATTGCCCGAAGATATCCAGCGACGCTGCAGGCAGCCGATAGGGTTCAATTAAGCGCGTCATGCTTGTTCCCGGACCGACCTCGATTGCAAAATCGCATTCCTTGGAAAACTGTGCAGCGGCGGTGACGAACCTGACTGGTTCGGTCAGCTGTTTGACCAGAAGCTGTTCCAGATCGCTCTCCGGTTCAAGCAGTTCCCCGGTAACCGTTGACACAACCATTCCATCCAACCTGCTCGGTCCACAAATCCTAACCGTATCGCGCAGCTTCGCCTCGGCCGGGGCCATCATTCGCGAATGGAAAGCATGGGAAACTCTCAAGAGCTGGGCCGCTACTGCCTGCCGGTCTGCGCGGCGCCAGACTTCGACGACGTCGTGCTCAGGGCCGGCGACGATGATTTCGCGCGGCGCGTTGTAGCACGCGATCTCGGCGGCGGTGTGTGCAATCAGTTGCAATGCCTGCTCGCTGTCACAGGCAAGCAAGAGCATCGCCCCCGTGTCGAGATCGCCCATCGCCCGCCCTCTGGCATGCGTGATGGCCATGATCTCGTCGCGGCCGAACGATCCAGCCCAATGCAACGCAGCGAGTTCTCCCAGACTATGACCCAGCGCAACATTGGCCTCGATCCCCAGACGACCGAGCAGCTCGAGCCCAGCCATGGCGGCGCCAATCACTAACGGTTGGGCATTGCGCGTGTGTTCAGGCTCGCCAGCCAATTCGAACTCGATCGGCGTTAAACCGAAACGATCGCCCCAAGCGCCAGCGCCGCTGCGGCAAGGGGCACCCTGACCGGGAAAGAGCAGTCCGATCCGTGGAGCGGCTGTGGCCTGGCCAAACATCTGGCTGGTCTGGCGCGAGCCCAGCAGGTCCCGGCGTGCGCTGCCGATCTTGTTCAGCAATTCGTCTGGCCGCCCAGCAACAAAAGCCAATCGGAATTGGCCCGACTTTTCTTCCCGCGCAAGACTTGCCGCTAAATCGCGCACCTCCGACACCGAAGCGGAGGCAGCACGCTCTTCCAGTCTGGTCAGCGCCGCAGCAAGGCCATCGAGATCGTCCGCAGCGAACGCGAAAAGTTCATCTTCCGACCAGCAGGGTAAGGCTGGAACGGCCATCGCCGGGGCCGAGCAGGTACGAAGGACGGCATGCGCGTTTATTCCACCAAACCCGAATGAGGGAACTCCAGCCAGCACTCGGCCTGGTCCGCTTGGCAAGGCTGCCGCCTGTCCGGCCACCTCCAATCGATGGGAAGTCGTGGCAAAGATGGGATGCGGCTCACTACAGCCGGTGTGTGGAGGGATCAAGCCGTTGCGCAGCGCCTCAGCAGCCTTGATCAATCCGGCCAGGCCGGCTGCTGCCTTGGTATGGCCGATATTGGCCTTGATCGAACCGACCGGAACTCTGCGGCCGTCCGCTTCGCCGCCGAGGATAGTCGCAAGCGCTTCAATCTCGGTCGGATCGCCGATCGCGGTGCCGGTGCCGTGAGCTTCGAGGAAAGCCAATCTGCCCGGATCGAGACCGAAGCGGCTGTAGGCTTCCCGCAGTGCCCGCAATTGACCAGAAACTACGGGACGGGTCAGTCCGCCTCGCCCATCGCTTGACAGGCCCCATCCCGCGAGCTCGATTCCGCGAGGCCCACCGTGCTTCTTGGTCCATGCGTCGGAGACCAGGACCACCGCACCGGCCCCTTCGCCCGGCCAGAATCCGTCAGCGCGCCGGTCGAATACGCGCATGCGCTGCCCGCTCAGCGCGCCATTGCGAGAGAAACCCACCAGTTCGAACGGATCGAGGCTGAGGTCGACCCCCACCACGATCATCGCCTCGACGCGGCCGCAGGTGATCTGTTCGGCTGCGTTGGCTATTGCCACCAACGAAGAGGCGCAGGCGGCATCGACCAGCCACGCGCCGCCGTGGAGATCGAAATGGTTGGCGATGCGCCCGGCTATGGTGTTTGCCAGCCCCCCGGCGAGCGTTTCCTCATCCGGAGCGAGCAAAGCGGCGTTGATCTTGGCGCGGTAGGCTTCGCGGATCCGCCGCTTCACGGTTGCATCAAGCTCCTCGGCATCGAGTGCAACGGCGAGCTGACGGTCAAGCCACGGCCATCGCAAGCGTAACTGGCTGGTCCGGCTGAATTCGCCAGTCAGCGTGTTGGCCACGATTACTCCGGTGGCATCGCGAGGCAGAGCCTCGCTGCCGCCGCATTGCGCAACTGCAGCGGCTGCCACTTCCAGCGCAAGCCAATGGACCAGGTCGGTGCTCGCGAAGGCATCTTTGGGAATCCGGAAACGCTGAGGATCGAATTGCCAGTCGGTCAGCAGGCCGGCGAGGATCGGGGTGATTGAATCGGCGTCACCGATAGCTGCAGCCAGGTAGTCAGACAACGGCAGCCGCTCATCGGGCACCACTCGGAAACTCTGCCGCCGGTCCATGATGTTCGCGAAAAGTTCGGCAGGATCGGCAGCGTCGGGAAAGCGGCAGGCATAGCCCGCAAGATGGACCGGGCTGCCGGTTGACATGGTCAGACGGCACTCTGGGCCGGTCGCAAGGAAGCCGGCCAACGATCACTCAGACGTTGGCCAATCGCCATGCCCAACCCCCGCACGGTGCAAACCGCGACCAAGGCAAAGAACAGCCCAAAAACTAAGTGCAATTCCATGAGGATCGCATAGGCCACAGCAACGCCGGCCCCGAATGCCACCTGTCGCCACGTTTGATTGGGCGTGGTGGCGGGATCGGAAACCATGTAGAATGTGAACAGCACGAAGGCAAAGCCGGTCATCGGCGCCAGTCCGGCAAATAGCGGGGTATTGTGTATCAGCCCGCGAATGATCGCTTGCAGCGCAAATCCACCAAGCCAGGCGAGGATCAGCGGTACGCGGTGGGTCAATTTATAGTTGATCAGCGAGCCGGTCATGCAGATCAGCAGCGGAAACACCCAATCGAGCGCGCCGATCAGATTTTCGCTGAATTGGTATGGCGGAGCAATGCCGACGTTGGGGAACAATGCCAGAGTGCAGGCAATGCCAAAATTGGACGGGTTGAGGAAGTGGGCGCGCCTGTCAGCCCCAACCGCCACCGTCAGGACATATTTCGAGGCGACAGCAGCAACCGCTGCAAAGGCTATTACCCACAACTGCTCGGCAGCGTAGAGCAACATGCCAACGGCGAGGCCGGTGATATGCGCTGAGAGCAGGAACTTGGCAAAAGCCTTTGGCCCGCCGCGATACCGGGGTGCGCGATTTTCGCCCCGCGCCCGGGCCCATTCGCCGATCATTTCGGTCGAATAAGTGCAGCCAAGCGCGACGAACGGCGTGACCCAACTCGCTTCGAAGCCGAACCACAAATGGCCAAGTAGGTTGAGCACGGTGATCGCAATCGCAAACCGAAGCAACGCGGCATCGCGGCGACGGACTGCGTCCGGGTCGAACAACGAACTGAGCGGACGGGCATTGACAAGCTCAGCATTCAGCACAGGATTGTTCATGATTGCCTCAATCCAAAACGAGCTTGTGAAAGCCCGGGCCCAATTCAAACGAACGCCTCTGCAGACCTTCAGGCCCGCGCCAGGCCACCTCAACGCGCGCCATTCCGGCCTGTCCCGCAAGGCCGAAATGGATCAGCGGTGAATTCTTGCCGCTATGACCATTGCCGCCGTCGACGTAGCTGACCTGACGCCGCCCGGCTGCATCGACCAGAATTACGGTTGCCCCGATCGCGGTTCGATTGCTGCCGTTGGCGTTGCGGCGCCTGAGGTCTAGCGTCATGCTATTGCCGACGCGCTGACTGCGGTTGCGGTAGAAAGAAGATTGATCCCATTGCCTTGAGATGAACAGATCCTCGCGTCCGTCCAGATCGACATCGGCGATGGCTATACCGCGCGTAACTCCCTTACGACCCATTCCGACACTTTCTGCCATATCTCTGAACCGGCCGCTTTCGCCGGAAATGTAAAAGGCGTTCGCGAGATGTCCCGAGAGGTCCGCCCCGTCCCGGAACTTGGGCCAGATCGCCACGTTTGGTAGGAGATCATCGTTCGCGGTGGCCAATTCCTGCAATTCCGGCCAGCGATTGACCTTTCCTGCCAGGAACCCAATTGCCTGCACAATTTCGGGGCGACTATCATTGTCGAAGTCTCCCGCCTTGATATCCCACGCCCAACCATTGCGAGCTGTGCCTAGACTGCCACTAGCGTCGCTGAACGCGGCATAGCCGTTCATTAGCTCTTGGGGCTTCCCTTGGTTGATCCAGAGAAAATGGCTTTCCAGCAAGGCGTAAGGTTGAGAAATGTTGCTCACCGCCAGATCGAGCTGACCGTCCGCATTGACGTCGAAAAAGTCAGCTCCCATTCCCTTGAATGAATCCCGGCCGATTACCCGCGAGCGTGGATCTGACCAGCGGCGCTTCCCTTCAGCCAGGACAAATGCCGGCCGGCCCGGCGTCGAGCGGTTGGCGAGCAGCCGATCAGGACCGAAATCGTTGGCAACATAGATCTCTGGCTTCAGATCGCCGTCGAGGTCGGCGGCGGCAAGCGCCAAGGTCCAGCCCTGTGCCACTTGCGAGCTCAGTGCCGACGAATGATCGGAAAAGCCCGCTGTGTGCGAAGATTGCCTGTCGAACAGGAATAACCGCTTGCGGCCGCTGTTGAAGGCGCGTGACATCGATTTCTGCATCTTCCCGCCATCGCTGGCGGCGGCATCCAGAACCCTGGCGTCCTCGGGGAAGTAATTTCCAAACAGCAGATCGGCATGGCCGTCACCGTCGATGTCGGCAATCAAGGCGGCGTTGGTGAACCAGGCTTCATGCGCAGCGACCAGGGAAACGGCACGATAGGCGCTGGCAGACATGGTTCCGGTCGCCTCGCGGAAATGGATAACTGGCGGCCGCCCCCAATAGTAGGTAAGAAGATCCTGCAAACCGTCTTCGTTGAAATCGCCTATTAGGCAGCCCATGGGCGCGACCGTCGCCGGCTCGTAGGTATCGACAGGCTCGGTTATGACGAAGGCTTCATACCTGCTTCCGGTTCCAGGCGCTGGAAGCACTTTGACGGTATCTGCGCGTGGATCGACCAGGCATGCGTCGTCCGGTTTGCCATTTCCGTCGATGTCTCCAGCGGCGATCGCCGACCCGACCGCAGAGATCCAGCCGGCAATTTCGGCATAGCGGGGATTGACCGGTCGTAAAGGCACCATGTTGGAGCGATTGCTCTGATCGATCGGTACCTCTTCGAAATTGATCTGTGATGTCGGCTCAGGCGGTGCAGCGGTGGAAATCTTGGCCGCAGCAAAGACTGCAGATGCCATGGTCAGCGTTGTCAGCGCAGCAAAGCCGCGGCCGCTAATCCTGTTCATGCTCCCCCCAGTGTGCTTGCGACCCGCTCACGCCAGTGCTGATACCCAGTCAAATTTGCCCCCTCCCGAGCGACCACTTCATGGCGGAGTCCTTCAACCAAGCCGGGCAAATCGTTCCAGTCGCGTCCGGTAATACGACCGGCAGCGGCAATGCAATGCGGCACCTCGTGCCCGGCCCGAGCAAACGCAGCAGCCGCAAAGGCTGCGCCCTGTCTAAACTGCGGCAAATGACTACCGGCAGCTTCCGCGAGAAAATCGACACCCGCAACTGAAGCGCCGCCAGCATAGCATGTCGCCAATCCAACTCCGGCCCAAAGGTCCGATTGACGATCCCGAGGGAAATTCTCAAGCGACTGCACAACCATTTTAGGATCGCCGCCAGATCGAAACCACAGCGCACGACCCAGTCCTTGGTCATATGCTTTCGAGATGGGCGGAGCAGCTTTCCGTCCGCGTTGCCAGTTCTTCCTCGAGAAGAATGCGTCATGGAATCCGACGCCATCATGTGCCAGCCCTGCCAGCATCGGATCGAGACGGCGCTGAATATGCAATTCGAATAAACCAAGACGTGCCATGGCCCACCCCGCCCCGACATGCGCTAAGTGCACAAAGCGAGGTTCCAGTTGGGACAAGACTTTACTGCAATTATTGCTCCAAGGCCTGAACGTTCCTGAAATGGCCGAGGCCATGGCAGTTGCTTCCGCATAAAAGCCTTGAAGTCTTTCAGGAACTTTAAGAATTCTGCGATCGACTACATTAGGGTTTGGATCCCGTAGATGATCATTGAACGCGCCGATGAACGTTTGGCCAACTTCTTCAAGTACTACAGTTGCAGGCCCGCGATGAAATCCACGAGCAGTTGCGCTCGCGGAATCACTAGGCAAAGTCAAGAAAAGCTTCAGCATGTTCAACGGGAAACACGATCAATGGCGCGATCAAAGCATCCTTCAAAGATTATCGAAGTATGCTTCACTGCACTAGATGAGCAATGCCAAAGGTACAGCGGCAATCATCAGCAACGCAAATAATGCCCATGCCCAATTGGGGACTTCATTTGAGTTGATCAATTCAAAAATCTCAGGCCGATAATTATTGTTTTCCATAACCGTCTCCCAAGTCTAATCTCTGATGGTGTTAGTTGCAATTTTAGGTTGGCTGGCTGCCAGCGCATCTAGTGTGACCCTTTTTGAAGCATGCCATTGAATCAGATTGATGCAAGTGAATCTTTGATTTGCATGGTTGTGATTCAAATGCGGATTGTGCCTCGGCGCTTTCCTCCTCGAACCTATCAGCGACAAGCAGGCTTCTCGCGGGATTTGCGTCTCAGGCCGTCTCCTTTACGAGCACCCAGCGCTTCTTGGCTTAGTCAGGAGCAACCAAGGCATAGTCAGAAGGCAGGGGCATCTTTACCTATACTCGACAATGATCATGTCGAGGTCAGACATCAGGTGCTGCTTAAGCATTTTTATCTTCTTGCAATCCTCAAGGTGGGCCATGTTATCCTGCTTAAACGTGGCACGAATCGAAACCGCAGGAGCAGCGCTCGGCGCATCAAACTTGTTGATTTGCGAGAAGGACGGATCAATGGCCGCTCGTGTAAATAAGATCTCGGAGCCCTTCGCTCTAACTGCGCGGATCAGGTCGGGCGATATATCGTACCACATCGCGCAGAGCCAGGAGCACGAGTTTAGCGAAATCCTTGCTTTCGAAATGTTGGCAGCCATCGAGACCATCCATTCCAAGTTCAAGCGCCACTTGGGCGAGGATCTGCAGGTCTCTCTGACTGGCAGTGGCCGCGTGTCCCACAATAGCTATCGGGAAAATGATGCCAATGCAATCTACTTGATCGATCTGCGCGCCCAGTCTCGATACCTCTCGGGCGGAATCCCATCCGATACCATTTTCGCTTTGCCTGCCCTGATTGAGGCCGGACGCATTGCGTACCTAGTCGTTGACTTCGAACCGCCGCGCCAAGGAAGAGGCTTGGTCAGGTCCATAGACTTCGTGTCTGAAGCCAGGCTCTCTGATTATCGGCTCTGACGTGGCCATTGAGGGTTCGCTTACGCAAAGGGCTTAGTGGCTTGTTGATGCCTTGTGGTGACGACAGCATGTTTGAATGGAAGAACCACCCAGTTGAAACTTGCCTCTTGTCAGTCAAGATGGGTCGGGACGAGTGGGCAGAATAGGGCGAATTAGAGGCCCGCTTTCTGCTTTTGTTCGCAGTCTGGAAATCGCGGAAATCTGGGGTTTTGAAATCGTTCGAATCCTTAAAAAGGCATCGAACCAATACCTTATCAGACGTTCGGGCCTTTTTTCGGGCAACTCAAAAAACCGAACGGCCTAAATATATGAAAATTATAAGGAAAAATATCTCAGTTCGAGTCTCTTCTGGCACCATTTTTCCGTGTCAGGGCATCCCGTAAGGGTCGACAAACCGGCGGAAATCTGCCATTTTCAACCCTCACCAATCCCGGACTGTGCCAGGCGATATCAGGCAATCCGGGGCCATGAGGTGCCACGGTTGGGCTAATATGGCCCCACGCAAAATTTGATGGCCCCATTGCTCCGAAAAGCCCTCGCCGGTCCTCTCCCGGACCAGCTGAGGAGATTCGACCGTGGCACTGAAGGAGTTGCAAATCCGGAACATCCGTCCGACCGACAAAGTGACCCAATGCACCGACGACCGAGGCCTCTATCTGGAGGTCCATCCGAACGGGTCGAAACTGTGGCGCTACAAATATCGCTACATGGGCAAGCAGAAGCGGTTGGCCCTTGGCCGCTATCCCGATGTCGGTTGGCCGAGGCGCGGAAACGTCGCGACGATGCTCGCAGGCAGTTGGAAGCCGGGACCGATCCGCTGGCCGAACGCAAGCACGAGAAATTGGTTGCCATGTTCAAGGCCTCCAACACCTTCGGCGAGATCGCCAAGGAGTATATCGATAAGCAGGTGGCCCAAGGCCAGGCAGATACAACGGCGCAGAAGGCCAACTGGCTGCTGGAGCAACTGGAGCCTATTGCGGCCCGGCCAGTGGCGGACCTCAAGCCCATCGACGTGCTGGCCGCGCTCAAGCGGATCGAAGCCAAGGGAAGTATGAAACGGCGCGGCGTTGTCGATCCTTTGCCGGTCGAGTGTCCCGCTATGCCGTCGCCACCGGACGCGGGAGAGCGATCCCAGCTCGATCCTGCGCGGCGCGCTGGTCGTGCCGAAGGTCAAACATCACGCGGCGATCCTTGATCCCAAGCAGATGGGCGAGCTTTTGCGCGCGATTGACGCCTATACCGGCCATGCGATCACGCGATTGGCCATGCAGGTTTCGCCCCACGTAATGGCGCGGCCCGGCGAATTGCGCATGGCTGAATGGTCGGAGTTCGACCTCGACAACGCCGTCTGGAAAATCCCCGCCGAGCGCATGAAGATGCGCCGCCCCCACGAGGTTCCCCTGTCCCGCAGGTGCTGGCATAGCGCCGAAGCACAGCAGAAGCATCGCTCGCTTCCTGGAACTGCAGACAAGTTTGGCCGACGAATTGAAAAACCTGCAGAACCTCGAGCAATCGTCCGGCTCGTTGCGTGGTCTGGCCGAAGCCTTCGATGGGCAAAACGAGTTGCGGACCAGCCTTGAGACTTTTGCCATCGGCGCCATGTTCGACCAGGTCCTGGAAGCCGCAAATCTGAGACTTGATCCGATGACCAGTGGTCGATATCGGTTCGAGCGCGACACTGTGAGTGTCGGCGGGCGATCGAAGCGGGGTCTCGATGTGCGGGTTCACGACATCGAGACCGGCCGGGCACGTGAGATCATAACGCTGTCAGGCGGCGAAACCTTCATTGCCGCCCTGTCTTTGGCTCTGGGCCTTTCGGACATCGTGGAAATGACCAATGGAGCCATCAGGCTCGATACGATTTTCATCGATGAAGGTTTTGGCAGCCTCGACACCGAAAACGACGCTGGCACATTGGATCAGGTCCTTCAGGTTCTTCAGAACATCGTGGGTGAGCGACGAGCCGTAGGACTGATTTCGCATGTGCCATTGGTTCAGCAGGCGGTGCCCAACGGCTTCACTGTGCACAAGGGTGTCAATGGCAGCCAGATCGCGGTTCGGCATGCTTGAGCAGCCGGATCAACACCATTTTTCGTATTGAAGGAACTCGTAGTGGCTGAGCTTGTCGTCGACGAAACACGAATTGGAGAAGGGGAGCGCTATTTCGCTCTGTACGTTGATCGCCCGAAAGGTGCCGGATCGTCAGTTGTCGCTGACCTAAAAATGAACTTGGTGGGCCCTGTAACAGCCGAGGTTTTGCGGGCGAGGTCGCTCAGTGGATTCGAACTCCCGGCCCTTGAGATGGCGCATAAGGCAGTGGAGCGTGCCCAAGAGCAAGGCGTCCTGCATATACTGCTAGTTGATCCAAACGGGCTTCTGCCTCTCGCCAAGGTCAACCGGTACGCGCGATAGCGCTATGGCTTATTGTATGAATAGGGCCATTTGCGACATCCGTCACGGGCGGAGGATTTGCATCGATTACCGCATTGCTCGTGGCATTGCGGCACGAGCTACCGAAGTTACGACATGCAGACTGATCTCTGACGAATAAACTCCAATAGTCACCCCGGAACCGAACGAGATGCAGAAATCGGTCCAATGCATCAACCGCGCGTCGGGGAGGAAACCTCCTCCCCCAAAACACGCTGCTCTGCGCGACTCTGCGAACAATCTTGATTACGTGGTGATTACGTGGCTCTCGACAGGCACCGCGGGAGGGGCTATTATCGTCGCTAAGTCCTTGAGAAGTATGGTGCCGGCTACAAGATTCGAACTCGTGACCCCCTGATTACAAATCAGGTGCTCTACCAACTGAGCTAAGCCGGCCCATCAGGGCTCGCGCCATAGCGCTATCGGACGCCAAAGGTCCAGCCCTCTGTATGCGCGACCTGGTCCAGACCAGGCGGTGCCCACAGATTGACGTCAGCCGCCGCTCGCCGCAGCCAGGCCGAGGTCAGGATCGCATCGGTGGCGTGATCGGTATAGCGATCCAGCATGGCGTGGCTTTCTACCTCCAGATTCGCAAGCGCATCATCCAGCGTTTGGCCAGACAGCATCTTGCTGTGACCGGGGGGAATGTCGGCCGCCCGCGCAGCCAGACTGGTGTAGATTTCAACGATTACCGAGCCTGTCCCGGGCAAGGGATCAAACGGCCAGACCGGAATCGCGCCAGCGAGCCGGTGCAACAGGCGCATTCCCGTCAGGCTCGACTTGCCGACTTGCGCTGCTCCAACGAGGTTGAAGCAACTCGAAGGTGTCAGCCGATGGTCCTTCTGGCGCAGTTCGGTGACCCGCATGCGACCTGCACCTGTTTCGAACAAATCGCCGCAATCGCCCTTGCCGTGGCGAAAATGGCGGCGCAATTCCGGGTGCCGGACAAGGCTGGTCACCGCAAGATGCGGGTCATCGGCTGCCAGTTCATCGACAGTGCGCCACAGCATTTTGGCCGAACAGGGAGAGTCCGCCCACTCAGGAAAATAGGTGCCGCGATCATGAAATGGCAGGCCTGGGGAAAGATCGAAACCGACCAGTGCGTTCTGCGGCAATTCCGAGATCAGCCAGTCCAGCACCTCCTGGCGCGACCAGCGGTGGCCGGGCCTGATCAATGCCGGTGCGGTAGTGCCCGGTTGGCACAGGGCAATGGCGATCCCGGCTTGGCGGGGACCTTTTGCGCCTGACCAATCGATCGCGACGAAGTGCTGAAACGGTCTTTCACACCGGCGGGCAGGCGGCTTTGAACAGCGCCCAGGTAGCACCTTGGGGCCGCACCGAATAGCGCATGCGCGGCGTGCCGGAGGGGGCTGAGCCATCGCGATTGGTCATCGTGGTGAAGGGCAGGGCAGACACATCGATACACGCTGTTGCCGCGCCAACGATCAAACCGCCAGTCGCCAAGCCCCTCAGGCATCTCCCCGATCCGCGCTGCTTCGCGCAGGGAACCAGGCAGCACATCCAGCACCAGCACACCGTTGAGCGAGCCGAACCCGCTTTCGGACCATTCGAGCGCCGCTAGCCGCCGCTGGTTGGGGGAGGGGACGGGCCGCGCACCGGTATCGAACTTCGCGCCCTTGCCTGCGCGGTCGACGAAGATGTAACCGCCCGCCTCGTTGCCATGCCAAGCAAAGCCGAGATAGCGGCCATCGGGTGAGAGCACGGCGGGTTTGATCACCTCCCATTCGCGGGCGAACAGGCAGAACGTCGCCCCGGTCAGCGTGCGTACTGCCACGAAATCACGGTTGGCGGCGATCACTCGGCGCAGCGTGGCGGGCACCCGCAGCGCGCCCTTGCGCTCCAGTTCGGGGTCGCCCTCCTGCGGCTTGTAAGTGCCGCATTGCTTGAGCGACGGACCCGCCGCCGGGGCGGGCTTCGCGAACGCAGTGCTGCTCAGGATCAGTGCAAGACCCGTGGTGATAATCGCCAAGCTAGGTCTCATCGCTGCGTTCCTTGCGTTGTTTATCCCACCAGTCCAGCCGCTTGCGCACTTCGCGTTCAAACCCGCGTTCGACTGGCTGGTAGTAGGTCTGCGGCGTCAGCTCCTCCGGCCAGTAATTTGCGCCAGAAAAGCCATCCTCTGCCTCGTGGTCATAGGCATAGTCCTTGCCATAGCCGATGTCCTTCATCAGCTTGGTCGGGGCATTGAGGATGTTGGCGGGCGGGCTGAGACTGCCGGTCTCTTTCGCGCTCTTCCACGCCGCCTTCTGTGCCACATAGGCCGCGTTCGATTTGGGCGCGGTGGCGAGGTAGAGGCAGGCTTGGACGATCGCCAGCTCGCCTTCCGGGCTGCCGAGAAACTGGTAGGCGTCCTTGGCCGCAAGGCATTGCACCAGCGCCTGCGGATCAGCGAGGCCGATGTCTTCGCTGGCAAACCGGACCAGACGGCGGAGCACATACAGCGGCTCTTCGCCCGCGGTCAGCATCCGCGCCATGTAGTACAGGCTGGCCTGCGGGTCCGACCCGCGCAGCGCTTTGTGCAGCGCCGAGATCAGATTGTAGTGCCCGTCGCGATCCTTGTCATAGACTGCAACTCGGCGTTGCAGGAACGCCCCCAGCGCAGTGGGATCGAGCGGCGCGCTCAACTGGGCATTGTACAGCGTTTCAGCCTGGTTGAGCAGGAACCGTCCATCCCCATCGGCAGAGGCGACCAGCGCTTCGCGCGCTGCCGGGGTCAGCGGCAGCGGCCCTTCCAGCGTTTCGGCGCGCACAAGCAGCTCGTCCAGCGCCGCCGCATCGAGCCGCCGCAGGATCAACACTTGCGCTCTGGAGAGCAGCGCGGCGTTGAGTGCGAAGCTGGGGTTCTCGGTGGTTGCGCCAACCAGCGTGACCGTGCCCTTTTCCACAAACGGCAGGAATCCATCCTGCTGGGCGCGGTTGAAGCGGTGGATCTCGTCCACGAACAGCAGGCTGCGCTGGCCC
Organism: uncultured Alphaproteobacteria bacterium; assembly: GCA_963802015.1. Classification (GTDB taxonomy): domain Bacteria; phylum Pseudomonadota; class Alphaproteobacteria; order Sphingomonadales; family Sphingomonadaceae; genus Novosphingobium. Next base: position 21,979 of record CAWDHB010000003.1, read on the forward strand.
ATCTTCGCGGCGGTCTCGGCCTCGGCGAAGGCCTTCTTGAGATCGGCGACGCCTGAGAACACCGCGCTGATTGGCATGAACCGCATGCCCACGGCGGCGGCCAGCAGCCGCGCGATGGTGGTCTTGCCGGTGCCGGGCGGACCCCACAGGATCATGCTGGAAAGTTTGCCCGCCGCGACCATTCGCCCGATCGCCCCTTCGGGTCCGGTCAGGTGTTCCTGCCCGATCACGTCAGCCAGGATGCCCGGTCGCAACCGGTCAGCCAGCGGTGCATCTTCGCGCGGCTCCTCTGACCGGGCGAGCTGGGAATTGGTCGGGAACAGGTCAGCCATCTTGTTCATCTAGGCGATCCCGCACGGGTTTGCATCCTTTCCCAAAGCGGCGTAGCCTTTGCCCGGGTCGCAGATGGAAGGGGAGAGCCATGTCCAACAGTTTTACACCGCCCAAGGTGCCCGTAACGTACTGGATAGCCGCACTGCTGAGCCTGGCCTGGAACAGCTTTGGCGCGGTTGACTATCTGATGACCAAGCTGCGCAATATGGATTACCTGACCAGCGCGGTTGGCACTCCGGAACTGGCGCAGGAAATGCTGACCATGGTCGAAGCTATGCCGGTCTGGGCACATGCCTTGTGGGGGCTGGGGGTCTGGTCATCGATACTCGGTTCAGTGCTGCTGCTCGCTCGCTCGCGTCATGCGCCGCTGGTGTTCCTGATCTCACTGGTCAGCGCCGCACTCAGCTTTGCCTATCAGGCCACGCTGACGATGCCTGCCGGGCTTGATACGCCGATGATGAAGGCGATGCCGCTCGTGATCGTGGGGGCGATTGTCCTCCAATGGTGGTGGGCACGCCGCAAGGCAGCGGACGGAACCTTGCGATAAAATATTGTTAAGTTGAAGTTTTCTGCCGGATCAAGCGCAGGTACGTGTCCGCCACCGCCTGGTTGATCCGGTCCCAGCTGAACTCCAGGCTGCGCGCTTCTCCCGCTGCGCCGTGGGCAGCGCGCAGCTCTGGCTGCTCGGCATAGAGCCGCAGCGCCTCGGCGAACTGGTGGATTGCGCCGGGGCGGATCAGGCGGCCGGAAACGCCGTCGTCAACCAGTCCGTCGCTGCCGGTCGCTGCCGCAGCCACCACCGGCAAGCCGCAGGCCATCGCCTCCAGCGTGACATTGCCGAAAGTTTCGGTGACCGAAGGGTTGAACAGCACGTCCATCCCCGCCACCGCGCGGCCCAGATCACGCCCGCCCTGGAACCCCGCGAACACCGCTTGCGGCAAGCGCCCCTCCAGCCAGCGCCGCGCCGGGCCTTCGCCCACCACCAGCACCCGGTGCGGCACTTCGCGCGCGCGCAGCTCGTCGATCGTATCGGAAAAGACGTCGAGCCCCTTTTCCATCACCAGCCGCCCGAGGAAGCCGACTGCTACCTCGTCGTCGGCAATCCCCAGCCCGCGCCGCCAATCGAGCTCGCGGCGGCTGGGATCAAAAACCGTGCGGTCGACCCCGCGTGACCAGATCCCGATATCGAAGTTCATCCGCTGATCGCGCAGCACCTGCGCCATCGATTCACTCGGCGTAACCAGCGCATCGCAGCGCCGGTAAAACCGTCGCAGCATCGCCGTCAGCGGCGGCTCGGCCCAGGCAAGGTTGTAATAGCGCGGATAGGTGTCGAACCGGGTGTGGACCGATCCCAGCACCGGCAGTCCGCGCTTCCGCGCCCAGGTAACCACGCGGTGCGCGGCGAAATCGGGCGAGGAGACATGGACCACAGTTCGGCGCAAACGCCGCCAGATCACGCCGCACCCGCGCGCTCAGCGCTCACCGGCATGCGGTATTCGCTGCGCCCCGGGATCGCCAGCGAAGGCAGGCTGACCAGTTCCCCCGCTGGTTCAAATGCGGGCACGGCATTGGTCGGCGAATAGACCCGCACCTGCGCGCCATGCCCCAGCAGGTAGGTCACCAGCCGGTTGAGCGCGCGATTAGCGCCGTCGGTGGTCATGTTGTAATTGCCCGAAAACAGGGCAATCCGCAGGTCCGCCATGTTCATGCTCTGCGCACGCCGTTGCTGAATAAGTTGACAAACTTGACAGGGTTCTGAGCAGCGAAAAGCGGGTGTGAAGTTTCGTCCCTTGGCCGCTGCGGCATTGGCCGGTGCTGCTACTGGCAAAGGCTGCGCTGAGCGAGCAGCGGATCAAGGCGGGTGCAGGTATCACGCCGCGCTGGATAGGCCAGGGCGGCGCTGTAGGAAAGGGGTGAGGGTAGTCTATACCGTCAATCAGGATAAGCGAATCCCGACCGCGGCGCTTAACATCATGCACCGCAGTCGGGATAACTGCCCTAAGCCGCTTCCTTCTTCCGCGACGCCTTCTTGCGTTCGTTCGGGTCGAGGATCGCCTTGCGCAGGCGGATGTTCTTCGGCGTCACTTCGACCATTTCATCGTCGTCGATATAGGCGATCGCCTGTTCCAGCGTCATGAGCTTCGGCGGGGTCAGGCGGATTGCGTCGTCCTTGCCCGAGACGCGGAAGTTGGTCAGTTGCTTTGACTTCATCGGATTGACTTCAAGGTCATCTGGCTTGGCGTTCTCGCCGATGACCATGCCTTCATACAGCGAGGTGCCGACGCCGACGAACAGGATGCCGCGCTCTTCCAGGGGGCCGAGGGCATAGGCGTTTGCCTCGCCCGCGCCGTTGGAGATCAGCACGCCGTTCTTGCGGCCTTCGATCTTGCCTTTGTGCGGACCGTACTTTTCAAACAGCCGGTTCATGATCCCGGTGCCGCGCGTGTCGGACAGGAATTCGCCGTGATAGCCGATCAGGCCGCGTGAAGGGGCGGAGAAGGTGATCCGGGTCTTGCCGCCGCCCGATGGGCGCATGTCGGTCATTTCGCCTTTGCGGATCGCCATCTTTTCCACCACAGTTCCGGCATATTCATCGTCGACGTCGATCACGACGGTTTCGTAGGGTTCGGTGGTCTTGCCGTGATCGTCCTGGCCGAACAGCACGCGCGGGCGGCTGATGCCGAGTTCAAACCCTTCGCGGCGCATCGTTTCGATCAGCACGCCCAGCTGCAATTCGCCGCGCCCGGCCACTTCAAAGCTGTCCTTGTCGGCGCTTTCGGTGACGCGGATCGCGACGTTGCTTTCGCCTTCGCGCTCGAGCCGGTCACGGATCATGCGGCTGGTAACCTTGGTGCCTTCGCGGCCGGCCATCGGCGAATCGTTCACCGCAAAGCGCATCGACAGCGTCGGCGGATCGATCGGCTGCGCGTGGAGCGGTTCGGTCACGCTGGGATCGGCGATGGTGTTGGACACGGTCGCAGTGGTCAGCCCGGCGATCGAGATGATGTCGCCCGCGCGCGCTTCATCCACCGGCACGCGCTCGAGGCCCGCGGAACGCAAGCAGTTTCGAGGCGCGGCCGGTTTCGACGACATTGCCGTCGTTGTCGAGCGCGTGGATCTGCGAATTGACCTTGACCGTGCCGCTCTGGACCTTGCCGGTCAGGATCCGGCCGAGGAAGTTGTCGCGGTCCAGCAGGGTGACGAGGAACTTGAACGGTCCGTCAAAATCGGCCTCAGGCGCAGGGACATGTTCGACGATCTTGGCGAACAGCGGGCCCAATGTGCCCTCGCGCAGCGCGGGGTCTTCGTTGGCATAGCCGTTCCGGCCCGAGGCATAAAGCACTGGAAAATCGAGCTGTTCGTCGGTCGCATCAAGGCTGACGAACAGATCGAACACTTCGTCGAGCACTTCCTGGATGCGTTCGTCGGGGCGGTCGACCTTGTTGACCACGACAATCGGCTTGAGGCCCGAGCGCGAGCGCCTTGCCGGTGACGAACTTGGTCTGCGGCATCGCGCCTTCGGACGAATCGACCAGCAGGATCACGCCATCGACCATGCTGAGGATGCGCTCCACCTCGCCGCCGAAGTCGGCGTGGCCGGGGGTGTCGACGATGTTGATGTGCGTGGTGTGGCCGTGCTGATCGTCCCATTCGACGCTGGTGCACTTCGCCAGAATGGTGATCCCGCGCTCTTTTTCAAGGTCGTTCGAATCCATCGCGCGCTCTTCAACGCGCTGGTTGTCGCGGAAGGTGCCGGACTGGCGGAACAACTGATCGACCAGTGTGGTCTTGCCGTGGTCAACGTGGGCGATGATTGCAATATTGCGCAGCGGAAGCGGGGCGGACATTCGAAAGGTTCCTGTCTGGGGAGAGGCAACGCGTGCTGCGCCGCAACATTATTGGCGCGCCCCTAGCCCAAGCGGGGCCATCGGGCAAGCAATCGGACATGCAGATGCCAATTTTGCAATTGCAGCGGGGCTGGTTGGCGCTAAAGGGCGGCCATCCGGCGCCCGGTACGGTTCGCGCGCCGAACCAACATAGAATTTGTGAGGAAATCCATGAAATCGCTTTTTGCCGGTGTGGCTTTGGCCGCCCTGATGCAGCCCGCCGTGGTGTTTGCGCAGCAGGCCACGCAAGCCGAGCCCGCTGAAGAACAGGCGCTGCCTGCCGATCCTGCGGTCGAAGAAGACCAGTCCGCCGATGAAGGCAATGCCATCGTCGTCACCGCGCTGAAGCGCGAGCGGACGCTGCAGGATACCCCGGTGGCGGTTTCGGTAACCACCGCCGAAACCATCGAGCGGGCGCAGATTCGCGATCTGAAGGACTTGCAATCGCTGGTTCCGGCACTGCGGGTGACGCAGCTACAAAGCAGTGCCAATACCAATTTCATCATTCGCGGCTTTGGCAATGGTGCGAACAACGCTGGGATCGAGCCTTCGGTCGGGGTGTTCGTAGACGGCGTCTACCGTTCGCGCACTGCGGCGCAAATCGGCGATCTGCCCGACGTGCAGCGCATCGAAGTGCTGCGCGGGCCGCAGTCGACGCTGTTCGGCAAGAACGCCAGCGCCGGGGTGATCTCGATCGTCACCCGCGAACCGCGCTTCAACTTCGGCGGATCGGCCGAAGTCAGCTATGGCAACGATGACGCGATTGTCGCCAAAGGCTATGTCACCGGCGGACTGACCGATACCATCGCCGCGAGCCTCGCCGCCGGGATCAACCGCCGCGACGGCTATGTTACCGATCTGGGCTACAACGGCGATGCCAACACCCGCAACCGTTGGTTCGCCCGCGCGCAGCTGCTGTTCGAACCGTCAGACGCGCTGAAGGTTCGCTTGATCGGCGACTATGACAAGATCGACGAAGTCTGCTGCGCGGTGGTCAATGTCCGTCGTTCGGCGGCAACCGGCGCGATCAACTTCCTCGGTGGCCGGGTCAACGATGCGGCTACGCCGTTCGGCGATGTGGCCTATTCCAACTTTGCTTCGACCAACGAAATCGAGAACTACGGCGTTTCGGGGCAAATGGACTATGAGCTGGGCCCGCTGACGCTGACCTCGATCAGCGCCTATCGGGAAAGCCACAGCCTGACCAATCAGGATTCTGATTTCACTAGCGCCGATCTGATTGGTGCGAACATCGGCGACACTGACATTGAAACCTTTACGCAGGAACTGCGGATTTCGGGCAACGTGCTCGACAAGGTCAGCTTCATGCTGGGCGGCTACTACTTTGACGAGAACGTCAGCACTCGCAACACGCTGACCTATGGCACCCAGTTCCGGCCCTACGTCGATCTGCTCTCGGCCGGCGGCGTGGCGCAGCTCGAATCGCTGATCCTCAACGTTCCGGTCGGCACCTTCCAGCGCGCCGGGCAGGGCGCGTTCGACGATTTCCGGATGGACAACACATCGTACAGCGTATTCGGCAACATCGACTTTGAAATCACGGACGGTATCACCCTGACACTGGGCGCGAACTACACCAATGATCGCAAGGCGGTTGTCTCCAACTCGGTCAGCACCGATGCCTTCTCGGCGCTCAATCTGGTGGCGATTGGCAATGGCGTAATCCGCAACACAGTGATTGCTCAGCAGGTCGGCTCCGCGCTCAGCCTGGGCGGCCCGGCCAATGCCACCCAGATCGGCACCTTTGCCGGTGCCCAGCCTGCGATCTACAGCGCGATCGTGAACGGGGCGAGCGCCTTTGCCACGGCCAACCAAGGCAACCCGGCGGTCAATCCGCTGCTCGCCTTGCGGCCGTTGCAGTTCCTGCCGCCGTTTCAGAACTTCCCGAATTCGGTTGAGGACGGCAAGGTCAGCGATGGCGACTGGTCCTACACCGCGCGGCTGGCGTTCGAAGTGACCGACACGGTCAACGTCTATGGCAGCTATGCCACAGGCTACAAGGCGGCCTCGTTCAACCTCTCGCGCGACAGCCGCCCGCTGGCGAGCAACCTGGCCGCGCTGACCTCGGCCAATCTGGTGACGCCCAACCTGACCACCGGTTCACGCTTCGCCGAATCCGAAGACGCTGAAGTGTTCGAACTGGGGCTGAAGGCGGACTGGCGAATCGTTTCGGCCAATCTGACCCTGTTCAAGCAGGTGATCCGCGGGTTCCAGTCCAACGTGTTCACTGGCACCGGCTTTGCGCTCGCCAATGCCGGCAAGCAGTCGACCTTCGGGATCGAATTCGACGGCACCGCGCGGCCGACTGATGAGCTGACCATTAACCTGTCGATGATCTACCTTGCCCCCAAGTACGACAGCTTCCCCAATTCGGCACTGGGCGATGCGACTGGCACGACGCCAGCGGGCACGCCCGGAATTTCGGCAACCTTTGGCCTGCAATGGTCCAAGGAACTGGGCAATGGTGATCGGGTGACGCTGCGCGGCGATTATCACTATGAATTGCCGGTGCAGGTGATCGAAGGTCTGCCCGGCTTCATCCAGCGCAACGCGCTGGGCCAGGTGATCAGCTATCAGCCCGCATTTGACGCCGCCCGGCCATTCCGCCGTGAGGTTGACGATGTGAATGCCTCGCTGACCTATGCGATGGATAATGGCTTTGAGCTGTCGATCTGGGGCCGGAATCTGCTGGATGACCGCTATCTCGTCCAGATTTTCGATTCGGTGGCGCAGTCCGGTTCGATCTCCGGCTATCCCAACCAGCCGCGCACCTATGGCGTTTCGGCGCGGTTCAAGTGGTAAGCAGTTCGCTTTGACGGGAACGGAAAGGGGAGCCTCGCGGCTCCCCTTTTTGTTTGCGGTTTGGCCGGGAGTGTGGTGGTTTGTCCTTAGTTGATTGCCAAAGGGGGGAACTACGATGGAATGGATGATACTGCCTTACAAGCGTTATGCGGATTTTACCGGCCGTTCGCGCCGGATGGAATACTGGATGTTTTCCCTGTTCAGCTTCATCCTGTCCATTGTGCTGGTGATGCTGATGTTTGCTGGCGGGATTGGCATGGAGACGCTTGCGGGAAGCACGGCACCGCCACAGGAGCTGGGCGCGGTGTTTTATCTCGGTGCTGGGCTGCTAGCAATTTTCGGACTGGGTTCACTGGTGCCAGCAATTGCAGTCACGGTCCGGCGGTTCCATGATCGCGATATGTCGGGCTGGTGGGTGCTCGGCTTTGTGGTCCTGGGCATGATCCCGCTGGTTGGTTTTATCGCCTCACTCGCGCAATTGGTCCTCATGGCACTGCCCGGCACCAAGGGCGCAAACCGCTTCGGCGAAGATCCGCTCGATCCCAATAGTGCGGACGTGTTCTCCTGACGCGACCTACAATTCTCTAAGCGCCTGCGCCGGCTTCGCTCTCAACAGCGGGAGCGAAGCCGCCAGCGCGAACAGCAGGACCAGCGCCAACCCTGCGCCCAGCACGCCGAGCACCGTGGGCCAGTGCGGCAGCCAGTCGAATTCGAACAGCTGAACGATCACGATCCAGGCGAGGCCTGTGCCCAGCGCCAACGCGACCCCGGCGAGCAACAGCGCCAGCAGGCCGTATTCCGCCACTTGCAGCAACAGCAATTGCCGCCGGCTTGCACCCAGCACGCGCAGAATCACATTGTCATAGGTCCGGCTGGCGCGCGCGGCGGCAATCGCGCCCAGCAGCACGGCTATCCCGGCGAGCACCGCCACCGAGGCCGCCGCAAGGATCGCGGTGCTGACCTGGCGCAACAGATCGCGCGCCTGGGTCAGCACGCCGCCAACCTCGATCACCGAGCTCGACGGGAACCCGCGCACCAGCGCGCGCAGCAGTTCGCCGCTGCGCTGTCCTTTGGGCAGGTTGATCGTCGCGGCCAGATTGTGCGGTGCATCGGCAATGGCATTGGGGGAGAACACCAGCACATAGTTGAAGCCCAGGCTATCCCAATCGATCCGGCGCAGGCTGGCGATGGTGGCGGTGCGCTCAACCCCAAGAATGCCGATGGTCAGCTGATCGCCGAGTTGCAGGTCCAGCGCTTCGGCCAGCCGTTCGTCGACCGAGACCAGCGGTGGCCCGGCATAGCCCTTGGCCCACCAGCGCCCGGCGGTCAGGCTGTTGCCTTCGGGAACGGTCTCCGAATAGGTCAGCCCGCGCTCACCGCGCAGCGGCCAGGCGTCCTCGGGGATTTCGGCCAGATCAGCCACACGGGTCATCGCCGCTGCTGGCCCATAGGCCAGGATCGCGCCGCGCAAGGTCGGCACGGTGCGGACCTGCGCCGCCGGGGCGATTCTGGTGACGGCGGCAGTAAACTCTGCGGCGCGGTCTCGCGGCACGTCGAGCACGAAGTAATCCGGGGCCTTCTGCGGCACCCGCGCGGCGATGTTGGCGTCCAGACTGGTCTGGATCGCCGCGAGCACCACGAAGGCGGCCAGGCCAAAGCCCAGCGCCGTCACCAGTGCGCCGGTCTGCGCGCCGGGGCGATGGAGGTTGCCCAGCGCGATTCGGAGCAAAGGGTCACGCGGACGCGGCAGCCTTGCGGCGACTTTGCCGATCACCCAGCCGAGCGCACCCAGCACGCCGAGCAACGCCGCTGCACCCGCGAGAAACCCGCCGGTCACGCGCACCTGCGCCGCTGTCGCCAGTGCCAGCGCGACAATCGCCGCCAGCCCCAGCCCCACCGGCAACAGCGCCTCACGCCAGCCCGCGGCCAGCGGGGAAATCCGCGCACGCATCAGTGCCATCGCCGGATAGCGCCGCGCGCGCAGCAGCGGCGGCGCAGCGAAGACCAGCGCGATCAGCAAACCATAGGCGCTCGCCCGCGCCAGCGCGCCGGGATCGAACACAAACCCGGTCTGAACCGGCAGCAGCGCACCCAATGCCTGTCCCAGCAGCGGCATGATCAGCAGCCCGGCGGCGAGCCCGGCGGCGATCCCGACCAGCGCGGTCGCGGTGATCTGCAACAGATAAATCCGCGCAATATCGCGGCTCGATGCGCCCAGCACTTTGAGTGTGGCGATGCTGGTCCGCCGCGCTTCGAGGTAGGAGGCAACCCCGCCGCCAATCCCGATCCCGGCGATCACCAGCGCTGCCAGGCCAACCAGCACCAGAAATTCACCCATCCGCGTCACGAACCGTTCGGCTCCCGGTGCGGCGCGGTCGCGGGTGCGCAGTTCGAACCCGGCGGAGGGAAACTGCGCCTTGATCCGCTTGCCGAGTTCCTCTGGATTGCCGGGGCGGGCCAGCGCGATCCGGTATTTGCTGCGGTACATCGCGCCCGGCGCGGTCAGCCCAGCACGCGCGGGGAACCCGGCATCGACCAACACCACTGCGCCCAGCGCAAAGCCTTCGCCAAGCCGGTCAGGCTCGTCAGCGATGATCCCGCCCACGGTCAGTTGCTGGCTGCCGATGGCAAAGCCTTGTCCAGTCCGCAGCCCCAGCCGCTCCGCCGCGCCTTCGGCCAGCCAGGCGGTCCCGGCGGGCGGCGCGCCGACGGTGCGGCCATCCTTCAAGGTCAGTTTGCCGACCAGCGGCCACGCTGTATCAATTGCTTTCAGCTCAATCGGTGCGGCCAGATCACCCGCGCGGGCCATCGCCTGCAGCCGGGTGCCGCCGGAGACCTTGCCCAGCTTGGCGAAGGCAGCGGCCTCCGGCGCAGTCGCGCCGCGTTGCCACATCGAAAATTCGAGGTCGCCGCCCAGGATCAGCCGCCCGCGCGTCGACAGTTCGCGCTCGATTGCGCCGGTCAGCGTGCCGATGGCCGCCAGCGCGCCGACGCCCAGAAACAGGCAGACCAGCAGCAGCCGCAAGCCCTTGAACCGCGCGCTGAGGTCACGGCGGGCAATCCGCCAGGCGGTGGACCAGGTGATCATATCTTCCGCTCCCATGGGAGAGGGGGACCAGCGTAGCTGGTGGAGTGGCACCCTTCCTCTCCTTTGGGAGAGGGGGACCATCCGCAGGATGGTGGAGTGGCACAGGCCGGTACTCCCGCCGCATCCGGGCAGGGACTCTGGCCTATCCCAGCAACGTCAGGAGTACTCAATTGTGCCCCTCCCCCACTGCGTGGGTCCCCTCCCCGAACGGGGAGGAAGTTGTGTCGCTCGCGATGCGCCCGTCGGCGAGCGTGATCACCCGCGCGCAGCGCTTGGCCAGTTCCGGATCGTGGGTAATGATCACCAGCGTCGCCCCAGCCTCGGCGCGGCGCGCGAACAGCAGGTCGATGATCGTATCGCCAGTGGCGTGATCGAGGTTGCCGGTGGGCTCATCGGCAAACACCAGCGCAGGGCGGGGGGCGAGCGCGCGGGCGATGGCAACGCGCTGCTGCTCGCCGCCTGAAAGCTGCGCCGGGTAGTGGTGCAACCGGTGGCCAAGGCCGACCGCGACCAGTTCGGCCTCCGCGCGCGCCGCAACATCGGCCATCCCGGCGAGTTCGAGCGGTGTCGCCACGTTTTCCAGCGCGGTCATCGTCGGCAGCAGGTGGAACGCCTGCAAGACGATCCCGATCCGTCCGCGCCGGGCAGTGGCGAGTGCATCTTCGTCCAGCGCCGCAAAATCGGCCCCGGCTACGCGCAGCGCCCCGCCGCTGGCCCGCTCCAAACCGGACAGGACCGCCATCAGCGATGATTTGCCCGAACCCGACGGCCCCAGCAGTGCCAGCGTCTGGCCATGCGGCACGGTCAGATCAATCCCGCGCAGGATTTCAACCGCGCTGTCACCCGTGCCGAGGGTCAGGGTCAGCGCTTCGGCAATGATTGCCGCATCAGGACTTGTCACGGTGATGGAAAACCATAGCTAGAGGACAGGCGCACAGGAGTTGCACTATGAAATGGAATTGGACCGCCCGAGTTGCAACCCCTGCGCTGCTCGCGCTTGCACTTATTGGCTGCAAGCAGGACCAGCCCGCTGCGCCTCCCGCCGTGAAGGACAGTGGCTTGACGGCGGACTTGCCGGTGATCGGGCCACAAGTGCAGCTGCTCGCGCTGGGGGACAGCCTGTTCACCGGCTATGGGCTGGAGCCGGGACAAAGCTATCCTGCGCGGCTGCAAGCGGCACTGCGCGCGCGCGGGATCAATGCGCGAATTACCAATGCCGGGGTGTCTGGCGATACCACGGCGGGCGCCTTGCAGCGGCTGGCCTTTACGCTGAACGGTCAGGCCGACCCGCCTGCGCTCGCGCTGATCAGTCTGGGCGGTAACGACATGCTGCGCGGCCTGCCCCCGCAGCAGACCCGCGCCAATCTCGACGCGATCCTCACTGAGCTGCACAAGCGCAAGATCAAGGTCGTGCTGCTGGGGATGCTTGCTGCGCCGAACCTTGGGGCGGACTATGCGCAGGAATTCAACGCGATCTATCCCGCCCTGGCCAAACAGCATCAGGCTGCGCTGGTGCCGTTCTTCCTGCAACCGCTGATCGATCAGCCGCAATTGGTCCAGGCGGACCGGATCCACCCGACGCTGGATGGGATCGATCTGATGGTTGGCTCAACCGTGGAGCAAGTGGCGAAGGCGGTATCAGCGGCGAAGTAGGGTCAGACCCGGTTCACTGCGCCATCGCTCACCCGCCACACCGCTGCTTCGCCTGCAATCGCGTCAAACGGGGCCAGTTCGGTGCCGGTCAGCCACACTTGCGCCGGGCCGCCGCGCAGGCGTTCAAACAGGGCGGCGCGGCGCAGCGGATCGAGGTGCGCGGCCACTTCATCGAGCAGTAGCACCCCCGGCCGCGCGCGATCGAGCAGCGCGGCATGCGCCAGCACGATCGCGATCAGCATAGCCTTTTGCTCGCCCGTAGAACAGTCCGCCGCTGGCTGGCCCTTGCCTGCCATGGTCACCGTCAGCTCGTCGCGGTGCGGGCCCACCAAGGTCCGCTGCGCGGCGCGATCACGCGGGCGCGATTGCCGCAAAGCGAGGGCGAGGGCAGCGGCATCGGCCGGGCCGCCGGGCACCAGCTCCACCAGCGGCCGCGCAAACGGCGTATCGGGCAGGGCGGCCAGTTCCCCCGCGAGCGCCGCGATCAGCCGCGCGCGCGCTTGCGCCACGGCGGCGCCGGCTTCGGCCAATCGGCCCTCCAAAGCGTCGAACCAGGCGGGATCGGGCGCGGCGTCCTCTGCCAGCAAGCGGTTGCGTTCGCGCAATGCGGTCTCGAGCTGGCTGGCCTGGCGCGCGTGGCCCGGCTCCACTGCCAGCACCAGCCGGTCCAGAAACCGCCGCCGCGCTCCGGCGCTGTCGGCAAACAGCCGGTCCATCGCCGGGGTCAGCCAGCTCAGCGAGAGCCATTCGCCCAGCTCCACCGCCGCGCTGTCCGCGCCGTTGACCTGCACGATCCGCCGTCCGGGTGCTTCTGCGCGGCACCCGGTTCCCAGCCTGACGGCAGCACCGTCGCGCAGCAGGTCCGCCGCCACGGCAAAGCCGCCCGCACTGTCATTCGCCGGTAATTCGGCGAGCCCGGCACGCCGCAGCCCGCGCCCCGGCGCGAACAGCGAGAGCGCTTCGAGGACATTGGTCTTGCCCGCGCCGTTGTCCCCGATCAGCAGGTTGAACTGCCGCGCGCCTGCGATCCGGGTGGCGCGGTGGTTGCGAAAATCGGTCAGCAGGATGCGGTCAAGCGCCATGGCGCGGCGATAGGCGGGGCGGGCGCGGCTGTCACTGGAATCATGCTTGCCGAAAAGTGGTGAAAATTACCAACTATCAGTATTCATCTGCGCGAAAGAATTCGTTCAGCGTGCCGAAAGCCAGCAATCCTGCCGAATTGCCGAATTGGCACGCCTTATGCAAACAGTCTGGCATCGGCGGAACCAACCGCCAACCACATCAAAAAGGAGACCTACCATGTTCGCCAAGTTTGAAATCACCAACCGCCTTGCCGCTGCCGTATCCGCTCTGGCGCTCTCGGCTGCGATGATCGCCGCCACCGTTACTGTCCCCGGCCAAGCCGACAGCGCACAGTTCGCGGCTGCTTACGTGAGTGTCCTCGCATGAGCGCGCTTGACCGCCAGCGCGATGGCAGCACGCCCGCCAAGAGCTTCCGGCTCGACAAGGTCCGCGGCAAATTCATGGGCGTCAGCGCCGGGATGGCCAACTACTTCGGCGTTGACGTAACGCTGATCCGGATCGCCTGGGTTCTTGGCACGCTGCTTGGCGTCGGTTCGCTGATCATCGTTTACCTCGCAATCGGCCTCATTGCCGATTGATCAAGATCGCGGTGAGGCCCTGTCCGCAAGCGGATGGGGCCAGAACCGTTCAGACCGATTCAGCCTTTGCAAACGGTGAGAAATCCGTCGCACTGTCAAACACGTCCACGCCCTCGCGCGCTTTGAACCAGCCGACCACTGCATAGGTCACCGGGGTCAGCACGGCTTCCCATAACACTTTCAGCAGCCAGTTGGTGAGCATCACGGTCAGGACCTGGCTGGTTGACCAGATTCCCAGGAACGCGACGGGGTAGAAGATCAGGCTATCCACCGCCTGGCCGATGAAAGTGGAGCCGATCGTCCGGCTCCACAAATGCTTGCCTTTGGTCCAGACTTTCATCTTGGCGAGCACGAAGCTGTTGACGAATTCTCCGGCCCAGAACGCCAGCATTGAAGCGGCGACGATCCGCCAGGTGCTGCCGAATACGCTTTCATAGGCGGACTGTCCGTCCCAGCCATCGGCGGCGGGCAGGGCGACCACGACATAGCTCATGAACGCCATGAACAGCAGCGCGGCAAAGCCCATCCACACGCAGCGGCGGGCGTTGGCATAGCCATAGACTTCGGTCAGGACATCGCCGATCACATAGGACAGCGGGAAGAACAGGATCCCCGCGCCAAAGGTGTAACCCTCGATGCTGGCCAGCTTGCTCGCTCCAATCAGGTTGGACAGCAGCAGGATCGCGACGAAGGCCGCCATTACATAGTCGAAATAGCGGAAGTGGCGGCGCGCACCGGCAGTGCCGTCGATCGGGGTCAAAGCGTGAGTCATCGCACGCCGTGGTAACGCGCTTTGCACGCAACGCAAAGCGTGCTTATGGGGCAGCGGGCGCGCGCCCGTAGCTCATCTGGATAGAGCGCGAGACTTCTAATCTTGAGGCAGCAGGTTCGAGTCCTGCCGGGCGCGCCAATCGCGAAGTCATGCGCAGCATGGTTTCGCGATTGACGGGCTCTCAAGGGGCTGGAAGTTCGGAGCCGGAGCCGGAGCCGGAGCCGGAGCCGGAGCGAAGCGGAGACGAACGCGTGGCGCAGGCCACGCAGACTGTCCTGCCGGGCGCGCCAAACTTGCAGCGCCTGCGTTTGGCCCGCCTCGCCAAGTTTATTTCGAAATATCAGGCACAATGTGATTTCCGTCACATCGCGGACGCTGCTGCTGGTCTATTGCGCCAATGCGACCCGACCGGTGCCTCTGGCATCGGCTCCTTGACCCCCGCCCATTGTGGCGGGGGTTCTTTCTTTTCAGTCAAGCGCGCGCTGCGCTGTCGAGCTGCTCGGCGGTTACCGGGTATCCGGCATCGTCTGGAATGGCGAGCCAGGGCACGCCGTCACGCTGGATTACGAACGGGCTGATAGTTTGCATCGGGACAGCTTCAGCATGTGCGCGCGTTGCGCCGAAATCTCCGAACTGCGCCAGCCGCTCCAGATTGCGGCGGGTGGGAAAAATGATTTTGATCTGCCCTCCTTTGGCCAGATCGAGCGCTTCTTGCGCGCTTGCCCAGAACAAGTGGGAGTTTTCAGTCTGGTCGACCAATACGTCAACCGCGCCGGTACCAAGATCTGCCAGGTAGAACCGTGTATCGAACACCCGCAAATGATGATGCTTTGGGCGCCACCGTGCAAACGGCACCAACGCATCCAGGTCAGGGGTCCAGCCCATCCGGGTCAGCATCGCTTCCAGTCCGGTTTCAGCCTTCAGCAAGTCCCGCGCGGCGCGAGCCTGAGCGGCGGAGGCGCGCTCCTTGATCCCGATAACCAGCCCGGTTTCTTCGATTGTTTCACGCACCGCCGCTATCCGCGCAGCCAGTTCATCGCGCTGATCATCGCCTTGGGCACCCAGCCGAACCGCGTAATCAAAGTCAGCGTCATCGACGCGCCCACCGGGAAAGACTGCCGCTCCGCCGGCAAAGCGCATTTGCGCTGATCGCTCCACCATCAGCAGTTGCGCCGCGCCGCCCGTCGGATCGTGGCGGAAAACAACCACTGTTGCTGCGGGAGTGGCCGGGGGCGCTTCAGCGCTTTCGTCATATTCGGTCAGCAGGTCCATGGGGTAAGCGTGCGTTGAACTGACCGCTTTGCCAAGCGAAATTTGCACGTGCCCATCTGTCGGAATCGCTTACACTGACCGCCACATTCGGTACGATAGTTTTGGCTATATCTCTAAAATATTAGGTAAAAATAGATTTGGCACGGACAATGCATTAAATGGGATACCCCCAAGTAGTCTCGATTGAGGCGGGGCTGCCGTTAGTCTCCGCAGCCCCGCCTCCCCGAGCCGCTCCCAACCATCGCCGCAAAAATTCCGGTACGGAACTGCACGGGCTCACCGTGGGTACTTCCAATTTTTCTGCGGTTTTTCTGTTACAGCTAACAATTCGTTGACCCTGTTTCTGTATTCGCAGGTCTGCAACCAGACCTTGTGGGAATATTCAGTCTGAAACCAGTTCCGCAATTGACTGTGGACGATCTCGTCGCTCCGGCCGTGCCGGTGCGCGCGGCGCGTCTGTTCGGCCCGATTATCGCGATGATGCTGGGCGGTCTGTCGTTGCTCGCAATGCTGGCTGTACTTCTGGTCAACCGGATCGATGCGTCAGCGATTTTGCGCGAAGGTGAAATGGTCCGCCATGGCTTTGCCCTGCAGAACGATGATCTGAAGGCCGTGGTAGTGCCGCAAGTCAACTGGGATGAAGCGGTCAAGGCGCTGGATCACGGGGTTGATCAGAATTGGGCTGATTTCAACCTCGGAAATTACCTTTACACTTTCAATGGCTTTACGCAGGTTCTGGTCATTAACGGTGCAGGCCAACCGGTCTATGCGGCGACAGATGGCAGGCGCGTAAGTCTGGACCGGGCACGGAATTTTTCGGCAATCATCGAGGATTTGGTTGCGCCCTTGCGCATGGCAGAGGCAAGGCGCCCGCCAATCCGGCCGGGTGCGGATGGTCAGAGTGTCGTCACTACACCGATTCAAGCGGCGGGTGTCCATCGGCTTGGCGATACGGTCTATGTGGTGATTGCCACGCTGGTGCAACCTGACTTCGGATTGATTTTGCCGCGAACAAAGCAGGCTCCGGTGACGATCACTGCGATCCCGATCAACGCCGCTATGCTCAATTCATTCGGCAAGCGCTATTTGCTTGATGGACTGCGGTTGATGCCCGTCAATCAGCCGGCGCCTGGCAAGTTGCAGTTGGTCTTGCGTGCTCCAACTGGTGAAGCGGTGGGAAAACTGGTCTGGATCCCTCGCGCCGTTGGCACGATTTTGTTCAGGAACCTGCTGATCCCGGTCATGGCGACCATCGTGCTGATGGCGCTGCTCGCCTGGACGATCATCCGCCGGGGCGAGGGGGTGGTCCGCGATCTGGTGGCGAGTGAAGCGCGGGCCAAGCACCTGGCGTTCCACGATCCGCTGACCCAGCTGCCCAACCGGGCCTTGCTGTTCGAACGGCTGCGTCATGCGCTGGCTGATCCGGCGATTGCGGATCGCCCGGTGGCGGTGTTCTGCCTTGATCTGGACCGGTTCAAGGACGTCAATGACAGCTTAGGGCATCCGGCGGGTGATTTCCTGATTTCCACGACGGCGCGACGGTTGCAGGCGCTGTGCGATGGCAGGGGAACGATCGCCCGGCTGGGCGGTGATGAATTTGTGGCCGTGCAGCGCTGCGCAAGCGAAGCGGAAGCACTCGATCTGGCGCAGCGTATCCGGGCGGACCTGGCCCAGCCGGTGCAGAGCGAGTTCGGCGCTATGGAGATTGGCGCTTCGATCGGGCTGGCCTTGATCGCCCGGCGCGATGTTGAGGCTGGCGAAGCGCTGCGCTGGGCCGATATCGCGATGTACCGCGCCAAGGAAGACGGCCGCAACCGCGTGACGCTGTTCGAGCCGAGCATGGATATGGTGCTGCGCAAACGCCGCGAACTGGAAAGCGACCTGCGCGACGCGCTGGCGGCGGACGGGTTGCATATGGTCTATCAGCCGCAAGTTGATCGCAGCGGAACCGTTCGCGGGCTGGAGGCGCTGCTACGCTGGGAGCACCCGCAGCATGGCGCGATCTCACCCGGCTTGTTCGTGCCGCTCGCCGAAGAATCCGGCCTCATCAACGCGCTCGGGGAATTCGTGCTGCGCCGCGTCTTCGCCGAAACCCGGCAATGGCCGCAGGTGCGGATCGCGGTGAATATTTCTCCGATTCAGTTGCGCAGTCCCGATTTTGCCGCGCTGGTGACGCAGTTGGCGGCAGAGCAGGGCATTGCGCTCGGGCGCTATGAAATTGAAGTGACCGAGACCGCGCTACTGGGTGATGACCGCGCGACTGCAGACAATATCGAGCGGTTCAAGCAGTTGGGCCTGTCCATCGCGCTCGACGATTTCGGCACCGGTTATTCCAGCCTCAGCGTGCTGCAGACCTATTCGGTAGACCGGATCAAGATCGACCGCGCGTTCGTTGGTTGTCTCGGGCTCAATTCAAACGCCAATGCGTTGGTCGCCGCGATGGTGCAGCTGGCTGCCGCGCTGGACCTTGGGATCATTGCCGAGGGGGTAGAGACCGATGATCAGATGCTGCGGCTGATTGGCTGCGGCTGCCACGAATTCCAAGGTCATTTGTTCGGGGAGCCGATGACCGCCGCAGACCTGAACGCCTGGCTTTCGGCGCGGACCGCCATGCCCACGCGCCCGCTCAGGAAGCAGGCTTGATCCCGGCCGGAGTCACCAGTTCTTCCAATTCGCCTGCTTCGAACATTTCCATCATGATATCGCTGCCACCGATGAATTCGCCTTTGATGTAGAGCTGCGGGATTGTCGGCCAGTCCGAATAGCTCTTGATGCCCTGGCGGATTTCCATGTCCTGCAACACATCGACGCTTTCATAGCTCACGCCCAGGTGGTCGAGGATCGCGATTGCTTTGCTGGAAAAGCCACACTGCGGGAACAGCGGCGTGCCCTTCATGAACAGCACCACGTCATTGGTGGTGACGATATCGGCAATGCGGGAATTGGCTTCGGTCATGGCGCTGTGCTCCTCGTCGTATCGGTCAAGTGGGAACGGCGGTGGTCAGTTGCAAGGCGTGGAGTTCGCCGCCCACGCGCTCACCGATGGCGGCATAGACCAGCTTGTGCTGCGCGATCCGGGTCTTGCCGATGAATTGCGCGGAAACGACATGCGCTTTCCAGTGATTGTCATCGCCCGCCAAATCGGTCAGCGTTACCTCTGCACCGGGCAACCCTGCGCGGATCAAGGCTTCGATTTCTGCGCCGGGCATCGCCATCGGACTATACCTCGCCAATCAAGGCGCGGCGCGCTTCGATCTGCTTGGTTTCCATGGCGGCGCGCACTTCGGCCTCATCGGTTTCAACTCCAGCCGAAATCAGGTCACCGAGCAGCTTGCGGACCACGTCTTCATCCCCGGCATCTTCAAATTCCGCCTGAACGACGGCCTTGGCATAGGAATCGGCTTCAGCGGCGGAAAGCCCCATCCGGTCAGCCGCCCATTGGCCGAGCAGCCGGTTGCGGCGAGCGATGATGCGGAATTCCATGTCAGCGTCGTGAGCGAATTTCGCTTCCTCGGCGCGTTCGCGGTCCTTGAAATCAGTCATCGTCAGTCCTTCTCGAAGTCGTATACAAGGTAAGGCGGCTGGCCGCACAACTCAACGGCTGATCTCAGCCGTTCATCGTGACCACCACCTTGCCCACTGCTTTGCGGTCCGCCAGCAACTGGATTGCCTCGCCGCCGCGCTCCAGCGGATAGGTGGCGGATACCAGCGGGTTGATCTTGCCCGCCTTCAGCAAGTCAAACAGCGTGGCGATGTGGACGGCATTGGCCTTGGGATCGCGCGCGGCAAAGGCGCCCCAGAATACCCCGCAGACATCGCAGCTTTTGAGCAGGGTCAGGTTGAGCGGCAACTTCGCGATGCCGGCCGGGAAACCGACCACGCAGAACCGGCCTTCCCAGGCAATCGAGCGGATTGCGGGCTCGGAATAGTCACCGCCGACGATATCATAGATCACGTCCGCGCCGTTCGGCCCGCAAGCCGCCTTGAATGCCTCGGCCAGCGCCTTGGACTGGTCCTTGTCAAACGGCTGGACCGGATAGACCACGGTTTCGTCCGCGCCGTGTTCGCGCGCGATCGCGGCCTTGTCCTCACTGGAAACCGCTGCGACCACTTTCGCGCCGTAAGCCTTGCCCAGTTCAACCGCTGCCAGCCCCACGCCGCCTGCCGCGCCCAGCACCAGCAGGGTATCACCAGCTTTTAGGTGGCCGCGATCGAGCAGGCCGTGCATGTTGGTACCGTAAGTCATCAGCAGCGACGCGCCGGTTTCAAAGCTGACACCTTCGGGCAGGGGGAACAGCTTGTCTGCCGGGGCCAGTACTTCTTCCGCCAATCCGCCTTGGCCCATCATCGCAATCACGCGGTCACCCACTGCCCACTGCGTCACGCCTTCGCCCAAGGCCGCGACTACGCCCGCAAGCTCGCCGCCTGGCGCAAACGGGCGCTGCGGTTTGAACTGGTACATGTCCTTGATCACCAGCACATCGGGGAAGTTGATCGAACAAGCCTTTACCGTGATGCGCACTTGCCCTGGGCCGGGCTGGGGGGTCTCAACTTCGTCCAGGGTCAGGGTTTCGGGGCCGCCGCTGGCGTGGCTACGAAGGGCTTTCATGGCGTTGGTACTCCCGGTTGACTGACCCATGGCATCGCGGCTCGGGCCTTGTTTTCATATGCAGTAATCGCGGCGTCGCGGCCCAGAGTCAGCCCCACTTCGTCCAGCCCGTTTAGCAGGCAGTGCTTGCGGAACGGATCGATGGCGAAGCTGAAACGATCCTGGAACGGAGTGGTAACCACCTGATTTTCCAGATCGATGTGGATCGGATCGGTCTTGGCTACTTCGAGCAAGCGGTCCACCTGCTCCTGCGGCAGCACCACCGTCAGGATGCCGTTCTTGAAGGCGTTGCCGGAAAAGATGTCCGAAAAGCTCGGCGCGACCACGGCGGTGATTCCCAGATCGAGCAAGGCCCAGGCGGCATGTTCGCGGCTGGACCCGCAGCCGAAATTATCGCCGGCGATCAGAATGGGGGAGCGGGCGAACTCCGCCGAATCGAACAGATTGCCGGGATCGGCGCGCAGCGTTTCAAACGCGCCCCGGCCAAGCCCCTCGCGCGAAATGGTCTTGAGCCATTTGGCCGGGATGATCACATCGGTATCGACGTTCTTCGCCCCGAACGGGATCGCCCGGCCGGATACCTCACGCAGGGCCTCCATCAATCGGTTTCCGGCGCGTCTTCGGGCTTGGGCGCCTTCGCGGCCTTCTCAGCACGCTCCTTGCGCCGCGAAGCATACAGCAACGCCGCCGCCAGCGCCGCCGAGCCAATCGCAGCCCCAGCCAGCGCGGCCTTGCCGGCCCAGTCGGATTTTTCGGGTTTGTCGGTCATGGGAATAGCTATGTGGATGCGCGGCGCTGGATGCAAGGGTGGAGCGGTTAAATTACAGCCAATCTTCGCACCGCAAGCCCTCGACGCGGGTGAATTCGCGCAGGTTGTTGGTCACGACAATCAGACCAAGGCTGCGCGCGTGCCCGGCGATCAACATGTCGTAGGCTCCGATGATCTGGCCGGTCTTTGCAAGCGTTGCGTGAATATTGCCCGAATGGGCCGCGGCCGCCGCATCGAATTCAAGCACCTTGAGCAGCGAAGTCATCGCAGATACCCGGCCCTGTTCCGCTGCCGGTCGCTGCGACCGCTCGGCACCATGAACCAGTTCATGCAACGTCACTGTCGAAATGCAGAGCCTGGCTTTGTCCTGTTCGAGCCGATCAAACAACGCGCCTCCGCTGTTCCGCATCGCCGCGATGCAGATGTTTGAATCGAGCATATAGCGCAATGTCACCAGAATTCGCGCTCCTGCACGGGCGGCTGATCGCGCTCAGGAAAGTCGGGGTTTGGCCCGAGCTTGGCAAATTCATGCCATGAGTTGGCGATTGGCGAGAGAATCACCTCATTGCCAACCTTCCGAATGGCGACCCGGCCAGTGCCTTCCGGGAACGCGAAATCCTTGGGGAGCCGGACAGCCTGACTGCGGTTGGATTTGAACACAGCCGCCGTCTCGGGGATTTTCGTGTGCGCGTTCATGCCGCAACTCTGCGCTCTCATTTGGGATATGTCAATGGGATATATATCCTCAGCACGAGAACGCTGACCCGATTCGATCAAAATAGAAATTGAACCGACACCAAAGTCGAACCGACTAATGTTGTCTGTTTGTAGACAAGACATTTTAGGAGTGCAGTAAATGGCCGATGATAAGTCAAAAATTGACTCTGGATCGAGTGAATTTTCTCTATTTGTGTCAGCAGTTCGAGAGTGTATCAATTCAGCGCTTGGCGATGTGTTGAAAGCTGCGGGTAAGGATGACGATGCGCCAGCCATCGAGTCAACTGCTGGAGTAATAAAAGATCAGTTTACCAAGGCGTTGGATGAGATTTCAAATCTGTACGGCATGGCAAACTCTGCCGCTCGCGCGGATGCTGAGGATTTCTTACGAGTTCAATCGGGTGCGGCATTGACCAGCTCAATTGCTCTAACGACCCGCAAGATCACTCAAGCCAAAATCGGTGGCGGATTTTTGTCATGGCTCGCAAAAAATCTTACTGAGATCAAGAAATTGATCGGCATGTTGCTTGACCTGCTGTGGCCAAAAGCGAAGCGATGGTGGGACAAGATTTCCTTGTTTCTCGATCAGTTGATCAACCTTTTGCTTAGTTTGCTGGGCGGTGTCCTCGGCATGAATCGCATGGCCCTCGCGGCAGAGATGTCGCAAGGTGAAGTGAATCATCTCAACGAAATGGCCGCGTTGAAGCGATTGGAGCTAGCGTCGTCAGCCAGTCTAACGGAAGATCGTGACTAACTGATTTTCGGCCTGTCACAATGTGGCAGGCCGATCACCCCACCAACCTCCGCACATCGCTCAATCGCCCAGTTACCGCCGCCGCCGCCGCCATCGCGGGCGATAGCAAATGCGTCCGACTTCCCGGCCCCTGCCGCCCCACGAAGTTACGGTTGCTGGTCGAAGCACACCGCTCTCCCGGCGGGACCTTGTCCGGGTTCATGCCCAGGCAGGCGGAGCAGCCCGGTTCGCGCCATTCGAGGCCGGCGGCGATGAAGATCTGGTCCAGCCCTTCGGCTTCGGCCATGGCTTTGACCAGACCTGAGCCGGGGACGACGATGGCCCACTTCACATTCGCGGCCTTGGTCCGGCCTTTCAGCACGGCAGCAGCGGCGCGCAGGTCTTCGATCCGACTGTTGGTGCAAGATGCCGATGAACACATTTTGCACTTCCACGTCCTGCATCCGCTGGCCGGGGGTGAGCCCCATATAGGCGAGCGATTTGCGCGCGGCGTCTTGCTTGGCTGGATCGGCGAAGCTTTCGGGCGCGGGGACCACGCCGGTGATCGGCACGACGTCCTCGGGCGAGGTGCCCCAGGTGACGGTCGGCGCGATGCTGGCGGCGTCGATGATGATCACTTTGTCATAGCGCGCGCCCGGATCGGTCGCGAGGCTGGCCCACCACGCTACCGCCGCGTCCCAATCGGCACCTTTCGGCGCATAGGGGCGGCCTTTGACATAGGCGAAGGTCTTGGCATCAGGCGCGATCAAGCCTGCGCGCGCGCCGTGTTCGATCGCCATGTTGGAAACGGTCAGCCGTCCTTCGATAGACAGGCCACGCACCGCCGCGCCGGTATATTCGATCACATAGCCCGATCCGCCCGCCGCGCCGAGCACGCCGGTGATGTGCAGCACCAGGTCCTTCGCGGTCACGTCGGGGCCGAGTTCGCCGTCTACGCGCACTTCCATCGTTTTCGACTGGCCCAGCAGCAGCGTCTGCGTGGCGAGGACGTGCTCGACCTCGCTGGTGCCGATCCCGAACGCGAGCGCGCCGAGCCCACCGTGGCAGGCGGTGTGGCTATCCCCGCAGACGATGGTCGCGCCGGGCAGCGAAAAGCCCTGTTCCGGTCCGACCACGTGGACGATGCCTTGTTCGGCGTCCGCGTCGCCGATCAGGCGGATGCCGAATTCAGGTGCATTGCGTTCCAGTGCAGCGAGTTGCTGCGCGCTCTCGACATCGGCAATCGGAATGCGCGCGCCCGCGCTGTCGCGCCTTGCCGTGGTGGGCAGGTTGTGATCTGGCACCGCGAGCGTCAGATCGGGGCGGCGCACCTTGCGTCCGGCCACGCGCAGCGCTTCGAAGGCTTGCGGGCTGGTGACTTCGTGGACCAGATGGCGGTCGATATAGATCAGGCACGTACCGTCATCGCGCGTTTCGACAACGTGAGCGTCCCAGATCTTCTCGTACAGCGTGCGCGGAGTGTCAGTCATGCTGCGGCCCTAGCCGCTGCGCGACGAAAAATGCAAGGCGCGCCAGTCTGTCATGGCAATGTCATCGACTTATACCTACGTAGTCACAATGACCGCACCTGCCCACTTCTTCCCGATCACCGTCCTGCCGGCTGACATCGATTTCATGGGCCATGTCAACAATGCCCGCTATCTCGGCTGGGTCCAGGATGCGGTGCTGTCACACTGGCACAAGCTGGCCCCGGCCGACATGGTCGCTACCCGCGCCTGGGTCGCGCTGAAGCACGAGATTACGTACCGCAAGCCGGCGTTTCTGGACGACGAGGTGTTCGCGCACGTCGTGCTGGAAAAAATCCACGGCGCGCGGGCGTTTTACGAAACACTGGTCAAACGCGGCGAAGAAGTGCTGGCGGAGGTCCGCTCAAGCTGGTGCTTCATCGATGCAGAAACGCTGCGCCCGGCGCGGATCGGGGAGGAGATTGCGGCGCAATTCTTCGGGCTGAAGGCCTGATCCGCTATCGGTTGCGCATCCAGAAATACCCAGCGAGCACGAGGCCGACCGCTTCGATTAGCAGGTAGAACAAATGCAGTCCGCTGTTTCCGCCATCGACTGCCACGCCGAGCGCGCGGGCAAGAAAGATTGGTGCGGTCAGCAGTATGACTGCCATAGTGCCGAACCGGTGCCATTCCCTGCGTACTGCTGTGACCGAAAAAAGTGCAGCAGAACCGAGCAGGAAACCGCCATAGCTGGCCCGGATCAGCGTCATCGCCTCACCCGTTGTCAGGTTGATCCCGAAACTTCTCACCATAGCTTCAGGATGGATCAGCCCCCACATTCCGAACAACGCAAAGACTGTTGCTGTTGCAGCAAGGAATAGGCGGTTGGCAGTTAGAGGGGTCATTCGTTCCGCGTCCAAATCCAGCCGCCGCAGATTGCCAGAATTGCCAGTGAAATACCGACCCATGGCCAGCCGAGCGTAAACCAGGTTACAGCCGCGCCTGCACTCATCGCGCCAATCGCGCCGATCTTGGCGCGGCGAGAGATAGCGCGGCGGTTGCGCCAATCGCGCAGCGACTGGCCATAAGACGGGTGATCGAGCAGCCGCTGCTCCCATTCTGGGTGGCTGCGCGCAAAGCAGAACGCGCCGAGCAGCAGGAACGGCACCGTCGGCATGATCGGCAGAAACACCCCGATTGCGCCGAGCGCGACCGCAAGCAGGCCCGCGCCTTGCCAGAGGTGCCTGGTCAACCGCCAACCTCGGCCAGCCGCGCGGCGGTGTCGCGGATCAGCGCGATCATGTTGGGCACGCCCTGGGTGCGGTTGGAGCTGAGCTGGTTCTTGAGGTCAAACGGTTCGAGCAATGCTCCGACATCAGCGTCAGCCACCACGTCGGCGGGCCGATCCTGTACCGCCGCGATGACAAGCGCGACGATGCCCTTGGTGATGGCAGCATTGCTGTCCGCCAGAAAGTGCAGGGTGCCGCCGCGTTCCATTGCATAGAGCCAGACGCTGGCTGAACACCCTGCCACCCGCGTAGCGTCGGTTTTCAAGGCATCGGGCATCGGTTCCAGTTCGCGGCCCAGCTCGATCAGCAGGCGATAGCGTTCGTCCCCGTCGAGGAATTCATACTCTTCGCGGATGTCGTCCAGGCTACGCATGGCCGGGATGTAGCGCGTGCCAGTCAGCCTGCAAGCCCGCCGGGGCGGGTGAGCGCAAAATAGATCACATAGAACCACGACAGTACGCCGTGGATCACGGCCCAGACGATCGATTTGTGCAGGCTCCACGATATGGCCACGGCAATCGCGCTGCCCAGGCTGATCCCGGCGCGAGCAGCGTGGCCGGTGGTGGTTCCGTTCATAGGTCAACTCCTGCGGCGATGGCTTCCAGCTTACGGATTCGTTCTTTCAGATCGGCGATTTCGATCCGGGCCATTCCGCTGCCAGAACCGGCCTCGATCTCAGGGCGGCGCAGTGCCTGTTGCTGTTCCAGCTCGCGCGTTTTCAAAGCGAGCCAGCCTTGCCAGCCGCGCAACAGCGTGACGGTGATGACCAGCACGCCGATCAGCGATGCGGCTGCTAGAATGAGGTATTCGCTGGGCATCGGCGGGTTCCTCTCCGGTTCTACTTGTCGCGCAGGGCTTCGATTTCGGCGGCAATCGCACGGGTTTCGCGCGCGCCGGTGGCGTTTGCGTCAGTGGCGATACGTTCCAGCACCTTGATCCGTTCGCGCAGGGTTTCGACCTCGCGCTGCAATTCGGTGTCGACTGGTTGGGCCAACTGCTGGACGCGGCCCTTGCGATCTTCGATCAAGCCATTCTCGGCCTGATACTTGGCGCGCATGACCCGCGCAAAAGCGGTGATCGCGACAATGCTGATCACCATGATTGCAGTCCACATGTTCACAGCACTTCCTTCCGTTGATCGCGCAGCGCTTCGATCTGGTGCGCCAGCTTTGTCTTGTTGTCGGTGGCGATGCGTTCGAGCACGCGGGTGCGTTGTTCCAGCTGACCCAGTTCGGACCGGCTGCTATTAGCCTCTGCTTCCGCGATGCGGGCATGCAATTCCAGTTCGCGTTCGCGGTTCTTCAGGCGCCTTTCATAAGCGCTGAACCAGATGCCGCCTCCGGAGATGAGGCCGATGATCAATGCTGAAAAGGCGATGGCTTCTGCAAAGTTCATTGCACCTTGTCCTTTTCAAGCCGCAACGATTCGATTTGCTGGGTCAGCTGATAACCGCTGTCAGTCACAATCCGTTCGACATTGGCCATACGGTCCTTGATCGAGCTGAGTTCTGCGCGGAGCTGGGCGTTCTCTTGGCCGAGCAGCTTGATCCGCTCGATCGCTTCCTCATTTTTGCGCGGATAGACCGCCTGCCCCCAGGCCCCATCGAGCGGGTAGCCGTGCTTGATCCGCATCCAGGTGGTGATCACCCAGCCAGCCACCCCGGCCACGCCGATAGTAGCTATAACCGGAAAGAGCACACGGATGACTTCAATTTTGTCGGGGTCCATCAGCGGACTTCCTTTGTTTCGGTATCGCGCAGCGCTTCTATCTGGGCGGCGACATTTACACTTTTGTCTGTGACAATCCGCTCGAGCACTTTCACCCGGTCAGTAAAATGGCTCAGCTGCTCGCGCAGTTCGGCATTCTCGGCCCTCAGCGCCTCGGTCGCCTTGGTGTCAGAGCGCGCGGTCTTGCCGCCCCACTCGTCTTCCAGCGCGTAGCCGTGCTTGGCGCGAATCCAGTTGTTGATCAGCCAGCCGATCGTCGAAAGGGCGACAATCGCCATCACGAAGCCGGGATCACCCCAATCCATCAGCGAATCTCCTGCTCACGGCTATCGATCAGCGCTTCGACCTTGCGGGCATCGCGCAGTGCTTCGATTTGGCTGGCCACGTCATAGCCCTTGTCGGTTACAATCCGTTCCAGCACCCGGACGCGGTCTTCGAGTTGCGCAGTTTGCGAAGCGTATTGTGCGGCTTTTTCTGCCGTCACATCAGCAGTTGAGCGAAGTTGCGTTTCTGCAATCTTTTGCTGATGCTTGGTCCAGATCGCCAGCAACGGGATCGCAAAGATCATGATCGGTATCAGCAAGGCTAGCGTGCCATTCATGGTAGTATCCCCTTTCCGGTTGTCTGGCGTTCAACGCAGCCGTTCGATTTCATCAGACAGGCGCGGGTTGGCGGTAACATAGTACGTTTCCACGTCGGCCAGACGGCGATCAATGTCGCGGAAGCTGGCGCGGATTTCGCGGGCGGTGCGCTTCGGCGATTGGCGCACGCCTTGCCAGAATTGCTGCTCTTGCCGGTCGGCATAAAGCTGCTGCGGCTTCTTGTTGAGCAAGAAGCCCATGATGAAATAGCCCGGAAAGGTGATCGCGCTGAGCGGTGTGACCAGCGAGACAATCATGCCGAGCCTGATCCACAGCGCATTGATCCCCGTGTAATCGGCGATTCCGGCACAGACACCCATCAGTTTGGAATTGGACTTGTCGCGATAAAGCGTGGTGCGTGGGCTATTCATCTCAGCGTCTCCCCTTGTTAGCCAGCATTCGGTCAATTTCACGCAGCGGTTGATTGTCTATCTCGCGATCATGCATCAGCCGGGATGACTGGAAATCGGGATTATCGCTACCCACCAGCCGCTCGACTGTGTCCATCCGCTCATCCAGACGCCGGGCCAGCTGGTAGAGATCCTCAAGCAGCGCCTCATCGTCCGTGGTCAGCGAAGGCGCGGTTTTCCACCGCGTCACATAATGCAGTATCAACCACGGCAGGCCGATTACGATCAGTGGAACTATGATGACTGCTTCGCTCACCGCTCAATCCTCCTTCGCATCGCCCGAAAGCGCGCGCTTCATGGCTTCCAGTTCTTCGTCGATCTTGTCCTGCCCGGCGAGGGCATTGATTTCGTCGGCCAGGCTGGGCTTGCCGCGGCCATCGGCCAGGCTCAGCGCGTCGGCGCGGCCTTCGGCATAGTCGACCCGGCGTTCCAGCTGGTCGAACCGTGCCATGGCTTCATCCACCCGCTCGCTGGCCAGCAGCGTGCGCAGTTTGACCCGATTTTCCGCGCTTTCCAGCCGCACGGCAATCGCGCTTTGACGGCTGCGGGCTTCGCGCAGGCGCGTTTGCAGCTTGTCGATGTCCAGTTCGTAAGCGCGCAGGGCATCGTCCAGCACTGCGATTTCGACCTTCAACTGGTCGGCCATGTCGCCAGACTTCTTCTTTTCCACCAAGGCCGCGCGGGCGAGGTCTTCGCGGTCTTTGCTCAGCGCCAATTGCGCCTTTTCGCCCCAGTCGGCCTGCAACCGGTCCAGCTTGACCGTGTGGCGATGCATTTCCTTCTGATCAGCGATAGTCCGCGCCGCGCTGGCGCGCACTTCCACCAGCGTTTCCTCCATTTCAAAGATGATCATCCGGATCATCTTTTCCGGATCGTCTGCCTTATCCAGCAGATCGGTGAAGTTGGCGGCGATGATGTCACGCGTGCGGCTGAAAATGCCCATCAAGGGTGCTCCGAAAGAAGGGGGTTGCGAAGTGCGGATACGTTCAAGTTCGGCGTCCAGCCGCGACGCCCGGCGGGTATCGCGGATGAAGGTCTGAGCCGGCCCGCCCGAGCCTTGTCCAGGCTGGGGGCGGGGGGACTGGGGACCGCCAGCGGGTTGCTCTGGATGGACCGGCCCAAGGTCAAAAGGATCATTGTCGTGGTTCATGGGATCGCTCACCTTTCGCCAATCAAGCCTGCCGCGCCGCAGCGGCGGCGTCAGCTTTTGCGACCGAGGGCGCGGCTTCCAACTGCTGCGTCAGGACGAACACGTTCATCGCCAGCATCGCGGCGAGGCTGAGCGCGACTGCTTTGTCGAGTAGGGTGCGGGGGGTGATCAGACGGTTGATCATGGCAAGTGCCTTTTTGAACGGTCGCCGGAATGGCAGTTGTTCATGTATCAGCAAGGCACGTGCCAAACGCTGTGCGGGCCTGATTTTGGCCGATTTGACCACTATTCGACCAACAACGTGCGGGAGTTCTTGCGGATAGTTGGTAAAATTTACTATAGGTTGGGCGTGGAGCGCAACACCCAGTTCATCGGCCAGTCCGGAGCCTTTCTCGATGCGGTAGAGCGCACCAGCCGCGCCGCGCCATTGCAGCGCCCGGTGCTGGTGATTGGCGAGCGCGGCACCGGCAAGGAGCTGATTGCCGAGCGCCTGCACCAACTCAGCCGCCGCTGGGCCGAGCCGCTGATCACGCTCAACTGTGCGGCCTTGCCAGAGACCTTGATCGAGGCGGAGCTGTTTGGTCATGAAGCGGGTGCGTTCACTGGCGCTACCAGAGCGCGGGTGGGACGGTTTGAAGAAGCCGACAAAGGCACGCTTTTTCTCGACGAACTGGCCACGCTGTCGATGGGCGCGCAAGAACGGCTGCTGCGCGCGGTCGAATACGGCGAGGTGACGCGGATCGGGGCCTCGCGTCCGGTGCGAGTCGACGTGCGAATTGTTGCCGCGACTAACGAGAATCTGCCGCGTCTGGCCGAGCAGGGACGATTCCGGCCCGATCTGCTCGACCGGCTGAGCTTTGAGGTGATCACCCTGCCGCCGCTGCGCGCGCGCGACGGTGATGTGGAGGTGCTGGCCGACTATTTCGGGCGGCGGATGGCGGCGGAACTTGGCTGGGAAAGCTGGGTCGGGCTTCAGCCCGCGCGCCATGCAGCAATTGCGCGACTATCCCTGGCCCGGCAATGTCCGCGAACTGCGCAATGTGGTGGAACGCGCGATCTATCGCTGGGATGACGGCGAAGCGCCAGTCGAGCAGATCGAGTTCGATCCCTTTGCCAGCCCGTGGCAACCGGTACCAGTGAGGCGCCCGGAGCCCGAACCCGCCGCTGGCCCGTCACCACAACCAAAGGTGCCTGACCCCGCCAGTGTCACCGATCTGCGCAGCGCGATTGATGCCCAGGAACGCGCGATTGTCGAAGCCGCACTGGCGGCCAACCGCTTCAACCAGCGCCAGACCGCGAAGGCCCTGAGCCTCAGCTACGACCAGTTGCGTCATACCATGAAGAAACATGGGCTGATGGAGCGGGGACAAGGCTGACAGTTTAAATAGGGACAGTCCCCATTGAAAAATGGTTTGGTTGCGTCCAGTGTTGCCAATCCGCGCTTGCAATCCCGCCCAACCCCGCCTACTGGGCGCTCATCCCGACATTGTGACGCAACGAAGGGGCTGGCGCCGACAGGGGCCGGCGCGAAACGGCTTTTCGTAATCGTAGGCAGTCACAATCGTCGGCAATGGAGCTTTGATGACCGATATTGCGCGCTTGCTTGAGATTGTTGAACCGGAGGCCAAGGCGCTCGGGTTTGAGCTCGTGCGGGTGAAGCTGTTCGGCAAGAGCGAAGTCGGTGATGAGGACTGCACCTTGCAGATCATGGCCGAACGCCCCGAAACCGGCCAACTGGTGATCGAAGACTGCGCTGAACTCTCGCGCCGGGTATCCGACCGGATGGACGCGCTGGAAGAAGCCGGCGAGGTGCTGATTTCCGAAGCTTACCGGCTGGAAGTGAGCTCGCCCGGGATTGACCGGCCGCTGACCCGCACGCAGGATTTCGTGAACTGGGCCGGGCATGAAACCCGGGTGCTGCTGATCAATCCCGTAGATGGCAACCGCAAGTCCTTGCAGGGTGACCTGATCGGGATCGATGCTGGCATGATTTCGCTGGATGACAAGAAGTCCGGCGTTGTCACGTTTGCGTTCGCCGATGTTCAATCCGCCAAGCTGGTCCTGACCGACCGCTTGATTGCTGCAACCCGCCCGCTGGACACTTCTGGAGTAGATGAAGAAGTGTATGGCGTCGCTGACGAAATTCTAGAAGAACAGGAAGACTGATAGATGGCCAGTCCGATTTCCGCCAACCGCGCTGAACTGCTCGCGATTGCAACCTCGGTTGCGAACGAGAAGCTGATCGACAAGTCGATCGTGATCGAAGCGATGGAAGAAGCGATCCAGAAGTCTGCGCGCAACCGCTATGGTGCAGAAAACGATATTCGCGCCAAGCTGGACCCGCGCACCGGCGATCTGCGCCTGTGGCGCGTGGTCGAAGTGGTCGAAGAGGTTGAGGATTACTTCAAGCAGGTCGATCTGACCGCCGCGAAGAAGCTCGACGCCGATGCCAAGCTGGGTGACTTCATCGTCGATCCGCTGCCCCCGGTTGATCTGGGCCGAATCGATGCGCAATCGGCGAAGCAGGTGATCTTCCAAAAGGTCCGCGATGCTGAGCGTGAGCGTCAGTACGAAGAATTCAAGGACCGCGCCGGGGAACTGGTAACGGGCGTGATCAAGTCGGTCGAATTCGGCCACGTGATCGTCAACCTGGGCCGCGCCGAAGGCGTGATCCGCCGCGATCAGCAGATCCCGCGTGAAGCCGCCCGCACCGGCGAACGCGTGCGTGCCTATATCATGAAGGTGGAACGCCAGAACCGCGGCCCGCAGATCTTCCTCAGCCGCGCCCATCCGGAATTCATGAAGGCGCTGTTCGCGCAGGAAGTGCCCGAAATTTATGACGGGATCATCGAGATTAAGGCTGCGGCGCGCGATCCGGGCAGCCGCGCCAAGATCGGCGTGATTAGCCGCGACAGCAGCATCGATCCGGTCGGCGCCTGCGTCGGTATGAAGGGCAGCCGCGTTCAGGCGGTCGTGCAGGAAATGCAGGGCGAAAAGATCGACATCATCCCCTGGAGCGAAGACACCGCGACCTTCGTGGTCAACGCGTTGCAGCCTGCCACGGTCAGCCGCGTGGTAATCGACGAGGACGAGGCCCGCATCGAAGTGGTGGTGCCCGACGATCAGCTTTCGCTCGCCATCGGCCGCCGGGGACAGAACGTGCGGCTCGCGTCGCAGCTGACCAATTCGGCGATCGATATCATGACCGAGGCGGAATCGAGCGAGAAGCGCCAGAAGGAGTTCGCCGAGCGTTCGAAGATGTTCGAAGAAGAACTCGACGTCGATGAAACCCTGTCGCAGCTGCTGGTGGCCGAAGGCTTCACCGAGCTGGAAGAAGTCGCTTACATCGATCTGGCTGAAATCGCCGCGATCGAAGGGTTTGACGACGAACTGGGCGAAGAGCTGCAAAGCCGCGCCAAGGAAGCGCTTGATCGCCGCGAGGAAGCGCACCGCGCCACCCGCCGCGAATTGGGCGTGGAAGATGCCCTGGCCGAAATCCCGCACCTGAACGAGCAGATGCTGGTGGTGCTGGGCAAGGCCGGGATCAAGACGCTGGACGATCTGGCCGATCTCGCCACCGATGAACTGATCGCGAAGAAGCGGACCGAACAGCGCCGCCGCGATGGTTCTGCGCCGCGCCGCAGTGTGCGCGATGAAGATCGCGGCGGGGTGCTGGGCGAATTCGGCCTCAGCGAAGAGCAGGGCAACGAAATCATCATGGCCGCGCGCGCGCACTGGTTCGAAGACGAAGAGCCAGTCACAGAGGAGGCCGCCCATGCGGATTCCTCACAATGACCCGCTAGGTTCCGGCATCTCTGCGGCGGACCCGGCGAACGAAGGTTCGTCAGAGCGCCCGAATGCACCCGGATCGGCCCGCGCTGATCCGGAGCGAAAGTGCATCCTCACCGGCAGCCACGGCAGCCGGGATGAGCTGCTCCGGCTCGCCATTTCGCCTGAGGGCGAGGTTCACCCGGACGTTCTGGCGCGCGCGCCTGGGCGCGGGGCGTGGTTGGGCGTCAATCGTGCCGACCTTGAAACGGCACTGGCCAAGGGCAAGCTGAAAGGCGCGCTGGCCCGAGCCTTCAAGGGTGCGGTACTGACAATTCCCACCGACCTGCCCGCAAAAATCGAAGCCGCGTTGACGCGGCTGTTTCTGGACCGGCTGGGACTGGAAACGCGCAGCGGCAAGCTGCTCACCGGCTCAGACCGGATTGCGGAGAATGCCCGCGCGGGCAAGGTCGCCTGGCTGGCGCACGCAGCGGATGCCGGGCAGGACGGTTCGCGCAAACTTGATCAAGCCTGGCGCGTAGGGCGCGATGCCGAAGGATCAGGCTTGCACGGCACCACCTTGCCACTGGACCGGGCGGCGCTGTCTGTGGCATTGGGCCGCGATAACGTCGTCCATCTGGCGCTGACCGACCGGGCCGCCGCAAAACGCGTGGCCGAGCCGCTTGAGCGCCTGCTGCATTTTACCAGACAAGCCGAAGCGACCGGCGAAGATTTGAGCGAACGGGCGGCTGCGGCTGAACCGGTTGCTGCGACGATACCCGATTTTGATCGGGACCAAGAGATTGAGACGAAGGACGTAGTGAAGCGATGACCGACAGCAATGACAAACCGACCCTGGGCCGCAAGCCACTTGGCTTGAAGACTTCGGTTCAGGCGGGTGAGGTCAAGCAGACCTTCAGCCACGGCCGCACCAACAAGGTTGTGGTCGAGGTGAAGCGTCGCAAGGTGCTCGGCAAGCCGGGTGAAGCGCTGGTTGCTGCACCGCCGCCGCCCGCAGCTGTGCGCTGCACCTGCGCCGGTAGCAGAGGCGCCACGGCCGGCGCCCCGGCCTTCGTCCGCAGCAGCGGAAACCCCGCAGGAACGCGTTGCCCGGATGCAACGGGAGGCTGAAGAAGCCCGCCTGTCGATTCAGGAAGATCAAGCGCGCCGCGAAGGTGAAGAGCGCCAGCGTGCGCTGGAGGAAGAACGCCGCCGCGTCGAAGCAGGCTCAAAGGTTGAAGCCGAAAGCCCGGTTGTTGCTGCACCCGTCGAAGCTGCTGGAGCTACAGTTGCTGCAGCCGAAGCGTCTGTTGCCGAACCAGTTGTGGCCGATACTGCGGAGAGTGCTCCCGCCAGCGAAGCTGCACCTGCACCGCGCCGGTTCACGCCAGTTGCCGCACCAAAGCGCCCGGAACCGGTGGCAAAGAAGCCAACCAATCAACCGCGCGAGAAGGTCACCGACAACCGCCGCCAGTCTGGCAAGCTGACTGTCAGCCGTGCGCTGAACGAGGACGAAGGTGCGCGCGCGCGCTCGCTCGCCGCGTTGAAGCGCGCCCGCGAAAAGGAACGCCGCGCGCACTTCACCGGCAAGAGCCAGCCGCGTGAAAAACAGTCGCGTGAAGTGACCGTGCCCGATGTGATCACCGTGCAGGAACTGGCCAATCGGATGGCCGAAAAGGGCTCGGATCTAATCAAATCGCTGTTCAAGATGGGCATGCCAGCCGCAATGGGCGACGTGATCGATCAGGATACGGCGGAACTGCTGGTCGAGGAATTCGGCCACACGATCCTGCGCGTTAGCGACAGCGACGTGGATATCGATATCGCGACCGATATTGATGCCGACGACACGCTGCAAGCCCGCCCGCCAGTGGTGACGATCATGGGCCATGTCGATCATGGCAAGACCAGCTTGCTCGATGCCTTGCGGGGCACCGACGTGGTCAAGGGCGAAGCAGGCGGGATCACACAGCACATCGGCGCCTACCAGATCAAGACCAAGGGGGGCGACCTGGTCACGTTCCTGGATACCCCGGGCCACGAAGCCTTCACCGACATGCGGATGCGCGGGGCGGATGTGACCGACATCGTCATCTTGGTGGTGGCGGGTGACGACGGGCTGATGCCGCAGACAATCGAGGCGATCAATCACACCAAGGCGGCCGGCGTGCCGATGATTGTTGCAATCACCAAGAGCGACAAGTCTGAGTTCAACCCGCAGAAAATCCGCGAGCGCCTGCTTGAGCATGAAATCGTCGTCGAGGCGATGTCGGGCGATGTGCAGGACGTGGAAGTCTCGGCCAAGACTGGGGCTGGGCTGGACAATCTGATCGAAAAAATTCTACTGCAAGCGGAATTGCTAGAACTGAAAGCCAATCCCGAACGCGCGGCGGAAGCCACCGTGATCGAGGCCAAGCTTGACAAGGGCAAGGGACCGCTCGCCACCGTGCTCATCACGCGCGGTACGCTGAAAGTCGGCGACATTCTGGTGGTCGGGGTCCATTCGGGCCGCGTTCGCGCGATGCTGGATGACAAGGGCCGACAGATCAAGCAGGCACCGCCGGCACTCCCGGTGGAAGTGTTGGGGATCGGCGGAGTGCCCATGGCCGGCGATACACTGACCGTGGTCGACAGCGAGGCGCGCGCGCGTGAAGTGGCGCTGTTCCGGCACGAGCAGGCCACCGCCCGACGCACTGTCACCGCGCAACCTAGCCTGGAAGACATGTTCTCTGCGCTCAAGGACAAGACGACGGTGCTGGAATATCCGATCGTCATCAAGGCGGATGTCCAGGGCAGTGCCGAAGCGATCGTCAACGCGCTCAACCGGATTTCGAACGACGAAATCAAGGTGCGGGTACTCAGTTCCGGCGTGGGCGCGATCACCGAAAGTGACGTCAATCTGGCGTTCGCATCCGGGGCACCAGTGGTGGGCTTTAACGTCCGTCCGAACGCCAAGGCCCGCGAATTGCTTGAACGGCACAAAGTGCCGATGAAGTATTTCGACGTGATCTATCACCTGACTGAGGAAGTCGCCAAGGAAATGGCCGGTATCTGGGGGCCAGAGCGGATCGAAACCGTGGTCGGCCGCGCCGAGATCAAGGAAGTGTTCCCGGCGGGCAAGAGGGACAAGGCGGCCGGCTTGCTGGTCACCGATGGGTACATCCGCAAGGGTCTTTATACGCGCGTTACCCGCGACGATGTTATCGTATCGAAGACCTCAATTCAGTCACTGCGGCGCTTCAAGGACGACGTGGCGGAAGTCCGTGCCGGCCTCGAGTGCGGCGTACTGTTGCAGGATACGAACGACATCAAGCCCGGTGACGTGCTCGAAACGTTCGACGTGGAGATGCGCGAGCGGACCCTTTAAGGGTCAGTTCGCCGCATCGACAGGGTAAAATGGCCGTCCAACCCGCCACTCCCGTGACCCGCTCGGTCCGCCTGCTGAAGGTGGGCGAGCAGGTGCGCCATATCCTGTCAGAACTGCTCACCCGCGGCGAAGCGCATGACGATGTGCTAGCCAAGCACGCGGTCAGCGTTACCGAGGTGCGGATGTCGCCTGATCTGCGCCACGCGCACGTCTATGTGAAGCCGCTGCTCGGCGCGGATGAGGACAAGGTGCTGAAGGCATTGCGCACCAACACCGCTTTCTTTCAAAAGGAAGTGGCCGAGCGAATGAAGCTGCGGTTTGCCGCCAAGCTCAAATTCCTCGCCGACGAAAGCTTTGATGAGGCGAGCCGGATCGAAGGCTTGCTGGCCCATCCAAAGGTTCAGCGCGATCTGGAAGATTAAAGCGGCACCATCCGCGCATTGATCGCAATCGTTACTTTCTTGCCGACGATCATGCTATAGGCCTTCATGCCAAAATCAGCGCGGTTGATCGTGGTGCGAGCGGACAGCTGGATTGGCTCGCGCCCGGTGGCCTTTGCGGGCGGCTCGGCAAAGGCCACTTGCAACACCGCCGCGCGGGTCACGCCGCGCGCAGTGACGTTACCTTCAACAGTTGCGCTCTTCGGCCCCGTCATGGTCATCCGCCGCCCGGTGAAGCTGACCAGCGAATGGTTATCGACATCGAAGAAATCCTTGCCCTTCAACCGGTCGAGCGTGACCTTGTCCCCGGCGGTGAGGGCACGGGCATCCAGATCGACATTCAGATCGATCGCGTCGAGTCGGTCGGGTTGCAACGTGATCCGTCCGGTCATCTTGGGGAAGCGCGCGGTTTTGCTGGCAAGGCCAAGGAACGCAACCTTGGCGCTTACCAAGCTGCGTGCTTCGTCAAGGCGGTAGCGATAGGTCGGGGTGGCTGCGCCGGTCGTGATTAGCAGCAACGCTAACAGGTATCGCATTGCCGTCCTTCCACGCCTATCGCTTGATCGATTTTGCGCCGGACTGGGTGCCCTGTCAAATTCGAGGAGAGCTTGACCCCTCTGGAGGTAAGACGTATCTTACCGACATGAATGCACAGACCAAACTCTCAGCCAAGGGCCAGATTGTCATCCCCAAGGATGTCCGGGACCGGCTCGGCCTGACCGAAGGGACTGTGTTCGACGTGATCGAACGCGGCGGGGAAGTGGTATTGCGTTTACCCGAACAAAGCGTGAAGTTATCAGCGGCTGAAGCGCAAAAGCGGATTCGCGAATGCTTCGTTTATGACGGTCCGCCGTTGACTAAAGAAAAGATGCAAGAAGGCATCCGCCAGGCAATTACGGCGAAGTTCGGAGAGAAGCGGGACGGCGCGACAAAGTGATCGCGATCGATACCTACGTTTTGGCGCGATGGGTGTTTCGCGACGACGAAGGACAATATGAAGTTGCGGCACGCTTGCTTGAGCAGCCGTGCTGGGCAGGCTGGACCGTATTGCTCGAACTGGGCTGGTTGCTCGGAACAGTTGGCAACCTGGACCGTGGGCGCATCGCCGACGTATTGGAGTCGGTGTTATCGATAAAGTCGCTGACCGTGGATCGGCCTGCCCGGTTACGTTGGGCATTGACCCGATACCGCGCGCGCGGCGATTTTGCCGACTTGGTTCATATCGCTGATGCGCAAGGCGTCTCGGCCTTCGTAAGCTTTGAAAAGCGCCTTGCCAGCTATGCAGGGCCACAAAGCCCCACAAAAGTCGAACGGGCACACTGAAATGGCCAAGCTCTATTTCTACTACGCCAGCATGAACGCCGGCAAATCGACCACCCTGCTGCAGGCTGATTTCAACTACCGTGAACGCGGGATGGCGACCATGCTGTGGACAGCTGCGCTGGATGACCGTGGCGATCACCAGGCGATCGAAAGCCGGATCGGGCTGGGGGCGGACGCGCACCGCTATCGTGCAGACACTGATCTGTGGGATCGGATCACCGCCGCGCACCGGGTTGAGCCGCTGGCCTGCGTGCTGATCGACGAGGCGCAGTTCCTGACCGAACCCCAAGTCTGGCAGCTCGCGCGGTTGGCGGATGAGGCTAAGATACCAGTGCTGTGTTATGGCCTGCGCACGGACTTTCAAGGCGAATTGTTTCCGGGCGCCAAGGTCCTGCTGGGCATTGCCGACTCGCTAGTCGAGCTCAAAGCGGTGTGCCACTGCGGACGAAAATCTACGATGAACCTGCGGGTCGATTCCTCAGGCGCGGCGGTGCAGCAGGGCGCGCAGACTGAGATCGGCGGGAATGACCGCTATGTCGCGCTGTGCCGCAAGCACTTCGTCGAGGCGCTGGGGCGGTGAAAGCCGACCCGATGGGCCTGCTCGCTGTGCTGGAGCAGGATGCGCTGCGGCTGGAACCGCTGGAAGAACGCCACCGGGATGCGCTCCGCGTGGCTTGCGCCGAAGATGCCGAGATCTGGGCAATCTACGCCCGCTCGTTTGGTCCGGGTGAATTCGATGCGAGTTTCGATGGCCTGCTGGAAAACCCGGCGCGGTTGCCGCTGACGGTGCTGGTGGCGGATGAGCTGGCCGGGATGACCTGCTGGGCCGATGCCGATCCGGCCCGGCGTTCGGCTGAAATTGGGAATACCTACCTGCGGCCTAAGTTTCGCGGTGGAATGATCAACGGCGGAATGAAGCGCATGTTGTTTGCCCATGGTTTTTCCTGCGGGCTCAAGCGCATACAGTTGACAGTGGACATCCGCAACAAACGCTCGCAAGCCGCCTGCCTTAAAGTGGGGGCTACGCACGAAGGCGTGCTGCGCAATCATCTGATCACCTGGAATGGCCACTCCCGCGACAGCGCGGTGTTTTCGGTGGTCGAACGGGACCGCGAAAGATTGGGACTATGACCGAGACGATTTATCAGGCCGCCGCGCTGATCATCCCGTTGATCCTGGCGATCGTGTTTCACGAAGTGGCGCACGGCTGGACCGCGCGGGCGCTGGGTGATCCCACCGCAGCGCAGATGAAGCGCCTCAGCCTCAATCCGTTCCGGCATGTTGATCCGATTGGGACCGTGGTCCTGCCCGGCATGCTCGCTTTGCTGAAAGCGCCCGTGTTTGGCTGGGCCAAGCCGGTGCCGGTGGTGAAGGAGCGCTTACGCAATCCGCGGCTTGGCATGATGCTGGTTGCCGCAGCTGGGCCGGGTAGCAATCTGGTACTCGCTGCGATTGGTGCGGTGCTGCTTGGGCTGGTCCTGGCGGTGGTCCCGGCAGCGCGGGCGCTCGATCAGATGAGTGCCTCAGCCTTCCTGGCGCTGAACCTGTTCAACTTCATCACGATCAACGTGTTTCTGGCGCTGTTCAACATGCTGCCGATCCCGCCATTCGATGGCTCGCATATCGTCGAAGGCCTGCTGCCGCCGAAAGCTGCGCTGACCTATGAAAAGCTGCGACCACTCGGTTTCCCGCTGGTGCTGCTCCTGCTGATCGGGATTCCGTATATTGTGCCTTCGTTTGATATTGTCGGCTGGGTGGTAGTGCCGCCGGTACGCTGGCTGACCGACCTGTATCTCTCGATCACCCTGGCCATTGCTGGGTAACGACTGCGTGCCGCACGGCTGGATCATTCTGGACAAGCCGCTGGGGCTTGGTTCGACGCAAGCGGTCGCGGCGGTGAAGCGCAACTTGCGCGAAGCGGGCTATGGCAAGGTCAAGGTCGGACACGGCGGCACGCTTGATCCGCTTGCCACCGGGGTGCTACCGATTGCGCTGGGCGAGGCGACCAAGCTGGCCGGGCGGATGCTTGATGCGAGCAAGGTCTATGCGTTTGCGGTCGCGTTCGGGTCGGAAACCGATACGCTCGATTTGGAAGGCAAAGTGATTGCGGAAAGCGATCATCGCCCAACTTTAGCCGAAATCGAAGCGGTGCTGCCCCGCTTTACCGGGCCGATCGAACAGATTCCGCCAACCTATTCTGCGCTGAAGGTCGGCGGGGAACGCGCCTATGATCTGGCGCGGGCGGGGGAACTGGTGGAGCTGGCGAGCCGCTCAGTCACAATTTACGCACTACAAATCCTCCCCGAAACGGGGAGGGGAACCACCGAAGGTGGTGGCGGGGCACAGGCAAGTACTCCTGACCTTCAAGGCGTAGGAGTACTTGCCCGTGACCCTCCACCATCCGGTGGATGGTCCCCCTCCCTCGCGGGGGAGGAAGTGCATCAAGTAACGTTGGAAGCCCACGTCTCCAAAGGCACTTACATCCGCAGCCTGGCGCGCGACATCGCCCATGCCCTTGGTACGGTCGGCCACGTCACCATGCTGCGCCGCACCAAGGCGGGGCCGTTCACGCTCGCTCAAGCGATTTCGCTGGACAATCTGAACGAAGTGGGTAAGGGCGCGCCACTTGAGAACGTACTCTTGCCGCTGGAGGCAGGGCTGGTCGACATCCCGGCTCTCTCCCTCAGTCCGGAACAGGCAAGCATGGTCCGCCAAGGCCGGGTTCTGACCGGACTGCCCCACACTGACGGGCTGCATTGGGCACAAAGCGGGACTGTTCCCGTGGCACTGCTGGAGCTTGTCGGTGGCACCGCCACGGTGGTGCGGGGGTTCAACCTTTCCGATGTCGCGGAGTAAATGACATGTCGGTATCACCCGAAAAGAAGACTGAAATCATCACCGACAACGCCCGCGCAAAGGGTGATACGGGTTCGCCCGAAGTTCAGGTCGCGATCCTGACCAGCCGCATCAACACGCTGCAGGGTCACTTCAAGGATCACCACAAGGACAATCACTCGCGCCGGGGTCTGCTGCTGATGGTCAACAAGCGTCGCAGCCTGCTGGACTATCTGAAGAAGAAGGACGTTGATCGTTACAACGCGCTGATTCAGAAGCTCGGCCTGCGCAAGTAATCACCGGAAACGGCCCGTTATTGGGCCGTTTCTTGTTTCTGGACCCCGCACGCAATGAGGCGGCGGGGCCAGTGAAGGGGGGCGCAAGGACGCGCTCCGACCGGGCCGGACCGGCATCTCCGGCAACAGAGGCCCCGCACCGCAATATGGCGCTGCGGGTCACAAGGAAAACACATGTTCGACACCAAAACCGTATCGATGGAGTGGGGCGGCAAGACCCTCACTCTGGAAACCGGCCGCATTGCCCGCCAGGCAAACGGCGCGGTCCTCGCCACCTATGGCGAAACTGTAGTGCTTTGCGCCGTCACGGCTGCCAAGAGCGTCAAGGAAGGCCAGGATTTCTTCCCGCTGACCGTGCACTATCAGGAAAAGTTTTTCGCCGCCGGGCGCATCCCGGGCGGCTTCTTCAAGCGTGAGCGCGGTGCGACCGAAAAGGAAACGCTGGTTTCCCGCCTGATCGACCGTCCGGTGCGGCCGTTGTTTCCTGAGGGGTTCTACAACGAGATCAACGTCATCGCCCAGGTTCTGTAGCTTTGACGGTGAGTGCGAGCCCGATGTGCTGGCGATGATCGCCGCCTCGGCTGCGCTGACCATTTCGGGCGTGCCCTTCATGGGCCCGATCGGCGCAGCGCGCGTCGGCTATGTTGACGGCGAATACACGCTCAACCCCAAGCAGGAAGTGGCCGCCGCTGGCGATCTCGACCTGGTGGTCGCTGCCACCGGCAATGCCGTGATGATGGTAGAATCGCAGGCGCGTGAGCTGGATGAAGAAATCATGCTCGGCGCCGTGCTGTTCGCGCATGACGAATGCAAGAAGGTCGTCAACCTGATCATCGACCTGGCCGAACAGGCCGCGAAGGAGCCTTGGGACGTTGCGATTTCCGATAACTCGGCGATCAAGGCGAAGCTCAAGGACCTGATCGGCAAGGACATCGCCGCCGCCTACAAGCTGACCGACAAGTCGGCCCGCTCGGAACGCGCTGAATGCCGCGCGCGACAAGGCCAAGGTCGCTTTCGCAGGCGAAGATGCCCAGACGCAGATGGCCGCGATGAAATCGGTCAAGAAGGTCGAAGGCGATATCGTGCGCGGCGCGATCCTGAAGGATGGCACCCGCATCGATGGCCGCAAGGTCGATCAGGTCCGCGCGATCGAAGCGATGGTCGGCTTCCTGCCGCGCACCCACGGTTCGGCGCTGTTCACCCGCGGTGAAACGCAGTCGATCTGCACCACCACGCTGGGCACCCGCGAGAGCGAGCAGATGATCGACGGGCTGGAAGGCCTGACCTATTCGAACTTCATGCTGCACTACAACTTCCCGCCCTATTCGGTTGGCGAAGTTGGACGTTTTGGCGCGCCTTCGCGCCGTGACACCGGCCACGGCAAGCTCGCCTGGCGCGCGCTTCAGGCCGTGCTGCCCAGCAAGGAAGACTTCCCTTACACGATCCGCGTGGTCTCGGACATTACCGAGTCCAACGGCTCCTCCTCGATGGCGACCGTCTGCGGCGGCGCGCTCTCGATGATGGACGCCGGCGTGCCCTTGACCCGTCCGGTCAGCGGCATCGCGATGGGGCTGATCCTGGAAGGCGACAAGTTCTCCGTCCTCAGCGACATTCTGGGTGACGAAGATCACCTGGGCGACATGGACTTCAAGGTGGCCGGGACGTCCGAAGGCATCACCACGATGCAGATGGACATCAAGATTGCCGGGATCACCCGCGAAATCTTCGAAG
The DNA here is from genome assembly GCA_963802015.1 of uncultured Alphaproteobacteria bacterium. Lineage (GTDB taxonomy): Bacteria > Pseudomonadota > Alphaproteobacteria > Sphingomonadales > Sphingomonadaceae > Novosphingobium. The sequence continues at coordinate 64,739 of CAWDHB010000003.1, forward strand.
CCGCATTGCATCAGGCCAAGGCCGGCCGCGCGCACATCCTGGGTGAAATGACCAAGGCGCTGGGCGCAGCCCGCACCGAACTGTCCGACTATGCCCCCCGGATCGAGACGATGCAGATCGACAAGTCGAAGATCCGCGAAGTGATCGGCACCGGCGGCAAGGTGATCCGCGAAATCGTCGCCGAAACCGGCGCGAAGGTGGACATCGACGACGAAGGTCTGATCAAGCTGTGCTCGTCCGATCCGGCGCAGATCGAAGCCGCGCGTGCCTGGATCCTCGGCATCACCGAAGAAGCCGAAGTCGGCAAGGTCTATGATGGCAAGGTCGTCAACATCGTCGATTTCGGCGCCTTCGTGAACTTCATGGGCGGCAAGGACGGTCTCGTCCACGTCAGCGAAATGAAGAACGAGCGGGTCGAGCGTCCGGGCGACGTCGTCAGCGAAGGCATGGCCGTCAAGGTCAAGGTCCTCGAAATCGATCCGCGCGGCAAGGTCCGCCTGTCGATGCGCGTCGTCGATCAGGAAACCGGCGAAGCACTGGAAGACACCCGTCCGCCGCGCGAACCGCGCCCGGATCGCGGCGGTGACCTGCGATCGCGGCCCGCGCCGCGACGGCGACCGTGATCGCGGCCCGCGCCGCGAAGGCGGCGGTGGCGGCCGTGACCGTGGACCCGCGTCGTGAAGGCGGCGGCGACCGCGACCGCACGCCGCGCCGCGACGACGGCCCGGCCCCGGATCACATCCCGGCGTTCCTCAAGAACGACGACTGATCCAGGATCTTTGCGCTCCTGCGCGTGCGGGAGCCTGTGGGAGAGGCCGCGGGGAGCAATCCCCGCGGCTTTTTCAATGTCAGCTTTTGGGCGAATGCGGAATTGCAGTTTCTAGCTGCCACCATATCAATAGCCGCCTTTCGTTTTGGAAAAACGGCGCATCGCGTCATAGAATGTGTGGACATCAGCCTAGAAGAAAAACTTGCGTGAAATGGCGATTAAGTAAGTAGCTGAAGCTTGCTGAACAAATCGCGCTTACCACCGTCAACGCGCTGAATCACAAGCTGAAATACCCTCTGATGCGCTTGCGATGCGCGAACATCGCGCTTAGACTTCGTAAATGACCGATCGCGTCCAAGACGGCGAGAAGCCACAACAGGCCACTGTGCCTGCGGGGCAGCTATCGCGTCTGCTCAAGTCTATCGGCTATATCGATGATCGGGACTACCTGACCGACGTCAACGACCCCCGTGTGGCAAGACACGCCCATGCGCTGCGTTCAGCCTTCGGCTCGATGGATGTCATCGGGGCGTTCTGCCCGGGATCCCACCTGGCAGGCGGCCAATCAACTGCGACGCCAGTTGTATACGTTACAGCATCTAGAAGTGCAGCTGACGCCGAACGAGCCCACCGTGCCATTTGGTCGCAGTCGCTCGTGCCGCTCATCCTCGCCATCACGCCGGAAGGGTGCCAAGTGCGCAACGCGTTTGATCCTCGGGAGACGCGCGGCAAGCTGACGCCTTGGAAGGAGGTCAGCGGCGACCACCCCTCCCTCGCCGGTATCAAGCCGATCGCGCTGCGTTCATCGATTAGCTGGTCAAGCTTTGGCGATGGCCGTCGGTCGCGCGTCGACACGCGGTTGTGCAGGAACATCGCCCACCTGAACACCCAGCTGCGTGCCGTTAGTCCGAAGCTCTTCGACCGATCGGCCGTAGCCAACGCCGTGATCGCGCGCGTTCTCTACCTGCTTGTTCTAACCGACCGCGGCGTCGTGACGCAGTCCTACGTCGACGAGCTAACCACCCGCGCGGGCAAGAAGGCCTGTCCCTCCTTGGTGCTTGACCGGTTTGGCAAGGACAGGCCGCCCGATTGGACATCGACCGAGTTTTGGCGCCTGTCGGACGCTATAGACGGGCGCCTGAATGGTACGGTCTTCCCGCTCTCCACGAACTGCCGGAGACTCGTCAGTGATGCCGCCATCAATTTGGCCCGTGACGTGCTCCGGCGCGACGAAGCCACGTCGGGCGACACGCTTCAGTTCGGACTGCTCGACGTCGATTACGCTGCGCTGCGTACGGAGACGCTCGCCGAGGTCTACGAACAGTTCTTCGCGATCGAGAACTTGCCCGGAAAGGTTGCTGACGGTGCGTTCTACACGCCGTCCTACCTAGTCGATTACATCGTCGATGAGACCGACGGCATCAAACCGTTCGACGGCACCTCCTTCGTCTGCGACCCAGCAGTCGGCTCGGGAGCCTTCCTCGTGGCGGCGTTCCGGCGCATCGTCGAACGGGAGGTCGGGTCGAAGCGAGCCACCGCTCCGCTACTGCGGGAACTGCTTCAGCGCTGCATCCACGGCTTCGAGACCAACGCGCAGGCGGCTAACGTGGCCCGGCTGAGCCTCTACTTAACGATGCTCGACTATCTGCCCGGCACGGCTCTTCACGATATGAGCGAGAGTGGACCCGCGCTTTTCCCGAAGATGCTGGACAACATCCGTGTGCGCGACTTCTTCAAACGCCTTCCGGCGAATGTCTCCAGACGGGCGACACACGTACTCGGCAATCCGCCTTGGACCAAGTTCGGACCTGACAGTCCAGCCGGACGGTATGCGGCCACGCTTCCCAGAGCCGGCACAACCGTGTCTTGGTCCAGTTCGGCTGAACTCTTCGCTTGGCGCGCACTGCGCGACCTTTGTGCTGCGGGAGCAACGGTTTCCTTCGTGATCGAAGCCAAGTCGTTCGTCGGTAGCAAGGCGTCCGGGCGACGCTCGTTCCCGTCCGACCTAGCCAGCGCACACAGGATACGGGGTGTGACCAATCTCGGCCATTTCCGGCGGAAACTATTCGAGCACGCCGACGAGGCGGCCGTGGTCGTCTTTTCGGAGGCGACGCCACCCAGCGGCGAGGACAGGACGTGGCTCTATAGCCCCCTGCTAACCAGCCAGCCGCTGGATCGCTCGGGTACACCTTGGGCAATTGTAGTCGATCGCGGCAACGTCGAGTTGTCGTGGCAGTATGACCTTGCAGACGAACCCAGAAGCTGGTTCCACGCGCTCATGCTGGCGCCGCTAGACCGCGCCTTCGCGATCCGGATCAACAACGGCAGCATGCAGTCGCTCGGAGCGTTCATGGATGCTCACGGTCTGGCCATCTCCCGTGGAGGCTACGAACCAGAAACTGGTGTGGCCGCAGCGCTTCACCTGGGGACCGATCGCAGGTCGGGATACGTGGCGCAGTTGGGCCTTTCCGACGACGTGAAACCTAGATACGCCTTGAAGCCGTCAGACTTGGCCGACGCCAAACCGCCATTCGCCACGATGTTCACGGGACCCTCGCTGCTCGTTCCTCGTTCTATGAGCAGGTTCGACGTCACGACCGCACCGGTGGCCTTCAACTCGTCATTGCAGGGCATTTTCTTCCTGAACGACGACGTGGACGCAGAGACGAAAACGCGCGTGCTGAAGGAGATCAAGGCCTACTTGGCGAACGCCGCAGTCACATATATGCTCTCGCTGGTGGGCAGGACGTGGATCCTGGATCAGCGTCGGCTCGAGGCCCGCGACCTCCGTCGGCTACCATTCCCATACGGTTCGATCAACGAACTACTCGTTGATGGCCCGACAAAGGGCGCGGACACAAAGCTCGTCGCACGCCTTATGGACTGCGGTCTCGGGGGCGTCTTCGGTTTGGCAGTGGAAGACCACCATACGCTCCGTGCAGGCTTCCAGAACGGCAAGATACCGCGATCGGCAGCGGCACCTGCCGATGATCAACGACGGGAGGCATATCGGCAGGTCCTGATGAGCCGGCTGCAATCCATGTTCTCGGACGATGTCCGCGTCGATGTGCGTAACGACGCCCAAACGACTGAGACCCAGGACATCGTGGTGTCGATAGGGCCGTCCCAACTGCCAGACCAGCACATCCAACCGCCCATGGTCGTGCGCGACTTCCTGGAGAGCTCCGCTGTCACGGTCGCGAACACGCCGAATGCGACCTCGGTCCGCTTGTCCAAGCCCAACGCCGCGTCGTTCTGGACCGTCGACAGCGCATTCAACGACGCAGCGCATGTCGCGCGGGAAATCCTCGCTCAATGAGTTCCGCCGACCCTCAGCGACCGATTGGCACTGTCACATCCGTCATGGTCGTTTGCGAAATACGCGATGTGGCAGTCATTCCTCGACCGCACCATCGGATTGCTTCGATCGGTGGAGGCTGAGATCTCGGACCCAGCTATCATCGGGAAATTTACCGTTCGGGAAGGCTGGTGGCTGAAACGGCAGCAAAAGGCCATGGGTGGCGTCGTTCGCATTCCGAGCGAGGACGCTATGACCGACGCAATCGAAGAGATCGCGGAGCGATTGTTGAAGGCGTCCCGGCCGGCCGATCCCGCCCAAGAACATCTTGCCATCCACACGCAGTCCAAGCGGCCGCCACACAGACGCATCGGACCCAAGGCCCTCAAAAACGATATCAGGATCCGATCGACAATAACTGACGAGTTGGATCTCCGCATCGAGGCCAAACCTCTATGGTCGAAGGCTCAACTCAAAGGCGCGTATTTGGGTTCGAAAGGCTTGTTGCGCTTTGCCGATCCCGTCCACCCTTATACCGACAGGCCAATCGGCATGATGCTCGGCTATGCGTTGCGTGATCTGACGCCGGACTGGACGACGCAGACGCGATCAGGCCTCACAACCCTATCGCAAGCGAGCAATGTCGACGACATCATGTTGGCTGGGGAAAGCATACCTGCTTGCGACCTGACCTGGGGCAGTGCTTCCCATCAAAAAGTGTGTGTGATCCACGTCATCATGAATTTTGAGACCGATCCCGCCTGTCGGCCTTGAATGGCGCGACGTGTGATAGTGATCAATTGACTTGGCGTGAATTCGATTTGAAATATCACTTTCCTACAGCCCCCCACCTGACATAGCTGACTGGCCTCCCCCCACCGCAGGAGGCCCCTTCGTGACCGCTAAACACAGCCAAGCTGCTTCGATAGTTGACCTTCGGTCGACTGCGTCTCGACAGGCTCAGCACTCAGGACGGACGGTCCAGTGAGCGCCAAGATCAGCGCCAGTCGCCGCCGCGCCTTCCTCGCCGCGCTCGCGCAGACCGGTAATCAGACGCTGTCTGCTGAGCAGGCCAAGGTGTCGCGCTCGTGGGTGAGCTTGCATCGCGCGACCGATCCCGCGTTCGATGCGGCGTGCCGGGAGGCGATTGCGGCGGCGGCGGATTTGGCGCGGGGCCTTCGTCAAGCTCAGGCTGAGCGGAATGGGGAAGATAGCCCAAGCGGGATGAAGCCTGCGGGCAGGTGGGCTTACCTTGCGGGCGAGGAGCTGGTGGTGCGGGGGGGCGGCGGGGCGCCGGCCGCTTCGCCGGAGCATGCGCGCGAGCGCGGGCGGCCGCAGATTGCGCGGGCGCGGCTGCATGGGTGGTCGCCGCGCGTGGAGGAGCGGTTTCTGGGGGCGCTGACCGCCTGTTGCAACGTCAAGGCGGCCTGCGCTGAGGTCGGGCTGACTGCGGCTTCGGCCTATGGCCACCGGCAGCGCTGGCCGGCCTTCGCGCGGCGCTGGGACGCGGCGCTCGCGCTGGGCTATGACCGGATCGAGTGCGCGCTGATCGAAGCGGGGTGCAACCTGTTTTCGCCCGGCCTGCCCGATGCGCTGCCGCCGATCCGGGGCATGACCTTCGACCAGGCGGTGCGCCTGCTGCACATGCACAAGCACGCGGTGCGCGGGCTGGGCAAGCGGCCCGGCTTGCCCCCGCGTGAGGCCGACATCGAGGAGGTTCGCGCCACGATCCTGCACCGGATCGCAGTGATGCAGCGCGCCGGGCCGCGCTGAACGACTTTTCGCTTGCCTCGCGGGGCTTTGCGCGGTGATGCTGCTGCGGGTCAGCGTGGCAGGAGGTTGAGCGATGAATCGAACGGGGTTTGCGGCATGGGCTGCGCTGGCGCTGGCGGCCTCGACCGGGATCGCCTGGGCCTGCGCCGATCCGGGCTGCGGCGTTTCATGGAAGCTGTCATCGCAGGAACTGGACTGCGCCAGCCGCGCGGCGCTGACCCCCGGCAATGACACCCGGGTCAACCTGCTGCTGCTGCTGCGCGACCGCGCGGGGCTCGATTTCAAGGGGCTGGCCGCGCCCAAGCAGGACATGGAATGGACCAACGGGGGGGACACGTTCTATTCGTGGCGACAGCTCAACATGGCGTTGCATACGGGCCGGTATGAATACTTCGGCGGGTTTACTGCACCGGACAGCAGCCGCGCCGGCTCGCGCTGCGTCTCGCTGGAGAGCGGGGCGGCGGCCTTCAACGCTGCCTTGGCCGCCAATCGTGCGCTGCCGGCGGGGGAGCGTGCTGCGCTGGAAGGTGCGCGCGGGCGGCTGGTTGCGGCCTGCGATGGCGGCGAGAGCGCCAGTGCCGCGCCCTGGCCTGCGGTCAGCAGCGCGCCGGGCAAGGCGTTCCTGACCTATCTGCAAGCCGCCGAGGCGTTCTATCGCGATGACTGGGATGCGGCATCGCAAGGATTTGCGGCACTGCGCGCGGCGCCCGATCCGTGGTTGAAGGAAACCGCGAACTACATGGCGGCGCGGGTTCTGCTCAATCAGGCGCAGGCCAAGAGCGTGGATGAATACGGCTGGTTCCAAGGGCCGAAAGCCGTGGATCATAGCGCAGCACGCAGCGCCGGGGCGGGCTTCGCGAGCTATCTTGCCACCTGGCCGCAGGGGCGCTATGCCAGCTCGGCACAAGGCCTGCAACGCCGCGTCGCCTGGCTGAGCGGTGATCGCCAGGGGCTCGCCAAGGCCTATGCGGCGATGCTCGGCAAGGTCCAGCCCGGCGCAGAGGGCGCGACCACGCTGGTGGAGGAAATCGACAACAAGCTGCTGGCGGATCAGCATCAGCAGGCTGCTGCCGACGGTCCGCTGCTGCTGGCGACGCTGGACCTGATGCAGATGCGGCCCGGCTATGGCAGCGAGGGTGAAACCGCGCCGCCGCTGACCGCCGCCGCACTGGAGGCGCAGGCTCCGCAGTTTGCGGGCGAGCAGGCGTTGTTCGACTATCTGCGCGCGACTCACGCGTTTTACGTGGCGAAGGATTACAAGCGCGTGCTGGCCCTGGTTCCCGATGCGGCGCGGCAAACCAAGCACAGCAATCTGGATTTCAGCCGCCAGGTGCTGCGCGGCATGGCGCTGGCGGCGCTGAAGGACCGCAACGAGGCGGGGTTCTGGCAGGAGCTGATCGGCGGGACCAGCTCTGCCTGGCAGCGCACGACGGTGGAGCTGGGGCTGGCGCTCAACTGGGAGCGTGCGGGCAAGCTGGATGCTGTCTTTGCCGCTGGCTCGCCAGTGCGCGACACTGCGGTGCGCCGGATCCTGCTGACCTGGTCCGCCGCGCCGCCCTTGTTGCGCAAGGTGGTGCAGGATCGCGCCAATCCGGCCGAGGAACGTGATGCAGCGCTAAGCACGCTGTTGTCCAACCAGTTGATCCGGGGGCAATTCGCCGGTTTTGCCGCCGATACCAAGCTCCCGCTCGCCAAGCCCGATGGCGCGGCTGCGATCTATACCAAAGGCAAGGTCGGCGATGGCTATCCCTGCGCGCCGATCGCGGTGACCGCAGCGGCCTTGGCCAAGACCCCGCAGGATATTCCCGGGCGGCTGTGCCTGGGTGATTTCTTCCGCCTCCACGGGTTGGACTATCTGGCCGGCCCCTATGATCGGGCACCGAAGGCCGATGAGCTGGGCGGCGCAGCGCGCGGGTTCCCCGGGCCCCGGCTCAATCGGTCGGCGTTCTACACGTCGATTATCGCCAGTCCGACTGCGGCATCGAACGACAAGGCCTATGCCTTGTACCGCGCGGTGATGTGCTATGCGCCCAGCGCGATCAATGATTGCGGCGGGGCGGACGTGCCGGTGGCGCAGCGCAAGGCCTGGTTCGCTCAGCTGAAGCGCGATTATCCCGCCAGCAGCTGGGCCAAGAAGCTGCGGCTCTATTGGTAATGCACGGCGTTCGGCGGGGACTGGCGGCGGTGCTGGCCCTGCTGCTCACGTCGTGCACCGCCGAACCGCACCGGGTCGATGCGGCGCACCATGATGCCTTCTACCTCTGGGCCGGTGTTGCCCCGCAACCGGCGCTGGAGCGCGCCCGCACCGTCTACATCCTCGCCGCAGAGGTCCGCCGCGATGGGGTCTGGGTGCCGCTGCGCGCCGGGGTGCCGCAGTTGCGCCAGCCTGAACTGTGGCTGGTGGTCCGCGCTGCCTCGCTCGACTGGAATCCGGCTACGCAGGCGGCCTTGGCGCGCGAGATCGCGCGCTGGCGCGGTGGCAACCGGCTGGCCGGGGTGCAGATCGATTTCGATGCGGCGACGGCGGGCCTTGCTGGTTACGCCGCCTTCTTGCGCCAACTGCGTCAGACCCTGCCTGCCGATCAGAAGCTGTCGATCACCGGGCTGATGGACTGGAGCGCCCACGCCGATCCTGCTGCGCTCGCTGCGCTCAAGGGCGTGGTCGATGAAGTGGTCGTGCAAAGCTATCAGGGCCGCACCACGATCCCCGGCTATGATCGCTATCTGGCGCGGCTGGCGCGGGTGCCAGTGCCGCACAAGGTCGCACTGGTGCAAGGCGGGATGTGGCAGGAACCGCCCGCACTGCGCCGCGATCCGCTGTTTCGGGGCTATGTGGTGTTCCTGCTCAACCGGTGAGCGAACGTCCGTCGCTTTGACCAGCGATTTCGATCCGGTTGCGACCGCGCTCTTTCGCCCGGTACAGCGCGATGTCCGCTGCGCGCAAGGCAGCGCGGCGATCACCGTGGAGGAACACGTCGGTGACCCCGCCCGAAAAGGTGATCTGCCCAATCGGGCTGTCATTCGCGCGGTTGACGAATTTGCGCGCCGCCAGCTCCTGCCGCAGCAGGTCGAGTGCATGGACGGCGTCTTCCAGCGATTTTTCGCGGAACAGCACGACAAATTCCTCGCCGCCATGGCGGGCAACGTGACAGCGATCATCGGAAATCCGGGCGAGATTTTGCGCGACCAGCCGCAGCACCCGGTCACCTGCGTCATGGCCATGGCTATCGTTGATCGCCTTGAAGTGATCGATATCGCACAGCGCCAGGCACAAGGGTTCCATTGCGGCGCGGGCTGCGCGGTATTCGCTTTCAAACCGCGCTTCAAAAGCGCGGCGGTTGGGCAGGCCGGTCAGGTGGTCCTCTTCGGATGAGCGCCGGGCGACCTCAAGATTGCGTTTCAGCTTGCGGGTTTCAGCCTCGCTCAGCACCATTGCCTTTTCGATGTCGCGCGTGCGCCTGAGCATGGCCTTGGCGATATTGGCCAGATCGCTGATCACTGCACCCGCGCTGCCAGCCTGATCGAGTTCCTCAACATGGGCTGCCAGTGCCGAGTTGTAATCGGTGGTGACGCTGCGGGCGTCGATGCTGGTTTTGGAGAACTCATCGATGCTGGTTTCCAGCCGCTGCATTAGAGCCGATAGTTCGGCCAGTTCGTCTGCCCGGTCGTGCCGGTGATGCACCTCGTCCAGCCAATCGCCGGTAACCGGATCGCCATCTGCCACCCGCCGGTCCAGCTGCCGCGCCAGATGCTGGTCGGTTCCAGTCAGATAGCCATGCGCGGCGGTCAGGGTCTGGGCTGACAGTTCCAGCCGGTGCTGTTCCAGGAATTCGCCGATGGCGTGCAACTGGTGCTGACGCAGCGTCTCACGCTGACCATGCACAGGCGCATTGGTACCAGCGCGACCAAGTCCGAACCATTGAAGGATGCCACCCGGTGGGCGGTGAAGCGATGGATCGTGTGCGGTCATGCCATGGTTAACGGCAATTGCGCGCTGGAGTTAAGTCAGCGAACGGATCAGAATGGGAGCCTTACCGCACCCGTGGCCCGCCAAACGGCAGTGGCGGGGGCGGACGGCGGTGTCCGCGCGGCAGTTGCGCCTGATAGGCGCGGCCGCAATGCTCGACGCAATAAGGGAAGCCGGGGTTCACGGCAGAGCCGCAGAAGTGGAAATCCGCTTCGCCAGGGTGGCCCATCGGCCAGCGGCAGATCCGGTCATTCAGATCGAGCAGGCTGGTCTTGTCGGCAATTTCGGCGCTGGGCTTGGCCGGGACCAGGCGGCGCGGCGGCGCGGGCGGGATCGGCGGCTGCTGATCACCGGGGCCCTGGCGCAGGAACCCGCCGGGGCCGACCGAGACAATCCGGGGTTGCGGCGCAGCCGAGGGCGTTGCGCCTGGGGCCGCCGTAATTGGCGCGGCAGGGCGGGGGGCCGCGACCGGAGCGGCTGCACGCGGGGCCGGGCGCGGCGCTGGGTCAGCCGGTTTGGGCGGCTTGGCCGTGACCGGTGCTTCGACCTCGGGCTTGTCGTTGGGCTTGACCGGGGAGGGCCGGGCTTTCAGACCCAAGCGGTGCGCCTTGCCGATCACGGCATTGCGACTGACCCCACCCAATTCGTCCGCGATCTGGCTGGCCGTGGAGCCGCCTTCCCACATCTTGGTCAGGGTTTCGATCCGTTCGTCGGTCCAGCTCATTCAAATACCTCATCAGGGTCCATGCAGACCCGCGCTTGCCATGGCCACTGCCAGCCGATAGGCGGCAGACCATGGTAGATCAATCCACTTCTCTGGCATCCGCAACGCCTGTCCCGTCCGATACCGGATCGGGGCAAGGCAGGTTTCCGGCCCAGGGAGTTCCCATCATCCACGGGGTGAACCGCCTGGGGACGTGGACGCTCTATATGAAGGAAGTGCGCCGGTTTTTCAAGGTCCAGACCCAGACGATCTGGGCCCCGGCGATCACGACCTTGCTGTTTCTGGTGATATTCAGCGTTGCGATGGGCCGTTCGGACCGTTTGATCCTGGGTGTGAACTTCGCCACCTTCGTCGCGCCGGGGCTGATCGTGATGGGGATGATGCAGAATGCCTTTGCCAATACCAGCTTCGGATTCCTGGCCGGCAAGATCCAGGGAACGATCATCGATTACCTGATGCCGCCGCTCAGCGAAGGCGAATTGATGCTGGCGATGATCGGCGCGGCGGTAACGCGCGCGGTGCTGGTCGGGCTGGCGGTCGCGGCGGCGATGCTGCTGTGGCCGGGGGTGCATTTGAATATGGCACACCCGTGGGCGGTGGTCTGGTTCGGCCTGGCGGGCGCGACCATGCTGGCCACCGTCGGCATGATCACTTCGCTGTGGGCCGAGAAGTTCGATCATAACGCCGCCGTCAGCAACTTCGTGATCGCTCCGCTCTCGTTGCTGTCGGGCACCTTCTACGTGATCGATAATCTGGCGCCGCTGTTCCAGACGATCAGCCGCGCCAATCCGTTCTTCTATGTCATCTCGGGGTTCCGCTTCGGCTTTCTGGGCCAGAGCGATATCGGCAGCACCAATGGCGCAGTGCTGAACGGCGCGATCGGGCTGGGGGTGCTGAACCTGGTGCTGCTGGTGCGTGCTCTACAAGTTGCTGCGCAGCGGCTGGAAGCTCAAGAATTGAACGCTCAAGACTGAATTGGGGGAGTTGGCCGCATGACCGATTGGCTGGACGCCTTGGAGCGTTTGACCCGCCTGCACCGCGACGGTGCGCTCAGCGATGCGGAATTTGCCGAACAGAAAGCGCGAATTCTTGATCAGAACCGGCAAGCTGCGGCCAGTTATGCCCCGGCGGCTGTCACCGAAACGGATGATACTGGCTCAGGCTTGTCAGCGGGCTGGCTGCTCGCCGGGTTGCTGATCGCGGCGCTGCTGGGGATTGTGCTGTGGTGGCGGCTGGTGGATGATCGCGGGATGGTCAAGCCGGTGCCGGTCGCGGGTGCTCCGGCGGCCAAGCCAGCCAAGCCAGTCGCCGCCGCAGTTGCCGCCGTTGAACCTGAGGCAACAGCAGCACCAATAGTTGTTCCTGCGGCCGCTACCACTGCGGCTGCATCAGCAAGTCCTGATTCGAAGTCGGCTCCGCGCACTTTCGCGCCGAGTTTCAACTGTGCGGGACAATCCGATGCCGTTCTGAAACTGATCTGCGGCAACCGCGAACTGTCGCGGAAGGACCGGATTCTGTCAGACCGGTTCAAAGCCGTGCTGGCAACACTCGACAAGCCCGATCAGCAAGCCCTGCTGCGCCGCCAGCGCGAATTCCTGCGCGAACGCGCCAGTTGTGAGGATGCCGCTTGCATCGACGACTGGTATGACCGGGTGAACGAATTCTATCTCTGACGCCGACCGATAGCCTAGTGCGTTAGCGACCGGCGCAGGCGATAGCGGCCTTCGTCAAATTCCTCGAACAGTTCATCGAGCGACGGATGATCGACCGGGCCGGCATCGCCGTCTGACAGCAAGTTCTGCTGGCTGACATAGGCGACGTAACTGGAATCGCCATTTTCGGCGAGCAGGTGATAGAACGGCTGTTCGCGGCTCGGGCGAACTTCGGCGGGGATCGAATCGTACCATTCTTCGCTGTTGGCAAAGACGGGATCGATATCGAATACCACTCCGCGGAAATCGAACATCCGGTGCCGCACGATATCGCCAATCGCAAACCGCGCGGAAGTGCGCAGCGGCGCGTCAATTCGCTTGCCTGCCTGCGGTGAATAGAATGTCGCGCGATTCATGGCTTGAGTATAGGGTTCGCTGCACTGCGATACAAGCGAGCTGCGCGGGCTTGGCTCCGATTGTGCAAACGCAGGGCTTGGCAAGCGCTTCGCCATCGGCTAACCGCGCGCCTTCGATCTGGCTTTCGAGCCAATGACGCTTCGCGGAGAGGTGGCAGAGTGGTCGAATGCACCGCACTCGAAATGCGGCGTGCCCGAGAGGGTACCCAGGGTTCGAATCCCTGCCTCTCCGCCATCTATGTCAACCCAAGACTGCCTGATTTATCCCGGACGGGCGTACATTTTTGGGGTTTTGAAGCTTGATTGCGCTTTCGATGTTCTTGAATTGCTCTTCACAATTTCCCTGAATCCACGATTTCGAGGGGCTAATTGTGGGAGCGGAGCTGGAAGATCAATCACGGGTCGGCTCATGGCACAGTAGATTCCCAGCCACAAAAAGTCCGGGTGTTACAAAGATGGCGACGGATTGTTCCTATACAGAAAGGGCATAACAAGGCCTACCGGCAGCTCCGCGCTACTGTGAGCGGCCGTATGCGCACAGTCAAAGAGGGATAGGTCCGGTGGCCGAGCGCAGGCGCCGCAAGCTCGAGATCCCGACCTTTAAAGCTGCGACCTTGCGGGTTCATGCCGAGCAGAAGACCGGGTGGTAGAATGGCACGCATCAGGGGCAGTGGAGCACCAAGCCAGTGAACCATGCCTTCCCAATGCTCGTCAATACCATTGCGGGGCCGCTGATCCGCGCGGTGCCGCTGCCGATCTGGCCCGACAAGCCCTAGACCGCCCGCAAAGCCAAGCAGCTGATCTGGTTGGTGCACGATTGGGCTTATGACATTGGGATGTCCCCTTCAAAGCGCCATTTCACTCGTGCACGCCACCTTTGCTCACTGCGCGGCTGGTTTTGGCTGCGGCCTGTATTTGTCCAGGCCATCTGGCGCGCCGACCTTCATGGCCCGCAGATAGGCGGGGCGTTGCTGCACCTTGGCCTGCCACTCGCGCAATTTCGGATAGGTTGCAGGATCGAACGGCATTGATTTGATATAGGTCGCGACGAATTCCATCATGATGTCAGCGCTGGAAAAGGTCTGGCCGCCAAAATAGGGGTTCGCCTTGATGTAGTTCTCGGCATAATCGACGACTTCCTGGGCGCCCATGATCCGGAACACGCCGCCCATCATGGTCGGCTTGATGGCGCGTTCGCCGCCGTTCATGATCCGCGTCGCCTCGGCTCCGATCCGGCACGCGGCAGAGCCTTCGGCAAAATGCATCCACATCAGATAATCGGCATAGTCGGGCGAGCTTTTGCGCGGCGCCAATTTGTCACCGCCGGGGAATTGCGACATCAGATATTCCAGGATCGCACCAGATTCGACCATCGTCTTGCCCCGGAAAACAATCGTCGGGCGCAAGCGCCATTGCCGGATTTACCGCCTTGATCTGGTTGATCGAGCCCAGAATATCGCCCCGCTTGAACAGCGCCTCGTAAGGGATGTTCAATTCTTCGCACAGCCAGATCACGCGTTGTGACCGGCGACCTTCGACGTGGTAGATCGTCACCTTGTCGCGCGGCTTGGCGGCCATTGCGCCGCTGGAGGTCAAGGCAGTGGCCGTTCCCAGGCCCAAGGCACCAAGCGCGGTCCGGCGGGACAGATTTGTTCCGCGAGCTTTTTCCATTGTCTTATCCCTTTTGGTGTTCCGGTCGGTTTGATCAGGCATGCGCGCAGTGCCAGCCCGGCGGGGATGGCAGCACACTGGTTGCACTCCGACACCTTTGGCCAAAGATATTCCATTTGCAATAAATTTATACAGGAACTGACGGCAATTCTGCCAGGGCAAACATCAGGCGAAGCTAAGGCTGGTAGGACTTCAGGATGGCTGCGGTCTGTTGCCGGACAGCTGCCTTCAACCAGGTCAGACGCTCAGGTGTCAGTTCCCATCCCATTTCAGCCAGGCGGTTGCGGCGCAGGAACAGGTTGACGATCTGGCCCGGAGATCATGGCTGTGATGATCAGCGCCGATTGCAGATCCACCGTGTTGCCGCTGATCCGGCTCAGAACCTGGATGTAGCAAGTCGCCATCCTTTGCGCGTCGGGATTCAAGCTGCCCAGTTTGCCGGCATTACTGGTTGAGGGCAGGTCATGGCGGATGGAGAACAGGGCCGCCGCACCGTTATCCGGTCCGCCCATCAAACTGTCGATCCTGGCATCCTGCATGGCACAAAAGCTGTCGATCAGATGGTCAGCGTCAACATCGTCTTGCGCCAGGAGGCGTTCGGTTGCTGCCAGTTCGCCCTCCAGCATCTTGAACGTCAAAGTCTGCACATGCTCAAGGCAGGCAATGTACAAGCCTTCCTTGTTGACGAAATAATAGCGCAACGATGCTGGAGGAACGCCCGCCTTGGCAGCAATATCGCGCGTTGAAACGCTATCGAAGCCGAAATTCCCGAACAACTGGATGCCAACGTTCAGGATGCGCATGCCCGGGCTTCGTTCCCGCGTGCATATCCGGCTACTACCTTGCGGCGCATCCCATTTCACCTTTCCCGGCGACCGCCAACGCGGTCTGGTCGATCCAGTGAACCTTGACCGCCAATCTGCACGAAAGGCAATCGGTTGAAGGGCGACCTGCAATTTACAGCGAGATTGGCCCAGGCCGGAGAAAAGCAACCCGGCCGCGGGATCGCGTCGGAACCGGGCAGGGGTGACCAACGGCTGCTGGTCACCCCGATTCAGCCTAGAAGCGGCCGGAAAGGCGCATCCCGTATTCGGCGGGCGATTGAGCAGACCCAGCGCACTGGTCCGCAGCGCCGTGGACGTGCGCGGGATGAAGCTTGTGTAGTACTTCTCATTGAAGATGTTCTTGCCAAATGCCGACAGCGTCAAGGCGCCGATATTGAGATCGATCGAGGCATCGGCGAGCGTGTGCGCATCGCGCCAGACAAGTTCGGATGCCATCGGCGTCTTGCCGATACGGGTCGCGCTGACATGGAGCACCGATCGACATGTCGCCGCCGATCGGTTGCATGAAATCGGCCTGAACGTTGAAGTTATGCGGTGCGAAGCCGCTCACCTCGCGCCGGATTCCGCCCAGGGGAATAGCCGCGTTCTTGATGTCGAGATAGGTATAGCCAGCCGACAGGGTCAGCGCGCTTGGTCACCCGCCACGCGCTATCAAGTTCGACGCCGTAGCTGCGCGCTTTGCCGCCGTTGCGCGAAACCACCGTCTGCCCGCCGCCGCTGATTCACGAAAATGTCGGTCTGCAGAATGTCGGTATAATCGGTGTAGAATGCCGCAGGCATTGAAGCGCACGCGGCGATCGAAGAATTCGGTCTTGATACCGCCTTCGTAGTTCGTCGTCCGCTCGGCCTGATACGAGCGGAACGCCGCCGGTGCAGTGATCGCATTGAAGCCGCCAGCGCGGAATCCGCGCGCCACGAGGGCATAGGCCATCACATCAGGCGTGAAGCGGTACGAGACCGAGACTTTGGGTTGCCAGGCTTTGGACACAACACGCTCGTTGAACAGCGTGTTGACGCCGGTCAGGCCGCTGAGTTCGTTGCTGACATTCGTGCGGGTATCTTCGTCGTAGCGCAGGCCGCCCACCAGTTCGAGCTTGCCCATGACCAGCGTCACCTGGCCGAATCCGGCATAGTTCCGTCCGTCTTCGGCCTTGGCGCCGCTCGACAGCGGACGGAAGCCAACTACGGGGAAGCGCGCCTCGGACAGGCTCGTGCTGCGCACTTCGTCATCCGAATAGTAGGCGCCGACCAGCCAGCGCAGGTTTGATTCGGCGTTGTCCATGCTCGACAGGCGCAGTTCCTGCGCGAACGTGTTGCGCTTCAGAATGCCCGATACGCGCAGTGCCGATGTTCCGGTAAAGTCGGCATCGCCCAACGTGTTGACATTCGCATTGTCATGCGAGGTCAGCGAGGTGAGCGTCGCGGCGTCGCCCAGATCAAGGCTGTTGGTGAAATTGACGCTGCGGTACTTCGAGACGATCAAGACCGTTGATGTCCTTGGTGACATTGTCGATCGGCTCGTTGAGCGGCAGGTTGGTGGTCGAATAGGCAAATGGTGCCGATTGCAGATTGGCATGAAACAGCGCCAGCGAGCTGCGCAGATTGTCAGCTGGGATTGGCGACGAACCGGGTGCGAACGGCGAAGTCACGGCGCTGCGTGGCGTTTTCTCCCGTGGTGCGATTGCGCTGCAGGCCTTCGGAATAGCGGTAGAACACCGATGTCCGGTTGCCGAAGGCTTCGCCCGCAATCGGCAGGCTGACCGCGGCATTGGCGACGATCTGCGGACCGCTGGATCCTTCGACTGCGAAATTGGCAGCCATCCGATCGCCCGGGTCGCGCGAATACGATACTGATCGCGCCGCCCATGGTGTTCTTGCCGTAAAGCGTGCCTTGCGGGCCCTTGAGCACTTCGATCCGCTGGGCATCGAAGAAGGGCACGGTGTAGTAGGCCGACGAAGGCTGATAGACCCCGTCAACGAACAAGCCCACGCCCGGTGCGGCGTTGACGTCCGACGACTGGCCGACGCCGCGAATGGCAATCCCGGCACGGACATCGGCATCGCTATCAAATTTGACCGAGGAAGCCAGCTTGGTGATTTCGGAAAGGTCGCGGATGCCGCGCGCTTCAAGCGTTTCGCCGGTCACCGTGGTCACCGAAACTGGGGCATCCTGCAGACCGCTCCTTGAACTTGCGCGCCGTGACGATGATTTCTTCAAGTCCGCCATCATCGGCGACGGCCTGCTGCTTCCGGCTGCTTGTGCATAGGCCGCATGTCCGGTTGCCAGCAGGCTAAAAGCAAGGCGGCGCGCGCGGCTGTGCCAAACAGAATTCGATTTGCCATGAAAATCTCCCCATGCGGGCCCGTTGGCCATTGTCGTTTTGGCACAACTGGATCCAGGTTTCAGCGTCAATGAGAGGACCGAAAGAATGAATCGCACTATGTGCGTTGCGTTCTTGCACTAAGCCCGGCGCAAATCGCCGCACAAGAAAAATATTCCAAATGGACTATTTTGCTGGTTCGCGTGCGGAGCTGAAGTGACTGTCACTCCCTGATCCGCGCCGCCGCAAAGCGTGAACCCTTGCCCAATCGCGCGCCGTGGCGGGAAAAGGCGGTCCATGCGACGCCATCGGCGGACATGCCCATATAGGCTTCCGCTTCGGAGGGTGACTGGCCTTCGCCTTGTGTCGCGTCTCCGGGCGGGTCGAGATTGACGCTGCGGAAGTGGGGAGTGGCGCTGGTGCCGTCGAACGATTCCGCCAGATAGGCGTTCCACACACCATAGCCCGAAACGATCCAGCGGCGCGGATTGTCCTTCGCGCTGGTGTTGAGCGAAGCGATGACGATATGGCCGGGTTCTCCTGCAATGATGTTGGCATGGCCATTGTTGAAGGTCGCGCCCTTCGGCATCACCTTCACCGGCTTTGACCAGCTGCGCGCCTTGTCGCGCGAGACGACCAGATAAATCTGGTTGTCGCGGTCGTCGGTCCACAGCGCATAGACCGTTCCGGCCTTGTCCACGGCAACCTTCTGGTGCCCGGTCTGGATATTGCAGGCGAGCGAGTTGGGGATCGCTTCCTGCCGCCATGTCTCGCCAAAATCCTCGCTGACCGCGATCATCTGGCGGCACAGATTGGCGGGTTTGAACGGATAGGTTTTGTCGACCACGCGGTAGGGATCAAAGCCGATAAATTCGGGATAATCGAAATAGAGCGTGCCATCGGGAGCCGCGACTCCCGCGCCAGCCTCGGTGGTGACCGAGGCCGGGTTCTTCATCTTCGCCCAGGTCGCGCCGCCATCGAGCGAGCGAAACACCGGGCGAATACCGCCGACCAGACGCGGGGCGACGCCGAAGAAATAGACCGCGCGCTGGTTCAGCCCCTTGGGGTGATGGCCGGTGATCATCCGGCCCCAATCATAGGTGCCGCAGCCCGTGGTGCTGCCGCCCCAGGTCTTGCCCAGATCATCGCTCCACGAAACGACCGCGCCGCCCTTCATCGTGCCGCACGAGGCGGCGGCGTTGCTGGTGACGTAATAGACCCGGTCAGTCACCGCATCGATATGGACCGTGCCGTGGACGCCCTTGGCATGACTGTCGCCATTGGCATGGGCGGGCGGGGTGATTTCCTGCCAGTTGAGGCCGTCATCAGTGGAGCGCAGCACGCCTTTCGCCGTCCGCCCGATGAACAGTACCCCTGAGCGCGACACCTGGATTGACGGCGACTGATCGAGGATCGCGGTATCGAACATGCAGCCCTGCGCCGCTGGCCGTCCCGGCAGATCGCCAACGGTGGCGGCGCAATGCGGCGGCGCCTTTGGCGGCTGCACCTTTTCCGGCGCGGGAAAGGGATAAATGCGCGAAGCGACAATCGGGATCACGACCAAAGCGGCGGCGGCTATGCCCAATTTGACGGGGTGAATCGCCATCACCTATCGCTTCACCAGACGGCCAAGCACGCCTTGCGCATCACCCTTGGGCACAGTGGCAACGAACGCGCCCCACAGCGACCCATCGGGTGCCCAGCGCGGAATGGTATATTCCTGCGGCCCGCTTGCCCAGCAACAGGCCTCGGGCATCAACGGCTTGCCCGGGCGGGTGACGGCGGCGGTTTCAAAGGTGGGCAGCGGCGCGGTCGGATTGTCGCTGATCGCCAGATAGCCGGTCCAGACCTGCTTGTCCGTCGGTGCCATAATAGGAAATGCCGACGCGGCCCTCGGGCGTCACCGCAATGCCGGTGAACACCGATTGCACCACGCCCGGCGGATTGATCCGCACCGGCTTTGTCCATGTCTGCCCCTTGTCCGCCGACCAGCTCAGCACCGGCAAATGGTCGTCGTCGTTGAACACATAATAGAGCCGCCCTGCGCCATCCATGCCCAGCGCATCGCTCGTCTGGGTCATCGCCATTTCAGCCGGCACGGTGTTGGCGCGGCCGCTCATCAACTGCTTGCGCCAGGCGGGCGAGGCCAAAGCATGGAGCACGCCAATGCCGCCGCCGCCTTCGTCTTTGCGGACAATCCGTTCGCTCCAGCTGGCGCCCTCGTCAAGCGACACCACCACCCGCGTCGCGCCGCAGAAATGGATCGGCATGTAAATCGCCCCGTCCTTGGGATCGACAATACCGCGCCCAAAGCCCGAACCGCGCGGTTGCGTCGGGTCTTTGCAATCGCCTTGCTTGTAAGGATCAGGGCCAGTGGTCTTGAACGTCTTTCCGCCATCGACTGATTTGAAGCAGCGCGCGCCGGTCACGAAACCGCCGGGCTGGGTCATGTTGCAATAATAGATGTTGGTCGGATAGCCGCCAGCGCGCGGCGTCACAGGCCGCCCGGAAAAGACCCGGTTCCAGTCATAGCGATCAGGCGAATCGAACGTGCCGAGTTGCCACGTCTTGCCCAGATCGTCGCTGGCATAGACCGGGCTTTCGCCGAGCGCGGAATAGAAATAACGCTGCGTTACCGGATCGAGATAGCCATCGGGAATGCCCGTCTGCGTGTCCTTGGGCAGCACGCGCCGCACCCATGTTTTGCCGTCATCGGACGACACCGCAATCCCGGCGGGACCGGTGGTGACCGAACGCAACAAAGTGCCGTCCTTGGTGATCGCCAGCCCCGGCTCGCCCGAACGCATGCCCGTATCGATCAGGCACGGGATGTAGCTACCCGCACCCTCCGCCTTGCCGCCCGTGTGGCGAACGGTGCTGCGGTCCAGCCTGACATTCGGAGACATGCTGCACAAATTGGGGCCGCGTATTGCCCTCCACCATCTGCGGAATCAGCTTTGCGCCAATCAGCGCCACCACGCCCGCAAGGGCAAGCGCCACCGGCGTTTGTTTGCGAGGGCCATGAAGCGGCTCACTGCGCTGGCTGTGCTGCAACCGGCGCCGCCGCACCTTCTCCCTTCATCAGGGCAAGCCACATGATCCCCGCCGTGATATAGGCAAAGGCGATGATGGCGATGTAGGTGGTCGTCTCCACGTCAAGCTTTGACGCCACCCAGCAGACCAAAGCCGCACCAATCGCGGGCGCAATCACAAAGGCCCTGTTGCCGATAAAGCCAAATGCGCGGCAGATGAGCGCCATCGGAAAGGCGACAATGAAGGTGATGATCGTCGCCAGAAACAATGTGAACATCAAGGTGATAATCAAGGCCGATGACGCACTGGCCAGCGTCGCGCCGCCTGCATCTTTGGTGACAAATTGGAACAGCAGCAACGCCACAAAGCCCAGCGTGTAGATCAAGGCATTGCTGATCCCCGCCATCACTACCGCGGTGCCGACCGCCATAAGCTTTGGCTTTTTCATGACCTCTCCCCTTGTCAAACCGACATCCGCAACGCGCCCAGCTTCACGCGTTCGCAACCGACGAATTCTCCGTCCAGCATGAAAATATTCCAAATGACATATATTCTACCGAATGCAAAGGCGAAAGCCGCCGCCGGATTACGGCAGCCCATTTGCGATAGGGGCGACAGCTGACCGGCGCTCTGTCTGACACCTTCAAGTCCGCATATCTTGAAGTCAGTCAATAGCTGGGACGTTGAACAGGTTGTTCAATGGCCAGACACCCGGTAGTTGCCCGGTGCTTCCCATGATCTGAATATCGTCAGAATCATGTGGGTGGCAGCCAAGAGGAAATAGCGGTTCGCTCCAGATCGTGTTCGATGCCGTGACCAGCCATCAGGTCCAGCATCGTCATGTGTTCCCGACCTGAACGCCCCCAAATCAATGGTATGTCCGTCATCACGAAAAGCATGTCTTGGATTGCAATGCAGCACAGCCTATCCAATGGCTGCCACGGTCAAGAGGGAATTGAAATGGATCTGAACGCTGAACTTCTCGCGGCAAGCGACGCAGTCATCGATGATGCCATGCACTATGCTTCGCCGATGGTGCTGCGCGGATTGCTCTATCAGTTCACGGGTGAAGAGGCGCTGATTGCAATGCGGCCAGGAACTGCAGCGAAGTTCGGGGTTGGCAAGGAGATGGCGGACGAGGCCGATGCCGACTTGCTAAAGGCAAAGGGGGCAGCGTTCCTGAAACGCCTGCGCGATAGCGGCGCAGACCACATCGATATCGGTCCTGCCGAACGCATGCGGCAAAGCCTTTCGCTTACTGCCGGCCATGACATTCCCGCTGACGAATTGACCATCTGGCAGGAAGAAGCGGCGTTCGATCGTTGGGCGCGCGGCGTGCGCTGGAGCGAACAGCAGCCGCCCGAAAATGTCAGCGACTTCAAGGTCGCGGTGATCGGCACCGGCATTTGCGGCCTGAATGTCGCGGTGCAATTGAAACGGGCTGGCATTCCCTTCGTGGTGTTTGAGAAAAATCCGGAAGTCGGCGGTTCATGGTTCGAAAATCGCTATCCCGGAGCGCGCGTCGATACCTCCAGCCGCGGCTACACCCATCTGTTCAGTTACGACTATCCCTACGACTACAGCTATTCGCCGCGCGATGACAACTTGCGATATTTCAAATGGGTGGCCGACAAGTTTGAGCTGCGTGGCCATATCGAGTTCAACACCGAAGTCACATCGATGCAATGGGACGATGCGGGCGCAAACTGGACGCTGCATACCCAAGGTCGCAGTGGTCAAGGCACCTCCCAGTTCAATGCAGTCATCTCTTGCGTCGGCTTCCTGTCGCGGCCGCAAATGCCGGAGATCGAAGGCATGGACAGTTTCGGCGGTGCTGCATTCCATACGGCAGCCTGGCCCGACGGGGTCGATGTAAGGGACAAGCGCGTTGCCGTGGTCGGCTCGGGCGCGTCAGGCTATCAGACGGTACCCGAGATTGCCAAGACCGCGGCGCACACCTTCCTGTTCCAGCGCAAGCCGAACTGGTGCCTTGAGGATGAAATCTACCTCAAGAAACTGCCGCCGCAAGCGCTCTGGCTGGACCGGAATTTCCCCTTTTACAGCAATTTCGTCCGCTTCCGCGTGGGCGCATTGATCAATCCGGAGCTGTCGAAGGCAGGTATCCAGGTCGATCCCGAGTTCAAGGATCCGCACACCTTGAGCGCAGGCAACAAGGCGACCCGCGACATGTGCGTGGCTTTTGCAGAGCGCAAACTGGCCTCGCGCCCCGATCTGCTCGAAAAGATGATCCCCGATTTTCCGCCGATGGCGTCGCGCCCGATCCGGGTCGATTCCGATTATTGCGTATTCGATGCGCTGCTGCGCGAAAACGCTTCTCTGGTGACCGAGCCGATCGAGCGCATCACCGCCAGCTGGAATTGTCGCCGGCGGTGTCGAGCACGCCAGTCGACATAATCGCTTTCGCCACCGGCTTCAAAGCGAACGACTACCTCTGGCCGATGGAAGTTCGGGGCCGCGATGGGGTCAGGATCGAGGAGGTCTGGTCCAAGGACGGCCCACGGGCCTATCTTGGCGCAATGGTGCCGGGGTTCCCGAACCTGTTCATGTGCTATGGGCCGAACTCGAACAACTTCGGCGGCTTTACCGTGCTCGATCTGCTGGAGCTGGTCGCGCAATTCGCCCTGCGCGCGATTGCCGGCCTGATCGAAAATGGGCAGCGCAGCGTCGAGGTTTCCGAAGCGGGATACTGGCGCTTTGCCGAGATCCTAGACGAGACCGAGCGCAAGATGATCTACATGGATCCCCGCGCCAAGAATTATTATCAGCATGGTGGCCGGTCATGCGTCAACGGCCCACTGGACATTCGCCGGATGTGGCGCTGGCTCAACGATCCCGCCGGCAAGCCGCCAGCACAAACCGACGCCGGACTGCGTCCGCACTTTGGCGAAGATCTGGTGGTGCGATGACTAGGAGCTGTGCCGGATTTCGACCGTCCAGCAGGGCGGCGATTATCGATCTGCGATCAGGCCGTTATCCCCGCAAAGTGCGATAAAATTCGCGGATATCGTTCACCAGCAGCTCGGGCTGTTCCATCGGCGCGAAGTGGCCGCCGGTTTCCGCTACGTTCCAGCGTTTGAGGTTGTAATACCGTTCGGCCCATTTGCGCGGTTGCAGCCAGACATCGCCTTTGAATTGCAGCAACGCGGTCGGCGCTTCGACGGGCGGCTGCCGGTCGTGCGCAGGCACCATGGCTTCGGCCTTGGTTTCGTAATAGTGCCGGGCCGAACTGACATAGGTATCGGTCAGCCAATAGAGCATCGCCGTGGTGAGCAGATCATCCTTGCTGAACACCGCCTCGACATCGCCATTGCAATCGCTCCAGGCGCGGCGTTTTTCGATCAGCCAGGCCGCAAGGCCAACCGGGCTATCGTGCATGGCAAAACCGATCGTCTGCGGACGGGTCCGCTGGATCTGCATATAGCCGTTGCCTTCGGCCATGAACGCGGCGAATTTTGCACCCCATTCGCGCTCTTCGGGGGCATAGTCGTCAGGCGCGGGGAAGGGCGGCATCACCGCACCGGCCAGATGCAGGTGAACGCCGATAATATTGGAAGCGTATTTGTGTCCCAGCCGTGCGGCAACGAACGAGCCAATATCACCGCCTTGCGCCGCAAACCGTTCATGCCCCAGCCGTGCCATCAGCTTGACCCACAGGTCGGCGGTGGGATTGAAGAACATGCCCGCGCGGGTCAGCGGGCTGGAAAAAGCAAACCCGGGGAGCGAGGGCGCGATCACTTCAAACGCATCGGCCGGATCGCCTCCGTAGGCGGCGGGATCGGTCAGCGGACCGATGATCTTGCGCATGTCCCAGAAGGTCCATGGCCAGCCATGGTTGATCACCAGCGGCATCGGGCTGGGGCCTCCCGGAATGCCTTTGCCCTTCACATGGACAAAGTGGATCGGGACCTCATCGATCACGGTGCGGAATTGGGGAAGGGCGTTCATCGCCGCTTCCTGCGCCCGCCAGTCGTAGTGGTTGATCCAGTAGTCCGTCAGCTCGCGCATGTAAGACAGGTTGGTGCCGGCCTGCCAGTTGCTGTTGTCGCCAATCTCCTGCGGCCAGCGGGTGCGGCGCAGGCGGTCTTGCAGATCGTCGAGATCGGCTTGGGGAATTGCGATCTGGAAAGGGGAAATGGTCTCACTCATCTTACGGCTCTCCCCGCACAAATCGATACAGACCTTCGGCTGCGACGGTCAGCCGGGCCTTGGACATTGCGTCTTCGCCGTGCCGGGCATAATTGCATAGCGACCAACCCAACGTATCCATCACTGCGATCATCCAGGCCCTGGCAAGGTGATTGCCCGGCTTCAGCGCGGTCTGCACCGCGCTGAGCCGTTCAGCCATCATGGCGAGCAGATCTTGCCCAAACTGGACCGCGACGGCAGGTGCGTTGGGCAGGTGGCTGAGCGTGACCAGCAGTTCGGTCGAGGCCCGTTCTTTGGCGACCAGCCCAGCGAATTCCGCGACCCAGTTTTTGAGCTCGGCAAGCGTCGGTTCCGGGCCAGGCAATAGCGCGACGATTGCGCGGACCTTGGTGGTAAAATCCGCAGCAATCGCAGCCAGTATCTCATCCTTCTCGCGGAAATGCAGATAGAGCGTGGAGCGCTGGATCTCCGCCGCCATAGCGATCTGTTCCATCGTCACCAAAGGAAAACCGCGCGCAAAGAAAAGCTGGTTGGCAGCCGCGCAAATCCGCGCCCGCGTTGCAGTGCGGCGGGGGTGCATCGGCTTGATTTCCAGAACATCGGCCAGCGCGGAATTGGTCATGCTGACAGCATAAAATCAAATGGACACGATGTCCAGACTGGACACTCTGTCCGATTTGGGTTATTGAACGGCCAATGAGCGTGAATCGCCACGCGCAAATTGCAGGAGCAGGATGATGAGCGACCTTGTGGTTCGGCGTTTGCCGTGGGATTTCAGCGGTGTGGACTTTGTCTGGAATGAGCAGGATCCTGCCTTTGCCATCACCATGAACAAGGTCTCGTTCTTCGCCATCGGCTTCGAAAAATACATCTGCCAGGCAATGAACGATGCCGAAAAGCTGATATCCGACCCCGCAGTGCTCGCAGAGTGCAAGGATTTCCGCTCGCAAGAGAGCATTCACTCAATGGCGCACCGCAAGCACGCCAAGGCGCTGATCGAACGGCATCCCGGTTTGCAGGCGGCGATCGATGTGTCGATCAAGATGTACGATGATCTTTATGCCGACGCACGATCTGAAATATCACCTTGCCTACGTTGGCGGGCTGGAAAGCATTTTCACCCCCTCGTTCCGGCTGATGCTGGACAATCGCGAGCCGCTGTTCTCGGGCGGTGATGCGCGCGTCGCGTCGCTGTTCCTGTGGCATTTCTGCGAAGAGATCGAACACCGCAGTTCAGGCGTGATGGTCTATGACCATGTCTATGGCGAGTATTGGTACCGGGTGAGCCGCTTCAAGGAATTCATGCGCCATGTTGGCGCGGTGATCGAAGCGATCACTGACGTGTTCCGCGCTGTCTTCCCTGACATCGCGCCAGAGCATTTCTCCAACTATTCAAGCTACAAGATGCCGCGCATCGGCAAAATGCGCTCGGCCTGGGGGATCGCGACGGCGCAGCTGCCGTGGCACAATCCGGACAACCAGGCCCTGCCCGAATATTTCGCGGAATGGATTGCCCGCTATGAGCGCGGCGAAGACATGACCCAGACCTACGGCGTTGGTGCCAAGCCCGGCCATGCCCTCGCGGCCTGAGCCAGAATGTCGGAGAGCGGCAATGCATGATCTGGTTATTCGCGGCGGGACCATCGTTGATGGCACCGGCGCACCCGCGTTTGTCGGCGATCTCGCAGTAACGGGCGGCACGATTATCGCAGTTGGCGGCGACGTGGGCGCTGGTGCCCAAGAGATCGACGCGTCCGGCTGCATCGTCACGCCCGGGTTCGTTGATACGCATACGCATTATGACGGGCAGGTCACCTGGGACCCGCAGCTTTCTCCGGCTGCCTGGCACGGCGTTACCACTGCGGTAATGGGCAATTGCGGCATGGGCTTTGCGCCGATCCGCCCGGGCCCGGAGGCGCGCGATTATCTGATCAAGGTGATGGAAGGAGTTGAGGACATTCCCGGCACCGTGCTGGCCGAAGGGGTCAGCTGGGATTGGGAAAGCTTTCCTGAATACCTCGATTCGGTCGATCGCAGGCCGCATGCAATCGACATTGTCGCGCAGGTTCCGCATGCTCCTTTGCGGTTCTATGTCATGGGCCGCGAACGCGCGGTCGATGGCGAAGCAACCGCAGCAGAAGCAGCCGAAATGGCCAGGCTGACAGCGGAAGCGATCAAGGCCGGGGCCTTGGGCTTCTCCACTTCGCGTACTTTCATTCACTTGACGTCCGAAGGTGAACTGATCCCCGGCACGTCGGCTGAGCCCACGGAACTGCTGACGATTGCCGAAGGCATGGCGGCGGCTGGATCGGGCGTATTCCAGTTGATTTCAGACAAGTTGGGCAAGCCCGAAGACCTTGCCTGGATGAGCAAGATCGGCGGCAAGACCGGCAGGCCGGTGATCTTCTCGCTGGTCGAAGTCAAGGCAGACAGCGACCCGTATGAATTCCGCCAGACGCTGGCATCAATCGAACGGATCTATGAAACCGAAGGCGTTGATATCCGCGCTGCCGTGCCGTGGCGTCCGCCGGGGTTCCTGATGGGGCTGGAAACATCTCTGAACCCCTTCAGCTATTACCCGGTCTATGCCGAGATCGACAATCTGCCGTTCTCTGAGAAGGTCGAGCGGATGCGTGATCCTGCATTCCGCGCGCGGCTGTTGGCAGACGGGCCTGACATGTCGAAATCGCTCACCGGTCTTGCCACACGGTTCGACAAGATGTTCCCGCTGGGCGATCCGCCGAACTATGAACCGGCCCCGGAGGAAAGCGTCGCAGGGTTGGCAAAAGCCAAAGGCGTCAGCCCGCAGGAATTCATCTATGATGCCCTGCTGGAGCAGAACGGCAAGGCGCTGCTGTTCGTCCCCGTCGCCGCCTATATGCTGGGCAACCTCGACATCCTCCACGAACAGCTCAGCCATCCGCGGACCACGGCGTCGCTGTCGGATGGCGGGGCGCATGTCGCCAGCATCAGCGATGCCAGCTTCACCAGTTTCATGCTGACGCACTGGGTCAAGGGCCGCACGCGCGGGCCCCGGTTGGCGCTGGAGGAGGTGATCCGCCTGCAGACCAGCGAACCGGCCGCGCTCTATGCGCTGAACGATCGCGGGGTCATCGCGCCGGGCCGCAAGGCGGACATCAACGTGATCGACCTGGATGCCCTGCATCTGCCCGCGCCGCAGATGGCCTATGACCTGCCGGCGGGCGGCAAGCGGATGCTGCAGAAAGTTGACGGGTTCCGTTACACGCTCGTGGACGGCGAAGTGATCGTGCGGGATGGAATATCGACCGATGCCTTGCCGGGTCGCCTGGTGCGCGGGCCTCAAAATGCACGAGAGGTCGCACCGGTCGCGGCTTAGGCCATCGACCGGCGGGTATCCTCCAGCGCAAGATCGACCAGGTTTCGCATGGCTGCCCGCGCCGCTTCG
The DNA here is from genome assembly GCA_963802015.1 of uncultured Alphaproteobacteria bacterium. Lineage (GTDB taxonomy): Bacteria > Pseudomonadota > Alphaproteobacteria > Sphingomonadales > Sphingomonadaceae > Novosphingobium. Next base: position 92,802 of record CAWDHB010000003.1, read on the forward strand.
CCGTTTCCGGCGGCGATCGCATCGAAGACCAGCCGATGCTCCGGGATCGGATTGCGCGGCAGAGCGCGCGCGCGCTGTTTGAACTGGGTGGTCCAGTTGACCGCCGCACCGATGCTCGAGCTCAGCACCAGCAGCGCGTCGTTACAGGTCGCGCGGAGGATCGCGGCGTGGAAGTCCCGATCGGCCGCACGGCCCGCTGCGGTGGCGAGCGTGTGTTCCTCCATCGCTTGCAAGGCCTCCTGCATGATCGCCAGATCCGTGTCAGTGCGCCGCGATGCGGCGAGCTCCGCAGCGGCCGGTTCGAAGATCGCGCGCAGCTCAAACAGGTTGCGGATGAACCCGATGTCCGGTTCTCCGGTGAAAGCCCAGCCCAGCACGTCGGGGTCGAGCAGATTCCAGCGCTCGCGCGGCAGCACGCGCGTCCCGGCCTTGGGCTTGCTTTCGACCAGCCCCTTCGCCGTCAGGACCTGAATCGCCTCGCGGTAAGCGGTGCGCGATACGCCGAGCGCTTCGGCGAAGGTCACCTCACTTCCGAGGACGAATCCGGGCGGATAATCGCCTGCGAGGATCGCCACGCCCAGCTTTTGCGCAATGGCCCCATGGTGGCGCCGACCGGTGCCCAGAGGTGCGCGTGGTATAGTGGGATCTTGCCCGCTCATGGCTGGTCGTAGAATGGCTCGGTCTGGATGAACGTCCCGCGCAAGCAGGCATCGGCGACCAGCTGCAGCGGCGCGGTATCGACATCGCTGGCCCCGGTTCGCACCAGGTCGACAAACCTGCGATACATTGCGCGATATTCCTGGGTGAGAGTTGATTCCTCGTCTGGTGCGGTATTGGCGGCATCTTCGCCGCCTTGGGCAAACAGGTAGCTTTCCTCACCTGCCTCGAACCGGATTTGCCAGATTTGCGGCCCGGTCTGGCGCCAGTCGAACGCGGCGGTGACGGGTACACCAGCAGCGGTGGCCATGGTCAGATCGGCGGCGATTGGCGCGGCGCGGTTGGCCGGAATGGTAACCGCCGCGTCGATCAGCCTGACCCGCTCAGCGATGACTTCGGTCAGGATGGAAAGGGCGTTGATGCCCGGATCAAACACGCCGAACCCACCCGCTTCCCAGATCCAGTCTTGGCCCGGATGCCACAAGCGAACGTCTTCTTTCCAGACAATCTCGATCCGGGTCAGCGTCCGGCTGGCGCACCAGGCCTTGGCCTGCGCCACCGGGGCTGAAAAGCGCGAATGCCAGCTGGCATAAAGCGTGACGCCTTGGTTGCGGGCGATATCGGTCAAGGCATCGACTTCGGACAGCGTCGCCCCGGGCGGCTTTTCCAGAAACACGTGCTTGCCTGCGAGTAGCGCCGTGCGCGCCGCTTCATAGCGGACTGCCGGAGGCTGGCACAGGATGATCGCGTCGAGATTCGGTTCGCCGACCAGCATCGCGGCGAGATCCGGGTAGTTCGCTACTCCATCGGCCGCGGCGTTACGGCTGGCAACAGCGACCAGCTCAGCCCCATCGGTGTGGGCGATAGCGGGCAAATGCTCGTCGCGGGCAATCTTGCCAAGGCCCACCAGCCCCATGCGGATCACGGCGCTCACAGCGACTTGACCGTGACAAGGCCCTCATTCTCAGCGCGCTGCAAGGGGTTGTATAGTGGCAAGGAGAAGGCGTCGCTTTCCAGCTCGAACACATCGCCGGCCTGCGTCTTTACGCCATCAGCGAATGACAAGGTCGCAGTCCCGAAAAAGTGCACGTGCAGATCGCCGGGGCGGCGGAACAGGCCGTACTTGAAGTGGTGATGCTCAAGATTCGCCAGCGAGTGCGACATGTTGGCCTCGCCCGAAAGGAACGGCTTTTCCCAGATCACCGCGCCATCGCGGCGGATCCGGCTGGTGCCGCGCACGTCCTGCGGAAGCTCGCCCAGCAGCAGCTCGGGCGCCAAAGCGGCCTGGCGTAACTTGGAGTGGGCGAGCCACAGGTAGTTGCCGCGCTCGATCACGTGATCCGAAAATTCGTTGCCCATGCAATAGCCCAGCCGCACCGGCTGGCCATCGGCGCCGATCAAATAGACGCCTGCAATCTCGGGCTCCTCCCCGCCATCCTCGGCAAAGCCTGGCATGGTCAGCGGTGCACCGGGGGCGACCAGAATCGACCCATCGCCCTTGTAAAACCATTCGGGCTGGACCCCTGCATGCCCGGCGGCGGGCTTGCCGCCTTCTTCGCCCATCAGGAACATCCGCATCGAATCGGTCAAGGCCTCGCCGCCCGCCGCGGCCTTGTGCATCTTGTCACGGCCTTCGGCGGAACCGAGGTGGGTCAGGCCGGTACCCGAGACCAGCAGATGTGCCGGGTCGGAATGGTTGATCGGGCACAGCAGATCCACTGCGTCCAGATCGATCGCCTCGCCCAATCGCTGCGTAGCCAAGTCAGCCAGCGTCAGCCCGGCGGTCACGGCCTGCTGCGCCAGTTCCAGCGTGGTTTCCGCGCCGCCCAGCGCGAAGGCCTGTCCGGTTTCGTTCAGCGCCCCGACCGAGCGGTGGCCACCTTTGGCAAACTGGATCAGCGAGCGGATCATGAACCGGCCTCCCGAACTCCGTCGACCGTGCGCGGCAGATTCCACGGATTGCCCGACTGCACTGGTGCCGGCAGCAGTGCATCGGGAATATCCTGATAGCACACCGGCCGCAGGAACCGGGCCATGGCCAATGTCCCGACCGAGGTGGTGCGGGCATCGCTGGTTGAAGGGAAGGGGCCACCGTGGACCATTGCCGGACAGACCTCGACCCCGGTCGGCCAGCCATTGGCGAGCACGCGGCCTGCCTTGGCCTGGAGCAAGGGGAGCAGCTGCTGCGGCGGCGGCGCTATCAGCCTCGTCAAGCTGGATGGTGGCGGTCAGCTGGCCTTCCATCCCGGCGATCACCTGCGCAATCTCAGCCAGATCGGCGCAGCGCACCACCAGTGAAACCGCGCCGAACACTTCGTGCCCCAGCGCCTTGTCGGCAAGGAATTCCGCTGCCGTGGTTGCAAACAGCGCAGGCGTGCAGCGGCTCGGTTCGCTTGAAGCCTGCGCCTCGGCCAGCTTGCGCGCCGCAGGATTGGCCGCCAGTGCGGCCACGCCTTTGGCATAGGCGGACTGAATTCCCGGGGTCAGCATCACCGGCGGCTCAGCGGCGGTCACAGCCGCCGCTGCTGCCGCAGCGACAAAGCGGTCAAGATCCGGGCCGTTCACCGCGATCACAATACCCGGATTGGTGCAGAATTGCCCCGCGCCCAGCATCAGCGATCCGGCGAAGCCGGTGCCCAGCGCTTCGGCGCGCGCGGCCAGCGCGGCGGGCAGCAGCACCACCGGGTTGACGCTGCTCATCTCGGCATAGACCGGGATCGGTTCAGCGCGCGCCGCAGCAATCGCGACCAGCGCCAACCCGCCGCTGCGCGATCCGGTAAAGCCCACCGCCTTGATCCGGGGATCGGCGACCAGCGCTCCGCCGAGCGCGTGCGCGCTGCCCGGCAGGTAGGAGAATGTGCCCTCGGGCAAGCCGCACTGCTTGACCGCGCTGGCAATCGCGCGCGCCACCAACTCGCCGGTGCCGGGATGCGCCGGATGCCCTTTGACCACCACCGGACAGCCTGCCGCGAGCGCCGATGCCGTGTCGCCGCCCGGCAACCGAGAAGGCCAGCGGGAAGTTCGATGCACCAAACACCGCGACCGGCCCCAGCGCGACATTCATCCGCCTCAGGTCTGCACGCGGCGGGGTCCGATCCGGGCAGGGCCGGGTCGATCGTGACATCGAGCCATTCGCCCTTGCGCAGTTCAGCCGCGAACATCCGAAGTTGGCCGCAGGTGCGCCCGCGCTCACCCTCCAGCCGCGTCCGGGGCAGGCCGGATTCGGCCATGGCGGTCACGATCAGATCGTCGCCAATGGCAACGATGGCATCGGCGATCGCCTCGAGAAAGGCGGCGCGCGCTCACGGGTCAGGGCGGCAAACGCCGGAAAGGCTGCCTCCGCCAGTGCGCAGGCATCCGCGACATCCTTTGCGCTCGCCTCGCGAAAGTCTGCGGCCGCGGTGCTTCACGGTTGCTGGATTTACGGCCTGGAAGGTGGGCCGTCCCTGCCTTCATCTGCCGCCAATCAAGGATGGCGCCATTCGACTATCACATACAATTCTCCATCAAACCAAGTTGCTCAAGGCGGCAGATGCACTGGCCAGTCCTTCAGACCGGGCGCGGTGATTCGCACCGATTCCTGCCTTGCCCCGCGCCCGCAGGATCGCCAGCGCCGTGACCTCGGAATGTCTCCGCTTCGCGCGACTGGAATGATCCCGATGCGCAATGGGATTTGCGTTGCCAAAGCCCTGCAAGATCGGCGGGCCCTTCGATCGTCAGGGCAATCTTGCGCGCTGTCGTCAGGGAGCAATCGGCCTCGCTCGTCGACAACGTCTATACCGCATGAAAGCGAGACTGTTCCGTCCACTCTCGACCTGCGACGCGTTCAGGTCTGATCCGCAGTTTCGCTGCAGGTCCGACCGTTTCCAGCTTCTTGCGGGCGATTTCGCGCCCACCTGCAAAGGCCACAGCTTCAAGCACGCCGGGCTGGAACGGGACCTTGATCTCGGCGCGCATCTTGTCGCCAGGCGCCAGCTTCTTCTCGCCTACCTTGACCCCGTTGAGCCGGATTTCGACCCGGTCGCCAGACGTATAGATGCGAACCGCGAGCGGCTTGCCTTCGGACCCCGGCCAACTCCAGCTCGGCAGTTCGTCGGACCAGCCCCACTGGCGAAATAAATTCGACATTGCCCTCGGCGCATGCGGGCGCTGGACGGCAATCTCCAGCGCGCTGATGCCCCAGACGACGTCGCGGTAACTTGATGGCGCCTTCTGGTTCACCGATCAGGTCAATGTCCCCGCACCAGGCATTTACCCAAGGCCATCCGGGCAGATAATAGGGCACGCCTGCGGCGGACATATTGGCAGAGGCACCGATGCCCGGCCTCCCCCAGATAGTCCATCGCGGTCCAGACAAATTCGCCCAGGACATAAGGCGCACGCTCGCTCAGCTTCCGAAAGTCGTATACTTCTTTGGGGAAAGTTTCCGAGCCATAGACAACTCGGTCGGGATGATCGGCAATGTCCCGCTCGATGTCCTCAAGCCGGTAATTGTAACCGGCAACATCGAGGAAAATCGTCGAAGCATTGTCGACCTTTCCTGCGCTGCCCCGGCTGGCGCTGCAGCTTCACCTGCGACCATCGGCGCACCGAGCACTCCGTTGAGACCAGCGGTGACTGGCCGCGGTCGGATCGAGGCGCTTTACGGCATTGGCCAGCTTCCAGCTCCACGCGACGCCCTCGTCCGTGGCGAACGCCCGGGTATTTCATTGCCGATGCTCCACATGATCACGCTGGGGCTGTTCCGCGCGGCAAAGCACCATGGCTCCGGATCGACTTCTTCCCAGTGGTCCTCGGAAGTGGACCGTGAATATCGTCGAGGCTCCTTTGATGCGTGCCACGCATCGAAACGCTTCATCGATCATCAACATGCCCGAGCCGGTCGCACGCTTCGCGCAGCGATCGGGAGACGATGATTGTGTGCACTGCGGATCGCATTGAACCCGCGCGCCTTGAGCAGGCGAATCCGCCGCTCGTCGGCGTCGGGAAAGGCGCAGGCACCTAGCAGGCCGTTGTCATGATGGATGCAGCCACCACGCAGTATTGATGCGCTGTCACCGTTAATCGTCATGCCCTGCTGCGCGATCGAACGCGACGATGCGGATACCGAACGGCTGAACCATCCGATCGACAACGGTTTCGCCGCGCCTGCAGTTCGGTTTCGAGCATGTAGAGCGCCGGACTGGCCGGGGACCACAGGCGGGGGGCGCCGCACCGAAAGCGTCTGCTTGACCTGCTTCCGATGCGGCGAGCGAACTTCGTCGCAGCGACTACCTTGCCAGCACGCATCCCGAAGCCGGGTGACCAGACACAGAGCCGGATCGGCGAACTCGATCCGCGTCGCTGATGTCGATTTCGGCGCTGGCGCCGGCAATGCTGCCGGGTCCAAGCGGCCACTCCCCATCGGGCAATTCTGGCCGCCGGCGGGCAGGACGTCGAGGCTTGAACCTGGCGATAGATGCCTGAGCCTGCCGTACCAGCGACTGTTCGTGCCCGAGGTTGCTGAACACGCACCGCAAGCACATTGTCGCCGCTGACGGTTGAGAATGAGGCGTGAGGTCGAACGCAAAGGGGCCGTAGCCATAGACATTGCTGCCAAGGCTTGTGGCCATTCAGCCAAACCTGGCTGTCGCAGATAGACGCCGTCGAAAGCGATTTCGACGCGGGCATCAGGCCGTGCAAGTCGGCAAGGCGGAAATGCTTGCGGTACCAGCCTTCGCCGCCTTCGAGTGAACCCGGTAGCCGTGCCGCCCTTCGGCATGTCTTGCTCGAAGGGACCAAGTTGATCAGGAGCTTTGCCGCCGGGCACATCCTCGATGCTCCAGTCGTGCGGAAGATCAACGCTGCGCCAGCGACTGTCGTCAAAGCCAGCGGTCTTCAAACCCGGTTCTCCGTGCTCCTCGGGAAGAATTGCCAATCGGAGTTGAAAGGGTTGATCACGGCCCAGCGCCTTAGGCTCGATCAGGAAACTGTTGCGGCCACAGCGCAGCCGGATCCACTCGCCAATGTCAGCAGTGACGGCCCTGTAGCTGCAGACATGAGGGTCTCACGGCGATCGATGCAGATGAACGAATTACTGCTCATTGCACCTCTCCAAGTAGCATTCAACTTGCGCGTCGATGCGAGCGATCTGATCCGGCATGGCGAAGCCAAATTGGACAAGATCGATCGAAACGAAAAATTGCCCAGGTGAGGTTTCAGCATCGAAATCGCTGAGACGCGATCATCGCAATCGCCTGGAATTTCCTTTTCGCAGATCGCTCCAGGCAGTTGGAATCGCCATAAGGTCCGCCAATCGGTGTAGTATGCGGTGCTCACCGCACGGACGCGGACCGGCGCTTCGGGATGCCGTATAGTGCTGGCGAATACAGGGTAGCGTACATCGTGCTTTTCATCTTGCTCAGAGGTTCCGGTTAGTGATTGTCGCGCGGCAGGCCGCTGGTCTGGGCGATGCGCTGGAACTGCTCTGACCCTTCGAGGATCGCGCCGCTGTCGAGCTGACCGACCAGCGCGCGCTGGATCGCCTGCCACGGGGTTTGCGAAGCCGGGTAGGCATAGCCGCCCGCCGCTTCCAGCGCGGCGCGGCGCTTGGCCAGCTCGGCGTCGTACAGCAGCACGTCCACCGTACCCTTGCTCCAGATCGATGCGGACCCGGTCGCCGGTCCGCAGCAGCGCCAGGCCGCCGCCTGCCGCGGCTTCGGGCGAGGCGTTGAGGATCGAGGGGCTGGCGCTGGTCCCCGATTGGCGGCCATCACCCAGGCAGGGCAGATCGCGCAGCCCTTCGCGCAGCAGATAGTCCGGCGCGCGCATGTTGACCACTTCGGCCGCGCCCGGATAGCCGATCGGGCCGGCCCCGCGCATCACCAGCAGCGTGTTGATGTCGATCTCCAGCGCAGGATCATCGATCCGCGCGTGGTAGTCTTCCGGCCCGTCGAACACCACGACCTTGCCTTCGAACGCGCCCGGATCATCGGGATTGCTGAGATAGCGGGCGCGGAATTCGGGACTGATCACGCTGGTCTTCATGATCGCTGCGTCGAACAGGTTGCCCGACAAGACCAGAAAACCAGCGTCGGCCAGCAGCGGCTTGCCGAACGGACGGATCACCCGCTCGTCCTGGATTTCCGCGCCGCGGCAATTGTCGCCAATCGACTTGCCCGAAACGGTCAGCGCGGTCTCGCGGATCAGGCCTTGATCGATCAACTGGCTGACCACGGCGGGGACGCCGCCCGCGTGGTAATAGTCCTCGCCGAGATATTCGCCCGCAGGCATCATGTTGACCAGCAGCGGCACCTTGTGGCCGTGGTCCTGCCAGTCCTTCAGCGCCAGTTCGACCCCCATATGCCGGGCGATCGCGGCAAGGTGGATCGGGGCGTTGGTCGATCCGCCGATCGCGGAGTTGACGACGATGGCGTTGAGAAACGCCTCGCGGGTCATGATGTCGGACGGCTTCAAGTCCTCGCGAACCATGTCGACGATCCGCTTGCCGGTGTGGTAGGCGTTTTCCTGACGGTCGCGATAGGGCGCGGGGATCGCGGCGGAACCGGGCAGCGACATGCCCAGCGCTTCGGCCAGGCAGTTCATCGTCGTCGCCGTGCCCATGGTGTTGCAATAGCCGGTCGAAGGGGCGGACGAGGCGACCAGTTTGATGAAGCCGGTGTGGTCGATCTCGCCCCGGCTCAGCATCTCGCGCGCTCGCCACACGATCGTGCCGCTGCCGGTGCGTTCGCCGCCATGCTTGTTCGACGCGTGCCAGCCGTTGAGCATCGGTCCGACCGACAGGGCGATCGCGGGCAGGTTCACCGTCGCCGCCGCCATCAGCGCCGCCGGCGTGGTCTTGTCGCAGCCGATAGTCAGCACCACCCCATCAAGCGGATAGCCGTGCAGCACTTCGACCAGGCCGAGATAGGCCAGGTTGCGATCAAGCCCGGCGGTCGGGCGCTTGCCGGTTTCCTGGATCGGATGGACCGGAAATTCGATCGCGATCCCGCCCGCCTCGCGGATGCCCTCGCGCACCCGCTCGGCCAGCACCAGGTGATGGCGGTTGCAGGGCGAGAGGTCGCTGCCGGTCTGGGCGATGCCGATGATCGGCTGGCCCGAGCGCAGTTCCTCAAGGCTCAGGCCGAAGTTCAGATAGCGCTCCAGATAGAGCGCGGTCATGTCGATATTGTCGGGATTGTCGAACCACGCGGCCGAGCTCAGCTTGCGGGTCATTTTGCTGCACTCACCCGCAGGATCATGGTGTGGCGATAGGTCTGGCCCGGATCGAGCCGGGCCGAACCAAACTCCGGACGGTTGGGCGTATCGGGGAATTTCTGTGGTTCCAGCACAAAGCCATCGCCCATCCGGTAAACGCAGCCGCCTTTGCCGATATTGGCGCCGTCGATGAAATTGCCGGTATACATCTGCAAGCCAGGCTCGGTCGAAAGCACTTCCAGCACGCGGCCCGATGCCGGGTCGAGCACCCGTGCGACGAGGCCGGGCTTTGCGGTCAGCCCCTTGTCGAGCACCCAGTTGTGATCATAGCCGCGCCCGATCCGGATCTGCGCGTCATTGCCGTCGCGCAGCCCCGCGCCCAGTACCCGGCCCTTGGTGAAATCGAACACCGTACCCTTGACCGGTTCGAAGTTCGCCCGTCGGGATCAGCGTATCGTCAACCGGGGTATAGCGGCTGGCCGGCATGGTCAGCACTTGTTCCATCGCGCCTTGCCGCGCGCAATGCCCGGCCACGTTGAACAGCGCATGGTTGGTCATGTTGATTATCGTCGGTTTGGTGGTGGTTGCAGCAAAGGCAATCGTCAGGCTGCCTGTTTCATCGAGCGAATAGGTCACCGTGGTTTTTACTTCGCCGGGGTAGCCGGAATCGCCGTCGGGGCTGGTCAGCGAGAGCACCACCGAAGCGACCGGGCCGCTGGTAACCGCTTCGATCTTCCAGTTCTGCCGGTCAAACCCATTGCCGCCGCCATGCAGCGTGTTGGCCCCGTTGTTAAGCGGCAACTGGAAGGTTTGACCGTCAAGCGTGAACCGGCCCTTGGCGATCCGGTTGGCAAAGCGCCCGACCGTGACGCCGAAGAAATCCTGCTTGGCTTCGTATTCCTGCACCGTATCGTGGCCCAGCACGATATCGGCCATCCTTCCCTTGCCGGTCTGGCGCGATCAGCGATTGCAGGGATGCGCCATAGGTCAGCACCTTGGCGATGACACCCCTTGCGTTCCGCAAGACGATGACTTCGGCCCTGGCACCGCTTTTCAGCAGGCCTGCGTCAGAACGCTTGGCCGTGGCCGCTTGCGCGCTAGTGGCCGCGCCCAGGCTGAGCGCGAGGGCGAGCGCGATTGTGGTTGACTGCTTCATGGCTCAATCTCTCCGATCTCAGGAACCCAGCTGGACGACAGTGACCGAATGCGGCGCCAGACGCAGCACCAGTTTGCCATCCTGCGCAGCAGCGCTGAACGGCTTGGGCTGGACCGCATTGGGCGCATCAAAGGTGTTGACCGAATTGAAGCTGGCTGCCGTGAGCACTTGTCCGGTTGCGGTGCTTGCATTCACTCCGGCAACATTGGCGGTGACACTGGCTTCGCCCTTGGGATCAAGATTGACCAGCGCCAGCCAGATTTTGCCGTCCTTGCCGCGTGCAGCAATCGCATCGACCTTGGGCAGGGCGATCTTGCCGAAGCTGTAGGTCCCGGCATTGAGCGTGACCGGCAGGAACTGCGCATCCTGGAACGGCACGTACAGCTTGTAGACGTGGTAGGTCGGGGTCAGGACCATCTTGGGCCCGTCGGTCAGGATCATTGCCTGCAGCACGTTGATCATCTGGGCGATGTTGGTCATCCGCACCCGGTCGGCATGCCGCGCGAAGATGTTGATGTGCATCGCGGCCAGCATCCCGTCGCGCAGCGAATTCTGCTGCTCGAGGAACATTGGCTCGGTGCCCTCGTTCGGCTTGAGCCAGGCACCCCATTCATCGACCACCAAAGCGACGTGCTTTTTGGGATCGTACTTGTCCATGATTTCGGAATGCTTGGTGATCGTGCGATCGATATACTGCGCCTGAGCGAGGACACCGGCGTAGTTCTGCTCGCCAAATCCGGTCGCCGGTTCAGCGAATGGCGCCATGCCCCAGGTGTACTGATGCAGCGAGATTCCCTCGATGTTCCAGTAGATCGGGCTGCGCGCCTTCCAGGCTTTCATGATCACTTCGGTATAGGACGGGTCGGCGCTGTTGGGCCCGCCGGCGATGTTCATCATCTGGCTGGGACTGCGGGGCAGGCTGTCCATCGGCTTGCCGGTCATCAAATCCTTGGCGATCGCCGCAAAATCGATCTTCGGCGCGGCCTGGTCAGGGTTCTGGTTATGCACGAAATGGGCAAAAGGCTTCATCCGGGTGACATATTCGTCGCCGGTGAACGGTCCGCCGCAGCCCCACATTTCATTCCCCAGACCCAGGTATTTGACCCTGTAGGGGGCCTTGTGGCCATTTGCAGCCCGTTCCCGGCCCGCGCTGGAGGTTGCCGGAGCGGTCATATAGGCCAGCCAATCGGTCGCTTCCTGGACGGTGCCTGACCCGACATTGACCGATATGTATGCTTCGGAGCCGATCTGCTTGGTGAAGTCCATGAATTCGTCAGTGCCGAACGTGTTCGGTTCCACTGCGCCAGCCCAAACGGCGTTGATGGTCGACTTGCGCTTGGGACCAATCCCGTCGCGCCAGTGGTATTCATCGGCAAAGCACCCGCCCGGCCAGCGCACCGACCGGGACCTGGATCGCTCTCAGCGCGCCGACGACATCGCTGCGAATCCCGCGCACGTTGGGGATTCTGGAATCCTTGCCAACCCAGATGCCGCCGTAAATTCCGCGACCGAGATGCTCGGCGAATTGCCCGAAGATATCGCGGTTGATCGTGGCACCCGGCTGGTCGGCCTGGATGGACAGTTGCCCTTCGGGCGTCGCTGCCTGCGTTGGAGATGGCGCGGGCGTTTGCCCGGTGGCCTGGATCGAAAGCGCCAGCGCGATTCCCGCTGCTGCAAGGGAGAGTGCCTTAGTAGCCATTTCGCAATCCTCGTGATTGTTGCTGCCCGGCTGCCTGCCGGTTGACCTGTTTCGGATATACTCCTACTAAAAGAATGACAATAGCGAGGAGCATTAATTGTGGCCGGACCGATTCCGCAATCCAGCACTGCACCGCAATCCGGCCCGGGCGGCAGCGCCGCGCCCTATGGCAAGACCCTTGCGCTGCTCGCCAGCCTGTTCTTCATGTGGGGCTTCATCACGGTCATCAACAACACGCTGCTGCCGCACCTGCGCAGCGTGTTCGATCTCAACTACACCCAGACCACACTGATCGAATCGGTCTGGTTCATCGCCTATTTCGTGGCTTCGATGCCCTCGGCCTTCCTGATCGAGCGGGTCGGCTACAAGAAGGCGATCGTCATCGGCTTGCTGATCATGGCGGTGGGTGCGCTTGGCATGATTCCAGCGGCGCGAATGCCGTCTTACGAGGTGACGCTGGTGGCCTTGTTCGTGGTCGCTTGCGGCATCGCGCTGCTCCAGGTTGCGGCCAATCCCTATGTAGCGGTGATCGGCCCGGCGGAAACGTCGGAATCCAGGTTGACGCTGGTTCAGGCGTTCAATTCGATGGGCACCTTCTTCGCGCCCTATTTCGGCGGATACCTGATCCTCAGTCGAACGGTTTCGGGTACGACGATGGAGGGCACGGCGATCACCCTCGAACAACGCATGGCCGATGCCGAGGCGACGCAGTTGCCTTATGTGCTGGTCGCGGTGGTGCTCCTGATCCTGGCTTTCGTGATCTCGCGCGCCAAGCTGCCCGAACTGGGGCAGGAAACCCGCCGGGCCAATGCCGCGGAGCGCAAGCATCTGTCGCTGTGGAAGCACCGCAATCTGGTGTGGGGCGTCCCCGCAATCTTCATCTACCTGATTGCCGAGATCGGCGTGGCCAACCTGTTTATCAACTTCGCCGCGCAACCCAACATCGGCAACATGACCAATGCCGATGCCGCCAATTACCTGATCCTGTTGTGGGGCGGGATGATGGTCGGCCGGTTCGCAGGGGCCTATCTGATGCGCTCGATCCCTGCCAGCAAAGTGCTGGCCGCATTTGCGGCGGCGGCATTCGTTGTGATGCTGATGGCGGCCAGCTTGCAAGGGCCGATCGCAATGTGGGCCCTGATCCTGGTGGGCCTGTGCCATTCGATCATGTTCCCGACCATCTTCGCGCTGGGGATCAAGGACCTTGGCCCGCTGACCGAAGAAGGCTCGGGCCTGCTGATCATGGCAATTGCTGGTGGTGCGCTGGTGGTGGTGCAGGGCTGGCTGGCTGATCGGTACGGCCTCCAGCAGAGCTTCTACCTTACCGCCGCCTGCGAGCTTTATGTGCTGTGGTATGCGATCTGGGGCAGCAAGACAAAGCCAGCCGCGTGACACCGCCGGTCCGGCTGGTCTGGGAACTGGGTGCCCAGCTGGGCGAAGGGCCGGTCTGGTGCGCGGACCAGCAGGCGCTGTGGTTTGTCGATATCAAGGGCGGCGCGGTTCACCGCTATGAACCGGCCAGACGGTGGGCGCGAGAGCTTTGCAATTGGCGGCAAGCCCAGCTTCATCGTACCCGCTGCGGACGGCGGGATGCTGGTTGGATCAGAAAATTCCATCTGCCGGTTTGCGGATGGCAAGCTGGGCGATCCGGTGGCGACCATCGCCATGCCCGCGCACAACCGCACCAACGATGCGACAGTCGATGGGGCGGGGCGGCTATGGCTGGGGACGATGGACGATGACGAAGCGCTTGAAACCGGCGCGCTCTATTGCCTCGATCGCGGGGTGCTGCACGCGACTTCGGCCAAGGCGATAGTCACCAATGGCCCGGCGGTAAGTTCGGACGGCCAGCACCTCTACTTCGTCGATTCGGTTCGCCGCCAGATCTGGCGCTATCCCATTACCCTGGGGCCAAACCTGGGCGAGCCTGAGCTGTTCCTCCAGCTTGGCCCAGCCGATGGCCATCCCGACGGCGTCGTGCTCGATAGCGAAGAACTGCTTGTGGGTCGCGCTGTGGGATGGCTGGGCGGTGCGCCGCTATGCGCCGGACGGGACCTTGCTGCTGCAGGTCGATCTGCCCTGCGCGCGGGTGACCAAGCTTGCCTTTGGCGGGCCGGATCTGAAGACCGCTTATGTCACAACCGCCCGGGTTGGGCTCCATGCGGACGAGCTGGAACAGCAGCCGCTGGCTGGAGCGCTGTTCGCTTTCGACGCGCCTGCTGCCGGAACTTTGCTGCCGCACTACCGTGCCTGAGCGGCTGGATTTCGGCACCGCTATAATGCACATCACTGCGCGCATTAATCGTGGCGCGCGCTGCGGTATTGGGCTAACCGGGCGAAACGATCACAGCTTGAGATGGCAACGATGACAGATACGACCACGCCCTCGGTTTCGCCGATTGCCCGCAAGCTGGCGGAAAAGCTGGGCGTCGATCTGGCGACAATCACGGGCAGCGGCCCCAACGGGACAATCGTGCGCGCCGATATTGAAGGCGCGGCTGCTGGAGCCGCAAGCAGCCCGGCACCTGCTGCTGCACCCGTTGTCGAGGATAGCGCTGGTTCGCTGCCGCCGGTCTCGCCCATCGCCCGCAGGATTGCCGAAGAACGCGGGATCGATCTGGCGACGATCAAAGGCACCGGACCCAACGGCCGGATCGTCCGTGCCGATGTTGAAAATGCTGTTCCGGGCGGAGCACCAGTGGCCGACAGTCGCCTGCGCCAACGCCTGCGCCTGCAGCACCGCCACTCCCTGCGCCGGTCGCTCCCGCTCCGGATATCCCGCACGAGGTGACCAAGCTCAGTTCGATGCGCAAGACGATTGCGCGGCGGCTGGCCGAGAGCAAGCGCGAAGTGCCGCACATCTATCTTGCGGTCGATGTGCGGCTCGATGCCCTGCTCAAACTGCGCGGCGAACTCAACCGTGATCTGGCTGCCAGCGGGGTCAAGCTGTCGGTCAATGATATGCTGATCAAGGCGCTGGGTCAGGCCTTGATGGCGGTGCCCAGCTGCAATGTCAGCTTTGCTGGCGACCAGTTGCTGACCTTTTCGCGGGCCGATATTTCAGTCGCGGTCAGTCTGCCGGGCGGATTGATCACCCCGATCATCGTCGATGCGGGACGAAAATCGCTGTCCGTCATCTCAACCGAGATGGCTGCGCTTGCGGCGCGGGCCAAGGAAGGCAAGTTGCAACCGCATGAATTCCAGGGCGGCACCGCCTCGCTCAGCAACATGGGCATGATGGGGATCAAGCACTTCAGCGCCGTGATCAATCCGCCGCAAGGGATGATCATGGCGATCGGCGCGGGCGAGCAGCGCCCGGTGGTGACGGACGGCGTGTTGGGCATTGCGACAGTCATGACCGCCACCGGATCATTCGATCACCGCGCGATCGATGGTGCCGATGGGGCACAGTTGATGGCGGCATTCAAACAGGCCGTGGAAGCGCCGTTCAAGCTGCTGCTCTGAACCAGCTGCGCCTATCGCATTTAATGCATCACGCGCGTTGCATTTTGCCTGGTTTCGGGTTAGCCCAATGGCCAGCAATCAACTCAATCGAACCTAGAGGACCGGAAACATGCCGTTCTTGAAGAATGTCTGGTACGTCGCCGCCAGCGCCGCAGAGCTTGACGAACCGATGGTCGCGCGCACGATCTGCAACGAAAAGGTCGTGCTGTTCCGCAATTCGGATGGCAGCCCGGCAGCCATTCACGATCGCTGCCCGCACCGCTTCGTGCCGCTGTCGATGGGCAAGCGGATCGGCGATACGATCCAGTGCGCCTATCACGGGCTGCGGTTTGACGGGACGGGTGCCTGCGTCGAAGCTCCGCATGACGATGACAGCCAGAAGGCGCGCGCCTGCATCAAGGGCTATGCGGTGGTCGAACGGCACAAATGGATCTGGATCTGGCTGGGCGATGCTGCCGAAGCCAATCCCGATCTGATCCCGGATTTCAGCTTTTTCGACGATACGGAAAAGTACACCTGCTGCCAGGGCTACACCCACATGCAGGGGAACTATCAGCTGATTTCGGACAACCTGCTCGATCTCAGCCACATCCATTATCTGCATCCCGAAGTGCACCAGGGGTCGAATTTCGAAGACTTTACCAACAAGGTGAAGCGCGAAGGCGATACGGTCTTTTCGATGCTGTACCGTCACCACTATCATATCGACGCTGCCAAACGCCCGATGTTCGGGTTGGGCGAAGGGCCGGAAGATGTTGAAGGCCAGGGCCATTCGCGCTGGGATGTGCCGGGTGTCCTGTTTGTTGACACGGCGTTCTGGGATCATGGCAAAACCATCGATGAGGGCTATCGCACGCCCAATGCCCATCTGATCACGCCGGAAACCGAAACCAGCAGTCATTACTTCTGGGGCTCGGGTCGCACCTATATGCTGGACATGCCGCAAGTTACCGAAATGGCGGCGGCGGTCATGAAGAACGTGTTCGAAACGCAGGACGGCCCGATGATCGAAGCGCAGCAGCGCGATATGGGCACATCGACCGATTTCCTCAATCACAAGCCGATCATCCTCAAGGCCGATGCCGCAGGCGTGATGGCGCGGCGGATCATGGCGCAGAAAATCAAGGCCGAAGCAGCAGGCGGGTCCGAAGCGACCGCAATCGCTGCGGAATAGCGCTTTGCCAAACGGCGATCCGGCAGACCGCGGGAACGCCGCCTCACCAAGTCAGTCGTTCCGGCTGACTTTTGGCGCGCTGATGCTGGTGACCTTGCTGGCATCGCTGGATGGCACGATCGTGGCCACTGCCTTGCCAACGATCGTTGGCGACCTTGGCGGGCTTGAGCACCTGTCGTGGATCGTCACTGCCTACATCCTGGCGCAGACCATCGCCACCCCGCTCTATGGCAAGCTGGGCGACCAGTTCGGCCGCAAGCGCATGCTGCAAAGCGCAATCGTGCTGTTTCTGGCCGGTTCGGTCTTGTGCGGCCTGGCCAGCTCGATGTTCCAACTGGTGCTGTTTCGCGGGATTCAGGGCTTGGGCGGCGGCGGTTTGCTGGTGCTGACCCAGGCCGCCATTGCGGATATCATCCCGCCGCGCGAGCGCGGGCGATATCAAGGCTACACCGGGGCGGTCTATGGCCTGGCCACAGTGCTTGGGCCGCTGATCGGCGGCTACTTCGTTCAGCACCTCAGCTGGCGCTGGATCTTCTACATCAATCTGCCGCTGGGCCTGGTCGCGATGGCCGTCATAGCGAGCTCGATGCCTAGCCGCACGGTTTCGGAGCAGCGACCGGTCATCGATGTGCTTGGCGCGGCGCTGATGGCGCTGCTGCTGATTACGCTGGTATTGTTCACCAGCCTGGGCGGGGTCAGCTTTGCCTGGACATCGCCGTTCATCCTTGGGCTGATCGCAACCTGCATTGCCGCAACCGGGCTGTTCATTGCCGCCGAGCGGAGGGCCAAAGAGCCGATTCTGCCCTTGCGGCTGTTCACCAATCAGACCTTTCTGGTCACCTCGATTGTCGGCTTCATCGTCAGCATCGCGCTGTTCGGTTCGACCACCTATCTGCCGGTCTATCTCCAGGTGGTGAAAGGGGTCAGCCCGGCGACAGCGGGGTTGCTGATCGCGCCGATGATGGCCGGATTGCTGATCAGTTCTGTCCTTGGCGGGCTCTACGTCAGCCGGGTTGGCAAATACCGGATTTTGCCGATTGCCGGAACCGCGGTCATGGCAGTGAGCCTGGCGCTGCTCGCCACGCTGAACCACAGCAGCGCGACCTGGGCCGCTTCGGCTTATGCGCTGATGCTGGGGCTGGGCATTGGCATGGTGATGCAAGTGCTGGTCCTGGCGGTTCAGAACGCGGTTGAATATCAGGATCTGGGGGTGGCCACCTCAGGATCGACGCTGTTCCGGTTGACCGGCGGCTCGGTTGGTGTCGCGCTGTTCGGGGCGATCTTTGCGGCCAATCTCAGTTCCGACCTTGCCGAAAAGCTTCCTCCAGGTGCGGAAATGCCGGTTGCCGCCACGGCGCAAGCCCTGGCCGCGCTGCCGCCAGCACAGCGTGAGGTCTATCAGGACATTTTTGCCGGGGCGCTGCAACCGGTGTTTCTGATTGCAGCCGTGCTGACTGCACTTGGCTGGTTGTTGACCTTTTTGATCAAGGACGCACCGCTTGGCGGCGCTGTGCAGGGTGAAGCGCTGGCCAGCAGTTTTGTCATGCCGCACGATGCCACCTCGCTCGAAGAGCTTGAGGCGATCGTGGCGCGCACCGGAGAGCGCGACAATCGCTGGAAGACCTATCGCGGGATAGCCGATTTTGCCGGGGTCGATCTCGCCCCCGACCGGCTCTGGGTGCTCAATCATCTGCACGCGGCTGGCCGGCCGGTTCACGCTGGCCGTCTGGCGCAGCACTATGGCATCGCCTTGGAGCCAGTAGGCGATGCGTCCGCCGACCTGGTCAAGCAGGGTCTCGCTGTCTGGACCGAAGACGGAGTGCTCGCCGCGACCGCTGCGGGCAATCAGACATATGAAAAAGTGGTCGATGCCTATCGCAATCTCGCTGCAGAATTCATCGCCCGGTGGTCGCCCGAGAAGCATGCCGAAGTCGGCGCGATGCTGGCGCGGGTCGCGCGCGAACTGGTCGCTTCGATCCCGATGGAGCCAGAAAAATCGCCGCGTTGACGGTGTATATGAGAGGAATTGTCCGTGCCGAAATACATGTTGATCGCGCTCAATGGCCCGACCGAGGGCGAGGGTGACGACCAAACCTACAACGACTGGTACACCGATATTCATGTGCCGGATCTGCTCGCGGTCGAAGGAGTGAAATCGGCACGACGCTTCCGCTCGATCAAGAACAATCGCGCGCCCTGGCCTTATGCGGCGGTCTATGAGATCGAAACCGACGATCCTGATGCGCTGTTTGACCGGCTCTATTCCGATATCCGGCCGTTCACTCCCACTTTCGACCGATCCAAATCGGCCTTCGTCCTGGCAGAGGAGCTTGAAACCTGATGGGCAGTCCACACCACCAAATTTCGCTTGATGGCAAAGTGGCCATCGTCACCGGCGGGGCCCGCGGGATTGGCCGGGCCTACTGTGAGGCGCTGGCCGCCGCCGGAGCCGCAGTCGTGATCGCCGACATGCTTGAGACAGAAGGTGCCGAGACGGTAGCTGCGATCAAGGCCGCAGGCGGCCGCGCGGCGTTCGTGCGCGCCGACGTTGCCGATCCTGCCTCGACCGAAGCCATGGCGGCTTTCGCGGTTGCCGAATTTGGCGGGATCGACATCCTGGTCAACAACGCGGCGATGTTCGGCAGCCTGCAAGGCGGGCCGCTGACCGATATTTCGATCGAGCGCTGGGACCGGACCATGGCGGTCAACGTCAAGGGGCCGTGGCTGTGCATCAAGGCGGTCCTGCCGCAGATGCGCGCGCGCGGCGGCGGGGCGATCGTCAACCAGTCATCGATCTCGGCCTTCGGCATGGCCTATATGCTCGACTACACCGCGTCGAAGGCGGCGGTGATCGGCCTGACCAAGAGCGTTGCCAGCGAACTGGGCCGCGACAATATCCGCGTCAACTGCATCGCGCCGGGCGGCACCGCCACCGAAGGCTATTCGCAGATCATGGGCGGCAACATGGAACTGGCCGAAGAGCGCGCCAAGGCGATCGCAGCTGATCGCCGAGCAAATGAAGCCCGATGCCATGGTCGGAACCTTGCTGCATCTGGTCAGCGATGGCTCGCGGTTTGTCACCGGACAGACGCTGGTGGTCGATGGCGGGCGCTATTTCCTCGGCTGAACCAATTCAAACAAAAGAAGGAGAGACAGATGCCACATTGCAAATTGGAAGACCTGCCGAGCGGCGGCGAGCGCTGGCCAGCGCTGGGCCACGAAGGCTTTCGCACCGCCCATTGGGGCGACATGGAGGTGGGCTACACCACCTTGAATTCGACGCTCGATTGCACCGAGCAATACAAATGGGGCGGCTTGCCCGGCGGGGTATGCCCGTGCCCGCATTATGGCTATCTGTTCGAAGGCCGGATCCGCGTGAAGTATCCGGATTCGGAATGGCCCGATGAAGTGATCGAGGCCGGCGAGGCCTATTTCGTGCCCTCGGGCCACGTGCTGGTCTATGAAACCGACAAGACCCGCTGCTTCGAGCTCAACCCGGCGCACGCCTTGAAGATGTGCCTTGATGCGATGCAGACTGCGGTGCTCAAGATGACTGATGCAGGCGTGGACGCAGCACCCGCAGCGCCAGCTGAATAGTCAGGCATTCAGGCCGCCGTTCACGCTGATCACCTGGCCGGTCATCCGCCGCGCGCCCGCTCCGCACAGGAACAGGGCGAGCGGCGCGATGTCGGCTGGGGTGGGCAGGCCCAGTCCCGCGCGGGCGCGCGCAGCATCGGCGCGGGCGGCGTGGGCCTCGAACACCGGGGTTTCGTCCACGAAGCTGGGGGATATGCAGTGCACCCGCACGCCATCGCGGGCGACTTCGAGCGACAGGTTGCGCACGAACGTCATGATCCCGCCAAACGCGGCCCCGACCACTGCCTGGCGGGGCGATGCAAACCGGCCAGCGTCGGACGCAAAGCCGATGATTGTGCCGCCTTGCTGGCTGAGATGGGGCAGCGCGGCCCAGCACAGCTTCTGAAACGTGCCCAGCACCAGCGCGGCATGTTCGGCCAGGCACTTTGGATCGATAGCAGAAAACGGGCCGGTGATGCCGCGTGCGCCGGCAATGCCGCAATGAATGACCGCATCGATGCCGCCAGCGTCACGTGCAAAGGCCTCTACCATCGTTTCGATGGCTCCGTCTGAGCGGAAATCGGCGGGTGCCGGAATGAAGCGGCCCTGGGGCACCCGGCTGGTCAGGCGTTCGATCGCTGCGCCAACCGACACTGGGCTTGCGCCATGCACCCCGACGGTGTGGCCGGCCGCTGCCGCCTGCGCCGCGATTTCGCCGCCGATCGCGCCGCTTGCACCGGTGATCAAGATGCACTGCTTGCGCGCCGCGTCGGTCACTGCTTTCCCCTTGCTGTCCGTGCACATTTTAATTGCACATCTCGATGTGCATTGCTATCCGAAAACAGCCGAAATGCTGGCCTTTGATATGGTCAAGATATCACAGAAGCGCAGCGTTGTATGGAGAGATCCGGTATGGAAACGCTCGAGTTCAAAGGTTTCGGCGGCACCCGGATCGCAGCGACGGGATTTGGCTCGCCAGACAGTCCGCCGGTAGTATTGTTGCCCAGCATTGGCCAGGTCCGGCAATTCTGGTTCGGTTCGGCTCAGGCGCTGGCGGAGGCGGGGCGCTATGCGATTTGCCTGGACTTGCGGGGGCATGGCGACAGTGCCTGGTCGAATGACGGCCAGTACGATCTCGATGCCTACATCGGTGATTTGCGCGCCGTGCTCGCGGCGCTGCCCAGCCGCGCAGTGATCGTGACTGCAGGCCTTGGGGCGCTGATTGCCTTGGCTGCGGTGGGGGAAGGCGAGGCGCACCTCGTTGCCGGGCTCGCGCTGGTTGATGCCAACATCTGGGTTGATCGCACCGCTGTTGACCGCGTCGGCGGGGCTGCCAGCCCGGAGGCGATCGATTTTGAGAGTGCGGAAAGCATTCTCGATACGATTGCCGCAGCCTATCCATCCGAACCGCGCCCAGACATGACCGGTCGGCTGATGACTGCCTATCGCAAGCGCGATGACGGCCGGTATGAATGGCGCGGCGATCCGCGCGCCGTTTCACCTGCCAGCCTGCTGGACATCGCGGAACGGATGGCCAAGGCAGCAGCCAGCGTAGGGGTGCCGGTTTCGCTCATTCGCGGAACGCTCAACACAGCACTCTCGGCCGAAAAGATTCGCAGCCTGCAGGACATGATCCGGGGGGCTGAAATTGCCGAAATCGAAGGTGCCGGCCGCTATGCCTCATCTGATCGCGAAGACGATTTCAACGCGATCCTGCTCGATTTCCTCGAGCGGCAGGCGCCGCGTGACGCGCTGACCTTCATTGGTGGTTCGGAGCCGCGAATCCTGCGCGATGCGCTTGGCTGCTTCGCAACCGGTGTCACCGTGGTCACAACTACCGATGCCGATGGCCAACCGATCGGGCTCACCGCCAACAGCTTCACCTCGGTATCGCTCGATCCGCCGCTGATCCTGTTCTCGCTGGCGCGCAAGTCGGCCAATCTGGAGACATTCGAGAAAGCCGGGAAGTTCGCTGTGAACGTCCTGCATATCGGCCAGCAGCCGGTCGGCTGGAAGTTCGCCATGCCTGGAGACGACCGGTTTGCAGGGCTCGATTGGGCGCTGCGCAATGACGGCGGTTCACCGATCCTCGCTGACTCGCTGGCCTCGTTCGATTGCACCACCCACGCGGTTCACGACGGCGGTGACCATGTGATCTTCATCGGCCATGTCCACCATGCCTGGTACGAGCCGCGCCGTGACCCGCTGCTCTACTTCCGCGGCAAGTTCCGGCGGCTGCATTTCGCCTAGAACGATTGATAATGCATATAGGTATGTGCATAAGCATCGACAACGAATCCGCAGATGGGCGGAAATTGACGACGGGAAGCGCCGCGGGCGCGACAAGAGGATTGCAATGACACAGATCTTTGAAGGCGTCCGGGTGGTCGAGCTTGCGCAATACGTGTTCGTGCCGGCCGCGAGTGCCATTCTGGCCGATCACGGCGCGGAAGTTATCAAGATCGAACCGCCAGTGGGCGGCGATCCTTATCGCACGCTCAAGATCGGTGACGGGCGTGAAACCGCCACGGTCAATCTGGCGATGGAACAGAACAATCGCGGCAAGAAGAGCGTCGCACTCGATCTCAAGAACGAGGAGGGCCGCGAAGCCCTGCTCAAGCTGGTCGAAACGGCCGATGTGTTCATCACCAGCCTGCGCCCGCTGGCACTCAAAGGACTGCGGCTTGACCCGGAAGACCTGTTCGCGCGCAACCCGAAGCTGATCTACGCACGCGGCAATGGCCTGGGGTTCAAGGGCGAAGAGTTCAACAAGGCGGGTTATGACGCTTCTGCGTTCTGGGCGCGCGGCGGATTCGCCGATCTGCTGACCGCTCCCGACGCCGATATTCCCACGCGGCCGCGTCCGGCGCTTGGCGATCATGCTACGGCAACCGCGCTGCTCGCCGGGATTTCCGCTGCGCTGTTCCGCCGCGAGCGGACTGGCAAGGGCATGGTGGTGGAAACCTCGCTGTTGCAGAACGCGGCGTGGATCCTTTCGTCCGATCTGGTCTATTCGATGAATAATGCCGCGTATGATCCCCACGCCGGTTTCGCCAACGGCCACCGTGCGCCGTTGATGCGCGCCTACAAGACGAGCGATGGCCGCTTCATCCAGCTGATGCTGCTGGCCCCCGACAAGCCGTGGCCCGAACTGTGCGAAATGATCGGGCAGCCGGAACTCGCCAGTGATCCGCGCTTCGTTTCCAACGCCCTGCGGATCGAAAACGGTGCGGTGCTGTGCGGTATTCTCGACACGGCGTTCCGCAGCAAGACCTGGGCCGAATGGGCCCCGCTGTTCTTTGCCTGGAACGCACCATGGGAGCTGATCAGCAACCTTGAAGAACTGAGCAAGGACCCGCAGCTGGCCGCGGCCGGAACGGTATTCAAGATGGAGCTCAAGAACGGCGAAGTGGTCGATGTGGTCGCGGGGCCGATCGGTTTCGACGATCAGTCAGCTCCGTCCAATCCGGTCGGATCGCCTGATCTTGGCGAGCACAGCGACGAAGTCCTGAGCGGGATCGGCTATAGCGTTGATGACCTCGCCCGGCTGCGCGCCGCGCAGGTTGTTGGCTAAGCGGAGAGGGACAACCATGAGCACCCTGGATCAGCTGAGCCGCGCCACGCTGGATCGTCCGGCCGACCAGCAGGCGCTCGAATTCGAGCACGTCTGGTACTCGTGGGGCGAGATGCGCGGTGTCGGCGATGAAGTTGCCCGCCTGCTGCGCGAAGCCGGAGTGAAGGACGCCCAGACCGTGGCGTTCGTTCCGCGCAACCGGCCCACCGCTGTCGCAGCGGAGCTCGGCATGATCGCTGGGCGCTTCTCGATCAACATGGTTTACGCCTTTCAGGCTGCGGCCGGGATTGCCCGCGATGTCGGCAAGGCCGGAGCAGTTGCGGTTGTCGCTGGCGAAGAAGATTTCTCGCCCGAACTGCTGGCCGTGGTCAAAGCGCAAGGCCTCGCCGCGATCGCACTGGGTGAAATGACCGCGCGGCTGGTCGAGGGCGCCGAAGCATCGACTGCCAATGTTCCTAAGCATGGGCGCAGAGCCGCAGATTCTGGTTCACACCAGCGGCACCACTGGCGCGCCCAAAAGCGTCGGCTTCAGTTACGATACCATTGCCAAATACATCGTCGGGCAGAACGTCGCGCATTCGGCCGGATCGAACGTGGTCGATGAAAGCACGCCGCCGGTGCTACTGACCTTTCCGCTGGGCAACATTTCCGGGATCTATGGCCTGCTGCCCACGGTCCTTGCCGGCAAGCGCGCGGTCTTGCTTGACCGGTTCACGCTCGATCTGTGGCGCGACTTTGTGAAGCGGTACCAGCCGCCGATGCCGGTTCTGCCGCCGGCAGCAATCTCGATGGTGCTCGACGCGAACATTCCCAAGGAAGAAATCGCCTGCATCACCATGATCATGACCGGGGCTGCGCCGCTCGATCCGACCATTCAGCGGGCCTTCGAAGAACGCTACAATGTGCCGATCCTGCTGTCCTACGGTGCCACCGAATTCGGCGGACCGGTGACGCTGATGACGCCTGACGATCACAAGGAATTCGGTTTCACCAAACTGGGTTCGGTCGGTCGAGCCTTTGCCGGGGCGAAATTGCGCGCAATCGACGCCGAAACTGGCGCTGAACTGCCAGCGGGCGAAGAAGGGCTGCTTGAAGTGATGGCGCCCAGGATTGGTGATCACTGGATCCGCACCACCGATATCGGTCTGATCGATCCCGACGGGTTCCTCTATCTGCGGGGACGGGCCGATGGCGCAATCGTGCGGGGCGGGTTCAAGCTGCTGCCTGAAGTGATCGAGCGGGCACTGTGCCTGCATCCTGCGATTGCCACATGCGCAGTGGTAGGCGTGGCCGACAAGCGGCTGGGTCAGGTTCCCGCCGCAGCGATCCAGCTCAAGAGTGGAGCGGTTGAACCGACAATTGCCGACCTCGACCAGCACTTGCGCCAGCACGTCTATGCTACGCACATCCCGACGCTGTGGAAGTTTGTCGATGCGATCCCCAAGAACAAGTCGCTGAAGACCGACGCAGCCGCAGTGCGGGAACTGTTCGACGCAACGTAATTGGACTTGATTTTGGCCGACCCGCTCGGGGTGCCAGCTTGATTTGAATTGGAGCAAAGAATGTCCGGCAACACCAAAAATCTTGGGATCGAACCCGACGTACTTCTGGAAATCTATCGCCAGATGTCGCGCATCCATGAAGTGGACAAAGCGATCCGGGCAGGGCTTTCGGCCGGGCGGTTCCAGTTCACCTATTGGCCGATGACCGGACAGGAAGCGATCCCGGCGACCCTGGCCACGCTGACCGATGCCAACGACTATATGGTCACGATCTATCGCGGCATCCACGATCAGGTCGCCAAGGGTGTCCCGCTCAAGGGGCTGTTCGCCGAAGCGATGGCGCGCAAGGATGGCCTCAACAAGGGCAAGGGCGGCTCGCCGCACATCTCGGACCCGACCAGCGGCTCAATGCTGACCACCGCGATTGTCGGCGGGGGCGCGCCGATCGCCAACGGGCTGGCGCTGGCCGCCAAGATGCGCGGCGAAGGCCGGGTGACCGTGGTCAACTTTGGCGACGGCGCCACCAGCATCGGTGCGGTCCACGAAGCGATGAACCTGGCCGGGGCCTGGAACCTGCCGATCATCTTCATGTGCCAGAACAACCAGGTCGGCGAATATACCAAGATCCCTGACTACACCGCCAGCCCAGATTTCGCTGGGCGTGCGGCCGGTTATGGCTTCAAAGGCGTGCGAGTCGATGCCAATGATCCGGTTGCCTTCCATGCGGCGATGAAGGACGTGGTCGAAAGCGTGCGGGCCGGTAATGGGCCGGTGTTTGTCGAAGCCGTTACGCTGCGGCTTGGCACGCACGCGGGCTTTGCCCCCAATGAATTGCTGACCAAGGAAGAACTGGCGGCGGGCCGGGCCGATTGGCCGGTGCCGAAGACCCGCGCTTTCCTGATCGAAAACGGCCTTGCGACAGAAGCTGAACTGGCGGCGATCGATGCGGCCGCCAATGCCGAAGTGGCCGAGGCCATCGCCTTTGCCAATGCCAGCGAACCGATCACCGAGGACGACATGTTCCACGACGTCTACGCCGACGTCGCCGACGTGCCGCGCCGCGGGGTTTACCCGGTCCGCGCCGAGGAAGGGCCGGTCTCGGGCGAGACCAAGGCGATGATGATGTACGAAGCGATCATCAACGCGCAGGACTATGCGATGAGCGTGGACGACAACGTCTTCCTGCTCGGCGAAGACATCGGCGATCCGCCGGGCGGGGTGTTCAAGACCACTGCCGGATTGCAGACCAAATACGGGGCAGAACGGGTGCGACCAACCCCGATTGCCGAGCAGGCGATCATCGGTGCGGCAACCGGTGCGGCGCTGGTGGGCATGCGCCCGGTCGCGGAGATCATGTTCTGTGATTTCATTGGCGTGACCATGGACCAGATCACCAACCACGCGGCCAAGCAGCGCTATATGTCGGGCGGGGCGACCCATGTGCCGATGACCATGCGGATCCTGTGCGCTGGCGGCCTCGGCGGGTTTGGAGCGCAGCACAGCCAGTCGCTCGAATCCTGGCTGCTCCACACGCCGGGCCTCAAGGTGGTCTATCCCTCGACCACGCTCGATGCCAAGGGCCTGCTGACCACCTGCATCTTCGACGAAGATCCCTGCGTCCATCTGGAATCGATGGCGATGCTGTTCGGCGCGCCCAAGCAAGACGTGCCGCTGGGTGACTACCGAATCCCGCTGGGCGTCGCCAAGGTTCGTCGCGAAGGCAGCGATATTTCGCTGATCTCGTTCGGCTGGCAGGTCAACCAGTGCCTCGCAGCGGCCGAGGAACTGGCCAAGGAGGGGGTTAGCGCCGAAGTGATCGACCTGCGCTCGCTGATGCCGCTCGATTATCACCGGGTGCTCGATTCGGTGAAGAAGACCGGCCGCGCGCTGGTGGTCCATGCCGCGACCGAATTCTGCGGATTGGGTTCCGAAATCGCCTCGACCATTAACGAGGAACTGTTCCACAAGCTCAAGGCACCGGCATCGCGGTTCGGGGCCTACTACACCCCGATCAGCTTCTCGAAGGAGATCGAAGCCGCGCAGATGCCGAACACCGGGTCGATCGTCGCCCGCGTCCGCGAAGTCATGCAGGATCGCGGTTAGGCGATTGGGAGGGACCACAGCAATGAGCGGATTTGATGAGGAGTTCGACCTGGTCGTGGTCGGCAGCGGCGGCGGGTCGATGGCGGCAGCGATTGTCGCTGGCGACAAGGGCAAGTCGGTGGTCGTCTTGGAAAAGTGCGAACTGATCGGCGGAACCACCGCGCGCTCGGGCGGGGTGATGTGGATCCCGAACAATCCGTACATGCAAGCGGCGGGCATTCCCGACAGTGT
This sequence comes from uncultured Alphaproteobacteria bacterium, assembly GCA_963802015.1. Taxonomy (GTDB): domain Bacteria; phylum Pseudomonadota; class Alphaproteobacteria; order Sphingomonadales; family Sphingomonadaceae; genus Novosphingobium. Next base: position 120,135 of record CAWDHB010000003.1, read on the forward strand.
TGAAGCCGCGACGCAGTACCTCCAGCATGTGGTGGGCGATCACAACGATGCCCCCGGGGCGTCGAAGGCGCGCCGCCTGGCCTATGTGGTCGAAGGCTCCAAAATGCTCGACTTCCTGATCGGCAAGGGGCTGAAGTTCTCACGCATTTCCAGCTGGCCGGACTATTATGACGAAGCGCCCGGCGGCTCGGTTCCGGGACGCACGGTGGTGGCTGACCTGTTCAATGCCAACGAGCTGGGTGACAAGAAGGCGCTGCTGCGGCCCAATTTCCTGACCTTGCCGGTCTCGCTCGAAGACGCGCTGAAGCTGCCGCACGTCAAGAAGTCATGGCCGGCCAAGAAGGCGCTGCTCAAAATGGGTCTGCGCGCGATTGGCGCCAAGCTGACCGGCAAAAATCTGGTCACGGCAGGTGCTGCCTTGCAAGGGCGGATGATGCAGGCTGCGCTCAAGGCCGGAGCCGACTTGCGCGTCAATTCGCCGGTCACGGAACTCATCGAGGCGGACGGCCGGATCGTCGGTGTCATCGCCGAGCGTGGTGGGCAGCTGGTGCGGATCGGTGCGAAGCTTGGTGTCGTGATCAATGCGGGCGGGTTCGCTCTGAACCAGCAGATGCGCGATCAATATATGCCCGGTTCGTCGGTCAATCACACCAGCGTGGCCGAGGGTGACACAGGCGAAATGATCCAGGAAATGATGCGCCACGGGGCGGCCATCGCGCAGATGGACAGCTTTGTCGGCAGCCAGCTGTCGATCCCGCCGGGAGCGGAGCAGGCGCCGATCAAGCCGGGTGCACAGGGGCTGACCGCCGCGCCACATGCGATTCTGGTCGATCAGAGCGGCGAACGCTACTTGAACGAAGGCGGTTCCTACACCGAATATTGCCGCAAGATGATCGAGCGGAACAAGGAAGTTCCCGCCGATCCAAGCTGGGCGGTGTTCGATGCGCGGGTGTTCAAGAACGTTATGATCGCCGGGACCATGCCCGGCGCAAAGAAGCCGGCCGAATGGACCGAACAGGGCTTTCTGCACCAGTCGGATACGATCGAAGGCCTCGCCGCTTCGCTCAAGATCGATCCCGCCAAGCTCAAGGCTACCGTAGAGCGTTTCAACGGCTTCGTCGCCAAGGGCGAAGACGCCGATTTCAAGCGCGGTGCGCGGGCCTATGACCGGTGGCTGGGCGATCCGTTCCACGCGCCTAACGAAACGCTGGGCGAGATCAGCGAAGGCCCCTTCTATGCCATACCTGTGATCCCCGGCGACGTTGGAACGCTGGGCGGGGTGGTTTGCGATGACAAGGCCCGGGTGCTGCGTTCAGACGGATCGGTCATCGCCGGGCTCTATGCCGTGGGGGTTTCGGCGGCTTCGGTGATGGGCGGCACCAGTCCGGGTTCAGGGGTCAATGTCGGGCCGTCGTTGGTTTGGGGCTATGTCGCGGCCAAGGACGCGGTAGGGCTGAACTAGCGGGAAAAGCAGGTGTCAATAAAACCTGCCAGGACTTCAAAGGCCTCTGCAGCGCCGGGTAGCGACAGATCGCGGGTAACCGCGACGTGTTCCATATTCTCTATGCACAACAGATCCGAGTTCACCCTGAGCTTCTGTAATTTTTCGTGAAGCCGCTCGGCATCGTCGCGCAGAACTTCGCCTTGGCCCACACTGATGTGGGTTCGCGGCAAGTTGCCGAGGTTGCCATGCAGTGGCGAAGCGAGCGGATGGCTGGGGTCCAGCCCTTGCAGATACTGCGCCGCCGCTTCGCGCGCTGCGGCTTGTGAAAACAGCGGGTCGCTGTCGGCATTTGTCCGGTAGCTGTGACTGTCTGCGGCAAGGTCGAGCCAGGGGGAGAGCAACGCCAGCCCAGCGATTGAGATGCTGCGTTCGGCTGCCAGCATGGCCAGGCCGGTTGCAATCGCCCCGCCAGCGGAATCACCTGAAAGCAAGACAGGATCTGACTTGTCCTCCAGACTATCGAGCACCGACCAGCAATCGCGCAGTCCGGCCGGAAACGGATGCTCGGGAGCCAAACGATAGGCCGGGCAGATCACTTGCACCGCGCAGCGCGTGGCAAGCGCAGCAGCGAACGGTGCAATTGTCTCGGGGCTGCCGATCCGGAATGCACCGCCGTGGCAGTGCAGCACCGTTCCGAGCACCGGGCCTTGGGGCATGAACCGCAAAGCGCGAACGCCGCCAATGGTAAGCTGTTGCGGTGGCGGGTCGGTGTGCCAGACGCCTGCTGCGATCGCGGCCTCCATCGCTGCGCGGCGCTCGCTGAGGTCGGTGGGAGCGGGGTAGCCTGACCGCTCTGCTGGCAGCTCCTCCAGCGGCGGCATCAATCGGGCGCATTCCGCTCGGCGGGATCGGGCAGATCGATCGGATAGGCGGCCAGAAATCCGCCATCGACCGCCAGCGTTTGCCCGGTGATGTAGGACGCCATGTCCGACATCAGGAAGGCAATGGCCTTGGCGATCTCCTCGACAGTCCCGCGGCGGCGCAGCGGAATGCGGTCGGTGATCATGCCTTCATTTTCGCCCAGGTGGGGCACACGCGGGGTGATGATCGCGCCGGGCGCAACCACGTTGGTGCGTATGCCTTTTGGCGCCCATTCGACCGACATGGTCTTGGCCAGGTTCGAAAGCCCGGCCTTGGCCGCACCGTAGGAGCCGTGATAGGGGGCCGAGCGCGATCCATCGACCGAGCTGACGCAGACGATTGCGCCGGGGGCTTGCCGCGCGATCAGCCGCCGGGCCACTTCGCGCGCTGCGACGAAGAAATAGCGCAAGTTGCGGCGGTGGTCCTCGTCCCAGGTTTCGAGGTCCATGTCGATCAGCGACGACCACGCGGCCATGCCGATTACGGTCGCCATGCCATCAAGCGGTCCGATTGCGGCTTCGGCCTGGCCAATTCCGGAGACCAGGGCAGTATCATCAAGGACATCGACGCCGAGCGCAATCGCCGTGCCGCCATCTGCAGCGATTTTTGCGGCAACCACTTCGGCGCGGTCAAGCTCGCGGTCGGCCACCGCAACATGGGCACCTAGCGAAGCGAGGAGATGCGCGGTCGCCTCACCCATGCCAAGACCGCCGCCCAGCACCAGGATGCGCTTTTGCTCCAGACCTAAGATTGACTGCATGGGTTCCGCTCCTTGATCCAGGCTCCTCAGGCCAGATTGCAAGCGCGCAGCCTAATGCATAGGCGATGATTTATTCAATCAAATCGCGGCGCCGAGCAACACATTCGTACTCTCGAAACCAACTTACAACAGTATCCGTGTCGGATCACCCCGCCGTGATCCCCCGATCGGCGTTGATGCAGGCCCCGTGGAACGATTTGCCGCGCGGCCCGGCCAGCATCAGGAACAGATCGGCCAGATCTTCGGGCTCCGATGTCCCGCGCAACGGACTGTAGCGCGCGACCAATGAAAAATCGATGCCTTCGGGCAAGCCCATGGTCGTGGTCATCGCCGTATTGATCCCGCCCGGGGCAACCGCATTGATCCGCACCGGGGTGTTGATCAGTTCCATCGCCAGCGATTTGGTCAGGTTGACCAGCGCCGCTTTGCTCGAGGCATAGTGGGTCAGGAAAGCGTGGCCCAGGAAAGCCGAGGCCGATGCGCAATTGACAATCGCGCCGCCGGTTTCGTGCAGGTGGGGCAGGGCGGCCTGGATCGTGAAGAACGGCCCGCGCAGGTTGATCGCGTGGATCCGGTCCCACACTTCGGGGGTGATCCCGCTTGCCAGATCGAACCGGCAGACCCCGGCGATGTTGCACAGCACATCAAGCTGACCATAGGTCTCAACAGCTGTAGCAACCAGCGCGGCGCAGGATGCCGTGTCGCTAATATCGGTCTTGATCGTTGCGGCCTCAGCGCCAAGATCTTTGGCGCTTGCCGCAGTAGCTGCCAGTCCAGCCTCATCGATGTCGGCGATTGCCAGTCGCGCGCCCGCTGCGGCGAAGGCCAGCGCGACCGCCCGGCCAAGCCCCGAAGCTGCGCCAGTGACAATGACGACTTTGCCCGAAAATTCCTTGTCTGCCATGTCTCAGTCCTTCACCACTTCAAGGCCTTCGAGCGCCCCGGCAGCGCGCCAGTCCTCGAGAATTTTTACGAAATCCAGGGTCGGCCCAAAGAAGGGAATCGATTTGATCGTCGCTGGAGTAACGTCCATCTTGCCTTCGCCGTTCTGGTAGGCGGGAGTGCAGGCTGCAAAGAACTGCGGCTGGGTTCCCAGATTTCCCAGCAGGGTATGAACCAGGCCTCCTGCGCTTCGGCGGTAGGCTCGATTTCGCGCGATCCCGTCATGCACGCAACGTGAAATCAGCCAGGCGGCGTGAATTGCCAGTTCGCTCAGGATATGGACGAAGTTGATCGCGATCCCGCTTTGCATGGTGTGGATGTTGAGCAGGTTGGGAAAGCCGCGCGCGGTCATGCCGTGCAGGGTGCCCGCGCCATCGGCCCAGGCGTCGGTCAGGCTGACACCGCCGCGCCCGTGGATATCGAAGCCCATCCGGCTGGTATAGGATGCGCCGACTTCATAGCCCGAGGCATAGATGATGCAGTCGACCGGGTAGGATACGCCATCAACTACCACAGCATCCTCAGTGATCTGATCGACGCCCTTGCCGGCGGTATCGACTAGCTTGACGTTGGGCTGGTTGAAGCATTGCAGGTATTCGTCGTGGAAACACGGCCGCTTGCACATCTGGTAGTACCAGGGCTTGAGCAGCTCGGCGGTGGCTTTGTCCTCGACGATCGCATCGATCCGCTGGCGGACTTTGTCCATCGCCTGGACATCGAGCAGTTTTTCTTCGTCGGTCGCCAGCCCCATGGCGTTGGGGTTCTGGCCAAAGATCGCACTGAAGCCGTCATTGACCATGTCGACATCGGCGGTTTGGCCGGTGACAATCCGCGTGAAATTCTCGATCCGCTCTTTCTGCCAGCCCGGTTTCAATGACTTGACCCATTCAGGGTCCGTCGGGCGGTTGTTGCGTTCGCCCACCATGGTCGGGGTGCGCTGAAAGACATAGACTTGGCTGGCCGAAGCGGCGAGCCTGGGCACGATCTGGATCGATGTGGCGCCGGTGCCGATGATCGCCACGCGCTTGTCGGCCAGCTTGGTCGAGCGGCTCGGTGTTGCTGCCGCCGGTATAGTCATAGTCCCACCGGCCAGTGTGGAAGCTCTTGCCCTTGAAGGTTTCGATCCCCGGGATGCCCGGCAGCTTGGCCTTGTGCAGGATTCCGCCTGCGGTCACAACGAAGCGCGCCATGATCCGGTCGCCGCGGTCGGTGGTTACCTCCCAGCGGCTGGCGTCGTCGATCCAGCGCAGGTCCTTGACCAGGGTCTGGAACAGCGCGGCTGGGTAGAGGTCGAACTGGTTGGCAATCCGCTGGCAGTGTTCGAAAATCTCGGTCGCCTTGGCGTACTTTTCGGTCGGGATGTAGCCGGTTTCCTCGAGCAGCGGCATGTAGATATACGATTCGACATCGCAGGCGGCGCCCGGATAGCGGCTCCAGTACCAGGTCCCGCCAAAATCTCCGGCGCGGTCGATCACGCGGAGCTTGTCCACGCCGTTCTGCTTGAGCCGGACCGCCGTCAACAGGCCGCTGAAGCCCCCGCCGATTATTACAGCATCGGTTTCTTCGATCACCGGGTCGCGCGTGAAATTCGGGTCGGCGCGGGGATCGCGATCGAAATGTTCAAACAGTCCTTCAAGACTGCTGTATTGGTCCGTGCCATCGGCGCGCAGGCGCTTGGCCCGTTCGCTTTCATACTTGGCGTTGATCTGTTCAAGCGTTGGCGATGCCGTGTCGGTCATGAGGTTCGATCGTCCCATGTCTACAACTGTATACTTATCTGGACATATCAGACTTTGCGGCTTAGGCAAGCTGGGATGTCGGGCACCTCTGAACCGGTCGAACTTCCCTTGCGCGATGCCGCCCGCACCCGTCGGCGTATCCTCGAGGCGGCGCAGGTGCTGTTCGCCCGGCAAGGCTATACGACTACCGGCGTGCGCGAAGTCGCGGCGCTGGCGGGGGTCAACGCCACCTTGATCCGGCGCTATTTCAGCTCGAAGGAAGGGTTGTTTCGCGCTGCGGTGGAGGATTTTCTCAAGGTCGAACCCTTCCTTGTCGGCGAGCGATCTCAATTCGGCCAGCGGGCGGTTGAAATTTTGATGGCGGGGGAGGAAGTGCCCAGCGCATTGGCGATGATGTTGCTGGCAACTGCCGATACCGAAGCGCGGGCAATCTGCAGCGACCTGTTCTATCAGCACATCTCGGTACCCTTGGCCGATTGGCTGGGCGGCAGCGATGCAATGGCGCGGGCGGGTCAAATTCACGTCCTGTGGATCGGCTACATGGCCGCGCGCCAGGTGATGCCGCTGCGGGCTCTATCCGAAGATTCGGTCGGGCTGACGCGGGAGTGGCTGGCCCAGGCGACCCAGGCGATTGTCGATCAGTCGGATTGAGCGCGCGCGATGCGTTTGCCACTTGGCAATGGCCAACGATATCAAATCCGCTATTCCTGATATCTCGCGCGTTACAAGGAGTGAGCCATTGGATCTGCGGCACATGCGTCATTTCGTCGCCGTTGCGGAAGAGCTGCACTTCGGCCGCGCGGCATTGCGGCTCAACATGGCCCAGCCGCCGCTCAGCCAGTCGATCCAGCGGCTTGAGCTTGATCTCGGCGTCATCTTGCTGGAGCGTTCCAGACGCGGGGTTGAACTGACCGACGCGGGAAGGGCCTTTCTGGACGAGGCCCGCCGCACGCTGGCGCAGGCCAGCCTGGCTCGGAAAGTCGCGCAGCGGGCCGCCGAACAATCGATCGATGTCCGGATCAGCTTTATCGGGCCAGCGCTGTACCGCGTCCTGCCCGCGCTGATGGTGACATTCCATCAGCAGCATCCGGGCGTCAATATCCGGCTCTACGAAAAGACCTCGCCAGAGCAGAATCCGGGTATTCTGGCGGGTGATTTCGACATCGGTTTCGTTACTGCCGGAACCGCAGTTGGCGAAGGCTGCGAGGCTTTGCTGGTCGAACGGTCCGCGCTGGTTGCGGCGGTTCCGTCAGATTGGACACTTGCCAGCGAACAGTCGGTAACCCTGGCCCGGCTGGCAGAGGATGATTTCATCTCCGCGCCCTTGCAGCATGCGCCGCAGGGCTTCGACGCCATGGCGATCTTCAAGAGCGCCGGGGTGGTTCCGCGGATCGCTCAGGAAGCCGCCCAGACCAACACCACGCTCAGCCTGGTCGGGGCGGGGCTCGGCTGCGCAATCGTTTCGGGCACGGCCCGATTGAAGCAGTCGCGCAACGTCAGCTTCCTGCCGATCACCGACTTGCCGGATCATCTGCGCTGGGAAATGCTGATGATCTGGTCGCGGCAACTTCTCAGCTTGCCTGCGGCCAATTTTATTGACATTGCCAAGGTGCATTTATCCCAGCACCCGGAATGGCTCGACCCCGGCACGGCGCCGATCGAGCCTTGATTTCCGCCTGACGACGAAGGAACAGACATGCTCAAGATGGTGGTTCTGGCCAAAGCGATCCCCGGCAAAAAGGAAGAGCTGGCCAAATGGTATGATGAGAAGCACTTGGGCGATCTGTTGGCCGTCGAGGGCGTCGCCAGCGTTGAACGCCATGACTACCTGCCGCTCAAGGGGCCCGAAGGCCTGCCGCAGTGGGACTTTCTGATGATCTATGAATTCGAAGGCGATGACCCGATGGCGGTGCTGGGCAACATGGCCAAGGCCCAGATCGAACTCAGCGACATCATGGAAAGCACGCAAACGCTGTCGGTGATCGCGACGTCCAAGACGAAGTTGAGCTAGTTCAGCCGAGGACCAGGTCGATGCTGTCATGATCGGCAACTGCCAGGCCAAGGCGCCGGGTGAATTCCAGCGTGATCGCCGGTTCGACCCGTTGGGTGATGACCCACAGGAAGTAGCCATAGACCATCGCGCTGCGATAACGCAGCCAAGCCGCATCGCCAGCGAGTTTGGGGCCGCCAGCAGCTGCCAGGCGATCGCAGTAATAGCTCAACAGCGCGACGCTCGTGCTCGCGCCGGTCTTCGGGCGTCATCACTGCCGCGATGTGATAGGCGACGTCCTGGGCCCATTCGCCTTGCTGGAAGATTTGCCAGTCAACCAGCCCGGCACCGTCCGCAGTACGGTAGATATTGCCGGCATGGGCATCGCCATGGACGAGACAGGCTGGCTGGGTGCGAACCTGTGCGGCCAGAGCGCCGATTGCGTTTTGAAGCTGTGCAGCGTCCTTGATCGCAGCGGGCAGGGGAGCGCCCTTGGGGCCATCCAGCATCGCCTGCAACCGGTCGAGCGGCATGATCGGTGCACTGCCGATCTGATCCAGGAAGCGCGGAGCCCAGGCCTGTTCGAACAGGACGCTCCCCTGCCAGATGGCCGCGTGCAGCATGGCCAGTTGATCCAGGCATTGTGCTACTTGATCGGGCGTAAAGGGCTCCAACGCCGAACAGAAAGTAGCCCCTTGCGCGATCAGATCATGCATCACGATGACACCGTTGTCGCCTGCCGCATTCAAGCCGGCGTGGAGGCATTGCGGGGTCCGCACCGGCAGTCGGCTGGCCGTGTCCCGGTAAAAGCGTGTTTCGATCACCGACGCGGACTTGGGCACGTCGGTTTTGGCCAAGATGCCTTTTATGCAGATTGCGCGCGGAACCTCTGCGCTCGCACCGGACAGTTCGAGCGACAAGCGGATCTTGGTCGCCTGGGTGATCAAGGTTTCGACCACGCTTGCCTGTTCAACCCTGACACCGGGCCAGCGCTGCGACAGCAGCGACGTCAGCCAAGACGGCTCGACTACGTCAGCGATGCTGGTTGGCGCGGGGTCGAATGGAAGTGGCAACACGGCTTCCTTTGGCAGGTTGGTCGGGTCAAGAGTAAGGCAATTAATGCAACGCAGGAAGTGCATTTATCTTGACCCGTTTGACCCACGCTTGCCAATCCAAAGGCAGGAGAGCCAAAATGACCGAGCCCGGCAGTCAGCCTGCGATTGTTGCCCCTGAAACGCGCGATCTGGCGATTCTGGCCGAGGCGCTGAGCGAATGGCTGGCGGCCCGGATGCGTGGTGCTGAAGCAATCCAGCTTTCGGACTTGCGTTATCCGCTGGGGGCGGGGCTTAGCCACGAGACCATTCTGTTTGATGCCCATTGGCTGGAACATGGTTTGGCCAGGCGGCAAGGCATGGTCGTTCGGATCAAACCCAGTCGCCACCACGTCTATCAGGACGATATGTTCGAGGCCCAGTACCGGCTGATGCAACTGATGCACGATGCAGGCAAGGTCCGGGTGGCGAGGCCACTGTGGTTCGAGGCCGAGTCCGCTCTGCTCGGCGCACCGTTCTTCGTGATGGAACAGGTCCGGGGGAGGGTGGCGGTATCCTATCCGCCCTATTCGCAATCGGGCTGGCTGGTCGATGCAAGCCCGGCAGAACGCCGAACACTGTGGCAGGACGCAGTGACGCAGCTGGCCATGATCCAGCATGTCCCGGTGGCGCAGGCCGGGTTCCTATCTCTCCCGGGCGAATTTGCCGAGCCGTTCGATCAGGAAGTGGATCGCTGGCAGCGCTATCTGAACTGGGTCGATCCCGATGCGCGTCATGAACTGCTGCGGCAGGGCTTTGAGCGGTTGGTCGCCGCGCGCCCCGCCAACCGGGCTGACGGCATCGTCTGGGGCGATGCCCGGCTGGGCAATATCATGGTTGCCGACGATTACACGGTTGCTGCGGTGATGGACTGGGAGCAGCCCTCGCTCGGCGGGGCACTGCACGATCTTGGCTGGTGGCTCTACAGCGATCATGTCCAGACCGAAGCGCGCGGAATTCCTGCCCTCGACGGAATGGGCTCGCGCATCGAAACGATTGCCCTGTGGAGCGAAGTATCCGGCAAGTCTGCGGCCGACATCGACTGGTACGAGACTTTCGCGGTGTTCAAGATGGAATGCCTGGGCCTGCGCATGGCCAAATTGCGTGACATGCCGCAACTTGCCGCCAATCCGGGCAGCCAGGTGGCGCGTTATCTCGATCGCTGAGTGCGCTGCGGGATAAAATGCAACTCGCCTGTTGCATTAACTGCGCGACTCCCCTTATGCTTTGAACAAGGCTGGCCACGATGCCGCATGGGAAAGGTCTGGAATGTCGGACACCGCATCGAATAATTCTGCGGCACTGCGCGATCAGCAAGGCGTCGATCGGGCCACGCCCTATGCCTGGTACGCGCTGTTCCTGCTCGCGCTGGCCAACATGTTCAACTACCTTGATCGTCATATCGTCTCGGCGCTGTCCCCTGCAATCAAGGCGGACCTGAAGCTCGACGATGCCGATATCGGCTTTCTGCTTGGGACTGCCTTTGCCGTGCTCTACGGCGTGCTCGGCATCGCCATGGGCCGGATCGCCGATGCGTTGAGCCGGACCAAGCTGATGGCAAGCGGGCTGGCGCTGTGGTCAGTGATGACTGCGCTATCGGGCGGCGCGATGAGCTTTGCCACGTTGAGCGCTGCGCGGCTTGGCGTCGGCGTCGGCGAGGCGACTGCCAACCCCGTGGCGCAATCGATGCTGTCGGACTATTTCCCGGCGCGCAAACGCGGAACGGTGCTGGGTGTGTACTTGGCATCGGTGCACCTCGGGCACGCCGCTGCGCTTGATTCTTGGCGGGCTGTTCCTCGCCAATTGGTCGTCGATGTGCGGCGTTTTTCCCGGCGGATCTTGCGAAATTGCCAGCTGGCGGGCAGCGTTCCTGATTGTCGGGCTGCCCGGATTGGTTCTGGCCGTACTGGTGTTGTTTTTACGCGAACCGCCGCGGCCGCAAGCGCATGTCGCCAGACCCGCGCTGGAAATCGTGCGGCAAGAGATCGGCTCGGCGATCCCGCCTTTCACGCTATTCTCGCTCGGCAAGCTGGGCGGCAGCAAGGCGGTGCAGAGCAACCTGCTGCTGATCGCGGCCCTTGCCCTGATCGGCGGAACGATTGCCGCACTGACCGGCGACTATGCGCAATGGATCGCGGTTGCGATCGGGGTCTATTCGGTTACGACCTGGTCGCAGATCCTGCGGCATGGCGATGCGCCGCTGTACAAACTGACTTTCGGTTGCCCGACTTTCATGTTGATGATGTTCGGCGGTGCCTTGCTGGCCTGCTTCGTCGGTACGATCGCGACCTGGGCGATGCCCTATGCCATCCGCACGCTGGGCGGCGATTCGGGCACGATCGGGCTGGCGTTGGGCGCGGCGCAGTTCGGCTCGGCGGTGACCAGCGTTATACTCGGTGGGATCGTTTCGGACTGGTGGAAGAAGCGCGATCTGCGCGCACCGATCTGGATCGGGATGATCGCCTTGCTGGTGCCGGTTCCGCTGCTGTTCCTGCTGCTCAGCGCCAAGACGCTGGGTGCCTATGTTGCGGCATACAGTCCTGATCACACTGTTTGCGATGTCATGGGCGGGGCCGTTTGCGGCCGAGGCGATGGGGCTGGTGATGGTGCGGATGCGCGCGACTGCGTCGGCAATCTTCTCGTTGGTGATGATCCTGATGGCGGCCGGGATCGGGCCTTACTGGGTCGGCAAGATCAGCACCATGTCAGGCTCGCTTACGACCGGCCTCTATAGCCTGTTGGTATTTGTTCCGGCCGCCGGGATCTTTATGATGCTCGCTGCGCGCCGCTTGCGGGACGAGACGATGGAGGGCCGGCAAGCCAGAGCACGCGCCGCTGGCGAAGCGCTGTAGAGCGGCGTGCGGTATATCTGATTACCCTGACGGAGCCGATTTTGGCCCAGCGCGAGCTTTGCGAACGCAAAGCGTTGCTGGGCGGGAGCGAGGAGGGAGCCATGCCATCGCATAGTGACCCGAGCGATTGGCTCTTGACGCTGCGATGGGCCAAAAGGGGCCCGCCCCTGCGGGGTTGGATCAGGAAGCCACTCGGACAGCGTTACCTTGCTTGAACGGGTTCCCGACCCGCCCAGCACAAGGCTCCTTGCCGAGCAGCTTCCTGAACCAATCAGGGTGGATCATATATACCGCACGCCGTTCTAGCAGCGCGAAGCCTGACAAGCTGTGACCGGAAAAACATGCTCCGAAATAATGCAATTCGCATGCAGCATTTTATCATTGACAGGGCCGATTACGCTACGCAATAGCGGAGCGGACGATGGCGAGGGCCTCCCTTCGAACGGGCTGGGCTTCGCCGGTATGGGATCAGACAAGTTCGACGCAGTTCGGACGACTTTTGGGAGGGAACTATGATGTTCAAGAATTCGGACTGGCGACCGGCGTCGTGGCTATCTGCATTGCACGATGGCCTCGGTCAGTTTGGCTGCCCTGGTTGTTCCGAGCGCCGCTTTCGCCCAGGCCGCACCAGCAGATGATGCCGGCGCTTCGGAAGATACCGGTGAAATCATCGTCCGCGCCCGCCGTGCGGATGAGCGGCTTCAGGATGTCCCCGTCAGCGTGCAAGCCGTAACCGGTGACCAGCTCCAGGAACTTGCAATTACTTCGGCCGATGAACTCTCCAAGCTGGCGCCAGGCCTGACCCTGGTCAACAGCGGTGCGAGCACCAACATCACGCTGCGCGGCGTTACCTGGAAGCCCGGTTCGGGTACGCCTTCCACCCCGCTTTACTTCAACGAAGTCCCGTTCGATCCGGGCCAGACGGTCGTTTCGCTGTTCGACATCGGTCAGATCGAAGTGCTGCGCGGACCGCAGGGCACGTCACGCGGTGCGCCTTCGATTTCGGGCGCGATCACGCTGACCACCCGCCGCCCCGATCTCAATGAATTTGGTGGCTATGCGCAAGGTCTCTATGGCTCGGCCAATCATTGGGCTGTGCAGGGTGCGGTCAACGTGCCGATCATCAAGGATGTGCTGGCGGTTCGTCTCGCGGCCAATATCGAAAACAGCGAGAACGACCGGATTTACAGCATCAACAGCACGGTCAAGCCGAAGCTGAATGACCGGTCTTATCGTGCCACGGTATTGTTCAAGCCGGTTGACGCTTGACCATTCAGGCGATGTATCAGCGCCGGACCACGGAAAAGATTCGTTATGATCAGGTCGTTGGAGCCGGCAGCCCCGGTCGCACCACGCTGACGGCGACGCAAGCATTCCTGGCATCGCTCGGCGGGCTGGGTGTGATTCCGGCGAACTTCAACGGTCCTGCGCTGACTCTGGGGCAGCGCGCTTCGGTTCAAGATGGCGGAAACCTCACCTTTGACAAAGTCGATCTGCTGACGGTCAATGCTGAGTGGGAAGTGGCCGGACACACGCTAAGCGCAGAACTACGGCCGGCAGTTCAACCGCAGTGCTGTCGAGCTTCAACGCGCGTGATCCGCTCAACATGCTGCCTGGTTTCGAACCCTATGCCGAAGTTCCGAACGGGAACTAACAAATGGACGTACGCATCGAATTTCGTATTTCATCGCTGCCGAGCGACAGCCGTCCGTTCGACTATGACATTGGTTGGTTCTCGAAGCATTCGAACGGCGCGGCCGCACAGAACATCCGGCAGTATCTGCCCGGTGCATTCGGCGGACCTGCCGCTCTGCCCGGGGCGGGACCACCTACAACCAGGCCTATACGCTGCCGATCGCGCTTTCCTTCCCGATCGGTCAGGTGTTCGACTCGTTCTACGGCAACGTCCGTTTCCACATCGATGACCGCACCGAACTGAGCGGTGGCTTGGCGATCGTGCGTGATCGCGTTCCCGTTAGCTCCAACACTGTTGTCGGTGCGGGCCTGGCCAATGCCGGTCCGCTGGCAATCGTCAGGTTGCAGGCCCCGCCACTTCTGCAGCCGTTCATCACGTCGTGCACCCAGCTGGGACTGCTCAACAGCACGACCTATGCCGGTACTTGCGACGTCAACGTTGCGGCGGGCAACGGCAATGCATCGTTCAGCACCAATCCCAAATATACCGCTGCGCTGTATAACTTCTCGCTGTCGCACAAGTTCTCGGACGACGTAATGGTCTATGCGACCACCGGCAGCTCGTATCGTTCGGGCCTGCCTTCGCTCGGCAGCGTCGGTCTTGGTGCGGATCTGTTGCTGCCGCGGCCTGAAGGCGCGAAGAGCTACGAAATCGGCTTCAAGACAACCCTGGCGCCGAATTTCAATTTCAACGCCGCGGTGTTCCAGATCGACTATGACGATCAGCTGACCCAGTTCGAAGGGATCCAGTATTGGAACCCGGTCGGTACCGGGAGGATTGATCGGACCTCGCTCGCCTTCTACCGCAACATCGACGCACGGGTCCGCGGATTTGAAGTGGAAGTGACTGCGCGGCCCACCGACAATCTGTCGTTTGGCGCAAATGTCAGCTATTCGCAGATCAAGTCCAAGGGCGGCCTCGTTCCGGCCAATCCGGGCGACTGCGCGGGCACGGTGGCGCTTAACGCCGCAAACTTCGCTGCGGGCACCCAGATGAACTTCTGCCCTTCGGCTGTGGGTCAGGTGCTCAACCAGTCTTCACCGTTCCAGGCGACGGTCAATGGCAGCTACGAAGTGCCAATTGGCTCAATGGAAGGCTATTTCCGCTTCAACCTGAGCTACCAGGGCAATAATCCCAACTTCGGCAATTTCCCGACCGCCGGGGTGTTCAAAAAGACGCCGGCTTACGCGCTGCTCGATCTGTTCGCGGGTGTGACGGGGCAGGACAATGTTTGGGAGCTGGGCTTCTACGCCAAGAACGTGTTCGACAAGCAGGTTGAACTCGGCCGGGTAACCCCGCTCAACAACATCTACAGCCCCTATCAGGTAGCACCAGGCGGCTATGACCAGATCCTGCGGACCACGACCCCGCGGGAAGTTGGCGTTTCGCTGCGCTTCTCGTTCGGCTCGCGCTAGGTCTGACTTCATACAGGGGGCGCGGGTTTCTTCGGATACCCGCGCCCTTTGCGCGTCCAGGCCCCATGGATTGGTGAATTGATGTGACCAAAGTACTGGAAATCTCGCGGAAGATCGGTCGCTTTCTGGCACAAGCGTTCCTGGCCGTGCTGGGTACTGCGACACTGGTCAGTTTCTTGCCGCCCATTCCAGTCCTGGGCATTCTGGGTCCGGTCATCCTTGGGCCGCTGGGGCCATGGGCTCCGATCTTGGCCCTCGCCGGAACAGTCTGGATGATCAGGCTTTGGCGCAAGACGCGCACCAAGCGTGCGCTGATAATCGCCAGTCTCGCGGCCTTCGCCACTGTTGGCTCGGCCTGCATTCTGTACAGGCAAGTCGCCGTCGCACGTTCAAACGGCATTGACGTCAGCCTCGCTCAGGCGCTGACGGCATCATCGCAGCAGGATGACGGACTGCAACCCGTCACGATCAACTACGCAAGCCACGACGGCAATCAGCTTCCATTGGACATTTACCAGCCGTCTCCCCGGGCAGTTGGTGGTCTGGCTCCGGTGTTCATCTATATTCACGGCGGCGGCTGGGGCAGCCAGACGCTGAAGCAGCGACAGGCTGACTATCGCTGGTTTGCCGAGCGCGGCTATCTGGTCATATCGATCGAATACCCGCTTTCATCCGAAACGCGTCACACCTGGAACTTGGCCGAGCCACAACTGGGCTGCGCGCTGGCCTGGGTCGGTGCCAATGTGGCGCGCTATGGCGGCGACGCCTCGCGGTTGGCGCTTTGGGGTGAATCGGCGGGCGGCAACCTGGTCCTCAATCTCGCCTATCGGGCTCAGCAGGGAACGCTCAAGCCATCTTGCCCCGGCGCAGTGCCAAATGTGGCAGCGGCGCTTGCGCTCTATCCGGTGGTCGATCCGGCACTGATGTATCACAATCCCGATCCGCTGATGGCCATTTTCGGGCGGATCATGGGGAGCAACTATACTGGTGGCTCGCCAGCGCAATTTCCTGAGCGCTACGCTGCGATCGCCTCATCGACGCATATCAATCGCCAAGGCCCCGCCAACATTGCTGATCATTCCCGAGACTGATCACCTGGTTGATCCGCAGGCTGCCTATGCGTTCGAGGCAAAAGCCAGGGCGGCTGGCGTCAAGACCCGCCTGATCAAGGTGCCCTATGCCGAACACTCATTCGACCTGCGCAGCGGCGGGATCGGCAATCAACTGGTCCGCCAAGCCATGCTGCAGTTCCTTGCCCAAAACGGAGTGAAACCCTGAGATGAGCGACATCCGATCCAAGGTAGATCGCCGGGCCGTGCTGAAAGCGGGCGCGGCAGGTGGTTTTGCTCTGACCATGACTGGACATGGCACGGCTGCGGCAAAGTCGCCAAGCCAAGCGACCGAAGGCTCGTTGATGCGCGATGTCCTGTTCGACAGCGACTGGCGTTTTCATCTGGGCGATCTGCCGGGTGCAGAGAGCCCGGCTTTTGATGACCGCAATTGGCGAGCGCTTTCGCTGCCGCACGATTGGAGCATCGAGGATCGCCCGGGCGCACCAAGGCAAGCCGATAGCTGGGTTCCGCCGGTCGCGCTTTGGAACCCGGGACCGCACCCCAAGGATGCGAAGCCGGTTTCGCCCGAAGTGCCGATCGTGATGGCATCGGTCCACCCGACTGTTCCCGGCGGACCGCCGCGCAAGGTCGGACCGTTCGACGTCGATGCCACTGGCTTTGGCTGGGGGATGGGGTGGACTGTCGGCGGGACGGGTTGGTACCGCAAGCACTTTGCGGTGCCCGCAATCGTACCGGGCGAACAGGTCGAGATCCGCTTCGACGGTGCCTATCTGATCGCGGATGTCTGGCTCAACGGGCACAAGCTGGGCCGCAACATCAACGGCTATACCGGCTTTGCCTTTGACCTGACCCCGCATCTGGTGGCTGGCGGCATGAACGTACTGGCCGTGCGCATCTCCAATGAAGGCGAAACTGCGCGGTGGTATTCGGGATCAGGCCTCTATCGCCATGTCTGGCTCAGCCGCACGGGCAGCGTAAGGGTGCCGTTGTGGGGTGTTGCGACGACAACCCTTGCGGCCGATGCCAAAACGGCGCGCGTGGCGCTTTCCTGCGAAGTCGAAAATCGCGGCGGACTGGCGCGGCAGGCCGCGTGGCGTCTGACCTTGCGCGATGCCAAGGGCAAGATCGCTGCTTCCGCCGTTGGCGATCTCTCGCTCAAGAATGGGGAAGTCGCCAAATTCGCCACTGAGCTGGCGATTGAACGGCCTCTGCTGTGGTCACCGGAATCGCCAAACCTCTATACTGCCGAAATTGAAATCAGCAGCGATGGCAAGATCACAGACCGCTACAGCCAGCGTTTCGGGGTTCGGATCATCACCGTTTCGCCCAAGCGCGGCTTGCAAATCAACGGCAAGACGCATCAGCTTCAAGGTGCCTGCCTGCACCATGATCACGGCATTATCGGCGCCGTAGCGATCGACCGGGCCGAACGCCGCAAGGTCGAGCTGACCAAGGCGGCCGGCTTCAACGCGATCCGCTGTTCGCACAACCCGCCTTCACCCTATTTTCTCGACGTCTGCGATGAATTGGGAATGATCGTGATGGATGAGGCCTTCGATGTTTGGGAAGAGCCCAAGCTGATGAAGGACTACTACAACAACTACTTCAAGGACAATTGGCGCAAGGATCTGGCGGCAATGGTGCGGCGCGATCGCAATCATGCCAGCATCGCGTTCTGGAGCATTGGCAATGAAATCCATGAAGCGATCACCCCGCGCGGGGTGGAAATCGCAACGCAGATGCGCGCGGTGATCCTCGAGCAGGACAGATCCCGCTTCATCACCCAGGCAATCACCGCCTCCTATGCTGGCGCAAAGGGTGAAAAGGCCCGCGAACAGTTGGATGTGATCAGTTACAATTACTCCTTCAACGCGGTAGCCAAAAACTCTGCAACCTATCCTGAACTGACTTTCACCACGACTGAAACCCACTCCTATGACGCATTTGATGTGCGGGAGCACATGGACAAGAATCCCGCTTACATGGGCGAATTCCTGTGGACCGGGATGGATTACATCGGCGAAGTCGGCAGCGGATCGTCTCGCCTGCGCTCCGACACCAAGCCTCCGGAAGAGGAGAAGAAGATCATTTTCGGCATGGATGTGTCGATGCTCAACTTCTATGTCTGGGACTATCCCGCATACCAGTCCGGTTCGGGCGAACTTGACCTGCTCGGGCTGAAAAAGCCGCCGAGCTATTACCGCGATGTTGTGTGGGATCGGCGCAAGCTGGCCATCTTCGTCCAGCGTCCGGTGCCGGCCGGTTTTCATGAGGAGCAAACAGCATGGGGCTGGCCTGACGTGCTGCCGAGCTGGACCTGGCCGCTCGATAACCCGCAGCCCATGAACGTCCACGTCTATACGGGCGGAGACGAAGTGGCGCTGCTGCTCAACGGCAAGGAAGTTGCCCGCCAGAAGCTTGACGCCAAGGACAAGCGCAAGGTGATTCTGAAGGTCGGTTATCAGCCGGGGACACTGACTGCCGTTGCCTATCGCGCGGGACAGGAATTCGCGCGGGAAGTTCTGGAAACTGTTGGTGCGCCGGCGCGGCTGAGATTGCGGGCCGAACGGGCGTCGATCAAGCGTGGCCTGGCAGACCTTGCCTATGTCTTTGCAGAAGTTCTTGATGACAAGGGCAGAATTGTGCCCGATGCGGCAGTTCCGCTGACTTTTTCGGCAAGCGGTGCCGCGCGGCTGATCGCGGCAGGTTCAGCCAATCCCTATGGCATTGAGAGTTTCCAGGACGGGGAAACCCGCAGCTTCCACGGGACTGCCCTGGCGATCCTGCAGCCAGTCCGCGCCCGCGGCGATGCGCGGATTACAGTCAGCAGTTCTGGCCTGCGCAGTGCTCAAGCGACTGTCCGGGTCACGTGAACATGTTGATATCATAAGCATACCAAAAGCGGCATATTTAATATTTGAATTGATATCAAATGTCGATCTAAATGGCCGAGCACAAGGAGAACCAGAATGAACCTGCAAGCCGATACCTTGGCTCCGGCGACGGCCAAGACACTGATCGTCGATGCCGACGCGCATGTGAACCCATCACACGACATGTGGGCCGATTATCTGCCCGAAAAATTCCGCGATCTCGCCCCCAAGATCGAATCCGGCGAAGACTGCGATTATGTCGTGTTCGAAGGTCGCCGCCGCAAGGTCAACCTGATCAGCGCTATGGCCGGCCGCGAAGGCAAGGACTTCAAGATGGAAGGCCGTGTGGCCGATGCCCGCGCCGGCGGCTGGATGCCCAAGGCGCGGCTGGCCGACATGGACGAAGATGGAATCGATACCGCGCTGCTGTTTGGTGGCGGACCGCTTGGCACGTCCAATGTCGATCTGTTCATGGCCAGCTTTGAAGCATACAACAACTGGCTGGCAGACTTCTGCGCGTTCGATCCCAAGCGCTTCGTTGGTGTCGGCTACATCCCGATGCAGGACGTCGATGTGGCGATCAAGATGATGCGCGATTGCGTCAAGCGCGGCCACAAGGCGATCAACATCCCGGCCTTCCCGATGGGCAAGATGGGCTCGCTCAACGGCGGCGATGCGCAGACCATGGCGCTGACCGGCGATGTCACCGGCGAGCGCAGCTATGCTGACCCGGAATTTGATCCGTTCTGGAAGGCGGCTTGCGACCTCGGCGTGCCGATCACGATCCACCTCGGCGGCCGCGCGGTGCGCTTTACTGAGCCCCGGTTCTTCCTGTCCGATCTGGTCATGTCGAAATTCGGCATGGCCGAACCGATCGCGATCATGATCTATGGCGGCGTGTTCCAGCGCTTCCCCGATCTCAAGCTGGTCTCGGTCGAAAGCGGTGTGGGCTGGTTCGCCTTTGCCACCAACTACATGGACGAAACCTGGCACAAGCAGCGCTACTGGGTGAACTCTGTGCTGGAAAAAGCGCCGAGCCACTTCATGGAAAAGAACATCTACGGCTCGTTTATTCATGACCGTGTCGGCATCCTGTCCCGCGATATGCCGGGGGCCGGTAACATCATGTGGTCGTCGGACTATCCGCATTCGGAAACCACCTATCCGAACTCGATGGCCAAGATCGAAGAGCTGTTCGAAGGCGTGCCCGAGGCGGACAAGAACATGATCATCGGTGGACGGGCCAAAGCGCTCTTCAATCTGTGATCTGAATAACCTGCATGGGGAGCGGCGGCCACGGTCGCCCGCTCCTCTTGCGCAATTTCCGAGGGAGCAAGGATCGCTATGAGCGGTGCAAAGCGCGTAACACTTCGCAGTCATCCGCAGGGCGCCCTGCGGCCCTCTGATTTTGCAGTCGAGGAGCAACAGCGCCCCGCGCCGGGGGACGGCGAATTCCTGGTCCGCGCCGAGTACATCTCGGTCGATCCGATGCTGCGGCTGTTCATCGATCCTGCACCACTGGGCGGGGCCATGCCGCCGATGCCGCTTGGCACCACGATCCCCGGCCCGGCGGTCGGTGAAATTGTTGAATCGAACCATCCCGATTTCAAAATCGGCGAAGTGGTTGAAGGCCGCTTTGGTTGGCAGAATTATGCGGTGTCGAACAGCGCAGGTGTGCGGCGCTTCGATGCACGGTTGGGGGCGCGCGAAAATGCGCTGGGTATCGCCGGTCTTCCCGGGTTCACCGCCTATGTCGGGCTCAATGTCGCGGGCGGGGTGAAGCCGGGGCAGACCTTTCTGGTCAGCGGGGCTGCCGGTGCGGTCGGTTCGGCGGTCGGGGCCTTGGTCGCGGCGCGCGGCGGCCGGGCTGTCGGCATCGCTGGCGGCGCGGACAAATGCCGCTACCTGACCGAGCAGATTGGCTATGCCGCAGCGGTCGATCGCCATGCGCCTGACTTTGCCGCCCAGTTGAAAGCGGCATTGCCGGGCGGCGCAGAGGTCTATTTCGACAATGTTGGCGGACCGCTGTTCCCGCAGGTCGTGCCCTTGATGGCGCGCGGCGGTTTGATGCTGGTCTGCGGCTTGATGGCGGAATATCAGGGCGGTGCAGCGGCAACAGTCGATAACTTGCCCGGCGTGCTGCGTGCGGTGATGTTCAACGGCCTGCGTATTCAGGGTTTCACCCAGCTCGGCCAGGATGCGCTGCGTCCGGCATTCGAGGATGAGCTTGCCGCATTGCTGGCCAGCGGGAAAATGAAGGTCGATATGCACATCGAACTGGGTATCGAACGCCTGCCCCAAGCGATGGCCGGGCTGTTTGACAGAAGCGTTACCGGCAAGGTTGTGGTGCGCGTAGGGGACGATAACTGATGCTGACCGATATGTTCATTGCCGGCGCGCTGGTGCGCGGTGAAGGTGCCCCCGTTACGGTGCACAATCCCTCGAGCGGAGAAGTGGCCGCAAGCTTTCCCGGCGCTTCGCTCGATCAATTTACCACTGCAATCGCTTCGGCCCGGGCCGCTGCTGATCGCGGTGACTGGGCGGCACTGAAGCCGGTCGAGCGCGCGGCGGTGATGCGCCGCTTCGTGGCAATCCTGCGTGACAGGACTGAGGACATCAAGCAGGTGATCGTCCAGGAAACCGGTGCGCCGATTGGCGGGTTCATCATGGATGCGCAGGTGGGCGGGCCGCTGCGCCAGATGGACGCGATGCTCGATCTCTACCTGACCCTGCCCGAAATCGAGGACAATCCGTTGCCGCTCGAAGACCAAATCAATCCGTTCGGCGGCTTCGTCCAGAGCCTGCGCCGCCGGGTGCCGGTAGGCGTAGTCGCGGCGATTTCGGCTTACAACTTTCCGCTGCACATCAGCCTGTGGAAGGTCGTTACCGCGCTGGTCACCGGCAACACGGTGATCTGCCGCCCCAGCCCGCTTACCCCGCTCAGCTCGCTGATGCTGGCTGAAGCCGCAATCGAGGCTGGCCTGCCAGAGGGCGTACTGCAGATTCTGGCCGAAGCGGGTCCCGAAGGCGGCGCTTTGATCACGACCGACCCCAGGATTGATATGGTCAGCTTCACCGGATCGACCGAGATCGGCAGCATCGTCGCCCGCCAGGCTGCTCCGTCGATGAAGCGGCTCCAGCTCGAACTGGGCGGAAAGTCCGCGCAGATTTACCTGCCTGACCGGATCGAGGCGGCTTTCAACGCTGCGATCATGGTCTGCATGGCCCATGCCGGGCAAGGCTGTGTGCTGGGCACCCGGGTGTTCGTGCCTGAGGCAGAGAAGGCCAAAGTGCTGGGCGCAATGCAGGCCTCCATGGCGCACCTCAAGATCGGGGATTCGACTGATCCGACCACCACCATGGGCCCCGTCATCAGCGAAGCACAGGTCGCGCGCTGCGAGCGCTATGTGAAGCTCGCGGTTGAGGAAGGAGCGACCGTCGTCGCGGGCGGCAAGCGCGCGGATCGGCCGGGGTTCTACTTCGAACCGACCGTGCTCGACGTTCCTGACAACAAGAACCCCGCCGCGCAGGAAGAGATCTTCGGACCTGTGGTGGCGGTGATCGGCTACCGTGATGTCGATCACGCGGTCGAAATGGCCAACAATTCGCCGCTTGGCCTGTCGGGCTATGTCTATGGCAGGGACGCCCGCCTGGCGCTCGACGTGGCCAAGCGGATTCGCTCGGGGACGGTCAATGTCAACACGGCGATGGGCAGCGCCTATGCCTCTTCCGGTGGCCACAAGATGAGCGGTGTCGGGCGTGAACGCGGGGTCGAAGGGATCCGGGCCTTCCAGGAAATTCAGGTGCTCAACCTCGGCACGGCAGTATGACCATGAAGCCGGGCAGCATCGCCATCGTCGGGATGGGCGTGACCAAGCAAGGCCGGGCGCTGGGCGTCACCGAGGTCGAACTGCGCCGCCAGGCGATCGAGCTGGCACTGATCGATGCCGGAATCGAGAAGGATGCGATCGATGGCTACATCCATGCCAGCCACGAACGCGAAGATTTGCGCTACATGGGCCTCTCGCCCAACTTTTCGTGGCCGGTGCAGACAGGCGGGGCGACCGCGCCATGTACCTTCATCATGGCGGCGGGCGCGATCCTGTCAGGTCAGGCAGAAATGGTCGCCTGCACTTACGGGATGGCGCCGTCTTCAGGCGGGATGCCGGGCTTTGGCGGCAAGATGTCGTTCGGCTCGATTGCCTACGGATACCCCGCACAAGTCGGCATGATCGGCGCGGCCAGCGCCCACGCGCTCCACGCGCGTTGGCACATGGACCACTATGGTACCACCAGCGAACACATGGGCGCCGTGGCGGTACAATTGCGCGATCATGCGGCCGCACGACCCGATGCAATGGGTTACGGCAAGCCGATCACGCTGGCCGAGCACCAGGCCTCTGCGCCGGTGGTCGATCCGTTCAGGATGCTCGATTGCTGCCGCGACACCGATGGCGGCGCGGCCTTCATCGTCACCAGCGCCGAGCGCGCCAGGACCATGGCGCAGACGCATCCGGTGTTCATCATGGGCGCGGGCATGGGCCACAACATCGGCAATTGGCACGATCGCGATCTGTACCGTTACCACGATGATATTGCCCCTGCGGCTGCACGCGCTTTTGCCCAGGCCGGAGTTGCGCTGGCTGAAATCGATACCGCGCAATTCTACGATCCGTTCACAATTTCGATCATCATGCAATTGGAACATTACGGTTTTTGCAAAGCCGGGCAGGGCGGGCCGTTCGTTGCCGAGGGCGGTATTGGGCTGAACGGCGCGATCCCGTCCAACACCGGCGGCGGGCAGATCTCGGGCTTCTACGCCGCCGGGTTCACCCCGATCATCGAAGCGATGAAGCAGCTGCGCGGCGAAGCCGGAAGCACGCAAGTGAATGGCGCGCGGCTGGCACTCAGCAGCGGGCACGGGCTTAACGGCGGCGTTCAGAACACCTGGTCGCACGGCACACTCATTCTGGGGAACGCGGCATGAAGCTGACGCAAGCTGGCCCGCTGGTTGCGGGTGAACTCGACGCGCCGTTCTGGGATGCATGGAAAGCGGACGAGAGCTTCCTGCTGCATCGCTGCGCCACTTGCGGGCGGCACGATTGGCCCGCCAGCACTTGTATCGATCATGGCGGCGGAGCGATGGAATGGGTCCCCACCAGCGGGGCGGGTGTGGTCGATACCTACACCGTGTTCTACCGCGCCTACGTCAAAGAACTGGAAAGCGAAGTGCCCTATGTGGTCGCGGTCGTCCGGCTCGATGAAGGTCCCTATTTTCACACCCGCGTGGTCGGGATCGCCCACGATGCGGTGAAGACAGGGATGCGGGTGCGGCTGCGCAAAGGCGCAGGCGATCCGTTCCCGCTGTTCACGCCCGAATAGGATATTGCCAAGTGCAAATCGCTGACGCGGACTTCGTGATCGCGGGCGGCGGTGCGGCGGGCTGCGTCCTGGCCAATCGCTTGTCGCAAGATCCGGGTACGCGTGTCGTTCTGCTTGAGGCGGGTGGGCACAGTGACAGCTTTCTGGTCAGAATGCCGGTTGGTTCCTACTTGATGCTGGGCAAGCCAAAGACCGATTGGATGTACCTGACTGAGCCCGACCCTTCATTGGGCGGGCGACAAAGCGTTTGGTCGGCGGGTAAATTGCTGGGCGGCGGTTCGGCGATCAACGGGATGGTCTATATCCGCGGGAGCCGCAGCGATTTCGATGCCTATGCCCAAGACCTGGGTTGCACCGGCTGGGGCTGGCAGGATGTGCTGCCTTATTTCAAGAAGAGCGAGGGCTATAGCGGCCCGCCCAGTCAGTCGCATTCGGCACTGGGGCCCTTGGGTGTGTCTTTGCCGCGTTCGGTCCATCAGCTCAGCCAGGTCTTCGTCGAAGCCTG
>CAWDHB010000004.1:0-1116832 GCA_963802015.1 uncultured Alphaproteobacteria bacterium
AAGGAAACCTGCGCAGCGGCGCGGTGCTGCAATTGCTGGCCAGCCTGACCGACATGCAGAGCGGGCAGATATTGTGGTCCAGCCGAATCGCGCTGCCCGAACCCGGCAATCCGGCCGGACTGGAAGACCTGCTCGGTGCACTGGCGGCAACGCTGGACCTGAAAGTTGATCAGCGTGAACAGGCGCGCGCGCTAGCCAAACCGCCCGCCGATTTGGCGGTCAGCGATCTGATCTGGCGCGGGCGCTGGCATCTCAATCGGATTTCGCGGCATGATGCAGCGCAGGCACGTGAATGCTTTGAACAGGCCCTAGCGCGTGAACCTGCTTCGCCCGAAGCGTTGATCCAGTCAACCTGGGCACGGCTCTGGGACCTGTGGCGAACGCGCGGTGAAGAGGCCGAGATTCGCGCGGTACGGCAGATGGCGCAGCGCGCGATCATCGCCGATTACGACGATGCGCGCGGGCACATGCTGGCGGGCGTTGCGGAGAGCTGGCTGCGCCAGCCGCTGCGCAGCGAAGCCTTGCTGCGCCGTGCAATTGACCTCAACCCCAGTCTGGTTCTGGCCCATGCCCAGCTCGGTTCAACGCTGAGTTTGCGCGATGCGCCCGCCGAAGCAATGGGCCACCTCGATTTTGCGATCCGGCTCAGCCCCAACGACCAGCACCTGTTTTTCATCGCGGGTGAGCGCGCGCTGGCGCACTTGATGCTGGACGAATTGGGCAGCGGCACTGGCCGATGCCGAGACCGCGATCAGCCGCCGCGGGGCCTATTGGTATGCGCATGTGCTGAAGATCAACGCGCTGACCTATGCCGGGCAGCAAGTCTTGGCGCAGCGGGCGCTGGCTGAACTGCTGGCGAATTCGCCCACCTTTGAACCCGGTTGGCTGGACTGGATTCCATTCATCGACCGCAGCTGGAATGAATTTCTCAAGCGCGGATTGAACCCCGGAGCCGGCCGCGCCGACTAGCCGGTACGAAAGGTCGGACATGCCCCAACACAAATACTTTGAAGCGATCACCGCCGCCCAGCAAACGACGCCGGGTTTGTCGAAAACGGGGCTCGCGCCGTTCGATTTTGACAGCATCGCGCGCACCGGCGCTGGGGCCAAGCTGGCCAACTGGGCGTTCAACGCCGGGATCCAGCCGGTCTATGCCTTTGCCCGCGCCTTTCGCCCGTTGCTGCGGCTGGGCGGGATGACGCATGTGGTGCGCGATGCCGATGTCCGCGCGGTGCTGGCCCGCCCGCAGGACTTCGCGGTGCCATTCGGCCCGGAAATGGCCGAACTGGCAGGCGGGGCGACCTTTGTGCTGGGGTTGGAGGGCGCGGCGCAAGCCCGCCAGAACGCGCTGATCCGGCGGATTATCCTGCCGTCCGACGGCGAACGGATTGCCGCTGATACGCGCCGGTTCGGCCAGGCGCTGCTCGACAATTCGGCCGGCCGGATCGATGCGATGCGCGATTACCTGACCCGCACCGTCACCGAAGTCTGCATTCGCTATTTCGGGTTCAGCATTGATGATCCCGATGCCTTTGCCGACTGGACGATTTCGGCCTCGGCGCTGCTGTTTGCCGATCCGTTTGGTGATCCCAAGGTCCGCGCGCTGGCGCTGAACGGCGCGGTGCGGCTGCGGGCGGTGATCGACGATGCGGTGCAGCGCTCGAAAGTGCGGATCAAGCGCTATGGCCATGCGCCGCTTGAAAAGCTGTCGCTGGTGGACCGGCTGGTGGTGATCCAGACCGAGCAGACGGAAACCGATCCGGTCAGCGACGCCGAAATCCGCGCGATCCTCTATGGCTTGGTTACTGGCTTCATTCCGACCAATGCCTTGGCGGCCGGCAAGATGTTGCAAGAACTGCGCAAGCGTCCAGCCGCACTGCGCGATGCGGTGGCTGCAGCGGCGGGCGGTCAGCGCGATGTGCTCAAGCGGATATTGCTCGAAGCCGGGCGGCTTAATCCCGCGCTTTCGCCGGGGCAGTTCCGGCTGTGCCAGCGCGATTGCACGCTGGAGATCAGCGGCGAACAGCGCCAGATCAAGGCGGGCACGCTGCTGCTGGTCTCGACCATGTCAGCCATGCGTGATCGCCGCCGGGTGCCGCGTCCGACCAAGTTCTGGCCAGACCGTACCGACAGTTTGGGCAACTGGGTCGAGCCCGACCTGATCTTTGGCAGCGGTGTGCATGAATGCATCGGCAAATATGTCGCCATCGAACAGATCACCGAAGCGTTTCTGGTGCTGCTCGCCGCGCCGAACATTGCCCCGGCCCCGGGCAAGGCCGGCAAAATGGCCTCGATCGGGGTGTTCCCGCGCAATCTGACGATGACCTATGCCAGCCCCTCGGCACAACAGTCGATGTTCCTGATCATCGCCCCGGTCACTTCGGGGGCGAGCAAATATGCCGTCGACAAGGAACTGGGCGAGCTGGGCCATCCCGCTGGAACCGCGATCCGCGCGGCGCTCGATGCCACCGGGGTGGTCCACTTCGCCTCGCTTGCCACGATCCTGTCGGACGAGGCGCTGCACCTGTCGTTCGAGCTCAGCACCGACGGTGCAATTGCAGAGGCTGTCGCCGTGATTGCGGCCAAGACCGAAGGCCTGCTGCGCCCGGTGTTCCGTCACGCCGGACTGACCGACGGCGAAGACTTCGCTGCTTTCCTCACCCGCCACGTCGTTGAACTGCACGGCAAGCCGTGGGGCGCAAACGGGCTCAATTACAACGGGCTGGGCGAATTCCCGGTGCGGCAAGTTTCCCGGCAAGCGGACTTCGCTGACTTTGCCGGGCGTGTGCTGCGCGATTTCGTCGCCACGGAAACCGCGCGCGGCAGCCACCCTTCGCTGGCGATGGCGCATCTGCGGCGGATCCTGCGCGGCGACCCTGCTTTGCGCGCCGAAGCCACCCCCGCACAGACCGCCTTGATCGAAGAAGCAGAGGCGCGCGGGTTCGACGCGTTCCATCTGACCACCAACGCGGCCCGGCTGAAACTGGCGCAGTTCCGACCGATCTCTGACCTAAAGGCGTTTGCCAACTTCCTCACCTCGCGTGATGGGCGGATCGTGGTCTGGCCGGTGCTGGCCTGCGTTGCAGCGTTTGCATATCTGTTCTGGCCCGACGCGCGTGGTCCGCTGACCTGGCAAGTGCTGAGCACCGGCGCGCGCGCGATCCTCGCCACGACGCTGATCTTTGGATCGTTGATCGCGTTGTTCCTCGTCCTGCTGCGCCGCGCCGAAACAACTGATGTGTCCAGCACCACTCAGGCTCCGCTGGAGAAACTCCACGCGATCATGCGCCAAGAAAACCCGCCCGGCCACGCGCACAACCACGTGCTGGCAGTGGGCACGATGAAGCCCGGCTGGTTCCGTGCCTTCACCCATGCCTTTGCCCTGTGGGCGATTCGCATGATGATCGTCCATGCCTTCCGCCCCGGTATGGTGATCAACATGGGCACGATCCACTATGCGCGCTGGTTCCGCTTGCCCGGCACCAACAAGGCCTGCTTCTATTCCAATTTCGATGGCAGTTGGGAAAGCTATCTGGAAGACTTCATCACCCGCGCCCGCCAAGGGCAGATCGGCGGCGTGGAGCAACTGGCAGGGCTTTCCGAGGACCAAGTTCCTGATCAGCCAGGGTGCGCATGATGGTGATGCGTTCAAGCGCTTCACCCGCACCGTCCAGCAACTGGTGCCGTTCTGGTATTCGCGCTTTCCCGCGCTGACCTCTGACCAGATCCGCAACAATGCGCTGATTCATTCGGGCGCCAGCCTGGCGCGCAGCGCGACCGAGTGCGAGGAATGGACCCGTTGTTTCGGATCGATGCCGCGCGTTGAAAACCGGATCGAGACCGACGAAGTGCAGGCGCTGGTATTCCGCGGGATGAAGCGCCTGCCCTACAGCACCGCGCTGGCGCTGCGGCTGCCGCCCGATCCCGAAGGACTGGGCGAATGGCTCAGCTGGGTGCGCGGCCGCCCGATGCAACTGGCGCAGCAGGCTGATCCCGCACAGTTCGCCGCGCTGATCGATGAAGGCGTGCTGCTGCCGGTGCCGCGCCCGGCGGGGCAGGTGGCGGAATATGCGCTCGCCCATTCGCTGACGCTGACGTTTGGTGACCGCCCGCTGGCGGGGGACAGCCTGAGCGAGGTCGACGTGCTCAGTAGCGCGCCGGTCTATCCGCGGCGGAGAAGCCGTCCGCGCGGATGCCGCGTCGGCCAGCGCGCAGGCGGTGTTCCTGGGCCTGTCCGCGCGCGGCATGGCGCGGTTCGAAGCGCCGAATGCCGCAGACGGCGCGCTGATCGAAGGGTTCCCCTATGCCTTCCGCATGGGCATGGCCGCGCGCGCCAAGATCAACGGCGATTTCGGCCCCGATGCCCCGGCCAACTGGCGCTGGCAGGATGATCCCACCGGCCAAGGCGGCAGCGACGGGGTGCTGATGGCCTATGCCTCCACCCCCGAGCGGCTCGAACGGCTGGTGCAGGTCCACCGCGCGCTGCTGCTCAATCACGGTGGCGAAGTGGTGTCGGACGTGCCCTGTGCCCCCGCATTTGCCGAACCGGAGAAGGCGGATTTCGAACACTTCGGCTATCGCGACGGGATTTCGCAGCCGGTGATCAAGGGCACCAGCCGCGCCACCACGCGCCGCCCCGGCGCGCGATCAGCTGGAGGCGGGCGAGTTCATCCTCGGCTATCGCAACACCACTGGCTACTATCCGCCCTCCCCCTTGCTGCCCGCCGAAGCCGATGTGCGCGGCGCCTTGCCGCCGCCACGCTGGAAGCGCTCAGCCGCTATACCGACTTTGGCGACCAGCAACTCAGCACCGGCCCGCGCGATCTGGGCCGCAACGGCACGTTCCTGGTGCTGCGCGAACTGCGTCAGGACGTGGCTGGGTTCGAAGACATGGTCGACCAGGCCGCGCAGCAGCTCAACAGCGGCGGCTTATGCGAGCTCTACCGCCTGACCGGGCAATCGGCCGGACCGGGACTGGATCAAGGCCAAGCTGATGGGCCGCTGGCCCAACGGGCGGCCCTTGGTCGGCAATCCGGTGGCGCGCGCTTCATCGCCGGCCACGCTCGAGGCCGAGACCGCGAACGACTTCAGCTATGGCGAGGACGATCCGCAAGGGCTGGCCTGCCCGTTCGGTGCGCACATTCGCCGCACCAACCCGCGCGACAGCAAGCAGCCCGGCGACGTCAAGGAGCAAGTGATCTCCAACCGCCACCGCCTGCTGCGCCGGGGCCGCACCTACCAGCGGCCCGATGGCGAGAAAGGCCTGCTGTTCGCCGCGGTCTGCGCCGATATCGAACGGCAGTTCGAATTCGTGCAGCAGTTTTGGGCCAATGCCCCCAGCTTTCACGGGCTGAGCGGCGAGCCCGATCCGATCTCTGGCAGCGACCCGCTGGATCAGCATGGTCAGGTCTGCGGCCGCGCTTTCACGATCCCCACCGCCGTCGGCCCGGTCCAGCTGGACGGCCTGCGCAGCCACATCCGCACGATGGGCGGCGGGTACTTCTTCCTCCCCAGCCGCTCGGCGCTGAGCTGGCTGACCGACGTCGCCCTGCACACCCCCGCTGCCCCAGCACAGGAGCCTTTGGCATGACCCAGGTCCCACGATCCCGACGCGCTGGCCCGGCTGCTGCCGTTCTATGTCAATGGCACGCTGGACCCGGCCGACCGTGCCGCGCTTGACACGGCGCTGGCTGGCTCTGCAGACTTGCGCGAGGCGTTGCAGGCGGAACAGCATGTTGCAGGCCCGCCACCGCGAAGGGCTGGAGGCAGTGCTGAGCGCGAGCGAGCCTGG
Organism: uncultured Alphaproteobacteria bacterium; assembly: GCA_963802015.1. Lineage (GTDB taxonomy): Bacteria > Pseudomonadota > Alphaproteobacteria > Sphingomonadales > Sphingomonadaceae > Novosphingobium. Next base: position 5,792 of record CAWDHB010000004.1, read on the forward strand.
CTTTGAAAGCCGCGAGGCTGCATTGGCGGCGCGGCTGGTTGACAGCCTGATCCGGTGCCGCGCCGAACCGCCTGCGACCTCGGACCCGAGCCGGCCCCCGCGCAAGCATCAGGCCTGCTCGCCAGCCTGGCCTTCCTCAACCCGCGCCGCTGGCATCCGGCGATGGCGCTGTGCCTGCTTGTCGCCGTGCCTGCGCAGGCCGCCGTGATCGTCAGCCAGGGCGGCAAGATCGCGCTGTTGCAGGATGAAAACTTCCAGCTCGCCTCCGGCCCTTGCGATGATCGCCCGCCGGCTGGTGCAATCCAGCTGGAACTGGCGGAAACCGCGCAGTGGAAGGATGTCGCCGCGCTGCTCGATGACGAAGAGCTGAGCATTGCACGCAGTGGAGGTCTGGGTGTGCTGACAATCAAGACCGGACGCGAGGGCTTGCAGTTCAAGGCGCTGATCGAGCGGCTGCGCGCCTCGCCCTTGGTCGCCAGCGCCGAGCCTGCCGCATGAGAGCGCGGGCCGTGCTGTTGTTCGCCGCGCTGCTGGCGGTGCCCGCGCTCGGGGCAGGGACCAATCCCGGACCGACCCGTCGATCAGCCGCGCCCGCAGGGCGGCAGCAGCGGCGGTGGCGGTTTTCCCGCATCGGTCTGTCGCTCTCGCTCGGCGGCAAGAAGTTCAAGGAACCGCCGCTGACCGGCCCGCCCTTGCAGATGCAGGACGAAGCGATTGCCGACTATGTGCCCGGCGAAGTGCTGTTCTTCACCAAGGGCACCCCGGCGCAGATCGCCAAGATCGCGCGCGCCGCACGGCTGACGATGATCAGCACCGAAGCGCTTGATGAAATCGGCGTGTTCATGGTGCTCGCCCGGATTGCCCCCGGCGATACGGTGGAGGCGGCGACTGCCCGGGTGGCGGGGCAAGGCGGGGTCGAATGGGCCCAGCCCAACCACCAGTTTCAAGTGCTCGCGGGCAGCAGCAGCCGCGACAAGGGCCTCGCGCTGCACAAGCTGGCCATCGGGCCGAAGGTGCGCGTCACCGGCACGATCGTGCTGATCGACAGTGCGGTGGACCTCGCCAATCCGGCGCTGAAAGGCGCGGCGATCCAGCAGCGCTTGTTCGGGATCGATGCCGCGCCATCCCCCCACGGCACCGCGATTGCGGAGATTCTGGTCGGCACCGGCCCGTTCAGCGGGGTGGCCTCTGGCGCAACGATTGCCAGCATGGCGGCATTCGCTCCGGCCAGCGAAAAGTCGTGGCTGTCGCAGACCCGCAGTCTGGCGCTGGCGATGAACGCCGGGATCAAGCTGCGCCCGCAGGTGGTCAACCTGTCGTTCGGCGCAAACCGTAACGACGAGGCGCTGACCCGGCTGCTTGCCCGCTTTGAGAGCGAAGGCGCCTGCGTTGTGGCGGCGGCGGGCAATGGCAAGGGCGGTCCGGTACTGTTCCCGGCGCGGCTCCCGACCTCGGTGGCCGTGACCGCGATCGACGGCAAAAAGCGCGCCTATGCCTATGCCAGCAAGGGCCCGGAGATCGATCTGGCGGCTTGGGGGGTGGACATGAACGCCGCCGTGCCTGGCGGCCGCCGCGCGGTATCGGGCACCAGCTTTGCCAATGCCGTCGTCTCAGGCGCGCTGCTGCGGTTTCATGGCTGCAACGGCGGGCGCAATCCGGCGGGGATGCGCAGCGGGCTGGCGGCACTGGCGCAGGATCTGGGCGTTAAAGGCGCTGATCCGGTGTTTGGCGCGGGGCTGTTCCGGCTGGGGAAGTAGCGCAAAAAACAGGGCCGACGCGAGCACCCCCGCGCCGACCCCGTTTCGCCCTGATCAGGGGCTGGTTGGCGTATCGTTGTTTTTGGTGCGAGCGACGAGGTAGATCAACCCTGCCACTGCAACCACCCCGATAATGATGTGGTAAGTCCGCGGGAACCTGCCGCGATCAAAATGCTGACCCCCGTTTGGGTTCTCGTAGGCCGATGCCATCCCGACCGTGCCAGGAACCGCCCCGACCATCAGCGCCAGGGCACCCAATGCGGCCCCCAGCTTTCTCTTCATATTCGCCATAAAGGCTCCTTTCCGTAATTTTACATGCATGTACGCCCACCCCCGGAAAGGGCAGGACGCAGACCCAGTCGTACTGGGTGGTGAAACGGTTCAAATTCGGCACAACTTTTGTGTTCAGCGTTGAACCAAAGCCAGCCTGACCCGCGACCAGTCAGCAAACCCTGACTGGAGATATGCCATGCGCCTTGTCTTGATTGCCGCCGCTTTGCTCGCCTTGCCTGCCCTGACCACTGGCGCTCATGCAGGCGAAACCAAGGGCGGGCCATTCGCGGTGCTGACTTGTCCGCCCAAAGGTGCGCGCGTGCAAGTGCATGACCTCTCGACCGGCGTCGCCCCGTGGGTGGTGCGCGGCCCCGGAATTCCCAATGGCGAGGCCCTCGCGACAGCGCTGGCCGAGCCGACCATCCCAACCGACTGGTCCGCCCGCCTGCCCGGCGCACAGTGGGTGCAAGGCCTGCCGCAAGCCGAAGCCGCCCCGCACGCGCCGGGTGACTATCAGTTCGAACTGACCTTCAAGGTTCCGCGCGGCAAGCGGCTGCCCCGGTTGAAACTGGAAGGCGAAGTGGTGGCCGATGAAGGCCTCGACCTGACCTTGATCGAGCCATCGCCGCCCGGCAGCTTCATCGGCGGCGGCGTGGGCGGCATGGATGACAGCCCCGGTATCGCCAGTCAGGATCAGGTGCTGACGGTGGAGATCATCGACAGCGCCGATGCCAGCGGCAAGCGGCTGGGCCAGCGCGCCGGGCTTTACCGGCTGGAGATCAGAGATGCCCAATGGCACCGGCAATCAGGCCGCGCTGGGCCTGCTCGCACAGCTGCGGCTGACCGCCAGTTGCGGTCGGCGAAAATAAATTTGAACCGAACGCGCGCCGGCCGCGACCTTGCTGTGACCACCAGGCGACCTGGCGGATCGACTTGAAGAAAGGACACTCCAATGCGTATTTCAAGCAATACCCGGCGCGCAATGCTGGGCATGGTACTGGCCGCTGCGGCGACCGGATCAATCGTTCAGGCCCAGGGCAATGCCGCCGGCCGCCCGCTGCCCGTGCCGCCGCCCGGCGGCCCGCAAGGCGACATCGTGATCAAGTGCTGCCGATGTCTGGGCCAGGAAAGCGGCGCTGTGAATATCAGCACCGGCACCGCGCCGTGGCGGGTTTCGAGTGTGATTTCTCCTGCATGGGGCGCTTCAGTATTGACCGGGCCCACCAACACCTCGCCACTGATGATGCCCGGCGTGATCAGCAATCCGCATCCGAATTGGGGAACGGCACTCGCGCCGGCAAGCTGGTTGCAGCCGTTTGGCGCAACCGCTCGGAAAGATACGTTTCCGATGGCAGGGCACGTTACTTACGTCCTCAAAATCCGGGTCCCGAACTGCACGATCAAGCAGAAAGTTGTGCTCAGCGGTCGGCTTCAAGCGGATGACAAGGGCACCATGACGGTGAACGGCGCGCCGGTTGCGCTTTCCGGGCCATTCGCTGGGTTCGGAAACGCAGGCACCAGGACCTTCTCTCACACATTGGCCGGACCCGGCACCTACACGCTGAAGGTTGAAGTCGATCAACTGGGCGGCGGGCCCTTCGGCATGGTGCTGAACGGCACCGCCAACGGCAAGTGCGACGACCGCCTTGAAGTCGGCAAGGACACCCGCGCCGAGGCCCGCCCTGAGGCCCTGGGCGAGGCCCGCGCTGAAGATTGCACGAACTGCTGAGCACTTTCTCCGGCCAGACATGACCTGGCCACGAGACCGGCCCGCCCCTGCGCGACCAAGGGCGGGCCGACCCCGAAGGGCGCGCAGGAGCATCGACCTGCGCGCCCTTCTTTTGGGCAAAGCTCGCGCCGCGCACACTGGGAAAGCGCCAATCGGGCAACTTGCGCTTGGACCGGGTTCACGCAGAGATCGCAGAGGAAGAAGAGAGGCGCAGAGGGGTTGCGCTCGGCGGCGCAGCCGTTCTCAATCGAGACGTCGCACCAACCGCAGCGCCGGAGCAGAAAGCGGCTGCGCCGCAAGCACGACGTCTCTGCGTCTCTGCGGTTTTCTTCCTCTGCGGTCTCTGCGTGAACCATTCTGCCACGACAGGTACAGCCCAGCGCCAGCAGGCGAACGCGCCGGCGGTGCGAAAGCCGAAAGTTCACCGCCCCGCACCGCCGCTGGGTCAGGCCAATCTGACGGCGAAGCAACTAACCAATTAGGTTCAGCCATTCCAAACTAATCATTCAATCGAGGTAATAGACTATCGTCGTCACCACCCGCACCCGCTGGTCCGGGCTGGATGCCGTGCTGCCGCCGCCGCCTTCGCCTTCGTCGTTGCCCGCCGCGTCGCGCCCGCTGACGCTGAAATAGCCCTGCGAGGCTGAGCGGATCCCGCCAACCGCTGCGCCCGAATCGTCGGCGAATTTTTCGGCGGCCTGCCGCGCGTCCTTGGTCGCATCGCCGATCATCGCCGGTTTGAGCGTGGCGAGCTGGGTATATTCGTAGCTGACATTGGTGCCATCGACCACCAGGCCTTGCTGCGCCAGGCTGTCCTTGCGGCGCTCGATCTGCTGGACCCCCGCTACCTTGTCAGTCGAAAAGGCGATCTCGCGGCGCACCGCATAGATCGTCCGGCCGGTCGGCTTGTCGCCGATCATCTCCGCCGACGTGTTGATGCTGGCACTGCCCGGCTCGGTCGAGCTGCCGGTGAAGCCCTGCTCTTTCAGGAAGGCGCGGATCGTGGCGGTCTGGCGATCGGCCCCGGCGAGCGCCTCGGCCAGCGTGAAGGCGTTTTCGGAATAGTTGACGCTCCAGGTTGCGCGGTTCGCCTGCACATCGCGCTGCGCCACCCCGCGCACGGTAACCTCGCGATCGGTGCGCTGCATCCGCACCAGCCCATTGGCGAGCGCGATCGATCCCAGCCCAAATCCGGCCGCAAGGATCACCGCCCCGCCCAGCACGGCGATCCGGTTGTTGGTGGCAAGCGAAGACACAAGCTTTTCCGCGAAATTCATGGCCATTCTCCGCGCAGACCCAGCGCCTGCGGCAGCGACTCTCTAGCGGTGAACTGTGGCATAATTGCGATGAAATGAGGCCATGCACGATCACTTGACTTCGTTAGTTTCCTATTTAGGAAAGTACGCATGGACAAGGCCTTCAAAGCCCTCGCTTCGACCCCGCGGCGGCGGATATTGAACCATCTGGCTGGCGGGCCGATGACCGTGGGCGAGATCGCCGAGAAATTCGAGATGGCATTGCCTTCGATCTCCAAACATCTGTCGGTGCTATATAATGCCGGGCTGGTGCATCAACAGAAGCGCGGCCAGCACATTATCTATTCAATCGCAGCCGATAATCTGGCCAACAGTCTTTATGGCTTTCTGACCCCGTTCTGCCCCGAGGCCCGCGCGATCAACGCCGCGCGCACGGCGCAACGCCCGCCCTTTGCTGCGTCTGATGAGGAGGAACCAACATGAGCACCGCCGGAGAAGCCGCCGCAGGCGCGTTCAAGGTCAATTCGCTGAGCGGGCTCGACCGGGCAAGTGCGGTGGAAGGCGAGGTCGTCTGGGATGGCCCGCGCTCGGTCTGGAATATCGCAATGTTCGCCGCCGCGCTGGTGTTCGCGCCGCTGACCTTCAACTGGTCCGCGCTGGCTGTGTTCTGCACGCTCGCGGGAATCACGCTGTGCGCAGGCCATTCGGTGGGGTTTCACCGGCGGTTGATTCACCGCAGCTTTGAATGCCCGAAATGGGTGGAGCGCGGGCTGGTCTGGTCGGGCACGCTGGTCGGCATGGGCGGTCCGATCTGGACGATCCGGCTGCATGACACCCGCGACTGGGCCCAGCGTCAGCCCGATTGCCACTGGTTCCTGCGCCACGGCAAACCATTCCTGATCGAAGGCTTCTACTACCTCAACTTTCGCCTGAAATTCGCCAAGCCGCCGCGGTTCGATCCGGGCGCGGAGATCATGGGCGATCCGTTTTACCGGTTTCTGGACCGCTACTGGATGGCGCAACAACTCCCCTTGGCGCTGGTCTTGTACTGGCTGGGTGGCTGGCCGTGGGTGGTTTGGGGTATCTGCGTGCGGGTATCGGCCTGCACCACGATGCACTGGTGCATTTCCTATTTCGCACACACCGGCCAGCCGCAGGACTGGAGCGTGGACGGTTCGGCGATCCAGGCCTGCAACGTCCCACTGCTGGCAATCCCGACCATGGGCGAGGCGTGGCACGGCAACCACCACGCCTTCCCTGCCTCCGCCCGGCATGGGCTCTATCCGGGGCAGATCGACATCGGTTTTCACTTCATCCAACTGCTCGAAAGTCTGGGGCTGGCGTGGAACGTCCAAGTCCCCGCCACCTTGCCGCCGCGCTCAGCCATCACCCCGCTGACGCCCCGCGCGCTCAGCGTGGCCGCGCCGGGGCAGGCGGAATTGTCGGGAAAAATGCCAGGGGGCCTGTAAGCCGGGTTCTGTAGCGCGGACGGTATCCCATGAGAGACCGTATCCGCACTGGCAGCCATTCCTCTAGGCGAACCGTTGCCGGAACGCTCAAGCAACCAACCCGGGCGATCGGTGCGAAACACACCAGCTAGTCCTTGCGGACCCGCGCGCCGCCCCTATTCGGTCTTGCTCCGGGTGGGGTTTACCATGCCGCTGCTGTTACCAGCCGCGCGGTGCGCTCTTACCGCACCCTTTCACCCTTACCTCATAAATGAGGCGGTCTGCTCTCTGTGGCACTTTCCCTAAACTCGCGTCCGGCGGGCGTTACCCGCCACCCTTGTTTCGTGGAGCCCGGACTTTCCTCGCGGTTCTTGCGAACCCCGCGGCTGCCCGGCCCCCTGGCGAGCGCGGCAGTAGGGCATCGCCAGCAGACCCGCAAGGTGCCGCCACAATCAGGATAGACGCTGGCACTGACGCGCTGTAGGCACGCAATCGCGCTAAGGGGAGCTCCGACCATGACCGACAATCAACCAGCCGCCGAAACCGACGTGACCAAAGCCTGGGCCGCGACGCAGGACCAGAAGGGCAAGGCTAAGCGCCTGCGGATCTACGCCGCGCTGTGCTGGGTGGTGGCCATCGGCACCGAGATCTTCGGGATTGTCATGCTGAAAAAGGGCACGTTCAACCAGGGTAATCTGGCGCTGCTGATCGGCATTCTGGTCGCCATCGCGGTCTTCGCGATTGCCGGCAGCCTGCTGTGGAAGGCCGCGAACAAGCACGATCCGGCCAGCCGCGCCGATGGCTTCCGGTTCTTCGTCCAGAACCAGCTGGGCGCGATCATCACGGTGATTGCGTTCCTGCCGCTTCTGGCGCTGATCTTCCTCGACAAGGACATGGACCCCAAGAACAAGAAGATCGCCGGCGGTGTCGGGGTCGCGCTGGCGCTGCTCGCCACCGTGGTCGGGATCGATTTCAAGCCGCCTTCGACCGAACAATACACTGAAGACATGAACCAGTGCGCGGCGCAGATCAAAGCCAAGCAGCCGACCACTGCTTGCTCGCCCGAAGTCGCCACTCAGGCGCAGGAAATCGCCAAGGATTCCGAAGCCGTGGCCGAAGCCACCAAGAGCGAGCAGAACCCGAATGGCCTCGATGTGGTCTACTGGATCGCGCCCGAGGGCGGCGCCAAGAAATCACCGCACGCGCTGGTGTTCCACCTCTGCGAAAACGTCAGCACCCTTCGCGGCAAGCAGGTTTCGCAAGGCTCAGTCACCGAGGCCTATGCCCAAAACGCCACGCGCATCACCAAGCAGATCGGCATGGAGCAAGGGCAGTGCGGGTTCAAGGCAGCGGCAGCGAAGTAGGCTGGGCTGCGCTCAACCGCCGCTGTAGGTCGCGATCCACGCGGGCGGCTCCTGCTCCAGGCTGCCGTTGACCCTGACCCCGCGATCACGGGCCCAGCGGTATCCCCACATTGGCCCGAAGCGCGTGGGAAGGCGTGGCGGCTGCGCATAGGCCGGGTCGGCCAGCGCCTCGGCCAGCGAGACAAAGCGGTACCCAGCCCGGCGAAACAGCGCGAGCTGGGCATCAAGGGTGGCGGCGTTCAAGCGGTTGATGTGCAGCAGCATGATTGCGGGCGGTTCATAGCCGAGCACTTGCCGGTTGAGATCTGCATAGTAGCCAATTTGCGTTGCCGTGTGGTCAAGATAGGCCTGCTTGATCCTGCCCTGCATGTCGCCATCACGCGTATGCAATGCCTTGGCATAGGCTTTGTCGAACAGGTAATCGGACGTGTCGATCGTTGCCGCTGCGAGCTGATAGCCATGGGCCTCCAGCAGTCGCATGATCCCAGCCTGCTTCTCTGCCGTCTCGCCAAGGTGATTGTAAGGAAACCGGAAAAACCGCAACTTGCGCCCGGCCTTGCGCGCCAGCGGACCAATAGTGGCCTCGCCCAGCGTAATTTCACGCTCAATTGCCGCGAGATCGAGCGCATTGGCATCCGCGTGCGCGAAGCCATGGTTGGCAAGCGCATAACGGCCCCGATTCCACCCAGCCAACAGCCGGTCAGCCCCGGCACCAAGATCGCGGACCCGCTGTTCGGTGACAAACCCGGTTGCCGGGGCACGATGGCGCTTCAGCGCGGCGAGGATGTGCCGGTTGATCGCCGCAGCAGCGGCGCGTTGCGTCTCATCCGGTTCCGAATGAGCCAGCGGCAGATCATCGAAGGTCATCGCAACAGTGCGGCCAGTCGCAACACCTTGGGCCGCAGCGCCGCAGGGCATCACCGCGCAGAGCAGCGCCGCCATGGCTCCGCCAATGGTCTTCCGAAGCCCCCGCGCTATGCTGGTCATGCCGCCATCTTTCCGTTGAGCGATGACGAAGCTGGCACGCCCTTGGCATGTTGGCAACATCGGGATCCGGTTCGATCTGCGCGTCACCGCGTCTTGCCGCTATCCCGGTCGAGCAGCAGCGCAAACAGCATCGCCGAACATTCCCCATCGACCACGCCGTCGATGATGTGCGGGCGCCAGCGGCGCTGGAATGCGCGGGACGGCGGCGGCGGTCGTCCGAGATGTCATAGCCCCAGCGTTCGAACGCGAGAAAGAACGCGCCGTCGTTCTCGAACGGACTGGGCGCGGTCACGCGCGGGCTGCGCAGCGCCAGCCGGTGCGCGGCGAGCAGGTCCCAGTCGAACAGCTCGCCCGGGTCTTCCTTGCGGGTCGGGGCAATGTCCGAATGGCCGACCACATTGGCGCGCGGCACGTCCCAGCGCTGGACGATCTCGTCCAACAGCGGCAGCAGCGCTTCCATCTGCGCGTCAGGGAACGGGCGATAGCCAAACTCGTGGCCGGGATTGACCAGTTCGATCCCGACGCTGGCCGAATTGATGTCGGTCACCCCGCGCCAGTAGCTTTTGCCGGCATGCCAGGCGCGGCGATCTTCGCGGACCAGCCGGTGGACCGTGCCGTCCTCTTCAATGCAGTAGTGCGCTGAAACGCCAAGGCCGGATCGCACAAGCCGCTCCAGGGCGGCCTCGGCGCTTTCGCATCCCGGTATAGTGCAGCACCACCATCGAGACCGGCAGTTGCCGTTCGTTCCAGTTGGGCGATGGCGTTTCGGAGTGGATCAGTTCGCTCACCCCGGCAGCACCGCGCCCATCACCAGCGCCTCGTCCGTCAGCGCGAACTGCAGCCCGCCGCCTTGCGATTGCCGCGAGCTGCTGGATCATCGCGGCAGGCGCGGTGCGGCTGGACAGTTCGCCCGCGTGCCAGCGCGCCATCCAGCGCGCGGCCGATCACCGGATCGAAGGCGATCTTGGGCCCGGTGGCGCGGACCACGATCTCGCTGACGCTGCCGCCGCCTTCGCTGCGCAGCTCGGCCCCGATATCCAGCGTACCGCCGCGCACCAGCGCCTCGATCCCGATCAGCGCGAGGTTGAGCAGCACCTTGACCGCCGCCTTGGGCAGCGCTCGGCGCGCCGAGCGCCCAGTTGACTGCGATCCGTCCATTGTTGCCGACCAGCGCATCGATCAGCGCGCGCGGTTCTTCGACCGGGACGCATCTCGCCAAAGCCGCCCGCCGCGCCGAAGGCGAGGCGGAAGAACTTGAGCTTGTCCGCGCTGGTCTTGGCGCTCTGTTCGAGCAGCTCCATGCAGCGCTTGCGCATTTCCGGGTCTTTTTCTTCGGCCAGCAGCTCCAGCCCGTTGGACATCGCCCCCACCGGGCGAGAGCAGATCATGGCACAGCCGCGAGGCCAGCAGGCTGGCCAGTTCAAGGCCGGAAGTTTCAAGCGAATCGGTCATGCAGGTTCCCCATTACGATCCCCCAATGCCCCGTGAATTGGAGGATTTGGCCATTCCTTAGCGGCGCGCGAGTCGCAGGGAAAGCGGTTCGAAGCCCTGCGGCGTATCGCGCCACCAGCCGATCGCTTCCCCCGCAACAATCGCCCAGACGCGGCCATCGCCGCTGGCCATGGCGCGATCGGTGGCGGAGGGTGCGGCGCGCCGCCGGGTGCGAGTGGTAATAGCCGAGCACTTGCCGGTCCGCCTGCCCGCGCGGCGCGGTGCGCGGCGATCAGCGCGGCGGGGTCGATCTCGAAGTGGCGCTCGGGCTGCGGATGGACATTGGCAGCTGGGCAGGGCTTCAGTGATCGCTGCGTTCCCCGCCCCAGCAGCAGTCCGCAACACTCCAGCGGGTGCGCCTTGGCTGCTTCTTCGCGCAGTGTGGCCATCACGCCACTTGTCACTTCCAGGTCCATGCCCACGTCCCTAGCCATGAGGGGCGAAGAATCCATCATTTCCGGCGTGATCGCCGCAGACGGCGAGCGGCTGGACAAGGCGCTCGGCCTGAGCGAGCGGGCTGTCGCGCGAGCGGGTCAAGGCGCTGCTGGGCGAAGGCCGCGATGTCGCTGGGCGGCAAAGCGGTGACGCAGGCCAGTCTGAAACCGCCCGCGGCATCGCCTTCGACATCGCGCCTGCCCGCCATGATCTCCGACCGCGGCGCAGGCGCAGGACATCGCGCTGAGCATGGTGTTCGAAGACGCGCATCTGATCGTGATCGACAAGCCCGCCGGGCTGGTGGTCCATCCTGCCGCAGGCAATCATCGACGGCACGCTGGTCAATGCGCTGCTGCACCACTGCCGTGGCCAGCTCTCGGGATTGGCGGCGTCGCGCGGCCGGGGATCGTCCACCGGATCGACAAGGACACCTCGGGCCTGCTGGTGGTCGCCAAGAGCGACGTCGGCGCACGAGGGGCTGGCCCGGCAGTTCGCCGACCATTCGCTCGAACGCGCCTATCTGGCGCTGGTCAGCGGCCTGCCGACTGCCGCTCGCCGGGACCGTTACCGGAGCGGATCGGGCGGTCGGATCATCGATCGCAAGAAGATGGACTGGTCGCTGCCAACGAGCTCGAGCAAGCGCGGCAAGCACGCGGTCACCCATTACAAGACGCTGGAGACGCTTTGCCGCATGCCGCGCTGGTCGAATGCCGCCTGGAAACCGGGCGAACCCACCAGGTCCGCGTTCACATGGCATCAATCGGCCATGCGCTATTGGGCGATCCAGCCTATGGACACGATACCCCGCGAAGCTCCGCCCGCTGCTCACCCGGCTTGGCTTTGCGCGGCAGGCGCTGCACGCCGCCGTGCTCGGCTTCATCCACCCCGTCAGCGGCGAGGCCGTGCGCTTCGAATCGCCGCTGCCCGACGATATGAGGGAACTGTTGGTCGAATTGCGCGCTTACAAGTTGAACTTCGTGCTATAGTAACCAAAGTGTGTGGCCCCCACCGCCGGATGCCTGTTAAGGGTCTGGCACGGATCGGCCGACGATTGAAAGGACGAGTGACCAGATGACCAAGTCCGGACGCAGCCTGTCTGCCATGCCCGCGCTGGGCGGCGAGCAGAGCCTCAACCGCTATCTGTCCGAGATCCGCAAGTATCCGGTGCTGACCGCCGAGCAGGAATACATGCTCGCCAAGCGCTATGCCGAACATCAGGATCCCGAAGCCGCCGCGCAGCTGGTGACCAGCCACCTGCGGCTCGTCGCCAAGATCGCGATGGGCTATCGCGGCTATGGCCTGCCGGTCAGCGAACTGATCTCCGAAGGCAACATCGGCCTGATGCAGGGCGTCAAGAAATTCGAGCCCGATCGCGGTTTCCGCCTGTCCACCTATGCGATGTGGTGGATCAAGGCGCGCGATCCAGGAATTCATCCTGCGCAGCTGGAGCCTCGTCAAGATGGGCACCACCGCCGCGCAGAAGAAGCTGTTCTTCAACCTGCGGCGGATGAAGAAGAACCTCGATACCTACGAGGATTCGGACCTCCATCCCGATCACGTCACCGCGATCGCCACCAAGCTTGGCGTGTCCGAGACCGAAGTGGTCAACATGAACCGCCGGATGATGATGGGCGGCGATGCCAGCCTCAACGTCTCGTTCAACGAAGACGGCGAAGGCCAGTGGCAGGACATGCTGGAGGACAGCGGCCGCTGCAGGACGAGACCGTCGCCGATGCGCAGGAAGCCGGCCAGCGCCACGCGCTGCTGGCCGAAGCGATGGAGCAGCCTGAACGAGCGCGAAAAGCACATCCTGACCCAGCGCCGCCTGATCGACGAGCCGCAGACGCTCGAAGAACTGAGCCAGGAATATGCCGTCAGCCGCGAACGCGTCCGCCAGATCGAGGTGCGCGCGTTTGAAAAGCTGCAAAAGGCAATGCTGCGGATCGCGGGTGAGCGAAAGCTGCTGCCTGCGGGTTAGTGCGATGCGCCGGTCAGTCGGCGCACCGCTCAACCGGCTGCTGGCACTGCGCCGCACGGTATTGCGCCAGCAAGGCCCGCACACCTGGCGTATCGTCTGACCAATCAGCATCGGCACACAGCGCAGCGCGGTGCGCGGTCAGGTGATCGAGCATGGTCGCGTCCCATTCAGGCGAGACGCTGCGCAGCTGTTCGGCGGTGTAGAGCGTATATTCAAGGTAGTTTTCGTAACTCACCTCGTTCGCTGAACCGGCAATCGCGCAGTAATCCGGGTCGGCAAATTCCGGGCCGGGCGATCGAGAGGTTGAGGTATTCGCGGTAGATATCGCGCGCCGATTGTTCGCGCGCCTGCCGCGCCGAGGCGTCGATCTGGACCTTGATCCCGACCAGCGCCGCCACCGCCGCCAGCATGGTGACGATCACGCCCAACGCCTGCAGCGCCTTGGCGTGCTGTTCCAGCCAGCGTTTCATGCGCGCCGCGCCTGTGGTTGCTGCTGCGTGGCGCAATGGATCCCGCCGCCCGCTTCGCCAATCGCATCGATGTCGAGCATTTCCACCCTCCGGCCCGGATAGAGCTGCTGCAACAGCTCCTTGGCGCGGCCATCGGCGGCCTGATCGCCAAATTGCGCCGCAATCACCGCGCCGTTGCAGACGTAGTAGTTGACGTAGCTCGCGACGAAATCGGCTGAGTGCTGCGGATATCAACGGGATCGGGCAGCCGGACAATTTCCAGCGCTCGCCCGTGCATCCGCGCGGCCTAGAATGCGTAGCGTTTCGTGCCCGGAGACCGACCAGGGATCATCCGGGTCAATCTGGTCGCCCAGCTGGATCAGCACTTTGCCCGGCCCGACAAACCGCGCCAGCGCATCGATGTGGTAGTCGGTGATGTCTTTGCCCTTATGCCCGGTGCCCAGATCAGCTTCTTCCCGCCCAGCGCGCGCAGCAACCGCGCCTCGATCTCGGCACGCTGCAGCCGGTTGCGGTTGGGATTGTCCCAGCAACTGGCGTGCGCGAGCAGCGTGCCCGCGCCATCGTGCTCAACGCCGCCTTGTTCGCCCACCAGCCCGCTGTCGATAACCGGCAAGCCCAGCCGGGCTGCAACCCGCTCGGCGACCTTCGCGTCGTTCGAATGCGGCTGCTTGCGGCCCCAACCGTTGAAGCGGATCAGCGAGACCGCCAGCGTGCCATCCGCCGCCGCACAAACGTCGGCCCGGAATCGCGGCACCACAGATCATCGGTCGGGATATCCCACAGCTCCACCTCCGGCCCGAGCAGCTTGCGTGCGGCGGCGGCGTGGCGCTGGCCCACCAGCATCGCGACCGGCTCGTACCGACTGATCGTGTTGGCAATCTGCGCGATGGCACTCTGGACCCGCGCCAGAGCTGGACCGATCATAGACCGCCAGACTGACCGGCCACTGCATCAGGGTGCGTTCGTGTGGCTCGCTTTCCAGCGGCATTTCGTCCGCAGGCTGGCCCGTCGTGGCCGCAGGTGCGCTGCTTTGCGCCGCTTTGCCGCAGCCAGTCAGGACCAGCGCGCTCGCCATTCCGGCCCCCTCGATCAACAGTCTGCGACGATCCATCGTGCTCACGAACTCCCCAGCGCGAGGGGTAAGCCACTGCAATTGTTACCGCAAGCGTCAAGCAATCAGGAATTGACCAAGGTCGATGAACGGGGTGCTTTACCTCGGCAGGGCAGCTCCGCTACACCCCGCTCAATGCGCAAACTCCTCCGCCCTTCCCGCCCCGCTGCCAAGCATGGCTTTGCGCATAATCTTGGCTGGTGGATCGGGCGGCTGATCATCTGGTTCCTGGTCGGATCCTTCGCGCTGACCGTGCTGTACAAGTTCGTGCCGGTGCCGGTCACGATCACGATGATCGCCGATCCGAACGGCTTCACCAAGGACTGGGAGCCGCTCAGCAACATCGATCGCAACATGGTGGCGGCGGTGATTGCGGGAGAGGATGCGAAGTTCTGCGCGCATTCCGGGTTCGATCAGGACGCCATCGAGAAGGCGTTGGAGCGCAATGCGGACGGCGGCAAGCTGCGCGGCGGCTCCACCATCAGCCAGCAGACCGCCAAGAACGTGTTCCTGTGGCAGGGCACCGGTTGGTCCAGATATCTGCGCAAGGGCCTGGAGGCGTGGTTCACCGTGCTGATCGAAAACATCTGGGGCAAGCGCCGGATCATGGAGGTTTACCTCAATGTCGCTGAAACCGGGATTGGGACCTACGGCGCGGAAGCCGGGGCGCAGCGCTATTACAAGAAGAGCGCGGCGCGGCTGAGCCGGGTCGAGGCCGCGCGCATCGCCGCCGCCCTCCCCAGCCCCAAGAAGCGCGCGGTAACCGGCGCGACGGGCTTCACCCGGCGGCATGGCAACGCCATTGCCGCACGCTCCGGCGTGGTGCGGAACGAGGCGCTGGATGCCTGTGTTTATGAGTAAGCGGCGCAAAGACCGCATGACGCTGACGGCGCTGCTGGCAGTCGTGTCGATCCAGGCCAGCACTCCGGCCAGTCTGGCCCAAGCCATTCCAATGGGCGAACCGCCACAAGTGGTCATGCTGGCGCGGCCCTGTGCCAGTGGCTGCCTGAACCCCGTGGAAGCCGTGACGCGCGCCTCGCAACTGGGTGATCGCGGCGGTCTGGCCGGGCAGTTCCAGCTGACTGTGCGCGGGGTCGGGGCGCAAAACGGCTTCGTCTACCTGAACTCAGAAGCCGACTACCGCGATCGCAACTGCCTGACCGTGGCGATGCCCGCTGCGATTGCGGTGACGGCATTTGGCACAGCGGACCCTGAGCAAATCAAGCAGCGGCTATTGGCCCAGCGGATCGTGGTCACTGGTGTCGCCCGGCGGGTGCGGATCGATTTTCTGCTCGAAGGCCAGCCCACCGGCAAATACTACTATCAGGTCCATGTCCGCGTCGGACAAGCGCAGCAACTGCTGGTCCTGCCAGACGCGCTCTGAGGTCCTCCCCGTTCGGGGAGGGGACCCACGCAGTGGGGGTGGGGCACAGGCGGGTAGTCCGGATGGTTCCGGTCAGCTCGGTCACGCGAGGCCGGGAGTACCGGCACGTGCCACTCCACCAGCTGCGCTGGTCCCCCTCTCCCGCGGGAGAGGACAAAAAAGGGGCCGCCGCAGCGACCCCTTCTTTGAGTTTCAGCCTGATCAGGTAGATCAGAACGCGAAGACCACCGTTCCGCTGATCGTGCGCGGTGCGCCGATCTGGACGAAGCCCGGTGCGCCATAGGTGGACACGCCGGTGGTCGTGCTGGGGGTGCCCAGCGGTTGGTTGAGGTTGCCGCTGAAGCCGCCGACATAGAACTGGTCAAACAGGTTGTAGACGTTGAACTGGACAAAGGTCTTGTCGTTCAGGCCCAGGAATTCCAGGTTGACCCGGGCATCCAGATTGACCTGCCAATAGGCGGGAGCAGTCGCACCAAAGATCTGCGTTGCCGGGCCAATCGCGGCCGGGGTCGTGCAGACCGGCGGCGTTGCCGCAGTGCAGACTTTGACCCCGTTCGGCGATTGCCGAGCCGGTAAAGGTCGCTTCGTTGGTGTCATAGATGAAGCGTTCACCCGTGCGCTTGGCCGTGATCCCCAGATCGATCGGGCCGAAGGTTCCGCGCAGGGTTCCGCCGAAGGTGTACTTCGGCGCACCGGCTTCGCGCTTGCCGGCGGTCAGAGCCAGAATCTGCGATCCGTCACGGTTTTCACCGGTGACCAGATTGTCCTTGATCTCGGACTTCAGCAGCGATCCGAACAGATACAGACTGATGTTGTCGACCGGCGTGATCGCCAGCGAGCCGTCAATCCCGTACTTCTTCACGTCACCGAGGTTGCGATAGACCGAACGATCCAGCTCCGGATCATAGGCCGAGGCCAGGCGGTTCTGGAACTGGTTGTAGAACACCGAAAGCTGCGCCTGAACCACGTTCGAACGATAGCGCACGCCCAGGTCATAGTTGTTGGTGGTTTCCGGCGCAGGCTTGGCGCGCGCCGTGCCGACCGGGAAGTAGAATGCGTTGTAGAGGTTGTCCGTTCCCGGAACCGACAGCCCTTGCGAGAAATTGCCGAACACGCTGGCATTGTCAGCCACGTCAAACACGAAGCCGACGTTCGGCAGGACCTTGCTGTACTTGAGCTACGCGGTTCTGCGGGGTGGCCCAGCCAGAGATTGCGAGCGCGCCAGTGGTGGCATTGGTGGTCGCCACATAGGGGTTGAGCGTGGTGGCCGAGGTAACACCCGCAGCATTACCGCCGAAGCATTCTACGAACCCGTTCGCGGAGCTGGTGAAGCAGTTGTTGGTCAGGTCACGCTTGAAGAACGGCGCGCGGACCCCGGCGGTCACATCCAGGCGCCCGTCCATGAATTCACCGCGATATTCGGCCGAAACCTGGTGCAGCGTGGCAAACGACAGGCGGTCACGCTTTTGCAGGATGAACCCGCCAACAGCAGCGAGCCCGGCGTTCGACGGGAACACGTCGTCCGGTTCACCATCGGGGCCGACCGTACCGACTTCGCCGGTCTGGCGGTGGCGGGCGCGATCAAAGGTGTAGTTGAGGCGGAAGGTGTGATCTTCGCCCATTTCCCAGCGCAGCCCGGCGATTACGCCGTAACGGTTGGTCCGGGTCTGGCTTGGGGCCAGCACGGTCACGGTATCCAGCAGATCGCCGTCACCGTTCAGATCACGCCCAAAGAACGGCGAGCCGCCGAAATAGCCAGCGATATTGGTGGTGCCAGCGCCCGGATCGATATCACGCAGGCCTTCGCGGCCAGTCACCGTGCCGCCGCCATTGGCGCTGACATATTGGAAGCTGGGATCGACGGTCAGCGTCAGGCTGTCCGACAAGCTGAAGCGCGAGCTGATCCGGATGTTGCCGGTGTCCGACGGGTTGTAACGCCGGTCAAATTCAGTGCCGCAGGTGTTTGCCACATCAGCCAGCCCGCCGCGAGCATCGCTGTTGGTCTGGCACGGGAAGTTGATCAGGTATTGACGCTCGGTGTTGTTCGCCGGGTAGCGGTTGCCCGTACCCGAACCGACCACGCGGCCCGCATCGTTGCGCAGCGGCAGCGAGCCGAAGAAGTTGTTGCGGTTCTGGTTGTAATGCCCGGCGATCGAGATGAAATCGTCGCCCGCCAGCGGGATGTACAGCTTGGCGTTGTACTGCTGCTTGTCGACCTTGCCGTAATTGTTGAACGGATTGTCGTTCATCGCGGTGCTGGCCGAGAAGAAGGCGCGGATGCCGCCTGCGGTCAGATCACCGGTTTCGATCTTGGCGAACATCCGGAAGAAGTTGAATTCGCCCGCCGAGCCCGAGAGCATCGCGCCGAAATCACGGTCAGGCTTTTTGGTGCGCAGGTTGACGGTGCCGCCAGCCGCCGAAGCGGTCGGGCTGTCAACGTCGGTGGTGCCCAGATTGACGTTGACCTGTTCGATCAGTTCAGGATCGATCTGCTGGTTGGAATAGATCGCATAGTTGCCCGAATCGTTCAGCGGCACACCGTCGAAGGTCAGGCTGACGCGGTCAGACGAAAACCCGCGGATATTGAGCGTGCCGCCCGACGAACCATAGGCATCGTTGTTTTGGAAGCTGACGCCCGGAACCTGGTTGATCGTGTCCAGAATGGTCTGGCCGGGGTTCTGGCGTTCGATGTTTTCCTGCGTCAGCACTGCCTTGGCTTTGGCCGTATCCGGCGCGGAAATGCCTGCAACCGCTTGGGTCGAGCTGCGCGTGCCGGTAACGACGATTTCCTTGTCGAAATCCTGCGTGCCGGTCGACTGCGCAAAAGCGGGGGTGGCGAGGACCGCAAAGCCGATCGCGATCGAGCTGGCGGTGGTGGCGGAAAACGTCTTGGTACGCATGGTCAAATGCCCCTGCTGTGGAATGACGAAACAACGAAAGCTGCGCCCGCGCGAATCGCGAACACGGTGATCTGGCGACGCTCATACAAGCGCGACGCGCCTCTCTAAACAGGCGAATGCGACAAGTTGGTGACAACTGCGGCGCGTTCGGCAGGGCTGACACGACTTGCGTAACAAGATTCCACGCCATTCGCATTTTCAGCAATTTAAGGGCAGGAACACACTGAATTTGCACTCCCGCGCGGAGTCCTGCATAAGCGCGGCTCGACGTTTTTTGCTGCGCTGCGGCATTTGTGCAACGCTACCGGGCGGAGTGATTCTTGGGTTCGGCTCACCACCACACTGCCAGCCACGGACATCACCATGGCGGACACGGCCACGATCATCGTGCAGGCGGCCATGGCGGGGCCTTTGCGCTGGCCATCGCGCTCAACCTGGGGTTCGTCGTTGCCGAAGTGAGCGCCGGGCTGTGGAGCGGGTCCGTGGCGCTGCTGGCCGATGCCGGGCACAATCTGGGCGACGTGCTGACGCTGATCCTCGCCTGGGGGGCGAGCGTGCTGGCGGCGCGGCCAGCCTCCAACGGCTATACCTGGGGCTTCAAGAGCTCCTCGATCCTCGCCGCGCTCGCCAATGCCGCGCTGCTGTGGCTGGCCTTGGGGATGATCCTGCTGGAAACGCTGCAACGGCTGGTCGATCCGGCTCCGGTGGCGGGCGCGACGATGATCGTGGTCGCGGCGCATCGGTATCGCCGTGAACGGCCTCTCCGCACTGCTGTTCGCGCGCGGCAGCAAGCATGACCTCAACCTGCGTGCGGCATTCCAGCACCTGCTGGCCGACGCGGCGGTCTCGGCCGGCGTGGTGATCGCAGGGATCGCAATCCTGCTGACCGGCCTCGCCTGGATCGATCCACTGGTCAGCCTGGTGATCACGCTGGTGATCGGCTGGGGCAGCTGGGGCCTGTTGAAACAGGCGCTGCGGATGGGCTTGCTGGCGGTGCCCGAAGGGATCGACGAGGCGGCTGTGCGTGCGCACTTGCTGGCACTGCCGGGCGTGGACGCGCTCCACGATCTGCACATCTGGGGGATGAGCACCACCGAAACCGCGCTGACCGCGCATCTGGTGATGCCGGGTGGCCATCCCGGCGACGCGTTTCTGCATGCGCTCTCGGAAGCGCTGGAACATCAGTTCGGGATCGATCACGCCACCGTGCAGATCGAGCAGGGCACTGCCCCCTGCCATGCTGCGAAGGCGCACGCGTGACCACGCCCGCGGAACTGACCGACGCCATGCGCAAGATTGCGGCGGGTGACCGGCGCGCGCTGGAACTGGTCTATCGCGCCACGTCGGCGAAGCTTTTTGGGATTTGCCTGCGTATTGCAGGGAACAGGAGCGAAGCGGAGGACGCCTTGCAGGACGTCTATGTCAGTTTGTGGACCAGCGCCGCGCGGTACGATCCCGCGCGGGCCTAGCCGCTTGGCTGGCTGGCGGCCTTTGCCCGCAACCGCGCGATTGACCGCCTGCGCCGCCGCCGCCGGGTGGATGAAACCGCGCCGATCGAGGCCGCCGCCGCCGTCGCCGATGCCGCGCCGCTCGCCGATGCCGTACTCGCAGCGGGGCAGGACCGCGCACGGATACACCTTTGCCTGGGCGAACTGGACGAGCCCCAGCGCGGCGCGATCCGCACCGCCTTTTTCGAAGGGGTGACCTATGCCGAACTGGCCGCGCGCCAGGGGGTGCCGCTGGGGACGGTCAAATCGTGGGTCCGGCGCGGGCTGGCCCGGTTGAAGAAGTGTCTGGAGCTATGACCGAGCGCGAACAGCTTGCTGCCGAACTGGCGCTGGGCCTGCTGGCCGGGGAAGACCTGCTGACCGCGCGCGGGTTGGCCGCGAGCGATCCGGCCTTTGCCGCGCAGGTGGCTGACTGGGAAGGCAAGCTTGCCCCCCTGCTGGACGAGATTCTCCCCGCCGAGCCCGCACCCGACCTGTGGCGGCGGATCGAAGCAACGCTGGATGCCGAGCCAGCCGGTGGCACTGCCGTGGCAGAATTGCAGCGCCGCGTGCGCCGCTGGCAATGGACTGCCGGGCTCTCGGCCGCCGCCGCGCTGGTCATCGCGGTGCTGGCCGGCCCCGAGCTGCTGCGCCAGTCCGCACCGCCGCCAGTCGCTGCGCCGCTGGTCGCCAGCTTCACCCTGCCCGCAACCGAGGCGCGCCTTGGCCTGACCTACGTGCCCGAGCGCGGCGATCTGCTGGTCAGCGCGGTCGGCCTGTCCGCCGACGGGATCCATGATCACGAACTG
This sequence comes from uncultured Alphaproteobacteria bacterium, assembly GCA_963802015.1. Taxonomy (GTDB): domain Bacteria; phylum Pseudomonadota; class Alphaproteobacteria; order Sphingomonadales; family Sphingomonadaceae; genus Novosphingobium. The sequence continues at coordinate 26,671 of CAWDHB010000004.1, forward strand.
TGGCTGGTCCCGCCCGAAGGCAAGACGATCTCGCTCGGCGTCGTCGTGCCCGGCAAGGCGCGGCGGGTGCATCTGCCCGACGATCTGGCCGCACGGCTGGCCGACGGGGCCACGCTGGCACTGACCCGCGAACCGCTCGGCGGGTCTGCCGGACGGCCTGCTGGGCCGATTGTGGCGACGACGAAACTTTCTGCGACCTGACTGCATCCAATCTGCCAACCCACTGCGTATCCTCTCCAGCAAGGCCATATCCCCCACACTTCAGGGCCTTGCTCCGTCAAAGGAGAGATTCATGTTTCGCAAGCTTTCAACCGGTTCGCTTACCCTCGCTGCCGTTGCTGCCCTTGGCCTCGGTGCGGTCAGCCTGTCTGGCGCGGCCCAGGCCGGGATGCACGCCAAGCCCCCGGTGGTCGGCGGCGCGGCAATGCTGCCCAGCCGCAATATCGTCGAAAATGCTGCTCGCTCTAACGTCCACACCACGCTGGTCGCAGCGGTCAAGGCCGCTGGTCTGGTCGATACCCTGACCAGCCCCGGCCCGTTCACCGTGTTCGCGCCAACCAACGCTGCTTTCGCAAAGCTGCCCGCCGGCACGGTGGACACGCTGCTCAAGCCTGAAAACAAGGAGACCCTGACCAAAGTCCTGACCTATCATGTGGTCGCAGGCCGGGTGCTTTCGACCGATCTGGTCAAGCTGATCCGCGCGGGCGGCGGCAAGGCGGAATTCGCCACGGTCCAGGGCCAGAAACTGACCGCGCGGTTTGCGGGCAAGCATATCGAAATCGTCGATGCCAACGGCGGCCGCAGCCTGGTGACCAAGGCCAATGTGCTGCAATCGAACGGCGTGATCCACGTGACCAACGGCGTGTTCCTGCCGCGCTGATCGGTCGCTCCTGACAAGTTCTGAGGGGCTGGACCAGCCCGCAGCCTGCGCCCTGCCCCGACCCCCTTCGGGAGCGGGGCGCAGTGGTTCTTTCCGAACCTCAATAGCCGATGATACGCGTTACATAACCACGAAACACAAAATCAATCGGCACCGCTTCCGCCGTCCGCTCGGAAGTATAAACCAACGCGCGCTGCGCGGTCAGCCCGCGCAGCGTCAGCTTCAAACCATAGAATGGAATTTCAATCGGCTGCGGCGCCAGCGTAGCGCGCACATACTGCTGCGAGAGAATTTCCGTTCCTGTAAAATTGGAGCCATCGGTAACGACCAGATCCACCTGCGTGCGCACGGTTCCGGCCGAATCTTTCCGATCATGTGCTTCCCATAACAAGCGTACTTCCGCGTTTGGCATCACCGCGCCGGTCACGGCCCGGTATGCCAGAGGCACGCCAAGCGGAATCGTCGCTTTCAGCTTGCCGCCGCGCACCTTACCTTTGTCGGTGATGAACACCATGTCTGATCGGGCTGAATTGAAATCGTACCGCACGGCTTGGTCAAACCGCCCGTCCATATCGGTATCAAGCAGACAGGCAGTCGATGATCCCAGCCCGCGATTGCGCATCAGGTCGCAGAACAGCCCAGGCCGGTCATCGCCGCCAAACAGCACCCGGCCAGGTACAAATGGAGCGCTGCCGGTCACTGCTGCTTTCAGCGCAGTGGCCGGATCGAGCGTGCCTTGCAGCTCGACGGCCAATGCCGGGGTAAGCAGATAGGTCGCGAGCGGGTTACCCTTGAGCGCAACGCCTTCGATTGCCTGCGGCGCTAGCGATGGTGCGGCGAGATACCGCGTAGCAGCAGCAGCAGGCAGCGTTGCCGCCAGCAATCCCAACGCAAGCGCTGGGCGAACCGCCGAAGCCACCGCCCGGATCAGGCCGCTTCTTCCTTGCCCTTGTGCACCCGCACGGGTTCCTTGCGGCCTTCGACCACGTCCTTGTCGATCACGACTTCGGCGATATCGGTTTCGGTCGGGATGTCGAACATCGTATCGAGCAACAGCCCTTCGACGATCGAGCGCAGGCCGCGCGCGCCGGTCTTGCGGGCAATCGCGCGCTTGGCAATCGCTTCCAGCGCATCGTCAGTGAAGGTCAGCGCCACGTCTTCCAGATCGAACAGCCGCGCATATTGCTTGATCAGCGCGTTCTTCGGTTCCTTCAGGATCTTGACCAAGGCCTCAATATCGAGATCTTCAAGCGTCGCGATCACCGGCAGGCGGCCGACGAATTCGGGGATCAGTCCGAACTTGAGCAGATCCTCGGGCTCAGCCTTTTGCAGCAGTTCGCCGACCTTGCGCTTGTCCGGATCGGCGACATGCGCGCCGAAGCCGATCGAGCGCTTTTGCAGCCGGTCGGCGATGATCTTGTCGAGCCCGGCAAAGGCCCCGCCGCAGATGAACAGGATGTTGGTGGTATCGACCTGAAGGAATTCCTGCTGCGGGTGCTTGCGCCCGCCCTGCGGGGGTACCGAGGCAGTCGTGCCTTCCATCAGCTTGAGCAGCGCCTGCTGCACGCCTTCACCCGAAACGTCGCGGGTGATAGAGGGGTTTTCGGCCTTGCGCGAAATCTTGTCGATCTCGTCGATATAGACGATCCCGTGCTGCGCCTTGTCGACGTTGTAATCGCTCGCCTGCAGCAGCTTGAGGATGATGTTTTCCACATCTTCACCCACGTAGCCCGCCTCGGTCAGCGTGGTTGCGTCGGCCATGGTGAAGGGCACATCGAAAGTCTTGGCCAGCGTCTGCGCCAGCAGGGTCTTGCCGCAACCGGTTGGCCCGACCAGCAGGATGTTGGACTTCGACAGCTCAACTTCGCCGCCCTTGCCGCCGTGCTTCAAGCGCTTGTAGTGGTTGTGCACCGCGACCGAGAGCACGCGCTTGGCGCGGTCCTGCCCGATCACGTAATCGTTGAGCGTTTCAAAGATGTCGCGCGGGGTTGGCACCCCGCCGTCCTTCTTGCCCGCAATCCCGGCCTTGGTTTCTTCGCGGATGATATCGTTGCACAGTTCAACGCATTCATCGCAGATGAACACCGTCGGCCCGGCGATGAGCTTGCGCACTTCGTGCTGCGATTTGCCGCAGAAGCTGCAATACAGCGTGCTTTTTGCGTCCGATCCAGTCAGTTTCGTCATGCTCGTTCCCGTTGCCTCCGCCGGGGAGGTGCTCGCCGCGACTCTAGCCGCGCGAGCATAATTATCAATCCCGTGCCATAGCAACGCGATATTGCGGTCACCTGAAGCGGCAAGGTGGACAAATCCTTACCATGCGCTTCAGCGCGCCGCACTAACGCGGGCTATTCCGGCGCGCCGCCGCTGCCCTTGTCCGTTCCCGGTGCATCGGCATCGGGGCGGCTTTCAAAGACCTGATCGACCAGCCCGAACTCCTTGGCTTCCTTCGACGTCATCCAGGTATCGCGGTCCATCGCCGCGGTCACTTCTTCCACCGTGCGGCCGGTGAACTTGGCGTAGAGCACATGCATCTCTTCCTTCAGCCGCAGGATTTCCCGCGCCTGAATCTCGATATCGCTGGCCATCCCACGCGCGCCGCCGGACGGCTGATGGATCATGATCCGCGCCTGCGGCAAAGCGACCCGCATCCCCGGCTCACCCGCCGCGAGCAGGAAACTGCCCATCGAGCAGGCCTGACCGACGCAAACGGTGGAAACCTTAGGGCGAATATACTGCATGGTATCAAAGATCGCCATGCCGGCCGTCACCACGCCGCCGGGCGAATTGATATACATCGAGATATCCTTGCCGGGGTTCTCGCTTTCCAGAAACAGCAGCTGCGCCACGATCAGCGAAGCCATGTGGTCCTCGACTTCGCCGGTGACGAAGATGATCCGTTCGCGCAGCAGGCGGCTGAAAATATCAAACGCGCGCTCACCGCGGCTCGATTGTTCGACCACGGTCGGCACCAGCGCGCCGGTGAACGGGTCAGACGTGAACTTACCTTGTGCGCCGGAAGCGCCGAACAGATCGAGCATGAGGGTCCTCACTGGTTGAGGGGGCTATGTCGGCGTTGGTGGCGGATTGTTCAAGTCCGTTAACCGATTCCACGGCAGATCCTGAAAAACTCGCCGGTCAATTTGTACCGTAGGAACGGGACAGAATTTATAGTTAATGTCGTTTAACCCCTCAGTACAAGCGCGGAAAGCAAGCCGCCGGCGAAGTATCTTGAGTAGGGCGCAAATGACAAAATCTCTCTTTCAATGGGAAGAGCTAGGGGAAACGACTGATGAAGATATACTAACAAGACTTTATCGTCTGGTTGTTTCCATCGAAAATCGGGTGTCTCACATTGCAGTCCGGCTGGCAGCAATGCCCGGACAAAATTCCGTGGCGTTGCCAACCGATTTGGACGAGCAGGGTGCTGAATCAGCATCGGCAGCAAGTAAGACATTGCCGGATCCGCGCCTGTTGCGGCGCGTAATCAAGCAGCGCGCCTGTCGCACCGCCTATTTCCCGGACGGACTATTTGCCGATCCCGCCTGGGACATGCTGCTGGATCTTGCCGCTGCTCAGGCTGAATTCAGACAGGTATCGATCACGTCGCTGTGCCTCGCGTCCGGCGTACCCGGTACGACCGCCTTGCGCTATGTTGAACTGCTGATCTCTACCGGCTTGTGCGCCCGGCGACCGGATACGTCGGACCGTCGCCGAACCTGGATTGCCTTGACCGATCGCGGGGCCAAGGCCGTCGCAGCTTATTTTCACCGGATCATGCCAAATGTCCCAAGTTTGAACGAACCCCCGTGATCTGTCGTTCGCCGCACATTTTCAGTCAGTTACATCACATCCTATCGCCTTGCAGTGCAAAGTTGATCATAACATTTACTAACGATTGAAGTTGTTCGCGCGCCCGATTATAGTATTGTCCAGGGGCGCAGACGATGCTGGAACTAATGACACGTATCGGGGAGACTACATCCGTTCTGGAGGTAGTTAATCTGTGCGGTGACGAATTCGACCGGCACGGCGCGCATATCCGCAGCTATCATTTTGTCGAAAAATTTGCTTCGCAGATTGGCAAAGATGCGGTTGTGATGGAAGCAGGGTTTCCGCCTGAATGGATGGCGCTTTACCGGCGCTCGGCGTTTCGCGCCAATGATCCCATTCCAGACTTCATCATGGCGCACGGCAAGGCCATGACCTGGCAAGCCGCGCTGGCGGCGCAGCAGCTCACCCCCGCGCAGCAGGACTTTGCCCGCCAGATGGCCGACCACGGCTTAATCCATGGCATTGGCTACGCAGTGTTCGGGCCGCACGGCAGCGAAGCCTATGCTTCGTTCTCGTTTGGGCGCGAGCACACGATTGAAGACCGCCCGGTAATCCGGTTGCTGGTGGCCGTGGCGCAAGCAGGACATCGGCGGATTGCCGCGCTGACCACGCAACTGACGGTAGCACCAAAGCTTTCCAGCCGGGAACTGGAAGCGCTCCAGTGGCTCGTGCGCGGCAAGTCAGTACGTGATATCGCAACGATCATTGACCGCAGCCCTGCGACTGTCGAAACATTTGTCAAACGGTTGTACGCCAAGCTTAAAGTCAATGATCGTGCCGGCGCGATCATTGTCGCACTGCGGCTGGGTATCGTGAAGCTTTAGCCGGGTGGCCGAACTGGCTGCGGTCGCTGCGCCGGGCTAGCTGCACCGCGGCAGTGGTCGCACGGCTGGCCTGATCCGCTGAATGCCGGGCCAGTTGCGGGGTTTCAGCCACACACGGCTTTCAAGTGCCGAACGCCATCTGACCCAGCACAGCAAAAACCCCCGGATGCGAATCCTGGGGTTTTCTGTATTTCGCGCAGGGCGAAGCGCTTACTTCTTCGCCGCAGCTTTCTTGGCCGGAGCCTTCTTCGGCGCGGCTTCGGCCGGTTCGGCTTTTTCAGCCTTGGGCGCGGCGGCCTTCTTGGCGGGCTTGGCTGCTGCTTCGGCGGGTGCCTCCTCAGCCTTGGCAGCGGGCTTCTTCGCCGCTGCCTTCTTGGCGGGCTTGGCTTCAGCCGGAGCGGCTTCTTCGGCTTCGATTGCGGCTTGCAATTCGTCCTTGGTCACTTCGCGTTCGCTGATTTCGGCCTTGTCGAACAGGAAATCGACGACCTTGTCTTCGTACAGCGGCGCGCGCAGCTGTGCGGCGGCGAGGGGTTCGGACTGGACATACTCCATGAACCGCTGGCGGTCTTCTGCGCGGTACTGCTGCGCGGCCTGCTGCAGCAGCATGTTCATCTCCTGCTGGCTGACTTCAACACCGTTGGCCTGGCCGATTTCGGACAGGAGCAGGCCGAGCCGCACGCGGCGCACCGCGATTGCACGGTAATCGTCCTTCTCGGCTTCGATTTCAGCCACAGCGGCGGCGGGATCTTCTTCCTTCGCCGCTTCCTGCTGCAACTGCTGCCAGATCTGTTCGAATTCGGCTTCGACCATGCTTGGCGGCACATCGAAATCATGCCCGGCGGCGAGCACATCGAGCAGCGCGCGCTTCATCTGCGTGCGGGTGAGGCCAGCGTTTTCCTGTTCGAGCTGGCCGCGCAGCAAGCCTTGCAGCTGCGCCAGATCGGTCAGCCCCAGCGCCTTGGCAAAGTCATCGTCGATCACGGTGTCGCCAACGACTTTCACCGACTTGACCACGATATCAAACGTGGCGTCCTTGCCCTTCAGGTCAGCAGCTTGATAGTCAGCCGGGAAAGTGACGGTGATCGTCGTTTCGTCGCCGGCCTTCACGCCGACGAGCTGTTCTTCAAAGCCCGGAATGAACCGGCCCGAACCGATTTCCAGCGCAGCGTCTTCAGCCTTGCCGCCGTCAAATTCCACGCCGTCCAGCTTGCCGACAAAATCGATGATCAGCTGATCGCCGGTTGCGGCCTTCTTGCCCTTCTTGGCGTCAACGAAGGTCTTCTGCTGGTCCGCGATCTTGGCGACCGCATCGGCCACTTCCGCATCGCTGACCGGCACGGTCAGCTTTTCCAGCTTCAGCCCGTCCACGTTGGGCGTTTCGATCGCTGGCAGCACTTCGAGCGCCACGTTCAGCTCGGCATCCTTGCCTTCTTCATAGCCATCGCCCAGCGCGACCTGCGGCTGCATCGCCGGGCGCAGCTGCTTTTCGCCCATCAGCGTGTCCATCGCATCGCGGATCGAGAGTGTTGAGCGCTTCCTGGTGCAGCGCCGGGCCGTGCATCTTCTTGACCAGATTGGCGGGCACCTTGCCCGGACGAAAACCGGGCATGCGCACCTGCGGGGCCATCTTCTGCACTTCACCATCGATCCGCGCGGCGATAGTCTTCGCCGGGATCGTGATTGCATAGGCGCGCTTCAAACCCTCGTTGGTGGTCTCGACAATCTGCATGACAATGAAAGCCTTCTAACTTTGGACGACGGGCCGCCGCGCCAGCTTGTGTGACAGAGACTGGTGCGGGCGAAGGGACTCGAACCCCCACATCTTGCGATACTGGTACCTAAAACCAGCGCGTCTACCAATTCCGCCACGCCCGCGAGCGTCGATTGCCCAGCACTCAAACCCACCACATGGCAGACAAGAGCAAGGAATCAAGGCGTGGCCCTTAGGGGGCTGCGCCGCAAAGGGCAAGCGCCACGCAGCAGATGTGGAACTATGCTATAGCGTCCGCGTTATCCGCTTGAAAGGAACCTGCGCCATGGCCACTCAACCCCCGCTGAAGCCTGATCGGATCGATCCGCAATCGCCCCCCGAAACCCCGCAACGCCCAAATACCGACCCGATGCCCAGCCAGCCCGATGAAATCCAACCGGTTGAGCCTGATACGGTCCAGCCCGGAGAGACGCCGCAGGAAGTGCCGCCTGAGCTTTGAGTGGCAGCTGTTTGGGCTTGCTGCCCTAGGTCTTCTGCAAATACCGTCTATGCTGAGCTTGTCGAAGCACCGTCCTGTTCTTCGGGCCCCGCGCACAGCCGCTCGAAGCAAAAAACAGTCCTTCGACAAGCTCAGGATAGACGGTGTTTGAGGTGAAGTGATTCTCATGACCCGATCACAGCGCTAAGGTAACAAAGTTCCCCATGAAACGCGGGTTTTCTGTCACCTTATGTCACCTTTGCGGCTCGCACCCTACGCGCGGCGCTGGAACGCCGAGTGATGGGCAATGTAATTGATCCGCGCCGTTACCGCAGATGAATTCCTAAATTGCAAGGGCGCTCCAGCCCGTCGTCAGCGCAAGCCCAGCAGCAGCGCCAATTGCGCCATCCAGCCCAGCGGCTTTGCCGGTCCCGCGCCTTGCACGGGCACGTCGCAGTCCAGGCAATAGGCCTGCGCGCCGCGTCCGCTGAACAAGCGCTCCAGCCCGGCTACGGCCTGCTGCAAGCCAGCCTGCTGGCGCTGCGCGGTCAATGCGACAAAATCGCCTGATCCGCCGGGGCTGTCAGCTTCCTCGTCATCGCCCAGCAGCATGTCGAGCAGCGAAGCATAGGGATCGGCTTCATCGCCCAGATAGGCTGGATGCCAATCACCATCGGCCAGCTTGGCCTGCTTGGCGGTCCAGGCCAGCGCGGTGTCGAGCCCGCCGAATTCATCGACCAGCCCCAGTTGCCGCGCGGTGCCACCATCCCAGACGCGGCCCTGCGCCATGGTATCAATCTGCTGCGGCGTCTTGCCGCGCGCGGTGCTGACCAGGCCCAGAAAGCGGCCATAGTTTAATTCGAGATTGCCTTGGATCATCGCTTTGACCTCTGGCGTCAGCCCTGTCATCAGATCGGGCTGACCCGACAAGGGTGTGGTCCGCACCCCGTCCCCGGTCACGCCATAGTCCGCCAGCGCGCGTTCAAAGCTGGGAAACACCGCAAAGATCCCGATCGAACCGGTGATCGTGTCAGGCTCAGCGAAAATCCGGTTGCCGGGGGTTGCCACCCAATAGCCGCCGCTCGCCGCAAGATTGGCCATCGAGATCGCAACCGGGCGTGCCTTGCCATCGCCGACGCCAGCTTTGCCGGCCTTGAACCGGACCAGCGCGGTGCGGATCGCTTCGGATGCCATCACCGAACCGCCGGGCAAATCGACCCGCAGCACCAGTGCGGGTGCGTCTGACGCGGTGGCTTCATCGATCAGCTTGGCGATCCGATCACCGCCGGCCGTGCCCGGCCCGGCCTTGCCATCAACAATTTCACCCGCGACAGTCACGACAGGAATTGCCTTACCGGGTGTCTCCACCGGGTTAGCGGCCAGCCATGGGGCCAGCGTGGTGTGGGCATAGGTGCCCGGCAGTTCGTCCAGCGGATCGGCCCCGACCAGCACCTTCACCCGCTCGCCGAACGTCACCTTGTCGCCGACCTTGTCGACCAGCCCAGCGGCGAGCGCGGCCTGCGCGGCATTACCGCCCGAGGCCTTCAGCCAAGCGACCGGATCGGAAGTCACGCGGGCAAGGTCCGCCTTGGGCCGGGCCTGCTTCACATTTGCCTGCCACTGTTCCCAGACCGAGGCGTAGAGCGCGCGGCGCGCTTCGCGGCTGGGATCGGACATGGCATTGCGTTCATAAGGTTCGACGGCGTCCTTGAAGGTACCGACCTTGAACACGTGGGCGGTCACCTTGAACCGGTTTAGCAGCTGGCCATAGTACAGGCGGTTGCCGCCCGGGCCGACCACGAAGGCCCCGCCCAGCGGATCGACCCAGACTTCGCTGGCGTGAGCGGCCAGCAACATCGCATCATCGGCATAGCCGACCGCCCAGGTCAGCACCGGCTTCTTGGCGGCGCGGACCTTGTCCATCGCCGCGCCCACTTCGGTCATCGAAACCTGCCCGCCGCCCATGAATTTGGACAGATCGAGCACCACCGCCTTGATCCGGTCATCCCCGGCGGCGCTTTCCAGCGCCTGGACGATATCGCGCGTACGATACTGCGTGGTCGGCACGTTGCTGGAGAGCAGCGCCTCCAGCGGATCGCGCAGCGCTGGCTCCTCGACAATCGTCCCGTTCAGCTTCAGCAACAGCGCCCCGTCCTGCACCGCGCCGGGGCTGGGCCGGGTGGTCAGGACCGCAAACAGCCCCATGAAAAACAGCAGCAGAAACAGCAGCGCGAGCCCGTCCTTCACCGCGACCAGCAGTTTCCAGACCTTGCGAGCGAATATCATGCGCGTTCCTTGCCGTGATTTGACAGTGACATAGGAAAGCTGCGCCGGAAACGCGAGTCCGGGATCGACTAACCGGATACTGCTATCTACCGGCACTTCGCCAGTTGACTGTTACAATGCCTTGGGTCAAATTTCTGCGATGGTTTTATCTGGCTTCAATCGGATTGCAATTGACCCGTCCATCTGCGGTGGCCGGGCGACAATCGCCGGGACTCGGATGCGGGTAACCGATGTACTGGAGATGCTCGGTGGCGGCGCAGATATCGCTGAAATTCTTGACGACTTTCCCTATCTGCAAGAAGCCGATGTCCGGGCTGCGCTGATCTATGCAGCCGCACAGGCCGACCATCCGGTCGTCTTGGCTGCTGAATGAAATTTTTGATTGATGCCCAACTGCCGCCAGCGCTGACTGTGTGGCTTGCTGATAAAGGCCATGATGCAGTCCATGTCGCCACGATTGGCCTGATCGCGGCCGGTGATGCAGACATTGCCGAATGGGCAATCACCGAAAACAGAATTGTGATCAGCAAGGATGAGGATTTCGTTCAGATCCGCTGGCCTGACCGGTTCGCATTGCTGTGGCTACGCTGCGGAAATGCAAGCAATCGGGCCTTGACCCTCTGGCTTGACCCACGCTGGCCAGAAATCGAAGCCTGCTTCACGCGCGGTGAACGGTTCGTGGAAGCACGCTGACACTCACTTGCCACCGGACACAGTTGTGACTAGGCAACTGGCTTCAATGACATCGCCGATCTCAGCCGCACCGGACCGCTATCCAGCGGGCTCCGCCGCCTTTCCGCACCGCGACCTGACGGGTCTGGCGGGGCTCGCTCCGTGGGAGCTGCTGTACCTGCTGGATGAGGCGGAGCAGTGGGTTACGCTCAATCGTTCGGCCAGCAAGCGCGATGACCGGCTGCGCGGGTTGACGATTATCAACGCCTTCTTCGAAAACTCTACCCGCACGCTGCTGAGCTTTGAAATCGCAGGCAAGCGGCTGGGCGCGGATGTGGTCAACATGCATGCGGCGCAGTCCAGCGTGAAGAAGGGCGAAACGCTGATCGATACGGCGATGACGCTCAATGCGATGCGCGCCGATGCAATGGTGATCCGCCATGGCAGCAGCGGCGCGGTGCAACTGATCGCGGACAAGGTCGATTGCCCGGTGCTCAATGCCGGCGACGGCCAGCACGAGCACCCCACCCAGGGCCTGCTCGATGCCCTGACGATCCGCGCGCACAAGGGCGATTTCGGCAAACTGACGATCACGATTTGCGGCGATATTCTGCACAGCCGGGTCGCGCGTTCGAATATCCATTGCCTGACCACGCTGGGCGCGGATGTGCGCGTTTGCGCGCCGCCCGCGCTGATGCCCGCCGGGATCGAGGCGATGAAAGTGACGCCGTTTTACGATTTCGATGCGGCGCTGGACGGGGCCGACGTGGTGATGATGCTGCGCTTGCAGCAGGAACGGATGAGCGGGCAATTCATCCCCTCCCCGCGCGAATACCGCCATCTCTATGGCCTGACCATGGAACGGCTGGCCAAGGCCAAGCCCGATGCGCTGGTGATGCACCCCGGCCCGATGAACCGCGGGATCGAGATTGACAGCAATGTCGCCGATCTACCCGGCCGTTCGGTGATTACCAGTCAGGTCGAAATGGGCGTGGCGATCCGGATGGCCTGCCTTGACGTGCTGACCCGCCGCGCGCGCGGGGTTGAAGGTTGGGGTGCCGCCGATCTGGCCACGGGGGCATGGGCATGACCGCCGCTTCGGGGCTGACCATCACCGGCGGCAAGCTGGTGCTGCCCGATGGCACAGTGCAGCCGGGCGGGGTCCGCTGCGAGGGCGACCGGATCGTCGCGGTCGGCGCGGTTGCGCCGATGCCTGGCGACCGGGTGGTGGAGTCAAAGGGCCTACTGATCACCCCGGGGCTGATCGATCTCGGGGTCTTCGCGATCGACAAGCCCGCGTTTCATTTCGGCGGGATCACCCGCGCCGCGCTGATGCCCGATCAATCCTTGGTGCTGGACAAGCCCGCAGCGGTGCGCTTCGCGGCGCAATCGGGCAAGCCCGACCTGTGGGTGCATCCGCTGGCTGCCGCGACCCGCGATCTGGCGGGCTGCGACATTGCCGAACTCGCCTTGATGCGCGATGCCGGGGCCAAGGCTGTCGCCACCGGGCGGCGCTGGATTGCGGACAGCGGCGCGATGCACCGGCTACTGTCCTATGCGGCGATGCTCGGCCTGGTGGTGGTGGCGCATTCCGAAGACGGCGGACTTGCCGGCAGCGCCGTGGCGACCGCAGGCGAAACGGCGACGCGGCTGGGCTTGCCCGCTGCCCCAGCCGCAGCCGAAGCACTCGCCGTCGCACGCGATCTTGCGCTGGCGGAGCTGACCGGCGCGCGGCTGCATCTGCGTCAAGTGACGACGGCAGCGGCGCTCGAGCTAGTCCGGCAAGCCAAGGCGCGCGGCGTGGCGGTGACGGCGGGCGTCACCCCGGCGCACTTCATGTTGTCAGACATCGCCACCAGCGATTTCCGAACCTTCGCGCGCCTTTCCCCGCCCTTGCGCAGCGAAGCGGACCGGCAGGCGGTGCGTACCGCGATTGCCGATGGGACCATCGACGTGATCGCTTCGGGCCACGATCCGCGCGGGCCGGAAGACAAGCGTTTGCCCTTCGTCGATGCCGAACCGGGCATGGCGGGCGCGGAAACGCTGTTGCCGCTGACCATGGCGCTGGTGCGTGATGGCGTGATCGATACGGGCCGGGCCTTCGCCCTGCTCTGCGCCAATCCGGCCGCGCTGCTGGGGGTCGATGCCGGGCTACTGGCGAGCGGGCTGCAAGCCGATATGGCACTGATAGATCCGGACAAGCCGTGGCTGGTCAATTCGGACCAAATGGCCGCCGCCGCCGGGAACACGCCGTTCGACAAGCTCCCGGTCCAGGGCCGTGCGGTGCGGCTGTTCAAGGGCGGTACCGAGGTCGGCATTTAGAGGTTTTCCTACAGCGGCACGGCCTGTTAGGCTTCTTGCTTGCTGTTTGGTTGCGCGCACCTGTTTTTGATTTTTCTTGCAATGTGTCACCCAGTTATCGGCTGACAAACTTTTGTAAAACAAGAACTATCCTGTCGTATTTAGGGTGACGCCGTCACCCTGGAGGCTGATTGATTGCCTGGAATCATCCCAGGCAATTTCGCGCCACTCCGCTCGCCATGACAGACGACAACGCAAAACCCCCGGCCGTTGCCGACCGGGGGTTCCACGCTTGAACTTGCGAACCGTTTGTTTTCGTTAGGGACCTCTGAATTAACGGCGACGCGCCAGCGCCGGGCCGCGCACGACCGGCTTGGCCATGGCGAGCGCCGGAGCACTCGGGCGCGGTGCGGCATAGGCGAAGCAGGCCCCGCCGCGCTGCTTGAGCGACGAGCACAGCCCGCGCGCGCCAGTGGCATCAAATCCGGCAGCGGCGACGCGGTAATAGACTTTGCCGCGCACGGTCGCTTGCGTGATTGTCATCTTGTACCCGCGCAGCGCAGGGCTGCGCGCGGCGTAAATGCCCCAGGCGCGGCGTGCACCTTGCTGGCTGGAGAATGAGCCGAGTTGGACCAGATGCGTGCCGTTGGGCAGCGCCCGTGGAGCCGGAGCAGCAGCGACGGCGGGAGCCGCACGGCGCGGCACAGCGCGAACCGGGACGGCGCTGGCCTGAACCGCCCGCGCTGGCACGGCGCGGACCGGAGCAACACGAGCCGGTACTGGCCGCGCGACGGCCGTGCGCACTGGAGCGGCGCGGGTAGGAACCGCTTGAACCACGGGATTGGAGACGAATTGAACGTTGCGTGCAGGTACCGGCACAGCGACCGGCGCAGCTACGGGAGCGGCGCTGGCAAAGGCGCGGTCGAACTGATCGCTGGGCACTGCCGCAGGAGCAGGCGCGGGTGCCGAGACCACCGGGTCAAGACTTGCCAGTTCGGCCGGTGCAGCAATTGCCGCGCCGTCAATCGGCGGAAGTTCGGACGGAGCAACCGGAGCTGCCGCAACGCGCGGTACTTCAACTGCAACCGGATCGGCTGCCTTGATCGCGCCCTGCTCAGCCGCAGCCTGCTGGACTTCGGACGAAGCCGATAGCGCCAGCCGCACTGGCAGGCCGGGGTCCGAACGCACGGGTGTGCCAAGCAGGCTGGCCACGCGTTGGCGGTGTGCTTCGGGGCTGGCTTGCGCCGCCCAGGCGCTGATCCGCGCATCGACCTGATCGGCGGGGACATCCTGCCGGACCATCATCCGGGCTTCGCGCCAGCTGCCGTCAAGCGCAAAGGCATAGGCCAGGTTCTGGCGAATTTTGGGGGTATTCTGTCCGCCGCGCAGCGCATCGTTGAGCACGGCAACACCGCGCCGGGTATCCCCGGCGAGCGCCAGCGCGAGGCCAAGGTCGCTGACCGGAATGGCATCTCGCCAGTCGTTCAGGATCGCCTGCGCTTCGCGGTTGTTGCCTGCTGCAACATTGGCCAGCGCCAGGCCCAGCGCGGTGCGCGCCGAGTTGTCGCCCAGTGTCATCGCATCGTTGAGCGAAGTCACCGCCGAATCGAAGCGGCCTGCCTTGAGATAGACTTGGCCCAGCAGCGCCCGGTAGGCCGGTTCGCGCGGGTTGCCCTGCACGGCGGCTTCGGCCAGCGTGATCGCCTGTTCGATCTTGCCCTTTTTCAACGCGGACTGTGCCTGCGCGGCGATCTGATCGGGCTTCTGCGCCGCGACAACTGCGGTGCCTCCGCTCAGCGTCGCCACGGCAATGATCCCGGCCAGGCCGAGCGGCAGAAGTGCGCGGTGAAAGCGTTTGGCAGACATGGGAAGGCTCCCTTCAGAGAAAATGTAAGTCATGTGCGCCGCTTCGCCACCTGGGCGGCCAGTTCGGCGAGATCAGGCAGGTCACCCAGCAGGTGATCAAGCGCTTCGGTAACCAGTTGCTGTGCGCTGCGATTGCGCAGCGTGCAGGCCAGTCGCAGTTTCAAGTGCCGTTCGGCATCAACCCGCAGCGTAAACGCAGCGCGGCGGCCATCCGACAGTGCCGAGCGGCGGGCGCGCGGCGGGGTGGCAGGCGCTGCGCTCATCCGGCGCACGACTGCTTCCTGCTGTTCGACCACCGCCGGTTTGGCGGCAGCAATGGGCGCAACCTGTTGCGGCTGGATCGCTACAACTGCGGAAACCGGCGGCGCTGGAGCAGCTTCTTCGCCCATATCGTTCCAGCCAAGATCGTCTTCAACCTGCGGCGCATCCACTGCTGCGGCCTGCTAAATCGGCAGCAGTTGCGGCCGCATTGCCGGACGCGCGCCGCCCTTGCGGGCAAGCAGGCTGGGACCGAGCGAGGCGAAAGTTTTCGGTTCTGACATGCCCCCGGCTCCCATCACGAACCAACGACGCGGCGGCCGAAGCCACCTGACGGACGGTGGTTGCCGGGAACCGCCGAAATGCTGCTGGGGGCAGCAAACACGGTGCGGCGGAAGTTCTTTTCCAGCCGGTCGGAAACATAGTTCCACAGCGCTACGACTTCGCCAGCCGAGCGGCTGTTGGGTTCCACTTCCATCACAGTGCGGCCATCGATCATCGATGCGGCAAAATCGGTCCGGTGATGCAGGATGATCGGGGCAACGGTACCGTGTTGCGACAAGGCGACTGCGGCTTCGGAGGTAATCTTGGCTTTGGGCGTTGCGCCGTTGACCACGAAGATCAGCGGTTTCCCCGCGCGTTCGCACAGGTCCACCGTGGCCCCGACGGCGCGCAGATCATGCGGGCTGGGACGGGTGGGGACGACGATCAGTTCGGCCACCGAAATGACCGACTGGATCGCCATGGTGATCGCCGGCGGGGTATCGATTACCGCCAGTTTGAAGCCTTGCTGGCGCAGGACCGCCAGATCGGAAGCCAACCGGGCAACCGTGGTCTGGGCAAAGGCGGGAAAATCATCCTCGCGCTCGTTCCACCAGTCGGACAGCGAACCTTGCGGATCTATATCGATCAGGACGACCGGACCGGCTCCAGCGCGCTGGGCCTGCACGGCGAGGTGACCGGACAACGTGGTCTTGCCCGAGCCCCCCTTCTGCGATGCCAATGCGAGTACGCGCAACGTCTTATCCCCCTGCATGCCAATAACCGGAAGCAAATGCCGTATTGAATTGAGTTCGGAACGGGGGATCGCAGAACGTTCCTAATTTTGGGTTAACGCCGCTGCACCTTTGCGGACCCGAACGGAGGGTTCAGCGCGCATAAATCCTTTGCTAACCATGCGTTCACTATGCCAGTTAACCGCCAAGGCTGGCGCAGGCGGGGTTTGGCGTGCGGACAGGCGCGGGATTGCTAAAGCACCTGGCCTGGTGCCGGGATGACAGGGATTTTTGCTATGGGTCGTAGGTATTTTTTCGCAGCCGTGCTGGCTGGCACCGTTTTGACCAGTGCCCCGGCGTTCGCGGACGTCAAGGCCGGGGTCGAGGCCTGGACGCGCGGCGACTATGCCGCAGCGGTCAAGGAGTGGCAGGGTCCAGCCGTGCGCGGCGATGCCGATGCGCAGTTCAACCTGGGCCAGGCGTTCAAGCTGGGCCGGGGCGTGCCGCAAGATCTGGTGCAGGCCGAGCGCTTGTTTGGACAAGCCGCCGCGCGCGGCCATCTGCAAGCGGCGGACAATTACGGCCTGCTGCTGTTTCAGCGTGGCCAGCGTGAACAGGCGCTGCCCTACCTGAAGGCCGGAGCCGAACGCGGCGATCCGCGCGCGCAGTATCTGCTGGGGATCGCCCACTTCAATGGCGATATCGTCGCCAAGGACTGGCCACGCGCCTATGCACTGGTCAGTCTGGCGCGGCAGGCCGGGCTCGATCAGGCCAAGCCCGCGCTGACCCAGATGGACCAGTTCATCCCGATCGAGCAGCGCCAGCAAGGCATGGCCCTGGCCAGCGAGCTCGCCGCGAAAGCCGAAGCTGCGCGCAGCCAACAGCTGGCGGCGGTCGACCTCGGCAGCACCGTGCCAACCGGCGCTGCGCCGCTGCCGCCGGTACGGCCGGCGGGCCCGGTTCAAACTGTCGCATCGGCGGAAACGGCAGTATCCTCTGCGGCGCGTGCCACTGGCGGGGATAGCCCGCGCAGCGCCGGAGCTGACTTCACCCGCCCCGGTCCGGGCGTGACGCCAATGCCAGTCCCGGCACCCGTCCAGACCGCCGCTCCGCGCCCAACACTTCCCACTCCGGTGCAGCCGCCGCGCGCGGCCACCGTCGCGCCCGCCAGCGGACCGTGGCGGATCCAGCTGGGCGCGTTCGGCGTTGCGGCCAACGCCGATGCCGCGTGGAACCGGGTCAAGGCCCGCCCGGAACTGGCCGGGCATCCCCGGATCAACGCCCGTGCCGGCAACGTCATTCGCTTGCAAGCGGGCGGCTTTGCCAGCGAAGCCGCGGCCAAGGCGGCTTGCACGCGGCTGACTGCGGCGGGCTCGGCCTGTATCGCCGTGCGGAATTGACCGGATGACAGCAGCGCGGGACCGCATTGCCGCGCTTGACCTGATTCGCGGAATTGCGGTGCTGGGGATTGTGGCGATCAACGTCACCAGCTTTGCCGGTGGCTCGGCGGTGCTGTTTAATCCCGATTTGCCGCAACCGGGCAGCCCGGCTGATCACGCCACCTGGCTGGCGCTGTTCGTGCTGTTCGAAGGCAAGATGCGCGCGCTGTTCAGCCTGCTGTTCGGTGCCAGCCTGGTGCTGTTCATCACCCGCGCCGATGCGGCCCGCGGAGACGGCGAACGCCGCCAGGTCCACCGGCTCGGCTGGCTCGCGCTGATCGGTTACCTCCATTATTTGCTGCTGTGGGACGGCGATATCCTGTTCCTCTATGCGCTCGCCGGATTGGCAGCGCTGCTGCTGCGGCACGCATCACCGCTGGCGCTGGCTGCGTCGGCGCTGTTCCTCTGCACGATCTGGCAAGGCTGGGGACTGGCGCAGTGGCATGGCGCGATCGAGCGTGAAGCGGCAGTGGCGGCTGGCACAGCGTCCCCCGCGCGGTCGAAACGCACCGCCAGATCCTGACCAACTATCGCCGCGCAGATCAGGCCGAACTGGCGCGGATCAGCGGTAGCGGCACCGCGCTGATCGCACACAAGGCCCTCGCCGATCCGCTGCGCCCGCTGCGGATCGCGGCGTTTTCGCTGGGCGAGACGTTTTCGCTGGTCCTGCTCGGGATGGCGCTGTTCCAGTCCGGCTTCTTCTGCGGCGGCTGGTCGCGCCGCCAGCTTGGCTGGATGGCCGCGCTGGGAATCGGCGGCGGCGGCGCGGCGACAATCGGTTTTGCGCAATGGGCCGCCGGGCACGCCTATCCCGAAGTGCTGATGCGGTTCGCGATCTCCTATGGCCTCACCTTTCCGCACTTCGCGATGGCCTTGGGCTATGCGGCGGCGCTGATGCTCGGCGTGCCGCCGCCGTGGCCCGCTCCGCCTTGGGAAAAGGCCTGATCGCAGCGGGACGGATGGCGCTGAGCAATTACCTCGGCACCAGCGTGGTGCTCTGCGCGCTGTGCTACGGCTGGGGCGGCGGGCTGGCCGGGCAACTCAGCCTGAGCGCGCAGGCCGGGCTGGCCGCGCTGGTGATGGTGCTGATGCTGGTCGTCAGCCGGCTTTGGCTGGCACGCTTCGCGCAGGGACCGTTCGAGCGCCTGTGGCGCAGTCTGAGCCCGGTGGAGCTGTGGCTATTTATTCCCGAACGGGTTCTTAGGCGACCGCAGCGTCAGCCGCACCGGCACCGCATCAAACCCCAGCTCGCGCCGGATCGAATTGACCAGATAGCGCTCATAACTGGCGGGCAGCAGGTCCAGCCGGGTGCCGAACATCACGAAGCCCGGCGGGCGGGTCTTGGCCTGGGTGATATAGCGCAGCTTGATCCGCTTGCCGCCGGGCGCGGGCGGCGGGTTGGCGGCCAGGGCATCATCGAACCAGCGGTTGAGCGCGGCGGTCGGCACGCGTTTTGACCAGCAATCGCGGATTTCAAACGCCGCCTTGAGCAGCGCATCGAGCCCCCGGCCAGTGCGCGCCGAAACCGAAATCAGCGGCACACCTTTGACCTGGCTCAGCCCGTCTTCCAGCGCGCCGCGAATCCCGTTGAACAGGCCGGAGGGGCTTTCCGCGTCCCGCCTCTGCCCGGCGATGTCCCATTTGTTGATCGCGATGATCAGCGCGCGGCCTTCTTCGATCACCATGCTGGCGATCTTGAGGTCCTGATGCTCCAGCCCGCGCGTGGCATCGAGCAGCAGCACCACCACTTCGGCAAAGTCGATCGCGTGGCGCGCATCGGCCACCGCCATCTTTTCCAGCTTGTCGATCACGACCGCCTTCTTGCGCATCCCCGCCGTGTCGATCAGCCGCACCGGGCGATCTTCCTGCAATTCGGGATCGAGCCATGACCAGTCGACCGCAATCGAATCGCGGGTAATCCCGGCTTCAGGCCCGGTCAGCAGCCGGTCTTCGCCCAGAAAGCGGTTGATCAGCGTGGACTTGCCGGCATTGGGCCGGCCGACAATGGCGAGCTTGAGCACCGCCTTGGGATCGTAATCCTCTTCGTCGTCGCTCTCCGCTTCCAGCGCCGCGGCGGCGTCCATCGCCTCCTGCTTGTCGTTCAGCAGCGGCAGCAGCGCTTCGAACAGATCGACCATGCCCTGCCCGTGTTCGGCCGAAAACGGGATCGGATCGCCAAAGCCCAGGGCGATAGGATTCGTAGACCCCGTGATCCCCGGCCTTGCCCTCGGCCTTGTTGGCGACCAGCACCACCGGCACCGACGATTGCCGCAGATAGCGCGCCGATTTCTTCGTCAAGCGGGGTCAGCCCGGCGCGCGAATCGATCACGAACAGCGCCACGTCCGCGCCTTCCAGCGAAGCCTCGGTCTGCTGGCGCATCCGGCCCGGCAGCGTCGCTTCGTCCTCGTCTTCCCACCCGGCGGTATCGACCAGGGTGAAATCGAGCCCGAGCATATGCGCTTCGCCAAAGCGGCGGTCGCGGGTTACCCCCGGCTGATCGTCAACCAGCGCGAGCTTTTTGCCGACCAGCCGGTTCCACAGCGTGGACTTGCCGACATTGGGACGGCCGATAATGATAACCTGAGGGAGCGCCATGCCCCGCCCCTGCGCCGGTCCGCCATTTTTGCGAGCCGGACGGCATTTGCAAGCGCGCAAATGCGGCAAGTTATTGCCGCGTTGTTTACCAAAGCCTGCAGGCTGGGACTAACCACCTGTGCGGCACAGGGGCAGCATGATGGTCCGCCTCCTCCTTGCCGCCGCGCTCCGCTGATGCTGCTCGCCGCTGCCCGCCGACCGCCAATCCGGCTGGTCGATCTCAGCGGCGGTGACCGGCGGCGGCAGCGCGGCCTTGCCGCCCTACCTGCAATGCGTGCCCTACGCGCGCCGGGTGACCGGGATCGCGATCTTCGGCGATGCCCACACCTGGTGGGGCCAGGCCGAGGGCGCTATGCCCGCGGCATCCGGCCCGAAAGTCGGCGCGGTGCTGGCGCTCAAACCGCACGGCAATTCGCGGCTTGGGCCATGTCGCCGCAGTCAGCCGGATCGTCGATGCGCGCACCATCCTGATCCGCCATTCCAACTGGAGCCTGATCAACGGCCGGCGCGGCCAGATCGAGGACAATGTCAAAGTGATCGACGTTTCAGCCGGAGAATGACTGGAGCGCAGTGCGCGTCTGGTACGCCCCTTTGCAGGCGCTGGGCGGCACGCATTGGCCGGTGCAGGGCTTTATCTACTCCGGCAAGGCTCCGGCGCCTGCCGCAGCAGCCTTGCGCCCCACCCAAAAGCCGCGCGCGGCTCCAACCATGCGCCGGGTCCCGCCAGTACGGATCGCTCCTGAAGAACCAGTCCGCGATCCGATTGCGCGGATTATTTCCAAAGAAGATGCGCTGGTAATCCTCTCCCTTGGGAGAGGGGGACCGCCCGCGTAGCGGGGGGTGGAGTGGCACCGGCGGGTACTCCCACCGTTCCGGCAGCCGCCTGAGCAAACGCCCCAGTCTACTCCGGCACGCTCGGGAGTACTTGCTTGTGCCCCTCCCCCATCTGCGATGGGTCCCTCCCCTGAAGGGGAGGAAGGTGGCTCAAACCTTCGCCACCGGCGCGCGTCGCCCAAGTCTTCGAACCAGGCTTCAACCGGGCCGTTGAGCTTCAGCGTCAGCGGCTGGCCGTGGCGGTCCATGGTCTTGCCGGCCTGAACCCGCACCCAGCCTTCGGAGATCGAATATTCCTCGATATTGGTGCGGACCACGCCCTTGAAGCGGATGCCGACCCCGCGCATCAGCACGTCCTCATCGAAATGCGGGCTGCGCGGGTTGATCGCCAGGTGATCGGGCGGCACGTCTGGACCGGCCATGGCGAGTGCGGTGTCTTGGTCAACGGCGGGCGTGGTGGTGTCTTCGCTCATCCCCCGGCCTCTATCCCGCTTTCCCGGCTTGTCAATTCAGCGCGCCGCATCTAATGGCGCGCGCACGTCGAGGGAATGGGCGCGTAGCTCAGTGGTAGAGCACACCCTTCACACGGGTGGGGTCGCAGGTTCAATCCCTGCCGCGCCCACCATCTTTTCAATGACTTAGGTCGGAAAAGATGACCCCCATTCCCATTTCCATGAAAAAAACATGAAAAACGGGGTCTGAGCATCAGCCGCCACAACCCATGTTTGGACAATCAAATTTGCCCGCCAACGCCCTTGAACTTCGCGACGAAATCCGAGACCTGCTGGAAGACCGTGGCCTTCTTGGTGAGGTAGGAAGGGTTGAGTGGACTCATCTTGGGCAGGATGTCGTTTAGGTCGTTGCCATTCTCGCTCGCGAACTCGCGCTTGAGCCATCGCTCTGGCTCTGCTTTCTGACCTTCAGTCAACGCCTTGATCACTCTGTCGCATACCTATCGCGGCCTGCACACAAGACAATCGCTTAAGTGCGCCGCCCCTCGTTTTGCCTCGTCAGATCAGACTTGGACAGCAACGAGTTTAGCCGCCTTGCCGAGGAAAGCTGGCTGAGCGTTGAAACGGGCGATGTGGTCCGCTCTTCGCCTTGAAGGCTCCGGTGATTGCCCCGTCACCTTGCCAGCCGTGCCCTAGCCATTCCCCCGGTGAAGTCGCACCAGCCGGGCAATATCAGCCGCCAGCGCGGTATCGTCGTTATCCGGAGACGCTCGATCAGCCATTCCCCGGATCAGCTCGGCCTGCTTTGCGGCTGGCACGGTGCCGTAATTCATAAGGGTCGTCATAACCCGGTTGTGCCCGACATTCTGCGACCACGCCTTCATCTCCTCGTGCGTGCGGCAAATTCGCTCGCCCAGCGTGGTGAGCGCGTCCCTGAAGCAATGCGGATTGAAATAGGGCAGACCAGCCGCCGTGAAGGCATCACGGTAAATTGCCCTTATCGGCCCCGTGCCGCTCCAATGCTCCCGCGCCAGCCCGGTTGCGGTGAAGCCGCCTTGATCGCTCAGCCCCATTTGCGTCTTCGGAAACAGGGGATCATCTTCGCCCCAAAGCAGCGCGGTCCGCAAGTGCTCGCACCAGTCTTCGGCAATCTTGAGCGCGCCGCCGCCGACCGGGCAAAACCATGTGGTGAAGGTCTTGCTGCCCTTCGTCTTAACGTCTCGCGCATCCTGAAAGACGGACCCCTGTTTCAGATCGACGTGCTTCAGTTTGAGGCTGGCAATCGCCGCGCCGCGCGCCCCTGTCAGAAGCGCAAAGGCAATCAGCGCCCGATTGCGCCTTTCGATGTCCGTCCCGGCTGGCATCGATGCGAGCACGTGATGCACCTGATCGAGCGAAGGCACGGGCTTTTCACGGCTAGCCTTGGCAATTCGCACGTCCTTTTCGGACAGATTGAAATAGTCCGCATCGGCATAGGCAATCTTGGTCTTGTAGCCCGGTTGCATCGCCAGCCAGAGGAAAAACTCCCGCAAAGCCGAAAGGGTCGAATGCACGGTAGCACGTGATAGGGGCTTTCCTGTGCGCAGGTTCTTTTCGGTGTCGAGCAGCCGTTTGAAGGCCTTGGCCTGCTCTCGATGAAACTTTTTGAAGTCTTTGTGCCGGGTTGCCTCTTCGAAGCGGGCAAGGGCTTTCGCCACCTGATCGATTGACGACTCATCGCGCCGCCGCGCTTCCTTCAGATAGTCGAAGTATTCCCGCTTGATCCGGGTGTTTTGGGCATTGGCTTTCGGCATGGTTCAAACTCCCTTGGGATTGTCACAGTTTGGGGAAGGCTGCGTAAGCGCAGCTATGCTTGAAGGTGCCTCCGTGCGACGCACGTCCAGTCCGGGCATTCTGGCGGCAATATCGGCCAGCCGGGTGCGCCGGTGCATCATGGTACCGCACGCATCGCACAGGGCCTTCAGGTTGCCGGTTGCAGCATTTGTGGCCGCATATTCGACCATGCCCAGCGCAGGGGTTTTCGGCTCCTGGCACTTGAAGCAAAACATCTGCCCCGGCTGGCAAGGGCGCTTTGCCGCCTTGCGCTTCTTGCCCCACCATGCCTGAAATTCGCTGCCAAGGATCAGCACTGGGCGCGTGCCATCGACCACGGGCAAGCCTCCCTTGATCCAGTGGCGCACAGTGTTCTTGTGCACGTCCAGTCGCTCGGCAAGCTCATGGGCGCTATAGGACCGGTGCAGCTTGGCGCGGCGCGGATTGATCCGGCCCATCGCTTTGCCCCTCAGTCCTGCTGTATCGACCAGCCGCCGGAGCGACTTCCGCAGTGATCAAGCGCCGCCGCCCCATCTTGCGGGTTTCAAGTTCCCCGGAGCGCATCAGGTCATAGATAGACGTGCGGCCAAGGCTCAGCACCTGTCCGGCATCGGCAATTGAAACAAGCAACTTTTCCATTGTAACGGCTCCCTGTGCAACGCCAGCGGGTGCCAGCGAATGCAAGGGGGGACATCGCGTCTGAAAAATTGATCGAATAGCCGTCACAATAATCTGGCGAATCGAATCGGCGCTACGATTTACGTTTGGCCCCGGCGCTGTCCCGTCCGTAATTGCGCGCCAGTTCAGGCCAAACTCTATGATTGAACCCACGCTCGCTCAATCGACCTTGAAAAGCCACCAAAGCAGCTTCGCGGAAGTCCTTCTTCGACCGCCTCTTTTCTGGGTCGGAGGCGAACTCTTTGACCAGCCATTCTCGGCACTCTTGCTCACCAGCCATCGTCGAATTATCGGTTGCGCGTGTTTCAGGCTGTTCTACGGATCGTGCTGGCCAGCGATCCAGAATATCCCGGCGCAGAAACCGAATGTCTTCCGCGCCATCGGGCCACGTCATCGACAGCCAGCCTTCTTGGAGATTGAACACAAGTTCCGGTGTGTCTGGTGACAGGCCTCCCCGAAATCGAACCAGTTCTTCCCAGGCGATAGAGATGCAGGTGCAATGCTTGAACGCTTTCAAGCCGAAATCAGGTAAGGCCCCGCATTTGCAGTGCGTGTATGCAATTTCAGTATGCAACCAGCCCAGAGCCATAGTTGCGTATCTCCATACGCCATCAACCGCGACAGCTTCTTCCGTCTCGTTCACTGGTTGAGTGAAGAAAGGCATTCTCGCCAATGCGAGATAGTCTCTGGTCGCGATCCAAGCCATTGCCTTAGGAAACGACCAAATCGGCTCTTGTTTGGCTTCCGGAAGGGATATTTCGTGAACTCCCCAGTCATGCGAAAGCGCATCCTCCAACACATATCGCGTTCCGATTCGAAGGCAGTCATCAAAGCTACATCCAATCGTGAAGGTCGCTGACCAGCCCTTCCCAACCATCAATGTCTTTTGCATCTGGCCAAGGTCAGTAGGATATGAAGCGCCCGAAACCATCGGGCAGAGCCAACCGCGAAATCACTTAGCAGGTCGTGACTTGGCGGAAGGGATGCCAACGCATAGTTCAATCCAGTTTGTTCGCGATCCCATTGGTCGGCAATAATCTGGCAGATACGAGCAATGGGTGGCGCATATTCATACGGCTGTGTTTGCAGCTGCAATATTTCAAAGGCATCCCCGCCGCTGATCCACGCAAATTCGGGAAGCCAGTCGCGGCCCGGCTTTTCGGGGTCTTTCCAGACCAATGGAATAGGTTGGGTCGAATCGCCATGTTTCGCCCAATGATCGCGCAACTCGACCAACCGCTTTTGCGCTCGACCAAAGGGGTCTTCGCGCATCGCCTTCATTAAAGGATTGCTTGTCTCTTTCTCGTCGCCCAATCCGCTTCCCTCGCGGCTCCCGTCGAAAAATGGGGAAACGCGCGGGAAACGCGCTTATCGACTGGCCTGCCTATCCCCATCCATCTTTATCGACCATCCTACAATCGTTTCAAGTAAATCGTTGAAGCAAGACCATGGGCCAGTCGTTTGTGCCGCGTGGACAAATTCTGGAGTGAATAATTGCCCGCCATCAGGGCTGCCCCGCGCGCGCGCGAATGACGGCAATGTTGGGGAATCCGGTATGTCCGGTTTCAAATCTCAAAGCGGCGAAAGCAGACGTTCCCGCCAGCGAAGCTATGACTTTTTCGAATGTCAGATGACCGAATTGTGGTCGCATCCGCTCTACATCATCGCATAGCTTTTTACGAAGGGAAGTCTCACAGACCTGCGTGCGTCGGTCCAGAAGATAGAAGCGCCGCTCTGTCCCTCCTCGGTGTCGATCTGGTGATCTAAGACCGCGCAATTTTCGCGACGGCAAGGCTCAGGAAACCCGAGCATAAACTTGAGCCTCAGTTTGATGCCCCGGTCTTCTTCACGTTGGTGCGGTTGTCGGCCTTGTCGAAGGTGTAGGTGGTGGTCACGCCGGAGTTGACGGTGCCGGAGTGAACCAGCTTCACCAGCCGCCCTTTGGCATCGTAGCTGTAGGTGATCGTTTCTCCGGCCTGGGCGGCAGAAGAAACTGCAGCCATGCCAGTGATCAAAAGGGCAATAGTCGCTGCGCGCATTGTGGTCTCCTGTGCCTGTACAAAGGCTATCAGAGTTCGGCGGCAATACAAGCGCTTGTCTTGCGCAAGCGCACGGGATTGCGCACTTGTCAGCAGCGTGATTGTAGTGGATCGTTGAGGACAATGAGCAACCGGCGCGCCAATTCATGTTGAACCCGCAAGCAGGCGCGCTGGTTGGTGCCAGCAACTGGGCCGAGGGGATGCTCACCGGCACCATCGCGACCGGACTGGCGGCGGTGGCAATGGCCGGGTTCGGGTTTCAATTGCTCACAGGGCGGCTCGAACTGCGGCGGGCGGCGCAAGTGGTGCTGGGAATTTTCATCCTGTTCAGCGCTCCGACCCTGGCGCGCGAGCTTTCGGCTGCGCTGCGCGGGACTGGCACTGCGCGACCTGATCTGTCCGGCGCCCAACCGGACCTCCCTCCACCGCCCAAGGCCCCATCGGGCGATAGCTATGCCGGAGCGGCGGTCCCGCCGGGGTAGCGGGAGGGCGCTAACTTTCTTGGCTGGGATGCTATCATCCACGCAGGTGAATGGTTCTTGAATGCGGCCGATCGCGATGGGGTTGCCGTTGAAGTCCGTCACACTCGTCACGCTGCCTTGCAGGTCGGTGCTGAGCATGCGGGCAGCGGCTTGAGACATCGTGGGGCCTTCGTACCACACCAGCGGCATGTCTGCGCCCGTGCTCGGGCCGGGGACGTAGCGGCGGTAGACCTTGCTGTTCTGGTTGCAGAAAGTCAGCAGTGCAATCTCATTGTTGCCGAAATTCGAAATCGCAAAGCAACGCACACCCCATCAAGGCATTCGATTCTTAATATTCTGGAGAAGCATTAGTGGCACAAAGCTTACAATAAATGTTGCTATAGCAAGCCAATAAATCCATGCGAACAATGGTGCTTGAACTATATTTGAAATAAAAAATTGAAAATCAAGATATTTTCCAGAATATATGTTAGACAAGCTAAATTTTGAACTAAAGCCGCCAAATAAGGCAAATATGCCTACAAAGGCTAGGGGTCTTTGTATCTTGTCAATTTTCTCTCTCCTCATTGTATACACCCAAGCAATGATGGAACATTGAACAGTGGGAGAATGCCGGTATAAGTTACCCCTGTAAAGGCGCCTCCACCCCCACCACCGCCAAGAGTTAAGCCGGAACCCACCACCGGCCCACCGGACGAAGGTCCTGTGAAGACATCGACAGTCCCTGATAAAACCGCTCCACCGCTGGCACTGTGGTTTGCAAATAAGCCACTTAAGTTGGAGATACCGTCCGCATTGGAGACTTGTGCAGAAGCCCCGGCTCCAGCGTAGGCACCTGCTCCGCCTCCTCCACCGCCAAAGATGTATAAGCCTACGGTGCCATATTTGTCGCCTGCAACGCCAAATCCAGCCGTAGCAGCAATGGGTCCTGCCTCAACCGTTCCGGCCAACCCGCCTTGCGCCGTGCCACGCCCTCCTGGGAAAACTGCATTTGATATCTTGCATGGCGCGGTAACGATAATTTGCCCAAGGTCGAAATCAATATCGAGAATACCAGCCAACCCAGCATTGATGACCGGCCCAGTACACAAATCAGGCGACATTTCGCACAACAATCTGTGGCGTCTGCCAGTGAGCACAATTTTGGGGAGTCCTTTGTTCTTGGGAACCTGAAACAACCCACTCGGATCCACCCAATTGACCGGATCTCCGCCAACATAATTATACCAGTTCACCCCGTCCGCATAGCCAATCGGGTCGGTCTGCATAAACCTTCCGAGCGTGGGGGAGTACATCCGGGCCTTGTAATAGTAGAGCCCGATCTCGGGCAGCCAGGCCTGGCCGGTGTACTGGAACCTGCCGACATTGCCTGACTGCGGCCGGCCATATTCGTCGTAGCGGTTGATGGCGATCGGGTTGCCATTGAAGTCGGTCACGCTGGTGACGCTGCCTTGCAGGTCGGTGTTGAGCATCCGGGCAGAGGCTTGGTCCATGGTCGGGCCTTCGTACCACACCAAGGGCGTGTCCGCACCCGTGTTCGGACCGTGGACGTAGCGGCGCAGCATGGTGCCGGTCTGGTCGTATTCCGCGATCAGCGCGCCGCCGTCGTAGAGGCGGCGGACGGTCACGTCGTTGGCGGGGATCGCGTCGGCGACGCCGGTCACGGTTTCATGCAGGCGGCCCAGCGGATCATAGCGCAGGGTGGCGGCATAGAGCCCGCGTGCCGCGACCAGCAGGTTCTCCACGTCATAGACCCAGGTCGAGGCTCCGTCGCCGGTGAGGTTGCCATTCGCGTCGTAGGTGAACGTCGCCGGGCCGGCGCTGAGGTACTGGTTGAGCCCGTTGGTTTGGTAGCTGCGGTCGACGTTCCGATGCCCGGCAAACGCGAAGCTGTCGTTGCTCTGGCTGCGGCTGGCGACCTGACCGGCGGCGTTGAACGTCGCGCTCAGCACATTGTCCTGGCTCGTGCCGCCCGCGTTGAGGGTGAAGCTCGCGAACCGGCCATCGGCGAGGTAGGCGAAGTCGGTCGTCGTGCCGTTGCATTTCTGGGTGAGCTGGCCGGGCTGACCGTTACCGTCGTAGCCGAA
The DNA here is from genome assembly GCA_963802015.1 of uncultured Alphaproteobacteria bacterium. Taxonomy (GTDB): domain Bacteria; phylum Pseudomonadota; class Alphaproteobacteria; order Sphingomonadales; family Sphingomonadaceae; genus Novosphingobium. Next base: position 55,195 of record CAWDHB010000004.1, read on the forward strand.
ATCTTGACCGATGGAAATTGAGCAATCGTAAGCGCGTTCGTACAGAAGCGTCATTTCGTAACGATGTTCTTCGGCAGCCAATAACTATGGCCAAGAAACACAATCCCAACCAAAAAACTAAGGATCGCTATCCAACCCGAAAAAAACGGCAGCTCCGCAGCGCACCGGCCAAAACAGAATACGTTGGGACCTGAAGCGGGGCGCCTTACTGAGAACAAATTTGAAAAATAATCCCAATGCCCAGTGATTGCTGCATCAACGTAGAGCATTGTGATCCAAGCCTGCACTGCTCCAATAACAAAGGAAGTTGTGAACAGTATTAGCGCAATTCCTAGTCTTTTATCCCGATATATCTCTGGCCTTTGAGCCATTTTTAATCCCCTAGATCAAGTTATATTTCCATTCAGTAACAGCTATCATTCCATTGCCCGGATGAACTCTGATGTAGAATAAAGATCGCTCCGGGAAACTGTGATCTTCCGTTTTGGTCATCCTTAGAAGCCCCTTTGCTGACCCAGCCGCTCAATCCCAAAAATCCTTTTGGGCCAACTGGATTATTATGAATATGACCCGACAGCAAAAGTGTACGGCCAGGGCGCCTCAGCGTAATTTCAACAAACCCATCTACCCCTGTTTCCCAATAAGTTTCATATGCGGCTGTTTGATTATTTATGAAAATAGAATAAGCTTCTTCAGAATTTCCACGATTTGCATTAAATCTTTCAAAAGACTGCGCTTTTGCACGGGAATAGGCATCTCTAAGCGCAGGGTCTGAAATCCGACATGGTGGAGGGGCTGCACTTACAACAATTTCCTTACCTGCTCCACCATCGCCAAAGGCGGCCTTATAGACCGCTCCAAACTCCGCCTCGCAGCCGATAGTTTTCGTCGTTAAGCCGTCGAGATGTGTGGTTATGCTGCCGTCAGACCACGTCGTTCTCGTAAAAGTTCCCCAAAGCTCAGTATGGCAAAGCCCACTCGGATCCACATTATTCACCGGATCGCCGCCGACATAGTTGTACCAGTTGACCCCGTCTGCATAGCCAATCGGATCGGTCTGCATGAACCGGCCGAGCGTCGGCGAGTACATCCGGGCCTTGTAGTAGTACATGCCGATCTCCGGGCAGCCAGGCCTGGCCGGTGTACTGGAACCGTCCGACATTGCCCGTCTGGGGCCGGCCATATTCGTCGTAGCGGTTGATCGCGATCGGGTTGCCATTGAAGTCGGTCACGCTGGTGACGCTGCCTTGCAGGTCGGTGTTCAGCATCCGGGCGGCGGCTTGGGACATCGTGGGGCCTTCGTACCACACCAAGGGCGTGTCCGCACCCGTGTTCGGGCCGTGGACGTAGCGGCGGAGCATGGTGCCATTCTGGTCGTACTCCGCGACCAGCGCGCCGCCGTCGTAGAGGCGGCGGACGGTCACGTCGTTGTTGGTGTTAGTGTCTTCAACACCGGTTACGGTCTCATGCAGGCGGCCCCAGGGGATCGTAGCGCAGGTTCGCGGCGTAGAGCCCGCGCGCCGCGACCAGCCGGTTCTCCACGTCGTAGACCCAGCTGTTGGTGCCATCGCCGGTGAGGTTGCCGTTCGCGTCATAGCTGTGCGCGACGCCCTGCACGGCGGTGTACTGATTCAGGCCGTTGCTGACATAGCCGTGATCGAAGTTGCCCGCGCCGGTAAACGCGAAGGCATCCTTGCTCTGCGTCCGGCTGGCGAGCTGCCCGGCGGCGTTGAAGGTCTCATTTTGTGCGACCTCCTTGTAAAAATTCATGTTCTTCTATTATAAAAAAACCAAAATATCGACCCCATGACAAACGATATAAATATGTATGACAATATCCTTAGGCTACTACGTGTAGACTCTTCTGAAAATCCATTGACGCCTGAATATACAATAGAGATCGCAATGACTAAAGCGCAAATCCAAAACATTCTTATTAAAAACATACGAGGCGGATCATTGTGCCGGACACCTCCCTTCTTTTACCAACCTCAGCTCATGAAGCCTTGCCTCGATTGATTGCATTATTTGCTGTTGCGTTGCTATTTGCGCGTCCAAGCCATATCCAGCGCCAAGGCCGCTGGCAGCCGACACACCGGCAGCTACCTTTCCTAAAAGCCATTCTGGAGCTGCTGATTGCCCAGCAGATCCAACTGCAAGGGCTCCAGCCGCACTAGCGATGTAGAGCTTCGCAAACTCAAGCTCTTGAATAGTCGTTCTAGCGGATGCCCAGTCATATCTAAGGTTAGATCCACTATTCCAATTTCCTGACGCGGTAATTTCCCCTGGCAGTGCTCTTTTGGCCTTCTCCGAGCCATCGCGGGCTTCGCTACATTCGGGAGGCACCGGCCCACTTCTAGGTCCACCACGCGGCGTTGCGCCCCTGCCGGGTCCATTTTCACCGGTGCCTGCTCGTCGTTCAAGCGCATAGCCGACGGCTTGTTCAGAACAGGTGATGGGGCCATCGCCAAGCTACACCACCACATGGGACGCCATCCTGTGTGGATTTGAGGTTCTGCAGCATCGGTGGAAGTTGCGATCTATTTCTATGCAGAAAATCCAACATAATTTCGATGCCATTCCCCGTCACATTCTGCTTATTGAGCTTGGCAAATTCTTGCGTTCACAAAATATGAATTCATCCCCGCTGAACATATTTATACGTTTCGAGAAAACTGCGTAACATTTGTGATTTACGCCGGACAATGGAAGAATCAAAAATTCTCCGTTCGATATTCTCACATATTCAGGATTAATTCGCTCTATTGTTTTGTGCAAATAAATATAGCGGGCATCACTATTTGCAAGAGGTCGATAAACCAACCCTGAATATTCCCGGACCGGTAACACAATATCCGATGAAGCCGGATATTGCTCCAATCGACAAAGCGCATATGATTGCAGTTCTAAGGCGCATAACACTCTGTCGCATTTCCATTTCTGTCAAAAGCCACAATGCCTACGCCACCTTGAGAGAAGGCTGATCTAGCATAGTCTTTATCCGGCTCTGATAAACCTGTTCCACGCGTGTGAAAGTGGAAAAACACCTCATCCTGCTGAATTCCGTTGCCCCAAGCAACCCCAACGCTCATCACAATATTGTCCGCATACTCACTTGTGTACGGGTTTGACGCCCGATGTTTCCGAAAAGGGACCAACCAGCCCAAAAACCGGATTTCAGAATGAGGCGTATTGCTCCAAGATCTAGTATTGAGGCCAAGCCTAATAGCAGCTTTAATCGCAGACTTAACCTTAGATGACGCCAGCAGCGAACGAAATGGTTCCACGGAACATCCATTTTCTCCTCCTTCATCACCAGTGCCCACTCCGGCTCTTTTGCGCGCGTTTGATTCAGCAGCAAGAGAATTACAAGGTAAATCCTGCGTGACGTATGTATACAAAACGGACTGTGCCTTCCATTTGCCGTTAGGCTGTTGCTCCCACCGAACCATCGCCCAATTTGTGTATCGACACAGCCCACTGGGATCAACAAAGTTCACCGGATCCCCGCCAACATAGTTGTACCAGTTCATCCCATCCGCATAGCCAATCGGATCGGTCTGCATGAACCGGCCGAGCGTGGGCGAGTACATCCGGGCCTTGTAGTAGTAGATCCCGATCTCGGGCAGCCAGGCCTGGCCGGTGTACTGGAACCGGCCGACGTTGCCGCTCTGCGGGCGGCCGTATTCGTCGTAGCGGTTGATCGCGATCGGGTTGCCGCCAAAGTCGGTCACGCTGGTGACGCTGCCTTGCAGGTCGGTGTTCAGCATCCGGGCGGCGGCTTGGGACATCGTGGGGCCTTCGTACCACACCAAGGGCGTGTCCGCACCCGTGTTCGGGCCGTGGACGAACCGGCGGAGCAGCGCGCCGGTCTGGTCGTATTCCGCGACCAGCGCGCCGCCATCATAGAGGCGGCGCAGCGTTACTTCAATTTATCTCAACAAAGTTCTCATTCAGTTATGTAGACCTTTGCGACTGTCGACGATACGGTTGTCAGCAAAACACCCAGATAGCCCCAAAAATCAGCAATGGCAAAAGTCGAAAATAGTCATTTTCTGACCAATTCGAGAAATTATCTATATATATATATGTCAAAAATCCATAGCAAAAAAATGCACATACTCTGGAAAAAAGCTGTCGCCCATTTCTTGTCATTTTACCAATTTCTCGCATGTCATAGATTTTATTTTATCGAGCAGATCATCTATTTCATTCTTGTAGATGACAAATCCAAATGTTGCGATAGCCATCCCGACATAGCCGCCGATTTTTCCAACTCGCGCTCCTCGAGCCGCCGAGCGCGCGCCAGCTCCAACAACATCACTTTGGTTTCCGATGCTCCGGCCAATACCCGTTGCGCGTTCGATCATGCCTTTTTCAATCCTATCTCCTACCCATTTGCCCAAAACTCCGGAACCTACGACGCCTAGGGCTTCTCCTAGCGAAGACATTGAATCTCCGCCCGAGTCGATAAATCCTTCACAAAATTCCTTTGCAAACTCTTTGGCGCCGTCGCTAAGCGCGGCAAGATCGGCTGGGCTAAACAATTCTATCAGACCGGCATTGGTCGTTGGCCCCGTGCAAAGATCAGGCGACAGCTCGCAAAGCGAGCGGCTCCGGCGACCTTTGACTACAATCGAAGGAATCCCTTCGTTCTTCGGAACCTGAAACAGCCCACTGGGATCCACATAGTTCACCGGATCACTGCCGACATAATTGTACCAGTTCACCCCATCGGCATAGCCAATCGGGTCAGTCTGCATGAACCGGCCGAGCGTGGGGGAGTACATCCGGGCCTTGTAGTAGTAGAGCCCGATCTCCGGCAGCCAGGCTTGGCCGGTGTACTGGAACCGGCCGGTGTTGCCGTCTGCGGCCGGCCATATTCGTCGTAGCGGTTGATGGTGATCGGAGTTGCCGTTGAAGTCGGTCACGCTGGTGACGCTGCCTTGCAGGTCGGTGTTGAGCATCCGGGCGGCGGACTGTTGCATCGTGGGGCCTTCATACCACACCAGCGGCGTGTCTGCACCCTGATTGGGGCCGTGGACAAAGCGGCGTTGCATGGCGCCGTTCTGGTCGTATTCCGCGACCAGCGCGCCGCCATCGTAGAGGCGGCGGACGGTGATGTCGTTGGCGGGGATGCCGTCATCGACGTTGGTTACGGTCTCATGCAGGCGGCCCAGCGGATCATAGCGCAGGTTCGCGGCGTAGAGCCCGCGCGCCGAGACCAGCCGGTTCTCCACGTCATAGACCCAGCTGTTGGTGCCATCGCCGGTGAGATTGCCGTTGACGTCATAGCTGTGCGTGATGCCCTGCACGGCGGTGTACTGGTTCAGGCCGTTGCTGACATAGCCGTGATCGAAGTTGCCCGCGCCGGTGAACGCGAAGCTGTCGTTGCTCTGGCTGCGGCTGGCGATCTGCCCGGCGGCGTTGAAGGTGGCGCTCAGCACATTGTCCTGGCTCGTGCCCGCAGCGTTGAGGGTGAGGCTGGCGAACCGGCCATCGGCGAGGTAGGCGAAGTCGGTGGTGGTGCCGTTGCGTTTCTGGGTGAGCTGGCCGGGCTTGTTGTAAACCCAGGCAACCAGCTTGTGCGTGGTATCGCGCCAGACCTCGCTGGTGCGGCCCAGCCGGTCATTGACATAGCGCAGGTACTGGCCATCGGGATGGGTCAGCTGGTTGAGCTGGCCGGTGGCGTCATAGCCATAGCCGAGGGTGCGGGGCGGACCGTCCGCCGCGCCGTCCAGATCCTGTGTGGCGCTGGTCATGCGGTTCAGTGCGTCATAGGCAAAGGCGAGCCCTTCGCCGGTATGGCTATCGAACCGCGCGTGGACCGGGCGGCCCTTCAGATCATAGCCGTAGAACACATCGCGGGTGTGCGTGGCGGCGAGCGCGTCAGGACCACCGGCGCGCTCGGGCACCTGCTTTTCGGTCAAGCGCCCCAGCGCATCGTAGACATAGCCCAGCACCTCCCCGCGCCGGGTGCGGCGGGTGAGCACGTTGCCGCCCGGATCATAGCTGAGCTGCTCGTGGTCGCTGGTACTGGCGAGATTGGCCCCGGCGGTGGGCAGCGGGTACCAGGTAAACTCCAGCCGGTCGAACCGGTCATAGCCATAGTCGGTGCGGTTGCCATTTGCATCGGTGACGTGGTCGATCTGGCCGTTGGGGGTGTAGGCGGCGGTGCCTTCGCTCGCCTCGTCGGGGGTGCCGACTGCGCTCAGCGTGGACAGCAGCCGCCCGCCCGGATCATAGACCCGCCGGGTGATCCGGTCGGGGCCGATCGCGCTTTGCCCCGGCGGCGGGGCGGGCCGCGCGGTCTGCACGCAGGCCGCAGTGCTGCCCGGCAGCGCGGCCCAGCTCGCCGGGTCCATCCGCAGCGCCGCGCACTCCAGCCGCCCCGCCGCGTCATAGCTGAACTGGGTCAGCGCGAGCGGGGTGCCGCCGGTGCCCCTGACCAGTTCGGTACTGCGGCGAGCATTGGCATCATAACCGAGCTCGAGTGTTTGCAGCACGGTCATCGCATCAAACTGCGCCCGCGTGGTGCCCGCCGCCGTGCCGCTTTCCGCCTTGGTCACCAGGCCAGAGGCGGCGGCATAGGTCACCCGGCTGGCGGGGCGCGGCTTGTTCCCCGCTGCGCCATCGGGATCGGGGCCGATGCTGCCCAGCGGACGGTCGACTTCATCATAAAAGCTGTGCGTGGTATCCTCGCTCCCCGCTTCCGGCCCATCGACCACGCTGAGGTTGTCGCGCGCGTCATAGGCATAGGTAGTGGTCGCGCTGAGTGAACCATCCCCTGCCGCTACCGTCACCGCCGTCGGTTGCAGGTTGGGGGTGTTGTAAGCGATGGTGACTTTGGTCTCGTCCGCCGAGCCGGGGCAGATCGCCGCCGTGGCGCAGGAGGTGAGCTGGGTCAGCTTGGGCTGCGCGGTAGCAGCGAGGACCAGCGCGCCACTGGCGTCGCGGACCTGCGCGGTAAGATTGGTATAGGTGTAATCCACCTGCGGGCGCGGCTGAGTGGCATCGGGCGCGGGTAGCTGGACCCGGGTGAGTTCGCCGCTGGTCTGGTTATAGGCAAAGTCGGTGCGGTTGCCGCGCGCATCGATGGTGAAGTTCGGCTTGTTGCAGGTGGCGGGGTTGGTGCAGGTCACAGCAAAGTCGGCGGTTTCCTCAATCACCGCCAGCACCGTGCCGGGTTTGGGGCCGAGGGTGACCTTTTTCGTGTTGCCGCGCGCGTCGCGCTCATAGGCAACATAGTTGCCTTCAGGGGCGGTTTCGCGGAGCAGGCGGTCATCATTGTCATACAGCCGCTCAACATCCTGCCCCGCCGCGTTGACCACCGTATCGGGGCGGCCGACCGCCGGATCGCTGACCGTGCTGCCCGCGCCGCCAGGGCCGCCGGTGGTAGCCACCACCGTATCGCCTGCCACCGTTGACCAGGTGTAGGTCTTGGTGACGCCATCGCGGGTGACCGAGGTGACCCGGCTCTGCGGATCATAGCTAATCGTGGTGGTCGGCGCGCTGGCCCCGGGGCGGGTGATCGCGGTCATCCGGCCGCTGGCATAAGTGAACGTCCAGACCAGCCCGGCGCTGTCGGTCACTTGCTGGGTGCCGTTGATCGGCGCGGCGGTGTAGGAGGCCGAAGGCCAGGGCAGCGTGGTTTGGCAATCGCTGGCCGAGGTCAAATCGCACTGTTCCACGCTGCGATCCACCAGCCGCGCGCTGGAGCGTTGCAGCCACGCTTGGTTCAATCCGCCCGATGCGGGATAGCGCACGTCCACGGCATAGGCGGAATTATCGGTGATCCCCTCCAGCCGGTAATAGACCTGACAGTTGTAACCTTCCTGCAGGTTGTGCATCACAAAGTTGCAGTGCCCGCTTTCGGCCCAGACCAGATCAACCTGGGGTCCGCCCGGACTGGTGATCGCCTCCGGGTAAGCGCAGTGCTGGCTGGTGCGGTCCAGGTTGACCGTGGTGCCGATGCCGCAGGAGCCCGATGTGCCGTTGACGGTGTAGAGCAGCGGCGGCTGGTCATTCGGATCCGGAACTTCCAACCCCACCGAGCGATAGGAGATCACCACGCCGTCCGCCCCGCGATAGGTGTAGCTGGGCAGCCTTGGCCCCGCGACCATGGTCAGGCCGCCCCGCCCGCCTGGCTGGAAACCCACGCCGATCCGCTCTGCGTGAACACCTCAGACACCGTCCGCGCACCACCGTCACCGTATTGCCATCGCGCCGCAGGGTGCCGCTGACATTGTCGGTCCAGCCCGCGCGGTTCCAGTAGCGGGTAATCGAAAGTCCGCTCGCCGCCGATCCGCCAGCCACATCGGTCATCGCAAAGTTGAACGAGCCCGTGACCAGATCGACCCCGTTCTCGTCAATATTGCGATAGCGTTCTGGCGCAGGAGCCGTCTGCGCCAGCGCCGGGGCCGCAGCAAACAGCAAGGCGGCGAAGAGTGTGAGCGCAAGGCTTTCCGCTTTGCCGATCACGAATGACCAGACATCCAGAACCAACGCGCTGACGACACCACGACCCATGCAAATAAACCCTCAAAGTCGACAATCGCACGCAACCGGCCCCCACAATGTGGGCCAAGTGCGCGGATCGGCAATTCTTGCGAATCGCTTTGTCTCTTCAAGGACATGGCAAAGTTGCAGGTTAGAGAATGTATGTCGAGGCCATGAATGCAAAAAATCAATCTGAGATTGCCCGGAATTTCTCAAGAACTGTGCGCGAATGTGGTGTGGACGCAGAAGTTATTTCTTCTATCAGCAATGTTGGTGGCCCGGTTGATGCCCTTGTGGGGAGGAGGCAAGATTTCGAGCACCCGGCGATGGCCGCTATGTTGTCGTGTCCGGAAGGGCCGCTTTCAGCCGGAAAACTGCAAAAGCTGTCCCGTCGCTTTTTGTCAGCCCGCTCTAGACTACTAGGGTCGCCAGCGCCTCTTCGGCATCATCGCGCACCAAATGGCCGTAATGCCGTTCGATCATGGCAACGCTTGTGCCAGAAAGCTGCGCCACAGTCAGGATTGGCAGGCGAGCGCGGATCAGATCGGTAATCACGCTGTGCCGCAGCGTGTAAGCCGATACCGCATCAGGCACGCCAGCCGACCGCACAGCATCCTTGACGGGATACTTCCAAGCGTCCTTGTTCCAAGCTTCACCGCCAGCGCGGACAAAAATGGGCGCGGCTGGTAGCTTGCTCTTCACCTGCTCACCGAAAAAATCTGCAATGGATTGCGGCACAGTGATTTGGCGCGGCTTACCATTCTTGTCCTTGCCGATAGTGAGCGTGCGGGTGCGCCTGTCGAAGTCTCCAGCCGTTAGACCTGCCAGTGCGCCGGGGCGCAGCGGTAACAGGCAAAGCCCCTTAATGAACGGCTGTGCATCAGCGGTGCTGGCATCGATCAGCCGCTTGCGCTCTGCCCGGTCAAGATAAAGTTCACGCCTCTTATCTGCCCCTTTGAACGGGCGCAGCGCCTCTTGCCATGCAGCATCGGTGTTTGGCGCACCGGGTTTCAAGACCCGGCCAAGCGCAGCGCGCAACGGCACCATATCACGATTGACCGTGGATTCTGCCCGCTCCTTGGTGCGCTTTTCGCCCTTCTTGTTCCGCGTGAGCAGCGCGGGTGCCTGCTCCAGCCGCTTACGCCAGCCCTGGAGGTGGTGCCGACGCAACTTGTCGAGCTTCACTCTTAGCAATTGAATCGGAATAAACGTGCCGCCGAAAAACCCCTTCGGCAATCGATCCGGGCTTTTCCTTCAGGTAAGCTTCGCAGGCATCAGCCACCGTCACAAGTTCAACCGCTCGAATACCGCCGCTTTCGACTGTCTCGGCCCATTGCTCCGCTTCGTGCTTGGCCTGCGTGAAAACATCATGCCCAGACAGAGCCGCATAGTCTCCCAAGCGCTTGCGGGAATTGGTGCTTGTGTCTGGATCATAGACCCTTGCGAACCACGTTCCCCGCGTGCCCTTTCGCGAAGGTCGAAAGCCAAGATAACAACCTTGCCGCAGCCGTTGCCAATGCGGCTCATCGCCAGCCTTTGGTTTCAGCTTTTCGCGCTCTCCGATCCTGCTCAAATCCGGCATTTTCGCTACGCTCCAAAATCCATGAAAAAAACATGAAAAACATCGGCGCACACACCCGTACACCCATAACTGTTTTTACTAGTTTTTCTGTGCGTGTAAAGCCGCCGATAGCCGTTTTCCCACCCTTCACACGGGTGGGGTCGCAGGTTCAATCCCTGCCGCGCCCACCATTCCCGCCTCCATTTGACCAGCATCAATGCACGTCCCCGCCAGCGGGTGCAGCCTGCGCACGTCGGAAGGAGACAATCATGTTCAAGATCAATGTCGGCGGTGCTGACCGCCTATTCCGGATCACGCTCGGGCTGATTTTGATCGCGCTGGTGTTTGCCGGGCCCAAGACCGCTTGGGGCTGGATCGGCCTGATCCCGCTGGCGACCGGGCTTTTGCGGACTTGCCCGCTCTACAGCCTGCTGGGGATGACTACCTGCCCGCGGCGATAAATAAGCTTGCATGCGCTCGTTTTTCGCCCTTCAGAACGCACTTCGGGTCCGAGGGACGGCGCTGGTTGCAAACTTGCTTGGCGCTGAGCAGTCGTGGCGATTGCAGAGCGACGATCATTACCTTCACAGCGTTCCCGGCGAAAAGCCATTCAATATGCAGCGCTATTTCATGACCATCCCTTCGCTGTCAGGGTGCGGTGCCTGCTGCAAAATGTCTGGCACCACACTGCGGTTAAAGCTAAGCCAAAAAGGGTGAACGCGAACCGCAGGGCCATCATCGACATTGGATCGAATACGATCCGGCTGGTCGTTTTCGGTGGGGCGATGCGGGCGCCCGTGGCGCTTTACAACGAAAAGGTAACCGTCGGTCTTGGGCGCGGGGTCGCGGCCGATGGGCGCATCACGGCTGAAGCAATGGCTTCCGCGCTGACGACACTGGCCCGCTTCAAAACCTTGCTGGCAGGCTTGCAACCCGCTTGGCTGCGGGTTGTCGCGACGGCTGCAGTCCGTGATGCGAAAAATGGGGCTGAGTTTCTCGTCAAAGTCCGGTCACTCGGCCTCACCGTGGAACTTCTCTCGGGGGACGCAGAAGCCACTGCGGCAGGGTTCGGCGTGATCGCAGCACTGCCGCAAGCCGATGGAACAGTTGCAGACATCGGCGGCGGCAGCCTTGAACTGGTCCGCGTAACTGGCGGAATGGTCGAAGAGCGCACCTCCTTGCCGCTTGGCATGTACGCCATTGGCGAATTGCGCCGCAGCAAGGCGGGCGAACTGCGACGGCGCATTCAGAAGCTGGTTGCAGAAATCCCCTGGATCTGGCGCTGCAACGACCTTCCGCTCTATCTGGTCGGCGGATCGTGGCGCGCCTTGGCGCGGGTTCATCTGCACCGAACCGGATTTCCCCTGCCGGTGCTGAGCAACCATGCCATGATGCCGCAATTTGCCCGGCCATTTGCCGAAGATTTGAAATCATTGGACCCAGCCGAACTCGCCGCGATCCCAGGCATGCCGGGGAGCCGTGTCGCAGCGCTTCCGGATACTGCCGCGTTGCTCGCTGCCTTGGTGGAGGCAATCGCGCCATCGCAAATAGTGGTCAGTCCGTTCGGTCTGCGCGAAGGGCTGCTTTATCAGGCCTTGGATGATGCGGAGCGTGCCAAGGATCCGCTGATCGAAGGCGTTCGCTTTGTCACTGGCAGTCATGATCAGTTTCCTGGTCTGTGCGAGGAATTGGCGGCGTGGTCAGCGTCAGTCTTCAGCCCGGAAAGCGCGAAAATGGCACGACTGCGCCTGGCAGTATGTCATATGTTCGGTACCGGCTGGGCCAGCAATCCCGAGTTCCGCGCGCTGAGCGGCGAGGAACTGGCTCTTCATGGCAATTGGATCGCGATCGATGCGTCCGAACGCGCGATGATGGGGCGCGCCTTGTTCGCAGGGCTTGGCGGCAGCGGCGAACTGCCGCCGATCCTCGGGCAGTTGGCCAGCCCTGATATGCTGAGCCAGGCAAAGGCTTGGGGGCTGGCGATACGGTTAGGTCAACGATTATCAGGGGGGGCACCCTCGCTCCTCGCGCAGTCATCGCTACAAATTGACGGCCGGGTATTGCGGCTGACTTTGCCGTCTGAATTATCCAGCCTGGTCGATGACACCCTGCGCCGCCGCTTGAACCGCTTGGCAAGCAGCTTGCGCGAGTGGCGCTCGTCCAAATTCGAAACCGAGATAGTTTGCTTGGCGTGAGGCAGAGGGTGGAGTGTTGCGTAGCGGCGAGCGAGCCGTCATAGCGCCAGCACTATGCACGACATCAAACTGATCCGCGAAAATCCCGAAGCTTTCGACGCTGCGCTGGCGCGGCGGGGGGTGGTGGCAGCGTCTGGTCCAATCCTTGCTCTTGATACCGCCCGCCGCGCTGTGGCGACCGGAATGCAGGAAGCGCAGAGCCGCCGCAATGACGCGTCGAAACTGATCGGTGCCGCCATGGGCCGGGGTGACAAAGACGAAGCGGAACGGCTCAAGGCTGAAGTCGCGACGCTCAAGGAAACGCTGCCACAGCTGGAGCAGGAAGAACGCGAGCTGACCGTGGCGCAAAACGCCGCTCTGGCCTCGCTCCCCAACCTTCCCGACCCAAGTGTCCCCGATGGCACCGACGAGAGCCAGAACGTCGAAGTGAGCCGCTGGGGCACCCCGCGCCAGTTCGATTTCGCGCCGCAGGAGCACGCTGACCTTGGTCCCGCACTCGGGCTTGATTTTGAGACAGGCGCGGTAATGTCTGGCACCCGGTTCACGTTCTTGCGCGGGCAGATGGCGCGGCTGCAACGCGCGCTGGGGCAGTTCATGCTCGACTATCAGACCACCGTGAGCGGCCATACCGAATGCGACCCCCGGTGCTGGTTCGCGACGAGGCCATGTTCGGCACAGGCCAGCTGCCAAAATTCGCCGAAGACTCGTTCCAGCACGACCGATGGTCGCTGGCTGATCCCGACGCCGAAGTGAGCCTGACCAGCTCGGTAACGGGCCAGATCCTGGATCAAGCGGCACTGCCGATGCGGATGACAGCCTTGACGCTGTGCTTCCGCTCTGAAGCTGGTGCAGCGGGCAAGGATACGCGCGGTTATATCCGCCAGCATCAGTTCGAGAAGGTCGAGCTGGTCACCATCTGCAAGCCGGAGGACTCCGCCGCCGAGCACGACCGGATGGCCAAGGCTGCCGAGGGCATTCTGGAGGCGCTGGAGCTGCCCTATCGCAAGGTGCTGCTCTGCGCGGGCGACATGGGTTTCACCGCGCGCAAGACCTTTGATCTGGAAGTCTGGCTGCCCGGACAGGGTGCTTACCGCGAGATCAGCTCGATCTCCAACTGCGGCGATTTTCAGGCGCGGCGGATGAACACGCGGTTCCGGCCAGAGGGCGCGAAAGAGGACTGAATTCGTCCACACGCTCAACGGCTCGGGCCTCGCCGTGGGCCGCACACTGGTGGCGGTGCTGGAGAATTATCAGCAGGCGGACGGCTCGGTGACGGTGCCCGAGGTGCTGCTGCCGTACATGGGCGGGATCACGGCACTGGTTCCAGCGTAATGCGCATCCTCCTGACCAACGACGACGGCATCTTCGCCCCCGGCCTCACCGTGCTGGAGGAGATCGCGCGGCAGTTCAGCGATGACATCTGGATCTGCGCCCCCGCCGAGGAGCAATCGGGCGCGGGGCATTCGCTCACCCTGTCGCGCCCGGTGCGGCTGCGCCAGCATGACGCGCGGCGCTGGTCGGTATCCGGCACGCCGACCGATGCGGTGATGATGGCGCTGCGCACGGTGATGCCCGCGCCGCCCGATCTGATCCTGTCGGGGGTCAATCGCGGGGCCAATCTGGGCGATGATGTGACCTACTCTGGCACCGTTTCCGCCGCGATCGAGGGCGCGCTGGCGGGGATCCGCTCGATCGCGCTGAGCCAGGTCTATGCCAAGGAAGGCATGGGCGATGCCGTGCCCTTCGCCGCTGCCGCCGCCTGGGGCCAGCGGGTGATCGCCCCGCTGCTGGGCGTGCCGTTTGCGCCGCGCACTTTGGTCAACATCAACTTCCCGGCGCTGGCACCGGAAGAAATCCGGGGAATACGCGTCGTTCGGCAAGGATTTCATGACTATGCGCGCGGCTCGGTGGTTGAAGGAACCGATCCGAGGGGGTACCGCTATTTCTGGTTCGGCCTGCATGGGATCGAGCATACGCCCGGCCATGCGACCGACCTGGAGGCCATTCAGGATGGATATGTGTCTGTGACGCCGCTGCAGCTTGATCTGACCCACGACGCCTCGCTGGCCGCGATGGCCGGGCGGTTCGCGTGAAGCGCGCGCTGGCTCTGGCGGCGTTGCTGGTGCTGGGCAGTCCGGCACTGGTCCTCGCGCAAACCGCTGACCCGCGCACTGAAAGCACGCATGTGGTCAAGCCCGGTGAAACGCTGGGCGGGATTGCCAACCGCGCCGAAGTGCCCCGCGTGCTGATCATCGAAGCCAATGGCCTGAAAGCGCCCTATGCCCTGCGCGCCGGGCAGAAACTGGTGATCCCGCGCCGCCGCAATCATACCGTGAAGGATGGCGAGACCGGGTTCGGCATCGCGATGAACTATGGCGTGCCGTGGGCCGCCATCGCGCTGGCCAGCGGGCTGGATCAGAAAGACCCGGTGAAGGCCGGACAAGTGCTGGTGATCCCCACCGTTGCCCGCAGCGCCGCAGTTGCGCCCGCCGCCAGCCCTTCCGCTGCCCCGAGCGCTGCCGCAACCACTGCCGCTGAAACCCCCGCGCCGCGCTGGGCCTGGCCGGCGGCTGGTAAGATCCGGCGCAAATTCAACGGCTCGACCGGTGATGACAAGCACGACGGGATCGACATCACTGCCGCGCGCGGCACCGCCGCGCGCGCATCCGCTGCGGGCAAAGTCATCTTTGCCGGCCAAGGTCCGGACGAATACGGGCTGACCGTGATCGTGTTTCACGGCGGGCTGTGGACCACCACCTATTCGTTCCTCGACAAGGTTACCGTCAAGGACGGCGACGAGGTTGGCGCGGGCGAACGTGTCGGACTGGTCGGCGACACCGGTCTGGCGACCGAGCCGCAACTGCATTTCGAAATTCGCCGCAACAAGGTGCCGCTCGATCCGGTCCGGTATTTGCCGAAGCGGAAGTGAGGCGAGGATTAGCTTGTGCTAACCACTGCAAACCTGACCCGTCTGTCCTGAGCTTGTCGAAGGACCGTTTTTCTCCAGGCAGTCGCGCGAGCGGCACGAAGAACAGG
Organism: uncultured Alphaproteobacteria bacterium; assembly: GCA_963802015.1. Lineage (GTDB taxonomy): Bacteria > Pseudomonadota > Alphaproteobacteria > Sphingomonadales > Sphingomonadaceae > Novosphingobium. Next base: position 70,486 of record CAWDHB010000004.1, read on the forward strand.
ACAGTGCTTCGACAAGCTCAGCATGAGCGGGTTCTGGAGCAAGTCGAGCGTGATTTTATCTAACGTAGCGCCCAGAACACCGCGCCCATCGCCAGATAGGCGCTCAGCAAGACTGCTCAATCACGCAGAGTGGCACGCCACGGCGTTTGATTGCGTTGCCCCACCAACAGCAGCGCCGGGATCACAAAGGCCAGCGCCAACCCACCCGATTGCATGAAGTACAGCTTGGGCTTCAGCGCCAGCACCTCCGGCCCGATCCGCGCGAAGGCGTGGCCCAGCATTGCTGCGCTCACCAGCATCAGCGCCACCGCGCCGAGCCAGCGGCCCCAGCCGCCGCCCCGGTTCAAGCTTAGCCACACCCCCGCCGCCGCAAGTGCCGCAGCCACGATCACTATTCCGTTCATCGGTTCCATCCCCGCTCCCTAGCGCTTTCCGGCGCCGCAGTGTAGGGGCCGCGCCATGGCACTTGCACTTCCCGAACAGAAACGCATCGGCATGGTCAGCCTTGGCTGCCCCAAGGCGCTGGTCGATAGCGAACGCATCCTGACCAAGCTGCGCGCCGATGGCTATGCCTTTGGCGCGGACTATGCCGGGGCCGACGTGGTGCTGGTCAACACCTGCGGCTTTCTCGACAGCGCGAAGGAAGAAAGCCTGGCCGCGATCGGCGAGGCGATTGCCGAGAATGGCCGGGTAATCGTCACCGGCTGTCTGGGCAGCGAGGCCGAGCTGATCCGCGCCAAATTCCCCGCAGTTCTGGCGATTACCGGCGCGCACCAGTACGAAGCCGTGGTCGAGGCTGTCCACGCCGCCGCGCCGCCTAGCCAAGGTCCGTTCGTTGACCTGATCCCGCAGAATTACGCGGACATGGCCGACATCAAGCTGACCCCGCGCCACTATTCGTATCTGAAGATCAGCGAAGGCTGCAATCACGCCTGCTCGTTCTGCATCATCCCCAGCTTGCGCGGCAAGCTCGCCAGCCGCCGGATCGACGCGGTGCTGCGCGAAGCGGAAAAGCTGGTCGCGGCGGGCACGCGCGAACTGCTGGTGATCAGCCAGGATACCAGCGCCTACGGGGTCGATGTGCGGCACGAGGAGCGGCTGTGGAAGAGCAACCCGGTCCGCACCCACATGACCGATCTGGCGCGCGAGCTGGGCAGCTTGCGCACGCCCGATGGCGCGACGCCGTGGGTGCGCCTGCACTACGTCTACCCCTATCCGCACGTCGATGCGGTGGTGCCGCTGATGGCCGAAGGGCTGGTCACGCCCTACCTCGACATCCCGTTCCAGCACGCCGCGCCATCGGTGCTGAAAGCGATGAAGCGCCCCGCGAACGAGGCCAAGGTGCTCGAACGGCTGCGGTCGTGGCGCGAAATCTGCCCGGACATCGCGATCCGCTCCAGCTTCGTGGTCGGCTTTCCGGGCGAGACCGAGGCGGACTTCCAGTACCTGCTCGACTGGCTGGACGAAGCCCAGCTCGACCGGGTCGGCGCGTTCCGGTTCGAACCCGTCGAGGGCGCTGCCGCCAACGACCTGCCGGGGGCCGTGCCCGAAGCGGTCAAGGAAGACCGCTACGCCCGGATCATGGCCAAGACCGAAGCGATCAGCGCCGCCAAACTCGCCGCCAAGATCGGCCGCACGCTGCCAGTGATTATCGACGAAGTCGGCGAACCCGACGAAGACGGCGATATTGGCGCAACCGCGCGCAGCCAGGCCGACGCCCCGGAAATCGATGGCGCAGTCTATCTGCGCAACGTGCCGGCCACCCTCAAGCCCGGTGATTTCGCGAACGCTTCGATTGAGGACGCCGATGCGCATGACCTGTTCGGGGTGATGGTCTAGAGCGGCGTGCGATAGGCCTCGCTGCCCTCAGACAAACCCCACATTCGTCCCCAGCGCTGACCCCGCATAATTCCCGATATTCGGCACAATCTCGGCCATCCGGCTGTCGGGCACGCCGAACCAGCTCGCCAGCGTGGCGGCATATTGATCGACGCTCATCGTCGGGATCAGGCGGCCCTGGCCGATATCGTCGGGGCCGTCGTTCATGATCACCGGGTTGATCCCGTAATAGCGGCCACCGCGCACCGCCCCGCCCATCATGAAGTGCATCGAGCCCCAGCCGTGGTCCGAGCCGTTATCGTTGCTGGTCAGCGCGCGGCCGAAGTCGCTGGCGGTGAAGGTGGTCACCTGATTGGCGACGCCCAGCTCCACCGTGGTGTCGTGAAACGCCCGCAACGCATCGGCAAGGTTCTGCTGGAGCAGCGGATGCAGTGTCGAGACGTCATCGTGATTGTCAAACCGCCCGGTCGAAACGAAGAACACCTGCCGCTTGGCCCCAAGCTGGCTCGATACCGAAATCAGCTTGGCCACCATCGCCAGCTGCGCGCCGAGGCTGGACGACGGGTCGGCGGCAGCGGGGAAGACCGTGGTGGTTGTCGGGGCCTGAGCCAGCGCGCCCGAAACCTGCGCGTAGAGATCGAGCGCGCGGGTGCCGATCTGGCCGACTGCGGTTTCCATCAGGTGCGCCGTACCCGCGCCGCGCAGCAGCGTTTGCAACATCGCACTCGCGCCCGCCGAGCCCTGCAGGGTATTGCGCGCGGTCAGGCCGATCGGCCCGGTGGTGGTGACCGAATATTGCACCGCCGCCTTGCCGGTGAGGAACACCGCGTTGCCGCTGACGTTCATGCAGGTCGTGGTCGCGGTGCCGTTGCCGGCCTGGAACAGATCGCCGATCCGCCCGCCCCAGCCCGAGGTCGCGCCTTCGGGCGAGCTCGCCTGGAAGTAGCTCTGCTGATCGTTGTGGCTCAGCAGCTTGGGCGGCAGCGGCACGTTATTGGCTTGATACTGCGCCTTGGTGGTCGGCTGGACCAGCGTGCCGAGGTTGAGCGCAACCGCCATCCTGCCGGCATTGAACAGCGGCAGCAGCGGCGCGAGCGGCGGGGCCAGCGCATATTGCGCGCCGCCCGGCAGCGCGACCGACGGGGTGAGCAGCGTGGGCGTCAGCGCCGATTGCGCCCAGGCAATCGCGCTGCGGTTCTGCTGGTACACCGCGTAGCGGGCGTTATCGTACGGGACGAGCGTGTTGGCGTAGTCGTTGCCGCCATACAGGAACACGCAAACGATCGCCTTGTAGTCGCTCGCGGTCGCCGCCGCCGCCTCGCCGATCGCGGCGAGGCTGGTGACGAACGGGCGTTGCGGCCCCGGCCAGCGACAAGGCTGAAGTGCGCTTGAGGAAGGCGCGGCGGGAAACATCGTTGCTCATGCGGCTCACCTCAGCACCAGGTAATCGGGGCTCGCCATCACCAGCAGCACCGCGGCATAGATCCGGTTGGTGGTGTTGGTGATGCTGTCGAGCGCGGTCTTCATCTGGCCGATGACAGTCGGATGGATTTGTCCGGCGGCGAGCAGCAGGTTGAGCTCGTCGAGCAACGCCTGGCTGTCGCCCGCAATCGCGGTCAGCGCTGCATAGTCGGGCTTGGCCTCGCCCGCGCCGTTCTGGATCAGCGTCTGCATGTAGTTGACATAGGCCACCAGCGACGGCTCGCTGGTGATCTGGAACTCGGGCGCGACCAGCCCGTTCGTCGCCAGTTGCGTGCCCGGCGGGACATAGCCGGGGCGGAAGAAGTTGAACACGCTTGGCGCGCGGCCGGGGCTCTGGCCGATCCGGTTGGCGGTCGAATTGGTGTTGCCGAACGGCCAGGCATTGGTCGGCGAAGTGACCTTGAACGCGCGCGCCCACTGCACCAGCCGCACCACCGGCTCGCGCAGCTTGCCGAAGCTCTGGCTGGCGGTGACGCTGTCGTCGCGCGCCTCGCTATCGAGCAGGATCGCGCGGAGCACTTCCTTCATGTCACCGCGCACGCCGCTGCCGTTGTCGGCGAAGACCGTCGCGACCCGCTGGACATAGGCCGGCGAGGGATTGCTGGTGACGAGGTGCTGGATCAGCTGCTTGCACACGAACGGCGGCACGTTGGGATGCTGGAACAGCCCGTCGAGCGCGACCTTGCGCGCCAGCGCAGCATCGCTGCCCAGCGGCACGTTGATGCCCAGGAAGCTCGCCCCGCCGGTTTCGTATTGCGCCGGATTGACCACCAGCCCCAGCAGATGCCGGTCCGGCGTGCTGTTGACCGCGTTGGCGAAGGTATAGCCGGTCCAGACCCGCGCGGCTTGTGCCACGTCGGCCTGGGTATAGGTCGGGACGGGCTGGCCGCTAGGCTGCTTGAGCGTGCCGTCCATGTTGAGCTGATTGAGCCCGACCGTGAACAGCTGCATCAGTTCGCGGGCATAGTTCTCGTCGGGGATCGCAGCCGGTCGCGGGGTTGGCTTTGCGGTTGCCGAGGAAGGTCAGATAGAGGCCCATCGCGGTGCTGGTCGAGACGGCTTCCATCAGATCACGGAAGTTGCCGAAGGCATTGTCCCACAGCCGGTCGAGGTAATTTGCCATCGCGAACTGGCGGAACGGGGTCGAGATGCCGTCAATCGAGACCACCCATTGCGACAGCAGCGCCAGGCCGACCCGCTGGCGCAGCACATCCGCGCCGCTCATCAGTTGCGACCACACCATCGGATCGAACCCGGCCTGGCCGTTCTGGTTGGCCGCCGCGTTATAGCCGCCCGCGATCAGGAAGTCCCAGAACCGCTGCGGCCGCGCCATGGCGAACTGGCTGTTCAGCCAGCCCGCAAAGCCTTGCGAGACAACGTCATTCATCTCCGCCTTGGAATAGCCAATCGCGGCTTGCGAGAGGAAGCGCGAGGCCTGCTTGGGCGTGATGGGCACCGGGGTCGGCGTGGGCGAAGGAGTGGGACTGGGCGTCGGCCCGCCCGCCGCCACCCGGGCCACCCGCCGGGTCCCCGCACGCCGCCAGCGCAAGCAGACCGGTTGCCGCAAGTGCGACCGCTACGCCCGGCGTTGCCGTGTCAGCAACATCGGCAAGCGCTGCATCATCAGCTGGCCCGGCGTCCAACAGCTCACTCATGCGACCATCCCCGTGCTCTGCGCTTGCCAACGAGGCTAACCCGAGCCGGGCAATATCCCAAGCGGTGAAATGCCACTGCGACACTTTTGATGGTGAGCGCGGCGGTTACCAACGCTAGCGCTGGTTCAGCCCTAGGCAGGGTTCGCAAAAAAAATCTGAAACACATCGCTCAAGTCCCGCTCATCCTGAGCCTGTCGAAGGACCATCGTGTGCGCGCTACTGCGCCGTAACAGGCGGGTGCTTCGACAAGCTCAGCATGAGCGGGTTTGTGCAGATTTCAGGTACGTCGCCCTAAACCCAGCCGATCCGCCGGAACCGCACGAACAGCCCGCCGCAGATCGCGCCGATCACGCCCAGCACCGCCGGATAGCCCCACCACACGCGCAGTTCGGGCATGACGTCGAAGTTCATGCCGTAAATCCCGGCAATCGCGGTCGGCACGGCGAGGATTGCGGCCCAGGCGGCGAGCTGCCGGGTGATTTCGCCCTGGCGGTGCGCTTCGAGCAGGCTGGCGGTTTCGACCACCGAGGCCAGCGTTTCCTTCAGCCCATCGACCCGCGCCATGGTGCGGCGGACATGATCGAGCACGTCGCGGAACCAGATCCGCGCGCCGGGATCGACCGTCGGCAGCTCGGTGGTGGTCAGCCGCTCGCAGACTTCCTCCATCGGGCCGACGATCCGCTGGAACCGGCGCAGCTGGCGGCGCAGGCGGAAGATGCGGCGGATCGTGGACTGCTCGGGGAACACGTTGATCGCGCGCTCTTCCATCGATCTGGGTCGCCACTTCCAGCTGCTCCATGATCGGCTGATAGCCATCGACCACGAAATCGAGGATCGCATGGGCGACATAGTCCGGCCCTTCGGCCAGCCGCTGCGGCATCGCTTTCCAGCCGCTGCGCGCAGCGCATTGTGCGCGCGGGTGGAGCCGAACCGCACGGTGATCAGGAAATCGCGCCCGAGGAACAGCGCGGTCTGGCCATAGCCGATGCTCTCGCCCTCCTCCATCGCGGCGGTGCGCGCGACGATGAACAGTTGCTGCCCATAGATTTCCACCTTGGGCATCTGGTTGGGGTTGAGCGCGTCTTCGACCGCCAGCGGGTGCAGGCCGAACTGGCTGCGCACCGCTTCCATCTCTGCCGCGCTCGGCTCGGCCAGCCCGAGCCAGTCGAAGCTGTGCGGCGGCAAGTCGCCGCGCGGCGCGCCGTCCAGCGGCAGCGCGGGTTCGGTGATGGCCGCCCTGGGCATAGCGGCGTGCGGCGATAATGGTCATGCCCGCAGCGGTCTGGCAAAGCTTGACGGCGCTGGCAATCCCGCGCAGGTTCGATTAAGTGCGCGATTAAGACTTACATTGAGTGTAAGCAGCGGATGGAGAGCAAGCCAATGAACGCCATGACCCCGGTCGACGAACTGCTCGACATGATCATCGTCGGCGCCGGGATCTCCGGCATCGGCATGGCGGTGCACCTGACCAAGGACTGCCCGGGCAAGAGCTTTGCGATCCTCGACCGGCGCGACCAGATCGGCGGGACCTGGGACCTGTTCCGCTATCCCGGTATCCGCAGCGACAGCGACATGCACACGCTGGGCTTTGCCTTCGCCCCGTGGAAGCACGAAAAATCGATCGCCGATGGCCCGGCGATCCTCGAATACCTGAACGACATTGCCGACGAACACGGTTTGCGCGACAAGCATGCGGTTCGGGCAGAAGGTGGTCTCCGCCGATTGGGACAGCAAGACCGCGCGCTGGACCGTGGTCACCGAAGCCAGCGACGGCAGCCACGCCCGCGTCCAGGGGCGGTTCCTGTTCCTCGGATCGGGCTATTACGATTACGACCAGCCCTATGACGCCGGGTTCGCCGGGCGCGAAGCGTTCAAGGGACACGATCGTTCATCCGCAGTTCTGGCCGGACGACCTCGACTATACCGGCAAGAAGCGTGGTGGTGATCGGATCAGGCGCAACTGCGGTCACCATCGTGCCCGGCGATGGCCACCGGCGGCGCGGCGCATGTCACCATGCTGCAACGCACCCCGACCTGGATGGCCAGCCGCCCGGCGAAGGACGCGATCGCCAATGGCCTGCGCAAGGTTCTGCCCGAAAAGCTGGCCTACACGCTGACCCGCGCCAAGAACATCTTCATGCAGGACCTGATGTTCAAACGCGCGCGCAACGCCCCGGAGAAGGTCAAGGAATTCCTGCACAGGCAGGTCAGCAAGCACCTGGGGCCAGACTATAACAAGGCCGATTTCACCCCGCCCTACAACCCGTGGGAACAGCGGCTGTGCCTGATCCCCGACGCCGATTTCTTCGAAGCGATGAAGGCGGGCAAGGCGAGCATCGTGACCGATCAGATCGACAGCTTTGACGCCACCGGGATCACGCTGCAAATCGGGCGAGCACCTGGACGCGGATATCATCGTCACCGCCACCGGGCTGTCGATGACCTTTGCAGGCAAGATCGCGGTCAGCGTGGACGGCGCGCCGGTCGATTTCGGGCAGCACTTTTTCTACCGCAACTGCATGTTCTCCAACGTGCCCAACATGGCGGGCGTGTTCGGCTATCTCAACGCCAGCTGGACGCTGCGGGTGGATATCGTGGCGGAGTATCTGACCCGGCTGCTGCGGCAGATGGACGTCTACGGCGCGGTCGCGGTCACCCCGGCCTTGCCCACCGGGTCCGAACCGGCGGAGGACGATATCTTCGATTTCTCCAGCGGCTACATCGCGCGCGGCAAGCACCTGATGCCGCGCAATGCTCCGGCGCTGCCGTGGCGGCTCAACCAGGAATACCGCAAGGACCGGCAGGATATGCGCCAGGCCCCGATCGACGACGGCATGCTGCAATTCCAGCGCGCTGCGCGAGCTGGTGGACGCCTGAACCGATTGCCGGCGTCTGTCAGATCGCCTAACCCGGCGCGATGAACCAAGCCGCACCCGCATCTGGACCGCCGCGCTGATCGTGGTGGGGGATGAAATCCTCTCCGGCCGCACGCAGGACAAGAACATCGCTCAGGTCGCGAGCTGGCTGGGGGTGCAGGGCATCCGGCTGAAGGAAGTGCGGGTGGTGCCCGATGACACCGCCGCGATTGTCGAGGCGGTGAACACCCTGCGCGCCCGCAACGATTATCTGTTCACCACCGGCGGGATCGGCCCGACGCATGACGATATCACCGTCGATGCCGTGGCCGCGGCGCTGGGCGTGGGCGTGGTAATCCACCCCGAAGCCCGCGCAATCCTGGAACGCTATTACGAACCGCGCGGCGGGCTCAACGAAGCCCGGTTGCGGATGGCGCGGGTGCCCGCCGGGGCAGAGCTGATCCCCAACCGCATGTCCGGCGCGCCGGGGATCAAGGCTCGGCAACGTCTTCCTGATGGCCGGGGTCCCTTCGATCACTGCCGGGATGCTCGATGCGCTTGACCGGCGACGCTGGAGGGCGGGCTGCCGCTGCTGTCGCTGACACGTCGGCATCATGGGCGATCGAAAGCGAGGTCGCCGATCTGCTGCGCGAAACCGAACGCACCTTGCCGGTGAACGGCTGCGCTAGCATCGGGTCCTATCCGTTCTTCCGCGAAGGCCGGGTCGGCGCGAACTTCGTGATCCGCGCGACCGATGCAGCCTTGCTGGAACAGTGCGCGCGAAGCGCTGAGCGAAGGCCTTGCCGCGCTGGGCCGCGAGGCGGTGCGTGGCGGGATTTGAGCTCTTGGCCGCCGTGACCCTGGCAGCGGCACCCATTGCCACGCCGACGCTCGACCAGTTCGAAGCACGGCTGGCCGCCAATCCCAGCGCCACCGCCGTGCTGGAAAGCTGGTGCCGCGAACACTTTGATCCGGCCGCGACAGTGCGGGCGAGCGTGATCTCGACCAGCTCGTCCAGCCCGACCGCGCGCATTCGCCGCGAACTGGCGATCGGCGAGCTGACCGCGCTGGGCTATCGCCGGGTCAGCCTGCACTGCAGCGGGCGCGAATTGTCGCTGGCGTACAACTGGTATGTGCCGGGCAGGCTCACGGCGGAGATGAACCGCGCGCTGGCCGCGACCGATCAGCCGTTCGGCCGGGTCGCCGCGCCGCTGAACTACACCCGCGAACGCCTGCTGGGCCAGCGCGGCACGGCTGACTATTGCCCGGCCGGCACGATCCTGACGCACCGCGCGCTGCTGCGTCTGCCCGATGGGCGTCCGCTGGCACATGGTGGTCGAATGCTATACCGGGGCGATCCTGGCCCCGTAAGCCGCCGGATCAGATCACGAAATCGAGGATCGCGGGCATTGCCTGCTTGCTGTTGCGGGCTGGTGACCATCCGTTCGTGCAGCAGCCTTGATCTCTGCGCTGCCGGTGCGGACGAACAGGAACGGCAACAGCCCGTGGATCAGGCAGGCGCAGCCGCCCAGGATCATCCGCAGCCCGAACCCGGTCGCCACCGCGAAGTGCTCGGCATAGGTCTCGTCGACACTCTCGGGATGATCGGTGAGCAGCTTGGGCAGGCGCATGGGGGCAAAACTCCGTGTTGCTGCGAGAATATGCGGGCAAGAGCGCAAAATCATCACCTGATTTATAGCAATTCTACCAAATTGCGGTTATTCTATCCCAATGAATGATCAAACGGCGCAACTTGATGCGATAGACTGGGCGATCCTGGCCGTGTTGCAGGCCGACGCGGCGATCCCGGTGCACGAGGTCGGTGAGCGGGTTGGCCTGTCGAGCAACGCCTGCTGGCGGCGGATCAAGCGGCTGGAGGACAGCGGGGTGATCGCGGGGCGGGTGGCACTTGGTCGATCCGGTCAAGCTGGGGCTCGCCACCACCGTCTTCGTCGCGATCAAGACCCAGCGCCACGATCCCGCGTGGCTGGAGGCGTTCAAGCGCGGGATCGCAACAGGTCGATGAAATCATCGAATGCCACCGCATGGCGGGCGATGTCGATTACCTGCTCAAGCTCGCCGTGCGCGATATTGCCCATTATGACCGGATCTATCGCAAGCTGATCGCCGCCGTGCCCGATCTCGCTGATGTCAGCTCGACGCTTTTCGATGGAACGGCTGAAGGCGACAACAGCGCTGCCGCGGCCTTAATCCTCCCCGGAACGGGGAGGTGGCAGTCCGCAGGACTGACGGAGGGGGCCCTCCTCTCCCCAAAACACAGCGCTGGAGTAGAGGTGGGACCCCTCCGTCCGCTTCGCGTCCACCTCCGCGTTCCGGGGAGGATTTAGCGCGTCGGCACCAGCCGCATCGCAAAGCCCCCGCCCGGCGCGATCCGCATGGTCAGCACATCCTTGGCGCTCACGCTGCGCTTCTCGATCACGATCGCATGGCGCTTGTCGGTGCGGTAATCGGCATCGTCACCGTCGCGGTAGATTTCGGCGGTATAGCGCTTGCCGGGGGTGAGGAAGGCCAGCGGGACGGTGACTGTGCGCGCCTGCTCGTCACCCACTGCGCCGACATACCAGTCCTCACCGCCGCGCTGTTTGCGCGCGATGGTGACGTAGTCGCCGATCTCGCCATTCAGCACGCGGGTTTCCTCCAGTCGGTCGGCACGTCGCGGATGAATTTGAACGGCGCCGGGATACTTGGCGTAGTTTTCGGGCGTATCCGCCGCCATCTGCACCGGCGAATAGATCACCACATAGAGCGCGAGCTGCTTGGCAATGGTCGAGAGGATGTCGCTGCCGCCCTTCCCCTTGCAGGCTGAGCACGCCGGGGGTGAAGTCCATCGGCCCTTCCAGCATCCGGGTGAAGACGAGGTTGGCTTCGTGCTCGGGCGGGTTTTTGCCGGGCCAGGAATTGTATTCCATCCCGCGCATCCCCTCGCGCGCGACCCAGTTGGGATAGGTGCGGTGGAGGCCGGTGCCCTTGACCGGCTCGTGGCTGTCAAACGCGACCCGGTACTTCGCCGCAGTCTCCGCCACGCGCACGAAGTGGTTGGTCATCCACTGGCCTTCGAGCCATTCGCGGTACTTGGTCCCGTCAGCATCGACCCGCTCCAGCTGGGCGGCGTCGGTGACATAGCCGGTCTTGACCACCATCATCCCGTACTTGGCGGCAAAGGCGAACGCTGCGGTCGAGCTGGTTGTCGTAATGCGTCACCGCCCCGCCGGTTTCGTGGTGGCCGATCAGCCGCACGCCCTTCTTCTTGGCATAGGCAGACAGCATCGCGACATCGAAATCTTCAGTCGGCTTGGTGAAATCCATGTCCCAGCCGTTGCCGAACCAATCGCCATCCCAGCCGACGTTCCAGCCTTCGACCAGCACGTTCGGAATGCCGTTGGCTGCCGCGAAATCGATGTAGCGCATGACATTGGCATTGGTCGCGCCGTGCTTCGGCCCGCGCGCCCAGGACCATTCGCCCTTGATCATGTTCCACCACACGCCGGCGAACTTGCCCGGCTTGAACCAGCGACACATCGCCCAGCTTGTTGGGCTCGTTGAGGTTGAGCATCAGGTGGCTCATGATAGATCCCCGGCGCATCGTCCGCGATGATCAGCGTGCGCCACGGGGTGGTCCAGGCGCCGGTCTTTTCCACTTTGGGGCGGCCTGCGCCCGGGGTCAGATTGGCGCGCAGCGTGGTGCCTTCGGTGCGGGTTACCGTCATCCCCGAATAGTCGACCAGCGCCGCTTCATGCAGCGCCACGTGCGTGCCATCGGCGAGCTTGATCGTGATCGGGGTCGCTGCGGTGGAGACCGCCGAGAGCGCGGTCTTGTTGTAGAGATATTCCTCGCGGTTCCACAGAAGGCCGGCTTCCACCAGGCGGTGCCTTCGGATGCGAAAGTAAACTCGGTCAGCTCGTCGGCAATGTTGGTCTTGGCCATGTTCGGCTGGCTGGGAAATTCGTAGCGGAACCCGACACCGTCGTCGTAGATCCGGAAACGTAACCGTGAACACGCGGGCGAGCGCGGTGGTTTCCTTGCAAGTGGACCTTCAGCTCGCGATAGCGGTTGCGGATCGTCTGCCATTCGCCCCAGGGCTGCTCCCAGGTGCTGTCGGAATCGCTGACCTCCTGGCCCGGTAATCGCCAGCCGCCGATCGATTTTGGCGACATCCGTGAACAGGAAACCCAGATGCGACGGCGCGAGGATCGGCTTGCCCTTGCGGCTGACTGTATAGACCGCGCGGCCATCGCCCTCGGTGCTGAGCGTTACCGCCACCGTGCCATCGGGCGAGGTTGCACTGGCCTGCACCGGAGCGGTCTGCGCCAGTGCCGGAGTGACAGACAGCAGCGTCAGGCTGGCGGCGAACAGGTGCAGCGGCTTCATCAGTTACGCTCCTCGATCAGGATGGCCCCAAAGGCCGGGAGTATTCCGGGTGCCGCGCCGTTGACGGCGGCGAGCACGGTGCCGTGCTGCGCCATTTCGGCGGGCCAATCGGCGGCGGTATCAGACAGGTTGAACACGGCCAGCACGTCGCCACCGGGCGCGCTGCGCCGCAGCACCAGCCGCTGCGCATCGGCCAGCAGCGACCGTGCAGGTGCCCGCGCGCAGCGCGGCGCTGGCATTGCGCACCGCCAGCAGGTGCCGCGTCAGGTTGAGCAGCGAGGCCGGGATCCGCCGCTTGCCGATCCACCGCCAGCGCCAGATTGGCCTCGCCCAGCGGCAACCACGGCGCGCCGCTGGTAAAGCCGCCAGTCTCGCTCTTGCGCCACCCACGGCATCGGGGTGCGCGCGCCATCGCGCGACAGCGTCAGCGGCCAGTTGGCAATCGCTTCGGGGTCCTGCAATTGTGCGTAGGGGATCTCGATCTGCGCCAGCCCCAGCTCTTCGCCCTGATAGAGGATGATGTTGCCGCGCAGCGCGGTGAACAGCAGCATTTTCAGCCGGGCAAAGGCCTCGGTCTGGTGCCGGCGCGCACCAGCGCGACAGCGCGCGCGGGCGCGTCGTGGTTTTCAAACGCCCAGCTGGGCCAGCCCATGCCCGGCTGATCGGGCCACAGCTCCAGCGCGTGCGCCACCAGCGCCGGGGTCAGCTCAGGGGCATAGAGGAAATCGAAGCCATAGGCACTGTTCAGCCGGGCCTTCGCCAGCGGTGAACAGCTTCATCTCGCGCTCGGCTTCCTTGCCGCCGACCTCGGCCATGGTGAACACAGCATCGTAGTGATCGGTCAGCGCACGCAGCCGCTCAACGAAGCCCGCGATGTCGGGGTGCGACATGTTGTAAAGCTGCTGCTGGAAATCGAACGGGCGGGTGCGCAGACGGCCATCGTCCGGCGCGGGCGGATTATCGCGCAAGCGCCGGATCGTGCATCGCAAAGTTCAGCGCGTCGATCCGGAAGCCGTCCACCCCCCGGTCCAGCCAGAACTTCGCGACGTCCAGCAAGGCATCCTGCACCGCGGGCAGATGGACATTCAGCTGCGGCTGGCTGCTGAGGAAGTTGTGCAGGTAATATTGCCCGCGCCGCGCGTCCCAGGTCCAGGCCGGACCACCGAACACCGACTGCCAGTTGCTGGGCGGCGCGCCATCGGGCTTGGCATCGGCCCAGACGTACCAATCGGCCTTGGCATTGGAGCGATCCGCGCGGCTTTCGGCGAACCAGGCGTGCTCGTCCGACGTGTGCGAATAGACCTGATCGGCCATCACTTTCAGCCCGAGTGCATGGGCTTTCTCCACCAGTGCATCAAAGTCCGCGAGCGTGCCAAAAATCGGATCGACATCGCAGTAATCGGCCACGTCGTAGCCGAAGTCTTTCATGGGCGAAGTGTAGAACGGCGAGATCCAGATCGCGTCGATTCCCAGTTCGGCGATGTAGCTCAGTTTGCGCGGTGATCCCGGCGAGATCGCCGATCCCGTCGCCGTTGGAATCGGCGAAGCTGCGCGGATAGACCTGATAGATGGTCGCCCCTTGCCACCACGGTTTGGGTTGTGCGTCAGTCACGATTATCTGCTTCATCTCGTTCATTTATTTTACTGCACAGATCGCAAAATCAAGCGCGCCGAGGGTGATCGCCGCGCTGCCGGGCGCGCGGACGCTGGCGGGGCAAATGCCCGCCAGCGCGGTCAGCGTGGTGGCTGCCGGATCGAGCTCAACCTGTGCAATGAGTGGCTTGATTGACGTGTTGAACACCACCAGCACTTCCTTTCCACTGGCATCATCAATCCGGCTGACCGCGAACAAGCCCGGGGTGTCGCTGTAATTGCGCACCACCTGCCGCCCGCGCCGTCAGCGCCGGATTGGCCTGCCGCAACCGGGCGAGGTCGCCGATCTGCTGGTAGAGCGGATGCTGGCGATCAAAGTTGCTCACCGCCGTCGTCGCGCTGGTGCCGAGCAAGCGGTTGTCGTTGTAGATCGCCACTTTGGACGGGAACATGTCCTCGCGCGCATCCTGATCCCAGCCATCGCCGACAAAGCCCTGCTCATCGCCCGAATAGAGCGTCGGCACCCCGCGCAGCGTCAGCAGCATGGCATGGCCCAGCCGCACCCGCGCCAGCACTTCCGCGTCGCTGGCCGCTGGCAGCGCCTTGCGCACGTAATAGCCGAACCGGCCGTTGTCGTGGTTGGAGATAAAGGTCGGCTGGATCCGCGCCGCGTCCGCGCCGCCGGCGTAGAGCGGATCCTGGAAGAACAGCTCCCACAGCTTGTTGGTGCCGCCGGTCGCCGCCCGCCGTATCGATCGCCGCCTGGCGGAACGCAAAGTCGATCACCGCCGGAAACCCGTCAACGCGGGTGTGCATCGCGAGCTTGCCCGGCTCCAGCCCGATCCCGCCAATTTCGCCAAAGATGTGGAAGTTGGGGATGCCGCGCGCCTTGGCCCGTTCCAGCATCGCGGGCACGAAGGCCTGCCAGAATTCCGGGATTGACATGCTTGCGCGGTGTCGATCCGGTAACCGTCGATCCCGAAGCGGTCGATCCAGCCGCCATAGATCTCGATCATCCCCGCCACCACGCGCGGATGCTCGGTCATCAGATCGTCGAGCCCGACGAAATCGCCGATAGGTCGCGGATTCGTCCAGTAGGTCGTGTCGCCGCGATTGTGGTACAGCAGCGGATCGTTGAGCCAGGCGGGAACCTTGATCGCGCGCTTCGGCCTGTGGGCACCGTCACCGTATAGGCATAGTTCGGATCGGTCAGCCGCGCGAAGTTCTCAGCCGTGCGCACCCCGATCGCCCGCAAACCCCGGATTGATCGCCGCGCCATCGCTCGCCCGGCGCTGGTACGGATAGTCGGCCCGGCTGCGATAGGCGCAGCCGCCGCTGGGGCATTCGGCATAGCTGATCACGTCGGCGGTGTGGTTGGCGATGATGTCCATATAGACCTTCATCCCCCGCGCGTGCGCCGCATCGACCAGCGCGCTGAACTCCGCCTCGGTCCCGAAATGCGGATCGACTGCGGTAAAGTCGGTCACCCAGTAGCCGTGATAGCCCGCGCTTTCGTCGCCCGGCTTGCCCTGCACCGGCTTGTTGCGGAAGATCGGCGCGACCCACACCGCCGTCGCGCCGAGCCCCTGGATATAGTCCAGCCGGGCGATCAGGCCCTTCAGGTCGCCGCCGTGGATAGAAGCCCTTGTGCGTGGGATCAAACCCGTGCTGCAACCGCTCGCCCTTGATCCCGCCGCGTGTCATTGCGCGGATCGCCGTTTTCGAACCGGTCGGGCAGCAGGAAGTAGATGATCTCGTCTTCGGGCAGGCGTGCGCGGAAATCGCTGGCAGGGGCGGCCAGCGGAGCAGCGGCAGGCAGCGCCAGCGCCAAAGCGGCAACCAGCATCGTGATCGTCTTGTTCATGCAGCTGCTCCAGCCGAAACGGGTTCGCTGCACAGCGCAGCAAGGTAATCAAGATGCGTGGGCATGGGCCGCACCGTATCAATCGCGGCCTGTTCCACCGCGCCCAGAAAGGCTGCGATATCGCGATCAGGGTAGCTATCGGCAATCGGGTTCCAATGCTGCGGCAGCAGGCCTTGCCCGACCAGCACCTGAAACCAGGCGACTTCGGTGAACAGCTCGTCAAGCGCAGGCTGAATCAGACAAGCAGCCTTGAACTCGGCAATCCGGGCTGACAGCGTTGCGGGCAATTCCATCGTTCGCGCCCGGTCCCAGAACGGTTCGCCGACCCGCTGGTTGGCCCAGTAATGCAAGATCAGGAAATCGCGGATCCGTTCGCATTCCTCGGCACTTCGCGCGGTTAAACCCGGCAATCACCGCTGGGTCGACCGGACCACTGGGCAGCACGGTCAGAAACCGGGTGATCGCGGACTGGATCAGGTGGATCGAAGTCGATTCAAGCGGCTCCATGAAGCCGCTCGACAGGCCGACCGCCAGCACATTGCGGTTCCAGAACTGCTTGCGCCGCCCGGTGGTGAACGACAGCGCGCGCGGTTCGGCCAGCGGCGGGCCATCGAGATTGGCCAGCAGGGTCGCAGTGGCTTCGTCTTCGCTGAGAAATTCGCTGCAATAGACGTGGCCGTTGCCGATCCGGTGCTGCAAGCGGAATGCGCCATTGCCAGCCCGCCGTCCGCGCAGTGGAACGGGTATAGGGCGTGAAATTGCCGGTCGCCGCGCAGGGCACCGCAATCGCCCGGTCACAGGGCAGCCAGTGCCGCCAGTCCTCATAGCCGGTTTGCAGTTCCTGTTCGATCAGCAGGCCGCGAAAGCCCGAACAATCGATGAAGAAATCGCCCGGCACTGCGCGGTCATCGCTCACCGTCACGCTGGCGATATCGCCGTTTGCGGCGCGCTGTGCCGCGCAGACCTTGCCCTCCAGCCGGGTCACCCCCCGCGCCTCGGCATAGCGGCGCAGGAACGCCGCGTAGAGCCCGGCATCGAAATGATAGGCGCTCGGCACGTCAATGGTCGCCCCGGTGGACAGTCGTCCAGGCGGGCCAGCGCGCCCGGTCCGTGCGGCCAGTTCATTGGCCGAATAATGCGCGAGCGGCTTGGCCACGCCCAATGCCGCACCCCGCGCCCAGTAATGCCGGAATGGCAGCACGCCCAGTTGCCGCCCGACCGTGCCGAAGGCGTGCATATAGCTGTGCCCATCGCGCAGCCAGCCGGCAAATTCGATCCCGAGTTTGAAGGAACCTTGCGTGGCGCGCAGGAATTCGCGCTTCATCGATCTCCAGTGCCGCGTTGAAATGGCGGATCGCGGGGATCGTTGCTTCGCCCACGCCAACCGTGCCGATCGCTCTCGCTTTCGATCAGCGTGATCGCGTGGCCCGGCGGCGCAAACCGGGCGAGCGCGGCTGCGCACATCCAGCCAGCGGTTCCCCCGCCGACGATCACGATCCGGTATTGCGCAGGTTCGCTCATGAGCATTCTCCGCAGCGGTTACATCTGCGCGAACTGATCCCCGCAACGGGGCCGACAATCAAGCGATTGCAGCGGGCGAGCAGGCAGCAAGTGGCGGAGCTGTTCCCGATGGTGCGACCCGAAGGCCAGCTCCGCCACTTCCCCCATGCCCCCAACCCGATGGCATGCCCCGGCCAATCGCAGACCGACCGGGGCATCCCGATCAGAACTTGTAGTTGAAACCTGCCAGGAACCGGCGACCATAGCGCTGGAAGTCAATGACCTGACGGACATCGCCCGGATTGGTGGTCACGAACGGCTCGTCAGTCAGGTTCTGACCCTGGATGTAGAGCGACAGGCCTTCGAGTGCGGAACCGTTCTGGAAGTCATAGCCGATCTGCGCATCGACAATCATTTCCGGAGCCGCGCGGCGGCGGGTGCGGTTGGCTGCAAAGCCCGATACTTCGCCGACGAAGGTGGAGCGATACCGCACCGACCCGCGCAGGTTGAAGCCATGGCGTTCATAGAACAGCGTGCCGTTGGCGACCCACTTCGAATAACCGGGCAAGTCTTCTGCTGGCGCACCCGGCGACGGCGCAATCTTGGTCTTGGTATACGAGACACCGCCGGTGACACCAAAGCCTTCCAGCGCCGAGACCAGACCGCCAAACGGCAAGGTTCCAGCCAGTTCCGCGCCATACAGCGAGCCACCGGTGCCATTGACCGGGCTGTTGATCACCGCCGTGGAGTTCACCAGGAACCCGGGGGGTGGCGGTGCCAGCACCAGTTCGCCGCTCGGCACGATCACATCCTGGTTGTAGACGTAGCTCTTCAGATCCTTGTAGAACAATTGCAGCGCCAGATAGCCTTTGGTGCCGAAGTACTTTTCAAAGGTCAGGTCGGCGGCATTGGCGCGCCACGGACGCAGATCGGGGTTGCCCGAACCACCGCTGATGAAGGCCGTCGGAATGCCGCCGACCACGCGCAAGTCATAGCCGAAGCTCAGCGAGTTCTTCATGTCATCCAGCCGCGGCCGGATGATTTCCCGCGCCGCGGCAAAGCGGACCACGAAATCGCTGGGGAAGCGCAGCGACAGGTTGAGGCTGGGCAGCACATCCAGATAGTCGGTGCTGAATCTCGGCTGGAACCGGGCACCGATGTTGGGCGATCCGTTCGGGTTCTGGTCCCAGATAGATGGCGCATGCCCCCGATCGAGTTCTGATCGGTCCAGATGCCTTGAACCCCGACGTTACCGGTCAGTTCTGCCGCGCCCACTTCAGCCCTTGAGGTCGAACTGGAGATAGCCGGTCATCAGCTTTTCCTGAACGGAATAGGCTCTTGACCACCACGTCGCCGTAAGGGTTCGGGACCAGCTTGTAGATCCCGCCTTCGATCAGCGCGAGCGGATCATAGCTGACCATCGGCCCAAGCCCGAGATAGGTCAGATCGGTCGCACCAAGGCGGTACTGCGTCGGGATCGGCACGCTGGTGGTGCCGTTGGTATTCGCAGTCAGGCCCAGGAAATATTCCTCCGGCACCAGTGACTTCGACCGGTTGGTGTAATTCATCCCGAACTTGAAGCCCGAAATGAAGCCATCCATTTCCTTGCCGACTTCGGTGCGGAACTGCCAGATGCGATCTTCGACCACGCGGTCATTGTAATAGCCATCCTGACCGCCATCGATCCGCGTGCCATTGGTGGCCACTGGCGTGCCGCCCCAGCCTTGCGGACTGGTCAGCTGGATCAGGTTGTAATCGGCGTAGTTGAGGTTGTGGGTGAAGCCGCGTGCCTTCGGTGCCGCTGGTGAACCCGATCGTGTCAGTCGCGCCGAGCGATCCGCGGCCGGTGCCCGAATAGGTTTCGACGTTCAACTCGTTGCGGTCGGTCGCCGAATAGCTGGCGTCAAACATCGCGTGCCAGCCATCATCGCCTTGCCATGCCGTGTTCCAGCCGAACGAATAGAGCTCGGCATTGCGCTGGAACACATCGTTGCGGACCACGCCCTTGACGCCGCTGAATGCGCCGCTGGTGATGAACCCGTTTTCAATCGTGCGAGTCGGCGCCAGCGTTGCGCCGACCAGTACAGCGGCAATTCGATCCCGCGCTTGATCGTGTCGTCCTTGAAGTCCGAATAGAACCCGTCAAGCGTCGTGGTCAGGTTATCGGCCAGCTTGAATCTGCAGGGTGCCGTTGAAGCCCAGCCGCTGCAGGCGGCTCGAGGTGACGTAGCTTTTCGAGCCGCCGATCACCGCATTGCCGCCATCGGTCGGATAACCCCAGGCATTGAATTCCTGCGTCTGGTAGGGTTCGTCAACATAGCTGACGCCGAGCGCGAGACCGATCGCGGTCATCGGCGAACTGATCGACATAAGTCGCGTTGACGCGGTAG
Organism: uncultured Alphaproteobacteria bacterium; assembly: GCA_963802015.1. Lineage (GTDB taxonomy): Bacteria > Pseudomonadota > Alphaproteobacteria > Sphingomonadales > Sphingomonadaceae > Novosphingobium. Next base: position 90,054 of record CAWDHB010000004.1, read on the forward strand.
CCCAGTCGCGCGAACCGGCGTTGAGCTTGCCGAGATCGGCATAGGATCCGCGCGCGCCGATCGGCAATGATCTGGCGTCCCGCGTCGAGCGGGCGGATCGTGCGCAGATCGACCGTGCCCGACAGGCCCTGACCGACCAGGCTGGCCATCGGCGACTTGTAGACGTTGACCCGGCTGACGATTTCCGAAGGATACTGGTCGTATTCGACCGCGCGGTTGTCGCCGGTCGAGGTCTGTTCGCGGCCGTTGAGCAGCGTGGTCGAGAAGTCCTGGACAAGCCGCGGATCGAGATCGAGTTCGACCGGCCCGACAGGCGCTGCGAGGTCAGGCCCGGAAGGCGCGCGATCGATTCGGCGATCGAGGCATCGGGCAGCTTGCCGATGTCTTCGGCCGAGATCGATTCGACGATCTGGTCGGCGCTCTTCTTGTGCGTTGACCGCGCTTTCAAGGCTGGCGCGGAAGCCGCGTGACGACGATGCCTGGCGCTTCGTCTGCGGCGGCTTCATCGGCGGCGGCGCGGCTGCTTGCGCGAACGCGGCGCTGGGTGCTGCCAGGGCGGCGATGGCGATGGCCAGTACCGAAACGCCGCGGACGGCCGAAATGGTGCGAAGTGTCACGTCTGGTCCTCTCCCTTATCCGCGCCGGATTGTAGCGGTTCGGGCCCCGGCGGGCCAGCCGCTGATGGCTTGGCCCGTCCTGACTTAGCCTTAGGCCGCATCGTGCCTGCCGGAAGAGGGCATACGTATACGCTATTAGCACCCGACTCGCCGTGGCGCAGGAATCGGGCATACGTATACGCACGATATGCAGCAGTGGTCCGGTGGCTGGCACAAAGCTTGCAGCGACCACAGGGAAGAGCGATGGGCCGCAAACCTTCGAGCAAGCCGACCAGCTTCGACATCGCCTATCTGGCGGGGGTTTCGCAGCCGACCGTCAGCCGGGCGCTGCGCGGGTCCAAAGTCGGTCAGCCTGGCCACGCGCCAGCGGATCGAGGCGATTGCGCGCGAGCTGAACTACACCGTCGACAAGAACGCCTCGTCGCTGCGCTCGCAGCGCGCCAACACCATCGCGCTGCTGTTCTTCGAAGACCCGACGCCGGACGAATCGACGATCAATCCGTTCTTTCTGGCGATGCTCGGCGCGATCACCCGGCAATGCGCCAACCGCGGGATCGATCTGCTGATTTCGTTCCAGAAGATGGAGGACGACTGGCACGTCCACTATCAGGACAGCCACCGCGCCGACGGGCTGATCCTGCTCGGCTATGGCGATTACACGCTCTACGAACAGCGGCTGACCGGACTGGTCGGCCAGGGCACGCATTTCGTGCGCTGGGGTTCGGTGCGCGAGGACAATATCGGCGTCACCGTCGGCTCGGACAATCTCGGGGCCGGGCGGCTCGCCGGGCGAGCACCTGCTCGACGTCGGGCGGCGGCAGATCGCCTTTCTGGGCCAGGCCGACGAGCACTACCCCGAATTTGCCGACCGCTATCGCGGGCTCTGCGCGGCGCTGGGCGAGCGCGGGATTGCCGCCGACCCGGCGCTTGCAGGTCAATGCCTATACCAATGAGGAGGACGGCTATCGCGCCGCGCGCAAGCTGCTGCAATCGGGCGCGGACGTTCGATGCGATCTTCGCTGCGAGCGACCTGATCGCGATCGGCGCGATCCGCGCCCTGGCCGAGGCCGGGCGCGCAGTGCCCGGCGATGTTGCGGTGGTCGGCTTTGACGACATTCCCGCCGCCAGCCATGCCAGTCCGCCGCTGACCACGGTGATGCAGGACCTGCAACGCGCGGGCGAACTGCTGGTCGAAACCCTGCTCGCGCAGGTGGAGGACCGCGAGCTGCCCGAAGGCACGCTGCCGGCGCGGCTGATCGTGCGGAAAAGCAGCGGGGCCGTCATTTTCCCGCTCACGCCGGGGAGCGGAATCGGCCCGCTCCTGTTGTCAGGCTGATGTTGGCACAGACAGGCAACGTATTCGTATGCGTGTTGCCCGCCGTCCATCCGCTGCGAGCCAGCGCGAACAGGGAGGAGGACGAACCATGGAAAAGCCGCGCCAGAACTGGGCCGGGCTGTTCAACATCAGCTTCGGCTTCTTCGGCATCCAGATCGGCTTCGCCCTGCAGAACGCCAATATGAGCCGGGTGTTCCAGTCGCTGGGCGTCAGCATCGACGATCTGCCCGCGCTGTGGGTCGCCGCGCCGCTGACCGGCCTGCTGGTCCAGCCGGTGATCGGCCACCTGTCGGACAAGACCTGGCTGGGTCGAGCTTGGGCGGCGGCGGCCCTACTTTCTGCTCGGCGCGGTGCTGGCGGCGTTCTCGCTGCTGGCCATGCCGCGAAAGCAACGCGCTGCTGATGGCGGCGGTGCTGCTGTGGGTGCTCGACGCCAGCCTCAACATCTCGATGGAGCCGTTCCGCGCCTTCGTCGGCGATATGCTGCGCAAGGACCAGCATACCGCTGGCTATGCCGTGCAAACCGCGTTCATCGGCGCGGGCGCGGTGGTCGGATCGATCTTCCCGTACCTGCTCGATCACTGGGGCGTGGCCAACGAAGCCGCGGGCGGCGGCATTCCCGATACGGTCCGCTACAGCTTCTGGGCGGGCGGGGTCGCGCTGTTCCTGTCGGTGCTGTGGACGGTGCTGACGCACCACGCGAATATTCGCCCGCCGAAATGCGCAGCTTTGGCGATGACCAGGGCGACGCCGCCAGCCCGGTCCGCGCGCTGGCTGCGCGCACTTTCAACGCCAGCTTGGTCTGGATCGGCGCGGGCGCGCTGGTGGCTCTGGCGGTCAGCCAGTTCGGGCTGGAAAAGGAAGTCTATCTGCTCGCCGCGCTGCTCGCGGGCTATGGCCTGGCCAGCATCGCCGCGATCCAGCTGGCGCGCGGCGGGCGGGACAGCAACATGCTCGCCTCCATCGTCGGCGATTTTTCCGGGATGCCGCCGATCATGAAGCGGCTGGCGCTGGTGCAGTTTTTCAGCTGGTCGGCGCTGTTCATCATGTGGATCAACACCACCCCGGTCGTCGCGCAGAACTTCTTCGGCTCGGCCGACCCCGCCAGCGCGGCCTATCAGGAGGGCGGCAACTGGGTCGGCGTGCTGTTCGCCGCCTACAACGGCGTTGCGGCGATCGCCGCGCTCACCCTGCTGCCACTGCTGTCGCGCCGGTTCGGCAAGGCACGCACCCATATGGTCTGCCTGCTGGCGGGCGCGCTGGGCTATGCCAGCTTCTTCGTGCATGCACGGACCCGCAACACTGGCTGATCCTCAGCGAGATCGGCATCGGCATCGCCTGGGCCTCGATCCTCGCCATGCCATACGCGATCCTGGCGAGCAGCCTGCCGCAGGCGAAGCTGGGGATCTACATGGGGCTGTTCAACGTCTTCGTGGTGGTGCCGCAATTGCTGGTCGCGACCGTGATGGGATCGATCATGAAGGCCTGGTTCCCCGGCGAGCCGATCTGGACCATGGCTTTCGCGGCGGGAACGCTGGTGCTCGCCGCGCTGGCGATGCTGCGGGTGCAGGTGCCGGGCGAAGATTAGGCGACAGGCCAGCACCTGATCGCACAACGCGGCCAGATCGGCATAATAGCGCGTGATCGGCAGGTCGTTGATCGTGCCGCTGCGCCCTTGACCGTCGCCATCGGCAAAGCTGGCGGTGGCATGAAAGCGGTTGATCACGACGCGGTCATCACCCAGCGGCACATATTGCAGGCAATCATAGGCTGCCCCGCCCGCCGCCAGATCGGCATAGACCGGGCGCGCCAGATCGCCCAGTGCCGCCGCACCGACGATCTCGTTGCTGCGGCGCGGCAGTTGCAGATGGCGCAGGTCCAGCACGGCTTCGGCGCTGACTGGCAGGCCATCGCAGAGCAGCCCGGCCTCGGTCCGCACGATCGCGGCGCAGCCCGGTTTCAGGTCCACCGATGCGCCGCGTTCAAGCAGTTGCAGCCACAGTTGCACCGGGTCGAGCAGCCAGACCGCCTCGTCCACCGGCGCGCTGGTGCCTGAGAAATTGACCAGAAAGGCGGGCCAGGTCCGCACCACCAGGTCTTCCAGCAGCGCGTGGCACGATCCGGCAAGCCGCGACGGCAGCACCAGATCGAGTTCGCGTCCGCCGATTTCAGCATCCCTCGTCACCAGCGCAAGCCGCAGACCAGGTGATCGCGCGGTCAGCGCCAGCGCCACCAAGGCCCCGGCCGGTCCATCGCCGAGCACCGCAATATCAAATTCGTCGTTCAAGCGAGGCTCCTTGCGCCACTGATTGTTGCCCCATCCGCGACTCACCGGCCACTCCGAATCGGCGACTCGCGGGGCGGGTGAGTCTCTTTTGGGCAACAGAATCGCGTTAACCTTGTTCGGTAAGGCCCGTTGTTAACTATTCCAAGGGTTTGCAGCGAAAATTCGCGAAATTGATTCCTGCTTGAATCTCAAGCTTCTGCCGCGGATTTCTGCGCTAAGCGATTGTGCGTTAACTAACAAAATCGGGCAATGTCGCATTTGTTCTACCCGCTCGGTAACGAATTGGATTAACACTGATGTCAGCCAATCCGCCGCGAACGACAGGGCAAACCCTGCGCCGCACATCCCGGATGGCTAACGGGGCTCGCCAAAAAATCTAACCGAGGTCGCACTCGAAAACCGGATGCATTGTGCGTCCGAATTCCATCCCACTCGTGGGCTGGACCGAAGGAGCGATTTCTGTGCAGTTCACGACCAAGGCATTGACTGGCAACCGGATCGGCGCAGCGGCGCTGGCAGCAGCAATGCTGACCGCAGCCGCGCCTGCCGCCGCCCAGACGATCTATGCCGGCGGCGTTCCGGCCTCACGGGTGATTTCGGTCCCGGTGACCGCCACTGTCGGCGGTCGTTGCGGTTTTGCGACTGGCGCTGCGCCGACCGGCAACCAGAATGTCGGCCAACTCGGACACGACCACCTGGTCCTACGACTTCCCGTTCACGCTGGAATGCACCGGCCCATCGCGAATCGCGGTGGTGTCCAGCAATGGCGGACTGAAGACCGCACCGCTGTCCGGCGCGCCCGGCTATCTCGATACCGCGCCATACGATGTCGCGGTCCACGTGGTCCGTACCGGCGGGACGACTGACGGCACCTGCACCGCCGCCAGCGCTGCTGGGATCAAGCCTCGCCGCCTGCAACCTGCGCGGCACGGCTGCACCAGCAACCGGGATGTTCGTTGCCTCGCCCTCGTTTGGCTTGGCCGGATCCTACGTCCGGGTCAGCGCGCCCGCCTTTGCCGGGCCCGGCATACTTGTTTCAGGATCGTATGCGGACACGCTGACGGTCACGGTTTCGCCTGCCTCCTGACAGGGGCGGGTCAATGAATGCCCGTGAATTGAAAAGCACGGGACAGAATGAAGCGCCGGGACACCGGCATTTAGTGAGGAAGTGCACATGAAGAAGATTGCTTTGATTGCGCTGGCCGCCTCGGCCGCCATTGCTACCCCCGCCGCCGCGCAGACCGTGACCGGCACGATCAACATCACCGGCAGCGTTGCCGCCAAGTGCTTCGTCCTGCCCGGCGCAGGCAGCACCTTCGGCACCACCGTTGCGATGGGCGAACTGGCTGAGTACCGACGGCACCCTGAAGCCTTCGGCCACCCTGGCGGCCACTTTCGGCACCGCTGGCGGCGCTGGTCTGAGCGCGCAGGTGCTCTGCACTTCGGCCAATCCGGAAGTTTCGGTCACTGTCCGAACCGCTCGCCAACGTGGTCGCAGCCGATCCGGGCTATGACAATTCGGTCGATTACACCGCCGATGTCACCTTCACCCGCGTCGGCGGCACCACCCTCGTCAGCGACCCGTCGGCGGTTCCTGCTGCCACCACTGCAACGCTCGCCAGCCGCCTGACCGGCACCGGTACCAACGTTTCGGTTGCGACCAGCGGCTGGACGGCTGCGGGCGTGCTCGTGGCTGGCAGCTACACCGGCAAGATCACCATCCTGGTTGCACCGGGCGTCTGATCGAACCGCCGTTCGGAGGCATTTGCGATGCGTAAATTTCTGCTCCTGACCGCGCCCTTCGCGCTTCTGGCCAGCCCTGCGGCTGCCCAGAGCGTGGACGGGCACGGTCGACATCAACGGCACCGTTGCGGGCCGCTGCATGTTCACCCTGCCCAACAAGACCATCTCGCTGGGCGAGATCGCCTTGTCGAGCAACGGCAAGCTGGACGCCAGCAAGGTCAATGGCCGCTCCGAAACGCTGGAAGGCTGGTGCAACAACACCGCCGCAGCGATGACGGTGACCACGACCGAACTGACCAACGGCGCGGTCGCTGCCACCGGGTTTGACAACCGGGTGGACTATACCGCCACTGCAGTCGCCAATTCGGCCTCGGCCAGCGACACCAGTCTGACGGCCGGAGCCGGTGCGCCGGGCAATCCGGGGATGTTTACGGGCAGCATCGTTGTGACTTTGTCAGCTGCATCCTCGCCAACCAGCGGCCTGATGGTTGCTGGCGGCTACAGCGGCAACGTGGTGGTCACCTTGACCCCGAACATCGCGCTGTAAGCCGCGCGACCTTTGCTTGAAACAGGGACACGAGACGATGAAGCATCTGACCGGACTTGTGGCTTTCACGCTGGCGGCACTGCCCGCCAGCGCGCTGGCCCAGGCTACGTCCGACAGCGGGATGGTCAGCATCGACGGGCGCGTTGCCCCGATGTGCATCCTGGGCGATCCGAACCCCGCCACGGTCAATCTTGGCCAGATGGCGAACACCTCGGGGCCCCGCGTGGGCAGAATCGCCGTGCTTCCGACCCAGACCGTCGCTCTTCCCGCCAGCTTCTGCAACTTTCGCAGGGTCGGTGGTGACGGTCCAGGCCAACGCCCTGCTTTCAAGCGACGCTTCCTCACCCCAGCCCGGTTTTGCCCGCGCGGTGAATTACACCGCCACGGCGACCGGCTGGGCAGCGGGGAATGCGGCGGCCACCACTGCTGCACTGCGCGATGGCTCGCTGCCTTCCGCCAGCGGCACCGGCGCAACCCAGCCGCTGCCCAAGATCGCGCGATATCGGCGTGACGCTCTCCAGTTTCACCGTACCGGCTGACCCGATCCTGGTTGCCGGTGCAACTACAGCGGCGCAGTGGTGATTACCCTCGGCCCCGCTGCCCTTGCCGATTGAGGAATGACCATGCTGCGCAACTCCCTCCTGCTCGCTTCCGCCGTCGCCGCGCTGGCCCTGCCCGGCGCTGCCCGGGCGCAGTCCGACATCGGACACCAAGACCTTTGCAGTGATCGGCAACGTTCCGGCGATGTGCGCGGGCGGCACCCTGGTGGGCGGCAACGACACCTTCGATCTGGGCGTGCTGATCGATACCACCACCGGCTTTCTGCGGACCGATCTGGCCGCGCCGGGCAAAGTGCTGAGCGGCGCCTATTGCTCGGGCCGCAGCACGATTACCGTCGCCGCGACCGCAATGGCCGCGCAGAACTTCACCGCCGCCCCGCCCGCCGGGTTCTCACGCACGGTTGATTACACCGCGACTGCTGCGGGCTGGACCACCACCCCCGCGAGCTTCGCCACCGCAGCCGCCAGCAATCCCTGCCGCGACCCAGACCCGCGCCACCGCCTTCACCGGCGACATCGCAGTCGGGATCAGCGGCTTTGCAACCGGCGGCGGCAACACGCTGCGGCTGGTGGCGGATACCAACTATCGCGGTCTCGTCACGGTAACGCTCGCGGCGGCGAACTGAGCCATGCAGCGGCACCCTCCCTTGCTGGCCCTGGCGGCAACTGCCCTGGCGCTGAGCGCCGCGCCTGCGCTGGCGCAGTCGGCCACGGCGGTGCGGACGATGCCGGTCACCGGCAACGCCCCGCAGGTCTGCGCGATGCAGCGCGGCGCGGTGCAGCCGGGCGGGCTGGTCAACATCAACGGGATTGACGGGGACACGCTGCGGATCCTGCAACTGACCGATTCGCAGACCCTGGCCGCGCAAGCGCCGCCAGCGCCACGATCAGCTTCGCCGCGGTCTGCAACTTCCCGCACCGAGTGCGGATCGAAAGCAGCAACAACGGCCTGTGGCCCACCGATGGCCGGATCAGCTCCGCCAGCCCTGATTTTGCCTCGGCCGTGCCCTATCAGGCGCAGCTGCAATGGGGCGTGGCCAATGGCGCGCTTAGTGCCGATGCCACCGTGCGCCAGATTAGCAATCCGTTCGTGGGACGTGAACCAGCCGACCGCCGGCGATCTGCAATTGCGGATCGAAATCCAGCAAGGTGCGTCAAACGTCGAGGTCAACGCTCCCGTGCTCGCCGGTGCCTATGCCGATACCCTGCGTATATTCCTGGAGCCCCGCTGATGCGCGCCCGCCACGCCTTCGTTCTTGCCGCGCTGCTCGCCGGTTCCGCACCGGCCACGGCGCAGGTGACTGACACCGCGTCGCAGCGACTGGAGCTGCTGGGTAATGCCCCGGCGGCTTGCGTGATCAGCACCGCCAGCGCGGCCAATGGCAGCAACGCCTCATTCACTGCCACCGGCGCGAGCAGCGCACGGGTAAACATCACCCAGCTGGTCGACAACCAGAACGCCACCTCGCTCGCCAGCTCGATCGAACTGAGCGTACCGGTAATCTGCAACGCCTCGCACCGCGTGGTGGTGCGCAGCACCAACGGCGGACTGGCGCGTGCGGGCGGCAACCAACGCGGCACCGGCGGCGCGTTCAGCGAATTCCTGACCTATCGCTTCGGCCTCGGCTGGGCCGGGCAAGTGCTCGACCGGGGCAGCGATACCGGCGAAGTCACGCTCGATGCCGGGCAAGCCGCCAAGGGCGATGTCCGGCTGCGGATCGTCACCCCGGCGGGCAGCGGTCCGCTGGTGGCGGGGCAATACAATGATTCAATCGTGATCGAATTCCAGGCCGCCAACTAAGCGGTGCGGAACGATACACAGGAGGTTTGAGTGAAGTTACGTAGCAAATTGGCGTTAACCATGTTTTGTGCGGCCCTGGTGCCGGCCCAGGCCGCCACCGCGATGACCGTGCAGCCGGTGGTGATCGACCTGCAAACCGCCGGGCGCGGCATGTCGCAAGTGGTGACGGTGGAGAACACCTTCGCCAACCCGCTGCCAGTCGAAATCACGATTCAGGAACTCGATCTGACCACCGACGGGGTCAAGCCGACCGGGCGCGATCCGGGCGATCTGCTGGTATTCCCGCCGCAGGCTTTGATCGAGCCGGGCCAGACCCAGACCTTCCGCGTGCAATTCGTCGGCGATGCGGAGCTGGCGAAGAGCAAGCACTATTACATCACCGTCGCGCAGTTGCCGGTGAAGCTGCCCGAAGGCCAGTCGGCGATCCAGATCCTGTACAACTTTCAGGTCCTGGTCAGCGTCGCACCCGGCGGAGCCAAGCCGCAACTGACCGTGCAAGGCGCGGAAATCGGCCGCAATGCCGAAGGCAAGCCGGTGCCGATCGTGACCGTGGCCAATGCTTCCAACGCCCACGGCTACCTCTCTGGCGGGCAGTTGCGGATTGTTGAGAAGGATGCGGCGGGCAAGGAAGTGTTCCGCCGCACCCTGTCTGGTGCAGAAATCCAGCAGACCATCGGCTTCGGCCTGATTGGTGGCGGACAATCGCGCCGGGTGACCGTTCCGGTTGAGCTGCCGCAAGCCGGCGGTTCGGTCGAAGCGAGCTTTTCTGCGGACAATTGATGATGCAACCCGGGGGTACACGCACTGCTCTGCTGCTCGGCGCCAGCCTGTGCGCCTTGCTGCAGGCCGAATCGGCGCAGGCCGAAGACTCTGGCGGCGGACAGCGCCGCCAGCGCCGGTATCGGATCAGACCGACCGTCCCGGCGGCGCGCGCGCAGCGGCTTAACCCGACCGGGCGGGCGATCACACTGACCGTCCCGGCCAAGGACGGCGCGACCTATCTTGGCGATATGCCGATGGTGCTGGGCGCGGACGATTCGCTCAGCTTCCCGGCCGAGCGCGCCTTGCAATTGCTCTCCCCGATCCTCGCGCCCGATGTGCATCGACAGCCTGCGCGGCAGCTTTGCCGGGCGAGCCGCAATGTCGGCCCGGGCGATTTCGCCGCGAGCGGAATCCGGGTCGAATATGATCCGCGCACGCTGGAGCTGCGGTTCCAGATCCCGGTCGAGCGCCGCGCCTCGCGCAGCCTCTCGGTCACCACGCTCGATCGCGCGCGGATTGGCGACTACGTCCAGCCGCAAGCGTTCAGCGCCTATGTCAACATGCGCGGCTCGCTCGATCTGGTTGAAGACGGGTTCGATACCGGCTTCGCCGATCCGGTGTTGCTGCTCGATGGCGCAGTGCGGATGGGCAAGTTCGTCGTCGAAAGCGACGCGATCTGGACGCCGGGCGCAAACGGAGTCGATTTCCAGCGGCTCGGCAGCCGCGTGGTCTTTGATGACCTGCGCAACCTGATCCGGGTTTCCGCCGGCGATCTGGAATCGCAGGCACGCGGATTCCAGAGCGCGCCGGATATGGCCGGGCTGTCATTCGTGCGCTCGTACAGCGTGCTCAACCCGCAGCAGATCATCCGCCCGCGCGGTGACCGCACCTTCCGGCTTGAGCGGCCATCGACGGTCGAAGTGATCGTCAACGGCCAGCAGGTCCGCCGCCTGACGCTCGCACCCGGCAATTACAACCTGCGCGATTTCCCGTTTGCGCAGGGTGCCAACGATATCCGCCTGAACGTGCTGGACGATACCGGCCGCACCGAAACGCTGCGGTTCAACATCTTCCTCGATCAGACCCAGCTGGCCAAGGGGCTGACCGAATTCGGCATCTTCGGCGGGGTCAAGGCGCCGCTCAGCCTGACCGGGCCGAACTATTCGGACGAGCTGACCTTCTCGGGCTTCGTCCGCCACGGGCTCGAGCGATGCGGTGACCGTCGGCGCGAACTTCCAGTTCGATGACCGGGTCCGGATGGGCGGCGTGGAGGCGGTGTTCGGCACCGCGCTGGGCACTTTCGGCACCAATTTCGCGGTCAGCAGCACTTCGGGCTTTGGCACCGGCTATGCCGCGCAGGCGACATTCCAGCGGCTGATCCAGCACCGCAACGGCCAGGCCGATTCGTTCAACCTGTTCTTCGAGCATCGCAGCGAAACCTTCGCGCCGGTCTCGTTCTTCATCCCCTCCAACCCCTATGATTTCGAAGTCGGCGGCGGCTACAGCCACTCGTTCAGTTCGGAATTCTACGCCGGGGTCGATGCGCGCTATTCCAAGGGCCGCGGGCGTCAACGCCGATCTGCACAATTACCGGCTGACCGCCGGCTGGCGGATCTCGCCGAAGGCCTCGCTGACCGCAGAAGGCCGGTATGAGAAGGACAGCCGCGGCGATGAAGTCTCCGGCTTCCTCTCGCTGACCGTCCGGCTTGGCCGGTTCTCCAGCGCGCGGACCGAATACGACACCCGCGACAACCGCATGCGTGCATCGTACCAGACGCTGCACGGCTAGCGGCGTGGGCAGCTATAACGTCAGCGGCGATATCGAACGGTCTGATCTGGGCGCGGGCGTGAATGTCAACGCCAACTACTTCACCAACCGCGCCGAACTGGGCTTCAGCCACTTCGGGCATCTACGACCGCGACTTTGGCAACAGCCTGAGCCAGCGCAGCACCTTCCGGCTCGGCACCTCGATCGCAGTAGCGGGCGATGCGGTTTCGATCGGCCGTCCGATCTATGACAGCTTCGCGATCGTCAAACCGCACCGCAGCCTGAAGGGGGCCGACGTGATGGTTGAACCCACGCCATTCGGCTACACCGCCAACAGCGGCGCGCTGGGCGCGGGCACCATGGCGGGGCTGTCGTCCTATTCGGAACGCACCGTGCCGGTCGATGTTGCCAATGCCCCGGTCGGCACCGACATCGGCCAGGGCAGCTTCAAGCTGTTCCCGGCCTATCGCAGCGGCTACGTGCTGGAAGTCGGCTCGGACTATAACGTCACCGCGCTGGGCACGATGGTCAACGTCGATGGCCAGCCGGTCGCGCTGGTTTCGGGCACCGCGACCGAGCTCGGCCCATCCGGACAAGGCCCCGGTCACCGATGTTCACCAACCGCGAAGGGCGGTTCGGCGCAACCGGTCTCGCTCCGGGACAATGGCGGATCGAAATGCTCGACGCCAACAAATCCGTCTATGTCATCGAAATTCCGGAAGACGCCCAGGGCATTGTCCGACTGGGCCAGATCACCCCGGTGAAGGAACGTTAGAAATGTTCAGGATTTCGACCATGAAAGCCGCACTGCTGGCATTGGCGAGCGATGCTGCTGGGCTGGAGCAACGCCGCCCTGGCGCAGGCCGCGACCTGCGGCATTACCGGCAGTTCGACCGCTTCGCCGGCGATCTACGATCCGTTCAATCCGACCGGCCTCGCCTCAACCTCGGTCACGCTGAACCTGACCCGCGTCAACGGAGCGGGCGGGCAAAAGACCAACATCGTCAACTTTTATCTGCGCAGCCCAACCTCCAGCGCGAATGGCATCCAGATCATCCCGCGCTCGGCCGGTCGGTCGAAGGATCGTGGTACGGGTTTGGCCAGAAATCTTCTACAACAACCCCGGCCCGGTGCCGGTGGTCGCGCCAACGTCGCTGAACCCGATGCGCGCGAACAAGTTCATGAAGATCGAGTTCACCGGCAACAATGCCGCTTCAGACATGCCTCGGTTGTCTTCGACGTGATGCTTCCCGCCAATCTCAACCTCAACGCCTCGACCAGCCTGGCGTTCGACGCGTTCTTCGCTTGCACGACCACTGGTGGCGGCGCGAACGGCCCAGCAGACCGGCAGATCCCCAATGCGGTGGTGCTTCCCGGTGACCGTGCTCAGCGCGCTGCAGGCCTCGTTCGCCGGCACCGCGCTCGACTTTGGCGAAGTGGGCGACGTGACCAACGTGCTCGCTCCGACGGTCAACACCGGGACCAGCAACTACGTCCGCGTGCAAAGCTCGGGCGCTTATCAGGTGACGCTGGCCTCGCAGAACGCGTTCCGGCTGAAGCACCCGACCGGCAGCCTGGCGGTGCCGCTCGAGCGGATCGGCTATTCGCCTGAAGTTTCTGGGGCAGACCCGCAACAACGGCACGCACCGGCGGTGACCTCGACGGCATTCTCGCAAAATTGCGCGCGCGCCGGGGTTGGGCTCGGCCTTTGAAGACCGGCTGTACCTGATGGCGACGCTGGACGAAGGCGGCAGCGGCAAGACCCCGTCGCTGGGCGGAAACTATCAGGACATCCTGACGGTGACGATCACCCCGCAGAGACATCGGCGTGACCTATCCGACCGACTGCAACGCCTTCACCGTGCCGTAACGGCTGGTCATGACAGCACACAAGGCGTCATCCCGGCTCGAACCGGGATGGCGCTTTCGGTTGACTGACCGAAGCTTACAGCGGTTCGATCGCGGAAGCTGATCGAGCCGCCGTTGACGCCCTTGGGCAGTTCGAGCGAGATCGGATTGTTTTCGATCCCAGCGCGGTTCGAGTGGCTGACCACCGAAGTCCCTGCCTTGCGCAGCGGCACCTTGCCGACCACCGACCATCAGCTTGGCCTGGGCCAGCCCCGACGAATAGTCGGCGTGGACCTTGTAGCCGTTGGGGCTGTTGCAGAATTCCTTGAGCGAACCGAGCTGGACGGTGCCGGCGCTGGGCGCGACCACCGTCGCATCGACGGTGGCGCGGCAGATCACCGGCACAAAGCCGACGATGTCGACCGTGAACTGGCTGGCGGCCAGCGTGATCCGCCGGCGCAAAGGCCGTGGCCGGGGCCGCGAGCGCGACCATCCCAGCAGCCGAAGCAAGTGCAAGACGCATGGACCATTTGGACTACTCCCGAGAAAAACCTCGGAATGGCAAATGCCATGCTAACCTAAATGGCTGGCTCACGCAGTGACGGTTAACAAATTGTCCCGAGCCAAGGCCCGCTTGGCGGACTGTCAAGCTGCGCTTGGTGGCCCGGCGGCTCGGCCCGGCAAACCAGCATGTTGGCGGTTCCCTGCCGCGATAATATGTGTGAATTCGGCGTTTCCGGGCAGAGCTCGCGACCAGCCAGAATAATGGCGAATTTGTCAGGCCAGCATGCTGCCCAAGCCGCCCCTTGATGATCGCTTCGGCATCGCGCGACGATCCGGCTGACCAGCACTTCGCAGGTCGGAATATCGTGGATCAGTCCCTGGATCATCCCGGCGCTCCAGATGCCGTGATCGGTATCGCCGGTGCTCAGGCCCTCGCGCCCGCGCACGCCCTTGACCAGATCGGCGACCTCTTCGAACGGCTTGCCCTCGCGCCTCGGCGGCAACCACCGCCTGGCTGACTTCGTTCTTCGCGACCCGCGCGGTGTTGCGATAGGTGCGGAAGATCAGGTCGGTCGAGCGCTCGTCGCCCGCGACCATCGCGTCCTTGAACGCCTGGTGGATCGGCGCTTCGACCGTCGCGGTGAAGCGCGTGCCCATGTTGATCCCGTCCGCGCCCAGCGCCAGCGCCGCGGCGAGCCCGCGCCCGTCGCCGAACCCGCCCGAGGCGAGCAGCGGAATCTTGACCTTGTCCGCTGCCGCGGGCAGCAGGATCAGGCCGGGGATGTCATCCTCGCCCGGATGCCCGGCGCATTCGAACCCGTCGATCGAGATCACGTCGACCCCGGCGCGCTCGGCCGAGAGCGCGTGGCGCACGGCGGTGCACTTGTGCAGGATCGTGATCCCGTGCGGCTTCATCATCTCCCACAGCTCGCGCACCGCCGGCGTCCCGGCGGTCTCGACGATCTTGATCCCGGCTGTCGATGATCGCCTGGGTATAGGCCTTGTAATCGGGCGGGTTGATCGTCGGGAACACGGTCATGTTCACCCCGAACGGCTTGTCGGTCATGCCCCGGCAGCGCTCGATTTCGGCGGCGAGCGCCTTCGGCGCTCGGCTGGGTCAGCCCGGTCAGGATGCCAAGGCCGCCCGCGTTGGAGACGGCCGAGGCCATCTCCGCCACGCCGACCCACTGCATCCCGCCCTGGACCATCGGATGCTCGATCCCGAGCATTTCGGTGATCCGTGTTTTGATTGCCATTGGTTTGGTCTCCGAAAATGCGGATCGGCCCAAACTCGTGCCGATCCGATCAAAACAAAAACCCGCTCATGCTGAGCTTGTCGAAGCACCCGCGTTTGACGGTGATGATGCGTGCGAACGATGGTCCTTCGACAGGCTCAGGATGAGCGGGAACTGGGGTAAGGGTTTTCAAACTGTCGCAGCCTAAGCCGGAATCGCGTTGAAAGGCACGCCCTTGTCGGGGCGGTGGTCCTGCGGCAGGCCCAGGATCTTCTCGGCGATGGTGTTGAGCAGCACCTCGTCCGATCCGCCCGCGATCCGGCCCGTGGGCGCGTTGAGCCACGAGGTGCCCCAGTCCTCTTTGACATAGGCGTGCTCGTCGAACGGCAAGGCGGCATTGCCTTGCAGGTCCATCGCCAGTTCGCTGACAGCTTCTGGCGGCTGCGCACCGCGACCAGTTTTTGCAAGGACCCCTCCGGCCCCGGCTGCATCCCGGCCTGCATCATCGCGAAGGCGCGCTTGGTGATCGAGTCGAGCCCGGCGCGCATCGCGTGGTTGCGGGCAATGGCACTAGCGGATCCGGCCGTCAGCGATCGCGGGTTTGCCGTTCAGGTCGGTCCGCTTGCGCCAGCTTGACGAATTCATCGAGGTGCGGGCCGAACCCGGCCGCTGTCGGTGGCGATGTAGCGTTCGATCATCAGCGTGTGCAGCGCGACGCCGAAGCCGCCGCCAACCTCGCCCATCCGCTGGTTGTCTTCCATCCGGACATCATCGAAGAACACCTCGTTGACGTGGCTGTCGCCCGCCCGCCAGCTTGATCGGGCGGACTTCGACGCCCTTGGCCTTCATATCGACCCAGAAGTAGGTCAGCCCCTTGTGCTTGGCGACGCTGGGGTCCGAGCGGGCGACGATCACGCCGTAATCGCAGTACTGCGCCCAGAGGTCCAGACCTTCTGGCCGTTCATCTTCCAGCCGTTGCCGTCGGTTTCGACCTTGGTGCGCAGCGCCGCAAGGTCCGATCCGCCCGAAGGTTCGGAGAACATCTGGCACCAGATTTCCTCGCCGCGCAGCGCCTTGACTCACGCGTTCCTTCACGAAGTCGCGGTCCTGCCCGTAGGCGATCAGGATCGGCACCGGCATGCCCAGCGAAATGCCGAAGAACTGCACCGGCATGCCGAACTGCATTTCCTCGGCATCGAAGGCGATCTTGTGGAGGTTGGTGAGCCCCTGCCCGCCGAGTCTCGGGCTTCCAGTTGATCCCGGCGTAACCCGGCGTCATACTTCGCGGCCATATATTCGCGGCCCGAGCGCCAGGTCCTGCTCGACCGTATTGCCCGAGCGCGCGGCGCGGGCATATTTGGGGGCCATGCTTTCCAGCCAGGCGCGGGCCTTGGCGCGGTAGGTTTCCAGCTCGCTCATGCTGCTTCTCCCGTAAGTTGATCGACCAGCAGGTCTTCCCAGAACAGCAGGTTGCCCTGCTCGATCGCCAGACTGCGCGCGCGGCGCATGTGGAGGTGGAGCCCCTGCTCCCAGGTCACCCCGATCCCGCCGTGGATCTGCACGCAATCGCGCGAATTGGTGTCATAGGCTTCGGTCGCCGAAATCCGCGCATCGGCGGCGGCGAGCAGGAAGTCCGGCCTGCCCTTCCCGGCTGGCGGCATGGATGCAATTGGCGCGGGCGATCTCGACCAGCCCGTACATTTCGGCGATCCGGTGCTTGATCGACTGGAACGCGCCGATCAGCTGTCCGAACGCCTTGCGGGTCACCGCATAGTCGCGCGCGATCGTGAGCATGGCTTCGGCCCCGCCGACTTGCTCGTGCGCGGTGACCACCGCCATCCGCGCGAGCACATCGAGCGCCAGCGCGCTGCGCGGCAGCGCCTTCGGCCAGCACCGTCGCCGGGGTGTCGGCGAAAGTCAGGTCGGCATAGAGCCGGGTGTTGTCGAAGCTGTTGACCGGGCTGCGCGTCACGCCCGCGAGTTCGGCCAGCACCAGCACCGGGCCGTTCGCGCCGCTGGCCCAGACCACCGCGAGATCGGCGCTCTGTGCCGCCGGTCACTGCCGGGCTTGGTGCCGTTGAGCTTGCCGTCGGCGAAGTTGCACCGCCGGGCTGCCGCGGCAGGATCGCGTTGCCTTCCGCCGTTGCCACAGTGGCGGTCACCTCGCCCGCCGCAAGCTTGGGCAGCCACTCCGTCATGCCCGGACGCGACCAGCGCCTGCGGCCGCGCCATAGCCGACGGTCAGGAACGGCGCACCCGCCGTCGCCGCGCCGCTGGCCTGCGCCACCAGCCCGAGTTCGAGTCAGCCCAAGCCCCAGTCCGCCGTGCTCTTCCGGGATCGCCAGCGCGGTCCAGCCCTGCTCGACCGCGGTATCCCAGAACGGCTGGTCGATCTGGCCCTGCGCTTCCAGCAGCTTCAGCAAGCGGCCCTTGTCTGGTCCGGGCATCGAGCACGCGGCGCGATTCGGTCGCGATTGCCTGCTGTCCCTCGTCGTAGAGTATCGACATTCCTGCTCTCCCGGGCGCGATTTAATCGCTTGGTTAAACGGGCTCGCTCGCGCCGCAAGGCGTGGCAAGACTGCACGTGCAAAAAAGGGAGTCATGGCCATGCCTCTCGATCCGCTGTTTGACTTCACCGGCAAGGTTGCGTTGATTACCGGCGGCTCGCGCGGGCTGGGCTATCAGATGGCACGCGCCCTGGCTCAGCGCGGCGCGGACGTGATCGTCGCCAGCCGCAAGCTGGACGCCTGCGAGGCGGTGGCGGCGGAACTGCGCAGCCTTGGTCGCCGCGCGCTCGCCGTGGCGACGCACGCCGGGCGCTGGGCCGATTGCGACGCCTTGCTGGAGCGCGCCTGGGGCGAGTTCGGCCAAGTCGATCTGCTGATCAACAACGCCGGGATGTCCCCCGCCTGCCCCAGCCACGAAGTCAGCGAGGCGCTGTTCGACGCGGTGCTCAACCTCAATTTCAAAGGCCCGTTCCGGCTGGCCAGCCAAGCGGGCAAGCGGATGGCTGACGGCGCGGGCGGCGCAATCCTGAACATCAGCTCCACCGCCTCGCTGAACGCAGTGCCCGGCGTGGTGCCCTATTCGGGGGCCAAGGCGGCGCTGAACGCGATGACCGTGTCACTGGCGCGCGAATATGCCCCCAAGGTGCGCGTCAACGCGATCATCGCCGGACCGTTCCTGACCGACATTGCCGAGGCCTGGGATGCCGCACAGCCGCGAGGTGCAGCCGGTCGCGCTGGGCCGCCCGGGCAATCCGGTGGAGATCGTCACCGCTGCGCTGACCTTGCTCTCGCCCGCATCGGGCTATACCACCGGCGCGCTGTTGCAGGTTGACGGCGGCCCGCGCTGATCGTCAAATTTGCCATACCATTCTAGGAGCATACCCATGTCCGAAGCCCTGACTGGCGCCAAACAACACATCGAAACCGCGCGCGCGCAGGCTGGCGTGGTCGATGATATTCCCGCTGGAACGCCGCTGAAGGAGATCGCCCGGGTCGGCGTGCTCGGGGCTGGCACGATGGGCGGCGGGATCACGATGAACTTTCTCACCGCCGGAATTCCGGTGACCATCGTCGAGCGTGAGCAGGAAGCGCTCGACAAGGGCGTCGCGACAATCCGCCGCAATTACGAAAACTCGGTCAACCGCGGCAAGCTGACCCAAGACGCGATGGACGCGGCGCTGGCGCGGCTGACCCCCAGCGTTGAATTTGATGATCTGGGCGCCTGCGATCTGGTGATCGAGGCCGTCTATGAAAACATGGACCTGAAGAAGGACATCTTCACCCGGCTGGACGCGATTGCCAAGCCCGGCGCGATCCTCGCTTCGAACACCAGTTACCTCGACATTGACGCAATGGCGGCGGTGACCAAGCGGCCCGAAGCGGTGCTGGGCACACACTTCTTCTCGCCCGCCAATATCATGAAGCTGCTGGAAGTGGTGCGCGGCGCGAAAACCGGCGCGGCGGAACTTGCCACGGTGATGGCGCTTGCCCCCCGGATCGGCAAGATCCCGGTCGTCTCGGGCGTGTGCCACGGCTTCATCGGCAACCGCATGCTCAGCCCGCGCCAGCAGCAAGCCCAGGCGATGATCATGGAAGGCGCGGCCTATAACGACATCGATGACGTGCTGCTGGAATTCGGCTTTCCGATGGGGCCGTTCCAGATGGGCGATCTGGCCGGCCTCGACATCGGCTGGCACCGCGATCCCGCGCGGATCGAAACCATCCGCGATGCGCTGTGCGCCAAGGGCCGCTGGGGCCAGAAGACCGGCAAGGGCTATTACGACTACGACGACAGCCGCCAGCGCAGCCCGTCAGCCGAGGTCCAGGCGATCATCGCCGAATTTGCCGCCAAGCAAGGCCAGCCGCAGCGCGCCTTTACCAAAGACGAGATCCGCGAGCGGCTGCTCTATCCGCTGGTCAACGAAGGCGCGAAGATCCTGGACGAAGGCATGGCCCAGCGCGCGGGCGATATCGATACGGTCTGGCTCAACGGCTATGGCTGGCCGGCTTGGACCGGCGGGCCGATGTACTGGGCCGATCATGTCGGGCTGAGCGAAGTGGTCGCCGGACTGGAGCGCCACGGGCTGGAGGTATCGCCTTACCTGCGCGGCAAGGCCGATGCGGGGGAACGGTTTGTCGAGTTGAGCATCATGAGTTCGCAAACATCTGAAACACTTCGCTCTAAAGTCCGCTCATCCTGAGCCTGTCGAGCACTGTCCTGACCTTCGCGCACACGCGACCACTGCCGTAGAATAGGCAGGTGCTTCGACAAGCTCAGCATGAGACGGACCCGGGCGCGGATCTTTTTGAGAAGCATCGCGTTAGCAAGCCACCCGCCGCTCAATCGTCGATATTGCGCCGGAAGGTCTCGGGCAGGAACAGCAGCCCGACCACCACGGTCAGCGCCGCGATCGGCGATCGGGTACCACAGCCCGTAGTAGATATCGCCGGTCGCCGCGACCATCGCAAAGGCGGTGGTCGGCAGGAACCCGCCGAACCAGCCGTTGCCGATGTGGTAGGGCAGCGACATCGAGGTGTAGCGGATCCGGCTGGGGAACAGCTCGACCAGCAGCGCCGCAATCGGGCCGTAAACCATGGTCACCAGCAGCACGAGCCAGAACAGGATGCGCGACAACCTTGACCTTGTCGATCCGCGCGGGTCGGCCTTGGCGGGATAGCCGGCGCGGCGTTCGGCTTCGCCTCAGCCTGGATCGCGTGCGATAGCTGCCTTGCGCATCAGCCGGCATCAATGTCGACCGCGCGCTGCGCCGATCTGCACTGCGGCCTTGCATCCGGGTCGGCGCGTGTCTGCAGTGATCTGCGGAGCGGCGCTGGTATAGCCGATCACCGCGCTCTTGGCCAGGAACGCCTTGGCAATGTCGCAGCCGCTGCTGTCGAACTTGTTCTTGCCGACCGGATCGAACTGGAACGAGCAGCTATCGGCGGCGGCAACGACCGTCACGGGCGCTCGCGCCGAGGCTGCCTGCGCCAGCGCCGGATTGGCCGCACCGGCCAGCGCATGGAACGCCGGGAAATAGGTCAGCGCCGCCAGCGCGCAGCCGGCCAGGATGATGTACTTCCGCCCGATCTTGTCCGACAGCCAGCCGAACAGCACGAAGAACGGCGTGCCCAGCGCGAGCGCAATCGCGATCAGCACATTGGCGGTCGCGCCATCGACCAGCAGCGTCTTCTCGAGGAAAAACAGCGCATAGAACTGCCCGGTGTACCACACCACCGCCTGCCCGCCGACCGCGCCGAGCAGGGCGATCAGCACCCATTTGGCGTTGCTCCAGCGCCCGAAGGCTTCGGTCAGCGGAGCCTTGGAGGTGGTGCCTTCGTCCTTCATCTTCTGAAACACCGGGCTTTCGGCCAGCTGCAGCCGGATCCACAGCGAGACCGCCAGCAGCACGATCGAGATCAGGAACGGCACGCGCCAGCCCCAGTCCTTGAACGCCTCCTCGCCCAGCAGCGTCCGCGTGCCGATCACCACCAGCAGCGCCGCGAACAGCCCCAGCGTGGCGGTGGTCTGGATGAAGCTGGTGTAAAGCCCGCGCTTGTTGTTGGGGGCGTGCTCGGCCACGTAAGTCGCCGCGCCGCCGTATTCGCCGCCCAGCGCGAGGCCCTGGACCAGCCGCATCACCACCAGCATGATCGGCGCGGCAACGCCGATGCTAGGCATAGCTCGGCAGCAGCCCGACCACGAAGGTCGACAAGCCCCATCAGCCCCATCGTGACCAGAAAGGTGTTCTTGCGCCCGACCAGATCGCCGATCCGGCCGAACACAGATCGCCCCGAACGGCCGCACCGCAAACCCCGCCGCGAAGGCCGCCAGCGCGAAGATGAACCCGGTGGTTTCGTTCACGCCGGAAAAGAACTGCGCCGAGATGATCGTCGCCAGCAGGCCGTAAAGGTAGAAATCGTACCATTCGAACACCGTGCCGAGCGAACTGGCGATGATCACCTGCTTCTCGCTCTGCGTCGCGGCATGGTGCTTGGGTAGCGTTGCTTCTGTCGGTCATGGTTCCCCCGTCGCTTGCCGCTGGTTGTGGCTTGCGCTTGGGCGGTGGCAAGGGCAAGGCTTGCCAAAGGAGTTTCGAGCATGGGTGAGGCAGTCTATCCGGTTCCAGCCGAGTGGGCCGCGAATGCACTGATCGACGAAGCCGGATATCACGCGATGTACGCGCGCTCGGTTGCGGACCCCGAAGGCTTTTGGCGTGAAGCAGCGCAGCGGCTCGACTGGATCAAGCCGTTCACCCAGGTGAAGAACACCAGCTTCGACGAAGCAACGTTCGGGATCGAATGGTTCGCCGATGGCACGCCTAAACCTTTCAGCCAATGCGATTGATCGGCACCTGGCGACGCGCGGCGAGCAGGTCGCGATCCTGTGGGAACCGGACAATCCAAAGGAAGCCAGCCGCGCGATCACGTACCGCGAGCTCCACGCCGAAGTTTGCCGCTTCGCCAACCTGCTGAAAGCGCGCGGGGTCCAAAAAGGCCATCGCGTCACGATCTATCTGCCGATGGTGCCCGAGGCGGCAGTGGCCATGCTCGCCTGTGCCCGCATCGGCGCGATCCATTCGATTGTCTTCGCCGGGTTCAGCCCCGAGGCGCTCGCTGGGCGGATCATCGATTGCGATTCAACGCTGGTGATCACCGCCGATGAAGGCCTGCGCGGCGGCAAGCCGATCCCGCTGAAAGCCAATGTCGATGCCGCGCTGGTGCAGTGTCCGGGGGTTGAAACCGTTGTCGTGCTCAAGCGCACCGGGGCCGCCATGCCGGTTATCGCAGGCCGCGATATCGATTGGCACGAGGGCGTCGCGGCGCAGTCCGCCGACTGCCCGCCCGAGGAAATGAACGCCGAAGACCCGCTGTTCATCCTCTACACCAGCGGCTCCACCGGCAAGCCCAAGGGCGTGCTCCACACCACCGGCGGCTACTCGGTCTGGGCCGTCGATCACGCACGAATATGTGTTCGATTACCGTCCCGGCCAGATCTACTGGTGCGCGGCTGACGTGGGCTGGGTCACCGGGCACAGCTACGTCGTCTACGGCCCGCTGATGAACGGCGCGACCACGGTGATGTTTGAAGGCGTGCCCAACTACCCCGATCCCAGCCGGTTCTGGCAAGTGGTCGACAAGTTCCAGGTCGAGATTTTCTACGGCGCACCCACCGCTTTGCGCGCGCTGATGCGCGAAGGCGACGACTGGGTGACGCGGACCAGCCGCTCATCGCTGCGGCTGCTCGGTTCGGTCGGTGAGCCGATCAATCCCGAGGCATGGGAATGGTATTACCGGACCGTGGGCGAAATGCGCTGCCCGATCGTCGATACCTGGTGGCAGACCGAAACCGGCGCAGCGATGATCACGCCCTTGCCCGGCGCGACGCCGATGAAGCCTGGATCGGCCAACGCGTCCGTTCTTCGGGGTCAAACCCGCGCTGGTCGATACCGAGGGCCGCTTGCTCGAAGGCGCGGCCGATGGCTGCCTCGTCATCACCGACAGCTGGCCCGGCCAGATGCGCACCGTCTGGGGCGATCATGAGCGGTTTTTCCAGACCTATTTCAGCACCTTTCCCGGCACCTACTTCACCGGCGACGGCTGCCGCCGCGATGCCGATGGCTACTACTGGATCACCGGCCGGATCGACGACGTGATCAACGTTTCGGGCCACCGGATGGGCACGGCTGAAGTGGAATCCGCACTGGTCGCGCACCCCAAGGTGGCCGAAGCGGCGGTGGTCGGGATGCCGCACGAGATCAAGGGCCAGGGCATCTACGCCTTCGTCACCACCAACGCCGATGTCGAGCCCGATGAGGCTTTGCGCAAAGAGCTGATCCAATGGGTCCGCAAGGAAATCGGTCCGATCGCCACGCCGGATGTGATCCAGTTCGCGCCCGGCCTGCCCAAGACCCGTAGCGGCAAGATCATGCGGCGGATCCTGCGCAAGATCGGGGAGGGGGATGTGTCCAATTTAGGAGATACGAGCACGCTGGCGGATCCGAGTGTCGTGGAGCACCTGTTGGCGAATAGGGGGTAGCGGGCATGCTCGACACGGACCGCAACCGCATCGGGCGGATGTTCGGGACACTGAAACAGCAGCGCCGCATTACCACCCGCTATGAAAAGACCGTCATGTCGTTCGCGAGCTTCCGCAACCTCGCGACCGCCCGGCTATGGCTGAAGTCATTTGTCAACACGGCCCAGGATATCACTATCAACCAATCCAAAGCGGTCGAACGTCCCATTCATCAAGCGAAAGGTGCAAAGGTATAGACAGCAACAATCCGCAGCCGGAGTCATTTTGACAGGTATAGTGAATGGTTCAGCTAAATGCGCGGATCATCATCCATGCAAACACCATATTGACAACTCAGATATAAACGGCTGTTATTGCGATAAAGCAAGAGGGGGTGGAGTTGTTGTCAAATTTAAATGCTCCGGGTGAAATCGATCTATCTGGCGGCCCCTTCACTCACGCGCAGATTGCTGCGACGCTAAATCCGAAGCATCTTGAGCTTACGATTTTGCCTACCGAGCGGTGCAATCTTCGGTGCACTTACTGCTATGAAGATTTTATGATCGGCAAGATGAGGCCAAATGTTCGCCAGTCTCTCAAAAATATGATCGAGCGCAGAGTTGCGGAGCTCGATAGCCTGGCAATCAGTTGGTTCGGCGGTGAGCCACTTGTGGCGAGTGATGTCGTTCTCGAAATTGCCGAGTTTGCGGACGGGCTTTGTAGGCAACATGACGTTGAGTTCCACGGCTTCATGACGACTAATGCTTTTCTCTTGGATCAGGCCCTATTCGATCATTTGGTTTCGCTTCGTCAAAATAGCTATCAGATCACTCTGGATGGCTGGGGTAGCGTCCACGATCAGGTTAGAAAATTTTCTGATGGCCGCGGCTCCTTCGAGCAGATTTGGAAAAATATTGTCGCAGCCAAGAGTAGTAAAAGCGATTTTAGTATTTGTCTAAGAATTCACATACGAAGAGAAAATATAGAAAATCTTGAAATCTTAATGGATCAAATCGCCAATGAGTTTGGTAACGATTCGAGATTTACTCTAGACTTTCAGCACCTCCGAGACTTAGGTGGCGATGGTGGGAAATCCATACAATTGCCCGTAAGTCGCGTCGAGGCGAAAGAAATCGAGAATAGGCTGCGGAGCCGAATGCAGAGTAAACGCCCTAAAACTGCTACCCTTGATGTTTCGACATCGCCATCTTCTGACATCGCTCAATCAAATGCGAGCGCATTGAAGCTAAACAAGGTTCCTTCAGAATCCAATTATATATGTTACGCTGCAAAATCGAATGCGTATCTAATTAGAGCGGACGGTCGCATTGGTAAATGCACTGTCGCCTTAAATGATGATAAAAATACAATAGGCTCACTCAATGCTGATGGGACTTTGAGTCTTGATAAATCGAAGACAAAGAGATGGCTGCAAGGGCTGGAGAGTCGAGAGGCTGCCAAGCTCAATTGCCCACTTAGTTTTGTATGAGATTGTGGGTTGGGCAAAAAAATGAGTAAATTCATGAAAGGAGAGTGTTATGAGTGTACCTATTGTCGTTGATACTCTGGAGTTTGATGAATTCGGGCGGGTCGTGCTAACTGATGAGATGCTCAGGAGCGTGGTGCAACATGCGGCCATAACGAGCGGCGGAGCAAATGGCACGGATTGCGAAGGATCTTCTAATAGCTGGTGTACGAACGAAAGTTCTTGCAATAAGTCGTCAAATAGCTGGTGCACCAATTCAGATTTGTGTGGTGGAACCTCTAATAGCTGGTGTGCACGGGAAGTAATGGTCGCGAGTTAGGTGGACAGGTAATTGGTTGGGCGAGTTAAGCGGATAGTAAGACGTGCAAGGGAAAACTTATTTTCCTTCTTTTTGACTGTTCGCTTCTTGCCTCCTCAGGTCGAAACCGAAAGCGAAATCGGTGATTGTGGCTATTCCTGCATGGCTGCAGCGGCGGTCTTATTCAGTCGACCGAGTAGAATTGACGACATCAAGAATCTTGTTGGAACGACCAGTCGTGGGCTGACGCTGCATCAAGTCCGCGATGGCTTGCGTTTATTGGGTTTTGATGCCGAGGCGGTGTTCTTCGACATCAGGCGGGCTTCGGTGCTGAAATGTCCGGCCATCCTGCTTCTTACCCAAGGGCACTACGTGCTTGTGGCAAGGATTGTCCGCGGTCGTGCCCAGATCTTTGACCCGAGTGCGGGTTGGTCCTGGGTCAAGGCAAGGCGACTTCTAGCGCGATCACAGGGCCTTGCAATCGAACTTGCGGGAAAACCTTCTGAAGCACCTGTTGCTAGAGTTACAAGAGCAACGCCCAACAGGATGCGGAGAGTCAGCCTGCGTCAGTTCATGCGCGTTCCGATGGTTATGCGGGCAGTCGCAATGTTTGCACTCGCACAGCTGATGATACTGTTGGTTCCCCTTCTATCGATGTATTCGGTCGACAGTGCGCTGACGCATTATGACCTGGACTACTTATCAATCATGGCGTTCGGGTTCATCGGCATGATGTTTGTAGGCCAAGCGATGGACCTGCTTGCGACGTTGACCTATGTATCAGTGCGCAGGCTGATGTTCCTAGCTTCGAGCCGGGAAATGTTCGATGCACTTGTGGCCAAGCCCGCGCAGTGGTTCTATCGCAATACCGGATCTTCAATTCAGAATAAGGTCGCTTCACTCCGGGCAGTGATGGACTTTTACCTAGAAGGCTGTCGCAGTGCGGGCTCGATCTCTGTGTCGCTTACCATTGGCATCATTGTCGCGGTAGTTATTTCACCTTTGGTGGTTCTACCAAGCCTGATTTCGCAGTTCTGTATCATCGCCATCGACCTTGTCTTTGACCGAGTCCGAAGGGATAACAGCGCTACGACGATCGAACTTAACCAGCGTCGGCAGGCATTTGTTATCGATGTATTCACCCAGATGCCCTTGATCAGGCGATTGGGAGTTCATTCTCGTGTAAGAGCCCGCTATCTGACCCTTTCTCGCAACTCTGCGTTCGTCGATGGCAAGACGCAAGTTCTTCAGGGCTGGCGCGTGGCTATCGTGCGTCTGGTTAGCTCTGCTGAAACGCTTGGATTTGTAACGATCGCTGCCTTGTTTGTAGATGCTGGAAAGTTCACCGTCGGCGGCCTTGTGGCACTGGGCGCATATAAGACTCTATTTGCTGATGGTGTCGCCGCAGCGGTTAATTTCCACCTTCAGCGTCGAGCGATGTTGAAGCATCTGAGTCAAGCAGAAAGTCTGTTTGAAAATTCAATCGATTCACCTCCTTCAATCAATCGGCCAGTGCACGGTGCGATCAAAATCAAAGCGTTGTCATTTAATTACGGCTCCCTGGATCCAAGGTCATTGCTGGAAATCAATTTGAGCATTCAACCAGGAGAGCTGGTGATTATCCGAGGTGAATCCGGAGCGGGTAAATCAACTCTGGCGAAGATCATTGTCGGAATCCTTGAGCCGACAAGAGGTTCTGTTACTATTGATGGCCATGCACCCTCTGTCGTGACAACCCAGGTCAGTTCGGTTCTTCAGGAAGACCGGTTAATGGAGGCGTCCATCCGAGACAACATTCTGTTCTTCAGAAGCGGGGTTTCTGACGATCAGATCTGGTCGGCATTGGACGATGCCTGTCTCGGAGACTTTGTGCGTAGCCTGCCGATGGGTCTAAATACGCGTGTGGCAAATAATCTTGGTGGCCTGTCGGGCGGACAACTGCAGCGAATCCTAATTGCGCGAGCAATCGTGAGCAATCCGCACGTGCTTGTCCTTGACGAGGCCACATCCAACCTCGACACAGACGCCGAAACGGCGATCTTGCTGAGCGTCAAGGCCCGCGGCATAACAACAATCCTTATCACCCACAGACCAACAAATTGGGGTCTGGGTGATCGGATATTCGTCTTCGAAGCAAATGGCCGACTGTCTGAGCTGCAGGGGGCAAATAACTCAGACTTGGATTCTGAAGTTGTCAATTTCGCCGGTTAGATCCGACTCTGATCTCTCAACCTACTAGGTGGCCGCAAGGCTACCTAGCGATCAGAACGGCCAAAGGTGTAGATGATCGACAAGCGGAAAATGGTTGGAGAGGTGAGGTTCTGCGACAGGATCTCCTTGCCTGGAGCAAGGTATGCCGTCTTGCTGTCAAGCCTGCCAAGCGGATTGGTGATTAGAGCGACCGCTGACAGTCGGTTAGAAAAGAGATGTGTCCACGAGATAGTTGAACTGAGTGTTGCCGGAAAGGTGGCGGAACCAAGATCGAGCGATCCAGAATAGCCAATTCGTGCCGAGATCGCATCTCCACCTGGCTTATTGCCATTTACCTCCCTGTATTCGAGCTGAATTGAGAAATTGTTCTGGTCGGAACGGCGGCAGAGAGCTCGAAGGCCTTGAGGGCAAAAGGACTGGCTCCAATGACTGGCGGAGATGTTGTAGCCAAACGTGGTGCTTAGGTTGCCCTTTGCAAACAGCGACAAGCCCAGCAATTCACGGCTGCCGACATTCGATCTTGTCAGCAAAACCTCTTCCCCGGAACTACTGCTGGCATCCCAGGATATCACATTGTCAATTGATCGATTGGTCAGGGCTAGTTCGATCTGGTGCGATTTCGGTTTCCATCGCATTTTCAGTTCAAAAGTGTCCCCGACTTCGGGCTGAAGGTAGGGGCTTCCTGTGGTTGCCGAACTGAATCCCGATGGTCTGAGGAATGTCGCTGTGTCCCTAAGTTCTGGCCACCCGGCCTTGCGCGAATAGCTGCCCAAGACTGCGAACGATTTGCCGAGCTTACGTTCAACATGAAACGAGGGTAGAAACATCCAGTTTTGACCGGTACCTGATTCGGGTGTCAGTCGATCCAAATAGTCATGAGACTCACTTCTCAAGCCAAGCTGGACACGACTACCCCAAACCGGGAATTCCCATGTCGCGTAAGCAGAATACTCGTTCATGCTCCCCGAGAAAAAACTCCTTGAGTTTGATAGGCGGGTGAACAGTGAAGACGCGTTCGTATCTTCGGAGTTGTGGCCCAGCCCCAATTTGAGCACTGAACCGGCACCCACCGGTCGCTCGTAATCCAGATTGAGAGCGAGGTTTGACGTAGTGAGATCAAGCTCAGAGACGTACTGAGAAGAGCCCATTTCTGTTGAAAGGAAGATGGAGCGGTCGCTCGATTCGAATCGACCCAGCGCTAGTTTCCCTGTCAGCCGCTCACCTTTTGCGTTGCCGTTAAGAGTGAAACCAAGTTCCGACAAAACTGCATCGCCACGCGTATCACCTTGACCTATCCAAGCCGTTGGTGATCCGCCCATGCTTGATATAGAACTGGTGCCGGTGCTTAGTGACAAGGCGGTATTATGGAGGATACTGCCAGAAGCCGTAGCCGTAAGCTTTCCGGTCCTAAAGGTTGCTATCAAGTTGCCGGACAACGTCGTCGGATTGTTGGCAATGCTTGTATGCTCGAAGTTGCTTGCGGAGGATGAACTGAATGTAATCGTCCTAGCCGTCTCGGACGGCAGATGTGCCGATTCGGCGAACGCAGATCCCGTGAGAGTCCATTTCTGCCCATCGGACCAGTTGATCCCAGCCCGGAGACTGTCCGAGCCCCTGTGATCTTCAGAAAGCGTAGTGGTTCCGGTTAAGCCCCGAATTGTATCAGTGCGAAGCACGATATTGATGATCGGGCCAGAGCCACCGAACTGTGCGGAAGGATTTGAGATGACCTCAATCTTTGCGATTTGGTCTGCCGGGAGGCTGCGCAGTTGAGTCATTGTACCGGAATTTGAATTGCCATTGATCAGGACACGGACACCTGGTTGCCCTAGCAGGCGAAGTTGGCCACTTTGAGCAACTTCAACCCCTGGCGTACGCGCGATAAGCTCTTGTGCACTGAGCGTCCGTGTTTCTGGCGTGCGGCGCACGACATAGGTCTGTCGATCAATGCTGGCGTTCGCCCCGGTGGGAGCCACGACCAAGATTTCATCAGGCGATGTTTGCTGAGTAGTTGCTTGCCGCTCGGTGAGCGGCGACGGCTTGTCCTGCGATTGCTCTTTGTCCCCCGGTGCCAAGGATGCCGCGATTGTCGGCAAATCTGCGATCTGCTCCACAACGTAGTGGCCGGCGTCGAACTGCATGACTACCATGACACCGCCATTAACTCATCAGCCATCATTGGTATAGCCAGCGACATCACAAGTTTGGTTCAGGTTGCGAAATTGAGTGCGTCACGCCACCGATGCTTATGAACTATCCACGCGCGACAGAGCGGTATTCATCAGTTAATCTTGTTATCGCGATTTTCCTGGCCCACATGATGGACTTTAATGTTTGAATATGCTCTTCGATGAGCGCGCGACGTCCGTCTATGTCAAGAACTGATGATTTCCGCTTGCCTTCAAAGCCCATCTTTTGTTCGGAAATCGCGGCTCGTGTCGTTCGATTAAGAGCAATAATCTGATTACCAAGAGCTTTGCATTTCAATCTTTGCTCAGGAGTCATGTTTTCACATCCTCAAGAAAACCTACTGGATGCTAAGCTTGATCGTGTTGTATTGCAACTCTCGATAGAGCACCCCGTTGCGCCCTAAAGTGGTGGCTCGGCTTGTGTGAACGGCGATAGGCGTTAGATGAGTGGATCATTTGCCGGTTGTTTTCTCGAATTGCCGATGTGGCCGTCATGCAGGGAGGGCGTAGCCCAACCGGAGTGACGCCCCATATCGGCGGCCAAATTCTTGCTGCCATCATCACCGGCAGGTTGTTAAAATATGTTTGATCCGGCGTTTTCGCTCCAAGGCTCAAATGTGGCCTCCGCTCGTTGTAGAAGCTCAGATAACGACCGATCGATGCCCGGGCTTCGCTGACGACGCCATAGGCGCGCAGATAGACTTCCGCGTATTTGACCGAACGCCACAGGCGCTCGATCACAACACTGTCGCGCCACGCGCCCCTGCTGATGGCAATCTCTTCGCACAGCAGCACGCTGGTGAACGCCATACTGGTGAACTGGCTACCCTGGCCGCTGTTGAACGTCAAACTGCTGCGCCAACTCGGCCAGAGGCTTCTCGACCTTCACGTCAGCCAACGCGAACTTCGCCTTGAATGCCGGACTGTGGTTCCGGCGTGGTCGTCAGCTCATGAGTTCTCCTGTCATGCAGCCCCTTTGGCCGCCGTCAGGCAGAATATCCACTCAGCCCACAGTCCAGTTTTGCCGAGCTCCGTCTGCAGGACGGTGGAGAGCAATTTCTCACTGTTGGATAGGACGAAGGCGCGAAGGCAGACGTCGTGCTATTTACGCGACCAATGCGCCCTCGTTCACCCATTTCTCCATCCCCTTTCATGACTAATCCACGTCCCTGACCGAACCCGGTCAGGCCATGCAACCCGCGCGTTTTCAGGGCCGTGTTGTCACCCTACAGGCGCTTGCCCGCACCACCCCTTCGAGCGGGGCTTCCCTCTCTGCGATCGGTGCAGACCTGTCCGTGCCCGGCCTTTTCGGGGCTCAGTCAAAGGGATGGTCCCTTGGACGGAATAACAGCTTTGAAAGGACAGAACCATGAAGAACACCGTCACTCTCGTCGGCTTCGTTGGCAACAATCCGGAAGTTCGCACCGCTCAGTCGGGAGCCGCGATCAGCAACCTCTCACTTGCCACCAAGCGCAACTTCAAGGACGACGAGGGCAATCGCCAGACCGAGACCGAATGGCACCAGATCACCTGCTTCAAAGGCACCGGCAAAAGCGTCGCCGAACACGGTACCAAGGGCGCGATGGTCATGGTCACGGGCCGCATTCACTACACCAAGTGGACTGACAATGCCGGCCAGACCCGCTACGGCTGCGAGATCTACGCCGAGCAGATTGACTTCATTGCGAAGACGAAGGAAGCCAGCAAGGACGAAACCAAAAAGCGGCGCACCAAATAGCGCTGCATACCGTCAGCGACGGCAGAGATTCCAATGCCTCGGTGGAACTCCCGCCGAGGCATTTTCTGAGTCTTCACAATGGCGATGCCGGGGGCAGGATGGTCTGCGAAAGGCCATGGCTTCCACCCCTCGCGCAGCTTGATTGCCGGTGATGGCTATTTGGTCCCAATCCGGAATATATGCGGAACATCGCTGTCGGGACATAGGTGTCGATATTCATTTCTCAGTCACCGCTAAGGCATCAAAACTCGCGGGAAGGTACCGATTCTTGACCCGAAAATGCACTGACCGACCGATGCCGATTTGTGCTTGAGATTATCGAATTGACATGCACACCCCACGCGGCACCGAAGTAGTTTACTCCACTTTCCGCATTCTTTCCACGCCCGGCGCGTCTTCCCGCATCCGCGCCAGCGCCAGATCGTGGCCCGCCTGCATCCGCAGCAGGGTGTCCGCCGCAATGCCGAGTGCCTGCTCGAACCGCAGCGCCATCGTGGCGGTAAGGCTGGCGTGGCCATTAAGCAGCAGGCTCATATTCTGGCGGCTAATACCGACATGTTCGGCGACCTCCGTGACCGTCAGGCCATACGGCTTGAAATAGGTCCGCCGCAGCCACGGGCCGGGATGGACGAACAGTGAAGGGTGCAGCTTGAGCGTCATCAGTGATAATCCTCCAGATCGAGTTCGCCGAGAGTGTGGTCGCCAAGCCGCACAAAAGTCAGTCGCCAGTTGCGCGTGACGGTCATCGCGAAGCTGCCTTTGCGATTGCCAGTCAGCGCGTGGAAATCGAAGTTAGGCGGTTCGGTCAGCCGCTCGAAATCGGCCGCAGCGACGATGAAAGCGAGCATGTCGATAATCCGGCCAGATTCGATCAAGCCTTTCGCGCGACCCTCAAGATAGAGTTGCCGCAAAGCCTTATGCCGGATGCTGGCGATCTCCATTGCTTGTCATGTATTACATGACACTGTATCCGTCAAGTCTGGCATGACGGAATTTCCGGGCATGCCTAAAACGTACCGACCCGCCATGCGAAAGGGGCGCATGACGGGTCGGACATCCTCCCCAGGATGACGGTGCGGTCTAGGCCGCGAACTGGTTCCCCCGCAGCCGGTCAGGCTGCAAACTGGTTCATCGTGTTCGCACCGCCGCCGGCCTTGAGCGCGGCTTCGCCTGCGAACATTTCCTTGTGATCATCACCAATGTCGCTGCCGGACATGTTCTGGTGCTTCACGCAGGCGATGCCCTGGCGGATTTCGGCGCGCTGGACGTTCTTGACGTAGCCCAGCATCGCCTGTTCGCCGAAGTATTCGCGCGCCAGATTATCGGTGCTGAGCGCCGCCGTGTGATAAGTCGGGAGCGTAATCAGGTGGTGGAAAATCCCCGCCTGCGCCGCCGAATCCCGCTGGAAGGTGCGGATGCGTTCGTCGGCTTCAAGCGCCAGTTCGGTCATATCGTAATCCACGCTCATCAGCTTGGCGCGGTCGTAGACGCTGACGTCCTGACCCGCTTCAGTCCAGGCGTCGAATACCTGCTGGCGGAAATTGAGCGTCCAGTTGAAGCTGGGGCTGTTGTTGTAGACCAGCTTGGCATTGGGGATCACTTCGCGGATGCTGCTGACCATCCCGCCGATCTGGCCGATGTGCGGCTTTTCGGTTTCGATCCACAGCAAGTCAGCGCCGTTCTGCAATGACGTAATGCTATCCAGCACGCAGCGATCTTCGCCGGTGCCGGGGCGGAACTGGAACAGATTGCTGGGCAGGCGCTTGGGCTTCAGCAGCTTGCCATCGCGGGTAATCAGCACGTCGCCATGGCCGATCTCGGTCACTTCATCGCAGTCGAGGAAGCTGTTGTACTGATCGCCGATGTCGCCAGCTGCGTGGGTGACCGCGATCTGCTTGGTCAGGCCAGCGCCGAGCGAGTCGGTGCGCGCAACGATCACGCCATCGTCCACGCCCAGCTCCATGAAGGCGTAGCGGACCGCGCGGATCTTCGCGAGGAAGTCTTCGTGCGGAACGGTGACCTTGCCGTCCTGGTGGCCGCACTGCTTTTCGTCCGAGACCTGGTTTTCGATCTGGATGCAGCAAGCGCCAGCTTCGATGAACTTCTTGGCCAGCAAGTATGTTGCCTCGGCATTGCCGAACCCGGCGTCGATATCGGCGACGATCGGCACGACGTGGGTTTCGTAGTTATCGATCTTGGCCTGCAGCGCCTTGGCGGTGACTTCGTCGCCCGCAGCGCGCGCTGCGTCCAGTTCGCGGAACAGGCCGCCCAATTCGCGGGCATCGGCTTGCTTGAGGAAGGTGTAGAGCTCGGCGATCAGATCGGACACGCTGGTCTTTTCGTGCATCGACTGATCGGGCAGCGGGCCGAATTCGCTGCGCAGCGCGGCGACCATCCAGCCCGACAGGTACAGGTAACGGCCCTTGGTGGTGCCGAAGTGCTTCTTGATCGAAATCAGCTTCTGCTGGCCGATGAACCCGTGCCAGCAGCCGAGCGACTGGGTGTAGTTCGCGGGATCGGCATCGTAAGCGGCCATATCTGCGCGCATGATCCCGGCGGTATACTTGGCAATGTCCAGCCCGGTGTGGAACCGGTTCTGCAGCCGCATCCGGGCGACGCTTTCCGCGTCGATCCCGCTCCAGGTCTGCGCCGACTTGGCGATGGTCTGGCCGGCTTCGGTGATGGTTTGCTGGTAGGTCATGGTCGTCGTCCTTGAACATCTGCGCCGGGGCGCTTGTTGATGAAATACATCCGCGAAACGATGCGCAGCGGGAAGGAGCGGCGGAGTCAGCTTGTAAGGCTTTACAGGTTTTCCTTGTAAAGTTGTCATACATTGACAATAGCGCTTGTCATGAACGAAAGTCGCCCGCTTTACCTCGGCCCACGCCTGCGCCGTCTGCGCCGCGAGCTGGGGCTGACTCAACAAGCGATGGCCAGCGATCTGGCGGTCTCGCCGTCTTACGTCGCGCTGCTGGAGGGCAACCAGCGGCCTTTGACCGCCGAACTGCTGCTGCGGCTGGCCAAAAGCTATCGGTTTGATCTGGCGGAGTTTGCGGGCGAGGACAGCGCGGATTACGCGCGCCGCCTGGGCACCGTGCTGCGCGATCCGCTGCTGTCTGATATCGAGGTCTCACCGCTGGAAGTGGCCGATCTGGCCGCCTCGTTCCCCGGTATCAGCGAGGCCCTGCTGCGATTGCACGGGGCCTATGCGCGCGAACAACAGGCGCTGGCCCAGCAGCGCGAAAGCCCCGGCGCGGCATTGGCGAGCGACCCGGTGGCCGAAGCCCGGCGGTTCGTGGCCGAGGCGCGCAATTACTTCCCCGCGCTGGATGCCCGCGCCGAAGAACTCGCCGCCGAGATCGAGAGCAAAGGCAGCGCCACCGAGTGGCTGCGCGCCAATCACGGCTTGAAAGTGCGCTATCTGCCCCCCGATGTGATGATGCAGGCGCTGCGCCGCCATGACCGGCACAATGCGCAACTGCTGATCGATGATACGCTCGACGCCGCCAGCCGCGCGTTCCAGATCGCAACGCACATCGCCTATACCGCGCTGCGCAAGGAACTGGCCGCGTTGATCGCCGCGCAGACGTTCGCCAGCCCGACCGCCGCCGCACTGGTGCGCCGCGCATTGGCGACCTATACCGCCGCCGCGATCCTGATGCCCTACGACAAATTCGCCCGCGCGGTGCAGGCGCGCGGCTATGATGTGGAGGCGCTTAGCCGCCAGTTCGGCACCAGCTTCGAACAGGTCGCGCACCGGCTGACCACCTTGCAACGCCCCGGTGCGAGCCGGATTCCGTTCTTCTTCATCCGGGTCGATCCCGCCGGGAATGTCTCCAAGCGGCTCGACGGCGCGGGCTTTCCGTTTGCGGCGCACGGCGGTGGCTGTCCGTTGTGGTCAGTCCATTCGGTGTTCCGCACCCCCGGCGAGATCGTCACGCAGTTTCTGGAACTACCCGATGGCCAGCGGTTCTTCTCCATCGCGCGCACAGTCAGCGCGGGCGGCGGCAGCCATGACCGCCCCGGCATTACCCGCGCCATCGCGCTGGCCTGCGCCGCTGAACACGCCGCCGCGACGGTCTATGCGCGCGGGCTTGATCCCGCCAAGGTCCAGGCCACGCCCATCGGCGTCACCTGCCGCCTGTGCAACCGCGCCGCCTGCGCCGCGCGCGCCGCCCCGCCGGTGGGCCGCGAAGTGACCGGCGACGAACTGCGGCGGGGGGTAGAGCCGTTCAGCTTTGGCGAGAGCTGAGCTTGCTTTGCGCTTCGCGAGCCCAGCTTCATTTGGCTAAATTCCCGCTCATCCTGAGCCTGTCGAAGGACCATCGTGCGCACGGCACCATACCGTAACATGCGGGTGCTTCGACAAGCTCAGCATGAGCGGGTCTGGGGCAGCGGGTCTGGGGCAGATGTTGAAGGGGCTTGGATCGGAGTGACGCAATCCTTCTTCACTCCCTTCCCCTTGGGGAAGGGCGGGGATGGGGGTTCGGCGCTGGCGTTGACGCGAGGGCCTATCGGCCTCGCTCCCCCATCCCCAACCCTTCCCCGAGGGGAAGGGAGCAATGAACTATGCGCACCGCAGGCTGATGGAGCCATCACCCCCTCACCCCCGCTCCAATACTGATGATTGCCAGCGAAACAGCTTGGCGCTGGCACCCGCTTGCCATAGTCACCCGGCCATCGCGCAGGAACATCACGTCCTGTGGCCAGACCACAGCTTGCCTGCCCATGCAGCCCGGCGGGGCGATCAGGGGCAAATTGTATGACTGAAAATGGCTTTTTCCTCACGTCGGGTGCGTTGTTTCAGGACTGGGGCGATTTTGGCCAAGGCTTGATCGGCGACGAGGGCAGCGCTGCGATTCGCGCCGTGGCCGTTCCGGCGAACAGATTGACCGGTGTCGCCACAGCGCAATTGCAGGCTTTTGGTCCGGACCGCTTCGGCGTGGCGGTGCAAGCGGATGACAGCCAAGCTGCGGCGGCAACTTCAGTCAGCGATAGCGCCACTGCTGCCAGCGCAGCCCTGGCGGCAACCGCCCCGGCTGCCCCGGCCCAAGACCAGCCGGTCGCCGCGCCGCAACCGGCCGCTGCGGCCTTCACCGCTGGCAACATTGTGGTCTACCGCGTGGGCAATGGCTTGGCGTCGCTGACCAACGCGGCCACCATCGTCGCGCTGGACGAATACGATACCGCGGGCAATCTGCTGCAAGCGATCGGACTGCCCACGGTGACCAGCGGCGCGAACCACATCCTGACCGCCACCGGCACCGCGACGTCTGAAGGTTTGCTGACACGCAGCGCCGATGGGCAATATCTGATCCTGACCGGTTACGATGCCGCATTAGGCACCGCCGGAGTTACGACGAGCACCAGCACGGCAGTTCAGCGCGTGATAGGCCGCGTGGATTACAATGGTTTTGTCGATACCAGCACCACGCTGGGCACCGCGTTCAGCGGTAACAACGTGCGCGGGGCAGTCAGCCTGGATGGAACAACTTATTGGGCGGACGGCGGAACGACCGGGGTAGTTACGGCCGCCCACGGCGCAACTTCCTCAA
Source organism: uncultured Alphaproteobacteria bacterium (assembly GCA_963802015.1). Classification (GTDB taxonomy): domain Bacteria; phylum Pseudomonadota; class Alphaproteobacteria; order Sphingomonadales; family Sphingomonadaceae; genus Novosphingobium. The sequence continues at coordinate 127,062 of CAWDHB010000004.1, forward strand.
CCGTGGTGGCGAGCAACTTTACCAATCTGCGCGGCATCGCCATCGCCGATGGCCAGCTTTATGTCAGTTCTAATTCCGGAGCACTGCGGCTGGGTAGCGTCGGGACCGGAACGCCCATTACCGCAGGGGAGACCATTACCAACCTGACAGGCTTCCCGACTGCCACGCTTTCCCCCTACCAATTCTATTTCGCCGATCTGTCCACCGATGTGGCCGGGGTCGACACCGTCTATGTCACCGATGACCGCTCAACCGCGACTGGTGGTGGCTTGCTGAAATTTTCGCTGGTTGGCGGCACGTGGGTGGACAACGGCCGGGCAATCAGCGGTTTTACCTTCGGATTGCGCGGCCTCGCAGGTGAAACGACCGGCACCAGCGTGCAGTTTTACGCCACCACTGCGCAGTCTAACGCCAACTCGATTGTCACGCTGATCGATACCGGCGGATACAATGCGGCGTTCAGCACCGCGCTGTTCAGCACCTTTGCCACCGCCTCGGCGAACACGGCCTTTCGCGGCGTCGCCTTTGCCCCGCAAGCGCCTCCAGGCCCGCCGGGCGCGTTGGCCATCGCTGATCTGGTTCAGGCCGAGGAAAATTCCGGGACCGAATATTTCACCTTCGAAGTCACCCGCAGCGGCGGCTCCAGCGGCGCGGTCAGCGCCACCTGGACGCTGGGGCTGACCGGCACCGCAAGTGCCGACGATTTCACCGCCACCCCGCAGACCGGGACGGTCTATTTTATCGAAGGCCAGACTTATGCTGTCGTCACGGTCACCGTGGCCGGAGATACAATCGCCGAAGCGGATGAGACCTTCTTCGTCACCCTGAGTGATCCCCAAGGGCGGCGTGACACTTGCGGACGCAGAGGCGCAGGCCACGATCACCAGCGAAGAACACGCGCCCGTTGGCGTGGCCGATACAGTCTATGTCGATGAAGACGCGACCACCGGCAACCTGTGGCCTGCCCTGCGGAGCAACGACACCGATGCCGACGCCGGAACGGTGCTGACGATCACGGCGGTTGATACCACCGGCACGCTGGGTTCGCTGATCTTCGATGCGGCCACGCAGTCCTTGCGTTATGTCGCCGATGCCAACAGCTTTGATGAACTGGCCTTTGGCGCCATCGCAACCGATACCTTCGGTTATACGCTGAGCGACGGGGTCAACACCGCGACCGCAACCGTAACCGTCAACGTCACCGGGCTGGCCGATATCAATGTCGGTTATTTTCCTACGCCGGGTAATAATACCTTCACCGGCAACGACGGCGAAGACGAGCTGTTCGGCCTATGGCGGTGTGGATACCCTGTCCGGCGGCAAGGGGCACGACTGGTTGGAAGGCGGCATCGGCAATGATATTCTGACCGGCGGCGAAGGGCTGGATACCTTTGTCATGAACCAGGGCGACAAGCACGACTTCATCACCGATTTCGACAAGGCCAATGACCGCCTGCTGATCGGCGGGGGTGGCACCGTGGGCAAGGCGACCGTGTTTGATTTCAACAACGATGGCATCATGGACCTGCGGATCAAGCTGTTCTGGGGCGGCGTGCTGGGCGGATCGGTGACCTTGCTGGGGATCACTTCCTTGTCCGGGGTGCGGATCGACGCCGTGCCGGTGACGCATCCGCCCAGCGAAAGCGGCGGCTGGGTCGATTGGTCCGCCCCGCCGGTCGCCACGGCTGAAGCGCTGCATTGGCTGTGAGCTTGCTTTGCGCCCGATGACTTCAGAGTGAAGCGATGGCCTCCCTTCCCCCTGGGGAAGGGCGGGGATGGGGGGCCACGCCAGCTTAGACGCGAAGCCTATCGGCCTCGCTCCCCCATCCCCAACCCTTCCCCGAGGGGAAGGGAGTAAAGTTGCACACGCACCGCAGGTTGATGGTGACTTCACCCCCTCCCCTCCACTATCCTGTTGATTGCCGGGGAAACAGCTTGGGCCTGCCTTTCAGTTGTAATACTTAGTCTCCAATCGTGCGGGGAAACCAATTCTCGCACAACAGACTAGCGTGACCGCCGCGCACAGACCGGCGGAACCATCAGGGGCCATCAGCATGACCAATTCCAACTTTACGCTCGCAGCCGACGGTGTTTTCCAGTTCGCCGCTGAGTTTGGCGGCGAAGGCTTTGCCGCAGCCGATGGCGCAACCGCATTTGCCGAGGGCACGCCGAGCGCAGCAACCAGCCCGGCCCCGGCCAGTGCGCCAGGCACCGCGGCGCAAGGCGGCAGCGATTCGGCCCCAGCCCCTGCCGCGCTGGCCGGCTTCGGCGCGATCTCGCTCGCCGCCATTGGCACGGCAGTTACTGAAAACTTCGATACCCTGGCGAACACCGGGACCGCCGCAACTCCTGCCCAGCGGGTGGTATTTTCGACGAAGCCGGGGCCGCCGCGAACCTGCTCTATGGCACCGGCACCGGCTCTTCCACCACCGGCGATACCTACAGCTTCGGCGCAGCCGCCAGCACCGAGCGCGCGTTCGGAACGCTCCAGAGCGGCAACAACGTCCCGGTGATCGGTGCGCAGTTCACCAACAACACCGGATCAGCGATCGGCACGCTCGACATCGCCTATACCGGCGAACAATGGCGACTGGGCACGCTGGCCCGCGCCGACAGTCTGGATGTTCCAGATCAGCTTTGACGCCACTGAGCCTCGCCACCGGTACCTGGACCACCGTTTCACAGCTGAATTTCACCGCGCCGATTACAACTGGGCGTCGTTGGCGCGCTGCGACGGCAATCTGGCTGCGAACCGAACCGCGATTTCCTATTCGCTGGTGTTGGCGGCGGCGGTCGCTTCGGGCCAGTCGTTCTGGATCCGCTGGACCGATACCAATGCCACCGGCAGCGACGACGGTCTGGGGATCGACAACTTCTCGATCACCCCGCGCGCCGCCGTGCCGGTTCCGGGCGCGCTGGCGATCAATGACGTTGCGCTGGCCGAAGGCAATACGGGCGCAACCGACCTGACCTTCACCGTCACCCGCAGCGGCGGAACGGCTGGCGCAGTCACTGCCGACTGGGCGCTGAATTTCGGCACCGCCGATGCAGCCGACCTGATCACCACCACGCTGACCGGCACGGTCAGCTTCGCCGATGGCGAATCCTCCCGGACGATCACGATCCAGGTCGCAGGCGACACCACCTTTGAAGCCAACGAAACCTTCACCATCGATCTGTCGAACGTAACCGGCGGCGCGACGATCAGTGATGCATCGGGCACCGGCACGATCACCAACGATGATGCCGCGCCCGCTGGCACGCTGGCGATTGACGATGTTGCCACTGCCGAGGGCAACAGCGGCACGACCAACATGGTCTTCACCGTCACCCGCAGCGGCGGCAGCGCGGGTGCGGTCGATGCCACCTGGACCGTCGCCAATGGCACGACCAATGCGGCAGATTTCAGCGGTGCCCTGACCGGAACCGTGTCCTTCGCTGATGGCCAGACCAGCGCCACGGTCACCGTCGGGATCGCGGGCGATACCACATTTGAACCCAATGAAGCCTTCACGGTCACGCTCTCCGCCCCGACCGGCGGCGCGACGATCGGCGATGCCGCGGGCGCAGGCACGATCACCAACGATGATGCCGCCCCCGCCATTGCCAACGTCTGGATCAACGAATTCAATTACGATCACGGCGGGTACGCAGACCCAACGAATTCATCGAGATCGCCGGGCTCGCCGGAACCGACCTGACCGGCTGGACGCTGGTGCTGTACAACGGCAACGGCGGGGCGAGCTATGGCACGCTCAGCCTGTCGGGCACGCTGACGGACACCAGCAACGGCTTCGGCTTCGTCAAGGTACTTGCCCCCGGCCTGCAGAACGGCGCGCCCGATGGCTTTGCGCTGGTCGATAACCTGGGCCGGGTCGTCCAGTTCCTCAGCTATGAAGGCACGATGACCGCCACCAGCGGCGCGGCAATCGGGCATGACCAGCACCAATGTCGGCGTCGAACAGGCCGCCGCCGTCGTTGGGCTTGACGCTGCAACTGACCGGCACCGGTTCAAGCTATGGCGATTTCACCTGGGCGGCGAACGTGGCCAACACCGAAGGCGCGGTGAATGCCGGGCAGAGCTTCGTTTCGGGCACTGACGCAAGGCGTGATCAGCGTCGGCCGATGCCAGCGTGACCGAAGGCAATGCCGGCACCGCCAGCCTGACCTTCACCGTCAGCCGCGCGGGCGGCTTCGCCTCCGCCGCCACGGTGGACTATGCGGTGCTGCTGACCGGCACCGCCAACGCCGCCGATCTGGACGCGGCCGCGGTGCTGAGCGGCACGATCACCTTCGCCGCCAACGAGTTCACCCGCACGATCACGATCCCGGTGACCGGCGACGTGGCAGGCGAAGACAACGAAACGCTGACCGTCCAGCTCTCCAACGTCACCGGCAATGCGGTGATCGGTGATGGCCTGGCCATTGGCACGATTACCAACGACGATCCCGTGCCGCTGACGATCATGCAAATCCAAGGCGCGGGGCACACCTCCGCCTATGTCGGCCAGCCGGTGACCACCACCGGGATCGTGACCGCCGTCGATACCACCGGCTACTTCCTGCAAGATGCGATCGGGTGACGGCAACGCCAACACTTCTGACGCAGTGTTCGTCTTCACCGGCACCGCCCCGGCGGTCGCCATCGGCGATGCGGTGAGCGTCAGCGGCAGCGTGGCCGAATTCGTTTCGGGTGCGGGCCTGTCGGTCACCCAGCTCAACCAGACTGCCGTCACTGTCACCAGCTCAGGCAATGCCCTGCCCACCGCCGTGCTGATCGGCACCGGCGGGCTGCTGCCGCCCGACCGGCCAGATCGACAACGATGGCCTGACCAGCTTTGATCCCGCCACTGACGGGATCGACTTCTGGGAAACGCTGGAAGGGATGCGGGTCACGATTGACGCGCCGCAAGTGGTTTCCAACACCAATTCGTTCGGCGAGACCGACGTCGTCGCCTCGCTCGGCGTGGGCGCAACCGGCGTCAACGCGCGCGGCGGAATCACCATCTCCGGCCCGGCGACTACAACCCGGAGAAGATCCAGCTCGACGACCGCTTCGGCGCGCTGTTCGGCTATACCCCGGCGCACACCATCGGCGATCAGCTGGCCAGCGTCACCGGCGTGCTCAACTACAGCTTCCTCAATTACGAAGTGCTGGTGACGGCGGCGGTAACGGTCACGACAGACACGACGCTGGCCGAAGAGCAGACCGCGCTGATCGGCGATGCGAACTATCTGACCATCGCCACCTACAACCTCGAAAACATGGATCCGTCGGACAACAAGTACACGATCCTGGCCAATGACATCGTCTACAGCCTGCGCGCGCCGGATATCCTGGCGGTACAGGAAGTGCAGGACGCCGACGGCGCGGGGTCTGGCACTGATCTGAGCGGCGTTTCCAACGTCCAGGGCCTGATCGACGCGATCTTTGCGCAGAGCGGGCTGGTTTACACCTATGTCGAAATCGCGCCCGATGTGGCCAACACCACCGGCGGCGAGCCGGGCGGCAATATCCGCAACGGCTATCTCTATCAGGCCGACCGGGTGACGCTGGTCTCGGGCAGTCTGGCGCTGCTGACCGATCGGCGCATTCAACGGCAGCCGCAAGCCGCTGGTCGCGACCTGGCTGTTCCAGGGCGAGGAAGTGACCACGATCAACGTCCACTTCACCTCGCGCGGCGGCAGCGATCCGCTGTGGGGCGCGACCCAGCCGCCGGCCAATGCCGGCGACGGCTGCGCGCACCGCGCAGGCCGCCGCAGTCGGGGCCTATATCAACGCCAATCTGGCGACCGATCCGGCGCTCAATTACATGATTCTGGGTGACTGGAACGGGTTCTATTTCGAAACTGCGCAAACCCAGCTGACTGCAGGCGGGGTGATGGCCAATCTGGCCACGCTGCTGCCCGAAGAAGAGCGGTACAGCTATGTCTTCGAAGGCAACAGCCAGTTGCTCGACAATATCGTCGCGACCGCCGGGCTGTTTACCGGCGCGCAGTATGATGCGGTGCATCTGAATGCCGAATTCACCGCGGCGGGCCGTCCGACTGATCACGATCCGCAGATTGTGCGGTTGCTGCTGGGCCCGGCGCCGACGACGGTGGCGCTCTCGGCGAACGCCGTCGATGAAAACCAGGCGGCCAATACAGCCGTCGGCACTGTCAGCGCGGTCGATCCGGGCGATACGCTGATCTACAGTCTGTCGGACAACGCCGGTGGCCGCTTCATCATCAACAGCGCTACCGGCGCGGTGACCACCACTGGTTCGCTCAACTTTGAAGCTGCCGCGAGCTATTCGATCACCGCTGTGGCAACCGACAGCGCCGGGCAAGCGGCCAGCCAGACCTTCACGATCAACGTCGGCAACCTCAACGAAGCCCCCACCGCCGTGGCCGATGGCGTTGCAGTCGACGAGGATGCCACCACCGCCAACCTCTGGACCACGCTGCTCGCCAATGACAGTGATCCCGATGCCGGGGCCGTGCTGACCATCACCGGGGTCGACACCGCGGGCACCTTGGGCACGCGTAATCTTCGATGCAGGCACGCAGACCTGCGGTATGCGCGGACGCCAATGCGTTTGACGAGCTGGAAGCGGGCGAGAACCTGAGCGACAGCTTCACTTACACCATCAGCGATGGCACCTTTGCCCGCACGGCGACCGTAACCGTCACTGTCAACGGGATTACTGACGTGATCGTCACGACTCCGGGGTCAACCGGCGATGACACAATCCCCGGCAGCGACGGTGAGGACGAGCTGTTCGGCTTGGGCGGGCATCGACACCCTTAACGGCGGCAAAGGCCATGACTGGCTGGTCGGCGGCTTGCGACAATGACATCCTGACCGGCGGCGAAGGGCGCGACACCTTCGTCTTCAATCAGGGCGACAAGCATGACTTCATCACCGATTTCAGCATCAATGACGACCGCCTGCTGATCGGCGGCGGCGGTACCATCGGCAAAGCGACGGTGTTCGATTTCAACAATGATGGCATCATGGATCTGCGGATCAAGGTCTTCTGGAACGGCGTGCTGGGGGTTCGGCCACCTTGCTTGGCATCGATTCGCTTTCGGGGTCCGGATTGACGCCGAGCCCACGCCGACACCGCCCAGCCAGAGCGGCGGCTGGGTTGACTGGTCGGTTCCGCCCTCACCAACCGCCGAAGCGCTGCACTGGCTCTGATCGTCAATCCAGACATGGCGCGCGTCAGGGCTTGACGCGCGCCCGTTCTGGATCAAGGTCAATCGCATGATCCTGAAAGCCAATTCCCCGGCCATGCAAGGCGCGCTGCGGCGCGTGGCGACGCATTTGCGGGCGACCGCGCTGTTTTCCGCGCTGGTCAACCTGCTCTACCTCGGCCCGACGATCTACATGCTGCAGGTCTATGACCGGGTGGTGCCGTCGCGCGGCCAGCAGACGCTGCTGCTGATTACCATGGTGCTGCTGTTTGCGCTCGCCACGCTCAGCCTGCTCGACCGGGTGCGGACCAGCCTGCTGGTGCGCGCCGGGGTGGAACTGGACAATGCCCTGGCGCAGACCGTGCTCGATGCCACGCTCGCCCGGCCCGATCTGCCTGAAGCGCGCGGCGCGCTGCGCTCGTTCGACAATCTCCGCGCGGTACTGTCAGGCACGCCGATCGTAGCGCTGTTCGACGCACCGTGGACGCCGATCTACATGATCGTCTGCTTCATCGTCCATCCGCTGATCGGGCTGGTCGCGCTGGTCGGGATTATCGTGCTGCCCTACCTCGCCTGGCGCAACGAAAAGACCACCCGGCCCCGGCTCGACCGCGCCAAGACCACCGCCAATGGCACTTACCATTTGCAGGAACACATGATCGGTTCCGCCGGGGTGATCCGCGCACTGGGCATGCGTGCGGCGATGGTTCGCCGCCAAGGCCGCGTCCGTGAAGGCATGCTGGCCGAACAGACCGACGCCAACTTCGCCGGTGGCGGCTACTTCACGATCACCAAATTCGTGCGGCTGGCGCTGCAATCGCTCGGGCTGGGCCTGGGCGCATGGCTCGCGATCCACGGTTCGATCAGCGCGGGGGCGATCTTCGCTGCGTCATTCCTGATCGCGCGCGCGCTGCAACCGGTCGAACAGTTGATCGGCTCGGCGCGGATGCTGGGCGATGCGCTGGACGATTTCCGCTCGCTTGACAGCCTGCTGCTCGAAGTGGCCGATGCGCCCAATCCCACGGCCCTGCCCGCCCCCAAAGGCGCGCTGGCGGTCGAGGGGCTGAGCCTGCTCAACGCGCGGCGTGACGGGGTGATCGTCAACAATGTCAGCTTTGCGGTTGCCCCCGGCGAAGTGGTTGCAATTGTCGGCCCCTCGGGCGCGGGCAAGTCCACGCTGGTCCGCGCAATCGCCGGAGCCACCGCGATTGATCGCGGGTCGGTACGGTTCGACGGGGCCGAAGCGCACAACTGGGCGCCCGAGCGGCTGGCGCAATACATCGGTTATCTGCCGCAGGACGCGGTGCTGTTCGCCGGAACCGTGGCCGAGAATATCTCGCGCTTTTCCGGCGAAATCGGGCAGGATGGCGATGCGGTCGATGCCGATGTGGTCAAAGCCGCCGAAGTGGTGCGCGCGGGCGATCTGATCAAGCAACTGGCGGGCGGGTTCGATTACCGGCTCGGCCCGGGCGGCACCGGCCTGTCAGCCGGGCAGGCCCAGCGGATCGCGCTGGCCCGCGCAATGTTCGGCGCGCCGGTGGTGCTGATCCTCGATGAACCCAACGCGCATCTGGACAGCGAAGGCGATACCGCACTGCTCGAAGCACTCGCCGCAGCCAAGGCGCGCGGTGCCTCGGTGCTGATCGTCAGCCACAAGCTGGGCGTGCTGCCGGTGGTCGACAAGATCCTGGTGATGCGGAATGGCCAGGCCGAACTGTACGGCCCGCGCGATGAGGTGCTGGCCAAGATTATGCCGCCGCAGCCGCCCAAGGTAGCCGCGCGGCCTGCCGATACCCGGCCCAATGACGGCCGCGTGGTGGCGGCATGAGCGGCGAACTGGTCCCCATGCAGCAGGCGCTGCCCGCGCTCAGCCCCGCGCGCGAAATCGCCAATCCGCGCAGCGAGATCCGCAAGGGCGCGATCATCGCCGGGCTGTTCTTCGTCGCCTTCCTCGGCTGGGCCGCGTTTGCCCCGCTCGATGCAGCAGCAATCGGATCGGGCGCGCTCAGCGTCTCGGGCCAGCGCCAGGCGGTGCAGCACCGCGATGGCGGGGTGGTGGGGACCATGGCGGTCAAGGAAGGCCAGACGGTCAGCCAAGGGCAAGTGCTGCTGCGGATCGCCGCGCCCGAAGTCCAGGCGCAGGAACGCGCGCTGACCAGCCAGGCGATCCGCCTGCTGGCGCTGCGCGCGCGGCTCGAATCCGAACTCAGCGGCGCGCGCACGTTCCGCACCCCGCCCGAATTCGCGTCGCTGACGCCCGAAGATCAGGCCGAGGCTATGCGAATTTTGCAGCTGCAATATTCCGAACGCGCCGCGCGCTCCGCCACTTTGGCGGCGCAGGCCGGGATGGCGCAGGCGCGCACCAGCCAGTCGGGTGCTGCGGGCCAGGGCTTTGGCAGCCAGGCCGTATCCACGCAGGAACAGATCAAGCTGATCGACCAGCAGATCGAAGCCTATCGGCCGCTGGCAGAGAAAGGCTTCGTCTCGCAGACCCGGATGCGCGAGCTGGAACGGATGCGCGCCGCCGCCGCCGGGCAAGGCGGGCAATATTCGGCGCAAGTCGGCCAAAGCCGCGCCGCCGCGCAAGAGAACCGCTTGCAGGGCACCGAAACCAAGCAATCGTTCCGCGCCCGGATCGGGTCGGACCTGCGCGAGGTCGAAATCCAGCTCGGCGATGTCCTGCCCAAACTGGCCGCCGCGCGTGAACAGGTGGCGCGCACCGATGTTCGCGCGCCGGTTGCGGGAACCGTGGTCGGCCTGTCGATCTTCACCGCGGGCGGCGTGGTCGCACCGGGGCAGAAGCTGATGGATATCGTGCCCGACAACCAGCCGCTGGTGGTCGCCGCGCGGTTCTCACCGCAAGACGCGGATGATCTGCGGATCGGGCAGGAAGCCGAACTGCGCTTCAGCGGGATCAAGGATCGCGGCGCGGGGCCGTTGATTGGCAAGGTCTCGCGGTTTTCCGCCGACAGCTTTACCGATGAGGCCACCGGGATGACCTTCTACACCGGCGAGATCGTGGTCGACCGCGACCAGCTCGCCCGGCTGCAAGCCGCGCACGGCGGCCAGTTGCAACTGCGCGCCGGGCTGCCCGTCGACGTAATGGTCCGCCTGCGCCCGCGCAGCGCGCTGTCCTACTTGCTGGAGCCGCTGACCGACCAGTTCTGGGGCTCGATGCGCGAGCAATAAGCTGGGTTGGGGTTCAGACGCTGGCGGGTTGCGTGATTGCGAGCGCGCGTTTGACCAAGGCGTCGGCGGTGGCCTTGGCGTCTTTGAGGACTTCGGTGGCGGGGATGCGGATGATGCGCCAGCCTGCCGCCGCCAATTCCGTATCGCGGCGTTCGTCGCGTTCGGGCCGGTTGCCCATGTCATGCGCGATGCCGTCGATCTCGATCAGCAACCGCGCTGAGAGGCAGGCGAAATCTGCGTAGTATGTGAGAACCGGGAATTGCCGCCGGAATTTCATCCCCAGCGGCTGACCCTTCAGTTCCCGCCACAACAACACCTCGGGCAACGACATGTCCTTGCGCATCGCCCGCGCGCGCCTGATCCGCTTGATCGGCTGCACCAGCACCGGCGGCAGATTGCGGTCACTCACCAAAAATCCTCCCCGGTACGGGGAGGTGGACGCGAAGCGGACGGAGGGGGCCCACCTCTCCTCACAGCACAGCGTAACCGGCCAGGCGGGCCCCCTCCGTCACGGCTTCGCCGCGCCACCTCCCCGTTCCGGGGAGGATTTGGTCTGCTCGACGGCAACGTTGCCTTGCACTGTTATCATTCCGAAGCCGCCCAACGTTTCGAACGCGATCTGCCGAAGTATTGCGGATCCATACGAGCTCACAATCTCGAACTCACCATCGTCTATGCGATAGGTTTGTCCGCCCATCTGAAAACTCCACCCTTTGATCAACGAAGAGCGTTCCAGTTCATCCATAAGGGCTGGGCGAGATCGGTCATGGTGCGCGGCAATTTTGTTTCTAATCAACCGTACTATGCCGAACCGCGTTAGATCAATTAGATCGTGGCGTAAGGACTCGCCGGGCGCTGTCAGAGGCTGATGAGCGATGTCCTTTTTCCACCACGTTTTGAAGGGATGTAGGTCGTAAACCATTCCCGCGCCGAGTTTATTGAGCACAGGATGGAACGACACTCCTGGAGGCTGAAAATGCAACTGGAAGCCGACGAGAGGCAATAGCAGTTCCTTTTTCTGCCCCTCCTTGTACATGGCGGGAGACGGAAACTTACGATTCTTCAAGTCCTGCTGCATCGCCGCGCTACAGAGAATATTCCAGATTTCTATAGCCATAGACGGGATATGATGAGGCTTTGCCTCACTCATTTCGTACAGGTCAAGAAGTCGTCGCAAACTGTCTTGCGCCATCGATTTATGTTCGGCGAGCGTGAGGCTGCGTTTGTCGTTCATAGCTCTGATACCCCCCTCACATCCGGAACACCCCGAACCCCGGCCGCTCCGGTATCGGCGCTTCAAGCGCCGCCGCCAGCGCCAGCCCCAGCACATCCCGCGTCTGCACCGGATCGATCACCCCATCATCCCACAGCCGCGCCGTCGCGTAGTACGGGTTGCCCTCGTCCTCATATTTCGCGCGCACCGGGGCCTTGAACGCCTCCGCCTCCTCTGCCGACCACGAACCCGCATCGCGGTGGACGGTGGCCAGCACGCACGCCGCCTGCTCCCCGCCCATCACGCTGAATCCGCGCGTTGGGCCAGGTGAACAGGAAGCGCGGGGAGTAAGCCCGCCCGCACATGCCGTAGTTGCCTGCGCCGAAGCTGCCGCCGATCAGCACGGTCAGCTTGGGCACGGTCGCGGTGGCGACGGCGGTGACCAGTTTGGCGCCGTGCTTGGCGATCCCCTCGGCCTCGTATTTGCCGCCGACCATGAAGCCGCTGATGTTCTGGAGGAACAGCAGCGGGATCTTGCGCTGGCAGGCGAGCTCGATGAAGTGCGCGCCTTTGACCGCGCTCTCGCTGAACAGCACGCCGTTGTTGGCGAGGATCGCGACCGGCATGCCCCAGATATGCGCGAAGCCGCAGACCAGCGTCGAGCCGTAGAGCGCCTTGAATTCGTGAAACTCGCTGCCATCGACCAGCCGCGCGATCACCTCGTGGACGTCATAAGGCGCGCGGACATCGTCCGGGACCACCGCGTAGAGTTCATCGGCATCGTACTTCGGCGCGCGCGGTTCCTTCAGCGGCAGGCCGTGTTCGTGGCGCGGGCCGAGGTGGCTGATGATGTCGCGCACAATCGTCAGCGCGTGCTCGTCGTTTTCGGCCAGGTGATCGACCACGCCCGATTTCTTGGCGTGCAAATCGCCCCCGCCAAGGTCTTCGGCGCTGATTTCCTCCCCCGTCGCGGCCTTGACCAAGGGCGGCCCGGCCAGGAAGATCGTGCCTTGTTCGCGCACGATCACGCTCTCGTCGCTCATCGCCGGCACGTAAGCGCCGCCCGCGGTGCAGCTGCCCATTACGCAGGCGATCTGCGGGATACCCTTGGCGCTCATCTGCGCCTGGTTGTAGAAAATCCGCCCGAAATGGTCGCGGTCAGGGAACACTTCGCTCTGGTGCGGCAGGTTCGCCCCGCCGCTGTCGACCAGATAGATGCACGGCAAGTGGTTGGCCTCGGCGATCTCCTGCGCGCGGAGGTGCTTCTTGACCGTCAGCGGATAATACGTTCCGCCCTTCACCGTCGCATCGTTGCACACGATCATGCACATCCGCCCCGAAACCCGCCCGATCGCGGTGATGATCCCTGCGCCGGGAATGTCATCGTCATAGACGCCGTTCGCGGCCAGTTGCCCGATTTCGAGCAGGGGTGATCCGGGATCGAGCAGGCGCTCTACTCGTTCGCGCGGCAGCAGCTTGCCGCGCGCGGTGTGCCGCTCGCGCGACTTCGCGTTGCCGCCCAGCGCCGCCGTGGCCACGCGCGCGCGCAGGTCGGCGGCCAGCGCGCGGTTGTGCGCAGCGCGGGCCTGCGCCTCGGGGCTTTCCGGGTTAAGCGTGGTGGGCAGAACAGGGGCAGTCATGCGAAGGGGTTCTCCGTACCGGGCAGCCAGCGCCCGCGCATCCAGGCCTTGGCGGCGGCGATAGTCCGGGCGGGATAGTCCGGCAGGTCCGGACCGACAAGCGGCAGGCCCAGTTCGCGCACCGTGGCGGCGATCCCTGCGGTATCAAGCGCGCGCCCGGCAGCGACGCAGTGCCGCGCGATTTCCAGCTCCTGCCCCCAGAAGTACACCCGGTCCGCGCCGATGTTCGCCTGCATCCGCCGCACTTCGGATGCGCGATCCGCCATGTCGATCAGCGGCAGCCAGATGTCGGCGAACAGCAAGTCCACCGGCTCGCCCGGCTGCCAGAGGTACGCGTCACCATCAACAACGCTGACCTTTTCGCCCATGCCGCCCGGCAACCGCGCGAACAGGTCAAGCGCGCGGTGCAGCGCAATCACGTCCGGATCGCGTTCCACCACGGTCACTTTCGTCACCTCTGCCCGGCAAGCGCACTCCGCTGCAACCCAGCCCATGCCGAGCCCCATGATCACGACATGCCCGCTGGCTGCCGCCACCGCGATGCCTGACTTTCGATTTCCATCGGCGCGAGCGACATCCACACCGCGCCGTCCTTCTGCAAGGCCGCCATGTTTTCCACCAGCCGCGCTGGCCCCCAATAGCTGGGGCACATCACCAGCGGCGTCACTGTCAGCTCCCACGCCCTGCCGCTCGGGGCGCATAAAGCGCCGCGACTGCGGGCGTGGGGTAGTTGATCCAGCGCTGTGGTCATCATCCCGTAGGCCGCCCCGATCAGTTCCCGCCCGATCAGCATCCGCCGGATTTCATTGGTTCCCGCCCCGATATCGAGCAATTTGGCGTCGCGCAAAAAGCGTTCGACGGGCCAGTCTTTGGTATAGCCCGCGCCGCCCAAGCGCCTGCACCGCTTCGCCCGCCACGCGGAACGCGTTTTCGCTGGCAAGCAGGATCGCGCCCGCCGCATCGAACCGCGTCGTCTGGCCGGCATCGCAGCTTTTGGCGACGGCATAGGTATAGGCGCGCGCCGATTGCAGCGCGACGTACATGTCCGCGACCTTGGCCTGCATCAGCTGGAACGCGCCGATCGGTTTGCCGAACTGCTTGCGTTCCCGCAGGTACGGGATGACCACATCGAGGCAGGCCTGCATGATCCCCAGCTGCAACCCGGCGAGCACCACGCGCTCGTAATCCAGCCCGCTCATCAGCACGCCGACCCCGCCGTGCAGCGGCCCCATGATCCGGTCTTCGGGGACGAAGCAGTCGTTGAACACCAGTTCAGCGGTGGGCGAGCCGCGCATCCCCATTTTGTCGATCTTCTGGCCGATGCTGAAGCCTTCGTCCTCCTGCTCGATCAGGAAGGCGGTGATGCCCTTGCTCGATGCGTCGGGCGCGGTCTTGGCATAGACTACCAGGGTATCGGCGTGGGTCGCGTTGGTTATCCAGAACTTGGTGCCGTTGAGTTTGAAGCCGCCGGGAACTGCCTCCGCCTTCAGCTTCATCGAGACCACATCTGACCCGGCCCCGGCTTCGGACATGGCCAGCGATCCGACGTGTTCGCCGCTGATCAGTTTGGGCAGGTACTTCGTTTTTTGCTCGTCGGTCCCCCAGCGCCGGATCTGGTTGACGCAAAGGTTTGAGTGCGCGCCATAGCTCAGCCCGATCGAGGCGGATGCGCGGCTGACTTCTTCGACCGCGATCACGTGATCGAGATAGCCCAGCCCCAGCCCGCCCCATTCCTCTTCCACGGTGATGCCGTGCAGGCCGAGCGCGCCCATGGCCTGCCACAGCTCGTCACGCGGGAACCAGTCTTCGGCATCGGCCCGCGCGGCGAGCGGGGCGATCTGTTCGTCGGCAAAGCGGGCGGCCGCGTCGCGGATCATCCGCGCGCTTTCGGGCAGGTCGAAATCGAACTCAGGGGTGGCGCGCATGGTGTCTCCTTGAATGCCTGCTTAGCAAGGCGCGGGCGCGGCGCAAACTGGTTGCCAAAGAAATCAAACGAATGGGAAAATCAAACGAATGGCGCAATCAACCGCGCAGGTAGCAGGCGACCACCGTGTAATCGTGCCAGGCGTGGCCGCCGCTGACCGCAACCGGCCCGACCGCGAGCCAGGCGTGGGCCTCCATCCCCGCCGCGCCGCTCAGCCGGGTACCAAGATGCGCCGCGCTCGGTAGCCCGGCGATCCGGCACAGCACCGCGCCCGCCAGCGCTTGCGGCAGGCAATTGTTGCGGAACGGGGCAGAGGCCGCCGCGCGGCGCAGGGCGGTGCGCAGCGCGCGGGCGCGGCCCAATCGCCGCGCACCCACCACTGGTTGGCAACTGACCGCGCCAACCGGCTTGCCCAGCACCCACAGGTAATGCCGCGCAGGCAGCCAGCGGATCGCCAGCGCGGCCCAGCCGATCAAGACCCAGGCCAGCCCCGCCAGCAGCTGCGCCTTGATGGGCAAGCGCAGTGCGCGGGCGATCCGGCTGCGGGAAATACGGCGTTCGCTCATCCGGCTTCCAGCGCCAGCAGCGCGAAGGTCGCAAGCCAGTGCTCGCCCATGTAGTGGTCCGCCAGATGCGGCAACGCGGCATCGAGATGAAGCCGCGCCGCCGCTTCGAACTGCGCCGATAGCGGGGCTGGAGCCAGCCGCGCGGCAAGCTGCCGCCAGCACCACGCGCGGCTGAGGTTCAGCCCATCAAGGTGCGCAATCTTGCCGTCGCTGCGATCCGAGACGAAGGCCGGTTCGAACAGCGTTTGCGGGTGCGCAGAGGCGGCATCGGGCAGAAAGGCAGCGAACCAGTCGACAAAGTCAGCGCGGCGCAGCACCCGGCTCATCAGCAGGGCCTCGCAAAGGGCCGAGGAGAGGAATTCGTCCCCGCCCGGCTCCCACGCCTGGCACGCGCGGTCCTGCCCGAACCAGTCGCTGGCGCGTGCCTTGATCAGCGCCAGCAGGTCTGCATCGTGGTCTTGCGCCCAGTCATGCGCGAGGGTGAGCGCGAAGGCGGAGTTGTAATGCGTGCCAACTCGGATCGGGTAGGTCTGCTTGGGCAGAAAGTCCTTGAACCGCACGGCGAAGTTGGCCGCGAACGGATCGGCCAGCCGTGCCCAGTCCGCATCGTGACGAACCATCTCGCCGTGCAAGGCCAGCCCCCAGGCCCAGCCATAGGGCCGCTCGAACCCGCGCGCTGAGGGGCGCTCCAGATAGGCTGTCTCCGCCGCCCAGTTGTCCGGCGTGAACATCTGTGCGGCGAGTGTGCGAACCTGCGCCGCTTCGGGCAATTGCGGATAAAGCCGCGCCAGCCGCAGCACTTGCCACCAGCCGTGGACGCAGGAATGCCAATCGAAGCTGCCGTGGAAAATCGGATGCAGCGCGCTGGGCGTCTGCGCATCCTTCGGCCCGTCCAGCACGTGGTCCAGCTTGTGCGGGTATTCGCGGGTCAGATGCCCAGTCGTCAGCGCCATGAACTGCGCGGCGTGGGTTGTGTTCAGCACGGTCATCGAAACGCCAGAAAATAGATCAGCGCGATGTTGACCGCCAGCAGCGGCAGCGCGGTCGGCACCTGCGCCTTCACCACTGCGTTGCGGTCTTTCAGATCCAGCAGCGCGGCGGGGACCATGTTGAAGTTCGCCGCCATCGGCGTCATCAGGGTGCCGCAGAACCCGGCCAGCATTCCGATCGCGCAGACAATCGCCGGATCGCCGCCATAGTGCCGGATCAGCAGCGGCAGGCCAATGGCGGCGGTCATCACCGGAAACGCGGCGAAGGCATTGCCCATCACCATCGTGAACAGCGCCATGCCAAGACCGTAAGCGAGCACTGCGCCGATCAGGCTGCCTTCGGGGATCACCCCAGCCATCAAGCCGCCGACTGCGTCGCCCACCCCGGCGAGCGCAAACACCGCGCCCAGGCTGGCCAGCATCTGCGGGAGAATCCCGGCCCAGCCGACCGCGTCCATCAGGCGGCGGCCTTCCTCCAGCGGGACCAGCACCTTGGGCCGCAACCACACCATGCCCGCCGCCAGCGCCAAGCATCACGCCCAGTGCCAGGCTGACCAGCGTGACTTGCTTGGGATCGACCAATGCGGGTACTTGCTTGAACGCGAACGTGCCGATCAAGGCCGTCGCCGGAATCACCAGCGCGAGCAGGAACAGGCGGTTGCCGTGGCGGGCAGCATGGGCGGAGCGTTCTGCCGGCAGGCTCTCCGCCGTTCCGCGCCCGAGCCCGCGCAGTCCCGCGATAGCGACCAGCGCGATCACCAGCAGGCCATTCTCAAAATCACTCAATCGGTCGCCCGCGCAGCATGGAGAACGCCAGCAGCGCCCCAGAACGCGGCATTGGCAAAACGCTTGGGATTGCTGGCATCGCGCGCCGAAAGCAGCGCGAACACCGCGAAGGTCATTCCGGCGAGCAGATAGACCTGCGCCAAACCGATCATGCCCCGGCTCCTTTCGCCGCGAGCCGCCGGTCCAGCCGCCACAACCGGAAGGCGTGGATCACGAAGGCGGCAATCGCAGTCGGGATCGCCCACACCGACAGTTCGAACGGGCTGAGCATGATGCCTTGCTGCTCCAGAAACCCGACCATCAGCAGGATCGATCCGATCGCGATGAAGATGTCCTCGCCAAAGAACAACCCGACATTGTCAGTCGCCGCCGCCAGCGCCTTGATCTCCTCACGCTCGGCCTCGCTCAGCGGCGTCACTTCCTCTGCCGCCGCTTCGGCCATCGGCGCGACCAGCGGCCGGACGGTCTGTGCGTGGCCCGCAATCGAGGTCAGCCCCAGCGCCGCCGTCGCCTGGCGCAGCAGCAGATAGCCGGTCAGCAAGCGGCCAGTCGTGGCCCCCTGCAGCCCGGCGATCAGCCCGCGTGCGCGTTCCTGCAAGCCGTAGCGCTCCAGCAGGCCGATCACCGGCAGCACGATCCACACCACGCTGACATAGCGGGTATCGTTGAACGCCTTGCCAAAGGCGGAGACAATCGCGTGGAGATCAAGGCCCGCCGCCAGCCCGGTCACCAGCGCCGAGGCGACGACCACCAGCAGCGGATTGAAGCGCAGGACGAAGCCCGCGACGATGACGAGGATGCCAAGGAGTGGCCAGTAGTTCATGCTTGGCTCCCGCCCGAGCACTGCGCCTGATCCATCCTGCTCACCCTTCCCCAAACCCGTCTATGCTGAGCTTGTCGACGCACTGTTCTTGTTCTGCGTGCGTCCTGCATTACGGCACCAAGCAAAAGGCAGCCCTTCGACAGGCTCAGGGCGGACGGGTTTGGATGGCCTGGGCTTTGCTGATGATTATGCACGTCCAAACCCTCCCCCGCCCGGTGTTTCGATCACCATGACATCACCGGGGGCAACCGTCACGCTCGCCGTCGAATCGAGGACCTCAACTTCACCTGAGCTTCGCTCCAACCCGCGTCGCGCCCGGCGCGCCATCCGCACCGCCATGCCAGCCCGAACGGCGGCACCCGGCGGCGGTTGGACAGGATCCCGGCCTCCATCGCTTCGAGGAACCGCACCCGCCGCACCGCGCCGTCGCCGCCCTTGTGCGCGCCCGCCCCGCCCGATCCGCGCCGGATGCTGAATTCCTCCAGCAGCACCGGAAAGCGGGTTTCCAGCACTTCGGGATCGGTCAGGCGGCTGTTGGTCATATGCGTCTGGACCACGCTGGTGCCATCAAAATCCGGCCCCGCGCCCGATCCGCCCGCGATGGTTTCGTAATACTGATATTCGGTCATTGCCGAAGGTGAAGTTGTTCATCGTGCCCTGCGCCGCCGCCATCGCGCCGAAGGCCCCGAACAAGGCATCGGTCACCGCCTGACTGGTTTCGACATTCCCCGCGACCACAGCGGCGGGATAGCGCGGGCGCAGCATCGAGCCCTCCGGCACCAGAATCGTCACCGGGGCCAGGCAGCCTTCGTTCATCGGGATCGGATCGTCGATCATGGTGCGCAGGACATACATCACCGCTGCGCGCACCACCGAGAACGGCGCGTTGAAATTGCCCGGCAGCTGGTCGCTGGACCCGGCAAAGTCGATGGTCACATGGCGTGCGGCGCGGTCGACCCGCACCGCCACCGCGATCACCGCGCCGTTGTCCATTTCATAGCGGAACGCGCCATCCTCCAGCCGCCCGATCAACCGCCGCACGGCTTCCTCGGCATTGGCGTGGACGTGGTCCATATAAGCGTTGACCACTGCGCGCGCCGTGATCGTCGCAGGCGCGCTCCAGCCCTGCCGCCGCCGCGTGCGCAGGCCGCGACCTGCGCGGATAGATCGGCGAGGTTCATCTCGACATTGCGCGACGGATAGGGCCCGCTGGACAGCAGCGCGCGCAGCTCCGCTTCGCGAGAACCGCCCTTCATCGACCAGCAAGACGTTGTCGAGCAGCACGCCTTCCTCTTCGATCGAGCACGAGTTGGGCGGCATCGATCCCGGCGCGATCCCGCCGACATCGGCATGGTGGCCGCGCGCTGCAACCCAGAAATCCGGGACCGTTCCCCGTCGCTGACGAACACCGGCATGACCACGGTGATATCGGGCAGGTGCGTGCCCCCGGCATAAGGCGCGTTGAGCACATAGGCATCGCCGCGCCGCACGCCCCGGCCATCCTTCCCGTCCGAGCGCGCGCGCATGCACCGTCTGCACCGATTCGCCCATCGACCCCAGATGCACCGGCATATGCGGCGCATTGGCCACCAGCCGCCCGGCGCTATCAAACACCGCGCAGGAGAAATCGAGCCGTTCGCGGATGTTGACCGAAGTGGCCGAACGCGCGAGCGCCGAGCCCATTTCCTCGGCAATCGCCATGAACAGGCCGTTGAAAATTTCCAGCCGCACCGGGTCTGCGCCCGTCCCCGCGTTGCGCTGCGATAGCGCGCGGCGTAGTTCGCGTGAGGCGCAGACTGCCATCGCCGTCCACCCGCAATGTCCAGCCCGGCTCCACCACCGTGGTCGCCAGCGGATCGATCACGATCAGCGGACCCGGCGCGAAAAACCCGGCGGCGAGATTGGCGCGGTCGTGGACGGGAACCTGCCGTAACTTTCCATGCAGAAAGGCTTCGGCCAGTTCCAGCGGCGGTGCGGTCTGCGCGGGCAGGGGCCAATCAAGCCGCGCCGCGCTGGCATCCTCGGCAATCGCCTCCACCCGGATCCGGTCGATTACCAGCGCGCCCGCCCCGTCATAGCCAAATTGCGCGCGGTGCGCGGTTCGGAACGCAGTGCTGAGCTCATCCGCCGGGCCGGGCGGCAGTTCGATGGTGTTTTCCGACCCATCGCGGCGCAGAAACAGGCTGGCGTCGATCCGGCGGGGAGCGTTGCCGAGTTCGTCGCAGACCTTGTGCGGCAAGTTCGGCGCGCGCCGCTTCAACCTGCGGCTCGACACCCGCCGTCAGCGCCAACCCCAGCGTCCGTTCACGCACCGCCGCCGCGCTTGCGAGGCCCATGCCATAGGCCGAGAGCACGCCCGCCAGCGGGTGAATCAGCACCGTATCGATGGTCAGCGCATCAGCGACCAGACACGCGTGCTGGCCGCCCGCTCCGCCAAAGCACGCCAGCGCATAGCCTGCCACATCATGCCCGCGCGCGACCGATATCTGCTTGATCGCATTGGCCATGTTGGCGACTGCGATCTGGATGAACCCTTCGGCCAGCGCCTCAGGTGCGTGATCCTGCCCGGTCTCCGCCTTGATCGACGCCACCAGTTCGGCAAATTTCTCCGCAACCACGCCCGAATCAATCGGCTGGTCTCCCTGCCGCCCGAACAGGCGTGGAAAATGCACCGCGCGCAACTTGCCTAGCAGTACGTTGCAATCGGTCACCGTCAGCGGCCCGCCGTTTCGGTAGCACGCTGGCCCCGGCACTGCGCCTGCACTCTGCGGCCCGACCACCAACCGCCCCGCATCGAACCGGCAGATTGACCCGCCGCCCGCCGCCACGGTGTGAATGCGCATCATCGGGGTGCGGATGCGCACGCCCGCCACGCGGGTCTCGCTGTCACGCTCAAACGCGCCGGCATAGTGGCTGACATCGGTGGAGGTGCCGCCCATGTCGAACCCGATGACTTTGCTGATGCCCGACAGCTCCGCCGTCCGCGCCATGCCGACGATCCCGCCAGCCGGACCGGACAGGATCGCATCCTTGCCGCGAAACCGCGCCGCTTTAGTCAGGCCGCCACTCGATTGCATGAACAGCGGCGCGTTCTGCGGCCCCAGTTGCGCCGACACCGCATCGACATAGCGCCGCAACACGGGGGAAAGGTACGCATCGACCAGCGTAGTATCGCCGCGCCCGATCAGCTTGATCAGCGGCGCAACTTCGTGGCTGACCGAGATCTGCGTGAACCCCGCCGCGCGCGCCAGCTCGGTCAGCTGCGCCTCATGCGCCGGGAAACGGTAGCCGTGCATCAGGACAATTGCGATCGCGCGGTACCCCTCCGCTACGGCCAATTCGAACGCGGCCAGCGCCGCCACCGGATCGAGCGCGCGCTCTACCGTGCCATCGGCGCAGACCCGCTCGTCAATTTCGATCACTGCGGCACTCAAGGGCAGCGGCAGGTCGATCCGCCGCACAAACAGTTCTGGGCGTTCCTGGGTGCCGATCCGCAGGGCATCGCCGAACCCGCGCGTGATCGCCAGCACGGTGGGCTCGCCTTTCCGCTCCAACAGAGCATTGGTGGCCACGGTGGTCCCCATCCGGACCGCAAGACGCGGGAACTGGCCGGGCGCGCTGCCGGTCAAGCCGCGAATCGCCGCAATTGCGGCATCCTCGCTGCGCGCAGGGTCTTCGGACAGCAGCTTGGCGGTGTGGACTCGGCCCGCCGGATCGCGCGCCACCACATCGGTGAAGGTGCCGCCACGATCGATCCAGACCTGCCAGGCTTGGCCGCTGTCCGTCATGTCTCTCCCGTTTCCCATGTTTGCGCCCGCCGCACATTGCACTGGCATGGGAATGGTGCCGCTTCAACCGCGCTGCGCAAGGACCGCGGCGTTAACGACCAGCTTGCACCATAAGGTGAATCCTGTATTGATCAGGAAAGGGGTCGCACCGGAATTGATATTTCAACTGCCGGTTTGGTCTCAGACCGGTGTTTTGAGGGTGTGTGAAAATGAGCGTTTCAAAAGATCAAGCCAAGCTCGTCTGGGCAGAACCTGAAGTGGTTGAGCTGGACGTGATGGAAACCGCTGCGCAGCCAGGTGGCGGCGCGGACGTTGGCGGGAACCCGTTCCCCGATTGCCAAGCTTCCTGATATTTCGGCTGGCGGGCTGCTCCGCTGATCATCGGGTCGATCAATTGATCGCGATGATCTCAGCGGGCGGCCCGCCCAGTTCGATTTTCCCGATTTGTGCAAAGGCGTGATCGCACAGGATCACGCCGCCTTTCAGTCCGTCGCGAACCTGTCGCGGGCCGAAGGCTGAATACCCGACTGCACAGTGTGCAGCAGTCGCCCCCCCCGCAGCTGCGCCGCCGCCTGCAAAGGCCAGCCCACGCGTCATATAGTCTTTCACCAGCGGAATCTTCGGCCCAGCCAGCGTCGCAATGCTGCCGTCAAACGATGCGCAGTACCATAGCATACCTGCCGAATCGCAGACCAGATCGTGGCACATCCGGCCATCCAGCGCGGTCCGCCCGGTCGGCTGCCAATCTCGGTCAAACCACGCAATTTCACTGTTCCGCTCGGGCACCAGCTTGCCGTTATGCAGCATGATCGCGATGCGCCCATCAATCTCGGCAATCGCATTGATGTGGTGATAGGCCCCGCTGGTCGCCGCTGACCAGGGGAGGTCCCGAACAGGGCCAGCGCAGGCAGAACCGTGCCGTCCAACCGGAACCGCAGTATGGTCTGGTTTGCGGTATCGAGCGACACAAAGCACTTCGCCGATAATCGCCAGTTGGTGGCAATTGGGGTGCAGGCCTTTTGCCAGCACCTGATGCCCTGTGATTTGCCGGTCGCTCCGGTCCAGCCGGACCACCCGGCCCAGCAGTGCGGTGCGATCACGCAAGGCACAGTTCTCAAACAGGTAAAACGCCTCGCCGTGTTCGCGCAGGCCAAAGAACCAGCCATGCGCTACCAGCTTCGCCGCGCCCAGCCGCACCGCATAGAGCCCACGGTGCGTCGCCACCAACCAGTCCCAGCCGTGCAGATCGCCGATCGACCAGCCGCACGGAATCGCTGGCATAGCTCTCACGCGCCAGGGCGGTGCGGATCGCGCGGCGGGCAGCAGTGTCGAACACCTCTTGCATTGCCCAGCCTATGCGCAGAAGGCAGGGCAGGTTCAAGCAGTTCGCATCATTCCGTGACCACACCGCGCAAAAGCGGGCTCTACGCCCTGATCCGGACCGATGGCGGGCCGCTGGACCCGCGCGATTGCGCGGCGCTGGGTCTGGCCGAGGACCATGCGGGGGCAGGCTGGAATGCCGAAGCAGCCGATCCTAGCGCCGCCGCGCGCGACCGCTGGGACGGGGACGGCGCGACCGCGCTGCTCGCTGGAGACCTGTGGGACCTGACTGAAACCGCGCGCGCCTTCGGCCTGCCTCCCGGCAGCGGCCCCGCCCGGATCGTCAGCGCGGTCTATGATCGCCACGGAACCGCAGCGGCGCAGTATCTGCGCGGCGAATGGAGCTGGCTGCGGCGGAATGCCGATGGGTCGGTTGTCGTGCTCACCTCACCCGTGCGGCGCGATCCGGTGCTCTATGCGCAGGGCAAGGGCCGCATCGCGCTGGCTCCCGATCTGTTCGCGCTGACCCGGCTCGATTGGGTGAGCGCCGAACTGGACGCCGACGGGCTGCGCTATGCGCTCGGCAAGGGCGCGTTGCGCCGCAACCGGGGCGATCAGACCATCGTGCGCGGGGTGCACGAACTTGCGCCTGGCGGCGTGCTGGAACTGGACCGCGTAGGCAAGCTACGGGTCATTGCGCCGGACTTGCCCATCACCGAGACGCCGTTTGACGGCACCTTCGCAGATGCCGTCGAACTGACGCGCAGTCACTTGCTGCGCGATATGCGCCAGCGGATCGAACGCTATCCGGCAACGGCCGTTGCTGCTCAGCGGCGGGCTCGATTCGTCGCTGCTCGCCTGGCTGATCGCAGCCTGCGGAGCCGATCTTTCGCGGGTGCAATGCTTCAGTTCTGCAGCGCCGGTGGCAAGCAACTTGCCCGACGAGACGGCCTTTGCCGCGCAGGTGGCGCAGCATCTGGGATTGCCGCTGGTGAAAGTCGCACCGCCTGAAGACCTCAACGCCTATCGCCCGCATGATGGTATTCTGGCAGGCGGCAATGGCCCGCCACTCGCCAACCGCCACGTCCTGACCGAAGCCTTTCAGCAAGCTGCCCGGCACCATGGCTGCACCCGGATGCTCAACGGCACCTATGGCGAACTGAGCGTGACTGCCCGGCTGCCAAGCGCTGCTCCGGCCGGATGGCGGCGCATGGCGAGGGTGCTGCGGCAGCGCTTTGGCGGGATGAAGCGGCTAACGGCGTCAGCGGATTATCATGTCCGCTTTGCGGCGCATCAAACCAGCGCGCCACTTGTTGACCGTCAGCGCAACCCAGCCCGCGCCGCGGCGCGCTATTTGGGTTCCAGCGCGGAACCGACAAGGCCTGGAGCCTGGCCAATGAATTCTACCCCGGTGCCGTCAGGATGGACTATCCGTTCCGTGATACCGGGCTGCTGCGCCTGATCGCCGGGCTACCTCGCCACCTGCCCGCCGGGCCCGATGGGGATCGTGCACTGGGCCGGGCCCTTCTGGCTGGCCATTTGCCCGATGCCATCAGGCTGCGAAAGCATGGCATGGCAGCTTCGCCTGATCACTTGCCCCGGCTGCAACGCCACGCCCCGGCGGCACGCCAGCGGATCGCCACGTTCCGTGCGGCGGGTTTGAGCGAATGGCTCGATCTTGACTGGCTGGAACAAGCGCTGGAGCGGATGGCACAGTCTGGCACCCGTTCGCATAGCACCGCCAATGAAGTGCAGTTGACCGCAATTGCAGCGGAATTCCTGCTCTGGTGGCAGCAGCGGCGCTAAGCCGGGATCAGGTCGAACGCCAGACAGATCCGCTGCGCATCGGGTCCGTCTTGCTGGTGCGGATAGGTGCGGTGATAGGCGTGCGACGGGAACAGGGTCAGCAGGCCAGCTTCCGGGCGGACCAGCGTATCGCCAAATTGTTCGGAAGCGGCTGCTCCGATCAAGCCTGCAGGCATGCCGAAGGCCAGACAGCCCGCCGCTTCGTTCCCGTCTGCAACAGCCTGCGGTACTGCCAGATAGTACCCCCGCTTAGCCAGCCTTCAGGGTGCATGTGCCACTGTTCAAAGCCATCTGCCCCGGTGATGACGCACCATGATCGCAAAGCGAGGCGCGGCGGGCAAACAGCGAGCCAAGGCTGGTCCTGCGGCGGCATTGCGGCCAGCCATTCTCCGACGGCCTCCGCAATCGCGCCCAGCAACGCCCGGATCGCAGGCGCGTCAGCCCGCCCGGGGTGATCAATCCGCCAGGTCTGGCGTGAGGCAGTGCCGTGGCGATCAAACCGCAACGCCGGGTCGGCCAGCAATTCGGCTACCGCTGCCGCGTTCAACCCCGCCAGATCGGGCCAAGGCTGCGGCACGCGCAGCGCCGGGACCGGCGGCAGCCAGTCTTGTCCCAACAGCGCTCTTGCCGCGTCATGCGCTCCGGCTCCAGCACGGACCAGTGCGAGTGCGCCGAGCAGGCGGGTGTGTGAAACACCATGCGCCTGCAAGCTCTCGATCAACGCCGCCGCCGCTGCTATGCGGCCTTCGCGCAAATGGACGTTGACCAGCCGTTTGAATGCCGCCTGCGAGGAGGGTCAAGCGTCAACGCCGCCGTCAGGTCCAGCTTCGGCCGCGGCATTTTGCCCCAGCCGGAACCGCGCCTTGGCCTGTTCGGCCAGCAAGCGCGCGCGGTCTGCTCGACTGCCAATGCTGCGCAAGCTGCGTGTCCAGCAAAGCCAGCACGGCATCCGCCTGATCCGCGGCAAACAGCGCGCGGCAGTGATGCAGGGTCAGCATCAGACTGCCGTGATCACCCGCTAATCCTTGAACCAGCGTCAAAGCCTCAGCAAACCGGTCCTGCCGCACCAGCCGCCCGACCATCCGCGTGCGCGCGGCCAGATTGCCCGGTTCGCGCGCCAGCGCTGCCGCCAGCAAATCTGTTTCCAACGCCGTGCCCAGCAGCGGCGGCGGCTCAATTGTTATCGCGGGACCGGGCGCGCGCATTGCCGGTAGTCCGGCCCTGCAATCAGCGCCCGACCAGATCCGACGGCGCGACGATCACCACCACCCGGCGGTTCTGCGCCCGGCCTTCGGGCGTATCGTTGGTTTCGATGGGATCGGTTTCACCCAGGCCGATCACTCGCACGCCGGCTTCGGGCATGCCCGCCGTGACCATCGCGACCTTGACCGCTTCGGCGCGGCGCAAGGACAGTGCCTGGTTATATTCGCTGCTGCCCGAGGAATCGGTGTGCCCTTCGATCATCGCGCCGCCCAGGCCGATCCCGGCCAGAGTCTTGGCCAACCGGTCAATGATCGCGATGCTTTCGGGCTGCAGCGCGCTTTCGTTGACTGCGAACAGCACGCGGTCTTCGATCCCCAGTTCCCAGGCCTCGCCCGTGCCCGGCTTGAAGCCTTCCTGTTGCAACACCGCAACCTGCGCCTGCGAAAAGCGCGGCACCGCCGGAACTGTCTGGCAGGCCGCGAGCAGCGCCAGCAGCGCCAGGGTCAACAGTTTACGCATAGATCTTGTCCTCCTCGCCGCCGCTGCGACGATTGTTCTTGTCCAGATACATCTCGCTGTCCGCCCGGCGCAACAGGTCCTGCGGCGAGAGGCCATCGTCGGGATAGGTCGCCACCCCGATGCTCAGCCGCATGATCCGGTGATCACCGCCCGGCAGCACGAAGGGCCGCGCCATCGCGCCTTCGATCCGTGCCTTGACCCCGTCGATATGCCCCAGATTGTGCAGCGCGGGCAGCAGGATCACGAATTCATCGCCGCCCAGCCGGAAGGCCTGATCGCCGTGCCGGATCGCTGAGCGCAGTCGTTCTGCCACCGCCACCAGCGCGGCATCCCCCGCTTCGTGACCGTGGGTGTCGTTGATCGCCTTGAAATTGTCCGCGTCCAGAAACAGCACGGCAAAGCTGGCGCCGGTATGGACCGATTCGACGATCGCTTCGCTCAAGGTTTGCTCGAACAGCACGCGGTTGCCCAGCGCGGTCAGCTGGATCGTGCGTTGCGCGCCGGGCCAGCTCGGCATTTTCAGAGGCCATGCCGTGGTGCCAGCCTTCCAGCTCGGCCAGCAGCGCATTGAAATCGCGCCCGAACAGATCGATCTCGGCAATGCCCGAGGGCGGCAGGCGGCGGTGGAACGCGCGCTCGGTCCGCACCGAATGGGAAACCCGCGCCAACTGGCTGAGCGGTTCGATCACATCGCGCTGCAACCGCTGCGCCAGCAACCGCGTGGCGACAATCGTCAGCCCCAGACACGCCAGCGCGATAATCGCGCCCGAGATCGCATAGCGCAGGATCCCCTGCGAATTGCCGTAAACCCTGACTTCGCCGATCGTCTGGCCCGAATGCCGGACCAGCTGCCGCGATGGTTCGGGCCAGAGCAGGCGGTTCGCGCCTTGTTCGACCCAGGTGTTCAGCCCGGTCTGGCCGCGATCCCATTCGGCGATCAAGCGGCCATCGGTGCCGCGCACCTCGACCCGGTTGACCGAAGGCACCGCCGCGACCGAAACCACGCCTTCGCGGACGGCGGCATT
The DNA here is from genome assembly GCA_963802015.1 of uncultured Alphaproteobacteria bacterium. Taxonomy (GTDB): domain Bacteria; phylum Pseudomonadota; class Alphaproteobacteria; order Sphingomonadales; family Sphingomonadaceae; genus Novosphingobium. The sequence goes on from CAWDHB010000004.1 coordinate 155,035, forward strand.
GTCTCCGAACACGATCGCCGGCTCGACCGTATAGCTGACGGTGCTGGCGATCAGTTCCAGATTGCGCTGGGCATAGTTGCGGATCACCATCACCCCGCTGACCAGCAGACTGGACGCGGCCAGCGTCAGTGCGAACAGAATCAGCCGCAGATGGACCTGGGCCAGCCGCTGGCGCAGCGTGGGCAAGGCGTTGGTGGCGCGGCTCATCGCGCGCTTCCGCTGGCCATGCGCAGCACGCGCGGGTCGATCCGCAAGCCCGAGCGCGAGACCGCATCAATGTTGATCGCAAAGCCCAGCGTTTGCGTGCCAGGCAGCAGGCAGAACATCGCCTGGCTGCGGCAGCGCGGATCGCTTTCCGCAATTGTCAGCACGCCTTTACCGCGCACCGATGCAAAGGCCGCCTGCGCGGCGCGCTGCTCAACCCGGCCCATATAGACGACGTTGCAGCCACTCCCCGCAACTGCGGCGATGCCGACAGCTTTGCGCGCGGTACGGCGCCCGTCGCCCAGGGTCATCCCATCAAGCTGGCCGCTTCAGGCCGCAGGGCCGACCACGCAGATCGTCACCGGGTTGGCCTGACCAGGCCAACGCGTATAATCGATGAACGAACGCACGACCCGCGCTGCCGCACCGGGACCACCGTCATCTGGGCCAAGCGCCAGAGCCACCGGCGCAAGGGTGGCTATGGCACACAGCCACGCAGCAATTGCCAGCAACGGCACAAGGCGGAATGATCGCAGCACAACCCTCTTCATGCGTGGCGGCGGACTAGCGCTCAGCCCTGCGCAGAAATGCCGCATTTTTCAAGGCTTATGCGCTGAACGTTGCGCGCGCGATATTTGCCCCTTGCCCTCTTTAATCGCGCGGTTAAGTTGCGCTGGAATTTGGGAGAATGACATGGATACGGCTACCTACCAGCGGCTGCTGGCCAAGGCGCAGCGGACCAAGGACCTGTTTACCTTCGATGATTTCATCCGGTTCTGGGCCAGCGACCGGCCCGAACGGCTGGCGATCGAGGGCGATGACCTGGCCTTTGACTATGCCGGGTTGGAAGCCGCGACCGCCAGAGTTGCTTCAGCGCTGCTCGCGATGGGGCTGACGAAAGGCGACCGCGTTTGCTGGTTCGGCAAGAACAGCGCGACCTATTTCACCCTGTTCTTCGGCGCAGCGCGCGCTGGCGTGGTGATGGTTCCGGTCGGTTGGCGGCTGGCCGAGCCAGAAGCGGCCTTCATCATCGACGATGCCGAAGCCAAAGTGCTGTTTCTGGGTGACGGCTTCGAAGCCTGCGCGGCGACGCTGGGCCAGCGGCCCGGGCTGCGCCATTGTTTTACCGCAGATGCGGCGCGCGAACTGCTGAACACCGCCCCGCGCGCAGAGTTCGAACCATCGCAGCCCGACGACGGGGTGTTGCAGCTTTATACCTCGGGCACTACTGGCAGTCCCAAAGGCGTGATCCTGTCCAACCGCAACCTGTTCGGGCTGCGCAAGGCGGCGCTGGCCAATCCCGCGCCCTATTCGCTGTGGGACGAGGATGAGGCGGTGCTGGTCGCGATGCCCTGCGCGCATATCGGCGGCACTGGCCTCGGGATCGTCGCGCTGGCGGCGGGCTTGCCCGGGATCGTGCTGAGCGAATTTGATCCGCCGCGCGTGTTTGACGCGGTGGAGAATCGCGGCGTCACGCGGTTCTTCATCGTCCCGGCGGCGCTGGCCATGCTGCTCAACCATCCCGACTGCGCCAAGACCGATTTCAGCCGGATCAAATATATCATGTACGGGGCGAGCCCGATCCCGCTGGAACTGCTGCGCGAATGCATCAAGGTGTTCGGCGCGGAATTCGTCCAGAACTATGGCATGACCGAAACCACTGGCACGATCTGCGTCTTGCCGCCGGAGGACCATGTACCCGAAGGCAGCCAGCGGATGCGCTCAGCCGGCAAGCCGGTCGCCGGGGTGGAAATCGAGATCCGCGATCTGGAGGGCAAGGCGCTGCCCGTCGGCGAAATCGGCGAGATCACCACCCGCTCGAGCGCCAATATGCTCGGTTACTGGAAGCTGCCTGATGCTACGCTCAGCACGATGAGCACGGACGGCTGGGTCCGCACGGGTGATATCGGCTATCTCGACGCGGACGGCTATGTCTACATGTACGACCGCGCGAAGGACATGATCATCACCGGCGGCGAAAACGTCTATCCGGCCGAGGTAGAGAGCGGGATCTATGGCCACCCGGACGTGCTGGAAGTGGCGGTGATCGGCATCCCGGATGAAAAATGGGGCGAGGCGGTTAAGGCAGTTTGCGTGCCCAAACCCGGCTGCACGATCGATCCGGACAGCATCATCGGCTGGGCGCGCGAGCGGCTGGCCGGGTTCAAGGTGCCCAAGACCGTGGACACGATTGCCGCGTTGCCGCGCAATGCGAGCGGCAAGATCCTGCGGCGTGAACTGCGCGCGCCATACTGGGCAGGCTTTGATCGCCAGATAAATTGATGGAGGTTAGCGCGCGCGCGGGATGCAGCGCTCGCGCGGCAGGCCTTGATAGAGATCGCAGTTGTACAGCGTGATTTCGGTTCCCGCCGGATCGCGCGAATAGCTGAATTGCAGAGCTGGCGCGGGCGGCTGGCGGCACCGGGAACTCGCTGGGATCGCCGCGCGATCGCCCCAGCCCAAGACCCGGCAGGTGCCGGGATCGGTGCAGAGCTTGCGCGACAGAGCCAGCGCCTGCTTCCGCGCTGCCCCGTCCGAGCAGCACGAAATTGGCCTTGCCACTGGGATCGCGCATCACCAGTTCGCCGCCGGCTGATCGGCGGTGCGGCGCTGCTCGACGCTGAGGGCGGCTGTGGCAGGCCGATGGGAAACCGCTGAAGCGCTGCCGGAACCGGTCGTTGCCGGCGGACATCATAGTCCGCTCGCCGCCGCTATAGCCCATCCGCGCGGCGGCCTTGCTGCCCCAGAAGCCCGGCCAGCGGAAGAACAGGTGGGTTTCGATCCGCGCGAGCTTTTCGAGCTTGGGCGACCAGTAGGGAAACACCCAGTCGGTGTGATAATGCGTGGCGGTGCCGACCGGCGCGAAGACATAGCCTGCGCAGCGCCTGCGGCCGCGCGGCTGCGCGCGCATGCGCCAAGCGACATCGCCATAGTTGCCGCGCCAGCGATCCATCGCAGGTGAAGCTGAACTGGCAGCCGGTCCGCCGCTCCGAACCCTGGAACACCACCCCGCAGACCGTGCGGGCAAAGGCCGGGTGGCGGACGCGGTTGAGCATCACCTGGATCACCGCGCGTTGGCCGACGTCACTCTGGCCGGCTTCGGCCATCGCGGCAAGCGCAAGGCAATGCGTGGCTCGCTCGACATCGAGCGGCGGACCCGCTGAATTTGAATGGCGTGTGCGGCTGTGGATCGGACCGGCAACGAACGGCTACGGCCGCGTTTTTGGCGCGGGCATCATCCATCGTCCGCCGGTGCCGCTGGCTCGCCGAGCACGGGAGCGTCACTGGCTTGCCCCGGCAAGCACGCTCGAAAGCGTCAGCATTGATCCCGGCAGCTGCTTTCCGGCGGCATGGCACTGGCGCGGGCAGTATCGGCTGGCAAGATTGCGATCACGACAGCGCGATCGCCAAGCGCCAGCAGCGAACAGCAGCGACCAGGCGCACGGTGTTCACCCAGCTCATGAAAGCCGCGCATCGCAGACGGCGCCAACAGCGACCCGAGCCATTGACTGAGATCGGGGTCGTTTCTGAATGGGTTTGTTGTTCGTCATGGTGTGGTTGCGGGGGTAGGATTTGAACCTACGACCTTCAGGTTATGAGCCTGACGAGCTACCGGGCTGCTCCACCCCGCGTCACCAGCAGACGACTGCTTCAGCCATCTGTTCTAATGTGCCCAGATAGGGCAAATTCGTCCGGACACAAGGCCCGGAAACACAAAAAGGGCCACGAGGGCCCTTTGAGCGCAGGGCCGAAGGCCCTGACATGTGAATGGGTTTATACCGTGCCCGCCGGCTACAATGCCTGGCGACGTCCTACTCTTCCAACGCTTGAGCGGTAGTACCATCGGCGCTGTCAGGTTTCACGGCCGAGTTCGAGATGGGATCGGGTGGGTCACTGACGCTATGGCCACCAAGCAATGAAGCAGGCGGAACGGTTTTTAATCGATGCACTTGGTTGCGTTATATAGGGCGTATCTGGCTGAAAATCGTCCGCTATCGCAGACAGCCAGCAAAGCTGTCATTGATGGCGGGATTCTCAAGCATGATCAGAGTTATTAGGACTGGTTAGCTCCACACGTTACCGCGCTTCCACATCCAGCCTATCAACGTGATGGTCTATCACGACTCGAAGATACCTTATCTTGAGGGAGGCTTCCCGCTTAGATGCTTTCAGCGGTTATCCCGTCCATGCATAGCTACCCTGCTGCGCTCCTGGCGGAACGACAGGTACACCAGAGGCATGTTCACCCCGGTCCTCTCGTACTAGGGGCAACTCCTCTCAAGTATCGACGCCCACGGCAGATAGGGACCAAACTGTCTCGCGACGTTCTGAACCCAGCTCACGTACCACTTTAATTGGCGAACAGCCAAACCCTTGGGACCTGCTCCAGCCCCAGGATGTGATGAGCCGACATCGAGGTGCCAAACGATTCCGTCGATATGAGCTCTTGGGAATCATCAGCCTGTTATCCCCGGCGTACCTTTTATCCGTTGAGCGATGGCCCTTCCACGAGGGACCACCGGATCACTATGACCGACTTTCGTCTCTGCTCGAACTCGTCAGTCTCGCAGTCAGGCAGGCTTATGCCATTGCACTCTAACAGCCGGTTTCCAACCGGCCTGAGCCTACCATCGCGCGCCTCCGTTACTCTTTAGGAGGCGACCGCCCCAGTCAAACTACCCGCCATAGAGGGTCCCTGCGCCGGATAACGGCGCGAGGTTAGACATCAGAAAACAACAGGGTGGTATTTCACCTATGGCTCCACATCAGCTGGCGCCGATGCTTCAAAGCCTCCCACCTATGCTACACAATTTTTTCCTAATGCCACTCTAAAGCTGCAGTAAAGGTGCACGGGGTCTTTCCGTCTAACCGCGGGTACTCCGCATCTTCACGGAGAATTCAATTTCGCTGAGCATATCCTGGAGACAGTGGGGAAGTCGTTACGCCATTCGTGCAGGTCGGAACTTACCCGACAAGGAATTTCGCTACCTTAGGACCGTTATAGTTACGGCCGCCGTTTACTGGGGCTTCAATTCGGAGCTTGCACTCCTCCTCTTAACCTTCCAGCACCGGGCAGGCGTCAGACCCTATACGTCGTCTTGAAGCCGACTTAGCAGAGTCCTGTGTTTTTGCTAAACAGTCGCTACCCCCTGGCCTGTGCCCCCTGCAACGGCTTGCGCCAATGCAGGGCCTCCTTCTTCCGAAGGTACGGAGGCAATTTGCCGAGTTCCTTCAGGATACTTCTCTCAAGCGCCTTGGTATACTCTACCTGACCACCTGTGTCGGTTTCGGGTACGGTCTATACGGTGGGGCTATTTCCTGGAACCACTTCGAAGCCCCTCCAATCCGATAAGGAGGAGACAACACACGTGATCCGTCACACACCACCAGGCCCACGAATATTAACGTGGTTCCCATCGACTACCCCCTTCGGGCTCGTCTTAGGGGCCGGCTCACCCTGCTCAGATTAGCTTTAAGCAGGAACCCTTGGTCTTTCGGCGAGAGGGCATCTCACCCTCTTTATCGCTACTCATGTCAGCATTCGCACTTCCGATACGTCCACGGTCGGTTACCCTCCCGCTTCACTCGCTTACGGAACGCTCCGCTACCGCGTGATCTGAAGATCACACCCTAAGCTTCGGTGCATCACTTTAGCCCCGTTACATTTTCGCCGCAGGATCTCTTATTTAGACCAGTGAGCTGTTACGCTTTCTTTAAAGGATGGCTGCTTCTAAGCCAACCTCCTGGTTGTTTTGGAAATCCCACATGCTTTCCCACTTAGTGATGACTTGGGGACCTTAGCTGTAGGTTAGGGCTGTTTCCCTTTTGACGACGGACCTTAGCACCCGCCGTCTGTCTGCCGAACTAGAACTCGTTGGTATTCGGAGTTTGGTTAGGATTGGTAGATCTCGCGACCCCCGCACCCATCCAGTGCTCTACCCCCAACGGCAATCATTCGACGCTCTACCTCAATAGATTTCGCGGAGAACCAGCTATTTCCCGGCTTGATTGGCCTTTCACCCCTAAACACAACTCATCCGATAATTTTTCAACATTAAACGGTTCGGTCCTCCAGTGCGTGTTACCGCACCTTCAACCTGGTCATGCCTAGATCGCCGGGTTTCGGGTCTAATACATCAAACTCAATCGCCCTATTCAGACTCGCTTTCGCTGCGCCTACACCTAACGGCTTAAGCTTGCTTGATACATTAAGTCACTGACCCATTATGCAAGAGGTACGCGGTCACCCCCTAAAGAGGCTCCTACTGCTTGTAAGCATTCGGTTTCAGGTACTGTTTCACTCCCCTCATCGGGGTGCTTTTCACCTTTCCCTCACGGTACTAGTTCGCTATCGGTCACATACGAGTATTTAGGCTTGGAGGGTGGTCCCCCCATGTTCAGACAGGATTTCACGTGTCCCGCCCTACTCGAGTCCTGATCCATCACTTTCGCATACGGGGCTGTCACCCGCTATGGCCACTCTTTCCAAAGTGTTCTGCTAATTGAAGATCAGGCACTGGCCTGGTCCGCGTTCGCTCGCCACTACTAACGGAATCTCGGTTGATGTCTTTTCCTCCAGGTACTGAGATGTTTCAGTTCCCCGGGTTCGCTTCACCAGGTCTATTTTATTCAACCTGGGATACCTTATCCACCTCACTCACAGCCCGCCGAAACGGACCAGAATGAAATGGTGAAGGTGGGTTTCCCCATTCGGAAATCGCCGGATCAAAGTTTGCTCACAACTCCCCGACGCTTATCGCAGCGTGCCACGTCCTTCATCGCCTGTATGTGCCAAGGCATCCACCAAATGCTCTTACCTCACGCTTGAGAATCCACACCATCAACGACAGCCTTGCATAAGGCTGCGTTGTAATAGGTGCGGACGATAATCTCAGCCAGATTATTTGCAACGCGCGTGTCTCCGATCCCTTGAAAGTCGGAGCCGCATACGTCGCGGCATCGATTAAAAAACCCATTCACAATGTCAAAGAAGGCGGGCCAATCCCGCGCGCCGGACCTGATTGTCTCAGGCCCGAAACTGTTGTCTTCATCTCTGGAAAGTTGCGGATATCAAACTGGTGGAGCCTATCGGGATCGAACCGATGACCCCCTGCTTGCAAAGCAGGTGCTCTCCCAGCTGAGCTAAGGCCCCGCACCAAGTTTGAAACTTTGTCCTGCGCAATCCGCAGATTGGTGGGCCGAGTAGGAGTTGAACCTACGACCTCACGCTTATCAGGCGTGCGCTCTAACCACCTGAGCTACCGGCCCCCACCATCGCCAACGCTGACATCCCAACAAAGGGCTGCCGCGGGCGGCGTGAGCCAGCTCAGGCGCAACACAGCAGATGCTGCGTTGTTTTCCAGGATGAAGGGACATGAGGACGACGGCATGTTCTTTGGAACGGACGAAGCACTTCCAGAGACTAGCTCCGGCGCTTTCGGCCAAATCCTTAGAAAGGAGGTGATCCAGCCGCAGGTTCCCCTACGGCTACCTTGTTACGACTTCACCCCAGTCGCTAAACCCACTGTGGTCGCCTGCCTCCCTTGCGGGTTAGCTCAACGCCTTCGAGTGAATCCAACTCCCATGGTGTGACGGGCGGTGTGTACAAGGCCTGGGAACGTATTCACCGCGGCATGCTGATCCGCGATTACTAGCGATTCCGCCTTCATGCTCTCGAGTTGCAGAGAACAATCCGAACTGAGACGGCTTTTGGAGATTAGCATGATCTCGCGATCTAGCTGCTCACTGTCACCGCCATTGTAGCACGTGTGTAGCCCAGCCTGTAAGGGCCATGAGGACTTGACGTCATCCCCACCTTCCTCCGGCTTATCACCGGCGGTTTCCTTAGAGTGCCCAACTGAATGATGGCAACTAAGGATGAGGGTTGCGCTCGTTGCGGGACTTAACCCAACATCTCACGACACGAGCTGACGACAGCCATGCAGCACCTGTCACCGCGTCCCCGAAGGGAACCCCTGATCTCTCAGGATAGCGCGGGATGTCAAAGGCTGGTAAGGTTCTGCGCGTTGCTTCGAATTAAACCACATGCTCCACCGCTTGTGCAGGCCCCCGTCAATTCCTTTGAGTTTTAATCTTGCGACCGTACTCCCCAGGCGGATAACTTAATGCGTTAGCTGCGCCACCCAAGCACCAAGTGCCCGGACAGCTAGTTATCATCGTTTACGGCGTGGACTACCAGGGTATCTAATCCTGTTTGCTCCCCACGCTTTCGTGCCTCAGCGTCAATGCTTGTCCAGTCAGTCGCCTTCGCCACTGGTGTTCTTCCGAATATCTACGAATTTCACCTCTACACTCGGAATTCCACTAACCTCTCCAAGATTCTAGTTACCTAGTTTCAAAGGCCGTTCCGGGGTTGAGCCCCGGGCTTTCACCTCTGACTTGAGTAACCGCCTACGCACGCTTTACGCCCAGTAATTCCGAACAACGCTAGCTCCCTCCGTATTACCGCGGCTGCTGGCACGAAGTTAGCCGGAGCTTATTCTCCAGGTACTGTCATTATCATCCCTGGTAAAAGAGCTTTACAACCCTAAGGCCTTCATCACTCACGCGGCATTGCTGGATCAGGCTTTCGCCCATTGTCCAATATTCCCCACTGCTGCCTCCCGTAGGAGTCTGGGCCGTGTCTCAGTCCCAGTGTGGCTGATCATCCTCTCAGACCAGCTAAAGATCGTCGGCTTGGTGAGCCTTTACCTCACCAACTACCTAATCTTACGCGGGCTCATCCCTTGCCGATAAATCTTTGGACCGAAGTCATTATCCGGTATTAGCAGTCATTTCTAACTGTTATTCCGAAGCAAAGGGCAGATTCCCACGTGTTACGCACCCGTGCGCCACTAGACGTCCAACCGAAGTTGGGGTCTCGTTCGACTTGCATGTGTTAGGCATGCCGCCAGCGTTCGTTCTGAGCCAGGATCAAACTCTCAAGTTTGTGTCACGACAACGCGGCACAGGATCAAGCCCTGCCAACCGCATGACCGAACTTCAGGAGCCGATACCTGCATTTGTCAAACGTAATGGATACGAAGGACATGTTATGGCATCGACTTAAACAACCCATACACGGAGCCTGAAGCTCCCCGGACCGGGCGCCGTCGCCCACATGTCCCTTCATCTAAACCAACAATGTCAAAGAACCACCAAACCGCCGCAGAAGCGACAAAATCAGGCGGACAACGATAGTACCCCGATTTGAATTTCGGGGGACTTGTTGTCCGTCTATGTTGGCGACCGGGGCGGTAGACCGTTTGAAGCGGCGTTCCCGTCCGGTGAACGGGCCTCTAAAGGGGGTGTCTGATTCGGTCAACGCCTTTTTGCAATTTTATTTCAATCACGAGTCAGGTGCATGGTTTTCTGCGGTTTTTGGGGTGGATTGCCGGTCGTTGCTGCCTGATTTTGTCACAATTGCGCGCCCCAAAGCGCCGAATCCAAGGGTGCCAAACCGTTGTAAGGCTATGTTTAACGAGCCGCGCGCTAAGGGGACGGCATGATCAGGGTCGCAAACTCCGCAGAATCGGGACAAGTTCCCCGCGTTGCCGTTATCGTGCCCGCCTATGGCGTCGCGCATCTGCTGCATGAGGCGCTTGATTCGTTGTTGGCCCAGACCCTGACGGACTGGGAATGCGTGGTGGTGGACGACGGTGCGCCCGATGACGTGGCCGGAGCCGTCGCTCCTTACCTTACCGATCCGCGGATCCGGTTCCTGCACACAGAGAACGGCGGCGTTTCCCGCGCGCGCAATCGCGCAATCGCAGCGACGCGAGCGCCGCTAGTCGCACTTCTCGATGGGGATGACCGGTTCGCGCCGGATTATCTGGCGCAGATGGTAGCCGTGCTCGAGGCCGACCCCGCCGCGCGATTGGTCACGTGCAATGCCCGGATCTTTGGAGCGGTCCCGGCTGAGCGCCTCTGCTTCATGGCCAAGCAAGGCAGCAGTGACGGGTGCCATGGCAGCCTGGCTGACGTGATCGACCGCAGCTTTGGCGTCTATATCGGCACTACTTTCCGCCGCAGCGACTTCGACGCGGTCGGCGGGTTTGACACCACCATGGCGCAGTCCGAGGACTTCGACCTGTGGGTGCAGTTGATGCTGCTGGGCGGGCATGCCCGTTATGTCGACGCCATCTTGGGTGAATACCGGGTCCGGCCCAATTCCGCCTCGGCCAACGCCGCGCGGATGCTGCTGGGCAACATCAAGGTTTACGACAAGGCCAAGGCAGCGCTTGCGCCTGACCGCGCCGAGCACGCCGTGCTGGACCGGATGATTGCGCAGAGCCGCACCGCGCTCGCCTTCGAACATGCGATGGACAAGGTGATCGATGGCAACGCCCGCGATGGCGTGGCCGAATTGCGCGCGCTGCCTGAGCGCACCCAGGGGCCGGTCTGGAGGACTGCCTTGCTAATCTGGAGCGTGCTGCCCGGGCTGGCCCGGCCGATGCTGCGCTGGCGGAGGCAAGCGCACAAGCGCGGCGCGCAGGGCGGCGTCCTTCCCAGCCTGGGCGGGATCATCTCATGAGCGCAGCCGTGCCTGCCATCAGCGTCCTGACCAGCGTCTATAATGGCGAGCGGTTTCTGGCCGCTGCGATTGAAAGCGTTCTCGCGCAGGATTTCACCGATTTCGAATTCCTGTTGCTGGATGACGGCTCCAGCGATGGCTCGCTGGCGATCGCCCGGCACTATGCCGCGCAGGACGCCCGGCTGCGCGTGATCACCCGGGAGAATCGGGGTCTCGTCGCCAGCTTGAACGAGCTGCTGGCGGCGGCGCGCGCCCCGCTGATTGCGCGCTTCGATGCCGACGATATCTGCAAACCGGTCCGCCTGCGCAGACAGAAGGCATTCATGGACAGCCACCCTGACCACGGTATGGTCGGCAGCGACACGCGCTATATCGATGCCGCCGGACAGGTTCCGCCGGTGCCTGCGCTGGTCCGGCCGCACGACCATCCGGAAATTCTCGCCAATCTGGAAGAGGGTCCCAATCTTTGCCACAGCGTGGTGATGTATCGCCGCGAACTGGTGCTGGAGATTGGCGGCTACCGCGCCAGCTATCTCCACGCCGAAGACCTCGACCTGTGGCTGCGGCTGGGCGAAGTGACGCAGCTGGCCAACTTGCCCGAAGTCCTGCTCGATTACCGGGTCACCCCCGAACAGGTGAGTTCACGCCATGTCGTGACCCAGGCCGTACACGCCGCGATTGCCTGGCTGGCCCATTGCGAGCGCGCCAGCGGGCGGCCTGACCCCACCGCCGGGCTGGACCGGCTGCCGCCGTTCACCGAGCTTGATGCGATGTTCCACCCAGGCGCGGGCGCCTATGTCTGCCGCCGGGTGATCGACCGGGTGCTTTACAGCGCGCCGGCGCTGAGCGGCCAGGCCTGGCCACTGCTGCTGGCCCATGCGGCCGACAACCGCCGCGCTCCGCGTCTGTGGCGCACGGTCGCGCGACTGCTGCGAACGGGCGAGCTGCGCAAAGGTTTGCGCTTGCTCGCCGTGCTGGCCGGGCTGACGCGATGACCACCATGTCGGTCCGCACCGCCGCTGCCTGGGCGATCACATCGCAATATACCTCGTTCGCGATCCAGTTCGTCACCAGCATCGTACTGGCGCGGTGGTTCATCACCCCTGCGGACCTGGGGCTGTTCTCGATCGCCTTTGCGGCGGTGTCGCTGATTTCGTTCCTGCAAGACTTCGGGATCACCCGCTATATCAATGGCGAGCGCGATCTGACGGCGGAGAAGATCCAGACCGCCTTTTCGGTCTCGGCCCTGTTCGCGTTTGGAATTGCGGTAGCCGCAGTGCTGGCGGCCTGGCCGATTGCCTGGTTCTATGGTGACCCGCGGCTGCTGCCAATCACCCTGGTCGTGGCCGCGTCCTATCTGACGATCCCGTTCGCGGTGGTTCCGCAGGCGCTGTGCCAACGCAAGCTGGATTACCGGTCCAACACCATGATCGAGGTCGGCTCGGCACTCGCCAATGCCGCCGTGGCGATGATCCTGGCGATCCGGGGCCACGGCGCGCTGGCGCTGGCCTGGGGTGCCTTTGCCCAGCAGGCCGCGCGGATGATCGTGGCGCAATGGCGCAGCGGCGGGATGCTGCCCTGGCCGCTGCGGTTCGGAGGCACGGGGGAGATCGTCGCGATCGGCAAGACCAACAGCGTGGTTTCGGTCTGCTATGCGATCGACATGCGCGCGCCGGAGCTGCTGATCGGGCGCGTGCTGGGCAATGTCGCCACCGGCCTGTTCTCGCGTGCCTCGGGGCTGGCGCTGCAACTGCGCTCGCTGGTCGCAGGCGCGGTCAGCGGGGTGTTCTATCCCGCGTTCCGCGCGGTGCGGGATCGCGGTGATCCGCTCGGTCCGCCCTATCTGCGCGTGGTTGCGGCCTATACCGGTGTGGCCTGGCCCGCCATGGCCGGAATCGCCGCGCTCGCCTGGCCGCTGGTTGACCTGCTCTATGGCGAACGCTGGATCGCCACCGCCCCGCTGCTGTTCTGGGTCGCGTTGTCACAGCTGTGCTATGTCGCAGTGCCGCTGCAAGGCGATCTGCCGATCCTGCTGGGGCAGATGCCGCGGCTGGTGCGGCTTTATATCATCGATACCCTGGTCTCGGTCATCATGCTGGCGCTGGCGGCGCCGTTCGGACTCGGCTGGGTGGCGATATCGCGGCTGGCCCATGGGCTGTTCTGGGTGGCGCTGTTCATGCCGTTCATGAAAAGCATGCTCCTGTTCAGCTGGCGCGACCTGGCGCTGGTCTGGACCAAGAGTGCGGTGGTGACACTCGCCGCGATTGCGCCGGTGCTGCTGGCCTATGGGTTTTGGCGCAGCCCGCAGCAGCTCGGCATACCCGCCGCTCTCAGCCTGCCCTTGCTCGGGATTGTGTGCTGGCTGATCGCGCTGCGGCTGACCCGGCATCCGCTTGCTGGGTGAACTGCTAGGCCTGGCTGGCGATCTGCGGATCGCGCTCGCACGCAAGTCCGACCCGGCCAAGGATCCCGCCTGAACAGATCGACCAGCGCCATGGCGCAGGGCAGACATTGGGTATAGACTGTCGGCGGGAGAATCAAAACCATGCCGATCACCGCGCCCCCTGCCCTGCTCGCTCTGACGCTGGCCGTCCTGCCGATTTCGGTGGGACAAGATGCAGCGCAACAAGCGGCAGCGCTGGATGTCGTCGCAGTCTCGGTTGACCGCTATGCCCGGATGACCGTGCCGGTGCGGGTGCAGGAAAAGGGTCCGTTCAAGTTCCTGATCGATACCGGCGCGCAGAACACCGTGCTGAGCACGGCGCTCGCCAGCGAGCTGGCGCTGATCCCCAGCGCCAAGGCCCGGCTGATCGGGATCGCGGGCACGCGGACGGTCGATACGGTCCAGATTGACCAGATCGATCTGGGCAAGCGCAGCTATTACGGCCTGCTCGCGCCCTTGCTGGAAGCTTCGCACATCGGCGCGGATGGCATTCTGGGGCTCGACAGCTTGCAGGGCCAGCGCGTGCTGATCGATTTCCGCACCAATGCCATGACCATCGGCGACGCCCGCACCCTCGGCGGCAATCGCGGGTTTGAGATCGTGATCACCGCGCGGCGGCGGTCGGGCCAGCTGATCATGACCGACGCCCGGATCGACGGGGTGAAGGTCGACGTGGTGATCGATACCGGCGCGGAAACCTCGATCGGCAATCTGGCGCTGCAACGCGCGCTGTCGCGCAAGGGGCACAGGCACGATGACGCTGCTCGGCGTAACTGGTGACAAGGTCGAGGCCAGCATCGGCTATGCCCGGTCGCTGGTGATCGACAAGGTCTCGCTCAACAACGTGATGATTGCCTATACCGATTCGCCCGCGTTCGAAGCGCTCTCGCTACGCGAAAAGCCCGCGATCTTGCTGGGCATGCGCGATCTGCGCAGCTTCGAGCGGGTCGCGATTGATTTCGACAGCCGCAAGATCCTGTTCGATACGCCGCGCGGGGTGGTGTTCTGAGCAGGTTTGTGATTTGCCCGGCGGCTCCCTACATGGGCCGCAATGTCGCCTTATGATCCCGCCCCCGCCCAAGCCGCCCGCCATGATGGCTGGGGCACACCTGCGGCGGTTCCTTGCCTTACCTCTGGCCGGCCGGACCGCCCGGCGCTGAAGCGCAGCATTGTGCTGGCGGTAATGCTTGTGCTGGCCAGCAAGGCGGTGACGCTTGCCCTGCCCTTCGCGTACAAGCGCGCAATCGATGCCATGGGCGTCAGTGGCGTCGCAGGCTTGCAGATCGCGCTGGCATTTGTGCTGGCCTATGCGCTGGGCCGGTTTACTTCGGTGGTGTTCGATAATCTGCGCAACATCGTGTTTGAGCGCGTGGGGCAAGAGGCAACGCGGCAACTCGCGGTCGATACCTTCACCCGGCTGCATGCGCTGTCGCTGCGGTTTCATCTGGCGCGGCGCACCGGCGAAATAACCAAAACGATTGATCGTGGCACCAAGAGCATCGACGTGATGCTCTATTTCATGCTGTTCAACATCGCCCCGACTGTGATCGAGCTCATTGCGGTTGGCGTGATCTTCTATCTCAACTTCGGCTGGGAGCTGGTGTTGGCGACGGCAGTGGCAGTGGCAGCCTATGCCGCCGTCACCCGCTGGATCACCGAATGGCGCAATGCGCTGCGCGAAAAAATGAACCGGCTGGACGGGCAGGCGTTGGGCCGCTCCGTCGATTCGCTGCTGAACTACGAGACAGTCAAATACTTCGGCGCCGAAACGCGCGAAGCCGCACGCTATGAAGCCGCCGCGCAGGAATTTGCCAATGCTGCGGTCAAGAGCGAGAACAGTCTGGGCCTGCTGAACATTTCGCAAGCGCTGATCACCAACCTGCTGATGGCGGGCGCGATGGCCTGGACGGTCTGGGGCTGGGCGCAAGGTCGCCACAGCGTGGGCGACCTGGTGTTCGTGCAGACCTACCTGATGCAGCTGTTCCGTCCGCTCGACCTGCTCGGAATGGTTTACCGTACGATCCGGCAAGGGCTGATCGATATGGCGCAGATGTTCGATCTGCTTGATACGCCGGTTGAGGTCGCCGATGCGCCAGGGGCACCCGCACTGGTCGTGCGGCAGCCGACGCTGGCATTTGAAAACGTGGTGTTCGGTTACGAGCCCGACCGCACGATCCTGCAAGGGCTGAGCTTTGCAGTTCCCGCCGGGCGGCAGTTTGCCATCGTCGGCCCCTCCGGCGCGGGCAAAAGCACCATCGCGCGGCTGGTGTTCCGGTTCTACGATCCGTGGTCGGGCCGGATCCTGATCGACGGGCAGGACATCAAAACGGTCACCCAGGAATCGGTCCGCCGGGCACTGGGGATCGTGCCGCAGGATTCGGTGCTGTTCAACGATACCATCGGCTATAACATCGCCTATGGCCGCGACGGGGCGGGTCTGGCCGAGATCGAACAGGCCGCGCGCGATGCCGCATTGATGCCGCTGATCGAACGACTGCCGCAAGGCTTCGACACCGAAGTCGGCGAGCGCGGGCTCAAACTCTCGGGCGGCGAAAAGCAGCGCGTCGCCATCGCCCGCACGCTGGTCAAGAACCCGCCGATCCTGTTGCTTGATGAAGCCACCTCGGCGCTCGACACCCGCACCGAACAGGACATCCTCGCCACTCTACACCGGGTCAGCGCCGGCCGCACCTCGCTGTCGATCGCGCACCGGCTCTCGACGATTGCCGACGCGGACCGGATTCTGGTGCTGAACGAAGGGATGCTGGCGGAAAGCGGACCCCACCTCGACCTGCTGCGCCGCGACGGCCTCTATGCAGAAATGTGGGCGCGGCAGGCCGAGGCGGTGGAAGACAGCGACCGCGTGGCCGAGACCATCTGAATCCAAACCAAGCTGAGCTTCCCGGCGCAGATGTTTGGGTTGCAGCGGCTCAAAAGGAACCAGTTTTGGCCGGGTTTTCCTACATTGGTTTGGCATGCTAAGCCTATCGCCCAGTGCCTTGCTGCGTTCGCCTATTTTGATTTTCTTGCAATGTGTCACCCAATAGCCGACCTGCAAGTCATTGTATATAAATAGTAATTGGTCTTTCGACCGGGTGGCGCTGTCACCCTGTTGTCCGGGTTTTGGCTTGGCACCGTGCCGGCCTTTCCCGCCGAAACGGCTGGCTATGGGGTCAACCCAGGCGCATCATGCTCCGGGCCCCTTGAAGCCCTGCGCGATCACATACCATTCAGATGAATCCTTGCGACTGGCTGGCGGCTTGGCATGCTTCACGCTGGTGAAATTGCGCTTGAGCAAGGTCAGCAGTTCACCGTCGGTGCCGCCGGCAAACACCTTCGCGACAAAAGCCCCGCCCGGGGCCAGGCTCTCGATCGCGAAATGCAGCGCGGTTTCAACCAGCCCCATCGTGCGCAAATGATCGGTCTGTTTGTGGCCGACAGTGTTCGCGGCCATGTCTGACAGGATCAGATCGGGTGGCCCATCCAGCGCGTCCTGGAGCGCTGCCGAGGCTTCGTCGGCCATGAAGTCCATCTCAAAAATTGTCACACCTTCGATTGGATCAGTCGGCAACAGATCGATCCCGACCACCGCAGCGCGCGGATTGACTTGCCGCACCACCTGGCTCCAGCCGCCCGGCGCGATACCCAGATCGATCACCCGCGCCGCCTTGCGGATCAGCGCGTATTTTTCGTCCAGCTCTTTCAGTTTGAAGGCCGAGCGGCTGCGATAGCCAGCGGCCCGCGCCTGCTTGACATAAGGGTCGTCAAGCTGCCGCTGCAACCAGCGCGCCGAACTGGCCGTGCGCTTCTTGTTCGAACGCAGGCGCTCGTTGGGATCCTTGCCGGAGCGGCTCATATCCGGGCCTCCCGCCGAGCCTGGCGCAGCGCGGAAAGACTCCGTTCGGCCGCGCCTTCGGAGGCCATCAAACTGCGCAAGATGCCCTCGCGGATACCGCGATCCGCCACGCCAAGCCGGTCAGCCGGCCACAGGTCGAGGATCGATTCGAGGATCGCGCAGCCCGCCACCACCAGATCACTGCGCTCGCGCCCGATACACGGCTGGGCCTGCCGCTGTGCCCGCGACATGCCAGACAGGCTTTCGCAGACGGCACGCATATCCCCGGCTGGCATAACCAGCCCGTCGACCGCGCGCCGGTCATACTGCGGCAATTGCAGGTGGAGGCTGGCCAAAGTGGTGACCGTGCCGCTGGTGCCAAGCAGCCGCAGCTGATGCGCGGGCTGATCGCGCTTTCCGCTGGCCGCAATCCGGTCGGAAAAGGCCTGAAACGAATCGCTCACCACACCGCGCATCCAAGCATAGCGCGCCGCGCGCGCCTCCGCACCATTACCTTCGGCCTCGCAAGTCTCTGTCAACGAAACGACCCCCCAGGGGACCGATTGCCAATCATGGATCCGGAACGGCTGCCCCGGCCGGTTTTCGATAAGCACCAGCTCGGTCGATCCGCCACCGATGTCAAAGATCAGCGCAGGCCCTTCGCCCTGCTCCAGCAGGATGTGGCAGCCCATCACCGCCAACCGCGCCTCTTCTTCCGCGCTGATGATATCGAGGGCAATCCCGGTTTCCTGGCGGACCTGTTCAATAAAGGCCGCGCCATTTTCTGCCCGGCGACAAGCCTCGGTCGCTACCGACCGCGCCAGATGGACGTTACGGCGCCGCAGTTTTTCAGCGCAGACTTGCAGCGCGGCCATGGTCCGGTCCATCGCCGCCTGGCTCAACTGCCCGGTCTGGGCCAGCCCCTCGCCCAGCCGGACCACCCGGCTGAACGCATCGATCACGATGAAATGCTCGCCTTGCGGGCGCGCGATCAGCAAGCGGCAATTGTTGGTGCCCAGATCGATTGCGGCGAAGGCCTGACGCTGAAGAGCAGGGTGGCCCGATCCATTGCGGGCGCCGGATGGGGGGTCGATCCGCTTGGCCTGGCCGCCAGGCGCTGGGTTCCGGGGGGGCGAAGGCTGGCTGGCCGATCCATTGCTATGATCGCTGGCCTGCCGGTCGCCGTGTCTGCCGGATACTCCGCGCATGGTCGGCGGAATGGATTCCGCCATGGTCACGTTCACTCTTATCTTGTTTTCCCGCCCGGCTGGGCGAGTACCTGATGACTGTGCTAGCCCGCTTGCCGCTCGACGGCAAGTCCGGGCAACGCGCCTAGCCGCTTGACGCCGCGCACGCTCGCAACTAAACGCCCCCGCTCTTGCCCCGTCGTCTAACGGTAAGACAACGGACTCTGACTCCGTTTATCGAGGTTCGAATCCTCGCGGGGCATCCATCTTTTTACCTTAGAACGTTGAAATTGTCTGGTTTGTAGGAGCACGCTCAAAGCGGCTCCCACATCGCATCTGTGACGATAGGCCTCGCGATTGCCAATCGCGGACAATCGGTCGCCGCGAGCGGGCCAAGCATGGCTCGGAGTACCTTCGGCACCAACTGCAATTCGATTTGACCTCCGTTTATCAGCGCAACCAAGTCGCCAAGACATTCCGGGCGATACCGCGCCAGATGGAGAACCCCCAAAGCAAGAGCCTCGATCCTGCATGCCAGCATGGCGCGATCTTTGCGTTGCGGCTGTCCTCACAATTCGGGGCGGTGGCACTAAAGTTGACACAAAACTCGAAGGGCTTTGCCCGCTTCAGATTCGACGATTTGCGCCATCTTTGCGCGGTTCAATTCCTGCGAGACGGAGGCAGCATCTACGCACTACAGGGCATTCTCGGACACACCAGCATGCAGACCACCGAGATGTACCCGGCACACCTCACACCTGAGCAACCGAACGAGGCTCGACTGGGGGAGGCACAAAAGTTGTCACAACCTCAACGGTCTGTAACCCCGGAGGGAAGCTGAAATGTTCGAAAACATGGCGGAAATGGCGGAGACGGAGAGATTCGAACTCTCGGTACCGAGTTATCAGTACGACGGTTTAGCAAACCGTTGGTTTCAGCCACTCACCCACGTCTCCGGATCGCAGCAGCGAGCGCGGCCTATAGCGGCGGGGGCGGGGAGCGGCAAGGGGGCTGCGCTGAATTTGTCTGGCCCGCCAATGGACTCGGCTGAGCGCGTTTCGGACTCGGCTCATCGCCGGTTCATTGCCGCTGCGGCAGCCTTGGATTCTGACAGGGTTGCAGCGGCCTGCGTGCCGCAATCGAGGACGGGATCATGCGCGGCAAATCAGGACAGACATGGCGGGCACTCGCTCTGGCGGTGCTGGGGGCAATGACGCTGGGCGCGACAGTCCCGGTCGCAGCGCAAGTACGGGCGGTCGATCCAAATCAGGCAATTGATGGCGACCTTGGCCCGCGCAGCGCTTCTGCCGCTACGCCGACGGCCACGCAACCTGCCCCGGTAATCGACCTTCCGCCTGAAGCCGCCCCAGTGGTCACGTCCAGCGATCCCGCAGCCGCGGCAGCGCAGGCGGCTAGTGATCCCGCCTCGGCGGCAGCGCAAGGCGCAACCTACAAGCAGGACGATCTGTTGGGCGCGGCCGAAGGCGTGTTTGGCAAAGGCGCGCAGGGCCTCGCCGGGATCATCGAAGACCTGCTGAAGAAGCAAGGCGAGCCCAATGGCTATATTGTTGGTCGTGAAGGCGGCGGCGCGCTGGTGGTGGGGGTGCGGTATGGGTCTGGTACGCTGTACCACAAGGTGGAAGGACAGCGCCCGGTCTACTGGACTGGCCCGTCGATCGGGTTCGATGCCGGGGTCAATGCCGGCAACACTTTCGTGCTGGTCTACAACCTTTACGATAGCGAAGACCTCTACAAGCGCTTCCCCGCAGGTGAGGGCAATGCCTATGTGCTGGGCGGGTTTACTGCCAGCTACCTGCGCCGGGGCGACATCGTGCTGATCCCGATCCGGCTGGGCGTCGGCGTGCGGCTCGGGATCAATGCCGGCTATATGAAGTTTTCCAAGAAGCAGCGCTGGTTGCCGTTTTGAGCGTAACCAGCAGGCGGGGCCGCAACCCCGCCTGCTGATCAAACCAAAGTCAGCTTTTGGGGATCAGCACCGGTGATGCAGCAGGTGACAGCTGGTTGTCACCATAGGATTGCACCACTCCGCCGGTCAGCACTTCGAGCGACTTGGCAGCCGTCGAAATCCGCACGTTGGAAATGGTCGCGGTGTTGCCGGTGGTGTTGACCTGAATTCCGGCATTGGTGGAATTGAGGATCAGCACATTGGTCAACCGCGCGCTGGTCAGTCCGTTGGCAGAGGCGATCCGCACGCCGTTCAGCGTGCTGGCAATCATCGTGTCCTCGATGATCACCCGGACCTTGCTGGCGCTGTTAACCTGGACCCCGGCCGAGGTGGCCGCGAAGAAGCCACGAATGTCGGTATCGCGGATGATCACGGTCCCGGCTTGGAGGATATTGACCCCGTTGATCGAGACGCCGCCCAGCCCTTCGATGTCGAGCCCTTGCAGGATCACCCGGTCAGCCGCACCTGCGTTCACGACGATGCCATTGGTGCCCGAAACCAGCACGCCGGCTTCTACATCGCTGCAGATAATCGAAATCGCCTTGGTGATCGTTACCGCGCCGAAGCCGCCTGGATCGATGCAGTTGATCTCGCCCCCGGCAGCGGTCTTGCTGATCGCTCCGGCGAAAGTCTTGCACGGGGCGGTGCGCGAACAGGGGTTGGCGTCGTCGCCCACGCCCGAGACCCAGGTGCGGGTGGCCTGGGCCTGCGCCGCGGTGGCGGGCAGGAAGATGAAGACGGCCAGCGCCGCCATGAGTTTTAGCCAGAAATGGTGCATGTCACTCTCCTAGGCGCAGCAGACCGATGGTGGCTGCTGCGGTTCATTGCCGTGGAGACGTTGCCCGCCGGTGCAGCGACACCGTATTTGCAACGTGGTGAGTGACGCCCCCGTCTGTGTCAGCCGTGGTGATGCACGGTCACTAAGTGAAGGTACCACCTCTGCCGCCAGATACAAGCCGCGCCGCCGGTTTGGCATGATCCGGACTTGCTCTGACCGGCACTCAAAGGCTAGGGGCGCGCCATGCTTGACACTTTGCCCCAACAGCCCGCCGATGCGCTGCTTGCGCTGATCAAACTGTTCGCCGCCGATCCGCGCGGTGACAAGATCGACCTGGGCGTGGGCGTCTATCGTACTGGCCAGGGCGCGACCCCGGTGTTCGGCGCGATCAAGGCTGCGGAGCAGGTGCTGGTCGATACCCAGGATTCCAAAAGCTACCTCGGTCCGGAAGGCGATCTGGGCTATGTCCAGGCGCTGATGCCGTGGATTTTCGGCGCAGAGAACCCCAACAAAGGCGGCCGGATCGACGGGATGCAGACCCCCGGCGGCACCGGCGGCGTGCGGCTGGCGGTCGCGCTGGCCAAGCGTGCGGGCAGCCAACGGCTGTGGATGGGCACCCCCAGCTGGCCCAATCATGCGCAGATCTTTGCCGATCTGGAACTGCCGTTCCAGCCGTTCCGCCATGCCGCACCGGATGGCACGGTCGATATGGATGCGCTGCGTGGCGCGATTGCGGCGGCGGACGCAGGCGATGCGATCCTGCTCCACGGCTGCTGCCACAATCCCACTGGCATCGATTACAGCCCGGCGCAGTGGGACGAAATCGCGGCGCTGATCACCGCCAAGGCGCTGCTGCCGATCATCGATCTGGCCTATCAAGGCCTTGGTCAGGGGATGGAAGCGGATGCCTATGGCCTGCGCGCGGTGCTGGCTGCGGTGCCTGAGGCGCTGGTCGCCTATTCGTGCGACAAGAACTTCGGAATGTACCGTGACCGGGTGGGCGCGGTCTATGTGATGGTCGCCGATCCGGCGCAGCTGCCGGCCGTGCTCTCCAACGGCGCGGCGCTCGCCCGTGCGGCCTGGTCGATGCCGCCCGATCACGGCGCAGCGGCGGTGCGGATCATTTTGAGCGATTCCAAGCTGACTGCGCAGTGGCAGGATGAGCTGGACACGATGCGGGTGCGGATGACCCAGGTCCGTGCGCGGCTGGCCGCTGCCGGACAGCAGGGCGGCGTCGATTTCACGCCGCTGGGCAGCCAGAACGGCCTGTTCTCGGTCCTGCCGCTCAGCCCCGAGCAAATCCAGACGCTGCGCAGCGATCACGGGATCTATATGGCGGGATCGGGCCGGATCAACGTCGCCGGGCTGACCATGGACAACATCGACAAGTTCATCGCCGATGTCGCGGCGGTGAGTGCGTAAATCCCGGGTTATCACGCAAAGCATTGTCTGACGGAATTTCGGGCTCACAACTCACGCCAGGTGACTGCATAACCTGATGCAGACCAGCGTCCTGTCTTGGATCGCTCGTGCGAACAATAACCACCCGAATACGTTATGCTGATCGGTTTGAAACAATCACGAACTGGCGGCTCCGAACGAGCCGGTGCCGCCAGTCGAGACTCTAATTCCATGCGTTCGGCGAGGCGCTTTTCCAGCGCTTTTTTGTGCTTCTTGTCAGTCTCCAGCCCACAGGCCGCAGCCCGGCCTGTGGGCAAGCGAGCGCGCTTGCCGGTGATGAATCCGGCGAACAGGCCGACTGCCAGGACGCCAACCCCGGTGGCAATAGTATTGCCTTCGCCTTCCTGCCGAAAATCGCCGCTGATCGAGACCTTCTTGCGGTCCATTGCGATATAACGCAGCGAGAATTCCATTTTGCCGGACTTGCCAAACGCACCCTTGTCGGTCCCGCCAGGTTATTTCAGCGCTGGCCGGGGTGCCGCGCGGGATCACTACAGCCGCTTCCCCGACGCTGACTAAACCCAGCCTCAAACCGAGGCTTTTTGTTTGAATTGACTGGCCCACTTTTAAGCCGGTGGCTGGCCCCATTTTATACCGGCGTTGACACAAACGGACTAACGGCGGACGGCCCTGGAACCGGTCATTCACCGGCACCGCATGCCTGCTGAACGAGCGGCCGGAATTGACCACCAGACTCGGGCCAGCGAACGGTTGTAATGTCAATGTGTGCAGTCGTTTCTTTCGAGCGCGGCGCAGCTATTTGGCAACAGCCATCAGCCCTTGATAGTCTTCGGCAATCGTCCGCGAAATTGTCTCAAGCAGAACGACCCGTGGGAAGTGATTGCGGCTCGCCACTAGCCGCGCAAAGGTTGGCGCATAGATTTCGAACGGCATTGCCACCGCCCAGTGATCGGCATCAACGTATCCAAGCACCGTGCTGCGCGGGATGATGCTGTCGGTAAAAATGACATTGCCATCGTTGCGCTCATCGGTTTTCGCCAATGCATGATAAGTCGGGCGCAGCGCTGCCGAAATGTTGGCTGCGCGCGTGTAGGCTGCGATCGAGTAGTAATGCAGGTCGATCGGCAAAGGATGCTGGGCCAAGAACTTTTGGCGATCGCGCCTAGTTAGGCTGGCAACTCCGCCACCGTCGTCTGCCGGACACCCAGACAAAGAGACGCGGCGCAAGGGCCGGTAGATGTCCTGTCCCATGTCCGCGATTGGTGTGCCGGCTACCACTCCTGAGAGCGAAACGATGCTCGATCCTTCCGGCAGCAGTGCGACCGATTCTTCGGGAGACGACTTCGATCGCTGACGCGCGATAAATTCGATGAGGTCGCTCATGCCTTTCGAATGCCCAATAAGGACAAGCCTCTCACCGGGTGCAAGGGGATTGCGAGCAAACTCTGCGCTAAGCTGTTCCTCGATCTGCACCGCGTTCTGCGCGCTGCTTCCACGCCCGGAGACACTCAGGGCAGCTACATCGAAACCGAACTGGCCAAGATCGTAGCCTTTCCCGGGCCTGGGCTCCACAGCGTCGAAAAACGGCGTCGCCTTGTCTTCGGTACATTTCCCGAAGATACCCGGAACAATTCGAATCCGCAGCTTGACCGGTGAAGCACCGAGCGTGACAGGAGTTCCAGCAGGAGCAGGCTCATTGTCGAGCTTGTGCAGCAGCGAATGACACGTCCTGTCACGGTAGTATCCGCGCGCTGTGTCAACGGCGCAGAAGATCTCACGAAACCTCCCACGCGCGTCGCCAAGGCCCGCATTCTGCGCGGTTGTCAGGATCAGCGGCGGCGAATCGGTGCCGAACTTGAGTGAAGGGCCACAGCCCGCCATCGCCATCGCCATCGCAAGGAGCAATACACTCAAGTTACGCATGTTGGATTCCGCTGCAACACTGGTTAGGGCCTGTTTTCGGCGTGAACTTCGACAGCCGCCGCGTAGACCCCGATGCAATTCAGCTTGTGTTGGTCATCTCCGGCATATTCGCGCAGCTTGGCCCAGATCGGCTGCACATGGCGCAGTTTGAACTTGCGATAGTTATAACGGTCTGAGGTGTTCACCCCGAGCGCTGGCCACCCGATCCCACCATCGATCTCAGCCCACACAGGCTCGCAACCGCGTACCTCAACTCGCTTGAAATAGACATCCGCTACTTTGTCGGGATCAGGATCAAATTGAGCCAGCGTTGCGAAGCTGGAGAAATCGGTTGTCGACCCGATGTTCAGCTCATGAAACGAGAACTTATCGCTATCCTTGCATGATCCGGGCAATATCCCACAGTTCATCCAAAACTTGCGCTCCTCATTCACGTAGGTCTGCGTGTGCGTGTGGCCGGTCACGACATAGGCATGAGTCTTGGATCGGCAGCGCAGGCTCATGCCCTTCGGTGAAGAGCTCGAGATAGCGCTGGCTCTTATTCGAAAATTTCCAAGCGAGCAGCTGGCTGCGCAGGCCGACGATATCGTAATGGCTAAAGGCCGTGCGTATGTCGACGCGCTCCGAGGCATGCTTGTTGAACCACGTTGTTTGCGAGTTAATGCCGCTCTTGTTGACGAAGGACATGGCTCCGCGCGCGCCCTTTTGCTGAAACCCGGGGATCAGGGTCACCACGTCAACCCAGTCGTTGGTGTCGAGTAGCAGGAACTGCGCCGTGCGACCATCAACCGAAGTATCAACAGTTGCAGCGAGATAGCAGCCGCGTCGCTTGTCTTGTTCGGCCTTGGCGTCACCGCAATACCTCGCGATTTTATCTTCGTTACCGATCCAGTTGGAGCGATAGCTGCCGGCATTGGGGTAGCTTGCGTTACCTTGGTTGAATTGCTCGGTCCACTTCATCGCTTCGAACTTGGTGATGTAGCGGTTGGGGCTCACCTCCGCCTTGCAGAACTTGTTTCGCTGCCCGATGGCCGAGGTGCTGCCGGCGCCGAGGATGTCGTGATTGCCGAGAATGAAATAGACCGGAACACCGCTGGTCCTGCGAAATTCGGCGAGGAGCGAAAGGACGCTCGCGTCATTGGGCGCTAGCTTTTCATCGTCGGCAAAGCCGCGTGCAAATTCATCGTAGCAGCCATTATTGGCACCATCGCCGAGGAAATAGATGACCCTTGCGCCTTGGGCCACCAGTTGCGCCAGATCGCTTCGCAGCATCGCGCGTGCCGCCCAGTCAAGCGCGGGCGGGCGGATCGCGCCTTGCACCTGCAAATCTTCGATAGCTCCGCGATAGCCTGTAACGCGATTATAGTTGCTTCGCGTCTGAATCTGCAAATCAGCGACGAAACCAACTCGCAAGCCGCTCTCTGGCAGCGACTCTCCATCCGTGACGAGAACCATCGGCCGAGACAAGGGTGTCCATCCCACTGCGGGGCCGGGCGCGGGGCCGGTACCCTTGGGTTCAGCGTTTGCGGTGCCTACCAAAATCGCGGCAAACACCGCGCAGAGCGTCAAAAACTGCCGAACCATTATGCCCCCCGACGGTCAAACTTTGACAAGTTGGACATGGAATCCTCGTTGACACAAGCATCATCGTGTTCAGGCGATAAATTAGTTTTAGCCCTAAGCTACAAGGGCGGTTAATACATCCAATAAGCGCAGCAAATTGGAAAACAGATCATAGTCGTTCGGGTTCAAACAATGGTCGGATCGCGGCTGCATGCCCTCGGCTTCGATCTTTGCGTTCCCGGCGTGCATTGGAATATACAGGCCAAAATGAGCTGACGGCGGTTCTCAGGGCACACGCTCTGGCGTCTTAGTTGCTGCAAAGTCAGCGACTGCGGGACCGGCAACTGCCTTGCGGACGACGGCAGGCGACCAGACCCGGTCGCTCAGGTTGGCGCTGACAAACGTCCGGTCACGTGCCGGACCATCGTGTCGAAGAAGACGCTCGGAGCTTGATTGCTTCCCAACCTCGCCACCAACATCATCACCGGCAGGGTCGCCTTGAGCGGAGAACTCTCGCCGGAACTGACCGGGTGTCTGCGTCACAATCCGACGGAAATGGTGCCTGAGAGTGGAAGCGGTCATTCATGGGTTCCGAAAGCCTGCTGAACGAACGGCCGGTTTTGACGACCAACTTTGGAGCATTGAACGGCAGCTTTCAGCCTCAATCGATCAAAAGCTGCGTGTCCGGACACGACAACAAAGCGGACTGCAATCGATCCGACAGGTTTCGCTGACATAGCCGACGTTTCAAGCATGAATTACGTCCGACGAAACTTGCCGTATGTTCATGCGCACGCTTAGATTTTGCCCCTTCAGTCAGCACTCCGACAATGTTGCAAAACCTTTGCGAGAATTCTCCGCAGTCACGGCACCGCGCGTGGGATCCCGCAAAGCCTCACCAATCAGCAATATCGCTGGACCATCGCCCAGCACCGAACTGGCCGCAAGAGCCAGAAGTCCCAAATTCGTCCGGAGGGTGAGCTGCTCGGGCAGGCTGGCGTTTTCAACCAACGCGACAGGTGTTGAATCGGCAAGACCGGCAGCAAGCAGCGACCCTGCAATTTCAGTGGCGGCCGCCTTGCCCATGTAAACTGCTAGGGTTGCATCGGGATCGGCAAGCGCCGCCCAGTCCAGCGACAGGGCTTCACCGGCCCGGGCATGAGCTGTGACGTAGGTCAGCTTGCGGGCGAGTCCGCGTAGGGTAAGCGATACGCCAAGGCTGGCCGCGGCGGCGCTGGCAGCGGTGATGCCCGGACAGATCTGGACCGGAACACCGGCCTGGCGCGCGGCGTTCAGTTCCTCGGCCGCGCGCCCGAAGATCGCGGGATCGCCTCCCTTGAGCCTGACGACACGGTCTCCAGCGAGCGCTGCATCCACGATCAGCCGGTCGATTGCTGCCTGATCCTTCGAATGGCGGCCCGATCGTTTGCCCACGGGGACCAGCCGGGCGAACGGGCCAATCAGGGCAAGAATGTCTGGACCAACCAGGGCGTCGTAGAAAATTACGCTGGCCGCCTTGATCAGGCGCTCTGCCTTGCGCGTGAGCAATTCGGGATCACCGGGGCCAGCACCGACGAGCCAGACCATGCCTGGCGGAAAATCACCGGGATCAGCATGGGCTTGTCGGAGGGTCATTCTGCAAGTTCCTTTGTCCGTGAAAGCGTGACTTCGAGCAGCCGAGCGATGGCGGGACGGCACGATCCGCAGTTGGTTCCGGCGCAGGTCTTCTCGCCAATCGCCTCCAAGGTGGCTGCACCGGAGCGAGCAGCGGCGGCAATGTCTAGTTCGCCAATGCCGTGGCAGACGCAGACGATGGCTCCGCGATCGGGAAGCGGCGTGGATGGGCGTCCAGCAAGCAGTTCTGCCGCGCCTGCCTCAGTGCGGCCCAACTGGTCGCTCGCCCAAGTACGGGGCGGCAATTCGCCTGAGCGGGTAATATAGAGAGCTGCCCGCAAGCAGCCGCCGGGGCCGCGCACCGCGATCCGCCGCATCCCGCGGGTCATATCGGCCACCTCGATCCGTTCGCCATCCGGCAGCAGCGCATCAACATCAATCGTGCCCTGCCCTGCCAGTTCATAGAGCCAGCCTTCGGCCACCCGGGCGCGGCTCCACCACAGGAGGCCGACAGGGTCGGCGGCCTGCTGCGTGACAAGGAATGCGCGCCATTCGGGCAGCACCTTAACCACCTCGGCCGGGGTGCGTTTGAAGCCCGGCTGACCGGACACGGGATCTGCGAGCTGACCCGGCAGACGGTTGGCGCGGCCTTCGCCCGCCATCATGTCGGTCCAGTGCATCGGCACGAACACGTCGCCGCGCCGCTGGCCGTCGCTCAGCGAGACACGGAACGTGGCCGCGCCGCTGGCGGTTGTCACCCGGGCGAGATCGCCTTCGCCCAGACCGCGCCGGGCGGCATCGTCAGGATGAATTTCCAGCAACGGCTCCCGGCGGTGCTGGCTGAGCGTGGGTGACAGCCCGGTGCGGGTCATCGTGTGCCATTGATCGCGGTAGCGCCCGGTGTTGAGCAACAGCGGTTTCGCCGCGTCCTCCACAAGGATCGGCGGCTGCACACTCACCAGTCGCGCCCTGCCCGAGGGGGTCGGATAGCTGCCACCCAGGGGGAAGCGGCCGCCCCAGCGGAAGGGTGCAAGGTCTTCATATTCGGCATCGGTCAGCCCGGCGCAGCGCGCGAGATCGAGTTTGCGGCCATGCTTGATCGAAAGCCGCGTCATCGCTGCATACTCGCGGAAGACGTCAGCGGTGCAGGTGAATTCGAAGGCATCGCCCCAA
This sequence comes from uncultured Alphaproteobacteria bacterium, assembly GCA_963802015.1. Lineage (GTDB taxonomy): Bacteria > Pseudomonadota > Alphaproteobacteria > Sphingomonadales > Sphingomonadaceae > Novosphingobium. The sequence goes on from CAWDHB010000004.1 coordinate 183,677, forward strand.
CCCATGCGCACGGCGAGATCGCATATGATCCGCCAGTCGGCGCGGGCCTCTCCGGGCGCCGCAAAGACCTCGCGCTGGCGGCTGATCATGCGTTCGGAATTGGTGACGGTCCCGTCCTTCTCGCCCCAGCCCAGCGCGGGCAGGCGAATATGGGCAAACCGCGAGGTATCGGTATCGGCCATCACTTCGGAGACGACGACCGTTTCGCAGCGAGTCAGCGCCTCTCGAACAAAGCCGGCGTCGGGCATTGAGACGGCGGGATTGGTCGCCATGACCCAGAGGAACCTGATCCGGCCATCGTGAACGGCGCGGAACATGTCCACCGCCTTGAGACCGGGGCCGCTGCAAAGGTTCGGTGCGGCCCAGAACTTGCCCACGTCGTCGCGCTCCGCCGCCGAAAAGCCGAGGTGACAGGCGAGCATGTTGGCCAATCCGCCCACTTCGCGCCCACCCATGGCGTTGGGCTGTCCCGTAATCGAAAACGGACCTGCGCCGCTGCGGTTGATCCGTCCGGTCGCTAGGTGGAGATTGATGATCGCGTTGCCCTTGTCAGTGCCGGAGGTCGACTGGTTCGCCCCCTGACTGAACAGGGTGATCATCGCGGGATGCGTGGCAACCAGATCGGCAAGTTGCGCGAAGACGGATGGGTCGATGCCATGCTCGCTGGTCAAATCTGTCCAGAAGCCTGAAGGCACATCGCAATCACCGGCATCGGCCAGACTTCTTTTGCCCATCTCGACCAGCAGCGCGTTGAACAGCGCAACATCGCCATCGGGGGCGATGGCTACGTGCAGGTCAGCTTGTTCCGCAGTTTCGGTCCGACGCGGGTCTATGACGACGAGCTTGGTTCCGCGCTTCTGCCGTGCCGTCTCAATCCGCTGCCAGATCACCGGATGGCACCATGCGGTGTTCGATCCGACCAGCAGGATCAGGTCGGCATCGTCGAGGTCGTCGTAAGTGCAGGGGACGACATCTTCGCCAAAGGCACGGTTGTGCGCGGCGACCGCGCTGGCCATGCAGAGGCGGCTATTGGTGTCGATATTGCCGCTGCCGATGAAGCCTTTCATCAGCTTGTTGGCGACGTAATAATCCTCGGTCAGCAACTGGCCCGACACATAGAACGCCACGCTATCCGATCCATGTTCGGCAATGCACTCTCGCATTTTCGCGGCCGCAAGGTCGAGCGCCTCGTCCCAGCCAGCTTGCCTGTCCCCGATCATCGGGGTGAGCAGGCGGCCTTCCAATCCAACCGTTTCGCCAAGATGCGTACCCTTGGAACACAGCTTGCCGAAATTGGCCGGATGCTCGGCATCGCCCTTGATCGTGACGCTGCGTTCGCCGGACACGGTAGCGCGGATGCCGCAGCCGACACCGCAATAGGCGCAGGTGGTGCGGACCTCGCGCATCGATCAGGCCGCGCTGCGACCGACGACGGCTTCGCGCAACAGGTAAATGCGCCCGGCATCGACCTTCAGCGGGATGGTCGGCACGCAGCCCTTGTCCTCGCCCTGCGCTTCGCCGGTCTTGAGCGAGATGTTCCACGAATGCAGCGGGCAGGTGACCACCGAGCCATGAACGATCCCCTGACTGAGCGGACCGGCCTTGTGCGGGCACTTGTTGACCAGCGCATAGAACTGGTTGTCGAGCGTGTGGAAGACCGCGATTTCCTCGCCGCCGACGACGGGAAGGGTGCGGGCGTTGCCGGGTGAAATCTGGCCAACCGGACCGATATCGAGCCATTCTCCGATCATGACGCAGTTTCCAGAACAAGGGGGCGCACTTCAGCGAGGTGCTGGTGCAATTCGGCTTCGTCGCCAGCGGCGCGCGCTGCCCAGGGATCGTCCTGCATGAATTGCTGCGAATGGCGAAAGCGCGCGGCGAGCCGGGCAACGGTATCAGGATCGTCGAACAGCGCGGACTTCACCGCTTCCAGTCCGACGCGTTCGACCCACGGAGCCGTGCGTTCAAGATACCAGGCGTCCTCGCGGTAGTGCTGGATGAAGGCGGCGCAAACTTCCATCGCCACTTCCTCGGTCGCCACCTTGGTCAACAAGTCGGTCACGCGGACCTTGATGCCGCCGTTGCCGCCGACGTGGAGTTCGTAGCCGCTATCAACACAGACCACACCGAAGTCCTTGATCGTCGCTTCGGCGCAGTTGCGCGGGCAGCCGCTGACCGCGATCTTGAACTTGTGCGGCATCCATGACCCCCAGGTCATTCGCTCCAGCTTGACGCCGAGGCCGGTTGAATCCTGCGTGCCAAAGCGGCACCATTCGCTGCCGACGCAGGTCTTCACCGTGCGCAGCGACTTGCCATAAGCGTGGCCGGAAACCATGCCGGCGGCGTTGAGATCGGCCCAGACGGCAGGCAGATCCTCCTTCTTGATGCCGAAAATATCTAGCCGCTGGCCGCCGGTGACCTTGACCATCGGCGCGTTGAACTTCTCCACCACATCGGCAATCGCGCGCAGCTCCTTGGGGTTGGTCAGTCCGCCCCACATGCGCGGGACGACCGAATAGGTGCCGTCCTTCTGGATATTGGCGTGCATCCGTTCGTTGACGAAGCGGCTCTGCTGGTCGTCGACATATTCGCCGGGCCAGGCGCAGAGCAGGTAATAATTGAGCGCCGGACGGCACGAGGCGCAGCCATCGGGCGTGGTCCAGTGCAGTTCCTGCATGGCTTGGGGGATCGCCTTGATCTGCTTTTCGATCAGCAGGCGGCGCACGTCGGAATGGGTGAACTTGGTACACTTGCACAGCGTCTTCGGGCCGCTCTCAACCTCACCGCCGAGCGTCAGGCTGAGGAGGCTTTCGACAAGGCCAGTGCACGAACCGCAGCTGGCGCTGGCCTTGCAGGCCGCGCGCACCAAGTCGAGGCTGTGCGCCCCGCCGAGCACGCAGCCCACGACCTTGCCCTTGGACACACCGTTGCAGCCGCAGATTTCTGCGTCGTCCGAGAGCGCTGCAACGGCGGCATTAGGGTCCGCGAGGGCGCCCCCGGCGGCGAACGCCTGACCGAAGATCAGCGCCTCGCGAATTGAGGACACATCCTCGCCCTTCTTGAGCAGGTCGAAATACCACGATCCATCGGCGGTATCGCCATAGAGCACCGCGCCGACCACCTTGTCGTCCTTGACGATGACGCGCTTGTAAACGCCGCGCGAGGCATCGCGCATGACGATGTCCTCCGCGCCATCACCGCCCGAGAAGTCTCCGGCGGAGAACAGGTCGATGCCTGAAACCTTGAGCTTGGTCGAAGTGACCGAGCCTTCGTAGCCGCTGGGCGCTCCGGTGGCATGATCGGCCAGCGCGCGGCACATGTCCCACAGCGGCGCGACGAGGCCGTAGCAGGCGCCGCGATGCTGGACGCATTCACCCACCGCCATGATTGCCGGGTCGGAGGTGACCATGTGATCATCGACCATGATGCCGCGTTCGACATCGATGCCTGAGGCCTTAGCCAGCTCGGTTGCAGGGCGGATGCCCACTGCCATGACGACGATGTCGGCGGTAAATTCGCGGCCATCCTTGAGGCGGACTGCCGAAACGTGGCCATCCTTGCCGACAATTTCCGCTGTGTCGCCGCTGGTAACAATCGTCTGGCCGCGGCGTTCGAGCTCACTCTTGAGCAGGAAGCCTGCGGCTTCATCAAGTTGGCGTTCCATCAGCGTCGGCATCAGGTGGATCACGCTCACTGTCATGCCGCGCAAGGAAAGTCCGTGCGCCGCTTCCAGCCCGAGCAGGCCGCCGCCAATGACCACGGCCGAGCTGCCCTTGTCAGCCGCTGCCAGCATCCGGTTCACGTCATCGAGATCGCGGAAGGTGACGACTCCGGCCAGATCCTTGCCGGGGACCGGGATGATGAACGGGTCGGAGCCGGTGGCAATCAGCAGGCGGTCGTAGCCCTCGGTGCGACCCGACTGGGCTATGACCATCTGATTTGCCCGGTCGATGGAAACCACCGGATCGCCGGAGACAAGCGTGATGCCGTTCTCGGCATACCAGTCATCCCCGTTGATGATGATGTCCTCAAAATCCTTTTCGCCTGCGAGCACTGGGGAGAGCATGATGCGGTTGTAGTTCACGCGCGGTTCGGCGCCGAAGATGGTGACCGAATAGCGTGCCGAATCGCGGACGAGGATTTCCTCCACTGCGCGGCAGCCGGCCATGCCGTTGCCGATGACGACAAGCCGTTCGGCGCTGCCGCCGTTCAGGCTGTTCGTGTCGAATGTCGCGGGCACGTTCACCTTGGTCTCCTTCAAACGCGCACGCAAAAAAGCCGCCTCGAACCGGTCCAAAGGAGCGGTACGGGCGGCATCATTGCCACGCGTGGTTAGATTTTTGTCCGGAGCCGTTGATCCGCCCGTCCTTGGGCGGCGTAATCTCCAAGCCAGGTGCAGGGTATGAGAAACCGGCCCCCGCTGGCAAGTGTTATTTTGCAGTGCAGCAAAAACGGGAGCCGCGCAGATCCCGCGCAGCTCCCTCTCTCATCAGTAGGATATTTCCAGCTGCAGCCAGACCTTCCTGGTATCGACGCCAAATCCGGCGGCGTCGTAGTCGGCGTACTTCGCCAAAATGCTCACCCGCTTGAGCTTGAAGCCCAGGCTGGCGTTCCACTCATCGCCGTAATGGATCGAGCCGAAATCGCTGTCGTAGCGGTGATAGGTCACCGCCGCGTTGAGCCCCGGCAGTGCCTTCACTTGCGCGAACTTGTAAGATACGCCGCCGTACCAGTCCTCGATCCCGGCCGCTGGCGTGGTCAGGAACAGGTCGGCCCAGCCGTTGAACTTGTGCATCGTCGCCATCGGCGTCTGCACCGCGCGCGCGCCGTCAGAACCCAGCTTTTCATAACCGGCATTTACGCCAAACGAACCAAAGGCAAGCCCGGCTTCGGCAGCAACATAATCGACGCCGTAGCTGACCGGATTGTCCTGATAGCCCGACTGCCGCGCGTAGCCCGCCGCAAGGTTGAGCGTAGTCTTGGGTGCCAGTTTGAAGGACCCGGTCGCCCGTGCGCCCCAGGTCTGGGTATCGGCATTGGTTGTGGCGAGAGCGCCGGCCTGTTCCTTGGCGTCGAAATCGAGCAGGTAACTGAACGCCTTGACCTGCACCGCACCAATTTTCGCCGCCGCGCCGAGGAATGCGAAGTCGCCTTCGAATTCCCTGCGCGGCCCAGCATCAACGCCGAAGATCGTGCGCTGGCTGATGGCATAGGTCGCATCGAGCGAGACCGGTCCAAACGCGGCTTCGGCGCGCACCGCGTCAAAGGTCTGCTCGTTCTGGCGCCAGCCGACCGAGCCGACGAAGCGCTGGTCATCAAGGTTGATGCGCTGGCGGCCCACCGTGGCGGTGAAGGGCTTCGACTTGTACTGCAATTGCAGGCGGTTCAACTCGACGTTCATCGGATCGGCAACCACCGAGAAGGCCGGACGGCGCTGGCTGTCAACGATGGCAAAGGGGAAGGCGTTGTTGTCGTTGAGAACCCCAATCGTGCCCTCAGCCTCGGCCAGCAGCGACAGGCCTGACTTGTGCTTGAGCTCGGCCCCGGCGCGCACCCGCAGCGTTACCGCATCGGCATCGGTAGCGGGTTGATCAACCGCTTCATAGCGCAGGCGCATGTCGACAATCGGGTCGAGCGACAGCCCGCCATCCAGCTTCACCGGATCACCCGGAGCCGCAAGCGCAGGGTGTGCAAGGGCCATCGGCACCGCAAGTGCGGTCGCCGTCAGCAGCAGTTTCTTCATGGTATTTTCCCTCCTGAGAACCTTGGTGCTCTCAGGCATCCCCCCAGGTTAGAGTCAGGCCGCCTTTTCGTGCGGTCCGTGATCGTATTCGGCGAGGAAGTGCAACACCTCCTGCCGGTAAGCATAAAATTGCGGGTCCTTGAGCAGCGCCTTGCGATCGCGCGGGCGCGGCAGATTAACCTTGAGGATCTTGCCGATCGTGGCGTTCGGGCCGTTGGTCATCATCACCACGCGGTCGGCCAGCAAGATCGCTTCATCGACATCGTGCGTGACCATGACGGCGGTCACCTTGGTGCGGTTCCACACTTCGACCAGCACGTCCTGCAGGTCCCAACGGGTCAAGCTGTCGAGCATGCCGAACGGCTCGTCGAGCAGCAGGAGGCGCGGGGAAAGCGCAAAGGCGCGGGCGATGCCGACGCGCTGGCGCATGCCGTTGGACATCTCCGCAGCCAGCTTGTCTTTGGCATCGGCAAGGCCGACCCGGTCGAGGTAATAGTCGACGATTTCGCGGCGCTCACCCTTGGCAGCGTGCGGATAGACCCGCTCCACCCCCAACGCGACATTCTGCCGCGCGGTGAGCCACGGCATCAGGCTGGGTGCCTGAAAAACCACCGCCTTGTCGGGCCCGGCAATGTCAACTTCGCGGTTGTCGAGGATGATCGAGCCCTTGCTGATCGGGTTGAGCCCCGCCGCCATGGTCAACACGGTCGACTTGCCGCAGCCCGAGTGGCCGATCAGCGAAATGAACTCGCCCTTGTCCATCAGCAGGTTGAAATTCTCGACCACGGTCAGTGGGCCCTTAGGGGTGGGATAGACCTTGCGGAGGTTGTAGAATTCCAGATAACGCCGGGCATTGCGGCCCTTGGCGGCCTCAAGATAGGCCTTGGGCAGGGGGGCAAGATCGAGCGGGATGACGCTCGGCAAATTGCCGGAGTCACTGCCCTCCGCCTGCTTGTCGGCCACCAGCGAACCGAGATAATTGACGATTTGAAGGCGCAGCGCCTGGAAGACGACGTCATCATTCATCGCCTCACGGTCACGCTGGCGCGGAATCGTCACGTCGAAGATCTGGCCTATGCGGGCCGAGGGGGCGGGGGTCAGCACGGCCACGCGGTCGGCCAGCAGCAGCGCTTCATCGACGTCGTTGGTGACGAGAATGATCGTGCGCTTTTCTTCCTTGCGGATACGCTCAATCTCGTCCTGCAGCTTGGCGCGGGTGAGTGCGTCGAGCGCCGAGAGCGGCTCGTCCATCAGCAGGATTTCGGGCTCCATGGCGAGCGCGCGGGCCACTGCAACGCGCTGGCGCATACCGCCGGACAGCTGCGCCGGCTTGCGGTCCATTGCGTGGCCGAGGCCGACCAGTTCGACCTTCTGCTTGACCAGCGCGGCGCGGTCAGCGGCTGAGCGGTCCTTGTGGACGGCGTCGACGGCCAGCGCGACGTTTTGTTCAACCGTGAGCCAGGGGAACAGCGAGTAGGACTGGAAGACAAGACCGCGATCCTTGCCCGGTCCGTCGATCGGCTCGCCGCGCAGCAGGATCTCGCCCTCGTCGGCTTCGAGCAATCCGGCGATGGCGGACACCAGCGTCGTCTTGCCAGCCCCCGAGAAGCCCAGCACGGCGATGAATTCGCCTTCGCGGACGTCGAGGTTAATGCCGCCGAGCACTTCGCTCGTGCCGCTCTTTGAATGGTAACGCTTGGTCAGGCCCCTGAGGGACAGGATGGGGGTCTGGGTCATGATCAGAACGTCCGGTTGCGGCTGACGAAGGACTGGAGCGCCATCATCACCCGGTCGAGAGCGAAGCCGATAAGGCCGATGACGACCACGGCGACCATGATGCGGGCCAGCGACCTTTCGTTGCCGTTCTGGAACTCGTCCCAGACGAACTTGCCGAGGCCGGGGTTCTGCGCAAGCATTTCCGCCGCGATCAGCACCATCCAGCCCGTACCCAGCGACAGGCGCATGCCGGTGAAGATGTAGGGCAGCGAGCTTGGCAGGACCAGCTTGGTCAGGCGCGCTGCCCAGCCGAGCTTGAGCACCCGGCCAACGTTGATCAGGTCCTTGTCGATAGAGGCCGTGCCCACCGCCGTGTTGATCAACGTCGGCCACAGCGAGCAGAGCATGACCACGACGGCCGAGATGACGAAGCTTTTGGACATCAGGCTTTCATCGCCGCCCGCCATGGACGCGGAAACCACCATGGTGACGATCGGCAGCCAGGCCAGCGGGCTGACCGGGCGCATGATCTGCACGATCGGGTTGATCGCGGCATTGACCGTCTTTGACATGCCGGCAACCAGACCCAGCGGCACGGCGACCAGCGAGGCGAGGATGAAACCCAGCGCAACGGTTTCAAGCGAGGTGAAAATCTGGTCGATAAAGCTAGGCGGGCCGGTGTAGCTCGATCCCGTTGCCTCAGCCACGGCAGCATCGGCGCGGATCGCAGAGGCTTCGCCCATCAGGCCGACGAAGGCCGTCCAGACATCGCCGGGACCGGGAAGTGCGCCGAGCGAAGTCTTCACCGTCGGCGCGAGCACGGCCCAGAGGGCGAGGAAGATCAAAACCCCCGTAACCGGCGGCCATGCGGCATCATAGATGTCGCGGGCCGGGGGCAGCTTGGCGAACAGCGAGCCCGCCCGGGAAGGAAGTCCTGACGCGGCAGCCGTGCTGCTGGCCTGCTTTGCCTCGACCGGCGGGTCCACTTCGTCGGTCATGGCAAATTCTTCTTTCCTGAGCGGGGCGGCATTCATGTCTATCATTCCCTGTCTGCGGATTCTGCGCGCTACTTAACGCCGGCGGCGCTGACCATCTGGCCGTCCTTCAGCCCGATGGCGAAACCGGCGGCATAAGCGGCAGGCTTGCGCGGATCGAAGGTCACGCCGTCAATCGCCTTGCGGATATAGGTGCGGTAGCCGTCGCTCTTGGGGAAGGCGTCAGCCGGGATCTTGCCCTCGGCGACAAGGCTGGCGGCGGCAATATCGTAGAGGTCAGTGCGGTAAGCTGCCTTGACCGTATCGAGATACCACTGGTCAGGCTTTGCCTCGGCGATCTGGCCCCAGCGGCGCATCTGGGTGAGGAACCAGATGCCGTCGGACCAGAAGGGATAGCTGGCCTGTTGCTCAAAGAAGAGGTTGAATTCCGGCGTGTCGCGGGTGTCGCCATCACCGAAGGTGAACTTGCCGGTCATCGATGCCATCAGCACCTTTTCATCAGCGCCAACATACTTGGGTGAAGCTAGCAGTTTGACCGCCTCGGCGCGGTTCTTGCCGCCCTCGGCATCGAGCCAAATCGAAGCCTTGATCAGCGCGCGAACGATGGCCTGCGTGGTCTTGGGGTTCTTGGTGGCGAATTCCTCGGTCAGGCCGAAGACCTTGTCGCCCGTGGTGCCGGCGATATCGGGATCGACGATGATCGGTACGCCGATCTTCTTGGCCACGGCGGCCTGGTTCCACGGTTCGCCGACCGAAAAGCCGTTGATCGTGCCGGCTTCGAGCGTTGCCGGCATCTGCGGCGGCGGGGTGACCGAGAGCTGGACTTCCGCGCCGGTGGTGCCAGCCGTGTCGCCGGGCAGATAATAGCCGGGGTTGAGCCCGCCTGCCGCCAGCCAGTAGCGCAGCACGTAATTGTGGGTCGAAACCGGGAAGACCATGCCCATCTTGAACGGCTTGCCGTCCGCCTTGAACTTCGCGACGACGGGTTTCAGAGCGGCGGCGGAAACCGGGTGCGTCACCTTGCCGTCCGCGCCCTTGGGCAGGGTGGGGGCGATCATGCCGTAGACCTCGTTGGAGATCGTCACGGCCTTGCCGTTGATGTCGAGGCTGAACGGCGTGATCAGCTTCTGCTTGGCACCGATGCCGGCGGCTGAGGCAAGGACTTGCCCAGCGAGCATGTGCGCGCCGTCAAGCTGGCTGCCGGTCACGCCGTCCAGCAGGACTTTCCAGTTGGCCTGTGGTTCAAGCGTCACGTTGAGGCCTTCTTCAGCGAAGAAGCCCTTTTCCTTGGCGACGACAAGCGGGGCAATGTCGGTCAGCTTGATGAAACCGAGCTTGAGGTTCGACTTCTCGATCCCCTTTTCAGCGGCGACCTTGGCGACGTCGCTGGTGTCAGCCGGAGCGCTCGAACCGCCGCCACCGCATCCGGCCAGCGCCACACTGGCGAGCAGCGCCGCGAACATTCCTCGCCTGTCGAAACCGAATGCCTGAACCATATTCATCGCGCCGTTCCCCGTTCTGCAAGGCGCAACAACAAAAAGCCGCCTCGAACTGGTCTCCTGAAGGGAGGCCAAATCGGGCGGCACCGTTGCCACGCATGTGAATTGATACAGGGCGGACGCTGCAACCCGGCTTTGGGTCACTCCACTCCTGTGCCAATTGAGTAAGCGATTCGGCCAAGTCGACGCAAGCGAAATTTGTTGCATTGCAGCAGAAATTTTACGGCAGTTGCGAAAGGTACGCTTCGAGGGCTGCCGGATCAAACACCCGGCCGTCAAAGAAAGCATTGCTTTCCAGCGTCATTTTGCCCTGCTGAGTCCCCACGGCAAGCGGTGTGCCTAGGCTGCCTTCAACTTTCGAACTGGCCCCGGGAAGCGGCTCCTGCGTGCCGAGCAGCGCACTGCGATACACGTCTGGGCGAAAGACATGGGCCGCGCGGGCGGCGTCATCGGCATTGAATGGCGTACCTTCCCAGCGCACCATCTGCGTATAAAGCCACTCTGCCTGGCTGACCCAGGGGAAGCTCGCCGCCTCGCGGTACTGGAACATGAAGTCCGGATAATGGACGAGCTCGGTCCCCTTGGCGAGTAACAGACGATCCGCGATCGCTCGCTGGATCAGTTCGGCAGAGCCATCGAGATAGGCTGGCCGGGCAAGAATCGCGGCGTTGGCCTCCCAGTTCTCGGGATCGACGAAATGGCGGGCGGCGGCGATCAACGCGCGGATCAGCGCTTCAACATCATCGCGGCGCTCGGCCAGCATGGGCTCACGCAAGGCAAGCACCTTCTCCGGACCGCGCCGCCAGATCTGCGCCGTGGCCAGTACTATGCGTCCGACGCCGCGTTCCACGGCCACGCTGTTCCACGGTTCGCCCACGCAGATCGCATCAACCTCGCCCGCCTCCAGCGCGTCGGCGCAGAATGGCGGTGGTACCGTGGCAATCTCGACATCGCGGTCCGGGCGGATGCCGCAGGCGGCGAGCCAGTAGCGCAGCATGTAGTTGTGGCTTGAATAGCGGTGCACCACACCAAAGCGCAGCGGATGGCCGGCTGCTGCGCGCTCAACCGCCAGTTCGGCGAGCTTGTGCCCAACCCCCACCGGATCACAGAGCCCTGTGCCGGGCGAAATCCTGTCGGCAATCGCGGTTGAGAACGTCATCGCGTTGCCATTCAGCCCCAGCACGAATGGAGCGGACAGCGGCACCGCCGGTCGACCGCGCCCGAGTGTCGTCGCAATCGCCAGCGGGGCGACCATATGCGCCGCATCACTGTGGCCATACAGCAGGCGGTCGAGCACCGTGGCCCAGCTGGTGTCGCGAACCATGCGGATGGTCAGGCCCTCGGCTTCGGCAAAGCCGTGCTCCTGCGCGAGTATCGGCAGCGCCGCATCGACCAGCGGAAGAAAGCCGATGGAGAATTCGCGGGCCATCAGTTTCCTTCCAAAAGACGGTGAGCGGTGACCACGGCTTCGGCAATGTCGATGATCCGGCGTCCCTGGTCCATCGCCGCCTTGCGTAATTCGGTATAGGCCTGCGGCTCACCGCAGCCGCGGCTATCCATCAGAATGCGCTTGGCCCGGTCGATTGTTTCACGCTCAGCCAGCTTGCCCTTGGCTTCGGCAAGGTCGGCCTGGAGCCGCGAAAAGGCATTGAACCGCCTTACCGCAAGATCGAGGATCGGCCGGATACGGTGCGCTGCGAGACCATCGACGACGTAGGACGAGACGCCTGCGTCAATCGAGGCGGCGGTCAATTCGTCATCGCTGTCATCGACGAACATGGCGATTGGCCGGTCGAGCACACGGCTGACGGCGAAATATTCCTCAAGCACGTCCCGAGAGGGATTGCCAAGGTCCATCAGCACGATGTCGGGTGCGATTTCCTCGATCCGTGCAACCATGCCGCGCCGCTCGGTGACGACGAACGTCTCACAATCGTCGAACGCGGCAAGCCCTTCGCGGATCACCGCAGCCCGCGTGGCGCTTTCATCGACGATTGCAATTCGCATAGGTTCATTGTGCAGTGCAGCACCAAGAGAATGCAAGCAACGTTTGCGTTCCTGCGTCCTGCTGATTTGTGAGCAGACGAAAGATCAAGGTTCAATAGAGCTTGGGGAATCTCCGCAGTGTGCTGATTTTTGCCCCAATTTCGCGGAGCCTGGCAGCTTCGCGCCGCGCCATTGTCCATTCTCAGCATCGGCGCGCCGATGTCCGCAATGCAGATTCGGATACTGAAAGATTCCGTTACGGAGTGTCCGACGTAGCGGACATGCCAATACTCCCGCCGGTGAAAGCCAGCATCTTGTCGACCGTCTTGCGATTGATACCGAAATACGGTGCTGCGGCCTGACGGATCATGCCATCAATGATCACGGCATGGCGAACCTTGAGATAAGGCTCCACTCTCAGCACCCTCCGCCTCCGCGCAAAGGCGAAGGTCTAGCAGGAGTGCCCTTACTTAATCCGGTGCTACCGCCCGATGAATGGCCCCTTTGATTACCGGTGTTCTCACTACGGGACAGAGCGCGTCATCGGCTTCGCTACTTTTTTACGGGGCGTTGCGGGGCAGGCCCTGCCAAGGAGGGTGTGGAAGAGACAGCCTGCTGGCTCTGACCAGGGAGGAGGCTTCCTCCCAGCCTGATATTCGTCACTTTTCTCGAAAGTAACCGACGCAAAAATGTCGGCCTCATCCGGTCGATTCGCATCGTTGAAGTTATACGAAATGCGGAAAGCTGGTGCACCCGACAGGATTCGAACCTGTGACCCCTGCCTTCGGAGGGCAGTACTCTATCCAGCTGAGCTACGGGTGCATCAAGCGGCGCGAGTAGCAGCGTGAGCGGTGGAGCGCCAGTAGCTTTTTAACAGGCGTTTATGTGACCGCGTCAAATTTGCCTGGAGTTAGCCTTTTGGCAAGGCTCGCGCGCTAAACCCCAAAGTTATGAGTTCCATGCCTCCAAAATTTGCTGCGCCAATTGGTGGCAGTCTGCCAGGTTCAGGGCGACCCGAATTCGGGCAGGCGTCTGCCAGCGCGATGAGTATGAAATGGTCTGCGTTGCATGATGCCGCCGATGTTCTCGCCGCTATGGCAGGGATCGCTACCGAGGGGATGCGCCCGGAACTGCGCAATTTCCCAGCATCAATACGTGATGTTGGCGGCTGGCGGCGCGATCTGGCGCAGCAGGGCATTGACGATCTCACTGCCGTCGTTGAACCGGGGATCGCAGCGCTGCTGGCCGTGAATGCCCGCGGCATCAGCCCCGCTTCGGCCGCGCTAGCGCTATGGCAGGAATTCCAGGCGGCCCGAGGCGCGTTGCTTACGTTGCTCCCGCCTGCCGGAACCCTTGGTCCGCGCCGTTTCGCCTGAGGCGCTTGCAAGGTTCTTTATTTGTTCCTAGTCTGGGCGAATGGATTACTCACCCGCCAACCTCAGATTCGATCTTGCCTGTCACCGCTGTAGGTGTAGCGCGCGGCATTCGCAGGCTATTTTCGCGAAACAATATCTGGTGTGTGGCGGAAATGCCGTTGCGGTCAAACCGCCGGGCGGATCTGATGGGGATCGACGCGAAAGGCCAGGTCGTGATCGTGGAAATCAAGGTCAGCCGTGCAGACTTGCTGGGCGACAGCAAATGGACCGATTATCTGGAACATTGCGACCGGTTTTATTGGGGGCTGGCGGGGCAGCTCGATCCGGCTTGCATGGCCAGCGAAGCATTTCTGCCCGACCGCTGCGGCTTGATCATGGCGGATGGCTATGATGCTGAAATCCTTCGTCCTGCCGCGACTGTTCCCTTGGCGGCCGCGCGGCGCAAGGCGGAAACGGAACGGTTGGCGCGCACGGCCATGCGCCGTCTGAACGCCATGATTGATCCGGGACTTGCGGCATTCAACGGATTTTGACGGTCAGGGATATCGGTCACCGATGCTTGAATTGCCGACCGGCGCAAATAAGTTACGGACTGCTTGAACATAATTCCGCAAACAGCTTGTGCAACGTTACAAGCAATCAAATTTCACGCATTCGATGGATAACTGCTGATTAGGGGTCTTTACGGCTCGACATCAGCTGCACCTGCGTTAGTCTGCGGCATCTTGGAGGCGCGAAGCATTCGCACCGCGCCGGGTCGTAAAACACAAGTATTCAGGAGTGGAATGTCATGAAAATGAAGTTCGCATTGGCAATCGCCGCTGCGCCGCTGGCCTTGTTGGCTCTGCCTGCGCAGGCGCAAGTGGCTGGGGATATTATTGCTGACAGCTATATCTGCACCTTCAAGGCTGGTGCAGTTGGTCGTGGTGCGGAAATGTCTGAGGCCAATCGTTCGGTCAATGCCAATGGCGGGCGATTGGACCACGTCTATTCGGCATCAATTCGCGGCTTTGCGACCCGGATGCCCGCTCAGGCACTTGGCCGGATGATGGCGGGCAATCCCAATATCCAGACCTGCGAGCCTGACCGGGTGGCCACTCTGGGTCAGGTGCGCGCAGCGGCCCAGCCCGGCGGCGTCACCGCGCAGGCCCAGTCGCTGCCATGGGGCATCGCGCGGGTCGGCGGGGGCATCACCACCTCGGCCAGCACGGCCTGGGTGATCGATTCCGGGATCCAGCTCAACCATCCTGATCTCAATGTCGATACGGTCCGCAGTCGCAGCTTCTTCGGCGGCCGCACTACCGCAGCGGACCAGAACGGCCATGGCACCCACGTTGCCGGGACTATCGCGGCGCTTGACAACACGGTCGGCGTTGTCGGGGTGGCTCCGGGCGCGCGCGTCGTGGCGGTGCGCGTGCTCGACCGGCGCGGCAGCGGCAGCAATTCGGGCGTGATCGCCGGGGTTGATTATGTCGCAGCCAATGGCCAGCCCGGCGATGTTGCCAACATGAGCCTTGGCGGCGGGGTCAGCTCGGCGCTCGACAATGCCGTGATCGCGGCGGCCGCGCGCGGAATCAAGTTCACGCTGGCGGCTGGCAACGAAAGCGCCAATGCCAATCTGCAGCTCGCCAGCCCGCGCCAATGGTTCGAATATCTACACCGTTTCGGCCTTCCGGGCGGGCGATATCTGGTCGACCTTCTCGAACTTCGGCAACCCGCCGGTGGACTATGCCGAACCCGGCCAGGCGATCCTCTCGACCTGGCTTAACGGTGGTTACAATACGATCAGCGGGACCTCGATGGCCGCGCCGCATCTCGCCGGGATTCTGCTGCTCGGTCCGGTCCGCGCAGACGGGACGGTTTCGGGTGATCCGGACGGCAATCCGGACCCGATCGGCGTCCGCTAAGCGCTGAGCACTGCAAAAATAGGGGCGGTCTGGGAACAGGCCGCCCCTTTTGTTGATCCAGACCCTTGTGTTGCCAAATCGCAACACTACCTTGCGGTGTAACAGGAGGCTGACACACCCATGAACCTCGAAAAATTCACTGATCGCGCCAAGGGATTTCTGCAGTCCGCGCAGACCGTCGCCGTGCGGATGAACCACCAGCGGATCACCCCCGAACATATCCTGAAGGCGCTGCTGGAAGACAAGGAAGGCATGGCTTCCGGCCTGATCCAGCGGTCCGGCGGCAATCCAGCCGATCGCGCTGGCGGAGGTCGACAAGGCGCTGGCCAAGATCCCGGCGTGTTTCGGGCAGCGGCGCGCAGGCCGCGCCGGGGCTGGAAAACGATGCGGTGCGGCGTGCTCGATCAGGCTGAGCAGCTCGCGACCAAGGCCGGCGACAGTTTCGTCTCGGTCCAGCGGATGCTGCAGGCGCTGGCGCTGGGCACCACCAATGCCGGCCGGGCAGGCGCTGAAGGCGGCGGGAGTCGATCCCAAAGCGCTCGAAGCGGCGATCCAGGAAGTCACCGGCGGGCGCACGGCGGACAGCTCCGGAGCGGAAAACGCTTATGATGCGATGAAGAAATATGCCCGCGATCTGACCCAGGCCGCGCGCGACGGCAAGCTCGATCCGGTGATCGGCCGCGACGAGGAAATTCGCCGCACGATCCAGATCCTCGCCCGCCGGACCAAGAACAACCCGGCGCTGATCGGCGAGCCGGGCGTGGGCAAGACCGCGATCGCCGAGGGCCTCGCGCTGCGCATCGCCAATGGCGACGTGCCCGACAGCCTCAAGGACCGCCGCCTGATGTCGCTCGACATGGGCAGCTTGATCGCGGGCGCGAAGTATCGCGGCGAGTTCGAGGAACGGCTCAAGGCCGTGCTCGACGAGGTCAAGGGCGCCGAGGGCGAGATCATCCTGTTCATCGACGAGATGCACACGCTGATCGGCGCGGGCGCGTCCGAAGGCTCGATGGATGCCTCGCAATCTGCTCAAGCCTGCGCTGGCGCGCGGCGAACTGCACTGCATCGGCGCGACCACGCTCGACGAATACCAGAAATACGTCGAGAAGGACCCGGCGCTGCAACGGCGGTTCCAGCCGGTATTCGTGGGCGAGCCGACGGTCGAGGACACGATCTCGATCCTGCGCGGGCTCAAGGAAAAGTACGAGCTGCACCACGGCGTGCGGATCGCGGACAACGCGATTGTCGCCGCCGCGACGCTCAGCCACCGCTACATCGCCGACCGCTTTCTGCCCGACAAGGCGATCGACCTGATGGACGAGGCTGCGAGCCGCATCCGGATGGAAGTCGAGTCCAAGCCCGAAGAAATCGAAGTGCTTGACCGGCGGATCATCCAGCTCAAGATCGAGGAACTGGCGCTGGCCAAGGAAAGCGATCAGGCGAGCAAGGACCGGCTGGCGGCGCTCAAAGCCGAGCTGGCCGGGCTGGAGGAACAGTCCGCCGCGCTGACTGTGCGCTGGCAGGGTGAGCGCGACAAGATCGCTGCCGAAGGCAAGATCAAGGAAGCGCTCGACCATGCCCGGCTGGAGCTGGAACAGGCGCAGCGCTCAGGCGATCTCGCCAAGGCGGGCGAGCTCTCCTATGGCCGCATTCCCGAGCTGGAGAAGCAGTTGGCGGAAGCGCAGGGTGCTTCGGTCAACGCCTTGCTGCGCGAGGAAGTGACCGCGGACGATATCGCTTCAGTGGTCAGCAAATGGACCGGGATTCCGGTTGACCGGATGCTGGAAGGTGAACGCGAGAAGCTGCTCAAGATGGAAGAGACCATCGGCCAGCGGGTGATCGGCCAGCAGGACGCGGTGATCGCGGTCTCCAAGGCGGTGCGCCGCGCGCGGGCCGGCTTGCAGGACCCCAACCGGCCGCTCGGCTCGTTCCTGTTCCTCGGGCCGACGGGTGTCGGCAAGACCGAACTGACCAAGGCGCTCGCCGGATTCCTGTTCGATGATGACACCGCGATGGTGCGGATCGACATGTCCGAATTCATGGAAAAGCACGCGGTCAGCCGCCTGATCGGTGCCCCTCCAGGTTATGTCGGCTACGATGAGGGCGGGGTGCTGACCGAAGCGGTGCGCCGCCGCCCCTATCAGGTGGTGCTGTTCGACGAGGTCGAAAAGGCCCACCCCGACGTGTTCAACGTGCTGCTGCAAGTGCTCGATGACGGGCGGCTGACCGACGGGCAGGGACGGCAGGTGGACTTCACCAACACGCTGATCATCCTGACCAGCAACCTCGGCAGCCAGTACCTTGCCAATCTGGACGAAGGGCAGGATGTTGATGTCGTTGAGCCGCAGGTGATGGAAGTGGTGCGCGGGCATTTCCGCCCTGAATTCCTCAACCGGCTGGACGAGATCATCCTGTTCCACCGGCTGGGCGTGGAACACATGGCGCCGATCGTGGAAATTCAGGTCGGGCGGGTGGCAAAGCTGCTCAAGGACCGCAAGATCGTGCTCGAACTGAGCGATGCGGCCAAGCGCTGGCTCGGCCGGGTCGGCTACGATCCGGTCTATGGCGCGCGGCCGCTGAAGCGCGCGGTACAGCGCTATCTGCAGGACCCGCTGGCCGAGAAGCTGCTCGGCGGGCGAAGTGCCCGATGGTTCGACGGTGCAGATCGACGAGGGCGATGGGGCGCTGACGATGGTCGTAGACTAAGGCCTGAAAGCGCAACATCGGCCCGGGCTTACTGCTGGCAGCAGCCACTGATGATAGACGGCGCTTCAGATGTGGGAGTTGGTAAGCAAGGAACTGTAGCCGCACTGCGCTCTAGCGGCCAGAATCGCCAATGCCGCGCGCCGCGCGGTTTTCACTTTTCTTGCAATGTGTCACCCAGTAGGTGATGCATAAGTTATTGTAGAATATAAACAATTATTAGTGGCTAAGGGTGACACTGTCGCCCTGCAATCGGGCTCATAGCCTGGAATCTCGAAGCCCCACGGCACCAAAAGCGGGAGGCTAGTCATCGGCTCAGCTTCCCGCTCTTCGGGCTGCAAGAGAGAAATTTGGCGCACAAAGCCAACCGGATTACCGCGGGGCTGCTCCGCGTCGCATCGCGCATCGAAGCCCTATTTGAAATTCTCCGGATCGAGCTCCAGCCCGGCCCGGCCATCGGCAGCCGTATGCGCGGGGGCTTTGGGATGGCCGCCGGTGTCGGGCTCTTCCACCTCCAGCATGCCCTCCCACTTGGTGATCACCGAGGTGGCGACGGCATTGCCGACCACGTTGGTGGCGGTGCGGCCCATGTCGAGGAACTGGTCGATCGCCAGGATGATCGCGACGCCTTCCACCGGCAGCCCGAACATCGCCAGCGTGCCGGTGATCACCACCAACGACGCGCGCGGCACGGCGGCGACGCCTTTGGAACTGATCATCAAGGTCAGCAGAATCGCGATCTGCGTGCTGATCGGCAGGTCGATGCCATAAGCCTGCGCGATGAAGATCGTCGCAAAGCTCATGTACATCATCGAACCGTCAAGGTTGAAACTGTAACCCAGCGGCAGCATGAACCCCGAAATCCGGCGCGGCACCCCGAACCGGTCCAGCTGTTCGAACAGCTTGGGCAGCGCGGCTTCTGAACTCGCGGTCGAGAAGGCGATCATCATCGGTTCGCGGATATAGCGGATCAGCGTCCAGATGCGCCGACCCAGGAACAGCCCGCCAATCGTCAGCAGGATCGCCCAGAGGATCGCCAGCGAGAGGTAGAATTCGGTGACCAGCTCCACATAGGTGCAGCAGAATCCCCAGCCCGCTGCTCGCGACCACTTTGGCCAGCGCGCCAAACACGGCGATTGGCGCATAGCGCATCACATAGCCGGTGATCTGCAACATCATTTCCGCCAAGCGCATCGGCCCCGCGCACCAGCGGCGCGCCCTTCTCGCCCAATGCCGACAAGGCGACCCCGCAGAACAGCGAAAACACCAGGATTTGCAGGATGTTGTTGGTTGCCAGCGCGTCAAACGCGTTCTTGGGGAAAATGTGCAGGATGAAGTCGAAGAAATTGAGCTCGGCCACTTCGCCCACGGCTTTGGCGCTGGCCCCACTGACATCGACGCCGATCCCCGGCTGGAACAGGTTGACCATCAGCAGCCCCAGCCCGATCGAGATCAGGCTGGCAGTAATGAACCAGGCAATCGCGCGGAACCCGATCCGGCCGAGCGCCGCGCTGTCGCCCATATGCGCGATCCCGACGACGATGGTCGAGAGGATCAGCGGCGCGACCAGCATCTTGATCAGGTTGAGGAAAATGCTGGAGAGCAAGCCGAAGCAATCGAGATAGAACTGTTTGAGATCGGCCGTGTTGCCAAACGGCCAGACCGTGACCTCGCCCTTGGGAACGAACGTGAATACCAGCCATCCGGCAACGACGCCCAGCACCATGCCGATCAGGATATAGAGTGTCAGGCGCCGATCCATGGCTTGCGTCCCCCGGGTGCGGAATATTGTTGCGGCGAAGACTACCAGTGTCGCGCGCGCGGTCAATCAGTCGGCCAGAGCCGCCTTAGCAATCCGGGCATAAATCCGCGCGAGCGCATCCAGATCCGCAATCGCGACAGCTTCGTCGCGCTTGTGCATCGTGGCGTTGCAGAGGCCGAATTCAATCACCGGGCACAGGTCTTTGAGGAACCGGGCGTCGGAGGTGCCGCCGGTGGTGCTCGCTTCGGGGACCAGCCCAGTCTCGGCCTCCACAGCGCGCGCAATCAGCTCGGAATAGTCGCCCGGCGGGGTCAGAAAGGCCTCGCCCGAGATCACCGCACGCGCGCTGCCGCCGTGCTTTGCGGCAATCGCACTGACCCGCTCGGCCAGGCCCTGCCCGGTGTGCAAATCGTTGAACCGGATCGATAGCCGCGCCGTGGCGCGCGCCGGGATTACGTTGGTGGCGGGATTGCCCACGGTGATATCGGTGATTTCCAGATTGGAGGCCTGGAACCAGTCGGTGCCTTCGTCGAGGACCAAGGCATTGAGCTCTGCCAGCATGTTCACCAGCGGGCCGATCGGGTTGTTCGCCAGATGCGGATAGGCAACATGGCCCTCACCGCCGATCGACCTCCAGCCACACATTGACCGAGCCGCGCCGCCCGATCTTCATCATGTCACCCAGCCGGTTGACGCTGGTCGGCTCGCCCACCAGGCACAGGTCAGGCACGGCATCGACGCTGCGCATGTGTTCGATCAAGGCGACGGTGCCGTGACGCGCAGGGCCTTCCTCGTCGCCGGTGATGATCAAGCTCAGCGTGCCAGCTTCGGCAGGCACTTCAGCCGCCGCGGCAACCATCGCTGCGATCGCGCCCTTCATATCGACCGCACCGCGGCCGTAGAGCAGGTCACCGCGCACTTCGGGGGCGAATGGCGCGCTCGTCCAGCCTTCACCCGGCGGGACCACATCAAGGTGCCCGGCAAAGGCAAAATGGCGGCTGCCTGCCGGGCCGCGCCGCACCGCAAGCAGGTTCTCGACCGGGCCGTCGGGGGCCGCGCCAGACAGCGCGCGGTGTACCGCGAAGCCCAGCGGGACCAGCATTTCTTCCAGCACGTCGAACACCAGACCGGTCGCGGGTGTCACACTGGGCGCGGCGATCAGCCTTTCGGCAAGATCAAGGACGGAGCGGGTGGCGGTTTCGGTCATGGTTGCGCTATGGCATATGGACAATGCGCCCCGCGCACAAGCCGGAGAACCCCGTGCCCAAACTTGATCTCGACCGCCATCCCGCAAAGCAACGCCACCGGCTATCCCGCGCCGTTCGATGCGCGCGGTCGAAGGCCGCTGGTGGCGACGGCTGGCCCCGGCGGGCGGCTTGACCGAACTGGGCGCGAGCCACGTGGTGCTGAAACCGGGGGCCTGGTCCAGCCAGCGGCACTGGCACGCTGAAGAGGACGAACTGGTGATCATGCTGTCTGGCGAAGCGGTCCTGATCGAAGATGCGGGCCGGACGCTGCTGCGCGCAGGAGATGTTTGTGCCTGGCCCAAAGGGGTGGAAAACGGCCACCACCTGGTCAATGAAAGTACAGCCGACTGCTGCTTCATCGCAATCGGCGCGGGCAACAAGGACGGCAGTGGAAGCTATTCCGATATCGACATGACTTTTGACGGGACGGGCTATTACCACAAGGACGGCACGCCCTACCCGGCCAAACGGCTGCGCTGAATCTGCACTGCTGCATTACAGACCGCGGCATTGCCTCGCGACGCGCATAATTGCTCCGCGCTCGTTCCAGTGGTCACCGCGATGGCAAGCGGCGCGAGCCTTGTCGGTTTCAGCATGCGCCAGTGCAAGTCCATGGCGTCAGCGGGAGCGGACCGCGGCTGCACCCTCTTCAAGGTTGCTATGGCCCCACGCGCTGCTCACCCCAATTACGTTTCTCGCAGAATTCGGCAGTGATGACGCCGAACATGTTGTCGGCTTCGAGTTTTGCCCGAACCTTGCTGGAGGCTTTTCGAATTGAGCGAAACCAAGGTGCCCCCAAATGGCCACTTAATGTCAGAGAACCGGTGATAAATGGAGCGTGAAGGGGAACCTCAAAGATTGCTGAAATGCCCGGTATTCAGACACTTTGAGTTGGTAGATTTCACACATACCCCCAATCAAACCCCCACTGGATAGTGGCTGTATGCGGACGCAGGCGGATGCTATCGGCCTTACAGCCGCTAAACACCTTGGATTTTGGGGGTTTGTCTTGACGCCATTGAACATCGGCGGACAGGAAAATGGAGCGGGTGAAGGGATTGTCATAAATAACTAGAAATAAACAACAATTTTTGCTACAATTGCCCACACAGAACCTACACAGGTATTGAAATCCAGTAGGTTAGTACCAAAATCTACACAGATTCTGCACAGTGGGGCAAGGGAATGGCATTTATCACCGACAAAGAGCAGGTAAAGGCTGGCCTCATCATCTTTCGTCGCGGCGATGTCGGGCACGACCAATTTTACTGTCGCGTGAGAATCCAGAACGAAGACCGCTACAAGACGATTTCGCTCAAAACATCAGATCGGCAGACGGCACGCGACCGCGCGATGGATCAGGATGCCGACATCCGCTTTCGGGTGAAGCACGACGTTCCCGTTTTCAATCGGCCCTTTTCGCAAGTGGCCGAGGAATATGCCGACGCGCAGCAGCGGCGGGCCAACGCGGGCGAGGTCAACCGCCTGCACCCGACGCAGAAACCCGTCGAGGCGTTGCGTCCGCTGATCGAATGCTTCACTCAAGCAGGCGATTTGGTTTTCGACCCGTTTCTCGGTTCAGGTTCCACCCTCGTTGCCGCCGCCGAGCTTGGCCGCGAATGGCTTGGCATCGAGCTTGACGAGACTTACCACCGCGCGGCAGCGGCTGCGATGAAGTTGGATGGGCACAACTCAACGTTCCATCCCTATCAGTTTCATGATATGTTCGCCCGATAAACTGAAATCGTGCGGGGCAATGCGTGGAAACAAAATCCGGAACCGTGTTGGCGAAGGCAGAGCCATTGAGGAATCTTGGCAAGCTTGCGCTTGCTCTTCCAGCCCTGCCAGTTTTCAAGCTGCCCCTTCTCCCGCAGTTTGATACGCGTCACATGTTTCCGGCGTTGGACGCGTTCCGCGAGTTCAATTCGCGTTGGACGATCATGTTTGCGGGTATTCAAGAACAATTCCGCTCGCTCGCCCCGATGCTGGAGCAATTCGCCAAACATGAAGCCCGCTGCAAGCGGCTAGAAGAAGCAGGTTGGTTGCCCCATCCCGCATCTCCCTGGCACTTGCTTGACGACGAGGAGCTGTGCGGAGAAAAATTGAACGAGGCAGTCGAGGCCTATTATCTAGAGA
Organism: uncultured Alphaproteobacteria bacterium; assembly: GCA_963802015.1. Taxonomy (GTDB): domain Bacteria; phylum Pseudomonadota; class Alphaproteobacteria; order Sphingomonadales; family Sphingomonadaceae; genus Novosphingobium. The sequence goes on from CAWDHB010000004.1 coordinate 206,747, forward strand.
ACTGGCCATCGGTGAGAACCAGCATCGACGAGGCAATTGCTGGATACACAATCGACGCCGAAGCAAAGGCAACCTTTGGCGAAGTGCTCGCCGCCCACGAGGTTGGCCTTTATCGCTGCGTCGCCAGAACCTTGTTTCCCGAAATTGAGCGCGTCTCACGCGCGGAAATTCACGGTGGCGCGATGGACAAAATTGCAAGCCAACCAAAGTTGCAGGAAGCAATCAGCAACCTCTGTCCTTCCGACATCGCCCGCGACGGAATTCAGGAATGCGACTTTACAACAAGCTTGTGGACCACCTCTACGTCAGTATGCCCACTCCCGAACGCGTTGAAGCCATCGCTGCTGAGCCTGTACCAAACCGACATGCCGCTGTGCATGGTTATGTGGCTTACAATACTCTTCGCCACAGCATGAACGCACTCATCATCGCGGAATATCTTTTCCATGCCATTACCGTGATCATGGAACTAGAAGAACAGACGGCGGCCGTTGCCCAAGCCGCGTAGCTTCACATATTTACTTGCTGACGCCGCGCAATCGTGGGGCTTTTTGCTCCACATTGCTCGCAAGAAATCAGGTCTGCCGCTGGCCCCGTGACATAGACTTTTCCTGTAAAGCCGACCCATTCGGAACCCCAACGATTTCAGTCGTCAGACCACATGCCTATCGCGCCTTTGTTACCACAGGCTGCGCAGGTCAGGTCATAGTGATCCCATTCACGGCTCATGCCGCAAGACTATCTCAACCAAGCGCAAACGCCAACGGCAATAAAGACTTGCCTAACAACGCCGTCGTCGATTGAGGTCACGCAGCATCTTGCGCCTCCATCGGCGTGTTGCCGCAGCGCGGCGAACCGCCGCCGCGAGTTGGGAAATGATGGTGACGATGTTCATGGGCTTCTCCCTTTTCGCCCGCGCGGAATCGCGCTGGTAGGGAAAGAACCGCCGTCCGCAGCAGCAGGACGGACACAGGCCAACGCCGCCTCGGCGGGGTGATGCTGCACAAGCCCCTATGGCGCGGAAGCAAGCCGCCTTGTCCGACCCGAACGGACGGCTAAACCGACCCGTACAGCCACCACTTCCGCCGCTGAGACAGGGGCATCGAAGGCCCGTGAATATGGTTAACGAATTCCTAACGATTGCCGTGGTAGGATGCAGAATGTCCACGCGCACATGGGGTATCTATTTCGGGCAAAATGACAGTCAGTGAGGGTCAACAACACATTGTTGACCCAGAGGCTAGCCTCCGCGCCGAATTGACGGGCGCGATTGCGGCGGCACAGATTGACATTGCCAATGCCATCGCCGAACTGGCGCGCAGCGGGGCGGATAACCCTCTGGCCAATTTGTAGGGCAACCATCAACCAGTCCTCTGGTCTTCACCCCCCCATCAAGACCATCGCAGATTCCAGCGAAATCGCTGATGAGTTCGGCGTCTATCGAAACCAATCTCGCCGCGAACGCACCCTCGACGTCAGCAAAGGGCGCGTCTTTCTCGTTGACAGGATCATCGAAAAGCAACGTTGCTTTGCCTGAAAGCTGGTGGCGCGTTCCAAGCCATGATCCGACATCTTCCCAAGGGGACGAAACAAGGTCGTCATCCAGTCGAAGCTCAAATCCGAACACAAATCTGCTGCCCAGCGTCGGCGGAACTACAAATTGAACAAAATCGCCTTTCGCAATTTCTTCCTGCTTTTCATTTATCGGCTGGCGGATGATTTTTTCGCCAGCAGCGATGCTCCCAACCCAATCGCGTGTCTTGCCATGCAGAATTTGAACGGTGCCTCTCGGCTCAGTATGCTCATCCAGCGCACCCAACAGTTCACTGCGAACGACCTCACCTAGCAACTGTTGCACATATCCTGCACCACCGATTTTCTGGTAGTCAGCGCGCTTCTGAAGAAGGCGATCAAGAACTCATTGCGAATTCGCCAAATGTTCCTACCAGTCCCTCTTTGAGGATCTGACCTTGACCTTTGGCGAGATAATTCTTGATCGTATCATGATCGATTTCAGATGGATTCCCCTTCAGAAGCAGTAGCTCCAACGTCCCTGCAAGGAATTGAAGATCATCAGCAACGCGGATTGCTGTGTCACCAGCAAGCCACTGACTGAAGAGAGCGTCGCGGCCATCGATGCCTTTAACACATCGGACAAACCACCCATTCTGGACAAATGAACCTTGCGTCCCAAGCGGCAGCAGCCTCATCGCCATAGCGCGTTTGAGCCACAGATCAGGCAATCGAACGGTGAGTGTGGCGGTCATTTTGGGAGCTTTCTCACTGATTACTCGTCCTATAGTTCAGTCGAGACTAAGCATGCACCACCATAAGCGATGAATTCGCGCTTTTTCAACCAGTTCATCCCAACGTGGTCTGCTAACGATCCCTCCTCAATCCGCCGCTGATTTTGCGGTGGATTGGCGTCGGAAAGTTTGGTCTATCGATGCTATAGCCAGTGATTGCTTTAGTTTCAAAACTGAACGCGCCAGGGCTTGACCAGAGCAGGCACTGGCTCGATACATGTTGCTAGTTCCCATGAGTAAAAAAGGTAGAAGTTCTATGTGGGGGGCTAAATTGGCAATCTGTATTGCCTATGATTTTTTCGACTTTACCGTCGGCAGAGTCATGGTGTTTACGCCATTCGTTGGCGAAATCATCGGATGCGCGCTGTGCGCAGCTTTGTTTGGCAAACAAGGACTATTTTACGGACTGGAGGTAATCGACCCTTCCGAATTTCTAGATGGATTTATTCCGACCGCAACGATCATCGCGCTTGCCAACAAGCCAGCCTGAAACTGGCGACTGGACTTCACCGCTTTGGCGCTAAGCTGCGAAGCCGGTTGCAGAGCTGGCCGACGGCGTTTGGCGTTACGGGTTCCAACAAATCGCACATTTTGTCGTTAAACGTAGCCGCTTCTGGAATTGCAGACAGCAACGCGCGCGTGTCTTGAACTGCCTGTTTGGCCATCGCTGCATATGGGTTTCTCGCGTAGTCACTCAAAGTGACGGGCGCGGTATCACTTGTTTTAGGGCCGGACATAGATTTTCCTGTTCTGAGGGTTGATGTCTTAGTTTTAGGAGATTCTTGAGCCTTTGTTTGTGACAGTTCTGTGAAGATTGGTCTTGCCTTCCCTGTTCCGCAAAACCGTCACGGCTTCGTATTGGTGCGCGTGACGTCGCCTCGTTCATTGATTAACGTCCGGGCCGAAGCGGCGGGCGCAAATCGATCCCCTTCACGCCAAGCCGGAATTGCCCCATCTCCTTTGCTTCCAATGTTCGGGCAAAAGCCTTCAAATGGCCAATGACCTCGCCAAACGACATCGGTGATCCGGTTTCAGGATGCTCATACCGTTTGCGCCCTGCATAGGTAACAAGCAGGCATGGGCGAGCATAGCAGCCTTGCCGACTATGTGCAGGAGTTGACCGAGGAAACGACCACCATTCCCCAGCCATTGCGCTATTACATCGACTATCAGGCAATGGCCCGTGACGCCGAATTGAACGGCGAGCTGTTTGGCATCAGCACGGCCTATGACGTGGTGCATGTGTTCGCGGGGTGCTGATATGGAGCAGCAACCGCAGGTCTATCGCTTCAAGTGGCAGGGCATCGAGATCGAGGCGACCTACACGCCGCGCAAATGGAGTATCATTGCCCATCTGGAAATCCGCAGCATCAGCCCCGAGCGGGCAGCGCTGCCCATCACCTCAACGGGCTACCTTTCGCACTTCCACGAGTGCGGCACCATTGAGGCTCGCGGCGGTGACGTTGTGGCGCAGGTAACAGCATGGCTGGACGAGGAAGCGGCCAAGCCCGAATGGCAGGCGCAAGTGGCACACAGCAATCAGGGTGAATTGTTCTGACGTGAGCGACGGGAAACTGCGGGTTTCACGCCGCTGCGAAACGCAGGCTAATCCCCAAATTTTTCTACACAATTCATACACAGGCAAAAAGCAAGAGAATTTTATCTATTATATATCAATTGATTATTCAAATCCAAAGATTTGGAGCGGGTGAAGGGAATCGAACCCTCGTATTCAGCTTGGGAAGCTGCTGCTCTACCATTGAGCTACACCCGCAAACCCGCAGAAAACCTCAGATCCACTGCTGGCCGGTGCGACCGGTTTGCAGCAAGGTTTAGAAGCTGTCCCGGAGGCGACGGCCCATTGCCACAACAACGTGGCGCTGGTCAACGTAGCATCGGCGAATTCCTGCCACCTGATCCGGTGCCCATGCCATGACCTCTGCGATCGCTTGGTCGCTCAGCCCAGCCATGAGGAGCTTCGTGCAGAAGGCACCACAAATGTCATGAATGTGCTTCATGCGGCGCACTCCGGTATCGGGATCAACGTGTGCAATGTCCGCATCATCCCGGACGCGGATAAGGCTCCCGCCAAACCCGTCGCCTGACCACGGTTTGCCAAAACTGTTCACTAGAACTGGTGTTACGCCCTCGGCTCGCACGCGACTTCAATTCGCAATTCGCAATTCGCAATTCGCAATTCGCAATTCGCATATACGCGCCATACTCCTATCAATGGTCAAGCCTCCGCTCTAAACCCGCCACAAATCAGGTCGACACCCGCAGACCGCTCTTGTGGGGCTTTTCCGCGCAGCCATGGTTGGGTTCGGGCTGTTGAAGGACGCGCCATGGTATGCGAAGCTGCCGATGTTGGCGGCCCTGATCATGATGAGCTGGTTGTTGACCAACAACCCGCAATCGGGCGCGGTCCTAACGCGTGCGGCCCTGCGCTTTTATCATGGGAAGCTCGATCGCACGATCGCCCTGTCTGGTATCGCTGCGGTCGAAACGCACATCTGGAGCGAAGGGCCGGACGAGGTTATCCCACCAAACTGCCACTGCCCTAAACCTGACGCCCGTCAGCGTAAAGAAACGGGATTGGAAGGATCGACCGCTTGATCCCGCGTGAGGCCGGAATTCGCAGAAGCAGCTGCGGCCGGAGCTGCGGTATCGGGTTAGACCAGCTTGCTAACAGAAGCTGTTATGCAGATTTGGAGTTGGATTTGCTTCGACTGTGCCGCGTTGGAACCCTAGCGCGCGATTAAGGGCGACAAAGCCACCAGCATCGCCCCTGCCGCAACGGCGACACCGTATGGTAAGCCATCACCGGGACCGGCGTTGCGCGTGAAGACGGCCTGTCCCCTGAGCTTGCGGAGCACCGCCCAGCACAGCAGTAGACCGGCCCCCGCCATGGCGACCGCAACGAACAAGTTGAGCCCCAGCGATAAGGGAAACCAGGCTGCGAGGCCGGCATAGAATTTGGCGTCGCCACCGCCGATTACGCCCAGCGCGAACAGGGCCATGCCGCCGAGCAAGGCCACCAGCGCATGCAAGCCATGGCTGCCCACTGCGTCAAAACCGCCAGTAGCGAAGGCCACGACCAAGCCTGTCAACAGCCCGAAAGCCGAGAGCCAGTTTGGCAACCGCCGCTGCGTGGCATCGAGCCAGCTGCCGAGCAGACCAATGCTTGCCAGGCCGATCAACCCCCAGACCGGCATCATTGCTGGGCGAGCGCCAGGCTTTCAGGCTGTCCGAAAGCCGGCTCTGGCAGCGCGCGCGGACGCAGGCCGGGTGCAGATACACCTGGCTTGCCTAACAGCGGCGCCTCGGCGCGCTCGGCATAGGGCGCAAAGACCCTGCTGAATTCTCCCGGCGAATAGCGCCGACCGGTGGTTTCGATGGCTGGCCGCGGTGATGCCGCTGCTTGGGCAACGTGGACGGTCACCGCGCGTTGAATCGGAGGAGGTGCCGTCGTCGCAAGTTCGAGCGCCGCTGCTTCTGCTGCTTTGGCGGGAACTGGCTCTAGCTCTGGCTGAGCAGGCGCAACGCTCGGTGCAACGCTTGGCCGCAGCGCGGCCATGCGCGGCGTTGGCGGCGCGGAGCGCGGTGCGGGCGGAATGATCGGTGGCGAGCGCACGATCACACTGGTTGCGCCCAGCCGTTCGATCCGGTCCTGGCCAGACGTTGCTTCAAGCGAGGCGCGCATGGCCGTGCCGCGAAACGCTCGCGTCGAGCTGAGCGGAGCTGAAGCCAGTCTTGCTTCGGTGCGGGCCAACCGAGCATGTTCAAGCGCAAAGTTTGTGCGTTGCAGCCGCACCAGATTATCAGCATAGCTCTGGATCGCAGCGTCCTCAGCGATAGCGAGCCGGAAATAACGCTCGGCCTGATCGTTGCGGCCAATACCGGCAAAGGCAACGCCCAGCCCGTTGTGCGCGGCAGCGGCGAATTCGGGCTCGAACATGGCGTTGCGGAACGCGGCGATCGCGCCGACGTAGTCCTTGGCGCTCAGCGCCGCCCGGCCGACCGCCAGTTGCTGTTCGGCATAGGCACGTTGCGGCAGCTGCTCGGGCACACGGATCCCCGCCTGCAGCCGCGCGGTGTTGCTCGTGAACAGCTGGCAGCCTCCCAGCAGCAAGGCTCCGGCGGTCAGGGCAGTGAATTGAAGGGTCTGTCTCATGGTCATTACCTTCCAGCCATTATGGGGAAAATCTCACGTGCAACCATCACCACGGCGGGCAACATCAGGGTGCCGATCATCGTCGGCAGCATGCAAGCGACCAGCGGGATTGAGATCAGGACCGGTAGCCGGTGCGCCTTTTCTTCAGCGCGCATCCGCCGCTTTTCACGCATTTCAGCTGCATATATCCGCAACGTCACGCCGATGCTGGTGCCCAGTTTGTCAGACTGGATAATCAGCGTGGTGAACGAGCGAATGTCATCGACTGCCGAGGCATCGGCCAGCTTGCGAAAGGCTTCTTCGCGCGATGCGCCGGCCCGAAGTTGCAGGATTGTGAGTTGAAGCAGTTCGGCGACCAAGGGATGCGAGACAACCATCTCGCGCCCGACCCGGTCGATTGCTGCTTCAAGTCCCAGTCCGGATTCCACGCAGACGAGCATCAGGTCCAGGCAATCAGGGAAACCATTGACGATCGCTTCCTTGCGGCGGTCTGCACGAGCGCGAATGAAAAGTGAGGGCCCCATCAGGCCGAGCAAGGCCAAGCCGGTGCAGACCAGATAGGTCTTCATGAACGAAGGCGGCTCGGCGCTGTTGAACGCCAGCAAGATATAGCCAAGTGGCAATAGAAAGATCATGCAGAGCCGTATCAAGGTGTAGATCTTGGGCGCGGCAGGGGATTTGAACCCGGCGGCGCGCATAGTCTGGCTCAGTCGTTCCTGGTTGGTGTCGCTCAGATTGAGCCCGGCATCCTCGATCGTTTTGGCCAGTTTGGACCAGCCGGATTCAATCAAATCGGCGCGCAAGCCAGGCCCTTTGGCACTAGCCGGACCCGATTGAGTCAGGCGCTGGAGTTCGCCGCGAACGGCTGAGCGGCGTCTGAGCGCCGCCAGCGCCGACAGGCTGGCGATCACCACAATTGCAAAGATCACCAGCAAAACGGCGATCCGGGCGGGCAAATTCTGGACGAAAAATTCGATCATGATCAAACCTTGATATTCACGAGGTGGCGGATCCAGAACACGCCGATAAAGTAGAGCAGCATCAGCGAGGGGAAGCCAATCAGGAAGATCGAATCCTTTGCTACGTTGAGGTAGAACGCCGGATTGACGGAGAACATGCCGACAAAGGTCACCAGCGGCAGCACGGTGAGCATCCAGCCGGTCATCCGACCCTCCGAACTGAGCGAACGAACCTTGCGGTAGAGGCTTGCGCGATTGCGGATTACGTCAGCCAGATTTTCGAGGATTTCAGCAAGATTTCCGCCAGTTTCAATCTGGACTGAAAGCGAAACCACGAACATCCGCATGTCCTCAAGGTCCCAGCGGTTTGCCATGGCCTCAATCGCGTCGGTAAGTTCGGCACCGAAGGCTACTTCGTCGGCGACCAACCCAAACTCGCTGCCGATCGGGTCTTCCATTTCATTGGTCAGCAATTCGATCGCTGACGAAACCGGGTGGCCCGAGCGCAAGGCCCGCACAAAGATATCGAGCGCGACCGGAAACTGGTCTTCGATCTTCCGCCGCCGCCGCTGGGCTCGCATGCTGAGGAACATGATGGGCAAGGCGATTCCGACAATCAGCGCCAAAACCAAAGCGAGCAGTGCGATGCCGGCCGTCACGTAGATTCCGAAGACACGGAGCGTGACAATGAAAACGACCAGCAGCACTGCCGTGGTCAGCGCCAGTCCGAGCAGCACCTGCGGCAAGGTATAGGGAACAGCGGCCGAGAACATCACCCGCTGCAACTTCATCAGTTGCCGAGCCAGAAATGGCGGCAGGTTTTCGAACTCCAGCGGTGCGTTCTTGCGGAGCGTGGCCATGACCTGCTCGGTCGAGGCGCCGCGCCGGATCATTTCAAGCCGCTGGTTCACAGCGGCAAACCGCACCCGGCTGTTCCAGGTGCGGCCGAGCACGAGTTGGGCAATCAGGAATACCGATGCGAAAGTCGCCAGCAGGATCAGGAGCCGGATCAGCAGGTCCAGCATTTCAATCTGCCCTTTGCCCGGGGCGGAACAGTTCAGCCGGCAATTCGATGCCGAACTCGGCCGCCTCAACCAGCAGTTTAGGCCGGATTCCGGTCGATTCGAAGTGACCGATCACCGCGCCATCGGCCTCGCGCCCGGTGATCTTGAAGCGGAATACCTCCTGCATCGTGATGACTTCGCTCTCCATGCCAGTAACCTCGGACACTGAAATCACCCGGCGGCGGCCATCGACCATCCGCGCCACCTGCACGACAACGTTGATGGCTGAAGCGATCTGGGAGCGCGCGGCGCGCGGGGAAATCTCGATCCCGCTCATCCCGATCATTTGCTCGATTCGCGAGAGCGCGTCGCGCGGGGTGTTGGCGTGGACCGTGGTCATCGAGCCATCGTGCCCAGTGTTCATCGCCTGCAGCATATCGAAGGCCTCGCCGGAGCGGACTTCGCCGATGATGATCCGGTCAGGCCTCATCCGCAGCGCGTTCTTGACCAGGTCGCGCTGCGAAACCTCGCCTTTGCCTTCAAGGTTGGACGGCCGCGTTTCGAGCCTGACGACATGTTCCTGCTGCAGTTGCAATTCGGCCGAGTCTTCGATCGTCACCACCCGCTCGCGCTGATCGATGTACGATGACATGGCATTGAGCAGCGTCGTCTTGCCCGAACCGGTACCGCCCGAAATCAGCACATTGCGTCGCGAACCAACCACCGCCTGCAATACCTGCGCCATCGACGGCGAGATCGAGCCGAATTCGACCAACCGCTCCATCCCGATCCGCTTTTTGGCAAATTTGCGGATCGACAGGCTTGACCCATCAATCGCCAGCGGGGCGATAATTGCATTGACCCGCGATCCGTCCGCCAATCGTGCATCGACATAGGGTGACAATTCATCGATCCGGCGCCCGACCCCGCTGACAATCTTCTGGATGATGCGTTGCAGGTGCTTGTCATCCTGAAACTGGGTCTCGACCTTTTCGAGCAGCCCTTGACGCTCGACGAACACGGTCTTGGGGCCATTCACGAGGATGTCGGTGATCGATTCATCCTTGAGCAACGGTTCAAGCGGACCGAGGCCTAGCAATTCGTCCAGGACCTCGGCGATCAGACGCTGTCGTTCCGCGTTGTTGAGCAGGCCTTTGCGGGCTTCGAGAATTTCGAGCACCAGATCGCGCACTTCGAGTTCGATCTGGGCGCGCGACAGTTGTTCAAGCGCGTTAAGGTTTATCTTGTCGAGCAGCGCGCGGTGGATCGATACCTTGAGTTCAAGCGATTGATCGCGTTGCTTGGCTGGCTTGGGGCTGGCATTGATCGCGGCGATCTCGGCTGCCGCGATTGTCGGCTCAATCTGGACCGCGTCCTCGGTTTTAACCCGCCAGAAGCCCCCTGCCATGATCAGAGCTCCCCAGCCGCGAGTTGGCGGGCGAGCGCGTCAATCGACTTGGTATAGCCATTCTTGCCAACGGTATCGGTGAGCAGCGCGCCTTGATCCTGCGCTGCCCGCAGATTGCCGCCTTCGTCGCCGAGCGTTGCGACCACTTCGGCACGGAGCGCTTCGGCAATATCTTCTGTACCAACGTTGCGGAACAGACGGCGTTCGGTGCGATTTGCGATCAGCTTGACTGCGGTGCGTTCAACGCCAACCGATTCAAGCAGGTCGATTTTTCGGCGTCCCTGCCGCAGTCCGGCAATCGAACTGTCGGTGACCAACAGGACTGCATTGGCGCTGGCCGCGATCGACAGTGACCAGTTGGTCCAATCGGCCGGCAGATCGACCAGCACGTAGGCAAAGCGGCGGCGCAATGAAGTGAGCACCGTGTTGATCTGATCGACTCCGACCAGATCGAGCGGCATGATCGCTTCGGGGGCGGCGACCACAGAAAAGCCATAGCGCGATGCCAGGATGGTGCTGTTGACCAGATCATCATCAAGCCGGTCGCCAGCTTCGATCAAGGCAGCGACAGTGACCGGTGCGGGAAGCCCGACATAGGCGGCAACCTCTCCGCCTTGCAAATCAAGATCGGCAACGCAGACATCGCTTCCCGCCGGTGCAGCCTGAAACACTGCTGCCGCGAGATGGGTGAGTACGCTGGTACTGCCCGAACCGCCGACACTCCGCACCACCGCATAGAGCGGCCCCAGCGGCAGATCAGCCTGATCGGCGACGTCAGCGCTGCACACATCCAGAATCTGGGCGGCAAGCTCTTCGGCCTGAAATGGCAGTTCGGCTACGTCACAAATGCCCTGGCGGACCAGCGTCTTGACCAGCGAAACATCAGCCCGCGCGATCGCAGCAATGATCTTGAGGCCCGGATGATCGCTGCGAATGTCGCGGATCCGGCGCAAGGTGGCTGACTGATTAGGATCAACTTCCAGCACCAGCACGCGAGCATTGGCCAACAAGGCTTCGGGCACCCCGGCGTCCGGCTCAACCGCGACGAATTCCGCTGGGCCGAGGCTGCCCATGGCGGTTGAGTGTTTAAGCGCCGTGATCTTTTCGGCAGTAGCGGCAATGCAGAGTTCACCGGCGCGGCTGGTTGCCGCTTTCGCTCCTGTTCCGAAAAAGTTGTCCATATTTCCCATAATTTTAATACCTAGTAGGCCACTGCGCCGTCGCCATCTTCGAGCGTCTGCGAGTAGCGGAAGCTGGGCAGGGTGATCCCCGCGCCCAGCAGCGACATCGAACGGAAGCGAACCGAAGCAACCTCCACTGTGACCACCGGCGAAATTTCGCTCAGTTTGTCGCCTTCATCATCCTCATTCGGATCACCGGCAAAGCCGAGCCCCGATCCCGAATATCGTATTGTCACATTGCCACTACCGATCGCCGCATTCATCACGCGCATCCGGTTCACGATGTTGTCAAAAGCGGTCGGATCGACGTTGGCCAGATCTGCCGGACAGTTGCCGGTGCAGCTGCATGTCACGGCATTTCCGCCTTTAGTGCAGGCGATTGAACCGAGCGCTTCCTTGCAGATGATATCGCCAGCTGCGAGGATCCCGCCGGGACAGGCGAATCCGACGTAGGTTTCAGCATTCAGGCCGCTGGGCACCACTGCGGTCGAGACGGCGTAGCGAGTTCCAGCCTGAACCGCCTTCTCCATCTTGTTCATTTCCCACAGGTACCGGCCCATGTCGAAAGTGCCGAGCAGGAACAGCAGCGCGACCGGCAGAATCATGGCGAACTCGGCAGCGGTCGCTCCGCGCTCATCACGTTGAAAATGGCGCAGGCGGATCATATGCCGATCACCGCAGCGCTTGATTTCGCGTTCAGCTGGACTGCGCCAGACAGGCGGCCGAGCAGGTTGAACATGCTGGGATAGGCCACGTTGGATGCAGCCACCGTAACAATTGGCCCTCGCTCCCTTAGATCGGTGTAGATTCCGGTATCGACGAAGCTCTGGCAACGGACAGAGACGCTGACCTGCGCGGCGGTCCAGCCCGGCACAACCGGATTGATTGCCGGATTGGCGACTTGGCCGGTGCGGGTCAGCAACTTCACATCGTTCAGTTCGGCAGCATGGTCACCGTTTGTCAGCACGTCGGTTGGCCCATCGCAGACTTTGTCGATCTGCAGCCGCGAGGCGAACCGTGCGCCATCGCGCACGGCTTCGGCCAGCTTGTGCTGGGTCCAGACGAAATGCCCGGCTTCGGTGCCGACGAACAGCAGGACAATCAACATGGGCAGCAACATCGCAAACTCGGTCGATGGCGAACCGTGCTGGTCGTTAAGGAAGCGGCGCAAGTTCATCGGATCAGCACTGCTTTTTTGCGGCCGAAGTACTGGAAGCCGGAATCGCCATTGGCACGCCGCGCTGGCCCGACGATCTCTGTGAAGAATGACTTGTCCGAACCAGTGATGGGAGTTGGCTGAGCAAGGAACAGATCCACCCAGCGCAGGATCTTGACCGGGCTTCCGCCGTGCAGACCCGTGCAATCGACCGCCGCAACGGTCAGCAGGCGGCGATCCTTCTGCACATCGCTGGCGGGACGGGCTGTGCCAATCACCGGCTGCGGGAACGAGCAATAGAGATCGACGTTGTAGCGGGCGTTGGCACCAGTACCGTTGCGATAGTCGGCGTAGTAGCCAACCTTGTTGGGGGAAGGCAGCGCGGTTGCCTTGTTCTCGATCTCCCAGTTGTAAACTTCCCAGCGGGTGCCATTGGGGGCAGCCGTGCTCAGCGAAACGCCGGGGTGGAACTTCGTCATGTAGGCATCGCCGTCCCAATCCCCATCGCCCAGCACCTGACCGCAGGCTTGCGAAAGCAGGCAATCGTCTTTGGGGAATTGTTGCGTACCGGGGTTTTGCAGAAGATCGTTCGCACTTGGTGTGGTCGGCAGGCTCTCTACTTTGGTCCAGCCGTTGTTGCTGGGGTTGGTATTGCAGGTCAGCCCGGCAAGATCGCTGAAGCGAACGTTGTTGCGGGATTGAACATTCACCCAGTTACGGCGGACATTCTCTGCCGGGCAGAAATTGCCGGTACTGTCACAAGAGTTGTTGTTGACGCTGTTGTTGAACATGTCGAACCGTGAATTGAGTGCATCACTCTCCGGATCGCGGACCCCGGTTTTGCTCTCGATCACGTCACCGGTGCAGCCGGCAAAAGCTGAGTTGAGCCCGAGAGTGTGGTTCGGATTTCCGGGCGTGCTGCCATAATCGATGTCCAGAAATCCAAAGTTGCCCGGTGCCCAATCGTCAGACTGGTTGGCGTTGGTGTGCAAATGCAGGCCGCGGCCGATATCGGCCTCGGTCGGGAAGGCGAGGTTCACCCCGCCGCTCACCTGCCGGGATGCAGAACATCATCGGCGGGACATTGCAGGTGGCGCTTTGCAAGCCCGCCAGCGCCCGCCCGATTACGTCGCCTGAATTGATCGCTCCGACCAGCGGGGTCAGTGCGTAGAACACTTGCCGGGCATTGACCGTGACTTCGACCACGGCGGCGTCGGCGCCCTCGGAATCATTGGTCAGTTCGTTGCCCATGGCATCGTCTTCGTAACCATCGAAGAAGCGGTAGGTGAGGCCGGTAATCGGCCGCCCTTGGCCATCGTTGGCGAAGCGGGTTTCGTTGTTCGTGGCTTTCGTCGCATCGGCGAAGGCGCTGTTGGCGGCATCGCGCGCGCGGGTCATGGCGTCATCGCCGCCATCGAGCTGGGTTGCCGCAGCAAGGGCGGCTTGATCGGACGCGTTCTGCAGCTCGGTGTCGAGCGCCATCAGCCTGCCGTAGTCAAACCCGATTGCCGACAGCGAGACAAACGCAGTGAAGCCGATGGCATACAACGGCGCAATCGCTGCGCTCTGGTCCTGTACAAACCGGCTGAGGAATGACCGGCGCATAGCTCGTCCGCCTCCTTGTCAGTTTCCGCCCGAACCACCACCGGTGGCCGAGGTGGTGCGCGTGCGTGCGGGTTGCTTGACCGTTCCGGTGCGATAGCGCGCCACGGCTTGCGCAGCATTTTCGGCACTTCCGGTCATCGGTTCTTCGTATTGCGGATCAGGATCGACGACCTGAGCCATCATCGTCATCCGGTTGGCATCGCCGAACTTTGCGGCATCGGGCGGTGTGCTCATCAAGGTTTCGCAGCCGCTTAGGGCAATCAGGGCGGCGCCCATGGCGGCGATGCGGAATGCGATCAGAATTCATAGTCGCTCTCCGATGCTGGTTTGCCCGGCTTGCCCGCAGGCAGCGCGGCGGTGTCGGTCGAACTGCCACCGCTGACCGGCGGAGCGCCGGGCATCGGGGGCAGCGCCTTCGGGCGATAGCCTTCGCCGTCGATCAGGATATCGACCGGGCGCGGGTCGGCGATCCGGTCGGTCGGCAGGCGGACCTGCTCTGGCCGGATCGGCTGGACCAGCCGCGGGGTCACGATGATCAGCAGTTCGGTCTCACCGCGCTGGAACGAAGACGAGCGGAACAGCGTGCCGATGATCGGGATCGAGCCGAGGATTGGCAACTGCCGCACTGTGGTCTGGAAATCGCGGCGGATCAGCCCGGCGATCGCGAAGCTCTCACCATCACGCAATTCCACCGTGGTGCTGGCGCGGCGTACTTGCAGACCCGGAACCACCAGCCCGTTGATCGCGATCGAGGCCGAAGGGTCGATCGAGCTCACTTCAGGCTCAATGATCAGGCTGATCGCACCGTCGCCCAGCACGGTGGGGGTAAAGCCCAGGCTCACCCCGAACGGCTTGAATTCGACCGTGATCGCATTGCTGCCGCCAGCGCCATTGCCGCTTTGCAGGACCGGAACCGGGAATTCACCGCCCGCGAGGAACGAGGCGCGTTCGCCTGAAAGCGCGATCAGGGTTGGTTCGGCGAGGATCTTGGTCAGCCCGCGCCGCTCAAGCATGTTGAGCGTGGCGTCGAGATCAAGCCCGCCGATCCGGAAGGCCTGGCTGAAGATCCCGAACTGGTCGGTAATCGCGCCCAGCGTCGCCGGGCCGGTTCCCGCTAGCCCTGCGCCTTCGCCCATTGCGCCTCTGAAGCTGCCGCTGCCATTCGATGCCGAAGCCGCTGATCCCGAGCTTCTCACCAAGCTGGCGATCAACTTCGGCGAACTTCACTTCAAGCATCACCTGGCGGCTGGAGCCGACCGCGATCAGGTTGATCACGTTCTCACCGGCATAGGCCTTGGCGAGCTGCGCCGCGCGGCTGGCGGCGCCGGCATCATTGACCAGACCGGTCAGCAGGATCGAGCCGTTGGAAAGCCGGGCGTCGATCTGCTGGCCGGGGATCAGCTGCCCAAACTGAGTCCGCAAAGCCTCGACATCGGGGCCGACCGAAACGTCCATCACCGCGATCACGCGGTTGGTTGTATCGTACAGCGTCAGGCTGGTGGTCCCGGTCTTCTTGCCGAGCACATAGATCGCGCGGTTCGAGATCGGCAGGACGTCGGCGATTTCGGCATTGCCGACCATCGCCTTGCCGATTGGCCGGTCGGCGGTAACCACCTGGCTCTTGTTGATCGGCACTTCAAGCGTACCGGCGTGGAGCCCGGCGTCGCTGGACTGCGCCAAGGCACCGGGTCCGAAGGCCAGCGGCGAGGCGAGAGCGAGCAGGCCGATGGCCATGGCGCGGCGAATGTTCATGTCAGCGTCCCCCCGTCAGGCCAACCGGATAGACGGTCGGTTCAGACCCCCGGAATACAGTCATCATTCCACCCGAGCCGGTTGCTGGCAGCGCAGGGGCGGTGCGCGGTGCAGGTGCAGCTGGTGCGGCCACGAATTGCACCCGCGCTGGCGGGGCAGAGCCGCCCCCTTCGCCGGTGCGGCGGCGCAGCACCATCGGCGGCGGCGTGATGCGGTTGCCGATCAGGGTCGTGCTGGTCGGCCCGGCGGCGGCGAGCTCTTCGTCGCCCCCGGCGGCGCTATCGACTTTGCGCAGCACCAGGCTGAGCGTGCCCATCTTGCGGGCGAGAACCAGCCGCTGCGCATCGTACAGCGAAACCACCACAGTGGCGGTGCGGCCAACCTTGGGTTTGCCTTCCTTGTTGTGCGGGGCCTGATCGATCGCCAGCACCTGCACCGCGCTGAGCAACAGATCGGACCGCAGGTCTTCGCTGGTTGTGCCTTGCCCGGGAATCTTGCGGGTCAGCAGCACGTCAACCATCGATCCGGGCAGGACGAAACCGGCCACGCCATCAAGCGCATCGATCGGAATGGGAAAGGCGCGCATGCCATCGGGCAGCAGCGCGGCCAGCTCGGCGCGGCCGCGGGTGCCGCTGACCTTGTCAGCCAGAATGGGTTCGCCGATCACAATCGGGCGGAGCGCGACGCGGCCATCTCGCAGCGCTTCGGCGATGGTCACGAAGGCACCTTGCGGAACAGAACTCGCGGGCCAAGACTGCAATTTGATATTCTGCGGGTTGAGCTTGCCGCCATATTCGAGCGGCTGGGTGGCAACCACGATCTGGGTCAGGCGATTGACATCGACGGCTTGCTGTTGCTGCTCCGCCTTGCCGGAGAACCAGGCGTTGGCCAAGACCACCGCAACCAGCCCAAGTGCAATCGCGATTAACGCGACAATCCAGTTACGCCCTGCCATAAAACCCCCGCTGAAAGATCAAGCATGCCGGAAGCAGGAGCCGGCGCCAGCCATGTGTCCGCTGGCAACCGGCTCCTGTCCGTTCACGCCATTAGCAGGTGGTCAGCGCCGTTGCCGGTCGACGTAGTCGGCAAGCGTCCGAGCTGTTGCAGTTATGCACGTCAATCGCTGCACCGGCGATCGCTGCACGGACGTTGCCGCCCAGGGTCAGCGCAGCCGCACCGATGGCCACGCCAACGATGGCGAGGATCAGCGCATATTCGGCAGCCGAAGCGCCGGATTCATCACGAACGAAGGTTTTCAGGAAGTTAGTCATGGTACTTTACCCCACTAGGATGGCGATGTCCCGGAAGGGAACGCAAGTCGCCAGTCGATGCAAAGGCCCCAGCTTCTATTTCTGGATAGCCCGCTCCAAAGGGGGGTTTCTGTGAACCGGCGCGACCATCGTTATGTTATCCGGCGGATTGCGCCGGAACATGTACGCCCGTTCCCTTGGAACTGCTTTTAGTTATCCGCCCAAGCGGGGCACGCGGTCAATGTCTAAAAAGTCACAAATTATTAACCATTGATTTCATATAATTAGATTACGGAAATGTAAATTTCCAAGGTTAATCACTCAGTTAGCATGGCCCCGAAAGCCACAGATTTGCAGCGTGATTCGGCGAGTCGGGTTGCAGGATGATTCGGGCCGGTGCAGATTGATTGCAGGAAAGGCGTTCTTGACGATGCAGCATTCCCGCCGACCGCGCAGCCCCGGTGCTGCCCGCCAATGGCTGATGGCAACGCTGCGCGCCTATGCCCGCCGGATCGAAGCGCGCAGCGCCGTCATCCCGCAGCTGCTGACGCGCAATATGGACCGGATCGCGCTCGGCTGGATGGCAGTGTTCCTGCTGGCTTCTGGTCCGGCGGTGCTGTTCTCGGTCACCCCGGCACGCAACCTGTCCGAACTGGCATCGCTGTTGCTGCCCTATGTGATCATCGCGGCGGCCCCGGTGGCCGGTTTGCAGCTTGCACTGCGGGCCTTTCCCAACGGCTTGATGACCGCGCGCGCCGCGCCTGAACCTTTCGCTCTATGGCCGCTGGCGCCGGGTCAGCCTGGTCGAAGCGCGTGACAATCCCGATTTCGGCCCCTCCGGGTTCATGGCTTCGCTGCTGATCGGCCTGCTGCTGAACGTCGTGATCCGCAGCGGGGAATTTCTGCTCGCCGTCCCCGCGCTCAGCACTGCCGCACCCGATTGGGGCCAGACGCTGTTCCACGTGATGGCGGCGGACGTGGCGGTGATGGGCTTCTTCTACATGGTCTGCTTCGTGATGGCGCTGCGTTCGGTGCCCTATTTCCCCAAGATGCTGCTGTTCGTCTGGGGGCTCGATATTCTGGCGCAGCTGTTGATCGCCCAAACCATCAGCCCGCTGGCTGGCTTGCCCGCGTCTGTCGCGCTGCCGCTGCAAGACCTGCTGACCGGAAACATCACCAAGGTGCTTGATCAGCGGGTTCGTCTGGCTGCCCTATCTGATGCTCTCGGACCGGGTGAACGTGACCTATCGCCAACGGGTGCGATCGGTGACATAGTCTGGCTAGAAACTCGGCAGGCAGTTGCTGGGGGTACGGTCGGTGTTCACACGATTGCGCGCAGCTTACTATTTGCTCTCTGGCGTTGGCAGCTGTCTGAGATAGTTATAGGCATAGCGCTCGGACAATCCGGTCTACTGGCATATCGTCACGGTTGGATGGCGTGAGGACGATGGCGGTCGCGATCTGGGGCGTGTTTCCCGCTGATTTGGCTACGGCAGGTTAGCGCTCGCGATTACTGTCAGACAAATTGAGCGGCCGACTTTGACGTGCTGTGGCGGATGATCCACTGCAACGCGCCTGGCTGATGCGCGGCACTGATTCTCGCAATAATGGTCATTTTTTTCGCGCGCAGCTTTTCTAGCTTCAAATCGTCCATCCCCGACTCAATCCGTTTTGGGCCGATCCACTGGCTGGTCGATCTCGACTACCTGACTATTCGGCGTTGATCCCTGGCGCATTGTCGCATGGCCTTAATTGGGCCACTGGGCACCCTGGTTTTCGACCGGGTCTATGTCTTATGGTTCTCATGATGTTTCTGACGCTGGGCTGGTTCTGCTTCACCCGAAACCCAAACTGCAAGTCCGCGGGCTGATGTGCTACCTGCTGAGCTGGGGGTTGCTTGGCGGTGCAGCCGCTCTGCGCTCTCTTCAGTCGGCCCCTGCTTTTACGAGCAGTTTTCGGTGACAGTCGATTTGCTCCATGATGGAAGAGCTGCGTGAATGCTGACGCTGCTCTATGGCTGACGTCGCAGTTCGATGCAGTATCCTGATCGAATCTCTAGGCGTGGATCGGATCGGTAGCGGAATTTCCGCGATGCCATCGCTACACGTCACGATCGCTATGCTCTCGTTCCTTGCCACGCTCAGCTATTCGCGCAGCAGGATAATTCAAACGATTTCAGGTCTATTCGCGCTCGCATGATCTTCATCGGATCAGTCCACCTCGGCTGGCACTATGCGTGGGACGGTATCTTCGGGATCATCGCCGTCACCGTATTCTGGTGGGCCACCGGGCGGTTCGTCGATTGGGTCGATGCGCGCGAGCTGGCACGAGCAAACGTGCCAGCGCTCACGCCCCTTCGCGCCACTGCCTGACCGTCTCGGCCAGCACCGCTGGCCCGACCGTTTCGTTCCGCCACTTCTCGCTGAACAGTTCGTCCTCCGAATCCGGCTTGCGATCCGCCGCGACCAGATCGACCAGCACCCGCATCGGCACTGGCACCCCTTCGCCGCTGACGATGCATTCGCGGTTCTTCAGCGTGGCGATTACCTCAACCAGATTGCGCGCACCTTCGGACAGGCTGGCCTTGAGCTGGCGCTGATCGTCGATGTTGTTGAGCCGCATCGAAATGATCGTGCCGCACTGCGACAGCGCGGTGTTCGACAGTTCCGACGGGCGCTGTGAAACGAGGCCCAGGCAGACCCCGTACTTGCGCCCCTCGCGCGCGATCCGTTCCAGCTGGCGGGCCACCGCCGCCGTCGCCGGGGCATGGTCGCGCGGAAGGTAGCGGTGCGCTTCCTCGCACACCAGCAGCATCGGCGCGCGCTGGGTCCGGGGGGTGCGGATCGCATAGTCAAGCACCAGCCGCGCGATGATCGACACCACCACGTTGACCACCTCGGTCGGCACCCCGGCCAGATCGATGATCGAAACCGGCGCGCCATCGCCCGGAATCCGCAGCAGATCGCCGAGCAGCTTTTCGAGCGAGAGATCGGCGAAGGCCGGGTTGAAGATGAACTGGAACCGGTCATCGTTGAAATGGTGTTCCAGCGTCAGCCGCAACTGGGTGTAGCGTGAGGCATCGGCAAGCTTTTCCAGCCGCCCGGCTTCCTCATCCAGCGCCTGGGTCAGATCGGCGAGCTGGTAGGGGATCGGGCTGTCCGGGGTCACCCTGGCCGCCTCGCTCAGCCGGACATTGCGCGCGCGGGCGCGTTGCAGGCACTTGGCCATGATGCTGCGATCAATCACCGCCTCTTCGGCGGAGGAGGTAACGAACGCCTCGCAATGCTCGGACAGATTCATCGCCCAGTAGGGCAGCTTGAGGTTCGCCACATCCCACAGCTTGGCGCGGTCGCCAAAGGCATGGCCATATTCGCCGTGCGGATCGAGGATGATCACGTGCGCATGCGGGACATGGCTGATGATCCGGTCCAGCAGCAGGCTGACCGTAGTCGATTTGCCGGTGCCGCTGGATCCGACCACCGCGAAATGGCGGCCGAGCAGCTGGTCGAACAGGATCGGGGCGGGAACGTCCGCCGTCGGGTGCACCGTGCCGATCATGATATGCGGCAGCGCGGGCGGGGCAAAGATCTGCGCAAAGTCCGCCGGATCGGCAAAGCGGATCGGGTCGCCGGGCAGCGGAAAGGTGCTGATCCCGCGCCGGAAGTCACTCAACACACCGTCCACGCCAGCGGCGCCTTCGCCGATATATTCGGCATCGACCAGCACCGCCGCCGAATCCTGCGGATCTTCGCGCAGGTCGCCCAGCGTGGCCAGCAGCAGGCGGCCAGCCAAGGCGATCTTGACCAGCCCGCCGACCGAACTTGCCGCCAGCCCTGCCGCTCCCGCCGCGTTACGCGCGCCGACCAGTGCGGCCCGGTCAATCCGGCAAATCGCGCGGATTCCGTCGGTTTCGATCACCTGTCCGAGTATAGCGGTCACGCCTAGCCCCCTTGGTTGCCGGACCAATGCCGGCAGTGGATTCCCTGCGACCTTTTGCCGCAAGCTATCAGCTAGCTGCGTGCCTTGACCAGCCGAAAAAGCTGTCCCGTCAAAGGACTATCCAGGACTGTGCGAAGACGCACCGCTCGCGATGGCTTGGAGCGGGGGCTTATTTGGGCTATACCAGTGGCTCGGGCCGCGACAATTCAACTCCGCCAAAGGCAACAGGAGGAATGTCGCAGTGGCAGGATTATCGGCCAGATTCGTCGCTGTTCTCGCGAGCGCGGCCTTGCTGTGCCTCGGCCAGACGGCGCGAGCCGACTCGGCGGCCGAAGTCTCCGCGAACGGCTTTGCGATCAGTTCCCCGGGCCTGGTTCCGGCGCTGACTGGACCCGCACCGCGGATCGCACTTGACCAACTGGCGGCGCCGTCAATCCTGATCGGGCGTAATCAGGATATTGTTGGCGCGCCGGTCGATTTTGCACGGATGCCCAGGCCGGGAGCAGGCGGGATATCCGCTCCGGGCCTGCGCGGCTTGCCCAGCTTTGCAACCATGCCGGCGCGGCTACCGCTTGCTGCCAGTTCGTTGACAAGCCGGTTCGGTGTGCGCCGCCATCCTGTTTCGGGCGATGTCCGGCTCCACAGCGGGGTCGATCTTGCCGCGCCGATGGGTACGCCGGTCTATGCGCCGAAGGACGGCTATGTCTCGGCTGCGAGTTGGAACGGCGGCTACGGATTGTTCGTGGCGATCGAGCACGGCGGCGGGATGCAGACCCGCTATGGCCACCTTTCGCGGGTGGCGGTGTCGAGCGGGCAATACGTCGCCGCGGGGACGGTGATCGCTTATGTCGGCTCGACCGGCAATTCTACGGGCCCGCACCTGCACTATGAGGTGCGGTTCAACGGGCAGGCGGTCAATCCGGTCGGAACCCGCTAGCCGGGTCAGCTGATCCGCCGTTAGCGCCGTTCCGCAGTCGCCTGCAGTTCACGGCGGAGGGCTTTACCATGGGGGTAAGTGTCCTGTCAGAGCAATCGTTCCGGCCAGCGGCCTGATTGCTCTCTAGCTAGTGCCGCGCGATTCCGCGTCCTCGCAAACGCGCCAGTCCGTTCCTCTAATCGGCCTATGACGAGATTTGCCGTTCGACCTATCGCTTTTAAACGGCAATTTTGTCCCAAAGCCGGTCAACCGGGTTGCTCGCAGTGGCCCGATGCACGGAGGGCAAGTTTTAGGGAGGCATTTTGAGCCGTTGAACGGCCACTATGTTAGCGGCTCCCGACCAGAGCCGGTCGCTTTGATCAAGTGCCTTGAACGGCGGCTCCGAACAGAAGCTGCCGATCGATCGTTCCGAAGCGGCTCGTCAGTAAGGCGTCTCATGAGCAGCTGCTCAACCCGCCTGAGCTTCAAGTGAGCACCACCGTCGACAGCCGGTCCATTGTGCCGGTCGGCGATGAAGACCCCATCGTCGTCGCGGCCGCCGTGCTGGCGAACGGCCTGTGCCACCACTTCCACAACCGCACTGCGGAACAACTCTATGACGATCTGAACCGGCCGTCCGCCGTCGCGACCCACCCGCTCCTGTATGTGCTTGCCAGCTTCAAGGACAGGGGTGGACCCGTGGCGCGGGAACGGCGGGTACGTTCCAGACCTGGTCAGTCGGGGGTGCCCGAAGGTGAAGTGAACGGATGACCGCTATCTGGGAGCCGTTTCGCTCGTCCGAGCGGCAGCTATGTTGGCGCTAACAGCCCAAAGTTTCGATGATATGGCTTTCGGCGGATGCGGCTTCGGCAACCAGAACACGAAGCGCTTTCGCTACGTCATCCAGAAGCCTTTTGCTCACGGGCCGCTCGCCATTGATGAATCGCCGGATGGCACGTTCATCTATACCAAGACGCCTCGAGGTTGCTGGAATTCCGCCGAACACCTGGATGCAGTGGGCGAAATGTTCTCGCGGATCCTCTGATGCATTTAGCTCTGTCATTGTTCTTCCGTGCTACCAGTTTCGCGTGAAGACTAGCGTTGTTTCTTGGCCTGCGGCGCGGTGAAGTCAGGGTCTTTGTTTGCCACCCAATCGACGAATTTACGAACCGGTGGGTTAGCCAAGAGGCTTTCAACGTCCATCCCGTAACGCTGCAGTTCCGAGTTCGTGAAGTTCGCGATCAGGGTCTGCTGGCAAATCGGGTGCATCGGCACGACATCACGCCCGCCTCGACTCTTTGGAACCGGGTGATGCCAGACGATGATTTTGCCAGTCGGGCGGCCGCATAGCCAGCACGGCGCGATCGCTAAAGGTGCTTCGACCTCGCCATGCAAGTCTTCAAAAGATTCGTGCTTCGAATGTTTGCGGGCCATCTGTCTGCCTAGATATTTTGATCTTGCACACCGGCGCCTAGTGTGAAGACGACGACATTGCCACAGCTGATCGCGCGATGTTGCAGAATCAACGGCAGCTTGTGACGGTTGACCATTGGCTCGAGAACGACCGCTTTTCAGCGAGTGCAGACAAAGTGCGGACAAGGCAGCTTTCTCAATTTCGCCTGTCATCAAGTGGTGATGGCTGCGAGGAGAGGATTTGAACCCACGAGCTCCAGGTTACGAGCCTTGCATTGTCAAACGACAAATCTGTCGATGATTGTGCTCAAGATACCGCTGGCTCACATCAATAGTCGACTACCAAAGAAGCTCTCTCAGCGCCGGCCGGTTGACGACCGAGCTCTGCGACCAGCAATGACTTTGGCGCACTCAGCGGCTTGCGCAGCGCACCCAGAGCAAATACCAAAGACGAAGCCACCCGTAACCGAGCGAGATAGAGTCTAGCTTGCAATCATCACCAACAGCAAGATTGCATCATGAAACTCTATAAAGTCACCGTCAAAGGCGTATCCGAACTTCTGGTCGCCGCTTCATGCTTACGTCAGGCGTCGGAAATCTACAGCGGTTATACTCTCGTAACCGGTAAGAAACTTAGGGATTTTGCAATCGAACTCTTTGCTGACCCGATCGCGATCAAAGATAGACGAAGCCTGGACGAGTTGCTTGCGAACGGTGACGTTGGAGTGGCGAACTATGAGAAGGATCAAGGCTGGAATATTGAACGGCCCGAATATGCCTTCAGCATCGGTAGCCGTGGTTGAACTAGTTTAGCAATCCTTCCTACATGGTCACGCATGGAAAGGAACGGAAAGCCGTGGCACCGTTGTTAGGCAATTTAAAGCAATCTCATGGAGTGCCAAACGTGTTTACAGCGAACAGCTAAGTCTTTGAAAGTCATCGCCTGATTTTACGAAGGTTCACAGCGTGCCACCGCAGAAAACCTCGCTTGTCGTAAGCTTGGGAACCTGCTGCTCTACCATTGAGCTACACCCGCAGTTAAAGCTACTAGCTTCATGTCGCGGCCCGGTCTGCCACGGCCTGAGGCGTAAGTGGGAACGCCGCTGCTGGCGCGCTGCGGCACAGGGCTGCATTGTGGTCAATTGACGGATCGGTCTTGCCGTGGCCGCCCCGCGCTTTACCAGCGGGTCAGTTTGATGAACAAGGCCGTACCCAGCCCCATCGGAACCATGGCTGCGGCAGCCAGGGCAAACACAGTCCAGAGCGGTGCGCCGTTGTTCGTCAGCAACCAGCCGCCAATCGCCACGGTGCCAAGGCGCAAGGCTTGCGCCCCAATCGCTCCGCCGACGCGGCCCGCGCCTTGCGAAGCAAAGTAGAGGCACAGGCCAAGTCCGAAGAACGGAAAGCCGAAGCCGATAATGCGCAGGCATTCTGCGGCAACGTCGCGCACTGCGGGGTCGCTCGTAAACATGCCAACCCACAGCCCCGGGGCCGCAATGGCAAGGATCCCGAGCACGCCAAGTGCCGAAGCCGCAAGGCTGCCCGCAGTCCAGGCGATCTTGCGGGCCCGGACGATGTCGCCTGCACCAACGGCCGTTCCAACCATCGGCAAGCAGGCCACACCAACCGAGAAGGCGATCGGGATCAGGAGAAATTCGAGCCGGACGGCAATGCCATATCCCGCGAGCGCGTTTGGACCGAACCGGGCAACCAGCGCGGTTAGCATCAACACGCTTGAAATCGACAGCAGCGGTGACAGCATCGCAACTGCGCCAACGTTCAGGATCTCGGCAAATCGCGCCCTGGTCAGCAGGCCTGGCGCGAAGCGTAGCCGGAGCCGCGCCCGCGAGGACCGGAGGTAAGCGAACAGCACCACGGCCGTGCCGCCGAACGCGACCAGCTGGCCGAGCGCCACGCCGGCCATGCCAAGCCGGGGAAGCGGGCCCAGGCCAAGGCCCAGCGCGCCGCCAACGATCACCTGGACCAGCCCGGCCACCAGCTGGGTCGAGGCGGGGATCACCATATTGCCCGACCCGCGCAAGATCGAAGCCAGCATGTTGGTGGCCCAGATCGCGACAATCGCCGGGGCCGCGACGCTGGAATAGAGCACCGCCTGATCCAGCACGCTGCCGGTTCCTCCAAGCAGCGCGTAAGCCGCCGGACCGAGGGTATATACGGCGAGGCTGAGGACCAGACCCAACGTCAGCCCGATCACTAGCGCAGACAGCGCCAGAGCCTCTGCCCGCGCGGCATCGCCTGCACCAAGGGAGCGGCTGATAGCGCCCGAGACGGTCCCGCCCATCGCGCCGGCGGACAGCATCTGCATCAGCATGAAGATCGGGAAGACCAGCGCAATCCCGCCCAGTGCAGCCACGCCGAGCGATCCGACATAGGCGGTCTCGGCGATCGAGACGATTGTCGCGGAACACAGCGCAATCAGATTGGGCAAGCTGAACCGGACCAGCGTCGACAGGATCGGGCCATCGCGCAGCAGCGCCGCGCGTGCATCCTGGGCCGGGTCGATCGCGCGACCGGCAGCGGTCACAGCGCGAACCATGCCGGCGGTCCGGCCAGCGGATCGGCGCGGCTCATCCGGGCAAGCCGCCCTGGCTGCGCCCGCGTTCCATCACAGCGAGGCGGCGGGCTTCGACTTCTGCGCCGCTGACCGCGGCGTTGCGGGCGGAGGACGTGGCGTGTTCGAGTGCCATGGCTTCGCCGAAGGGCAAGCCATAGCCTTCGTCAATCAGCCGTTTGTAAGCCTGAACCATCGCCGGATCGGCGCTGGCGATATCGGCGGCGAGCGCCTTGGCGGCCGGCAGCAAGTCTGCGGCAGAGACCACGCGGTTGACCAGCCCCCAGGCGCAGGCAGTCTGCGCATCGAGGAAGTTGCCGCTGAGCGACAGTTCCTTGGCGCGGGATATCCCGATCATGCGGCTGAGCTTTTGCGACAGGCCCCAGCCGGGCATGATCCCGACGCGGGCGTGGGTATCGGCGAAGCGGGCATTGTCGCTGGCGATCAGAATGTCGCAGGCGAGCGCCAGTTCGAACCCGCCGGTGATCGCGACGCCATTAATCGCACCGATCACCGGCTTGCGGCACTGCTCGACCGCCTTGACCGGGTTGGCATCGGCTTCGGACGCATTGGCCGCACCGAGACCGTCGGTGCCCAGTTCCTTGAGATCGAGCCCGGCGGTGAAGGCGCGGGTTCCGGCACCGGTCAGCACCACCGCGCGGATGCGGTCGTCTGCGTCGAGTTCGCGCATTACTTGCGCCAATTGTGCGCGCAGACCGCGCGAGAAGCGCGTTCATCGCCTCGGGCCGGTTCAGCGTGACCACGGCCACCGCGCCATCGCGTTCGACGGTTACGAGCATGATCAGACCTTCCTAGCTGCGCAGCCGCACGGACGAATCCTGGCCGTCTTCGATCCGGATGATCGCGCCGGTGACGCATTCGCTGGCGGGCGCGACCAGATAGAGCAGCGTCGAATCCATCTGTTCGGGCACCGGCACGCGTCTGCGCGCCAGCTGCGGCGCGGGGTTGCCGCCCATCCGTTCGAACATGCCGTCGGTCATTTCGGACACGAACATGCCGGGCGCAATCGCGTTGACGTTGATGTTGTAGGGTGCCCATTCGGCGGCCAAGGCCTCGGTCATCCGCGCAATCGCGGTCTTCGTGACGGCATAGAGCGCCGCGCCGTTGCCGTTGTAGCGGTAAGTGCGCGACCGATGAGATGTTGACGATCCGGCCCGGCTTGCCCGCCGCGATCAGCCGCCGCGCGACTTCGCAGGCCAGGATCCAGGGCCCGCGCAGATTGACGCCCAGCACCTGATCGATCAGCTCGGTGCTCATCTTGTGCGCGCGCTGGGCATCGGGCATTCCGGCGTTGTTGACCAGAATGTCGACCGTGCCGAAGGCGGCTTCGGCAGCGGCGACGGCGGCGACCATGCTGTCGGCGTCGGTGGCGTCCATCTGCACCGCCAGCGCCTTGCCGCCCGCCGCCGTGATCTTGTCCGCCAAGGCCTCAAGCCGGTCCAGCCGCCGCGCCGCCAGCACCACTGCCGCGCCTTGCGCCGCCAGCACTTCGGCAAAGCGCGCGCCAAGGCCGGAGGAGGCGCCGGTCACCAGGGCGACCCGGCCGGTCAGGTCGGCGGAATTGTTGGGCAAGGGGTATTCGGTCATCGTGGCTCTCCGCGGTGCGCGCAAATTCAATCGCGCGATTAAACGGCACGATGCAGGGCGGAGCGCGGCTTGGCAAGGCTCAGGCGGTTGCGGCTTCCACCACATCGCGCAGGCGGTCTTTGCCGAACCACATGTCGTCACCCAGGAAGAAGGTGGGGACGCCGAATGCGCCGCGCTCCACTGCGCGCTTCGGTGCTGGCGACCAGCGCGGCCTTGACCGCGTCATCCTGCACCAGCGGCGCCCAAGGCTGCGGCATCGAGCCCGGCTTGGCGCGACCGCCGCGGCCCAGACTTCCGGATCGTCGAGCTTGAGCCCGTCCTGCCACAGCGCGGCATACATCGCCTCGCGGTAGGCCGCGCCGCAGCCGAGCTGCTCGGCCGCAACCGCGCCGCGCATGGCGAGCAGGGTGTTGACCGGGAAGTGCGGGTTGAGCCGGAAACCGGTGATGCCGTGCCGCGCCATGAAGCGGTCCATCTCAAGCCGGTCGTAGTTCACTTTGGCGGCGACATGGCCATAGACCATCATCGGCGGCTGGTTGCCGGTGGCCTTGAACAGCCCGCCCAGCAGCACCGGGACATAGCGGAACGTGACCTTGCCTTCGGCCGCGATCGCCGGGATCGCGCGGTGGACGAACCAGCTGTTGGGTCTGCCGAAGTCATAGAGGAATTCAATCTCGCGCGTCATCACCATGTCTCCCCATACGGCCGGATTTCCTGCTCGAAGGTCCAGGCGGCGCGTGGGCTGCTGGTACAGCGCCCAATAGGCATCGGCCACGGCTTCGGGCGGCATCAGCAGGTCGGGCTGCGCGGCGAGCGCCTCGGCCCCGATCCGCTCTTCCACTCGCGCGCGCACCCAAGCGGTATCGACCCCGGCGTCGATCACCAGATGCGCAACGTGCATGCCCTGCGGCCACAGCTCGCGCGCCGCCGATTGCGCGGTCGCGCGCAGGCCGGATTTGGCGGCGGCGAACGCGGCATAGCCCGGATTGCCGCGCATTCCGGCGGTGGCACCGGTGACGAAGATCTTGCCGGTCCCGCGCGGCAGCATGATCCGCGCCGCCTCACGCACGGTCACGAACCCGGCGAAGCAGGCCATTTCCCAGACCTTGCGGAACACCCGGTCGGTGGTTTCGAGCAGCGGAAACTGCACGTTCGCGCCGACGTTGAAGATCACCAGCGCCAGCGGAGCGATCGCTTCAGCCTCGGCCAGAAACGCCGTCGACGTCCTCAGGCTCGCGCGCATCGAGCGAGCGCCCGGTGACCAAGCCGCCCAGCAGCGGCGCGAGCTTGTCGCCATTCCGCCGCCCGGCGTGGACGTGGAAGCCTTCGCTGGCAAATTTGCGGACGATGGCCGCGCCGATGAAGTCACCCGCGCCGATCACCGCGACCGATCCGTGGGGCCGGCTGCTCATTTCCGCTCCAGCGGGATCACCGCCATCGTCAGCCGCGAAATGCAGACCAGCTTGCCCGCCTCATCTTCGATCCGGATCGACCAGACCTGCGTGGTGCGGCCCAGCGATTCGGGCCGCGCGGTGGCCATGACCCAGCCGACATAGGCCGGGCGGATATGGTTGGCGTTGATCTCCATGCCGACGGCGACGAACTTGCTCCGGTCGATGCAGAAACTGGCCGCGACCGAGCCAATTGTCTCCGCCAGCGCTACCGACGCCCCGCCGTGGAGCCGCTTGAACGGCTGCTGGGTGCGGTGATCCACCGGCATCCGCGCGCTGATCCAGTCGGGCCCGGCATCAACGAATTCGATCCCGAGGTGGCCGGGCAAGGCGCCGTCGCCCAGCGCGGTCATCGGCGCGAGCGGGGGCAATTCGCTGCCCCACCAGATCATGATTGGGATATTGCGTTGTTCATCGCAACCTTTCTGGCGAATGCGGCGGGACCTGTCCACTGCTGTGCGAAAAAGATTTGCGGGCGTGGTAACCTGTGCGACGTCGAGCAGCGAAGACCATCGACCAGCACTAACGCCAGCTCGAGCGAAGGCGCTGCATTTGAGCAAAGGTCACAACGATCCGAACCGCTGCGAGCGCAACTGTTGCACCTGAGCTTCCACAAGGCGGCGATCTGGTGCGCCGCCATTCGCGGGTCACGCGGATCTGGCACTGGATCAATGCGCTGACGCTGTGGGTGATGCTGTCGAGCGGGCTGATGATCCTGAATGCCCACCCCCGGCTGTACTGGGGCCACGCCGGGGCCAATGCCGACCACGCCTGGCTGGAGCTGGCCGAGGGCGACGAGCTCGCCTTTCCCGGCTGGCTGACGCTGCCGTCGCTATTACAGCCTCGCCGATGCGCGGCTGTGGCATCTGGCCTTTGCCTGGGTGCTGGGGCTGGGGCTGCTGGGCTATCTGCTCTGGGCTCTGGTCAGCGGACATATCAAGCGGCAGCTGCGACCTCGGCTCGCCGAGCTCGCCCCGGCGCATGTTGGCACGATATCAGCAGCATGCGCGGCTGCGCTTTCCCGACCGGCGCTGCGGCGCTGAAGTACAATGTGCTGCAGAAGCTGGCTTACGGATCGGTGCTGTTCGTGCTGCTGCCGCTGGTGATCCTGACCGGGCTGACCATGTCCCCGGGGCTCGACGCCGCCTGGCCGTGGCTGGTCGATCTGTTTGGCGGGCGGCAATCGGCGCGCTCGCTGCATTTCCTCGCGGCCGCCGGGACTGGTGCTGTTTTTTTCGTGCACATCGCGATGGTGGTGCTGGCTGGGCCGATCAATGAGGTGCGCTCGATGATCACCGGCTGGTACCGGCTGCCCGAGAGAGCCGGGACCGGAGCCATGAGCGATGACCTACCTGCTCTCCCGCCGCCGCCTGCTCGGCGCGGCTGCGCTCGGCACCGGCGGGCTGCTGCTGGGCGGATGCGACCGGCTAACGCCAGCCCCGGCTTTCGCGGCATTCTGCAAGGTGCGGAGAAGCTGCACCATGGGCAGCCAGCGGCTGCTGATGGGCGATGCCCTCGCGCGCGAGTTCACCGAGGCGGAGCTGTCGCCGGTGTTCAAGGCCAACGGCAGCATCACCGTGCCCGATCCGGCCTATCGCCGCCATCTGGCCAGCGGCTTTGCCGGGTGGGCGCTGCGTGGTCGACGGGCTGGTGCAAGCCAGCCGCTCGCGCTGCCGCTGACCGCGCTCAAGGCCATGCCGCAGCGCACCCAGATCACCCGGCACGATTGCGTCGAAGGGCTGGAGCGCGATCGGCAAGTGGCAGGGGCCGCAGCTCTGGCGCGATCCTGGCGCAGGCGGGCCTGCTGCCCGTCAGCGCGCTATGCCGTGTTGCACTGCGCCGACCGGCTGGAGGGCAAGCCCTACTACGAATCGATCGATCTGGTCGACGCCTTCCACGCGCAGACGATCCTGGCCTGGCGGATGAACGATCAGCCGCTCGACGAGGCCCACGGCGCGCCAATCCGGCTGCGCGTCGAACGCCAGCTGGGCTACAAGCAGGCCAAGTATGTGATGCGGATCGAACTGCGCGCGAGCCTGGCCGGGCTCTATGGCGGCAAGGGCGGGTTCTGGGAGGATAACCGTGACTACGCCTGGTACGCGGGGATCTAAGTCACCTAAATCCTCCCCGGGAGACGGGGAGGTGGCGCGCCGAAGGGCGTGACGGAGTGGTACTGATGCTCTCCGGCTTGCGCATGGCGCTGACGGAGCATCAACCGACCTGCTCCGCCTTCGCTCCGCTCGCGGCACCACTCCGCTCGAGGGGAAGATTTACAGCAACATCCGCGCCGCGAAGATCAGCGCCATCGCGCCGAGCACCGAGGCAAGACAGCCCGCGCGGTTGAAGCCTTCGCCTGCGCCGCGATTGGCGATCAGGCCGGCGAGCAGCGAGCCGCCGACCCCGAGCAGGATGGTCATGCCCCCAGCCCAGCTCGACCGCGCCGGGATAGAAACAACCGCGCCAGCGCGCCGACAAACAGCCCGCTGACGATGGCGCCGATGATGTTGAACATGGGTGTTCCGCTCTCCGTTGAATGACGCCCGAAACCTAGGGGCGATTCGCGCCGCTTTGTCAGCCCCCTTGAAGCAACAAAATTTCCGGCCTTCGATTCTATCCGTGTCAACGCCCCGGAGCCCTGTCCCCGGGCATAAATTTTTTCACAGATTCACTTTGACTCTTGCGCTGCGCAGCAGTGCCGCATTTCCCGCGCGTCGCTGCACTGCGGCATCGGACTGACAGTCCGCCAGCGAAGCGCCTCGCCATGGTTAGCGCCGCATTTATCCTCTTGCGCGCGAATCAGGATAAGGCACTATGGATAGTGGTCCGGCAATCGGGGGGACCTCTAGACCTAGTTTTCATCCGCCGGGGCGGTTCGCTGCCCGGGTGACTGGATTCGGCTGGTCTGGCAAGGCCGCGATGACCAGACCGGGTCAGGGCTGGGGACGAATCGGGAAAACTTTTCCCCTTTTGTTCCGGCAAATTATGGTACGGTGGGCGCTTGCCGCCGATTCGAACGAATCGGGACATCGGCGCAGGGCAGCGCGGGTCCCATGAGACGGGGGCGACAGACGTGGATTTCAGGAATGGGGACGAGCCGAGCATGGCCGATGTCGATGCAGCAGTGATGGAAGCGGACACCAGCTCCTGCTCCAGCCCCGGTCCGGAAGAACAGGGAGGCGGGCAGCGGCCCGGCGATTGGCATGACCGAGAAGAGCGATGCTGGAGCCGATGCACTGGTTGCGGCGATGAGCGCTGACGTGCTCGCCAAGGCGGTTGCCGCACCGCAAGCGAAGACGATTCCAAGACGATCAACGCGCGCCGCTTCACGATCGTCACCGATCACAGCCGCGATGCCCTGCTGACGCTGTTCGGCAAGGACACGCTCGACGATCGCTACCTGCTGCCCGGCGAAAAGTATCAGGACCTGTTCGCGCGGGTCGCCGATGCCTATTCGGACGATCAGGACCACGCCCAGCGGATCTATGATTACATCTCCAAGCTGTGGTTCATGCCGGCCACGCCGGTGCTGTCGAACGGCGGCACCGGGTCGCGGCTTGCCGATCAGCGTGCTACCTCAACTCGGTCGAGACAGCCTCGAAGGGATCGTCGGCACCTGGAACGAAAACGTCTGGCTCGCCAGCCGCGGCGGCGGGATCGGGACCTATTGGGGCAATGTCCGCGGGATCGGTGAGCCGGTCGGCCTCAACGGCAAGACCAGCGGGATCATTCCGTTCGTGCGGGTGATGGATTCAGCCTGACGCTGGCGATCTAGCAGGGCTCGCTGCGGCGCGGCTCGGCGGCCTGCTATCTCGACGTCGCGCACCCGGAGATCGAGGAGTTCCTCGAAATCCGCAAGCCATCGGGCGATTTCAACCGCAAGGCGCTCGAACCTCCACCACGGCGTGCTGCTGACCGACGAGTTCATGGAAGCGGTGCGCGACGGCGCCGAATTCCACCTGCGCTCGCCCAAGGACGGCTCGATCCGCGCCACGGTCGATGCGCGCAGCCTGTTCCAGAAGCTGGTCGAAAACCGGCTGGCGACCGGCGAGCCCTACATCGTCTTCTCCGATACGGTGAACCGGATGATGCCCAAGCATCACCGCGATCTGGGGCTGAAGGTTTCGACCTCGAACCTCTGCTCGGAAATCACGCTGCCGACGGGCCGCGACCATCTCGGCAATGATCGCACGGCGGTGTGCTGCCTGTCCATCGCTCAACCTCGAAACCTGGGAAGAGTGGAACGGCGACGAGCGGTTCATCGAAGACGTGCTGCGCTTCCTCGACAACGTGCTGCAGGACTATATCGACCGCGCCCCCGAAGAAATGGCGCGCGCCAAGTATTCGGCGATGCGCGAACGCTCGGTCGGGATGGGGGTGATGGGCTTCCACTCCTACCTCCAGAAGAAGGGCGTGGCGTTCGAAAGCGCGATGGCCAAGGCGCTCAACCTCAAGATGTTCAAGCACATCGCCGCGAAGGCCGACGAGGCCAGCCTGCTGCTCGCGCAGGAACGCGGGGCCTGCCCCGATGCGGCGGATATGGGCGTGATGCAGCGCTTCAGCTGCAAGATGGCGATCGCGCCGACCGCGTCGATCAGCATCATCTGCGGCGGCACCTCGGCCTGCATCGAGCCGATCCCGGCGAACATCTATACCCACAAGACGCTCTCGGGCAGCTTCGTGGTCAAGAACCCCTACCTCGAAAAGCTGCTCGCTTCGAAGAGCAAGGATTCGACCAACGTCTGGAATTCGATCCTCGAGCACGGCGGCTCGGTCTCGCACCTCGATTTCCTCAGCCCGGAGGAAAAGGCGGTCTACAAGACCAGCTTCGAGATCGACCAGCGCTGGCTGCTCGAATTCGCGGCCGACCGCACCCCGTTCATCGATCAGGCGCAGAGCCTCAACCTCTACATCCCGGCCGATGTCGAGAAGTGGGACCTGATGCAGCTGCACTTCCAGGCCTGGGAAAAGGGCATCAAGTCGCTCTATTACCTGCGCAGCAAATCGGTCCAGCGCGCGGGTTCGCCGGCGGGGTGGAGGCGGACAACACCGCCGAACCCGCGCAGTACGATGGAACTCGCCGCGCGACCGACTACGAGGAATGCCTGGCCTGCCAGTGAGGCCGGTGAGCATCCCCGCCATGATCCAGCGCGTTACCCTTCGCGACACTTCTACCGCTTGCGCGGCGCATGCAGCAATTCGTCTTGATATTGCGAACTATTCGCAACAAGGGGCTTTGGTTCATGCGCAAGTGGCATCGCTGGCTGTCAGTCTTCTTCGGAGTGTTCCTGCTGTGGATCGCAGTAACGGGCGTGCTCAGCCAGATCGTGCTGCTGGT
The DNA here is from genome assembly GCA_963802015.1 of uncultured Alphaproteobacteria bacterium. Lineage (GTDB taxonomy): Bacteria > Pseudomonadota > Alphaproteobacteria > Sphingomonadales > Sphingomonadaceae > Novosphingobium. The sequence goes on from CAWDHB010000004.1 coordinate 240,776, forward strand.
CAAGCACGGCGGGTTCGAAACCGAGGCGAACGAGCGCGCGGACAAGGCCAAGCAAACCGCAGCGCTGCCGCCGGGCTTCGTCTGCCCCGAAACGCTGATGTGCCGGCCCAAACCGCAGGGCGGCAGGATCGTCGGCTATCTGCACCACTTGCATTCGGGCGAGGACTTCGGCCCGGTCGGCGTGGTAATCGCGATGCTCTCAGGGCTGGCGATGGTGTTCTTCAGCTTTTCCGGCTGTGGATGTACGTCAGATGTGGCGCAACGCGCGCAATGCCTCAAGCCCGGCTGGTTCTGGAACTAACGCCTGCGCATTCAGTTCCGCAAGGCACAAGACGCGAAGAGGGACTGCTGGCGGCGGCCGCCTTGCCATGCACCGGTTGTGATTGGCGCGGCGTGGCATAACCTTTGCGCCTGCGGCTCGGCGCGATTCCCTTCCTCCACCTTTAACCACCCCCGCGCGCTACGCCGCCGGGGGGCGCTGTGCTATGCTATCCTGCCCGCAAAACCTCTGGAGTCGTAACCCATGCCCCTGCTCGAAGCCCGCAAGACCTACAAGCCGTTCGAATATCCCTGGGCCTATCGACTTCTGGAAGCGCCAGCAGCAGATCCACTGGATGCCCGAGGAAGTGCCCCTGGGCGAGGATTGCCGCGATTGGGCGCAGAAGATCAGCGAGCACGAGCGCAACCTGCTGACGCAGATCTTCCGGTTCTTCACCCAGGCCGATATCGACGTGCAGAACTGCTATCACGAGCAGTACGGCCGGGTGTTCAAGCCGACCGAGATCAAGATGATGCTCGCCGCGTTCTCCAACATGGAGACGGTCCACATCGCCGCCTACTCGCACCTGCTCGACACGATCGGCATGCCCGAAAGCGAATACGGGATGTTCCTCGAATATGAGGAAATGCGCAACAAGCACGATTACCTCAGCCAGTTCGGGGTGGACAACGACGAGGATATCGCCCGCACGCTCGCGATGTTCGGCGGCTTCACCGAAGGGCTGCAACTGTTCGCCAGCTTCGCGATGCTGATGAACTTCCCGCGCTTCAACAAGATGAAGGGCATGGGCCAGATCGTCACCTGGTCGGTCCGCGATGAAAGCCTGCACTGCGAAGGCATCACCCGCCTGTTCCACGCCTTCTGCGCCGAGCGCGATTGCCTGACCAAGGCGGTCAAGGAAGACATCATCGACTGCTGCCAGAAGACCGTGCGGCTGGAAGACGCCTTCATCGACCTCGCCTTCGAAGCCGGCCCGGTCCCGGGGATGAGCCCCAACGAGATCAAGCGCTACATCCGCTACATCGCCGACTGGCGGCTCGGCCAGCTCGGCCTCAAGCCGGTCTACATGATCGAAGACCACCCGCTGCCGTGGCTCGCGCCGCTGCTCAACGGGGTGGAACACGCCAACTTCTTCGAAACCCGCGCGACCGAGTATTCGAAGGGCGCGACGCGCGGGAACTGGCAGGACGTGTGGTCGCAGCTTTGACGAGCGGCGCAATGCGAAGGGCGCGAACGACGCGGCGGATGCGGCGGGCGATGACGGCGCGGGCGAGCCGGATATGTTTGGCGGGGCCGGGGTGGCGGCGGAGTGACTATGCAGCTTCCACTGCGGCTCGACGTCCGTTACGCAAGCAACGAGTGATCATGCCGGCGATCTGATCTGTGATATTCGTAATCATCAAGCGATTTTGCAAATCGCTTGGCGGGCTATCTAAAACTAGCGAAACAATTGATGCATTTACGAAGGAAGAGGGCGTGTTCGTAACGCCGCTAAAGGAGAGAGTAACACTCTCCCCTTTACCAAGCAGTCTTCGTACCGCATCCGCGACAATTGTGCCTTGATCGGCCGTGTCGCAAGCATTGACTATCTCTAGCACCTTCAAAACCATTCGAAATCAGTCCTTTCATCATCGTCGTCTCCGACGAAAAGACGGGTATCCAGCTCAATCTCAATCAACGTTCCCGGATAAATACCGTTGGTTTTTTGCCGGTCTTGTTTCAGCCTCCCCCTCATATCACATACGCAGGTCAGGTTTCCAGACAATGAATGAAGGCGAACCGTACCGCGGTTCGCGATCACCGTATCAACAAGATAACACAGCCCTGCGCCCATATTGTTCGGTCGACTTTTGGCGGTAACGCCATCTTTGATGGCTTCAGCAATGGCCTCGGCATCACCCATCGCACCATAGCGCGATCTAATTGTGTTCGGAATCCCAGCCCCAAAGTCCGACATTGTAATTTTAAGGTTGCGTGCGTTTGGATAATGCTGCGCATGCACAAATCCAGTATTTACAGTGGAATGATCTGCAATATTGTTTAGGACTTCTTTTACACACGTCTTCATGCTCGCGATTTGTCCATCTCGTGCCGAAAGTGTTCCGCAAAGCCATGGTCCGAGCGTATTCTCTACCCATCCAAATCCATGTTCTTGAACGATGTGAGCGCAAGGAAGTGTCGTAAGCCTCCGTGTCGCAACTGTGCGCAGAGGGTTCCCCGCATACTTTTTGAAAAATCCACAATCATCAAGGTATTCAATTGCCAGTCTCGCGACTGGAAGATAGTTGATAAATTTTATCTCAACTTTTTTGCTAAGTAGCCATCCAATTGTGTTGCTTAAAACTGTATATCCACTTCCATCAATAAAATTCAACTTTGCAAAATTCAGAACAATATTTTGTGATACTGGATTTCCATCGCTTCGAACAACCTGAGAAGTGAAGCGATTTATCGCGTTCATTTGGAAATTCTGTGGTAGATCAATTACCATGCTGTGTCGCTCTATAAAAGGCATACATTTGTCCAACGCATACACCAAAATCACCCTACAACAACATGGGGCAAAGCAGAAGCAATGTGCCACATACGCCCCCCAAATATTCCTCAGTCTCCACCTGACTGCCACGACCCGGAGTACCCGCGCGTGCCCCTCCCCCATCTGCGATGGGTCCCCTCCCCTGCAGGGGAGGATGGGGCCGGGCTTCCTCTCCCGTGGGAGAGGGGGACCATCCTGAACTTGGTTCGGGATGGTGGAGTGGCACAGGCGGGTACTCCTGCGCTGGCGGGAGGGCGCGGGGTTGGGGCGTCGTGGGTGCCGGATAGGGTGGGAGTACTGGCTTGTGCCCCTCCACCACTACGTGGGCGAGGTGCTCCTTCCCCGAACGGGGAGGAAGGGTCTCTCCACCAGCGGGGTATGGGTCCGGATGGGGGGTCAGTTGCGCTCGTCCGCAGCACAACCTGTGTTACCTTTCCCCGCATGACGAAAGCCATGATCACCGGCCCGGCCAAGACCGTGCAGCGCGCGCGCAAGTTGCGGCAGGAGATGACCCTGCCCGAGGTGAAGCTGTGGGGCGTGCTCCGCACCCGTCCCGGTGGGTTCAAGTTCCGGCGGCAGCATCCCGCCGGGGTCTACATTCTCGACTTTTACTGCGCAGCGGCGCGGCTGGCGATTGAAGTGGATGGCTGGGCGCATGCGCTGGGCGGCGTGGCACAGGCCGATGCCGCGCGCTCGGCGCACTTGCGCAGCCAGCGCGTGGCCACCTTGCGGGTTCCGGCCACAGCGGTGCTGGATGATCTGGAGGCCGCAGTCACCCGGATTGTGCAAGTATGCCAGCAGCGGACATCCTCTCCCCTGGGAGAGGGGGACCATGCGCAGCATGGTGGAGTGGCACAGGCGAGTACTCCAGACCTCGCGGGCGGGCGCGGCAAGGGTGGCGGCTGGGGGTGAGGTGTTTGTGACTGCCAGGGTGGGAGTACTGGCTGGTGCCCCTCCCCCACTACGTGGGTCCCCCTCCCCCACGGGGGAGGAAGGCGGGTGCCCCTCCGCCATCTTTGATGGGTACCCAGGCACCTGAAGGGGAGGATGGTGGCGAAGCTGGCATGTCTCAGATCTCGGTCTTGAATCCTGGGTCTTGAATTGTTCAGGAACCCCAGATTGTGCCGTCGGCCTCTGCCGCAGACGTGGCGCCGTCCTGCCGACGACGTTTTCGCTTGGCGAAGTTGCTGTCGCACCGGATCGGCTTGATATCTGGTGGACTATTATGCACCCCGAAGCGACTGGTGAACGGCCTCGGAACACATGTGGCGCACGGACTATCCAGCACGATGTTCCGAAAGCGAAGCGCGCCTGGAACCTGGTGCCGAATTCCATGGCGGGTCCACCGAAAGAACTTCGGAGGTGCCAGGCGAGCTGGTCAGAGCGCACGTCCAGATCATGATCGGCTGGCGTGCAGCCTCAGCGCTTGGAAGCGCGGATATCGTCCGGCAGAGCTTCAGCTGCTGTGGCACCAGCGGCTCAGCCGAAATCTGGGACGAGCTGGAAGCGGTGCGCGCGGCGGGTGGTCCGGTCAGCGGCCATGAATTCTTCCATATGCAGGACACGGATCAGCGGTCAATGGCAGCGTAATTTTACCCAATATGGTGCCAGCGTGGACGGTGAAGACGCGGCCTTGGCCGTCGCGCACGAGATCGTCGAGCAATCTGCAGGCGAACGGCTTGCAAACCATATGGACCGGCAGCTGGAACCAGCGCATCGCCGTGCAGTCTGGACTGGAAGCGTCGCCTTTCTCTATGCGAACCTGCATTAGCGCGGCGCTATGGTAACGCGATAGTAACCACAGCGCGGCGAAGTGGCGGGGATGTCAATTCGATCATTACCTTGTAGGCGCAGCCATCGCGGGCACGGCGATTGGCGCAGGCTCGATCATGTTGCCGCGCTGGCTCGAACGGCAAACCGCAACCGCCGAGCAGCGTCTGCACACTGAAATGAGCGAGAGCTATCCGGGTTGCCGCGAAGTTCGCAGCGCGGGCAAAGCGCCACTGCTGCGCGGCGAACCCGGCTATCGCACCTGGATGGATGGTGACGACGACGGGGTAGCCTGCGAAGGCTATTGACCACGGCGCACTTTCCTACACCGCCAATCCCGCCTATCAACCTCGTCAAGCGCGGGACTGCGCCGATTTTGAGGTTCCGCAACCCTGTGAACTATGTGAAGTTCCGCGCCGCGCGGCGCGCCGAACCTGAGAGGAATTGTGCATGCCTGCCTACATTGTCTTCATCAAGGAACGCGAGCACGATGCGGCGGCGATGGCCGACTATGCGGCCAAGGCGGGGCCGTCGCTGGGTGGGCATCCGGGCAAGCCGCTGGCCTACTATGGCGCGATCGAGACGCTGGAGGGGCCGGAGGCCATGGGTAGCGTGATCGTGGAATTTCCGGACATGGACGCAGCGCGGGCCTGGTATCAATCAGACGCCTATCAGGAGGCGCGCAAGCGGCGCTTTGCCGGGGCGGATTACCGCGTGATCCTGACCGCCGGATTGTAGCATCCCGCATCAGCCACGGCATCAGCGCGAACCCGCACTGCCCCGCCAGCCCGATCACGCCGGCGGGCATGGCCAGACCCGGATCGTGCCGGTATGCCAGCAGCGCACATCCTCTCCCATGGGAGAGGGGGACCGATGCGCGAGGGGCAAGCATGGTGGAGTGGCACAGGCGGGTACCCTGAGCCTGGCCGGGCGGGCGCAGCAAGGGTGGCGGGGTTAGAGGTTTAGATGTGTGTGACTGCACGGGTGGGAGTGCTTGCGCGTGCCCCTCCACCACTATGTGGTCCCCTCCCCCGAGAGGGAGGAAGGCTGCCGCCGATACCACTAACCGTTTCCGCAACCCAGTGATCTGTGTCAACTTCCGCGCCATGATCCGCCGATTGCTCTTGCTGCTCACCATGCTGGCTGCCGCCCCGGCGCAGGCCACGTCAGTCGGCCGCGCGCCGCTGCATGAGCCGGTGCTGGCGTGTGTGGCGCTGGATGAGCTCGTCACTGCGATCGGCAAGGGGGCGCTGCCGCAGGGCGGGCTGGCGGGTGATGTGCAGCTTTATGATGACCGGGCGGGGCGGGTGCTGTCCGCCGAGGAGAAGGCAGCCTTCATTGCGGCCTTGCGCGAAGAGAACGGCAAGCCCGACCGCACCCCGGTGCAGCTGGGGCGGGTCAGCCAGCTGGCCAGCGACGGCACCTCCGCCGCCTATCTGGTCGAACTGGAGCGCGATGCCTGGCAGCTGGTCAGCTATGAACAGGATGCGATGCTGATGGCGCAGGAAGTGCCCGATCCGCATTGGGAGCGCACGGTCAGCTATTGGCTCGCCACCTTCCGCAGCAGCCGCCTGCAAGCCTTCCGCGCCGCACCCGAGCTGTGGCCGCTGGTGCGGACGGGTGCGCCGGGGCCGGGCTGCCTGCGCATCGCGCCCACACCGGCTGCGCCATGAGGCACCTTGCACTGAAGTGAGAACGCGCGCAGGGCCAGACAGATTGAGGCACGAAGGAACCTTGGCCGATGCAATATGCCGTCTGGATCGCGCTTGCGGTCGTTTTCATCGCCATCGCGCCCGCTCTGTTCAAATCGGCCAAGGGCAAAAGCGGCAGCGACGCCGACAACGCGGCAGACACCACTGACGCGGCCAGCAACGGTGACAGCGCGGGGGACTGATCCCGGGCAAGCTGGCAGCCAGTCCGCTTCGGCTCACGCCGCTGTCTGTCGGTGCACAAAGCCCCATTCGTCGATTTGGGGTGACGGATCGGGGCACACGGCGATAAGGCTCTGATGGAATAGACAAACGCTGCGCCCGGAGGATACTCAACCGCGCAGGCGAGAGGGGTGACACAATGCGCCGGATTGCTTCGATTTCATTGCTTGCCGTGCTGCTCGCCGGTTGCGCAGCGACCCCGTCAGTGCAAACCGCAGCCGCGCCACCACCCGCCCCTGTCGTAGCAGCCCCGGCCGCCCCGGCCCCGCTCAGCGAACTCGTCAAGGCGGTCGATATTCCCTACGAACGCTTCACGTTGGCCAATGGGCTCACCACCATCGTCCACACCGATCGCAAAGCGCCGATCGTTGGCGTGACGGTCTATTACCGGGTCGGATCAAAGAGCGAGCCCAAAGGCCGCACCGGCTTTGCGCATTTGTTCGAACACCTGATGTTCGGCGGCAGCGAAAACGTCGAGAACTTCGACGTTCCGCTCGAAGCCGCCGGTTCGACCAGCACCAACGGTTCGACCTGGTATGACCGCACCAACTATGTCGAAACCGTGCCGACCGGCGCGCTCGATCTGGCGCTGTTCATGGAAAGCGACCGGATGGGCCATCTGCTGGGCGCGGTCACACAAGACAAGCTCGATAAGCAGCGCGGGGTGGTCCAGAACGAAAAGCGTCAAGGCGATAACGATCCTTATGGTCTGGCTGAATATGCGATCGGCGACGGGCTGTTTCCGGTCGGCCATCCCTATCGCCATTCGACCATCGGTTCGATGGCAGATCTCGACGCCGCCAGCATCGCCGATGTCCGCAAATGGTTTATCGACAACTACGGCCCGAACAATGTGGTGATTGCACTCACCGGGGACATCGACGCCGCCACCGCGCGGCCGCTGGTCGAAAAGTGGTTCGGCGCGATCCCGCGCGGGCCAGAGGTGCAGCGGCCCGAGGCGGGGCCGGTCACTTTGGCCGCGCCGATCAAGCGCGAAATGGCCGATCAGGTGCCGGTGATCCGGCTGGTCCGCGCCTGGAGCGGCCCCGGCCAGAACGATGCCGATGCCCCGGCGCTTGACGTGGCGATGCGGGTGCTGGGCGGCTTGTCCAGCTCGCGCCTGGACAACCAGCTGGTCCGCGGCGAGCAGCTCGCAGTCAGCGTTTCGGCGATGAACCTGCAGTTCGAACAGACCAGCATGTTGCAGGCGAGCATGGACATCAAACCTGGCACTGACCGCGCCGCCGCCGAAGCGCGGTTCGACGCGCTGATCACAGCCTACGTCGCTGAAGGCCCCAACGCTGATGAAGTGCGCCGCGCTGCAACCAGCGCCGTCTCTGGCCAGATCAACGCGCTGGAATCGGTCGGCGGATTCGGCGGCAAAGGCTCAACCCTTGCTGAAGGCGAGCTCTATTCGGGCAACCCCGCGCAATTCAAGCAGGACCTGCAGCGGATCGCCGCGCTGACCCCGGAAGACGTCCGCCTGGCGATGCAGAAATGGCTGACACGCCCGGCCTATTCACTCGCAATCGTGCCGGGGAACCGCACCGAAAAGGGCGAGACGATGGGCGGCTGGGGTGATGATGCGAACTCCGCTCCGCCCAAACCGGACGCCAAGAAGAAACCCGCTCCGCTCGTCACCGGGCCCAAGCGGACCGCGCCGCCGGTGGCTCCGGTGGGCGATCTGACCTTCCCGGAGATAGAGCGCGCCACACTGTCCAACGGCATCCCGGTGATCCTCGCGCGGCGTGCGGCCGTGCCGACTGTGCTGGTCAGTTTGAACTTCGATTCGGGGTTTTCAGCGGACAAGCTGGACAGCCCCGGCACCCAGTCGCTGATGATGAACCTGCTGGATGAAGGCACTACGACGCGCGATTCAACCGCGATTGCCGAAGAGCAGGAGCGACTGGGCGCGCGGGTCTTCGCCGGGTCCGGGCTTGATTCAAGCTCGGTGACTCTCTCGGCGCTATCCGCCAATCTGGAACCATCGCTGGCGCTGATGACCGATGTGGTGCGCAACCCGGCCTTCGCCCCGGCGGAAGTGGCCCGCGTGCGGGATCAGCAGATCGCCCAGCTTTCACAAGTGCTGGCCAGCCCGCGTTCGCTGGCCACGCGCTCGCTGAACCCGCTGCTATTTGGCGGCGATCACCCTTACGGCTTGCCCGGTGACGGGCTGGGTGACGCCAAGTCGCTCGCCGCATTAACCCCGGAAGCGCTGCGCGTTGCGCACGCCAAGTGGGTTCGCCCCGATCTGGCCAAAATCACCGTCGTTGGCGATATCTCGATGGCCCAGTTGAAGCCGCTGCTTGAGCGAGCTTTTGGCTCCTGGCAAGCTCCAGCCACGCCCAAGCCAATCAAGCCGCTGACCACTGCTGTACCGGCGCCACGCCCCCGGATTGTGCTGATTGACCGGCCCAATTCGCCGCAATCGGTGATCGTGGCTGGCCGGGTGCTGCCATTGTCTGGCCGTGATCAGGATCAGGAAGCGCTGGAACTGGCCAACGAAGTACTCGGCAATGGCTTCCTCAGTCGGCTCAACCTGGACCTGCGCGAGGACAAGGGCTGGTCCTATGGCGTTCGGTCAAATGTCGCGAGCCCGGTCGGATCTCGCAGCTTTTCCATCGTCGCCCCCGTTCAGGCAGACCGCACCGGCGATTCGATCAAACTGCTGATCGACAACATGCGGGCTTTGCCGGGCAAGCGCCCGATCGACGCGGTGGAGTTCAACCGGGTGACCGACGGTAATGTGCGCGGCCTGCCCAATCGCTATGAAACCAACAGCCAGGTGCTGGGCGCGATCCTGACTGCCGACCGGCTGGGCCGCCCGGACACCTATTACGCCACGCTCGCCAGCCGCTATCGCGCGCTGGACAAGGCCGCGCTGGAACAGGCAGCCAGCACCTATTTGCAGCCCGATGGCCTGGTCTTCATCGTGGTGGGGGATCGCAAGGTGGTGGAAGCGCAGCTGACCGGGCTGGGCCTGCCGATCGAGATTGCCGCTGCGAACGAATGATTGCACGGTTGACAGCCGCGCTGCAGAACGCGACTTAGTGTTCCACTTACACCTATCTAAGCTCAACTGAGCCAAGTGAACGAGAGGAGATTTTCGATGTCGGTTGCAGGCACTTACGAATGCGTCACCAAGACCCCAATGGGTGAACAGAAGAGCGATTTTACTGTTGTGGTGGATGGCGACACATTCACCGGCAGCAATGTTGGTGCGATGGGTTCGATGGATGTCGAAAATGGCAAGGTTGACGGCAACAAGCTGACCTGGTCGATGAAGATGACCGTACCGATGCCGATGACGCTGGAAGGCGAAGCCACGGTTGACGGGGACACGCTGACCGGTGGGGTCAAGGCTGGAGCATTCGGGACATTTCCGATGAACGGAACCCGCAAGGCCTGATTGCGAGACCGAATTGCTAAGTTACAGGCGGCGGTTTCCCCTCCCGGAGAAGCCGCCGCTTTCGTACCTACTTCTTGATCCGCACCTGGGTGACGATCAGCGGGCTGGCCACTTCGGCTCCGGTGCGCGCATCGACCACGGTATCGCGGCGATAGTCCAGCACCCCCGGGATCGGCGGCATCCGGGTTACCAGCACGCCGAAATAGTTGTTGAGCTTGCCGCTCGCCTGGAACTCGGCGCGCGCCGAAGGATACTTGGCTAGTGATTCAGGCAGCCCAAAGCTCAATTGCGGCCTGACCCAGGTGTCCTTGCCCTTGGCCGCGCGCTCCTCGTTCTGCTTCATCGCCATCAGCGTCGAATAGTCATAGGGCGGCGCAGGTTGGGCGGCGGCGATCAGGAAATTGCCCAGATCGGTGACGACGCCGGGCTTTACCTCAAACCGCACGGTTCCCATGCAATAGCAGAACCCGCCCACCGGCTGGCCCGGCGCGTAAAGCAGCGGTCCGTAATAGAGGTAAGTCCCCGGCTTGACCGCATTGAGATAGGCGAACTGGGTGTCGCTCTTGCTGAACACAAACATCGGGCCGAAGCCAACCATGTCGCGCATCAGGATCGGCCCGATCGAGAACGTCTCGCGGGTGGGCTCCTCCGGCTTGTCCGGCGCCTTCTTCTTCAGCTGCGCCGCCATTCTGACGTCGCTTTCCCAACGTTTCAGTGCGCCAGCATATTTCTTCTGGGCTTTGGCAAAGGCTTCGTCCCAATCCACCTGATATTCGGCGCGGGTGGCATCGTCGGGTTCGCGCAGGAACACACCATAGGTCCGGCCGGGCGAGCTCTGATAGATATAGCCCATGGCCGGATCGAACTTGGCCTTGCCCGAAATCAGGTTCTTTTCTTCAACCGAGTCTGCCGCCGGCCAGTGCCGGGGTAACGAGGAGCAAAGCAGCGGCGAGCAAGTGGTGGAGTTTTGTCACAGGCCGAGCTCCTTTGCGGTAGGTTTGGGACCAGAGGCAACCAATGCCTGCAATTCAAGCGCTTCGTTGCGCTCGCCTTCCTTCTTGCGGCCATGGCCTTCTTCGAAGTTGAACTTCTTCCACAGATCGCCTTCCAGTCCGTAGCGCTGGTACCCCTTGAAAGCCATGCAGTTGCGCAGGTTGAGCCGCCGTTGCTGCCGCCGCGCGGCTGAGCCGAAGATCGCATCGGCAATCGCGCTGCCGATCACCCCGCCAATCGCGCCTGCCACCGCGCCATATTGCGCTGAGGCGGCGGCAATTGATCCGGCATCGGCGCCCATATAGATGTTCGATCCACTCGCCAGCGCATCGCATTCGCGGATATCGTTGAAGGCATCGGCAAAGCTGGTTTCATCGCGGTGGAAGTAGAAATACTTCTCAAAATCATCCGTAATTTCAGGTGTCGCGGCAAAGGCCAACTCGGGCCGGGTCAGCGTCGCCGGGTCGGGCAGATCATAGCACCGGCGGGGCCAGCGTTCCTAGCACTGCGGGCGGTGCGGCGGGAGCTGCTGGAACCACTTCGGCAGCGGCAGGCCCGGCTGGCGCGGCCTCCGGCACTGCAGCGGGTGCAGTCGCTGCGGCGACGGCTGCGGCATCCTGCGCCAAAGCGTTTGTCGGCACGCAAGCCAGTATTGTTGAGGCCGCAAGCGCGGCAAGTCCGGTGAATTTCAAGGCAACCCCCCTGGCATACAGGCACAGCGACCCGGCCTGTTAGCCCCGCAATCTAACCGCGCTTTGGCCAGACGCAAGAGGGACGCTCGCCTAGCCCAGTTTCGCTTTCAGCACCTGGTTCACCAGCCCGGGATTGCCCTTGCCCTGCATCGCTTTCATGGTCTGGCCGACGAAGAACCCGAACAGGGCTTCCTTGCCGCCCCGGTATTCGGCCACCTTGTCGGCATTGGCGGCCAGCACGCCGTCCACCGCCGCTTCGATCGCGCCAGTGTCGCTGGTCTGGGTCAGGCCGTCACGGGCAACGATGGCTTCCGCGCCGTCCCCCGTCTCCAGCATCTTTTCGAGCACCTGCTTGGCAATGCTGCCCGAGATCGTGCCTTTGGCAACCAGACCAAGCAGCTCGGCCCCGGCTTCCGGCGAGACCGGTGAGCTGTCCAGCCCTTTGCCCAGCTTGTTCAGCGCACCGAACAGTTCGCTAAGCAGCCAGTTAGCGGCCTGTTTGGCCACCTCGCCCTCACCTTTGCCCGCCTTGGCCGCGGTCGCCGCGATCAGCGCCTCGAACCAGCGTGCGGTTTCCACGTCCGCAGTCAGCACCCCGGCGTTGTAGGGCGAAAGGCCCAGCACGGTTTCATAGCGCGCACGTTTGGCATCGGGCAATTCGGGCAATGACGCGCGGCATTCGGCCAGGAACGCCGCGTCCAGTTCGACCGGCAGCAGATCGGGGTCGGGGAAATAGCGGTAATCGTGCGCGTCTTCCTTGCTGCGCATCGAGCGGGTTTCATTCTTGTCCGGATCGTAAAGCCGGGTTTCCTGCACCACCGTGCCGCCGTCCTCGATCAGATCGACCTGACGGCGGGCCTCGCTTTCGACCACGGCCATGACAAACCGCACAGAGTTGACGTTCTTGGTTTCGGTCCGCGTGCCAAATTCGTCACCCGGCTTGCGCACGCTGACGTTCACGTCCGCGCGCATTGAACCCTGATCCATATTGCCATCGCACGAGCCGACATAGCGCAAGATCTGCCGCAGCTTGGCAACATATGCCCCGGCTTCCGCAGGCGAGCGCAGGTCAGGGCGGCTGACGATTTCCATCAGGGCCACGCCCGAGCGGTTGAGATCGACATAGGACATCGTCGGGTGCTGATCGTGCATCAGCTTGCCTGCGTCCTGCTCCACATGGATGCGTTCGATCCCGATGGTCTTGACCGCATCGGGGCGCTTCTCATCCGGGGTGATCTCGATCGCGCCTTCGCCGACGATCGGGTGGTACAGCTGGCTGATCTGATAGCCCTGCGGCAGATCGGCGTAGAAGTAGTTCTTGCGGTCAAACCGCGACCACGGATTGATCTTCGCCTCGATCGCCATGCCGGTGCGCACCGCCTGGCGGATGCATTCGCGGTTGGGCACCGGCAGCATCCCCGGCATCGCCGCATCGACCAGGCTGACCTGCGAATTCGGCTCTGCCCCGAACGCCGTTGCCGCGCCAGAGAACAGCTTGGACTGGCTGGCAATCTGCGCGTGGACTTCCAGGCCGATCACGACCTCCCATTCGCCGGTTGCGCCGTGGATGCGGTATGCTGCTTCAGATGTCATGGCTCAGTCTTCAAACTGTCGATCAAGTCGACGTGCGGGGCAGGGGAAGCAACCGCTTAAAGTTCTGCGCGGGAATTGGCCAGCCCTTGCCTCAAGAACGCGGCACCAAAACGCTAATCGGCCTGGATCAATCCCGCCCAGACCTGCGTGCGCGGGTCATCGCTGGCGAGCGGGTCCCACTGCTGCTGCATCAGCCGGCGCGCCGCGTTCTCCGCCATGCCCTGTTCGCGGTGGAGGCGATAGAACAGCGCGGAGACGCGCCAGTTCATGATGCAATGGACATGGACCGGGCCGTCTGTGCTATCCAGCGCGGCCTTGAACGCGACGTAGTGGCTTTCGTCCGGGGCATCGAACGGGATCGGAATGTGGCTGTAACCCAGCCCCTGTGCGGCCAGCAGCGCGGCTTCGTCGGACAAGGCCTCCGGGTGATCGTCCAGCGCCAGATTGATCACGTGGCGCACGCCGATTGCGGCCAGACGCTGCGGATCGCCAGCCTGCAAGCGGCCCGACGTGGTGACGTCCGGGGCCAGCCGCTGCCAGCCCCGGATGTCGGTTGGATCAGGGGCGTCAGTGCTCATCCCCAGGCTTTGTCCTCATTGGCGCGCTGGATCACATAGAGCCGGATAGCTTCGATCTGCTCCTGGCTGAACTGGTCCTTCCACGCGACCATCCCGTTCTGCGCCAGCGCCCGTCATGGACGATCTTGCTGCCACAACTCGGGCTTGCCGAGCGAGCCAGCGTGGCGCAGGTCCGGGTTCAGCGCGCCCGATACGGCGGCGTTGCCGTGGCAGACGCGAGCAGGAATTGGTGTAGAGTTTGGTGCCCAGCGCGATCTGCTCCGGCGTGCCGGTGGATGGCGGCGGATCGAGTACGCGCGTCGGCCATCGGCTTCAGCGCAGGCAGAGTGCCGCTCGCGCCCAGCTTGAACACCAGCAGGCGGCTGATGTTTGCGGTGATCCCGCTCGGCCAGCTTGCCCGCCGCCAACGTCCCAGACCCCGCCCCAGCCGGCCAGCACGGCGACATATTGCTCGCCCGTCGATGCGTATAGGTCATCGGCGCGGCGAGGACGCCGGTCTGGGTGGGGAAGCGACCACAGCTGTTTGCCGGTATCGGCGGCATAGGCGCGGAATTCGCCCGTCGCGGTGCCCTGGAACACCAGGTTGCCGGCCGTGGCGAGCGTGCCGCCGTTGCTCGGGCTGGTATACGGCACGGTCCAGCGCGCCTTGCCTGCGACCGGATCGAACGCGACCAGCGCGCCGGTCATCGCCGCTTTGGTCGCGGCGCGGATCGCCTTGTCGGCCGGAATGTTGCCGCCGGTCATGTCGAGCCCCAGCTGGAAGCCGGTGGTGCCGGCTTCCAGTCCGGATCGGCCATGTAGATACTGCGGGGTGTTGTTGGTCGGGATATAGACCAGCCCGGTCTTCGGGCTGAAGCTCATCGGGTGCCAGCTGTGCGCGCCGACTGCGCCGGGAAGCCGACGAACGGCTTGCCGGTGATTTCGTACTTGCGCCTCGGGGTTGACGTCGGGCTTGCCGGTGACCGGATCGAGCCCCTTGGCCCAGTTGATCCCTCGCACGAACGGCTTGCCCGAGATGAACTTGCCGGTCTTCGCGTCGAGCACATAGAAGAACCCGTTCTTCGGCGCGTGCATGACGACGTGGCGGGCTTTGCCGCCAATCGTCAGGTCGGCGACGGTGATCTGCTGGTTGGAATCGAAGTCCCAGCGGTCTTCGGGGGTTTCCTGAAAGTGCCAGACATATTCGCCGGTATCGGGCTTCACCGCGACGATCGAGGCGGTGTAAAGGTTGTCGCCCTGCGCCCTTGGTGTTGCGGATGCGCCGGGTTCCACGGCTCGGCATTGGCGGTGCCGAAGTAGACGAGGTCGGTCTCGGGATCATAGGTGATCGAATCCCACACCGTGCCGCCGCCGCCCAGCTTCCACCATTCGCCGGTCCAGGTCTTGGCGGCGGCTTCGAGATGCTTGCCTTCCTGCGGCTTCGCCGGATCGCCGGGGACGGTGTAGAACTTCCACAGTTCCTTGCCGGTCTGGGCGTCGAACGCCGCCAGATAGCCGCGCGTGAAATATTCCGACGCCGGCCGAGCCGATCAGCACCTTGCCTTTGACGATCCGCGGCGCGCCGGTGATCGCCATGTGCGAATCCTTGGGGATGGTCAGCTGTGTCCACACACGACCTTGCCGGTCTTGCTGATCCAGCGCGACCAGCCGCCCGTCGAGCGTGCCGACATAGACCTTGTCGCCATAGAGCGCGACGCCGCGATTGACCGCGTCGCAGCAGACATCGACCAGCTTTTCGCGCGGCACCTTGGGATCGTATGCCCATTTCAGCGCGCCGGTCTTGGCGTCATAGGCTTTGACCATCGACCAGGCGGTGGTGATGTACAGCATGCCGTCGTGCATCAGCGGCGTGGCTTCTTGTCCGCGCGCGGTATCCAGATCGGCGGACCAGGCGAGGCCCGAGCTCGCCGACGGTCTGGATCGATTGATCTGGGTCAGCGTGGAAAAGCGCTGTTCGGCATAGTCATTGCCATAGCTCAGCCATTCGCCGTCCTTGCCGGACAGCGAACAGCGCGTCGGTGACGCCTCGGTGGCGGGGGGCTGAGGCCGTCGGCTGCCGCAGGCCAGCCAGTGAAAACACGGCGACGGCCGCCAAGACAGTTTCAAACGCATTCCTAATCCCTCCAGAACCTCTGCCCGCTTGCCGCGAGTCCGTGCGCGCGCAATTCGCCGCATTTGGCCTGCAAATGCAACCTTAATCGCGCACTTAACAACAAGGCTTGCCGCGATGGCCTGCCGCCGCTATCTTCGCGGGCGGGGGGACTGAAAGGATCAGCCATGTGCGATGAATTGACCGCATTCGACGATGACGCCGCACTTGCCCGCGCAGGGGTCAGTTCAGGGGCCAGCGCGGCCTCAGCCGCCGCGACTTTGCCGCAACCGGCGCGCTGGCGGCGCTGGCCGGGTGCATGACTGGGTCCGAGGCTGGAACCGCACCGGCCTTGACCGAACGCAGTGTCAGCTTTGCCGCGCCAGATGGCACCGTGGACGCGTTCTTCGTCCACCCCGCCAGAGGGCAAGCACCCCGGCGTGATCCTCTGGCCCGATATCGCCGGGCTGCGCGATGCTTACAAAGTCATGGCGCGGCGGCTGGCCGAGGCGGGCTATGCCGTGCTGGCGGTGAACCAGTATTACCGCAGCGCGCCCGCGCCGATCCTGAATTCGATCAGCGAATGGCGCACGCCTGCGGGGCAGGAAAAGCTGAAGCCGATGCTGCCGCTGCTGACACCCGACGGCAATCACCCGCGATGCCAAGGCCTTTGTCGGCTTCCTCGACAGTCAGAAGGCGGTCGACAAGCGGCGCGGGATCGGCAGCAATGGTTATTGCCAAGGCGGGCCGTTCACCGTGCGCACGGCGGCGGCAGTGCCCAGCCGGGTCAAGGCGGCGGCCTCGTTCCACGGCGGCGGGCTGGTGACCGACAAGCCCGACAGCCCGCACCGCTTGCTGGCCAGCACCACGGCCAGCTATCTGATCGCCGTCGCGCGCAACGATGATGCCCGCGCCCCAGCGGACAAGGACACGTTCCGCGCCGCCGCGCAGGCCGCTGGGCGGCCGGCCGAAGTAGAGGTCTATGCCGCCGATCACGGCTGGTGCACGCTCGACGCGCCGATCTATGACAAGGCCGAGGCCGAGCGGGCGTGGGGCGCGGATGCTGGCGCTCTACGCGGGGCTTTAAGCAGGGCTTCTTCCCCCTTGATGGCGAAGGATACCGCGGCTTGCAGAGCTTGCTCGCTAGCGCAGGTGGAATGGCGGGTGATCCTTCATCCCAACGCCCAGCTTGGCGGCAGCAGCACCCCAATCCGGCTGCGACTGGGCAGCCAGCTGCCAAGTCTCCGCAACCTTCGCCCATCGAGGGGAAACCGCGACATTCATGCGCCATACTGCGGGTTTCATCTATGATGATGCGCCCGGCGCGCATGGCCTGATCGCCAAGGCCGAAGACCCCCTGTCGCTGGACAATAGCCTGGCCCAGTTCGGAGCGAAACTGGCCCGCGTGCCGTTGCTGCACGATCCCGGCGAGCAGTGGAGCTATTCCGCGGCCGTCGATGTGCAGGCGTTGCTGGTGGAGAAACTGACCGGGCAGCGCCACGCTGACTACGTCCGCGATCATATTCTGCTGCCGCTGGGCATGCGCGAAACGGCCTGGGCCCAGCCAGCCACAGCGCGGGCGCGGTTGGCGATGATCTATGAAGACCAGCGCGGCGCGCTGGTGCCGCTGCCGGAAGAGCGGCTGGTCGAAGCCAATTTCCGCAGCAAGCCGCTGACCATGGGCGGGTCCGGCCTGGTCAGCACGGTCGACGAATACCTGCGGTTCGCGCGGATGCTGCTGGGCCAGCGGCACGCTGGACGGGGTGCGCTTGCTCACGCCGGGATGACGGCCAGCGGTTCAAGCGAACTCCTCGGTCCCGACCGTGGCCTGAATTCCCGCGCCATAGCGCGGCCCGGCGACGGACTGCTGGTTGATCAGCGCATCCAGCTGCGCTGCCAACGGAGCGGGTAGTTGCCAATCCCAGCGTGCGATGTTCTCTTCCAGATGCGCCGACGAAGCCGTGCCCGGGATCGCCACCACATGGCTCCCGCGCGACAGCACCCAGGCGAGCGAGAGCTGCGCGGGGGTGACACCCGCCTCGGCAGCAAGCGCCTCAAACTGCGCGATCAGCGCTTGGTTGTGGCCCCAGTTCTCGCCTTGAAAGCGCGGCATCCCCCGGCGCAGATCCTTCTCAACCAGCGCCGCCACATCGTTAACCCCGCCCGCCAGCGCGCCGCGCCCCACGGGGGAGAAGGCCACGAAGGTGGTGCCCAGCTCCGCACAGGCATCCAGCACGGCAATCTCGGGGTTGCGGGTCCACAGCGAATATTCGGTCTGCAACGCGGCCACCGGATGGACGGCATGGGCGCGGCGCAGCGTCTCGGCGCTCATTTCGGACAGGCCGACGTGGCCGATCTTGCCCGCCGCCACCAGCTCGGCCATCGCGCCCATCGAATTCCTCGATCGGCACGGTCCGGTCCGGGCGGTGCATGTAATAGAGATCGATGTGATCGGTTTGCAGCCGGGTCAGCGATTCATCGACGCAGCGCTTGATCGCCGCCGGGCTGCAATCGATCCCCCGGCGCGCGCCGTCGATCACAATGCCCATCTTGGTGGCGAGGAAAAACTCCTGCCGCCGCCCCTTCAGCGCCTTGCCCAGCAGCGTCTCGTTGTGGCCCAGGCCATAGATATTCGCGGTATCGAGGTGATCATAGCCCAGATCGAGCGCGCGGTTGAGCAGCTGCAATGCGTCGGCTTCGTTAGGCGGTACGCCATAAGCCCAGGACAATGACATGCAGCCAAGGCCGATGGGGTTGACCCGCCGTTCGCCCAAAACTCTAGCTTTGCTCATCCAGTCATCTCCCTGATCCCCAAGCCGGTAAATCCCATCGCCGTTCGTGTCGAGCGAAGTCGAGACACCATCGCACAGCCGCTCGACTTCGCTCGAGGCGAACGGAGTTTGCAGGCAGATCCATTGTCGTGGATCGACCATCCGGTTTCGCTTGCCCCCGGTGCGCGCCGCGTTACCATGCGGCCAATGACGATCTGCAAGGGGCTGTACGATGCTTGAGACGCTGATTTTCCTGCTGGTGGCCGTATTCATCTTCCTGCTGATGGGCGTGCGCGTGGTGCGGCAGGGCTATGTCTACACGATCGAGCGGCTGGGCAAATATACCCTGGCCGCGCAGCCGGGGCTGCACGTGATCATCCCGTTCATCGATCGCGTCGGTCACAAGGTCAACATGATGGAGCAGGTGCTCGACATTCCGGGGCAGGAGATCATCACCCGGGACAACGCGATGGTCGGGGTCGATGCGATCGTGTTCTTCCAGGTGCTCGATGCCGGCAAGGCGGCTTACGAGGTCTCCAACCTCTACGTCGCGATCATGCAGCTGACGACCACGAACCTGCGCACGGTGATGGGCTCGATGGACCTCGACGAAACGCTGTCCAAGCGCGACGAGATCAATGCCAAGCTGCTGATCGTGATCGATCACGCCACCGCGCCGTGGGGGGTGAAGATCACCCGGATCGAAATCAAGGACATCCGCCCGCCCGCCGATATTTCCAACGCGATGGCCCGGCAGATGAAGGCCGAACGCGAAAAGCGCGCGCAAATCCTCGAAGCAGAGGGCAGCCGCGCCGTCCGAAATTCTGCGTGCCGAGGGCGAAAAGCAGGGCGCAGATCCTGTCACGCCGAAGGCCGCCGCGAAGCCGCCTTCCGCGATGCCGAAGCGCGCGAACGCGAAGCCGAGGCCGAGGCCAAGGCGACCACGATGGTCTCCGATGCCATCGCCCGGTCGGGCACCCAGGCGCTCAACTACTTCATCGCGCAGAAATATACCGACGCGGTCAGCCAATTCGCCACCTCGCCCAATGCCAAGACGATCCTGTTCCCGGTCGAAGCGACCCAGCTGATCGGCTCGATCGGCGGCATCGGCGAACTGGTCAAAGACGCGCTGGGCGAGAAGAAGGGCTGAGGCGATGAATCTGCTCGAAACGCTTGATACCCACTGGGTCTGGCTGGCGCTGGGGCTGGTACTCGCCATTGGCGAGATGGTGATCCCCGGCGTGTTCCTGATCTGGCTGGCGGGGGCGGCGCTGATCACCGGGGTGCTGGCCTGGTTCGTCCCGATTGGCGTGCCGTTGCAAGTGGTGATCTTTGCAGTGCTGGCGATGGCTTCCGTTTTCGCAGGGCGTAACTGGCTGCGCGCGCATCCGATCACCGAAGCCGACCCCCTGATGAACGATCGCGGCGCACGACTGGTGGGCGAAACAGTGACGGTCACCGCCGCAATCGACGGCGGCAGTGGCCGCGTCCGCCACGGCGACAGCGAATGGCTGGTACGCGGTCCCGATGCCGAGGCCGGCACCCGGATGCGGATATCCGGCCATGACGGGGCAGTGCTGCTTGTGGAACATCTCCATTGATCCCACATCGGGGGCAAGGAGACATGGCATGACCGACAAGCTGACCCTGACCGACGAAGAATGGCGCGCGCGGTTGACGCCCGAGCAATATGCGGTGCTGCGCCAGCACGGCACCGAGCGCGCGTTTGGCGGCAAGTACGATGCCAACAAGGCCACCGGGGTCTACCTGTGCGCGGGCTGTGGATCGCCGCTGTTTTCCAGTACGGACAAGTACGATTCGGGCTCGGGCTGGCCCAGCTATACCGCGCCGGTTGCTGGCGCGGCGGTGGATGAACACCGCGATGGCTCCGCAGGGATGATCCGCACCGAAGTGCGCTGCGCTACTTGCGACGGCCATCTGGGCCATGTGTTTCCGGACGGCCCGCCGCAGGCCGGAGGCTTGCGCTATTGCATCAACAGCGCCGCGCTGGACTTCGATCCGGAGGATTGAGATTTTTGCATTAACGCGGCGTTGCAAATTGCCTATGTAGGGCAGGCAAACGGGGCTGCTTGTGCCCGCAAAGGGATCGTCCAGCCTTATGGCCCGTACCAACACTGCGCGTGCTTCCGATAGTCCGCCGCCCGCGTTCCGGCGCTGGATGCGGCGGCTGTTCGTCTGGGGGCTGGTGCTCAGCGTGCTGGTGGTGCTCGCGCTGGCGGTGGCAGTCGGGCTGGCGGCGCAGTCGCTGCCCAGCTTCAAGCAGCTGAAATCCAGCCAGGTCGGCCAGATGATCGTGGTTCGCGCGCGCGACGGGACCGAGCTGGTCTCGCTCGGGCCCAGCTTCGGCAAGTGGCTGCCGCACGAAGAAATTCCGCAGGTGATGAAGGACGCGATGGTATCGGTCGAGGACCGGCGGTACTATTCGCACATCGGGGTCGATCCGATTGGCCTCGCCCGCGCGGGTTACATGACTGCCACCACGGGCAAGTCGCTGCGCGCGACTTCGACAATTACCCAGCAGCTGGCGCGCAACGTGTTCCTCAACAACAGCCGCACCGTAGACCGCAAGCTGCGCGAAGGCGTGCTGGCGATGGCGCTCGAATGGAAGTTCTCGCAAGGCCGAGATTCTGGAGCTGTACCTGAACAAGGTTTATTTCGGCGGCGGCGCTTACGGGATCGATTCCGCCAGCCGCAAGTTCTTCAACCACCCCGCGACCGAGCTCAGCCTGCCCGAAGCCGCGATCATCGCCGGGCTGGTCAAGGCCCCGTCGCGTTATTCGCCAACGGCTGACGCGCAGGCCGCGGTCGGCCGGGCCAAGGTAGTGCTTGATGTGATGCAGGGCAACGGCGCGATCACGGCGGAGCAGGCCGCGAGCGCCGATCTCGACGCAGTCAAGCTGGCGCCGGAAAAGGGCCAGAACTCGGTCCGCTATTTCACCGACTGGGCGCTGCCCCAGCTCGACATGCTGCTGCCCGACAATGACGAGCCGATCGAGGTGTTCACCACGCTCGACATCGGGATGCAGCAGGCGGCGACCAGCTCGATCCAGACGCACGCCCCCAAAGGCGCGCAGGGCGCGCTGGTCTCGATGGACCGTGACGGCGCGGTGCTGGCGATGGTCGGCGGGACCGACTACGTCACCTCGAATTACAACCGCGCGACCAACGCCGTGCGCCAGCCGGGCTCGGCGTGGAAGCTGTTCGTCTACCTCGCCGCGCTGGAGGCGGGCTATACCGCCAACGACGAAGTGGTCGACGAGCCGGTGACGATCCAGGGCTGGAGCCCGCGCAATTCCAGCCGGACCTATGCGGGCAAGATCGATGTCCGCACCGCCTTTGCCTATTCGAAGAACACCGTCGCGGCGCAGCTCGGCAACGAAGTGGGGTTCAGCGCGGTCGCGGCGATGGCGCGGCGGTTCGGGATCACCACCCCGATCTCGACCGTGCCCTCGATGGTGCTGGGCACCAACGAAGTGCGCGTGATCGACATGACCCGCGCCTTCGCGGCGCTGTCCGCCAAGGGCCGCTCGGTCGAGCCCTATGGCATCACCAAGGTCGTCACGGCGGACGGCAAAGTGCTGTACCAGCATGAGCGCAGCGGCGGGCAGATGCTGGTGCCGGGCTATGTCGCTGCCGGGATGACCGACCTGCTGCAAACCGCCGTCGCCACCGGCACCGGCCGCGCGGCGCAGATCGGTCGGCCCGTCGCGGGCAAGACCGGCACCACCAATTCGAACAAGGACGGCTGGTTCCTGGGCTTTTCCAGCGGGATCACCACCGGCGTCTGGATGGGCCGCGATGATGCCCGGCCGGTCAGCGAGCTGCAAGGCGGCACCGCCCCGGCGCGCGCCTTCTCGGCCTTCATGCGCGTCGCCGTGGCGGGACGTCCGGTGGAAAGCTTCGACACGGCGGTAAAGCTGCCCGAATGGCAGCTGGAGACCGACGGCGAAGCGGAATTCGGCAAGCCGGAGGATTACTATTACGTCGATGAGCAGGGCAATCTGGTCAACACCGTCGGGCCCGGATCCAGTGCCGGGCGATCAACCAGCCCTGCCCAAGAACGGTGGTGCCGGCCCCGGCCCAGACGCCGCCGCGCTGCCGCCGCCCGCCGCGAACGAGGACTTCCTCAACGAAGCTACTGGGCGGCAACCGCCCGACTGAGCCGCGTGGTGACGGCGCGGGCGCAGCGCAGCCGCCGCCATAGCTGCGGCGCATGTTCAGCACTGTTCGAATTGAAAAGGGCCGCTCTTCCTATCGAAGAGCGGCCCTTTTAGGTGTGTAACCTGCGGCGGGGATCAGCGCAGCCGGATCGGCACATAGCCTGCGGGCTGATTGCCGCGCTGGACGCGCAGCAGCAGCGCCGGACGTGCGCCGGATTGCGCCGCGCGGACGGCGGCCTCCAGGTCAGCCTGAGTCAGCACTGGGCGGTTTGCGGCCGAGAGGATCACATCGCCTTGCTGCAAGCCCTTGGTCCCGGCATCCGACGAGCCATCGACCGCGCGGATCACCAGGCCCTGGACATCCGACGGCACGCGGATCTGGCGCGCGATCTGCGGGGTCAGCGGCAGCACCGAGACACCCAGCGCGCGTTCGATCAGGCCTTCGCCTGCCTTGGCCGGGGGTTCTGCGAACGGGTCTTGCTCGCCCTGTTGCCCCGCTCCCAACCCGCTCGCGGCGAGCTCGTCATCGGTCGGACGCTTGCCGACGACGGCGTTCAGCGTCATCCGCTTGCCATCGCGCATCAGCTCGATCGGGATGCGTTTACCCGGCGCGATATTGGCGACGATGTACGACAGCGTCTGTTCGGGGGTCACATCCTTGCCGTCGATCTTGACCACCACGTCGCCCGGTTGGATGCCGGCGGTGGCGGCTGCCTTGCCCGGCTGGACGGTCTGGATAAATTCACCGCGATTGCGCGGCAAGCCCAGCGAATCCGCCAAGTCTTCAGTCACCGGCTGAATCTGCACACCCAGATAGCCACGCTCGATCGCCTGCCCGGCCCGCAGCCGCTCGACAATCGGCGAGGCGATTTCAGCGGGGATCGAAAAGCCGATCCCGACCGAGACCCCGGTGGGTGAGAAGATCGCGTTGTTGATCCCGATCACATTGCCTTGCATGTCGAACAGCGGCCCGCCCGAATTGCCGCGGTTGATCGAGGCGTCGGTCTGCAGGAAGCGGTCATAAGCGCCCGATCCGGTGTTGCGGTAAACGGCGGAGATGATCCCTGAAGTCACCGTACCGGACAAGCCGAACGGATTGCCGATCGCGATCACCCAGTCGCCCACGCGCACGCCGCGCGAATCGCCGAACTTGACGAAGGGCAGGGTCTTGCTCGCGTCGATCTTCAGCACCGCCAGATCAGACTGGGCATCGCGGCCGATCAGTTTGGCGGGATATTCGGTGCCATCGTGCATGGTGACGGTGATCGATTCCACCTCACCCCGGCCCTCGGCGGTGACGACGTGATTGTTGGTCACCACATAGCCATCAGCGGAAATCAGGAAGCCCGAGCCGAGCGACTGCGCCTCGCGCGTCTGTCCGCCGCCGCCATTACTGCCGCCGCCGCCAAACATGCCTTCCAGCGGGGTTCCGGCGAACGGGTTGGCATTGCCCACGCGGACACGCTGGCGGGTGGAGATATTGACCACGGCGGGCTGCAACTGCTCGGTCAGATCGGCAAAGCTGGCGGGCGCCCCGGCGCGCGGAACCACGGCCTGCATCTGCGCGGCATCGTTCTGCGCCACTTGTGCACCAGCGGGCAGGCCGGTGATCAGGGTCAGGGCCGAACCGCCCAGCAGCAGCGCCGTCGTCACTCCATAAGCATATCGCACAGGTCTTGATCCTCTTGCAGTCAGGCCGGGACGCATCCGGCCAGCATCACTCCGCCCGATTCAAGCCAATCCGCCTGAACGGACATTGAACGCCCTATTTGCCCTTGAACTGGCGCAGATAATCATTCTCTGGCGACAGGATGATCGTGCTGCCGCCCTTGTTCGCGGTGTTCGCAAAGGTCGCTTCATAGCTCTTCATCGCGCGGTAGAAATCGTAGAATTGCGGGTCCTTGCCAAAGCTTTCGGCATAGATCTGCGCGGCGCGCGCTTCGGCCTGGCCGACGATGACCTGCGCATCGCGCTGGCCCTGCGCGCGGATCGTGTCCGCTTCCTTCTTGCGCGCGGCCTGCATACTGGCGAAGGCGCTTTCCAGCGCGCCAGCGGGCAGATCGGCGCTCTTGATCCGCACATCGATCACCTGCGCGCCATAATCGCGCGCTTGCCGGTCCAGACCTTCCTGGATCCGGGCCATCACCGCGCCGCGTTCAGCGGTCAGCAGCGACTGGAAGGTCTGCTTGCCCAGTTCCTGCCGCAAGACCGAGCTGAGGATCGGCTGCAATTGCGCAACCACGCGCTCGGTCGATCCGGCAGTTTTGACCATCTTGATCGGATCGATGATCCGGAAGCGGGCATAGGCATCCACTTCCAGCCGCAACTGATCGGTCGATTGCACCAGCTGCCGTTCCATCTGGAACGTCAGCAAGCGCTTGTCGACTTTGACCAGTTGCTCGAAGAACGGAACCCGCACCGAAACGCCTGCGCCGGTCTGTCCGAACGGCACCTTGGGGCGGAACTGGTTGATCACCCGGACCGGCTCACCCAGCCGAACCACGACCACCTGCTGGGTTTCAGGCACCATCACCACGCTGGACGCCAGCGCGATCAGCAGCGCGACGAGCGCGCCGATTGCCAGCTTGTTTCTGAACAGTTCAGGCATCATTGGCCTCCCGTCGGGGCTGGAGCGGCGGGGGTCGAGGCATCCGGCGCGGGCACGCGGCGGCGCAATTCGGGCAGCGGCAGATAGGGGGTCACCCCGCCGCCTTCGACCACGACCTTGTCATTGTTGGCCAGCACCCGTTCCATGGTTTCGTAATACATCCGCCGCCGGGTGACGTCGGGTGCCAAGCGGTACTGGGTATAGACCTGATCGAAGGCCGAGGCATCGCCTTGCGCCTGCGCGACCTTTTGCTGCGCCCAGCCCTGCGATTGGTTGATGAACCGCTGCGCGTCCTGCTGCGCGTTGTTCACTTCCTGAAACGCGTCGGCGACCTTGGCGGGCGGATCGGCCTTCTTGATTTCCACGCCGAGCACCTGCACGCCCGAGCGGTAGGCATCGAGCACGCCCTGCATCCGCCGCCGGACATTGTCCTGCAATTCGCCGCGACCCGATCCGCCCCAGACCGCGTTCAGCGGCATTTCCGCCACCGAAGAGCGCATCGCCGCTTCGGCAACTTCGGACACAGTGGTCTTGTGGCGCTTCCAGCTCAAAGGTGAACTGCTCCAGATCCTTGATCTTCCAGCGGATCTGATAGGACAGGTCGATCAGGTTCTTGTCGCTGGTGAGGATCAGGTTCTGATTTTCACCTTCGGGCAATTTGGTCAGGATGATCGTGGTCACATCTTGCACGGCGACGCGTCTGGATCGGCCACGGCAGCGTCATTGTTGGCCCCGGGGTCAGGGTCTTCGAATACTGCCCCAGTGTCGTGACAATGCCTTGCTCCTTCTGGCCGATCAAGTGCACGGAAGAGCTCCCGATCCAGCCGAGCACCAGCAGCCCGGCGATCGTCGGTAGCCACGATTTGCCATCGGGGCGGCGCGGAAAGCGCGGACCGCCGCTACTGCTGCCACCACCGCCATTGCCGCCGCCGCCACCGGGGCGATTGCGGAAAATGTCCTCGATCGAGGCGGAGCGGCGCGGCGGCGTATCTGCAGCCTGCTGGCGGCAGCCACGGATTGCGCGGGCCGCTGGGCGGAGGCGGGTTGGCGGGATCGGGCGCGCCCGGCTCCGGCGCGTCGCCCTGCGGTTCGGCGGGCCTGCGCCATCCTCCGGACCGCCATTCTTCGAACCTGGGCCCCACGGACTGCGCCGACCGGCCATTGCCAGCACGCGGTCATTCAGAAATTCGCGAATTCCTACCATGCAAAGCGTTATAGGTATCGACTGCCGCAAAAAACAGTGCCTGCCCCGGCTTTTTCGCTGCTAGGGCGCGGCAGTGTAAAAACGGGGAGCCCGATGAGCGACAGTGACGCCTTGCAAAGCCTGCTGCCAGCCGCCGCGCAGGAGCCGGGTGCGGTCGCTGCGCCTGGCCGAGGGCGTGGTCACGATCGTGCTCGATGGCGGCGGGCTGGCGGCGCCAGCGGCGCGCGCGCTGGAGACTGACGTCAAGCTTGCGCTCAGCCGCGCTGCTGGGGTGCGCGAAGTCCGCGTGGCGATCATGGGCGACCGGCCCGAACGGCGGATCATCGCGGTCGGATCGGGCAAGGGCGGGGTCGGCAAGTCCACGCTTTCGGCCAATCTGGCGGTGGCGCTGGCGCGAATGGGGCGCAAGGTCGGGCTGGTCGATGCCGACATCTATGGCCCCAGCCAGCCGCGCCTGCTGGGCCGCGAAGGGATCAAGGCCACCGCAATGGACAGCAAGCTGGTGCCGGTGGACACCGCCTGGGGCGTGCCGATGCTGTCGATGGGCCAGCTGATCGAACCGGGCAAGGCGATCGCCTGGCGCGGGCCGATGATTTCGGGCGCGCTGGGGCAGTTGATCGATGCGCAGTGGGGCCCGGTCGATACGCTGATCGTCGATCTGCCGCCGGGCACCGGGGACATCCAGCTGACCATGCTGCAAAAGCATAAGCCCGCCGGGGCGCTGATCGTCTCGACTCCGCAGGATCTGGCGCTGATCGACGCGGTGCGGGCGCTGCAACTGTTCGAAGTGGGGCAGGTGCCGATCATCGGGCTGGTGGAAAACATGGCGGGCTATGCCTGCCCGCATTGCGGCGAGCTCAGCGATCCGTTCGGATCGGGCGGGGCCGAGGCCAAGGCGCGCGAATTGGGGCTCGATTTCCTGGGGCGGGTGCCGCTTGATCTGGCGATCCGGCTGGCCAGCGATGCCGGTACGCCGCCCGCCGCCGGGGACGGCCCGCAAGCCGCTGTATTCACCGCGATTGCGGCGCAGGTTGCCGCCTGGCTCGATAGCCACTAGGTCGCTGTTCCATGCAGGTAACGCGGCGCGGAGTGATCCTGGGGGTAGGAGCAGCGAGCGGGCTGGTGGTTGCCTGGGCCCTGACCCCGCGCACCTATGCTCCGCCTATCACGGCTGGCAAGGACGAGGCCTTGTTCGGGGCCTGGCTCAAGGTCGGCAGCGACGGCGTGGTCACCGTCGCGGTGCCGCAGCTGGAAATGGGGCAGGGGATCACCACGCTGCTCCCGCAGATCGTGGCCGAGGAGCTTGGCGCGGATTGGCGGCAGATCGCGGTCGAGCCTGCACCGGTGAGCGGGGCCTATGCCAATGCCGCGCTGGCGGCCTGGTGGTCACCGCTGTGGTTGCCGCTCGCCCCTGGGCTGGCGGACAGCCCGGGCAGCCTGCTCGCGCGGCGTTTTGCCCAGAGCGAGGACTTCACTGCGACCGCTGACGGGACTGTCGCTGGCGGCCTATGAATTGCCCGCACGGATCGCCGCCGCCAACGCGCGGGTGATGCTGGCGCAGGCCGCCGCACGAGCGCTGGGGCGTGGCGTGGGAGGAATGCGCGGCGCAAGGCGGGTTTATCGTCCGCGACAAGCAGCGCCTGAGCTTTGGCGAACTGGCAGAGGAAGCGGCGCAATTGTCCCCGCCCAGCACCCCGGTGCTGCGCCCGGAGCCTGCGCGCGAACGGGCGATTGACCACCCGGAGGGCGGGCAGTTGCGCTTCCCCCGGCTCGATCTGCCGTCCAAGGTCGACGGCTCGATGCAATTTGCCGGTGACGTGCGCCTGCCGGGCATGGTCTATGCCGCGATCCGCAACGCGCCGCTGGCCGATGGTGACCTCGCGGGATTCGATGCCGGCACTGCCAAAGGCATACGCGGGCTGATCAAGCTGGTGCCGGGCAAGCGCTGGCTGGCAGCGGTCGCGACCGACTGGTGGGCCGCCGAGCGCGCGCTGAGTCATATCGCCCCGCGCTTTTCAGCCACCAATCGCACCGAATCAGCGCGGATCGATGGCCTGCTGGAAGCGGCGTTGCGCACCGGCGCGGCGCAAGAGGTTGCCACGCGTTGGCGATCCCGACGCGATGTTTGCCGGGCCGAAGTTCGATCACGTCGCGCGCTACCGCGTGGCTCCGGCGCTGCATGCCACGCTGGAAACGGCCAGCGCGACGGCGCGCTGGCGCGGCGACAAGCTGGAGCTGTGGGTGGCGAGCCAGATGCCCGAACGGGTGCGGCGCAATGTGGCGGCGGCGACCGGGCTGGATCCGCGCGATGTCACGCTGTTCCCGATGCCTGCCGGCGGCAGTTTTGACCGGCGGATCGAAGGCGAGCACGCGGTTCAGGCGGCACTGATTGCGCGCGATGTGGGCAAGCCGGTGCAGCTGGTCTGGTCGCGCTGGCAAGAGCATCTGGCCGGCTTGCCGCGCCCGCCGGCCTCGGCCGTACTGGCGGCGCGGGTGGCGCAGGATGGCTCGCTTGCTGCGCTCAAAACGCGGATCGCGGCCCCTTCAGCGGCGCGGGAAATGGCCGAACGGGTGTTCTCCGGCGAGGACGCGCGCTGCGGCTTCAGCGGCGCAGGATCAGACCGATCCCCTGGCAATCGAAGGCGCGGTCCCGCCCTATGCTGTCCCGCATCTGGTGGTGGAGCATGTGCCGGTGTGCGATCGGCCTGCCGACCGGGCGGATGCGCGGCAATGCCCACGGCTTCACCTGCTTTTTCACCGAAAGCTTCATCGACGAGCTGGCGCACCGGTCCGGGCGCGAGCCGCTGTCCTACCGGATGGCGATGCTGGGCGGGGACATCAAGCTGGCGCAGTGCCTGCAGAAGGCCGCCAGTCTGGCCAGCTGGAACGGCGCGACCAGCGGCACTGGGCAAGGCCTCGCCTGCCACGCGATGCAGCGGCTGGATGCGGCGGGCCGGATCGCACTGATCGCCAGCGCGCGCCGCGATGCGGGCGGGATTACGGTCGACAAGCTGACTGCCGTGGTCGACATCGGCCGGATCGTGAACATCGATATCGCGCGCCAGCAGATCGAAGGCGGGCTGATCTTCGGGCTGGGGCTCGCCACCGGATCGAGCACGGCCTATGCCGATGGCCTGCCACTGACCGGGCGGCTGGGACTGCTGGGACTTCCCCTTTTGGCCAATTGCCCGGTGATCGACGTGGAGTTTATCGACAGCGACGCAGCGCCGTTCGATCCGGGCGAACTGGGCGTGGCGGTGGTTGCTCCGGCAGTGGCCAATGCGGTGTTTTCGGCCAGCGGTGTGCGGTTGCGCAGCTTGCCCTTGCTGGCGGAGGAAGCGTGACCATTCCCACTCATTTGCCCGCCGGTCACCCGGTGGTGAAGCTAGGCAAGATCGGCGTGCTGCTGGTCAATCTGGGCACCCCCGATGCGCCGACCACTGGCGCGGTGCGGCGCTACCTGAAGCAGTTCCTGTCTGACCGGCGGGTGGTGGAACTGCCCCGAATTGCCTGGTGGCCGATCCTCAACGGGATCATTCTGAACACCCGCCCGCGCAAAAGCGCCCATGCCTATGCGCAGGTCTGGGGCGAAGACGGCTCGCCGCTGGCCGCGATCACGAAAGCGCAGGCTGAGGCGTTGCAAGCGCAGCTGGGCGAGCAGGTGCAGGTGCGCTGGGGCATGCGCTATGGCAATCCGGCGATGGGGGCGGAGCTGGCGGCCTTGCAAGCGGCGGGCTGTGACCGGATTCTGGTCGCTCCGCTCTATCCGCAGTATTCGGCGGCGACCACCGCGACGGTGTTCGATGAACTGGGCCGCAGCCTGGCCGCATTGCGCTGGCAGCCAGCCATCCGCACCTTGCCGCCCTATTACGACGATCCGCACCACATCGCCGCGCTGCGCAGTGATCTGGCGCGGCAATTGCGCCAGCTGCCGTTTGTGCCCGAAGTGCTGCTGCTGTCGTTCCACGGCATGCCGCAGCGCACGCTGGAACTGGGCGATCCCTATCACTGCCACTGCCGCAAGACCGCGCGGTTGCTGAGCGAAGCGCTGCACGGCGACTTTCCCGGGGCTGCGGATCGAGGTCAGCTTTCAATCGCGGTTTGGCCCGGCCAAGTGGCTGGAACCCTCGACCGAAGCGACGCTGCGCAGCCGAGGCCGCACGCGGCACCCGGCGGCTGGCAATTGCCGCCCCGGGCTTCGCCGCCGATTGCCTGGAAACGCGCGAAGAACTGGCGATCCGTGGGCGCGAGGTGTTTGTTGCTGCGGGCGGTACAGACTTCGCCGCGCTCGATTGCCTGAACACCAGCGCGGATGGCATGGCCATGCTGGAAAGCTCTGGTCAGACGCGAACTGGCGGGCTGGATTTAACCGCTCAGTTAAGTACTTACCTTGATGTCAGTAACGAGGACCATCATGG
This sequence comes from uncultured Alphaproteobacteria bacterium, assembly GCA_963802015.1. GTDB lineage: Bacteria > Pseudomonadota > Alphaproteobacteria > Sphingomonadales > Sphingomonadaceae > Novosphingobium. The sequence goes on from CAWDHB010000004.1 coordinate 271,829, forward strand.
CCACTCATCGCACCCGAAGCCCCCCGCTATACCCATTGGTCGCAGTCGCAACCCAAGGGTGCGCTTGATCACATTCCGGGCGAGAACGGCTGGCCGGTGCTGGGCAACACGCTGCCATTGCTGGCCGATCCGGTCGGCTTTGGCAATCGGATGCGCGCGCAATACGGCGAAGTGTTCCGCAACAACGCCTTCGGGCGGCGTTCGGTGCTGCTGTTCGGGGCCGACGCGAACGAACTGGTGCTGTTTGATCGCGACAAGAACTTTTCCTCGGCGCAGGGCTGGGGCTCGGTGCTCGATCTGCTATTCCCGCGCGGGCTGATGCTGCTCGATTTCGATCACCACCGCGCCGATCGCCGCGCGCTGTCGATTGCGTTCAAGCCCGGGCCGATGCGGCACTATGCCGATGCGCTGAACCGGGGAATTGCGAACCAGGTGGCGGGCTGGGGCGGCAAGGATATGCTGTTCTACCCGGCGATCAAGCAGCTGACGCTGGACCTGGCGGCAGACAGCTTTCTGGGGGTGCCGCTGGGGCCCGAAGCCGATGCGGTCAACAAGGCTTTCGTCGATATGGTGCAGGCCTCCATCGGTATCGTGCGCAGGCCGCTGCCGTTCACCGCGATGGGCCGGGGCGTGGCGGGGCGCAAATTCCTGCTCGAATACTTCACCCGCGAAACGCTGAAGCGGCGCGCCGAAGGGGGCGGGCAGGACATGTTCAGCCAGTTCGCCACCGCCACCCACGAAGACGGCAGCCTGATGCCGGTCGACGAAGTGGTCGATCACATGATCTTCCTGATGATGGCGGCGCATGACACGATCACCAGCTCGGCCAGTTCACTGGTCTGGCTGCTGGCCAAGCATCCCGAATGGCAGGACAAGCTGCGGGCAGAGGCGCTTGCGGTGACCGGCGGTGCTGGCCGACCGCTATCTTACGACGACATGGGCAAGCTTGAACTCACTGAAATGGCGTTCAAGGAAGCACTGCGGCTGATCCCGCCGGTGCCGTCGATCCCGCGCCGCGCAATGCGTGATTTCGAATTCGGCGGCTACCGCATTCCGGCGGGCACCGGGGTGGGGATCAGCCCTTCGGCGGTCCACATGGACCCGACCGCATTGGCCCGAGCCCGAGAAGTTCGATCCGCTGCGCTTCACGCCAGATCAAGTCGCCAAGCGGCACAAATACGCCTGGGTCCCGTTCGGCGGCGGCGCGCACATGTGCCTGGGGCTGCACTTCGCCTATATGCAGATCAAGGTGCTGATGGTGCAGATACTGACCCGCTATCAGATCGAAGATCGCGCCGGGCTATGCGCCGGAGTGGCAGCCCTGGCCGATCCCCAAGCCGAAGGATGGGCTGAAACTGCGGTTCGCGCCGCTTTAGATTATCGCGCGTTAAATTTGAACCAGCCCCGCTCATGCTGAGCCTGTCGAAGCACCCTCCTGTTACGACACGGCAGCCTGCGCACAACAGTCCTTCGACAGGCTCAGGATGAGCGGGAATTTAGCGAAGTAGATCAGGTTTCGTGATTGATGCTTTAAAGGCCAGCAACCTTGCGCAACTCGTCATTGATCCGGGTCTGCCAACCCTCACCGTTGCGCTTGAACCAGTCGAGCACATCGCGGTCGAGCCGTAGCGAGACTGGCTGCTTGGGGTTCGCTGCCTTGGGACGCCCCCGGCGCACCAGTTTGGTGCCGATATAGGCGTCAGCCTCGGCGAACCAGTCGTCGTCAAGCTCGGGCTTGATTTCATCCGGATCGTTCGCGAGCAGCTTGGTAATTTTGTCTTTCTCGATCATTTGCTTTCCACATCGTCACAATGCGACGCAAGATTCCGCGAAGGGTCCACGGCACGATCACGACATCATCATCAAGCAAGCCAACCGAGATGAAGCGCTCTTCATCGGTGCTGTGCTTGTCGTCGCGCCGGGTCAGATAGAACCCCTCGAAAACTTCGCCGCTGCGTGCCATGTCGAGACCGCGCTCGGCGAGAACCTGGTCGCGTTTAGCTGGGTCGAATTCGATTTCCATTAGAGTGGCTCCAAATCTGAACCGCCTTAAGGCGATAATCGATGTTCATAGAGTGACTTCCCGTGGTGGATGGTTACGTGGCAGCGCCCACTGCCAGATTTCGGTATATACAAAAATTTGTAGCTGTCAATATTTGTATATACTAAAAATCCACCGCAATCCCGTTCCGCACCCAGTCACCGTAGCGGGTGGGGGAAAGGCCGTCGGGATCGGGTTCGCCGGCGTCGGCTTTGGGATCAGGCACCGGGTCGTTGCTCCAGTGGCTGGGCTTTTTGAACCCCGGCGGGCGGGTGGTGGCGCGTTTGGTCATGGCATCTTTTGCGCCCGCTAGCCGTGCGATGCAATCTCCCCTAGGGGCGGGCCATGGATATTCCCGGCCTTCCCGCGCGCAAGGCAGCGCTGCGTTTGCTCGATGCCGTGCTGCGGCGCGGTGAAACGCTTGATCAGGCGGGCAGCGCTGCGCTTTCCGCGCTGCGCTCGGCCCCGGACAAGGCGCTGGCCCGCGCGCTGGCGGGCGAAGTGCTGCGCTGGCTGGTCGATTTCGACGCGCTGATTGACAGCGCGACCCAGCAGGTGTTGCCGAGCGATGCCAAGGCGCGGATCGTGCTGCGGCTGATGCTGGCGGGCTGGCTGCGGCTGGATACGCCGCCGCATGCGGTGATCGCCACCGCGCTGCCGCTGCTCGAAGGCGGGCCCAAGCGGCTGGCGCACGGGGTGTTCGGCGCGCTGGTTCGGCAGGAGGCCAAGCTGCCTGCCGCGCCGACCTTGCCCGCCGCCGTCCGCGACCGCTGGGGTGTGCAAGCCGACGCAATCGCAGCGGGCTTGGCGCTGCCCCCGCCGCTCGATCTGACGCTGCGTGATCCCGCAGCGACGGCGGAATGGACGGAACGGCTGGGCGGCATGTCCTTGATGCCTGGGCATGTGCGGCTGGCGCGCGGGGATGCGGTGGAAAATATCGAAGGTTTCAGCGAAGGGGCCTGGTGGGTGCAGGATCTGGCCGCCAGCCTGCCAGCGCGGCTTCTTGGTGCAGGAACAGGCAAGCGCGTGCTTGATCTTTGCGCGGCGCCGGGCGGCAAGACGATGCAACTGGCCGCTGCCGACTGGCATGTCACCGCGCTCGACGCCAGCGCGCGGCGGCTGGAGCGGGTGCAGGCCAATCTCGAGCGGACCGGGCTGACCGCCGACCTGGTGGTGGGCGATGCGCTCAGCTGGGAACCGGCCGCAGCCTTTGACGCCGTGTTGCTGGACGCGCCGTGCACCGCAACCGGCACCTGCCGCCGCCACCCCGACGTGCTCCATCGAATCGGATCGGCGCAGATCGCGCAAATGGCGGAACTGCAAGCCAGACTGCTGGATCGTGCAGCAGGCTGGGTGAAGCCCGGCGGGGCGCTGGTCTACGCGGTCTGCTCGCTTGAAATTGCGGAGGGACCGGATCAGGCGCGGGCGGTAACGCTCCAGCGCGATCCGATTTGCAATGTCGAATTGCCGACGGGTCTGACTGCCGGAGACGATGGCTGGCTTCGCACCAGCCCGGCCCAGCTTGCCGAGGTCGGCGGGATCGATGGCTTCTTTGTTGCGCGCTGGTGCAGGGCCGATCTGAGAGCAACTGCGGTTTGACACGGCCATGCGGAAGACGATTCCGTGAGCGCGCCAAACTCTTACCTCACCCTGCACTACCGCATTGACGCATCCGGAATCGGTCGCGCCGCTCCCGCCGGAATCAGCCGCCGGAACAAGCGGCCGCGCTCGCTCAGCAAGACCATCGCCAGTGACAGCAGCGCGCCGATCAGTAGTCCCAGTGCAAGCGGGCGGGCCGAGCCGTCATAGGCCTGACCGATTACCGCACCTATTGCCGCACCGATCATCATCCGCGCAAACGTCTGGAACGAGCTCGCCGCCCCGGCGGCGCGCTCGAACGGCTGCAAAGCGATCGAACCAAAGTTCGCGCCGATGAACCCGATCAGGCACATGTTGGCCATCATCAGCGGCACGAATTGCCACAGACTCTGGCTGGCGCTGCTCGCTTCCCAGACCTGCAGCGCGCTGACAACGATGAACACCAGCAAGGCAGTGTGCGAAACCCGCCGCGCGCCGAAGCGTTCGACGATCCGCGCGTTGGTGAAATTGGCCACCGCCATCGACGCCGCACAGGCCGCGAAGATCAGCGGAAAGTTTTCGCCCGCACCGAAATGTTCGGCGACCAGCTGCTGCGCCGAATTGATGAACCCGAACAGTCCGCCGGTGACCAAGGCCGCGCCGATGACATAGCCGATCGACGCGCGGTTGCTGGCGGCCGCCCACATGTTCGCCCCGATCGCCACCGGGTCCAGCCGCTGGCGATAGGCTGGGTTCAGCGTTTCGGGCAGCCGCAGCCAGGCCCACAGCGCCACCATGCTGCCCAGTACGGCCATCGCCCCAAAGATCCAGCGCCACCCCGCAACCAGCAGCACTGCTTGACCAAAACTGGGGGCAAGGATCGGCACGATCAGAAACACCATCGATACGGTGGAGACCATGCTCGCCATGCGGTCGCCCGCAAACCGGTCGCGGATGATCGCATTGGGCAGCACCGCAAGGCCAGCACAGGCCAATGCCTGCACCACCCGCAGGACCAGCATCGCCTGAAATTCCTGCACCACGGCGCACGCCAATGAGAGCACAACGTAGAAACCCAGCGCGGCAAACAGCACCGGTCGCCGCCCGAATCGGTCCGCCAGTGCCCCCGGGAACAACGAGCCAAGGCCCGCCGCGATCAAGTAAAGGCCGACGATCAGCTGTCGCTCATTCGGATCGCGTGCGCCCAGCTCCTGCGCGATAGTGCCCAGCGCGGGCAGCATCGCATCGATCCCCAGCGCCTGCAGCGCCATGATCATCGCCATCAGCGCGATGAATTCCGTCCGGCCGAGCTGGAAATCGTCACTGTGAGTTAAGTCTCTGGCCATGGGCGGTGCCATGGCCGCTCTGCCAGCCCTTGGCCACCCCCAAATGCGGGGCTTGTACCCTATTACTACATGCTTGAATTAAAACCGCTCATGCTGAGCTTGTCGAAGCACCCGCGTGTTACAACGAGGGTCGTGCGCGCACGATGGTCCTTCGACAAGCTCAGGATGAGCGGAAATTGAGCGAAGTGATTAAGGTTTCACGAATCATGGTCTAGGCTGACACGATGTCGCCACCCCCGCCCGATCCCGATGAATTTGGCGGCGAGTTCGCATCCGGCCTGCGCAAGATCATCCATGTCGATATGGATGCGTTCTATGCCAGCGTCGAACAGCGCGATGAACCGGCCCTGCGCGGGCTGCCGGTGGCGGTGGGCGGTGATGGTCCGCGCGGGGTGCTGACCACCTGCAGCTATGAAGCGCGCCAGTTCGGCTGCCGCTCTGCCATGCCCTCAGCCACGGCCAAGCGGTTGTGTCCACAGTTGATCTTTCGCCGTCCGCGCTTTGCCGCCTATACGGAAGTGTCACGCCAGATCCGCGCGATCTTTCTGGACTACACCCCGCTGGTCGAACCGCTCAGCCTCGACGAAGCCTTTCTGGATGTGACCGAGGATAGCAAGGGCATCGGCAGCGCGACCCGCATTGCCGAACTTATCCGCGCGCGGATCAGGGCCGAAACCGGGCTGACTGCCAGCGCCGGGGTGTCTTACAACAAGTTTCTGGCCAAGCTGGCGAGCGATCAGCACAAGCCCGACGGGCTGTGCGTGATCCGTCCCGCTGATGGCGCAGCCTTTGCGCAGTCGCTTCCCGTCCGCCGGTTCTTCGGGATCGGACCCAAAGGCGCGGAAAAGATGACCGCGCTGGGGATCGCGACTGGGGCAGACCTGGCCGCACTCGACCTTGCATTCTTGCGCCAGCATTTCGGCAGCCAGGCCGAATACCTCTACCGCGCCGCGCGCGGGATCGATCTGCGCCGGGTCAAGGCCAACCGCCCGCGCAAATCGCTGGGGGCGGAACGGACGTTTGAGAAGGATATCTCGTCGGGCGCGGCGCTGCGCGAGGTGCTGGACAAGATCATCGTGCTGGCCTGGGAGCGGATCGAACGCAGCGGCACCAAGGGCCGCACGATCACGCTGAAGCTGAAACACGCCGATTTCACTGGGCTGACCCGCGCGCGTTCGTTCGCGCATCCGGTGTCCAGCCGCGCCGAACTGGCCAACGCCGCGCATGAGCTGCTGGATGAGCTGCTGCCGCTGCCGCAACCGGTGCGGCTGATGGGGCTCACCCTGTCAGCGATTGATGGGGAAGAAGCGGATGCCCCGGCCCCGGTCAGGCCCGCAGCGCAGCTGCCGCTGCTGTAACCCAAGCGTCGAGTCCGGCTTGATGCGAGACAGCGAGATTTTCGGGCCAGACACCGGGCGCAAAAAACTGCGCCGCGATCACTTCGCGCTGGTCGCCCACAGGCGAATCATCAGTTGTGCCAGCAACCAGATGGACGTGATTGATCGCACCCGACAGCGGCTCCTCCAGCAGTATCACCTGTCGTGCGTGATCCATCCGGCAGCCGACTTCCTCCGCCAGCTCGCGCCGCGCTCCCGCTACCGCATCTTCATTGCGCCCCAATCCGCCTGCCGGGAGCATCCAGTTGCCGCTGCCATACGAGTGGCGCACCAGCAGCACGCGGCCCTGCGGATCGAACACCAGCATCCGGCACCCGCGCACACGCGGACGGCGAAGCCGCCACCAGACCAGCCGCAGCCGGTGCGCGGCGCGATAGGCTGCGCGGTGCAGCGGCGCAGGGATCAGGTGAAGCATGTGACCGGCTGACGCGCCGCACCCAGCAGCCGCGCCACCGGCAGATCATGCGCCCCGCGCGCCGCTGCTTCCAGCAGCGCGCGCTTATCCGCCCCGCGCGCCACGAACAGCAGCGCATCGGCATTCAGCAGCGCCGGGATCGTCAGGCTAAGCCGGTCGAACGGGGCTTCGGGCGGCAGCGGATCGGGGGTCAAGCGGCGGACCGGCAGCGGATCGTCCACTTGCGGATCGGTGTTGGGGAACAGCGAGGCGATGTGCCCATCGGTGCCCATCCCCAGCCAGGCGAGCGCGAAGCGCGGTGGCTGCGCCCCTGCTGCCAGCGGCACGATCCGCGCGCCCAGCGGCTCCAGCGCAGCGCGAATCCGCCCGACATTGCTGGCGGGATGATCCTCCGCGACGATCCGGTCATCGCCCGGCCAGACCGCTATGCGGGACCAATCGAGCGCGGCATTTGCGAGCAGGGCCAGGATTGGAAACGGGGTTGAACCGCCGGGCACAGTGATCGCCACTTCGCCCGAAGTTGTCTCCAAGGCTTCAGCGAGAAGCACCGAGAGCCAGTCCGCGATTGCAGCGTCATCCGCGCCATCGATCAAGGTGAGATTTTTCATCGGCGCTCACATAGCATTCTCGCTGGTCAAGCGGAACGGCGGCGCATTGCTATGCAGCGCTCAAATTCGTCCAAGCCCCGATAAGGCCAGCCAGCTTGCCACCAGCAATAACAAGATGCCCGCCATCCGCCGCGCCAGGATCACTTGCCGCAGCGGCAAATCGCCCGCTGCCAGCCAGCCGAGTGTAACGATCCCCGCGCTGCCCACCGCGCCGCCCAGCCCGGCGGCAATCGGCGCGCTGGTGACGACGGCGAGTGCGAACACCACGAACCGCGCCGCGTCAGTAAGCTGATGCGCCAGCAGGACGATGGCGGTAGCGCCGAGCGATTGCGTCGGTTCATCAGGCACTTTGCGGGGGCCAAATAGCAGCATCTCGCCCCCGGCCATGCCCAGCGCCATGGCGGTGAGGACTTTGCCCGCCGCCAGCTTGCCCGCCAGCAGCGGCAGCACTGCCAGCGCCGCCCAAGCCGCCAGTCCGGCGGTGGTCATGCTGGTCAGCAGCGCCAGCAGCAGCAGCGCGGGCCGTTGGCCATGCCGCGTTGCCAGTCCCGCGAGCGTCAACTGATCACGCGCGCCGATCCCGGCAAAGACCGTGGCCAGAAAGGCAAACAGAAACCCGCTCATGGCGGCGTCACTGGGCGCAAGCGCTGTGCCCGGTCAAGAGCGCGCTCAAGACGCCAGCCGCAGGCCCTGCGCCGCCGCACCATGGCTCGGTTCGGGCTTGGGCTGATCGAGCCAGATGCCGCGCGTGTCATAGACCAGCTTGCTGGCGCGTTCGGCCAACGGCACCGCCTTGAACTGGTCATGATCGACCAGCACGATCAGGATGTCGGTGGTTTCCAGCGCGGTATCGATGTCGATCAGCTCCGCCGCGGTGCCCGCGAATTCCTTCGGCAGTTCAGCCGCATAGGGCTCGACCACCTTGATCCGGTCGCCATATTGCCGCGCCAGCGTGGCCGCGACAGCGCGCGCCGGGCTTTCGCGGAAATCGTCGATATTGGCCTTGAAGGCGAGCCCGAGACAGGCGACGGCCTTGCCCGGATTGGCCGCGATCAGCGCTTCGGCGCGGGCGATCACGTGGCGGATCTTGCCATCGTTGACCCCGCGCGCGGTGCGGATCAGCGGGGTATCCTCGGGCGCGCCGTGGACGATGAACCACGGATCAACCGCGATGCAGTGCCCGCCAACACCGGGTCCCGGGTGCAGGATGTTGACGCGCGGGTGGCGGTTGGCGAGGCGGATCACCTCCCACACGTCGAGCCCCATCTTGTCCGCGACGATGCTAAGCTCGTTGGCAAAGGCGATGTTGACGTCGCGGTAGGCGTTTTCGACCAGCTTGGTCATTTCGGCGCTGCGGCTGTCGGTGACGATGCATTCGCCGCGCACGAACAGTTTGTAGAAGGTCAGCGCCTTGCGCGCACAGCGCGGGGTGATCCCGCCGATCGAGCGATCGTTGTTGGTCAGTTCTTCGAGGATTTTGCCCGGCAGCACGCGCTCGGGGCAATAGGCGATCGAGATGTCGGGCGTCTCAGCGGTCAGGCCGGGGCACTTCAGGTCCGGGCGCCGCTCGGCGATCAGATCGCGCAGCTGCTCGGTCGTGCCGACCGGCGAGGTCGATTCGAGGATCACGCAGTCGCCGGGCTTGAGCACCTTGGCGACCGCTTCCCCGGCGGCGAGCACATAGGAAATGTCCGGCGCGTGGTCCTCGTCGAACGGGGTCGGCACGGCGATCACGAACACATCGGCCGGGGCCATTTGCGTCGAGGCGGACAGCAGCCCGCGCTGGACCACGCCCTGGACCAGCCCGTCGAGATCGACTTCCTCGATGTGGATTTCGCCGCGATTGATCGTATCGACCACGTGGCTGGTCACATCGATCCCCCGCACCTGGCAGCCGGCGCGCGCGACAATCGCCGCCGTCGGCAGGCCGATATAGCCCAGACCGACCACGCAGACCGATGGTTTAACGTCCGATTTCATTCGCGATCAGCTCCACGATCCGGTGCGCGGTTTGGCCATCCCCGAAGGGATTGTGCGCCCGCGCCATGCTGTCATAGGCCGCCTTATCGTCGAGAAGCCTGAAAATTTCGGTAACGATAGTAGTGGTTTCGGTGCCGACCAGCCTCGCGGTGCCCGCCGTAACGCCTTCGGGCCGTTCGGTGGTTTCGCGCATCACCAGCACCGGCTTGCCCAGCGCAGGCGCTTCTTCCTGCACCCCGCCGCTGTCGGTCAGCATGATTTCGGCAATCGACAGCAGCCGCGCAAAGTGCGGATAGTCGAGCGGTTCGATCAGCGCGACATTGTCCAGCCCCGCCAGCGCGCCGTTCATCACCTCGCGGACATTGGGGTTGAGGTGGACCGGGAAGATCACCGCGACATCATCGCGCGCGGCGATCTGGCGGATGGCTTCGGCAATCGCTTCCATCCCGCCGCCAAAGTTTTCGCGGCGGTGGCTGGTGACGCCGATGATCCGCTTGCCTGCGAACCGCGCTTCCAGTTCGGCGAGGCCGCTGCGCCAATGCCGGATCGGCGGCGATCTTCGCGGTGACCCAGTGCAGCGCATCGATCACGGTATTGCCGGTGATATGCACCCGCGCCGGATCGACCTGCTCATCGGTCAGCGCTTTGGCCGAAACGTCGGTCGGGGCGAAATGCAGGCTGGCGATCGTGCCGATGATCTTGCGGTTCACTTCCTCGGGCCAGGGGTGATAGATATTGCCCGAGCGCAGCCCGGCTTCGACATGATCGACCGGGATCTTGCGGTAATAGGCCGCGAGCGCGCCGGCCATCGCGGTGGCGGTATCGCCCTGCACGATCACCCGCGCGGGCTGTTCCGCGTCCATCACCTGGCCAAGTTCGGTCAGCAGCGCGGCGGTCAGCCCGTCGAGCGTCTGATCGGGCTGCATCAGGTCGAGATCGTGATCGGGCACGATCCCGGCGATTTCGAGCACCTGATCGAGCATCTCGCGGTGCTGCGCCGAAACGCAGACCCGGCAATCAAACCGCGGATCGGCCTTCAGCGCGGCGACCACCGGGAAACAGCTTGATCGCTTCGGGGCGGGTGCCGAACACGACGAGGATTTTGGCAGGTTGGGTCATGGGCTTGGCGCATAGCACAGAGCGTTAACCACGGGATAAAGGAATTTGGGTTCAGACGAAGACACGAAGATGCCCGCCTGCGCTGCAGGCCTTGATAGTGTGATCGACGGGGGTGGCTGGCAAAGCGGCTTTGCGCGCTCTCGGTCTCTGTGAACCAATCTCCAACATTGCCGTCACCTTGCCCGCCGCCAGCCACGCCATCACGCACCATGGCGATTCTCAGCGACAAATGGATCCGGCAGCAGGCGCTGGACAACGGCATGATCGAGCCCTTCGTGGAGGCGCAGCGGCGCGACGGGTGCATTTCCTATGGCCTGTCCTCCTACGGCTATGACGCGCGGGTCGCGCCCGAATTCAAGATCTTCACCAACGTCAACAGTTCGGTGGTCGATCCCAAGGCGTTCGATCCGGACAGCTTCGTCGACCGCACCACCGACGTCTGCGTGATCCCGCCCAATTCGTTCGCGCTGGCCCGCACGGTCGAATACTTCCGCGTGCCGCGCGATGTGCTGGTGATCTGCCTGGGCAAGAGCACCTATGCGCGCTGCGGGATCATCGTCAACGTCACCCCGCTGGAGCCGGGCTGGGAGGGGCATGTGACGCTGGAGTTCACCAACACCACCCCGCTGCCCGCCAAGATCTACGCCAACGAAGGCGCGTGCCAGTTCCTGTTCCTGCAGGGCAACGAGCCGTGCGAGATCAGCTATGCCGACCGCGCGGGCAAATACATGGGCCAGCGCGGGGTGACGTTGCCGAAGCTTTAGAGCCGAAGTTGTAGCGCCAATCGCTTGCGGGCCTTTGGCTGCCGTAGCGGCAAGCGAAATAGGTTCGACATCGCCACCGATCTGTGGCCTTTTGCTGGTCGCAACCGACCCGCAGATTCGGGCGAATGGAGAGCACGCACATGACGGCCAAGGCAGACCGTCCGTTCGATATCGTCGTCTACGGCGCGACCGGCTATACCGGGCGGCTGGTCGCCGAATATCTGGCGCACCACTACAAGGGCAACGGCCCCAAATGGGCGATGGCCGGGCGCAGCGCGGACAAGCTGGCTGAAGTGCGCGATCTGATCGGCGCGCCGACCGATACGCCGCTGATCGTCGCCAATTCCGACGATGCGGCATCATGCAGGCCTTGGCTGAAAGCGCGCGCGTCGTGCTGACCACGGTCGGCCCTTATCAGCTCTATGGCGAGCCGCTGCTCGCCGCCTGCGTTGCCGCTGGCACCGACTATGCCGATCTGTGCGGCGAGCCGGTGTGGATGCGCCAGATGGTCGACAAGTACCACGCCGCCGCCGAAGGCGAGCGGCGCGCGGATCGCCTTTTCATCGCGGATTCGATTCGATCCCGTTCGATCTGGGCGTGCTGATGCTGCAGCAGGAGGCAGTGGCCAAGTTCGGTGCCCCCGCCCCCCGCGTCAAAGGCCGGGTGCGCGGGATGGCGGGCAAGGCCTCGGGCGGGACAGCGGCCAGCCTGAAGGCCACCATCGCGGCGATTGCCAAGGATCCGTCGCTGCTGCCCGATCATGCTCAGCCCGTTCGGCCTGACCCCCGGCTTTGAAGGGCCGCAGCAGCCGCGCGGCTGATATGCCCGAATATGACGAAACACTGGGATCATGGGCCGCGCCGTTCATCATGGCGGCGATCAACACCAAGAACGTTCACCGCACCAATTTCCTGCTGGGCCATCCTTATGGCGCGGACTTTGTCTATGACGAAATGGTGCTGACCGGACCCGGCGAGCAAGGCGAAGGGATTGCCAAGCACATGGCGGCCACGCCGATGATCGGGAATGCGGACGATCCCCAGCCGGGCGAAGGGCCCGACCCCGGAAGAGCGCGAGAACGGGTTTTACGATGTGCTGTTCGTGGGCGAATATCCCGATGGCCGGACGCATCCGTTACGGCGTCAAGGGCCGCTATGATCCGGGCTATGGCTCGACCAGCCGGATGATCGCCGAAACCGGGATTGCGCTGCTCGTCATGCGACGCGGCCGGGCGGCCTGTCGCTGCCCGGCGCGCTGCTGGGGCGGCGCTGGTCCAGCGCTTGCAGGATCATGCCGAGATCACCTTTGCGGTGGAAGCGGTGAATGGTTGAACGGCCCGGCGGCGCGGGGTGCCGCAAGCCGTGACCGGCCCCGCAGCGCCGACGCCGACCGGACCCAGCGAATGGCGCGATGGCTGGCGGATCATCCTCGCCTGCGCGCTGGCCTCGGGGACCGGGGTGGTGCTGCTGTTCTTCTCGTTCAGCCTGTTTGTGCTGCCCGTCATGGCGGAGCTGAAGGTTACCCGCGGCGAGTTCGGGACGGTCCAGGCGATGGTCGTTGCGGGCGCACTTGGTGCGCCCGTGATCGGCTGGCTGACCGACCGCTACGGCTTTCGCGCAATCTATGTTGCCACCGGGCTGATCGTGATCGCGCTGGAGCTGTATCTGGCCTTTGCGGTCGATTCGCTGGTCAGCCTGGCGGTCTGCGTCGGCTTGCTCGGGTTTTTCGGGATCGGCACCACGGCGCTCACCGCCACGCGGCCGGTCAGCGCGCATTTCCGCAAGCATCGCGGCAAGGCGCTGGGGCTGGTGGTGGCGGGCACTTCACTGGCGACGATCCTGGTGCCGGGGCCATTGCAGGCGATCATGGCGGTCTATGGCTGGCGCTGGGCGGTCTCTTCCTTCGCGGTGCTGTTGCTGGTGATCGGCATGCCGGCAGTGCTGTTCCTGTTGCCCCGCCACCTCGGCGGCCCGGAACTGCGCGCGGTGTCGAAAGGTGCGACCACCTATCCCTATTGGCGCGACGCCTCGTTCTGGTTTCTGGGCGTCGCCGGAGTCTTCGTGGGGGCCGCAACCTCCGGTTTCGTCGGGCAGCTCTCGCCAATGATTCAGGAAGAAGGGGTCAGCGCTGCAACCGCCGCGCTGGGTCTCTCGATTTTTGCCGTGGGTCAACTGGTCGGCCGGGTTGGCGGCGGGGCACTGCTCGACAATTTTCCGCCGCGCCGGGTGGCAATTCTCGCCACGCTGGTGCCTGGAACAGGGTTTCTGCTGCTCTATCTGGTCAGCGGTTCCATGCTCGGCGCGCTGTTCGCGGCCTTTATGATCGGCCTGTTGGCCGGGCTGGAGCTGGACGTGGCGGCCTATTTCGTTTCGCGGCTGTTCCCGCTGGCGCAGTACAGTTCGATCTATGGCGCGCTGCAAGGGATCGGCTGGATCGGCAATGCCATCGGCGTGATCGGGGTGGGTTTGATGCATGACCGGTCCGGATCATACGGATCGGCACAAATGATCGCGCTGCTGTGCTTGATCGTGGCGGCCGGGCTGTTCTTTCAGATCAGGCCGCTGCGCGGCGGGCGCGCTATCCGATCCTGAATGAATGCCTGCGGGGTCGGCATTGCCCGTGTAACCAGCAATGGCTAAACGGTCGGCTTGCGTTTGCCTGGCAGACGGAATGCATGAAGGATGATTGATGAGCGAGAAGACCGACAAGCGGCTGAATCGGCGGCGTTTCTATAAGGCCGATCAAGAAGCTGCCTTTGCCGAAGCACAGCCGCATACCACCCCGCAGACCCAGGACGTCTCGTACCGGCTGGCCTATCGCGATACCGATTTCCTGCTGCGCGACGAACTGCGCCCGGTGCGGTTTCAGCTGGAACTGCTGAAGTGCGAAATGCTGCTGGAAGAGGCCAAGATCGGCTCGACGCTGGTCTGCTATGGCTCGGCGCGGATTCCCTCGCCCGGAAATGGCCGAGGAAGCGCTGAAGACCGCGACCACGCCCGAACGGATGGCGGTGGTCGAACGGCTGGTGGCCAATTCAAAGTACTATGACGAAGCGCGGCAGCTGGCGCGGATCGCCAGCGAATGCGCGATTGTGGAAAACGGGATGCGGCAATTCGTGATCTGTTCGGGCGGCGGTCCTTCGATCATGGAGGCCGCCAATCGCGGCGCGCAGGACGTCGGGGCCGAATCGATCGGGCTCAACATCGTGCTGCCGCATGAGCAGGCCCCCAACGCCTATGTCACCCCGCACCTGTCGTTCCAGTTCCACTACTTCGCGCTGCGCAAGATGCATTTCCTGCTGCGCGCCAAGGCGGTCGCGGTGTTCCCCGGCGGGTTCGGCACGCTGGATGAGTTCATGGAACTGCTGACACTGATCCAGACCGGCAAGATGAAGCCGATCCCGATCCTGCTGTTCGGCAAGGCGTTCTGGAACCGGGTGATCAACTTCGAAGCGCTGGCCGAAGAAGGCGTGATCAACTTTGAAGACCTGAAGCTGTTCCACTGGGTGGAAACGGCCGAAGAAGCCTGGGCGAAGGTGGTGGAGTTTTACGAGCTGTAACCGCGATCCTTCCCATTTTGCGAAGCCAAATGGGGAGGTGGCAGCGCGCGGCGCTGACGGAGGGGTTCTTGCGGCAAGGCCGAAACCCCTCCGTCTCGCCCTGACGGGCGATCCACCTCCCCATTTGTGACATTCGTCAAAAATGGAAAGGAACGTTAGAGTTTCACAGCTGCGTGGCCCAGCGGGCCATTACCTGCGCCAAAGCCTGGGGCCGCCAGCAACGCTGCGCGGACAAATTCGCGGCCGCGTTCCACCGCGGTCGCAAGCGATAATCCCATGCCGAGAAACGGTCGCTAATGCGCTGGCCAGGGTGCAGCCGGTGCCGTGGGTGTGGCGCGTATCGAGGCGCTCCGAATGCCACTGCTGTTCGCGCCAACCGAGCTGGTCCTGCTGGTACAGGAAATCAAACACCCGAGTTTCGTTGGCAAAGGCGGCGTCGCTCTCCGCATCATAGGTGCTGCCCTCCAGCACCAGGTGCCCGCCCTTGGCCAGCACGGCCGTGCAGCCAGTGCGCGCCATGATCGCCTCGGCAGCGGCGCCCTGATCAAACGCGTCCTTGATTTCACGGCCTGAAAGGCTCGCCAGTTCCGCGGTATTGGGCGTGACAACCGTCGCCAGCGCCATCAGCCGATCAAACGCTGCAATGGTATCGGCGTCGGCCAAGGCCGCACCGCTGGTGGCAATCATCACCGGGTCGAACACGATCGGCACTTTCAGGCCCGCAAGCCGGCTGGCCACCGCCGCCGCAATCGCTGGCGATCCCAGCATCCCGATTTTGATCGCATCGACCGCGATGTCGTAAAGGCAGGCATCGATTTGCGCGATCACCAGCTCCGGGGTGAGCGCTTCCACGGCATAGACCCCCAGCGTATTCTGCGCGGTGATCGCCGTGATCGCGGTCATGGCATAGCCGCCGAGCATGGTGATCGTCTTGATATCGGCCTGAATCCCTGCGCCGCCCGAACTGTCGGACCCGGCGATGGACAGGATGCGCGGGGGCTTGTTCAACCTTTGAACTTCCGCACCTGCGAGGGCGGATGCTTGCCATGCAGCGCCTTCGCCCGGCTCGGCCGGTCCAGCAGTTCACCGCCGCAATTGGGGCAGCGCTCATCCAGCGTGTCGGCGCATTCGGCGCAGAAGGTGCATTCGAACGAGCAGATGAACGCGCCGGGGGCCTCGGCGGGCAAGTCCGCGCCGCAGCGTTCGCAATCGGGGCGCATTTCCAGCATCAGGCGGCGGCCGCGCGCACGGCGTCGCAGATCGCATCGACCACGCGGATCACCTGCGCGGCGTCATCGCCTTCGGCCATCACCCGGATCACCGGTTCGGTGCCCGAGGGACGGATCACCAGCCGGCCTTTGCCGACCAGCTCTGCCTCGGCTTCGGCGATCACGGCTTGCACGCGCGCGTCGTCAAGCGGCTTCCCCCCGCGAAGCGCACGTTCTTGAGCAGTTGCGGCACCGGATCAAACAGGTGCAGCAGCTCGCTCGCCTGCTGGCCGGACTGCACCAGCGCGGCGAGCACTTGCAGCGCTGCTACCGTGCCATCGCCGGTGGTGGCGTGATCGAGCAGGATCATGTGGCCCGATTGTTCCCCGCCGACATTGTAGCCGCCGGTCTTCATCGCTTCGAGAACGTGGCGATCACCGACTTTGGTGCGGATCAGATCAATGCCCTTGCTGGTCAGAAACCGTTCGAGCCCCAGGTTGGACATCACCGTGGCGACCACACCATTGCCCTTCAGCCGCCCTTGCGCGGCCCACTGGCTGCCGATCAGCGCCATCAGCTGGTCGCCGTCGACGGTCTGCCCGCGTTCATCGACCACGATCAGCCGGTCGGCATCACCGTCCAGCGCAATGCCGATCTGCGCGCCGCTGGCGACGACGGTTTCCTTGATCAGATCGAGGTGGGTGGAGCCGACCTTGTCATTGATATTGGTACCATTGGGCTGCACCCCGATCGCGATGATTTCCGCGCCCAGTTCCCACATCGCCGATGGCGCGACCTGATAAGCCGCGCCATTGGCGCAATCGACCACGATCTTCAGCCCATCGAGCCGGATATTGTCGGGCAGCGAGCCCTTGATCGCGTGCATATAGCGCCCGCGCGCATCGTCGATCCGGCGCGCCCGCCCGATCAGCGGAGCGGGAGCGAGCGCGAGTTCCTGGCCGAGCAGCGCCTCGATCGCCAGCTCATCGTCGTCTGACAGTTTGAACCCGTCGGGCCCGAACAGCTTGATCCCGTTGTCTTCATAAGGGTTGTGGCTGGCCGAAAGCATCACGCCTACATCAGCGCGCATCTCGCGGGTCAGCATCGCCACCGCCGGTGTGGGCATCGGGCCGAGCAGCACCACGTCCATCCCGACGCTGGTGAAGCCCGCGACCAGCGCGCTTTCCAGCATATAGCCCGACAGCCGCGTATCCTTGCCGATCACCACCCGGTGGCGGTGCTTGCCGCGCAGAAAATGCGTGCCCGCCGCCTGTCCCACTTTCATCGCGGTGGCGGCGGTCATCACTGCTGCATTGGTGCGCCCGCGAATGCCGTCGGTGCCAAAATATTGTCTGCCCATCGCCCGCTCTTAGCCTTGTGATCCTTGCGAAATTGCTATGTCGCGCTGACGCGCTAATGTCACCCCCGCAAACGAGATCAGGGGCACTGCATGACCGCGCAAACTTCACCTTCAGGCTTTCCGGAAATCCGCGTGCCCGCCGCCCTGACCTTCGCTGGACTGGTGCTGGGTTTTGCAGTGGGGGTGCTGCTGCGCGGGACACCGCTGCTCGAGCAGGTGCTGCCCGGTGCGGAGCTGCTGGGCAAGCTGTGGCTGCAAGCGTTGCAGTTGACGATCCTGCCGCTGGTGATCGGGCTGGTCTATACCGGCATCTCGCAGACGCTGGCTGCGGCGAACGGCGGCGCGCTGGCGCGGCGGGCGGTGGGCCTGTTCATGATCGTGCTGGTGTTCAGCGGCACGATGTCGGCGCTGCTGGTCCCGGCTTTGTTGCAACTGGCCCCGCCCCCGGCCGATGCGGTGGCGGCTCTGGGCGGCGGTACCGCAGCGACGGCTGAGGCCGGCAAGGTCCCGGGCTTTGCCGAGATCATGCTGGCGATGATGCCCACTAACATTTTTGCCGCTGCGGCCGATGGCGCCATGCTGCCAATCGTGCTGTTCGTGGCGCTGTTTGCGCTGGCCGCCACGCGGATCGCCGCCGCGCCGCGCCAGCAACTGGGGCTGGTGTTTGAAGGGTTGGCCGCCGCGATGATGGTCGTGGTTGGCTGGGTCCTGATGCTCGCGCCGATCGGGGTGTTCGGGCTGGCGGTATCGCTTGGTGCCAGCAGCGGCGCCGAAGCGATTCAGGGGCTGGCGCACTACATCCTGACCGTCAGCGCAGCGGGGCTGGTCGTGCTGATCTGCGGCTATCTGCTGGCGATGACGCTGGGCAAACAGTCACTTCCGGCCTTCGCCCGCGCGATGCTGCCGGTCCATGCCGTGGCTATCTCCACCCAGTCTTCGCTGGCGAGCTTGCCCGCCATGCTCGCGGCCTCGCGGAAACTGGGTGTGCGCGATGCGACGGCGGACTTTTCCTTGCCGCTGGCGGTGGCGATCTTCCGCGCGACCAGCCCGGCGATGAACATGGGCGTGGCGATCTATGCGGCGCACCTGACCGGCACTGCGCTTGGGCCGTTTGCACTGGCGGCGGGGGTGGCCGTGGCCTTCCTTGTCTCGCTCAGCTCGGTCTCGCTCCCCGGCACGCTCAGCTTCGTGGTTTCGGTTGGGCCGATTGCGATGGCGATGGGGGTTCCGGTTGCACCATTGGCGCTGCTGGTCGCGGTGGAAATGCTGCCCGATATCATGCGCACGCTCGGCAACGTCACGATGGACGTGGCGGTGACCACTGCCGTGGATCGACAGAGCGAGGAGCGCTAGCGCTCCTCCTCTTCCTCATGCTCAGGCAAGGCGAACAGCGGCTCGCCGAACACGAAACCGACGAAATTCGGCGTGCCGACATGTTCGAACAGCGCCTTCAGCGTCAGCAGGATCGGGATCGAGAGCAGCGCGCCGGCGACGCCCCAGATCCATGAGAAATAGCTGATCGAAAACAGGATCAGCACCGGGTTCATCGTGAACCGCCGCCCCAGCACCGCCGGGGTGACCACGTTCGATTCCACCGCATGCAGCCCGAGGAAGGCCAGCACCGGCACGATCCCGATGATGAAGCTGTCCTGCGTGCCCAGCCCGAACAGCGTCAGCATCGCCATCATGATCAAGGGGCCGACATAGGGCAGGAAGTTGAGCACGGCGGCGAGCCCGCCCCACATGATCGGCGCTTCCAGCCCGAACAGCCACGCGCCAAACGCCACGATCACCCCCACCCCGGTGTTGATCATGGTAACGGTGACAATGTAAGTCCCGACCCGTTCCTGCACCGCGCGCATGATCTGCGCGGCCTTGCGCGTGGCGACGTTCGACGCACGGTCGAGCAGGATATTCTGCCGCCGGTGCGTCTTGGCCGAGATCATGAAGAACGTGACCAGCAAGGTCAGCAGCAGTTCCAGCATCACGCTTGGCGCGCCGAACGCGACCTGTTCGATCACGCTGGGCCCCGCGATCACCACCTCGCGCGCACCGGTCCGGCCCGACAGTCGCGTCAGCTGCCGATTGAGATCGTTGAGCCAATCGAGATTGCCGCGCAGCTGGGTCAGTTCGGTAGAGATCTTGGTCAGCATCTGCGGAAACCGGTCGAACGTATCCAGCGCCGGTTGCAGGATCAGCCCCAGCACCAGCACGACCAGCGCGAAGAACGCCACAATTGAGAGCAGCGCCGCGAGCATCGCCGGGATCCGCCAGCGGATCAGGCGGTTGGCGAGCGGAGAGAGCAGGATCGACAGGAAAATCCCCGCCACGAATGGCAGGAACACGATCGCGCCATAAGACAGGGCAAACGGCAGCGCCAGAAACAGCCCAAGCCCCAGCAGCAGGACCACGGCGGACACCATCCGCACTTCCTGCTCCGCCAGCACACGTGGGGTGCCGGGCAGTTCGTGTGCCGGTTCTGGAGATGCGTGATCGGTGATGGTGGGGGCTCCCGGTTGCCCGCTCCTTGTGGCCCGGCCTGCCCGCGCGATCAAGCGGCGCTTGCCGCGTGGTTACAACGGTTTGGCGTAGATGCAGTATTCACGGTTGACCGTGGACTCGATTGCGTCGGCAATCGCATTCATACCCTGGTTGTCATCCAGCACCCAGCCGATCTCGCCGCGCGTTGCGCCGTAGTGCGTAATCGCGGCCAGCCGGATCTCCTCGAACAGCATGCACGATAGCTGGCTGGCGAGGCGGCTCGACTGGTGCTGTTTGAGCACGCCCATCAGCGGTACCCGCATCGTCCGCACCTGCGGATTGCGCAGCCACAGCAGCAGCTTGGCCCAATTGAACGGCCAGAGGCTGCCCCGCATCGGCTTGGTCACCTCGTTCATGTCGGGCAGGGTCATCATGAAGGCCACCGGTTCGCCATCATATTCGGCGATCATGATCAGGTCTTCGCGGACGATCGGTTTGAACTTCTTGCCGGCATAGGCGATCTCGCGATCCGTGAACGGCACGAACCCCCAATTGTCTGACCAGGCATCATTGAGGATATGCAGGATCAGCGCGGCTTCCTGATCAAAGCGTGCCTTGCTGACCTTGCGGATGCGGATCCGGGCGTTCTTCTGCCCGGACTGCACGATCCGCTGGATCAGCGGCGGGAACGGCTTGGTGATGTCGAGCTCATAGGTTTTGAGCGCCTTGGCCGGAGCATAGCCCTGGCCCTCGATGTACTGCTGATAGTGCTGCGGCTGGTGGCCCATCATGACCGTCGGGGGGTGATCGAAGCCTTTGACCAGTTGGCCCGGTTCTTCCCAGATCGACATTGACAGCGGTGCGAGCACACGAGTCATGCCTTGACCGCGCAGCCAGTCTTCCGCGCGTGTGATCAAGGCCGCCGCAACGGCTGCGTCCTCTGCCTCCAGCAGCCCCCAGTTGCCAGTGCCCGGCCCCATGCCTTGTTCGGGCGGCTGGGCGAGCGCGAGGTGATCGATGTGTGCCGATATCCGGCCCACCACTGCGCCGCTGCGGCGCGCCAGCAGCAAGTGCACCGTCGCATGGTCAAAGAACGGGTTCTTGCCCGGCGTGACCAGTTCCAGCGCTTCCATCCGCAGCGGCGGTACCCAGTTGGGATCGGCGGCATTGAGACGATAGGCCAGATCGACAAAGGCGTTGCGATCAGCCTTGCTTTCCACCGGAGTGATCACGATATCTGCTGCGGCCACGATCTCGCCTTTGTTCAGGTTTAGCGGCCCTGCCTATGCTACTAGCGGCTGGTCTTGCCAAGCCGTGACGGTGCAAGACCGCTCAATTCTGGAATGATCTGCATGACTGCCCAACGCTCGATTGACCTGCCCCATCCAGCACGCATCGCGCCGCCCAGCGCTACTCCGCCCAAGGCAGCCGTGGTGGCGGACGATATGGCAATGCTGCGCGCGGCGGTCGAGCTGACCCGCGATCTCGCGCCCGCGCGCGCCGCGATC
This sequence comes from uncultured Alphaproteobacteria bacterium, assembly GCA_963802015.1. Classification (GTDB taxonomy): domain Bacteria; phylum Pseudomonadota; class Alphaproteobacteria; order Sphingomonadales; family Sphingomonadaceae; genus Novosphingobium. The sequence goes on from CAWDHB010000004.1 coordinate 293,193, forward strand.
TATTGGCCGGACATGCTGCTCTCCGCCGGGCTGGGCTATGCCGGGCTGGCAGGGGCGATTCTGCTGGACAACCCCCGGGCCGCTGCGGCCAGCGGCGCGATTGCCGTACTGGCGCTGTACCGCGCGCTGCTGTTCATTCACGAGCTGACCCACATCCACCGCACCGCGCTGCCGGGGTTCCGACTGGGCTGGAACGCGCTGGTGGGGGTGCCGATGCTTACCCCGTCGCTGATGTATGAAAACGTCCACACCTTGCATCATGCGCGCACCCGTTATGGCACGGCGGAAGACCCGGAATATCTGCCGCTGGGGCTGATGAAGCCCTGGTCGCTGCCGCTGTTCATCGTCGTCTCGCTGCTGCTGCCCGTGGGCTTACTGCTCCGCTCGGCGCTGCTGGTGCCGCTGGGGGTGGTGGTGCCGCCGCTGCGCCGGCTGGTGTGGGAACGCGCCTCCGCGCTGTCAATCAACCCCGATTTCCGCCGCCGCCCGGCCGAGGGCGAATTCGCACGGCAGGTGTTCTGGCAGGAACTGGGCGCATCGCTGTGGGCGATCACGCTGGTGGTGACGGCGGTGCTGTTTGACTGGCGACCGCTGGCGATCGGGCTGGCGGTGGTCTCGCTGACCGCCGTGCTCAACCAGGTCCGGACGCTGGTGGCGCATCTGTGGGTCAACGACGGCGACCCGATGACGGTGACCGCGCAGTACCTCGATTCGGTCAATGTCCCGCCGCCGGGGTTGCTGGCCGAGCTGTGGGCTCCGGTCGGCCTGCGCTATCACGCGCTGCACCATCTGCTGCCGTCGATGCCCTATCACGCCTTGCCCGAAGCGCACCGGCGCGTTTCCGCGCATCTGGGCGGGGAATCGACATATGCGAATGCGAGCTATCCAGGCCTATTCCCGCTGGTAGCGCGGTTGGCGCGGAGCACCATGGGGGCGCGTTAAGCGCTCACTCCTCGGTCCGCACCAGCACCGCTTCGCCGATCAGCGCGAACAGCAGGAACGGGGCCCAGGCAGCGACCAAGGGCGGATAGCCGCCGAAGCTGCCCATCGAGAGCGCGGCGTTGTCGACCACGAAATAGGTGAAGCCAAGCCCCATGCCGATGGCCGCGCGGACCATCAGCTGGCCAGAGCGCGCGAGGCCGAATGCGGCTACCGCGCCCAGCAGCGGCATCAGCAGCGCAGCGAGCGGCCCGGAAAACTTGTGCCACCATTTGCCTTCCAACTCGCTGGTGCGGCGTCCGGCGGCCTTCAGTGCAGCGATTGATCGGTTGAGCGTGATCGCATCCTGCGCGTCGGCATCAACCTTGCTGATCTCCACCTGCGCCGGGGTAACTCCCTTGGCGAGCACGATCGAGCCGATTGGCTGGAACACCGTGTCCTTGACGGTGAATTCCACCGCATCTTCCAGCCGCCAGCCGGGCGCGGCGAAGCTGGCACGCGTCGCGCGCACTTGTGACAGGATCATGCCCCCGGCATCGCGGCGGTACCAGCTGACCTCGGTCATCCGGATCGCGGTACCGGTCCCGGTCAGCGCGGCCGCCGCGAGGATGTTGGGCCCATCCCTCAGATAGACGTTGTTGCGCACCGCCGAATCGGGGGGCAGCTTCTTGTACTCCGCCGCAGTCCACGCTTTCAGTGTCGCGGTGGAGCGGATCACCACGCGTTCGTTGAAGGCGAAGCTGGCCAGCGACACCACGGCGGCGACCAGAAACAGCGGAGCCAGCACCTGATGCGCGGACAGCCCGGCGGCCTTCATCGAAACCACCTCGCTGTTCTGGTTGAGCGTGGCGAGGGTGATAATGGTGGCGAGCAGCACCGAATAGGGCAGGAACATCGCGATCAGTTGCGGCACACGAAACCCGACATAGCGCAGAATATCGGCCTGGCCATTGCCGGGCACCGCCAGAATCTTGCCGCTTTCGCCCAGCAGATCGAGCGTTTGCAGCACCAGGATCAGCATCACCAGCACGGCCATGATCCGCACCGCGAACATCTTCGCCAGGTACAGCGTCAGCGTGCGCGAGGGGAAGAACTCCAGCCGCATCACGCGTCAGCCCGGATGCCGGTGCTGCGCCGCAGCAGCTTGCCCAGCAGCTTGCCAAAGCTGGCGGCAAACCGCTCCAGCGCACCGATCGCTTGCCCGCCGGGGACATAGGCCACCCGCCAGTACATCCACAGGATCAGCGCGGCGAACAGGAAGAACGGCCCCCACAGAATCAGGAACGGCGAGATTTTGCCCAGCGCGGAGACCGCCGCGCCGTATTCGTTGATCTTGTGATAGGCGACTACCATGATGATCGACACGAAGATGCCCAGCCCCGAGGTCGAGCGTTTGGGCGGGATCGCCAAGGCGACTGCCAGCAGTGGCAGCAGCAGCATCATTGCCACTTCGACCAGCCGGAAGTTCAGGCTGGCGCGGCTCTGATCGCGCAGATCGGCGGGGGCTTCCTTGCTCCAGCCGAGTTGCAGCAGTTCGGGCAGGATCCATTCGCGTTCCTTGCCGCCGCGCTGCCGGAATTTCTCCACGGCAGGCAGGTCGATCGGCAAGTCGTGGCGGGTAAAGCTGAGCACGCGGGGTGACTGGCCCGGCACGTCCTGAATGATCTGGCCGTCGTTCAACCGCAGGATGATCGTATCGGGGCTTTCCTTCAGCGCCAGGAACCGGCCCTCGCGCGCGGAAATGCTCAACACCTGGCCCTTGTCGGCATTGACCCGCGCGAAGATGCCCATGAGCCGCCGCCCGTCGTCTTCGCTGCTTTCGATCCGCAGCGCCATCCGGCCTTGCAGCGTGGTGAATTCACCCACTTTGATCGCCGCGCCCAATGCGCCAGAGCGCAGCTCGAATTGCAGCAGTTCGTACTTGTAGCGCGAAGTTGGTTGCAGATAGCCGACGATCAGCAGGTTCAGCCCGGCCAGCAGCACCGTGATGATGAACGGCACCCGCAGCAGCCGGGTATAGCTGATCCCCACCGCGCGCATTACGTCGAGCTCGCTGGAGGTTGCCAGCTTGCGGAAGGCCAGCAGAATTCCCAGCATCAGCCCCAGCGGAATTGCCAGGCTGGCATATTCGGGGAGCAGGTTGGCGAGCATTTCGAACACCACGCCAACCGGCCCGCCTTCGATCGCGACGAAATCGAACAGCTTGCGCATCTTATCGAGCACCAGCAGCGATGCGGCGACCAGAAAGATCGCCGTCATCGGCATGATCACCAGCCGGAAAATATAGCGGTCAAGAGCGGGGAATAGGTTCACGCAGGTTCCGGCACAATGCTGATCCTGCGGCCCTAATGCCTTGGCTGGCAAGCGGCAAGCGCGCCGGACCTGCGGGTCAGGCCTTTTCCAGCGTGCATTGCAGCGGATGCTGGTTCTGTTTGGCGAAATCCATCACCTGGTTCACCTTGGTCTCGGCGATTTCATAGGGGAAAATCCCGCATACGCCGACGCCGCGCTGATGGACGTGCAGCATCACCCGGGTCGCTTGTTCCAGATCCATGTTGAAAAAGCGCTTGAGCACCATCACCACGAATTCCATCGGGGTGTAGTCATCGTTTAGCAGCAGAACCTTGAACTGGCTGGGCTTCTTCGGCTTGGCGCGGGTCTTGGTGGCGGTGCCGACCTGACCCTGCCCGTCGCCGTCACCATCGTGATCGGCGTCGTCGACCGCGCGGATGGCCGGCCAGGCAGAGTCAAATGGAGCTGTCATCGGAGTGAAATATCGCATCGCAGGGGCAAAGGACAAGGGCCTGTCCGAAAACTTGCGCAAAAACACGGCGGACCGGCCAGCGCGAAGCTGACCGGTCCGGGTGTTGGTCGCGTGCCCCCAAGGGGCTGGGTCGGCAAGGAGAGGGTGTGCCAACCGTTGCGGACAGGTTGCCTGATCAGGCGGCCTGCTTGACCTTTTCGACGGCCAGGCTAACGCGGGTCGAGAGCGGCGCGAACGCGTCACCGGCCAGCTTCACAACCTTCTCCGAATTCTTCGAACCGGTGGCGACAGCGGCGTCGAAGTTGCGGCGCAGGATTTCGCCCTGCAGCTTGAAGAAGTCGGTCGGCGACTTGACGGCAGCGAGCTGCTTGATGTCAGCCTGGACGACTTCGAGCGCGGTCTTGCCTTCAGCGACATAGTCCTTGCCCATGTCCTGCAGGCCGGCGGCCAGGATCTTGCCCGATTCAACCAGGGCTTCAACGTTACCCTTGGTGAATTCGCCGGCTTCGCCGAACAGCGCCTGGCCCTTTTCGAAGGCAGCCTTGGCGCGGACTTGCGCGTCGGTGGCAACGTCCTGCAGCTTGGCGGTGAAATCTTCAGTGGTGGTCTTGGTAGTAGCCATGATGGTGTCCTTGAGCTGGGAGATGGTGGAAGTCTTGGCGGCAACCGGCTTGGCCGCCTTTTTCACGATTTTCTTCGCGGTAATCGGCTTGATCGAAGCAGCCTTGGTAGCCGCCTTGACGGCAGGCTTGGCTTTCGCGGCAGCCTTGGCCTTCGGCGCAGGCTTAGCCTTTACCTTCGGCGCAGCGACCGGCTTGGCCGGAGCAGCGACTGCCTTGGCGAGCGGTGCTGCAACCTTGGCAGCGACGACAGGCGCAGCTTCAACCTTGGCGGCGGCAGTAGCATAGGCCTTTTCAGCAGCCGCTTCGGCCTTGGCCAGATCAATCTTCGATTCGACCTTTGATTCGGTGGCAGAAGTGGCCATCGATAGAGTTCCTTCGCATGGTCGGCGCGGACGATCCGGACCGAGTTATGTTGCAGTGCACAAAATAGGCATTGCAACTGCGAAGTCAACTATTTTTTGTGCAGTGCAGCATAAACGGCTCTTCGTCCGCAAAAACAGCGAATTACCGTGCCATCACATAGCGTCCGGGGGCATCTTCGACCACGGAATCACCCTCTGCACCGGGCACGCGTTTGCCCTTTGCCGGCACTTCGGCGGGCGCCCGCCCGCGCAGCCAGTCAATCCAGTGCGGCCACCAGCTGCCAGGGGTTTCTTCCGCCCCGGCGACGAAGTCCGCAAAGCTGTCCACCGGTCCCGGGTTGGTCCAGTACTGGTACTTCTTCGCCGATGGCGGGTTGACCACCCCGGCGATATGGCCCGATCCGGCCAGCACAAAGGTCCAGTCGCCGCGCAAATGCCGGGTCAGCCGCCAGACGCTGTCCGCCGGGGCAATGTGGTCCTCGCGCCCGGCCTGGATATAGGCCGGGGTCGTGATCCGGGTGAGATCAATCGGCGTGCCATCGGCTTCCAGGGTATCGGGCGCCACCAGCTTGTTGTCGCGGTACAGATCGCGCAGATAGCTCTGGTGCCACTTGGCCGGCAGATTGGTCACGTCGCCATTCCAGTGCAGCAGATCGAACGCCGGATAGTCCTCACCCAGCAGGTAATTCTTGACCACATAGGACCAGATCAGATCGTTCCCGCGCAGCAGGTTGAAGGTGGCCGCCATCACCCGCCCGTCGAGATAGCCTTTGCCTTCGGACAGTTTGCTGATCATCTGGAACTGCTGATCGTCGATAAACACTTTCAGCTCGCCCGAGCGTTCAAAATCAACCTGCGCGGTGAAGAAGGTGGCGCTGGCGACTTTATCCGCCTGCCCGCGACGCGCGAGGATCGCCAGCGTGGCAGCAAGCGTAGTTCCGGCCACGCAATAGCCGATGGTGTGGACTGCGGACACATCCAGCCGCGCGCAGACGGTGTCGATCGCATCGATCTGCGCGCGGATGTAATCATCCCAGACCAGTTCGGCCATGGTCTCGTCGGCCGATTTCCACGACACGACAAACACCGTGACGCCGTGTTCCACCGCCCAGCGGATGAAGCTCTTCTGCGGCGACAGGTCGAGGATGTAGAACCGGTTGATCCACGGCGGGAAAATAATCAGCGGCGTCTGCAGCACCGTGTCAGTCGCCGGGCTATACTGGATCAGCTGGTACAGCGGGGTTTCGTGAACCACCTTGCCCGGGGTGGCCGCGATATTTTCGCCCAGTTTGAAGGCATCGGGATCGACGTGAGTCAGCTGCCCGCGTTTCAGATCGCCCAGCAGGTGCTCCATCCCCTTGACCAGGCTGGCCCCTTTGGTCGCGATCGCGCGTTCCATCGCGACCGGGTTGGTCAGCGGGAAATGCGCCGGGCTGAGCGCTTCGACCAAAGTGCGCGTGGCGAACTTCAATTGCTCACGGTGCGCTGGATCAACCCCGTCGGCCTTGTCCGCCATGGCCAGCGCCTGTTCGGCCAGTAACAGATAGGTCTGGTGAATCACCGCAAACAGCGGCTGTTCGCGCCATTTCGGATCGGCGAAGCGGCGGTCCGAGCGCGGCAATTCCGGGCTGGTGCCGCTGGCATCCTCTGCCTTGGGTCCGATTCCGTATTGGCCGAGCACTCCCTGCCACAATTGCAGGCTGTCTTCCCACAGCTGCTTTTGCACTTCGGGCTGCGTCCAGGGCATGGTGCCCAGCCAGCTCTGCATCGTGCTGAAAAGGTTGCCCGGATCAAACAGCGCCGAGACCTTGCCCGAAGCTGCACCGGCCTGCTCGCGCTGAAACGCTGCCCACATCGCCTGGATAGCTTGCAGATTCCCGGTCCATTGCGACAGATCAGCCGGCGGCGTCTCTGCCGATCCGGCTGCGGCAAATTGTGCAAACAGTTGCTGCGGCGCGGCCAGCATCGCGCTCAGCAATTCGCCCGGATCTTGTTGTTCAGCCATGATTGACGTGCTCTCTGCCTAACTGACGTTACATTTTGACGCGCCGGCCGGTTTGTAGCTGCCATGGAACCGGGGCATCGAACCAGAGCGTTCACCAAAGTTGTGGCCGTCGCCCAGATAGAGTTCCATGTTCCTGGGTTCGGACGCGTCTTCCGGGTTGTAGAGCCAGATTTGCACGTTCTTGCGGTCCCGGCCCCATTTACCCTTGCCGCGCAGTTCTTCGCGGCCGTGCGCGCGCTTCATCAGAAACCGGAACAGGGTCGGGCCGCATTTGCCATTGGCCGCGACACTGACCCCGCAGAAGTCCTTGCCGCAGGGCGCGATATCGATCGTCTGGTATTCGCGCCCACGCGCAGTGAACACCGCTTCCGGGTCATCGACAGTCCAGCGGCCCCAATAGGGGCTGGCAGGAGCAGCGGCCTGACTCGCGGTGGCAAGGCCCAGGGCGGCGACTGCAATCGACAAACCGGCGGCGCGGTGGAATAGAGTGATCATGGCACAGGCTTCCTCTGATCGGCACAAGACTGGTGAGTCCCAAGCATGGCAACGGACCCGCCCTGTACTTACCGCAATGGTCCTAGCAGCAATTGGACTTTTTGTAATCCATACTGCGATAAAAGCGCTGCAGGCACCTTGGCTGGTCGATGATTTCCCCGAAGCGCTGGCGATCAAGGCAGAACTGCTGCCGTGGCTGTTCCCGCTGCATATGATCGCCGGGGGCCTTGCGCTGATCGCGGTGCCGCTGACCCTGCTGCTGCGTCGCCGCGCCCGCTGGCACCGGCTGTCTGGGCGGATCACGGCAACTATAGTGCTAATCGCAGGTCTTACCGCCTTTCCGGTGGCCTTGATCGCGCCGGTCATGCCGCTGTCGGCCTGGGGCTTTGCCGCCCAGGGAGCGGTCTGGCTGGCGCTGTTGGCGCTGGGCCTATGGCATGGTCACCACCGCCGGATCGCCGCGCACCGCGCCGCCATGCTGCTGATGGCAGCCACGACGACTGGCGCGCTGTTCTTCCGAATCTACCTCGCGCTGTTCGCGATCTGGGGTGACGCGCGCCACTACGAGGCGTTCTATGCGCTCGATGCCTGGATCGCCTGGAGCCTGCCGCTGCTGGCCATGGCGGTTTTTCTCAAACGGACTGGCGCTTTGACCCTCAATCCCCGATAAGGCGCGCGCGCCGGATCGGTGCGGGTTACTGGAAAGGTCTCATGGAAGAAGAATTCTACCGCATGAAGCGGCTGCCGCCCTACGTCATCGCCGAAGTCAACGGCATGCGGGCTGCGGCGCGCGCCGCCGGTAGAGACATCATCGACCTTGGCATGGGCAATCCCGATCTGCCACCACCCGCGCACATCATCGATAAGCTGTGCGAAGTGGCGCAAAAGGGCGATGCCCACGGCTATTCGGCCAGTTCCGGCATTCCCGGCATCCGCAAGGCGCAGGCCAATTACTATGCCCGCCGGTTCGGGGTAGAGGTTGATCCCGAAACCGAGGTGGTGATGACCATGGGCTCGAAGGAAGGCCTCGCCAGCCTCGCCACCGCGATCACCGCGCCGGGCGATGTGGTGCTGGCGCCGAACCCCAGCTATCCGATCCACACCTTCGGCTTCATCATCGCCGGGGCAACGATCCGTTCGGTGCCGGTCACCCCGGATGAGAAATACTGGGCCGCGCTCGACCGCGCGATGGCCTTCACCGTGCCGCGCCCTTCGATCCTGATCGTCAACTATCCATCCAACCCGACCGCCGAAACTGTTGATCTGGCGTTCTACACGCGGCTGGTTGCCTGGGCGAAGGAGAACAAGGTCTGGATCATTTCAGACCTCGCCTATTCCGAGCTCTATTATGACGGCAATCCGACGGTTTCGATCCTGCAAGTGCCCGGCGCGAAGGATGTGGCGATCGAGTTTACTTCGATGTCCAAGACCTTTTCGATGGCGGGCTGGCGGGTCGGCTTCGCGGTGGGCAACTCCCGGCTGATGGCGGCGCTGAAGCGGGTGAAGTCTTATCTCGATTACGGCGCCTTCACGCCCATTCAAGCCGCAGCTTGCGCGGCGCTGAACGGCCCGCAGGATATCGTGGAAACGAACCGCAACCTCTATCAAAAGCGCCGCGACGTGCTGGTCGAAAGCTTTAGCCGGGCAGGATGGCATATTCCCAGCCCCAAGGCCTCGATGTTCGCCTGGGCCCCGCTGCCGCCAGCACTGCGCGACATGGGCAGTCTTGAATTTTCCAAACAACTGCTGACTCACGCCGAAGTCGCCGTGGCGCCCGGCGTTGGATATGGCGAAGACGGCGAAGGTTTTGTGCGGATTGCGATTGTTGAAAACGAACAGCGACTGCGCCAGGCTGCAAGAAATATCAAACGCTACTTGCAATCTATGGGGGTCAATTCTTCCGCAGCTTGATCAGCCGATTACGATACATCCAACTTGGTTCAAGTTGTAGGGTTTCATTTACGCTTCCGATGTTAACGTTGCCAACGACGCCTTGGTCAAGGCGCTTGGGGGTGTTCAGCGGTGGGCGGCGCGCGATCTTTTCGCTGGTGTGGGGCCATGCCCGTCCCGGCGGTATGGGATTTGCGACATGCAGGCTGGCACCTTGTCGGCACTAGCCCGCCACTGGAGGCTGCCGAGGGCACAATTATTCTGGCGCAGCCCGGTGGTTTGACCCCAGCGGATCGGGACAGGCTGTGCAGCGCACCGCTGAACCTGCGCCAAGCCACGCTGGCGTTAGGAGTGGACGATACGGCGCAACGGCTGCGCTGGTTGCAACTGGGCCTGGGTGATGTGCTGGGCAGCGCCGCAGACCTGCCCGAACTGGCGCTCCGCGCGGCGCGAGTGGCACACCTGCTGCAAGTGCTGCCACGCTGGCGCGTAGCAGGCCCGCTGACGCTCGATCTGCTGGACCGTGATGCCTGGTTTGACCAGCGGCGATTGCACTTGCACCCGCGCGAGTTCGGGCTGCTGTGGCGGCTGGCAGAAGCCCCCGGTCAGTGGGTCAGCCAAGCCGACTTGCGCCGCGATCTGTGGGGGCAGCAGTTCCGCCCGGAAACCAACAGCCTGGCGGTCCACATCAGCCGTCTGCGCACCCGGTTGCGCGATTCGGGCGCACCCAACCTGATCGAAACCGCGCGTGACGGGTCCTACCGGCTCCGCGCAGAAACTGCGGCGTTCAATTTCCAGCGCGGGCAATTGTTGCTGGACGACCACGTCAGATTGCGCGACGAAGCTTTCAAACAGCAGTGGGATGCGGATCATGAGACCGGACTTCAGAACCAATGAGCGGGTAGCCATCGCTGTCAGCAGCACCGGGGTGGCCCAGGTCCGGTTGATCCGTGCGGACAAGATGAATGCGCTCGATCCCGACATGTTCGCCGCACTGATTGAAGCCGGGCAGTATCTCCACGATCTGCCAAGTCTGCGCTGCGTGGTGCTGTCTGGCGAGGGGCGCTCGTTCTGTGCCGGGCTGGACATGGCGTCGATGGCCAACACCGCCCGGCATGATCGCGCGCCGCTGACCGAGCGCAGCCATGGCAATGCCAACCTGCCGCAGCAGGTCGCGATGCAATGGCGCAAGTTGCCGGTGCCGGTGATTGCAGCGGTGCACGGGGTCTGCTTTGGCGGCGGCTTGCAGATCGCCAGCGGGGCGGACCTGCGTGTCGTTCATCCGGCAGCGCGGATGGCGGTGATGGAACTGAAATGGGGGCTGGTGCCGGATATGGGCGGCTATGCGCTGTGGAAGGGCATGGTCCGCGATGATATGCTGCGCGAGCTGACCTATACCAACCGCGAATTCACCGGCGAGCAGGCGCTGGACTATGGCTTTGCCACGCTGCTTGATGCCAATCCACACGCCCGTGCCACCGCCATTGCCGAGGAGATTGCGAGCCGCCATCCGCAGGCGCAGCGCGCGGCCAAGCGGCTGTTCAATCGCTATCTGGAAGCCGGCACCGATGAAATCCTGATGGCCGAAAGCGTGGAACAGCAGGCCTTGATCGGCACAAAGAACCAGATCGAAGCGGTGATGAGCCAGATGGAAAAGCGTCCCGCCGTCTACGTCGATCCGTGATACAGCCAAGCCTGCCCCGCCTGCACTGCTTCGATCTTTGCGCGGCGGGCCTCTTGCCTCCAGATTGGCTAGCACAAGTGTCCGCCCTCGCCGATGGGCCAGGCCGGCAGCGGCTGATCGAATCGCCAGATGACGCCGGCGGGTGGAGCTTCGACGTTGTTACCCCGGACATCGTCATCGCCGAATGCCCATGGCTCTCCGCGCTCTATGCCGGGCCGCTGTGCCAATTTGCCAGCACCGCCTTTGGCGCGGCCCTGGTTCCAGCCCGCCGCCGCAGTTCCACCGTCACCTTGAATATCCTCAGCGGGATCGGCGCGGCCAATGATTGGCACAGCGACCAGAACCGGGTGACCGGGGTGTTGTACGCCTCAACCCATACTGCGGCAGACGGCGGGCAGCTGGAATTCAGGGACGGGACTGCGCAGTGCCCGCAGGCCGGTGTGTTCGTGTGCTTTGCCGGGGCCGCTGAGCATCAGGTTGCGCCGCTGCTGTCAGCGCCGCCCCGACTGGCGCTGGCGATGACTTTTTATGGAGCGACAGATGATCAGCCGCTGGCAAACATGGGCGACATTTACGCGCCGCCGCCGCTAACCGGCTGAAGCTGCTCCACCGCCGCGCGGGCAATTGCGCTCAGCGCGGCCTTGTCGCCCGCCAGCACCGCCGCGCGCATCCTGGGGTCCCAGAAATCACGCAAGTGCTGGGCGGTTGCCGCGATCGCCTGTTCGTCACCGTGAACGGCGAAGTTGCGGGCGATCTGATTGGCCATGTGGTGCAGGTGAGCGAGGTTCATCGGCGCACAGCTTGCCGGGCAGGGCGGATCGTTGTCGCCGACGGCGGGTTTTTTTGTTCACGCAAAGCCGCAAAGGCGCAAAGGGATTGGGCTTGGGGCGTAGCCCCAGCGACATCGCGACGTAGGGTTTTGGCAGCAGGCTTGAAAGAAATCGAATGCCTGCGACGCAGCGCGACATCTTCGCGCCTTTGCGGCTTTGCGTGAACCAGTTCTATTGCTGCTTGCTGCCTCACTCCGCCGCCTCCACCGCAATCCGGCGCGCTAGCTCGCTTTGTGCGGCATAGTCCTCCTGCCATGCGGTCGGTCCGTTGCTGGGCGTGACCTGCACGGCGGTGACCTTGTATTCGGGGCAATTGGTGGCCCAGTCGCTGTATTCGGTAGTGACGACATTGGCCTGCGTCGCGGGGTGGTGGAAGGTGGTATAGACCACGCCCGGCGCGACCCGGTCCGTCACGGTTACGCGCAGTGTGGTTTCGCCGGTGCGGCTGGCGAGGCGGACCCAGTCACCCGTCGCAATCCCGCGATCCTCTGCATCGGCCGGATGGAGTTCGAGCAGGTCTTCCGGGTGCCAGACCACGTTTTCGGTGCGGCGGGTCTGAGCGCCGACGTTATAGTGGCTGAGGATGCGCCCGGTGGTCAGCAGCAGCGGAAAGCGCGGTCCGGTCTTCTCGTCAGTCGGCACATAGTCAGTCACCACGAACTTGCCTTTGCCGCGTACAAACCCCCCTTCGTGCATGATCGGGGTGCCTTCGGGCTGATCGGCCGTAACCGGCCATTGCAGCGATCCGGCCTGATCAAGCCGCTCAAACGAGACCCCGGCAAAGCTGGGGGTCAACCGCGCGACCTCGTCCATGATTTCTGCTGGGTGGGCATAGCTCCAGTCCAGCCCCATGGCCCGCGCCAGTTCCTGCGTTACTTCCCAGTCAGCCAGGCCGTTCGCGGGCTCCATCACTTTGCGCACGCGTTGGATCCGGCGTTCGGCATTGGTGAAAGTGCCGTCCTTTTCCAGAAAGGTGCTGCCGGGCAGGAACACGTGCGCATAATTGGCGGTTTCGTTGAGGAACAGGTCGTGGACGATCACCAGCTCCATTGCCGCGAGGCCCGCCGCGACGTGCCGCGTATTGGGATCGGATTGCAGGATATCCTCGCCTTGCACGTACAGCGCGCGGAAGCTGCCGTCGGTGGCTGCATCGAGCATGTTGGGGATGCGCAGCCCCGGTTCGGGATCGAGCGTGACGCCCCAGTCGGCTTCGAACAGCGCGCGGGTGGCAGCGTCAGAGATATGGCGATAGCCGGGCAGTTCGTGCGGAAAGCTGCCCATGTCGCAGGCGCCTTGCACGTTATTCTGTCCGCGCAGCGGGTTCACCCCCACCCCGCGCCGGCCGATATTGCCGGTCACCATCGCGAGGTTGGCGATCGCCATGACGGTCGAGCTGCCTTGTGAATGTTCAGTAACGCCCAGGCCATAGTAGATCGCCGAGTTTCCTCCGGTCGCAAACAGCCGCGCGGCGGCGCGCAGATCTGCGGCGGGGACGCGGGTGACGGGTTCCAGAACTTCGGGGGCGTGGCGCGGATCGGCGACAAACGCCGCCCAGTCCGCATATTCATCCCAGTCGCAGCGCGCGCGGATAAAGGCCTCGTCGGCCAGCCCTTCGGTGACGATCACATGCGCCATCGCGGTCAGCACCGCGACATTGGTGCCGGGTTGCAGCGGCAGGTGATAGTCCGCCGCCACATGCGGCATCCGCACCAGATCGATCCGGCGCGGGTCGATCACGATCAGTTTCGCGCCTTGGCGCAGCCGCCGCTTCATCTGGCTGGCAAACACCGGGTGCGCGTCAGTCGGGTTGGCGCCGATCACCAGGATCACATCGGCCTGCATCAACCGAATCGAAATCCTGCGTCCCCGCGCTGGTCCCGAACGTGGTCTTCAGGCCATAGCCGGTGGGCGAATGGCAGACCCGCGCGCAGGTATCGACATTGTTGCTGCCAAAGCCCTGCCGCACCAGCTTTTGCACCAGAAAGGTCTCTTCATTGGTGCAGCGGCTGGAGGTGATCGCGCCCAGCGCGCCCGGCCCATGCGCCGCCTTGATCGCGTGCAGCCGGTCAGCCGTATGGCGCAGCGCCGCATCCCAGCTGACTTCGCGCCAGGGCTGGTCGATCGCATCGCGGATCATCGGCGTGGTGATCCGGTCCTGGTGCTTGGCATAGCCCCAGGCGAACCGGCCTTTGACGCACGAATGCCCGTGATTGGCCTTGCCGTCTTTCCACGGCACCATCCGCACCACTTGTTCGCCCCGCATCTCCGCGCGGAAGGTGCAGCCGACCCCGCAATAGGCGCAGGTGGTGATCGTGCTGCTGGTCGGCATGCCGATTTCGGCGACCGCCTTTTCCTGCAAGGCCCCGGTCGGGCAGGCCTGAACGCAGGCCCCGCAGCTGACGCATTCGCTGGACAGGAAGGTATCATCCGCCGCGCCCAGCCGAAACTTTCGATCCGAACCCGCGCCCGGTGATCGTCAGCGCGAAGGTGCCCTGGACCTCGTCGCAGGCGCGGACGCAGCGTGAGCAGACGATGCATTTGGCGGGGTCGAAATCGAAGTAGGGGTTGGAGCAATCCTGCGGGACTTCGAGGTGGGTTTCGCCAAGCGGGTAAGCGTGAAGTCGCGATCCCGGCGCGCCGTTGGCCTGCTCGGCAATCTCGCAATCGCCCTGCGCGCAGGCGGTGCAGTCCGCCGGGTGGTCGGAGAGGTAGAGTTCCATCACCCCTTTGCGCAGGTTTTGCACCCGTGTGCTTTCGGTGTGCACCGTCATGCCGCTTTGTACCGGGGTGGTGCAACTGGCCGGGCGTGCCGCGCATTCCGTCGATCTCGACCAGACACAATCGGCACGAACCAAAGGCTTGCAGGCAATCCGATGCGCACAGGCTGGGGATCTTGGTCCCGTTCAACGCAGCGGCGCGCAGCACGCTGGTGCCCTGCGGCACGGTCACTTCGCGGCCATCGATGGTCAGGGTGACCGGGGTTTCGGACAGGACTTCGGGCGTGCCGAAATCGGCTTGCGGTTCATAGCCCATCGTTGTTCTCCGCAGCTTTGAGGTCGGCCAACGTATTGATATTGGCGGGCGAAACCGGCAATTCCACCGCCCGCGCGCGCAGCAGTTCGGCAAAGGCCAGCATCGAATGGCGGCCCGTGCTCTCCAGCAGCGCATCGAGTTTTGCCGAAGCGCTGGCGGGCCATAACCCGATCACCGGCTGCCCCGCCACATAGGCCGGCGCCGCACCCAGCCGTTCCAGCAGGTCGTCCGGCAAACCTGCCGAATCGACTCCGCAAGTCAGCACAGCGTCATACCCCTGATCCAGCGCAAGATGCAGCGCAGCCGCGATCCCGGCCAGCGGCCCCATGTTCGGATGCGGCCAATCGGGCAAGGTCGGAGCCGGGGCGGTTTCCCGGCCAACCACCACGACCTGTTCGCACCAGCCCGCCAGAGTATCGACCGCGCGCGCCAGCAGCGTGTGACCGTCCAGCTCCGCCAGCGCCTTGTCGCTGCCAAAGCGGGTGGACTTGCCGCCGGCGAGGACGCAGCCAAGGATCATAGTCTACTTCCTCCCCCTTGGGGGAGGGGGACCAGCGCAGCTGGTGGAGGGGCACCAGCCGGTACTCCTGCCCTCGAAAGCGCGCGCGAAAGCTCAAGAGTACCCGCACGTGCCCCTCCACCACCCTGCGGGTGGTCCCCCTCCCCGGAGCGGGGAGGAAGGTTGCGGCATGACCTCACGAAAAATCCTCCGGCCAATGCTTCAGCGCGGATCGCACCGGGTAGGGCGTGAACCCGCCAAGCGCGCAGAGCGAGCCATATTGCAAGCGTCTCACACAGGTCTTCGAGCAAGGCCAGATCCTCCGCGCGGGCCGGGTGCGTTATCGCGAATCCGGTCGAGCAGCTCCACCCCGCGGGTCGATCCGATCCGGCAGGGGGTGCATTTGCCGCAGGATTCCGCCGCGCAGAATGCAAAGGCAAACCGCGCCAGCCTGCTCATATCCGCGCTGTCATCGAACACCACGATCCCGCCATGCCCGATCAGTGCATCAGCGGCCGTGTAGGCTTCATAGTCAAACAGCGATGTCGAACTGGTCAGGGTGCAGATAGGCCCCCAGCGGCCCGCCGACCTGTACCGCCTTGACCGGGCGGCCCGATGCGGTGCCGCCGCCGATATCATAGATCAGTTCGCGCAGGGTGATCCCGAAGGCTGTTTCGATACAGCCCGCCGTGCTTGATATTGCCCGCAAGCTGGATCGGCATGGTACCTTTGGAGCGCGCGACCCCATGGCTGTCATAGTGCGCCGCGCCGCCTTCCAGCAGGATGTGCGGCACGGCGGCAAGGGTCAGGACGTTGTTGATCACCGTCGGCTGGCCGAACAGCCCCTGATGCGCGGGCAGCGGCGGCTTGGCCCGGACCTCGCCGCGCTTGCCCTCCAGCGAATTGAGCAGCGACGTTTCCTCGCCGCAGACATAGGCTCCCGCGCCAACGCGGACCTCGCAGCGGAACGGCGCGATGATCGCTTGGGCCAGAGCCAAAGCGGCGTTGAGCTTGGCGATGGCGTGCGGATATTCGCTGCGGACGTAGATATAGCCCTGGCCCGCGCCGACGGCATGGCGCGGCAATCGCCATGCCTTCAATCAGCTGGAACGGATCGCCTTCCAGCAGCATCCGGTCAGCAAAGGTGCCGCTATCGCCTTCGTCAGCGTTGCAGACGATGTACTTCCGCGCGCCGGATGCAGCGGCGACGGTCTGCCACTTGATCCCGGCCGGGAACCCCGCCCCGCCGCGCCCGCGCAAGCCAGACTGGATGACTTCGGCGACGACCTGTTCGGGGGCGAGCGAGCGCGCGCGAGTCAATCCCGCCCAGCCGCCGGTGGCCGCATAATCCTCAAGGCTCAGCGGACGGGTCTGCCCGGCGCGGGCGAAGGTCAGCCGCTGCTGCGTGGCGATGAAGGGGTGATCGGCGATGGCGCCGATGGCCTTGGCGCTAGTCCCATCGAGGATCGCCGGCACATCAGCCGGACTCACCGGCCCCCAGCCGATCCCGTCAATTTCCACCAGCGGTTCCAGCCAGTGCATCCCCCAGCTGGAGGTCCGCTCAACCGTGCAGCCCGCCGCCGCAAAGGCCGCTGCAACCCCGTCTGCCCCGCAGGCCAGCGCCAGGGCATCATCGCTGATCCGCACCACGGTCATGCGGTCTGGACCAGCCGGATCAGTGCCGGCTTCATCCAGCCGGGCGTGGAGCGTGTCACCCACCCGCGCCGCTGGACCCGCGCTGCACAGGCCCAGGCAATAGACGGTTTGCAGCCGCACCCGCTCGCCCGCCGCTGCCTCCACTGCGGGAACCAAGGCCTCCACCCCGCGCGCCTGACAGGCCTCGGCGCGGCACAGCTGCACCACTGGGCGCGGGTCCGCCGTGGCACTGAAATCGTGATAGAAACTGACCACGCCGTGGACCTCGGCGCGGGTCAGGTTAAGCGCGTGCGCGATCACGCGCTCCGCCTCGCCATCGATGCAGCCGAACGCGGCCTGGACATCGTGCAGGATCGGCAGCAGCGGCCCTTCGCGCGCTGCAAGCGCGGCGATGATCTCCGCCAGGCGCGCGTCCTGCGTCACGCGTGCAGCCGCTCGGCATGCCAGCGCACATGTTCGGCCAGGAAGCTGGAGATGAAGTAATAGGAATGATCATAACCCGGCTGCATCCGGATCGTCGCCGGAATCCCCGCCTTGCGGCAGGCGAGCGTGAGCAGGCCGGGCTTGAGCTGTTCGTGAAGGAACTGGTCCGCCTCGCCCTGGTCGACCAGCAGGTCTGGCAGCCGCGCGCCGTCTTCGATCAGCGCGCAGGCGTCGTATTCGCGCCAGGCGGCCCGGTCTGGCCCCAGGTAGCCGCCGAGCGCCTTTGTCCCCCCAAGGGCAGTTCAGCGGGCTGACAATCGGCGCGAAGGCGCTGACCGAGCGGAAGCGGTCCGGATTTCGGAGGCCGATGGTCAGCGCGCCGTGGCCGCCCATCGAATGGCCGGTGATACCTTGCCGCGTCATATCCGCCGGAAATTCGGCGGCGATCAGCGCGGGCAGCTCCTGTTCGACGTAGCTGCGCATCTGGTAGTTTTGCGCCCAAGGCTCTTCGGTTGCGTCGACATAGAACCCCGCGCCTTTGCCGAAATCATAGCCCTCCGCGTCCGGCACATCATCCCCGCGCGGACTGGTGTCGGGCGCGACGAAGATCATCCCGTGCTCGGCGCAGGCCGCGCGGTATTCGCCTTTTTCTGTGACATTGGCGTGGGTGCAGGTCAGGCCGGACAGGTACCACAGCACCGGCAGTTTCGCGCCTTCGGCATGGTCCGGCACGAACACCGAGAAGGTCATCGGCGTACCGGTGGCGGCGCTCTGGTGCGTGTAGACCCCCTGCGTGCCGCCGTGGCTGCGGTTTGAATTGAGCAATTCCATTTTTCAAAGCCCGTTCGTGTCGAGCGAAGTCGAGACACTTTCACGCCCGTGTCTCGACTTCGCTCGACACGAACGGATCAGCTTGGGCGGCCTAAAATACCACCACCCTGCGAATCGATTCCCCGGCGTGCATCAGGTCGAATGCCTGGTTGATCTCTTCCAGCCCCATCACATGGGTGATCATCGGGTCGATCTCGATCTTGCCGGTCATATACATGTCAACGATCTCTGGCACGTCGGTGCGGCCTTTCGCGCCGCCGAACGCGGTGCCGCGCCAGTTGCGCCCGGTGACCAGCTGGAACGGACGGGTGGAAATTTCTTTGCCCGCTTCAGCCACGCCGATGATGATGCTGAAGTGCCCCAACCGCGGTGGCAGGCTTCCAGCGCGGTGCGCATCACTTCGGTATTGCCGGTGGCATCGAAGGTGTAGTCCGCGCCGCCGTCGGTCAGTGCGACGACTGCCGCGACCACCTCCTCGCGGCTCATGCCCTTGGAATTAAGGAAATGCGTCATCCCGAAGCGGCTGCCCCATTCCTCGCGCGCGGGGTTGATGTCCACGCCGATGATCTTGCCCGGCCCCCGCCATGCTTCGCGCCTTGGATCACGTTCAGCCCGATCCCGCCGAGCCCGAACACCGCAACATTGTCGCCCGGCTGGACCTTGGCGGTCTTGGTCACCGCGCCGACCCCGGTGGTCACCCCGCAACCGATATAGCAGGCTCGACTTGAATGGCGCGTCCTCGCGGATTTTAGCCACGGCAATCTCGGGCAGTACGGTGAAGTTGCTGAAGGTCGAACAGCCCATGTAGTGAAAGATCGTTTGCCCCTTGTAGCTGAACCGGCTGGTGCCATCGGGCATCAGGCCTTTGCCCTGCGTCGCGCGAATCGCGGTGCACAGGTTGCTCTTGCCTGACAGGCAGGTTTTGCACTGGCCGCATTCGGGGGTGTAAAGCGGGATCACATGATCGCCGGGCTTCACGCTGGTCACGCCAGCGCCAACTTCGCGCACGATCCCGGCGCCTTCGTGGCCCAACACGCTCGGGAAGATGCCCTCGCTGTCAAACCCGTCCAGCGTATAGGCGTCGGTATGGCAAATTCCGGTCGCCATGATCTCGACCAGCACTTCGCCAGCCTTTGGCCCCTCAAGATCAAGCTCGACAATCTCCAGCGGGGTTTTCGGGGCAAAGGCAACAGCGGCGCGGGTCTTCATTGGTAGGGTATCCTGTACAATTCGTGCCGCTCACCTTGCGCAAGCTGCCGCCGCTTGGCAAGCGGGTGGGATGAAGACTCTCCGCGATCCTGACCGTTTGCTCGCTGAGGGCCTGACTGCAATCCGCACGCAGTTCCGCGTGCCAGCCAGCCACCCGCCCGCCGTGCTGGCCGCCGCAGCCCAAGCGGCGCAGCGCATCCCGACCGCGCACGCTGATCGCACCGACCGGCACTTTGTCACGCTCGATCCGGCCAGCGCGACTGATCTGGATCAGGCCTTTGCAATCGAAGCAGCCGGGGCGGACTTGCTGCTGCATTACGCGATTGCGGACGTGGCGTGGTTTGTGGCGGATGGCGATCCGCTCGATCGCGAAGCCTGGCAGCGCGGGGTGACGACTTATCTGCCCGATGGCAAAGCCGGGCTTTACCCGCCGGTGCTGGCCGAAGGCGCGGCAAGCCTTTTGCCCGATGGCCCGCGCCCGGCGGTGGTGTTTACCGTGCGCGTCCGCCCTGATGGCAGCGTGACCATGGCCGGGATCGAGCGCGCGATCATCCGCAGCCGCGCCAAACTGGCCTACGAAACCGTCCGCGATGAGCAGTTGCCGCCGGGCATGATTGACCTTGCCGCGCGAATTGCGGCGGCTGAGGCAGAGCGCGGCGCGGCCCGGGTCGATCCGCCCGAGCAGCAGGTTGAACGCGGCGCTGATGGGCGGTTCGAACTGCGCTTTCGTCCGCTCGCATTGGCTGAGAAACGCAATGCGGCGCTCTCGCTGGCTTGCAACATGGCGGTGGCGGACCTGCTCCAGACGCACCAGACCGGCCTGTTCCGCGTGATGGCCGCGCCGGACGAACGCGCGCTGGGCCGCCTGCGCCAGACCGCGCGGGCGTTCGGCCTGAGCTGGGCCGAGGCCATGCCGCTTGCGCAGTTTGAACAGACGCTTGACCCAGACCGACCCGCGCCAGGCCGCGTTCATGCTCGCGGTGCGCCGCGCGGGGCAAGGGGCGGACTATGTGCCTTACCGCGACGGGGTGGTCCCTTGGCACGCCGCGATGGCGGCGACCTACGCGCATGCCACCGCGCCGCTGCGGCGGCTGGCGGACCGCTATGTGATCCAGGCGGCGCTCGCAGTCGCCACTGGCCAAGCCGTGCCCGACGCTGTGACGGCGGCCTTTCCCAGGCTCCCCGCCGTGATGGACAAGGCCGAAGCACGCGCCGGGCAGGTTGAACGCGCGGTGATCGATCTTGCCGAAACCGCGCTGCTCGCAGGCCGCACCGGCGAATATTTCGATGCGGTGGTCACTGATCTTGGCGAAAGTCAAAACACCACTGGCGCGCGGATTCAGCTGTGCGATTTGCCCGTGACCGCGCGCACGGTGGCGCACGGGGTGCTGCCGGGCGATCGCCTGCGCGTACGGCTGGACCGCGCCGATACCGCTACCCGCCTGCTGACCTTCACCCGCGCATCATGAACCAGCTTGCGCAAGGCCGGTCGCTAAGCTAGTGGCGCGAACCTTGCGAGGCGCGAGTCTCGCGGGGGGCCCGATGGCGGAGTGGTTACGTAGAGGACTGCAAATCCTCGCACGCCGGTTCGATTCCGGCTCGGGCCTCCAAACACGATGCCGCTTTAGCTCAGTTGGTAGAGCACATCATTCGTAATGATGGGGTCACAGGTTCGAATCCTGTAAGCGGCACCAGTTTTCGGAAGCAGAAACAGTCCGGGGGACTGTTTCCCGAAAACTCCCGAGCGACAGCGAAGGGGCACTTTCGCGGCGTTACAATTCCGGTGCAGTGCCCAGCCAACCGAGCATTTGCGCCCTCGCATTTCTGTTGCCCCCACTCCCCCCTTTCCTACACCCGCCGCCCTGCGCTATGTTCGCATCATGTTCCAGAGCAACCCCGATCCCAACGCCTATCATTGGACCCCGGCGGCGCAGCGGCGGTTTGTGGCGGCGCGCGGCGGGGCGAGCGTTCGCAATTGGCTGGCACGCGGCGGTGCTGATCGCGCAGCAGGAACTGGGCGAGCGGCTGCTCGATCTGGCGCTGGAGCCGGTCGCTTACACCGGCACGCGGCACCCGGAGAGCGGGCGGCTGCGCTGGCGGCGGTGCGAACCTGCGCTGGGGCGCGGGCGGGGGCTGGCGCTGCTCAAACGGCTGGACGTGGCAGCGGCGACGATCAGCGCGGACGAGCTGGCGCAGGCCGAGATCGTGCTGAGTGACTTTGCGACGTTTCTGGACCTGATCGGACAGGGCGGAGACGCGGCGGCGCTGGCGCGCTTTTTTGCCGCCCGCACCCAGCCGCGCCGCGCGACCGTTTATGTGTAACCTTGCCCGAAAATCAGCCACTTTGCTGGGCGGGGATTGCGCGCGGCGGCGCGGCGCGTTTAAGTTGGCAGGATGACCTATACCCTGATCACCGCGAACCGGAACTATTCCAGCTGGAGTCTGCGCCCATGGGTGCTGCTGCACGCGCTGGGGATTGCCTTCGAGGACCGGATCGAACCGTTCGCTCAGCCAGACAATTACGCGGCATTTCGCGCGTTCTCCCCCACCGGGCAAGTCCCCGTGTTGATCGACGGAGCGCAGGTGGTGCCTGATTCGCTGGGGATCACGCTGTATCTGGCCGAGCGGCACGCGGGGGTTTGGCCGCAGGTTGGGGCCGCGCGGACCTATGCCCAGGGCGCAGTCGCAGAAATGCACGGTGGGTTTGGGCATCTGCGCAACGATTGCACGATGAACGTCGGCGTGCGGGTGGTACCCAAGCCCGCGTCCGCCGGGTTGCAGCGCGATTTGGCGCGGATCGGCGAACTGTTTGCGGCAGGGTTGGAGCGGTTCGGCGGGCCGTGGCTGGCGGGAGCGGAATTTTCAGCCGCCGATGCGTTCTTTGCTCCGGTCGCGTTCCGCATCCGCACTTATGGGCTGACGCTGGGCGCGCCGGGCTGCGCGGCGGAAGGCTTGGCCAAGACCTGGACCGAGCGGATGCTGGCGCATCCCGCGATGCTGGAATGGGAACGCCAGGCGCTGGCTGAGGACTGGCGCGAGGCCAGCCATGAGGCAGAGCTGGCGACGGCGGGGGTGATTACAGCAGATTACCGCAAGTAACCTGCGTGGTCAGGCCCCGGCCAATTGCGCGAATTCCCAAGCGCGGTCGGCGAGTGGCTGGACCCGTTCGGACATCGCCTTGGCATGGCTGGATGACGCAGTACCTTCGATCACGCGCTTCTTGATGCCCTGGATGATCCCGGTCAGCCGGAAGAAGTTGTAGGCGAAGTACCAGTTCATGTCGGGCACCGAATCGCGGCCGGTGGCGGCGCAGTAACGGGCGACAACTTCGTCCAGTTCGGGGATGCCGAGCGCCTTGCGGTCAAGGTCCTGCACGCCTGAGCGCCCGGCGTTTTCGGTGACCCAGGCCATCGCTACGTAAGTGAAATCAGCAAGCGGATCACCCAGAGTGGAGAGTTCCCAGTCAAGCACCGCCAGCACTTCAGGCCGGTCATGCGCGTAGATCATGTTGTCGATGCGGTAATCGCCATGAACCACCGAGGTCCGGTCTTGCTGCGGCAAGGTGGTCGGCAACCATTCGATCAGCCGTTCGACAGTGGGCATGTGCTCGGTTTCAGCCAGCCGGTACTGCTTGGTCCAGCGTTCGATCTGGCGACCGAAATAGTTGCCGGGTTTGCCAAAGTCTTCCAGACCGGCGTCCGCGACCGGGGTGTTGTGCAGCCGGGCCAGCGTATCGATCATCGCCTCGTAAGTAGCGCGGCGGTATTCCGGGGTCGAGCCGGGCATCGATCCGTCCCAGATCGTCCGGCCATCGACCATGCCCATGACGTAGAACCAGCTGCCCACCACGCTCTCATCGGTGCACAGCCCATATTGCCGAGTGACCGGGAAGCCGGTTTTGAACAGCCCGGCCTGAACTTTGTATTCGCGGTCAACCGCGTGAGCGGACGGCAACAACGGCCCGAACGGCTTGCGCCGCAACACGTAATTACCGCTCGCCGCTTCGATCTTGTAGGTCGGGTTGCTTTGCCCGCCCTTGAACTTGGTCAGAGTCAGCGGGCCACGATAGCCTTCGACATTGGCTTCCAGCCAGGCCGCCAGCTTGCCCTCATCCAGCGCATCAGCGCCTTCGGGCACGACGGTGCCGACAAAAGCTTCTTCGGCGTTGATCGCTTCGCGGTCGGTCATTGGCTGGGATCCTTACTGGTCGAACACGATCACCGAGCGCGCCGAATGGCCCGCCTTCATCTTGTCAAACCCGGCGTTGACTTCGCTCAGCGGGATCCGTTCGGCAATGATGCTGTCCAGATCGAGCAGGCCGCGCAGGTAGAATTCCACCAGCCGCGGCAGATCGACCGGGAAGTGGTTCATCCCCATGATCGCACCTTGCAGCTTTTTGCCCGAGAGCAGGTCCATCGCGCTCAGCCCGACCTTCTCGCCCAGCGGCATCATGCCCAGGATCGTCGCCGTGCCCCCGCGCCGCAGCGACCCGACCGCCAGCGCCGCCGAGGCAGGCCGACCAACAGCTTCCACCGCGTGGTGGACGCCGCCCTTGGTCAGTTCGATGATCTGCGCCGCCGCATCGGCGTCGCCAGTATCAATCACGTCGGTCGCGCCCAGCTTCAGCGCGAGCGCGCGCTTCTCGGGCATCGGATCGGCGGCGATGATCCGTCCGGCTCCGGCAATCTTTGCCGCGTTGATCGTCGCGAGACCAACCCCGCCGCAGCCGACTACGGCCACGCTTTCGCCCGGGGTAACTTTGCAAGCGTTGAAGATCGTTCCGGCCCCGGTGGTCACGGCGCAGCCAATGATCGCGGCGCGGTCCAGCGGCATGTCCGGGTTGATCGCGACGCAGGCGTGTTCGTGGACCAGCATCATTTCGGCAAAGGCCGACAGGTTGAGCATCTGGCCAACCGGCGAACCATCGCTAGAACGGGTCAGGCGCGGAGCAGCGCCGGGAGCGCGACGGGTATCGCCGCCCAGGCACAGCGCCATCCGCCCGGTAACGCAGAATTCGCAGTGGCCGCAGAACGCCGAGAGACACGTGACCACCGCATCGCCGACCTTGACCGTGCGGACTTCACTGCCGACCGCTTCAACAATTCCCGCAGCCTCATGGCCCGGCACGGCGGGCAGCGGGTGCGGATAGGTGCCTTCGATGAAGTGCAGGTCCGAATGGCACAGGCCGCAAGCCGCCGTGCGGATCAGCACTTCATGCGGGCCGGGATTGCTGATGCTGAGCTCTTCGATCTCCAGCGGCTGGTTCGGGGCGATGAGGACGGCGGCTTTCATGTGGGTCTCCGAATTCGATAGATAGTGCGACATCCTTCGACAGGCTCAGGATGAGCGGGTTTGGGTTTGAAACAAAGCCCGCTCAGCCCCGGACTTGATCCGGGGTTGTCGAAGCCGCCTGCGCTGAGCTGGATCTTACCGGCTCACCCCGACATCGCCCGAGCTGAATGCACCGCCCTTGTCCGGCATTGGCGCATGGCGGGCAAACTCGATCCGGGCCACCGCGCGGCTGTGGACTTCGTCCGGGCCGTCGGCGATCCGCAGCGTGCGCTGGTGTGCCCAGGCTTCGGCCAGACCGAAGTCTTCGGACACCCCGCCCGCGCCGTGCGCCTGCACCGCATCGTCAAGGATCTTCAGCGCCATCGTCGGAGCCTGGACCTTGATCATCGCGATTTCACCGGCGGCAGCCTTGTTGCCGACCTTGTCCATCATGTCGGCAGCCTTGAGGCAGAGCAGCCGGGTCATTTCGATGTCAATCCGCGCGCGGGCGACGCGTTCGTGCCAGATCGATTGGTCGGCCACCGGCTTGCCGAAGGCGACGCGCGATTGCAGCCGCTTGCACATCTTGGCAAGGCCTTCTTCGGCCACCCCGATGGTGCGCATGCAATGATGAATCCGGCCCGGCCCGAGGCGCCCTTGCGCGATTTCGAACCCGCGGCCTTCACCCAGCAACATGTTGCTGGCGGGGATGCGGACGTCCTTCATCACGATTTCCATGTGGCCATGCGGGGCATCGTCGTAGCCATAGACCGGCAGGAACCGTTCGATCGTGACGCCGGGCGCGTTGAGCTCCATCAGCACCATCGATTGCTGGGCATGGCGCTTGGCCTCGAAATCGGTCTTGCCCATCAGAATCGCGATCTCGCAGCGCGGATCGCCCGCACCCGAAGACCACCACTTGCGGCCGTTGATCACATATTCATCGCCCTCGCGGCGGATCGAACATTCGATGTTGGTCGCGTCGGACGAGGCCACCTGTGGCTCGGTCATCAGAAAGGCCGAGCGAATTTCGCCGTTCATCAACGGACGCAGCCAGCGCTCCTTCTGTTCCAGCGTGCCATAGCGGTGGAACACCTCCATGTTGCCGGTATCGGGCGCGGAGCAGTTGAACACCTCGCTGGCCCAGCCTGCGCGGCCCATTTCTTCAGCGCACAGGGCATATTCCAGGTTGGTCAGGCCGGGACCTTCAAATTCAAAGGTATCGTCCAGATGCACCCGTCCGGCCTGCGGCGGCATGAACAGGTTCCAGATCCCCTGCGCCTTGGCGCGGGCCTTTTCCTCTTCGACCACGGGCAGCACTTTCCAGCGCTCGCCCTCAGCCTTCTGCGTTTTGTATTCGTGGTGGCGCGGGCGGACGTGGTTTTCGATGTACTGCCGCACGCGGTCACGCCAATACACTTGCCGTTCGGTCGGTTCGAAATCCATGGCTCTCTCCAGCTATTGTCCGAGTCTCTGATGTATCCCTGCCAGAGCCTAGGCATCAGGCCAAGGGACAATTAACCGCGCGATTAGTTTTGCAGCCCCGCCGTAGCGGCAGGTGTGCGCTGCGGATCTGCTGGTGCAACCGGCCGAAGGCGCAAGTCGTCTCGTCAACTCAAAAAATACGGTTCAGTTTGCCTGTATTGGCGCTCAAGTCTGGAATCAGAAACTCGTTGGGTTCTCGAGCGGCCCCGCGCCGCGTTGTGAGGCAGCAAAGGCCTCTGCGCTGCGCATCACCCGCAGCATGTTGCGGCTGGACAGCTTTTCCAGTTCAGCCTGGCTCCACCCCCGCCGGGCGAGTTCTGCAAACAGCGCGGGATAGGTCGAGACGTCCTCCATCCCCTTCACGGTGGTGTCGATCCCGTCATAGTCCCCGCCCAGCCCGACATGATCGGCCCCGATCAGGCGCCGGATATGATCGAGGTGATTGGCGACATCTTCCAACCCGCCAGTGGGGAAGAGATTGCCCACTTGCCATTGCTTGAGCGCGGCCTCGGACCCGGCCGGGTTGCCGCTGAACAGCACGTCCAGCCGGGCCTTTTCAGCCGCGCGCTTGCTGTTCCATTCCCAGGTCGATTGGGTGACGTAGGCTGGATAGGCGTTGACCATAACGATCCCGCCATTGCCCTTCAGCTTCTGCAACACCGCATCCGAAACGTTGCGCGGATGGCCGTTGACCGCACGGGCATTTGAATGACTGAAGATCACCGGTGCCTTGGCGATCTCCAGCGTGTCAAACATCGTCGCTTCGCTGACATGGCTGAGATCGACCAGCATGCCCAGCCGCTGCATTTCGCGCACCACATCGCCGCCGAACGCGGTCAGGCCATCGTGCTGCGGCTTGTCGGTGCCGCTATCGGCCCAGGCGTTGTTCTTGAAGTGAGTCAGCGTCATGTAGCGCGCGCCGAGTGCGTGCATCTGCCGTAGCACCGCGAGCGACCCACCAATCGAATGCCCGCCTTCCATCCCGAGCAATGACGCAATTCGTCCGGCCTTGAGGGCGGCTTCGACGCAGGCCGCATCGACGCAGAGCTGCATCTCTGCCGGATAGCGCGCTACCAGCCGCTTCATCACATCGATCTGTTCCAGCGTGGCCTGGACCGCCTGCGGTTCGGGCAGATTGGCGGAGACATAGACCGACCAGAACTGCGCGCCAACCTTGCCCTGGCGCAGCCGCTGCAGATCGGTCTGCATTGCGATCAAGCCCTTCGCCGGGTCCGCCGTGCCGGTGGTGTCGCGGAAATCGAAGTCCCCCAGCACATTGAGGCGGCGATCGCGCAGCTGTTCGGGCACGTCATTATGCCCATCGAACACCGGTGCGGCCTTGAGCGCGGCGGCAGCAACCGCTTCGGGCGTCCGGGCGGGAGCGCTCGAAGCGCAACTTGCGCCGATTACAAGCGCGACGGTGCTGGTCAGAAGGGCAAGGCGGCGCATCAGAAATTCCTCTTGTGAACGCCAAGCATAGCCGGGTTTGCGGCGGCGGCAAACGCGCTTAGGCGAACTTTACCGTTCCTGCTTCTTCCAGCAGCTTGAACATCACCGCCGCGCCGCATTGCTGCGAACGGGCGCGCGGATCGAATTTGCCGTCGGCAACATATTTGCCGCGCTCGTAGTGGTTTGAAAAGCACCACAGGTAGGGCGTGGTGCGGCCCATCCGGCGATAGCCGAAGCCGTTGAACGCCTCGATCCGGTGCAGCAGGCGCGGCAGGCTCCAGTCGTCCTGGCCAGCGAACCCCATCAGTCGCAGCGCATCGACCGTGCTCGATTCCCAATCGCTTGGCGGCAGCCAAGTGCGCGGGCGGCCTGCCGGAACCTGGCGGGTGCGCTGGTGCAACGGGTGATCGCCGTTGTGAAAATGCGCGCGGAAGTTGAAGCTGGCTTCCAGCCCGTGGACCGCCGCGATGAAATACCACGGCACGCCCGAGCGCCGGGCCGCGCCTTCATAGCGTCCGCGCGCCTGGACCATCATCGTACGGTGCCATTCGGCGGTCTCGCGGTGCTGCGGGCGGATTTCGAGCGCGGCATAAAGCGCGCGATATTCGTCCTCCAGCTCGGCGAATTTGATGGATCGCGACAGCGCTTGGGGCGCGGCCGGGACCTGCGTGATCGGCTCAGCCGTTGCGTCTGGTTCAGCCGGAGCAGGCGGCGCTGGTGCAGGCATCGCCGGATCTGGCAGCGGCAGCGTTATCTGGCCAGGCAGTGCCTGTTCAGCAAAGCCCAGTGGCACCATAACCGGCGCATCCAGCGCCAGATAGCCCTCGGGCGTCACATGCTGCGTCCCGTGTAGCTTGGCGAGCAGTCCGCCGACTTTCTCCGCAAAGCCCAGGTTGCGCAATTCGGCGCGGTCGACCAGCGCAACCAATCGGGGCAGTACCAGTTCGTACAGCCGTTCAGGATCAGTTGGCAGCTCGCCTTCGTGCAGGCTCAGCGCCGATTTGGGCAGCCGCAGCGCTTTGGCCTCGGTTTCCAGCGCCAGCAGCGACTGGACGAACCCGGCGGCTTCAAACGCCTGCTCTGGCACCACGCCGCGCAATTGCTGCGGCAAGCCGCGCCCGACCAGGCGGCGTAATTCCTCCTCGGTCGGCAAGGCCCGCGCGCGGCCTAGCGTCGGCAGCGCCAACAGCGATGCCCCGCCTGCCAAAATCGAACGTCTGTGCCAGCCAGCTTGCATCAACTCGCCTCCCTGTTTCAGCAGGTTAGCACTGGCTGGCACAGCTGTGGAGTCAGCCTTCGGCTTCGCGTTCAAACGCCGCACCGCCGCCGATCTTGGCCGCCAGCCGCCCGAGCAGCACCAGCACTACCACTGCGATCACCGTGGCGAGGATCGCGTAGGAATAGAGCCCGGCCAGATCATCGCCAAAGCCCAGCTTGGCCAGCGTCGCCTTGATCGCCTCGTTCCAGGCCAGCGCCGCCACCAGGCCGAGCGAGGCCGAAGCGAGCGCGATCATCGTTTGCACCATGGCGCGTGGATCAGTCATGAAAAGTCCCTCCGTTTTGCGAATTGCGGTGCGGACCCTAATTGCCGCCATCATGACTTGCCAAGCACGGCGCAATCGTGTTCGCACGGCTACACGATGGAGCTGCTGGCAAATCCCTTCGCGCTGACCATGGCGGTGCTGGCAGTCGTGATCGTTGGCATGGCCAAAGGCGGGTTCTCCGGCTTGGGTGTGCTGGCAACGCCGCTGCTCGCGCTCGCCATGCCGGCCTCGACCGCCGCCGCGCTGCTGTTGCCGGTGCTGCTGGTGCAGGATGTGGTTTCGGTCTGGTCGTTCCGCAAAAGCTGGGACCGCTGGATTGTGGCCTGGATGCTGCCCGGCGCGGCTGTGGGGATCCTGCTTGCCTCGCTGTATTCGGCAGCGGTGGATGAGGCGCAGTTGCGGCTGGTGCTGGGGGTAATCGCGCTCAGTTTCGGGCTGTACCGGCTATGGCTGGAGCGTGGCGGGCGGCTGGTGGCGGCATCGACCTCGCCCGGCTGGGTCGGCACACTGTTTGGCCTGGGCATGGGCGTGACCAGCCAGATCGCCCATGCTGGCGGCCCGCCATTCCAGATCTGGGTCACCCCGCGCCGCCTGCCGCATGAGACGTTTGTGGGCACCAGTTCAGTGCTGTTTGCACTGGTCAACTGGATGAAAGTGCCCAGCTACATTGCGCTGGGCACGCTTAACCGCCAGACCCTGATCGCGGCCGCGCTGCTGATGCCCTTGGCGATCATCTCCACCTTGGTCGCGGTGCGGCTGATCCGGCGAATGAACAGTCAGCGGTTCTACACGCTGATTTATGTGCTGATGGTGCTGCTGGGACTCAAGTTGATTTGGGACGGATTGCACTAAGCGGTCAGTGCGCGCAGGCTTGCGCCCGATCGACAAGCGACCTAGCGGTTGCGCCATGACGTTTCCTTCCTTCCGGTCCCGGCTTCGCGCGTTCCAGACCATGCGCGGCAATCCGCCTGATCCGGGCTTTCTGGCCGATCTGGAATATCTGGAGAATCGCGACCTCGATCTGTCGGTGCGGCTGGGGGCAATGCTCGCGTTCAATGCGCTGCTGATCACCATCGGCACGCACCCGGTTTCGGCCAGCCCCGGGGCGCCGCTCAGCCTGGACGCGGCCACGCAGCCGGTGGTGACCCTGCTAAGCCTCATCGCGCTGTTGCCGATCGTCCTGTCCTGCGCGCTGATCCTGAAAGCCCTGCTGGAAGGCGAGGAGTTCGAGAGCGAAGGGCTGGACGGCGGCGATGCCTTACGCCAGCGGCTGTTCGCGGCATTCGTCCATTCGATCGACGTCCAGGCGCGCAATCTCACCCTCGCTATCCGGCTGACCTTGCTGGGCGGGGCGCTGACTGCGCTGAGCTGGGTAGCAATCCTGATAGGGAAAATGGCATGAGCGGCACCGATGAAGACTATGTCTATGATGAAGATAGCGGCGAATGGCTGCCCGCCTCCGAACTCGCGGCCAAGCAAGCTGCGGGGCAGGCCGCAGCGGGGCAGGTCGAAGTGCGCGATGCGGTGGGCAATCTCCTCGCCGATGGCGATCAGGTGACTCTGATCAAGGACCTCGACGTCAAAGGCGCCGGGCAAACCTTGAAGCAAGGCACCCTGATCAAATCGATCCGGCTGACCGGCGACGCGCAGGAGATCGACTGCAAATATCCCGGCATCAAAGGCCTGGTCCTGCGCGCGGAGTTCGTGCGCAAGCGCTGATCAACTTCGCCCGAACATCCGCGCCAATAGCCCGCGTTTGGCCTCAGGCTCGGGTTCGGCCCCCGCAAACCGGCGGCGCAGCTGGCTGCCGACCACCTCGGGTTCCGGTTCGGGCAGCAGATTGCGCTGGATCAGGCCCTTGGCGGCCATGTCCGGCGCATCAAACCCGCCGCTTTCGATGTCGCCGCGCACCGCCGCCGCGCGTTGTTCGCTGCGACCGCGCACCGATCGCCCGGCGGGCCAGTGCACTGCGGGAACTTCGGGGCGCATTTCGACCAGACCCGAAAGCACCGGAACTTGTCCCGGCAAAGGCCGCGCCTTGGCGCATTCGCTGACCGCTTGATGAAACCGCAGCGCGCGCCACCAGCAGCCCAGCACATAGTCGACATAGCGCAGCGGTGCTGCTTTTCGCCGCCTTCGCGAATGAAGAAGCGCTGCTTGTGGTGGATCAGCGCGGTGTTGAGCGGATCAAGCCCGGTCAGTTCAAGGAACACCTCGATGTCTTCCTCGCTGCCCGCCCAGGCCGGGCATTCAGCCGAAGCTTCCGCCATCAAGCGCGTCACGGCCGCAGCGCGACCACGGCCAGGCGGTATCCGAATATAGGCCCAGCAGCAGGTAGGGCGCGTGCAGCACGCCCTTGTCAAAGGCCAGATCGGGCTCGTTGGCCACCCCCAGGGTGATCCCGGTGATCGGTTCGCCCGGCCAGTCCCGCGCGGCTTCGATCAGTTCGTCCCAGCCCTTCAGCGCGACCGCATCGCGGGTGGCGGCGCGGCACAGCGCACCGATCTCGCTGTCGAGCGCGGCGACCTGCTGGCTGAGCACGCGTTCTGCGCCCGCCAGGTCCCCCTTGGCGAACAGCGCGTGCAGCGCGGCGCTCCACGCGGCTTCGCCATCGCCATCGGCAAAGATTGCTTGCAGACTGTGCTGCGCTGGCTGGCTCATGGTTACCCCTGTTGCTTTCCGTCCGGCTTTAACCGGCAAAGGTCGCCATTCGATTAACCGCGCCAGCGCTGGACAGACCGTGCCGCGGCGATCAAAGTGCCCGCCATGTTCCGCATCCTCCCGCTCGCCGCGCTGGCCGTGCTGTCTGCCTGCGCCACCACTCCCCCCGTGCCCACCAGCCCACAGGATGCGTTGTTCGCCCGGCTGACCGCGCTGTGCGGGCAGGCTTTTGCCGGGACGCTGGTGACTACCGAGACCGTCGATGCCGATATGGCAGGCAAAGCCATGGTGATGCATGTGCAGCATTGCAGCCCTGCCGAAATCCGCATTCCGTTTCACGTACAGACCGGGCCCGCCAGCGCGGGCGAAGCCGCGTGGGACCGCTCGCGCACCTGGATTATAACGCGTACCGCGTCTGGCCTGCGATTGAAACATGATCACCGGCACAAGGACGGCAGCCCCGATCCGGTTACGCTGTACGGCGGCGATACCGCCGGACCCGGTACCGCCGCGCGCCAGGAATTCCCGATCGACGCCGAATCCATCGCCAGTTTCCGCGCCAATGGCCTGCCGCGTTCGGTCACGAATGTCTGGGCAGTTGAAGTGGAAACACCGCGCTTTGCCTATGAACTGCGCCGCACCGGGGTCAACGCGCGCCATTTCCGCGTCGAATTTGACCTGACCCGCGCGGTCCCTGCCCCGCCCAAGGCCTGGGGCTGGTAAGCCGCGCTCGCTTTCGCCCCGCGATGCGCCTAGGCCATCACCCGGGCACCCGCCCGCCGGAGACCTGCCATGGCCAAAAGCCAGAAGAAATCGAGCCGCGAAACGCGCAAGCCCAAAGCGGAAAAGCCGCCCAAGCCCAATGCCTCGCAGCCCAGCCAGAAGCCGGGCGGGATCGCGGGGCTGGAACACATGAAGCGGTAAGGCGCTGCGTTGCCGGCCACGCTCCAGATCCTGATCGATGCCGATGCCTGCCCGGTGAAGGACGAGGTCTATAAGGTCGCCTTTCGCCACCAGGTCCCGGTCAGCGTGGTCAGCAACATGCGGCTGCGTGTGCCCGATCATCCGCTGCTCCAGCGGGTGGTGGTGTCCGGCGCCTTCGACGCGGCGGATGACTGGATCGCGGAGCGCGCTGATGCCCGCGCCGTCGTGATCACTGGCGATATTCTGCTCGCCGACCGTTGCCTGAAGGCGGGGGCCACAGTGCTGGCCCACACTGGCAAGCCATTCACCGTGGCCAGCATCGGCAGCGCGATCGCCACCCGCGCGATCATGGCCGACCTGCGCGCCGGGGCCGCTGGCAACCGCGATGCGCTGACCGGCGGACCCGCGCCGTTCGCCAAGGCTGACCGTTCGCGGTTCCTGCAAGCGCTCGATGAGGCGCTGGTGCGGCTGGCGCGCGCCGGTGGAACTTGACAAACTTCACAGGGTCCAAACACTGCAAAGTGCGGTTTGCGTAACCCTGTGTCACCCCCTGTCACGTTGCGTCACTCCCAGCCCTGCGCCATGATCTTGCGCCATCTGCCAGACCGCAGCCAGCGCCGGCCGCCGGGTGCGCAGCCGATAGGCTGACTGGCGGCTCATCCCCGCTGCTGCTGCCGCTGCACCCACTGACCCAGTGGCATCGAGTGCGCTCAAAAACACGGAAATCCGCAGCGGGGTCCACCGCCGGGGATGCAAGGGGTAATCGGGGGCAGGCCGAAACCGGCTGCCGGGCGGGCGGGGGGTGAGGACTGGCGCATCGGCAAGGGTAAGGCAGATTTGGGCGATGTAGGAAAGTGTTTTGGCGTCAATCGGTCTGCGCGGCCTCTCGACAGGCTACTGGTATCGGGCCATGTTGCCCACCAAGGGAGACGGATCGATGGCGACGCAGGCGGCAGAGGTGGCCGACAGATTGATCGAGGCGCGACCACTCACGCCCGCGATTGGCGCGGAGATCAGCGGTGTGGATCTGCGCGAAGAGCAGCCCGACGCAGTGATCGCCGCGATCCGCCAGGCGCTGCTCGATCACCGCGTGATCTTTTTCCGCGATCAGAACATCACCGCGCAGCAACATATCGCCTTTGCTCGCCGGTTCGGCGCGCTGGAAATCCACCCTGCCACGCCCAAGGATCCAGCCCGATCCGGAGATCCTGCGGATCGCTCATGGTCCCAAATCGCGCGGCAGCGAGAACTTCTGGCATTCCGACGTCACCTGGCGCGCCGAACCCTCGCTGGGATCGATCCTGCGCGCGATCGAGGTTCCGGCGGTGGGCGGCGATACGCTGTTTTCCAGTATGGATGCCGCCTACGATGCGCTCTCCCCGGCGATGCAGGACTGGGTCTGCACCCTGACCGCGGTCCACGATATCAGCCGCGTCTTCGCTGCCAAACTCAACACCAGCCGCGAGGAACTGCTCGCCAAGTATCCGCTGCAAGAGCACCCGGTGGTGCGCACCCATCCCGAAACCGGCCGCCGCACGCTCTACGTCAACACTGCCTTCACCAGCCATATCAAAGGGCTGTCGCGCAAGGAAAGTGAGTGGTTGCTCAGCCACCTTTATGCCACCGCCAGCCTGCCCGAACACCAGTGCCGGTTCCGCTGGGAGCCCAACTCGATCGCCTTCTGGGACAACCGCGCCAGCCAGCACTATGCCGCGTCGGACTATTTTCCCGCGCGCCGGGTGATGGAACGCGTGACGATCGCGGGCGACCGGCCTTACTTTGATGCGGGCCGCACTGGCCCCGATTTTTAACAAGAGGACATGGGTGTGAACACAGTAAAGCTGCGCAATTTGTTGATCACGCTGCATTTGTATGGAGCGGCTCTGCTTGCCCCGGTCTTTCTGCTGGTCGCGGTGACGGGTGGATTGAAGATGGCCGGGATCGAGGGCAAGACCACCGAAACGCCTATCGCGCTGCCCGCCGGCACCGCATTCGACACCAAAAGCCCGAGCTTCGAAGCCGATGTCCGGACCTTTCTGGCTGCGCAGAACGTCCCGGTCGAGTTCGAATATATCCGGGCGCGCGGCAACAGCTTCACCACCCGCCCAACGTCGCGCACCCACGTCGCCTTTGATGAGAAGAATGGCGTGCTGACCGCGAAACTGATCAAGCCCGACACGCTTTACGCATTGATGGAAACCCACAAGGGCCACGGGCCAAAGGTCTACAAGACGCTGGGCTGGATCGCCGGAATCACGCTGTTCTTCGTAATCTTCGGCGGATTGCTGATCGGCCTGCTCAGCCGGGCCTACCGCAAGCCGACCATTGTCGGGACGCTTGTGGGCAGTGCCGTGTTTGTCTGGGCTGCGTTTCTGGCGTGAGCGGACGGCAATGTTGAGGAAAAGTTCGGCTATCTCCCAAGTTACCCCGCACCCCCTGGCTTGACCAAAGGAGTGCGCGGCAACCGGGGAGGGTCGCAGCGGGCGGGGGCGAACTGCTGCGGCTATTCCTTGGTGATCACCTGCGGGGTGACCACCGTGGGGTCATTGGTTACCGGGCAGCGGTACTGCTTTTCCACAAACCGCAAGTGATGCAGCGCGCCCGCCAGGTTGATCCGCTTGTAAACCTGGCCGTTGCTGGGGTGCGCCACATTGACTCCGCTGACTTTCAAGGCGTTCTCGATGATCCCGATCGGCGTGCAGGGAAACTGCTGGCGCAGCAGGGCAAAGGCTCCGCTCACCAATGGCGCGGCCATGGAAGTGCCAGAGCTCGCGCCGTAACTGGTTGGTGTGCGGGCGATTGACGATACGATCCCTTCACCGGGAGCGAGCAAATCCACCATCGTGGAGGAATTGGAAAAAGCGGAAACCTGATCGGTAAAGGTACTTGATCCGACCACGACCGCCGATGGCGGACAAGCGACCGCCGAAACGCCGTTGCTCATCGCGTCGTTGCCTGCGGCAATTACGGTCGCCACGTCCAGCCGCCGCAAGATCGCAATGATCGTTTCAAACGGGGAGGAGTTGCAATAACCCGTTGCCGTGCCGCCGCCGACACTCAGATTGATCGCCGCCACCGGCTCTCCCGCCAGCCGGCGCGTCCGCACGTAGGACAGGCCGGCCAGAATATCGGAATCGAACGCACCCACCCGCTCCGTCTCGGGGGTTGTCCCGTACAGGCTGAACACGTTGACCGCCATGATCCGCGCTTCGGGCGCTATGCCGGTAACGTCCGCACTTGGGTTCCGGTCGCCCGCAACAATTCCGGTTACATGCGTACCGTGGTTGCAACTGACAACGGAGCACGGCGTTGCCGCCGCGCCGGGACCGTACGTGGCGGTCACCCGGTAATCGCACATCGAAAACCATGGCGAGCCATTGGGGCGATAGGTTCCGAAACAGGCTTCATCGTAAATTCTGCTGCGGAGCAGAGCGGTGTTGTACAGAAAGCTGTGCTCTCCATCCATTCCGGAATCCAGCACGGCCACAACCTGGCCTTTGCCTTTCAGCCCGACCGCCCACAAGGTATGCGATCCGACATGCGGGGCGGCCCGCGCCACGCTGAGGGTCGATACCTTGTCTTCGTAAACAGCTACGACCAGACCGGACCTAACAATCTGCGTCAACTGGGCGGCGCTGACATCCGCCACCACCAGCGGCAGTCCCCGCACTGGCTTGATTGCCTCGGCCCGGGCCAGCTCCATTTCCTTGGCAAGCCGGTTCTGCCCGGCAGTGATCGCCGCCGGATCGGCCTCGAACGAGGCGGCGGCGGCGGGATTTTCCACCGAACCCAGCGCGCCCGCGTTCAGCGCGAAAATCACCATCACTGGCCCGGCCTGGGCCTGCTTCGCCAGCTCGGCATAGCCGGGGATGGCGGTCGGCGCGGGTTGCGCAGGGGCGGTGGGGGATGCGGTTGGCGCAAGCTTGCCCGGCGCAGTCTGCGCATGGGCCAGCGGCGCGAAGCTGATCGCGCCCAACGCCGCCAGCAGCGTCAGCAAAGTGTGGTGCAGGTCCATTATCCCCCCAATTGATTGCGGCAATCGCCAACTGTGATTCCGCGTGCAGCTATGGGTGATCAACGGGCGGGCTAATTGCAGAAAACAGACGTGGCGGCAGAATGGAGCTGGACTATAGTCCCGCGATAGTTCTGCGAACGCAGCCCTTCGCCGTTCGTTGCAAGTCCTCATTATGCTGCACCGGGGAAGGCCGCGCACCCTATGGCTTTCACGAAACTGGCACCGTCATTTCAATTGACGCACGCGCGATTTCCCGCTTAAACCATTGGGAAGGCTAACAAACCAAGGAATGGTCGCATTTTTACCCTTAGGAATGGCGGCGTAATCGCCGCGCTGGTCGCGCTGGCAACACCTGTTTCGCCCCTGGTAGGACAAGCTGGCGGTGGCCAAGCCTGTGCGCCGTCTTCCGGCTTCACCGGGCGGGTCGCCAAATTTCAAGCGATGCCGGTGAGCAAGCAGCTGGATAAGCTGGAATCCGGGAGTGGCGGGCTGTTGACGCCCGGGATCGGGGTCAAGCGCATAATCGGGATCGTCGACGGAAAGATGTTGCCGCAGCTCGAATACGTGCGCAGCGATAAGGGCCCGCGATACCGGCTGAAGCTAACGGAAAATCTCCCGGGCTCCACATCGGTCAATTTCCACTACGCCTATCAGGTCGAATTGCTGATCGATGGAGCATACGTCCGCCTGGCAAAGGGCGGCGAAGACGTGGCGTTCGGGGTCTGCAATTACGCGACCGGCGGATGCAACACCCAGATGCGGTCTTATTACCTGATCGATCCGGAAGTCTTCGCGAAGGTCGCGCAATTGCCCAAGGACACCATTCTTCCGATCCGGATTCAGCGGGAGGGGATCGATTACCGACCCTGCCGGGACTTTATTGCCGCCACCGAGTTCAAGCTGCTGCGCCTGGCGATTGAGCAGCGGGGTCAGTAGGGCGAGGTTCAGCGGCGCGGTTGTGCAACCCGGCGCGGTTACCGGAATCCCTTTGCGCGGAACTGAAGCTGGGAACAATCCCCAAGTCTGCCATTCGCGCAGTTCCGCTTGGCCAGAACCGCCACCCGGTCGCGAATGTTTGCCTTCTCCTCTTTGGTGAGCTTGGCACCCGAACGCAGAATGTTGCTGCAGGCGATGGCGCTTTCAAGCGCACACCCTTGTTCGCTGTAACGCCGCACCTTCAGCTTATCGACTTTGACGTATTGCCCCCACGAATAGAGGTTGGACAGCTCGATACAGGCATCAATATGCCGCAGTCCGCAGGCCGTATCAAACAACGCCAGCGCCCGCCCAATATCGGAAGACATGAAATCGCCGAAATTCCAGCTATTTTTATAGCGATGTGCAAGCAGGGAGCAGGAAGCGCCGTCGCCTTTATCGCACCCTTCCGAAAAATATTTCATGGAGAGATCGTGATATTCACGCGCCTTGGCTCTATCGTGATATTGGGTGCCTACCTGACGAAATCTCTGCGAGACGTAGAAACACCCAATGCCATCGCCTCGCGCGCACGCTTTGTCGGCAAGTGTATCGAATTTTTCAGAATAGAATTTTGATTTTTCCAGATCAACAACGTTGATATCCTGTCCAAGTCTGTATTTTATCTCAACATATTGGCACGGTATCAGCGCGCCAGAATCGCATTTCGCAATATTCTGCTCAAAGGCCAATTTTTTTAGCCCCAATATCCTCTCCCGGTTCAGCTCGGAATCTTTCCTCTGCTCAAGCAACGATGCAAGGCTTTGGCAATATTCCGGGTTCCCTGACTTGCAGACGCCTTCAACAACCGTCACGTAATCTTCGAATTCAACCAGCAATCCGGGCGTATTGAGGAAATTTTCCAGGGACCCTGCCCTGGCAGTGGCCGGTTGCAGAACCAGCACCAGCACCACCAACAATCCTCGAAGTGTCATAATTTCCGCCATGAATTCAGCTGCTTTGGAGACACAGTATCCCATGTCAGCGATCCAGCGCAAGTTGATGCGTTGCCGGCGGCGCAAACGGGGACATGCTATTGCGTGTCCCCGGCGTTGCTTGGCCTGCGACCGCGCTTGGCCGGTGCAAGCTTAAGGCCGCTCCGATCCTCCATCTTTGCGATCCACTCCGCCGATCCGACCGGGCGACCGATAGTTTCCGCCTTGCGAAGCGCGGCAAAGCTGGTGGCTTCGT
The DNA here is from genome assembly GCA_963802015.1 of uncultured Alphaproteobacteria bacterium. Taxonomy (GTDB): domain Bacteria; phylum Pseudomonadota; class Alphaproteobacteria; order Sphingomonadales; family Sphingomonadaceae; genus Novosphingobium. Next base: position 331,951 of record CAWDHB010000004.1, read on the forward strand.
CAAACTCTTGGGTATATCGTACGTGTCACCGTAATTTCACCGTAATTTCAGTGCGTAACATTTTGCGTGGGCAATTCGGCCTTTTGAAGCTAGTAAATCGCAATGAGCAGCCCAAAAATGTCACGAAGGCACCGAATCCCGGGAAGGAAACTCAAGCCTCACAGGTTCCAAACGAGATCTACGAATAAGTGGACGAATGATCAGTCAAAAATAGCGTTTTTCAGTGTGGTAGTTGCGACCATCGGAGCGGTAATATCTGCTTTGTCAACGTTACTTATGTATCAGCAATTGAGAATCCTAAATAACGAGAGGTTAACTCCCTACAGAGCAATTTTTTATTCAAGCAGACAAGATAGTATGGAGAAGATGCTTTTAGCTCAAAATCAGTACTATACAACATTGCAGTGGGTGCTCATGGAGAATGAGGCGCGCGTTATATTTGGTTCTAAGGAAATCATTTTAACAAAAGATCACAAATCGGCTATATTAAGAGATTTCAATTTGCTGATTACGAACATTTCATCCACACAACACTTGTGGCCGGATAATTTAACGCCAGACTTTAACGATGTCACCTACGACGCACATTCCCTCTATAGATGCGTCATCAAGTCAAGTGCGATGACTTCAAATCAACAGATAATTAAGCGCGAAGGGTGTTCGTTTGATGCTTTCGTTGAGCATTACAAGGGTTTTGAGCAGGGAGTGACAAATTTGAATTCAAAGTTAAATTCGCTCTTGGAGAACGATAGATTTGGACAAATTCCCGCTATTTCAAAACCAGAGATTTAATTGCGGTAAGGTGCATGGATTCAAAGCGAAATGCACCTGCGGCATAGGGATGCTCCGTACTAGATTGATAACGCAGCTCTAGTTTTAATTACCTTTGAGTAGCGGCAACGGCATTTCCTCATCGCCGATAAGCCGTGTGTCGTCAGGTGCTTTCTGGCGAATTTCTACATCGTTAACCGAAAGTAGCCGCGGCACACCATCTGCGGTCCTTTCTACCAGGCCCGAAACCCTCACGTATGATCCGAGGAGATCTCGTCCTTTAATGTCCGGCAAATGGCGGTAAGCACACCTGACGTCCCGAATTTGTTCATTGTCGATGCCACGCAAGTCGAAGCGATGGGCATCGAGATCGATTTCTCTGACATATCCAAGAAGTTGAATGTCATCCCCATGAATTACGGGCTTAAACAGTGATTCGCGGATAGCGCGCCGATGTTCGGAATTTAGTCGAGCTGGTTTCTCACCGCGGCTGCTGACGGAAAACGTCTCGATGCCCCGACGACCGCTAGGCGCTAGGCGTTGCACAGCAAGCAGCGCAGCATCGCGTATTCTCGGATTTTCGATGCGCTCTGATACCTCTTCAAGCTCCACTTGATTCTCGTTATTTTCCACGAGATGAGCGACAAGATCGATGGCATCCAACGCTTCTTTTGTGGAGACGACCAGCGTGTCACTTTCTCTCAAGAGCGGCGACCTCCCTTTGCGGTCCATATCAGCCGATAAGCCAAACATCAGGCTGCCTCGAACCATTCCACTGAGGGAGAGGTCTAGCGACGATGGGGAAACTCTTCCGTCCGCCCATCGACCTAAGATTACCTTGGTTAATTCCGTCACCCTGCTTGTGACATTCTCAAAGATCGACGTCACCAATTGCAAGCGTGGACGTTCATTGAAAGCGTCGCCATTGAGCCGAATAATCAGATCTGACAAATCTCGCAAATCGGCCAATGGTAGGTCAGCGACATAAATGCGCTGCAATGTGACAAACAGTTCATCAAGGGCGGATGAAGGCATTTCTGGATCAAGATAGCTCTCAAGAGAGGCAATTTCGCGAATCAGCGAACGTGCCTGTCTTTCAAGTTGTTCTTTCCATGAGCTCATAGTGGCATCCTTAAGATGCCCTTGAGTACACCAAGCGGAGCGCCGCGTTCAAGCGCTTCTTCCGGCCTAAGATACTGAAAATAAGCAGCAAAATTATTGCCGTGCCCAATAACGGTTGGGTAGAGGTCAACGTGATACTGCTCTTTGATCATCGCCCTCTGCGGCTCCCAAGATCTAACCCATTCGCGTTGATTTCGTTCTGTTAGATTCGTAATCATCGCGACAGCATCGATATCTCCCGGCTTCTCCTTATCGGTCACGAAACTTCCATCGAGAATAAGACTCTCAATTGGAGGCATCGTGCCGAGCCAGTTGATCGCCCCAGTTAAACCATCGATTAATTGCTGACGGTGCTCATTGAAGCCAAATCGCACACCGACTTCATCGATTGCACAGTCATGAATACCCTCGGGCAGAATACCATATTCGTTCCATTCCGGTATCGGCATACTTCCCCCTAATAGCATTTAAGCTGCCGATTTTTTCGAGAACGTCAACAATTTCCGGAAAGCACTATGCTCCTCGGCCAACCTATGATTGATCCCTTTTGTCTAACGCATTCAATCCCGCTCCCGGTCCCCCGCCCCCATGTAAATCTCGCGCCCGGTTTCGTCATAGACCTTTAAATTGCAGCGACACCACACCAATTACGCCGCCCGCCCCACATTTTCCGCCAGCACATTCGCCACATAGGCGTTGAGCGACACGCCTTCGCGCGCGGCGATGATTTTCAGTTTTTCGTGCAGGCTGCGCGGCACCCGTTGCCGCCATTGGCCGAGCGCCTGCGGGCCGGGGATGTCGCGGCCAAGCTGCTTCGCCGCTGCCGTCCATTCTGCAATCGCTGCTTCAGCATCGGCCAGCGCTTCCTCAGGCGTTTCGCCGTCGCCGATGCAGCCTGCCAGCGCGGGAACACTTGCCAACCAGCCGCCGCCGTCGGCCTGGCCCAGCGGCTCGACCATGATGGCATAGCCGCCGATCGCCTCAGTCTTTGCCTTGCTCACCATCTTCCATCGCCTTCACATATTCCATCAGCTTGCGGATATAGACCGGCTTGATCGGTCGCTTTGCCGGAATGGTCAGGATCGCATCCTGCCCCGGTATCGCAACCTTCCAGTGCGAGCCGCCACCCGCCGGAGGCAGGCATTGCCAGCCAAGCCCGTCGCAAAGCTTCCGGATGTCGGTGATGGTCCAATCGCCTTGCGGATTTTGACGCATCGCCGTCCGGAGCTTGTCCGCTTTGGTCATGTGAAGTGATACCTTATGCGGTATCAAATGTCAATCGTGCTCGCGGTCGCCCTGGCCCAGATACAACTCCCGCCCGGTCTCGTCATAGACCTTGCTCATCTCTGCCATGCCCGCCTCGGCCTCCTCGGCAGCCACAAACGTGTCCGCGCTCTGATTCTGCAACCGCGCGAACTCCCGCACTTCCTGGCTGATCTTCATCGAGCAGAATTTCGGCCCGCACATGCTGCAGAAATGGGCGGTCTTGGCGCCTTCGGCTGGCAGCGTCTGGTCGTGATATTGCTCGGCCGTGTCGGGATCGAGCGAGAAATTGAACTGGTCGCGCCAGCGGAATTCGAAGCGGGCCTTGCTCAGCGCGTCGTCGCGGACTTGGGCTGCCGGGTGGCCTTTCGCCAAATCCGCCGCGTGCGCGGCCAGCTTGTAGGTCACCACGCCGACTTTCACATCGTCGCGGTCGGGCAGGCCCAGATGCTCCTTGGGCGTGACGTAGCAGAGCATCGCCGTGCCGTACCAGCCGATCATCGCCGCGCCGATGCCGCTGGTGATATGGTCATATCCCGGCGCGATGTCGGTGGTGAGCGGCCCGAGCGTGTAGAAGGGCGCTTCGCCGCACACCTCAAGCTGCTTGGTCATATTCTCCTTGATCTTGTGCATCGGCACATGGCCGGGGCCTTCGATCATCACCTGCACGTCGGATTTCCACGCGCGGTGGGTGAGTTCGCCCAGCGTGTATAGCTCGGCAAATTGCGCTTCGTCGTTGGCGTCGGCGATCGAGCCGGGGCGCAGGCCATCGCCCAAGCGAATAGGCGATGTCATAGGCCTTCATGATCTCGGTGATGTCGTCGAAATGTTCGTAAAGGAAGCTTTCCTTGTGATGCGCGAGGCACCATTTCGCCATGATGCTGCCACCGCGGCTCACGATGCCGGTCACGCGTTTGGCGGCGAGCGGGACGTAGGGCAGGCGGACGCCCGCGTGGATCGTGAAATAATCGACGCCCTGTTCGGCTTGCTCGATCAGGGTATCGCGGAACACTTCCCAGGTCAGGTCTTCGGCGACGCCGCCGACCTTTTCCAGCGCCTGATAGATCGGCACGGTGCCGATGGGGACGGGCGAGTTGCGGATGATCCATTCGCGCGTGTCGTGGATGTTGCGGCCGGTAGACAGGTCCATGACGGTATCCGCGCCCCAGCGGATCGACCAGACCATCTTGTCGACTTCGGTGGCGACATCTGAGGCGACCGCGCTGTTGCCGATATTGGCGTTGATCTTGACGAGGAAATTGCGGCCGATCGCCATCGGCTCGCTCTCGGGGTGGTTGATATTGTTGGGGATGATCGCGCGGCCCCTTGCGATCTCATCGCGGACGAAATCCGGCGTGACGTAGTCAGGGATTTCCGCGCCAAAGCTCTCGCCATCGCGCTTGTACTCGGCAAGGCGCGCGCGGCCCAGGTTCTCGCGGGTGGCGACATATTCCATCTCGGGCGTGATGATCCCGCGCCGGGCATAGTGCATCTGGCTGACGTTCATGGCCAGGCACGCGCGCGCAGCACCTGCTTGCGCACGTTCGGGAACGGCGCGACGCCGCCGCTGCGATCCGGGCCGAGCTGGCCGTTGTCTTCGGGCTTCACTTCGCGCTGCGCAACCTGCTCAACATCGCCGCGCGCGCGGATCCAGCTGGCTGCGGATCTCGGGCAGGCCCGCGCTGATATCGATCTGCGCATCGGCATCGGTGTAGGGCCCGCTGGGATCATAGACCCGCACCGGCGCGTCATCGCACGATGGGTCGAGGTAAATCTCGCGCATGGCGACGCGCCGTTCCCCAACATAGATCTTTTTTGAGCCCCGGATCGGCCCGGTGGTCACGCCTATTTCGATCTTGCTGTTGATATCGGCCATGGCTTGCGCGCTCCTTGTGGGCAGGGCGGAAGCGCGGGTCCTGTGATGGGCTCAGCTTGAGCAGGACCAGCCACTCCCTCCGCCCGTGCTAACGGGTTCAGGTTCAACGGGTCGCAGGGCGTTACGCCTGCCTCTCAGTCACATGACTCCCCGGGGATGGTGCGCAGTTTACGCCAGCGCCTCCAGCGGCGCAACGGCGATTATGAGAATACCTGCGTGGTGTCATCGTCTGCGGCGTGCAGATAGGTGTTCGCCACCCGCTTCGAGACCTTGAAATAGGAACACCACACCGCGCTGTAAAACGCGCCGCGAAACAGTTCGATCCCGAGTTCGGAAAACAACAGGCCCGCGTCGATCCCGCCGATCACGACGGCGAACAGGATATCGAGCAGCACCAGCCCCAGCGCCACCACCGGGATCGCGATGGTCGTCAGCCGCACCGTCTGCGGGGTCTGCACGTTGAACAGCCGCCAGACGGTAAAGCCGATCACCCCCAGCCCCAGCACAACAATGCCCCATTCGGCCACCTGATAGATCACCCAGCGCGACCCCAGCAGCTCCGCCACCGCGCCATCGGCATAGAGGTTGGTATAAGTCCCGACGGCCAGCGTCAGCGGACTGACCAGGGCGAACCCGAACAGGAACAACCCCATCCACCCGCCAATCCCGCTGGGTCCATCGGTATAGGCCATTGGTTGTGCTCCCCCCTAGTTGGGGCGGACTATTGCGGATGGGGCGGGGAATGCAAGGGGGGGGGGTGGTTGCACGCGCGCCGGACTTGCGTGTCACTCGCCCATACTGCTTAATTGGAACTATGTCGGGGAAGAAGCCGCATCAGATAAAGGTTGGTGCGGCGCGCACCGCGAAACCCGCTGGCAGAAGCACGAGCCAGCTAGTCGAAATCACTGTCGACGAGGAAGTGTCGTCGTTGGAAACCAAGAATTTCGTCGACGAATGCACCAAATGCGCCGATCTCACCGCCTTCGACCGCCTCCCGAACCGCACTGGCGTAGAGGTGCCGCGCTCGGGGGATAAAATGCCGGAAACGAGTATACGCGGCGGGGTTGAGGAGTGTGTTGATTAGAATTGCGTCCCTAGCATTTACAAAGCTGCGTAAGAGAATGATTGCAGTCTTTTTCTTGCTATTCGGGAGCGGCGTAGGGATATCTGGGGTATGAAGATCGCATCGCAGCACGAATTTGACATGTGGTTGTCAAACAAGCCGAACGAATGGGTGCAAAATGTTGCCGCCCGTGCCGCGCTTCGTGCAATTCCCTTGACAATAGTTTTGCGACGAGTTGACGCGGCTGAGCTAAATTTTAGAGTATTTAGAACCTCTATTTTGCTTTGGACTTCTTGCAATATAAACTCAAATTACACAAAAAACTCTCTATTCAACTCTGTTGAAAAGGAAATAAATACAATAAATGGATCAAAATTCTTTGACACATTTAAATATGCTGCTTGGTCTATGACCCATGATATTACAGTTTCCACTTTCGCATCTCATACAACTTCAAATTTTATCATTCCATTTTTCCCTCTATATACCAGCAATCAGTCAAGCTATTGGCGTTTAGTATCAGAGGATTGTGAGTGGCTTGATAATCACCTTGATCCTCGAAGATCAGGCAAAATGCTGACAATTCGAAACCTTTGGTCGGGTCAGCCTGCGAAATGGTGGACGGATGAATGGCTCAAGCTGACTAACTATCTTATTGATATTGATCCAAACTACTCCGTTTGGACCGACTGGTACAACCGCCGCATCCGGGGTGAGCGCGCTGCCTTTGACATTCCCGGCGACAAAAACCGCAAAGAAGACAAACTCATCCTTCGCCGCCTCGTGGAGGCTACCGATCACGACTTTTGGGGCAAAGGTCACGAATTCGTCAACGCCGAACTGACCCGCTGGCTCTATGAAGCGCGGGCGCGGGCGGCTTCGCAAGTTCAGCCTGAACCAAGCGCTTTACCGCAAGACCCCGAGCAGATCGCCGCCGCGCTACTGCGGCAGGCTAGCCCGCAGGCACAGATCACCAACGGCAAGCTCGACGCCGGGCCGAACACTGTGTTCGACCAACCCCAATACAGCGATAACCTGGCCGAGCTGCCGAGCGAGCTGCTGGCGTTCACCGGCGTCATCCTAAATAGCTTGCCGCGCAATTGCGAAGCGGTCGTGCGCCATTGCTTCGCAGCGTTTCGCGATGAATTGATGGCGCGTGGCAACCGCCCGATTGTGAATGTCCTGAAAGCAATGGCCGCCTCGCTGATTGCGGAGCTTTATGGCGCAGAGCAAAGCGAATTTGCGCCAGACCTGCGCGAATTGAAAGACCCGCGCGAATGGGGCGATGGCATGGCCGCGATGTTTGCCCAATTCTTCAGGGGCTATCACGATCTGATTCATCACTTCCCGCTCGATCCGGAACGCGAAGCCCTGATCGCGGCCACGCCGATTGATGAAGCTGCGGCCAGCGGGGCGGCGCTGACCGAGCCAGTCGATGCAGTGGCGGCGCTGATCCTAGAACTCGGCAAACAGGGTTTCGCCACGGACAATATCGTCCGGATCATCGAAGCGCATCAGCTTTATAACCGCGACGTGTCGCAACTGCCCACACCCGGACAGGCAAGCCAGACCGTTACGCCCAAACGCCGCCATGTGTTGAGCACGGCGGGGTTCTATCTCCACACCTATTCGGTGCTGGGTTCAACGGCGAGCATCTATGCACTGCAAACCGTCCCAGCTGTTCAAGCGCTAATGTTGCAACTGGAGCGGGCGGCCAATGCGCTGCTCGCATTTGTGCGCTAGCGCTAGCCGCGCGTCATCGTGATCATATCCTGTACCCTTGCCCCCACCACCCCCGATGTGTATAAATCCGCCAAAGGATACACATCATGCGCACCAATATCGAGATCGACGATGGCTTGATGGCGCGGGCAATGCGGGCGTCGGGGCTCAAGACCAAGCGCGCGACGGTCGAGGAGGCCTTGCGGTTGTTGACGCAAATGCGCGCGCAGCAGAAGTTGCTGAGCCTGCGCGGCAAGCTCAACTGGACCGGCGATCTTGACGCCATGCGCCGGGACTGATGATCCTGGTTGATTCGAGTGTGTGGATCGATTTTTTCCGCAACCGATCCTCGCCGCAGACGATCAGGCTGGCCGAATTGCTCGGCACGCAGCGGGTCAGCACCTGCGATCTGGTGCTGGTAGAAGTGTTGCAGGGAACCGATAGCCAGCGTGACTTTGACCGGCTGTTGCGGTTGCTGCGCGCGCTGCCCTGCATCACGATCAGCAGCCCCGCCATCGCCGTGCAGGCCGCGCAGAATTTCCGCGCGCTGCGGGCCAAGGGGATCACCGTGCGCAAGACGATTGACTGCCTGATCGCCACCCGCTGCATCGCCGATGGGCTGGTGCTGCTTTATTCCGACCGGGATTTCGATCCGTTCGTGGCACAGCTGGGGCTGGAAAGTGCGATGGGTCGGGACCGAGCAGACTAAGCTCCCCGCCGCAGCAAAGGTTGCAAATGTCCCGCGCGCTTTTTTGGGGCGGTTAACATGCCGTCAGAGTCGGAGCCGCGCCAATCGACACGGCCCGGCAGAGCCGTGCTGCACCGTTTGCCCAGATCACCGCAGCAAAATATACCCCGCCACCGCGATCACCAGCCCCGCGAACAGGCTCCGCGAAAGCTGCGCCCGGCTTGCCAGCCGTTTGGCCAGCGGGAGCGCGGCCAGCGTGCCCAGCGCCCCGCCCAGCACCAGCGCGCCGAACAGCGGCCAGACCACTTTGCCGGCGAGCGCGTAGCTGGCCGAGGTCGCGCCGCCGAACAGCGTTACCGAAAGCAGCGAACTGGCTCCGGCATTGGCCAGCGTCATGCCGGTCGAGGCCATCAGCCCCGGCGCGATCAGGAAGCCGCCGCCGATCCCGAAGAACCCGGCGGCCAGCCCGACCACCAGCCCGACCGGCGCGAGCTTGAGCACCATCGGCCAGGTCAGGTGCACGGCTGGATCGCCCGCGTTCTTCCTGGGCAGCAGCATCGAGACCGCGATTGCGATCATCGCGAAGGCGAACCACATCAGCAGCGCTGCGCCATCGACGCGCTTGCCCAGCTCCGCCCCGGCGAGCGCCCCGGCGAGGCCCGCCAGCGCGAACACGCTGGCGCAGGGCCACTTGACCCGCCCGGCGCGGGCCTGGGCGGCCAGCCCGGTCGCGGCATTGACCGCCACCGCTGCTGCCGAAGTTCCGATTGCGGCGTGGACATCAGCCACGCCGACCACATAGATCAGCCACGGCGTTGCCAGCACCGATCCGCCCCCGCCGAACAGCGTCAGCAGGAAGCCGATCAGTGCGCCGCCCAGCGCGGCGAGTAGGAGGGTTTCGAGGCCCACGGCGCTAGGCCGTCCGCGCCCGGTTCCACGGCATGCGCATCAGCAGATTGGCCATCGCGCAGGTCCCGGAAAGTCCGGCGAAGGTCAGCCCGGCCCCGACGAAAGCAGCCAGGCCATACCACGGCGCGGCCACGAAGGTGCCGAGGATCACCCCGGTCAGGATCAACAGCCCGGCGGTGATCTGAACCTGACGGCCCAACTCCAGCGGGGCTTTGGCATCGGTCTCAACCGACAGCCCGGCCTTGGCCCAGGCGTTAAGTCCGCCTTCGAGCACGAAGGCATGGCCTTCGACCCGCGCCGCCAGCCGGTCACACGCGCCGTGGGTGCGCATCCCCGAACGGCAGGTGAAAACCACGTCAGCGGCGGGATCAATCTTCAAATGCGCCTGCTCCCACTGCGAAAGCGGTTGCGAGACGGCTCCGGCGATATGCGCGCGGGCGAATTCGTCGGCCTCGCGAATATCGACCAGCACCGCCGTGCCAGCGGCAAGGCGCGCGCGGACTTCGGCGGGGGCCAGCGGGTGGAGGGTTGCAGTCATGGCGTGGTCCTCAGTTCAGGGGGGCAGAACAGCTCGGCCAGGGTCTGGATCACCCGCAAGGCAGCGTGGTCCTCGATCCGGTAGAAGATCGTCTGGGCCTGGCGCCGGGTCGCGACGATCCCTTGTTCGCGCAGGACTGCCAGATGTTGCGACAGGGCGGATTGCGACAGATCAATGCGCGCCAAGATTTCTCCGACAGACAGTTCGCCATCGGCCAGCTGGCACAGCACCATCAGGCGCTTTTCATTGCCCAGCACGCGCAGCAGATCGGCCGCGCGGCCAGCGCTTTCGGCAAACAGAGCGGGGTCAAAGCGGCTCAGGTCAAACATGGTACCGAATATATAACTTGATTCTAATTTAGCAAGATCTAATATAAAGGTCAAGGAGACACGCCATGACCCAGACACCCAGCGTCCGCGCCTTTTTCGATCCTGCGACGTTCACCGCCAGCTATGTGGTGCATGACCCGATCAGCAAGCAGGCCGCGATCGTCGATCCGGTGCTCGATTTCACCCCGCGCAATGCCCGCACCGCGACCCGGTCGGCAGATGCACTGCTGGCCTATGTCAAAGACCACGGCCTCGATCTGGTGTGGTTGCTGGAAACGCATGCCCATGCCGATCACCTGTCCGCTGCGCACTATCTGCGCGCGCAGACCGGCGCACCGGTGGTGATTGGTGCGGCGATCACAGTGGTCCAGCAGGCGTTTGCGCCGCTGTTCGAAGCCGATGATGTGGTGCCCGATGGCAGCCAGTTCGACCGGCTGGTGCACGAAGGCGACGTCCTGCCGCTCGGCGATCTGGAGATCCGCGTGCTCCACACCCCTGGCCACACCCCGGCCTGCGTCACCTATCTGATCGGCGATGCTGCATTCGTGGGCGATACGCTGTTCATGCCGGACTATGGCACGGCGCGCGCTGATTTCCCCGGCGGCAGCGCCGAAGCGCTCTATGGCTCGATCCGCAAAATTCTGGCCTTGCCGGGTGAAACCCGGATGTTCGTCGGGCATGACTACTTGCCCGAAGGGCGCAGCACCTTCCACTGGGAAACGACCGTGGCCGAGCAAGCCGCCCGAAACGTCCATATTCACAACGGCGTGGGCGAGGCCGAGTTCGTGGAAATGCGCAAGGCTCGCGATGCCACGCTTGAAGCACCGTTGCTGATCCTGCCTTCGCTGCAGGTCAATATCCGGGCCGGGGCCATGCCGCCGCCAACCCCGCGCGGGCACACCTATTTGAGGCTGCCGATAGGGGTGCTCTAAGCGGCTACCGCCCGGCCGAGAACTGGGATTGCGTCTGCGAAACTCCGATGCGAATTCGGCGCACAGCAGTACGTCGCTTACGAGATAGCTTCTGCGGGGTCGCCGAAAGCAATCGTTTGCACTGATAGGCGGACTTGACTAGCCTGAAACACGGGCAGGTTCACTGCCGCAAAGGGGGATGCACATGAAGAAGATTGCCTTGGGGACGGCCGCAATCGCGCTCGTCTCAACGTCCGTATTGGCGCAAGATGCGGCGATGCCCGCCAGCCCGACCGCAATAGCTACACCTGTTCCAGCCGCGACAGAAGTGGTGCCGGCGGTAAAGGTCGAAGTGCCGGCGCCCAAGGAATTGAGCCTGATTGCTGGAACTCCGATCCCGCTGGTCGTGGCGAGTGAAGTCAACAGCAGCACGCACAAAGCGGGCGATATGTTTCAACTGACCGTGCTGAACGATATCAAGGTTGGGGACACGCTAGTGATCCCGCGCGGCACACCAGCAACAGCCGAGATTACGTGGCGAACGGGCAAGGGCGCGTTCGGAAAATCAGGCAAGCTCGAATTCTCACTGCGTTACATCGAATTGGACGGCAAGAGAATCCCGATTTCGGGGGACTTCCGGCAGGAAGGCGAAGGCAATACGATTGCCACCGGCGTCGGCCTGTTGGCGGTGGGTCTGTTTGCAGGATTCATTACGGGCAAGCGCGCACGGCTGCCAACTGGGCGCGAATTGCTGTCGCAACTTAGCCAACCAGTCACCTTCGATGCCAATGGCCGGATTTCCTCCGACTTTGATTCATCCGCAGCTTTGGCGGCGGCTGACGCCAAGACTTCCACTGGGCCAATGCCGAGCCACTGCCCGTGCGCTTGAAACCGAAAAGAAGCGCGAAAAGGCACTGGAGAAGTGCCTGGCTGAACGGATGGAATAGGCCTTGATGCTGACGGTCCCGGCTTTGGCCGGTGCCGTCAGTGGCTGGTTATGGGCCAGAGTTCCAGCGTATAACCCCTACCGCCCCGCGCCCGCTGGTTGCACGTTCCCCGCGCGCATTTCGGCGGCGGTGACTACGCCGTCGTGGTCGGCGTCGAGCCGGTCGAACCCGGCGAGGGTGGCGGCGCGGTATTCGATCAGGGTTACTTGCTGATCGCGATTAGGATCGAGCCGGGTCATCTGCGCGGTCACATCGGCGGTGCCGGGGGCGGCGACCAGCGCGGCGAATTCGCCCGGTGAAATTGCGCCGTTGCGGTCTGCATCCAGCCGCAGGAACAGCTCGCGGTTCTGCAATTGCGCGGCGGCGAAGGCGGCGGCGGTTTCATAGCGCTCCAGCTCGGCCCGCGACATCACGCCGTTGCCATCGCCATCGCGGCGGCGGAACTCGCCATCCATGGTCGCGATGAACATCGCGCGCGGCAGATCGCTGGCGGCGGCGGACTGGACCGGGGTTGATGTGGGGCGGGCAGGCTGCTGGGCGTGAACCGGCGCAGCCAGTCCCACAGCGGCAACAGTAGCGGCAGCGGCAAGAATCAGAACGGTCCGCAACATGATCAATAGTTCCTCAGGCAACGGCGCATCTACGCGCAGGCCGCGGGATGACGCAAGCCAGGTGATGCGGCTGGCGCGGCAGCAGTGCCGCTGTGGGATTCACCACAGTTGACATCATGGCGTCAGAGGACGATTAAGCCGGGAGTCGGCAATGATCGGCACGTAACAAAAAGAATACGATACCTAACCCCTTCGCGGTCGCAAGAAACGAAGGCGGGCAATCAGGACGCAAATCGCGTCCGGTTTCCGCTCGTCACGCTAAAGGGGAACTACCATGAACCGCATTTCAATCCGCAAATCGATGACCTTGGCCGCGTCCGCGCTGGCCTTTGCCTGGGCCATGCCCGCACAGGCGCAAAATACCTGCGATCTTGACGGCACTGACGCTGGCAACAATGCCGCTGATGCCAACTCCGGCGCGACGGCCACCGGCACCGATGGCGCCTTGGCCTGCGGCAACGGCGCGAGCGCCCCGCAGGCCGGCGGCGTGGCAATCGGCAACGGTGCAACCGCCACCGGACCTGGCCCCGCCAACCCGATCTTTGCTTCGGTTGCAGTAGGCTACAATACTTTCGCGCAGGACAACGCGATCGCGATCGGTAACAGCGCGCAGGCGCGCTTCAGCGGCGTGTCGAGCCAGCCAAATGTCGGCATCAACGCCGCCACTGCAATCGGCGGCAATGCCGTTGCTGTCGGCGCGAACACCGTTGCGATTGGTTCGACCGCGCGGGCCGGCACCGGCTTTGCCTTCAACACCCCGGGCGCTCCCGTCAGCGCCGGCTTCAACCAGACCGCAGTCGGCGGCCGCGCTGAAACCAATGCCACCGGCGGTACCGCCATCGGGGCAGATAGCAATGTCTCCGGCACGAACGGCACGGCGCTGGGCCAATTCACCCAGGTGTTGGCTTCGAATGGCGTTGCCATCGGCAACAACGCCAATGTTGGCGCAGGCGGCGGTGGCTCGATTGCCATCGGTTCGGGCTCCAACGCTTCGTTGAACTTCGCGACTGTAGTGGGCACCAATGCCGTCGGCAGCGCCACCGGCGCACCGCGATTGGTAACAACGCCAATGCCTCGGGCGCGAACAGCAGCGCATTCGGCACCGGTGCGGTGGCAGTGGGCGCGGGCTCGGTAGCACTGGGCGGCGGCTCGGTCGCGAACGTGGCCAACACCGTTTCGGTCGGCAACGTCGGCAGCGAACGGCGGATCGTAAACGTCGCCGCTGGCACGGGATGACCGATGCGGTCAACGTCTCGCAACTGAATACCGTTGCTGCGGCCGCAGCCGCGGCGCAGACCACCGCCAACACCGCACTGGCCAATGCTGCAACAGCCCAGCTTACGGCCGATGCTGCTGCGCTTGGTGGTGCTGCCGAAACGGCGCGGGCGCTTGCCGCTGAAGCCACATGACCACCAACTGGCGCCGAAACAGCGCGCGCCATCGCTGCGGAAGGTACGCTGACCACTAACCTGGCGGCCGAAGCAACCACCCGCGCTGCGGCGGATGCCACGCTGACCGCTGGCCTGGCCGCCGAAGTTACGAACCGCATGACCGCGGTGACCAACGAAGCCAACGCGCGGATCGCCGGGGATGCCACCCTGACCACGCGGATCGCGGCCGAAGAAAACGCCCGCGCTGCTGCCGATCTGGCGCTCGGCACCCGCGTTACCGGGGTCGAAGGCCGCGTTGGCGCGCTGGAAACGCGGGTCAGCTTGCTGGAAGACTATACCGCATCCTCCACCGCGATTGCCGTGGCGCTGGGCGGGGCAACCTTCCTGCCCGATTCGAAGTTCAACATCTCGACGAACTTCGGCTTCTATGACGGCGCGAGCGCCGGGGCGTTGCAACTCAACGCGCTGGTTTCCGAAAACGTTGCAGTCAGCGCCGGTGTCGCCACCGGCTTCAACAAGGGCGGCCAGACGGCCGGCCGGGTTGGTTTGACCTTCGGCTGGTAACAGCCGATTCCCCGGCGGGGCGGTCTTTTGCGGGCCGCCCCGTTTCGGATTTAACCGATGGATACGCATGAAGTCAGGATCGTCCGGCTTTGTGCGCATTCCCGTTGCTGGTGCGCTCCCGCCAATGGAAAGAGACTGACATGAAGGCACTGCATCTGGCCCTGGCGCTAACCTGCTCGGGAACCATTGGCGCAGCGGCGCTGCTGGCGACTGCGGCCCCAGTGGCTGCGCAGCCTGCCGATGTGAACGGCTGGACCGTAACCTTTGTGCGGTTTGGCGGGGGACACTATGCCAGGCAGCCCGATGGCAGCTGGGCCGAATATGACCTGCGCGGGCAAGTGACTTTCCGGTTTGCCGAGCAGCAGCGCGATGAATGGTCGGTCTACCTGCACGATGCCAGTCGCAATGTGCAGATCCAGCTCGATCTGTTCCGGCGCAAGATCGGTTTTGGCACCAATGGCGGACCGCGCAGCGATCTGTACGATATCACCGGAGCCAGTCGCGGCGGCCCGCCAGCCTATCGGCCCGCCTCCCCGCCGCCACCGCCGCTCTCCGCTGTGCCAGCCCAGCGTATCCGGATGGTCAACGCCGGGCCGATCTGGAACCAGCAGGATGCGCAAGCCAAATGCCCGGTGGTGGCCTATGCCGTCGATGGCCGCTGGACCGGCCAGTGGCGCACCACCCGCGAAGGCCAGATGTCAGTCTGCGAAATCGCGGATTGAGGGAACTGCAATTGTGGTGATGGCCAGGGCGCGGCATAGCTTGCGCCTGTGACCATGCTCTACCGCCTCGATGCCGCCGCCGCGCAGATCGCGCAGCACTTTGCTGCGCGCGCCGGGGATGATCCCTGGGCGGGCGGGCATATTGCGCCGGGCCAGTTTGCGCCAGTGGTGACGGCTGGGCGCGAGTTCATCGCCGGACCGCGCCCGCAGGATGCGCCGCCGCGCCGGTTGATCCCGCGGCTGTGGGGCGTGCCGCCACCGCCTGCTGCGGGCGATCCGGGCCGGGCGGTGCTGACGGTGCGCAATCCGGACAGTCCGTTCTGGATCGGCAACCTGCGCAACAGCGAATTCCGCTGCCTGATCCCCGCCACTGCCTTCATGGAATGGGGCCGGGCCGATCCCACCACCGGCAAGCGCCGCCAGCTATGGTTCGGCTGCGCCGATCAGCCGTTGTTCGCCTTTGCCGGTGTCTGGAAAGACAGCGAGATCCCCAGCTTTGCCCTGCTGACCTGCGCAGCCAATGCGGCCATGCGCGCGGCGGGACTGGAGCGAATGCCGGCGATCCTGCCGGGCGATCCAGCGGCATGGCGGGGCTGGCTGAACCACGATTGGACCAGCGCCGCAGCGCTGGTCACCCCCTACCCATCATCGTTCCTGCAGGAACGCCAGGTGCAATCCAGCTAGAACCGCTTACCGCTTTTTGCCCCCCAGTTCGGCAATCAGCGCTGGCGCGGGATAGATCGTCCGCATGGCTTCCTGCACCGCCGCTGTGCTGACCACAACTGTGCGGTTAAGCGCCGCATCATAGCCATAATTGCCGCCGAGTGAGTGGATATTGCCATCAAACGCCGCGCCGATCACTGACCCATCGCGGGCGATCACGGGTGAGCCCGAATTGCCGCCGATGATATCGTTGGTGGTGACGAAGTTATACACTGCGGCCTTGTCAATCCGCGCCTGATTGGCGGCAAAACCGGCGGCCAGATCAAACGGCTCGTTGCCGGTCGCGCGATCAAAGGTGCCGCCCAGCGTGGTCACCGGGTTCACCAAGGCACCGCGTTCCATCCAGCCTTCTACTTTGCCATAGCTGATCCGCAGGCTGAAAGTGGCATCGGGATAGAGCCCATCCCCATAGGCCGCGAACCGCGCCGCCGTCAGCCGCGCGCCGGCGGCTGCAAGCGGTCCGTTGATCTGGGCGTTGCCGAACCGGGTCAGCTCGCGCTGGCGGGCATCAAGCTGGCGGGCATAGACGATCATCGGATCGGTCGAGGCGTCAATCGCGGCCTGGCCGCCATCCCACAGCGCTTTGCGCACTGCCGGATCAGCCAGCTTGGTCCCGGACACCAGCCGTGCCGCAAGCTGTTCAGGCGATTCCTTGCCCAGCAGCAGCTTGGTATCGGCATCGTCTGCACCCAGATATTCGCGCGCCTTTGACAGGCTCCATTCCAGCGTCAGCTGCTCCAGCCACGGATAAGTCGGGGCATCATCCAGCAGCGTCTTTTCCAGCAGTGGCAGCGCTGAATTGGTGTAGCCCGGCAAGCGTTCGCCATTGGGCTTGGCGCGCTCTGCCGCCGCGCGGACCAGCCGCTGGGCATCGGCGAGCAGGCCGCTGTTGGGGTTGATGTAAGACCGCGCGATATAGGTTGCCCGCGCGGCCTGCATCGCTGTGTCGACATCGGCCCAGGGATCGCCGATCGCGGCAGTGCCCGCTGAACGGCTGCGCAGATCGGTTTCGGCATCGGCGAGCTTCTTGACGAAGGCCGGATCGCTGAGCGCCTTTACGCGGCCAATGAACACCTTGAGACTGTTCTCGATCCCGTTAAGCTGGTCGAGCCCTTCGCGGTATTTCTCCGGGCTTTCCTGCATTTTCGCAATCAAGCGTCCGCGCAGTTCGGACAGCGTGGTCACCATCACCGGCAGCCGCACTTCGCGTTCATAGGCGACTTGGCTCATCGTGAACAACCGCGAGGTTGAGCCGGGGTTGCCAACCACGAAGGTGGCCTCACCTGCCGCTGGATTGCGCGGGTTCCATTTCAGGAACGCCGGTGAAGCAACCGGCTTGCCGTTCTCATAGGCGCGCAGGAACGACGCATCCATTGAATAGCGCGGGAAATTGAAATTGTCCGGATCGCCGCCAAAGGTCGCTGCGCGATCTTCCGGGGCCCAGACCAGCCGCACGTCGGAATATTTGCGGTAAGTGTACAGCTTGTATTGCCCGCCGCCGAACAGCGACACGACCTGGCAGCGCATGGTCGCCTTGTCAGTGCAGCCGGCTGCTTCGAGCTCGGCCACCTTGGCATCGCGCGCCTTGGTCAGCGCCTCGCCCGTGCTGGTCCCGATCGCGCCCTTTACGTCAGCCGTAACATCGCGGATCGCGGTGACGACTTCGGCTTGCTGGCCAGGGCATTTCAGCTCGGCGGGGCGCAGCGCCGCGACGAAGCCCTTGTTCAGCAGATCATTCTCAGCGGTCGAATTGTTCTGGATGCAGCTGGCGACGCAGTGGTGGTTGGTCAGGATCAGGCCTTCGCCCGAAACGAAGCTGGCCGAACAGCCGCCCGTCAGCCGCACCGCCGCGCCGCGCACCCGGTCCAGCCATTGCTGATCGGGGGCCCAGCCATAATCCTTGCTCATCCGTTCGGCCGGAAAGCTATCAAAGGTCCACATGCCTTCATCGGCGCTGGCCGGGCTGGACAAGGCGAGGGCGAGCCCAAGAGCGGAACCGGCAAGTGCCAAATTACGAATGTGCATGGATGATCCTGTCACTGAAATGTGTTGCCCGAAGGCGATGGCGTGCACCTTTGCCACGGCAAACCAGGTTGGCAAGGGGGGACATGCAGCTTGCCACCAGCGCGGATTGGCGTAAATTGTGTGCCATGTGGCTGCTCGGCAAGATGCTCGCTCGCTTGATGCGCCAGGGCCAATTGGTCGTGACTGACCATGATGGCCGCGAATACCGCTTTGGCGACCCCGCCGCCGATCCCTTGCGGGTCCGGCTGATGACAAGGGCGCGGCATTCCATATCGCCAAAGACCCCCGGATGGGCGCGGGCGAGGCCTATATGGATGGGCGGCTGGTGGTGGAACCGCCGCATGACATCCGCGACATGGTGTTGCTGGTGATGGGCAATGCCAACCGCCCCGGCGCGGCCTTGCAGGCCCCCAGTGGGTTCAAGCGGGTGCTGGACCAGATCGGATCGCGGCTTGACCAGTTCAACCTGCGCGCCCGATCAAGCAAGAACGTGGTCCATCACTATGGCCTGACCCGGCAGTTCTACGAGCTGTTCCTGGACACGGAGCGGGTCTATTCGATGGGCTATTACCGCGATCCGGGGAATTCGCTGGAGCGTGCGCAGCTCGACAAGCTGGCGCTGATTGCGGCCAAGCTGCGGCTCGGGCCCGGTTTAAGATTGCTCGACATCGGCTGCGGCTGGGGTGCGTTCGGGCTCTATTGCCACCGCCACTATGGCTGCGAAGTACGCGGCGTCAGCCTTGCCCCCGATCAAGTAGCCTTCGCCAACGAACGCGCGGCAGCGGCGGGCGTGGCGGACAAGGTCAAGTTCGCGCTGATGGATTACCGCGACGTGGAGGGGCAGTTTGACCGCATCTCCAGCATCGGGATGATCGAACACCTCGGCAAGCCGCATTACGACGAATACTTCGCCAAGACCCACAGCCTGCTCGCCGATGACGGGATCATGCTGACGCATACCATCGGCGTCGCCGGGGCGCCGCGCGCGACCGACAAATGGTCACGCACTTACATCTTCCCCGGCCACTATCTGCCCGCGCTCAGCGAGCTGGTCAGCGCGACCGAGCGCACCGGGTGGGAGGTTTCGGACGCCGAGCAGCTGCGCTTTCACTACGCCTATACTCTCGCCGAATGGTACCGCCGGACCTGCCTGCACGAGGCCGAGATTACCGCACTCTATGACGCACGGTTCTTCCGGATGTGGCAATTCTATCTGGCGGGCGCAGAGCAGGGTTTCCGCAGCGCCGCGCTGGTCAATTACCAAGTCCAGACGGTCAAGCGCCGCGACGCCGTGCCGCTGACCCGCGACTACATCGCCGAGGAAGCCGCGCGGCTCTCCGCCACAGACGCGGCGCCGGAATGGCATCTGGCACGCGCGGCGGCGGAATAAGCCGTCAGCGCTTGGCCGTCAGGCTGTGTACTGGCCCGAACCCCACCAGCGCGGCGCCGATAAACGGCAGCGCCACCACCCACAGCCGCACCCCGGTGACCCCGAGCGGGCTGGCGATGGAGATCGCGGCGGTCATCGCCAGACCCACGACAGATCAGCCCCAGCCCCAGCACCAGCCGCCACCACGCAATCGCGCGGCCCCCGGAGTCAGTGGCACCCGGCGCGGCGCGGACCTGCTCGACGCGGGCGAACACCGCGATCAGCGGCAGCAGCGCGAGCGATATAGAGCGCAAACCAGACCGGCCGCGCCAGCCACCACTCTGCGCTGCCCGGCGCGACGGTCAGCCCGATCCCGCCGAGTAGCCAGGCCGCGATCAACACCAGCACGAAGGCGGTCAGGTGCCACAGGTACACCGTCATGATCATGCCGTTGAGCAGCACAGTGGCGGTCCACAGCCGCAGCCCATCCAGCCGCCGCCGCATCCACGGCTCCAGCGCCAGCGCGAAGCCGGTCTGCGCGATCCCCAGCGCGAGCAAGGCCAGCGTTGGCGGCATCGAATTGGACAAGTCACTGCCGGGCACCCCGATCATCGCCACCGGGTAAGGCCCGAACTTGACCAGCGCGAGCAGCGCGGCGAGGCCGCCGAGACCCCAGACCAGCGCCTTGGCGGGCTTGGCGAAGTGTCCGGCATTCCAAGCATAGCCCAGCTGGTGCACCGCCAGCCAGACGAACAGGAAATTTAGGAAGTTCACATAAGGCACGCCAAAGCGCAGCGTCACCACGTCGATCACCACCGCGCCCGCAACCAGCGACCAGAACGATCCCAACCCGAACTTGCGCCAGGCCGCATGGCTTAGCGGGACCAGCGCCGTGACCAGCAGGTAGACCGCGAGGAACCAGACCGGGACCAGCGCCAGCTGGCTCGCCAGCTTCACAATGCTGCGCTCGATCCCCAGCGCAGTGCCGAACAGGGCAATCAGCGTCCAGATCAGAAACAGCGGCAGCACCGGGTTGATCAGCCGTTGCACCCGCGCCGCGAACCAGTCCGCCCACAGCCCGTCTTTCTTCTGCGCCGCCGCCCAGGACATCCCGTTGGAAAAGCCGCCGACCAGGAAGAACACCGGCATCACCTGAAACCCCCAGGTCAGCCACTGGGTCCATGGCAGGATCCCCAGCAAGTGCCCGCCTTCCACCGCGCCATCTTTCATGAACGGCGCCGCGACCAGCCAGTGCCCGACGACCACCGCCATGATCGACAGCGCGCGCAGAAAATCAACATAGCGGTTGCGCTCGGGCGGAGCCTTGGCCGCCATATCTGCCGCGCGTGTCCATAGTGACGCCATCTGCCGCTCTCCCCCGGTTTTCCTGCAACCTAGATCGGGGGAAGATTTCGAATTGTCAAATCGGTAGCGCAGATGGCACCGATTTGCGGTGCCTCCCTTCATCGAAAGCGCAGCCACAGCCAGCTGAGGCCCGCCACGGCCGCGCTGCCCAGCAGGATCATGATCGGGTCAGGCGGCGGCGCCTGGCCCGCTTCGTGCAGCACCGCCCAGTCGACCGTGGCCACGGCGGAGGCGATCCAGGCCCACGAGAGCGCCCACAGATTGGCGTGGAGATCGTGTTCGTCGGTCCGTGCGAGGTACCAGATCGAACTGCCGACCACGGCGGCGGTGATCGCCGCGCAGAACGCGATCACGCCTGCGGGTGACATATCCTGCGGCAGCGGCAGAATGCCGATCGCGCGGGCCAGCATCAGCAGCGCGGTTGCGCCAGCCGCCGCGATCATGGACACCGCCATCACCCGGTTGCGGGGAAGACGGGTGCGGGGTTCAGTCATGGCGGGCTCCGTCATCGAAAATCTCCTCAATCGTCTGGCCAAACAGCCGCGCCAGCTTGAACGCCAGCGGCAGCGAGGGATCATACTTCCCCGTCTCGATCGCATTGACCGCCTGCCGTGAGACATCGAGCCGCAAGCCCAGCTCCGCCTGACTCCAGTTCCGCTCCGCGCGGAGGACTTTCAGGCGGTTCTTCATTGCGAGCGGTTCCTTGGCGGAATAGTCATGGGAGAGTGACTTTATGTCATGTTGAATTGACTATATGGAATGGGTGGGTTACTTTGTCAATGGACTGATACCGACTGTCCCGCGCCCACCCCGTCACCCCAGCGCAGGCCGGGGCCCAGCCCAGACAAATGGCAGCGAGACTTGCCGCACAGCTAGACCCCTGCCTCCGCCAGGGTGACGGGTCAGTTCAAATGCTGCGCAGGATGCGCTATGCTAAGGGAGACAGTCGCTGCAGCCGCAATCCGCTTGGTTTCCGAACTGGAGCAATGCAAATCAAACTCGCGACAAAACCTTGCGACGCGGTTGCGTTTCTCGGCTCTGACACTGACGTGCGTCATTACCTTGAAGCTGCGTTCGAGGACGGCGATTTGGCTTTGATCCGCCACGCCTTCAGCGTCGTGACCCGCGTCCGCGGCATGACCGCGCTGGCCCGCGACACTGGCCTATCCGGCTAGGAGCTTTTGCGATTTTATGATGTCGTTACCGTCGAGCCGCTGTACTAATTCCTCGCTTTCGTCTGGAACGTCTTGCAGGTCGAGTTCTTTTGCCAAAAGGCTGTTCTGTGCCGCTACCGACAGCGGAAACGCCACGACGATTTGGGGTCGTAGGGCACGTCCGCATCGTCAAAGTCGTTGTTGAAGGTCCAATTCACATTTTCCCACGCGACATGATATTTTTCAGGTAGGAATTTTTTGACGACGAAGAGCGTTGGACGCCGGTCACCAAAGGCTGATGTTTGAATAAGAATTCCATCCGGGACTGTAATTCCGCGAGCTTCTAGTTCCTGGCGGTCTAGCCATACGCGATCAACGAATTCAGGACGTTCGGTCGGCGGGAGTTGCATCATTTCAGCAAACGTTTTTTGAAATCCAGATTGTGTGATGAATTCTATGATATCGTTATAATAGATTGACATGGCCTCAGAAAGCTCGGCCCTGTCAAAATTTAATCCAGCATAATCCATGGTCATATTCCTTATGCTTTGACGTTGGAAATGTGCACAGATACTTGACAATGCAGGGAGGTACGCGGGGAATTTACTAAGGCCCGCGCACCTCGCTTGAATTCAAATCAACCAAGTGATCGAATTGGCATTTCAGATTTTGTGCTACTTACGTGCTACCGCCAGCACCGCCGCAGAAGGTAAGACCGCCGCCACAGGCACAACCGCCCCACTGCACAGTCCCACCGAGATCCCCAACGTCGAATTTGGGAATACGCCCAGCTTTGATTACCCCGGCCGCATCGACTTCCAAAAATCCGGGGCGGCCCGGCTCAAAATAGCGAGTCGTAAGTCGCATACCCCTAGGGATAGTGACCCCTTGCGCCCTCAGAGCATCAACGGTTAGGGTTTCTTTGCCGATTTCACGCCGCTTCGAAACCGGCGACGCCTTCATGTTTTTCATAGCAGCAACAAATGCTGGATGAGTGATCATATCGACCATTGCATCCATCTCCTGACGCACTTTCACGGCATCAATGAGTTCTTCAGCCATAATAAATTCCTTCAAAAAATGAGCAGGAATTATTTTTTTAGCGACCAGAGTTAAATCCTACTTTTATATTTTCAAAAACTCAACATCGAAATGTTGAGTTAGTAAAGTAAGCTTCGTTATAGATTTCTCTCATTTTGAATAGTCTCACCCACGAATGACACCCAGCTCAGCCCCACCAGCCGTTCCAGCACGGCCAGGTCCACATCGCTCAGCCGCTTCACATACAGGCAGGCCTTGCCGGTGGTGTGCTTGCCCAGCCCTGCGAACAGGGCATCGGCTTCGGCCTGGTGCGCGCCGAACCCGGCGATCAGGTAGAACACCAGCGCCGCCTTGCGCGGGCTGAACCCGGCGCGGCACATGGTGCCGCTGCGGCCTGAATCGTAGGTGTAATCATAGCTGCCGTAGCCGATGATGCTCGGCCCCCACATCCGGGGTTCGCAGCCGGTGACGCGGCGGTGGAGCGTGTCGATCACCGCCGCCTCGGCGCGGCGGCGCTCGTCGGGCAGGCTCGCGATATAGTCGGCGACGCTCAGCGTGGTGGCTGTGGTTTTGAGTTCGGCCTTGGCCATTGCGATCTCCTGCGGGGCAACAACAGTTTTCCTACAGCGGTCAAATCTGTCAGCGTGTCGCGATGGAGTCCAGCCATGCCGTGCAGCCATCCAAGCGCCAACCATCTGCAATACCCGTCACCCTGAACTTGGTTAAGGGTCCATCGTGCCGCGGATTCCAGCGTTCAGGCGCAAGCAAGCGTTGCAGACCCGCGTAAATGCCAGAGCTTCGGGTGTGCGGAGCCATGGACCCTGAACCAAGTTCAGGGTGACGGGTCGTGGACGGGGGGACTGGACGGGCAGACAGGCCGTTTTTCGTCCCGCGTGGACCCTGTGAAGTGTGTGAAGTTCCGCGCCATGTCGCGCGTCCAAAGCCAAGGGGCCAGCCGCCCCGGCCCTTGCCTCGCCAGCCCCCTTGGCTTAGGGCGCGGCTCGCAAATCAACGCCAATACAGCGGAAAACCCTGATGTCTGACCAGATCAAGAAAGTCGTCCTCGCCTACTCGGGCGGTCTCGATACCAGCGTGATCCTCAAGTGGCTGCAAGTCACTTACGGCTGCGAAGTGGTGACTTTCACCGCCGATCTGGGCCAGGGCGAGGAGCTGGAACCGGCGCGCGCCAAGGCCAAGCTGATGGGTCTGCCCGACGCGAACATCTATATCGACGATCTGCGCGAGGAATTCGTGCGCGATTTCGTGTTCCCGATGATGCGCGCCAATGCCCGCTATGAGGGCGACTATCTGCTCGGCACGTCGATCGCCCGCCCGCTGATCTCCAAGCGGCTGGTCGAGATCGCGCATGAAACCGGGGCCGATGCCGTGGCCCACGGCGCGACCGGCAAGGGCAACGATCAGGTGCGGTTCGAGCTGTCCGCCTATGCGCTCGATCCCAACATCAAGGTGATCGCGCCGTGGCGCGAATGGGAGCTGACATCCGCACCGCGCTGATCGCCTGGGCCGAGCAGCACCAGATCCCGGTGCCGACCGACAAGCGCGGCGAATCGCCGTTCAGCACCGATGCCAACCTGCTGCACACCAGCAGCGAGGGCAAAGTGCTGGAGGACCCGTGGGATGAGACGCCCGACTACGTCTATTCGCGCACCGACAACCCCGAAGATGCGCCGGACCTGCCCGAATACATCACCATCGATTTCGAACGCGGCGACGGCGTGGCGCTGAACGGCGTGGCGATGAGCCCCGCGACGCTGCTGACCGAACTCAACACGCTGGGCAAGCGCCACGGGATCGGGCGGCTCGATCTGGTCGAGAACCGCTTTGTCGGCATGAAATCGCGCGGGATGTACGAGACTCCCGGCGGCGAGATCTATGCCCGCGCGCATCGCGGGATCGAATCGATCACGCTGGATCGCGGCGCGGCGCATCTGAAGGATGAGCTGATGCCGAAATATGCCGAGCTGATCTACAACGGCTTCTGGTTCGCGCCCGAGCGCGAGATGCTGCAGGCGGCGATTGATCTGTCGCAGGCCAAGGTTTCGGGCACGGTGCGGCTGAAGCTGTACAAGGGCATGGCCAGCGTGGTCGGGCGCAAATCGCCCAACTCGCTGTACTCGGAACGCCATGTGACGTTTGAAGACGATGCCGGGGCCTATGACCAGAAAGACGCCGCCGGGTTCATCAAGCTGAACGCCCTGCGGTTGCGCCTTTTGGCGCAGAGGGACAGGTAAACGCGGCTGCGGCTGTTGGCACAGCGGGATCGTTAGGTTTTTTCGCGCGAAGACGCAAAGGCGCGAAGATGAGGCGCTTGCGGCGAAGCCGCTTTGCAAGCTTGCTTCTGCGATGAACAAGCCGGCAAAGATTCAGATGTGCCTGCGGCACCACATTACATCTTCGCGCCTTTGCGTCTTCGCGCGAAATTCTTCGACCTCAAGGATTACCAAGTCCGGTTGCAAAATTGCCCACAAACCATCTGTCCACCGCAGGCAGAATGTTATCCACCGCCAAAATGGCGATCTGTGGATAAGTGCGTCATTTTTCGCTTGCGCGACTCACTTCAGAGGCGCAGCTTTTGCTTGTCAGACGGGCAACCGAACTGGAAATGGACGGGGGAAACCTCTGAAATTGAAAGGGAAAACGCAACCGGATGATGCGGCAGCGATGCCCCGCGCTCTATCGGAAAACACGCCTCGTCGAATCCCCGGAGGAGACCTGGCGAACCGCAGATGCAGCGAGAGGCGCGCAGTCGGCAGGCCGGTTTCAGGCAGTCGCAACGGCCTGGTGGAAGGGAAGGACTTCGGTCCGGACACAAAGCCGGGAAGGCGCGGAAGTGCAGAAGCAGGCCGTGGAACCGCCAGGTGGAAGGGAACGGCCGAATCGGCTTGCCGAGGATGCCAGAACCAACCGCCTGACGGGACCGACGCCGGTGTTGGACCACCGGGTGTAGAAAGCTGGCCCTCACGGGCCACCGGATTGTGCGTGACGACAGGATCGAAGCAGGCTTCCCAGCCAGGTTCGATCAGGCCCGATGCGACGAGCATCACGATGCTGGCACCCTCGGTGCGATGGTACGCGAGGTGCTCTCAAGCGCATCACAGCGGCTGTGTTGTCCAGAACGACCCCGGGAAAAGCGATCGCCCAATGCGTCCGGAACCGATACAGGCGAGCGTGGGGCCGGCAGCAATGTCGGCCCCATTTGCCTATGGGGTGCTTGCGCGCGTCTCAACTGGAGTGGCGGCTGCGACCCTAACGCAATCGCCGTGCCGACAGCGCCAGCAATCCGGCCCAGCCCGCCGCCAGCCACAGCGCGCTGCCGGGCCAGGTGAGCCAGGCATAGGCTCCGCAGATCGCGCCTCCAGCCAACCCCAGCCACAGCAGCCCCCAGCTGTTCCAGTTTGCACCGCCGGTTCCGCTCAGCCGCGCGGCCAGACCCTGGCCCATACGGACCAGCGCGCCGGTCATGTAGGTCAGTCCGACCGCCACCTCGCCGTCGCGTTGAAAGGTGTTGTTGAGCGCGCCCATCGCCAGCACCAGCAGCCCGAGCAGCAGTGCGGGCTGGTCCGCCAGTTGCGCCAGGGCGGCCATAGCCAGGAACACGGCCACCGCCCCCAGCACCACGGGCTTTCGCCTGCTACCTGCCCGCGTTGCCAGCATGGCCCCGCCTGTCACCCCGCAGACAAACCCCGCCAGCAGCAACGCTGGAATCCATGCTGCTTGCGGCGCGGTGATCAAATCCACGCCGAGCCGCGTGGTATTGCCCGACATGAACGAAACGAAGTAGCGGTCCGCCGCCAGAAATCCCGCCGCATCGACAAAGCCCGCCAGCGCGGCGGCGGCAATCGCCAGACGGCGGCGGGCGGGATCGAGCTGCTGCATGAGGGCGGACTAACTGCTCACGGGTTGCTTCATATGCCGCGCAATGTAGCCGACATAGTCGGCCTTGCCGATGGGCAGCCCCGCCTGACGCAGAATTGCGTAGGCACTCATCAGATGGAAATAGAGCTGCGGCAGTGACCAGTCGCGCACATATTCGGCAGCGGTCAATGCAAAGACCATGCCGTTGGGCAGGTCGAATTCAACCGGGGCTTCGTCCGCCACAAACGCATCGGGCGCTGTCGCCCGGACCAACTCCCGCATTTCTGCAAGGTGCGCCCGGGCATCGGCGAGCGTAGCATGGTCGCTGTCGACGCTCGCAACCGTGCTGCCCGTCAGGCGGTTGAAGGTGTTCACAATCTGCTGCGTTGCGAACCGGACTTGCGTGGCGAGCGGCGCCATATCTTCGGCAAGACGCGCGGCGAACAGGGCTTCGGCGCGCGGGTCTGCCGCCGCTTTGCCCAGCAAGTGATCGAAGGTCCCCAATAGCTGGTCGAACGAGGCGAGGGTGAATTCAGCAATGCGCATCGACAGATCTCCAGTTTCAATCTGCAACTGGTCTAGCCGTTGTTGCGGCCCTGCACAAGCCTTCGCGCTTGCTCGCACCGGGTGGTTGGCGCTAGACGGACCGCAGAGTTGCAGGACCCGCATGCTGCGGCCTGCCGGGAGACAACCGAATGAAAACTGTTGCGCTTATGCTGGCTCTCGCCGCGCCCCTGACCCTTGGCTTTGCCGCTCCCGCGCTTGCCGAAACCGAGGCAGCTGCGCCGCGGCTGACGGTCGACACGCCGCTGGAAACCATCCTGGCCGATCCGGCCGGCAAGGCCGTGCTGCTCGCCAATATGCCCGGCATCGATGTCCACCCCATGCTGGATATGGTCAAGACAATGTCACTGCGTCAGATCCAGCCCTATTCCGAGGGCAAGATTACGGACGAACTGCTGGCCAAGCTCGCCAAGGAACTCGGCGAAATCAAGTAAGGCAGGCTGGCCGCCGGATCGCGCGAGCTATTCCTCGCTGTTGGGTTCGGCGGCTGGCTTTGCTTTGACCCTGATCTTTGGCGGCGTGACCTTGGGCTTGACCTTGGGCACCTTCGGCGGTGCCGGGGTCAGTTCGAACGACAGCGCCCCTCCATCCCTGTCAGCGTCCTTGATGCTGACGTGCACCTCGCCGCCGTGGCGCAGTTTGCCGAACAGCAGTTCTTCGGCAAGCGGCTGCTTGACCTTTTCCTGGATCAGCCGCGCCATCGGGCGCGCGCCGTAGAGCTTGTCATAACCGCGCTTGCCCAGCCATTCGCGGGCATCGCCATCAAACTGGATGTGGACGTTCTGCTCGGCCAGTTGCAGTTCCAGCTGCAGCACGAACTTGTCGACCACGCGGCTGATCGTTTCCGTGCCGAGGTAGGCAAAGGGCACGATCGCATCGAGCCGGTTGCGGAACTCGGGGCTGAACATCTTCTTCACCGCCTCGTCGCCCGGCGTCGGCCTTGCTGACATCGCCGAAGCCGATGCCCTGACGGGCCATGTCGCTGGCCCCGGCATTGGTGGTCATGATCAGCACGACATTGCGGAAATCGACGGTCTTGCCGTGGTGGTCGGTCAGGCGGCCGTTATCCATCACCTGCAGCAGGATGTTGAACAGGTCGGGGTGGGCCTTCTCGATCTCGTCGAGCAGCAGCACGCAATGCGGTTGCTGGTCAATCGCATCGGTCAGCAAGCCGCCCTGATCATAGCCGACATAACCCGGAGGCGCGCCGATCAGGCGGCTGACCGAGTGCCGCTCCATATATTCGGACATGTCGAAACGCTGGATCGGAATGCCCATGATGCTGGCAAGCTGCTTGGCGACTTCGGTCTTGCCGACGCCGGTTGGGCCCGAAAACAGGAACGAGCCGATCGGCTTGTCCGGATCGCGCAAGCCAGCGCGGCTGAGCTTCATGGCTGAGCTCAGCACGCCGATCGCCTGATCCTGGCCAAACACCACGCGCTTCAGATCGCGCTCCAGATGTTCGAGCGCGCTGCGATCATCGCTGGAAACCGATTTGGGCGGAATGCGCGCCATGGTGGCGATCACAGCCTCGATCTCGCGCGCGGTTATCACCTTCTTGCGCTTCGATGGCGGGACCAGCATCTGCATCGCGCCGACCTCGTCGATCACGTCGATCGCCTTGTCGGGCAGCTTGCGGTCATTGATATAGCGCGCCGACAGCTCGACTGCGGTCTTGATCGCGTCGGGGGTATATTTGACCTTGTGATGGTCTTCGAAAGCGCTGCGCAGCCCTTTGAGGATCTTGATCGTGTCCTCGATGGTCGGCTCGTTCACATCGATCTTCTGGAACCGGCGCAGCAGGGCGCGATCCTTTTCGAAGTGGTTGCGGAATTCCTTGTAGGTGGTCGAACCGATACAGCGAATGGTCCCGCCCGACAGCGCAGGCTTGAGCAGGTTGGAGGCGTCCATCGCCCCGCCGCTCGTCGCTCCGGCGCCGATCACGGTGTGGATTTCGTCAATGAACAGCACCGCATCGGGCATTTTTTCCAGCTCGCTCACGACCTGCTTGAGCCGCTCCTCGAAATCGCCGCGATAACGGGTCCCGGCGAGCAGTGCGCCCATGTCGAGCGAATAGATCACGGCCCCGTTAAGCACTTCGGGGACCTGGCCCTCGACGATCTTGCGCGCGAGCCCTTCGGCAATCGCGGTCTTGCCGACGCCGGGATCGCCGACATAAAGCGGGTTGTTCTTGGATCTGCGGCAGAGGATCTGGATCGTCCGGTCCACTTCGGGGCCGCGTCCGATCAGCGGATCGACTTTGCCCTTCAACGCCTTTTCGTTGAGGTTGACCGTGAACTGATCGAGCGCCGAATCCTTCTTGCCGTCCTTGCCCTGGGCCTTGTCCTCACTGCTCGTTCCAGACGGCTGGGCGTCGCTGCTGCCCTTGGGGCTGCGATCTTCGATCCGCTTGCCGCCCTTGCCAATCCCGTGGCTGATGAAGCTGACGGCATCGAGCCGGCTCATGTCCTGCTGTTGCAGGAAATAAACCGCATAGCTGTCCCGTTCGGAAAACAGCGCGACCAGTACATTGGCGCCGGTGACGGTATCCTTGCCGCTCGACTGGACATGCAGGATCGCACGCTGGATCACCCGCTGGAACCCGGCGGTTGGCGCGGGATCGCCCTTTTCCTCGGTTTTGAGCGACTGGTATTCCTGATCGAGGTACTGTTTCACCACTTCGCCCAGTTCGCCCGGATCGACCCCGCAGGCTTCCATCACCTGCGCTGCATCGGTGTCCGAGATCAGCGCCAGCAGCAGATGCTCCAGCGTGGCATATTCGTGGCTGCGTTCGGCCGCATTGGCCAGCGCTGCGTGGAGCGTCTTTTCCAGGCTCTGGGCAAAACTGGGCATTCAACGACCTTTCCGGGCAGCGCCGCCCCAATTGTCTGGCGGCAAGTATGAGGCAGCGTGGTTAACCAAAGCTATATGGGGCCCCTCTGGGAAATTGGGAGGGGGTGCCCGCAACATCAATCTGATCGCGGCCGAAACAGGGCATCCGCCGCGCTGCGATGCGCCGAAGCGCGGTCACGATGGGCCTTCACCCGTGCGATTTCCGCCTCCAGCAGGCCGATCCGTTCACCCAGTTCATCCTGCGAATAGGGATCAAGCAATTCGCCTGCCAACTGGCTGGCGAAATCAAGGCGTCGGCGCGGGCGATCATCTTCGTCCATTGCCGCACAGAATCCACCCGGTTGGCCTTGCTGTCAACCGTTCCTGCGGCTAGGGCGGCTGGCGTTACCGTAAGGCAACAGGGGCTGAGTAGATGACTGAAAAGCTTCCCGAAACCATGATCGCGATCGGGTTCGATGCACCCGGCGGGCCCGAAGTGCTGCGCGCAGAAACTGTCGCCGTGCCAAGCCCCGGTCCGGGCGAAGTGCTGATCAAGGTCGCCTTTGCCGGGGTCAACCGGCCCGATTGCGTTCAGCGCCAGGGCAAATACCCGCCGCCGCCGGGTGCCTCCCCGATCCCCGGGCTGGAGATTTCCGGAACGATTGTGGCACTGGGTGAGGGGTCGAACTCAGCGCTGCTCGGCCAGCCGGTCTGCGCGCTGGTCTCGGGTGGCGGCTATGCCGAATATTGCCTGGCCGTAGCTGAACACTGCTTGCCGGTGCCTGCGGGCCTGCCGCTCGATCAGGCCGCAGCCTTGCCCGAAACGCTGTTCACTGTCTGGCACAACGTATTCGAACGCGGCCACGTTCGCGATGGCGAGACGATCCTGGTCCACGGCGGCACCAGCGGGATCGGGACCATGGCGATCATGCTGGGCAAGCAGTTCGGACTGACCGTGATCGTGACCTGCGGCGATGCGGAGAAATGCGCGGCCGCGCTGCGCATCGGCGCGGATCATGCGATCGACTACAAGATCGGCCGATTTCGTCGCAGAAGTGGCGCGGATCACCGGCGGCAAGGGCGTGGATATGGTGCTCGACATGGTCGCGGGGGACTATGTTCCGCGCAACCTGCGCTGCCTCGCCGAAGATGGTCGCCACGTGACGATTGCGGTCCAGGGCGGGCTGATGGCCGAGCTGAACATGGCCGCGCTGATGGTGCGGCGGCATACCTTGACCGGCTCCACGCTGCGGCCACGTTCACGCGAATTCAAGGCCTTGCTGGCGCAGGAAATCGCGCAGAACGCCTGGCCGCTGGTGGAAGATGGCACGTTGCGCCCGGTGATGGACCAGACCTTTGCCCTGCACGATGCCGCCGCCGCGCACGCGCGGATGGAAGCAGGGGCTCATATTGGCAAGATCGTACTCGCAGCCTGATGGGCGCTATTCGTCCGGCGTAAACTCGGGCGCGGACGTGTCCCCGCTCGCCTCGTCGCCTGCTGCGCTGGCCGCGCGCAGCCTGCGCTCTTCGCGCCATTCGGCTTCGCGCGCAGCATCTTCGGTCCGCTCAAGCGCGGCATCCGGGTCGCTCGCCGGTTGCGGTGCGCGGCCCTCGACCCGGTCGGCGCTGTCGGCATCGGCTTCGGCGTCATAGGGTTCGTAGAGATCGTCCCCCAGCGCCTCCAAAGCGGCGGCGCGGCTGCGCGGGTCCTTCATCAGCCGCTGGGCCTCGACCATGGCCTTGGCGTCGGTCGCAATCGCCACCGCCGCCAGCAAGCCGGACAGCTCCTGCCGCGCGGCTTCCCCGGACTTGTCGGTAATCAGTCCGCGCAGTTCAAGCTCGACCTTGGCCTCGCTGATCACCTTGTTCTGTCCAGCAACCTGGGCGCGGATCGCCGGAACCTGCACCGCCGCGTGAACGATCGTGCTGCCTCCGCCATCGGCACTCTCGAAATTCAGCAGGATGGTCGATTCGGTGCCGTCGGACGCCGGGATGGTGTACAGGACCGAGCTATCGTCAGGCCGACTGCGCACAACTTTGAGCCCGGGGAACAGGACGCGCAGCTCGGGCGGAAGTGCGCCGCCACTTAGCGCCGCAAATGCAGCGGCGACCGGCTCGGCCTTGGTCACGGCAAAATCTTCGCGCGCGGCGCCGATGCCGCAGGCCGTAAGAACCAAACTAAGGCCAAGCATCGCAACTCTGTACCGCACGCCATCCCTCCCCTATCGGCCAGACCGATCGGTGGACTAGGCGCAAAAGCTTACGATTTGCTTGGCTGGGCGCGATCCGCGCTTGCCCAAGCAACCAAACCGGCATACATGCCCAGCGTGATCGGCCGCTCCGCAAGGGGCGGCCCTATTTATTTCTGACGGAGAATACCCGTGACTCAGCCGACCCCGCTAATGCCGCATGCCACCGCCTCGTGGTTAGTTGATACGACCGCGCTCAGCTTTGAACAGATCGCGGAATTCTGCGGACTGCATATCCTGGAAGTCCAGGCGATGGCCGATGATCTGGCCAGCAGCAAATATACCGGGCGCGATCCAGTCCGTTCGGGCGAATTGACCATGGCGGAAATCGAAAAGGGCCAGGCCGATCCAAACTACGCCCTGAAGATGCAGAAGGCGCCGGTTTCGGTCAGCCGGACCAAAGGCGCGCGCTATACCCCGGTGTCCAAGCGCCAGGACAAGCCCGACGGGATCGCGTGGATCCTGCGCAACCACCCCGAAATTTCGGACGCGCAAGTCGGCAAGCTGATCGGCACGACGCGCAACACAATCGCCGCGATCCGTGATCGCAGCCACTGGAACATTGCCAATATCCAGCCTAAGGACCCGGTGACGCTGGGGCTGTGCTCGCAGCGTGAACTCGATGCGATGGTGGCCAAGGCCGCGAAGAAAGCCGGCATTGCCGACGAAGCCGGCGATGACCTGCGGCTGGGTGATGATCGTGAGGCCCTGATCGAGGAGCTGCGCGCCGAGCGTGATGCAGCGGCGAAGGTGGCCGGTGCCGCGGCGCAGGAAGCCGAAGCGGCAGCCTGGCTTGAAGCCAAGCGTGCGGCCGAAGCAATCGGCGACGCAGAATAGCACAAGTACACTAGTCAATGTCTTGAAGCGCTTGCCCTTTTTGTCTGAAAGGGGCATGCGCGGGGCATGAAGTCGTTAAGCAATTCCACGCCTTGGCGCGATCACTACGCACATCCCTGTGCGTGGGATCAGAACTTCGCACCGCTATCTTTGCCAAGCTTCTTTGCCGAAACCGTGGCCACCTATGGAACCAGACCACTGGTCGATTTCATGGGCAAGGTTCGTACTTACGCCGGGCTGCATGCCGAGGCTGTCTGCTTTGCCGCCTGGCTGCAACAACTGGGCATCCGCAAAGGCGACCGGGTGGGGCTGTACCTGCCCAATGTCCCGGCCTATGTTTCTGCTTATTACGGCACGCTGATCGCCGGCGCGGTCGTCGTCAATTTCAGTCCGCTCTACACCGCGCAGGAACTGACCGCGCAAGTGGCCGATTCGGGCACACGGCTGCTGGTAACGCTGGACGCGGCCAGCTTGCTGCCAACCGCAATCGAAGTTCTGGACCATTCTGCACTGGAGCGATTGGTGGTGGTGCGGCTGGCGGATCAGTTGCCGTGGCCAAAGGCGCTGGCGCTGCGGGTGCTGGGGCGCAAGGCGCTGGCGCGGGTTCCGCGCCGCGCGGAAGTGGCGCTGTGGTCCGCGATGCCGCGCAACCGTGTGCCGGTTCCAGTGAACTTGGACCCCAACGCCGATCTCGCACTGATCCAGTACACCGGGGGTACCACCGGCGCGCCCAAAGGCGCGATGCTCACTCACCAGAACATCGCGGCCAACGCCCGCCAGATCGAAATGATCGATCCGCAGCGCGGCGCGCGTGACATGATCATGGGGGTCTTGCCGCTGTTCCATGTCTTCGCGAATGTCTGCGTGCTCAACCGCACGATTGCCAACGGCGGCTGCATCGCGATGCTGCCCCGGTTCGAAGCCGGGCAGGCGCTGAAGACCATCAGTCGGGTCAAAGCCACCGCCATGCCTGGCGTCCCGACCATGTATCAGGCCCTGCTCGATCATCCGGACTTCGCCAAGACCGATTTCAGTTCGCTGCGGGTTTGCATTTCGGGCGGGGCCCCGCTGCCCGGCCCGGTCAAGGAGCAGTTCGAAGCGCGCAGCGGCGCCCGGCTGGTCGAAGGCTATGGCCTGACCGAAACCTCCGGAGTGGTCTCTGCCAATCCCTATGAAGGAGCCGACCGCACCGGGACGATCGGCCAGCCCTTGCCCGGCACGCGCATTCGCCTGCTCGACAAGGAAGATCCGACCCGCGATGCCCCGCCGGGTGAACCGGGTGAACTGGCGATACAGGGTCCACAGGTGATGAGCGGGTACTGGAACCGGCCCGAAGCAGATACGACCACCTTTGCCGAACGCCCCGACGGCCGCTGGCTGCGCACCGGGGATGTCGCCGTGCTGGAAGACGGCGGCTATCTGCGGATCGTTGACCGGATCAAGGACATGATCGCGGTGGGGGGCTTCAAGGTGTTCCCCAGCCAGGTCGAAGCCGTGCTGCAGGACCATCCGGCGATCAAGGAGGTGCTGGTGATCGGGGTGGCCGATGCCTACCACGGTGAAGTGCCGCGCGCCTATGTGACGCTTACCGGCGCGGCTGCCGATGCCGATCCTGCGACTCTGAAAACCTGGGTCAACGCCCGGCTGGGCAAGCACGAACGGGTTGATGCAGTGGTGATCAGAACAGAACTGCCCAAGACCATGATCGGCAAGCTGGATCGCAAAGCGCTGCGGGCGGAGCTGCAGGCCGCGGATTGATCGCTCGCGGCAGCGCCGCCTGCGATCCACAAAAGCGCTTAACCGAGCTGAGAGTCCTGGCTGTCCGATCCAGCGTTGCGCGGGGCAAAGCGGCCGTCGACTTGCGCGCCCTGCTCGATGGTCAGCGCGTCATAATGAACATCGCCGTGAATCCGGGCGGATTTGAGCACCACCAGATCGCGCGCGCTGATCGTGCCGCGCACTATGCCGGAAAGCCGCGCAGTCTCGGCCTTGATCGCACCGACGATTTCGCTGGCCTCACCTTGGACCAGCGAGGTGCAGGTGACATCGCCTTCAACCCGGCCATCGATGTGGAGGTCTGCCGATGCGGTCAGATCACCCTTGATCGCGGTATCGGAACCCAGCACTGAGAAAGTCGAACCGGCCATCGCTTTAGGGCTGGCCGACGGCCGCGCGCTGTGCTGCGGCTTCTTGTTGAACATGGGCCGCAGCCTCCAGGAAGGGCCTGGGGTTCACAGGCCGGTCGTTGATGCGCACTTCGAAGTGCAGATGCGGCCCGGTCGAGCGCCCGGTATTGCCAATCGCGCCGATCACCGCACCAGCCGGAACCGCCTGGCCCAACTGTGCCGACGAACCGCGACATGTGCGCATAGCGAGTCATCAGGCCATTGCCGTGTTCGATTTCGACGCAATTGCCATAGCCTTGGCGGACTCCGGCAAAGCTGACCTTGCCCGCCGCCGCCGCATAGATCGGCGCGCCAATCGGCCCCTTGAAATCGAGCCCAGCGTGAAATGCCCCGCCGCCGGTAAACGGATCAGCGCGGTAGCCAAAGCCCGGATGAGATGAATTCCATGCTGGCCGGATTGACCTGCGGGATGCCTGCGAGGCCGCGTTCGAGCGCGTCCATCCGGGCGAGGCTGATCCCGAGCCGCTGGAACCGCGGGTCGAGCGAGCCGTCGCGCGAGGTAAACAGGCCCTGGAACGGACCGCCCTGCGCGCGGCGATCATCAAGCGCGGCAAGCATCATGCCGGGGTTCATCCCCAACTGGCGGATGCGCGATTCGGCCAGTCCGGCGCGTCGGTCCGCCAGCCGGGTCAGCCGTTCCACAAAGGTCAGCTGGCGGGCTTCGATTTGTGCGAGGCCACTTGCCGCCGGGATCAGCGCACTGACCTTGTCCACGGTCTGCGCGGTGGCTGAACTGGAATCGGAGACAGTCTCGTTTGCTTTCACATCCTGCGGGAGCCCCGCGACCATTTTTTCGATGACATCCTGACGCCGCTTGAGATCATCCGCAACGCCCTTCAGGTCATCGCCATAGGCCGTCACGCGGCTTTCGGCGGTGGCCACTTTGGCTTCTCGGTCAAGCAAAGCCAGCCGGTCACGCGTTGCGGAGAATTGCAAGACCGCCATCACTGCCATGGTGACCAGCCAGCCGAGCAGCAATGCCGCAGTCAATGCCGCCGCTGCAATCTGCAGGCGCGACGAGATCTTGATGAAACGGACCTGGCCCTGCGATCGCATGAAAAATTCGCGATCCGGGAACCATGCCCGCAGGCGGTGCTTCAGCCCGCCGACAGCCAGATTTTGCAAGACGACCCCGTGTCCCTATTTTTACGTTGCGCGCCGCTAGCATCTGACACCGGTGTAAGCGAATCCTGAATCGCCCGCGAGTCGCCAAAGCGATAGAGTCACGCGACGAGTCGATTTGGTGCTTCGCAAACGATTGCATGGATGCGTTTCACGAATGACAGATTTCTGCGGGGCTGTTAGGCCGCTGGCGATGTCTATTGCCCCGCCCCACGCTGCTGCCAGTCGAAGATCCGGCCAGTCTGATCACGCGATTCGCGCTGCAAGGCCGCGCTGCGCAGCGCGCAGCTGGCGCGACTGGAAAGCGCCGCAAAGGAGGCGGCGTTGCTGGCCGCCGCACAGGCCTTGCGCGACGATGCGGCGCAGATTCTGGCCGCAAACCAGCAGGACCTTGCCGCTGGTGCCGCGCGCGGATTGTCGGCGGCGATGCTGGACCGGCTGGCGCTCGATCCGGCGCGGCTGGCCGCTATCGCCGATGCGGTGGCCGCCGTGGCAGGCCTGCCCGATCCGGTGGGGCAGGAAATCGACCGCGCGGTCCGTCCCAACGGGCTGGTGCTGACCCGGGTGCGGGTGCCGGTGGGCCTGATCGGGATCATCTATGAAAGCCGCCCAAATGTGACTGCCGATGCCGCCGCGCTGGCCTTGCGATCTGGCAATGCGGTGCTGCTGCGCGGCGGGAGCGAGGCGGTCCAGTCGAACCGCGCGATTCATGCGGCAATGGTGCGCGGGCTGGTCAGCAAAGGCGTGTCCGCCGAGGCCGTGCAGCTGGTGCCAACCCAGGACCGCGCAGCAGTCGGCGCGATGCTGGCAGCGGCGGGGTTGATCGACATGATCGTCCCGCGCGGCGGCAAGAGCCTGGTCGCGCGGGTCCAGGCTGATGCGCGGGTGCCGGTGCTCGCGCATCTCGACGGGATCAACCACACCTACATCCACGCCGCCGCCGATCCGGCCAAGGCGCGCGCAATCGCGCTGAATGCCAAGCTGCGCCGCACCGGGGTCTGCGGGGCGATGGAGACGCTGCTGCTCGATGCGACCTTCCCGGACAATGCCGGCGTGGTCGCGCGCTTTGGCTGAAGCCGGCTGCGAACTGCGCGGCGATGCCCGCGCGCAGGCACTCGATCCGCGAATCGGTGCAGCGAGCGCGGCGGACTGGGACACCGAATATCTCGACGCAGTGCTCTCGGTCGCGGTGGTCGATGGGCTGGATGCCGCGCTGGCGCACATCGCGCAGCATGCCTCGCACCACACCGACGCAATCGTCACCGAGGACCAGGCCGTGGCCGAGTGCTTCCTGGCTGAAGTCGACAGTGCGATCGTGATGCACAATGCCTCCAGCCAGTTCGCCGATGGCGGCGAGTTCGGGCTGGGCGCGGAAATCGGGATTGCCACCGGGCGGCTCCACGCGCGCGGCCCGGTCGCGCTTGAGGGGCTGACGACTTACAAGTGGCTGGTGCGCGGCACCGGGCAGGTGCGGGCTTGATGGAGCTCGGATCCTGAGCCGGATCGGGCTCCTGGGCGGCAGTTTCAACCCGGCGCACGGCGGGCACCGGCGGATTTCGCTGTTCGCGCGCGACGCGCTGGGGCTGGACGAAGTGTGGTGGCTGGTCTCGCCCGGCAATCCGCTGAAGCCCAAGGCCGGGATGGCGCCGCTGGCGGCGCGGCTCGGCTCGGCCCAGCGGCTGGCGCGCCGCGCGCCGATCCGCGCGACGGCAATCGAGCGGGAAACCGGCACTGTGTTCACGCTGGATACCTTGCGCGCGTTCGGCGGCGCTATCCCAAGCACCGCTTCGTCTGGCTGATGGGCAGCGACAATCTGGCGCAGTTTCACCGCTGGAAAGCCTGGCGCAGCATCGCCCGGACCATGCCGATTGCGGTAATCGCGCGTCCGGGCTATGAGGGCAGCGCAGCCGCGAGCCCCGCGGCAGCTTGGTTCGGCCGATACCGGCGGTCCGCAGCCAGTCTGAGTACCCGGGCAGGATGGAGCGCACCTGCGCTGATACATTTGCGTTTCGATCCCGATCCGCGCTCGGCGACTGCGATTCGCCGCGCCGATCCCGACTGGGCCAGCCGGTTTGCCGGACTGACCGTAAGAGATGCCGTCACCCATCACCTTGTCGCACCGGACGTGGCATGAGCCGCGCCGGAGTGATTGTCTGCCTGCTTCGTGGAGCCAAACCCAGTTAAATGACCCCTGCCCAATTCACCCCCGCACCCGATGGAACTTCCGCTATGGCCCCTGGCTCGACCGAAGCGATCGGCCCCGTGCCCTTGCCGCCGTCCGAGCCGGGCTCGCTGCACGCGCTGATCCTGCAATCGCTCGACGATGATCAGGCGCAGGAGATCGTCTCGATCCCGCTTGAAGGCAAAAGCTCGATCGCGGACCACATGGTCATCGCGTCGGGCCGCTCGACCCGCCAAGTCGCCGCGATGGCGCAAAAGCTGGCCGAACGGATCAAGCAGGCGGGTTCGGTCATGTCCGGATCGAAGGTCTGCCGGCCGCCGACTGGGTGCTGGTCGATGCCGGCGACGTGGTGGTGCACCTGTTCCGCCCCGAAGTGCGCACGTTCTACAACCTTGAACGGATGTGGGCCTTTGGCGATTCGGGTACCGCCTGACGCCGCATGAAGCTGCATATTGTCGCGCGCGGCAAGCTGGGCCGGTCTCCTGAAGCAGAGCTGCTGACGCGCTATGCCCGGCGGATCACCTGGCCGTTTCAGCACACCGAACTGCCTGAAACCGGCGGCACGCTGCCCGCGCCGCTTGCGCCTGCGCGCACGGTCCTGCTCGATGAGCGCGGCAAAAAGCTTCACCTCTGAAGCCTTCGCCGCCTTGCTGGGACGCTGGCGCGACGACGGCGTGCGCGAGGCGCGGTTTGTGATCGGCGCGGCGGATGGCCACGGCGATCCGGCGCGCGCCGAGGCCGATCTGCTGCTCAATTTCGGCACGATGACCTGGCCGCACCTGCTGGTCCGCGCGCTGCTGGCCGAACAATTGTGGCGCGCGACCAGCATTCTTGCTGGCCATCCCTACCATCGTTCTGGATAAGGCGCGGATCATGGCCGTGCCGCTTCGCATCTCGCATCTCTTGCCGCTGGCGCTGTTCGGCGCAGTCGGCAGCGGTCTCGGCCCAGCCGCAGCCCGCGCCGGAAACGCTGGATGATGCCCGCCGCGCACTGGCCGAGGCCCAAGCCCAGGGCGACGCCGCCAAGACCCGCGCCGAAGGGCTGGAGGCGACCGCCGCCACTGCCAAGGAGGCCGCCGACCGCACCGCGCAGGAAGCCGCCGCCCTCGCCGCCCGCGTCCAGCAATCCGAAGCTGCGATCGCCGCCAACCAGGCGAAAATCAGGCTGATCGAAAGCCAGCGCGCGCACGCTGCGCGCGCGGCTGGCGCAGCGGCAGCAACCGCTGGCGCAGCTGACCGCCGCGCTCCAGCGGCTCTCGCGCCGCCCGGCAGTGCTGTCCTTGCTGCGGCCCGGCACCCTGCAGGACGCGATGTACCTGCGCGCGACGCTGGAAACGATGATCCCCGAAGTGGAGCGCCGCACCCGCGCTGTGCGCAGCGAAATCGCGCGCGGGCGGGCGCTGCAACAGCAAGCCGAGCAAGTTGCGGTCAGCCTGCGCGCGAGCCAGGCGCAATTGGCCGAGCGCCGCCGCACCCTCGCCGCGCTGGAAACCCGCCAGCGGCTGGAACTGCGTAGCGTAGCAGGCGTGGCGGACCGGGAGAGCGAACGCGCGCTGGCCCTGGCTGAGGAAGCGCGTGATCTGCAAGGGCTGATGGCCCGGCTGGGCCAAGGCGCGGCGCTGCGCGAACAGCTCGCGGCATTGCCCGGCCCGGTGCTGCGCCCGGCGCGGCCCGATCAGGCGCAAGTCGGCGCGGAACCCGTCGGCGCACCGGCCGCAGCGGCAGCGCTGGGTCAGTATCTGCTGCCAGTGGCAGGACGGCTGGTGGCCGGGTTTGGCGATGCGGGTCAGGGCGGCGTGCGCTCACGCGGGCTGACGCTTGGCGGCGCGCCCCACGGCGCAGGTCGTGGCGCCTGCGGGGGGCCGGATCGCCTTTGCCGGGATCTATCGCGGGTTCGGCAATATCGTGATCATCGAACATGGCAGTGGCTGGACCACGCTGGTGACCGGGATCGCCCAGCTCGATGCGCGGATCGGCGACCAGCTGGTCAGCGGCTCGCCCTTGGGGCTGACCGGACCCGGTGCGCCGGTGGTGACCGTCGAGCTGCGGCGCGGCGGTGAGCCGGTGAACCCGCTGGATGTGATTCGTCCGAACTGATCGTCCCGGCATCGGACGCCGTCAGGCCTTCGTCGAGAGCCAGCTAGCGTTCAGGCGCGCGCCGCGATAGAGCAAGCGCAAATCTTGCAGAAAGGCACGCCGATGAAACTTGCCCCGATGATCCGCGCCGGACTGCTCGTCAGCGCCGTGGCGCTGCTGCCCGCCACCACCGCCGGGCTGGCCGCAGTCGAAGGCCGCTCGGGCCCGCAGTTCAATCGGCTGCTGACGGTCTATCAGCTGGTCAAGGCGCAGTACGTTGAGCCGGTCGACGATGAAAAGCTGCTGGCGGGCGCGATTGACGGGATGCTCTCCAGCCTCGATCCGCATTCGAGCTATCTCGAAGGTGCGACGCTGCAGCGGCTGGAGACGATGATCGACGGCAACTATTCGGGGCTGGGCCTGTCGGTGGTGATGGATGATGGCGCGGTCAAAGTCGTCTCGCCGATGCGCGGAAGCCCGGCGGAAAAGTCCGGGGTCAAGGCGGGGGACTATATCACGCACCTCGACGGTAAGCTGATTTACGGCGGCGAGCTCGACGATGCCGTGGCCAAGATGCGCGGCGAGGCGGGGACCAGCATCCGGCTGACGCTGTTCCGCTCGGGCCGCGAAGAACCGTTCGACATCACCGTGACGCGCGGCGTGATCGAACTGGAGCCGGTCACCTGGGAGCTCAAGCAGGATGTCGGCGTGATCACGGTCAACGAATTTTCGCGCGACGTCGGCACGCGATGTCAACGCTGCGATCGTTGACTTGCGCAAGAAGGCGGCGGGCAAGCTGGCCGGGCTGGTGCTCGATCTGCGCTCCAACCCCGGCGGATCGCTCGACGAAGCCGTGGCGCTGTCGGACATTTTCCTGACCAAGGGCGATATCGTGTCGCAGCGCGGCCGGATCAATTCGGAGAACGAATACTACCGCGCCGAAAGCATGATCCCGGGCGATCTGGCCAAGGGCCTGCCGGTGATCGTGCTGATCGATGCCGGGTTCGGCCTCGGCTTCGGAAATCGTCGCGGGCGCGCTGCAGGATCATCGCCGCGCGCTGGTGATGGGCGAGCGCTCGTTCGGCAAGGGCTCGGTCCAGTCGCTGTTCCAGCTGGACCGGCAGCATGCGGTCAAGCTGACCACGGCGCGCTATTTCACCCCCGGCGGCCGCTCGGTGCAGGAAGGCGGGATTGAGCCTGACATCCGCGTGCCGCAGATCACCGATCCCGACATGCGCCGCCGCGCCGAATTCTCGCTGCGCGAAAGCGATCTGCGCGGCCATCTGGTCAACGA
Organism: uncultured Alphaproteobacteria bacterium; assembly: GCA_963802015.1. Classification (GTDB taxonomy): domain Bacteria; phylum Pseudomonadota; class Alphaproteobacteria; order Sphingomonadales; family Sphingomonadaceae; genus Novosphingobium. The sequence continues at coordinate 374,273 of CAWDHB010000004.1, forward strand.
AGTGGCGATGGACGACAAGAAGCTGGAAACCGACAAGGCCGGACGATCCGCGCTTCCGGATGACGGCGGAAGAGCTGAAGAAGAAGGGCATCGAGGACTTCCAGCTGTACTACGCGCTGGAAACGCTGCGCCGGACCAATCCCACGGCACTGGCTGCGCGGCGCTGATGCTGCCAGCGGGGGCAAGTGCGGGCCGCGCGGCGCGCTGGCTGGCGCTGCTGGTGCCCGCCGGGTTGCTGGCGGGGGCCTATGTTTCGCAATATGGCTTCGGGCTGTACCCGTGCGAGATGTGCTGGTGGCAGCGCTATCCGCATTTTGCTGCGCTGCCGCTGGCGCTGCTGGGGCTGGCGCGGCCGAACATGCGCTGGGCTACGCTACTGGCGGCGCTGGCGATTGGCGTTTCGGGCGCGATCGGCGGGTTCCACGCCGGGGTTGAATATGGCTGGTGGGAAGGGCTGACCGCCTGCTCCACCACCGCCGAGCGGGCACCGGGCACCAGCGCGCTCGATGCGATCATGAATGCGCCGCTGGTGCGCTGCGATGTTGCGCCATGGACCCTTCTGGGCATCTCGCTCGCGGGGTTCAACTTCCTTATCTCGGGCGGCGCGGCGCTGCTGATCGCAGGGCTGCTGCGGCGCAGCGAGACGGAGCGGATGATGCAGGACGCGCAGCGACATGGCCCGGATGCTGCGGGTCGATCAGGCCGGCGAATACGGCGCGACCCGGATCTATGCCGGGCAGCTGGCGGTGATGGGCGACCGTGCGCCGCATGCCGGGCGAAATCGCGCATATGGCCGCGCAGGAAGCCGAGCACCGCGCCAAGTTCGACGCGCTGATCGCCGGCGCGGGGTGCGGCCGACTGCGCTGCAGCCGGTCTGGGCAGTCGGCGGGCTTTGCGCTGGGCGCGGCGACCGCGCTGCTGGGCCCGAAAGCGGCGATGGCCTGCACTGCGGCGATCGAGACCGAGATCGACCGGCATTATACCGCGCAGCTGGATGAACTTGGCGACGACGATCCCGAACTGGGCGAGATGATCCGCGAATTCCGCGACGATGAGCGCGCGCACAAGGAAGCCGCGCTTTGCCGCCGGGGCGGAACAGGCGCCGGGCTATCCGCTGCTCTCGGGCGCGATCCGGCTGGGCTGCCGCCTGGCGATCCGGCTGTCCGAACGGATTTGACGCGGAACAAAGTCTGATCCTGCTTCATTTGGCATTCAGCGCCGATCAGCCTAATATGCGCCTGGTCAATCCAAGGAATTACCCATGCGTGCCATGATCGCCCTGCCGCTACTCGCTCGCCCTGCTCGGTCGCCAGCCCGGCCTTCGCGCAGGATGCGGCGGGCGACAAGGTCAACCAGCTGATCATCTATGGTGACGACGATTGCCCGCAAGGCGCGCCGGACGAGATCGTGATCTGCGCGCGCAAGGCTGAGGCTGAGCGGTTCCGCATCCCCGAAGCGCTGCGCGAATCGACTTCGCCGCAGAACGAGGCCTGGAACAACCGGGTGCTGGCCTATGAAATGGTCGGACGCTCGGGCACGCTGAGCTGCTCACCCAGCGGCCCGGGCGGCGCGCTTGGCTGCACCCAGCGGATGATCGACACGGCCTATGCCGAAAAGCGCGCTGCGCCCGAAATTCGCTTCAGCGAACTGATCGCCGCCGAACGCGCGCGGCGGATGGCAACGATTGACGGCGATGCCGCCGAACACGCAGGCCCGGGTCGAAGCGCTGGAGAAGGAATACATGGCCCGCCAGGCTGCGCAGAGCGAAGCCGCTGCCGATGCCGCCGAAGCCGGGCAAGCCGCTGCCTGAACCGAAATAAGCGGCGAGATTGTTCGCACGCCAAGACGCCAAGATGCAGCGCCTGCCGCAGCCGCCGCGTTATCTTCATAGACTGCAAAAACGCTCAAGCGATGAAATTGCTGCGGCCTTGCCGCAAGGGGTCAACATCTTGGCGTCTTGGCGTGCGACAATACTTGCTTCACCCTTGGTCGCCGCGTGACACTGCGGCATTACAGCCCGTGATACTCCCGGTACCAGCGCACGAAATTGGGCACGCCCACGTCGATGCTGGTGGTCGGGGCATAGCCCAGATCGTTCGCAATCGCGCTGATATCGGCATAGCTCTGGCGCACGTCGCCCGGCTGCATCGGCTGGAAATCGATCTCGGCCTTTTTGCCGCATTCGCCTTCGAGGATTTCGACCACTTTCATCAGGTGTTCGGTACGGTTGTTGCCGATGTTGTAGAGCCGGTGCGGCTTGGTGCTGCCCCCGGCCTTCACCGCGCCATCATCGGGCGGCGGATTGTCCAGGCAGGCGGTAACGCCCGCGATGATATCGGCGATATAGGTGAAATCGCGGTACATATCGCCGTTGTTGAACACCGGGATCGGGGTGCCCGCCATGATCGCCTTGGTGAAAATCCACATCATCATGTCCGGGCGGCCCCACGGACCATAGACCGTGAAGAACCGCAGCCCGGTCAGCGGCAGGCGGTAGAGATGCGCGTAGGTTTCGCTCATCAGCTCGTCGGCCTTTTTGGTCGCGGCATAGAGGCTGATCGGCTGGTCGACGCGGTCTTCCACCGCGAACGGCAGCTTGGTGTTGCCGCCATAGACCGAGCTGGAGCTGGCATAGACCATATGCTCCACCGCGCGGTGGCGCGCGACTTCGAGCAGGTTGAGGTGCCCGGCCAGGTTGGCGGTCAGATAGGCATGCGGGTTTTCGATCGAATAGCGCACCCCGGCCTGCGCGCCCAGATGGACGATCCGGTCAAATTCCAGCCCTCCAGCGCCGCGACCAGCCCGGGATAGTCAGCGAAATCCTGGCGCAGAAAGCGAAGCGATTGCCGCCCGCTTCGGCCAGCCGGGCCAGCCGCGCTTCCTTCAGCGTTCACGTCGTAATAGGCGTTGACGCAGTCGATCCCGATCACGCTATCGCCGCGCGCCAGCAGGTGCTGCGTCAGACTGTACCCGATGAACCCGGCGACGCCGGTTACCAGAACGCGCATTTTGATTCCTTGGTTGGTTTAGTGTTCGGGTTCACGCAGAGATCGCAGAGTAGAAGAAGAGGCGCAGAGGTGTCGCGCTGAGCCGCAGGCTCTTTGCATGTCTCAACGCTGCGCCAATCGCAGCGTGGGATGGAAAAAGCGGCTTCGCCGCGTTCACAACTTCTCTGCGCCTTTCTGCTTCTCTGCGATCTCTGCGTGAACCATTCTTTTTTTGTCAAAGCGACCAGTCGGCAGCGCCGCCAAGCTCGCCCTTCAGATCGGCGAGCGTGCCGCCGGCGGCCACCAGCGCGCGCAGCTGGTCCGCGCCCATCGCCAGATATTCGCGGTGCGGCACGGCGAGGAGGACCAGCTCGAATTGCTCATCCGGCAGCGCGCTCAGCGGGGTCAGCCCGTATTCGTGGTCCGCTTCCGCAGCGTCGGCATGCGGATCGTGGACCGTGACTTCATGGCCCAGCTTGGCCAGCGCGGCGATCAGATCGGCAACCTTGCTGTTGCGCAGATCGGGCACGTTTTCCTTGAAGGTCAGCCCCAGCACCAGCGCCTTGCCGGGCTGGCCGCCGCGCACGGCATGCAAGCGGCCCGCGACCCAATCGGCCATGCCGTCATTCACGCCGCGCCCGGCCAGAATCACCCGCGGATCGAGCCCCAACGCTTCGGCGCGGTGCGAGAGGTAATAGGGATCGACCCCGATGCAGTGCCCGCCGACCAGCCCGGGGGCAAAGGGCAGGAAGTTCCACTTGGTCCGCGCGGCTTCCAGCACGTCCCAGACCGACAAGTCCATCGATCCGAAGATCTGCGCGATTTCGTTCATGAAGGCGATGTTGATATCGCGCTGCGCGTTCTCGATCACCTTGGCGGCTTCGGCTGCCTTGATTGACTTGGCGCGGAACACCCCGCCGCTGGTGATCGCGTTGTAGAGATTCGCCACGCGCTCCAGCACTTCCGGGGTCTGGCCCGAAACCACCTTGGTGATCTTGTCGATGGTATGTTCGCGGTCGCCCGGATTGATCCGTTCGGGGCTGTAGCCAAGGAAGAAGTCCTTGCCGCAGACGAGGCCGGACCCGGCCTCAAGAATCGGCGCGCAGATATCTTCGGTGACGCCCGGATAGACCGTGCTTTCATAGACCACCACCGGCACGCGGCCCTCGGCGACGGCAGCGGGCAGCATCGCCGCAACGGTGCGGCTGGCAGCTTCGACCATCCGCAGGTCCGGGCGATTGGCCGCGTCGATCGGGGTGGGCACGGTGACGATGTAGAAATCAGCCGGCGGGCACGCGGCGGGATCCGCGGTCAGCGTGAGCGTTGAGGCTTCCAGCCGCGGGCGATCAATTTCACCAGTGCGATCATGCCCGCTTTCCAGCTCGGCAATGCGGCGCGTGTCGACATCTAGGCCAACGGTAGCCCCCTGTTTGGCGAGCGCCACGGCCAGCGGCAGCCCCACATAACCGAGGCCAATGACGATAGTGCGGGATGGTTCGGACAAGTCGTGACTTTCCAGATGGTTCGGCCCGCACGCGATGCGGGCCACAAGGACGTGCCGCGCTCTATGCGAGCAGGGCTTAATTTTCAACTGACAAGGCAGTCTGCGGGCAAAATCGCGTTGCCGCGCGCGGGGCCAAGCGACTAGGACGCTTCGGAAGACCCGAAGCACCCACTCAAACCCGCTCATCCTGAGCTTGTCGAAGGACCATCGTGCGCACACCACCTCCCGTAACAGGCCTGTGCTTCGACAAGCTCAGCACGAGCGGGTGTGGTTCAGATGTGGGTCGGTTCGCGATTGGGGCGCTACCACGATGCTGAAACGTTTATCCGATCTGGTGCTGGCCCTGATGGCGGCGATCCTGCTGGCCCCGGTGCTGGCGGTGGTGGCAGTGCTGGTCCGCACCCGGCTGGGCAGCCCGGTGCTGTTCCGCCAGGTCCGCCCCGGGCTGCATGGCCAGCCGTTCGAGATGGTCAAGTTCCGGACGATGACGGACGCGCGCGGGGCCGACGGGGCCTTGCTGCCTGATGCGGTGCGGCTGACTCCGTTCGGGCAATTCCTGCGGCGCGCCAGCCTTGATGAACTGCCCGAACTGTGGAACGTGCTGCGCGGCGAGATGAGCCTGGTCGGCCCGCGCCCGCTGTTGCTGCAGTATCTGCCGCTCTATTCGCCCACCCAAGCGCGGCGGCACGATGTTCGCCCCGGGGTGACCGGCTGGGCGCAGGTCAATGGCCGCAATGCGCTGAGCTGGGAGGAAAAATTCGCGGCCGACGTGTGGTATGTCGATAATCGCTCGCTCTGGCTCGACCTCAAGATTCTGGCGTTGACGGTACTGGCGGTGCTCGGCCGCAAGGGGATCAGCGCGGCAGGCGAGGCGACGATGCCGCCGTTCACGGGGAGCCAGTGATGACGGAAACCTTGGGCGTGTTTGGCGCGGGCGGCTGCGGGCGCGGGATCGTACCGCTGGTCCGCGCGCAATATCCCGCTGCCCGCGTGGTGTTTGTCGATGATGCGCCGCAGCAGGCCGAGTGCAATGGCCATGCCGTTCTGGCCTTCGCTGACTTCGCCGCAATTCCCGGCGCGAAGATTGTCGTGGCGGTCGCCAATCCAGCAGCGCGGCGAGCAATTGTGGAGCGCTGCACGGCGGCGGGGCTGGGCTTTTACGAGGTTCGCGCGGCGCAGATGGTGGTGATGGACCAGGTTCAGATCGGCCCGGGCGCGCTGTTCTCTCCCTGGACCACGCTGACCAGCAACCTGCGCATCGGTGCGCATTTTCACTGCAACCTCTATTCCTATGTCGAACATGACTGCGTGATCGGCGATTTCGTCACCTTCGCGCCCGCCGTGCGCTGCAACGGCAATGTGACGATTGGCGATGGGGCCTATGTTGGTTCTGGAGCGCTGATCCGGCAGGGGATCACGATTGGTGCCGGCGCGGTGGTGGGCATGGGCGCAGTCGTGGTCCGCGATGTCGCGCCGGGCGAGACCGTGGTGGGCAATCCAGCGCGGGTGTTGCGGCGCGGTTAGCGAGCCGCCGCTTCGAGCACCAGCGTCACCGCCGCGCAAATCCGCTCGACATCCTCGTCGCTCAAAGTTGGGTGAGTCAAAAACATCAGGCTGGTCGCGCCGAGCAGTTGCGCGGTGGGCAGGCGCTGCGCCGGACGCCACGGGGTGCCGTCAAACGCCTTTTCCAGATAGACTTCGCTGCACGTCCCATGCAGCAGCGGCACGTCCTGCGCGGTGACTTCGGCGACGATCCGGTCGCGGTCCCAGCCGGACTTGAGGCCTGCGGGCTGGACATAGGCGTAGAACCGGTACCAGGCGCTGGTCAGGTCCGCGCCGGGCAAGGGTACGCGCACGGCATCCGCGAACGGCGCGAGCGCGGCGGCATAGCGCGCGGCGATGGCGGTGCGGCGCGCGGTCCATTCGGCCAGTTGGCGCAACTGAATCCGGCCGATCACCGCCTGCATTTCCAGCATCCGCCAATTGGTGCCAAAGCTTTCGTGGAGCCAGCGAAAACCGGGGGCGTGCTGACGGTTATAAACCGCGTCCCAGTTTTTGCCGTGGTCCTTGAACGACCACATCCGGTTCCACAACGCCTCGTCATTGGTGGTCACCATCCCGCCTTCGCCGCCGGTGGTGATGATCTTGTCCTGGCAGAACGACCAGGCGTTGATCACGCCGAAACTGCCGACCGATTGCCCGCCGATCCGCGCGCCGTGGGCCTGCGCGCAGTCTTCGATCACCGCGATCCCGCGCGGCTCTGCCAGCGCCAGGATCCCCGGCATGTCACACGGCCAGCCGCCGATATGGACCGGGATGATCGCCTTGGTCCGTTCGGTCAGCATCGGGGCAATCGTCGCGGGCGAGATATTGCCGCTGTCCGGATCGACATCGGCGAAGACCGGGGTCGCGCCGGCGCTGACCACGGTCGAGATCGAGGCAATGAAGGTGCGCGGGGTGACGATCACTTCGTCGCCGGGACCGATCCCGAGCGCCTGCAGCGCAAGATCGAGCGCGAGCGTGCCGTTGGCGAGCGAGACTGCATGCGAAGTGCCAGCCCATGCGGCATATTCGCGTTCAAATTCACGGCATTCCTGCCCGGTCCAGTAATTGACCTTGCCGCTGCGCAGCACGGCAGCAACCGCATCGGCTTCTTCGGCGGTGAAGGCGGGCCAGGGTGCGACGGAGGAGTTGAGCATGAGCAATCGCCATTGTTGCAAGCAGGTGGCGGGATCGTGGTGATCCCGGTATGGGCGCTCGCATGACTGCCCGCACCATCCTTGTCAACGCATCCTACGCGCCCTCGCTGATCAACTTTCGCGGACCGCTGATCGCGGCGATGATCGCCGCCGGGCACAAGGTTCATGCTGCCGCGCCGGGCCTGACCGGGGACGCGGCGGCGGCAGTCGCGGCATTGGGGGCCGTGCCGCATGACGTGCCGCTGGCGCGTGCGGGGCTCAATCCGCTGGGCGATTTCGCCTATTACCGGGCGCTGCGCGCGGTGATCCGGCGCAGCGCGGCCGATCTGGTGTTCAGCTATACGATCAAGCCCTGCGTGTGGGGCGGGCTGGCGGCCAAGGCCGAAGGCGCGGAAAGTGCCTCGCTGGTCACGGGCCTCGGCTTTGCGTTCATTCCGGGCAAGGGGCTGGTGCGGCGCGCGGTCGGCATGGTTTCGCAGCAATTGTGGCGGCGGGCGACAGCGGCGAACCGGGTGGTGATCTTCCAGAACCCCGATGACCGCGCCGATTTCCTGGCCGCGGGCGCGCTGGCCGATCCGGCCAAGACCCGGCTGGTCGATGGTTCAGGCGTAGACATGGCGCATTATGTGCCCGCGCCGCTGCCGCCACAGCCCCGGTTCCTGATGATCGCGCGGCTGCTGGGCAACAAGGGCGTGCGCGAATATGGCGCGGCGGCGGCGCAGTTGCTGCGCGAAGGGCTGGACGCGCGGTTCGCGCTCGCCGGGTTCTTTGACGAAGGGCAGGATTCGATCCGGCCCGAGGAGCTGGCGGAATGGCAGGCCGCCGGGCTCGACTACCTCGGCCCGCTCGATGACGTGCGCCCCGCGCTGGCCGATGCCAGCGTCTATGTGCTGCCGTCCTACCGCGAAGGCACCCCGCGCACCGTGCTGGAGGCGATGGCGATGGGCCGCGCGGTGATCACCACCGATGCGCCGGGTTGCCGCGAGACCGTGCTGGACGGCGAAACCGGGCTGCTGGTGCCGGTGCGCGATGTAGCCGCAACGGCTGATGCGATGCGGCGGCTGGCGCTGGATGGTGGTTTGCGTGCGCAGATGGGCGCAGCGGGACGGGTGCTGTGCGAACGGAAATATGCCGTGGAGCGGGTCAACGCCGTGATGCTGGCGCATCTGGGCCTGTGAGGGGCGTTCAAAGCGACGATCAGGCCATGCGACAATTGCATCCTCGAACACCGACTCATCCTGAGCTTGTCGAAGGACTGATCCTGCTTCGCGCAGTTGCGCGCGAACGCCAGAAGAACAGGACAGTGCTTCGACAAGCTCAGGAGAGACGGGATTTGAGCATGATGCTGAAGCTTGGTCGCTCAACCGACGTGCGTGACCACACCGTCGCTCAGCCGGTACAGCGATCCGTCGCCGGGGCAGCGCGCTTCGCCCGATCCGGCCAGCGGTAGGTCGAGCCGCTCGCCATGTGCGCTCATCCACCCGACTTGCCGCGCGGGCACACCGACCATCAGCGCAAAGGCCGGGACATCGCGGTTGATCACCGAGCCGGCGCCAACGAAGGCACCCGCGCCCACTTCGACCCCGCAGACGATCGTGCAGTTCGCGCCCAGCGTCGCGCCCTTGCGGATCGTGGTGACGCGGTACTCTTCCTTGCGCGACACGGCCGAGCGCGGGTTGTAGACATTGGTAAAGACCATGCTCGGCCCGCAGAACACGTCGTCTTCCAGCGTGACGTCGTCGTAAACCGAGACGTTGTTCTGAATTTTGACGTTGTCGCCGATCACCACCCGGTTGCCGACATAGACGTTCTGCCCCAGCGAGCAGCCCGCGCCGATCCGGGCCCCGCCGCAGACGTGGACCCAGTGCCAGATCCGCGTGCCTGCGCCGATCTGCGCACCGTCATCAACCAGCGCGGTGGGGTGGACGCTCACGCTTCGATCGCTCGGGCGGCCAGCGGGTGGTAATCGCCTTGCTTGCCCACCGGCACCGCCTGGCGGATCTTGTAGACCAGCTGGATGCTGGGCTCAGCCTCGTCGAGCCCGAACCCGCCGTGCTCGAGGATATGGCGATAGCTGTCAGTGTGGAGATCGGTGAACCCGTCGGAGAATTCCAGCTCTTCGCCATCCACGGTGATGCTGCGATAAGTCCGCTGGCCCTTCGCGGCGACTTCGGGTGGCAGGAAATCGGGGTTGATCGCCAGGAACCAGCGCACATCGGCATCGCGGAACTGCAGCGTGCCGCTGGCGCTGTCTTCGGCGCGGTGATTGACCGCCGCGCCCTCGACCGGGCCGAACACCCACAGCAGCATGTCAAAGAAATGGATGCCGATGTTGGCGGCGATCCCGCCGGACTTCTTCTCTTCACCCTTCCACGACTGGAAGTACCACTTGCCCCGGCTGGTGATGTAGCTGAGGTCCACCGTGAAGCGCCCATGCCCGGCGGCGCGCGCCGCAATCACCTTTTCGCGCAGCGCGATGATGCTGGGATGCAGCCGCAGTTGCAGGATCGAGCTGACCTTGCGCCCGCTTTCCTGTTCAACCTGGCGCAGTGCCTCAATGTTCCACGGGTTCACCACCAGCGGCTTTTCGCAGATCGCATGGGCCCCGCCGCGCAGCGCAAAGCGGATGTGCGAATCGTGCAGATAATTGGGCGACATCACGCTGACGTAGTCGACGCCTTCTCCATCGCGCTGGCGCAAATCGAGGAAGCGGTCAAACCGCTCGAACTCGGTGAAGAAATGCGCTTCGGGAAAATAGCTGTCGAGGATGCCGACAGTATCATTGCCGTCGAGCGCGGCCACCAGCCGGTTGCCGGTGTCCTTGATCGCCTTGAGGTGACGCGGGGCGATGTAACCCGCCGCGCCGATCAGTGCGAAATCCTTCATGTCCGAACTACTCCTGATGTCTATTTCCGGCGCAGCCGCGCCATGATCCGCCGCAATCCCGCGAAGGGCGAGAACCCGTCGCGGTACCAGTCAAACAGGATGCGCGAACCATCCGGTGACAGGTTGAACGTGTGCGGCCCCTTGCGGTCGGTCAGCCGGAAGGCCCCGATTTCGGTCTCGCGATAGCTGTGCGGGGTCAGGCTGTCGATGGCAAAGGCAATCAGGCCATCACCATAGTCGCGCGAAAAATCCTGCCCGATCCGGATCATCCGGGTGCCATCGTGCAGCACTTCCCCGCCCATCCGGCTGCCGCGCGGGCTGATCCGGATCGGGCTGGCGGGGTGTTCGGTAAAGCGTGCGAACAGCCCATCAGCGCGCCACAGCCGCAGCACGTTGCTGCCCTCGGTGGCGACATTGCCGAACAGGTAAAGGTTGCCATCATGGCGGACGAAGGTCGGATCAGTGATGCGGGGGCTGCCCGCGATTTCCAGCGCGGCATGCGGCTCCAGAGAATCAGTCACCCGGTAAGCCAGCGGCGCGCTCCACTGCGCGATTTCGGGCACGCAAAAGCTTTCGCCGCCTTCGCGGACGAGCGCCGGATAGCTGTAATGCCCGGCCTCGCGCGACAATCTGACGCTGCCGCCAGGATCGATCCGGTGAATCTCGCCCGCCCCGGTCCGTGCGCTGAGCGCTTCGACCAGCACGGTCTGGCCATCCTCGGCAAAGAACGGGTCGGCCACAAAGGTGCAGCCCGGCGGGTTGGCAAGGTGCGCCCAGTGCTGCTCCTCCGGCAGCTCGGCTGCACCGGTAAACAACAGCTGCCGCCGCCTGCGGACCCGCTATCGGCGCCAGCGAGACCCGCCAGTCCTTCTCCATCACCGCGCCGTAAGCCAGCCGTTTGAGCTTGGCCCAGCCGAGCTGCGCCGCCACCTTGGCCACGGCCCAGTTGCCTGGCAGGCGGTAATTGCGCCCGGTGGTCGGCTTGGCCAGCGCCTCTCCGGCAATCGCCCGGTCCAGCGCCGGCCCAAGCAACAACGGCGAATGCCGGAACGCTTCGAGCAGCGTCGTTTTCCAGCTATGCGGAAACACCCGCGTTTCGGCAAAGGCCACCACCCGGCCGCCGTCGAGCCGGTTGCTGATGACTTGGACCATCTGCCCGATCACCGGGTGACCGCTCGCCAGCTCCCAGAACCCGGCCGGCCGGCCGCGAAACAGTTCGGGATCGCCGTGATGCCAGGACAGCACCGGCAGCGTCAGTTCGGGCGGCACCCGCATCAGCCCCATGCCGAGTTTGATCACCGCTGCCGCGCCCGATTGAGCAATCCGCTCGATGACGGCTTGCGGCAGCTTCTGCCAGGCACCATCGGGCTCGCTGGCAAATTCGTGACGCTCAGTCACTGGTGCGGCAATCCCGGACAGCGGCACCGCCCGGGTCAACCGGTTGCGCACCGCCAGCAGATTGAGGCCATAATAAAGCGGGTGCTGTGCCAGTTTGCGCGCCAGCCGGGTGTTGGTGCAAGCGAGCACGATCAGCGAATCCGTGGCGGGCAGTGTTGCCAGAGCCAGCCGCTGCCATTCGGCCAGATGATCGCCATGCGGCCCGGTATCGACGATCACAATAAGTTTGCGGCCCGTCATTCCCGTCGTTCCTGCCGAAATCAGTCGCCGCAGCCAGCGCGGCTTAGCCCTGCCCGCCTCATAGCCGCGCGCGGCTGATATGCAATGCTCCACCCAGTGGCCATTGCCATGCCGCCGTGACGTCACAGGTCTAAACAGTTGCTAGACGCATGGACGCGGGCTAGAGCACCCACTCATGGAACGGCGCGCGGTTGCCCGCCAGACTGGCGGATCAAGCAGCGCTCCGCGCGCATCGCCAATCCGGATTGTCTGTCCGGACCGGCGGATCAAGGCAGAGGTCTCAAGTTGCTGATACGAAAAATTTTATCGCTGCTGATCGTGGCCTTGATGGTGCCGCTGACGGGCTGCGCGACCCGTGGTGGCCCAGTCTCTTACGATACCGCTGCCTTCACCACGCCAGATGCGGTCCGTCCTGATCTGACCGGCAGCGGCACCATCGGCAAGCTCGATGTGCTGGCGGTCAATGTCTATCAACTGCCCGAACTCAACCGCGATTATCAGGTGGATACCGATGGCAACATCGTCATGCCGCTGGTCGGATCGGTGAAGGCAGACGGCCTTAGCGCCACCGATCTGGCGCGCGATATCTCTGCGCGGCTGGCGGCGCGCTATGTCCGCTCGCCCTCGGTTACTGTCGGGATCAAGCAGACGGCGGTTCAGACGGTCACGGTCGAAGGCGCGGTCAACCGGCCGGGCATGTTCCCGATCCCAGGGCAAGATCTCGTTGCTGCGCGCGGTGGCACTCGCCGCCGGGCCAAGCCAGGACGCCAATATCAAGCGGGTGGTGATCTTCCGCCAGATCGAAGGCAAGCGTGCTGCGGCGGCGTTTGACCTGTCGCTGATCCGCACGGGCCAGGCTCCCGATCCCGAAGTGTTTGGCAATGACATTGTCGTGCTCGACGGCTCGGGGCTGAACCAGGCCTATCGCGAGATCCTGCAGGCCATTCCGCTGCTGTACATTTTCAACACACTTTGATGAACGCCGCGATGGCTGGCGCCGGGGAACACCTGTGACGAATGACACTTCCAACGCTGGAACCGGCGGTATGCCGCGCACGGGGCTCGAGCAATTCGGCGCGGGGGGAACGACTGCCCCCGCGTCAGCAGCGCTTCCGGGCGGTTTGGCCAGCGCGTTTGATCCTGCGGAAATCCTGCGCATCCTGTTCAAGTGGAAGTGGCTGATCCTCGCTGCACTGGTGCTGGGGCCACTGGTGGCGCTGGTTGCCTCGCTCGCGGTGACCCCGCAATTCCGTGCCATCGCACAAATCCAGATCAACCAGGAAGATCCGGTGGTTGTACCCGGCGCGGTTAACGCCAAGCCGCTGCTGATCAACGGCCAGGAGTTTCTCGCCACCCAGATCGGCTTGCTCAAAAGCCGGGCGCTGTCGCAACGGGTGGTCGATGCCCAGCGGCTCGCCAATGACCCGGCCTATGCTACCCAAGGCCGCGGCGCATCCGAACGCCGCGACGAAGCAACCGAAGCGGTGCGCAGCCAGATGCTGATCGAGCCGGTCCGCGACAGCCGCCTGGTGGCGATCAGCATCACCGGACCCGATGCTGCCCGCGCGGCACAATTGGCCGATACCTATGCCGAACAGTTCATCGCCAGCAATCTGGACCGTGAATTTGAAGCAACATCGTTCGCGCGCAAGTTCCTCGAAGAACGGATCGGCACCACCCGCAGCAAGCTGGAGACATCCGAACGCGAGCTGGTGGAATATGCCACCCGCCAGGGAATCGTCGAACTGGGCGGAACCGGCGAAGAGGGCACCGCGCAATCGCTGGAAGCGACCACGCTGATCGAGCTTAACAAAGGCCTGTCCGAAGCGCGCAACCAGCGGATCCTGGCCGAGCAGCGCTATCGCCGCGCGGGCAGCTCCGCTTCGGGCACCGACGCGGTCAACAACCCAGTGCTGCAAGACCTGACCCGGCAACGCGCGGCTGCGCAGGCCGAATATCAGGAAAAGCTGGTGGTGTTCCTGCCTGGCTTGCCCGCAATGCAGGCCTTGAAGGAACGCATCGCCTCGCTTGATCGCGAAATCGGCCGGGTGCGCGGCACCGTCAGCACCGCCTCACGCAGCGAATTTGAAGCGGCCGCAGCGCGCGAAAACGAGCTTGAACGACGCCTCGATTCGATGAAGGGGAAGGTGCTCGATCTGCGCTCGCGCAGCATCCAGTACACGATCCTGCAGCGCGAGGTTGATACCAACCGCGCACTCTATGATGCCCTGCTGCAGAAGTACAAGGAAGTGGGCGTCGGCACCGGCGTTGGCACCAACAAGGTCTCGATCGTTGACCGCGCGCGGGTACCCAAGCGCCCGATTTCGCCCGATATTCCGTTCAACGTCCTGCTGGGCCTGATGGCCGGCCTTGCGCTCGGCATCGGCGGTGCCTTCCTGATCGAATTCATCGACGATACGATCAAATCGCCCGAAGATGTGCGTTCGAAGCTGCATCTCACGCTGCTCGGCGCGATGCCGAAGAGCGACGAGCGGTTCATGGATGAGGTTTCAGATCCCAAGTCCGAGCTGATCGAGGCGGCGCATTCGCTGCGCACCGCGCTGCAATTTGCCACCGGGCACGGCATGCCGCGTGCGCTGCTGATCACCAGTTCGCGCCCCGGCGAAGGCAAGAGCAGCGTCAGCCTGGCGCTGGCCACTTCGCTCGCGCTGCTCGGCCGCAAGGTGGTGATTATCGATGCTGATCTGCGCAAGCCGACCTTCTATGTCGGCAATGCCTCGCGCAAGGATACGCCCGGCCTGTCCAATGTCCTGAGCGGCGAGCAGACGCTGGCAGCAGTGACCCACGCCACCGAAATCGCCAACCTGTCAGTCGTCCCGGCCGGGCCGGTTGTGCCGAATCCCGCCGCCTTGCTCTCGGACGGCGGGTTTGCCGCCGTGCTGGAACAGGCGAAGCAGGCGTTCGAATTCGTGGTGATCGATGGGCCACCAGTGATGGGGCTGGCCGACGCTCCGCTGATGGGCTCGGTCGCCGAAGCGGCCGTGCTGGTGGTGGAGGCGTCCGAAGTCCATCGCGCCACTGTGCTGACTGCCGTCGCGCGGCTGCGTGCCGCCAACACCCGGCTGATCGGCGCCGTGCTCAACAAGCTCGAAAGCCGCAAATCGGGCTATGGCTACGAATATGCCTACAATTACAGCTACGGCAGCGACACGCAGAATGCGCAGGATCAGGATGAGCGCAAGATCATCCTGGTGAAGTAGCCGCGCGATGGCTCGGCGGTTCACCTTTCCCGGTCTGATTCAGACAGTCGGCGCGGCTGGATTCGTGCTGGTAGCTGGTGGAGCACTAGTTGCGGCAACGCTCCGCGAGCCGCTGGCGGTGCGCTCCCCGGCTACGCGCAGCAATCTGGCCATGGCACTGGCTATCTCGAAGGTTCAGGTCCCCGGCCATATGCAAGCAGCGGCCCGCGATCTGGCCACGCGCGATCCGCTCCAGGCAGCGGCCTTTGTGATGGCCGGAATTGGCCGGATGCAGCGCGAGCCTGAGGCTTATGACGCAGTGCGTCCGCTGATGCAGGCAGCAATCACGCGCCAGCCAACCTTCGAAGCCGCGCTGGTCTGGCTCGCCGCCGATCACGCCCGGCGCGGTGAATACAATCCCTCGTTGGCGCTGTTTGACCGCGTACTCGCGGGCAGCAGCGATCAGGTTGACGCTCTGCTGCCGGTGCTGACCGTGCTGATGCAAGAACCGGACAGCCGCTCCGCCGTGCTTGCCCGGCTGAAAGCCTATCCGGCCTGGCGGACCGCAGTGGTCGCGCGCGGGATCGAAACCCGCGCCTTGCCCGAATCCGTGGTGCAGCAATTGCTCAGCGCAACCGCGCCGCCGCGCTACGCCGCCAAACAGCAGGAAGAACGCCAGACCTGGATCAAGTGGCTGATCGCGCAGAAGCGAAGCGGGGATGCCCATGCCCAATACCGCCGGTTTGTCGGCGTTACGGCGGATAAGCCGGTCTATGATCCAGGCTTCCGCCTGGCGCAGCCGTTTGTGCCCTTTGGCTGGACTCTCGCCGATCAGGCGGAGGACTATGCCGAACGCGTGGTGACCGCTGCCAACGCGCCGGTCATGCGGCTGCATGCCGGAGGCAAGAATGCGGCGGTCTTGCTCGAACAGACCCTCGCACTCGGCGAAGGCAACTGGCTGATCACCCTGAGCGCCCGCGACGGCGGACTGGCGCGCCCCGATGGCCAGACCTTGAGCCTGAAGTGTGCCGACCAGAGCCGCCCGCTCGCGCAGCTCCGGTTGTCGCGCTTGCCCAGCCAGCAAACCACACTGACCCTGCCGGTAACCGTGCCGACCGCTTGCAGCCTGCAACGCGTGATGATCGAAGCCGAGCCCAGCGAAGACGGGGCGAGCGAGATCGAACTCTTCTCCTTGTCGGTGCGCCGCGCATGAGCCGTTCTGCACACCGCGCCCACAGCGAGCCGAGCGCGAAGCCTTGGCTTGCGTTGCTGTGGCTTGGTGCCTGTCTGCTGCTCGGCGGGGCCAGCAATGCAGGGCTGCTGGCCAATGCGCTGCTACAGGCCGGCGCAATCGCGATCATCGCGGTGGCCATCTGGCGGCGACGCGGCGCGCTCTGGCCGGCTGAACGCCTGCCCGCGCTGATCCTGGCGCTGGTGCTGGGCGGCGGCCTGCTGAGCCTGGTGCCGCTGCCGCCTGCCCTATGGACAACTCTCGCCGGCCGTGACGGGATTGCGGAAGGCTACCAGCTGCTCGGAATGGACTTGCCGTGGCTCGCCAGCAGCCTGACCGACGAGCGCACCGTGCGCAGCCTGCTCGCGCTGCTGGTTCCGCTCGCCAGCTATCTGGCTGGTGCGTGGCCTTGCCCCACGGCAGAGCAACCGGCTCGTCTGGTTGCTGGCTGGCTTCACCGTGCTGTCCGTGATGCTGGGAACCGCACAGTTCCTCGGCGGCGATGATTCGCCGTTGCGGCCCTATCAAATCACCAACCGCACCGTTGCGGTCGGGTTCTTCGCCAATGCCAACCATTTCGCAACACTGCTGTTGGTGACCATCGCGCTGACATTCGCGGGCAGCTTCGCCGCATCACAGCGCCGCAAAAGCAGCCTCTCCAAGCTGCCGCTGGATACCGCCATGCCCTATGCCCTTGCGGCACTGGCGCTAGTCGGTCTGCTGCTTGCCGGATCGGGTGCAGGACTGCTGCTGGTCGCACCCGCGCTGGCGATCGGCTGGTTGATTCGGCGATCACGCAGCGGAGCCTCGCACCGGGGTGCAGCCAAGGCCATCGGCGCGCTGGCTTTGGTCGGGCTCATTGTGGCGGTGGGGTTGATGGCCTCGGGCCGGGTGGCGGACAAGCTTGGCACGTCAGCCGATCAGCCGCAGCACCGTGACCAGCGGCACGCTGGAAGCGGCGGCTGACTATTTTCCGGCCGGCAGCGGGCTTGGCAGCTTCGCGCAAGTCTATCTGGCGCAGTCAGGCGGTCAGGGCACCACGCGCGAATGGATGAACCACGCGCACAACGATCTGGCCGAAGTGCTGCTCGAATTCGGCTTCGTCGGCGCTTTGGCGGTGCTGCTGGTTCTGTTCTGGCTGGCCCGGTCCACGCTCCGGCTGTGGCGCAATCCCGGCCTCGGTGAAACCGGCGACCTCGCCCGAGGGGCGGCGTTGGCGTGCTGGCTGATGTTCGCGCACAGCCTGGTCGACTATCCCTTGCGCACAGCCGCGATCGCGGCGCTGTTCGGCACGGCAGCCGCGCTGATCAGCAACGCCTTTGCCCCCGCACTTCCGATCGAACCTGTCCAGCCATGACCGCGATCGGCGCCTTCTGGGTGTTTCTGGGGCTGATGACCCTGAGCTGGGGAATGATCGAACGCTCAAACCGCAAGCTTGGTCTGCTGGTGCTGATCTACGTTCTGCACTTTGTCACCACCCTGGTCTACTACCGCTTCGTTCAGGCCAATGATGCCGACACCAAACTCTATTACTTTGATCCTTATGGCTTTTATGGTGATAAATTCTCGCTCGGCACGATCTTCCTGATCTATCTGGTGCAGTGGCTGCGCGGGGTAATCGGCGGCAGCTATCTCGATTTCTTTCTGCTGTTCCAGCTGTTTGGCCTCGCCGGGATCATGGTGCTGGTGCGCACGCTGGAAGAACTTACGCAGACCTTGCGCAGCACCTGGCCGCCGATGTTCACGCTGATGGTGCTGATGCCGGGGATTTATTTCTGGACCAGCGCGATCGGCAAGGATGCGCCGCTGTTTCTTGCCTCGGCGCTGGCGGTCTGGTCCGGGCTGCAATTCTCGCGGCGGTGGCTGTGGTTTGGTGCCGCACTTGTGCTCATGGTGCTGTTCCGGCCGCACGTCGCGCTAGTCGCAGCGGCAGCGTTTGCCTTGGCAGTTGTGCTGGGCCGCGGGATCTCGCCCGCCGTGCGGGTTGCAGCAATCGCCTTTGCGGTGATCTGCACCGGCTTTATCGCGCAGACAGTGCAGTCGAGCCTCCAAATCGACCTGTCGAGCGTCGGCTCGATTGCCAGCTACGTCGAAAACCAGACCGCGGTCGCCTCGGGCGCGTCAGGCGACAATGCCTTGGCGGGGATGTCCTATCCGCTGAAGCTGCTGAGCCTGCTGTACCGGCCGCTGTTTGTTGATTCGGGCGGACTGTTCGGGCTGGTCGCTTCGTTCCAGAACCTGTTCATGCTGTTCGCCACCTTCGTGATGCTGCGCAATTTTCGCACCTGGCGTGCGATGTTTCGGGCATCGCTCGGCATCCGCTTCGCCACGATCTATCTGCTGGGCATGATCCTGCTGCTGACAGTGATGTATTACAATGTCGGCCTTGGTCTGCGCCAGCGCGAGATGTTTACCCCCGCATTGTTCGTGATCTTCGGCGCAATCTATTGCCATGCCCGGCTGCGCGCCGGGATCGGGCAAAGTGTCCCAGCAGTGCAAAGCACCAGCGCAGCGGTTGCAGTACCGATCCAGCAAGCCGGCACCTGAGCCCTGGATTGACCCTTTCGGCCTAGCGCCCTCCATGCTAAACGCGCCGCGCCAGAGCGCTCCGTTTCAGCTTTATGATTGAAAAGGCACGAAAAATCATGATCCCATTTATCGACCTCAAGGCGCAGTACCACCGCATCTCGGCGCAGGTCGAAACAGCGGTGCTTGACGTGATGCGCAGCGGCACCTTCATTCTGGGCCCGGTTGTCGAGCGGCTCGAAGGACGCCTCGCAGCGTTCGCGGGGACCAAGCACTGCGTCAGCTGCGCATCGGGCACTGATGCCCTGGTGATGGCGCTGATGGCCAAAGGTATCGGCCCGGGCGATGCGGTGTTCACCGTGCCCTTCACCTTCATGGCCAGCGCCGAGGCGATCGCGACTGTCGGCGCCACGCCGATCTTCGTCGATATCGCGGCTGACAGCTTCAACATGGATCCCGCCGCGCTCGAACGCGCCATCGCCGCGCTGGCAACAGGCGACAGCACCGGTCACGTCTTGCCGCGCTTGTCCGCTGAGCAACTCGGTGCACTGCGCCCGCGCGGGATCATCGCGGTCGATCTGTTCGGCCTGCCCGCTGACTACACCGCGATCAACGCGATTGCTGCGCGGCACGACCTGTTCGTGATCGAAGACGCCGCGCAAAGCTTTGGCGCATCGGCCAACAACAAGCGCGCCGGATCGCTGGCTGAAATCGGCTGCACCTCGTTCTTCCCGGCCAAGCCGCTGGGCTGCTATGGCGATGGCGGCGCGATTTTTTGTGACGATGCGGAGTTCGACACCCTGCTGCGCTCGATCCGGGTGCACGGCCAGGGCAGCGACAAGTATGAGAACGTCCGGCTGGGCATCACCGGGCGGCTCGATGCGATGCAGGCTGCCGTACTCGACGTAAAGCTGGACATCTTCGCCGACGAGATCGATCAGCGTCAGCGGGTGGCCGCGCGCTATGATGCACAACTCGCCGCCGCCGGTCTGCCGCTCCGCACGCCGCCGGTTCCGGCCGGAATGGTCAGCGCCTGGGCGCAGTACACGCTGGTCGCCCAGGATTCAGCGCACCGCGCGGCCTGTCAGAAGCAGCTGGCCGATGCCGGGGTGCCGACGATGATCTATTACCCCAAGGGCCTGCACGAACAGCGCGCCTTCGCCGATCTGGCCTATCAGCGCGGCGACTTCCCGGTGAGCGAGACCATGGCTGATTGCGTGTTCAGCCTGCCGATGCATCCCTATCTGGAAGATGCCGAGATTGACCGCATCGTTGCGGCGCTGGCGGCTTGACGACCATGGCCGAAGACGTATTCATCCACCCGACTGCCCATGTCGATCCGCGCGCCGAATTGGGCACCGGCACCAAGGTCTGGATCAATGTCCAGATCCGCGAAGGCGCGAAGATCGGGCGGAACTGCATCATCTCCAAAGATGTCTACATCGACTATGCGGTCACGATTGGTGATGCCTGCAAGATCCAGAATTCGGTCTCGGTCTATAACGGGGTGACCATCGGCAACGGCGTGTTCGTAGGCCCCAATGCCTGTTTCACCAATGACAAGGTTCCGCGCGCGACCAATGCCGACTGGCAGATCACCCCGACCGTGATCGAAGACGGCGCGAGCATCGGCGCGAATGCCACGCTGGTCTGCGGGATCACGGTGGGGGCCTATGCCATGGTCGCTGCGGGTGCCGTCGTGACCCGCTCGGTCCCGCCGTTCGCGCTGGTGATGGGCAATCCCGCGCGCGTAGTCGGCCAGGTCGATGAAGCAGGAAACCGGGTTGATAAGCCCGCACCGGAAGGAATGGATTGATGGCAATGGAACCCGTCAGGATCGGGCTGATCGGGCTGGGGCGGATGGGCCAGAACCATCTGCGCGTGCTTTCGCTGCTCGCCGCAGCGCGGCTGTGCTGGGTGCATGATTTCGACCAGGCGCATGGCGAGCGCGTGGCGGCGGGGGCCGGCGTACCGCACGTGACTGACGTCACCGCTGCACTGGACGAGGTCGAGGCCGTGGTCATCGCCAGCCCGACCACCACCCACGATCAGTTCATCCGGCTTGCCGCGACCAAGGTGCGCAATATCTTCGTCGAAAAGCCGGTGACCGAGCGGCTGGCGAGCTCGCAAGCGATCCGCGAACTGGTCCGCGCCGAAGGGCTTGCACATGCAGGTCGGCCTGATCGAACGCTTCAACCCCGCCGTGGTGCAGATGAAGCAATTGCTCGATGCGTCGCAACAAGTCGTCAGCGTGGATTTCGTCCGGACCAACAAGATTTCTGCCCGGATCACCGATGTTGACGTGGTGACCGATCTGATGATCCACGACATCGATCTGGCGCTGCATCTGAACGGGCCAGTGGTCGCGGTCAGCGCACATGGCGTCGCCGAAGGACCGATGATCGACTATGCCGCCGCGCTGCTGACACACGCCAATGGCCGGTTCAGCCGGATCCAGGCGAGCCGGATCACCGACAAGAAAATGCGCTCGATCCAGGCGACCTGCAAGGACATGTTCGTGGACTGCGAACTGCTGCGCAAGGAAATCACGATCAGCCGTCACACCGGGGTCGAACAGCGCCCGGGCGAGCCCTATCGCATCACGCAAACCGAAGAGGCGATCGAGGTGCAGCCGCGCGAGGCCTTGCAGCTCGAACTCCAGACCTTCCTCGCGGCCTGCCGTGGTGAGATGTCCGCCACCGCACCCGATGCCGATGCCGGAGTCGCGGCGATGGAAGTGTGCGAGCAGGTGCTGGCCAGCATCCTCGGCACCGCCTGATCCGCCGCCGCCATGCGGATCGTCCATGCTATTCCCGCCCTGACCAAGGGCGGCGCGGAAAAGGTGGTGGTCGATCTTGCCAATGAAGCGCACCGGCGCGGGCATCAGGTTGCCATCATTACCGGTTATCCCGCCGATCCGCGCCTGATCCAGGACCGGCTCGATCCGCAGATTGCTGTCCAGAGCATCGCAGGACGCCAAGGCGACAAGCTCAGCGCCTATGGCGGCCTGCCGGGCTGGCTGTGGCGGCAGCGTGCCTGGCTGGGCACGCAGGACGTGGTTCATTGCCATCTGACCCACGCGGCACTGCTCGGCAGTTTGCTCAAGCTCCAACGGCGGGTCTTGGGCGGCAGGCGCCCGGCGGTGGTTGAGACCTTTCACGGCGTGGGCATGCCGATCCGCGCCCGCCAGCGCTGGCTCGCGGCGAACCTGGCGCGCGGGCGCGACGGGTTTGTGCTGATGGCCGAGGATCCGTTCTGGTCCAACTGGCGTGCTCGGCACCCCGCGATTCCCAGCGCCGTAATCCCCAACGGTCTGGCGCTGGACCAGATCGCCGATCCCGCCGCAGCCCGGCTATGGCGGCAAGCGGCGGGCATTCCTGACGGGGTGGCCGTGATCGGCACGGTCGGGCGGATCCGCGCCGAGCGCAATCCGCTGGCCACGCTCGATGCCTTTGCCGCCGCGGCGCAGATGGTTCCCACAGCGCACTTCCTGATGGGCGGTGATGGCCCGATGCTCGAAGCTGTGCGCAGCGGCGCGGCGGAGCGCGGGCTGGCCGGTCGGCTGCACCTGCCCGGACTGGTGCTCGATCCTGCGCTGGCGCTGGCCAATATCGACCTCTACCTGACCATGAATGTCGGCCCGATCACCGGGATTGCCGGACTGGAAGCGGCAGCCGCAGGGTGCCCCCTGATCGCCTTGCAGGCCCGCAGCGACTATCACCCTGCGCCCCGCGACTGGATCTGGTCGCACCAGTCACCAGACCTGGTTGGTGCAGAACTCGCGCGGCTGCTGAATGACCCGTCAGGCCGCGCCGCGCTGGCCAAACGTCAGCGTGCCCATGTCGAAGCGGAGTTCAGCGTAGCGGCGATGCAGGATGCCTATGAAGCGCTCTACCGGCGCGCGATAGCAACGGCGAACTGATCGCCCGGCAAAGCAGTTCGTCGAATTCAGGCAGCAGCAAGCCGCCGTTTGCGATAGATTGATCCCATGACCATAGTTTCTGCCCTTGTGCTCGCACTGACCTCCGCTGCGCCAGCGGTTCCGGCTGTAGCTATACCCGAACCCAATCCGTCGCAGATGTCCAAAGCGGAGATCCGCGCGCACAATGCCGAGGTCGGCCGCAACCATCCCTATTTCATCCGCTGCGTCAAAGCGCCCGATACCGGATCGCTGGTTGCACGGCGGGCGCTGTGCCGCACCAATGAGCGGTGGGCCCCCTATGATGCAGCGGGCCGCGAGGCTGCGCGGACCATGGCCGATGATGCCGTGGCGCGGTCGGCCAGCAGCAGCAACTGAGAGGAGGATTCGTGCCATGATGTCCGCTATGCTATTTCTGCTTTCAGCGGCGGCAGCGCCCGTCGTCAGCATCACTCCCGCCACTGCACCGTTAGCCGAAATCGAACCTCGGACAATGAGCCAGGCGGAGATCCGCGCGCACAATGCCGAACTGGCCCGCACCGATCCGAACTATATCCGCTGCGTAAAGCGCGAAGACATCGGCTCGCTGGTCAAGCGTCATTTCAGCTGCCGGACCAACCGCCAGTGGCGTCTGGCGGAGGATGCGGCCAATACCGAAGCTCGTGCGATCGCCGACGAAATGACCAGCAAGGGCTGGCGTCCCAGCGGTTAGGATACCCGCTGCTCAGTTGGCCAGGCGCACCACCCGCACTGCAGTCTGCCCATCGACATTGGCCATGTAGCCACCCACCCCGGTCTTCCGTACACGGATCGTCTGGCCGGACTTGGCGAAAACATTACGGCCTTCGGTCTGTTTCCAGCGCGATTCGTCGGCGAGCACGAAAATCGGCATGCCGTCGCTGGCCGAGCGCACCGCCCGGATGGTGCTGGTGATCTCTTTGACCTCTTCGGTGTCATCGTCGCTGCCGAACAGTCGCAGCCGCGGCAGGCTCAGTCCAAACAGTCCGCGCCGGGCCTCGCGCATCGATTCGCGGTCAGTGACGACGATCTGGCGATCCTTGATCCCGGTTTCGAACGCTGCGACTGCCGCGTCATAGCAGGCCAGCCGCGCCGCCGAATCGGTCAGCGCTTTGCAATCGATCACGGCCTGCGCCGACGGCGGGGTGCGCGGGGTTTCGTCCTTGTCCTTGGCCAGGGCGGGCGCGGTCAGCAGCAGTGCGATGATCGCAGCAGGGGCGGAAAGGCGCATGACAGGTCTCCGTAAAGCAGTATCGCGCAGGGATGGCCCGAACTACCACGCCGCGCAAGTCATCACCGCGACGCAAAAGAGGCGCCGGTCTGGCCGGACGCCCCTTTTGCATTGGCAGCAGGTCTGAATTCCGCCGGGCAGCCGATCCGGCCGCCTCAGCGAGGTCAGGCGGCTTGCTTCTTCACCAGTTCGCGCTTCACCTTGATCGCGGTGGTCGACAGCTTGGTGTCCGAAGTCTTGAGCAGCCAGTTGTCCAGCCCGCCGACGTGTTCGACCGAGCGCAAGCCATTGGTCGACACGCGGAACTTGAAGCTGCGTTCCAGCTGTTCCGACATCAGCGTCACGTTCTGCAGGTTGGGCAGGAACACGCGCTTGGTCTTGTTGTTGGCGTGGCTGACATTGTTGCCGACCTGGCGGCCCTTGCCAGTCAGTTCGCAGATGCGGGACATGGGTTCAACTCACTTCGAAAAATGGATGCCGGATGCGGCAAGAAGGGGCGCGCTTAGCGATTCACCACTGGAAGGTCAAGCAAGATGGTCAAGTTGCATCGCGGCTTTCTGCGGGTTAGCGCAGGCAGCATGACCCGCTGGCCAATCCCCGAACCGATGGCGCAGGCGCTGGCTGCGGCGCGCGCCGGGGCGGCGGCGGGCGAAGTGCCGGTGGGCGCGGTGATCGTGCGGCACGGGGCGGCAATCGCCGCCGCGCACAACCTGACGCGCAGCCTGCCCGATCCCACCGCCCACGCCGAAGTGCTGGCGATTCGCGCTGCTGCTGCCGCGCTGGGCCAGGACCGGCTGGAGGACTGCGAGCTGTGGGTCACGCTGGAACCGTGCGCGATGTGCGCAGGCGCGATTGCCCATGCCCGAATCGGCAAGCTGTACTACGCGGCCAGCGACCCCAAAGGCGGCGCGGTGGAGCACGGCGCGCGGGTGTTTGACCAGCCGCAGTGCCTGCACCGCCCCGAAGTCTATTCCGGCATGGGCGAAGCCGAAGCCGCCGCCCTGCTGCGCGAATTCTTTGCAGCGCGCCGGTGATTCGCACCTTACCAGACTGATTCGCGCCCTCATAAACTGAACCGATAGGTCAAGGCGGCTCCGGCGGAGAACTGATCACGCGAACCCGCCTGCACGATCGGCGAATCGGCGGCGGGGCCGGTCAGCCGGTCGTAGCCCGCGTAAGTATAGAGCCCGAAGGTCCGGCCCAGCGGCAGCCGCAAGCCCGCGTTGGCCCCCACCGCGTAGAGCCCCGCGCCGGGCTCGTAAGACCCGAACCCTGTCACCGGGCTGGGTGTGGGCACCCCGAAATAGGCGCGGTTGTGCTTCGCGCTGCCCCAGCGCAGGCGTGGCCCGATAGTGGCCACCGCCGCTTCGCCGGGCGCGCTGCTGCGCCAGACCAGATCGGCGGCGAGATCGCCGAGCAGCGCCTTGTGTGCGCCGATCCCGTGGCGCAATTCGGCGCGCAGCCGCAGGTGTTCGGCTGGCCAAGCCTCCACAAAGCCGCCCGCTTCCATCCCGAAGCTGACTTTGGCCAAGCCCGGCACCGCAGCGGCGGAGCGGGTTGCGGCGATCGCCATCGCCGGACCAGCGGCGAACCCGCCACGCTTGCCCACGACCGCAAAGCCAAAAGCCTCGTCAGGCGATTCGACCGGCAACTGTCCGCCCTCTTTCCAGCTATCAAACAGTGGCAGGAAACCCGCGCTGGTGCTGCTGGCCCCCGGATAGCTGGGGGTAATCTGCACCCCGGTGCCCAGCATGATCCGGCGCGCAGGGCGTTCGCTGACAGGTTCGGGCGCAGTCTCGGCGAAGGCGGGCGCGGTGCTGGTCAGTCCGGCGAGCAACAGCATTACGCGAGGGGCAATCAGCATGGGCCTAAGTCCTGTCTTGGCAAAATCAGCAACTAGCCAGCGATAGCGGCCCGCCGCGCTGCTTACAGCCCCCGCCACACCTTTAGCCGTATCGCATCACCCGCGCCGCGTTGGCCGCGCGGGCAGGGGCTGGGCATGAATTTGCGGTCATAACACAGCCGCAACTCGCGCAGCCAGCCGCTGCGGCTGGTCTCAATCGCAATCGCATCGCCGCGCCAGCCGGGATTGAGCAGCACGAATTCGCGGCGCAGCAGGCCCGCAGTAAGATTTGGATCGCGCGACAGCCGGTCCATATCGGGCCAGCGCAAGGCGTTCCACAGGATCGCCGTGACCTTGAAATAGCCTTCAGGCCGCGCCGCCATGCAGCTGCCGTGCTTGGCCCATTCGCGTTCGATCAGCCGCGGCGAGGGCATCATGCACAGGTTGGCGCGCAGCGTGGCCGGACTGGGACGCGGGGTGAGCGAACACCACTGCGGCGGCGGGCCGCTTTGCGCCTCTGGCCACAAGCCGTGGACGATAAACCCGAACCGCCCTTGCGCGCCGCTACACTGGAACGCCTGATTCCGGTCGCGCTGCCGGGTGCGACAGAACTCCGGCGACCAGCTGAGCGCGAGCGTATAGCGTCCGATCACGGCGCGGTTGACCGGGCCATCGGGGCGCGGCGCGGGTTCGGACGCAATCCGGGCGGGCAAGCGGCATTGGTGCGCCTGCGCCCAGGCCGGGCCAGATAGCGGGACGGTCAGCAGGGCCGCCAGTACGGCGAGCAGCCTAACCGAGATCGACGGGTTCACCCGGACCCTCCCGCGTCAGCCAGGCCACTGCATCGGCGCGGAACAGCTGGGCGATGGCATAGAGCTGCGTGGCCGCCGCCAGCAGCGAGAGCACCGCCACCGCGTCCAGTTGCGCCACAATCGGCCCCAGCTTGGGCAGTTGCAACGCGATGCTGAGCGCGGTCAGCGCAACCAGCACCCATTTTGCCAGATTGCTGGCGCGTCGCGCGATCAGGAACCACAACAGCAGCATGGCCCCCAGCCCCAGCGCAATCGAGAGCACCAACACGCCATCACCCAAGCTGCCCATCGCCGGATCCTGCTGGATCAGCGCGCGCTTGAGGTCACGAAAGGTCGCCGCTGCCAATGCGGCGGCCACGGCCAGCGATGCCAAGAAGAACCGGGTAAAGCGCTGAATCGATGGTGTTGTCATAGCCTGATGGCTCCTCTTCCCCGCAGGCGGCCCTGCACGGTTGGACCAATTCGTTCGCTTCGGCAATTGCCTGTTGCCTCCATTCCAGAGGTTATAGCGGCGTGAAATCCAGCCCTACATCCGCAGCCGGGGCACTCTGCGTCAACCGCCCGACCGAGACATAGTCCACTCCACTGGCGGCAATCGCAGCGATGGTATCGAGCCGGACCCCGCCCGAGGCTTCGGCGGGCACCCGCCCGGCGATCTGCGCCACTGCGGCGGTCAGCTCGGCCACGCTCATATTGTCGAGCAGCAGATGATCGGCCCCGGCGGCCAGCGCGGGTTCGATCTGGTTCAGCCGGTCTACCTCGCAGATGATCCGCGCCACCCCGGCGGCGCGGGCGCGGCGCACCGCTTCGCTGACGTCACCCGCCACCAGCACATGGTTGTCCTTGATCATCGCCGCATCCCACAGCCCCATCCGGTGGTTCTGCGCCCCGCCCATCCGGGTCGCGTACTTTTCCAGATGGCGCAGCCCGGGAATGGTCTTGCGGGTATCGAGCAGCACTGCGTTACCCTGCATCGCTTCAACGTAACTACGGGTCATGGTCGCGATTCCGCTGAGATGCTGGACCGTGTTCAGCGCCGAGCGCTCTGCCGTCAGCATCGCGCGGGCGTTGCCGCTGAGCCGCAACAGGTCAGTTCCAGCAGGCACCTGCGCGCCCTCCGCCGCCAGCACCGCGATCTCCATTGCGGGATCGAGCGCCCGAAAGAACGCGGCGGCAAGCGGCAGCCCGGCGACGGTGATCGCATCGCGGGTGTCCATCACCCCGGCAAACCGCGCCTCGGCCGGGATCACGCTCTCGCTGGTAACATCATGCCCGCCACCGGGCAGGCCGAGGCCCAAGTCCTCATCCAGAGTGGCGCGGACGAACTGGGCGAGATCGAAGCCGGGGAGGGTGAAGGTCACGGTGTTAATTCGCCGGTAGCTTTATAAAGGCGGCCCCGACATGATTCTCCACCATCTTCGCAGCTCCACTGACACTCAGGCTGTGCATGAAGCAATGGTGGACCGTCAGCACCGCCTCTTGAAGCTCTTGATCGTCTTCAAGGCGCTCAATTTTCAAACCAAGACCCTCGCATTTGTCGATGTGTATGTGTCGAGAATGAGATTTGTTGTCATCGACGTCAGATAGGCCCGTTACGATTGCATCGGCCTTTGCATTTGCATTGGGATCGTCACTCAACATGTTGTCCAGCAATCGATCTCGGACAAATTCTTCAGCCATTTTAACGGCTTGCTCGCATTGACCGATAAAAGTTGGATGATATTTATCTAGGACGAACTGCCAGAACTGAAGGCGGTCAGGGTCGGCCTTGATCTCCGATATTGCCCTTTCAACCTCTTTCTTCACCGCAGCTGCGGGTAAGCCGCCAAGCTGGGGGTCGATTGGTCCGAGATTTGATTGTTTTCCCATCACTATCGATTTGCATGTGCAAGCGATCATGGTCCCTGCCGACATTGCTAAGTGCGGGACAATCGCCCGAATGTCACAACCAAATATTCTGCGCAAGTAATCGACCAAGGACTCTGCTGCAGCGATCCCTCCTCCGGGAGTGTGCAGGATCAGATCAAGGCCTTTTGTTTTGTCTAGACCGTGGATGGCCATCATAAAGGCGGCCTTGTCTTCATCATTGACATCAATGCCAAAAGCGCCCGGATTTGTCAGCCAACCCGAATAGTAAGCAATGACATTCCTACCGGTCTTTTTGTGAAGGTGCCGGAGATACTTTCTGCGGACAACATCGACAGCACTCTTCGCATCATTGGCGAGTTTAGCGTCTTGAGCTTGGATCTCGGTTAGAACTTGACCCCAGTTTGGCATTTTGCCCCCTCTGGCTAATAGCTTCGCCTACACTGTAGACTGTCCGAGTCCTAGCAATTTGAGTTTGGGCAGAATTACGCATCACACCAGGGGCTTGTCGACCGGGCTGACGAGACACGTTTGCGATTAGCAAAGCGAACTGCTCTTCAAGCGTTGACACAGCGGAACTCCTGACTGCGCAGCGACGCGAATATCTCCTCCGCGTAAGCTGCTCCCTACCGTACATAGAATCGACCTAGCGAGTCCTTGTCAAGGACAACTACTCTCGCAGACTGGCAAAGTTTGTCGCATTTGCGCCTCAATGCACGAACCGCGCCACGACGTCGCGGTAGCTGCGCGAAACTTTCACATCCGCCCCCGATTCCAGCACCAGGAAGCATTCGCCGTTGGTGTGCGGCTTGACCTGGCGGACATTGTTGAGGTTGACGATCCACGAGCGGTGGACCCGTTGGAACACGCGCGGATCAAGCCGCCGTTCCAGATCCTTCATCGTTTCGCGCAGGATCAGGCTGTTGTCGGCGGTGTAAATGCACATGTAATCGCCCGCGGCCTCGATCCGTTCGATCGAATCGACATCAACCCGGAATATCTGTCCGCGATCCTTGATGTTGATCAGCTTTTCATAGCGCGCGGTCGCCTCGGCCTCGTCCGGCATGGCCTCCATCGCATCGGGCGCGACTTCGGCCAGCACGGTCTTGAGCTTTTCGGCTTCCTCGGCCGAGCGCTTTTCGGCAAGCCGCACGCGCACGCGTTCCAGCGTATCGGCCAGCTTGTCCTCATCCACCGGCTTCAGCAGATAATTGACCGCATTGGCCTCAAACGCGCGCACCGCATGTTCCTGATAGGCGGTGACGAAGACGAACAGCGGCGGTTCGATCTCCATCACGCCTTTGACCACGCTGAACCCGTCAAACCCCGGCATCTGGATATCGAGGAACACCAGATCGGGCTTTTCGGTCTTGATCTTGCGGATCGCTTCGCGCCCGTTGGCGCAGGTGTCGATGATTTCCACGTCGGGGAACTTCGCCAGGCGCAATTGCAGCCCCTGGATGGCCAGTTTTTCATCATCGACCAGGATCGTGCGTATCGTCATGGCGGGGTCCTTTCGCTGCGGGGGCGCAGCGCAGAGTTCAGTGGGCCAGGCCAGCCACTGCGGTGTCCGGTGCAGGGACTGGTGCAGGAACTGGTGTTGCGGCAAGGGCAGCGCTCTCGCGCCGCTCGAACGGAATTTCGATGACCACGGCAAATCCGCCCTCGGGCGGCTCCAGCGTATCGAACCGGTGCTGTTCGCCATAGGCCTGTCCCAGCCGGTCGCGAATGTTCGCGAGTCCGACCCCGGTGGATACCTGTTCGCCGCCATCAAATGTCACGCCGGATAACCTGTTGTCGCTGGCGGCGTTTTGCAATCCCGGGCCGGTGTCGGAGACGGTGATGCGAAGGTTCTGACCGATGAGCTGCGTCGCGATGGTAATCTCGGCCCCGGTTTCCTGCGGGCTGACCGCATATTTGATCGCGTTTTCGACCAGCGGTTGCAGCAGCAGCGAGGGCAGCAGTGCGGCTTCGGTCTGCGGATCGATCACGAAATGGGTGCGCAGCCGCTCTTCGAACCGCATCAGCTCGATCTCCAGATAGAGCTTCAGCGTCGCGATTTCCTGCGCCACGGTGACTCGCCCGGTCGGTTCGTTGACCAGGGTGTAGCGCAGGAACGAAGACAACCGGCTGAGCATCGCATTGGCCGGCTCGGTCTGCTTGAGCAGCACCAGCGTCGAGATCGAGTTGAGCGTGTTGAACAGGAAATGCGGATTGAGCTGATAGCGCAGCATCGCCAGTTGCGCCTGCGTCGCCTGGTTTTCCAGCTGGATCATCTGATCGTTCTGCTCTTCGATCTGCAGGAAGAAATTGACCGCGTAATAGAGCGCGGTCCACGCTCCCAGCAGCGTGGCATCCAGATAGAACACCCCGATGAACAGCTGCGCAAAGCTCGATTCGCTGTCGGGCCGGTACAGCCCGATCACCCAGGCATCGATGAAGGCGTAAAGCCCCACCGCGAACGGCAGGATCACCGAGGTAATGCTCCAGGTGATCAAGGGCCGCTGGGTGATCAGCTGGCGATAGACCACCGCCAGCACCAGGCTGATCGAAAACCCGGTGATCGTCTGGATCAGCACCAGCACCAGGAACGACAGCTGCTGTTCGTTGGCCAGACTCGACATCGCGCGCAGCAGCATCGCCCCGCCCCAGCCAATCGTCTGGAGCCGCCAGAATGCCTGGTTCTTGTTGGCGAAGAACGGGATCGGACGGAAGGGCAGCATAGCCATGGCGCTGCTCTAGCAGAAACTTGCGGACGAGGTGAAGGCTTTGCGCTGCGCCCCGGTTTGTATTAGCGTAGCCCGAAACGGGAGAGAGAGCCATGGACGCCACCGATACCAAGCTGCACGCGGACACCGACGAGCGGGCGCAGTTTTCCGCGATGATCGACGGCACTGCGGAAGACTGGGCAATCATTTCCCGCGATTACATGGCTTTTGCCGGCGGGCTGGCAGAGCGCGTGCTGAAGCACCTGCGGCTGCTCGACGGCGATTTCGGCGGGTTTCCGATCGACCGCTTGCAACACTCGCTGCAAACCGCGACCCGCGCGCACCGCGATGGGCGGGACGAAGCCTATGTGGTGATGGCGCTGCTGCACGACATCGGCGACACGCTGGGCACCTTCAACCACCCCGAGGTCGCCGCCTCGATCATCAAGCCGTTCGTGTCCGAAGAGGTCCACTGGATCTGCGAAAACCACGGCGCGTTCCAGGGCTATTACTATTTCCACTACGTCGGGATGGACCGCAATGTCCGCGAAAACTTCCGCGACCACCCGCACTTCGCCGCCTGCGCCGAATTCTGCGAAAAGTACGATCAGGCCGCGTTCGATCCGGCCTATGACACGCTGCCGCTGGAATACTTCGAACCGATGGTCCAGCGCGTGATGGCGAAGCCGGTGCGGTCGATGTACGCCAAGCTGGCGGAGTAGGCTCTAACCCGCCCGCGCGTCGGCGATGGCTTTGGCGAGCTGATCGCGGCCGACCGCGCCGGAGAAGGCCTGGTCGCCGATCACCCAGCTGGGGGTGCCGTCAAAGCCGAGTTCGCGGGCCATTTCCACGTTGCGCGCCAGTTCGGCCTGGCTGGCGGGAGCCGCGAGCACGGCCTGCGCGCGGTCTAGGTCAAGCCCGGCGACCCGCGCGGCGGCGGCGATTGCCGTGGCATCGACGCGCCCGGCCGCAAACATCGCCTTGTGGAATGCCGCGAACTTGCCCTGCTGCGCGGCGGCCATCGCCATCTTGGCGGCATCAGCGCTGGCGGGCGAAAGGATCGGCATTTCGCGGATTACCACCTTCAGATCGGGATTGGCCGCCACCAAGGCTTCGACATCGCTGACGCTGCGGCGGCAATAGCCGCAGGCATAGTCCGAAAATTCGACCATGGTGATCGCGCCATCAGGATTGCCCAGCACCATGCCGGGGTACGGCTGCTCCAGCGCGTCGCCGACCTTGCTGAGCTGTGCCTGGCGCTCCTTGTTGCGCAGCCGCTCCATCGCTTCGGGCAGGATTTCGGGGTTGGCGAGGATATATTCGCGCACCACCGCCTCGATTTCGGCCTTTCCGCCACTTCCGCCGCTGCGGCGCGATTCGTAGAACCAGCCTGCCCCCACGCCCACCGCGAGCAGCGCCGCACCGGCGGCAAACAGGGTCCAGGGGCGGGGCGAAGCAGCAGGAATGTCAGTCATGGGGTCAGTCATAGCCTGCGGGCCTACCGGCGTTCGCGCTGCGCTTCAATCGCCGCGCGCGCCTGCATGGCAATATCCTGCGCGCGCAGCCAGTCTGCCGAGCCGCGCGGCAGCTCGGCCTCGGCCCCTTCGGCGCTGTGCAGCGCCTGCGGCATCTGCAATTGCATCACCTGCTGTTCAGCGCTGGCAAGCTTGGCCCGGGCGAGATCGCCATTGGCGGCATAGACCACCCCCAGCTGATACCAGGCGAACGGATTTTCGCGGTCGCGCGCGACTGCCGCCTTGAGCACGCTTTCAGCCTCGGCGAAATTGTCGCGGTTTTCGGTGGCGATCAGCGCGTGGCCAAAGGTGGTGGCGATCAGCGGCTGGTTCTGCGTAATCGCGGTGGCGCGGCGCAGCGGCCCCAGCGCATCCAGCGCCCGCCCCGATTCGAGCAAGATTTGCCCCTTCAGTTCCAGCAGATAGGGATCGTCCGGCGCGGCAGCCAGCAGCGCATCAACTTCGCCCATCGCCTGATCGACCAGCGCGTCCTTGTGATAGGCATAGGCGCGGGCATAGCGCGCGGGCACCCCGGTCATCGTCACCGGATAGGCTTGCAGTACGGCTGTGGGCTCGGCCAGATAGCCATAGAGTTTGGCCTTGATCCGCTGAAACCGGGCCTCCAGCGCGGGATCCAACGGCGCGTTCCAGGCCGGATCCTGTTGATAGCTGTCCGTCAGCGTCTGAATCCGGTCGGCGGTCATCGGGTGCGTGCGGTAAAACCCGTCATCGCCGCGCGGACTAGGCGAATAGCCATAGCGGAACTCCATGTTCTGGAGCTTCTTGAAGAATTCGATCGAGCCCTTGCCGGTGATCCCCGCCTTGGACAGGTACTGCATCCCGGCGGCATCGGCAGACGATTCCTGCGCGCGGTTGAAGGCCAGGAACTTGCCCAGCGCGGCTTGCTGCCCGGCCATGAAAATGCCCATCGCGGCATCGCTTGATCCCGCCGCGGCAGCAGCGGCCCCCAGCAGCAGCGACAGCAGGCTGATCCCGGTGGAGGCCTTCGCGCCTTCCCCAAACCGGATCACGTGCCCGCCGACCACGTGGCCCAGCTCATGCGCGATCACGCCTTGCACTTCGTTGGCGCTGGTCGCCATGTTGAGCAGCCCGGAATGGACATAGACCGCTTGCCCGCCCGCGACGAAGGCGTTGACCGAGCCATCGTTGATCAGGATGATATCGACATTGGCGGGTTGCAGCCC
Organism: uncultured Alphaproteobacteria bacterium; assembly: GCA_963802015.1. Taxonomy (GTDB): domain Bacteria; phylum Pseudomonadota; class Alphaproteobacteria; order Sphingomonadales; family Sphingomonadaceae; genus Novosphingobium. Next base: position 408,060 of record CAWDHB010000004.1, read on the forward strand.
GGCCGCCGCGATCAGCGGCGCGGCCATTTCGTCGAGCAGCGCCTCGGTTTCCGCATCGCGCAGGATCGATTGCGCGGCGGCTGGCTGCACGATCAGCGCAGCGGCAGCCAGCGCCGCCAGCGCGCGGCCAGTAAAGCGGGTGAAACCAGACATGGCCGCAGTGCTAAGCCCCGCGCGGCTGAACCGCAACTGAAGAGCGGGCGATGGCCCGGCGATTGCGCAAAAAACAGGGCGCCAGACTTTCGCCCGACGCCCCATCCCCTCGCAACAGGTATCTACTTATCCAAGCATGCGCCGGGCCGCGCGTTCGAGCAGTGGCACATCATCGGGTACTTCGCCGAGCACTACCACGCTGCCATCGGGCAGGCGGCGGGCGATCAGCAGGGTGAATTCAGCGCCATCACTGGCCAGATCGGCCAGTGCGAGCGGTTCGAGCGCGCCCAGCTTGCCCGCCAGCGCCGCGCGCGGATCAGCGCCTGGCGCTTCGCCCTTGCCCGCTTCGGCGCGTTTCAGGCGGCGTTCTTCCTGGACCACGCCTTTGAGCCCGCCTGGAGCCGCTGCGAGATAGGCGAACAGCCCGCCGCGCGGCAATTGCAGGCGCTGGGCATGGCTGAGCGCGGAGGCATATTCGGTGAGACGGGTCTTGTCGTAGTTCGCGCCGAACACCAGTTTGACCACCGGAGTCATCGGGGCACGGTCCTGTACGGTCAGCCCCGAATCGGTGACCAGTTCGTCGAATTCTTCCGGCGCGCCAGCGGCAGCCAGCGAAAAATCATAAGCCCGGCCAATCGCGGCGTAAAGCGCATGGCGGGTGCGGTCTTCGCTGCCCTGCGCGGCCTGCGCCAGTTCGCGGGCCGAGGCCAGCCAATCGGCGAGTTCCATGTCCGCTTCGTTGAGCGATTCGGTCAATTCGAGCGTGCGCGCCTCCGCCGAACGCGGGTTCGGGGAAATCCAGTCCCGAGCCCGTCTGACACGTCGTCGAAAGCGGCCAGATCGAGCACACCGTTAGCGCCAGCGTCGCCCGCGTCCAGATCCGCCGGGCCATCGGCCCATTCGGTCAGCGGTTCATCGCGGCGGTGCTGGTCAGCGGGCGCGGCTTGCGCGCTCAGCGCCTGGTCAATTTCGAGCAGCAATTCATCGGTCGTGCGCTGATCGGCCAGCTCTTTCCAGTTGATCACGCCATAGATGAAATCGATGTTGTCATCGTCGCTGGAGAACGGCAGCAAGATCCCGCGATAGAGCACGGTGCTTTCGCGCTGATTGACGAATTCGGCTTCGAACCCGATCGGGGCCTGGTTGGCCAGAATTTGCATGTAGTGATCGGTGATCCGCGACAGCAGCGAGCGGCTGGGCACGTCGTCCAGCGCGCTGATCGTGCCTTCGGCGCCGCATTCCTGGCTGAGCTTGTCGCCGAGATAGAGGATCGCCGGGTTATCGATCCCGCCGGTGAAATCGAGCAGGACCGAATAGGGCCCGAAATCGGGTAAGGCTTCAGGGTCGAGGTCTTCGATCGAGGGGAAATTGCGGTTGTCGAGCAGACCCGGCCCAATGGTTGTAGGCGCGGACCTGCATCCGGCGCTCGTCCTGCCCCACCGGGCTCGGCGGCGGCTCGCGCGTGGCTTCGTCTTCGCCGAAATCATAGTCAGGCAAATCGTCGCCACTGCTGGCGCTATCGAAAAACTGCCCGCGATACGTATCCATGAGGCAACCCCACCTTCATCCTTGTCACCCCCGTTTTGGCGCAACATGGTAAATTAAGCGTTAAGTTGCGCCGGACTTTGGCGGCGGTTGTGCGGGCCGGGGTGGCAGAGACACGCAGGGCGGAAACTGCCGTGCAGTTCCCGCCCCGAATGTTGGTCTGGTTGCGAGTGTTAGCGCGGATCAGGCCGGGCGGCGCGTGGTGCCCGAAAAGTGACCCGGCCGCCGCCTTGGCGTGCGCCCGAACCCTGGCCGGAACCTTGGCCGGAACCTTGGCCCTGACCTTGCGGGCGGCGGTCACCGTCGCTGCGGAACGGACGGCGTTCGCCATCCGGACGGGCCGGGCGACGGTCGCCATCGGCGCGGCGCGAATCCTGCCCACGCTGATCGTGCCCGCGCGAATCCTGCGCGCGCGGATCGTTACCGCGAGCGGGACGGCGGTCACCTTGGCCAGCGCCGTGATTCGTGCGCGGCGCGGCTGGTGCCGCCCCCACTTCGCGCTCTTCGCGGGCCAGCGGATTGTGAACCGGGCCGCGCACTGGCGCAGCCGTCCGGTCAATCCGCAGATGTTGATCGCGCGAGCGGCCATCGCGGGCCTGACCGCCATTGCTGCGGTTGTTGTTACGACCAGCACCGCCGCTGCCGCCGCCGCGCTGACCACCACGTTGGCCGCTGCGGCCGCGTGCATCACGCTCTTCACGGCGTGCGTCCTGTTCGGCTTCGGCAGGCTTGCGAGTGGGCAAGGGCAGCCGCGCGGCTTCCTTCTGGAAGTCATCAGGCAGGCCCAGCGTCATCAGCTTGACCCCGGTCAAGCGCTCGATATCGCGCAGATAGGCCTTTTCGTCAGGCGCGCAGAAGCTGACTGCGACGCCGTCGGCCCCGGCGCGCGCGGTGCGCCCGATCCGGTGGACGTATTGTTCGGCCACGTTGGGCAGCTCAAAGTTGAACACGTGGCTGACCCCGGTCACGTCAATCCCGCGCGCGGCAATATCGGTCGCGACCAGCACCGGCGTGGTGCCCTTGCGGAACGCCAGCAGCGCGGCGGTGCGCTGGGCCTGGCTCTTGTTGCCGTGAATCGCCGCAGCATTGACCCCGGCAACATTGAGGTGGCGCACCACCCGGTCCGCGCCGTGCTTGGTCCGCGTGAACACCAGCGCGCGTTCAATCTTGTTCTGGCCTTCGGTTTCCGCAAGCCCGCTGCGCAGCTTGAGGCTGAGCAGCGCCTGCTTTTCTGACTGGTTCAGGAAAGTCACGAACTGATCGACCCGCTCCGCCGTGGTCGATTGCGGTGAGACTTCGACCCGCACGGGGTTGTTGATGAACTGCTTGCCCAGATCGGCGATCGCCTTGGGCATGGTGGCGCTGAAGAACAGGCTCTGGCGCTCTTTCGGCAGCATTGCGGCCACGCGTTTCAGCGGCACGATAAAGCCGAGGTCCATCATCTGGTCGGCTTCGTCGAGCACGAAGATTTCGACATTGCGCAGCGTCAGCGCGCGCTGTTCGATCAGGTCGAGCAGGCGGCCGGGGGTGGCGACCAGAATGTCAGTCCCGCCAACCAGCGCGCGCGACTGCTTGCCGACGGGGATGCCGCCGAAAATGCACTGGACGCTGAGGTTGAGGTACTTGGCATAGCCGCGCATGTTTTCGGCGATCTGCGCCGCCAGCTCGCGCGTGGGGGACAGCACCAGCATCCGGCACGAGGCGTTCATCCGCGCCTTGGGATTGGCGGCCAGCCGGTGCAGCGAGGGCAGCGAGAACGCGGCGGTCTTGCCGGTGCCGGTCTGGGCAATGCCCAGCAAGTCGCGGCCCTGGAGCAAGGCCGGGATCGCCTGCTTCTGGATCGGGGTAGGGTCAGAATAGCCTTTGGTTTCAAGCGCACGCAACAGCGGCTCGGCCAGGCCAAGGTCAGAAAAATAGGACATAAAAATACTCAATATGAATCACAGGCGCGCAGCATCGAGCCACAACGCACAGCGAGGTGTCGTTCGATGCGACCCTGCGTGAAGAAGGAAGCTTCAGCGATTTCGGCGACCGTAAGTTCGGGCAGGTCGATCCGTGGAAACGGTGACCTCACGCTGCCGAAACTGCGGCAGACAGTAAGTCCACGCGCCGATTGCTGTTGCGGCATTTAGTGTGCGTTGCAGCAAAAAGCAAGATAATTGCGACAAATACCACATTGCAGTCCGGCGCAGGTCCTGCTTGAGCAGGGGAATGTACCCACATTCAAGCAACCAGCCGCCTTCGCCGTGCGATGGCACCTGCCGGATCGAACCGGCGTCAGGCTGGTGCCAAGGCTGCCGCCGCACGCTGAACGAGATCGCCGACTGGCCAATGCTCAGCCCGCGCGAACGCCGCGCGGTGCTGGCACAATTGCCCGGACGCGACCCGGCCCGCAATACATAGCGCAGCGCAGGCGCCGCTTGCCATCCGCCGCGCCGCACGGCACGGTGCGGCCATGACCGAACCCGATACGCTTGCCGCCTTCCGCGCCGAAGTGCGAGCCTTTCTGGCCGAAAGCCTGCCGCCGGAACTGGCGCGCGCCGGGCGGCGGGCAACGTCGGTTTTTTCCGAACCGCAGCATTCGACGGCGTGGCAGCGGATCCTGACTGCCAAGGGCTGGGGTGCGATCGACTGGCCGGTCGAATTTGGCGGAACCGGCTGGTCACCCATGCAGAAATACGTGTTCGCCGCCGAATGCGCGCGCGCCGGGACGCCTAACCTGTTGCCGCAAGGGCTGAAAATGGTCGCGCCGGTGCTGATGCAGTATGGCACGGCAGAGCAGCAGGCGTTCTTCCTTCCCCGCATCCTGTCCGGCGAGCATTACTGGTGCCAGGGCTTTTCCGAGCCGGGCTCGGGCTCGGACCTTGCGTCGCTTAAACTGAAGGCAGAGCGCGACGGCGACGACTACGTTCTCAACGGCTCGAAGATCTGGACCACCCACGCGCATCACGCCAACTGGATGTTCGCGCTGGTCCGGACCTCGAGCGAGGGCAAGCCGCAGGCCGGGATCAGCTTCGTCCTGATCGACATGGCGACGCCGGGGCTGAAGGTCGATCCGATCATCAGCCTGGCGGGCGAGCATGAACTGAACCAGGTGTTCTTTGACAACGTCCGTGTGCCGGTGGCGAACCGCTTGGGCGAAGAGAACGACGGCTGGTCAGTCGCCAAGTACCTGCTGACCTTTGAGCGCGGCGGGCGCTATGCCCCCGGCCTGTTCGCGGCGCTCGCCCGGCTGGAGGCCGCAGCCGATGACGCAGCCGATGACGACCCGGTCCAGCGCGCGGCCTTGCAGCGCGAAGCGGTGACGCTGGCGGCGCTCGAAGCGCTGGAGCTGAAAGCCATCGCCGCGCAGACCGCTGGCGACGGTGCCAAAGCCGCGCTCTATGCCTCAGTATTGAAGGTGCAGGGGACTGAAGCGGCGCAGCGGATCGATGTGCTGGCCTGCGAAATCGCCGGGGCTGAGGGTTGGGCCGTGGCTGACGGCCAGAGCCCCGATCTTCTCGCCACCGCGCTGCCGCGCTACCTCAATGGCCGCGCGGCGACGATCTATGCCGGGTCGAACGAAATCCAGCGCGACCTGATCGCGCGGGCCGTGCTGGCCTAAGCCAGCACGGCATACCGTGCCAGATGCGCGCGCTTGGTGCCCAGCGTTGCCGCAATCGCCAGACCGCGCTTGAACTGGCCGCCCAGTGCCAATTCCTCGGTCACGCCCATCCCGCCGTGGAGCTGGACCGCGCCTTCGCCGACCACGCGGACTGCGTCGATGGTCTCGACCACGGCAGCGCTGACGGCACGGCCCCAGTCGGGGGACCCTTCGCCAAGCACCGCGCGCTCGGTCAGCGCTTCGGCCTTGAGCGCAGCCATCTGCATGTCGGCGAGCCGGTGGCGCAACACTTGAAAGCTGGCGATTGGCACCCCGAACTGCTTGCGTTGCTGCAAATACGCCGCGGTATCGGCCAGCATCCGCGCCATCAGGCCCGCCGCTTCCGCACAGAGCGCAGCAGCACGCGCGTCCTGCGCCCAGGCCAGCGCGGCGGCGGCGGCGCTATCTGCAGCGAGCACCGTATCAGGCGTCAGGCCCGCGTCGATCGCAAGGTCAGCAGTCACATTGCCGTCCAGCATTGTCCGGTGGCGGCGCGCCAGGCCCGGCGCATCGGCCTTGACCAGCAGGCACTGCGCTTCGCCCGTCAGCACCAGCCAATCAGCCGTTGCCGCTCCCGCCACTAACGGTACGGTGCCATGGGTGCCAAATGCCAGCGCAACCCGCGCCTCACCGCTGGCCAGCGCGCTCAGCAGACCGTGGCCGGGCGCAAGCCGCGCAAGCAGACTCGCCCCGAGATGGTGCGCCAGCCAATCGGAACCGGCCAGCGCCGGGCCGAGTTCGGCCATGATCGCCGCGCGTTCAATCGCTCCGCCGCCAACCCCGCCTGCCGCTTCAGGCACGCCCACCGCCATCAGCCCCAGTTCGGCAAGGCCGGTCCAGCCGGGCCGGGGATGATCGGTCAGATAACGCTGGAGCGACTGCTGCAACAGCGTCGCGGTCTCGGTCAGGGGGAGTTCAAAGGACATCGCCGCACCTTGGCGCGTTCACAGCCGCCAGTCCACCGCCCCGCGCCCTTGCGCCTGCAGAAAAGCGTTGGCCAGGCTGAAATGGCGGCAGCCGAGGAACCCGCGATGCGCCGACAGCGGGCTGGGGTGCGGGGCGGTGAGGACCAGGTGGTGGCCGGTGGCGAGCCCCGGAACGCTCAGCGCTTTCTTCTGCGCATGGGTGCCCCACAGCAAGAGTACGCAGGGTTCAGGCTTGGCGGCGACTGCCGCGACCACCGCGTCGGTCAGCTCTTCCCAGCCCCGGCCCTGATGCGCGGCGGGCTGGCCGTCTGCCACGGTCAACACTGCATTGAGCAGCAGCACGCCTTGCTGCGCCCAGCTCGTCAGGTCGCCGGATGCGGCGCGCGGCAAGCCCAGGTCAGCTTCCAGTTCCCGATAGATGTTGCGCAAGCTGGGCGGCAGCCGCACCCTGTCCGGCACCGAAAAGCTCAGGCCGTGCGCCTGGCCGGGACCGTGGTAGGGATCCTGCCCCAAAATCACGACCTTGACCGCATCCAGCGGGGTCAGCGCCAGCGCCGCCAGCCGCAGGCCACGCGGGGGATAGATTGCCTTTCCGGCTGCTTCCTCGGCGCTAAGGAACGCGTCCAGCGCTTGCGGTTTGGGCGCGGTGAGGACTGGGTCCAATGCGGCGCGCCAGCTTTCGGGGATCGGATCGATCTGGGTCATCCGGCAACTCTAGCAGAGTGGAGCGTTCCACAACTTCATTTCGTCGCCCCTGCGCAGGCAGGGGCCCATCCCGAGCTTCCCGTCTTGCGCGTAGCTGTGCGTGGCGCACGCGCGCCATTCAGCCATGCACCATTTTCAGCGCAGACAACCAGGGAACGGTCTCAATCTCCAAGCCGGGATGGGCCCCTGCCTGCGCAGGGGCGACGTGGTTTAAGGGGTTTGGCAGAGTGGAGCCGACTGGCACCACACGCGTCGCCCCTGCGCAGGCAGGGGCCTATCCGAACTGTCCGTCTTGCGCATAGGTTCGCGTGGCGCACGCGGGCCAATCTGCCATGCACCATTTCCAGCGTACACAACCAAGGAACGGTCTCAATCTCCAAGCCGGGATGGGCCCCTGCCTGCGCAGGGGCGACGTATTTGGTTGGGAGTGGTAGAGTAGTCCGTACCAACAACCACACCCGTCGCCCCTGCGGAGGCAGGGGGCTGTCCGAACTGTCCGAACGGCACAAACGATGATAATCAGCGCTGATGGGCGGCTGGGTTTACATGATGACCAATGCACCGCACGGCACGCTCTACACCGGCGTCACGGCAAACCTTCCGGTGCGAATCACGCAGCACCGCGCAGGCACCGGATCGGAATTTTGCGCCAAGCATGGTCTTACCCGCTTGGTATACACCGAACACCATGATCGGATTGAGGACGCAATCGCCCGTGAAAAGGCGATCAAGCGCTGGAAGCGAGCGTGGAAGTTGCGCCTGATCTGCGCCGCCAATCCGCATTGGGACGATTGGTTTGCGCATGTGATGGACGCCGCGATCAAACGCTAGGCCGGGATGGGCCCCTGCCTGCGCAGGGGCGACGAGGTGGTAAGGGGGATGGCGGAGTGGGGCTCACCAACAACCCAATTTCGTCGCCCCTGCGCAGGCAGGGGCCCATCCGATCTGTCGGCATCCCGCAATGCATGAGATGAACCGCCAATGGGCGACCAGGTCTATATCCTGACCAACGAGCCGCGCGGCAGGCATTGTTTCGGAATCGCCGCCAATCCGCATTGGGGCGATTGGTTCGCGCATGTGATGGACGCCGCGATCAAACGCTAGGCCGGGATAGGCCCCTGCCTGCGCAGGGGCGACGGTGAGAGGGTGGAAATAGGGTTTGGCTTTCGGCGGCCTTCCCCTTCCGCCAAAATCGGCCTAAGCACTGTGCCAATATGGCTGTACACTTTCCACGAAGAAGACCTCCCCGCCGGGGTGCTCGCACCCGGACCCGTTGCGGTTGATACCGAAACGATGGGCCTGCTGACCCCGCGCGACCGGCTGTGTCTGGTGCAGATTTCGGACGGCAAGGGTGATGAGCATCTCGTGCGGTTCGGCCCTGGCTCAGCGTTCGATGCGCCCAATCTGAAGGCCGTGCTGGCCGATCCGGCGCGCGTCAAATTGTACCATTTCGCCCGGTTCGATCTCGCCGCGATCGAGCATTATCTGGGCGTGATTGCCGCGCCGGTGTTCTGCACCAAGATCGCCAGCAAGTTGGTGCGGACCTATACCGACCGCCACGGGCTGAAGGATCTGGTCCGCGAATTGCTGGGCAAGGAAATTTCCAAGCAGCAGCAATCGAGCGACTGGGGCGGGCCGGTGCTGAGCGATGCGCAGCAGGAATATGCTGCCTCTGACGTGCGCTATCTGCACGCGATGCATACGATTTTGGTGGCACGGCTGGCGCGCGAGCACCGCACCGAAATGGCGCAGGCCGCGTTTGACTATCTGCCGCACCGCGCGCGGCTCGATCTGGCAGGCTGGGCCGAAAAAGACATCTTCAGCCACGAGTCATGAGCAGCAAGGTTTAACCCGCAGTGATGACTCACGCCGCCGATCAGGTTCGCGACAAGCGCCGCCACTGGGCCGCCCCCGGCGGCGCGCATGACCGGTTGATTCGCGCGCTGGCGGTGCTGCTGCCCGGCGCGATCGGGGTCGTGACAGCAGTGATGGTGCTCGCGCCGCTCAGCCCGCGCGGCGAAATCAGCTTTTTGCTGGATCGCAACAAGGTGGAGACGGTTGAACCAGCGCCTGCAGGTGATCCAAGCGGCCTATCGCGGCGAAGACAATCGCGGGCGGCCATTCATGGTCAGCGCCGGCAGCGCCAGCCAGACCAGCGCCAAAGTCCCGGTGGTCAATATGACTGACCTCTCGGCGCGGATCGAGCTGAGCGAAGGCCCTGCCGAATTGATCGCGCCCGACGGCGCCTATGACTATGCCGCCGAAACTGTGCGCGCCTCTGGCCCGGTGACTTTTACCGCTGCCGATGGCTATCGGATCACGACCAGCGCAATCTCGATTGACCTCAACGCACGGCGGATGATCGGCGCGGGCGGGGTTAGCGGCGCGGTTCCGGCTGGCACTTTCAGCGCCGACCGGATAATCGCCGACTTGAGCGAGCGCGTGGTCACGCTCGATGGAAACGCCCGGTTGCAGATGCAGCCCGGCAAGCTGAGGATGCCGTGATGGCAAGCAAGTCCCTTTCAAAGCTGGCGCTGCGTTCGCTGACCGGTGGTTTCGCGCTCGGGGCTGCGGCCTTTGGCGTGATGAGCATGCCGCAGGCGCAGGCGATCGGCGGGCACAACAGCGATGCTCCGGTCAACTTCGGCGCGGACCGGATTGAATTGCAGGACAAGCAGGACCGGGTCGTGCTGTCGGGCAATGTTGATATCAAGCAGGCCGGGCTACAGCTCCGCGCCGGGCGCACCACCATGGCTTACAGCGATGCGGGCGCGCTCAAACTGCACCGGATCGACGCGACCGGCGGGGTCGCGGTGACGCGCGGCAGCGAAAGCGCGCGCGGCGACGTGGCGATCTACGATTTTGACCGCCGGGTGATCACGATGGTCGGCGGGGTGCAATTGCAACGCGGGGCCGACCGCTTGAGTGGCGGGCGGCTGGTGATCGATCTGGACAGCGGCGTTTCAAGCCTTGATGGCCGCGCCGGCGGCGGCTCGTCAGCAGCGGGCGCGCCGGCTGGTTCGAGTTCGAGCGGCGGGCGGGTAACGGGTACGTTCTCGGTTCCCAAGCGCAATTGAGCAGCGGGTGAGCTAAGGCTGCGTGGTGGCCGGGGGCTCTGCAGCGCCGGATTCGTCAGCGGACGGTGCAAGGCTGACTGCGGAACTTGCGGCAGAACCGCCGGGTCCGGAAGTTTCGATTGTGCTCTTGGCCTCGGCCTCCTCAGGATCGCTGAATGCAGCTTCCAGCTCGGCGTCCGAACCGAACCTACCCGGCGAGATCGGGTGCGCGGCTGACCGAACCGGCTGTGCCGCCTGACTCGCGGGGGCGGCAACCACTTCAGCAGCGGGCTGGCGCGACTTGAAGCGCTCGAAATAGCGGTGTTCGCCCCCATCCGAAACGAAGGCCCCAGCCAGCATCGCAATCCCGGCGACGAAGGCCAGCGCCACTTTCCATTCGCGAAACAGTGAGCCTGGCACGGCCTGCGACTCCTCTCAGCGCTTGTCCCAAGGCGATTTGTGCACGGCCTGCGCCGCTGCCGCCTTGGCCAGATTGTCCTCGCGCAACTTTTCCGCTCCGGGCACGGAGCAATAGGCCAACGCGAGAATCCCCGCGCACCACCACAGCGCTTTCCAGCGACTGGCGAAAACTGTCGTGATCCGGGGGCCGAACATGGCGCGGAGACTAGCGCGCGCCGGTTAAGAAAACCTAGCTGTCCGCCGCCAGCCGCTTCAATTCATACAGCAGGTCCAGCGCGTCACGCGGTGAGAGCGCATCGACATCAAGCCCGCCCAGCCGGTCGCGCAGCGCATCGCGCAGCTCTTCCGCCGAATCGAGCGCAGCGGCGAACAGCGGCAAATCGCCCAGCCCCGCCGCGAGCCCGCCGGTCTGCGCGCGGCCTTGTTCAAGCTTGTCGAGCACCGCTTTCGCGCGCGCAACCACCGGCGCGGGGACCCCGGCGAGCTTGGCCACGGCGAGGCCATAAGACCGGTCAGCGGGCCCTTCCGCAACCTCGTGCAGCAGGACCAGCTCACCCTTCCATTCGCGCGCGCGGACGTGGTGCAGGCTCAGCGCTGCGCAGCTGTCGGCCAACCGCGCAAGCTCGTGGTAATGGGTCGCAAACAAGCAGCGGCACTGGTTGACCCCGTGGACCGCCTCCGCCACCGCCCAGGCCAGCGCGAGCCCGTCGTAGGTCGAAGTACCGCGCCCGACTTCGTCGAGAATCACAAAGCTGCGCGGGGTGGCTTGCGCCAGGATCGCGGCAGTTTCGACCATTTCGACCATGAACGTTGAACGCCCGCGCGCGAGACTGTCAGAGGCTCCAACCCGACTGAATAGGCGGTCGACCAAGCCTATGATTGCACGTTCCGCCGGCACGAACCCACCAGCTTGCGCCAGCAGCACGATCAGCGCGTTCTGGCGCAGGAACGTGCTTTTGCCGCCCATGTTCGGCCCGCCGACCAGCCACAGCCGGTTATCCGCATCCAGCGCACAATCGTTGGCGACGAACCGGCTGGAACCGCCGTCCGCCCGACTGCGCCGCCAGCGCGGCCTCGACCACTGGATGCCGCCCGCCTACGATCTGCAGCACCGGCTCGGCGCTGAGCGTGGGGCGGCACCAGCCGCCTTCTGCCGCGCGTTCCGCCTGCCCGGCGGCGACATCGATCCGCGCGAGTGCTTCGGCAGTGGCGGCAATTGCCTGGCGCGCGGCGACGGCAGCGGCGATCAGCTCTTCGAAATGCGCCTCTTCCGCTGCGAGCGCATGGCCGCCAGCCTCGGCAATCCGGCTGGCTTCTTCGTGCAGCGCCAGCGCGTTGAACCGCACCGCGCCCGCCATCGTCTGGCGGTGGGTAAAGCCGCTGTCCGCCGCCATCAGCGCGTCGCCATGCCGAGCGGGGACCTCGATGAAATAGCCCAGCACGCCGTTGTGGCGCACTTTCAGCGCGGCGATCCCGGTCTGGTCGCGGTACTTCGCCTCCAGCGCGGCAATCGCGCGGCGGGCATTGCCGGAAGTTTCGCGCAAGGCATCGAGCGCGGCGTCATAGCCGCCCGCGATATAGCCGCCCTGATCGCGCGCGGTCGGCGGTGCGGGCACCAGCGCGCGGTCATAGAGGTCGGTCAAGGCCCCGTGCCCGGTCAGGCGCGGCAGCAGCGCGTCGAGCAGCGCCGGGCGTTCCGCGCGCCGGTGCAGGTGATCGTGGACCCGCCGCGCCTCGCTCAAGCCATCGCGCAGTTGCCCCAGATCGCGCGGGAGAGCCGCGTCCGGCGACCACCCGCCCCAAGGCGCGGCCCAGATCGGGCAATGCGCGCAACACCACGCGCAGATCGCCGCGCAGCAGCGGATCGTCGTGCAGCCACGCCACCAGCGCCAGCCGCGCGGTGATCGCCGCCGCATCGGTCAGCGGCGCGGACAAGTCCTCCGCCAGTTGCCGCGCGCCCGCGCCCGTGACGCAGCGGTCAATCGCTTCGACCAGGATCCGCGCCGCCCGCCCTGGCTGGCTTGCAGGATCTCCAGACTGGCGCGGGTCGCCTCGTCCATCGCCAGATGCGCGCCGCCCGCGCGCGCGACCGGCGGGAGCAGCAGCGGCAGCTTGCCGCGCCCGGCGTGATCAAGATAGGCGATCAGCCCCCCGGCTGCCGCGAGCATCGCCCGGCTGAACTCCCCGAAACCATCCAGCGCCGCCACCCCATGTACGGCTTGCAGCCGCGCTTCGCCCTCGGCACTGGCAAAGTCGCGCGCCGGGCGCGGGATCGCCTCGAGTGGTGCGAAGTTTGACGATTCGGGCCAGCCATCGGCGACCACCAGCTCGCTCGCCCCCAGCCGCGCCAGCGCCGCGCCCAGCTGGTCCGGCGCGCACTCTTCCAGCTCCATCCGTCCGGTCGAGATGTCGCAGGACGCCAGCCCGATCATCCCGCGCAGCTCGCACACCGCTGCCAGCACATTGGCGCGGCGCGGCTCCAGCAGTGCCTCTTCGGTCAAGGTTCCGGCGGTAACGAACCGCACGATATCGCGCGCGACCAGCGCCTTGTAGCCGCCGCGGGCCTTGGCCTCTGCGGGCGTCTCGACCTGCTCGGCAATCGCCACGCGCTGGCCTGCCTTGATCAGCCGCGCCAGATAGCCTTCGGCGGCATGGACCGGCACCCCGCACATCGGCACGGTTCACCTATCGCCCCGGCTGGTCAGAGCAATGTCGAGGATCTGCGCGGCCTGCCGGGCATCGTCAAAGAACAGCTCAAAGAAATCGCCCATCCGGTAGAACAGCAGACAATCAGCCGCCTGCGCCTTCAGCGCATGGTACTGGGTCATCATCGGCGTGTCGGGACTGGCCATTCGGATGGCCTAGGATTGTCATCTCGATTCGCAAAGCGCGGCTCCACCGATTTCCCCGGTCAGGGCGTCGTGCTTCCCGTCAAGGACAGTCCCGGGATAGTGCGCTGGGCCGCGCTGGCCGCTCGGGCTTGCAATTTATCGCCAGATTGGTTATTCATGATCGTTTCAGGAGGCTGAAATGGCAAATCAATCGGAGCCCGCTGCACCCCCCGGCCCTGCTTTCTCGCCGTTGCACGATGATCCCGATCTGCTGCTGCCCGCTGCGGCCTATCTGCGCGGCGATCCGCGCCGGAACGGCTGGACGGCGGGGCGGCAGGCGGCGTTTCTGTGCCATCTGGCCGACACGGGCGTGGTCGCCGACGCGGCGCGCGCGGTCGGAATGTCGCTGGCCGGGGCCTATGCGCTGCGCCGCAGAGCCGAGGGCTATGCCTTCAATCTTGGTTGGGAGGCAGCGCTGCTGATCGCGCGCCGGATCGTCGCTGACCAGTTGATGACCGCCGCGATCAAGGGCGAGGAAGCGCGCTGGGTGCGCGAAGACGGGGTCACCACCTATACCCGGCACAGCGCCAAGCTCTCGCATGACCCTGCTCGACCGCGTCACCCCGGTTGAATCATTGAGCGAGGTGCTGGCGGTGGTCACGCGGTTTGACTGGTTCGTGCAGTTGATCGATGACGGCGTGAGCGCCACCGACTTGTGGCACCTGTGCTTTGATGGTGCGCTCCCGCGCGCGGATTTCGAAGCCCGCGACAGGGTCCGGGCCGGGCTTCAACTTGCTGACGATTCCGCGGGTTTTGCCGGGGACGAGGATGACTGGGAAGCGGGCGACGATATGCAAGAGGCGATGGAATACAAATCGCTCGATGCGCCGATCATGCCAGCGCGTGTGCGTCCTCCGGACGTTCAGCGACCCACCGCCACCTCGCGCTTGGTTCCGTCGGGGAAGGCAAAAGACACCACCAGTCGGCCACCCATCGCATTGGCCAGCTTGCCCAGCGTATCGACTTGCACTTTGCCTACATCGACGCTCGCTTCGATTTGCGAGAGTCCGCCCTTGGTAATGCTGAGCCGCGCGGCAATGTCTTTTTGCAATTGTCCGCGCTGTTTGCGCAGATCAGCGATTCCCACTGGCACGTCCGTGCTGGTCGCTTCCCGTGCGGTCCACAAGGCAGTGATCCGCTCGGCGGCACCTTCACTGGTGGCATACGATTCATGCACACCGCCGAAGGATTCGAACTCCATTCCCGCAACCAGACCAAAACCGCGCCGCGCTTGCCACTGGGCGACGACGGTAAAACCATCGTCCGCACTGAGCGATGCTTCCCAGATGCCGTCAGTGCGCAGCGGAGGACAAACTTCCAGCTCCGCGCTTGGGTCTGCTGCAGCGAGCCGTTCGAGTTCGGCAACAAGGCGCTGAAAGTGGTTCAACTCGTCCAAACCTCGCTAAGGGTGGGGGCACAGGTTTCCGTCTGCGCCCGGCTTGTCCAGATCAATCGCGCCCTTGTTCCAGCGCCGCCGCCCTTCGATCCGGATCGCTCCGTTGGCGGCAAACCAGATGGCATGCCCGAACGAGTGGAACAGTGCCGCCCCGGCCAACGGGCAGGGTTGCTCGAAATCGTCATGCGGCGGATACATCCGGCCATCGTTCATCCAGTTCGCCGGATCAAATGGCGCACCGGAATGCGCGTCCTCAATCGCGTTCATTGTTGCCTCCAGCAAGGCCCGGGCCGAAGCCAGGTCATGCGCTGGAGGCGCATCGTTCAGTGCGGCAAGGAACAACGCAAGGCGCTGCTTTGGGTCCATGGCGTGTCTCCACAGGCGGCGCGTGGCCGCCCTTTACGGTTTCGACACAACATCTTCCATCCCCTTGCCGTGTTGTTTGAGCAAGTTCTAGTCCAGCGAGGTGCTGATTAAGATTAGTTACAACTAAACCCAAAGATGCTCGCAGTCAACCCCTATCCCAACCCGCCGCCTTCCGTTAGGGCACAGCCAAAGTCAGGAGTCCGCACGTGTCCGACGAAAGCAATATCAAGTTTACCGAGCGCGAGGCGCTGTTTTATCACAACACGATCCGCCCCGGTAAGATCGAGATCATCGCCTCCAAGCCGATGGCGACCCAGCGCGACCTGTCGCTGGCCTACTCCCCTGGCGTCGCGGTTCCGGTGCAGGCCATCGCCGATAATCCCGCTGATGCCTACGAATATACCGCCAAGGGCAACCTCGTGGCGGTTATTTCCAACGGCACGGCAATCCTGGGCATGGGCAATCTGGGCGCGCTGGCCAGCAAGCCGGTGATGGAAGGCAAGGCGGTGCTGTTCAAGCGCTTCGCCGATGTGGACTCGATCGATATCGAGCTCAACAGCGAAGACCCCGACGCCTTGATCGAAGCGATCGCGATGATGGAGCCGACGTTCGGCGGGATCAATCTGGAGGACATCAAGGCCCCCGAATGCTTCGTGATCGAACAGGCCCTGCGCGACCGGATGAAGATCCCGGTGATGCACGATGACCAGCACGGCACCGCGATCATCGCCGCCGCTGGCCTGGTCAACGCCTGCTTCCTGACCGGGCGTGATTTCAAGGACGTCAAAGTCGTGGTCAATGGCGCGGGTGCTTCGGCACTGGCCTGCACTGCGCTGATCAAATCAATGGGCGTGCGCCATGAAAACGTGACTGTCTGCGACACCAAGGGCGTCATTTATGTCGGCCGCGCCGGGGTCGATCAGTTCAAATCGGCCCACGCGGTGGAGACGGACAAGCGGACCTTGCAGGAAGCGCTGGTGGGTGCCGATATCGTGCTGGGGCTCTCTGCTGCTGGCGCGATCACGCAGGACATGGTCAAAGCAATGGCCCCTGCGCCGATCATCTTCGCGATGGCCAACCCCGATCCCGAAATCACCCCGCCCGATGCCAAGGCGGTTCGCCCCGATTGCATCGTCGCCACGGGGCGTTCGGACTATCCGAACCAGGTCAACAACGTGCTTGGGTTCCCGTTCATCTTCCGCGGCGCGCTCGATGTTCGCGCTACTACGATCAACGAAGAGATGAAGATCGCGGCGGCCCATGCGATTGCCGAACTCGCGCGCCAGCAGGTGCCCGAAGAGGTGGCGGCGGCCTATGGCCAGAAGTACCAGTTCGGCCCGGACTACATTATCCCCGCGCCGTTCGATCCGCGGTTGATGGAGGTCGTCTCCTCTGCCGTGGCCAAGGCAGCGATGGATTCGGGCGTGGCGCAAAAGCCGATCGAAGATTTTGACGCCTACCGCCACAGCCTGAAGGCGCGGCTCAACCCGACCACCTCGGTGCTCACGCAGGTTTACGAACAGGTCAAAGCCAATCCCAAGCGGGTGATCTTTGCCGAGGCTGAAAACGAAATCGTGCTGCGCGCCGCGATCCAGTACCGCGATTTCGGCTATGGCGAACCGGTGCTGGTTGGCCGGACCGAAGCGGTCAAGGCGCGGCTGGTTGAGCTGGGCGTGGATAAACCCGAGAGCTTCCAGATCGAAAACTCCGCGAACAGCGCGCACGTGCCGGCGATGGTTGAGCTGCTGTATGACCGATTGCAGCGGCGCGGGTTCCTGGAACGCGATATCAAGCGCATGGTCAATCAGGACCGCAATGTCTTCGCCTCATGCCTGCTCAAGCTGGGGGTCGGCGATGCAATGGTGACGGGGATGACCCGGACCTTTGCCCAGACGATCCGCGAAGTGCGCCAGGTGCTCGATCCGGGCGCGGGCCGCTTGCCGTTCGGGATCCATCTGATGATCGGCAAGAACTATACGGTGTTTCTGGCCGATACCACGGTCAATGAGCGCCCGAGCGCGGAAGAGCTGGCGGTGATCGCCAAGGAAACCGCCGCCGTCGCGCGGCGGCTGGGCCACGAACCGCGCGTCGCCTTCCTCAGTTATTCCACCTTTGGCAACCCGCCGGGGCGGTTCCTGGAAAACATCCGCGACGCGGTGGCGCTGCTCGATTCGCAGCCCGATCCGGGCTTTGAATACGAGGGCGAGGTAGCCCCCGACGCCGCGCTGAACCCCACGGTGATGAAGAATTACCCGTTCAGCCGCTTGTCCGCCCCGGCCAATGTGCTGATCATGCCCGGGCTGCAATCGGCCAATATCTCGGCCAAATTGCTGCGCGAGCTGGCGGGCAGCACCACCATCGGGCCGATGCTGATCGGCATGGAAAAGCCGGTGCAGGTGATTCCGATGACCGCGATCGCGCCCGATGTGCTCACGCTGGCGGTGCTCGCGGCGGCAGGGGTGACCGGGTGAGATTGTTTCTGCCTGACGGCAGCAGCGGCACCAGCCCGCTGGCAATCGGCAAAAACCTACGCCCAGGCCCGCCAGACCCCGTAGCCGCTGGTCACCGTCAGCACGACGCCCACCAGGATCAGCATCGTCTTGGGGTTGAACCGCTTGGCCGCCCAGGCCCCGATCGGCGCGGCGGCCACGCCGCCAATCAACAGGCCCAGCGTCGCTCCCGCCACATCCACTACGCCGAGGTGATAGATGAAGGCGGCGCTGATCGTCAGCGTCAGGAAGAATTCGACCGAATTGACCGTGCCCACCACCTTGCGCGGATCGGCCCCCTGGATCAGCAGGTTCGAAGTAACCACCGGCCCCCAGCCGCCGCCGCCCGCCGCGTCCAGAAACCCGCCCAGCAAGCCCAGCGGCGCGATGTACTTCGCTTCTTTTTGCTGCGGTGGATAGAGCAGCCCCCGCCACAACAGGTAGAGCCCGATACTGGCGAGGTAGAGCAGGACGAATGGTTTCACCAGGTCAGCATCGAACGAAGTCAGGACGTAGGCCCCGGCCACGCCGCCGACCATGCCGGGAACCAGCAGCTTGAAGAACAGCCGCTTGTCGATATTGCCGTGCAGCAGATGGCTGATCCCCGAGGTCGCCGTGGTGAACACCTCGACCACATGGACTCGCTGCGAGGCCAAGGCGGGCGGCATGCCCAGCAGGCCAACCAGCAAGGTGTTAGAGATCACCCCGAAGGCCATGCCCAGCGCACCGTCAACCAGCTGCGCGGCAAAGCCGACCCCGATGAAAGGTAGCAGATAGGCCAGATCGATGCTGCTGAAATCCATGATCGCGCTCCATCGATAGTTTGTCGATCAAATGAATAGAGTTTGTCGGTCCGAACGCCACAAACAATTTCACAGTCGGGGCGAAGCGAAACTAATCTGCGATCAGTATGACGGGCGGGTCGCGCATCCGGTCACGTACACAGCTCAGCGTCAGATTACGGGCGGCATCGCGAGCACGGTCTTGCGCAGCAGCGACTGGGTCACCTGTGTCATCCAGCGCTTCCCCGATGATCCCTCTGATCGTGATGCCCGGTTTGGTCCGGTTGAACGCCTCTGGTAACTGGGGCAGTCCGGCTTTAAAACTTGCCTGCCCAACTGTCTTCGCCCGGGACGTGGTCAAGAACACCCATGCCTTGTTAACGGCAGTGAATTATCAGATCGTGATGCGAATCGCTAACCGTCTTCCGTTTATCGCTGCCGCGCTGGTCGCTGCTGCTTTTCCCGCCACTTACGCCACCGCGCAAAGCGGCGGGCCTTACACCGTCGTCGAAAGCGGCCAGCGGTTTGACAAGCTGCAGGACGCAATCAACGCGATTGACGCCGGGACTGGCACGATCCGGATTGCTCCCGGCCGCTATGCCGATTGCGGGGTCCAGCCGCGCGGGGATATCCGCTATGTTGCCGAAGTGCCCGGCCAGGCTGTGTTCGATGGCAAGACCTGCGAAGGCAAGGCCGCGTTCGTGCTGCGCGGGCGCTCGTCGACGGTGGAGGGCATGGTCTTCACCAATATGCGGGTCGATGATGGCAACGGCGCGGGGATCCGGCTGGAGCGCGGGAACCTGACCGTTTCGCAAACCTGGTTTCGCGACAGCGAGCAGGGCATCCTCTCCGCCGAAGATCCGGCGAGCACGATTACCATCGACAAGAGCACCTTCACCCGGCTCGGCCGCTGCGATCGCGGGCTGAGCTGCGCGCATGCGATCTACACCGCGCGCTACGGCAGGGTCACGATCACCCGCAGTCGGTTCGAAGCCGGGCGCGGCGGGCACTACGTCAAAACCCACGCACTGGCGGTCAGCATCCTCAATAACAGCTTTGACGATACCGCCGGACGTCAGACCAATTACATGATCGACCTCTCGGTCGGCTCGACCGGCCGCATCGCCAGCAACTGGTTCGTGCAAGGCGCGAACAAGGAAAACTACACCGCGATGATCGCGATCGCCCCCGAAGCGCGCGAAAACAGCTCGGACGGGCTGACCATCGAAGCCAACGACGCCCGCTTCGCCCCCGGCGCGGCCAAAGACACGTTCTTCGTCGTCGATTGGCAAGGCGGCGCGATCCGCCTCGGCCAGAATGCGCTGGGGGCGGGGCTGCAGAAGTATCAGCGGCGCTAATCAGCCAAAAGCGGGCGAATAGCGCAGAGTTCCAGTCGGCGCTGCACCTGCGAGCACCATTGCGCGGAAGTAGGGCTGATCGTGTTCTGATAGCGGTGCCAAGCCATCGATGATCGCGAAACTAAACCGCTCATAGTAGACCGGGTTGCCCACCACCGCGATTCCAGCTGCTCCGTCGGCCTTCATCCGGGCAATCCCGGCTTCAATCAGCGCTGACCCGATCCCGCTGCGCTGGACCTCGGGTGCGACCGCGACCGGGGCGAGCTGGAACCAACCGCAGCTGGCATGATCAATCGTGACCGGGCTGAACCCGATATGGCCGATGATCAGGCCGGTTTGGTCCACTTCCACCAAGGAGAGCACAAGATCGCCCGCTGCGCGCAGGGCATCTACCAGATCCTGTTCGTCACCATCGGAGAATGGCATAGGCGCGAAAGCGAGCTTGACCAGCGCGTGGATCGCCGCGGCATCGCCCAGTTCTTCGGGTCGAATGATCAGCTCATCGATCATGACAAGAGGTGCCCGGAACGATCCCGCTTGGTATCCAGATAGCGCGCGTTGTGCGGGTTGGCGGGGAGCTGGTGCGGGACGCGTTCGGCGATCTCGACGCCGCGGCGGTCAGCGCTTCGACCTTGGCCGGATTGTTGGTCAGCAGCCGCACCGCGCCGACGCCCAGCAGGTACAGCATCCGTGCCGCGACGGGGAAATCGCGCGCTTCGCTGGGCAGGCCAAGCCGGGTGTTGGCATCGACCGTGTCGAACCCCTGATCCTGCAACTGATAGGCGCGCAGCTTGTTGATCAGGCCGATCCCGCGGCCTTCCTGGCGCAGGTAGAGCAGCACGCCCCAGCCGCCGTCTGCCGCTTCTCCGCCATCGCCGCCAGCGCGGCATCGAGCTGCGGGCCGCAATCGCATTTGAGGCTGCCGAGCACATCGCCGGTCAGGCATTCGCTGTGCAGCCGGACCAGCGGCGCGCGGTCGCTGTGCTGGCCGCCGATCACCAGGGCGACATGTTCGCGCAGATCGTCGGCCGAGCGGAACGCGACGATTTCGGCCTGCTCGGCAGCATGAGTTGGCAGCCGCGCGCGGCTGGCGATGGTCAGGTGGCGCGGGTCTTTCCATTCGGTCAGATCGCCGCTGGAGACCGCCTGTGCCTCGCCGCCTGCCGACGGATCGACCAGAAAGGCCGGCAGGATGCCTGCCGCGCGCGCCAGTTCCAGCGCGGTCGCCGCGGCCTGCGGATGATCGAGGCATTCGGCCACGAACGGGCCTTTCAGCGGATAGCGCAGGTCGAGCGCCGGATCGGCCATCGCCCGGCCAGTGGCGAGATCGAACGGCTCCGCCCCCCGGATCAGCACCGGCGCTTCGGGCACCGCGGCCTCGCGCTGGTTGGCGAGCTTGAGCGTCGCCGCGCGCGCGCAGGAAATCAGCATGCGGTCGCGGTCGCGTCGGGCGCGAACCCGGTTTCGGCGGGCAGCAGCCGCAGCACGCCATCGACTTCGATCGGCCAGCCGTGGCGCAGCGCATCGAGCGCCAGGGCAACGCGGCGGGTCGGCCTCTCAAAGGGCGAATTCCGTGATCAGCGGCACATGGTCGCTCGGCTGCTCCCACCGCCGGGTCTCCTCGACAAAGCGGTGCGCGATCGATTGCGCGGCCAGTTCGGGCGAGGCCCACATGTGATCGAGCCGCCGCCCGCGATCTTTTTCCTGCCAAAGGTGCGGTAGGACCACCAGGTCCAGTTCCGCTCCGGCGCGGGGATAGTGCTTGCGGCCCAGATCGACCCAGCCGTGGGCATCGGCAAAGCGGGTCAGCGCGTCGATCTCGATCGGGGTATGGCTGACGACCTTGAGCAGCGCCTTGTGATCGTAAACGTCCATCGGGCAGCGGCGCGATGTTGAAATCGCCGACGATCAGCGTGGGCCGGTCAAGCTTGTCGGCCCACGTGGCCATCCGCTCGAGAAAATCGAGCTTCTGCCCGAATTTGGCATTGGCGTCGCGGTCGGGAATATCGCCGCCCGCCGGGATATAGACGTTCTCCAGAATCACGCCCTGCCCCGGCCCCAGCAGTTCCACCCCGACATGCCGCGCTTCGCCATTGGCCTGCCAGTCGTTGCGGGTAAGCTCGCGCAGCGGGATCCGGCTGACGGTTGCGACCCCGTGATAGCCCTTCTGCCCATGCACCGCGCGGTGCAGATAGCCCGCCGCTTCGAACACGGCATGCGGGAAAGTGCTTTTCCTCGCACTTGATCTCTTGCAGGCACAGCACGTCCGGCCCCTGCTCCGCCAGAAACCGCACGACCTGTTCGGCGCGCAGCCGGACCGAATTGATATTCCATGTAGCGATGGTGACCATGCACCGGCTTTAACCCGGAATTCGGCGCGCGGCAACACTTCGCCGTGACTTGTCGGAAAATCGTTCAGGTTGGAGCGAGAATGGTATTGTTCGAGAACCGGCGCGCAGCGGCCATTTCGGCCGTGAGCACCGGAAGCGCAGAGCGATGCCGTTCGCAGCCCGGCCTGGCGCAATTCCAGCCCAAGTCACAAAAAACCCCCGGTCCGGGGGCATTGGACCGAGGGGTTCGTTTGTGCGTTCGTCACGCTTGACGGGGCGACCAACAGGAGGCTGTGGGCAACAGGGGGGAAACCCGCCTCCAATCGCGCCGTCGAGAACAGTTTTAGGCGGTTTTGCCTTGCCCGCCTATGAACAATCGCGACAGATGTGTCGCAGTTTGTCGCATGGAGGCCACGCTCGTCGGCGATGCGTGGCGGTTCGTCGATGAGTTGCGGGGTGAAACCGGACTCGCCCAAAAAGTTGTAGAAACGCGACAGGAACAGAACGACTCGCTGAGTGCGAGTCGTTTGCCTAAAGTCTGTTTAAGTGAACTGAAACAGGTGCGGCACCAGCCCACTCCCGCGTTAGTGGAACAGACTCTAGCGCGGCCCAGTCCCGCGCGGATCGTTGTAGCGGAACGCGCTGTCGGCCACGGCCAGGCCATAGCGATGGCCCGAAAGCCGTACGGTGGTGCGCTGGTTCTGCGAATCGAGCGCGACCCAGCTGGTCAGTTCCAGCCCGCCGGGCGCGGCGGCCTTGCGCTGGAACACCAGCGTGATCACGCCGTATTCGGGATGCTTGGTATCGCGCACTTCGACGCTGATCACGCCGGGCGCGCCGGTTGGCTGCAGCTTGCCGTATTTCATCACATCGCGCTTGGGATCAAGCAGCGCGCCGAGCGGGCTGTTGCTGATCGGCCAGCGCTGGACCTGGCGGACCTCGTAATCGATCAGGGTCAGCGCCTTGCCGTCTGAGACGATCAGCAGCGGCACCCCCTTCTGGTACTGAAAGCGGATCCGGCCCGGGGCGCTTGAGCGTGAGCACGCCGCCGAGGCGCTGGCCGTTGCGATCGGTCTGGGTAAAATTGGCCTGCAAGGTGGAAATGCCGCGCAAGCGCATTCACCGCTGCGGTCAGGTCGCCTTGACCGGCTTGCGCCGAAGCGGCACCGGCATCATCAGCGCGGAGGGGCGGAAACGACCAGCGCCGCCGAAACGGCGGCACCAGCGAGCGAGCGAAACTTGAATGTCATGCGGTTCATGCCCTCAGCGGTTAAGGAACCAGGCTTGAACTGTGAATGAACCCGGCGCGATGCGCGGGCTCCGCCAGATCACTTGATCTTGGCTTCCTTGAACTCCACATGCTTGCGCACGACTGGATCGTACTTGCGGAAGCTCATCTTCTCGGTCGTGTTGCGCGGGTTCTTCTTAGTCACATAGAAGAATCCGGTGTCAGCGGTCGACACGAGGCGGATCTTGACGGTTGCTGGCTTCGCCATGGAGCTTTCCTGTAAATTCGATTCGGGCCCGAAAGCCGCTTGGAAACTGCGCAAAAACTGACAAGGCGGCACGCATGGCCGCCCGTTCAAGGCCGCGCCATTGGGGCATGGCTGGCGGAAAGTCAAGGCTTGCGCACGCGGCTTCAGCCGGGATCGCGGGCGGATTGCAGCCGCGCGGTGCTGCTGATAGAAGTTGCAACTGTAACCATGTCCAACTCCGCAACCACCTCTTGCCCAGACTACACGCTGTTGCCCGATCCCGGGCCGCAGGTGTTTACCGCGCCGTTGCGCAGGCCGGGCCACGTCGGGGCCGGACTGGCTGGAGCCGGCGCAGGCGGACTATTCCAGCGCCGATGATATGGTCTGGGATGATTTGTTCGCACGGCAGATGGCGATTCTGCCCGACCGCGCGGCCACCGCCTTCATGGCCGGGCTGGACAAGCTGGACCTTGGCCGCGGCGGCGTGCCCGAATTTGCCCGGCTGTCCGAAGAACTGACCGCGCTGACCGGCTGGTCAGTGGTGCCGGTGCCGATGCTGATCCCCGATCATGTGTTCTTCTGGCACCTGGCCAACCGCCGCTTTCCAGCGGGCAATTTCATCCGCACCCGCGAAAGCTTCGATTACATCCAGGAGCCCGACGTGTTCCACGATGTGTTCGGCCATGTGCCGATGCTGACCGACCCGACCTTTGCCGATTACATGCAGGAATATGGCAGGCCGGATGGAAGGCGATGCGCTATAACCGGCTGAAATCGCTCGGTGCGCTGTACTGGTACACGGTCGAATTCGGGCTGATTCAGGAAGCGGGCGGGATCAAGGCCTATGGCGCCGGGATCCTGTCCGGCCCCAGCGAGGCGGTCTACGCGGTCGAGGCGGAGTCCCCCAATCGGATCATGCTCCACGTCGACCGGGTGATGCGCACCGACTATGTGATTGATGACCTGCAGCCGACCTATTTCGTGATCGAAAGCTTCGCCGACCTGTTCCACCAGACCGTCGAGCGCGATTTTGACCGGCTCTACAAGTCACTCAGCCCCGGGTTTACCTATGCCAACACGGCGGTGATCGATGTGGATGACGTGCTGCACCGGGGGACGCAGGAATATCTGCTGCGCGGCGGGCGGGGCAGCGGGGCGATGCCGGTTTGATCCTCCCCTTCAGGGGAGGGGGACCAGCGAAGCTGGTGGAGGGGCACCAACCGGCACTCCTAACGGTGAGTGGAACTAAGGCGGCAGGTTGGCGCTGCGTTTCAACGCGGCATCAGGAGTATCTGCGCGTGCCCCTCCCCCACTACGTGGGTCCCCTCCCCAGAAGGGGAGGATCAGTTCAACGTGGCCACAGCAACCAGATCGCCAGCAGCCCCGCCACGATCCGGTACCAGGCGAAGGGAGCAAAGCCCGCGCGGCTGACGTAGGCGACGAAGGCCTTGATCACCGCCAGCGCCACCACGAACGAGACCACGAAACCGACGCTGATTTCCCACCAGCCGACCGGGCCGGACCCGGCGGCGAGCGCGGCGCGGTTGTCCCACAGTTCCAGCGTGGTTGCGCCCATCATCGTCGGGATCGCGAGGAAAAAGCTGAATTCGGCAGCGGTGCGCCGCTCGATCCCCATCGCCAGCGCGCCCATGATCGTCGCGCCTGACCGGCTGACGCCGGGCACCATCGACACGCACTGGAACAGCCCCACGCCCAGCGCCTGCCGCGCAGGCAATTGCGCCACGCCGGTGAGCGGCCCAGGCTTGGCGACCTTTTCGATCGCCAGGATTGCAATCCCACCGAGCACCAGCGCCCAGGCCACCACCATCGGGCTGCCGAGCATGATGTCGATATAGTCCTTCAGCGCGAACCCGAGGATAGCCGAAGGCAGAAACCCCAGCAGGATATTCCGCACGAATACAAAGCTGCTCGGCTGGCGCTTGAGCAAACCCATGCCGACCGCCCAGAAGGTCCGCCAATATTGCACCACCACCGCGAGGATCGCGCCGAGTTGGATCACCACGTTGAACACTTTCCAGGTGTCCGCATCGTAGCCGAAGATCTCCGACGCCAGAATCAGGTGGCCGGTTGAGGAGACCGGGACGAATTCGGTCAGCCCTTCAACGATGCCCAGCAGGATGGCGGTAAGTGTCTGGTCCATCACGCGCTCATGGCAAAGCGCGCCGCCAAGTCAAGCTTGTGCGGCGCGCTCAGAACTGGATCACCAGATCCGCAAGCGCTGCTCCGGCGGCAGGTACAGCTTGTCGCCGGGTTTCACATCAAACGCCTTGTACCATTCGTCAAAATTGCGAACGATCCCGTTGATCCGGTATTCGCCGGGTGAATGCGAATCGGTTTGCAGCTGCTGGCGCAGCGATGCTTCGCGCATCTTGACGCGGAACACCTGCGCCCAGGCCATAAAGAACCGCTGATCGCCGGTCAGCCCGCCCAGCACCGGGGCTTCCTTGCCGCCCAGCGACAGCTTGTAAGCCCGGTAGGCCAGGCTCAGTCCGCCCAGATCGCCGATGTTCTCGCCCAGCGTCAGACGGCCGTTGATGCAGGTCTTGCCGTCATCGAGCAGGCAGTGCTTGTCATACTGCTCAACCAGCGCTCCGGTCAGTTTCTCAAACGCTGCCTTGTCCTCAGGCGTCCACCAGTTGCGCAGATTGCCAGCGCCATCCGATTTGGAGCCTTGATCGTCAAACCCGTGGCCGATTTCATGGCCGATCACCCCGCCGATCGCACCATAGTTGACCGCGTCATCGGCGGAAAGGTTGAAGAACGGCGGTTGCAGGATCGCGGCGGGGAACACGATTTCGTTGCCGACCGAGCTGTAATAGGCATTCACCGTCTGCGGGAACATGTACCATTCCTCGCGGTCAACCGGCTGGCCCAGACGGCTGACATTGTCATTGTGTTGCCACAGATCGACGGCCAGCGAATTGGCCATCGCGCTGGTGGCGGACAGCTCGAGCCCTTCGTAAGCCTTGTATTTGTTGGGATAGCCGATCTTGGCCCGGAACGCGTCGAGCTTGTCTTTTGCGGCTACACGGGTGGCGGGGCTCATCCACTTGAGTTCGGCCAGATTGGCCGTCATCGCGGCGCGCAGATTGCCGACCAGCTGTTCCATCGCGGCCTTGTTGGCGGCGGGGAAGTGCCGCTCGGCATAGACCTGCCCGGCCAGTTCGCCGATCGAGCCTTCGACTGCGCTGATCGCACGTTGCCAGCGCGGGCGCTTGACCGGCTGTCCCCCCAGCGTTGTGCCAAAGAAGGCAAAGCTGGCGTCGTCGATCTTGGCCGGGAGGATCGAGGCCTTGCTGCCGATGAAGCGCGCAGCGAGCCAGGCCTGCCAGTTGGCCATTGGTTCGGTCGCAATCAGTTGCATGATCGCAGGGACCCCGCCGCCTAGCTTTGCGGCCATTTCCGGGGTGTATTTGGCAGCAGCAAGCTCTTCCGCAGTCGGCGGGAGCTGGCTGACGATCACTTCGGTTGCAGAGCCCAGCCCGGACTTTTCTAGGAAGGCGCGAACCGGGACATTTGGCGCGAGTGCGGCAAACTCCGCAACGCTCAGCTTGTTGTAGGTCAAATCGCGGTTGCGGCCCAGCGCGCGGTCCCAGTTGGCGCGGGCCAGCTTGGTTTCGAGCTGGAACACGGCCTCGGCCGCAGCCGCCGGATCGGGATAACCCGCCGCGCCGAGCACTACGCCGAGGTACTCCTTGTATTTGGCGACCAGTTCCTTGTTCTTGGGATTATCGACCAGATAATAATCGCGGTCACCCATCCCTAGCCCGGCCTGCCCGGCATAGAGCGCATTGAACCCGCTGTTCTTGGCATCGACCGAGACACCCACCCCCATCGGCGCAGGCAGGTGCGGCGAGGCAAACAATGCCATCAGATCGTCGACATTTTTCGCGGCGAAAATCTGCGACAGCATCGGCTGGACCGGCGCCATCCCGGCTGCTTCGATCGCGGCGGTATCCATGTAGGTCTTGTAGACGGCAGCGACACGCCAGTTGGTGCTGCCCACCGGACTGTTGCTGGCGGCGAGCTCATCGAGGATAACCTTCATCCGTTCTTCGGACAGATCGCGCAGTTGCAGGAACCCGCCGGCCGAGGTCCGGTCTGGTGCGATCTCGGTCATATCAAGCCACTTGCCGTTGACGTGGCGGTTGAAATCGTCGCCCGGCCGGGTCGCAGTGTCCATGAAACGGGTCTGGACGCCCCAGCCCCAGTCACCGGTGGCCGGGGCGAGCGCGGTGGCAGCGGCGGGGGCCGGTTGCGCGTGGCTGGCACTGACTGCAATCCCGGCGGTCAAGGCCGTGGCGGCAAGCAGACTGGCAAATTTGAGCTTCATGGCGATCCCCTGTTCCCGGCTGGCAGCTTGGCGCGTGCAGCCATTTGGACCGGCCACGCAAGACCGGTCATCGTGGGCCAGAACCTAAGCTGCCGCGCCCGGCAGGGGAATATCATTCGACGGGCGCGCTCGCCCTTTCGTCGAATTGCAAGGACGCCAGCCGGGCATAGAGACCTTTGGCCCGCGTCAATTGGTCATGGTTGCCGCTCTCCACGATCCGGCCCTTGTCCAGCACCACGATCCGGTCCGCCGCGCGCACGGTGGCGAGCCGGTGCGCGATCACCAGCGTGGTGCGGCTGGCCATCAAGCGGTCGAGCGCGTCCTGCACCAGCCGTTCGCTTTCCGCATCGAGCGCAGAGGTCGCTTCATCGAGCAGCAGGATCGGCGCATCGCGCAGCAAGGCGCGGGCAATTGCGATCCGCTGGCGCTGACCACCAGAGAGCCGCGCGCCGCCTTCGCCCAGATAGGTATCAAGTCCATCGGGCAGTTCGCGCAGGAACGCTTCGGCATTGGCCGCGCGGGCTGCGTCCCAGATCGCCTCGTCCGACGCATCCCAGTTGCCATAGCGCAGGTTGTCGCGCGCATCGGCGGCAAACAGGATCCCCTCCTGCGGCACCAGCGCCATCCGGCGGCGCACTTCAGCTGGGTCGGCTTGAGTCAGCGGCACCCCGTCCAGCTTCACCGTGCCCGCCTGCGGATCATAGAACCGCTCGGCCAATTGAAACAGCGTCGATTTGCCCGCACCCGATGGGCCGACAATGGCCACCGTTTCACCCGGTTCCACTACCAGACTGAAATCGTGCAGCGCGGCGGTTTCCAGCCGGGTCGGGATAGCGGAAGCTGACGCTGTCAAACTCGATCCGGCCGCGCGGCGGTTCTGGCAAGGCCAGCGGCCGCGCCGGAGCGGCGATTGTCGGGCGTTCGTTGAGCAATTCGTTGAGGCGGCTGGCCGCGCCCGCGCCGCGCAGCAGATCGCCATAGGTCTCGGTCAACGAGCCGAACGAGCTCGCCACAATCATCGCGGTGATCACGAAGTCGGCAATCGTGCCGCCGCTGACGGTGCCCGAAGCGACGCCCAATGCGCCTTGCCAGATCAGCAGCGTGATCCCGCCCATCAGGAGCAGGATGACGACCGAGGTCATCACGGCGCGGATCAGGATCCGGCGCTTGGCCACGCCGAAAGTCGCTTCGACGGCGGTGCGGAAGCGTTCGCCTTCGCGTGCTTCCTGATTGAACGCCTGAACAATCTTCATCGCGTCGAGCGTTTCGGAGACCATCGCGCCGACATTGGCGACCCGGTCCTGGCTGGTGCGCGAAACGGTGCGCAACTTGCGCCCGAACCAGACGATCGGCAGGATGATCAACGGAATCGCCACCAACAGGCCCAAGGTGAGCGTGGGCGCGATAAAGAACAGTCTGATCGTGCCGCCGATCCCCATCAGCGAATTGCGCAACGCTACCGAAACCGAGGTGCCGACCACTTGTTCGATCAGCGCGGTGTCCGAGGTCATCCGGCTGGAGATTTCCTTGGGGCTGTTTTCTTCGAAGAAGCCCGGGGCCATCCGCAGGAGATTGGACTGCACTTGATGGCGCACATCGGCGACTACCCGCTCACCCAGCCACGACACGAAATAGAACCGGAACGCGGTGGCAATCGCCAGCACCAGCACAATCAGCAGCAGATATTCAAACCAGCGCCCGATATCTTCCGGGCTGCCGCCAGCGGCCAAGCCTTCATCGATCACCAGCTTGAACCCGGCGGGAATCGCCAGGGTGGCGCTGGCGGTGACCAGCAGTGCCAGCAAGGCAAAGGCGATCTGTTTGGGATAGGCCAGCGCAGCCTTCCAGATCATCCGCAGCGGACCCAGCGATTTGGCGGGTTGGGCTTCGTCGTTCAGCGGGGCTGCGTCGGGATCGTGCGGCAAACTGTCATCCATGGCGCGGCCCTAGCACAGCGACAGCCGCGCGAAAGTGGCAATTACGGACCCGTTGTGCAGTGCGGCGTCAATTATTGCATTGCACAATAGGCCGGATCGCGGCACGGTGCAGGTGAAATCGGCGGCTTGCCGCACGAACAGGGGGGTCGTTGACGTGCTTTACACCGCATACGAATTGCAGCGCTCGTGGATGAACGCCGCCAGCACCTGGGCCTCGGTCGGCTCGCAGATGCTCAGCAATCCGGCCTTGCCGTTCGGCTATTCCGGCATGGGTTCGGTCATGTCCTCGGCCCTGGAAGTGTTCGCGCATGCAGCAGCGCCTTATGGCAAGCCGGCGTTCGATCTCGAATCCGTGCCGGTGGACGGCGTCGACCAGCCGGTAACCGAAGCGATCGTGCTGCACCGCCCCTTCGGCAACCTGCTGCGCTTCACGCACGCGGGCCTGCCCAGCGATGCGCCGAAGCTGCTGATCGTCGCGCCGATGAGCGGGCATTTCGCCACGCTGCTGCGCGGCACCGTGGCGCGGATGCTTGAACGCTGCGAAGTCTATGTGACCGACTGGGCCGATGCCAAGATGGTGCCGCAGAGCGCAGGCGAATTCGATCTGGATGACTATATCGACTATCTGGTCGACTATCTGGAGCACATCGGAGCAGGCGCACATATGCTGGCGGTGTGCCAGCCATCGGTGCCATCGCTCGCCGCCACGGCGATCATGGCCGATCTCAAGCATCCCTGCCGCCCCGTCACGCTGACCATGATGGGTGGCCCGATCGACACCCGCGAAGCCCCGACTTCGGTCAACGATCTGGCGATGCAGCGCCCGATCGCATGGTTCCGCCACACCGTGATCGCCACCGTCCCGCTGCACTATCCCGGTGCCGGACGGCAGGTTTACCCGGGTTTCCTGCAACTCGTCGGGCTTCATGAGCATGAACCTGGGCAACCACATGCAGAGCCACTATCACATGTTCAAGCACCTGATCGCCGGCGATGATGACAGCGCGGATGCCACCAAGGCGTTTTACGACGAATACCGCTCGGTCTGCGATATGAGCGCGGCCTATTACCTCCAGACGGTCGAACATGTGTTCCAGAAGCATTCGCTGCCCAACGGCACCTTTGTCCATCGCGGCAAGGTGGTGGACCTCGGCAAGATCAAGGACACCGCACTGCTCGCAGTCGAAGGCGAACGCGACGATATTTCAGGGATCGGCCAGACCAAAGCCGCCTTGAAGCTTGCCACTGGCCTCGCCGCCAGCCGCAAGCACTACCACCTTGCCCCGGAAGTCGGCCATTACGGCATCTTCAACGGCAGCAAGTGGCGCGATCAGATCGCCCCGGTGCTCGAAGCCTGGATCGAAACCCATGGCAAGGCCCGGCTCAAGGCGGTCGCTTAGAGGTAATTGGGGACAGTCCCTAATTAGACACACGCATCGTCGCTGATGAAGACATTGAATATTTTAATTAGGGACTGTCCCCAATTACGGGCGGTTTGGGTGCAGCGCCACGACCAAACACCCGCTTGATCACCCGCCGCGCCCACAGCAGCAGCCAGACCGCCAGCACCAGCAAGACCACGGCGATCCCGCCAGCCAGCACCGGGTTGGTATAGGCGAGGTAGAGCAAGCCGCCGGTCACCACATCCTCGGCCGTGGACAGCACCACATTGCTGACCGGCTCGGGGCTGGTGTTGGCGACCGCGCGGACCCCGGCCTTGCCGCCATGCGCCAGCAGGCTGGCCCCGCCGCCCAGCACGAAGGCGATCACCTGCGTCGCCGGATCGGACGGATCGATCACCGCCAGCGTCAGCAGTGCGCCGCCGACCGGGCGGATGAAGGTGTGGACTGTGTCCCAGACCGAATCGAGCCAGAGCACCTTGTCGGCGAAAAATTCAAAGAACGCCGCCGTCCCCGCCGCGCCCATCACCCACGGATTGGCGAGGATCTGCAACGATTGCAGGTGCTCGGGCAGCGGCAGCACCTGA
Organism: uncultured Alphaproteobacteria bacterium; assembly: GCA_963802015.1. Lineage (GTDB taxonomy): Bacteria > Pseudomonadota > Alphaproteobacteria > Sphingomonadales > Sphingomonadaceae > Novosphingobium. Next base: position 439,873 of record CAWDHB010000004.1, read on the forward strand.
TAATGCATCGCGAGGCCCGTCGCGAGCACGGTCAGGTACAGACGCCAGCCGGACAGCAGGCTGACGCTGCCCGCGATCCCCAGAACTTCCATGATGCCGAGCGATTCAACCATCGGACAATGCCTTCCATTGCGGTCCAGCAGCGAAGGATGCGGCCAAGTATCTGAAATGGCAAGGGAGCCCTCCTCCCCCGCAGGGGAGGAGGATTAGCTCAAAAGACCTCGAACAGGCCCGCAGCGCCTTGTCCGCCACCGATGCACATGGTGACGACGACATACTTGGCGCCGCGGCGCTTGCCTTCGATCAGCGCATGGCCGGTGCAGCGCGCGCCGGTCATGCCGAACGGGTGGCCGATCGAGATCGAGCCGCCATTGACGTTAAGCAGTTCGTCCGGAATACCCAGCTTGTCGCGGCAGTACAGCACTTGCACGGCAAAGGCTTCGTTCAGTTCCCACAGCCCGATATCGTCCATTTTGAGGCTGAAGCGTTCGAGCAGCTTGGGGATCGCAAAGACCGGTCCGATGCCCATTTCGTCCGGCTCGGTCCCGGCGACAGCCATGCCGACATAGCGGCCAAGCGGGTTGAGGCCGCGCTGTTCGGCAACCTTGGCTTCCATCAAGACGCAAGCCGACGAACCGTCAGACAGCTGGCTGGCATTGCCCGCAGTGATCGTGTTGCCTTCGCCCATCACCGGCTTCAGGCTGGCCAGCCCTTCCAGGGTCGTGTCCGGGCGGTTGCAATCATCACGGTCCGCAGTCACGTCCTTGTAGGAGACTTCCTTGGTTTCCTTGTCGACGATTGCCATGGTGGCTTCGCAGGCGACGATTTCGGCATCGAACTTGCCCGCAGCCTGTGCAGCGGCGGTGCGCTGCTGCGACTGGAGCGAATATTCGTCCTGCGCCTCGCGGCTGATGCCGTAACGCTTGGCGACGACTTCGGCGGTGCCGATCATCGGCATGTAGATGTGCGGGTGCATCTCAAGCAGCTGACGATCAGGCTCGACGAACATCTTGCCGCTGCCAACTACCTTGGAAATACTCTCCACCCCGCCGCCGACGCAGATGTCCATGTTGTCGACGATGATCTGCTTGGCCGCTGTGGCGATGGTCATCAGGCCCGAAGAGCATTGACGGTCGATCGTCATGGCCGGAACGGTAACCGGCAGACCAGCCCGCAAGGCCGCCAGTCGCGCGACGTTGCCGCCGGTCGAACCCTGCTGCACCGCGGTGCCGATGATCACATCATCGATTTCGCCCCCGGACAGCCCGGCACGCTCCACCGCAGCGCGGATCGAATAGGCACCCAGCGTTGCACCGGTGGTGTTGTTGAATGCACCGCGGCCCGCCTTGGTCAGCGGGGTGCGGGCAGTGGAAACGATGACTGCGTCACGTGACATTTTATTTCTCCTTACGGAGGGCGGTACCGGCCCGCTCCCCCACCCGGCCACCCATAGGGTAACCTACGAGTGGGTGGCCGGGTGGGGGAGCGGGCCGGTACCGGAACCTCAATTCACATAGAAATCAAACAAACAGCATCGTGATCCATTCGCAGATCAGCGCGGGCTTGTCCTCGCCTTCGATCTCGATGGTCACTTCGTTGGTCTGCTGCCACTGGCCAGGGCGCTTTTCGATCAGTTCGAGCAGCTTGGTGTGGCTGCGCACGCGCTTGCCCGAGCGGACTGGCGAGATGAACCGGGTCTTGTTGCCGCCATAGTTGACGCCCATTTTGACATCGCTGATCCGCGCGCCTTCGGTCATCGCGCCGAGCACAGGGAGCAGCGACAGCGTCAGGAAGCCATGCGCGATGGTCCCGCCAAATGGCGTCAGCTTGGCCTTTTCTTCGTCAATGTGGATGAACTGGTGATCCCCGGTCGCGTCGGCGAACATGTTGATCCGTTCCTGGGTGACGTGAAACCAGTCTGAAACGCCGATTACTTCGCCGGTCTTGGCGGCGAGTTCCTGCGGGGTCATGGGCCTCTCCTTATGGCTGGAAAGGCGCTGTCATGGCCGATTCGCGCGGCGGTTGCAACGCGGCTTAGCCTGCCGTTACGGCTTGCTTGGGTTGTCCCGGCACCAAGACCACCGCCCTAGGTTGAACTCTGACCTTACGCTCTACAGGCCGCTGCTTTGAACGGGCAAACCGTGATGCCGCTTTTCTGCGAAGAAAAAACAGCCGTGGGTAGCCAGATGGCCGCAAACCAAATTGCGCCGCGCCTAAGTTTTCGGTTAAGCACCCGCAACTTCGGGGGAATCATCACATGAAGAAACTGCTGCGACCGCTGGGCTTTGGTCTGGCGCTGGCCTTTCTTGCACTGACCTTCATCAACGCCAGCTGGATTGCACCAAGCCCCCGAGGCTACCTCAAGCTGGTCGCGCACCGCGGGGTCTATCAGCTCTACGATCGCACAAACCTGGAGCGCGATACCTGCACGGCCAACCGCATCGAACCGCCGATTCATGACCTGCTCGAAAACACCGTGCCATCGATGCTCGCTGCCAGCACCAACGGCGCGCAGATGGTGGAGGTGGACATTGCGTTGACCAAGGACGGCAAGATCGCAGTGTTTCACGACTGGACGCTCGAGTGCCGCACCAACGGTACTGGCAACACCCGCGATTACACGCTGGCGCAGCTGAAAGATTTGGACGCGGGCTATGGCTACACCGCCGATGGCGGCAAGACCTTTCCGTTCCGGGGCAAGGGCGTGGGCCTGATCCCCAGCCTGGAAGAAGTCCTGCAGGTGCTGCCCGAAAAGCCGATCCTGTTCAATTTCAAGAGCAAGGACCCCGCCGAAGCGGATGCGCTCGCTGCTGCGCTGAAAGCCGCCGGACGCGCGGTCGAAACCATCGGCGACGGGTTCTACGGCAACGGGCCGAATATCGCGCGGATCCGCACCCAATTCCCCAAGGCCTGGGCGTTCAGCAAGGACGCGGCCATGGCCTGCACCAAGGCCTATGGCTGGCAGGGCTGGTTTGGCGTAACCCCCGCCGAATGCAACGGCGGCACGATCATGGTGCCCTTGAACTATCAGTGGGCCTTGGCCGGCTGGCCCAACCGCCTGATCGCGCGGATGGAGGCGGTGGGCGCGAAAGTGGTGCTGGTCGGTCCGCATGATGATCGGGGCGGCCCAGTGGGGCTGTACCTGCCCGAACAGATCCGCGACGTGCCTGCGGGCTTCAACGGCTATCTCTGGGTCGATGATATCTACGCCGTCGGCCCCGCTGTTCGCCCGCAATACGGCAAGCGCAATCCGGTGCAGGAAAAGCGGTTTGAAGAAGCGATGGCGCGGCGAAGGGCGGCGCGGGAGTAAGTCTCCGCCTCCCCCCTCAGCGCGCGAGCACGCTTGCGCGCCTGCCACCACAAGCCTAGCGTCGCGGCAACAACCCGCTGACAGAAAAGGAGGCCCATTGCGATGCAAGCCCTGCGAACGATCCTGTTGCTGGTGATCACGATTGTCCTGGTCGCGTTCATTGCGATCAATTGGCAACCGACAAGGTGAATATCTGGCCGCTGGCCGAAGGCAAATATCTGCGCATCTGAATGGCCGGTCGGGTTCATCGTGCTGGTGTCCTATCTCGCCGGGATCACTGCCGACCTGGCTGATCGCGCGGGCCACGAAATGGCGGCTGAACCGGCGGATCGCGACACTGGAAAATGCGGTTGCGGCGAACTCCGTGGTTGCCCCGGTGGCGACTTCGACCCAGCTTGAAGCAGCCGCTCCGCCGCCCTCACCACCGCCAGCCCCGGAAGGCCCCGTGATCTGACATGAACACCAACCCGATCTACCTGGCGCTCGACCTGCCCCGGCTCGATTCGGCCGAAGCGCTGGCGCGCAAGGTGGCGGGGCACGTCGGCGGGCTCAAACTCGGGCTCGAATTCTTCTGCGCGCACGGTCACCACGGGGTGCATGAAATCGCCAGGATCGGCCTGCCGCTGTTTCTGGACCTGAAGCTGCACGATATTCCCAACACCGTGGCAGCGGCGATGCAATCGATCCATGTGCTCGAACCCGCGATCGTCACGGTCCACGCCAGCGGCGGGCAGGCGATGATGGAAGATGCCAAGGCTGCGGCGGGCGAACGTTGCAAGGTCGTCGCGGTCACACTGCTGACCAGCCTGGACGAGGCCGATATGGCCGCAACCGGGGTAGGCGGATCGGCGCACGATCAAGTGCTGCGGCTGGCCGAACTGGCGCACAAGGCCGGGCTCGACGGGATCGTCTGTTCGGGGCACGAAGTTGGCGCGGTGCACCGGCAGTGGAAGGACGGGTACTTCATCGTCCCCGGCCTGCGCCCGGCGAATGGCAATGGTACCGCCGATCAGAAACGCACGGTCACCCCGCGCGCCGCGCGCGATGCCGGTGCTTCGGTGCTGGTCATCGGCCGCCCGATCAGCCGCGCGGAAGACCCGGTTGCGGCGGCCAAGGCGATCGAAGCAACGCTGTAATTCAGGCCGTCAGTTCTGGCCATCAGTTCAGCCCAGCGACAGCTAGCAGCGGGCAACAGCGCGGCAATGTACAGGAGCAAGTCCATGAATCCGCTGAAATTCGCCCTCGCGCCAATCGCCTTTGCCTTGGCCATTCCAGGAGCTGCCATGGCCCACGATCTGTCTTCCGGCCCGGTGATTGCAGCCGGAAACACCCTGCTGACGCTCAGCGCCGAAGGCCGCGTCACCCGCGCGCCCGACCTCGCGGTATTCACCGCCGGGGTGACCAGCCAGGGCAAGACCGCCGCCGCCGCGCTCGCGGCCAATTCGGCGGATATGAACAAGGTGATCGCCGCGCTGAAAAAGGCCGGGATTGCGGACCGGGATATCCAGACCAGCAACCTCAATCTCAACCCGATCTATGCCCCGCAGCGGACCATGCCCGATGGCCAGGTCTATCCTGCGCAGCCGGAGATCGTCGGCTATCAGGTGAACAATCAGGTGACCGTGCGCCAGCGCAATCTGGCGCAGTTCGGGCGGGTGATCGATACGCTGGTCGCAGCCGGAGCCAACCAGGTCAACGGCCCCAGCTTTGAAATGGACAACAGCGACGCGGCGCTGGACGAAGCGCGCGGCGAGGCGATGAAGAAGGCCCGCGCCCGCGCCGAGCTCTATGCCCGCGCGGCCGGGCTGCGGGTGGTGCGGGTACTGACGATCAGCGAGGGCGGCGGCTATGCCCCGCCGCCGCCGGTGATGTACGCGCGGATGGAAATGATGAAGGATTCCGCGCCCAACCCCGATCTCGGCGGGTGAGGTTTCGATGAACGTCTCGGTGGCGGTTACGTTTGAGCTGGCCCCGCAGTAGCGCGTCAGCCAGCGATCCGGCTAAGGGGCGGGCCATGCCTGCCCCAGCCATCAAGATCTGCGGACTGTCCACACCTGAAACGGTCGACGCCGCACTGGCGGCGCGCGCGGACTATCTGGGCTTCAACTTCTACCCGCCCTCGCCGCGCTATGTGACGCTGGCGGAGGTGGCCGCACTCGGCGCGCGCGCGGCGGGCAAAGCAGTGCGGGTGGGCGTGTTCGTCGATCCGGACGACGACCTGCTCGGCGCAGCCTGGGCGACCGGCGCGCTCGACGCGCTGCAGCTCCACGGCAGCGAACCGCCAGAACGGCTGGCGGCGATCAAGGGGCGGTTTGGTTGTCCGGTGTGGAAAGCGCTGGCCGTTGCCAGCCACGCAGACATGGCGCGTGCGAGCAGCCTATCGCGGGGCAGCCGATCTGGTGCTGTTCGATGCCAAGACCCCCAAGGGCACGCTGCCCGGCGGGATGGGGCTGACCTTCGATTGGGCGCTGTTGGCTGAGCGCCCTGCTGGGCTGGCCTGGGGGCTGGCTGGCGGGTTGACGCCGCTGACAGTTGCGGACGCGATCCGCCAGACCGGAGCGCCATTGGTCGATACGGCCAGCGGCGTCGAAACCGCGCCCGGCGTCAAGGACCCCGCGCTAATTGCGGCATTCTGCGCGGCGGCGCGGGCCGCATAACAAAGGGGCGGCCCGTTGCCGGACCGCCCCCTGTTACTCGGCGGATTTGTTCTGAAGCGAGAGCTTAGAACTTCGTTCCCAGACCAACCATCACGGCGTCCGAATCGATCGAAGCCGCCGTTGACGAAGTAGTGGCGGTATTCGACCTTGCCGTAGAGGCTCTTGCCGAACCCGGCTTCGAAGCCTGCGCCCAGATGCGTCGGCGTCTTCGCACAGGTCGCACGGTTCGGAGGTGTAGCCGCCCGCGACGAACAGCTTGCCTGTTTCCGAAATGCGGGTGCCGAGGCGGCCGGTTGCAGCCGAAGGCGACCTTGGTGCCGGTGGTGGCGATCTTGTCACCCGACACTTCGACCCCGGCAAAGGCGGTCTTGCCCAGGTCAAAATCGTAGCCTGCGGCAACGCCGTAGGCGTCTTCGGTGGTGGTGCCGTCGAAATAGACGCCGCCGCGTGCTTCGATGCGGCCTTCGTTGGCCAGCGCCGGCGAGGCAACCGCGACCGAGGCGGCCAGGGCGATGAGAATCTTGCGCATATATGCTCCATGTGTTGCGCCCCGGGTTGCAGGGGCTGAGCGGCGGGCTAGGAGCCGATCAAATTGCGCCCAAATGAATGACGCGTTCAGATAGAAGCTGGTTGTGGGAGACGTGTGGCGAGGCTGGCAACGGTATCTTTCGCTTACGTGAACAAATCATGCGCAAAATGTGGCAGCAACTACTTTGCTGCGGCCCTTCGAACACTGGACACTCCGGACGCGCTCTGCCAAGCGCGTGGCCATGACCGCAGCCGCCAAATTCCTTTCGCACCCAGCCCGACGAACGCGGCCATTTCGGCCAGTTTGGCGGGCGCTATGTCGCTGAAACGCTGATGCCGTTGGTGCTTGGCGCTGGAGGCGGAATATACCGCCGCCAAGGCCGATCCGGCGTTTCAGGCCGAGTTCGACGACCTGCTGGAACACTACGTCGGCCGCCCCAGCCCGCTGTACTTTGCGCCCCGGCTCACCGAAGAGCTGGGCGGCGCACAAGTCTGGTTCAAACGCGACGAACTCAACCACACCGGCGCGCACAAGATCAACAATTGCATCGGCCAGATCCTGCTCGCGATCCGGATGGGCAAGACCCGGATCATCGCCGAGACCGGCGCGGGCCAGCACGGCGTCGCCACCGCCACGGTCTGCGCGCGGTTCGGCCTGCCCTGCACGATCTTCATGGGCGCGACCGATGTGGCGCGGCAGGCACCCAACGTGTTCCGGATGAAGCTGCTCGGCGCGACCGTGGTCCCGGTCACCGCCGGCGCGGCGACGCTGAAAGACGCGATGAACGAGGCGCTGCGCGATTGGGTCGCCAACGTCCATGACACCTTCTACATCATCGGCACCGCCGCCGGCCCGCACCCCTATCCCGAACTGGTCCGCGATTTCCAGAGCGTGATCGGCAAGGAAGCCCGCGCGCAAATGCTCAGCCGCGTCGGCCGCCTGCCCGACCTGCTGGTCGCGGCGATCGGCGGGGGCAGCAACGCGATCGGGCTGTTCCATCCGTTCCTCGACGATGCCGAGGTCAAAATGCTCGGGCGTCGAAGCGGCGGGCCACGGGCTCGACAAGCAACACGCCGCCAGCCTCGCGGGCGGACGTCCCGGCATTCTCCACGGCAACAAGACCTACCTGCTGCAGGACGACGACGGCCAGATCCTCGAAGGCCACTCGATCAGCGCCGGCCTCGACTATCCCGGGATCGGGCCGGAGCACGCCTGGCTCAAGGAAGTCGGCCGGGTGGATTATACCTCGGTGACCGATGTCGAGGCGCTCGACGGCTTCCAGCTGCTCTGCCGCACCGAAGGGATCATCCCCGCGCTCGAACCCGCCCACGCGATTGCCGCGGTCAAGAAGGTCGCGCCGACCATGGCCAAGGACCAGATCATCCTCGCCAACCTGTGCGGACGGGGGGACAAGGACATCTTCTCGGTGGCGGAGCATCTGGGGGTGGAGTTGTGAGGCGGGAAGATCTCCTTCACGACGGATTCGACTGCGGCGACGCGATCAGTTGGAAGCATCCTGTGCGTCTTTTTTGCCTGCTCGCATCTGTCAGATGATCTTGTTTGCTGGAATTACGGCATCTGGATGTCGCGATCTCGAATTCGAAGCGCGCTTGCTCTTTTTCGGCCATTGCTGTCGCGACCTTCGCGGCACTCGCTTCATTGTCTGTCGACAAAGCCGGTTTCGACGAATGACCCGCCTCCCATCCGCCTTCGCCAAGGGCCGCCCCGCGCTCGTCACCTTCGTCACCGGGGGCGACGGGCCGACCGCTGCCATCCTCGACGCCCTGGTCGCGGGCGGCGCGGATGTGATCGAGCTGGGGATGCCGTTCACCGATCCGATGGCCGATGGCCCGGCGATCCAGCGGCCAACCTGCGCAGCCTTGGCGCGGGCACCACCACCGCGGACATCTTCGCGCTCGCCGCCGCCTTCCGCGCGCGCCATCCCGAGGTGCCGCTGGTGCTGATGGGCTATGCCAACCCGATGGTAACGCGCGGGCCCGAATGGTTCGCCGACCAATGCGCCAAGGCCGGGGTCGACGGGGTGATCTGCGTCGATATCCCGCCCGAGGAAGACCCCGAACTTGGCCCGGCGCTGCGCGGTGCAGGCGTCGCCCTGATCCGCCTCGCCACGCCGACCACCGATGCGGCGCGGCTGCCGGCGGTGCTCGAGGGCTCGTCGGGGTTCCTCTATTACGTCTCGGTCGCCGGGATCACCGGGCATGCAGCAGGCCGCACAAACCTCGATCGACGAGGCCGTGGCGCGGCTCAAGGCAGCGCGACGATCCCCGTCGCGGTCGGCTTCGGCGTGCGCACGCCCGAACAGGCCGCGGCGATTGCGCAAGGTGGCGGACGGCGTGGTGGTCGGCTCGGCGCTGGTCGATCTGGTCGGCGCAGCACGGCGCGAATGCGGCCGGGCCGGTGCGTGAACTGACGCGTGCGCTGGCCGATGCGGTGCATTCGGCACGGTAAGAGATTTTCGCGCGAAGACGCGAAGGCGCGAAGATGTCGTGCTGCGCCGCAGGCCATGCCTTCCTCTCCAAGCTCGCCGGTCTATCAGAGTCGTTTGAGACTGAAGTCGGCTTCGCCGAACGCACCGACCATCTTCGCGCCTTCGCGTCTTCGCGCGAACCATTCCACCTTTCCGCTCTCGCAAACCCCGCAATCACTGCGCTAACACCTCAAGCATGTCCTGGCTCACCCGCGTCCGCAATTCGCTGTCTGCCCTTCACCAAAGCGCGACACGCCCGACAACCTCTGGATCAAATGCCCCTCGTGCAGCGAGATGCTGTTCACCAAGGAGTATGAGGAGAACCTGAGCGTCTGCCCGCGCTGCGATCATCACGGGCGGATCGGCGCAGAGGCGCGGTTTGGCCTGTTGCTCGATGCGGGCTATGCCGTGCTGCCGACCCCCAAGGTCAAGGAAGACCCGCTCAAATTCCGCGATTCAGAAGAAGTACTCCGACCGGATGAAAGCCGCGCGGCTCGCCAACCCGAGCAGGACCCGGCGGTTGACGCGCTGACCAATGCGCTCGGCAGCATCGGCGGGCACAAGGCCGTGCTGGGCGTGCAGGACTTCGCCTTCATGGGCGGATCGATGGGCATGGCGGTCGGCGCGGCCTTCATCGCCGGGGTCGACCGCGCGCTCAAGGAAAAGTGCGCCTATGTGATCTGCACCGCATGCGGGCGGCGCGCGGATGCAGGAGGGCATTCTGGGGCTGATGCAGATGCCGCGCAGCACCGTGGCGATCAGCCGCCTGCGCGCGCGCGGGCCTGCCCTATATCGTGGTGCTGACCGATCCGACCTCCGGCGGGGTGATGGCAGCCTATGCCATGCTGGGCGACATCCACTGGCCGAGCCGCGCGCGACTATCGCCTTTGCTGGCCGCCGGGTGATCGAAAACACCATCCGCGAAAAGCTGCCCGAGGATTTCCAGACGCAGCGAATATTCTATGACCACGGCATGATCGACATGGTGGTGCCGCGCAAAGACCTGAAAGCGCGGCTGGCGACCGTGCTGGACTATCTGGGCGCGGCGCGGGCGGCTTGACCCCTCCGTCACGCCCTGCGGGCGCGCCACCTCCCCATTTGCGCTTCGCAAAAACGGGACGGATCAAGTACGGCCAAGGTCCTTCCCATTTTCCCCTGAGCTTGTCGAAGGGGCAAATGGGGAGGTGGCAGCGCGCAGCGCTGACGGAGGGGTAAATGCGAGACTTCGCCACCTCGGATTTCCCCCGCGTCCAGGCCCAGCTGGACCGCCTGGGCGCGCTGAGCCTGCCGCAGGGGCGGATCGGGCTGGAGACCATTCACACTCTGCTCGAACGCTTGGGCAACCCACAGCAGGCGTTGCCGCCGGTATTCCATGTGGCTGGCACCAACGGCAAGGGCTCCACCTGCGCCTATCTGCGCGCCATGCTCGAAGCGCAGGGCTGCACCGTCCACGCGGCCACCAAGCCGCATCTGGTGCGCTACAACGAACGCATCCGGATCGCCGGAAAGCTGATCGCGGATGATCTGCTGGCCGATTTGCTCGCCGAAGTGCTGGATGCGGGCGCAGACCTTGCCCCCAGCTTCTTCGAGGTCACCGCCGCCGCCACGTTCCTGGCGTTCCACCGGTTTCCGGCGGACGCCTGCGTGATCGAAGTCGGGCTGGGCGGGCGGTTCGACGCGACCAATGTGCTGGACGGGCAGGCCGCCTGCGGGATCGCTTCGCTCGGGATCGATCACGAGGCATTTTTGCTGACACCCGAGGCAGGCGTGCCGCAAGACCCGCTGTGCCGGATCGCGTTCGAAAAGGCCGGGATCGCGCGGCCGGGGGTGCCGCTGGTGACGCAGGCCTATCGACCCGACGTGACCCGCACGGTGATCGAACACGCCATGCTGGTCGGCGCAAAAACTGCGCTGCGTAATCTCGACTGGACCGCCGAAGTGGGCGAAGCGATCACCTATCGCGACCGCTATGGCGCACTGACTCTGCCGCTACCCGACGCTCGCCGGGGCGCACCAGGCCGACAACGCCGCACTGGCGGTGGCCATGCTGCGGCATCAATCGCAGCTCGAAGTTTCGCCTGAAGCGATGGCTCAAGGCATCCGCGCCGCACGCTGGCCTGCGCGGCTGCAGTTGCTGGGTGACGGCCCGCTGACCGCGCTGGTGCCGGGCCGAAAGGTCTGGCTCGATGGCGGCCACAATGTCGATGCCGGGCTGGCTATCGCGCGGTTCTTTGCCGATCACGCGCCGTTTCATCTGATCACCGGGATGCTGACCAGCAAGGACCCGGCGGCGATTGTTGCGCCCTTGCGCGGCAAGCTGCTCAGCCTATCCGTCGTCCCCGCACCGGGCCACGACGCGCACCAGCCGCAGGATTTTGCCGCGCATTCGGACCTGCCCGTGGGCAGCTTTGCCGATGTGCCCGCCGCGCTCGCCGCATTACCGTCCGGCGGCGACGTCCTGATTGCGGGCTCACTCTACCTGGCTGGCGAAGTGTTGCGGCTTAACGGGGAATTGCCGGACTGATCCGGGCCGCGACGCTCACACAGAAGCACTCCAGCCCTGCGTGAGGAACCGTTCGCCCAGCCCGGCAAGCAGCGCAGCCCCCTTCGGCAACACGGTTTCATCCAGCATCATCCGCGCCGAATGGATCCCGCAGCACTGGCTCCAGTCGTCACCTTCGTGCGCCACCCCGATGAAGAACATGGCGCCTGGGACCTGTTCGAGCACGTAAGAGAAATCCTCGCCCCCCATGATGGGGCTGGTCAGCGTTTTCCAATGTTCAGCCCCAAACAGGGCATGCACCGCCGCCTGCCCGAACTGCACGGCGCGGGCATCGCAGACGGTCACCGGGAACCCTTCAGTCACAGTAACCCGCGCGGTCAGCCCGTAAGCACCTGCAATTCCGAGCGCCAATTGCTCGATCCCCTCGGCCAAAGCCGCGCGATTGCGCACGGACAATGTGCGCAAGGTGCCGCTCAGCGTCGCCGTATCCGCGATCACATTATAGGCCGTCCCCGCTGCGATGCGGGTAATAGTCGCCACAACCGGATCGAACACGTCGAACTGGCGGGTAACCAGCGTCTGAATCGCGCTGACGATTTCGCAGGCGACCGGGATCGGATCGCGGGTCTGGTGCGGCATCGAGGCATGGCCGCCGCGCCCTTCGATCACGATATCGAGCTGATCGGTTGCCGCCAGCAGCGCGCCGGCGCGGCCCGCGACCTGCCCATGCCGGGCATTGGGCATGACGTGCAGCGCGAAAGCAGCATCCGGGAGCGCGGTGCCGTCTGACCCGCCGCCGAGCAGGCCGTCATCAAGCATGAACCGCGCGCCGTGATAGCCCTCCTCGCCCGGCTGGAACATGAAGCGGACCTCGCCCGCCAGCGCATCGCGCCGCGCGCACAGCAACCGCGCGGCCCCCACCAGCATCGCGACATGGGCATCGTGCCCGCAAGCGTGCATTCGCCCCGGAATGGTCGAGGCAAAGTCCAGCCCGGTCTCCTCGGGCATCGGCAGCGCGTCTGTGTCGCCCCGCAACAGCACGCTCCGCCCCGGCCCGGCCCCGCCGGTCAAGGTCGCGACCAGCCCGGTGGTGGAGGGGCCTTCACGCCAGGTGAGCGGCAGACCAGTCAGCGCCGCGCGGATCTTGTCGCGGGTCATGGGGGTGTGCAGCCCCAGTTCGGGCTCGGCGTGGATTGCGCGCCGCAGGGTGGTGAGATCGGCAGCGATGGCCTGTGCCTGATCGAGGAGCTGTGCGGTCACCATCGGTCAGGCTCCAATCCGGGCGGCAATGCGCTGAGCCGCGCGGTTATGCGCGATTACCGAAGCGACCAGCAGCACGTTCAGCACCACCGCTTGATAGACAAAATACCACAGCGGACCCAGCCCGGTGGTGCCCGCCGCGAGCATTGCTGCGCCCAGCACGATGGCGCGCGGATTGGGGCCCAGCCACTTGCACAGCAGCAACAGCGGCGGCGCTTCGGCGCGGACCGCGCTGGCAATCCGGTCCAGCCGCGCCGGATCGCCTTGCGCCGCAGCAGTGGCCGCATCGATGGTCAGCGCGTGCGGGGTCATCCCGCTGGCCACCCCCAGGTAGGCCGAGACCAGCGTGCCAAAACCGCTCTTCCCCGTGGCCGAATCGGCTGCCGCATGGCTGTTGCGCAGCCACGGCGTGCCATAGACCCAGTACTGGTAAGACCGGCGCTGCACTTCGACATGGTTGGACTGAACCGCATGGCTGAGCCCGGCCGCAAGCATCCACCACCAGCCGGCTGCGCCAATGCTGCGCGACAGCATCCAGCCGAACACCAGATAGAGCACGACATGGCTGAGATAATCGCACAGCCCGTCGACCATTTCGCCGATCGGGCTCGACTTGCCGGTCAGCCGCGCCAGATCGCCATCTGCGCCGTCAACCACGTGCCACGTCATATGCAACATCAGCCCCAGCGCGGCGGACAGCGGCCAGACCTGCTGGGCATAGACAAAGGCGGCCGCGATCACGCAAAGCGCACCGAGTACCGAAACCATATTGGGCGTAATTGGAGTTCGGGCCAGCTGCCGGGCCAGCTGCCATGCCAGCGGATGGTAGAGATAGTAGTTGAGGGGATCCTGCAGCTCGCGCGGGCGCATCGGCCGCGTCTGGCGGGTGGTTCCAGACCGTGCCGCGTCAAGCGTTGGAGCATCGCTTGGCTGGGGATCGCTTGGCATCGTGTCTCCGTTCGGCTGCGGCAGGGAGCGTGTGAACCAGAGCGCTATAGCGACTTGCGGCGCTGGAAACAGCCCCACAGCTTTGCCAGTTATGCGCCGTCAGACTTGACGCAGGGCAAACTTCTTGCTTTGGCCGCGCCTTTCACACTGACGCGGGACGCAGAACTCGCGCGGCTGAGCCGTCTAGAGGGATTTTACGATAATGAAGCCAATCAAGGTCGCCATGATCGGCGTCGGCAATTGCGCAAGCTCGCTGGTGCAGGGTGTCGAATATTACCGCCAGAACAATTCCGCCCAGGGCCTGATCCACGACAAGATCGGTGGCTATGGTGCCGGTGACGTCGATTTCGTGCTCGGCATCGACGTCGATGCGCGCAAGGTAGGCAAAGACATCGCCGAAGCGATCTTCGCCGCGCCCAACAACACCAAGGTGTTCCAGCAGGACGTCCCCGCCACCGGCGCTAAGGTAATCATGGGCCTCGTCTCGGACGGCGTGGCCGATCACATGACCGGAATGGGCGAAAAGGGCTTTATCGTTTCGGATGAGCCAGAGGCCGATCGGGCCCGGATCGTTGCCGCAATCAAGGATTCTGGCGCCGAAGTGCTGATCAACTTCCTGCCGGTCGGTTCGCAGCTCGCGACCGAATTCTACATGGAATGCGCGCTCGAAGCAGGCGTTGCGGTGGTCAACTGCATGCCGGTGTTCATCGCCAGCCGCCCCGAATGGGAAGCGCGCTTCCGCGAAAAGAACCTGCCGATCGTCGGCGACGACATCAAGGCTCAGGTTGGTGCGACCATCGTCCACCGCGTGCTCTCCAGCCTGTTCGCCGCCCGCGGCGTAACGGTCGAGCGGACCTATCAGCTGAACACCGGCGGCAATACCGACTTCATGAACATGCTCGATCGCCAGCGCCTGGGTTCGAAGAAGGAATCAAAGACCGAAGCGGTCCAGGCGATGCTCGCGCAGCGGCTGGCGGATGAAAACATCCACGTCGGCCCGTCAGACTATGTGCCGTGGCAGAAGGACAACAAGCTGTGCTTCCTGCGCCTTGAAGGGTTGCAGTGGGGCAATGTGCCGATGGAGCTGGAACTGCGGCTGTCGGTTGAAGACAGCCCCAACTCGGCCGCGTGCGTCATGGATGCGATCCGTTGTGCCAAGGTTGCGCTGGAACGCGGCGAAGGCGGCGCACTGATCGGCCCGTCGGCCTATTTCTGCAAGCACCCGCCGCAGCAGTTCAACGACGATCTGGCCGCCCAGATGGTTGAAGAATTCGTCGGCGACCGCGCCATCGCAGCGGAATAAGCTGGCAACACCGAAGTTGAAGCGGCGCCGGGTAACTCTGGCGCCGTTTTCATAAGGAGGATGCGCATGGATGCGCTGATCATCGCCGCTGGATTTGGCAGCCGCTTGCGCGATGTCTCCGAATCCAAGCCGCTGACCCCGATTGCCGGGATCCCGCTGCTCGAACTGGGGGTGCGCCAGGCGCAGGCCGCCGGGGTCAGTCGCGTTGTGGTCGTCACCGGCTACAAGGCCGACCTAATCGAAGCCTTCCTGCCGGGGCTATCCGCGCGGCTTGGCATTCCGGTGGTCGCCGAACGTATTGCGGACTGGTCGACGCCCAACGGCCATTCGGTGATCGCCGGGGCCACGCGAATCGCCCAAATGGGCGGGGCTGACTATCTGCTGATGATGTCAGACCACATTTTCTCGGCCTCCATCCTGCGCGATCTGGCGCGACAAGGCGCAGCCGATCGCGGGGTGACCTTGGCGATCGACCGGCGCACCGCCAATCCACTGGTTGATCCCGACGATGCGACCTGGGTGCAAACCGGAGCCGATGGCTTCATCCGCGCAATTGGCAAGACTATCCCCGACTATGACGCGGTTGATTGCGGGGCGTTTCTGGCGACGCCAGAACTGGCCGAGGCAATCAGTGCGGCAATCGCCGCAGGCAAAGCTGGCAGCCTGTCTGACGGGATGCAAGGGCTGGCCGACGCAGGCCGCGCCGCAACGTTTGACATCGCCGCCGCCTGGTGGCTGGATGTCGACGATCCGCGCGCGCACGCCTTGGCTGAAGCGCAGACCCCCCAGGAATTGCCAGAAATCTATGCAGTCCCGAGCCAATAGCCTTGCGCTGGCAGCGCCAAAGCCCACTTAATGCCCGCCAATCCATCTCTCAACCACACCGGAACCCATCTATGCCGCGCCGCCATGTCAGCTTGCTTATCCTCGGTTCAGGCCCGGCTGGCTGGACCGCCGCAGTCTATGCCGCGCGCGCCAATCTGAAACCGGTGCTGGTGACCGGGCTGTGGCACGGCGGGCAGTTGACCACCACGACCGAGGTCGATAACTGGCCCGCTGATGTTGACGGGGTGATGGGGCCAGACCTGATGCAGCGGTTCCAGGCCCATGCCGAACGGTTTGAAACCGAAGTGATCTATGATCACATCCACACCGTCGATCTGACCGTCCGGCCGTTCGTGGTAACCGGCGATTCGGCTGATTTCACCTGTGATGCGCTGATCATCTGCACCGGCGCGACCGCACAATATTTGGGGCTGCCGTCTGAAGAGGCCTATATGGGCAAGGGCGTTTCGGCCTGTGCGACCTGCGACGGGTTCTTCTACAAGGGCAAGCCGGTGGCCGTTGTCGGCGGCGGCAATACTGCGCTGGAAGAGGCGCTGTACCTGTCCAATATCGCCAGCCACGTTTCGGTGATCCACCGCCGCGACAAGTTTCGGGGCGAGAAGATCCTGCAAGACCGGCTGCTCGAACGCGCGCGCACCGGCAATGTCACGATCCACTGGAATTCGACGCTGGCCGAAGTGTTGGGCGATGGCCGCGTGGTCACCGGCCTGCGCATGGCCAGCACCGCTGGCGCGCCCGATCAGGACATTGCGGCGGACGGCGTGTTCATTGCGATCGGCCACAAACCAACCACCGAACTGTTCACAGGGCAGCTGGAAATGGAGAACGGCTATATCGTCACGCAAGCCGGGCGGCAGGGCATGGCGACCCAGACCAGCGTGCCGGGCGTCTTCGCGGCGGGGGACGTGCAGGATCACATCTATCGCCAGGCGGTGACCAGTGCGGCCACCGGCTGTCAGGCGGCGCTGGACGCCGAACGCTATCTCGACGCGCTGGCCGAGCAGCAGGCTGCGGCGGAGCCTGTTACAGCGTCTTGATGATCGCGGAGAAGTCGAGGCCCCCTTGGCCGTCGGCGGCAAACTGATCGAAGAGTTCTTCCGCGCGCTGGCCCATCGGCACCTTGGCTCCGGCTGACTGTGCCGCCGCCATCGCCAGCTTCAGGTCCTTCAGCATCAAGGCTGCGGCGAACCCGCCGTTATAGCCATTGTCTGCCGGGCTGGCTGGGCCGACGCCGGGGACCGGGCAATAGGCAGTCATCGACCACGATTGGCCCGAGGCCTTGCTGGAGATGTCGTAGAAGGTCTGGAGATCCAGCCCGAGCTTTTCGGCGAGCGCAAAGGCCTCACAGGTTGCGATCATCGTCGCGCCCAGGATCATGTTGTTGCAGATCTTGGCGGCTTGGCCTGCTCCCGAAGCCCCGGCGCGGATCACCGCCTTGCCCATGGCGGACAGGATCGGTTCGGCGCGGGCGAAGGCTTCGGCACTGCCGCCGACCATGAACGTCAAGGTGCCGCCGTTGGCCGCCGCGATCCCGCCCGAGACGGGGGCGTCGACCATGGCATAGCCTGCTTGAGCGGCGCTCTCTGCAACCCGCTTGGCGGTATCGACGTCGATGGTGGAGCAATCGAGCAGCAGGGCGGAAGCGGGGGCCTGGCCGATCACTTCGGCGGCATAGACCGACTCAACGATCTTGCCGTTGGGCAGCATCGAGACCACTGCATCGACGCCTTGAACGGCCTCCTGCGCGGTGCTGAAGGTCGTGCAGCCATTGGCCTTGGCCTGGTCTAGAGCGACCTCTGACAGATCGAACGCGCGGACGGCGTGCCCGGCCCTGACCAGATTGGCCGCCATCCCGCCGCCCATGTTGCCGAGGCCGATGAAGGCGATTTTCATGTAACGCTCCTGTTATTTGACGAGTTGCCAAATACCAACCCCCAACAGGATCGGTCCAATGATCAGCATGTAGACCATTTTCATCCAGCTATCCGCTCCAACTAGCCACCTTATGATCTTCGAGTCTCCAAACGACACTCGGTGTCGCGCGGAAAAATCTCCACGGCCCGCTCGCCAATCGCCAAGCTCTAACAACCCCATTGACGAGGCGAATATGCCAACCACAATCAGAAAAACTGGGAGGATCACCGGCCCTGCCACACCCCCGGCCGCTTCTCGATGAATGCGGCCATGCCTTCGGCTTTGTCTGCGGTGGCGGTGAGGATCTGGAAGATCCGGCGTTCCATCACAATCCCCTGATCGAGCGTGGTTTCGAACGCCGCATTGACCATCTCCTTGTTGGCCACCGCCGCCAGCGGCGGCATCGCGGCGATTTCGGCAGCGGTTTTCAGCGCTTCTTCGATCAGCGAAGCGAGCGGGACCACGCGCGCCACCAGCCCCGAACGCTCGGCCTCTTCAGCGCCCATCATCCGCCCGGTCAGGCACATTTCCATCGCCTTGGCCTTGCCCACCGCGCGGGTCAGGCGCTGGCTGCCGCCCATGCCGGGGGCCACGCCCAGCTTGATCTCGGGCTGGCCGAACCGCGCGTTCTCGCTGGCGATGATGAAGTCCGCCATCATGGCGAGCTCACACCCGCCGCCCAGGGCAAAGCCGTTGACCGCCGCGATCCATGGCTTGCGCGTGGTCTTGACCAGATGGCTGGTCCAGCGGCTGAAGAAATCCTGCGCATAGAAGTCCGCAGCAGGCTTGTCGGCCATTTCCTTGATGTCGGCGCCGGCGGCAAAGGCCTTCTCACCCGCGCCGGTCAGCACCGCACAGCGCTGGCTGGGGTCCGACTCATAGGCGGCAAAGGCAGTGATCAGCTCTTCCAGCACCGCCGCATTGAGCGCATTCAGCGCCTGCGGGCGGTTGAGCGTGATCAGCGTGACCGCGCCGCGCTGCTGCGTGAGGATGTGTTCAAAGCTCATAGGGGTTTCCACTCTTCATCCGCAGGCAGAGCTGCAAAAATGCTGTCGATCAGTTCGTCCGTCACACCCTCAGGCGTCGCCGGGTTCCACTTCGGGTCCATCGTCTTGTCGACAATCACCGCGCGCACGCCTTCGGCGAAGTCGGGGCGGGTCAGCACGCGGCTGCCGATGCGGTATTCCATCACCATGTTGGCGGCGAAATCCGCACAGGTCAGACTGTCGCGCAATTGCCGCAGCGCGACCTTGCAGGTTTGCGGGCTCTTGGTGCGCAGCGTGGCCAGCTCTTTCGCCGCCCATTCGCTGTTATCGGCCTCAAGGCTGGCGAGCACGTCCTCGTAACGATCCGAAGCGAAGTGCTTGGCGATCAGCGCCGCATTGCCCTCGATCCGCGCTGGCGGCGGAGTGACAGACAACGCCGACAAGACCTGCGCCGGATCATGCCCATGCACCAGCCGCGCCTTGGCTTCGGCTAGAGCGTCGTGCGGCAGATAATGGGTAGCAAGGCCGGTCCACAGGCATTCCGCCCCATCCAGCCGCGCGCCGGTTAGCGCCAGAAACTGGCCCATGCGTCCGTTCAGCCGCGAGAGGTGCCAGCCGCCGCCCACGTCAGGGAACAGGCCGATCCCGGTCTCGGGCATTGCAAAACGGGTATTCTCGGTCGCCACGCGGAACTTCGCGGGCTGCGAAATCCCCACGCCGCCGCCCATGGTGATCCCGTCCATGAAGGCTACCACCGGCTTGGGATAGGTCATCAGCAGGTGGTTGAGCTGGTATTCCTCATAGAAGAACTTCCGCCCCGAGACTCCGCCATCATTCAGCGCCGAATTGCGCAGGAACGCGATATCGCCCCCGGCGCAAAAGCCGCGGCCTTCGCTGTGGTCGATGATCACCACCTGCACTTGCGCGTTGTCCCGCCAATCCAATAGCGCCGTGGTCATGGCATGGTCCATGTCCAGCGTCAGCGCGTGGATCGCCTTGGGGCGGTTGAGCGTCAGGAAGGCGGCGGCGCCTTCGCGGCGGATGATCATCTCTTCGGTCATTGGCGCAACAAGTCCCGGCCCACAATCATCCGCATTACCTGATTGGTCCCTTCCAGGATCGAATGGACGCGCAGGTCGCGCCAGAAGCGTTCGATCGGATAGTCCTTCAAATAGCCATAGCCGCCGAACAGTTGCAACGCATCGTTGACGATCTTCGAACCGCTGTCAGTCGCCAGCCGCTTGGCCATCGCCGAAAACCGACTCTTGTCCGGCGCGCCAGCATTGACCTTGGCGGCGGCCAAATAGAGCAGTGCGCGGGCCGCTTCCAGATCGGTTGCCATATCGGCGAGCATGAACTGGGTGTTCTGGAAATCGGCAATCGGCGATCCGAACTGCTGGCGCTCCTTGGTGTACTGGATCGCTTCGTCCAGACAGCGCTGCGCCCCGCCGAGCGAACAGGCCCCGATGTTGAGCCGCCCGCCGTCGAGCCCGGCCATGGCAAAGCGGAAGCCATCGCCTTCTGCCCCGACCCGGTTGGCCACCGGCACCCGGCAATCTTCGAACACCACCTGCGCGGTCGGACTGGCGTTCCAGCCGAGCTTCTTCTCCGGCTTGCCGAACGAAAGGCCCGGCGCATCCTTCTCAACCACCAGACACGAGATGCCCTTGGCTCTGTCGTCACTGGTGCGCACCATGCAGACGTAGAGATCGTTGTAGCCAGCGCCGCTGATGAACTGCTTGGTGCCGTTGAGCACATAGTGATCACCGTCCTGCACCGCAGTGCATTTGAGTGCAGCAGCATCCGATCCGGAACCCGGTTCGGTCAGGCAGTAACTGGCGATCTTGTCCATGGAGACCAAGCCGGGCAGGAACCGTGCTTTCAACTCCGCCGAACCGAAACAATCGATCATCCAGGCGGACATGTTGTGGATCGAGATGTAGGCGCTCGTCGCCGGGCAGCCATAGGCCATCGCCTCCATGATCAGCGCCGCATCCAGCCGCCCGAGGCCAATTCCGCCGCTTTCCTCGGACACATAGATCGCGCCAAAGCCCAGCTCCCCGGCGGCCTTCCACACCTCGACCGGATAGTGATGGTCTTCATCCCACTGCGCCGCGAACGGCGTGATCCGGTCCGCCGTGAACTTGCGCGCCATGTCCTGGATCGCAAACTGGTCTTCGGTGAGGGCAAATTGGTCAGTCATGATTGGCGTCTCTACAGAAAATCAAAGCTGGCGCCAGTCGGGCGCGGCAATGTAACTTCTGGTCCGCTTAGCGCGAAACAGCGCAGAGGAGAATGATCATTAGCGCTGACCCGACCGCACGCCTGATCCTGGTTTACAACGCCAAGACCGGCATTTTTAACATGGCTGCCGATGCGGTCCACAAGCTCGTCTCGCCGCAGACCTATCCCTGTTCACTGTGCGCGCTCAGCTATGGCCCGCTTGCCATGCACCAGGCCTGGCGTAAAGCGCTGGCAGCCTTGCCGCTGCCGGTGCTATTTTATCACAAGGATGATTTCCCAGCAGCTTTTCCGGGGCTGCGGCCCGCCCTTCCGGCGATTCTGCTGGGGCAAGGTGCTAATCAGCCCGGAGTGCTGATTGGATCGGAAGAACTGGACCACTTGCCATCTTTGGACGCCCTCATTGCCTTGCTGCATGCCCGGCTGGCTGAGCGCGGGGTCACGCGCACTTGAAGGGGCAGCGGACTGGACCTTGCCGAACCCCTGACAGGGCTCACCCGCTCAGCTGCGCTGCTCCCGCGCCAGCGCGCCCCAGGCGAGTTCGGCAAATTCGCACAGCAGGGGCCGGGTATCGCGCGGGTCGATGATGTCTTCGATCCCGAACTTCTCGGCGGTGCGGAACGGGCTGCGGACCCGGTTGAGCCGCGCGCGGATGTCCTCCAGATGCGCTGCCGGGTCTTCTGCGGCGGCCAGCTCGCTCTTGTAGGCCACCTCGATCCCGCCTTCGATCGGCAGGCTGCCCCAGTCGCCGCTGGGCCAGGCGTAGCGGTACTGGAACGCCTCGGCGTTGCTCATCGCGCTGCCCGCAATGCCATAGGCGCGGCGCAGCATCACGCAGCACAGCGGCACGCTCGCTTTGTAAATCGCGTTCATCGCCTGCACGCCATAGCGGATCGTTCCGGCAGTCTCCGCCGCCAGCCCGATCATGAAGCCGGGGTTGTCGACCAGATGGACCACCGGCAGGCGGAACTGGTCGGCCAGCTTGATGAAGCGTTCGGCCTTTTCGCTGGTCTTGGCTTCCCACGATCCGCCGAGAAAGCTGGGGTCACTGGCCATCACCGCGACCAGCCAGCCATCGAGCCGCGCAAAGGCGGTGATCAGCGCGCGGCCCCACATCCGGCCCATTTCGAACACGCGTGCCCCGGTCGAACACCGCTTCGAGCACTTGCCGCATCGAATAGACCTGCTTGGCCGCGCGCGGGACCACGCTCAGCAGCATTTCCTCGCGGCGGTCAGTCGGGTCCTGGCAGGCGCTGCGCGGGGCAGGCTCGCCGATGCTGGAGGGCAGGTAGGACAGGAACCGGCGCGCGGCGGCGAAGGCTTCGGCCTCGCTGGCCACCTCGTCATCGACCACGCCGTTGCGGGTATGGATGTCGCTGCCGCCGAGGCTTTCCTTGTCGCTGGCCTCGCCGATCGCCTCGACCACGGCGGGTCCGGCGGCGAACACCTGGCTCAGCCCTTTGACCATCACCGAATAGTGGCTCGCCACCACCCGCGCCGCGCCCAGCCCCGCCGTCGGCCCGAGCGCGAGCGCGACCACCGGCACGGTTTCAAGGTTCCTGACGATCACGTCCCAGCCGGGCGTCGCGGGCACATAGGTTGCGCCGATGTCTTCGAGCGTCTTGACCGAGCCGCCACCGCCGGTGCCGTCGATCATCCGGATCAGCGGAATGCTTGAGCGTGTGCGCCATCTTTTCGCACTGGACGAACTTGCGGTGGATCGCCGCATCCGCCGCCCCGCCGCGCACGGTGAAATCGTCGGCGCTGGCGACCACCGGGCGGCCCTCGATATTCGCGCGCCCGAACACGAGGTTGGAGGGGGACAGCCCGGTGAGCCGCCCCTGCTCGTCGTAATGCCCCTTGCCCGCGATCTTGCCGATTTCGCGGAAGCGATCCGGCATCGACCAGGCCTGCGATCCGCTGCCGCGCATCGAGCTTGCCCCGCGCATGCTGCCGCGCGACTTTCTCCGCGCCGCCCATCGCCTCGGCGAGCTGCTCGCGCGCGCGGAGTTCGTCGACTTCAGGTTGCCAGGTCATCGCGAGCGAACAGCGCCGGAAGTGAGGCCGTCACACTCCGGCATCGCATAGAAACCTCCGTCACCCTGGACTGTTTCAGGGTCCATGCTCTCGCCACGGCCGCAACTTGGTGCTGAGAGCGACCCAACCGCGAGGCCGCTCTCGCCCCTGCGCTCCGGGCTGCATCGCCAAATGGATGCTGAAACAAGTTCAGCATGACGATGGTGTGGGGATGGGTCGCGCTTCACTCGCGCAGCCTCGATCCGCGCGAGCAGCGCCTCAACCTGCACCTGCGCCCCGGCCACGGCGGACAGCTCCGCCACCACCCCGTCAAACGGCGCGACGAGGCTGTGCTCCATCTTCATCGCCTCGAGCGTGAGCAGCTTCTGCCCCTTGGTCACCGCCTGGCCCTTGGTGACCTCAACCGCGATGATCTTGCCCGGCATGGGCGAGAGGATATCGCCATCGTGGGCGGAGTGGTGGCCTGACCGCCTCGAATCGGCGCAGATCTGAACGACGAAGCATTCGTCCTGTATTTGGATCAGCACGCGCTGTCGTCGTGTCTCGGCTCCCGACCGAATAGTCTCTGCCCACCGAATTCAGTGAACCTTCGCCATCAACTGATGCATCTCGTTCCGGTAGCGATTGCGAGGACCAATGTTGCAATTCTGGCGCGCAATTCAGCCGGAAACCTTCGAGCTAATTCGCTTGTCGCTGGCTTGCTCGGGATCTGTCGGCATAGGTAGCTGGACGAGATGCCAGTCCTAGCATTGCCCGAGTAAGTCCGAGCGTCAGGTTCTGTCGGCGGATCAATGCATCGCCCTGTTCGCCAATGAAGCCCGTGTCGACGTCGCCTGATCGAAATTGCTGCGTCATGCGAGCAAGGTACGAGAAAACCGGCGTTGGTTTGCACCGGCCAGACTGCGGTACCTTCGAGAGCGTTGCCAGCAAGTCGTCCAGCATCTTCACGCATCGCGGTCCCGCATGAACGATTAGCTTCGCGATCATCGGATCGTAAAACGGCGAAACTTCGTCTCCTTCGTTCGACGCCGGTTTCAATCGCGAACTCGATCGTCGGGAAGCAAAGTGCTCCAGCCGTCCCGTGCTCGGCAAAAATCCCTTCGCCGGATCCTCCGCATACAACCGCGCTTCCATCGCCCAGCCGTTGATGCTGAGCTCATCCTGCCGCTTAGCGGCAAAGCCTCCCCCGCCGCCACGCGCAGCTGCCACTCGACCAGATCGACCCCGGTGATCTCCTCGGTCACCGGGTGTTCGACTTGCAGCCGGGTGTTCATTTCCATGAACCAGATGCGGTCGGCGCGCAGGCCTTCCGAGGCATCGGCGATGAATTCGATCGTGCCCGCGCCGACATAGTCCACCGCCTTCGCCGCCTTGACCGCCGCCGCGCACAGTTCCGCGCGGGTCGCCTCGTCCATCCCCGGCGCGGGGGCTTCCTCGATCACCTTCTGGTGGCGCCGCTGGAGCGAGCAGTCGCGTTCGAACAGGTGGACGACATTGCCGTGGCTATCGCCGAACACCTGCACTTCGATATGGCGCGGGCGCTGGATGTATTTTTCGATCAGGACGTGGGCATTGCCGAAGGAACTAGCCGCCTCGCGCTGGCACGATTGCAAGGCATCGGCGAAATCCCCGCCGCTCTCGACCAGCCGCATGCCCTTGCCGCCACCGCCCGCGACGGCCTTGATCAGCACCGGATAGCCAATCTTCGCAGCCTCGTTGGCGAGAAACGCCGGGTCTTGATCCACGCCCATGTAGCCCGGCGTCACCGGCACCCCGGCAGCGGCCATCAGCGTCTTGGCCGCATCCTTCAGCCCCATCGCGGTGATGCTGGCCGGGCGAGGTCCGACCCAGATCAGCCCGGCATCGAGCACCGCCTGGGCGAATTCTGCATTTTCGGAGAGAAAGCCATAGCCCGGATGCATCGCCTCAGCCCCGGTGGCCTTGGCGGCGGCGATGATCTTCTCCCCCACCAGATACGATTCGCGCGCGGGCGAGGCGCCGATATGCACCGCCTCATCGGCTTGGCGCACATGCAGCGCCTTGGCATCGGCATCGGAATAGACCGCGACGGTCGCGAATCCCCATCGCCCGCGCGGTGCGGATGATGCGGCAGGCGATTTCGCCGCGGTTGGCAATCAGCAGCTTGGAAAACATCCGCCATGGCTAGGACGCTTCGCCCTGCGCCGCAATGCCCCTTGCGCTTGGCCCGGTGCGACACTAGAGCGGCGCGCAAACCTATATGCGCAAATCCCAACGGGGCAGTTCCATGGAAGATCGCTTCAATACCATCGCTGGTTGGACCCTGTTCGCCGGGATCGTCGGGCTCGGCCTGTCGAGCCTGTCGGGCCATTACTTCAGCGCGGACAAGCCGCATCGCCCGCACAAGATGGGCTATCCGATCGAAGGCGTGGTCGAAGAAGGCGGCGGCGCCGCTGCGGCTGTGCCGATCGAAACGCTGCTCGCCTCAGCCGATGCGGCCAAGGGCGAAGCTAGCTTCAAGAAGTGCATGGCCTGCCACACGATCGCTCCCGGCGGGGCCAATGGCATCGGGCCGAACCTGAACGCGATCATGGGCAAGCCGGTGGGCAAGCACGCCGCAGGCTTCGCCTATTCGGCTGACCTTTCGGGCCACGGCGGAAACTGGGACTGGGCGACGATGAACGCCTGGCTGACCAACCCTAAGAAGTTTGCGGCTGGCACCAAGATGAGCTTCGCCGGCCTCAGCGACGGCCAGGAACGCGCCAACCTACTGGTCTATCTCAACAGCCAGGGCTCCAACCTGCCGCTGCCCGCCGCGCCCGCTGCTGCGGCACCGGCCGAAGGCGCGGCGCCCGCTGCCGCGGCACCGCCTGTGAAAAAGTAGCCAGAAGGCTGACTCGCCGATTTGCGCCGGTAACGCGAACCGAGTCGACGGGCTCATGCTAGGCGGTAGGGTCTGGTTATTGCTTTAGCGGCTTGGAGGCTTCGTCGAAATCCGCGTGCGGCTCGTATCGAGCTGCATGGGTTGAGCGGCTCGGCACAATGTGATTCGACAGTGCTGCCTTCGCCACAATTCACCGCCACGTGATCCAATCTATTTTCAGATTGGGCCACCCAGAGCGGACAGGGCTACCTTCAACGCTTGGATTGGCGCAATATCCCGCAAGCGATCCGGTTGCCGCTGTTGCCTGACGGGTCCGTTCGCAAGTCATCGGCTTGCGCGTGCAAAACCAGTGCCGTGCCATCGTTGTCGAACAGCTGGCTGCGGTTCGCGGCCTGCGCGCCGGGCAAGTCTGCTGACAGACGCGCTTGCCCCTGCGAATCAATGACCAGATTGGGCAAGTCACCCAAATGGCTCCCGGCAGGGTTGGCCAGACCATGCTGACGTGCTGTTGGATTGAGGTGCGGTCCGGCAGAAGCAAATGCCGGGCCATCGCAGGCACCGACAGCGTGCAAATGGATGCCATGGCGCTGCTGCGGCGTCAGCCCGCTGACGCGAATCGCCAGAGTGATCTGCCCGTCCGCTGCTGTCAGCACAGCCGTGCCGATCTGTTTGCCGGCCGCGTCAGACAGCGTCGCCGCCCCGATTGTTTCAGGCCGGTCAGCAGCGGTCGTAGCGCAAGCGGCTAACGGCACAATCAGCGCCAGTGCGGCAAGTTTTGTAATCAGCGACATCTTTGGCGGCTCCTGCAGCGATTTGAATCAAACCTACGCGCGGATATTCTGTGCAGCCAGCCAAAGAAAAAGGGGCCGGATTGCTCCGGCCCCCAAATCTTGTTCCGTCTGGCGGAAGCTTACATGCCCGAACCCGGACCGTAGCTGATTTCCACCCGGCGGTTCTGCAGTTCGCGCACACCGTCCGCAGTCGGTACGCGGTTGTTGCTTTCACCGAAGGCCTGGTTGCTGATCGCGCCATCGGCAATGCCGCGCGAGGTCAGGTAACCACGGACCGACGTGTTACGACGTTCCGACAGACCCTGGTTGTAACGCGGGGTGCCCGAACGGTCAGCGTAACCTGCCAGCATGATCGGCACGTTCTGGCAGTTGGCGTAGGCAGTCACAGCGCTGTCCAGAATGCCAGCGGCTTCCGGCGTGATGTCCGACTTATCCCAGTCGAAGAACACGATGTACGGACCCTTGTTGCAAACCGGCGGTGGCGGCGGAGCAACAACGACTGGCGGCGGCGGCGGCGTGTAAACCGGCGGCGGCGGAGTCGGAGCCGGCGGCGGAGCTACTGGCTCACCACCGAAGTTGTAGGTCAGCGTGCCGAGCAGCGAATGCGAACGCATCCGGGTGCTGACTGCACGGCCAGCGGTATCAACCAGATCAACGTTGTTCACGTTGAAGAAGCGATACTTCAGGCCAACATCCCAGCTGTCGCTGAGCGGAGCGCGAACGCCCGCCAGAGCCTGCCAGGCAAAGCCGGTGTCCGAATCATCCAGCCAGCCCGGACCAACGCGGTTGATCGAGTAGTGGTGGTTGACGCGGGCAACACCTGCGCCGCCGCCGATGAAGCCTTGCAGGCCGTCATCAGCGCCGAAATCAAGCATGCCGTTGACCATGAAGCTGAGCGCGTTCACGTCACCAGCGACATAGCTGTGCGAACCCGTCACGCCCGGAGCAGCGCTGCTGATCGGGGCCGCAGCCGGGATCCGCACAATGCTGGTCAGGTTCTTCGGGTCAGCTTCGCGATAGCTGGCTTCAGCTTCGAGGCGGAAGCCACCGAAGTCGTAACCGATGATGCCACCAAAGTCATAACCGTAGTCGTGATCAACAGTCGCCGCATCGGCGGTCGTGCCGATGTCAAAGCTGGAATCTTCCACGATCATCGCGCCTGCATCGGCTTCGATGTACCAAGAATCATCGCGAGCCAAGGCCGGAGACGCGAGGGCCGTAGTGGCCAGCGCCATCCCAAGGACCAATTTCCGCATTGTCGTAATCCCCTTTTAAGAAAAGTGAGCCACCGAGTAGAGGGCTGTCTAACTGCTTAGCGATAGCCGTGCAAGCGCACAAGCACCACTACTGTTGCAAGAATGTCTCTTTTGCGCTTCAAATCGCTAGAAATTTATCTCTCAATCAAAGCAGATTGTGCCTTAGCAGCGAAATCGCGCGAGCGGAACCTGTTTCCGCACATCAGGCGGGAATCACCCCCGCGGCGCGCAAAGCGATGACCAGTGCCGTGATTGCGGTGCGTGCCTGTGCATCGATCACGGTTCCGCCGGCCGGCAAGGCGGGAACCGTCGGCGCGGACCAGTTTCCATGGAAATGGCGGAAGCAGCCGAGCAGCTTGTCGAACACTGCCATGCCCTGTTGCGGGACGGCATAGAGCCAGCTGCCATCATGCCAGCAGGCGAGCTGATCAGCACGGCCGGTCCAGACGCCACTGGCGCCCGCTGCGATCAGCCAGGTCTGGCCCGCAGCAGGCGCCAGTGGCGGTGCGGCCTGCACCGCTTCGATCGCGCAGTGGACCAGGCAATCGAGCCGGGCGGCGACTTCGTTAAGGGTCACTTCCTTCTGCGCCTGCCCGGCGAACAGGTAGGGCAAGGCCAGCCGGGGCGAAAGCGCGGGGAAGGCGGGCGAATCGGGCATGGCAGGAATCTCCGTGTGGATTGTGCAGCGCCGGGCTGCGGTCAGGATGACGGGCAGCCAGCGTCAGGGCCCAGCAGGCGCGGGCACCAGCAAGGGCGGTGACACGGCATGGGTACCGATCTGCCGGATCGCAAAATGTCCCGCCGGAGCCAGCGCGTGCAGCCCGAGCCATTCGGCAAGGTCAATCCGTAGTTCAGGAGATGCAGCGGACCAGCGCGCGCGCGGCCCCGCGCCATCGCCAAATTCGATCTGCCAGGCCTCGCTTTGCTCGCCGAGCGGCACTTCGACTGGCCCCGGCCAGTGCCACGCCCCGCGCGCGCGGCGAAGCCAGTCCAGTTGCACGCCGCCGCCGGGTGTCGCGCTGGCGCGGCCATGGACCGGAGCGAGCGGTTGTCGGCTCTGGCCCGCAAGCCGCACAGGTGCGAACACGGGGGCCGGATCGCCCAGGCCGATCAAAGCGATTCGTCCGCTGAACCCGCCCGGCGGCTGCGGCAGAGTGCGCAGCTGTTCATCGAGCAAGACAAAGCGCTCGCCGGGGCTGTGGCCGAAGACCGCCGCTTCGATCCCGCCGCGTCCGCGCAGCAGGCCAGACAAGCGCCAGCGCCGCGCCGAGAGCGGCTGCGCCTGCAGAAACTGGATCAGCTCGCCGCCGACCAGCGCCCGATTCGCACCGTTCAGCAGGGCGGTCAGGGTGGTAGAGGCCAGCGCGAGGTCAGGGCTGTCGAGCTCAACCTCCAGCTCCGTGCTGCGATCGAGCAGGTGCGGGCTGTGCGGGGGCAGCACGGTCAGCGCGGTGCCGGTGGTCGCCGGTGCGCGGATGGCTATGCCAAGGTCCGCAAGCTCGCCCGTCAGCGTTTCTGCAAACAGCGCTCCGCCGGTCCAGCCCGGCCCGGTCGAAGCGGCGGCGATGTGGATGAGCGGGTCCGCGCCATTGCCGGTCCCGTCCCACGGCAATTCAAACACCTCCAGAATTGAGGGCGCGGCGGGGTGATCCGGCGACAGGGCAGCCCTTCCGGGATCGGCGGTAAAGCTGTGCGCCAGCATCGGCGTGACCCGCAGCAGTTCAAGCTCGACCCCGTCCGCCTGCCATTCCCAGGCGGTGACTTGCCACAGGCCCGGCCGGTCGGGCAGCGTCACCAAGCGGCCGGGGGCGATGGCCGGGTCGATCTCGGCGGTGCGCCGGGCGAGCACCTGCCGCCCCCACATGCTGCGCGCGGCGATCCGTTCGATCAGGCCACGCGCCGTCGCCGCAGGCATGGCAGCGGGCAGATCGAGGCTGCCTGACTGACCAATGGCCGACTGGCCTCCAGACGGCTGGCTGGCGGCACGCTGCGCGCCCGGCTGATAATCACGGTCGGGATCATAATAGCGCAGCGTGCCGATCGGCTGCGGGGCGGACGGACTGCGCTTGCCGGTCTGGCCGGTCTGGCGACCGAAGCCGTCGTCGCGGACCGGCAGCACCGCCACGCCCAGCGGCACGGCGGCAGTGGCGGGCGTGCCGATTTCCAGCCGGTCCGCAGTCTGGTTGCAGCCCAGCGGCACGACCTGATCGAGCAGGGACAGCAGCTCTGCGGGCGGTCCATCCAGCGCAATGCCGGTCAGCTCGGCCAGACTGACGTCCGCGTGCGCGGTATCCGCCACCGTTTCCAGCAACATCGCCGCGCTGAGCGGTGCCGTATCGGCCACCACTTCAAAGCTGAGCGCGGGAATCCGGTTGCCGAATTCACCCAGCGCCAGATCTTCGAACACCACATAGGCCAGCCCGCGATAGGCCGGACATTGCGCCGCCCCTTCGGCGCTGGCGAGCAGACTGTCCGCAGCTTGATCGGCATGGCCCGGGTGAAAGCGCAGCGTGCCCGGCACCTTCAGATCCCCCGCCGCGCCGCGCAGCAATTTGCCATCGGCCCAGATCCGCCCGAGCGACACCAGCGGGCGCGATGACAGTGCGACTGCGAACGAAGCGCTATAGCTATAGGTGTTGGTTGCACTCTGGCCTTTGCCGCCGCCGGTGCGGCCCGCCTGTTCGGTCAGATCGGTTGCCCAGATGATCGAGCCGGACACGCGCAGCTGCCCGAACTGCCGGGGAATCGGCGTGCCATAGCTGGAGGTCGAAACCGCCAGTTCGGTCAGGCGCGGACCTTCGCGGACCGGGCGCGGCAGGATCAGGCCATCGACCTGCCGCCCCACCAGCGCGCCGATCATCCCGCCCAGCGGCCCGCCGAGCGCGGTGCCCAGCGCGGAAAAAACCAGAGTTGCCATGATGCTGCCTATTCGATTGGAGTAAGATTGGCCGAGGCCAGCCGCCAGTGTCCGAGCACAATCGCCCGCAGGCCGGTCCGGCGAACGCACCGTGCGGCGCAGCCCGGCATGGGCGTGGATGAAATCGTGGTTCGGTCCCGCGATCACGAGGTGAACCTGCGCCGGGCCGGGGCTGAGTAGCAACACGTCACCGGGTTGGACGGGACCCACCGCCGGGATCAGACCGAGGCTGGATGGCGGCGGCAGCCAGGCGTCGAGCTGGGTCAGATGGAGCCGGTAGCCAACCGGCAGGCGGACTTGCCGTCCACACGCCGCCAGCGCGGCTTCGAGCAGACCAACGCAGTCGAGCCCGTGCGCCGGATCGCGGCCATTGAGCCGAAATGGAGTGCCGACCAACGCCAGGGCCGCTGCCGCCAGGGCCGCGCCGGAGCCGGTCACGCCGCTGGATAGCGCGCCAGCCGGTCATTGCCGGGCAGGAACGGCTCACCTTGAAAGTTGACGGCATTGCCAAAGCGGCTGGCGCAGGTTTCCAGCCGCTTGTCGCAGCCCTGGCGCAGCAGCACCTGGACACCAGCGGCGGGGGCCTGGTCAATCGGGCGGTCAAGCACCAGCCAGTCGCCATCGACCGCGCGAATGCCAGCGCGCAGCCCGGCGAGCGGTCCGTCGAGCCAGCGCAGCATACCGCCGAGGTAAAGCTCTGGCGCGGTCAGGCCTGGGCACGTAACCGCCGCGCGGTCCACATCCGCCGCCGCGACGATGCCCAGCTGCGTGAATGCGGCAGCTGACAGGGTGCAGCCCGGGCCGCAAAACTCGGCGCGGCAGCCGGGGCTGGTGCGCGGCACCGGATCGCGCAGCAGCGCGGCCTTGTGCGAGATCAGGCTGGCGGCGAAGGCCCCATCCTCCTCGCTGATTTCACCCAAGCGAACCAGCATAGAGCGTGGAGCGTTCAAGGCTGTCCCAATCGACCAGCCCGATCATGATCCGCGCGCCATCATACCGGCCCGCCGCCAAGTCGGCAGCGCTGATCGCGGCATGGCTGAGCGAGCCCTGCACCTCGGCACTGTCGGGCGCGAAATTGGCGGTGCGGCGAATCGCTGACGGGACCATGCCGGGGGCCGCCGCATGGCGCACCCCGTCAAACCACAGGTCGCGGTCGTGAGTCGTGAAACCAAGCGTGATCCCGTCGCCGCGCAGGATTCGCCACCAGGTCGCGGCGGTTTCCAGCGGCTGGGCAAACCAGACCCGGCTCATGCTGCTTCCCGCAATTCAATCAGCGGCACCGAGGGTGCGTCGCCGGCGGCAAAGGTCACGCCCGCAAGTTCCAGCCGGTCTTCGGCAAAGCGCACCGGCACGTCGAACAGGAACCCGGCGCTGACCAGGAACCCGGCTGCGGGGGCGATTGCAAAGACCA
Organism: uncultured Alphaproteobacteria bacterium; assembly: GCA_963802015.1. Lineage (GTDB taxonomy): Bacteria > Pseudomonadota > Alphaproteobacteria > Sphingomonadales > Sphingomonadaceae > Novosphingobium. The sequence goes on from CAWDHB010000004.1 coordinate 472,133, forward strand.
GCTCGCCCAGCGGATCGAGCGTCCAGCCGCTCGCCGGGGCGCCGTCCAGACCGACCAGCAGCGAGGCGGCGACCGGGCGGGTGATCCGCCGCACCTGCGCGTCTGGCCCGCTGCCATAACGCTTGACCAGGGCAAAGCGGGTGCGCTGGCCGTCGCCGATGCCCAGCTCCTGATCGGTCAAAGTCGGCGTGCCCGTCATCCCGTTGGAGCTAAAGTCCACCGGATCGCGCAGGCGAAAGCCGCGCGCCGCGCCGCGCCGGGCGCGGAAGAAGCCGAGCAGCACGCCCAGCTCGGCCTCGCTGCGGATCCCCGGCCCGACATCGAACCGCAGCCGCGCATCGGCCCACAGGCTGTTGCGCCGCTCATGCCCGGAGGCGGTCACCGCAACCGTGGTTGAAAATTCGGGCGACACCGTGGCATCGCGGCCCAGTGCGAGCGGATAGGACAGATCGTCAAAGGCTTGCATGGCAGACTCCGGTTCAGACGAAGGCAGCCGGACAAAGCCGTCGCGGCTGATCTGGGGCAGCGCCCAGACAAAGGTTTCATGATGCGCATGTTCCAGCGCCTCGTCGCAGCCCTGATCAATCGCCCGCCAGGCGGCGGGGTCGTCTGGAACCAGAGCAAATCCGGCCAGGTAGTCCTGTGCCTCGGGCGCATAGTTCAGCCGCGCGTTCACGGCCTGGTACGCCGCGCGGCGCAGGCCATCGCGGCCCGTGGTCAGCCAGTCATAGTCTTCGATCTGCAACCGGTCATAGGCCGGGGCCGCCCAGCCGACCGGCAGGTTAGCGCGGAGCGCCTCGGGCATTTCGGGATCAAGCACGCTCGGCAGAAACGCCAGCAGCAACACCTCGGCGGTTTGCGGCGCAGCGGCGGCACGCACCGCATCGCGCAAGGCAGCGGTCGAACTGGCCAGGATCGTACCTGCCTGATTCAGCAAGGCTTTGCGCTGCGCATCGAGCGGCGCGCGCATGGTCAGGATGGTCTTTGGATTGCCACCGAACGCGGCCCTGGCGGCGGCATCGTAAATGCAGGGGCGGCCATCGGGCATGATCCACCACCACGGCTCGCCAATCTGGAAGCGCACGGGAACTTGCGCCGCCGCCATCAACAGCACGAACTGCGCCGCCGCACTTTGCAGCCAGGCCATCGCGGCGGAATTGGCGGGGGACAGCAAGGTTGAAGGCGGCTCCCACCCGGTTAGCGCCGGATCGCCGTTGCTGGCGCGCTGCTGCCAGGCGGGCGGACAATACTGCGCGAGCAGCTCGTAAGACAGCGACAGGATCGGCGCAAAGCCATTAGCCTTGGCCTCAGCCAGGAACGCCGCGTGCCAGGCACGGGCTGGGGCGGAGAGCGGATCGCCGCTGGTGGCGGGCTGAAACGCGCCGTCCTGCCAACTGAGCCGCATGAAGTGGCTCATCCCGGCATAGTGCAGCAGGCTGCCGCGATAACCCAAGTGCAGCGCCGAACGGATCAGCCGCGCCGGGGCCTGATTGGTGGCATCATCATAGGCGCTCGCCAGCGCCAGCCCGTGCGGCGGTACGATCACATCGCCGAGCGGGATTACGGCATTGGCTCCGTCCGCAGCGATCTCGCTGAGTTCGATCCAGCCCTCGACCGGCGCAGCCAGCGGCGCGGTGCTGCCCGGCACATGGCCCGGTGCGACCAGCGAGATGAACAGCCGGTCGATATCCGCCGGGTGGACCGGATCAGCCTCCGCCGGGTGCAGGAACCCGCCCGCCAGATCGCTAAAGTTCAGCGTGATTTGAGCATCAGTGGGTGTGCCGACGGCATAGTTCCACAGCCGCACGTACCAGATGCGCGCGGTGCCCGCCGCGTCGCGGCCTTCGATGGTCAGCGTCGGGCCGTTGACCGCATCGAGCGGCAAGACGCCCGCGGACTGCCAGCGAAAGCGCAAGTGGCAATGGGCGTAATCGCGCACCGTGGCATAGGCGAGCAGCGGATGATCGAGCGTGTCGGCGCTGGCCCAGCTGACCCCGGCCAGATCGCCTTCCCGCAGGAACGTCGCGTCGATCCGCAGCCGGTCCGGCGCAGGCGTGGTCAGCGCGGCCAGCATCGGGCGCGGGAAATCGACCGTCCAGAACCGCGGATCAAACCGCGCCAGCCAGTCGCCATCCTGCCCCTCGCGCTTGGTAGCAAGCCAGTGAGCCATCGGGGGAGGTCCTTTGCTAAGATCCTTCCCGTTTTCGCCGAATGGCGCAAATGGGGAGGTGGCAGACGCCCCTTAGGACTGGCCGGCAGGCCGGCCGCTCTGGGTAAACTGCCCTTCGGGCAGGCGGCTGACGGAGGGGTAATGCGGCGAGGCCGAAACCCCTCCGTCTCGCCCTGACGGGCGATCCACCTCCCCGTTTGTGACATTCGTCAAAAACGGGAAGGAACAAGTGGGAGTCAAAAATCGCTCAGCGCCCGGCGCACTGCGCTGGCGACTTGGCGGCTGGAGCGTTGCAAGGCTTGCGGGGCCGAAGTGCCCTGGCGGTGCGGCGATGGTGATCGAAACGCGGACGTCGCGCGGTGCCGCAGTCAGCCCGGCCTCGACCCGCCCGGCGCTGGTCGGCACGAACAGTTCCGGGCCGCGCTCGCCCACCAGATAGCCGCGCCCGGGCGAGACTGGCCCGCCGGTGGCGCGGCCGGGCAGGCCGAGGACCGAGCCGATCAGGCTGCCCAGATTGAGCAGCCCCGCCGCGCTGCCTCCGCTGCCGCCGCCGCTGGCAGAACAGCCCTTGCAGCGCCTGCGCCGCGATCTGATCGATCACGTTGAGCGCAATCCGGCGCAGGTCTTCGAACCCCAGACTGCCCTTGCGGATCGCCCCGAGCAGCCCGCGTTCGAGCGCTTCCCCGGCCTTGCCCATGCCGTCGACCAGCGTGCCGTCAAACGCGCTGCGCATCGCGCTGAGATCGGCGGCGAAGCCTTGCGTATTGGCGCGCACATCCAGCAGCAGGGTGTCAATCGGGTCGGTCATCATCAAGCTCCATCATCACGCTCCATCAGGGCAGCAATTTCAGCGCGGCTGGGCGCGCGATCGGGCGCAAGGCCGGTGTCGAAGATCGCCGCCAGTTCCGCCGGGGTGGCGTTCCAGAACTCGGCAGGCCGCCAGCCCAGCAGCCGCGCGGAGAGACCCGCGAGCCGCAGGGCACCGGGAGCAAAGGCGCGGCTCATCCGCCGGGCGCAGCCGCATCGCCTTGCAGGATCTGCGCCAGCAGCACCCGCAGCGGCTGGCTGGCGCGGGCGAGGCCCAGCGCGGCCACGGCCTCACCCAATTGGTCGCGGCTCAGCGCGTCCGGCTCGGCCAGACAGTGCCAGAACAGCGCGGCCAGTTCGGCCAGGCGCAGCTGCCCCGCCCCCGCGCGCTCGACCAGCGCGAACAGTGGCCCGAGCTCTTCCTCGGCCGCGACCAGCGCGGTGAAACTGGGGCGCAGCAGATGCGGCTGGCCTTGCACCACAATCGCGGCCTCGCCGCGCAGCGCGTTCGCGGGCCGAGTCATACCGGCACCACCGCGCCCGAGCTTTCCAGCGCGAGCGTGTAATTGCGCTCGCCATTGAAATCGCCGGCATAGTCCAGCTTCTGCACCAGAAACCGCCCGCGCAGCTTTTCGCCGTCTTCAAAGCTCAGTTCATAGTCATCGAGCGTTCCGGCCATCGCATTGGCGCGCACCCGCGCTTCGGCGGCGCTGCCCAGGAAAATCCCCGCCGCGCTGACCGAAACCGAACGCACCCCCGCGCCCGACAGCAATTCGCGCCAGCCGCCGCTGTCCTTGGAGGTGATCACCACCGTATCGCCGCTGATCGATAGCTGCGTGGTGCGCAGCCCGGCGACGGTCTGGTACACGGCGGGGCTGGCGCCGTTCGGCAATCTTGAGCAGAAAGGCACTGCCTTTTTGAGCGGTCATCGGGGGTCTCCTTGGGGACGAGGGTCGTGGCGGGCGTTCGACAAGCTCGAGCCTGAGCGGTTTTTCATCGAGTAAGACTTCGTTCAAGCCCCGCTCGTCCTGAGCTTGTCGAAGGACCTGCGTGCCGTCTGCTCGGCTCCATTCAGCCAGCACCCGGAACCGGTATTCCAGCAGCACCGCGCGGGTGTTCGCCGCGCGCTGTTCGGCGCGGGCGCGCAGGAACTGGGTGGTGATCACGCGGTAGCCATCCTGTTCGGCGTGGCAGCGCGGAGATCCGGGCTTCGATCGCGCTGACCAAAGCGGCGGCGACTATCGGCGCGGTCGCCGCGGCAGTGCAGTTCCAGCGCAATCCGCACTTCACGCCCCGCGCGGTCCTTGCACGACCAGTCCGCGCTCGCGCTCGCGGCTAGCGCCAGCCAGGGTAGCGCGGTGCGGCTGGGGGCTTCCTCGACAATGGCATTAAGCTGGGGGGCCAACGCCGGGTCAGCCGCCAGCCAGGCGATCAGCGCGGCGCGCAGGGCGATTTCCATCGGAATCAATCCTTTCCAAACAGCGGCCAGAGCAGCGCGGCCTTGCGCCAGCGGGCGGGCGGATCGCGGCGCGCGAGGTCAGCCGCAGCCAAGCGCGTTGCCGCCAGTCGCCGGGCGCGCGCGATCAACGCGGGCATGAGGTCTGCAAAGCTGGCGTTCATGCCAGTCGCAACCGCCGCCAGGGCCGCCACAGCGCCGCAACCGCAGCGGGCGGCAGCGGGGCCGAGGTTTCGCTTTCGCGGTGGCGATACTGGTGCGCCGCCAGCCGCAGAATGCCATGGCGCAGGCCATCGGGCAGGCTGGACCAATCCGCCGCCAGCCCGGCATCAAACCGCACCGCGATCCGCCCCGCCGCGCCGGGGTTGTGGACCCGCACCCGCCCGCTGCCGTCCGCCGCCAGCTCCAGCGCATAGCTGTCCAGCGGCAGCACAAACCGCGCGCCTTCGGCGGGCACGCCCTGCACCATGCGTGATCGCCTGGACCGGCTGCGTGGTCAGGCGCTGCCAGTCCGCAGTCACCGGGATGAGTTCTTCGCAAGTCTGCACCAGCGGCATCAGCCCGGTGAAGCCTTCGCATAGCTCCAGTGCGGCGCGCAGCAAGCCGGTGAGCGCGGCGTCGTCTGCCGCGATGGTGATCCCCAGCCAGTCCTTGAGCTCGGCCAGCGCCGCAGCAGACAGGACAGCGGGAGTAATGATCAGTGCGATGCATAACAAGCTCCATGGCGGAGAAAAACAAAACGCCCGCACCGCAAGGGGGACTGCGACGCGGGCGCGGGGTTTGCCGGATTGCTCCGGCTCCCCTCCCCCGGGGGAAGGGTTGGGGTGGGGGGTCAACGCCAGCGCCGAACCCCCACCCCCCGGCCCCTCCCCACGGGGAGGGGAGGTCATCGCTTCAATCTGAACCGCTTCGGCTTCAGGAAGACCAATCAGACGCTGATCTTCAGCAACTTGATCGCGTCGCTATCCAGCACCTGCCCGCCGACGCGGCGGGTGGCGTAGAAGTTGACGAACGGCTTGTTGGTGAACGGATCGCGCAGGATCGTGGTCGCGCGGCGTTCGGCGATCAGATAGCCGGCCTTGAAGTTGCCAAAGGCGATCGGGGTGGTGTTGGCGGCAACGTCGGGCATGTCCTCCGCCTCGATCACCGGATAGCCCAGCAGCCGTGCAGGTGCGCCCTCCAGCAAGCCCGGCTGCCAGATGAACGATCCGTCGGTGGCCTTGAACTTGCGCACCGAGGCCAGCGTCTTCGAATTCATCACGAACACCGCGCCCTGGCGGTGCCCGGACTTCAGCGCATGGACCAGATCGATCAGCTTCAGTTCGGGCGCGGCGTCAAACGCGGCGGCATTGCCGCTGACCAGGTGCTGCAAGGTGCCGAACGGACGGGTGGCATCGCCGGTCAACGCAGTGGCGGCCTGCAGGAACCCGCGCGGCTGATTGGTGCCGGTGCCATTCACGAAGGCGCTGCCTTCGGCGCGGGCGAATTCCATCGCGATTTCGCTCGCCAGCCACTCCTCCAGATTGAACGCCGCATCATCCAGCATCGCCTGGCTCGCCGCCGGATTGGCATAAAGCTCGCCCATCGGCGGGGCGATTTCGTTGAACTTTGGCGTGGTGGTTTCAGGCCGCGCAGCCACTTCGCTGACCCAGCCCGAGGCCGATCCGCCAGAGGTCACCAGCTTGCGATAGCCCGCCGTGCCGGTCTGCACCACTTGCGCAATCGCGCGGATCGGGCAGATCGTTTTCAATTGCGCCGCGATCAGCGCATCGATTTCACGCGGGACGGCGAACCCGCCATCCGCTGCGACCGCGCCGCTGATGGATTTCAGCTCGCTTTCGCGGCCGTGGCGCAAATAGCCATCAACGAAGCCCTTCAGCTCCGGGCTGGCTTCAGCGCTGCCGGACAAGGCCGGGCGAGCGGCGGCGCGGCTGACGCGTTCAAGGCGGCTTTTCACCTCGTCAACATCGCCGCGCAGCGCGCCCAGCGCTTGTTCGGCGGCATCTTGCCGGGCGACCAGATCGAACGAGGCATCCAGTGGATCAAGCGTGGTTTGGGGTTCCATGGGCAGTTACCTTTCGGGGTTGAAGCTGCGGACTGTGCAGCCGGGAATGATGCGTGGGGCGAGCGCAGCGCTGCGGCCTTCGACAGGCTCAGGCTGAGCGGGTGTGGGGTTTGATGGAGTGAGAGAGTCAGGCAGCGAGGCTGGGCCGAAGGATTGGGCACAATTTCGATTCGTCAATTCCCAACCCCGCTCATGCTGAGCTTGTCGAAGCAGCTCACACTACCAGATGGACCCGCGCGGCGTGTTGCATCGGGTGGGTGACAAGGCTGACTTCGAACAGATCGACATCGATCAGCTCGCGGCCAGCGCCATCGCGGGTGAAGCGACGCGCGCGGTAGCCGAAGCTGAGGCCGCGCACCGCGCCGCGCTGCACCGCCGCCGCCGCGCCGCCGGTGGGGTTATCCAGCGCAGCGACCACCCGCAGGCCGCGCGCGTCCTCGGCGATGCGCTCGATCCAGCCCACGCGCAGGTCGGGCCGGTGTTGCCAGAACAGCGGCAGCGGGGTTGACCGCTCGGCGAGGGTGCGGGCGAAGGCCCCCGCTGCGATCCGGTCGCGCCCGGCGTCACGCTTGCCGAACAACGCGGCGTAACCGGCGAAGCGCAGCGCCCCGGCACCCGCTTTGGGAGACCCGTGGCTCTCAGAGCCTTGATCCGGGGTCACTTCAGCAGCTCCGGCACGCCCATCCGCCAGGCGATTCCCATCAACAGCAGCGCGAGGCAGCCGCGCACGATCCAGTCGACCGCCGCTTTCCACGCGCTGGCCTTGGCATCGCGCCACGCCTGGAGCAGCTCGCGCAGGTCCGACAAGTCTTGCTGCGCCGCGGGATCGGACAGGCCCAGCCGCCCGAGAGCGCGCTCCGCCCCGCTCTGGCTGGCTTCCTCCACCACCGCGCGCAGCGTCACCAGATCGCCGCCCTCGCTCTCCGCCTGGCCGAGCAAGCGCGCCAGCATATCGTCTTTGATCATGGTTTGTTCTCCAATTCAGGCAAGCCCAGCAGCGCGCGCTTTTCCGCATCGCTGAGGAAGGCGGCGGCGCTGACCTGCGCCCACAGCCGCTCGCGGTCTTCGGCGAGCGCCGGAATTTGATCGAGCTCGATGGCCAGCCGCGTGTCCGGAAACCAGGTCGCCAGCCCCTCGCTCAGCGCGCCGAGCAGCTTGCTGGCCAGCGGCAACAGCGTCAGCCGCCACAGCGCGCGGTTGGCCTCGCGGTAATTGGCATAGGTCGCGTCCCCGGGCAGGCCCAGCAGCATCGGCGGGACGCCGAACGCCAGCGCCACGTCACGCGCGGCGGCGGCTTTCAGTTCGGCAAAATCCATGTCCGCCGGGGACAGGCTGATGCTCTGCCACTTCAGCCCGCCTTCCAGCAGCATCGGCCGCCCGGCATTGGCCATGCCCGCATAGGCCCCGGCCAGTTCGGTCTTCAGCCGCTCGAACTGCTCGCCGGTCAGCCCGCCAGCGTCGCCCGGATCATAGACCAGCGCGCCCGATGGCCGCGCCGCGTTTTCCAGCAGCGCGCGGTTCCAGTTGGCTGCGGCATTGTGCGTCGCCACCGCCTGATCCGCCGCCGCGAGGCAGCCGGCGCCATAGTGATCATCCGCCGGATGAAAGTGGCGGATATGGATCAGGCCCGGCGCGGCAGCGTCATCCAGCGCGGGGATCGTCAACGTCCGCTCGCCGACCTTGTAGGCATAGGCGGAGGGCCAGCCCTCTGCGTCGGCAACAATGGTGACGCGCTCGGGCCGCAGCGCGAACAGCTCGACCGGCTGCCCCAAGGCATCCTTGATCACCTGGACATAGGCATTGCCGTGCAGCAGCAGTTGCGCGCTCAGCGTTTCGAGCAGCGCCTGCCCGCCGCTGGTCGCCATGACCAGCCGCGTCAGCGCCGGATCGGCAGGCACCAGCGGCGCGCCGCCGATCCCCTCCGCCACCAGCCGCACCGCGCGCTGCGCCACCGGATTATCCAGATAGGCGCGGCGCACGGCGGCGGCATATTCAAACGGCGCCCGCGCAGTGGCATCCGCAAAGAACCATGGCGAGGTGAGCGTGCGCGCGAGCGGCACACGACTATGCGCGCCGCCCTTGAAGGCAGCGGCCAGAGATTGCAGGAAGGACATGGGAAGTTTCCTTGAAATTAGACATCAAACAAAAAGGGATCAAAACGGAGCCAAATGTTCTCGCATTATCGCCTTGTGGCTGATAATTCACGGTCCGACAGTTTGATTGGAGACCGACATGGCTGGAAACAAACAAAGGGTTCTTTGCGGCAAATGCCGCTGTGATGCTCTCACCAATGAAGTTCCAAAGATGAGTGATCGGATCAAGTGTCCGAAGTGCGGGCGATCTGACACCGTCAAGAAGGCACTTGAATCTGCATCAGCTCATTTGGCCGCCGCAGCAATAGGACGAGCGTTTAAATCATCTCCCTTACTGACCTTTAAGGCACCGAACAGTTTTCGATGGATCTACGGTTAGCCAAGCGCCAATTTTCACCCCAACAACACCCGCGGCACCGTCCGCTTGACCAGCAGCAGCTCGGTCAGCGCCCAGACCAGCGCATCCGCCCGATCCGGCGACCTTCCCGGGCCTTCATACCCCCCGCCTGCGATCAGGCCGCAGAGTTGATCTTCCAGCGCGGGAAAGGCCCCCGCGTGTTTCACCCGGCCGGCTTCATAGAGCGCGGCGACCGGCTCGGCGCGGGCGCTTTTCCCTTGCCGCGCATGGACCAGCCGCAGCGGCAGCGTAATTTCGGCGGCGCGCAGGACGCTGGCGACCATCGCCCCGCCCTGGTTGGCTTCGGCCACCACCCGGTCCGCGCGCCAGGCCTGCGCCGCGTTCGCAACCGCGCGGGCCCACTTTTCCGGGCTGGCCTGTTCGACCGAGCAATCGGCGAGCACCCGCGCGAGGCCGTCCGCACCCAGTGCGCAGACCACGATCCCGCAGGCATCGCCGCCCGCCGAGACAGGCGGATCGACCCCGATCACGATTCTGACCAACTCTGGTCTGACCAACTCTGGTCTGACGGGCTCTGGGCGCACCGCCGGGCTGGACGCGGCGGGTTCACGGCAGGCTTCGAGCAGCGCGCGCGTCCACAACGCGCCGGGCAGGTCTGCAATCAGTTCCCCGTCCAGTTCCTGCCGCCCGAGCAGCGACTGGCCGTATTGACGGCGCACCGTGTCCAGAAATCCCGCGGCCAGATTATCAGCGTTCTCTTCCGATTTTCCTGCGGACACCACCGCCGCACCTGCTTCAAGCAGCCGCCGGAGCAGTGGCACGGCGCGCGGGGTTGTCGTCGCCACTGCTTGTGGTTGCCGGCCGAGCCGCAAGCCGAGCTGCAGATTGTCCCACGCCGCTTCCGCCCGGCCCGCTGCGTTGTCCCACTTGGCAATTTCATCGCACCAGGCATGGCTGTGTTGCGGCCCGCGCAAGCTGTCGGGCTCGCCAGCAGAATAAAGCATGGCCTGCGCCCCGCCCGGCCAGGTCAGCAAGCGCCGCGACGGTTCAAAGCGCGGACGGAACCGTGGGTCGCTGACTGACAGCAAGCCGCTATCGCCTTCGACCATCACCGTTCTGGCCTCACCCAAGGAAGCAGCCACCAGGGCAATCCGTGCGGTGGGGTCAGCTTCGGCGACCGCGCGCACCCATTCGGCCCCGGCGCGGGTTTTGCCAAAGCCGCGCCCAGCCATGATCAGCCAGGTTGACCAATGACCGGGCGGGGGCATCTGTCCGGGGTGTGCGAAGTGCCGCCAGCGGGTTTCCAGAGCGCGGCGTTCAGCAGTGCTCAGGTCCGCCAGCTCCGCGTGGCAATCTTGCGGTGAGAGCGCGGCGAGCAGGCTGATACCACCTGTCGTTTTGCTTAGACGCATGGTTCGGTCGCTTCTGCTGCGGCATTGGCAACGCCCCGCGCCATCCGCCGCTTGCGGATACTGTCGATCTTCGCATCCAGCGATTCGAGAACTTCCTGCTCACTGCGCTGGTCAGACAAGGCCTGTTCGCGCGCCACGGTTTCGCGGTGCATGGTGAGCAAGCGGATTGCGGATGCTACGTCCAATTTGATCGCGGGTGCAGGATTGCGCAGATAGGCCAGCACTTCCATTTCGAGATGGATGTAGCCCTGAACCAACGCCGCGTGCCATTCGCGCGCAAAATCGGGATCGTGTTGGCGGGCCCGATAGGCTCGGCTGCTACAGACCTTGGCGGCGGCGCAAGCGGCGGTCACGTTTGATGTGGCGACCAGCGCATCGATGAAATAGGTCCGCCAATGCGTATTGACCGGACCATCTTCCGCAGTGAGCAGCACCGGATTGATATAGAGGGTCTTCTTCGCATTCTTGCGTTTCCTGGTCTGATCCGGCGACACGGTTTCGCCGGACGACCGCTTGGCCGTCGCGCTCATGATTGATCTCGCTGTTTGATTGGGATGATCGCTTTTTCCATTCCGATCCGAATCGGACTATCGCGATGTTCCTGATATGTACCCAAAGAGCGTGACGATGTCAAGTGTCAAAAACCAGATTGGTTCGCCTGGGCTGGCTGGGCAGTTGGAACTGGTGAGCCGTCACTAGCGCACAAACACCGGATCCTTCCCGTTTTCACGAAGTGCAAATGGGGAGGTGGATCGCTCGAAGAGCGAGACGGAGGGGTTGCGGCGCTGGTCTTGATACCCCTCCGTCAGCGCTGCGCGCTGCCACCTCCCCGTTTGTGGCATTCGCCAAAAACGGGAAGGAACTTTCTCTCACGCTTGCGCCAGGCGCGCGGCTCGGACAAAGCGGGCGCGGTTTCAACCAATGGGAATCCCCGCATGCTGCGCCGCCTGTACGAATGGACCATGGCCAAGGCCGCGCACCCCCATGCAGAAGGCTGGCTGGCGCTGTTTGCCTTTGTCGAGGCGAGCTTTTTTCCGATCCCGCCGCATCCGCTGCTGGGGCTGATGTGTCTGGCCGAACCGAAGAAAGCAATCCGCTTTGCCCTGATCGCTACTCTGGGTTCAGTCGCGGGCGGGTTGTTGGGCTATGCGATCGGCTGGGGGCTCTATGACACGGTCGGCACGCAATTGCTGGCCGCGCTGGGTCTGACCGAGAGCTTCCCGCAGGCGGTCTGCTATCTCAACGAATATGGCTTCTGGTTGTTCGTGGCCAAGGGCGCGACGCCGATCCCGTTCAAGCTGCTGACGATTACCGCTGGGTTCATGGGGATGAACCTGGCGCTGTTCCTGCTGGGCAGCCTGGTCAGCCGCGCGATCAGCTTCATGATCGTGGGCGTGCTGTTCCGCCTGTTCGGCGCGCCGATCAAGGCCTTCATCGACAAGTACCTGGGCCTCGTCACCGCCGGGTTCGTGGTGCTGGTGATCAGCGGCTTTGCAGCGATCATGCTGCTGGGCGGGGGTGATGAGGGCGACAGCAAATGCGTCGCCGCACCGCCGGTTGTCACCCAGCAATGAGCCTGAAACTCTACCACTGCGCCGATGCCCGCTCGTTCCGGGCGCTGTGGGCGCTGGAGGAACTTGGGCTGGATTACGCGCTGGTGCTGATGCCGTTCCCGCCGCGGTTCCGGTTTGAAGGGTACAAGGAGATCAACCCGCTCGGCACGGTGCCGGCGCTGCTGGCGGACGGCCAGTTGATGACGGAAAGCGCGGCGATCCCGCACTTTCTGGCAACGCGCTATGGACCCTCCGACCTCGCCGTCGCCCCGGACGAACCGGCCTATGCCGCCTATCTCAACTTCCTGCACATGGGCGAGGCGACGCTGACGTTCCCGCAGACGATCCACTTGCGCTACACCCGGCTGGAGCCGCCCGAACGCCGCGTGGCCCAGGCCGCCGAAGACTACGCGCAATGGTTCGGCTCCCGCCTGCGTGCAGCTGAAGGCTTGATCGGACCGGCCTACGCCTGCGCCGGACGCTTTACTTGTGCCGACATTTCGCTGGGCTATGCCGTGATGCTCGCGCTGAGCATCGGGCTGGATGAGCACGTGACGCCGGGGATGAAGGCCTACTTCGACCGACTAAGCCAACGCGAGGGTTTCGCGCGCGCGAAAGCGGCGCAGGGCGGGAGCGGGCTGGGGGTTTAGGGCGACCAGCTATTCAAGCCGGTGGAGTTCTGCTGCGCGTTCCACGCTTCCCACTGCGGCACAAGTTCCTCCGGCAACTTCGCCACAAACGCCGCGTCGAGCGGGTAGTGCGGCATCGCCTCGGCCACGGCACTCAGCAACGCCAGCCCTTGCTTGCGGTCTTTCGGGCGTTTGAGCGGATTGCGTTTGGGCTGGTCGGCCAGCCACAGCTTGTGCAGCGCGAACCAGCGCGGATCGGGAACCACCAGCCGGGCGGGGCTGCCATCACGGCACGCGACGACTTGTTCAATGCGGCGGCCCGGAAGTAACCATTCCTGCTCAGGCAACGGGATCGGCCGCGGGCGGTCTTTGTCTCCAAGCGTTGCCGCGCGCGATGGAGCGACCAGCAGTTCCACCTCATAGGCCTTGGCATTGCGCGCCTGAAAATCGCGCTCGGTGTTGATGGTGAAGGTCGGATCGACGGCTTTGAGCAGGTTCCAAAGCGTCGCTTCGTTGGCCGCCTCTTCGGCTGCCCAAGCCAGATCAAAGTCTTCCGTCTCGTCAGGCGCGCCAAGGATCAAGCCGCCCGCCTCTTGCGCATAGGCAGCCAGACAATTGGTCCCGACGACCAGCAGTTCGCGCCCCAGCAGCCCACGCCGATCAGCCTCGCGCAGGATCGGTCCGGCGTCACTCGACAACAGTGGCAGCCGCAAAGCACGGGCGAGACGGCTTGATTCTGTCAGCGCCGCGCGAGCCGTTTCGCTGCGGGCTTTCAAGCGGGCCTTTTCGATTTTATAGGCATCGAACTGCGCGGCTTTGATGTCATCCCATCGGCCAAGACTGCTACCGTTGCCGCTGCGATCGGTGATTTCATACAGATAATCACGCCCGCCCACGCTTTTGCGGCGCAAATCGTAAGGCAGCGCGAACAGGGCTTGCTCGGCCTCTATCCAAACTTCGTAACGCTGGCGCAGGTTGACCAGGGTGCGGGCTTGCTCGTCAGTGAATGGCTGGATGGCGGGCATGATCCGCGATTTATCCCACATATCTTAGAATTTCACAAATGTGGGATAAACATAAGATTTGTGCGGACTTAGGCCCCCACCGCCACCGTATAGTTCAGCCCCAGCCGTCCGCCGTCCGGATAGATCGTCTGCCCGGTCAGATACGAACTGTCGTCACTCGCCAGAAACAGCGCGACGCTGGCGACTTCTTCCGGGGTGCCGCAGCGGCCCATGGGGGTGCGGCTGAGGATGCGCGCTTCCGCGGCGCGGTCGGTCATGATGCCGGCGAGCATATCGGTCATGATCGAGCCCGGACCGATCGCGTTGACGCGGATGCCTTTGGGCGCAAGTGCCAATGCGGTTACATTTGTAAGTTGTTTCATGGCGCTTTTGGATATGGCGTAAGGTATCTCATTGGGGATCGCGAGCACGGCATTGACCGAGCTCATGTTCACCACCGCGCTGCCCGGAGGCATGATCCGCGCCGCAGCTTGCGTAGCCCAGAGCGCGGATTTGAGGTTGGTGGCGAACACGCGGTCGAAATCGTCCTCTTCCAGCGCGTCGAGTTCCGCCGCGTGAGTGATCCCGGCGTTGTTGACCAGAATGTCGAGCCCGTCCCACAGCTCAGCGGCTTTGGCGATGATCCCTTCAACTTCGGTCCTGCGCGAAACATCCGCGACAATCGCCTGCTGGCCCAGCGCGTCCGCCAGCGCCTGCACCCCGCCCGCGTCGATATCGGCAAGCAGCAACGCCGCACCTTCCGCCGCAAACCGCTCCGCTATCGCCTTGCCAATCCCCTGCGCCGCTCCGGTAATGATCGCGCGCTTGCCGGTGAGGCGCGCCATCAAATGATCCCGACCGCCTTGCCGGCACGCTCGAACATGCCGATGATCGTTTGGACTTGTTCGGCGGTATGCTCCGCGCAAAGCGAGCAGCGCAGCAGGGTCATATTCGCCGGGGTTGCCGGCGGGCGGGCAAGGTTGACGTAGAGCCCTTCCTTCAGCAGCGCCTCCCACATCGCCGCGCCGCGTTCCAGATCGGGCATGATCACCGCGATGATCGCCGACTGCGGAGTAGCGGTGCCGAGCTGGAAGCCCATGTCTTTAAGCCCCGCGTGCAGGACTTTGGAATTCTCCCACAAATGCGCGCGCTTGTTCCCCGCATGCATCAGCTTGCGGATCGAGGTCGCGGCGGTGGCGACCACGCTGGGCGGCAGGCTGGCGGTGAACACATAAGGTCGGCAAACCAGCCGCATTATCTCAAACTTCGGATGGTTCGACACGCAGAAGCCGCCGACCGTACCGACCGACTTGCTGAAGGTGCCGATCACGAAGTCGACATCGTCCAGCACGCCCTGGTCTTCGGCCACGCCGCGGCCGTGTTCACCAATGAAGCCCATCGAATGCGCCTCATCGACCAGCACCATCGCGCCGTGCTTCTTCGCGACGGCGACCATCTCCTTCAGCGGGGCGATATCGCCCAGCATCGAATAGACGCCCTCCAGAATCACCAGCTTGCCCGCGCCCTCGGGGATGCGGCCCAGCCGCTTGTCCATCGCTTCGATATCGTTGTGCTTGAACGGCACCACTTCGGCATCGCCCAGCTTGCAGCCGTCCCAGATCGAGGCGTGGCTATCGATATCGAGCACGATGTAATCGCCCTTGCCGGCGATGGTGCTGATAATCCCCAGGTTGGCTTGATAGCCGGTGGAAAAGACCATCGCATGGTCCATCCCGTAGAATTCCTTCAGCGCGTCTTCGCAGGCGCGGTGCCCCGCATAAGTGCCATTGAGCACCCGGCTGCCAGTGGTGCCCGCGCCGAACGCATCGAGCGCCAGCTTGCCCGCTGCGATCACATCGGGATCAAAGGTCATGCCCATGTAATTGTAAGTGCCGAGCAAGATCGTCTCGCGCCCGTTGCACACCGCCTGAGTGGGGGACAGCACCCGCTCCATCACCAGATTGTAGGGATCCTCCTGTCCGGTGGAGAGCAAGTTGGCGCGCAGCTCGATCAAGGCATCGAATTTTGAAAAGAGGTCGGTCATGGTAATTCCTGTTTGTCTGGGACCGAAGCCCCAACCCGGCCTAGCCCTGCAACTTGACCACGGCGTCGATCAACTGGCCGTAGGTTTCGATCTCGGCCTGGGCGTTCATGCTGATGATGATGTCGAAATCATCCTCGATCGCGGCGACGAAATCCATCACGGTCAGGCTGTCGAATTCCAGATCACCGGCAAAGGTGGTGGTATCGGTGATCGCCACGCCCTTCTTATTGAACGGTTCGATCAGCTCGGCGATCTTCGCGGCAGTGGTGGCGCGCTCAGTCATGGGATGCTCCAGTTAGTCATTTGCGGCCCATTGGCCGACGAATGGGGCCGAAAAGCGGCGAAGTGCTGCACATGTCAAGCAGGACTAACGGCACATGACCGTGTTGACGGGGATTTTATCGCCAGATAGCTTGCGGCAACGAAGGAGCAAACAATGCGAAAAGCGCTTGCCGTGTTGACCCTGCTGGCATTGACCGCGCCACTGGCCCAGGCCCAATCGTTGGGTTCGGCGCCGGGCTCGGTACTGGGCGAATGGAATACCCAGGTTGACAAGGCTACCCCCGAACGCGCCGCCCGGGTGCGCATCTCGCCTTGCGGCGCGGCGCTCTGCGGGCAGATTTCGTGGCTCAAAACGCCGCGCTTGCCAAATGGCGGG
Organism: uncultured Alphaproteobacteria bacterium; assembly: GCA_963802015.1. Taxonomy (GTDB): domain Bacteria; phylum Pseudomonadota; class Alphaproteobacteria; order Sphingomonadales; family Sphingomonadaceae; genus Novosphingobium. The sequence goes on from CAWDHB010000004.1 coordinate 488,382, forward strand.
GTTCCGCGTGATGACTTGAACCGCGATCCCGCCAAACGCGGCCGCCAGATCATGGGCATGGCCATGCTCACCGGGTTCAAACCGGAAGGGCCTGGACGCTGGGGTGGAGGACAAATCTACAATCCCAACGATGGCCGCAGCTACAAGGCCACGCTCAGCCTGAAGGGCGCGGACGTGCTGATCGTGAAAGGCTGCTACGGCCCGTTCTGCCGCAGCCAGACCTGGACCCGGGTCAGGTAGCGGGCGCGCCAGCCTTCTCCACCAGTGCCCGCACCGCTGCCATCAATGGGCCGATCGACCTACGAGGCAGGACTCCTGTCTTGTCGCCACTTCCTCAAGCTTGGAGTAAGAAAAAGGCTTGCATGCGAAACAGCGAACTGCACAATCAGAAACAGACGCAGCCTAGGGTGGTTCGGTGGGAAATTACACTCTTTTAGCAGATGATAACTCTCCGTATTCAAAGGATAAAAGTCTTTATTTGGACTTCAAATCCCATTTGATTTACAATATCATTTTGAGCGGAGACATAACGTTTTCTGATAATCAGGTGATGAGTTCGCCAAATTTACGCATGCTAGCCCGGCAGGATGGCATAATTCGCGAACTGTTTAAGGAACGCCGATTTACACTCGCAGTCAGGGATGCGTCGTTCCGCGACGGCCAAATTGATATTGCTGAAATTTTCCAAGCCTTTCTTAGCGAAGGGAAGCTGCCTCAAGGAATGACAAATTTCGAAGAGAGCCCGGAGATTGGATTTATTGGCAAGCACGCGGTGGCGTTACCATGGTCATTCGACGATGTACGGATCAGCTTCACACACTCTTGCCGGTCGATCATCGCCAGCGAATTCTCAAAAATACTCGACCAGCCGCAAATGGCCACTCTCGAAGAATGGATCGAAATCGAGACCCAGCGCGACAAGGGAGCCATAGGGCGTGCATTCCTTCAAAACAAAGATCGTTTGCCACAGATGTTTGAAACCTATGGTATCATGCCAATGCAAGAGGCTCGGAATTTGTTGATCAAATGCACCGACGCAGTCTATTTGTCTAATCTACCAAAGACGATTGGACTCGACCCGATATATACCGAACATCATCGGCCTTCATTCCAACTTCTGCGCAACTTCGACTATGAACTGAGGCCTGTCGGCGATCCGAAACCGCTAAAGGATAAACTGCACTGGACGCATTTCAAGGCTGGCTTGAATCGACTTGATCTGGATGACATTAATCATTTGCATCAAAGCGACGCATTCAAAGATTTTAACGAATTGTCCAAGTCCGATAATATCATCGCTTCGTTCGATACGCTGTTCGAAGTCTATTGTGAATTAAACATGTTGATTGAAGATCGGATAATCCAACGATTTCCGGAAATTGCCCGATCCAGTCCGGCACCAACTCCACGGCAATTGCGCGCCAAATACGGCACTGCGATTGATCGGGGCAAAACCCTGATTGGCGATGTCTTGGCAATCGGAATGGACTTTGCTGGCAAGCAATTAGTGAGCATCCCTTTCAGCGGAATCTTCACTGATTTGGTGGTGGATGCAGTCAAAAGCAAAGTAATCCCGGAGCGCCCGCTTGCAGTCGCCGCAACGCGGGAGCGACAGAAACAACAACTACGGACATTTCTGGAAGACAAGGGTGCCGCCGACGTGATCGAATTTGACGAGGAATATGTCACGACCAGCTCATTCGCTAAGGAAACTATCGTTCGCTAGGCTTTGCGCGATGAGGATGGCTGAGATCGTTATCGGATCGTGGACGCCACGACGGTTTAAGGCCGCAAGGTCAAGGTTATCTAGTTCAAGCAGTTCATGACCGGAAATTGCCTCAGTCTGCTCTTGCCCATCATGAATCAACGCCGGGAGTGCGTCAACTCGCCATAGAAACAGGTGAGTTTGGTAAAGCGCTCCGAAAGTCATTACTGGAACGAGGTGATCCGGTTGCAGCCCGGTTTCTTCCATCAGTTCCCGTCGAGCATCGGCTTCAGGACTGGAGCCGAATGTGCCAAACCCTTGAGGTATTTCTAAAGAGTATGCTTGCTCAGAATACCGATAATTTCGAAGTAGCAGAATTTTTTTCTCGATCATGATTATTACTGCTACGCCATGGGGGGATTTCCACTGCGAATAATAATACGTCCCAATCTTCCCGCTTGGAAATCGAACAATGTCGTCTCTAATTATTACAAATTCGTTCTCGTAAACTACTTTAACTTCTAGTGTCTTTATCATCAAAGATTACTCCTTAGCTCGTCGGCAGCTTCATCACATATCTAAGATGGGCAATTACGGCCAGAAGCGGGCAACAATTAATCGATACCAGAACGACCTGTGACAATGGCTATGGTACCAAAGGTATCCAGCTTCAAGGCCGAAGCACCGGGGTCGGATCTACAACCCCAACGATGGCCGCAGTTACAAGGCCACGCTCAGCCTGAAGGGCGCGTACGTGCTGATCGTGAAAGGCTGCTACGGCCCGTTCTGCCGCAGCCAGACTTGGACTCGGGTCAGGTAGCGGTAATGGGCGCCTTCTCCACCAGTGCCCGCACCGCTGCCATGAACGGACCGATCGAGACTGGCTTGGCCAAGTACCCTTCGGCCCCGGCGTCGCGGATGCGTTCTTCGTCGCCTTTGCCGGCATAGGCGGTGACGGCCAGCACCGGGATGTTGCGCAGCGCGAAATCTTTCTTCGCGGCTTCGATCAGGTCGAGGCCCGAGACGTTGGGCAGCTGGATATCCATGATGATCAGGTTGGGGACGAACTGCCGTGCCTTGTCCAGCGCCTCCAGCCCGTCAGCGCAGGGCTCCACCGCATAGCCCTGGCTCTTCAGCACATCGCAGAACAGCTTGCGGTTGAGGTCGTTGTCCTCGACAACCAGGATGCGCTTTGCCATGGGATAGGCCCTAGTCGCTGCGCATGAGGCTGACAATTCTTCGCGAACCCCAATCCCCGGCTGCCGATCCATTCGCGCTGGCGCTTGGCGCGCTCGGCTGGGTGCTGTCGAGCGAAGATCGCGCCGGGCGGCTGCTCGCGTTGACCGGATTGACGCCGGATGATCTGCGCGCCGGGCTGGGCGATCCGGGGGTACTGGGGGCGGTGCTCGATTTCCTGAGCAGCCACGAACCCGATCTGATTTCGGCTGCAGATCATTTGGGGGTTGCGCCGCAGGCCCTGATCGCGGCACGGCAGGCGCTATGAGAATTACACCGTGACCAAACCCCTGATCATCTCCGACTGCGACGAAGTGCTGCTGCACATGGTCGTGCCGTTTGCGCAGTGGCTGGACGAGACCCAGGGCGTCACCTTTTCGATGCAGGGCAACGATTTTGCCAAGGCGGTGCGGCGCAAGGATAGTGGCGACCTGGTCGAGGGGCCGGAGATCTGGCGCTTGCTGCAAGGGTTCTTTGATGGTGAGATGCACCGCCAGACCGCGATTCCCGGGGCGGTTTACGCGATGAACACATTGGCGCAGCACGCCGACGTGGTGATCCTGACCAATCTGACCGACCGCCACAACGGCGCGCGCACCCAGCAGCTGGCCGATCACGGCATTCACGCGCGGGTGTTCACCAATCAAGGCCCGAAAGGGCCAGCGTTGCAAGCGATCCTGGCCGAATACCAGCCGAGCCATGCGGTGTTTATCGATGATCTGCCGCAGCATCATGGCTCGGTTATGGAAGTTGCTCCGCAGATTGACCGGCTGCACCTGTGCGGCGAACCGACGCTGGCCCCGCATATTTCCTGCGCGTTCCAGGCGGGCCACGCCCATGCGCGGATTGATAGCTGGGACCACGCGCTGCCGTGGCTGCTGGGACGGATTAACGGAGAGACTGCATGACCGACGCTGAAGTTGATGCAAAGCTGGCCGCGCTGGGCCTGACCTTGCCGGTGGCCGCTGCGCCGGTGGCAGCCTATGTCCCGGTGGTGGAGGCGGGCGGCCTGGCCTATGTGTCCGGGCAGGTCTCGTTTGTCGATGGCGCGCTGGTCAGGGGACGGCTCGGCGATGACTTGTCGCTGGAAGATGGCGTGCGCGCGGCGCAAGGCTGCGGGCTGATGATCCTGGCGCAATTGAAAGCCGCGCTCGGCTCGTTCGAGCGGGTCGAGCGGATCGTCAAATTGGGCGGGTTCGTCAATTGCACTGGTGATTTCACCGATCAGCCCAAAGTGATCAACGGCGCCAGCGAATTGATGGTCGCGGTGTTTGGCGAGGCTGGCAAACATGCCCGCGCGGCGGTCGGCGTTCCGGCCTTGCCCTTGGGCTGCGCGGTGGAAGTGGATGCGGTGGTCAGTGTTCGCCCATGATTTTGGGGACGCTTGACAAATGGCGGGCGGGAACGCCCAAGCCTGATAAGGTCGCCTGGCTGGGTCAGGCGCGTTATGCGCACCGCGGCCTGCACGGGCCGGGGCGGCCAGAAAATTCGCCCAGCGCCTTCGCCGCTGCGATCGCACAAGGCATGGGCATCGAATGCGATGTTCAGCGCTCCAGCGACGGGCTGGCAGTGGTGTTCCACGATTTTGAGCTGGACCGGCTGACCGGGGAATCCGGCCTTGTTGCGGCGCATAGTGCGGCTGAACTTGGCACATTCCCGTTGACCGGATCGGCGGATACGATTCCGTCGCTGCGGCAGTTGCTTGATCAAGTGGGCGGCCAAGTGCCGCTGCTGATTGAAATCAAATCCCAACGCGAGCGGCGCTATTCTGCGATCTGTCTGGCGGTGCGGCGCGTGCTGGAGGGCTATCGCGGGGATCACGCGATCATGAGCTTCGATCCGCGCGTGGTCCGCTGGTTCGCCGATCATTCGCCGCTGACCACGCGGGGCCTGGTGGTGACCGAGGAAGACGCCAAAGCGTTACCCGGCCGGATCAAGCGGCGCCTGGCGCTATGGCATGCCCGTCCAGATTTCCTCGCCTATGATATCCGCGATCTGCCCAGCCGGTTCGCCGCCAGCCAGCGCCAGCGCGGGCTGCCGCTGCTGACCTGGACGGTGCGCACACCGGAGCACCGCGAGCGCGCAGCCGAACACGCCGACGCGCCGATTGCGGAGGGCGCTGGAGTTTTGTGATCGAAGCCCGGATTGCCCGCTGCATCGGTGATCTGCCTGCTGCCGAGTGGAATGCACTGACGGGCGGGAACCCGTTTCTGGCGCATGAATTTCTGACCGCGTTAGAGGACTCAGGCTCGGTCGGCCCCGAGACTGGCTGGTCGCCCGCACCAATCGTTATTGCCGGAATGGATGGCGCGCTGATCGCGGCGCTGCCTGCCTACCTCAAGCACCACAGCCAGGGCGAATATGTGTTCGACCATAGCTGGGCCGATGCTTGGCACCGGGCGGGCGGCGAATACTATCCCAAGCTGCAGATTGCCGCGCCGTTCACCCCCGCCACCGGCCCGCGCCTACTGCTGGCCGATGATGCGCTCGCGTTGCCTTTGCTGCGTGCGGCAGAGCAGCTCTGCGCCGCCAACGGCCTGTCATCCGCCCACGCCACCTTTATCGAACCCGCACAGGTGCCGTTGTTTGAGGCGGCAGGCTGGCTGCTCCGCAGTGATATTCAGTTCCATTGGACCAACCGCAGTTTTGCGAGTTTCGACGATTTCCTCGCCACGCTATCATCGCGCAAGCGCAAGGAAATCCGCAAAGAGCGCGCAGCGGCGCAAGCCGGGGTCACGATCCGCCACCTGACCGGGGCGGAAATCGAACCGCAGCATTGGGATGCGTTCTGGCAGTTCTATCAGGATACCGGCGCGCGCAAGTGGGGCACGCCGTATCTGACGCGCGCGGCTTTCACGCTGCTGAGCGAGCGGATGGCGGAGAAGATTTTGCTGGTGCTAGCGGAGGTAGATGGCCAGCCGGTAGCGGGTGCGCTCAACTTCATCGGGCAGGATGCGCTCTACGGTCGCTATTGGGGGGCGCTGGCGGACAAGCCGTTCCTGCATTTTGAGCTGTGCTATTATCAGGCGATCGACGCGGCGATCCGGCTGGGGCTGGCGCGGGTGGAGGCCGGGGCGCAAGGCGGGCACAAGCTGGCGCGCGGGTACGAACCGGTGCAGACGTGGTCTGCGCATTACATCACGCACCCTGGTTTCCGGGAAGCGGTTGCGGACTTCCTGGAGCGTGAGCGGGCCGGCGTGGCAGAACAGCAGCTGTTCCTGGCGCAGCGTGCGCCGTTCAAAAAGGTTTAAGCAGCGCGGCGGGCTGACGCGGCGATCCATTCGCGGGCGCGGCGCTGGGCTTCGGCGATTTCGCGCGCGGTCATTTCTTCGGAAATGTCGGCGCGGCACATGCTGGCTTCGGCGTGGCCATTGACGGCGGCCAGATTGAACCACTTGTGCGCTTCGATCAGATCGCAGTCGGCCCCGTGGCTGCCGGTCGAATAGGCGACGCCCAGATCATAATAGGCACTGATATCGCCTTGCGCGGCAGCGGCCAGGCATCTGGCAACCAGCAGGTCTTCGTGCGCAGTATTGACAGTGGCGGCATCGGCACTAGTCGGATTGATCCATATTGCGGTCATCGGTTTACCCCCGTTTTGGCAGATACTGAAAGCCTGCCGACACGGCTGAAATTTGCCTAAGATGGTCAACAAATGGTTAACGCCGGTAGAGATAATCCTGTGAACCACGCTTTGCAGCCGTCTTGCAGCACCCTGGACGGCGCAGGACTTGGCCGAATTCAAAGCTTTTCAAGCGCTTTTCGGGAATGTGTAGCCCAGCCTGCCCCAATGCGATTGGCGCTTGTGCGGGAATCTACGCACCCCTATAGGCGCGCTCGAACCGGCGTCGGAATGCCATCGGGAATGCCCGGGGCTGCGGGGAACTGGCTCTGGCGGTTACGGTATGGAGAGTCTGCATGACGACCGTTCTGGGCGATGAGATCGATGTTCTGGCCAAAGCCAAACGCGCGCTGGCCAGCGACTATATTCCGAATGACAAAGAGCCGTACATGAATGCGGCGCAGCTTGATTATTATCGCCGCCTGCTGGGGGAATGGAAGAAGTCCATTCTCGATGCGGCCGCCGACACCCTGCACAGCCTGCAGGAAGGCCCCTTGCGCGAGCCAGACCTTAACGACCGCGCCTCCAGCGAAACCGACTGGGGGATCGAACTGCGCACCCGCGATCGCCAGCGCAAGCTGATCGCCAAGATCGATTCGGCGCTGCGCCGGATCGAAGAAGGCGAATACGGCTATTGCGAGGTTACCGGCGAGCCGATCGGCCTCGGGCGGCTCAGCGCGCGCCCGATTGCGACCATGACCGTGGAAGCGCAACAGGCCCACGAACGCCGCGAAAAAATCTCGCGCGACGATTGAATCGCGATCGATTTCGTTAACCTGATTTTTGGCATTCGTATTTATCATTCGGCGAGACTGAAACTGGTATAGAGACGTCGAAGCAGCTACGCAGCGCTGCAGGGCAATTGGAAAGTTAGGACCGCACCCATGGGCGAAAGTGAGCATCGGCAGATCGCGCGCGACAGCCTGTTCGTGATGGCCGAAGTGCGGTTTGACGGCGTGGCCGACGAACACAAGGTCCGCGTCCGCAACCTGTCCGCCGGCGGCTTGATGGCCGAGGGTGACTTTGTCCCGACTCGCGGCCAGCTGGTTTCGATCAAGATCCGCAATGTCGGCTGGACAGAAGGCGCTGTCGCCTGGATTGAAGGCAGCCGGTTCGGGATTGCCTTCCGCGACGAGATCGATCCCAAGGTCGCCCGCGCGCCCGTGGTTACCGCTGGCGAAGGCCCGCCACGCTTCACCCGCCCACCCATCCACGGCGCTCCAGACGCGAAGACCCTGCGCAAGATCTGACCGGGCACGAGCCGGTGCAAGCCGGTTGGACCCGGCGCGCGTTTTGGCATAGGACCGCCTGGTGATGATCCGGGGTCTTGTTCTTCGCTGGCACTTCGCCATGGCGGCTGCGATCAGCCTGGCCGGTTGCGGCACTGGCCGGGATGACCGGGTCGCAGTGGTGGCCATCGGCGATCCTGCCAGCCTGTTTCAAACCGGGGCGCGGATGCCCCCGCCCGCGCAATTGCTGCGAGCCGCAACGATTGAAGGCCTGGTCGCCTTCGATGCCCAAGGCCGGGTCGTGCCCGCCCTGGCCGATCGCTGGATCGTGACCGATGGCGGGCTCAGCTTCATTTTCCGGCTGCGCGACGGAACCTGGCCCGATGGCACGCCGATCACTGCCGATGCCGCGCGCACGGGCCTGCAACAGGCGATCGCGGCCCTGCGCGGCACCGCGCTGGGGCTTGATCTGGCCGCAATTTCGGATGTGCGGACCATGGCCGGGCGGGTGATCGAACTGCGGCTCAACCGCCCGGTGCCCGATCTGCTGCAATTGCTGGCCCAGCCCGAACTGGGCCTCGTCTGGCGCGGGCGCGGCAATGGGCCGATGCTGCTGAAGCGTAGCGGGCGGCTGGCACAACTGACGCCGATCACGCCCGAACAGCGCGGCCTGCCCAGCGAAGAAGGCTGGCAAGACCGCGCGCGGCGGATCGAACTGCGCGCGCTCTATGCGGCGGCGGCGATCGAACGCTTCGGCAAAGGCGATGCCGACGTTGTCTTCGGCGGACGGCTGGAAGACTTGCCGCGGGTCGACACGGCGGGGATTTCGCGCGGGGCGTTGCGGATGGACCCGGTCACCGGGCTGTTTGGCCTGATGGTGGTCCATGGCGACGACTTCCTCGGCTCGCCCGAAAACCGCGAGGCCGTGGCGATGGCGATTGACCGTGAGGGCATTGCGACGCTGTTTGCCATGGATGGCTGGGTGGCAACCACGCGGCTGGTCGCGCCCGGGCTCGAAGGCGATGGCGGTACCGTCACCGAACGCTGGCTGGGTGAGACGCTTGAAAGCCGCCGCGCGCGCGCCGCCGCACGGGTAGCCGCCTGGCGCGGCAGCGGGCGGCCAGCGCCGGTCCTGCGGCTGAGCATGCCGAGCGGCCCGGGCGCCGAAGTGCTGGCCGCCCGCCTGGCCGACGATTTGGGCGAGATCGGCATCACCGTGCAGCGCGTTGGCCTGTCCAGCGATGCCGAGCTGCGGCTGGTCGATACCGTCGCCCGCTATCCGCGCCCCGACTGGTTCCTGAACCAGCTGAGCTGCGCGAACGCGCGCGGGCTGTGCGATTCCACCGCCGATGTGCTCGCCCGGCGTGCGGCGGGCGCCGCGCTGCCCGCCGAACGGCAGGAGCTGCTGGCGCAGACCGAGGCCCGGCTGACCAAGACCAACAGCTACATCCCGCTCGGCGCGCCGGTGCGCTGGTCGCTGGTATCCGGCAATGTCACCGGGTTCGCGCCCAACCGCTGGAACCTGCACCCCTTGTTGCCGCTGGCGATGCGCCCCAAATAGGAGCAGCGGGCCAGCCGGCCGCGCGATCAGGAAGAGTTGCCGCAATGGACCATCAGCATGCCCCGCGCCGGATGACGGCAGACCTGCCGACCGGCACCGATCCGCTGTCGATCCGCCGCCGGATCGAGGCGCTGGAAAAGCTGCTGGACAACAGCTTCACCATTCCCGGCACCAGCCACCGCTTCGGGCTGGATGCGATCATCGGCCTGGTTCCCGGCATCGGCGATGCAGTCACCGCCGTGATGGGCCTCTATCTGGTCTGGGAAGCACGCAACCTCGGCATGTCCAAATGGCAGCTGTGGCGGATGGCCGGAAATGTCGGGATCGACAGCCTGATCGGCGCAGTGCCGCTGGCGGGGGACCTGTTCGACCTGCTCTACCGCTCGAACAGCAAGAACCTGAAGATCATCCGCAAACACCTCGACAAACACCACCCCGGCACGCGGACGCTGGAGGGGTAGTGTCGCAGTCGGGGTTGTGGACTCTGGGCTGAATTTCAGGGACAAGCTGGGCCGTGGTAAACTTACAGCGGTGTTCATAATCAAATGCTTAGAAGCTATTGGAGCAAAATCGCTAAGATTGCAGGATTGGCTCTCCTGCTCTTCGCCGCATACGGCCTTTTTTCAGTCCTTTCTTGGCATAGCGCAGCCTTCGAGAACGATGCTGCGAATCGCTCCGATATACACCGCCAGAACGCCAATGATCGCATAGTCAGTATCTGCCCTGCCACGCCTACCGAGACGGATTGCATATCTCAGGCTCAGCAGGCCGCTCGCGCAAATGAGCGGGACGAACAAGACTTGGCTGCTCAGAAAGTGACGGCCTGGTGGACTAAAATCATGGGAATTTCCGCCCTGATTGGCATGGCTTTGAGCGGGGTCGGGGTATGGTGGGTAAAATCTACTTTTGACGAAGCCCGTGATTCAAACAAAATTGCCAAGCGAGCACTGGAACTTGAACACCGCCCCGCAATGGTCCCGCACGTGCATACGGCAGAAGTCTTGTACGTGGGCAAAGTTGGGATCAATGCAAATTTTCGGAATGCCAGCAAGGCGACAATTAGGGTGGTTTCGGTGAAAACCGACAAACAACCCGACACCAACATGCCAAGGACCGAACAATATTTCGAAAATCTCGGCTTTCTTACGCCTGACGAAACGCTAGAAATCCAACTTGGCTCTTTCAATGATCAAGATTGGCAGCGACGAATTGATGTCGCTATCCAATATCACGCGGTCAATTCGCCAACGATTTACCAAACCGATGCCACCGCTTCGGTCAGTATGCTCAAGAATCAATCTGGCCAAACTAGTCCAGAATTGCGCTGGATCGCCCTGACTGTTTCCGAAAAGCCAGGAGGACCTTAGCCTACTGCAAACAATGACAGACGCAATCACGATCAGCGACCAACGCTCTGTCAATGTTACGCTCACCACCCATTACAGAGTATCCTGCCGATGGGTGGTCGGGCCGGGGGAGCGGGATGGCACAGCAAGCTGTTCGCGGAAGCGAACGGCGCACCCCACCAAAACGACTCGCGCAGTTCTGCGTGTTTACGAGAAATTAACCTTTATTCTTCATTGGTCATATGGTTAATGGCGGGCAATGACCTTTCACAAAGGGTTATCGCACGGGACACGGGGCCAAAGGGGATTACCCATGCGCGTATTGTTGATCGAAGACGAGCCTACCACAGCACGGGCCATCGAACTGATGCTGACCACCGAAGGCTTCAATGTCTATTCGACCGACCTGGGCGAAGAGGGCTTGGACCTGGGCAAACTGTATGATTACGACATCATCCTGCTCGACCTGAACCTGCCCGACATGCACGGCTATGACGTGCTGAAAAAGCTGCGCGTCGCGAAAGTGCAGACCCCGGTGCTGATCCTCTCTGGCATTTCGGAAATGGACTCGAAAGTCCGCTCGTTCGGCTTTGGCGCGGACGATTACGTGACCAAGCCGTTCCACCGCGAGGAGCTGGTCGCCCGGATTCACGCCGTGGTCCGCCGCTCCAAGGGCCATTCGCAATCGGTCATCCGCACCGGCAAGCTGGCGGTCAACCTGGATGCCAAGACCGTCGAAGTTGACGGCGCGCGGGTCCACCTGACCGGCAAGGAATATGCGATGCTGGAGCTGCTATCGCTGCGCAAGGGCACCACGCTGACCAAGGAAATGTTCCTCAACCACCTCTACGGCGGGATGGACGAACCCGAACTCAAGATCATCGACGTGTTCATCTGCAAGCTGCGCAAGAAGCTGGCCCATGCCTGCGGCGGCGAAAACTACATCGAAACCGTCTGGGGCCGCGGCTATGTGCTGCGCGATCCGGGCGAAGAGGCGGTTGCCGCCTAAGCCGCACCTGCCATCCCAATTACCCGGTCACGGCCCGCCCCACACAGGCGGGCCGTTTCCGTTGCGCGGGAGAAAAATTGACCCGCGTGTTTCGATGATTCGAAAGTGGAGCCGATTGCGGTTGAGTTGTTGGGGATTGATGACTATATCATAACCTGAGACAAAGGTAGAACATTGACCTACGACGCTCGCCAGATCGCAAATTGGTTTATTGATCGTGCTGCCAAGGATGGCAGGGCGCTGTCAATCATGTCTCTGCTAAAGCTCGTTTATATAGCACATGGCTGGAACCTTGAAATGACCAGTCGGCCCTTGATTGCAAATAGAATTGAGGCTTGGCGTTATGGACCGGTGATCCCTGAGGTTTACAAAACATTCAGGCCACAGGGCATCTCGCCAACAAAAGCGGACGCAAATTTTCCAGCGCCCACTGAAGCGGGTGCAACCCAGTTTCTTGAGCAGATTTACAATATCTATGGGCAGATGTCCCCTTTCCGCTTATCAGAGTTGACGCATGTCGCTGGAGGTCCGTGGGATACCGCAACCAATTGGGGCGGTCAGTTCGCAGTGATCCCGGATGACCTAATTCTGGCCCATTATGTCCAGAAGCGTCAGCAATCGAAGCAGATTGATGCCTGAAGTTCCGACAGTAGACAGCGATCCAGCCAAAGTGCCTGAGCTTTCTCCCGGCGGGGTTTCCAGCGTTGAAGATCGATTAATGCTGGCGGAGCTTGACAAGGAGGTCAAGGGAGAGAGGTACAAAGAGCGAGAGTTTGAACAGCGGCACTGGCTTCGTTATGCTGCCGTCGGAGTTATCCTGCTGGTCATGGTTGGAATGGCATGGTTCTTATGCAAGGTGCCTCAAGGTTCCCATGTTGCCTTATATATTTCGCCTATTGTATCGATCTCGACGCTTTCGATCACATTGATGATCTCAGCATTTCGCGGTTGGCGAGATGGCGATGAAAAAACGGGTTCTTCGCTAGCTTCCGACGCAATGAAGGCGAGCAAATTCATTCCATAGTCCAAAAAGAGACTTTTGAGTTTCATTTATATCTGTTGGCTCTTCGAACTCAGTATCATCCGGCTCGTCACACTTGACCCTCAGCTACGACACTGCCATCGGCCCGCCACAATGACTGCACACAAATCCGGCGATCCGACCACGATCAACCGCCTTTATGGCCGCTCCAAAGGCAAACCCTTGCGCGCGGGACAGCAAGGCCTGGTCGATACGCTGCTGCCCCGGATCGCGGTTCCCGCAGACGGGCCGGTTACCGCCGAGGGCTTGTTCGGCGATGATCGCCCGCTCCATTTCGAAATCGGCTTCGGCGGCGGCGAACATATGGCGGCGCGGGCCGATATGCTGCCCGATCACGGCTTTATCGGCGCGGAGCCATTCCTCAACGGCGTCGCGCAGGCGCTGAACTCATGTCGATGGGGACGGCGGCACGCACCCGCCGCTCGGCAACGTGCGGATCCAGCACGGCGATGCGCTGGAGGTGCTGCGGCGGATTCCCGATGGCTCGCTCAGCTTTCTCTACCTGCTGCACCCCGATCCCTGGCCCAAGGCGCGCCACGCCAAGCGGCGGATGATGAACGACGGCCCGGTCGATCTGTTCGCGGCCAAGCTGAAGCCAGGCGGCGAGTTCCGCTTCGGCACCGATCACGCGGTCTATGTCCGGCATGCCCTGATGGTGATGCGCCGCCACGCGGATCAGTTCGAATGGCTGGTCAACAACCCCGGCGACTTCCAGCACCGCCCCGGCGGCTGGCCCGAAACCCGTTATGAGCACAAGGCCCGCACGGTGTATGGGCATGAAGTCTGGTATTTTCGCTGGAGGCGTATTTAGGGATACCTCTGGCGTAGAATTACCGCGTTATCACAATGGTTTATCTACGCTACGCTTCTCGACCCTTGGCGGCATTTTCCGCCTCGGTGATTGCTCGGTGATTGCTGGGTGATTGCTGGACGCCGGGTTTGGAGGCGAAAAAATGGCGAGTGGCAAGATAACGAAACGGACGATTGATGCGTTGATCGCTTCGCGATCAGAAGGCTTTTTGTGGGATGATGGAATCAAAGGATTTGGTGCCAAGATCACTAAATCCGGAGCCGTCTCGTATATCCTGCAATTCCGTATGGGCGGGCGGGAGGCCAGAACGCGAAGATGTACAATCGGAAGCCATGGTTCGCCATGGACGCCGACTACGGCCAGGGAAGAGGCATTACGCCTTTCGCGGCTGATCGGCCAAGGTGTGGATCCTGTCGAAGTCGAAAAGCAACGCCGACGGGAGGCGGTCGACCTCGCTTTCGACAATTACGCTGGCCGATTCGAAAGGTCATGTGTTGGCCGGGGGTGGAAGTTACTCGTCACACGTTCTCTGCGCATCCACTCAATGCCCGTGCTCAAATCAAAACCTCTCCCCAAGATAACCAGAGCGGATATCGTTGCTGTGTTTGATCGGATGCCGGACACACAAGTCGCCAATCGGCGCAATGTGTTTGCCGTCCTCCGCCGTTTGTTTCGTTGGGCGGTTAGCCGCGGTGACATCGATCGCAGCCCGATGGAAGGCATGGAAACGCCGCCTGCGGTAAAGGCACGGGAACGATGGCTGTCAGACTCCGAGCTTGGGCGAGTTTGGAACCAGGCCTACAAAACTCATCATTGCTTCGGCCCAATAATCCGACTGCTGATCGTGACTGGTCAGCGGCGCGAGGAAGTGGCTTCGCTGACCTGGGAGGAACTCGACCGAACCGAACTGATGTGGACGCTTCCAGGCCATCGTGCAAAGAATGGCGAACCCAATCGCATACCATTGAACGCATTGGCAGTCGGCGTGCTGGATGGAATTGTCGGCGGCGATAAGTGGCCGACTCGGGGGAAGATATGGTCGCGCCCGTTCCGGCGAGCATCAGCGCGGTACGGCAGCGCACGGCCCACGCGGCGGCGAGCATCGCGCGACTCATGGGAAGGGCGGGAAGCGTGGCAAGGCCCACAAACACCGTCGTCCGCGTCACGGGGCTGCTGCACCAGGGACTTGTCGGCCATCCCCGGCTGCGGCGACACCTGCACAAGCCGCACCAAAGCCCGCTCCAAAACGAAACTGAACGCGCTCCCCGGCTTCAAAAAAAGACAGCAAAAGAAGCCGAGGACGCATCGGGAGTCGCCCCCCCCCCCCCCCGCGCGACTCCCGATTCAGTCCGGCCTATGTTTGCATGGTGCAGGTTGAACCATGCCATCCGTCCACACGCTGTTGAAGGTAGTCGGCAGCCATATTGCTGAAACCTATGCTGGCTTTGGCTTAGCACCGGCCCATCGCCGTCAGATCATCCAAAATTGATCATCTCTGCGGTCAATCCGAACCAGGCGGTCATCGCAAACCACGGCGCGATTCAGGAATCAGCTTTTGAAAAACTTCAGGTTCTATCATCTGACCTTTGCGGCGCTGGTCTGTGCGGCCTATTTCTCCGCTGACGCAAGCAGAATGATGCATTCCTGGCTCGGCTATGCCGTGGCTTGCGCCTTCGTCATTCGCGTGATCCTCGGGTTCGCCCATGTCAGCGGGTTTACCTTCCAGCGCATCTGGCCACAAACGGCGTCAAACGCGCCAAAGTCTCGCGGGATCAATAGCCCTCAAGTCGCGATCTGACTGACCTTCATCCTCACCCTCTCTGCGGTGGGTGCGGCCTCCACAGGCATTTACATGGATCAGGGCCAAACATTGACGGCGCGCGCTGGAGAACAGCGCAATTCAGACGCTACGCAGGCCAGGGCTGGGCACGAAGCTGAACTCCCTGACGGGAATCCGGTTCGCGGCGCATCGGTTTCGCGCGAATCCGGCAATCGTCAAATCCGGAAAATTCACGAACTCCTCGGCAATATAGTGATCTTTGTCATTGCCGCACATATTTTGTATTTTCTGATCTTCCGGCTCAAAATGTCAAAGTTCCTGTTTTTCATTAAAAAGGGCAAATGAACCAATTGCTGATACGAGCGGAGAGTCGCTAGACCTTTCGGGCAATGGAGCGCCCGGCATGACATGCACTGGTGTCCCCAACCATTATGTCATGAGGAGCTCCAAAGTGAGTCGGTCAGTCTTCTGGTCCTGGCAAAGCGACCATCCGGTCCGCGAAACACGGGCGTTGATCCGCGATGCGTTGCTGGCTGCGCTGGACCGCATATCGATCGATGTCGAAGAGGCACAGCGTCCGGAAATAGATCATGACACCAAAGATGTCCCTGGTTCACCCGACATCGTGGCAACAATCTTTGCGAAGATCGAGAATGCAGCCGTCTTCGTTGCAGATGTTACACCCATCGCGGTGTCAGCTTCGGGCAAGCAGGTTGCCAACCCCAATGTCCTGATCGAATTGGGATATGCCAAGCATGCACTGGGATCCGAACGGGTCATAACTGTATGGAACACCGCCCATTCGCAAGCGAAGCCCGAAGATTTGCCATTTGATATGCGGCACCGCAGAGGTCCAGTCGCCTTTGCGCTGCCGGTCGGAGCCTCAACCGAAGAGTTGCGCAAGACCCGATTGCAGCTCTCCGTCGAGCTCGAGAAGAGGATCAGAGCATCTTTGGGAGCCGTCGTCCTGCCGGACGCCGCGCCGTTACCGTGGCAGAGCTCCAGCCCGGAGTTGCCGGGTCTTTGGGCCAAGGGCACGGTGCCGCTCCCGGTCAATCTTGGCTTCGACGACAGCGTCATGATGCAAACGGGCGGCCCACCGTTCGGCTTTGCGCGGCTCCTGCCTAACGCTTGGTCGCGGTTGGACGATGCTGCAGCCATACTCGACAGTGTCACCGGCCATCCTTTGCCTTTGGGGCGATGCAGCGGGCTTGACTATGGCCCGACCACGGGTGGTTTTCTGATCTTCCGCTCGAGCGAAATGGTCAGACAGTCCGGCGTTACCCCGACAGCGACACGCTGGTTCAGACAAACGGGCGAGCTTTGGGGAATCGCAGCCAGTTTCTTCAATGAGAGTTCCGACCACGCGATATTTGCGACCCAATATGCAATCGAACGCTGGACCAGCTGGATTGCCGGAAATATCCGCGTTGCGACCACGCTGGGCGGAACCGGGCCATGGCATTTACGGCTCGGCCTTGAAGGGCTGGATGGAACCCGCTGGCCTAGCCGATATGGAAGAGGCGGGGATGCGATCGCACTGGAGGCACGGGTCGAATATGCCCTAACATTGGCAGACGTGTCGGATGCCAGCATCTCCGATGCTGTCAGATTAGTTTTCAATGCGGTGTTGGAAGCCTATGGACTGTCTGCGATGGATGAGGGTGAGTTCGCTCATTTCGCACGTTCATAAGGCTGAGTTGGGGGAATGCCTTCCCCTGAGCCGCAGCCGCTACGCCGTCTCCGGCTACCCCATCTGCGGGGATTCTCCCCGCAACGCCCCTTATAATGAGCGGGGCTGATGACGCGCTCTGTCCCGCAACTGGCAAGTCAGGTCGGCGCGCCAGCAGCCTATCTCCGCCAGCTTCCGGCCCCGCTCGCGGCAATCAACCTGCAATATGGGCTCACTTCACATCGAGCCGAGCAGATCAAGACGCTGGAAACCGACGATCCTGTTTCTGGGAGAAGGCTGGAACTGCGCGCTGTGACCGGCCCCGACTATGGCCGGATCTACGATCATGAACTCGTCGAAGCGGTGCAAAAGATCGCCGGCAACGGCACCGGCGATACCCGCTGGAAAGTGCCTGGCGTGCTCGACTGGTCGACCGGCGTCTACAATCCCCGCGTCGATATCACCCGCGACACGACCACGCTCTACGCTTCAGATCGGGACGTGTTCCTGTTCCTGGTCGATGATCTTAACCCCATCGAGGCCGGACGCCTGCCCGACGGATCGCCCGATCTCTATTTCCGGGGTTTCTACTGCTGGAATTCCGAGGTCGGGGCCAAGACGCTGGGCATGGCGAGCTTCTACCTGCGCGCGGTCTGCCAGAACCGGAACCTGTGGGGCGTGGAAGACTTCGAGGAAATCAGCATCCGCCACAGCAAGTATGCGGCGAACCGCTTTACCCACGAAGCCGCACCGGCCCTGGAGGGCTTCGCGAACTCCTCGCCGCAGCCGTTCGTCAATGGCATCAAGGCCGCGCGCGAACGCATCGTTGCCCGCACTCCTGCGTGGTGCGCGAAGCGGGCATCGCCGAGGAGGATTCGCTCGCCGAGAATGTCATGCGCGTCGGCCTTCACCCGCTCGACCAGTTCCGCGCTTTCAGCGCGCTGATCGAGACAGGTCTGTCGGAGGAAGACATTGCCGCACGCTTCTTCGTTTCGGTCTCGACCGTGCGGCAGCGGTTGCGGCTTGCCTCGGTCTCGCCCACGCTGCTCGACCTCTATGGCGAGGACGGCATGTCGCTCGAGCAGCTCATGGCCTTCTCGGTCACCGACAACCATGCGCGCCAGGAACAGGTCTGGGAACAGGTCAACCAGGGGCAACACGTTCCCGCTTACCATACTTCCTTCACAGCTTCCCGACCCAGCTCCATGAGAGCTTCACCGATGGCGACGGCAATCTCGCGTCGCGGCTAGCCTATGACGAGGATGGCAATGTGGTGCAGTGCCGCGAAGCCATCGAACGGCGCGACAGGCTGATCGAGCAATTGGCATCGATGGAGCCGGTGCAAGGCGCTCTCGACCAGATCGTCCAGCGGTTCGGGACAGACATGGTGGCTGAGGTGACAGGTCGTTCGCGCCGGATCGTCCGCAAGGTCGATGCGAAGGGTGACCGGCTCGCCGTCGAAAACCGGCCCGCCCATGCCAACCTCGCCGAAGCGCAGGCGTTCATGGAAGACCGCAAGCAGATTCTGGTCTTCTCCGACGCTGGCGGCACTGGGCGCAGTTACCACGCCGATCTGGGTGCGCGGAACCAGCGGCAGCGGCACCATTACCTGCTCGAAGCAGGCTGGAAGGCCGATACTGCGATCCAGGGCCTCGGTCGCACCAACCGCACCAATCAGGCGCAGCCGCCGCTGTTCCGCCCCGTTGCCACCAATGTGCAGGCCGAGAAGCGCTTCCTCTCGACCATCGCGCGGCGGCTCGACACGCTGGGTGCGATCACGCGCGGGCAACGTCAGACCGGCGGACAGGGGCTGTTCCGCCCCGAGGACAATCTTGAAAGCCCCTATGCCCGCGACGCGCTGCGCCAGCTTTATGTGCTGATCTATGCGGGTAAGGTCGAACATTGCTCGCTAAGCACCTCCGAGAGCATGACCGGCCTGTCGCTGACCGATGGCAGCGGGTGCTTGAAGGATGATCTTCCGCCGATCACCACCTTCCTCAACCGGCTGTTGGCATTGACCATCGCCATGCAAAACGTGCTGTTCACGGTGTTCGAGCAGTTGCTTAGCGCCAAGGTCGAGAGTGCGATTGCTGCGGGCAGCTACGATCTCGGGCTCGAAACGCTGACTGCCGACAGCTTTACCGTTATCGGCAGCGAGCCGATCTACGTTCACCCTGCAACAGGTGCTGAGACCCGCCTGCTCACGATCGCCATGCGCGAGCGCAACCAGCCGGTATCGCTGGGCAAGGCCCTCGAACTGCTCCGAGAACCCGGGGCACGGCTGCTGGTCAACGCCCGCTCGAAGCGCGCAGCGGTCCAGCTTTCTGCCCGGAGTGTTATGCTCGATGATGGCGAGGTTGAACGGCGGATCCGCCTGATCCGGCCGATGGAGCGGCTGAACTTCGCACTGAACCATCTGGCGGAGACCAGCTGGGAGGAAGTGAACGAGCGGACGTTCGCTGCCGTCTGGCAACCCGAAGTTGCGCAGGTCGATGAGTTCACGGCAAGCGAATTGCACATCGTCACCGGCTTGCTTTTGCCGATCTGGAAGCAGCTCCCTGAAGAATCGACTCGCGTCTAGGGTTGACCTTGCCTGGCATGATCGATGATCCCGGTTCATTGGCCGGTACAGACAGTTCAGCAAACCCGGCACGCGGGCCGCAGGACATCAAGCGGATATCGTTGGCAATCTTGAACAGCGATACGGCCAGAGTTTTGATCGTGCCGGAGAGCATGACCAATGCATTATGCGCGCCCTGTACCGTGAACTTGTTGGGTGCTGTAATAAATGGCAGCCCGGTCAGGGTCGCAATTTCTGCCGCAGAGGCTTCAGCAAAACCAGGTGCGGAATTGAGACCGGTCCCGACAGCAGTGCCGCCCAAGGCAAGTTTGTAAACGCCGGTGAGCGCACCCTTCAAATTGTCGAGATCATCTGACAACATTCCTGCATAGCCCGACCATTCCTGTCCGAGCATGAGCGGCGTTGCATCCTGCATATGCGTCCGGCCGATTTTGACGATGTCTTTCCATTCGACCGCCTTGGCCGAAATCGCCTTTTGCAGATCGTCAACAGCCGGGATCAGCCGATTTGCGACCCCCAATGCAGCGGCAATATACATGGCAGACGGGAAGGAGTCGTTGGATGACTGCGCCATGTTCACGTCATCATTGGGGTGGACCGGCGCCTTGCTGCCGAGGGCCGTACCTGCCAACTGGCAGCAGCGGTTCGAGATGACTTCATTGACGTTCATATTGAACTGAGTGCCACTGCCGGTCATCCACACATGCAGCGGAAACATGTCCTGGTGCTTCCCGGCAAGGATTTCATCGCAGACATCGACGATCAGTTTGAACTTGTCATCAGCCAGCCGGCCATCCTTGTTGTTGGCGATGGCGCAGCCCTTTTTCAGGAACGCATAAGAGCTGATCATTTCCCGCGGAATGAGATCCTGCCCGATCGAAAAATGCTCAAGCGAGCGCTGAGTTTGCGCGCCCCACAGCATGTCGGCAGGAACTTCGACGATTCCGAGACTGTCACTTTCTTGGCGCATGGCGGTGGTCATGATCAATTTTCCCTCACTTGGATTTGCTAGGTGCAGGGCAGGAATTGCCTTGATCGGCGCATGCAAGGCCAGCTTTGTGAATAGAACATTGAGTTGCGCAATCGTGGCTTATCGTTGCTCAAAAAAGGGGTGTTAATTTGAGAACGAACTATTTTGGGCGTTCGGCCATTTCCGAGTCCGCCGCAGTAGCGCTTCGGCTGCTACCCGGTTTGATCAGACGATCTCGGGCCTTCCCTTCATATGCGCGACGGCGCACCAGCGGAGTGTCCGAAATATGTCTACATTTTTCGGACACTCCGGCATAGACAATGTCCGAAATTGTGATACAAATTTCGGACATGGACACCCAGTCGCCCCGTCTCAAAGCCCTCATCCTCGACCGCATTGGCCAAGGCGTGACGAGTGCTGTCTGGACGCCCACGGATTTTCTCGATCTTGGCGGACGCGACGCAGTGGACAAGACGCTCCAGCGCCTCGTCAAATGGGGTGAATTGCGGCGGATCGACCGTGGGCTTTATGACAAGCCGCTGTTTAACAGCCTGACCCAGCAGCAAAGTGCTCCCGATCCAAGGGCAGTCATCGACGCCGTTGCACGGCGCGACCAGATCCGCGTGCTGGTTGACGGTATGACCGCTGCCAACGATCTCGGCTTCACCAATGCCGTGCCGGCAAAAATCGTCGTGCACAGCGAAGCCCGGCCCAAGTCGATCAAGCTCGGCAATCTCGCCATCACGTTCAAGCACACGGCTGCCAGCAAACTTCATTGGGCGGGTCGCCCCGCCATGCGCGTCGTCCAAGCCCTCCACTGGCTGCGCGACACGATGCCGGGAGACGATGATGGTCAATGGCACCAGAGACTGGCCAGTCTGCTGGCTGATCCCGTGCATGGGGCAGACCTGCGGGACGATCTTGCCGATGGAATGACGACACTTCCATCCTGGATGCAGGACATGCTGCGGCCACTCATCGCCGATGAAGAATCCGCCGCATGAATGCCGCCTTTGACGAAATCCTGCGCGCAGAGGCGCAGACCCGAAGCGGCCTGTTCGCAGCGACAGCGCAGCGCCTTGGCACGACCCCGCAGAATGTCGAAAAGGACTTCTGGGTGTGCTGGACGCTCGACGCCCTGTTCAACGGGCTGGGCGACGGCCCCCGTCTGCTGTTCAAGGGCGGCACTTCGCTTTCCAAGGCCTTCGGGCTGATCCAGCGCTTTTCGGAAGACATCGACGTCACGGTCTTCCGCGACGATCTCGGGATTCCGGCGTCCGTCGATGAACTCGCTGCGCTAAGCGGGAAAAAGCGCGCTGCAGCGCTTGGATGCGATCAAGGAGGCCTGTGAAGTCTATATCAACGGCCCGCTTGCAGAGCGTCTGGCGACCATCTGCGCTGAAACGTGCGCGCGCACCGGCCTCGGTCAAGATGCGCTTACAGTAAAAGCCGACGCACATGACCGGCAGACATTGCTGCTTGGCTATCCCAGTGTCACGCCGGCAGACGCCTACATCGCCAAGTCGGTCAAAATCGAATCCGGTGCAAAGTCAGCCCTCGATCCCAATTCGGTGCGGACGATCACGCCCTATGTTGACGCCGACGTTCCGGGGATTCGACCTCGCGGTGCCAGGGATCACCGTGGTCGATGCGGAGCGAACTTTCTGGGACAAGGTCGTGATCCTTCATGGTCTGCGCCGATGGTACGATATTCGCGGGCTGCTCCGCGGCAACGGCCAGCGCATTTCGCGGCACTATTACGATCTCTTCCGCATGCTCCAGTCCGACAGCGGCAAAGCAGCAACGAAGGATGCTGCGCTGGGGGCAGATTGCGTCGCCCATGCCCGCATGTTTTTCAATCGACCCGATTTCGATCTGGCCTCGGCGCAACCACCAACATTTGCTCTGTGCCCCGATGGCGCGATGGTGGACGATCTGCGGCAAGACTATCGCGCCATGAGCGTGATGATCTTTGGCGAACCACCTGCGTTCGATGACGTGATTGAGGCCATTGCCGCACTGGAGGCCGAATTGAACGCTCAAGGGGGGCAATCGTGAAGGGCTTCTTTCAACGGCTCTCCTCGCCTATCTCCTCTAACGGACATTTTCCGACAGCAAATTCGGTGATTACCCGGTGATTGCTGGCACAGTTTCAGGCCTACCGGAACAGCCAAAAAATGATGTGGTGTCAAATAGATGGTTGAAATTCGACACAAAATCTGGTATTTTCGCTGGAGGTGTCGTTAGGGCTGGCGGTAGGCAAGTTCGGCTGGTCGGCCAAACCTGCTGGTTATGCGCTCGACCATCACCACGGCGGTTTCCAGGCGATCAGGATCAACGGCGACCATTCCGCCAGTCCCGCTGGCGCTTCAATTCGCGCACTTCGCTGGCCGCGATCACGTCGCTGCGCGGCAGCATCCAGCGGATCAATGCCCAGGTCCACAATCCAAGCGCGGCCAGATAGGCAACGATCAGCACTGCCTCGATTGGAGGTGACGGGTCTGCGGCAATGAATGCCAGAAAAACCCCGGTGATCGGCAGCAGGCTGAGCGTCCACCAGCCAAGCGCCTTCCAACCAGCCCAACCGATCGGCGTAAAGCTCATCGCCCACCCGCTCTTCACGCAAACGAACAACTTTGCTCTGTC
The DNA here is from genome assembly GCA_963802015.1 of uncultured Alphaproteobacteria bacterium. GTDB lineage: Bacteria > Pseudomonadota > Alphaproteobacteria > Sphingomonadales > Sphingomonadaceae > Novosphingobium. The sequence continues at coordinate 511,592 of CAWDHB010000004.1, forward strand.
CTGCATCTCCACCCTTCCGCAATCTGGTCGCGCGTTGAACAATCACTACACGGCGGGTCTAATCGCCCGAACCCCATCGCCAGCCGCCTTCGGTCCGCCGCCGCACAATTTCCAGCAAGATCGCCGTGCAGCCCAGGAACACTACGAGCGCCGCCACACCGGGGCCGGTTCCGCCCTGGCTGAGCAGCATGCCCAGCCCAGCGATCACGCCCGTGTAGGATGCCAGCAGCGCCCAACCCTGCCAGGCAATCGGCCAGCTCGCGCCGATGCCGAGCCGCTTGGCGGCAAACCAGGGCCCCGGTGCCAGGATTTTGTGCAGCATGGTCAATCTATCTCCTTGTTTTGGTGGCGAGCCGCGTGTGACTGGGCAAGCTGTCGACCGTTTCCGTCCCGCATCAGTCGCTGACGTCCCGTCGCCGGACAGGCTGGCCTGCAACGGTTTCATTCGCCCTCACCCCAGCGCCAGCGCCAGCCGCCGCGGGTCTTGGCGATCATCAGCGGGAACGGCAGAATGATGACCGCCATGAGGACACCCAGCTGCGCGTCTTCGTTGCCTGCGAAGTACACCACTCCCCAAGACGCAGCGGCGATTTGGCAGCCGAGCATCACCCAGCCCTGCCAAGCAATCGGCATGCCCACGCCATAGCCCCAGCGGTGCGGCTTGAACCAGGCACCATCGTCCTTGCGGTCCATCGTCAATCTCCTTGTTTCGGCGGCCGCCCGCGCTTCACCGGCTCACGCGCTGCCAACTTGATCCCGCGCCGGGCCAAGGCTTCGCGCAGCAGCACTTCAACCTCGGCATTGACCGAGCGCAGGTCTGCCGCTGCAGCCCGTTCCAGCGCTGCATAAAGCGCCGGATCGAGCCGCAGGGGGAAGGCCTTTTTGCCTGGACCAGACTGCTTGGGAGGCATCCTGGCGGTGATCAGTAGAGCGAGCCAGTGTTGACGATCGGCTGCGTGTCACGTTCGCCGCAGAGGACGACCATCAGGTTGCTGACCATCGCCGCCTTGCGTTCGTCATCGAGGTCCACCACGCCCTTTTCGCTGAGCATCGACAGCGCCATTTCGACCATTCCGACCGCGCCTTCGACCAGCGTCTTGCGCGCGGCGACCACGGCTTCGGCCTGCTGACGGCGCAGCATCGCCCCGGCGATTTCCTGCGCATAGGCCAGATGGGTAAAGCCGCATTCGTCAACCGACATCCCGCCCATTTGCAGCCGCGCGATCAGTTCCTTGCGCAGTTCGATCCCGACCTCGTCGTGATTGCCGCGCAGGGTAATCTCGGCGTGGGAGAAATCATCATAGGGATAACGCGAGCCGATGGTGCGCACGGCGGCTTCGATCTGGACCATCACGAAGGCCTTGTAATCATCGACATCGTAGAGCGCCTGCGCGGTATCGACCACGCGCCAGACCACTTGCGCGGCCATTTCAATCGGGTTGCCGCGCAGATCGTTGACCTTGATCTTGTCCGACACCAGATTGTTGGCGCGGACCGAAATTTTGGTCTTGCCCATCCACGGCCAGACCCAGCGCAAGCCGGTCTGACGGTCGGTCCCGCGGTACGAGCCGAACAGCGTGATCGCGGCGGCCTGGTTGGGCTGGATCATGTAGAACCCGCTGGCCAGCACGACCAGGGCAATGCTGCTGAGCCCGGTTGAGACCAGAAAGCCGAAGATCTGATCGTCCGCCGGGTTGCTGCCCGCAAAGGCCACGATCCGCCAGATCGTCAGCGTCAGCAGCGCCAGAAAGGCCACAAAGATCAGGTAGCCGCTGGTGCTCCAGGCGCGGCGTTCGGCGCTCGCGGTCATGGCATTGTGCGCATCGGACATCGGTATTCCCCTGTTTAATCTGATATCACATTAATATCGTGATTCGCGACTACGTCAACTGCAATCGATATTCAGGGTTGAAATCGGCAGCAGGTACCTTAATTTGATTCCTGCGGACCGGGCCCCTCTGGCGCGGCAAGTTTGCCTTACTGGCACTTGCCTCGTGATGTCGGACCGCATCGGATGACACCGATGCTCTGGGTCCGGGAACTTTCCCTCCCCCTCCTGAAGGCCTGGACCCGGGCACGGTGCATCCGATCGAATATTGGTTCGATTGAGGAGCTTTATACCATGTCTGATCGCGTGTTTCGCCTGATGGAGCGCCACCAGCGAATTGAGGACCGTTTGCACGGGCTGAGGACGCTGCGCTGGCCTGACCCGTTTGAGATTGCCCGGCTGAAGAAGCTGAAGCTGGCGATCAAGGACCGGGTCGCCAATGCGCTGCGCCGCCACAGCACAGTCTGAACGCGAGCCGAGCGCGAGCGGCGCTTCCTTAACGGGAGCGCCGTTTCGCATAGAACAACCTAGCAGCCGCCCCTCCCGGCCCCCCCCGCTCATGCTGAGCCTGTCGAAGCACTATCCGGTTACGCGCGGACAGCGTGAGCGCGACGGGCCTTCGACAGGCTCAGGCTGAGCGGGATTGAAAGAACTGAGTTTGGAACAGCTGCCAAACGTAACCATCAAGGAAATGTCATGGAATTTCTCACCGCCGACTGGCTTGGAACCCCGCTGTGGTTCTGGCTGTCGTTCTTCGGCCTGGTCGTGGCGCTGACCGCTTTCGATCTTGGCGTCCTTCACAAGGAGGACCGCGAGATGGGGATTGGCGAATCGCTGAAACTCACCGCCTTCTACATCACCATCGCACTCGCCTTCGGGGCGTGGATCTGGGTGGCAGCGCGGGGCCGATCTGGGGATGAAGTACTATACCGGGTTCTTCATCGAAAAGGCGCTGTCGATCGACAATGTGTTTGTGATCAGCCTGATCTTCAGCTTCTTCGCGATCCCGGCAAAATACCAGTACCGCGCGCTGCTGTGGGGGATCATCGCGGTGATCGTGCTGCGCGGGATCATGATCGCGGCGGGCGCAGCCCTGGTCGAGCAGGCCTATTGGGTGCTCTACATCTTCGCAGCCTTCCTGATTTTTACCGGGATCAAGATGTTCTTCGCAGGCGATCACGCGCCGGACATCGCCAAGAACCCGGTGGTGCGCTGGATTTCCAGCCACATGCGGGTGACCAAGGAACTGCACGATCAGCACTTCTTCGTGCAAGTGCCGGATGAGCAGACCGGCAAGCTGGTTCGCGCGGCGACCCCGCTGTTCCTCGCGCTGGTGGTGATCAACCTCGCCGATCTGGTCTTCGCGGTGGATTCAGCGTTCCGGCGATTTTCGCGATCACTACCGATACCTTCATCGTCTATACCAGCAACATCATGGCGATCCTCGGCCTGCGCGCGCTGTACTTCGCGCTCTCGGCGGTGATCCACCGGTTCTACTACTTGAAATATGCGCTGGCGGCGGTGCTGGTGTTCATCGGCAGCAAGATCTTCGTGGCTGACTTCGTGCTCGGCGGGGAGAAGTTCCCGCCGGTGCTCAGCCTGGGGGTGACGGCCGCACTGATTGCGGGCGGGGTTGCTCTACTCGCTTTGGGCGACCCGCCACGGCGAAGACGCCGCACCGCAGCTTCCGCATGATGAGATTAGGCCTTGATTGCAATCTCTGTCTCCTCTCCCCGGTGGGGAGAGGTAGTGTAGCTTGCCGCTATTGCGGCTAGCGGAGCTGGGTGTGGGGGATCGGCGCTGGCGTGGAACCCCCAACCCCAACCCCTCCCCAGGGGAGGGGAGTCAGTAGCTTCGAATGACGTTCAGAAACGCGTCGCCGTAAGCCTCAAGCTTGCGCGAACCGACCCCGCCGATCTCGCCCAGCGCGGCGAGGCTGGCGGGGCGGGCTTGAGCCATTTCGCGCAAAGTCGCGTCGTGGAAGATCACATAGGGCGGCAGGCCCGCCTCGCGCGCCAGTTCGCGGCGCAGTTCGCGCAGGGCTTCGAACAGCGGATCGCCAACCGGGTTGATCGCGCCCCGCTCGCGCTTGGTCCGGCGGCCGCGTTCGCGCCTGGGTTGCAGCGCGATCAGCACGCTGCCTTCGCCCTTGAGGATATCCTTGGCATCACCGCCGAGTTGCAAGCCCGCCGTGCTCGGTCGGCACCAGGCTGCCGCGCGCTTGCAAGGCGCGGGCGAGCGGGCGCAAGTGCAGCGCCTCTTCGGCATCGACGATCCCGAACACGCTCAGCCGGTCATGCCCGCGTGAGGTGACCCGCTCGTCACTGTGCCCCAGCAGCACCTTTTCAACGTGGCCGAAGCCAAAGCTCTGCCCGGTGCGGTACACGGCCGAGAGGAACTTCTGCGCGAGCTGGTCACGTCGGCGATCCCCGGCGCGTCAAGGCAATTGTCGCAATTGCCGCAAGTCTGCGGCGGGTCTTCGCCGAAATGCCGCAGCAGCAGCGCGCGGCGGCAGCCGGCGGTTTCGACCAGCGCGGCCATGCGCATCGATCCGCACCCGCTCGCTGTCGCGGCGCTGCGGCTCGACCTCGCTCAAGCCGCTGGCGGGCACGGGCAAAGTCATCCGCCGCCCACAGCAGCAGCGCCATGCGCGGCATCGCCATCGCGGCCCGCGCGGCCGGTTTCCTGATAATAGCTCTCGATCGACTTGGGCACACCGGCATGGGCGACGAAACCGCACGTCGGGCTTGTCGATCCCCATCCCGAAGGCGACCGTCGCGACGATCACCATGTCCTCGCTCGCCACAAAGGCCGCCTGGTTGGCCCCGCGCACCTGCGGATCGAGCCCGGCGTGGTAGGGCAGCACGGTGCGCCCGGTCGCCGCAGCAAGCTTTTCGGCGAGGTCCTCCACCTTCTTGCGGGTCGGCGCATAGACGATCCCCGGGCCGGGCTGCTCCGCCATCAAGGTGGTCAGCTGCCGCACCGGGTTTTCGCGGTGGCGGATCACGTAGCGGATATTGGGCCGGTCAAACCCGGCGATGATCAGGCCGTCGTCGGGCAGGCCCAGCTGGGTGATGATATCGGCGCGGGTATTGGCATCGGCGGTGGCAGTCAGCGCCAGCCGGGGCACCGCCGGAAAGGCATCCATCAGCGGGCCGCAGCAGGCGGTAGTCGGGGCGGAAATCGTGGCCCCATTCGGACACGCAGTGCGCCTCGTCGATCGCGAACAGGCAGATCGGCGCGGTCGTCAGCAGCTCGCGGAAATGGCTCTGGCTGGCGCGTTCGGGGGCGACGTAGAGCAGATCGAGTTCGCCCGCGCGGAAGCGTTCGATCGTCACCTCGCGCAAATCGTCGGTGTCGGCGCTGGTCAGGGTGGCGGCGCGGATGCCGTTGGCGCTGGCGGCGCGCAGTTGATCGTGCATCAGCGCGATCAGCGGGCTGATCACCACGCAGGTGCCCGGCTGCATCACTGCGGGCAAGCTGATAGGTCAGCGCTCTTGCCCGCGCCGGTCGGCATCACCGCCAGCGTCGACTGCCCGTGCCAGCACCCGCGCCACCACCTGATCCTGCACCCCGCGAAAGGCGGTGAACCCGAAGGTGGTGTGGAGTTGATCAAGGAGTTGGGCTTGCGACACCGAGGTGGCCTAGCCGCAGGCCCGGCAAAGCGGAAGGGTCAGCGCTGCGCTCTCTCCACAATGGATTCTTCGCAGCTCTGCGCGCGATCACCGCTTCTGCGCGTGAACGCGCTGCGGCCTGTGGGCGCATCGGGCGCACGGCGCTGGTGAAATAGGCCAGGCCCTTGCCGCTGACCGGGTCCAACCACAGCCCGGACTCGCAGGCCATAGGCATCGCCCGAATGGCCCAGCCGCAGCCACGCCATCGCCGAACGGATCGTCCTTGCAACCCGGCCTGCGGACTGGCGAGCTGCTGGACCGCCAAGGCCATAGGCGCAGAAGAACCCGCTGGCGGTGCCGTCTTCGCCCAGTCCGTTGCTGCCATTGAAACGCCAGACTGCGGCTGGTCAGCATCCGCGAGAAGACTGCGGGGTCAGAGGAAGCCCGCGCCCGCCGCGCGCCAGCATCTGGCCCGATCTTCGCCAGATCGCGCATCGAGAATCCGCAGGCCGCCCTTGGGGCGAGAACAGCGCGCCGTTATCGCCCAGCCGATAGGCGCAGAGATCGCAGCCAGTGCCGTCGCCCAGATAGACCGGGCAGACCGGCGGGCTACCACGCAGATCATCGCGCGCGACCTCGCCGCTGGCGCGGTACAGCACCACCGCGCGCTTGTAGGCCTGCGCCGAGCAGCCCGCGCCCCAGTTGAAACAGGCGTCGAGTTTGAGCGGTTTGAGCACCAGCCGGCTCATCAGCCACATCGAAGCGCTCGCCGGTGACCCGCTCCATCACGCTGGCGACCACGGGGAAATTGAGGTTGGTGTAGTGGAACCAGCCGCTCCCCGGGTAGTGCTGGCGTCCCACACGCGCGGGTCGGCGAGCCGTTCTTGCACCGTGACGCCCAGCGGGATCAGATAGAGCTCGCCGCCATCGACTCAGGCTCGAGCGGTGCGAGAGCAGCAGCCGCAGCGTGATCGGGACGTCGCGGAAAGTGCTGGATTGCGCAGCGGGTTCCAGCCGAGATAGTCGGACACGTCGCGGTCCAGATCGAGCTTGCCCTGATCGACCAGCCGCAGCACCCCCAGCGCGGTGACCAGCTTGGAAATCGAGGCGATCCGCACCGGATCATCGGCAGTGAACGGTGCGCCCGGTGGCGCGGTCGGCCAGCCCTTCGGCCAGCACCGGCGTGATGCTGGTGCGATCAAATCGGACGGCGACACTGGCGGGCTGCGCGGCAGCGGAACTGGCACCCACCACCGCCGCCAGCGCCGCAACCGCGCCGCGCCGCGCCAAGCGGATCAGCGCGGCGCGGCGGCGTTCAGTCATTCAAACACGTCAGCCAAGGGTCCGGCCTGGCTGCCATCCTTGATTTCCAGCAATTCCAGATAGACTGCGGCCAGCGCCGCACTGATCAGCATGGTAAAGCCCCAGCCGAGCAGGCCGGTGACGACCAGATAAAGCGGGCTGGTCGCCGCCTCGGTTTGCATGGCCCCCATCATTCCGCTCAGACTGGCCCCGCCAATCAGGCCGCCGATCAGCACCGCGAAGACCAGATAGAACACCACCAGGAACAGCAGCAGGAAGAAGAAAATCTTCAAGCGGTAGCCGCGAGTCAGCTCGCGGCTGCGGCCAAAGCTTTCGATCACGCCGGTGCCTTCGCCAACCATGGCCGGCATCGCGGCGGCCCACATCGCCAGCAGGATCAGGCCGGGCACCACCAGCAGCATCAGCCCCAGCGTGATCCCGATCCACCACAGGATCGTCAGTCCGATCAGCGGCAGCAGCACGGTGACGCTCTTTTCAAAGCATTCGGGCAGCGACGCCTCCACCCCGCGCGCGGCGCGCAAATAACCGTGGATCGATCCGCCATACATCAGCGCGCTCATCGCCACGCCGAACAGCAGGGTGCCCCAGTACCAGACCGAAGTGAATATGCTCAAGGCCGCAGTGGGGTTGGTTGGATCAGCCGTCGCCGCCGTCATGTCTCCCACCATCAGGGGCTGGACGACATAGTTGAACGCAGCGCTGATCACTTGCGCGACCAGCAGGAACAATCCGGCACTGCCAAACCCGCGCCCGACCAGATTGAACGTGCGCGATAAAGTGCTGCCGATTCCGAATTTCTGCATGATTTCCCCCAATCCACTGTGACTGCGCAGAACCTAACGCGCCAAATCCGGAAATCCAGCGCTAATCCAGATCGGGGCGCGATCGGTTCAGCGCATCCTGAAGGATGCCCATCCGCCACACCAGCCGCGCAAAAAGTCCAACAGCCGCAGAAACCCTCTGCAAATGTAGGATTTCGTCTGCTTGATACCCGGGGATGACCAATTCATCCGCACTCCGCCCGCCCGCGCTGGCTGCCGAGACTGGCACTGCGCTCTCCGCCACCATCGAAGCCGCTGGCCCCGAAGCCACCAGCGTAGCCGCCGCCACCGCCGAGCCGCGCTGGACGGGTGAGCGGAAGGCGGAGTTCATCCTTGAGCTGGCCGCCACCCAGTGCGTCGCCACGGCGGCGCGGCGGGTGGGGATGAGCCGGCAATCGGCCTACAAGCTGCGCGCGCGGGAGCAGGGCGAGGCCTTCGATCTGGCCTGGGCCATCGCGCTTGAGCAGGCCTATCGCCAGCTCCAGAGCGCAGCCCTGGCGCGCGCGCTGAATGGCACCGAAGTGCCCGTCTACCAGCGCGGCGAACTGATCGGCACCCGCCAACACTTCGACGAGCGGCTGACCTGCTTCCTGCTGGACAAAGGCCGCCAGTATAACACCACGGTTCCGCACGAGTGGCGCGCGGCGATGGATGCGTGGAACGGGCGGTTTGACGAACTGGTCGACATGGTCCGCGCGGGGGCTGCGCAGGGGCACGCCAGCGCGGGTGACAGTATCTGAAAACGGGACTGTGTCACCCGGCTTGGGGAGGTTATGTTGTTGTAATTACGCTGGTTTAATGTCGATGGCTGGGTGACGGTGTCGCCCAATCCTCCCCGGAACGGGGAGGTGCCCGCAGGGCGGAGGGGTCGATTGCGTGCCTTCAAGGCTGCGCACGGTTGAGAGCACCCGACCCCTCCGTCACGCCTTCGGCGCGCCACCTCCCCGTTCCGGGGAGGATTTTCAGTCCAGATTCGGCCGCAGCCACCGCTCCGCCACGGCCAGCTCGATCCCGCGCCGCGCGGCGTAGTCTTCCAGCTGATCGCGCCCAATCCGGGCGACGCCGAAGTACGAAGCTTCAGGGTGCGCGAAGTAGAAGCCGCTGACGGCCGAGGTTGGCAGCATCGCCTGGCTTTCGGTGAGCGTGATCCCGGCGTTCTCGGTGGCGTTCAGCAGCTCGAACAGGATCGGCTTGAGCGAGTGATCGGGGCAGGCCGGATAGCCCGGGGCGGGGCGGATGCCGCGATAGTCTTCGTGAATCAGCGCCGCGTTGGTCAGCTGCTCGCCGGGGGCATAGCCCCACAGCGTGGTGCGGACATGCTGGTGGAGCCGCTCGGCAAAGGCCTCGGCGAACCGATCGGCCAGCGCTTTGAGCAGGATGTCCGAATAGTCGTCGTGGTCGGCGCGGAAGCGTTCGAGGTGCGGTTCAATCCCGTGGATCCCGACCGCAAAGCCGCCGAGCCAATCGCCATCGGGGTCGATGAAATCGGCAAGGCAGAAGTTGGCGCGATCACGGCTCTTGCGGATTTGCTGGCGCAGGAACGGCAGATGGATCGGCGGCACATCGCCTTCTAGATGGAGAATCACGTCATCCTCCGCGCGCGCGCAGGGCCAGAACCCGACCACGCCTTTGGCGGTGAGCCACTGTCTCGGCGATGATCTGGTCGAGCATCGCCTTGGCATCAACAAACAACGCGCGCGCCGCTTCGCCGACGACCTCGTCGTCGAGCACGGCGGGATAGGTTCCCGCCAATTCCCACGCACGGAAGAACGGGGTCCAGTCGAAACACTCGGCCAAATCGGCAAGGTCCCAGTCTTCGAAGACGTGGATTCCCGGCTGCTCGGGCGGCATCGGCTTGTCCGAGAAGTCTGCCTTGAAGCCGTTGGCGCGGGCATCGCTCAGGCTGAGCAGGATCGATTGCTCCTTGCCTGCGCGGACATCGCGAACGTGCTGGTAGTCGTCGGCAGTCGCTTTGACGAAGCCCTCGGCCTGGGTGTCCGACAGCAATTGCGAGGCCACCCCGACCGCGCGGCTGGCGTCGAGCACGTGGATCACCGGGCCGTCATAGGCCGGATCGATCCGCAGCGCGGTGTGGAGCTTGCTGGTGGTCGCTCCGCCGATCAGCAGCGGGATGGTGAGGCCAGCGCGCTGCATTTCCTCCGCGACGGTGACCATCTCGTCAAGGCTTGGCGTGATCAGGCCGGACAGCCCGATCATGTCGACCTGCTCCTTCTGGGCGGTCTCGATGATCGTGGTCCACGGCACCATCACCCCCAGATCGAGCACTTCGTAGCCGTTGCATTGCAGCACCACGCCGACGATGTTCTTGCCGATGTCGTGGACGTCGCCCTTGACCGTGGCCATGATGATCCGGCCCTTGGCCTTGGCCCCCGGTTGCTTGGCGGCCTCGATATAGGGGATCAGGTGCGCGACCGCCTTCTTCATCACGCGCGCCGATTTGACCACTTGCGGCAGGAACATTTTCCCCGCGCCGAACAGATCACCGACGGTGTTCATCCCCTCCATCAGCGGGCCTTCGATCACCTCGATCGGGCGGCCGCCAGCGGCATCGATTGCGGCGCGGGCTTCCTCGGTGTCTTCGACGATCCACTGGTCGATGCCCTTGACCAGGGCATGTTCCAGCCGCCGCACCACGTCCCACCCGCGCCATTCGGCCATGCGCCTTTTCTTGCACCGCATCGGTGCCGCGAAACTTCTCGGCGAGGGTGACCAGCCGCTCGGTCGCGCCGTCGTCGCTGATTGAGGATCACATCCTCGCAGGCCTGCTTCAGCTCGGGGTCGATGGTGTCATAAACGTCGAGCTGCCCGGCGTTGACGATTGCCATGTCGAGCCCGGCCGGGATCGCGTGGAACAGGAAGATCGAATGCATCGCCCGGCGCACCGGCTCGTTGCCGCGAAAGCTGAAGCTGAGGTTGGAGAGCCCGCCCGAGAAGTGAACGTGCGGACAGCGCTGCCGGATTTCCTTCACCGCTTCGATGAAATCGACCCCATAATTGTTGTGCTCCTCGATCCCGGTCGCGACCGCGAAGACGTTGGGATCGAAGATGATGTCCTCGGGCGGGAAGCCGATCCCGGTGAGCAGTTTGTAGGCGCGCTCGCAGATCGAAACCTTGCGGTCCTTGCTGTCGGCCTGGCCCGCTTCGTCGAAGGCCATCACGACCACGGCCGCGCCATAGGCCATGCATTTGCGCGCGTGGTCGAGGAACTGGTCCTCGCCTTCCTTCATGCTGATCGAGTTGACGATCGGCTTGCCCGAAACGCATTTCAGCCCGGCTTCGATCACGTCCCACTTCGAGCTGTCGATCATCACCGGAACCCGCGCGATATCGGGTTCGGCGGCGATCAGCTTGAGGAAAGTGGTCATGGCGTGAACCGCGTCGAGCAGCCCCTCGTCCATGTTGACGTCGATCACCTGCGCGCCGTTCTCGACCTGCTGCCGCGCGACCTCGACCGCCTTGGCGTAATCGCCCGCGAGGATCAGCTTCTTGAACGCGGCGCTGCCGGTGACATTGGTACGCTCGCCGATATTGACGAAACGGGCGGAAGAGGGGGCAACGGTTTCGGTCATCGATCACTCACTAAATCCTCCCCGGAACGGGGAGGTGGCAGTCCGCAGGACTGACGGAGGGGGCCCACCTCTCCGCAAAGCAATTCGCTGTCGGAGAGGTGGGCCCCTCCACCACGCCTTCGGCGCGGTCCCCTCCCCGTTCCGGGGAGGATTTTGTCAGGCCGCCATCACGAACGGTTCCAGTCCGGCCAGCCGCGTAACCGGAGCGAGGCTCGGCAAAGCCCTCGGCACCAACCCTGCGCTCGCCAGCGCAATCGCCGCGATATGCGCCGGGGTCGAGCCGCAGCAGCCGCCGAGCACGTTGACCTGCCCGGCCTCGGCCCATTCGCGGACCAGCGCGGCGGTGGTCTCGGGCAGCTCGTCATAAGCGCCGAGTTCGTTGGGCAGCCCGGCGTTGGGATAGACCATGATCGGGCAGTCGGCGATCTGGCTGAGCACGCGGACATGCGGGCGCAGCTGGGTCGCGCCGAACGAGCAGTTGAGCCCGATGGTCAAGCGGCTTGGCATGGCGCACCGCGTACCAGAACGCCTCAACCGTGTGGCCCGAAAGGTTGCGGCCCGACAGATCAGTCAGCGTCATCGACAGCATCAACGGTACTTCGCGGCCAAGTTCGGCCTCGAGCTGCTTGACCGCCATGATCGCTGCCTTGGCGTTGAGCGTATCGAACACCGTCTCGACCAGAATGAAATCCGCGCCACCTTCGATCAAGGCGCGGGCCTGTTCGAGATAAACGTCGACCAGAAAATCCCAGTCGATCTCGCGAAAGCCGGGATCGTTGACGTCGGGCGAGAGCGAAAGCGTCTTGTTGGTCGGGCCGATTGCGCCCGCGACAAACCGCGGGCGGCCATCCTTGGCCTGAAACTCGTCAGCGATCCGCGCGGGCGAGCTTGGCCGATTCCACATTGATCTCGCGCACCAGATGCTCCGCGCCATAGTCGGCCTGGCTGATCCGGTTGGCGGAGAAGGTGTTGGTTTCGGCGATATCCGCCCCGGCCTCGAAATAGGCGCGGTGGATCGCGGCGGGCACTTCGGGCTTGGTCAGCGCGAGGATATCGTTGTTGCCCTTGGCGTCCTTGGCAAGGCCAAGTGTCCCGGCATAGTCGGCCTCGCTCAGCTTCCAATTCTGGATCTCGGTCCCGAAGGCCCCGTCAGTGATCAGGATCCGCTCAGCGGCGGCGGCGAGGAATTGTTCGCGTTTGGTCATGGATTTGCCTCCGGGCGCAGGCCAAGCAGATGGCAGATGGCATAGCTCAGCTCGGCCCGGTTGAGGGTGTAGAAATGGAAATCGCGCACGCCGCCTGCGTAAAGCCTGCGGCAGAATTCTGCGGCGATGGTTGCGGCGACAAGCTGCCGCGCGGCAGGGTGATCATCGAGACCCGCAAACAAATGCCCCATCCAGTCGGGCACGGCGGTGCCGGTCATCGCGCTCATCCGCTGAATCGCCGCGAAGTTGGTCACCGGCATGATCCCGGGGACGATCTCGGCGCTGATCCCTGCCGCCGCCGCCTGATCGCGGAAGCGGAAGAAGGTGTCTGGCTCAAAGAAGAACTGGGTGATCCCGCGTGTGGCTCCGGCATCCAGCTTGCGCTTGAAATTGTCGAGGTCTGACTGCGGACTGGCCGCATCAGGGTGCGTTTCGGGATAGGCGCTGACCGATATTTCAAACGGATGCTGGGCGCGCAGGCCTTCGACCAGTTCGGCGGCCCCGGCATAACCATCGGGATGCGCGACGAACTTGCCGTCAGATCCTGGCGGATCGCCGCGCAAAGCGACAATGTGGCGCACCCCGGCGTTCCAATAGGCCTCGGCGATTTCGGCGATCTCAGCCTTGGTGGCTTCGACGCAGGTCAGGTGCGCGGCGGCGGGAATGCTGGTTTCGCGCGCGATCCGGGCAACGGTGTTGTGGGTCCGCTCACGGGTTGAGCCGCCTGCGCCATAGGTGACCGATACGAACCGGGGGGCCAATGGGGCCAGCGTCTGCACCGCCTCCCATAGCGCCAGCTCCATCTTCTCGGTCTTCGGCGGGAAGAATTCGAAACTGACACCAATATCGCCTGGCAGCCCGGCGAACAGCGGGGACGCGTGAGCGCGGAAGGATTCGCTGGTCGGGCTCATCGGGCAAGGACCTTGGCTGGAGAGACTTGGATGGCGGCCGCGCGCCGCGCGGTCCAGATCTTTACGGTCAGGCTTGATCCCGGCAAGGCAATCGGCGGGGCCGCCGCAAACCCGGCTTCGCTGAGCAGGGTCAGCATCTGTTCGTCGGAAAAGCCCAGCCGGGCATGGGCATGCTGGCTGCGCAGTTCTTCGCGGTCATGCGCGGCAAAATCGATCACCGCAATCTGCCCGCCAGGCCGAGTGACTCGCGCAGCTTCGGCCAGGACGGTGCCGGGATCCTGCGCATAGTGCAGTACCTGATGGAACAGGACGGTATCGAACCACGCGGCTTCGAACGGCAGATCGGAAAAATCGCCCTGCACCAGATCGAGCGCCACTGCGGGGATTTCCTGCAAGCGGACACGCGCCAGCCGCAGCATTTCGGGGCTCTTGTCGAGCGCAGTGACGTGTGTGCTATGCGGGGCCAGCAATTGCGCCATCCGGCCAGTACCGGTACCCACATCGAGCAAGCGGCCCAGACCGGCGCTGCCGAGCGCCCCGGCCAGCGCGGCTTCAACCGGCTCATCGGGGCTGTGCAGATCACGCAGCGTGTCCCAATCAGCGGCGTGTCGGGCGAAATAGCTCGCCGCAGCCCGTTCGCGGGTCTCGCGGATTGCAGCGAGATGGCGGCGATCTTCCAGCACCCGCGCCGAAAATGCCGCGTCGTCGCGCTCGCCAAGGTCAAGCAGGTGCGCTGCAGCCGCACCCAGCGGCGGCGCGCGACCTTCGCCGATCGCCGAGCGCAGGAACACCCATGACCCTTCCTTGCGCCGTTCGGCCAGTCCGGCATCGCAAAGGATCCGGACATGGCGCGAAACGCGCGGCTGGCTTTGCCCCAGCACCTGCGCGAGCTCACCCACCGCCAGTTCCATCGCGCTGAGCAGCCGCATGATCCGCAATCGGGTCGGGTCCGCCAAGGCGCGCAGGGTTGCTTCAATTCGCATCGTCTTTGCCTCGTTCGCGCCTGATATAAAGAAATCCTTATATCTGATCAAGCGTGCTTGCCGGAATTGCTTCCACCGGCTTGCTCGCGTACAACCATGGCAGGCCACGGCAATGCGACCCCGTGGCATGAAGCAGAAAGGTTTCCCATGAAGAAGTTGGTTTTTGCCACCCTAGCCTCCGCCGCCGTTCTGACCCTGTCGGCCTGCGGCAGTTCGGACAGCGCTTCGGAAGCAGCCCAGGCCGACAATGTCGAAATGCCGGCCGAAGAAACCATGACCAATGTCGACGCCTCGGCTGCGCCAGCCTCCGATGCAGCTGCCCTGCCCGGCGCGGATGCTTCGGCCAGCCCGGCTGCCGATGCTTCCGCCGCAGCTCCGGATGCGGCAGCGAAGGCCGCCGAGGATGCCACAGTGGCTGCTGAAAAGAAGATGTAAGCACCGATCCGCAAGGATCATCAGCGGGCGACCGGCAGCAGCTGGTCGCCCGTTTTGATTCTGCGACAGATCCCGCTATAGCTTGGTTATGCGCACGACTATCCTGCTAGGTCTGGTGATGGCCCTGACTGCCTGCGGCAAACCCGACAATGCGCCCGGCCCCGGCGGGGTGACTGTGGGTGAGGCCCGCGCGCTGGATGAAGCCGCCGAGATGATCGAAGCCCAGCGGCTGCCGCCGGCAGCTATAACTGCACCGCCAGCGCAGCCTGCCGCAGCGGCCCAGCCCAGCAGTCCACCGCCCAAGCGCTGATCAATCGAGCTGCACTTTGCCGCGCCCGGCCTTGATCACGCCGCGTTTCTTCTTGCCGTCCAGCCGCTGGACCTTGCCGACGCGGTTAAGCCGCGATTTGGCGCGCTTTTCCGGCAGATCAAAGGCGCTGCGCAACAGAGCTTCCAGCCGGACCCGGGCATCGCTGCGGTTCGCATCCTGCGTGCGAAACCGCTGGGCGGAGAGCAGCAGTTCGCCCTTGCCGGTCATCCGGCTGCCCGCGAGCAGTTTCAGCCGCGCAAACACCGGCTCGGGCAGCCGCAGCGCATAGACATCGAGCCGCAATTGCACGGCAGTGGCGACCTTGTTGACGTTCTGCCCGCCAGGGCCGGAGGCGGCGATAAACGCTTCGCTGACCAGCGTCAGCGCGCGGGCGACGGCTTCATCCGCTGCTGCTGTCATCGCCCGGTCCCGGCGCAACTTCGGATGGCGGCGCAACCCCAAAGCCCAGCGCGACAAAATCAGCGGGCAGCGGCGCCTTCGCGACAATCGCGGGCTTTTCGCCGCGCTGCACGGTCAGTGCTGCGGCATGGAGCATGGTCCGCGGCGCGCCCTGCCCGGTACCATAGATCGGATCGCCCAGCAGGGCATGGCCCAGCCCGGCCAAGGCATGGATGCGGATCTGGTGCGTCCGCCCGGTTTCTGGCTTGAATTCGACCAGCGTATGGCCGTCGATGCTCGGCCAGCTTGCGCCAGTGCGTGACCGATGGCTTGCCCTTCTTCGCCGGGATCATCCGCCAGCCGGCCTCGGCGCTGCTGATCTTGCTGAGTGAGAGCTCGATCGTGCCGGCATCCTGATCAAGCGGCCCAGCGACGATCCCGAGATAGACCTTGTCCACCAGCCGCGCTTCGAAGGCGGCGGCGAAGCGCTTGTGCGCCTTGGGATTGCGCGCCAGCAGCAGGCAGCCCGAGGTATCCTGATCCAGCCGGTGGACCGGCAAGGGGCGGCGCTGAAAGCCCAGCCGCAGATCATCGAGGAAATCCTCCATGCAGCGCCCCCCGGCGCGCGGACGGTCCAGCGGCAGCCCGGCGGGCTTGTCGATCACCAGCGCTTCGCCGTCTTCGAACAGGATCGGGAAGGGAGTCATCAGGACAAGGCCTTGGTTATGCGCCGCAGCGCTTCAGCGAGAGTGGCTTCGTCCGTCGCGAAGCTGATCCGGAATCCGTCGCTGCCGCCAAAGGCGGAAGCTGCAACCACCGCGACACCATGATCAAGCAGGTGCAGACACAGCGCGTGATCGTCCGCGAACCGCTCCATCAGTGGGGCTGCATCGACCATGCAATAGAACGCCCCGTCGGGCACCGGTGCAGACAAGCCGGGAATCGCATTGATTGCCGCCACACACAAGTCCCGCCGCGCACGAAAACGGTCACACCACGCGCGCAGAAAATCCTGCGGCCCTTCCAGTGCAGCCACCGCCGCCGCCTGGCTGATCGAGGCTGGGTTGCCCGAATTGTGCGATTGCAGCCGCGCCATCGCTGCGATCAGCCAGTCCGGCCCAGTCGCCAGCCCGATCCGGAAGCCGGTCATCGCATGGCTTTTGGAGACTCCAGAAATGGTCAGCACCCGCTCGGCCAGCTCTGGGCAGAGGTTCGCCAGTGTGGCGTGCGCGCCGGAGGTGTAACGCAGCGGGGCATAGATATCGTCCGACAACACCAGCACGTGGCGGTGCCGCGCCAGCACTGCACCCAGCGCGCAGCAGCTCCTCGGCCGGATAGGTCGCGCCAGTCGGGTTGCCCGGGCTGTTAAGCAGCAGCCAGCGGGTGCGCGGCGTGATCGCTGCCTCCAGTTGCGCCGGCGTGATCCGAAAGCCGCCGGCAGCCGTGGTCGCCAGCGGCACCACCTCGGCCCCGGCGAAGCGCACGATTTCAGGATAGCTAACCCACCACGGGCAGGGGATCAGCACTTCGTCATCCGGATTGAGCGTGGCGAGCAGCGCTTCAAAAATCGCCTGTTTGCCGCCAGCGCTGATCAACACCCGGTCCGGCGTGGCAGGGATCCCCAGATCGCGCTGGAAATGCAGCGCCGCCGCTTCGCGCAGCCGCTGGGTTCCGGCCACGGCGGTGTATTTGGTGTCTCCAGCATCGAGCGCAGCTTTGGCCGCCGCGATCACATGGGCCGGCGTGGCAAAGTCCGGTTCGCCCACTGACAGCGAGATGATGTCGCGTCCTTCAGCCCGCAGCGCCAGCGCACGGTCCGTCATCGCGGTGGTTTGAGATGGAGCGATGCGCGAGAGGGCTTGGGAGGGAATCACATTGCGCCTTGCAGCCGCGCTGGCATCAGCCCTCGCACCGCATTTCCCACCAAAAAGCCATCGCTCAAATCGTCCAGCGCCAACTCCGCTTCGATCGCCCGCCCTTCATCCAGCAACTTGCGCCGCAACACGCCCGGCAATAGCCCGAGCGTCAGCGGCGGAGTCAGCAACTGACCACCGCGTTCCACGAATATGCTTGTAAAGCAGCCTTCGGTCACCAGCCCGTCATCGCACACGAACAGCGCCTCAGCTGCACCTGCGCCGCGCGCCACTGCCAGCCCGGCGTCATAGAATTCGCGGTCGCTGGTCTTGTGGCGCAGCCGCCAATCGGCTTGATCAACTGGCAGGGGCAAGGCGATGCAGGCCAGGGGAGCGACGTCAGCGGCGGGCAGATCGGCAATCTCCAGCGAATAGGCCCCGCTGCGCGCCACCAGCAGCCGGACCTTGGCCGGACCGCTCGCTTCGAAGCACAGCGCCTGAATCGCATTGCGCACCGCGTGGCGATCCAATGCAAAGCCCAATTCAGCAGCGCTGGCGGTCAGCCGCGCCAGATGCAGCTCCAGCAGCGCAATCCCGCTTTCAGGTGTAAAGGCCATGGTCTCGATCAGATCGAACCCGCCTGCCAGTTGCCGCACAAAACCCCCTTTGACCAAACATTCGCGCCGTTCCGGCAGCGCCGCCGAATCCGCGACGATCGCCGATCCGACCCCCAGCACCGCTTTGCCGCGCCCGTTCTCGCCCGGCGTCAGGCGCAGGGTCCGGATTGCCACATTGAACGCCGCGTCACCAGCAGGATCGATCCGGCCGATCGCGCCGCAATAGGCGCCGCGCGGGTCGCGCTCAATTTCCCCGATCAGCTCCATGGCCCGGATCTTGGGTGCGCCGGTGATCGAACCGCAGGGATAGAGCGCGTGGAGCAAGTCGGTTGCGGTTCTGCCTGGCTGCAACTGCGCGCGCACCGTGGTGGTCATCTGGTGGACCGTGGGATAGCTCTCCACCGCAAACGCCCGCTCAACCTTGACCGAACCCGGTTGGGCTACTCGGCTCAGGTCATTGCGCAGCAGATCCACGATCATCAGGTTTTCCGCGCGATCCTTGACCGAGGCGCTGAGCTCATCGCGCAGGCGCGCGTCGTCCGCCGGATCGCGCCCGCGCGGCCGCGTGCCCTTCATCGGCTTGACCAGCGCCGCATCGCCGCGCGCGGCAAAGAACAGCTCGGGCGAACAGCTGAGCAACCAGTGCGTGCCATCGAACAGCAGCCCGCCATATCCGGCCCCTGCCGCCGGGCGCAGCGCCGCATAGAGTGCGACCGGATCACCGCGATAGGCCCCGGCGAGCGGAAAGGTCAGATTGGCCTGATAGATATCGCCCGCGGTAATCGCCGCCTGCAACGCAGTAAAGGCCTGGACATAGCCGCCGCAAGACAGCTGCGGATCGAGCGGGCCGACGCTCGCCAGGCCAGGTATCAGGTCCGTTTGAGCCTGCGCTGCCAGCCAGCCCGGCACCTGCTCCGCAGCCAGTTCGGTATAGCCAGCAAACGCCCCGAACCACAGCAGCGGGCCATTGCCTCCCGCTCGCGCCGCAACCAGCGCGGCCAGTTTCGGCTCCAGCGCCAGTCCAGCCTCATAGGCGAGATAACCGGCCAGATGCAGTCCTTCAGCCCGGAGTGCATCGAGCCGGTTCAGCGCCCCTGCGAGTTGCTCCGCATTGCGCGCCAGCACCACTTCGCGCGGGGCCTGATAGAGCCGCGCGGCGCTCGCCCCTTCGGGCCGGGCATCGTCAAGCAGGATAAACGGTTCGCGCATCGGCGGCGGCTTCTAGCGGGGACTGCGCAGACATGCAAAAAGCGCCTCGCACAGAGTGCCAAGGCTCTCTATCTGCGCGGATTGACGATTCACGGAGCCGGACATGGAAGACATCTATCTGGGACTGGGCGGGAATGGCGAGCGCCAGGTGCTGCGGCTGGCGCGGGCCAACCGTCACGGGCTGATCGCGGGGGCCACCGGTACCGGCAAGACCGTAACCTTGCAGACCATGGCCGAGCAATTCTCGGCGCAAGGCGTGCCGGTGTTCATGGCCGATGTGAAAGGCGACCTGGCCGGGGTGTGCATGGCTGGCAGCCCCGCGTTCAAGCACGCCGCCACGCTGGAGGCGCGCGCCAAGGAAGTGGGCCTTGCCGACTATGCCTATCGCGATAATCCGGCGGTGTTCTGGGATCTTTATGGCGAGCAAGGGCACCCGATCCGCACCACGATCTCCGAAATGGGCCCGCTGCTGCTGGGCCGCCTGCTGGGACTGAACGAAACCCAGGAAGGCGTACTCGCGATCGCGTTCAAATGGGCCGATGACAACGGCCTGTTGCTGCTCGATCTGGAGGATCTGCAACAGACGCTGATCACTTGCGCCCAGCAGGCAGGCGAGCTGGCGACACGCTATGGCAATATCTCCAAGGCCTCGGTCGGCACGATCCAGCGGCAATTGCTCGCCTTTGAAAGCCAGGGTGCGGAGCATTTCTTTGGCGAGCCGGCGTTTGAGATCAACGATCTGATCCGCTGCGATGATACCGGCAGGGGCTTGATCAACGTGCTGGCCGCCGACCGGCTGATGCAAAGCCCCAAGCTATACGCCACGTTCCTGCTGTGGCTGCTGAGCGAACTGTTCGAAGCGCTGCCCGAAGTGGGCGATGTAGACAAGCCGCGGCTGGTGTTCTTCTTCGATGAGGCCCACCTGTTGTTCGATGATGCCCCACCGGCGCTGTTCGACAAAGTAGAGCAGGTCGTCCGCTTGATCCGCTCAAAGGGCGTTGGCGTGTTCTTCGTGACGCAGAACCCGATCGACATCCCGGAAAAGATCGCCGGGCAGCTGGGAAACCGTGTGCAGCACGCGCTGCGTGCCTTCACTCCGCGCGACCAGAAGGCGATCCGTGCAGCGGCCGAGACCTTCCGGATCAATCCGGGTCTTGATGTCGAAACGGCGATCACCGAACTCAAGGTCGGCGAAGCGCTGGTCTCTACGCTGGAAATGGATGGCAGCCCCGCGATCGTCCAGCGCACGCTGATCGCGCCGCCGCGCTCGCGGCTGGGTCCGGTGACGCCGAAGGAGCGCGCGATCATCCAGTCCCTCAGCCCGTTCGACGGCAAATATGACGCGGCGGTGGACCGCGCGAGCGCCGCCGAAGTGCTTGCGCAGAAAAGCGCCGACGCCATCCAGGCCGCGCAAGTGGTCGAGATCTGACGGCGAGGAGGCCCAGCGCGCCCAGCCGCGCGTCACCCCCAGCATGTGGGAACGCGCCGGCAAGGCTGCGCTGGGTGCGGCAGTCGCCTCCGCTGGATCGGCAGTCGCGCGCAACATGACCGGACGACGCTCCAGCGGATCACCTGTCGCCGCAGCCGCCAGCGCAGCAGCGGGCGCAATCGGCACCGCGCTGGGCGGCGCGATGCTCGGCCGCTTCGCGCGCGGGTTGCTGGGCGGATTGCTGCGATAGGCGAGGACGGGCAGCAACATGACCACCTACCGTATCGCCATCGCTGGCTGCGGGCCGGCCGGGTTGGCGGCGGCGCTGTTGCTGGCGCGCGATGGGCATGCAGTGGAACTGTTCGACCGGTTTGACGCACCGCGCCCGCTGGGGTCCGGGCTGATGTTGCAGCCCAGCGGTATGGCGGTGCTGGCGGCGCTGGGGCTTGACGATGCGATCCGCGCGCGTGGTGCGCCGGTGGAGCGGCTCTATGGGCTGTCGGCCAGCGGGCGGGTGGTGCTCGATGCCCGCTATGCCGACCTGCCGGGACCGCCGACGACGGGCCTCGGCATTCACCGGGCGAGCCTGTTCGACGTGCTGTTTGATGCGGTTCGGGCGGCGGGGGTAGCGGTGCATTCAGGCCACGCGATCAGCGCCAGCAGCGTCGATACGCGCGGACGGTGGTTGCAGTTTGCCGCGCAGGAGCCAGCCGGGCCGTTCGATCTGGTGATTGACGCGCTGGGCCTACACACCCCGCTCGCCCCGGCTTGCGGGCGGGAACTGCCGTTCGGGGCGCTCTGGGCTACCCTGCCCTGGCCAGCCGAAGGACCGTTTCAGGCAGACCGGCTGGAGCAGCGCTATCGCGCCGCGCGGGAAATGGTGGGGGTGCTACCGATCGGCCAGCGCCCAGGCCACGGCCCAGAGCTGGCGCTGTTCTGGTCGCTGCCCGCCGATGGCCATGCCCGCTGGCAGGAGCGCGGACTGGCGGCCTGGCGCGATGACGTTGCTGCGCTCTGGCCCGATTGCGCCGCACTGGCGGAGCAAGTCACCGATCCGGCGCAAGTGACGATGGCACGCTATGCGCACCGCACCCTGCCCGCCCCGGCGCAGGACCGGCTGGTCCACATCGGCGATGCCTGGCACACCGCCAGCCCGCAACTGGGGCAAGGCGCGAATATGGCGCTGCTCGATGCCATGGCGATCGCTGTGGCACTGCGGCTGAGCCGCGATCCCGCCGCCGTCCCCGCGCTGGCGGCGCAGCTGCGCGGCTGGCACGTGGTGCTGTATCAATGGGTAACGGCGTTTTTTACACCGCTGTACCAGTCCGAAGCGGCCTTCCCGGCCTGGCTGCGCGACTGGCTGTTCGCGCCTGCGTCGCAGGTCTGGCCGGGCAAGCAGGTGCAGGCACTGCTGATGAGCGGCCTTGCGGGCAGCCCGCTCGGCCGGTTGGGGTTGGAGCGCTAAGTTAGTGCAAAGGTCGGAAAATCTGAATCATTTCGCTCAGTTCCCGCTCATCCTGAGCCTGTCGAAGGACCATCGCACGCGCGCTAACGCGCCTTAACAGGAGGGTGCTTCGACAAGCTCAGCATGAGCGGGTCTGGTTCAGATTTGTGGAAAAGTGCTTCATGCCTTCGCCGCCGCCAGCACCGCACCGACCTTGTCGCTGATCTGCTGGACCGAGAAGGGCTTGGGCAGAAATTCGACGTTGTCGAGGTCCAGTTCCTTGCGCAGCTGTTCCTCGGCATAGCCTGACATGAACAGGATCGGCATGGCGGGGCGCAGCTTGCGGATTTCCTTGGCCATGGCCGGGCCGTCCATGGCGGGCATCACCACGTCGGAGACGACGATATCAAACTCGCCCCCGGCCTGGACCAGTTCGAGTCCCTTCATCGCCGTCGCTGGCGCTGGTGACGCTGAACCCGGCGCGGGCCAGCGCGCGTTCGGCAACGGCGCGGACCATGTCTTCGTCTTCCACCAGCAGTACGCGTCCACCGCCGGACCATTCGGCCTGCGGCGCGGCCAGCGTCTTGGTCCGCGCGGGCTCCGCCCCAGCTGTGCCGTGGTGGACCGGCAGATAGACCGTGAAAGTGGTGCCGGTGTTCGGCCCCGGGCCAACGTCGCTGTCCGCAAAGATGAACCCGCCCGATTGCTTGACGATGCCATAGACGGTTGAGAGGCCAAGGCCCGTGCCTTTGCCGGTTTCCTTGGTGGTGAAGAACGGCTCCCAGATCTTGCCGAGGTGTTCGGGCGGAATCCCGCTGCCGGTATCCTGCACGACCAGCGCGGTATAATCGGCCTGGGGCAGAATCTCGCTGCGCATCGCGCGCACGGCGGAGGCAGTGATCCGGCGGGTCGCGAGGGTCAGCGTGCCCGCCCCGCCACTTGCGCCGCGCGCCTGCATCGCGTCGCGGGCATTGACGCAGAGGTTGACGATCACCTGTTCCAGCTGGGTCGGATCGGCGCGGACCGGGCCGAGATCGCGGTCATGCGTGACCACCAGCTTGATCTTCTCCCCGATCAGCCGCCGCAGCATCTGCGACACGTCAGAGACGACATCGGGCAATTGCAGCACTTCGGGGCGCAGCGTCTGCTGGCGGCTGAAGGCGAGCAACTGCCGCGTCAGGCTGGCGGCGCGGTTCGAATTGGCACGGATCTGCTGAATATCGTCATAGTCACTGTCGCCCGGCGTGTGGCGCAGCAGCATCAGATCGCAGATGCCGAGGATCGCGGTCAGTACATTGTTGAAATCGTGCGCCACCCCGCCCGCGAGTTGCCCCACCGCCTGCATCTTGGTGGCCTGAGCGACCTGGCGCTTCAGCCGGGTTTCCTCGCTGTTGTCCGTCAGCCCCAGTAGCACGGCGGCTTCGCCCAGCCCGCGCACCCCGGCCAGGCTGAGCGAGACCGGGTCCTCCACCTGCCCCGCGAGCCGGATCGCGATATCACCGCTGGAGGCCGGCCCCTGCGCGAACCGGCGGATGGCGTCGGAGAGCGGGCCCTTGTCTTCGCGCAGCACCAGATCGGTGGGATAAGTCGGCGGCAGTTCCCCCTCCTTGCCCGCTGCACGCATGAATGCCGGGTTGGCGAACAGGAGTCGCCCGTCGCGGTCTGCCATGGCGAGGCCCAGCGGCAATTGCCCCAGCAACGCCTCCAGATGCGGTACGCTCGCCCCGCTCTCTCCCACAGCACCGCTGCCCATGCCGGTGCCCGCATCGACCAGCAGCATCAGCGAAGGGGTGGTGTGCGGATCGGGCTCGCCTGGCAGGTCGGGATCGGCGACCGGCAGATAGAACATCGTCAGCGGCGCGCCCTTGCGCCCGTCGCGCGCCCAGGAAATCCGGTCATGGTCATCCTGCAGCAACAGCGAGACGAAATCCTGCCCGGTCAGCAAGGCATTGCCATCGCCGACCGCGCGCAAGGCAAACCCCGCGCTAGCCGCGCAGATCTTGCCATCGGGATCGACCATCGCGGCTGCAATTCCGGCTTGCGAGAGCGCCCGACCAAATTTGCCATCAAGCAGCAGCACCATGTCCGCCACCGGGTCGGCCGCTTGCAGCGGGGTGAACTTCCACACCAGAAAGTCATCGCCGCGCCCGGCGCGGGTGACCTGCACAGACCATGTCTGGCCACTGGTTTCGATCCGGTCGACCGTGCCTGATCCATCGCGCCAGCCCTGCCGCGCGGCAAGCGTGAGCCGCTCCAGCGCGGTCTTGTCAACCGGCAGGCGCGGCGGTGCATGGCCTGCACTGAACCAGCTTTCGTAACGTGGATTGGCGCAAACCAGTCGCCCGGCGCGGTCGATAATCGCGATCCCGGTATCTGCCCGGTCGATCGCAGCGACGGTTACGGACCAGTCAGGCAAGGCGTATTCGGTCTCGGCAGCGGCCTGCGGCTGCGCGCTCAGCATCCGCACCAGCCCGCCGAGTGCCAGCACCCCGCCGCCGAAGCCCGCTACTACCAGGGCTTGACCACTGACAAACCAGAGCACCGCCAGGCTGGCCAGCACCCCGGCCCCGATCAGCACCCAGTCACCGCGTGCCGCCGCAGCTTCGCCGCGCGCCGGGGTCATGATCCGGCGCGCTCGGCCCGGATCTGCTCCAACTTGACCCGGCGTTTGTGCCGCACCCACCAGTTCCAGCCGACCGACGAGATCACATAGCCCAGCGCGGCGCTGACCGTCGAGATGATGAACAGCCCGACCAGCAAGGCCGGTGCGGCATCGGACAGCAACCAGCCCGCCCATTCGCGCAGTCCTGCCCCGCGTTCATAGAGGCCGTAGAAAGTGGACAGATCGGCGTGATAGCCCAGCTTGTTGCCCAGCCAGATCGACACCGCCAGGATCAGCGGGGTCGTCGCCGGATTGGACAGGAACGTCATCAGTGCCGCAATCGGGATATTGCCGCGGCCCGGTACGCACATCAGCGCTGCCCCGATGATCTGAATCCCCGGAATCAGGGCAAAAATCCCGACCAGCAGCCCGACGGCAACCCCGCGCGGCACCGAGCGCCGGGTAAAGCGCCACAGCTCTGGCCGCCGCGCCAAGGGCCCGATCAGCGGGGTATGCTCCAGGTCTTCGCGCCGGGGCATGTTGCGGTTGGCCCAGGCGGCAAAGCGCGAGATCAGACCGCTCATCCGCGATCTCGCATGATCCGCGCCGCTTCACGCTTCCAGTCACGCTCCTTGATCGTCGCGCGCTTGTCCGCGTGGTTCTTGCCCTTGGCGAGCGCGAGTTCAACCTTGGCGCGGCCGCGACCGTTGAAATAGACGCTCAGCGGCACCAGCGTCATCCCCTTGCGTTCCACTGCACCGGTGAACTTGGCGATCTCGCGCTCGTTCAGCAGCAGCTTGCGCGGACGGCGGGGGCTGTGATTGTGGCGGTTGCCATGGCTGAATTCGGGGACGTTGGAGTTGATCAGCCAGACTTCGCCGTTCTTCACCTCGGCATAGCTCTCGGCAATCGTGCCTTCACCGAACCGCAGGCTCTTGACCTCGGTTCCGGTCAGCATGATCCCGGCCTCGAACACGTCCTCGATATAATACTCATACCGCGCCCGCCGATTCTCGGCGACGACCTTGGTTTTATCAAAAGCGGGATGATGCGGGCGGGCCATGGTCTGAGGGCATGTAGGGGGGTGGAGGGCAAAAGGGAACGGGTTAGCTAGATCAGTCGCGCAATTTGCCAGATAATCAGGGCAGCGTTGGGCAGAAAGGTCAGAACGAAGCCAAAGGCCCGCGCCTCGGGAGTCAGCATATAACCGAACCAGAATGTTATCCTGCCGATCACGAAGAGCCCCGCCAGCACCGGAAACGCGGCCACTGTGCGTTCTGGCGCAGTCGACGCCAAGCCAAACCACGCGATAGCAGCCAAGGCCAATTGTTCGATCGTATTGCGATTATAGCGCAGAGCCACCTCGAAAGTCTGGCTTGCGCTTTCGGTCCGTCCGTCGATTTCGTTTTTATGCAGAAACCGGAAATTCGCTACAAAGATGATGCCGACCAGCAGAGAGGCCCCCGGAAGCACCAGCCAACGCGCTGCTTGAACAACTGCTTCTGCATTGGTGAAATTCGGGTTCGGTGACTGGCCGAAAATATGAAGGATGCAAACCGCCATGATCGCTATCGCCAGACCGCCCGCGAGGACAATTCGAACCTGCAACGAGAGCAGCGAAGGCGCGCTAGATGGCATCACACCAGCCCCGCATGCTCCAGCGCGGCATCAACTGCCGCCCGCGCTTCGGCGCTGCATTGCACCAGCGGCAATCGCAGTTCGTCGGTCATCCATGGATGTACCCGGCTGAGCGCGTATTTGACCGGGCCGGGGGAGGCATCGTCAAACATCGCGTAGTGCAGCGGATAGAGCTGATCGTTGAGATCGCGGGCGCGCTGGAGATCGTTAGCGGCGCAAGCGGCCTGGAATTCCGCGCACAGCTTGGGCGCGACATTGGCAGTGACCGAGATGCAGCCGACTCCGCCCGCCGCGCTGTGCGGTAGCGCGAGTTCATCGTCGCCGGAAAGCTGGCACCAGTCTTTCGAAATGCCCATGCGGTGATCTGTCACACGGCTCAGGTCGCCGCTGGCATCCTTGATCGCCACGAACCGCCCGGGGTGGCGCTTGACCAGTTCGATCACGGTTTCGGGCTGCAAGTCCGTCACCGTGCGGCCCGGCACGTTGTACAACACAATGGGCAATTCGGTGTTTTCAGCGAGATATCCGAAGTGCGCCAGCAGGCCGTCCTGGCTGGGGCGGTTGTAGTACGGCGTGACGCAGAGCCCGGCTGCCGCCCCGCTTTTCTGCGAAAAGTTCAGATGCAGCCTCGCGTTCATCGTGTCGTTCGATCCGCAGCCAGGAATGATCGGCACGCGCCCGGCGGCCTGTTCGATGCAAACCTCGATCACGCGGTGGTGTTCGGCATTGGACAGGGTCGATGCCTCGCCCGTGGTGCCGCAGGGCACTAGCGCGCTCGAGCCGTTTTCGATCTGCCAATCAACCAGTTGGCGGAACGCCGCTTCATCGAATCGGCCGCCACGAAACGGGGTGACCAGAGCCGGAATTGAGCCGGAAAACATGGACTTTGTCCTTGTAAATGTCGCATAGGGTCCGGAACTATGCCCGCGCCCCATGCGGAGGGGTTCATTCATGACCTGATAAGGAGCGAGTCCCCACAATGTCCAGCATGGTCCGCAAAACGCTTGCTTCCCTGCTGCTTACCGTAGCTTTCGCACCGCTACCAGTGCTGGCGCAAGGTGTTGGGATGCAGGCCGCGCCTGCACCCGAAGGCGCCGAATGGGATCAGGCGCGCGCGCAGCTGCGCACCGGCCCGGCCAGCGCCATGGTCCAAACGATCGAGCGCTGGAAGATGCTCAACGCCTCAGACCGGTTCAGCTTCAACGATTATGCCAGCTTCCTGCTAAGCTATCCCGGCTTTCCTGAAGAGGCCAAGTTCCGCGTCAATGCCGAACGCGCACTGGAACGCGAAAGCGCCGATCCGGCGCGGATCGCCGCCTATTTTCAGCGGTTTGCCCCGGTCACCAACACTGCGCGCGCCAACCATGCCATGGCGCTGTTCGCGCTCGGCCGCAGCGATGCCCGCAGCACAGGCCGCGATGCCTGGCGCGGCGGCGTGATGAGCGACAATGCCGAGGCATTTCTCTCCGCGCAATTGGCGGGCGTACTGACCCCGGATGACCACGATGCGCGGATGGATGCGCTGCTGTGGGCGACGGCAAGCGGCCAGGCGGAGCGGCAGTTGCTGCTCGTCTCGCCGGCGCGGCGCGGCGAATTCATGGCGCGGATGGGCCTGGTCAATGGCTCTGATCCGCTCGCCGCTGGTCTGCCGGTCAGCCCGGCGGCGAACAGCGATCCGGGCTATCTGTACAACCGCGCCCGGATGCTGCGCACTACAGGACGTGCCAGCTCTGCCGCCAACCTGCTGGCAACCCGCCCGCCGCTCCGCACCTTGCCGCTGGACCAGCGGCGTTGGCTGGCCGAATTGTTGGCGGGGGCACGCGGCGGTGATGGTTATAGCGCAGTGCGGATTGCCAGCACGATCGACGATGCGTTCACCCCCGGCACCGACGTATCCCGCCTGTCGTTCCAGATCCGCGACGATTACACCTCGCTGATGTGGCTGGGCGGGACAGCGTGCCTTGGCACAAGGCAACGCCGCCGCCGCCGCGCCGCTGTTCTGGCGCTATGGCGCAGCGGCACGCACGCCCCAGACCCGCTCCAAGGGGTTCTATTGGGCCGGACGCGCGATGACCCGCGCTGGCAACCGCGCCGAGGCCAGCCGCTATTACGAACAAGCCGCCGCCTATCCCGAGCAGTTTTATGGCCTGCTGGCGCTGGAACAACTGGGTGCGCCAGTACCGCCTTTCAACACGGTCCCCGGCGCGGTCCCGAGCCGCGACCGAGCGGCAGGATTTTAACGCCCGCGCCTCTGACCATGGCCGTGCGCGAAGTTGCGCGGGAAAGCGACTGGCCAACCGCCGTGCGCTTTTTCCGCGAAATCAGCGATCCGGCGACAACCGAGGTCGAGCACGTCATGGTCGCCGATCTGGCGCGCGAAATCGGGCGGCGCGATCTGGGCGTGATTCTGGGGCAATCAGCGCATACCGACGGGTTTGGCAATTTCCAGAAAATTGGCTTTCCGCTGCTACCGCTGCAAGGCGCGCAGAACTGGACGATGGTCCATGCGATCACCCGGCAGGAAAGCCAGTTCGCGATGAACGCGATCAGCCACGCCGGTGCGCGCGGCCTGATGCAGCTGATGCCGGGCACCGCGCGCGAGCAGGCAGGCAAGCTGGGGCTGGCCTATATGCCCGCCGAACTGACCCGCGATGCGGGGTACAACATCGCGCTGGGTGATGCCTATTTCGGGCGGATGATGGACTATTTCGGCGGCAGCTATCCGCTCGCCGTCGCGGCCTACAACGCCGGGCCGGGCAATGTGAACAAGTGGCTGCGCGCCAATGGGGATCCGCGCCAGGGCGGGATTGAATGGATCGACTGGATCGAAAAGATCCCGCTGTCCGAAACCCGCAATTACGTGCAGCGCGTGCTGGAAAACGCCGTGGTTTACGACGCGATGAACCCCGGCAAGGCGCGCTACAAAGGCTCCAATCCGCTGAGTTTCTACATCGGCAAGCGGGTGCCGGGTTGATCCTTCGACAGGCTCAGGATGAGCGGTTGTTGGTAAGGTTCCGACCCCAAGACCCGCTTATGCTGAGCTTGTCGAAGCATCTGCGCAGCGATGGCGAGCGCCTACTGTGAAGCCCGACGATCCACCGATCTCCCCCGGCGGCATGGCGGCGTTACGCGCGCGCTATGATCACCTGCTGGGCAGCGAGCGCCCGGCAATTGTCGAAATTGTCAGCTGGGCGGCGGGCAATGGTGATCGCAGCGAAAACGGCGATTACCTTTATGGGCGCAAACGGATGCGCGAGATTGACCGCGAGCTGGCGCATCTGGCGCGGCGGATGAAGCACTGCCGCGTGATCGACCCCGCGCAGCAGAGCGACCGCACCCGCGCCTGGTTCGGTGCAACGGTGACCATCGCCGACGAGGATGACACGCAGCGCACCGTAACTCTGGTCGGCGATGACGAGCAGGATGCCACCGCAGGCAAGATTGGCTGGTCTGCGCCAATGGCTCGCGCGCTGCGCGGCGCGGCACTGGGCGATCTGCGCCGCGTCCGGCTGCCCGGCGGGGAGAAAGAATGGGAAGTGCTGGAAATCACTTATCCAAACGGGCAGGAGAGCGAGACGCCCCCCGGAGCTTCGCTGCCATCATGATCGAGCCTACCCGCCGTACCTTCCTGCAACTCGCCGCCGCCGGGATTGCCAGCGCCGTGGCTCTGCCCGCCTGGGCCGAGGATCTGGGCTTGCAGGCCGTCAGCGGCCCGTTGGCGCTGAAGGCGCGCGCACTGCTCCAGGCACTGCCCGCAGGCCGCGAAGGCAGCGGGGTGCCGATCTGGGTCTTGTCGAGTTCGCGCTGCGGCTACTGCCAGAAGATGAACCGTGAGCGCCCCGGCCCGGTAACGGGGGTGCAGACCAACTACGTCGCCTATCCGCTGGCCGACGCAGAAAGCGGCGCGGTGGCGAAGGTCTGGCGCGCGGGCTCCATCGCCGCCTACCGCCAGTTCATGGCCGGGGCCTATCGCAGCACGCCAGCTGTGCCGATCCCCGCGCTGACCGGGCGCAGCGCCTATTATGGCAAGCCCGACAAAGGCCTGAGCGATGCCCAATTGTTCGCCAAATACTATACCGAGATCCACCTGCTGAAATCGCTCTGGGCCAAGAATGGCCGGATCGAATCGGTCACGCCGGAAAGCTATCTGTTCGCCCAGCCGACCGAAGGCCCCGCGCTGATCCGGTTTCCGGGTGACGGGGTGCCGGTGCTGCGCGAAATGCTGAAGGAATATCCGACGTGGTTTCGCTAGGCCGCACAGCTGCTGCTTGCGTCGCGCTCGCGCTCTGCGCCGTGCCAGCGCTGGCGCGCGACAGTCTGGGCGTGTTCGGTGCCTGGGGCGCATTTCGCGATCCCGCAGTCCCGCGCTGCTATGCCATCGCGATGGCCGCGCCGTCCACCTTGCAACGCGATTACCAGCCCTATGCCAGCATTGGCACCTGGCCCCGGCAGCAGCTGCGCGGACAGGTCCACCTGCGCCTGTCGCGCAAGCTGCAACCCGGCGCGCCAATCGTCCTCTCGCTGGGTGGCACCAAATTCGCGCTCACTGGCGGCGGCGGCGATGCCTGGGCCGCCGACCGCCGGATGGACGCCGCAATCATTGCTGCCATGCGCTCGGCTAGCGAAATGACCGTTTCAGCCAAGGGTTCAGACGGTCGCGGCTTCTCCAACACTTGGCAGCTCGACGGCGCGGCAACGGCAATGGACGCCGCGACCGTGGCTTGCGCGCGCCTGAAATAGCCCACCCTTCCCCTGCCCCCGCATCGGGCCTATAGGCACGCCGCTATGGCCGACACCGAACTCATGCCGATCCCCGGCCTCATCGATCCCGTCCCCACCCCGCGCCCGATCACGCCGCGCGAGGATGGCCGCGTTGACTTGCTCGGGCTGAGTAAGACGCAGATCACCGAGCTGTTCGCTGAGGCCGGGCTGGATGCCAAGGCAGCCAAGCTGCGCGCCAAGCAGGTGTTCCACTGGCTGTACCATCGCGGTGTGACCGAATTTGAGGCGATGACCGACATCGCCAAGACCATGCGGCCATGGTTGGCCGAACGCTTTGTGGTTAGCCGCCCCGAAGTGGTCGAGGCACAGCATTCGGTCGATGGCACCCGCAAGTGGCTGCTGCGCACGGCGGATAGCCACGATTACGAAATGGTGTTCATTCCCGACGAAACGCGCGGCACGCTCTGCGTTTCGAGCCAGGTCGGCTGTACGCTCAACTGCCGGTTCTGCCATACCGGCACGATGCGGCTGGTGCGCAATCTGACCCCGGGCGAGATCGTCGGACAAGTCATGCTGGCGCGCGATGCGCTGGGTGAATGGCCCAAGGGTTCGATGGCGGGCCTGGAAGGTGACGGCGAGGAAGAAGGCGGAGACTATACCGCCGATGGCCGCCTGCTGACCAACATCGTGATGATGGGGATGGGCGAGCCGCTGTATAACTTCGACAATGTCCGCGATGCGCTGAAGCTGGTGATGGACGGCGACGGGCTGGCTTTGTCCAAGCGCCGGATCACGCTGTCCACCAGCGGCGTGGTGCCGATGATGGCGCGGGCCGGGGCCGAGATCGGGGTCAACCTCGCAGTCTCGCTCCACGCCACGACCAAGGAAGTGCGCGACGAAATCGTGCCGATCAACCGCAAATACGGGCTGGAGGAGCTGCTCCAGGCCTGCGCCGACTATCCCGGGGCGAGCAATGCGCGGCGGATCACGTTTGAGTATGTGATGCTGAAGGACAAGAACGACAGCGACGCCGATGCGCGCGAACTGGTGCGGCTGATCAAGCAATACAAGCTGCCCGCCAAGGTCAACCTGATCCCGTTCAACCCCTGGCCAGGGGCGATCTATGAGTGCTCGACGCCCGAACGCGTAAAGCGCTTTGCCGAAATCGTCTTCGCGGGCGGAATCAGCGCCCCGGTGCGCACCCCCAGGGGCCGCGATATCGATGCCGCCTGCGGCCAGCTGAAAACCAGCGCCGAAAAGAAAAGCCGCGCCGAACTGGACCGGCTGGCGGAAGAAAAGCAGGCCGCACTCGGCTGAGCGCGTTTGCGGCCCGGCTGGGCAAAACCTGACAGCTGCGGTTCAGCCGCCTTGGCTTGTAGTGCGTTTACGCAATTCGCAACCAAAGGAATTGAGCCATGTTTCGCCCAGCCCTGATCGCCTTGTCGATGGCCGCTGTCACCGTGCCCAGCACCGCAGCTTTTGCCAAACCGCCATCCTGGGCCCCTGCCAAGGGCTACCGCGCGCAGGATGGCTCGATCCGCTATCGCCAGGCCGACGGCGTGCGCTATTGGAAGGGCCAGGACGGGCGCTATCACTGCAAGCGTTCGAACGGCACCATTGGCCTGCTGGTCGGCGCGGCGCTGGGCGGCTTGCTGGGGCGGGCGGTGGATACGCGCGGCGAGCGCACCACCGGTACGATCATCGGCGTGGCCGCTGGCGCGCTGGTGGGCCGTGAGATCGAGCGCGGCCGGACCCGCTGCCGCTAACCCGGCCCTTTTAGACACTTCCCCTGACGGCCGGGTGTGCATAGGGTTTGCCGATGCTCCCGGCCGTTCTCATCACTGGCGCAGGCCGCCGAATCGGTGCGGTGCTGGCGCGGGCGTTTGGCGCGGCGGGCTGGCACGTGGTGCTGCATGTCGGCCATTCGCCCGACGCTGCGCAGGACATTGCCGCAAACCTGCCCTCTGCCGAAGTGGTGCAATGCGATTTGCTCGATGGTGATGCGGCGCTGGCAATGGTCGCAGCGCTGGCCGAACGCCTGCCCGACTGGCGCGTGCTGGTGAACTGCGCGGCGGTGTTTCGCCCGGATAGTGCCGCTGCGCTCGATCCGGCGATCTTTGCCGAGGCGATGACCGTCAACGCCGAGACCCCCACCCGGATGGCGCAAGCCTTTCTGGCGCAGGCCCGGTCCACGGGTGGCAAGCGGGTGATCCAGTTCCTTGACCAGAAGCTGCTCAATCCCAACCCCGATTTCTTCTCCTACACCATGGCCAAACACGCTTTCGCCGCGACTGTGCCGATGCTGGCAATGGCGCAGCAGCGCCCGGAGGACCGCGTCTATGGCCTCGCCCCTGGCGCGATGCTGCCCAGCCATGATCAGCGCGACGAAGAGCATGAGGCCAGCGGGCGGATGAACCTGCTGCGCCGCTTGACCAATCCGCAGGAACTGGCCCACGCCGCGCTGTGGCTGGCGCAAGGCTGGCTCGCGAGCGGCGAGACCCTGTACATCGATTCGGGCCAGCACCTGCTGGCCCAGCCGCGCGACGTGCTCTATCTGGCGCGCGAATAGGGGCTTGTCTCCGCCAGCTGCGCCGCTGCCCACTGCGCCGCATCCGCAACCACCGGGTCCGGGTCTCGCGACCAGTGCATCGACTTGCGTCTTGAGGTGGCGATCCCCGCTGTTCCCCGCCGCATAGAGGCAATTGCGCACAAAGCGATTGCGGCCAATCCGCTTGATCGGGTTGCCGCTAAACAGCGCGCGAAAGCCAGCGTCATCCAGCGCGAGCAGCTCCGCCAGCTTTGGCGCGACCAGCTCGGCACGCGGGAGGAATGCTTGCATCCGCTGGGCCGCAGTCGGCGAACTTGTTCCACGGGCAAACCGCCAGGCAATCATCGCAGCCATAAATGCGATTGCCGAGCGCTGAGCGGAATTCATCGGGAACCGGCCCTTTGTGTTCAATCGTCAGATAGGAAATGCAGCGCCGCGCATCGAGCTGATACGGCGCTGGAAAAGCGTCGGTCGGACAAGCAGTCTGGCAGGCATTGCAACTGCCGCAGTGATCGATTTCCGGTTCATCTGGCGCGAATTCCAGCGTGGTGTAGATCGCGCCCAGGAACAGCCATGACCCGTGCGTCCGGCTGACCAGATTGGTGTGTTTGCCTTGCCAGCCCAGCCCGGCGGCTTCGCCCAGCGGCTTTTCCATCACGGGCGCAGTATCGACGAACACCTTGACGCCGATCTCGCCCAGCCCGCGCTTGGCGGATTCGCCAACCAGCCAGCGTGCCAGTGCCTTGAGCGCGGATTTGACGGTATCGTGATAGTCTTTGCCCTGAGCATAGACCGAAATCCGGGCGCGATCTGGCGATTCGGCCAGCGCGAGCGGATCGAGCGCCGGGGCGTAGCTCATCCCCAGTGCGATCACGCTGCGCGCCTCGGGCCACAGGGCTTGCAGGCGAGCGGCGCTGCTGCGGCGCGTGCTTCCATCCACTCCATCTGGCCGTGATGGCCCTCACCCAGCCAGGTTTCCAGCCGCGCTGCGCGGACCGGGTTCGTCGCCTGCGCTGGTCACCCCGCAAGCCGCAAAGCCCAGCCGCGCGGCTTCGGCCGCAAGATCGTGCTTGAGCTGCGCGTAAATGGCTCGTCGTTCATCGATTTGCGCCGCGTTAACCAAACTTGCTGTTGCCCTTGTTCATGGCCTGCCCAATACCGGCATTGACGATGCAGGTAGGGGAACAGACGATGGCGGGCAACGCAGCCGTGAGTGCGGGGCGCCCGTTGGCGATCGAAGCGTGCGGGCTGGTCAAGCGGTTTGACGGATTCACCGCAGTCGACGGGGTCGATCTGCAAGTTCCCGAAGGCGCGATCTACGGCATTCTTGGCCCCAACGGCGCGGGCAAAACCACCACGCTGCGGATGCTGCTGGGGATCATCGATCCCGATGCGGGGCTGCGCCGCGTGCTGGGCCATGATCGTCCGCACGAAATCAGCCACGCGATCGGCTATCTGCCTGAGGAACGCGGGCTCTATCCGGCGATGAAGGCCTACGATGCAATCGCCTTTCTGGGCGCGCTGCGCGGGCTGCCGCTGGCCGATCGGGCGGCGGCGCGGCAAGGAACTGCTGGAGGAGCATGGGCTGGGCTATGCGATTGACCGCCAGATCCGCCAACTGTCCAAAGGCATGGCGCAGCAGGTCCAGCTGCTCGGCACTTTGGTCCACGAACCCCGACTGGTGGTGTTTGACGAGCCGTTCTCAGGGCTTGATGCGATCAATCAAGGCAAACTCGAAACCATGATCCGAAGCCTTGCCGCCAAAGGCACCACGGTGATCTTTTCCACGCATGTGATCGCCCATGCCGAACGGCTTTGCGATTCGGTCGCGATCATCGCCGGGGGCAAGGTTCCGTTCGCGGGCGCGGTGGATGCGGCGCGGGACCGGATTCCGGCGCAAGTCCGACTGGAAACCCGCGCCGCGGACGGGCCGTGGCGCGCCGCGCTGCCCGCCACTGCCCGCCATGAAGGCAGTTTCTGGCACTTTTCGCTGCCCGAAAGCGGGATCGAGCCCCTGCTGCGCGCGCTGATCGAAGGCGAGGCGGGCATCCTCTCGCTCTCGATCGAACGCGCCGGGCTGCACGATGCCTTCGTCGCAATTGCCGGAGAAGCCGCTGCCAAAGCGTTGGCCGAAGAGAAAGAGGAGTTGCGGCGATGAGTGGTCAAACTCCGGCACGCGGCCGACTTTCGATCCTGGCGGCGGCCTTCGTGATCGCCCGGCGCGATTTCGTGGCGATCCTGTTCAGCCGCACCTTCCTGTTCTTCCTGCTCGGGCCGCTGTTTCCGGTGCTGGTGGGCGGCCTGGCCGGCGGGATCGGCGCGCAGGTCAAGACCGCTGCTGATCGCCCTGAACTGGGGATTATGATGGAGGCCGCTGATACCCACGCGGTAACGCAGGCCTGGGAACGGCTGGAAGACCGGGTGGGCGGCACCTTGCCCCGGCTGGTCGAACTGGAAGCGCCCAAAGCCGGGCAGCAATTTGATCCGAAAGCCGTACTGACCGCCAAGACCGGCAACCTCGCCGCAGTGCTGACCGGCACGCCGCAGGCCCCGGTGCTGACCGGATCGGCCGAGCTGATCGAACGCTGGCAAGGCCCGATCTCGCTGATCGCCGCCGAAGCCGCCGGGGCGGGGCCGCGCGCTTATCCTACCGTCAGTCTGGTCAATCTGGGCGCGCAGACCCGCGCCGATGATACGCGCGGCCGGATGCTGACCGCGCAGGCCGGGCAACTGCTGCTGTTCCTGCTGACGATGATGCTGGCGGGCATGGTGCTGTCCAATCTGGTCGAGGAAAAGGGCAACAAGATCATCGAAGTGCTCGCCGCTGCGATCCCGATGGATGCGGTGTTCCTGGGCAAGCTGTTCGCGATGCTGGCGGTTTCGCTGGTCGGGATCACGGTCTGGGGGTTCACTGGCGCGGCCACCGCGCTGGCGGTGGGGCGCTCGCTATCGGAGCTGACTACCCCGGCTGTCGGTTGGCCGCTGTTCTTTGCCTTTGGAGTGATCTATTTCGCGATGGGCTACCTGCTGCTCGGCTCGCTGTTCCTGGCGATCGGCGCGCAGGCCAAGACCGTCCGCGATGTGCAGACGCTGTCGATGCCGGTCACTTTTATGCAACTGTTCGTGTTCTTTTTCGCGACTTTTGCGATGGCCATGCCCAACTCGCCGGTCGAGCTGGCGGCAGTGGTGTTCCCGCTCAGCTCGCCCTTCGCAATGCTGGCGCGTGCCGCGCAAGACCCGGCGCTGTGGCCGCATGCCTTGGCACTGGCCTGGCAGGCGCTGTGCGTGCTGCTGATGGTTCGGGCCGGAGCGGCGTTGTTCCGCAAGCGAGTGATGCAAAGTGGCTCTGGTGGACGCGATACGCGCAGCTGGTTGAGCCGGTTCCGCCGCAAGACCGAGGGCGCCTAACCCGGGCAACGCCATCTGAACTATCTATTGACATCACAGTCAGCAGCGCGAGATAAGTCTTTTAGAGAAACGTATCCCCCCGCCTGCTTGCGGGAGCAGATTCGACCGAGAGGAAGTCCCATGGCCACGCAGCCTGTCGCAGAGCAGACCTTTACCTATCGCACTGGCCCCAGCGCGAACGAGATGTTCGAGGCCTGGCTGAAGGATCACGGGCAAGACCTGCCCAAGCACACCCATCCGTGGGACGTCAGCCGCAGCGATATTTATGTCGAGGATCGCTGGCAGCCGATCTTTGCAGAAATGCGGGGCAAGGAACCGGTCAACAAGATCGAAGGGTCGCCTTATGGCGATTACTGGAATGTCACCACGGTCAAGGCGATCCAGCACGTCGAAGCCTTGCCCGAGCTGTTCTCATCCTCGTGGGAGCATGGCGGAATCACCATTGGCGATCCGCCTGAGGATACATCGCCTGAGCAACTCGAAGAGCGTCGCTTGCCGATGTTCATCGCAATGGACCGGCCCGAGCATACCGGCCAGCGCCGCACCGTCGCTCCCGCCTTTACCCCCACCGAAATGGAGCGGATGGCGACCGAGATTCGCACCCGGACGGCCGAAACGCTCAATTCGCTGCCGTGGGGCGAGCAGTTCGATTGGGTCGACAAGGTCTCGATCGAGCTGACTACCGGGATGCTCGCGCTGCTGTTCGGGTTCCCGTGGCAGGATCGCCGCCTGTTGACCTTCTGGTCGGACTGGGCTGGCGACGTCGAGATCGGCCTGGCGCGCGAACTGAACGATTTGCGTTTCGAAGTGCTGGGCGAAATGGCGCAGTATTTCCAGACGCTGTGGATGGAGCGGATGGGCAAGGAGCCTAAGCCGGACCTGATCTCGATGATGATCCATTCCGAAGCGATGAACCACATGAGCCCGCAGGAATTCATGGGCAATCTGGTGCTGTTGATCGTTGGCGGCAACGATACCACCCGCAACACGATGTCGGGCATTGTCGAGGCGCTCGACCACTTCCCCGATCAGCGCGCGCTGTTTGAAAGCGACGCGTCGCTGATCCCCAATGCCGTGCAGGAGTGCCTGCGCTATGTCACTCCGCTGGCGCATATGCGCCGCACCGCGACCGAGGATGCCGATCTGTTCGGCAATCCGGTCAAAAAGGGCGACAAGGTAATCCTGTGGTATCTGGCGGCCAACCGCGATGAAACCGTGTTCGAAAATCCGGACAAGCTGGACATCACCCGCGAAAATGCCCGGCGGCATTTGTCGTTCGGCTATGGTATTCACCGCTGCGTCGGCGCGCGGCTCGCTGAGCTGCAGCTCAAAATCCTGTTGGAAGAAATGCACAAGCGCCGGATGCGCGTGTCTGTGACTGGCCAGAAAGAGCGCGTAAGGGCCAATTTCGTCCATGGCTTTCGCAAATTGGAAGTGACGCTAAGCAAGTTTTGAGTGGCCCTGCTGCAACCATTTGTGGCAAGGCGACGTATACCAGTTAGTCAGGCCACTGGTCCGCTGCGAAAGGATTTACCATGCAACAGCCGCTGATTGCCCGCCGCCGCCTGCTTGGCTGGTTTGGCGCATCGTTCGGCGGACTGGCCCTCGCCGCTTGCGGCAGCGGGGCTGAGGCCAAGTCCTATCCGGTGCGCTTCACCGAGGCCGAATGGCGCAAGCGGTTGACGCGCGATCAGTTCCAGATCTTGCGGAAAAAGGGCACCGAAGTGCCGAACAGCTCGCCGCTGCTCAACGAAAAGCGCAAGGGCACTTTCGTCTGTGCAGCGGATGGCCATCCGTTGTTCGCGTCCGAGACCAAATATGACAGTGGCACCGGCTGGCCCAGCTTCTGGAAAGCCTTGCCCGGCGCGGCAGTCACCGGGACCGACTGGGATGCCGGCTATCCGCGCACCGAAGTGCTCTGCGCGCGCTGCGGCGGGCACCTTGGCCACGTCTTCGATGATGGGCCAAAGCCCACCGGCAAGCGCTGGTGCATGAACGGCGATGCAATGCTGTTCAAGGCGACGTAACCAGCCAGTTCGGACCAATGTGGTGCGGACGGTGGGACTCGAACCCACACGATCAAAGATCAAGGGATTTTAAGT
The DNA here is from genome assembly GCA_963802015.1 of uncultured Alphaproteobacteria bacterium. GTDB lineage: Bacteria > Pseudomonadota > Alphaproteobacteria > Sphingomonadales > Sphingomonadaceae > Novosphingobium. Next base: position 550,583 of record CAWDHB010000004.1, read on the forward strand.
CCCTGGCGTCTACCATTCCGCCACGCCCGCGCAGACTGCTCTGTAGAGCGCCTTTGCTGTCCGTCAAAGGCCTTGCGCGGAAAACCTAATCGGCGTTCAATCGCGCGCGCATTTCCTTGCCGGGCTTGAAATAGGGCACACGCTTGCCCGGCACGCTGACCGATTCGCCAGTGCGTGGATTGCGGCCCTTGCGGGCTTCACGCTCGCGGGTGGAGAACGCCCCAAAGCCGCGCAGTTCAACCCGCCCGCCTTTCGCCAATCGGCCAGCGATCTCATCAAAGAAGGTCGCGACGGCCTTTTCGATCTCATCGGGTTTCAGCCCAGGGTTTTCCTGCGCCAGAGCTTGTACGAGTTCGGATCTAATCATTTCTCTCACGCCTTTCAGCGGGCCACAGGGCCCGCCACCAATCGTCTGGCAAAAAAAGCGCGGCGCAACTCTCGACCCGGTGCGAGCGGCACAGCACAAAGCTGGTTGTGCCAGAGCCTATCGTGCTGTCAATCCGCAAATTAACGGTTGTTCATAATTGCTTTAACATTCCGCCAGCAAGTCGGCGGCCTGCAAGCCCAGCCGGGCAATCCGGTCGCAAATCGCGGGCCATTCTTCTGCCAGAAACGCCTCCCGCTCGCTGCGGCGCAAGCGTTCGGCGGCGCCCTTGGCCACGAACAGGCCGACGCCGCGCTGCACTTCGACCAGCTCTTCAAGCTGGAACAGCTGATAGGCCTTGGCCACGGTCAGCGGATTGGCGCCCTGATCGGCAGCAAAGGCCCGGACCGAGGGCAGGATCGCGCCTTCGGCATAGGTGCCATCGATAATCGCATTGGCGATCTGATCGCGCAGCCGCAAGTAGACGGGTTTCTGACTCTGTCGCATTGCGCCTTAGTGCCATAATACAGCGCGGCGGGCAAGCGCATTGCCTTCGCTCTGCCAGGTCCGCCATTAACAGCCAGCGCCACGCAATAATCGTGCGGCAGGCCCGAATTTCGCTTCACACGCCGGAAATCGCCATTAGTGTCCTGCGCCATAACCCGCGCGGGCACGTGGCCCGGCGCGTGAACGAATTGCTTGGGGAGCTGACATGAAAGACATGAGCCTGTGGAACGAGGGCGATTGGGTCGCAGCCATCGCGGCGATCATTCTGATGATGTTCCTCGCCATCGGAATTGCCATTGCGAGCAGTCGCAAGCCCGAAGTGTTTGGCCACCCCAAGGGCCTGTTTATGCTGTTCTTTGCCGAAATGTGGGAACGGTTCAGCTTTTACGGGATGCGCGGCATCCTTATCTTCTATCTGGTCAGTCACTGGCGATTCAAGGAAGGCGAAGGCTCGTTAATCCTCGGATCATACGGCGCTCTCGTCTATATCACTCCGGTGTTGGGCGGCTGGCTGGCCGATCGTTACCTAGGCCAACGCAAAGCCGTGCTATTCGGCGGTGTGCTGCTGGCGCTGGGTCACTTGTTCATGGTTTTCGAAGGCAACGGCGGACAGGCAGATCCGACCATCAGTGTGTTCTGGATGGCTCTCGCCCTTATTATCGTCGGCTCGGGTTTTCTCAAGGCCAACATCTCGGTGCTGGTCGGCCAGCTCTACAGCCTGACCGATGTGCGACGTGATTCTGCCTACACTATTTTCTATATGGGCATAAATCTCGGCGCAGCAGCCGGTGGCATCCTGGTTGGATACCTGGGTCAGACAATCGGCTGGGCTTACGGCTTTGGCCTGTCGGGCATCGGCATGGTCATCGGGCTGATCGTATTCGTGCTTGGCAAGGCAACTTTAGGCGGCGCGGGCGAGGCCCCTGCGCTGCTCACCCGGCAAAAAGAACTGTTGATCTACGGAGCCGCCGTCGCCGCAGTGGGCATCATGTGGATGCTGATTCAATACCGTGACGCCATTCAGACTCTTCTGATTGTGAGCGGGCTAGGCCTGCTGGGTTATGTCCTTTACGAAGCCTTCAAGCTTCCCAAAGAGCCGCGCGAACGCATCTTCGCAATCCTGTTCCTGATTGCGCTAAATCCCCTGTTCTGGGGCCTGTTCGACCAAGCCCCGGGCAGCCTCAATCTTTACACCAACAAGTTTGTTGACATCGGAAATATTCCAGCATCGGTCTTCCAGTCGATCAACCCGATTTACATCATCATCCTCGCACCGCTTTTCGCGGCGCTATGGCAGTGGCTCGGCAATCGTGGGCTGGAGCCGAGCGCGCCGGTCAAGTTCTCGCTGGCGCTGCTCCAAGTCGGTCTGGGCTTTCTGGTATTCGCCTGGGGCGCGCAAGCGGTCGGGATTGCGACGATCACTCCAGTGTTTCTCGTCTTCCTGATCTACTTGCTGCACACCACCGGCGAGCTGTGCCTGTCGCCCGTCGGCCTCTCCGCAATGAACCGTCTGGCACCAACTTTCATGGCCAGCCTGATCATGGGCGCGTGGTTCTACATGACCGCCGTTGGCAATTTCGTTGCCGGCAAAATCGGCGAAGCAACCGGTGGCGAAAGCGGTGAAATGACCAAGGAAGCGACCCTCGCCATTTACAACCAGATCGGCTGGGTCGCCGTAGGTGTGTCGGTCGTAGTTTTCCTCCTCTCGCCTATCGTCAAACGTTGGATGCACCTCGATACGCTCGAAGACGTGCCGGTGAAGGAGTAACCGCTGATGACCCTGCCCCGGCTGCTGACCCGTTCGTTGTTGCTGGCCGGGGCGGGGGCTTTGCTCGCTGCTGGCGGCAGTGCGGTGCTGGCCAAGAAGAAGGACCCGCCCAGCGCGGCGGTGTCGTTCAACAAGGACCCCTATCCATCGACTTACAAGGCCTATCCCGGCTGGCCGACCGCGCTGGTCGGGGCGACGGTGTTCGATGGCGCGGGCGGCCGGATCGACAACGGGGTCGTGTTGATCGCGGAGGGTAAAGTCCGCGCGGTTGGCGGGGCTGATCTGACGATCCCGGAAGGGTTCCAGCGGGTCGATGCCACCGGCAAGTTCGTGACCCCCGGGATCATCGACATCCATAGCCACCTGGGCGACTATCCCAGCCCCGGCGTTGCGGCGCATTCGGACGGCAACGAAGGCACCGATCCGACTACGCCCGAGGTCTGGGCCGAACATTCGGTCTGGCCGCAGGACCCGGGCTTCAGCCGCGCGCTGGCCAATGGCGGGGTTACCGCGCTGCAAGTGCTGCCCGGATCGGCCAACCTGATGGGCGGGCGCTCGGTCACGCTCAAGAACGTCTATGCGCGCACGGTGCAGGGGATGAAGTTCCCCGGCGCGCCCTACAGCCTGAAGATGGCCTGCGGCGAAAATCCCAAGCGGGTTTACGGCAGCAAGGGCCGCACGCCCGCCACCCGGATGGGCAATTTCGCGGTCAACCGCGCGACCTGGATCAAGGCTACCGAGTACCGGGCCAAGCGCGACAAGGGCAAGCTGGAGACCCGCGATCTTGCGATGGAAACCCTCGCCGGGGTGCTCGATGGCGAAATCCTGATCCAGAACCATTGCTACCGCGCCGATGAAATGGCGCAGGTGCTCGATATGGCGAAAGAGTTTGGCTACCGGGTCAGCGCGTTCCACCATGCCACCGAAGCCTACAAGATCGGCGATCTGCTGAAGGCAAATGGCGTCTGCTCGGCGATCTGGGCGGACTGGTGGGGCTTCAAGATGGAAAGCTATGACGGAATTCCGGAAAACGCCGGCATTCTCTACAAGGCTGGGGCCTGCGTGGTGATCCATTCGGACGACGCCAACGGGATTCAGCGGCTGAACCAGGAAGCCGCCAAGGCACAGGGCGATGCCCGCCGCGCCGGGATCGATATTCCTGATGCCGAGGTGATTCGCTGGCTGACGCTCAACCCCGCGACCGCGATGGGGATCGACAAGCAGACCGGCAGTCTGACCGCAGGCAAAATGGGCGATGTCGTATTGTGGAACGCCAACCCCCTGTCCAACTATGCTCGCCCGGCGATGGTCTGGGTCGACGGCGCGCTGCTCTATGATGCCGCCAACCCCAAGCGCCGTCCGGTAAGTGACTTCGAACTCGGCCAACCCGGCATGGGAGACACCAAATGAGCGCGCGGCACCTGCTGGCCGCGCTGCTCGCGGCGGTTTCCACCCCTGCGCTGGCACAGGACGCTGTCGACTCTTGGGCAATTACCAACGCCACCGTCGTTGTCGGCGATGGCTCCGCGCCGATCCTGGGCGGCACTGTGCTGGTGCGCGGCGGCAAGGTCGTCGCGGCGGGTGCGGGCGTTGCTGTGCCTGCCGGTGTCGAGGTGATTGACGCCACTGGCAAATGGGTGACGCCAGGGCTGGTGGTCGCGGTAACCGATCTGGGCCTGCTCGATGTCGAGGCGGTCGAGGAAAGCAATGATGCGGAGGCGGACAAGTCCCCTTTCAGCGCCGCGCTGGATGTCGCCCCCGCGATCAATCCGGGCGCGCAGCATATTGCAGTCAGCCGCGCGGGTGGCGTGACCCGTGCCGCTGTCGCTCCGCTGAGCACCAACAGCATCTTTGGCGGACAAGGTGCGATTATCGATCTGGGCGCGGATAGCGATGCAGTGACCCGCGCGCGCGCGTTCCAATATGTCGATCTGGGCGAGGCTGGCGCGCGGCGCGCTGGCGGCAGCCGTGCCGGTGTCCACGCGGTCCTGCGCAATGCCTTGATCGAAGCGCGCGATCTGTCGCGCCGCAGCGGAACGACGGTTACCGCGGGCGATCCGCGCTTGGCTGCCACCACGCCAGAGCGAGCGGGCGACGCCTTGCTGACCAGGTTCGATGCCGCCGCGCTGGTGCCGGTGGTGAACGGTACCCAGCCGCTGTATGTGCGCGCCGAACGTGCCGCCGATATCCGGATGGCGCTGGCACTGAAGCAGGATTTTCCGGCGTTGCAGCTGGTCCTGATCGGCGCAAGCGAAGGCTGGCTCGCCGCGCGTGAGATCGCCGCTGCCGGGGTGCCAGTGCTCGCTACTCCGCTCAATGATTTGCCCGATACGTTTGAAGCGCTCGCGGCCACGCAGTCCAACGTCGGACGGATGAGCGCTGCCGGAGTGAAAGTCGGGCTGGGCGCGTTTGGCGACCAGCCGCGCTATGCCCCGCAATATGCCGGGAACCTGGTCGCGCTCACCCGCGTGCCGGGTGCGAGCGGGCTCGACTGGGGCAAGGCCTTTGCCGCGATCAGTTCGGTCCCGGCGGAGATTCTGGGCATGGGGGACCGGTTCGGCTCGCTCCGTCCGGGCCGCGCCGGCGACGTGGTGCTGTGGGACGGCGATCCGCTGCAAGCGCAATCGGGTGTGGTGCAGGTGTGGATCGACGGGGTGCAGCAGCCGCTGGCCAATCACCAGACCAAGCTGCGTGACCGCTATCTGACCCCGACCGAGGGCGAGCTGCCCAAGGCCTACGAGTGGTAACAAGGGACCTAGACGGGCGGTTGGTAGGTACAAAGCGTGCACCGCGCCGCCCGTTTTTCTTAATTTAAATCTTTAAATACAGTGATTTGAACGGACTTCGCGGACTGATTCTGTGTTTTTGGTGTGCCCGAAGGGGCCTTGTCCGGATGTACTGCACACCTAGCCAATTTGGTCCGTGTAGGAAAACGAAACGGCGCGCTTGTGCACTCGCGCGCATCTGCTAGTTATGTTGACGTCGTAAACATAGAGACACCCCCGATGGACCACGCATTCACCAGCCTAATCGCCGCAAGCCTTGCCTTCGTCGGCACGCACTTCGCCCTCTCGCATCCGCTGCGCGCGCCGTTGGTGCAGCGCCTTGGCACACGGGGATTTGAGGGCCTGTATTCCGTCGTGGCACTCGCGAGTCTTGCGTGGATGGTGCTGGCGTTCCGCGCAGTTGATAGTGCCGTGCCGCTGTGGAACGGAACGACCGACGCGCTGTGGATCGTCGCCAGCCTGCTGACGCTCGTTGCCTCAGTGCTGCTGGTCGGCTCGTTCTTCGGCAATCCCGCGCTGGCTGATCCGCGCGCGCAGGCCAATGCCGCCAAACCGGTCCACGGCGTGTTCCACGTCACCCGCCACCCGATGATGTGGGCCTTCGCGCTGTGGGCGCTGAGCCACGTGGCTGTAAGTCCGACCCCGCGTTCATTCGTGCTGACCGGCGCAGTTGCCTTTCTCGCACTGGTCGGCGCACATCTGCAGGACCGCAAGAAGCAGGCGCTGATGGGCGCGGCATGGCTGGGCTGGGAAGCGCGGACCAGTTATTGGCCCAAACCGAGCGGACTGGCGAAGGCGGGCGCGGTGCCGTGGCTCGCCGGGCTGGTGCTGTGGCTGGCGGCGAGTTGGGCGCACTTGCTGGGCAATGGGGTCGCGGCAGGGGTGTGGCGGTGGTTTGTTTAGAGCATGAGAGCACTTCCAGCCATTCACGAGACTGAAGCTATTTGGCTATTCGTCCAATTGCGACAAAAAACGCAATGAAGAGGTACAAAATCAAGCTGAAGGGCCATGCTACTACCGCAACAAAGTGATCATCCTTCGTATCTTGCGGCTTTTTCCAGATAAATCTTCCGAGCCCCTTAACGACTGGCGCAAAAGGTATTGAGAGGAACGCATAAAGCACAATAAAAATGAAGCTATGCCACCATAGGAACCAGTCAAACGTAACATTTATACAAAGCGATCCCACAAACCAGACACCGAAGAACCCCAGCGCCATCTCGTGGTCCTCAGATTCCTTTTTCGCGTCGTCAGCCATCAAGCCCGCGCCTCCTCAACCCCCGCCGAGTTATGCCGCAGGGCTTTCAGCACAGCGTCAACGATCTGCGGCGCGTTGAGCCCGGCGGCGTCGTATTGCTTGTCCGGCGCGTCGTGGTCCTGGAATGCGTCGGGCAAGCGCAGGGTGCGGATCTTGAGGCCAGCGTCGGTCAGGCCGAGATCGCTCGCCAATGTCAGCACGTGCGCGCCGAGCCCGCCGATCGCGCCTTCTTCGACGGTGATGATCACCTCATGCGTCGCCATCAGGCGGCGGATCAGGTCTTCGTCAAGCGGCTTGGCAAAGCGCAGGTCGGCGACAGTGGTTGAAAGCCCCTTGGCCTCAAGCTGATCGGCGGCCTTGAGCGCTTCGGCGAGCCGCGTGCCAAGGCTGAGCAGCGCCACTTTGCTGCCTTCGCGCACGACCCGGCCTTTGCCGATCTCCAACAGCTGCGGAACCTCGGGCAAGGCTACGCCCGTGCCGTTGCCGCGCGGGTAGCGGAAGGCGATCGGACCGGAGTCGTGACACGCGGCGGTATAGGTCATGTGGACCAGTTCGGCCTCGTCCGCCGCCGCCATCACCACGAAGTTGGGCAGGCTGGCGAGGTAGGTCACGTCGAACGAACCCGCGTGAGTCGCCCCGTCCGCGCCGACCAGCCCCGCGCGGTCAATCGCGAAGCGCACCGGCAGGTTCTGGATCGCTACGTCATGGACGACCTGATCGTAAGCGCGCTGGAGGAAGGTGGAATAGATCGCGCAGAACGGGCGCATGCCTTGCGCGGCGAGGCCGGCCGCAAAGGTTACCGCGTGCTGCTCAGCAATGCCGACGTCAAAGCTGCGCTCCGGGTGGGCCTGCGCGAACTTGTCCACCCCGGTACCGCTCGGCATGGCGGCGGTGATCGCGCAGATCTTGGGATCGGTCTCAGCCAGCATGGCCAGCGTTTCCCCGAACACGTTCTGGTAAGCCGGGGCCTTGGCCACCGCTTTGACCTGCTCGCCGGTGATCACATCGAACTTCTGGACGCCGTGGTACTTGTCCGCGCTGGCCTCGGCTGGGGCATAGCCCTTGCCCTTTTGCGTGACGACGTGGATCAGGCAGGGGCCTTCCGCGGCATCGCGGACATTCTCCAGGATCGGCACCAGCTGATCGATATTGTGCCCATCGATCGGGCCGACGTAGTAGAACCCCAGCTCTTCGAACAGGGTGCCGCCCATGACCATGCCACGCGCAAATTCGTCGCTCTTCTTGGCGGCGCGGTGGAGCGGCTCGGGCAATTTTCGGCTCAACCTGCGGGCAATATCGCGCACCGCCAGGAACGGCCGCGAAGAGACCAGCTTGGCCAGATAGGCCGAAAGCCCGCCAACCGGCGGCGCAATCGACATATCGTTGTCATTCAGGATCACGACCAACCGGTTGCCGGCCTGCTCGGCATTGTTCATCGCCTCATAGGCCATGCCCGCGCTCATCGCGCCGTCGCCGATCACTGCGATGCCTTTGCCCGCCGTACCCGCCAGCTTGTTCGCCACGGCAAAACCCAGCGCGGCCGAGATCGAGGTCGAGCTGTGCGCCGCGCCGAACGGATCGTATTCGCTCTCGCTGCGTTTGGTGAAGCCCGAGAGGCCGCCGCCGCTGCGCAGGGTGCGGATCCGGTCGCGCCGCCCGGTCAGGATCTTGTGCGGATAGGCCTGATGGCCAACGTCCCAGACCAGCCGGTCCGCAGGCGTGTTGAACACATAGTGGATCGCCACGGTCAGTTCGACCACGCCCAAGCCGGAACCAAGATGGCCGCCGGTGGTGCCCACCGCGCTGATCATTTCGGCGCGCAGCTCGTCCGCCAATTGACGGAGTTGGCCGGGCGCAAGCTGGCGGAGGTCAGCCGGAGTATCGACTGTATCGAGTAGCGGGGTCGCCGGAGTTAGGCTCATAGGCTGGGCAATACACACTTAAATTGCCAGTGTCGATTAAGACCAAAGGGCAGGGACTAGCGCGATTGAAACGCTGCGTTCAGTTGCAGCTCTCGCACAGCCCGCGCAGCTCCACCACCGGGCGGATATCCGCGAAACCGGCGGTGTGTGCAGCCTCGACCAGCGCGCCGGTCAACTTGTCATCATCGATATGTACTGCGCGTCCGCAGGTGTCGCAGATCAGAAAGATGCAATCGTGGCGGCAGCCGGGGTGCGGATTGGCGATATAGGCATTGGCGCTTTCGACCCGGCGGGCGAGGTTGGTGCCGACAAACAGGTCGAGGATCCGGTAAACAGAATTGGCCGCGACCCGCTTTCCCCGCGCCTGCGAGACGCCTTCGGCAATGTCATAGGCCGAGGCCGGGCGCGGCTGATCAGCCAGCACCCCGAACACTTCGGCGCGCATTGCGGTCCACTGTTCGCCCGCATCGATCAAGGCGTGCCGCGCAGCTTCGACCAAATGATCGCCGCTGTGTTCGTGGTGGTGATGCTGTGCCATGACTGCGATATAGGCTCAGAAGCAAGCGGCGGCAATCACGGCCTAGTTGCTGGTCTTGGCTTTGCTGCGCATTGCATCTGCGATAATTTGTGCTTCGCGATTTCCAGCCTCGTCGGCCAGGGTCCACTGGCGGTTGGTGCGGCAGCTGAGGTTGCGCTTGACCAGCGAGCCCGGCGCTTCGCTGCGTTCGCAGCGGATATAGAACGGATGCGCGCGTGGCACTTTGGCATTGTGTGCGCGGATTTCCGCCTGGCTCATCTGCTTGGGATCGGGCTCGATCCGATCGACCGGAGCGACCAACGGCGCGGCGACGGTCAGCAGAGCGATGGCAGCAGTCAGCACGGGACTTCCATTCAATGGGCGTTAAACACGGTTTGGATCCGCGCCGCTCAGCCTTTGCCGTTGCTCCAGCCGCGCTGCAGCCCTTCGGTCGCCTCGCGCGCTTCGCGGTTGCCGGCATCTTCCACGCGCCGCCATTCTTCATTTGTGCGGCAGACCGACCGCTGACGCACCAGTGATCCGGTTTCACCAACCCGCTCACAGCGGATGTAATTGGGATGATCACGCGAAAGATTGGCGTTGTATGCGCGGATTTCAGCTGCGTTCATTTTGGTTGGGCCAGTCGTGACTGCCGTCGGGGATGCAGCGGTGAAGATCAGCCCAAGTGCTACCGTAAGCATGCAGAACTATTCCTTTTTTCCCGTAACCAAATTAACGGCAAGGCGCGCCACACGCAAGCGCCCTTATTGCATCACCGAACCAGCCAAGGCACCGTCGGAAGCCGCAAAATAGCGCACGATCGCCTGTTGTTCGCGCGCGCTGAGATGCGGGTTCCAGGCATCGATGATCAGCACGGCGCGGCGCTGCTCACTGCTATTCCAGGCTTCGTGCTCGATCGTATCGTCGAAGGCAAAGGCGCGGCCTTCCACCCATGCGCGGGTTTCGCCGCCGACGCGCAGGCCGCAACCGTCAGGCACCTCGAGCGCGAGGTGGACGATTGCGCGGGTGTTGGTCACCCCGGTGTGCGGCGGGATCCGGCTGCCGGGGCGCAGGATCGAAAAGAACGCATTGGGCGCGCGCCCCGGAATTCGCGCTAGCGGAAGGCGTTCGAGCAGCGCCGCCGTCTGCGGGCAGCGGCCAAGCACCGCGTCGTTGGGACGCCCATATTCCCACAGAAAGCACGCCGACCAATCGAGCGAGCCATCGAGCCCGCTCCAGTTATTCTGCGGCGTTCCGGGCTCCAGCTGCACATAGGGCCGCAGCGCCGGGCCGGGATCGGCCAGCAAGGCCTGCAATTCCGCGCGCACGGCTGCCGTGCCGGCTTCGAGTTCGTCGAACCAGGGAAAATGCGCGCGGTCAAAATACTCGTCCGCAGGCAGAAACGGATAGTGCGCCCCGGCGCAGTGGTTCTGAAACACTTGCCGCTGGCCCAATGCCACCCCGACGAAAGCGGCGACCCGGCGGGCCTCGGTTGGATCATAGCCGTTGTCAGCAGCGGTCACCGCCGCCGTGGCGTCCGCCAGCCGTGTGCGCAGGCCAGCGCAATAGGACTCGCCTGTCGCCAGCTCAGCCGCGATCTCCGGATTTAATCCCGGCAGGCGCGCCGCGAGTTGCTGCGCCCCGGCCCAGGCGAGCAAGGCGCGGGTTTCGAGACCCTGCCGCTGCAGCAGTTGCGCCAGCCGCAGCTGCGCGATGAAATCGGTGCGATCAAGGCTGAGCGCCCGGTTTAGCGCCTGTTCCTCACCAACAGGATCGCCCGCCAGCCGGTGGGCATGAGCAAGATTGCGCCAGAGCGGCCGGGCCTCCGGATCAGCGGCGGTTGCGCGGGTGAAGGCGGCAATCGCGGATGCGGCATCACCCTGGCGCAGCGCGGCCATGCCTTCGGCGTTGGCCTGCCGCGCGGTTTCCTGATCGGCAGGGCTGGGGTTGTTCGTCATGGCCTTGGCCTAATCCCGCCGAGGCTGGCCGACAAGGGGGTGTTGCCCTGCGCGGGCGCGCTGCCTAGGCTGGCCGGATGACTGATCCTGCCGATCTGTTGCGCGATCCCGAATGGTACGCGCACCGCTATGTCGAAAGTACCGACGCCTTCCGCCTGATCCGGCTGGAGCGGAGCGAACATGCGGGCATGCCGTTCCTGATCGACTCCTACCTCGGCAGCGAGCGGGCCACGCAAGAGCTCGCGGTGGAGACTTGCCTGACCGCGCTCGGCCAAGGGTTCGTTGCAGTTCCTGTTCCATTCCGCCTTCTGCGGATCGACGCTGCTAACCCGCGCGCTCGACCGGCCCGGGCTCGCGATGGGGCTGAGCGAGCCGGTGGTGCTCAACGACGTGGTCGGTCTGCGCCGCCGCGGCGCGGACCCCCGGCTGGTGGCACGGGTGGCGGATGGGGCCTTGCGGCTGCTGGCGCGGCCCTATGCGCCGGGCGAGACGGTGGTGGTCAAGCCGTCGAACCTGATCAATCCGCTGGCCGAACTGTTGCTGGCGCTGCAACCGGCGGCACGCGCAGTGTTTCTATACGCCCCGCTGGAGACCTATCTGATCTCGGTGGCGCGCAAGGGGCTGCATTGCCGCCTGTGGGTGCGCGAGCTGCTCGAAGGATTCCTGCGCGAAGGCTATGCCGAGTTTGGCTTTACGCCTGAAGAGCTGTTCCGCCAGAGCGACTTGCAAGTCGCAGCGTTAGGGTGGTTGGCGCAGCATCGGCACTTTGCGCAGCTGGTGGACAAGCTTGGGCCAGACCGCATCGCGACGCTCGATGCCGACCGGATGACCGCCGACCCGCTCGCGGCGCTGACAGCGGTGACGCGGCACTATGGCTTGGCGGCAGACGCGGCGACGATTGCGGAAATCGCGGCGGGCCCGGTGTTCAACCAGCATTCGAAATCTGGCGCGGCGTTTACGCCGGAGCAGCGCGTGCAGGAATATGCTGCTGCGCGCGCGGCCTATGGCGATGAGATCGACTATGGTGCTGGACTGGGCCGCGCCAAGTTGCGGTGGCGGCTGGGATAGCGCTGGAGGCTCCGGGGGCGCTGCTCGGTCAGGCTGCAGTAGCCAAACCGCTCGATCCAGGGCTGCAGGATCGGCAGCACCGGCTCGAAATAGCGCGCATAGGGCCGCCACTGGCCTGAGCCATCGTAGAGCCCCTTGCGGACCTGCCCCGCGCTGGCGGTGGCGACCCCGCGCCGCTGGGCCGTCGCGCCAAATTGGCGCAGGGCATCGGACCAGGGCACGTCCGCGAAGGCGCACAATGCCTGTGTTTCCGCGTCGAAATCACGCACGAGCGCTTCGTAGCGGACTTCGTGAGCGGTCAAGGGCAAGCTGGTCCCGGCACAGTTCGATCAGCTCCATCATCGCCGCATAGTGCCGCGCGGTGCCAGCCAGCGTGGTAAAATCGAGCGCGGCGTTGGTCAGCGCGAAATGGGTGTGAAAGCAGCTCCACACCACATCGCGCGGATCGCGGCGCATGATCAGGACCTTGGCCCGCCGGAAACAGCCGCGCGATCAGCGGCAAGCGGGTGCCTTTGAGCGGGTCCATATCGACCAGGCAGTGCCCGGCGACGTTGAGGCCGGCGCGGGCGATGCCATCCCAATAGGCGGCGCGATAGGGTGCCAAAGCCGGCCTCCGCGAGCGCGTCAAAGCGCGCCAGCCCGCCGGGTTCGGCAAGGAAGTGCTGGTCAGCCAAGCCAAGCGTCGGGCGCTCTTCCAGGGCGAAGACCCCGGGAATGGAAGCCAGGATATTTTCCACCATGGTCGTGCCGGAGCGGGGAAAGCCGAGCAGGAACAGGTGGTTGGCTGCGGCATTGGCAGGTTGAGGCGTGGGATTGGGTGGATGGGCAGGAACGCGCTTCAACTCGAGCGGAGAGCCGCTGGACGAAGTCGAGCGCGGGCGCGCGGCTGGTATACCGGGCAGCGTGGATGGCTGCGAAATCGGCTTTTGATTGCACATAGGCCGCATAGGTTGCGTCCGGCTCGCTCAGCTTTGCCAAGGCGTCTCCGAGCAGATTGGCGAGGACCGCGCGGTCAGCGCTGGGGCCAGGGGTGCGGACGAGCAGCGGTTCGAGCAAGGCGCGGGCGCGCTGTGGTTGACCGGCTTCGAGCTCCATTGTCGCGAGCGCGGCGGTGGCGATGGCATTGTCCGGGTCGAGCGACAGTGCGGCATCGGCATGGGCGCGCGCGACCGGGCTGTCGCCATCGCGGGCGAGGATCGACGCGAGACCGGCATTGGCGGCGACATTGGCGGGATCGAGCGCGAGCACGCGGCGGTAGCACTCGGCGGCAGCGGGCATCGAGCCACCGCTGGCCAGCACGAACCCGCGTTCGAGCCAGGCATCGAGCGATTGTCGGATCTTCGGCCAGCGCCGCGTCGCAATGCAGCACGGCGTCGCGCAACAATCCCTGACGGCGCAGGATGTTGGCAAGGCCGACCAGCGCGTCGGGATGGCGTGGGGCGAGCGCGATTGCGGCGTGGAAGGCGCGGTGCGCGCCGGCATCGTCGCCGCGGGCCAGCGCCGCCCAGCCCAGCGTGGCGTGGTCCTTAGTCGTTGCCTGGCCCTGCGCAAGCGCGGCGCGGGCGTGGAGTTCGGCTTGGGCGATGTCGCGGGTCACTGTGGTGTCATGACGACAGGTTCGCGCACCAGTCAACTGCCCGTGTGCGCAAAGAAAAAGGGGCGAGCATTGCTGCCCGCCCCCGTTTCCGGTCTGGTTCCAGCTGGAACTAGAACTTCAGGCGTGCCGATACCGCGAAGCGGCGACCCAGCGCGTCGTAAGTCGACGGGAAGGTATTGCCGCTGTTGAACGCGGTTGAACCGATCGACGAACCCACCACTGGCGGATCCTTGTCGAGCAGGTTCTGCACCGTGGCCGACATCGTGAAGTTGTCGGTCACGTTGAAGCGCACGGTCAGGTCGAACCAGTCGTAGGCACGGATCTTGCCGAAGTCGACCGTTTCGCCTTCGCGGTAGCCGAAGCCAACTGGCAGCGGGCCTGCGTAAGCCGGTCCGTTGTTAGGCGTGCCGTCAGCATTCGTAATATCGAGCGGCTCTTGCTGCATGCCAGAAATGTGGCGCCACAGGAACGAGATATCGACATCATCAACCGACAGCGTGTTGCGCCAAGTCCACTGAATACTTCGGCTGGATCGATCCAGTGAAGCCGCAGTTCGCGCTGTAGTAGCCAACGCATTCGCGGTCGATCGAGGTCGGGCTGGCAACGAACGCATTGAACTTCTGCGAAGTGGTATAGTTGAACACGAAGCCCGACTGCCATTTGGCGAAGCCCAGATCATTGCTGTAGTTCGCGATCAGATCGACGCCGTCGGTGGTCAGCTTGCCCGTCGTTGCTGAGCGGCTGAAGCAGACCCGGCGTGGTTGCCGGATCGCCGTCGAGCCCGCCGGTGACCGGATTGCGCCGGATCGTCGTGCAAGCCGGGTTGGCGGCGCTTGCAGCAGAGAGACCGCCAAAGCAGGCTGCGATGAGTCGCCCGAGGTCGGCGTCGCCGATCACGTCGGTCACCTTGATGTTGTAGTAATCGACCGACAGCGAGAAGCCCGGCAGCGAACGACGGCTGGAACACCGCGCCGACAGTCCAGGTGGTAGCCTTTTCCGGCAGCAGGTTGATGTTGCCGCCGGACCGTGGTGTTGGCCTGAGCCGCAGTCGGGTTGGTGATCGAACCGATCGTGCCGGCTGGTGCGCCCTGCGCAATGCAGACCGCGCGCAGGTTGGCGTTGGTGGTCGGTGCCGCGCCCGCGCAGGGATCGATCGCCGAGGTTGGTCAGGACCACGGTTGAGCGGGCTGAACAGTTCGTAGATGTTCGGTGCGCGCACCGCGCTGGCATAGTTGCCGCGCAACTTGAGGTCCGCGACCGGTTCCCAGCTCAGCCCGACCTTGTAGGTCCAGGTGTTATTGCTGGGCCCGCCATCGATCATGTAGTTCGAATAGCGCGCACCACCTTCGAGCGTCAGGCTGTGGAACAGCGGCTTGTCTTCGAGCAGCGGCGCGATAAATTCGCCGTAGCCTTCGTAAACGCCATAGCCGCCGTTGATGTCCGGAGCCGCACCGCCGGCACCGCCGAGTTCGCCCGGGGTCTTGGCGAGCGTGTCGGAAGCTCTGCTGCGCGCCGTAATTGCGGAATTCGGCGCCCAGCGCGAAGCCGATCGGCTTCGGTGGCGCCCGGCGAGGCGATGCCGAGGTCACCGATGACCACGGCCGCGGGCCTGCGCCAGCTGGTCGCTGATCACGGTGGTGCTGTCTTCCGAAAGGAAGGCGGCGGCTGCCGGCTGATCGAGCCGGCTTCACCGAACATGTTGACCGGAACGCAGCCATTGGCGGTGTTGTGGCAGGTCGTGGTGTTGTTGGCGAGCAGGCCCTGGCGGAAGCGCGACTGCAGGGTGTAGTTCTTGATCGCCTGGATGTTTTCGGATTCGCCGTACGAACCGTTGATGTCCCAATCGACGGTCGAGGTGAGCGCACCGCTGCATGCCGACGCGGTAGTCGAAGATGGTGGTCGGGTAGTCGCTGATCCGCGGCCCGATCTTCAACCGCGCGGCGGCTGAGGTTGACCGTGACCGTGCGATAGCTCGGATCGGTCGTACCCGGTGGCCGGTGCCGCAGCAGCGCAGTCAGCCGGAGTGATACAGCGGGGTGTAAGCCCCGGCGCCCGAAGTGTTGAACGCGCAGAACTGGTTGCGCAGCGTGCTCGGCAGATACGGGTTGTTGAGGTTGATCGTCACCGGCCGCCGAACGAACCCGACGGCGCGATGATGGTCTTGACGTTGTTCTTCGAGAACATGCCGCGGGTGTAGACTTCGACCGCGTCGCTGACTTCATAATTCGCCTGGGCGAAGATGTTGAAGCGCTCGAACGGCGTCTGGAAGATGTTGTACGGGTTGAAGTTGAAGAACGCGAAGGTTCCGACCGCCTGACCCGCAGCATTGATCTGGCGGGTGCCGCCGTTGCCGCTGCCCGCAGCATCCGGTGTGGTGTTGGGGGTGCTGGTGCCAGCGATCAGCGGGCGGGTGCCCGAGAAGCGCGAAGGAACCGAGGTGCCCGAACCGCCGAGCGTGCCCGAGTACGAATCGATCCCGAAGACCGAGAAGTCACGCGCGCCCTGATAGACCGGGTCCGATTCCTGGTAACCGATGCTGAGCACCGCGTTGCCGCGGCCATCGTCGAAGTTGGCGCCGAGGGTAAGGTCGGCGCGCAGGAAGTTGCCGTCACCCTTCTCGGTGATCTGCTCGGACGACCGAGAGATCGACGCCGGCGAAATCCTGCTTGGTGATGAAGTTGACCACGCCGGTGATCGCGTCTGCGCCATAGGTGGTCACCGCCGCGCCGGTCTGTGCATCAACGCGGCTGACCAGTGCCAGCGGGATGTTGTTAAGATCGACCCGGCCCTGCAGATCGCCCGGGACGATGCGGTTGCCGTCGAGCAGGACGATGTTGCGGTTGGAGCCGAGACCACGAAGGTCGACGTAGGAAGCGCCGCCGTTGCCGTTGTTGACGGCCGAACCGATGCTGGGAACGATGCCCGGAACTTCGCGCAGAACTTCTTCAGCCAGGTTGGACTGCTTGAGCTCGATCGTGTCTGCCGTGGTGACATTGACCGGGTTGGCCTGTTCCAGGTTGGGGTTGCGGATCAGCGACCCGGTAATGACGATCGCTGGCTGGTCATCAGCGGCGGCATCGTCAGCAGCTTCCTGAGCGAAAGCGGTGCCCGAGGTCATCAACACAACCGCGCTGGTTGCGCTCGACAGGAGCTTGATCTTGGTGGTTGTTTTCACAGGTTAGTCCCTTTGCAATTCCAGGGTGTTGCACCGCCGGAAGTCCCTCATCCAGCAGACGGCCCGCGCATAGCGCAGCCCTGTCCTACGAATAGATGGGGTGGGGCATGGCCAAATCCGGGGCGGGGGGCAAAGCTTTTTGGCGGGTTTGACGCATTCCGGCATGAGCCTGTGGCAGCAAAGCCACACGTCTTGCGACGGCTTGTAATTAAATTACAAAGGAGTCAAATCGGACGACATATTTGGTTTTGAGTGACGCAGCGCATAGGTATGCCGAGGGCGCAAATCAGCGCATTGGTCCGGCGAACAGCAGCGGATCGAGCTTCGTTCGGCCCCATTTCATCGACCAATGCAGATGCGGCCCGGTCGCGCGGCCGGTTACGCCGATCCGGCCGATCAACTGGCCTTGCCGCACCACATCGCCCACTTTCACGTCCAGCGCCGAACAGTGCAGGAATGCGCTGTTGAGCCCCATGCCGTGATCGATCATCAGCAGGCGGCCCTCCAGCGTGAACGGGCTTTGTGCCGCCAGGATCACCACCCCGTCGGCCGGGGCCACGAACGGCGTGCCGCTGGCGCCGGTCGCGATGTCGATCCCCGAATGATAGGCAGCCAGGACCAGCCGGATAGATCCGCTGCGCCCCGAACCGCCCCGATATCCGGCCGGCCACCGGCCAGATGAAGCGCTGCCGCCAGCCGTCGCTGTCGCGGTTGAGCGCGCGGGCTGCATTGATCTGGGCAAGCTCGCCCTCTCTGCGGCGCAAAAACACCGGATCGGGCGGTGTTCCCGGACGGGGGCCTAGCGGAATCCGTTCGATCTGCCACGCGCGCGGGCTGATCACCAGGGCGCGCTCCACATCGCGTCCGTCCGCCAGCCGGGCGACAAGCCTGGCTGCAGATCCGGCATCTCGGTCAAATGCGATCAGGAACCGGCCATCCGCCGCCACGCGCACCGGCTGGCCATCGAGCGTCACTTGACGCGTTCCAGCGGGAGCCTGACCGAGCGCCCAGCCGCCCTGGGTCAACTCGCCGGTCAGCGAGAGCGATTGCGTAGCGGGCGGCCGCGTCGCGACTGGTGCCGGAGCGGGTGCGGCGACCACCGGGCGGGCTCGCACAGCGGGCGCAGCAGGCGGTGGGGTGAGGCTGCTGGCATTGCAGCTGCCAATGCCGAGGAGCAGCAGCGCGCCGCTGCCCCAGATCCACCCTGTGCGCGGTCCAGTCATACTGAACAGCTCATGCCCGGCCGAGCAGCCGCTGAGTCGCCTGATCGGGCCTGGCATAGGCTTCCTGCCGGACAACACACCAGTACCGCAGAGCTTCGAGCGCGACCGGCCGCCACTGACCGCGCAGATCACGTGGTTGCCGGGGCTGAGCACCCGAAAGCCGTTGGGCTGGTAATAGAGGTTGGCGGCGCGATCAGCGGAGGACATCAACATGGTCCGAACCTTAGCAAGCAGCGGCGCTCAAAGCAATTTGCCTTGGGCCTGGCTGGCCGCAGGCGTGCGTGGTTTGGGCGCAGGGCGCGGTGATGGCGATGGGCCGTCAGCCGGAACCGCAGCCACTGTCCCGTCGCGGAAATGCAGCGCCAGCGCCTGCGCCGCCCGCGCCGCTGCCGCATTGGTCAGCGTGCGACCATCGGGGCCGGTCACCCGCACATAGCCGCGTTGCAGCACCCGGTCGGGATCAAGCGAGGCAAGCAGCCGCGCATGGCCATCCAGCTGACCACGCGCGCGGTCAAGCCGGGCTGCAAGCAAAGGGAGCGAAAGCCGCCCACCGAGCTGGTGCAGCCGCTCGCCCCGCGCCACGGCGCGGTCTCGCAAAGCCCGCCGCAAGCGCTCACCCGCCTCGTCGAGCCGCTGGGCATAGGGCGCGAGCAGGGCCTCGGGCGCGGGCAAGCGCTCGGCCCGCGCCGCCAGCCGCTCGCGCCCCAGCTGCACCGGGCGCGCAATGGCGCGGCGCTGGCGCAATGCCAGCTCGCCCAGTTGCACCATCAGCTCGTCGCGCACCGGTACCGCCATCTCCGCCGCTGCTGTGGGGGTCGGCGCGCGCAAGTCGGCGGCGAAATCGGCGAGCGTGGTATCGGTTTCATGGCCGACCGCGGAAATCACCGGGATCGTGCTCGCGGCGATCGCGCGGACCACCGCTTCCTCGTTGAAGGCCCACAGATCCTCGATCGACCCGCCGCCGCGCGCGACGATCACCAGATCGGGCCGGGGAACCGCGCCGCCCGCCGCCAGTCCCGAAAAGCCGCTGCACTGCCGCCGCGACCTGCGCCGCCGCGCCCTGGCCCTGGACCAGCACCGGCCAGACCAGCACCCGGCACGGGAACCGGTCCGCCAGCCGGTGCAGGATATCGCGGATCACCGCGCCGGTTGGCGAAGTGACCACGCCGATCACGCGCGGCAGATAGGGCAGGCGGCGCTTGCGCGCAGGGTCGAACAGCCCTTCGGCTTCGAGCCGCGCCTTGGTTTTGGCCAGCAGCGCGAGCAGCGCGCCTTCGCCGGCGATCTCCATCCGCTCGATCACGACCTGATAATTCGAGCGCCCCGGATAGGTCGTCAGCTTGCCGGTGACGATCACCTCGAGCCCGTCCTCGGGCAGGAACCCCAGCCGCTGCGCATTGCCGCGCCACATCACCCCGTCGATCCGCGCGCTCTCATCCTTCAGCGCCAGATAGAGGTGGCCCGATGCCGCGCGCTTGACCCCGGAGAGCTCGCCCCGGATCCGGACAAAGCCGAACCGGTCCTCGACCACCCGCTTGAGCGCGGCGGAAATCTCGCTGACCGACAGCGGCGCGGCGTTGTCCCCCGCCGCGTCCTTCGCTACCAGCGCCCCAGCCGTCGCGTCGGGCATGGCATCATCGGAATAGGGCGAAGGACCGGGCATGAACATCCTGCTGTTGGGATCGGGCGGGCGCGAACATGCGCTGGCGTGGAAGCTGGCGCAATCCCGCTTGTTAAGCAACCGGGGGACACATTGTTTGCGGCCCAGGCAATCCGGGGATCGCGGACCATGCCGAATGCGTCGCGCTGGACAGTTCCGACCATGCCGCCATGATCACGTTCTGCGCCGGCCATGCGATCGGTCTGGTGGTGATCGGCCCCGAAGGCCCCTTGGTCGATGGCCTCGCGGACAGCCTGCGCGGAGCGGGCATTGCCGTGTTCGGCCCGAGCCGCGCCGCCGCCCAGCTGGAAGGCAGCAAGGCCTTCACCAAGGAATTGTGCGACCGGCATGGCATCCCGACCGCCGCCTATGCCCGCGTCCGCAGCGCTGCCGAAGGCCATGCCGCGCTCGCGCGGTTCGGCGTGCCGGTGGTGGTCAAGGCCGATGGGCTGGCGGCGGGCAAAGGCGTGACCGTGGCGATGACCGCAGCGGAAGCAGCAACAGCCATCGACGAAATTTTCTCTGGCCGGTTCGGCGCGGCCGGGGCCGAAGCGGTGGTCGAGGAGTTTCTGGAGGGCGAAGAGGTCAGTCTGTTCGCGCTGACCGACGGGCATACAATAGTCCCGTTCGGCTCTGCGCAGGATCACAAGCGCGTGGGCGATGGCGACACCGGGCCCAATACCGGCGGGATGGGGGCCTACAGCCCGGCGCCGGTACTGACCCCGGCGCTGGAAGGTGAGGCGATGACGCGGATCATCGCGCCGACGGTGCAAGCCATGGCAGCGGAAGGCATGCCCTATTCGGGCGTGCTTTATGCCGGGCTGATGCTGACCCGCAGCGGGGTCAAGCTGATCGAATACAACGCGCGCTTTGGCGATCCTGAATGCCAGGTGCTGATGCTGCGGCTGGAGGATGATCTGGGCGAGCTGTTGCTGGCCTGTGCTGAGGGCAGGCTGGGCACGCTGCCCGCGCCACGCCTCTCTGGGGACACCGCGCTGACCGTGGTGATCGCCGCGCAAGGCTATCCGGGCACGCCGCAGGCCGGCGGAAGCATTGCAGGGATCGCGGCGGCCGAAGCTGATAGCGCACACGTGTTTCAGGCTGGAACCCGGCTTGCCGCAGGCACACTGGTGGCGAGCGGCGGGCGCGTGTTGAATGTCACGGCTCGGGCAGACACTATTCTCGCAGCACGCGATCAGGCCTATCGTGCAGTAGCTGCAATCGATTTCAGCGACGGATTCCATCGCCGCGACATCGGTTGGCGCGAAATCGCGCGCACGGCTGCTAACAGCGGTTGATTTTTGTGTGTATCGCGGCAATTGCGGAAATTCCGGTCGCGCGGGGTGTTTGATTTGGTCATCTGAACAGGCCCAGGGGGGAATGCGGCGGTGAAAATTACATTGCTGGAAAGCGGCCGGGCCGAGCTGGCGCCATGGCTGATCGGCTATGTGGGCGGTGAGATTCGTGGCGGAACGGAGTCAACCCAGCGGGTGATCCCGGCGCGACCCAATTGCTTTATCCAGATCATTCTGTGTGGCGGTCATGCGATGCTGGACGTCGAGAGCGGGACCAAGCGTTGGCGCACCGCAGGTCGGGCTGTTCGGCCCGTTGACCCATTACCATTACAACATGGAAGTTCCCGGACGATCTGCGGACCTTTTCGGCGCGGCTGCAGCCGGCCGCGGCGGTCGCAGTTGTTCGGGGATCAATCCGCTGATCTGGTGGATACTTTCGCTCCAATCACGCTACCCAGCGGCTTGCTCGAAACCTTGCAGGCAGCAGAAAGCTGGCAAGCGATGGTGGCGTCCGGTCGATGCTTGGCTGGCGCAACTAGCACACGGCAAGCCCGGATCCGATGCCGTAACCCGTGCCGCAAACCATCTGCGCGAAGCCCGCGGGATCGTCAGCGTACAGGATCTGGCAGACGAGTCCGGGCTGTCGCTGCGCCAGTTCCAGCGCCGGTTTCAGGCGCTGACCGGGCTCAATCCCAAACACTATGCGCGGATTTGCCGGATCGGCCAGGCAGTCCATCGCAAAGAATTTGAACCCGGGCGCATCGTGGACCGAACTGGCGCTCGAATGCGGCTATGCCGACCAATCGCACTTCATCCGCGATTTCAAGGCCCTGACCGGCACCCTTCCGCGCGATTTCCTGCGCGGCCAGTCCCCGATCCTGCGCGAACCCAAGTGGGATGTGATTCAGGCGAAACCGCCGCCTGCTGCTGCCACGGCGAACAGATCGGCAGCGGCTTCGACCGGTTCGCAGCAGACGCAAATCATCAAGCAAGGCCAGCATTTCGCGCTGGCGCCGCGCGCTGGTGCGCGGCAGGCCGGAATGCGGTGCAGATCGAGGTGGGTCAGCCCGAGCGGGAATAGTTCGCGATAAGCTACGCGTTCGGTGAGGCCCGCGCCCGAGCCGGAAATCGAGTTTGGGGGCGAGCCGCCGCAGCGCTGGGCAATCGCCTGGCGCGGTTGTGGCTGGTATCGTGCCGTTTGCGGTTGTGCAGCACCAGCCAATCGAGCCCAGCCAATCCCGGCTGTTTGCCCGCGCGCCCGCAGTTCGGCCGACAGTTGGGCAAAGCAGCCCGGCCCCTGAAGCTTGAGGCCCACCGGATCGAACCGCCCAAGCAGATCGAGATCGGCGTAGGAATAGTTCACTGGGGTCACCAGCTGGTCTGCCAGCGCAATCGCCCGCCGCGCAATCGGCTATCGTGGCCCGGGGCATCAATCACCACATAATCGCAGTCCCATCCCAGCCGCGCGATTTCCTGGCAGAGCATCGCGCCGCTTGGCTGCTGCAGCAGCACATGTCGCGGCAATGGCAGCCGCACACCCAGGCGGCGCGCAGTGCCATCGCGGTTGGTCAGTGCACGGGTCAGCGTCTGCTGACGGCGATCGAGATCGACTGCGAGAACCTTGTGCCCGCAATCGGCCAGCGCGACCGCCAGATGAAACGCCAGGGTGGATTTGCCGACCCCGCCCTTTTCGTTGGCAAGCGTGATCACTTTGGCTTTTGCCCGGGCCCGACGTAGCGATATCGGCGACGACAACCGCAGGATGTTCGCCATCAAAATGGAATTGCGGCGCGGCGCTGACAGCGCCAATCTGTGTGACCACACTCATGCTTGCGACCCCTCCCCGGTCGCGCGCTCGTGTGGCGTGCGACTCGGATTCACAGCCGAAGGCTAAGTGGATAACTCTGTGGATGAATCGAAATCGATCTTACGATTCGATTCGAAGCACTTAGCCCAGCCGGTCGCGAGCAACCAGGCGCTTGAGGTCGGCTTCAGGCCGCGCGCCGAAGTGCGAGATGATTTCGGCGGCGGCGATTGCGCCCATAGTCAGGCAATCGCTGCAGCGAGCGCCGGTGACGTGGCCGTGGAGGAATCCGGCGGCGAACAAGATCGCCCGCCCCGGTGGTATCGACCACTTGGCCGACCGGTTCAGCCGGGACCTCGGCGCGCTCACCGCCGCTGAACCGCGACTGCGCCGTCAGCGCCGCGCGTGACCACCAGAGTCGGAACCTTGGGCGCAAGCTGCGCGATCCCGGCTTCGAAATCATCGGTGCCGGTCAGCGCCGCCAGCTCGACGTGGTTGGCGAACAGGATGTCGATCTCGCCGGCAGCGATCAGCGCGCGGAAATCGTCGCCGTGGCGAGTCGATCACGAAGGCATCGGAGAGCGTGAAGGCGACTTTGCGGCCCGGCCCCGCGCGCCGCCTCAATCGCCCGGCGCATCGCCGCGCGCGGTTCTTCTGGATCCCACAGATAGCCTTCGAGATAGAGCATCCCGCATGCGGCAATCGCGGCTTCATCCAGCGCGGCGGGCGGCAGGAACTGCGAGGCCCCGAGGAAGGTGTTCATCGTCCGCTGCCCATCGGGCGTCACAAAGATCAGGCAGCGCGCAGTCGGCGGGCTGACCGGCCCGGGCCGGGGTATCGAAAGCAGATCCCGCCGGCCCGGATATCGTGCGCGAAAACTTCGCCCAGCTGATCGTCAGCAACCTGGCCGATGAACGCGCAGCGTCGATCCCAGCGCGGCGAGCCCGGCCAGCGTATTGGCCGCCGAACCGCCCGAAATTTCGCTGCGCCGGACCCATCGCCGCGATAGAGCGCATGGGCCTGGGCTTCATCCACCAGCGTCATTCCGCCGCGCGTCAGCCCCAGACTGTTCGATCAGCTCATCCTGACAGGGGGCCATCACATCAACAATGGCATTGCCGATCGCGATCACGTCGGTGCGGGCTGCGATCATGGGAATTCCTGTGCTTGGCGGAGCGTGTCCAGCGGGCGCGCCTAGCCGCTTTTGCGCGAGTGCAAAGTGTGGCGGCGTTGACAGTGCGGACCGTGCAGGCGATTCCGCCGCCAGGATGCTATCTGCCTTCGCCCTCGCCCTCGGCCAGACTGACCGATCCGCGCGTGCTGCGGGTGCTGCGAAGAGCCTGGCGGTGACGCTGGCGCTGTTTGCGGTGCTCGGCACCGCAGGCTGGTACGGGCTCGATGCGCTGATTGATCGCTACCCGGCGCTGCGCAGAATACAGCGACCTGGCGGCCGCTGCTGATCGTGGTGTCGCCGGCTGGCTGCTGTGGCGGATCTGGCGCTGCTGGTGCTGCAATTGTTCGCCGACGAAGTGGTCGATCGCGGTCGAGGCGAAGCACTATCCCGCCGCGGCTGCGCAGCGCACGCAAGCTCGGCTGCGCGAGGAGCTTGGCGAACGGCCTCGCGGGGCCGGGCGCGCGCTGCTGTTCAACCTGCTCGCGCTGCCGGTCGCGCTGGTGCTGCTGATCACCGGGCTGGGCGCGCCGCTGGTGTTCTGGCTGGTCAACGCCGTGCTGCTGGGGCGCGAATTGCAGGACATGGTCTGGCTGCGCCATCGCGCCGCATCCCGCTCGCGCCCCGCCGCTGCGCGGATGGGAGCGGCTCGCGCTGGGCGGGGCGGTAACCGCGCTGCTGCCGTGCCGTTCGTCCAATCTCCTCGCCCCGCTGCTTGGCGCAGCGGCCGCGACCCACCTGATCCACCGCAAGGGAATTGCCTCGCATGCCGCCTAAACTGCTCATCGCGCTCGCGCTCGCTCTCGCTGCTCGCCGCCTGCGCCAGCGTTCGACCGGCGGCGCGTAGCCCGTCAGCGCCCGCCGTCCAGTGCCCGACCGTGGTGCGCACCCCGGTTCGCCGCACCCCGCCGCCGGCTGCAGGTCTGGCCTTGCCCGGCACCGAGGGCGTGATCGGCGCAACCCGCGCCGATCTGCTGCGCCAGTTCGGCCCGGCGCGGCTCGACGTGTGGGAGGGCGATGCGCGCAAGCTGCAATTCGCCGGCAACGCCTGCGTGCTCGACGTCTTTCTCTATCCCAAGAGCAGCCGGGGCCGAACCGCAGGCGACCTATGTCGATGCCCGCCGCCCCAGCGATGGCCGCGATGTCGACCGGGCCGCCTGCATCGCCGCGCTGCGCAAGCCAATGCAAGTGTAACGATTAATCGGCGATACTCGGCGACCGCTTATCCGAAGACCGGGGGCTGACCGGCCATGAGCTATGCAATTCGGTGAATTCGTCGCGCAGGCGGCGGCAGACGGCACGATTTCGGCGCGACGAAATCCTCGCGCTGCGCGGCAAGCGGGCTGGGCTGACGGCAGGATGGACCCCGAAGAGGCCGAAGCCGCTGTTCGTCGCCAACGATGCGCTGGCCGAGCATTCGCCCGAATGGTGCGATTTCTTTGTCGAGGCGCTCAGCGAATTCGTGGTCAACACGGTCGAACCGCATGGCTATGTCGATCAGGAAATGGGCGACGAGCTGATCGCGCGGATCGACCCCGACGGCCGGGTCGAGATCGCTGGCGGAACTGGAACTGCTGGTCCGCGTGCTCGAAAAGTCGCTCAGCGTCCCGCAAGCCGTCTGAAGGACTATGCGCTGCAGCAGATCGAAGCCGCCGTGCTGCACGGCGAAGGCCCGGCGCGCCACGGCGAACTGACCGCCGACGGGATCAATGCCGCCGAATGCGCGCTGCTGCGCCGGACGATTTTCGCCGCCGGCGGCGATCGCCCTGCGAGCGTCAGCCAGGCCGAAGCCGAACTGCTGTTCCGGATCAAGGACGCTACGCTGTACGGCAGACAATGCGCCCGAATGGCAGACAGCTGTTCGTTCAGGGCGTGGCCAATTACCTGCTCGGGTTCGGCGGGCATGAGCCGCTGAGCCATGAACGCGCGGGCGAGCTGGAGAGGTTCATGAACAGCGAAGGCGCGGGGATCGGCGGCTTCCTTGGCCGGATGGCGACGCTCGCAGCCCGATCTGGGCGGCGCCTTCGGCAGCCTGCTGGACCTCAGCGGCGGAGCTGTCAAGCCATGCTGATGCAGCCGAGGCCGCCGCCGCATTCGCCGCCGGCAGAAGCAGGACTGGCTGCAAGCCATGCTGGAGGCCGATGGGCTGCTGGACGAGCTTGAAAAAGCGCTTGATCGCCTTTATCGACGAGGAAACCGGCGAACAATTCGTGCCCCGGCCTGTCCGTCCGAATGACGGTTAGAGCGTCAGACGGTAAAGCTTTCCCCGCAGCCGCAGGCGCCCTTGGCATTGGGGTTCTCGAACACGAACCCGGCGGTGAAATCGTCTTCGACCCAGTCCATCGTGCTGCCGATCAGGTAGAGCACCGATGCGGCATCGATGAAGAACAGCCCGCCGGGGGTCTCGATCTTCTCGTCAAAGCTGGCGGCCTCGGTCACATAGTCGACCGAATAGGCCAGCCCCGAACAGCCGCGCCGGGGCGTGCTCAGCTTGACCCCGATCGCTCCAGCAGGGGCCTTCGCCATCAGGTCCGCGATCCGCGCTTCGGCGGCGGGGGTCAGGATCACGGCGGCAGGCAGCGGCCGGCGGGTTGGTTGGTGGTAGTGGTCATAGCATTCCAAGCTCCAGCCGGGCTTCGTCGCTCATCTTGGCGGGATCCCACGGCGGGTCCCAGACCAGATTGACTTCGGCATCGCGCACGCCCGGCACCGCCGCGACCCGCAGCTCGACCTCGCCGGGCATCGATTCGGCCACCGGGCAATGCGGCGTGGTCAGCGTCATGGTCACCACCACGCCGCCGTCGGCATCGACATCGACGCCGTAGATCAGCCCCAGATCATAGATGTTGACCGGGATTTCGGGATCGAAAATGTCCTTCAGCGCGGCGATCACCGCTTCGTAGATGTCGCCGCCCGGCTCGCCGGGCGTCGCAGCCGGCGGGGCCGCGTTGAGGAAGCCATCGAGGTAATCGCGCTTGCGCTCCAGCTTGTCGCGCAGGCGCTTTCCTCGACCTGTGCGCGCGGCGGCGTGGCCACCTCAGCGACTTCTTCGACCATAATTTGCGTTCTTCGTTCGCTTGCTGGGTCACGTGGCGAAAATCCTTCTCGTGCGTTCAATCCCGTGCAGCAGCGCGGCCACGTCGCTTTCATCCGAATAGAGCCCAAAGCTCGCCCGCGCGGTGGCGGGCACGCCCAGCCAGTCCATCAGCGGCTGGGCGCAGTGGTGCCCGGCGCGGATCGCGACGTTTTCTTCGTCCAAGATAGTGCCGAGGTCGTGCGGATGCACCCCCTCCAGCGCGAAGCGAGACGATCCCGGCGCTGTCCTCCGGCCCGAACAGCGTGACATCGTTGCGGCGGCGCAGCGCTTCGCGCAGCTCGGCCAACCAGCGCGGTTTCGTGCGCGTGGATCGCGCTCGAGCCCGATCGCCGCGACATAGTCCACCGCCGCGTCCAGCGCGATCGCCTCGACAATCGCCGGCGTCCCCGCCTCGAACCGCGCGGCGGCGCGGCATAGGTGGTCTCGGCAAAGGTCACCCGGTCGATCATCGCCCCGCCGCCCTGCTATGGCGGCATCGCCGCGAGCAGTTCGCCCCGGCCCCACAGCGCCCCGATCCCGGTCGGGCCGTAGAGCTTGTGCGCCGAGAACACGTAGAAATCGCAGCCCAGCGCCGCCACATCCACCGGCAGGCGCGGCACGGCCTGGCAGCCATCGAGCAGCAGCTGCGCGCCGACCCCGCGCGCGATCTCCACCGCGCGCGCCACGTCGAGCGTCGAGCCGAGCACGTTGGAAACATGCGCCAGCGCCACCAGCTTGTGCGCGGGCGTCAGATCGCGGCGAGCCAATCGAGGTCGATCCGGCCATCGGCAGTCAGCGGGCAAACATCGACCTGCCAGCCCGCCAGCTGCCACGGCACGATGTTGGAATGATGCTCCAGCTGGCTCAGCAGCACCCGGTCGCCGCGCTTGAGCGGCGCATCCGGCCCGGTGGTCAGCCCATGCGCGACCAGATTGATCGCCTCGGTCGCCCCGCGCATAAACACCACGTCGTCCGCCTGCGCGCCGATGAACTGCGCCACGCGCCGCCGCGCTGCCTCATAGGCCAGCGTCATATCCGCCGAGCGGGCATAGACCCCGCGGTGGACCGTGGCGTAGTCCGCCCCCATCGCCCGCGCCGCTGCGTCGATCACCGCTTGCGGCTTCTGCGCAGTCGCGGCGGTATCGAGATAGTGCCAGTTTTTGAGGCCTGGAAACTGACTCCTGAGCCCGTTCATGTCGAGCGTAGTCGAGACACTCGCGTGCGGCATCTCGACTACGCTCGATGCGAACGGGGGCGGGGGGTGACTTCACAGCATCTCCCCCAACGCTTTAAGTGCAGCCTCCAGCAAAGCCTCTTCGTCCGCAGCGCCGACAAAGGCTTCAGCCACAAAGGCTTGCAGCATCAACTGCTTGGCCAGTTCCGGCGGCAATCCGCGCGAGGCCATGTAGAACAGGCCATTGGCATCGAGTTCACCCACCGCGCAGCCGTGCGCGCATTTCACGTCGTCGGCGTAGATTTCCAGTTCGGGCTTGGCATTGGCCGTCGCGGTGCGGTTCAGCAGCATCGCCCGCACCGATTGCTCGCCGTCGGTTCCATCGGCCCCGCGCGCGACCATCACTTTGCCGAGATAGTTGGCCGTGGCCGTGCCGCCCGCGACCGAGCGCACGGTCTGGCGGCTGACCGCATCGGGCGCCGGTGTGGTGCACTTCGGTGACCACTTCGAGCGTCTGCGCCCCGCCCGCCAGCTGCGCCGCGCCCAGCGTGAAGCCGCGCGCCCGCGCCCAGTTCGGCGCGCACCGTGATCCGGCCATAGCCCGCTCCGGCGCTCAGAATGCGCAAGTCAAACGCAGCCCCGGCCTCCAGCACGACCGCCAGTTCGCGCACCGTCGGCCGCGTCGCCCAGGCTGACAATCGTTTCCGCCCGCGCTCTCGCCCGCAGGCACGACAATCTGTTCGACCGCGACCGGCCACAGCGGCGTCAGCGCGGCCAGATCCGCGTAGCGGAACGCCTCATCGCGGCGGGTGGGAAGGGCGAGCATGGTCATGGCTTGGGGTCAGCCGCAGCCGCCCGCAGTGCCGCTAGTTCGGTTAGCATCACGGCGCGCCGTTCGGTCAGACACAGGCTAAATTCAGGGGGTGCCCGCGTGGTTCCCAGCGGCATTGTTTGCAGGCATTGCTCCACCGCTTTACAGGCGATGGCGTCGACCGCCTTGTCACCGCTACTCTTTTGATCTGACATTTGGTCAGCTTCCAAGCGCCACTCTTGTCGCTGGCTTTCCAGACGAAGCGGGTGGATTTGAGCTTCTGCGCCAGAACCACAATCTCTGGCTCCATTGCAGCTGCTTCAGGCGTTGCCTGCGCCAGCAGCAAGGCGATCATCGCACTCACGCTGCGGTCTCTGGGCCACTGCCTCGTAGCCATGCTCTTCCAGCTCAAGCGCCAGTTCGGGGCCGCCGGTGCGGACGATCCGCCCGCCGGCCAGCACGTGGACAAAGTCCGGCTTCACATAGTCGAGCAGGCGCTGATAGTGGGTGATCAGCAGCACGCCCTTGTCCGGGCGGCGCATCACCGCGTTGATCCCGTCGCCGACCACGCGCAGCGCATCGATATCGAGCCCGCTGTCGGTTTCATCGAGCACTGCGAAGCGTGGGATCGAGGATCCCCATCTGCACCATCTCGGCGCGCTTTTTCTCGCCGCCCGAAAAGCCGACATTCACCGGGCGCTTGAGCATGTCCATATCGAGCTTGAGCAGCGCGGCTTGTCTCGCGCGCCAGCTTGAGGAATTCTCCGCCCGACAGCGGCGCTTGCCCGCGCGCAGTGCGCTGGGCATTGAGGCTTTCACGCAGGAACTGGACGAAGGATACGCCGGGAATTTCCACTGGGTACTGGAAACCCAGGAACAGCCCGGCAGCAGCGCGCTCATGCGGGGCGAGGGCCAATAAATCCACCGCCTCCCCAGCAACATCCGCTCGTGCTGAGCCTGTCGAAGCACCGTCCGCAGCGCCAGATGCTTCGACAAGCTCAGCATGAGCGGGGTTGGGAGAAAAGGTCACGCTGCCACCCGTCACTTCATACCCGGGCCGTCCACCCAGCACATAGGACAAGGTCGATTTGCCCGCACCGTTTGGCCCCATGATCGCGTGGATCTCCCCCGCGCCAACGCTGAGCGACAAGCCTTTGAGGATCGGCTTGTCCGCGACGGTGGCGTGGAGGTTTTCAATCTTTAGCAGGGTCACCGGCTGTATCCTTGTCGTGCGGGGCGCGGTTCGGGGCGGGCACGGCCGCGCGCGCGGCGTTCGTCATAGCGGGCCTTCATGGCCGCGATGATCCGTGCTGACCACCGCATCGGGATCGGCCAGCACGTCTTCGGCGGTGAAGCGCAGCACCTGAATGCCGACCGCCCCCAGGCTGAGATCGCGCCGCTGCACCAGGGCCGGATCGCCGCCCTCGTCGATCGACACCGCGATCTTCAAGGGCTGGCAGGCGAAATCGACAATCGCCGAGCCGATCACCACCTGCCGGTGGAGCTTGTACTTGCCCAGCTCCTGCTCGCCCAGCTTGTCAGCCAGCGCGGCCTGCGCCGGGGTCGGCGTCGCCTTGTTGGCCCGCGCCATCGCGTGGACCTGATCGAGGCGCTTGTCCGCAATCGTCCACCCGCGCCCGCGCTTTTGCAGCGGCGGGGCTTCGGTGCGTTCGGACAGGGGCCGGGCGGAGAGGGTTTTTTTGGTCACTCATGTTATCCATCTAGCTTCGTCGCCCCGTGCTTGACACGGGGTTAGGCCACCTTCCGCCCCGCCGCTCGAAGAACAGCCAAGCCCCGTGTCAAGCACGGGGTGACGGGAATATGTTGAGGCGTCGAGGCTTTGGATTTGGGGCATCATTGGAGTCCAACAAATTTGCGAATTCGCTCAACAATTGTCGGCGCTCCTTTGGCCGTTTCAACGTCTGACATTTCGCTTGGGTTGCCGTTGCTTTCGGTCTCGGCATCGCCGCACAATCCGGCAGCCATTCCACACAAGGTATCTTGGTCAACAATCCCATCGCCTTGCGGGTCATAGCAGGTTGCACCGAAATGCTTCGCGAATGTTGCGCACACATACCACCATACGCCCAAGGTGACGTTGGAATCCCAGTATGAAATATGACAGAGTTTATCGCCGACCTTTACGGGCAGATCATTTTTGAACATAATTTCAACCACTTCGTGCGCACGATATGGTTCAAAGGAATCCTCCATGATTTGGAAGTCGCCTTCAGCGAACGATGTAAGCCGACCTTCGATGCGCGCCGCCAAACCACAGAACAAAAAGCCAAAACAGTCGTCATTCCCGTCAATTGTAAATGCATGTGATCCGGTTAGACCATCAGGTCTAACTACCGCTAAGGTCAGGCCGTCTTGATCCAACGCCGCTTGCAGTTGATCAAAGCTCGGCCATTTTTCGGACGGCACCGTTAGATAATAGTCGAAGCTCACCCCACGCTCCCCTCAAGCGAAATCCCCAGCAGCTTCTGCGCTTCCACCGCAAATTCCATCGGCAGCTGTTGCAGCACTTCCTTGGCGAAGCCGTTGACGATCAGCGCCACTGCCGCTTCCTGTCCAGCCCGCGCTGCATCGCGTAGAACAGCTGGTCGTCGCTGATCTTCGAGGTGGTCGCCTCGTGCTCGATCTGCGCGAGGGATTGCGCACTTCGATATAGGGCACGGTGTGCGCGCCGCAGTCTTTGCCGAGCAGCAGC
The DNA here is from genome assembly GCA_963802015.1 of uncultured Alphaproteobacteria bacterium. GTDB lineage: Bacteria > Pseudomonadota > Alphaproteobacteria > Sphingomonadales > Sphingomonadaceae > Novosphingobium. The sequence continues at coordinate 582,430 of CAWDHB010000004.1, forward strand.
GAATCGCACTGGGTGAAGTTGCGCACGCCCTCCGCCGTGCGGGGCGACGCGGACCAGCCCGCGATAGGTGTTGTTCGATTTGCCCGCCGAAATGCCCTTGGAGATGATCGTCGAGCGGCTGCCTTTGCCGTTGTGGATCATCTTGGTGCCGGTATCGGCCTGCTGGTAATTGTTGGTCACCGCGACCGAGTAGAACTCGCCCACCGAGTCCTCGCCGTTCAAGACGCAGCTGGGATATTTCCACGTCACCGCCGAGCCGGTTTCAACCTGGGTCCAGCTGACTTTCTGACGCTTGCCCTGGCACAGCGCGCGCTTGGTGACGAAGTTGTAGATTCCGCCCAGCCCTTCGGCATTGCCGGGATACCAGTTCTGCACGGTCGAATACTTGATCTCGGCATCGTCCATCGCGACCAGTTCGACCACGGCGGCGTGGAGCTGGTTTTCGTCGCGCATCGGCGCGGTGCAGCCTTCCAGATAGCTGACGTAGCTGCCTTTTTCGGCGATGATCAGCGTGCGTTCGAACTGCCCGGTGTTTTCGGCATTGATCCGGAAATAGGTGCTCAGCTCCATCGGGCAGCGCACGCCTTCGGGGATGTACACAAACGTCCCGTCGGAAAAGACCGCGCAGTTGAGCGCGGCGAAGAAGTTGTCGTGCATCGGCACGATCTTGCCCAGCCAGCGCTGCACCAATTCGGGATATTCGCGGATCGCCTCCGAAATCGAGCGGAAGATCACCCCGGCGCGCTTCCAGCTCGGCGCGGAAGGTGGTGGCGACGCTGAAACGCTGATCGAACACCGCATCGACCGCAACCTTGCGCGCGCCTTCGACCCCGGCGAGCACCTTCTGCTCCTCCAGCGGAATGCCGAGCTTCTTGTAGACTTCGAGAATCTCGGGATCGACCTCGTCAAGGCTGGCCAGCTTGGGCTTGGCCTTGGGCGCGGCGTAGTAATAGGCGTCCTGATAGTCGATCGGCGGAATGTTGAGCTTGGCCCAGTCGGGCGTGGGCATGGTCTGCCAATGCCGGAACGCCTTCAGCCGCGCCGTCGAGCATCCATTCGGGCTCGTTCTTCTTGCCCGAGATGAACCGGACGGTGTCTTCGTTCAGCCCTTTGGGCGCGAAGTCGGTCTCGATATCGGCCGACCAGCCGTGCTCGTAATCGGCAACCTTGGCCGCCGCATCATGCGCGGCCTGGTCCTTGAGGATGACTTGCTCGTTCATGCTGCAAGCCCGTCGCCAGGTGTTTGGGCCAAGCGCGTCAGCGGCACTTCGGCCAGCGCTCCGCGCATCGCGGCGTTGACCACGCCCCAGTGCGGGCGGACGATGCAGGCGCTTTCCAGCCCGCAATCGTGCTTGCCGTGATCGACACAGGCGGTCAGCGCGATCGGGCCTTCGATCGCTTCGACAATATCGGCCAGACTGATCGCCGCAGCCGGGCGCGCCAGCTTCAGACCGCCGCCGGCCCCGCGCACCGAGCGCAGCAGCCCCGCCGCCGTCAGCGCACTGACCAGTTTCTGCACGGTCGGCACCGGCAGCCCGGTTTCCAGCGCCAGTTGCGCCGCAGAAACACGCGCGGACCCGCAATGGCGCGCGGCGGCGCTCATTGTGACCACGGCATAGTCGGCCATGCTGGACAGGCGCATGCGGCAAGCTCCTGCGGTAATCGGAACGATTCGTTCCGGTTTCACTAGGCTTCGCGCGCAGATTGCAATCGCTCGCCGCGCCTGCACTTTTGGGCATGGTGGGGGCACGGTGAGGCGGCGGACGCAAAAAAAGCGGCTCACCAGGTGAAGCCCGGGAGCCGCTATGAAAGTGAGAACTCGCTGTTTGCAACAACGAGCCCTTCGGGTCGCAAGGGTTGATTAGGCTGATTCGCAGCCGCGCAATTGTATGGAATCGACAAAAATCGGGCTGTTGTTGCCCGAATGTGAAGCATCAATCGTTTGCAGTGAAACTTTATTTCGTGCTCGCCCGGCGGTCTACCGACCAGTCGACTCGGACGATTCGCGCTGCCATAGCGGCGCGCATGATCTTTCCGCTGCTCACCCCGGCCTTGTTCCTGCTCGATCCCGAGCGCGCGCACCGCCTGACCATCGACCGCTCTAAGCGCATTGCCGCATGGCCGCCCCGCCGCGTCCCGGTCCGCTGGCGACAGCCGTCGCCGGGCTGCAGTTTCCCAATCCGCTGGGCATGGCCCCGGGGTTCGACAAGGACGCCGAAGTGGCCGACGCGGTGCTGGGGCTGGGGTTCGGCTTTACCGAAGTCGGCACGGTCACCCCCTTGCCGCAAGCCGGCAATCCCAAGCCGCGCCTGTTCCGCCTGACCGAGGACCGCGCGGTGATCAACCGGATGGGGTTCAACAACGGCGGGCGTCGAGGCAGCGGTCGAGCGGCTGGAGGGCGGCGCAACCAAGGCGGCGTGGTTGGCATCAACATCGGCGCGAACAAGGATTCGACCGACCGGATGCGCGACTACTTGAACGCCTTCGAGGCTGTCGCCGCCGCTGGCCGACTATGTCAGCGATCAATGTCTCCTCGCCCAACACCCCCGGCCTGCGCGCCTTGCAGGACGAAGAGCGCGCTCGATGAATTGCTCGATGCAGTGCTCGGCAGCGCACCGCGAGGCCGGCGATCGCGCCGGTGTTCCTGAAGGTCGCGCCCGATCTCGAACCCGGCCGATATCGACGACGATCGCCGAAGTGGCGCTCGAGCACGGGATTGCACGCGCTGATCGTCTCCAACACCACGATCTCGCGGCCGCCGCTGAAATCGCGCCAAGCGGGCGAGGCCGGCGGACTGTCCGGCGCGCCGCTGCGCGATCTGGCGCAGCAACGCCTGCGCGATTTCCGCCAGGCCACCGGCGGCGCGATGCCGCTGATCGGGGTCGGCGGGATCGCCACGGCCGAAGACGCCTGGGCGCGGATCCGTGCCGGGGCCAGTCTGGTCCAGCTGTACAGCGCGATGGTCTATGCCGGACCGGGGATCGCGCGGCAGATCACGCGCGGGCTGGAACGGCTGATGCGCCGCGATGGCTTCAGCACCATTGCCGAGGCGGTGGGAAGCGAATAGCCTGCGCGCCATGAAGCTGAAACTGGTCGCCCTGCTCGCCGCGCCGCTCCTGCTGGCGAGCCTGCGCCACCATCCCCGCCCCGCCCGCTGCGCCGGTCTATGACAAGGGCATGGTCAGCGCCGCCGATCCGCGCGCGGCAGCGGCTGGGGCCGAGATCTTGCGACAAGGCGGCAGCGCCACCGACGCCGCGCTCGCGACTTTGCTGGCGCTGACCGTGGTCGAACCGCAAAGCTCGGGCATCGGCGGCGGCGGGTTCCTGCTGGTCGATGACGGCAGTGGCAAGGTCGATACGCTCGACGGGCGCGAAACCGCGCCGATGGCGGCGGGGCCGGAATGGTTCTTCGTCGATGGCAAGCCGATGTCGGTGATTCAGGCGATCCCCGGCGGGAAAAGCGTCGGCGTGCCCGGCAATCTGCGGCTGATGGCGCAGGCGCACCAGCAGCACGGCAAGCTGCCCTGGGCCGCGCTGTTCCAGCCCGCGATCCGGCTGGCGCGCGATGGCTATGTGATGACGCCGCGGCTGCAATGCCTTCCTGGTCCGGTTCAAGATCACCGCCGCGCTTTCTCCGCAAGGCCGCGCGATCTATTATCAGGCCGATGGCTCCACCCCGCTGCCAGCCGGAACCACGATCCGCAACCCGGCGCTGGCGACCTTCCTGGAGCAGCTCGCCAGCCGGGGTGCGGACAGCTTCTACGTCGGCCCCAATGCGGTCGCGATTGCCAGCGCAGTCAGCACCGCGCCGCGCAATCCGGCGGCGATGACCACCGGCGATATCGCCGCATACGATGCCAAGACCGCGCGAACCGGTTTGCACCACCTATCGCAAGTACCGAATCTGCGGGATGGCCGCCGCCCAGTTCGGGCGCGACGACGGTGCTGGGCGTGCTGGGGCTGCTCGAGAAGTTCGATCTGCGCGGGCTGGGCAAGGACGATCTCCGCGCCTGGCACCTGATCGCCGAAGCGCAGCGGCTGGCCTATGCCGACCGCGAGCGCTATCTCGCCGATCCGGATTTCGTCTCCGTGCCGGTCGCCGGCCTGCTCGCGCCGGATTATCTCGCGGCCCGCGCCGCAGCTGATCGCCACTGACCGCGCAATGCCGGCGCGTGGCCCCGGGCAATCCCGCCGGGGTCAAGGTCGCGCTGGCCGACGGGCTGCAACTGACCGAACAGGGCACCTCGCATTTCGTTGCCATCGACAAGTGGGGGCAATCGGCGACTCTGACCTCGACCATCGAAAGCGCGTTCGGTTCGGGGCTGATGGTCGATGGCTACTTCCTCAACAACGAACTGACCGACCTCAGCCTGATCCCGTCGCGCGATGGCGTGCCGGTCGCCAACCGGGTCGAAGGCGGCAAACGCCCGCGCAGTTCGATGGCGCCGACGCTGGTTTACGGCCCCGACGGCAAGCTGCGGCTGGCGATCGGTGCGGCGGGCGGCACCACGATTCCTGCGCAGGTGCTGAAAGCGATCATCGGCGTGATCGACTGGGACCTGTCGGCGCAGGACGCGATTGCCTTGCCGGTGATCTTCGCGCCGGGCGGCGACGTGGTGTTTGTCGAGCAAGGCTCGTTTCAGGAAGCGATGATCCCCGCGCTGCTCGCGCTCGGCCACAAGGACGTGCAACTGCGCGAACGCAGCTTCAAGGCCAATGCGGTGGAAGTGATCGGCGGGCAGGCTGGTCGGCGGCAGCCGATCCGCGCAGCGAGGGCCAGGCGGTGAGCGAGTAGCTTGCCGCCGCGCGCTGGCATGCCTAAGTCTGCGCCGGGATTGATCACTGCAAAAAGGGGCAGTGCGAGGATGCATATCGAAGACGTCACGACCAGCCGCAACCTGGTCGAACTGCTGCTCAGCCGCGCGCGACGCGCAAGGGCGAGGCGCCGTTCCTGTGGGCCAAGCGCGGCGGCACCTGGCAATCGCTCAGCTGGGCCGAGGCTGCGCGCGCAGGTCTGCCTGCTGGCCGAAGGGCTGCGCGCGCTGGGGCTGAAGGACGGCGACCGGGTGATGCTGGTCTCCGAGAACCGCCCCGAATGGTGCATTGCCGATTTCGCGATCATGGCGGCGGGCTGCATCACGGTCCCCGCCTATGTCACCAACACCAGCGCGATCATGCCCATGTGCTCGACAATTCGGGCGCGCGCGCGGTGATCGTCGCGGACGACAAGCTGGCCAAGGCGCTGCTGCCCGCCGTGCTGCGGATCGGACAAGGCCAGCCACGTGATCGGGATCGAGCCGCTGCAGATCGCGCAGACCGGCAATTTCGAATACCACGACTGGGCCGAGTCACCGCCGGCGATGCTAGCGGCAGCGCGGGCTGCGGTCGACGCGCGGATTGCCGAGATCGACCGCGGCGACACCGCTTGCATCATCTATACCAGCGGCACCGGCGGCGCGCCGCGCGGGGTCATGCAGCACCACGGCGCAATCCTGTGCAACGCCTATGGCGCGGGCAAGGTGGTGGACGAGGATTTCGGGCATCGACGACGAGGTGTTCCTCAGCTTCCTGCCGCTGAGCCACGCCTATGAGCACACCGGCGGGCAGATGCTGCCGATCGCGATGGGCGGGCAGATCTATTATTCCGAAGGCCTCGAAAAGCTCGCCAGCAATATCGAGGAGGTCCGCCCGACGATCATGGTGGTGGTGCCGCGGCTGTTCGAAGTGCTGCGCACCCGGATCATGAAGCAGATCGAGAAGCAGGGCAAAGTCGCCAATTACCTGATGGACCGGGCGATGGGGATCGGCGATGCTGAAGGCGCAGGGCCGCGGCAGCGGCTGCGCGACAAGCCGGATGGACCTGCTGATCGAACGGGCGCTGCGGCCCAAGATCCGGGCCAAGTTCGGCGGGCGGATCAAAGCGATGGTTTCGGGCGGCGCGCCGCTCAATCCCGAGGTCGGCGTGTTCTTCGACGCGATGGGGCTGACCATGCTGCAAGGTTATGGCCAGACCGAGGCCGGGCCGATCATCAGCTGCAACCGGCCGTCAGCCGGGATCAAGATGGAACGGTCGGCCCGCCGCTCGCCGGGGTGGAAGTGCGGATCGCCGAGGACGGCGAAATTCTGGTGCGCGGCGAACTGGTGATGCACGGCTATTGGCGCAACGAGGCCGAGACCGCCAAAGCGCTAAACCGGGCCTTAACGCGCCCGATCAAGGCCTGTGGCTGCATACCGGCGACATCGGCCATCTCGACGCGCAGGGCCGGATGGTGATCACCGACCGCAAGAAGGACATGATCGTCAACGACAAGGGCGACAACGTCTCGCCCCAGCGGTCGAGGGCATGCTGACGCTCCAGCCCGAGATCGCCCAGGCCATGGTGATCGGCGACAAGCGGCCCTACCTGGTCGGGCTGATCGTGCCCGACGCCGAATGGGCGCTCGAATGGGCCCGCGCCAATGGCGAGAAGTTTGATCTCAAGGCGCTGCAAGAACTGCCCGCCTTCAAGAGCGCGGTCCGCGCCGCGCTCGACCGGGTCAACAAGGACTCTCAGCGTGATCGAAAAAGTCCGCCAGTTCGCCTTCGCCGACGAAGCCTTCGGGATCGACAACGAGGAAATGACCCCCAGCCTGAAGATCCGCCGCCACAAGCTGAAGGAGCGCTATGGGGAGCGGCTGGACGGGCTGTACCGGGGGTGATGCCTCCGAGGCGCGCGGAGGCTAGCTGCCGGACGGAATCCGCAACCGATTAAGCAGAGTTGGATCATTCAAGATGTTGCCAACCTGATCCGCAATCGAGCGGCTGTCGTTGCTGACCTGCCGCAGCAGTTCTTCGCGCTCTCCTGGCAGCCACATACGGTCGGGTGTAACGTCTTCAGAATCGCGCGGAAGATGGCGTGTCACCACAATCTCACGCCCGGAAGGATCGCTGAGAATGTGAAGCGTCGCGTGTGCAAGCAAATGGCGGAACGGTCTGTTTGCTGACCATCGAGCAATGCGATTTTCCAAGGCGCGACAACGGCTGTCATCGGAATTCGCCATACGTCGTCGCAACTCCGCGAGACAAGACAGTGAGCCTTTATCGATTCCGAGATTTACTCTCAGACAGAGGCGGCCCAACGCTTGCTCAGCATGAGCAAATGTCGTGAGTACTTTGGCCAGCCATTCGTGTGGATCGCGAGCGCTTGTGCCGGGTTGCAGGGCCTCAATTTCGGCTCGGATCTCCATCGCTATCAAGCCGCCTCTTTCTCCACCCATTCCGGATAGAAGCTCGGTTCGCGCGCTGACCAGCCGGGCGCGGTCGCGGCGGCTTCGCTGATTGATTGCAGCAGGCCTTTGCGCCGGTCCGGGCGGATTTGCGGCAGCGCGGCGGCGGCGCAGAAGGCGCTGGGCAGGAATGGTCGGGCCTCGGCCCCGAGCAGCCGTTCGTAGAGGAACCGGAAGGCGGAGAAGCTTTCGATCCGTTCCTGCGCCAGATCGAAGGCCGCGATCCGCATCAGTTTGCCCATATAGGCTTCCAGCACTTCAAAGCCGGTTTCGGCGGGAACCCGGCCGCGCAGGCCCTTGAGTTCCTGATAGACCACATACTGGCTGCGGATCGAGCCGGTTTCCGCCGCATCGCGCGCCCACAGCTTGAACGCATCCTGCCGCCCCAGCCCGACATCGAGGCTGCGCTTGATATAGCGCTGCTCGCAGGCGGTGAAGCTGGCGAATTCGCGCAGTTCGGCAATGGTCAGCGATGCGGTGCCGGTATTGGCCATGATCATGATCCCCTGTTGACGGGAACAGATCACCAGAATATGGTTATGATCCCGTTAACCATGGTGGTTGGCGTGGCCCTATCCAGCAGGTCAGGACAACTACCAAGCGGCAGGCAGGATCAAATCAGCCCCGCCAGCGGGCTCGAGGGATCGGCATATTTGCGCGTCGCCATCCGGCCCGACAGGTAGGCGTGCCGCCCGGCTTCGACCGCCAGCTTCATCGCCCGCGCCATCCGGAGCGGGTCTTTGGCTTCGGCAATCGCGGTGTTCATCAGCACCCCGTCGCAGCCCAGCTCCATCGCCACGGCGGCGTCGCTGGCGGTGCCGACCCCGGCATCGACCAGCACCGGCACGCTGGCGCCCTTCGACGATCAGCCGGATGGTAACGCGGTTCTGGATGCCCAGCCCCGAGCCGATCGGCGCGCCCAGCGGCATCACCGCGACCGCTCCGGCGCTTTCCAGCTGCTTCGCCGCAATCGGATCGTCGACGCAATAGACCATCGGCAGAAAGCCTTCGTTGGCCAGCACTTCGGTGGCCTTCAAGCGTTTCGCGCATGTCGGGATAAAGCGTGCGCGCCTCTCCCAGAACCTCCAGCTTGACCAGATCCCAGCCGCCCGCCTCGCGCGCCAGCCGCAGCGTGCGGATCGCATCGTCGGCAGTGAAGCATCCCGCGGTGTTGGGCAGGTAAGTGATCTTTGGCGGGATCGATAAAGTCGGTCAGCATCGGCGCCTTGGGATCGCTGACATTGACCCGCCGCACCGCCACCGTGACGATTTCCGCGCCGCTCGCCGCCACCGCCGCCGCGTTCTGGGCGAAGTCCTTGTACTTGCCGGTGCCGACGATCAGCCGCGAGGTGAACGTGCGGCCCGCGACGGTCCAGGTGTCGGATTCTGTGATCTCCGCCACCCACAAAATGGACGATCTCCAGCGCATCGCCTTCGGCCAGCGCGACTTCGCCCAGTGTCGAGCGCGGGACGATCACGCCGTTGCGCTCCACCGCGACCTTGGCCGGATCGAGTTCGAGGCTGCGGACCAGATCGGCAATCGAGCCGGGCGCGGTGCGGCGGGGTTCGCCGTTGACGGTGAGGGAGAGCGGTGCGGTCATGCCGCCCGCAGATAGCGATCAGGAGGATTGACGCAAGTTGCGCAGGTGGGCGGTCGCCACCAGGCCGACCCCGGCGATGGTCAGCAACGCGCCTCGGCCGCGCCGTGCGGCACCATCAGCGCCGTGCTCATCAGCGCAATCCCGATCGCGCCGAGTCCCAGCGGGGCAAGGTTGCCGTGGCGGGCCGCGCCGATGGCCAGGGTGAAAATCCCGACCAGAATCGCCAGCCCCAGACCGAACCGGTGAATATCCGGGTGCCAGCAGAAACTGCCCGCCCAGCCCGAGCGCGCCAACCAGCAAGATCGAAGCCAGGCAATGCAGCGCGCAGAGCCCCGAAAGCAGCACGCCGGCACGGTCCAGCCGCCCGCGAATCGAGAACAGGTCATTGCGCATCTGCGCGCCATGTATGTGATAGTGTAACATCTTGCAAGGTCGGTGCTGCAAATCGCGCCTGTCCATCGGGGCGGGTTGCGCTTTGGGATGGCCGAGCGCAGGGCGGTCATGTCCGATCCGGCCACTGCTTCGCCCGCCCGCCCGCTGTCGCTTGCCCGCTGGCTGTTCACTGTGGCCGCGTTGGTAGTGGGCATCGTGGCGGTCGGCGGGATCACCCGGCTGACCGAATCAGGACTTTCGATCACCGAATGGAAGCCGGTCACCGGGCACGTTGCCACCGCTCAGCGAGGCCCAGTGGCAGGCCGAATTTGCAGGCTTATCAGCAAATCCCGCAGTATACCGAGGTCAACGGCCCGGCCGGGATGACGCTGGCGGAGTACAAGTTCATCTATTTCTGGGAATGGGTCCACCGCCTGATCGCGCGGGTGATCGGCTGGCCTTCGCTTTGCCGCTGGCTTGGTTCTGGCTGCGCGGGATGATCCCGCCGGGCTATCGGCTGCGACTGCTCGGCCTGCTGGCGCTGGGCGGGTTTCAGGGCTTTATTGGCTGGTGGATGGTCTCGTCCGGGCTGGGCGCCGGGGCCGACGTCAAGGTGGCGCATTACCGGCTGGCCGCGCATCTGCTGACCGCGCTGATCACATTCGGCGCACTGGTGTGGACTGCGCTGGATCTGCGCGCGCTGGCCCGAGGGGAGCGCGCGGCGCGGCTGACCGGGTGGAGCGCGCTGGCGTTGGCCGCGCTGCTGGTGCAGTTGTTCTATGGCGCGCTGGTGGCCGGGATGCGCGGCGGCGTAGTGGCTGGAGCGGGCTGGTTCAACCCGGATGCCTGGCCGCTGATGCAGGGGCAGCTGGTACCCGCCGGGATCGACTGGTCCCAAGGCGTTGGGCACGCGCTGATCTCTGACCCGTTCTTGACCCATTTCTTTCACCGCTGGTGGGCCTGGGTGGTGGTGGCGACTGCTGATCGTGCTGGCGCGCCAAGTCCGACTGCGCCTGCGCGCAGCATCGAGTGGCGCTGCACAGCGCCTTCGGCATGCAGATCCTGCTGGGGATCGCGACGGTCTGACAGCGGGGTCGCGCTGTGGCTGGCGGTCTTGCACCAGTTGACCGGTGCGCTGCTGGTCGCCGCGACGGTCTGGGGGGCGCATGTCGCTGGCCGGAGCCCCCGCGCTGCCAATGCTTGACGGCAGGCGGGCCGCCTGCGCAATCTTGCCACGCAAGCAGACGTGAGGATGGCGGCGTGCCTTCAGACGATCAAATTGGGGTCAGACTTCGGCGGACACACGCGATGATCCGCCGTGCGCTGGTGGCGGGCCTGCCCCTTGTCCTTGTGACAACCGCGCCAACTCCATTGCTGGCCCAGTCCACTTCTGCAGCGTCCAATCCGGCGGCAATTGACCGCGCAACGCCGCTGCTGGTCACCCGCACCGCCACCCGGACATTGCGTGACGGCAAGGAAATCGTCACCCGCCGCACGTACCGCGTGACCTTTCGGCGCGACGGGGCAGGCTATGTGGCTGAAGGCGTGCAGACCAACAGCGAGATCGAGGCCCCGCCGGTGCTAGCGTCGCTCGCCCGAATCGAGCGTGACCGGCCCGACAACGCGATCTTTCCGGCGCAGCTGGATGCAAACGGACTGATTGTTGAGGCAGCTACGACCGAACCCGGTCCTGAACTCGCGGCGGGGATTGCCGCCGCGCGCAAGCTGGTCGCGCCGGTGCGGCTGTCCGGGCCCGACCGCGCGACGGCCAATGCCGTGCTGGACGCAGCCGCGAAAGGCCACCCGGCACCCTGGCCAGCCGACCTGTTCAGCGCCAGCGCCGCCGATCAGACCATGCAGCGCGGCATCGCGCTGCCCAGCGGGGCCCCGGGACTGGTCACAGTCACCCAACGGATCCCCGCCCGCCGCAGCGACGGTACCCCGGCCCGCTATGTCCGCGAAGTGGTCACCGAGATCGACGGCAGCAGTCGCCCCAACCGGGAAGAGTGGAGCATCGTTGACGCCCCGGAATAGCTGGAGGTATTATTATACCTCTCTGGCTTGCGGCGCAATTGCTTGACTTTCGGCCCCCGCTGCAACAAAGGGCCGCTTTCCCGTCGTAACCGCTCCCGGTCTCGCGACGGATTCGGAACCTTTGAGGAATTTTGGCCATGAAGGCGCTCAGCAAGGTCACCCGGTCGATCAAACCGGCTGAGGTGGAAAAGAACTGGCATCTGATCGATGCCGACGGACTGGTGGTCGGCCGCCTGGCGGTGATCGTCGCCAATCTGTCTGCGCGGCAAGCACAAGCCGAGCTTTACCCCGCACGTCGATTGCGGCGATCACGTCGTCGTGATCAACGCCGACAAGGTGAGGTTCACCGGCAACAAGCTCAAGCAGAAGACCTATTACAAGCACACCGGTTATGCCGGCGGGATCAAGGAAGTGACCGCCGACAAGGTGCTGGACGGCCGTTTCCCCGAGCGCGTGCTCGAAAAGGCGGTTGAACGCATGGTCCCGCGCGGTCCGCTGGGCCGGGCGCAGATGCGCGCCTTGCACCTCTATGCCGGGACCGAGCATCCGCATGGCGGCACCCAGCCGGTGGCGCTCGACGTCGCTTCGATGAACCGCAAGAACAAGGTGGGCGCATGATGCCGGAGCATCTGACACCAACACCGCGACCGAACCGTCACCGATCTCGCTGATCTGGGCACCGTGGTCGATGTACCGGCAGCGCCCGCTGCCCCGACCGATGCCGCTGCGCGACCAGCAACTGGACAAGCAGGGCCGTGCCTATGCCACCGGTCGCCGCAAGGATGCGGTCGCCCGCGTCTGGATCAAGCCCGGTTCGGGCAAGATCGTGGTCAATGGCCGCGATCAGGAAGTCTACTTCGCCCGGCCGACTCTGCGTCTGGTGATCGACCAGGCCGTTTCAGGTTTCCGACCGCGCCGGCCAGTACGATGTGATCGCCACCGTCAAGGGCGGCGGGCTTTCGGGTCAGGCCGGGGCCGTCAAGCATGGTATCTCCCAGGCGCTGACCAAGTACGAGCCGGCGCTGCGCGCTGTCGTCAAGGCTGCCGGGTTCCTGACCCGCGACAGCCGCGTGGTTGAACGCAAGAAGTACGGCAAGGCCAAGGCCCGCAAGAGCTTCCAGTTCAGCAAGCGCTGATCCAGGCCTACACCAGTTTTCCGGTTTCGGCCGGGAATGGGAGGGCGGTCCGACGGGGCCGCCCTTTTCATTTGGGGTGATCGCCGATCAGGTAACCGGGGGATCAACGTCCGGCACAGTCCCGACCGGTGCCACCGGTTCACCAGCAGCGCGCGGAGGCAGGGCGTTTTCGGGAACTGCATCGATCTGCATCGCGGATGTTGGCACATCGTCCAGATTGCGGACCGTGACCATGATTGCATCCTCGGTAATCGTGATCTGGTTAAAGCTGGGCGGGCTGGAGCGGATCCGCTGCGACAAAGTGCCTGCGCCGATCATCCGCAGCGGACCATTGGAAGTCGGCTGCACCAGATCAAACGCATCGTGGACATGGCCAGACAGCACTGCCGCCACCCCGCGTCCGGCCAGTGCGGCCATCGCCTTGTCCCCGCCGATGGTCAGCAGCTGTCCTTTGGGGCCGCGCTCTGGAAGTGGGTGGTGCGCCGTGATCAGCACGCGTTTGTTGCGCGGCACGGCATCGATTGCGGCAAGGGTGCTGGCGAGCGCCCCGGCGGTGACCCAGCCGTTCGACCACGGCCAGCGCCACTGCGCGCGGACGGTCGATTTCAGCGGGATGATCTCAATCCCTGGCAGGCTCAGCTCGCGCTCCAGCATGGCTTCGAACCCGCGAAACCGCTTGTATGGCTGGGTAAAGCGTTCCCACAGGTTGAAATAGGGCAGATCATGATTGCCGACTTCAACCGTCACCGGCACGTCAAGCGCAGTGATCCACGCCCGCGCCGCTGCAAATTCGCGCTTGCGCGCGCGCATCGTCAGATCGCCGGTGATCAGCACGGCCGCCGGACGTTCATCCCTGATCGCCTGCTGGACCCATTCGAGCGCGCCGCGATCTTCCAGCCCGAAATGGATATCGCTGAGCTGGAACAGCGTGATCGGCTCAGGCATCGGGGCAGGCCAACAGGTTGACCGCGAGCGTGGCAAGCTCAAAGCGTAGCCCCGCCGGGCCGGAGGCACGCTCGCCATCGATCATCAGCTGGATTGGCGCACCATCGACCGTGCGGCAGGTAAGCGCGCGGTGCTGGCCCAATTCGTCGTGCGGGCCTTCGCGGAAATCGCGCTTGAGCAAGGCCACCCCCTGCTTGAGATAGTCGCCCAGCGTTTCGGAGACATAGCCGTCAGCCGTGATCCCGCCTGCGCCCGGCACCAGCCGCAACCCGGCATAGCCATCGGCGCGGCCCAGCACCGGATCGGTCACAGCGACGCGTGAGCCATCAGCGCTTTGGCGCACAGCTTCAACGGTCTTGCTGGCCACTTCCGCCAGATCACCGTCGCGCAAGCCTTCACGCACGTCGCTCCAGGTCGCGCCGGGGCCCGCGAGCACTTCGATCAGCGCGACATGGCCCGGAAACCGCAGGCATGGTTGCTGCACTGCATGGAGCTGCCCAGCGCCAAACGCCGTCGACGATCGCTGCGGCTGTCCGGTCACCGTGGAGCGTCTTCGCCAGCAAGTTTGCGGTTCCGCCCGGCAGCACCAGTACCGTCCCGGCCCAGCCTTCCAGCGCCGGAACCAGCGCACTGACTGTGCCATCGCCAGTGAAGATTGCGACGCAAGCGACCCCAGCGGCCTCCAGTGCGCCACGATCCGGCAGGTCTTCTGCCGCGCAATCGATGGTGCGCGCGGGCTCGCAACCTGCCTCGGCCAGGGCCGCCTGCAACGCAGCCAGGCTGGCGTCATCGTTGCTGCCGCTGGCGCTGTTGCAGACGAGCCAGAGCGGGGATTGCGCAGTCATTCTGGGATCAAATCCGTCCGCTGAGGATCAGCCAGGCCGAAGCGAAATTGACCGCGCTGTAGGCTGCATAGAACCACGCCCACCCGGTCGCACCATCGGCCACCATCAGCATCGTCCCCAGCAGCATCACGAATTCGAGCAGCAGGCTGAACCGCCCGCCCAGCAGCGTGAAGAACCACGGCACCTGCGCAATCAGCGGATGACCGCTTTCGATCACGGCCTTGTGCGCGGCAAAATTGCCGATGCCGAGCAGAAATGCGAAAATCAGAGCCATCATCGCGGCGCATATCACCCTGCGCAGTTTTTGGCATTGGAATTCACCGACCGGCCATCGCCTTGGCCCGGCTGAGGTAGGTCCGCCCGATCCGCACCGCGTGCCATCAGTCAATTCCGCCGACCAGACCCCCAGTCCATCATGGCGCAGCCCCGCGATCCGGTCACGGCGCAAGATGGTCGAGCGGTGCAGGCGGATGAACTGCGCCGGGTCCAGCCGCGCCTCCAGTCCCGACACGGTCTGCAGCAGCAGATAGCTGCGCGGCTCGCCCGTCGGAATCCCGACATGCAGCCGCACATAGTCCCGCTCGGCATCGATCCGTTCGACCGACGGTTGCGGCAATCCGCAGCAGTTCGGAGCGATTGGGCACCCAGAATTCGCTGAGCCAGGTGCCCGCTCCGCTCGCAGCGTCACCGCCCGTTCGCGGCGCCGCGCGATGGCGCGCGCAATCCCGCGCTCCAGCCGCTCGGCAGTGACCGGCTTCAGGACATAGTCGACCGCGTCGAGATCGAAGGCCTCAACCGCAAAATTATCGTGCGCGGTGACGAAGATGACCGCTGGCGCATCCGCCCGCGCCGGCCAGTTCGCGCGCCACGGCAATGCCGTCGAGCTCGGGCATGGTCATGTCGAGCAGGATCAGATCGGGCGTGAGCGCGGCGATTGCCGCCAGTGCAGCCTGGCCGTCGGTGGCTGTTCCGACCACGACCACGCCGGGGATGCGGCTGCAGATCACTTGCATCCGCTCGATCGCGAGCGGCTCGTCATCGACCAGCAGCGTCCGCAGCGGCTCAGCCATGATCACCACGCAGTGGCAGGCGAATCACCGCGCGCCAGCCGCAGTCCTGCACGCGGACCCGATACTATCGAGGCAGTTTCACCAAACCGGGCCGCAAGCCGGTCGCGGACATTGGCCAGGCCGATCCCAAAGCCGCCTTCAGCGGAATGCGTCGGCTTGCTGCCTTGCTCGGCGCCATCGTCTTCCACCGTCAGCACCAGCTGGCCGCTTTCGGCGCGAGCGGCGACAGTCACCGTGACCGGGCGCTTGGTAACCGCAACGCCATAGCGGACCGCATTTTCGACCAGCGGCTGAAGGATCATGCCGGGCACGAGCACGCTGTCCACGCCATCGGCAATGGCGAAACCGAAACTTGAGCCGATCCGGAAACCGCACCGCTTCCAGCTCCAGATAGAGCCGCTGCTGCTCGAACTCCTGCGCCAGCGGGACGTCGCCGGTGGGGTCTTCGGCCAGGCTGCGGCGATAGAAGGTCGAAAGCGTCTGGATCATCGTTTCCGCCGCCTGGGCGCGTGCCGGTCATGACCAGCGCCGAGAGCGAATTGAGCGTGTTGAACAGGAAGTGCGGATTGACCTGATAACGCAGGCTTTGCAGTTCCGCCGCTTTGGCTGCGCGGCGATATTCGCCCTCACGCCGTTCCGCCCCGCGCGCCTGTTCGGCCTTGACCATCGCAAAATACAAGGCAGCCCAGGCGAGCAACAGGAAATAGCGCCCCAGCGCCACGTCAGTCAGTTGCAGCCAGCGGGTGTCATCGCGCGTCGCCCGGTCGATGGTCAGCGCCGCGTCCTGTTCCTGTTCGGCAATGGTCGGAATCGCCGGAGTCGGGTTCGGGATCGGCGGCGGCAGGTCGGCGTCGGCCGGAAGCGCGGCCGCTTCCGGTTGGCTGAGCGGGTCGACCAGCAGGTTTCCCGCCTCATCGCGGCGGATGCGCAGGCCTTCGCGCTCGCCGATCTTTTCGACCACCTGGTTTTCGATATCAGCGAAGGCCCACTGGTTGATCTGCGCCAGCAACAGCGCGGCCGGCAAGGCCACGACCATCACGGCCAAGCTTTGCTGCCACACCCGGCGCGCGTCGAGCAGCCGCAGCAAGGGCCATAGCGCCGCCGTGACCCCGACCGAAGCGAGCATCACCAGCGCGCGGCGGCTGAGCAACGCGCCGTGCAGTTCGAGCCCCACCAGCCAGCCGCGCGCCGTCGCAAGCACGAAATAGCACAGCCAAACGGCCACGATCGAGGCCAGCACGGTGCGCGCCGGAACCCGCGCGATCTGGTCAAATGCTTTGGTCATAGCGTTGGCAGGGTTAGCGCAGCCATGCGTCAACGCCAGCGGCTTGGTCGAACGCGAGGCGGCGTTGGTCGAACAAGCCGTCGATCAGGTCGGCAGCAAGCCTTCGCGGGCGATCTTCTCGCGCCAGACCAGCGGGGCCAATTGGTGCACATTGTTGCCCTCCGAATCGACCGCGACGGTCACCGGCATGTCCTCGACCGTAAATTCGTAGATCGCCTCCATCCCCAGATCAGCAAAGGCCACGACCTTGGCTTCGCGGATCGCGCGGCTGACCAGGAATGCCGCCCCACCGACCGCCATTAGATAGGCAACCTTGTGCTTGGCGATCACTTCGGTGGCGCCTTGCCCGCGTTCGGCCTTGCCGATCATCACCAGCAAGCCAAGGTCGAGCATCATGTCGGTGAACTTGTCCATCCGGGTTGCCGTGGTCGGACCGGCCGGCCCCACCACTTCGCCCAGCACCGGATCAACCGGGCCGACGTAATAGATCGCGCGGTTCTTGAAATCGACGGGCAGCGCTTCGCCTGTGGCCAGCATATCCTGGATGCGCTTGTGCGCGGCATCGCGCCCGGTCAGCATCTTGCCGTTCAGCAGCAGCCGGTCACCCTGTTTCCAGCCGCGCACCACTGCGGGCGTCAGATTATCCAGATCAACCCGGATGGCGGCCTTATCTGGCGTCCAGTGGACATCGGGCCACTGGTTCAGGTCGGGGACCGGAAGGAAGCTGGGGCCAGATCCATCGAGCGTGAAATGCGCGTGGCGGGTGGCGGCGCAATTGGGGATCATCGCCACTGGCTTGCCCGCCGCATGGCACGGCCAGTCGAGAATCTTGACGTCGAGAATGGTCGACAGTCCGCCCAGCCCCTGCGCGCCAATCCCCAGCGCATTGACCCGGTCAAAGATCTCGATTCGCAGCGCTTCGAGGTCAGTCTGGGCCCCGCGCGCTTTCAGCTGGGCCATGTCGATCGGCTCCATCAGGCTCTTCTTAGCCAGCTGCATGCAATATTCAGCCGTCCCGCCGATCCCGATCCCCAGCATCCCCGGCGGACACCAGCCAGCCCCCATCTGCGGCAGCATTTCGACCACCCAGTCGGCGATATTGTCGCTGGGGTTCATCATCTTGAACTTGGATTTGTTCTCGCTGCCCCCGCCCTTGGCCGCGACGTCCACCGAGACCTTGCTGCCCGGACACCATGGTGACGGTCAGCACGCAGGGCGTGTTGTCGCGCGTGTTGCGGCGGGTAAAGGCCGGATCTGCCAACACCGAGGCGCGCAGCTTGTTATCCGGGTGATTGTAAGCGCGGCGCACCCCTTCATCGACCACGTCCTGCAGGCTGCGCTTCGATTCGAGCCGACAATCCTGGCCCCAATCGATGAACACGTTGACGATCCCGGTGTCCTGGCAGATCGGCCGGTGGCCCTCGGCGCTCATCCGGCTGTTGGTGAGGATCTGCGCGATCGCATCCTTCGCGGCCGGGCCCTGTTCGGCGGCATAGGCCTTGCCCAGCGCCTGAATGTAATCGACCGGATGGTAATAGCTGATGAATTGCAGCGCGTCGGCCACGCTGGCGATCAGGTCCTCTTCGCGGATGGTGACCATTTCAGTGGCGGAGATGGGGGCAGACATCGCGAGATCCCTTTTTGAATTTGCGCCGGGGCGGCTAGTCCGTCTGGACTATATCCCGCCAGGCAGGGCAAGTCCTATTGCAAAGGCTGGGTCTCGCCACAAGGCTGGCGCAAGGCAACGTCAAACCACTTGGCGGGATTTGGAAGTTCGCTTAGGACGAGCGGCGATTTCTTTGATCGGCCAGTCCAATTCTGGATAGCCGCCGGATTTTTTGGTAATGGAACGATTGCCTGCCTGTATTACTCGTGCAATACAGGCTGCTGACAAGGACCTGCAATGACCGCTGCTGCCGCGCATACCAGTCAAGATCCATTCGCCGCCGCGCGCCGCGCCATGATTGACAGCCAGTTGCGCACCAGCGGCGTCACCCAGCCAGCCGTACTCGCGGCAATGTCCGCCGTGCCGCGCGAGCGTTATGTGCCGCAAGCTGCGCGCGACACTGCCTATGTCGACCGTGCGATTGCCTTGGGTGGCGGCACCGCATTGCCCGCCCCGCTGTTTCACGGCCGCTTGCTGGCGGAAGCCGCATTCGATCCGGCTGAGCGGGTGCTGGTGATTGGCAGCGCCTATCTGGCCGATCTGGTCCGCGAACTGACCGGGCCGGTCACCGCAGTCAACGCCTCCGAAGCACTCGCGCTGAGCAGCGGCGAATTTGACGTGATCGTGATCGATGGTGCCATCGAAGAACTTCCGGACAGCTTGGTGGCGCTGGTGGTTGAAGGTGGGCGGGTGGTCACCGGTCTGGCAGACCGCGGCGTGACCAGGCTGGCCGTGGGCCGCAAGATCGTGGGGCAGATTAGCCTGCTGGCCGTGGCGGATATCGGCGTGCCCTTGCTCGCCCAATTCGCCAAACCGAATCGATGGAGTTTCTGACAATGGCAGCATTCCGGGGCGTCAAAGCCCTGCGCCTTACGCTTCTTGGCGGGCTGGCACTGGTCGCCGCACCGGCGTTGGCTGACGACCTGCGCGATGCGCTGGTGGCGGCCTACAAGACCAACCCCAATCTCCAGGGTGCGCGCGCGCAACAACGGGCGATCGATGAGAATGTGGTGATCCAGCGCGCCGATGGCCTGCCGGGTGCGAGCGCCAATGCCAGCTATACCGAAGTGCTGAAAAGCACCGATCTGACGGGAGTTAGTCCTGACCGCCAATTGAGCGGGTCGGTCGCGCTGGCGGTTCCGGTCTATTCGGGCGGCGCAATTCGCAATTCGGTACGCGCGGCGGAAACCCGGGTCGAAGCCGGGCAGGCTGATCTGCGTGCCACCGAAAGCGCGGTATTCAGCCAGGTTGTGTCCGTCTACATGGACGTGATCCAGAACGAGGCGATCGTCGGGCTCAATCTCAAGAACATCGCCGTGCTGCAGGTCAACCTGCAGGCCACCAGCGACCGGTTCGAGATCGGCGACCTGACCCGTACTGACGTTGCCCAGTCGCAAGCCCGGCTGGCCTTGGCTAAAGGTGACGCGCGTTCGGCCGAGGCCAATCTGATTGCCAGCCGCGAACGCTATATCCAGGTCGTGGGGCAGGCCCCGAACGATCTCCAGCCTCCACCACCGCTGCCGGGGCTGCCCGCCAATGCCGATGAGGCAGTTGGCGTGGCGCTGGACGCCAACCCCGATCTGCTCGCGGCGCGCGAACGCAGCCGCGCGGCCAATATCGATATCGATGTCGCGGGCTCCACCCGGATGCCGCGCGTCGAGGTGTTCACTTCGGGCAGCTACAACGACAGTCTGGGCAGCGGCCTGCCGCGTCCAACGATCTCGACGACTGGCGCAACCGCCGGGGTGCGCGCGACAATTCCGCTGTTTCAGGGCGGACGGCCGGCTGCGCTTGAACGTCAGGCGCAATCGCGCGCGGCGGCCACGCTTGAAAATGAAATTGCAATCGAGCGCGATGTGATTGCGCAGGTCCGTTCAGCCTACGCCTCATGGCGCGCCGCCAACGACGTGATTGTCTCGACGCAGACCGCAGTCGATGCCGCCGCGCTCAGCCTGGAAGGGGTGCGCGCGGAAAACACCGTGGGCAACCGCACCATCCTGAACATCCTTGATGCCGAGCAGGAACTGCTGCGCGCGCGGGTGCAACTGGTGGTGGCGCGGCGCAATGCCTACGTCGCCGGGTTCACTCTGCTTGCGGCGATGGGCAAAGCCGAAGCGCGTGATCTGGGGCTCGACGGCGGGATTCTCTATGATCCTGACGTCAATTATCAGCGGGTGCGTGGCAAGATCTGGGACTGGTCGTCCGATCCCGATCCGACTGCCCAGTCAACACGCACCGTTGACATCCCGGCTCCGGACGGTTCAACTCGGCGCGAGTGATTCTGTCCTGAACCGGGACGGCAAGGGGGAAGTGGGCAATGCGCCAGGTTGGCGAACCATCGGTTGAGGAAATCCTCGAATCGATCAAGAAAGTGATCGCGCGGGACAACCGCAGCGGCGCTGCGACTGAGCGGCGTGAGCGTGAGGAGCGCGGTGTGGCCCGGATTGCCGACGCGCCGACCCCTGACGCAGAAGATGATGTCCTCGACCTGAGTGAACTGGCCGAGACCGCAGCTGATGAAACCGCAAATCACGGAGCGGAGGAGCCGCTGGTGACGCAGGATGCCGCTGCCTCGATGCGCGAATCACTCGCTGCCCTGGCGGTGCTGGCGGAGCCCGGAGTGCAGCCACAGATCGTCCGTTCGGGCGAAACCTCGCTCGAAGGCCTTGCACGCGAATTGTTGCGCCCGGCGCTCGCTGACTGGCTAGATCAAAACCTGCCGCCCATGGTTGAACGGCTGGTGGCCAGCGAAATCGCCCGGATCGTTGGCAAGAAGGGCTGATCGCTCTTCCCCTCGCGAGTTCGCGCCCGCTAGCTTGGCGGGCATGAAACACCTGTATCTCCCGCTCAGCGTGATCGCCCTCGCCTGCGCCGTTGCCCCTGCGCAGGCCCAGACCCGATCCATGACAGCGCAGGATCTGGTGACTTTACAGCGTGTCGCAGCGCCGGTCGCCTCGCCCGATGGTCAATGGGTCGCCTGGCAACAGACCAGCACCGACCCGTCCAGCTATGCGCGCGCCCCCGGCCTGTGGCGCGTCGCGGCCAGCGGCGGTGCGCCGCAGCGGATCGCGGACCTGCCCGACGCGGGCGAATCAAGCCCCGCGTTCAGCGCGGACGGCAAGCGGCTCTATTTCCTGTCCAGCAAATCCGGCAGCGACCAGGTGTGGGTGCTCGATCTGGCATCGCCAAGTGGGGCCCCCGTGCAAGCCAGCGCGTTCAAGACCGACGTCGCGGGCTTCCTGCTCTCGCCCGATGGCCAGCGGGTGCTGGTCTGGGGTGATGTCGCGCGTGATTGCCCGACCCTGGGTTGCGATCAGAGCGGCTCGACCGCCACCCCTGGACCCGGCTCTGGACGGCATTATCGCGACGGCACCGGCTTTGTCCGTCACTGGGATCAGTGGGAAACGCCGGGCAATTACAGCCGTGGCTTTGCCTTTGCGCTGGATGGCACGGGCAAGGTGGCTGGCGACGGCGTGGCGCTCGATGGCCCGCCCGGGACCCTGACCGGTGACACCCCGACCAAGCCGATGGGTGGCGCGGAAGAGCTGGCCTGGGCTGCCGATTCGCGTTCGGTGTTCTTCGTCGCGCGGCAAGCGGACCGCACCGAACCGCTCTCGACCGATACCAACGTCTGGCACTCCATGTTGGACGGCAAGGCTCCGCACAGCCCGACGCTGGGCAATAAGGGCACTGACACGCTGCCCGCGCCGTCACCCGACGGCAAGTGGCTGGCCTGGGCGGCGATGGCCCGGCCTGGCTATGAGGCCGACCGGCAGGTCATCCAGCTGCACAATCTGGTCACTGGCGAAAACCGTACACTGGCCGCCGACTGGGACCGCTCGGTCGGCTCGATCGTCTGGACTCGCGATTCGAAAGCGCTGATCGTCACTGCGCAGGACGTGCTCGATACCCCGGTGTTCCGGGTCGAACTGGCGAACGGCAAAGTGACCCGGTTGAAGCTCGCCCCCAAGGGTTTGACCGAAGGCCATATCAGCAACGTCATCCCGCTGGCAGATGGACGCCTGCTCTATACCCGCGATGCGATCGCCAATCCGGCCGAGGTGTTTATCGCCATGCCCGGCAAAGCGCCCCGCGCGCTGAGCCGCGCCAACGATTCGACGCTGGCTGCACTCACGCCGGTGTCCACTACGCGCTACAGCTTTGCCGGTGCGGGCGGTGCGACCGTCTGGGGGCAGATCCACAAGCCAGCTGGCGTCACCGGGGCACTACCGGTGCTGTTGTTCGTCCATGGCGGACCCCAAGGCAGCTTTGGTGATAGCTGGTCCAACCGCTGGAACCCGCGGGTGTTTGCGAGCCAGGGCTATGCGGTGGTCTCAGTCGATTTTCACGGCTCGACTGGCTACGGCCAGGCCTTCACCGATGCGATCAACCGCGATTGGGGCGGCAAGCCGCTGGAAGATCTGAAACTGGGGCTGGCAGCGGCGCTTGCCAAAGACACGGCGCTAGACGGCACCAATGCCTGCGCGCTGGGTGCGTCGTACGGCGGCTATATGATGAACTGGATTCAAAGCGAGTGGGCTGACCGGTTCAAGTGTCTGATCAATCACAACGGCGTGTTCGATACGCGCGGCATGGCCTATTCGACCGAGGAATTATGGTTCGTCGAATGGGAGAATGGCGGCAAGGCCTATTACGAAGACCCGGCTGAACACGAGCGCTGGAACCCCGCCACGCGGGTCGCCAAGTGGCAGACCCCGATGCTGGTGGTACTGGGAGAAAAGGATTACCGCATTCCCTACAGTCAGGGACTGGGGGCTTTCACCGCGCTGCAGCGCAAGGGTGTGCCCGCCGAATTGCTGGTCTTCACGGATGAAAACCACTGGGTGCTCAAGCCCAAGAACTCGTTGCAATGGCACCGGACGGCCTTCGCCTGGCTGGAACGCTGGTTGAAGCCGGAAGGCGGCAAGTAGAGCAATGCCAAAGCCCGACCCCGCCTTGCTGGAGCCGCAGCGTTTTCCCTTCACGCACCAGATTTCGACACGCTACGCCGATATCGACCCTAACCAGCACATCAACAATGTCGCGCTGGCGGCAATGTTTGAAGATGCGCGCGTGCGGTTCAATCACGGCGCCGGGTTCACTGCCGCAATGGCCGGGCACCGCGCAATGGTCGCCAGTCTGGGCATCGAATACCTCGCCGAAGGATACTTTCCGGCACCGGTCGAAGCCTTTGTGGCGGTGGAAGCGCTGGGGCGGACCAGCTGGACCATGGTGCAATTGCTGGCGCAGGGCGATGTTCTGATCGGATTTGCGCGGTCAACACTGGTCTGCATCCGGGACGACCGCCCCGCGCCGTTGCCGGCCGAAATGCGCGCAAGCCTGTCTAACTGGCTGTTACGCGAATGACCGGCACAGTCACCGCAGCCGAAGTAGCCCTGGCCAAATTGGGCGGCTTCACCACGCAGCGCCATATCTTGCTCTGTGCCGACCCGGACGAGGCCAAGTGTTGCGCGCGCGAGGAAGGCCTTGCCGCCTGGCAGTTCCTGAAACGGCGCATGAGCGAATTGGGCCTGGGCGGGCACACCGGCTTTCTGCGATCCAAAGTGGGTTGCTTGCGGGTGTGCCTGGTTGGCCCCGTAGCCGTGGTCTATCCTGAAGGGGTCTGGTACCATTCGTGCACCCCGGCCGTCCTCGAAAGAGTGCTGCAGGAACACCTGATCGGCGGGGTACCAGTGGAGGAATTCCGGCTTAAATCGCCAAATCAGTCCTGAGGGGGCAGTCGGTTATCCCGATCATCGCCGCGATCCAGCAGCGTTTCATCGTGGCCCGTGCCACTGGACAGGAATACCAGCCCCATCAGCGCAGACATCAGCAGCATCGAAAACCCGATCCCCAGCGCGGCGGCGATATACAGGTGGATCGAAACCAGTCCGTCACTGTGGTACAGCAGCGCAAAGGCCAGCAGAATCACCGCCCCGGTGATCGCGGCCATGAACCGCATCAGGCGGCGATAACGTGCCCATGCGTGCGTTGAATTGCCGGGATCATCCAGAGGAGAACGCTGCGCCATGGCGTGGCCATGCGCCTGCGCAAACGCAGTGGCAAGCCGGGACTCGCCAGCGCGGTGCTTTCATGGCAGACTTTCGCCATCAGACAGGTCCACCAGGGCCATCCCGGGAGAGCAGCCATGACGATTGCACACCTGATCGAAGGCCGCAGCGCCGAAATCATCAGCTGCAGCCCCACCACCAGCGTCGGTGAAGCGATCACCCTGCTGGCCGAGCGGCGGATCGGTGCAGTGCCGGTGCTTGACCAAGGCGCGGTGGTCGGGATCTTTTCCGAGCGCGACATCGTCTATCAACTCGCTGCGCTCGGCCCGGCCTTGCTGGACAGCAGCGTGGGTTCGATCATGACCTCCCCCGCAGTCACGGTAGAGCCCGGAACCGGGGTGATGGACGCGCTGGGATTGATGACGCGGCGCCGGTTCCGGCATTTGCCGGTGGTCGCAGACGGGCAGATGATCGGGTTCGTTTCGATCGGTGATCTGGTGAAGTTCCGGATCGAGCGGATCGAGGCTGAGGCCGAGGCGATGCGCAGCTATATTCAGACCGCGTGACAGTTGCGGCAAGCCCGCGGGCAGCCTACATTGCAAGTATGGACACTGCCACGATCTCGCTCAGCCCTGCCGCTGCCGCCCGCGTGGCGGCGATTGCTGCCAAACAGGGCAAGCCGGCGATTTTGCGGCTCGCGGTTGAAGGCGGGGGCTGCTCAGGGTTTCAATATCGCTTTGGCTTGGCCGACAACACCGACGCAGAGGACGTAATGGTCCAAACTGACGGCGTACAACTGGTGGTCGATCCGGTCAGCCTGGACCTGGTGGCCGGCTGCGTGGTGGATTATGTTGAATCTCTGGGCGGCGCGGCGTTCAAGGTTGAAAACCCGAACGCTGTGGCCGGTTGCGGCTGCGGCTCCAGCTTTGCGGTATGATCGGCCCGATGGCTGAACTGCACTGCGGTTACCAATCATGAAAATCGCCACCTTCAATATCAACGGGATCAAGGCCCGCCTGCCGCGATTGCTGGAATGGCTGGAGGAAACCCGGCCAAGCGTGGCCTGCCTGCAGGAAATCAAGACGCAGGACGAAGGCTTTCCGGCCGCTGAATTCGAAAAGATCGGCTATCACGCAATCTGGCACGGCCAGAAGAGCTTCAACGGCGTTGCGATCCTGGCCGACGGGGTCCAGCCGGTCGAAGTGCAACGCGGCCTGACCGATGAGCCGGAGGATGAGCACGCGCGTTATCTGGAGGCTGAGGTCTTGGGCACCCGGATCGCCTGCATCTATTTGCCCAACGGCAACCCCCAGCCGGGTCCGAAGTTTGACTACAAGTTGCGCTGGATGGAGCGGCTGCGTCTGCGCATGAAGGAAATCGCGGCCGAAGAAGTCCCAGCAGTGGTGCTCGGCGATTACAACGTCATTCCTCATGCCAGCGATATCTGGTCCCCCTCGGCCATGGCCGACGACGCCTTGATGCAGCCCGAATCACGCGATGCCTATGCCCGGCTGCTGGCCGATGGCTGGACCGACGCACTGGCTACCCACAATCCCCAAGGCGGGGTCTGGACCTATTGGGACTACCAGGCCGGAGCCTGGCAGCGCGACCACGGCTTTCGCATCGATCACGCGCTGCTTTCCCCCGAACTGGCCGACCGGTTGATCGCCTGCGGGGTCGACAAAGACCACCGCGGTCGCGAAAAGGCGAGCGATCACGCCCCGGTCTGGGTCAAGTTAGGGTGAAGAACCGTCTCCGCGCCGAAGCGCGGAGAGCGAATCAGCGATAGAATACGTGGTTATCAACCCGCGCTATGCGCGTCAGGCGCCAGCCTGGCGAGACATAGCTGGCGTGGAAGAACAGCGCGCCTTCGGCCGGGCTTTTCCAGGCTCCGGCATGGGCGATCTGCGCGATTGCGACCGCGTTGCGCCATTGCGCCGAGCGCTTGGTGATGGCCGGCATGGCATTGCCGCGCACGAACGAGAACTGCGAGCGCTGGAACACGACGCCGCAATAGGAATTGGGGAAGCGGCCCGATTTGGACCGCGCGACCACCACCCGGCCAACTGCGAGCTGGCCAGCCAAGGATTCGCTTTTGGCTTCGAAATAGACCGCACCGGCCAGGCAGTGCAGCTCGCGCGGCAATTCGGACGGTTGCGGCTGGGCGGAAACCATTGCGGCCAGTGATCCGGCGCTGCGGACTGGTGTGGGCATCGCGGGTTCGCGGAGTGCCGGATCAGCCTTGGCTTCGGTTGGAAGCGGCTGGACCACGGGCTGGGCAACCATCACGGGTGCCGGGAGCAGGTTGACAGGTTCTGCCTGGATAAGTGCAGGAGTCTTGCTCTCTGCGAAAGCGCCCGAACCTTCAGCGCTGACCAGGGTTACAACAAACGTTGCGGCCACTGCAATTGCACTGGCCTTATTCAAAATGCGGCTCATTTGACCGTCGTATTGGGCGGTTAACGGACCTGGCGCAGGAGTGGCGGGAAGAACCTAAGCCCATACCCACGCCGGAAGTCCTGCCGGCCGTTCCCCGTCTGCGTGCTAACCCGAACCACCGAAACGTGACCCGTGCCGCCTTCGCACAAACAAAGTTGGCGCGCCCTAGATGCCGCAGTGCAGCATTGTCAATCTGGGGTTCAGCTTAATCCGATGAGCCGTTCACCATTCGCGATATCCAGTTCGACAATCCACAGATCGGGATCCTGTGCCGTACGGCGATCCAGATATTGATCAAGAACAGTTGGCTTATCAATATCTTCGATGTTTCTGCGCTGCCAGATCCGGTCACCTTCGGGGCTGGGCATGCGTTCAAACAACCGCGGATTTCCGCCGCGTTCGGTCAGAATCAATACGATTGCCCCGGCGTCGCGTTCACCTTTGTGGAGCACTGACGCGAAGCCGCCGCCAGTCTGGGCCAGACGGATCAGTCCGGCAATTTCAAGATGGGCGGGCAGCCGGGCGGTCATCACCGCAGCGCCCCGACCCAGTCAGGCCGCGTCGCGATCGATGACATTGGCGAGCAACGCATAAAGCGCTTCGCTGCCAGGCGCTTCTTCGAGCGCTTCGTGCATCCGTTCATCGCGCATCAGCCGCGAAATGGCGGCGAGCGCGTGCAGATGCGCTGCCCCCGCCTGTTCGGGCGAGAGCAGGCCGAAAATCAGGTTGACCGGCATCCCATCTGCCGAATCGAATGCAACCGGGGTCGCCAATCGCAGGAAGACCGCCACCGGACGCGCCAGATCGGGAATCCGCGCATGCGGAATCGCCACGCCGCGACCGAACCCGGTGCTGCCGAGCTTCTCGCGCTCTTCGATCCGTTCTAGCACCAGCGTGCGGTCGAGGCCGTAAACCTGCGCGAATCGGCTGGCGAGCTGATTGAGTACCGCCTGCTTTGAATCGGCTTCGGCCGTATCGACAGCATCGGGTTGAAGGGTGAAAAGCACAGTCATTGTGGACACTTTATCCCTGCGTAGGAACACGGAAAGGGCGGACAATGCACAGGC
This sequence comes from uncultured Alphaproteobacteria bacterium, assembly GCA_963802015.1. Classification (GTDB taxonomy): domain Bacteria; phylum Pseudomonadota; class Alphaproteobacteria; order Sphingomonadales; family Sphingomonadaceae; genus Novosphingobium. The sequence continues at coordinate 610,166 of CAWDHB010000004.1, forward strand.
CTTGCGGGCTTACCCGCAGCCAAGCACTGTTCCGCCCTCTCCTGGAAATATCCTGCGCCTTTAGCGGCAAGTTCAGCCGGGTTCAACCCAGCCGATCGAACCGTCACCACGGCGGTAGACCATGTTGTGCTTGCCGGTACCAGCATGCTTGAACAGCAGAGCATTGGTGTTGCGCAAATCAAGCATCATTACCGCATCCGAAACAGTTGCTTCGGGCACGTCGACCCGTGTTTCAGCGATCACTACCGGGTGATGCTCGGCGGGTTCTTCGTCGTGCGCCGGTTCGACGAAGACAGTATAGGCCGCTTCCTCCTCGCGCTGGGCGTGCTGGCTCTGCTCGTGCCGGTCAGTCAAGCGGCGCTTGTAGCGGCGCAGCTGCTTGTCGATCTTTTCCGCCGCCTGATCGAGCGCGATATGTGCATCCTGTGCGTCGGCCGCGCCTTTCAGGATCAGTCCGTGGGTAACATGGGTGACGATATCGCAGCGGAAGGCGCCGGCCGGAGCCTTGCCAAAGGTCACATTGGACGAAAGCGCACGGCTGAAATACTTGCCGACAATCGCGGTCAACCGATCCTGGGCATGGGCCTGCAAAGCTACGCCGGTTTCAATCTGGTGGCCGGAAACGCGGATGTCCATCACTTCTTCTCCTGTCATTCAGGCGCTGAAGACACGGTCAATTCCGCCATAGTGGCTCCTTGATCGTGTCGAGGAAGGCGGCATGCGCCGCCAGTTCCCCCTCGCTCGCCGCATGCGGCCGAGCGGGACGGAACGAACGCTGGATAGCGACCGGCGCCACGGTCTCCACCAGCGGATCGGTGGTATCGGCGGCGAGCTCCAGCCCGATCTGCCGACCACCGGTCAATTCTACATAAAGCTGTGCCAGCAGCTCAGCATCGAGCAGCGCACCGTGCTTGGTACGGTGGCTGCGATCAATCCCATAGCGGGTACACAGCGCATCGAGGCTGAGCTTGGCCCCAGGATGGCGGACCCGCGCCAGTGCGACAGTATCGATCATCCGGTCGCGCCCGATATGATCGAGCCCGCACATTTCCAGTTCGGTGTTGAGGAACCCGAAATCGAACCCGGCATTGTGCGCGACCAACGGCGCATCACCCAGAAACTCCAGCAGCGCCGCTGCCTGTTCGTGGAACCGGGGTTTGTCTGACAGGAAAGTGATCGACAGTCCGTGGACCGCCTCGGCAGCGGCGGGCATATCGCGGTCTGGATTGAAATAGCAGTGAAAGGTCTGCCCGGTCGAAACCCGGTTGACCATTTCGATGCAGCCGATTTCCACCATGCGGTCGCCGGAACGGGGATCAAGCCCGGTGGTTTCGGTGTCGAAAATAATCTCGCGCATCGTCGCTATGATCTGGACCGCGCCGGGCGGGTGCGCAAGGGGGCTGCGCTAATTATTCTGGCCCAGTAGGCCGGTCAGTTTGCCGATCGGTCAGTTGGTGGACCAGTCGCTGCACCGCACCACGCGTTTCGGCGAGCGCGGTACCGGTATCGATCACATAGTCCGCCCGCGCGCGCTTGTCTGCGTCGGGTACCTGCAGGGCCAGGATCTGCGCAAACTTCTCTGGCGTCATCCCCGCGCCGCGCGAGGACCCGCACGCGCTGCGCTTCGGCCGGGGCTGAAACGACCACCACCGCATCCAGTCCATGCTGCCCGGACTTTTCATAAAGCAGTGGGATGTCGAACACGATCAACGGGGCATCGGCATTGTCAGCCAGAAAGGTCCGGCGCAGTTCGGCCACTTCTGGATGCACTATAGCCTCCAGACGTTTGAGCGCAGCCGGATCACCAAACACCGCCGCGCCCAGTTTCTGCCGATCGACCCCCAAGGGCCCAGTGGTGCTGGGAAAGGCGCGTTCAATCGCCGCAATGCAGGCCCCGCCCGGCCCTTGCAGTTCATGGACTGCGGCGTCGGCATCGAACACTGGCACGCCCAGCCCCCGAAACATGGCCGCGACCGCCGACTTTCCCATACCGATCGAGCCGGTCAGGCCAAGGATGAACGGCTTGCTCATGCGGTCAGCAGCGCGCGCAGTTCAGCGTCAAATTGGCGCGGAGCGGGTTGGCCGAAGAACTTTTCGAAAGCCTCGGCGGCCTGGCCGATCAGCATCGCTAGCCCGTCGATTGTCGCAAACCCGGCTGCGCGCGCAGCTTGCAGGAACGGGGTATCAGCCGGGCTGGTGACGACGTCATAACAGATCGACCCCGGCGGGGCGTGGCTCATGTCAAACCGCAGTGGTGGCTGGCCTGACATCCCCAAAGCGCTGGCATTGACCACCAGATCAAGACACCCGGCGCGGTCATCAAAGGCAAAATCGGTGAAGTCGGCAAAGTGGCCAAGTTCGGCAACGTGGTGGTCCGCGCCTGGAGCGAGGTCATCGAGCAAGGCTTGCGCTTTGCGCGGATCACGCCCGGCCAACACGATCAGCACTCCGTTTGCCAGCAGCGCCGCCACAATCGCCCGCGCCGCGCCGCCGGTGCCCAAGACGCGCGCCATGCGGAAATGATGCCGCTGGCCAAGCTGGTCCTTCAGCGGCTCCAGAAAGCCCGGGACATCGGTGTTAAATCCTTCCAACTTGCCATCGGCCACCGGCACAATCGTGTTGACCGCTGCGACTCGTTCGGCAAGCGGATCGAGCTGGTCCAACAGCGGAATGACGGCTTGCTTGTGCGGCATGGTCACACTGCATCCGCGCCAGTCAGAGATCGGCGCGGCGCGTCCGCAAGATAGGCAGCTAAGCCCGCTGGCTTAACATGGCAGGTGCGGTAATCCGCATCGATCCCGAGCTTTTCAAGCCAGAAATTGTGAATCAGAGGTGATTTCGATTGCGCAATCGGATCACCGATCACTTCAGCATAGGGACGCGTCATGCAATTAGCTCTCCGCGTGCGCGCAGCGCGGTCAGCACCGGCAACAGCGGCATGCCGAGCACGGTAAAGTGGCTGCCCTCGATCGCTTCGAAGAGTTGCACGCCCGGGCCTTCGACTCGAAATACCCCAACACAGCCGCTCACCGCAGGCCATTCCGCATCCAGATAATCAGTAATGAACGCGTCAGACAAATGCCGCACCTGCAACCGTGCGCAGTCGGCATGGTCCCAATAAGTGTGGCCATTGCGCGCCAGGGCTGCCGCACTGTGGAGCTGCAAGACTTTCCCCGAGAAAATCGCGAGATGCTCAGCTGCTTCAGCCCTGCTGCGCGGCTTGTCGAACCGGCGGCCTGCAACTTCAACCAGCGAATCGCTGCCCAGCACCCATTGGTCTGTTGCGCCCTGTGATACGGCCAGCGCTTTGGCCCGCGCCAAGGCTAGCGCGACTTCGGACGGGTCTGCGCCGGTCATTTCAGCCTCTAGCGCACGTTCATCGATGGCTGCCGGACGCGGTTCAAACGCAACGCCGGCGGCAGTCAGCATCGCCTGGCGCGAGGCACTTTGCGAGGCGAGTACGATCATGCCTCTTCCGCCGCTTCGCCGGTAGCCGCCTCGGTGCGGCGTTCGTTGTAGAGGTTGATTACAGCGGCGGCGGTTTCCTCGATCGAGCGCCGGGTTACGTCGATCACCGGCCAGTCGTTGTCGGCAAACATCCGCCGCGCAAACTGGACTTCGCGGGTGACGCGCTCGCTGTCGACATAGGCGGTCTCGGGCGCCTGGTTCAGCGCCAGCAGGCGGTTGCGGCGGACCTGCACCAGCCGCTCGGGCGAATTGGTCAGCCCGACGATCAACGGGTGCTTCAGCCCGAACAGCGCGGTGGGCGGCGGGCTTTCCACCACGATCGGGATATTCGCGACCTTGTAACCGCGATTGGCGAGGTAAATGCTGGTCGGAGTCTTCGAACTGCGTGAAACCCCGGCAAGGACGATATCCGCTTCTTCCCAGTCTTCCCAGGCGATCCCATCATCGTGTGCTATCGTGAAATGAATCGCATCGACCCGCGCGAAATAGGCCGCATCCATCGCGTGCTGGCGGCCCGGACGCGCCTTGGGATGCTGACCCAGCGCCGATTCCAGCGCGGCGGTGACTGCGTCGAGCGCTGGGACCACCGGCAAGGCCAGCGCGCGGCAGCGGTCTTCCAGCTTGGTCCGGATTTCGGCATTGACCAGGGTGAACAGCACCAGACCCGGGTTTGCGGCGATTTCGCCCATGATCCGGTCGAGATGCTGCTGCGAGCGGACCATCGGCCAGAAGTGGCGGATCACGTCGGCACCCTCGAACTGGGCCAGCGCCGCCTTGGCGACCATTTCCAGTGTTTCGCCGGTCGAATCCGACAGCAGATGAAGGTGCAGGCGCGGCATGGACTGGTTTGGCGGACCCTGTGGACAGATGGCTGCATAAACCACGGGAGCAATCATGGGACAAGTTCGGGGAGCCAATCTGTACCCGGTACCAGACTCGCCCGATGCGGATTGTGGACAGGGGGACAAGGTTTCCCACAGGCTGGGGATAGCCCGGATAACTATCGCTGGACGCGTCTGTCCGGGGATTCGGACCGCCAATCCCCCTGTTCAATCCGGCACAATTCCGGCAAGGGCCGGTTGTTCCCGCTATCCACAGACCAACTACCCCCTACATCCTTTTATAAAAATCTAATTTGAATTTGATTGGACCTGAATCGATGCCCGGACTTCTGCTTTCCACCCTGCGCGGAGAGACATCTGCCAGTCGTCCGATCTGGCTGATGCGTCAGGCTGGACGCTACCTGCCAGAGTACCGCGCCCTGCGCGCCGAGAAGGGCGGTTTTCTGGCGCTGGTCTATGACAGTGCGGCGGCGGCGGAGATCACCTTGCAGCCGATCCGCCGGTTTGGCTTTGATGGCGCAATCCTGTTTTCGGACATTCTGATTGTGCCCTACGCGATGGGGCAGGATCTGGAATTTCTGGTCGGCGAAGGGCCGCGGCTGTAGTCCGCGTCTGCTCGATGCTGCGCTGGATAGCCTGCAAGCCGTGCCACAGCGGCTTGAGGCGATCTATGCGACCGTTGCCTTGGTCAAGGCAGCCTTGCCTGCTGACAAGACGTTGCTGGGCTTTGCCGGCAGCCCCTGGACCGTCGCGACCTATATGGTGAACGGCGAAGGCAGCCGCGATCAGCATGATACCCGCGCGCTGGCCTATCGCGATCAAGCTGCGTTTCAGGCGATCATTGATGCGATTGTTGCCGTGACCATCGACTATCTCGCCGGGCAAGTCCGTGCGGGTGCTGAAGCGGTGCAATTGTTCAATTCATGGGCAGGCAGTCTGGCTCCGGCTGAATTCGAACGCTGGGTGATCGCCCCCAACGCTGCAATTGTTTCTGCACTGCACCAAATGTTCCCGGATCTGCCGATCATTGGCTTTCCCAAAGGCGCAGGAGAGAAATTGCCTGCCTACGCCCGTGAGACCGGTGTGAACGCAGTCGGGATTGATGAGACGATCGATCCGATCTGGGCCGCGCGCGAATTGCCTGCCGGAATGCCGGTGCAAGGCAACCTTGATCCCCTGCTGCTGCTGGCGGGTGGGGCCGAACTTGAAACCCAGACAATCCGCGTACTCGAAGTCTTTGCAGACCGCCCGCATGTGTTCAATCTGGGCCATGGGATCGGCCAGCACACACCGATTGCGCATGTTGAGCAATTGCTTGGCATCGTTCGGGGCTGGCGCGGCTGACCGAACATCCCTATCTGCACGGCATGGAGCAGGCACTGGCAATGACCTATCTTTGGCTGAAAGCGGGCCACATCATCTTCGTGATCTTCTGGATGGCCGGCCTGTTCATGCTGCCGCGCCAATTCGTCTATCAGCAGGAATGCGCGCCGGATTCGGCTGACAATGCAGTTTGGACCGACCGGCAGGGCAAGTTGCTGCGGATCATCCTGTGGCCGTCGTTGGTGATTGTCTGGGTACTGGGGCTGGCACTCGCCTGGACCACCGGGGCGTTCAATCAGGGCTGGTTCCACGCCAAGCTGGCGCTGGTGCTGGCCCTCACGGCCTATCATGTCTGGCTGGCTGGCTATGCCGCCAAACTCGCGCGCGGCGAACGGCGGCTGAGTGGCAAACAATTGCGAATGATCAACGAGATTCCTGGAATCGCTGCTGCTTTGATCGTCATTCTGGTGGTCGTCCGCCCGTTCTGATTGCAAGCAGGGCGTTGACTTGGCGTGCGCTGAGGCATAATCGCAAGACCACACCTCTGGTGACAGCCCGCGCGTTTTGACGCGGGCGCATGGTCTGCTTTCCCCAAGCCCCACGACCACCCAGAAATTTTATACCGATACCCACCGAAAGATTGCGTCTGATGCACCTGAAAGAACTCAAGAAAAAAACCCCTGCTGAACTGGTCGAAATGGCCGAAGAGCTGGAGGTTGAGGCGGCATCGACGATGCGCCGTCAGGATCTGATGTTCGCGATCCTCAAGGAAATGGCCGAGGACGGCGAGGACATCATTGGGCAGGGCACGATCGAGGTGCTGTCAGACGGGTTCGGCTTTCTGCGCAGTCCTGAAGCCAACTATCTGGCCGGGCCGGACGACATTTACGTCTCTCCCAACCAGGTCCGCAAATGGGGCCTGCGCACCGGTGATACGGTGGAAGGAGAAGTCCGCGCGCCCAAGGATGGCGAGCGCTATTTTGCGATCGTCAAGCTGATCAGCGTCAACTTCGATGATCCCGAAGCCGTGCGCCACCGCGTCAATTTTGACAACCTGACGCCGTTGTACCCGGATGAAAAGCTCAGCCTCGATACGCTGGACCCGACGGTCAAGGACAAGTCGGCGCGGGTGATCGACATCATCAGTCCGCAAGGCAAAGGTCAGCGCGCACTGATCGTCGCGCCGCCGCGCACCGGCAAGACCGTGCTGCTGCAGAACATTGCCAAAGCGATCACCGACAACCATCCCGAAGTGTTCCTGATCGTTCTGCTGGTCGACGAGCGCCCCGAAGAAGTCACCGACATGCAGCGCAGCGTGAAGGGCGAGGTAATTTCCTCGACCTTTGACGAACCTGCCACCCGCCACGTGCAAGTGGCTGAAATGGTGATTGAAAAGGCCAAGCGGCTGGTTGAGCATAAGCGCGATGTGGTGATTTTGCTCGATTCGATCACCCGCTTGGGCCGCGCCTACAACACCGTCGTGCCCAGCTCGGGCAAAGTCCTGACCGGCGGTGTTGACGCCAATGCCCTGCAGCGCCCCAAGCGCTTCTTCGGTGCCGCGCGCAACATTGAGGAAGGCGGTTCGCTCTCGATCATCGCCACTGCGCTGATCGATACCGGCAGCCGGATGGACGAAGTGATCTTTGAAGAATTCAAGGGCACCGGCAACTCGGAAATCGTGCTCGACCGCAAGGTTTCCGACAAGCGCATCTTCCCCGCGCTCGATGTTGGCAAGTCCGGCACCCGCAAGGAAGAGCTGCTGGTTGCCAAGGACAAGCTCAGCAAGATGTGGGTGCTGCGCCGGATCCTGATGCAGATGGGCACGATCGACGCGATGGAATTCCTGCTCGACAAGATGAAGGATTCGAAGAGCAACGAAGACTTCTTCGCGGCGATGAATCAGTAGAATGGTAATGCCCCAGCCCCGGCGTGTGGTCATCACCGGCGCACCGGGGGCGGGCAAGACTACCTTGCTTGAGGCGGCGGCCGCAGCGGGTTTCACTATATCGCCAGAAGTCGCGCGGCACCTGCTGCAACAGCCGGGCGGTATGGAACTGCGCGCCAGCGATCCACAGGGCTTTGCTGAAGCCATGCTGGCTGCGCATTACCACGAATTTGAACGCTTTGCAGGATTCGCGGGGCCGGTGATCTTTGATCGCGGATTTCCGGATGTCGTGGGATTTTTGCAGGTTTCAGGTCTGGCTGTGACGCCTGCAATTGATCGCGCCTGCCGCAACCTGCGCTATTCCGGTCCGATCCTGCGTGCACCAGCCTGGGCGGCGACTTATGCCCCGGACGTTGAACGAATTCAGGACTGGGACGAGGCCGTTGCAAGCGATCAGGCGGTGACGGCGGCGTGGCGGCTATACGGGTACCATGTTATCGATTTGCCGCTTGCCGACGTTGCTACTCGGTCCAAATTGCTGCGCCAGGTGCTTCAACCCGCCGCTTGAAGCTGAGCTCCCATCATTTCCCAGACCTTGTTGATCGCCTTCAGCGGGCGCACCATGACCTTGAAATCGTCGATCTTGCCATCGGCGTTGTAGTGGATCAGGTCGATCCCGTTGATCTGGATCCCATCAAGCTCGCTGACAAATTCCAGCATGATGTTCTCGCCATCAACCACTTCGCGGACATAGCGGAAGCCGTCGCCGTTGAGCACCTGCGCGGCGGCGAGCAGGTATGACATGACCTTGGCCTTGCCCACTTGCGGCGTGTGCACCACCGGCGAGTGAAACACCGCGTCATCCGCCAGCAGATCGGCCAGAGCTTCCGGGCTTTCGCTGTCGATATAGGCGTGCCAGGCGGCGATTCCGGGATGGGTGGTCATGGTGGTTCCTGTGCTTGCGTGCGCGCTGCAGCCTACCTATGCCGCTGCCATGAGCAACGATTTTCGCAACGCAATCGGGGAGGGCATGGCAGCCTTGGCGGCGCGCGACATGCCGCGCGCGGCGGCCCTGCTCCGCGCGGCGGCGGCCCTTGCCCCAGCGGCGGAGTTTCCCTGGCCCGCGCTGGCTCATGCCGAACTTGCGCTGGGGCAGAAGGATGCGGCTGAAGCCGCGCTGGACCGCCAGCTGGAACTGACTGTGCGTGATGTTGGCGCGCTGCTCCACAAGGGCTGGCTGCGCGAACAGGCGGGCGATTCTCGCGCGGCCAGCAGTTTCTACCAAGCGGCGCGCAACCAGATCGCGGTGGATGGTACGGTTCCTCCAGCCCTGGCCGCGCTCCATAGTCATGCGGGACGATTTATCGGAGCAGCCAGCGGGGAGTTCACCGCGCACTTGCTGGACGCAGTAGGCAGCGATCTGTCGCCAGTGATGGCCGAGGCAGTGGAATTGCTGACCGGGCAGCGGCAATTGTATTTGCAGGAACCGTCGGTGTTCTACTACCCCGGCCTGCCGCAGCGGCGGTTCTACGATCCGGTGGAGTTTCCGTGGCTTACGCCGATGCTGGACCTGCTGCCCGCGATGCAGGCCGAGCTGGCGGCGGTGCAGGCCGAGGGCGGCGCAGGGTTTGCGCCTTACGTCCAGCGCAGCGACAACCGCCCTGCGCCGAACAATCCGTTGCTGGATAGCCCGGCCTGGACCGCGCTGCATTTCTGGCGGAGCGGGGCGCAGGTGCCCGAAAATGCTTCGCGCTGCCCCGCGACCATGGCCGTGCTGGAGCAGGCACCGATGCCGCGCATTCCGGGTCGGTCGCCCAATGCGCACTGGTCGCGGTTGTTGCCCGGCGCGCATATCAAGGCGCATAATGGCATGCTCAACACCCGGTTGATCTGTCATATTCCGATCCAGACCGCGCCGGCGTGCAGCCTGCGCGTGGGCAGCGAAACGCGCGGGTGGGAGCCGGACGTGCCGCTGGTGTTCGATGATTCGATCGAGCACGAAGCGCGCAACGCTGGCCCGCTCGAACGCGTGGTTCTGCTGTTCGAGATCTGGCGTCCGGAAATTCCCGAGGATGACCGCGCCGCGATCAGCCGGATCTTCCAGGCGATCGAGGCCTACGGCACCTGATCAGGCGAGATGCTTGGCCAGAAATGCGGCCGTGCGTCCGTCTGCCAAGAGCGCCCCAGCCTCATCCCGGCGTTGGCCCAGTTCCGCCGCAAAGCCGTGATCCAGCCCTTGGTAATCGTGCAGCGTCACCTTCGGATGGTCGTCGAGCCCGGCGTGAATCGCAGCCTGGGCTTCGGGCAGCACGAAGTGGTCGGCAGTGGGAATGTGCAGCAGCAGCGGATTGGCGATGGCGTGGCTTTCGCCCAGCATCTGATCGATCATCACCCCGTAATAGCCGACCGAGGCGTCGATATCCGTTCGTGCGGCGGCGAGGTAGGCTAGTCGTCCGCCCAGGCAATAGCCGGTGCAGCCGACTTTCGCGACGCCCTGCTCACGCCGGATCCAGTGAATCGCGGCTTCGATATCAAGCACGCCGTCGTTCGCGTCATATTGCTGGAAATAGCCGAACGCCTCCTGCAACTGCGCGTCGACATCGGGATCAAGTTCGACCCCCGGCGCAAACCGCCAGAAGATATCAGGGGCCACAGCCAGATAGCCGAGCGCCGCCCAGCCATCGCATTTTTGCCGGATCCCGGCGTTCAGCCCGAAGATCTCCGGAATCACGATGATCGCCGCCTTGGCCGTGCCCGCCGGCCGCGCGACATAGGCGGGAAAGGTGGCTTTACCATCGAGCGTCGGGATCTGGGTATTGGCGGACATGGCGGGCTCCTTTGGTGCAGGCTTTGAGCGTGCCTAGCCGCTTGGCGTGGACATTGCCAAGGCCCTGTGCCAGCCTTAGCGCAAGGATCCAGCAGGAGAGCGCCCATGAAAGTCAATGTCGAGATCGATTGCACGCCCGAAGAGGCGCGCACCTTTCTGGGACTGCCCGATGTGGGCAAGGCCAACCAGTTCTATGTCGATGCGATCGGCAAGGCGATGAAGGGTGCGGGTAGCGTTGAACAGGTCCAGGAATTCGCCAAAGGCCTCGCCCCGATGGGCCAGGTCGGGATGAAGCTGTTCCAGTCATTCATGGAAAGCGGCGCAGCTTTCGCCGCCGGCTCCAAAAAGAAGGACGACTGAGGCCAGCCATCCTCTCCCTTGGGAGAGGGGGACCATCTGCAAGATGGTGGAGCGGCACCCGCCAGTACTCCTGACCACCGATCACCACCCATGACCGACACGATCTTTGCCTTGTCCAGCGGTGCGCCGCCCGCCGCAATTGCAGTGGTGCGGATCAGCGGTCCGCAAGCCGGAGCCGCGCTGACGGCTTTGGCGGGGCGGTTGCCGCCGGAACGCCGCGCCGTCGCGGCTACGCTGCGCGATAGCGCGGGCGCAGTGCTCGATCAGGCGCTGGTGCTGTGGCTGCCCGGCCCCGGTACTGCGACCGGCGAGGATACGGCAGAGCTGCACTGCCACGGCGGCCGCGCAGTGATCGGCGCGGTGAAGCAGCGCTCAGCGTGTTACCCGGCCTGCGCCGCGCCGATCCGGGCGAGTTCACCCGCCGCGCCTTCACCAATGGCCGGATCGATCTGGCCGAAGCCGAAGGGCTGGCCGACCTGCTCAGCGCCGAAACCGAATTGCAGCGGCAATCGGCCATGGCGATGGCGGGCGGGGCATTCTCGCGGCAAGTCGGAGCAATGGCGTGAGGCGGTGCTCGGGCTGTCGGCGGCGGTCGAGGCGGTGCTCGACTTTGCGGACGAAGATGACGTTGCGGCCCTGCCTGCCGATTTCGCGGGCCAACTGGGCAGTCTGGAAACGCGAACTAACGCGCTGGCTGGACCGCCCGCGCGCCGAGACGCTGCGCGAAGGCTTCCGGGTGGTTATTGCGGGTCCGCCAAATGCCGGAAAAAGCACACTTTTCAATGTGTTGGTTGCAAGCAGAGGCGGCAATCGCGACACCGATACCGGGCACCACCCGCGACGTCCTGACCCGCCCGGTGGCCTATGCCGGGGTGCCGTTCCTGTTCGCCGATACCGCAGGGCTGCATGATGCAGTGGAGCGATGTGGTTGAGGCGATCGGGATCGAGCGCGCGCTCGAAGCGCTCGACCGCGCCGATCTGGTGCTGTGGCTCGGCCCCGAAGGCCAGGGCCCACCGGGGGCGTGGGAGCTGGCCGCGCAGATTGACCGCAGCGATGCGCTGGGCAAGCGGGAAGCGCGCCACCGGGTCTCGGCGCTGAGCGGCAGCGGGATCGAAGCCCTGCGCGCTGATCTTGGTCGCAACTGCGCGCGGCGCGCTGCCCAAACCGGGCGAGGCCGCGCTGAACGAGCGCCAGCACGGCATCTGCGCGCCGCCGCCCACGCGCTCGGCGCGGCACGCCACGAGGCCGACCCATTGCTGGTGGCCGAAGCTGCTGCGCCTGGCGCGGGTCAGCCTTCGACGCGCTGCTGGGGCGGACCACCACCGAGGACATGCTCGACACGCTGTTCGGGCGGTTCTGCATCGGGAAGTAAGCGAGAATGCGCAAAACCTGTTCCACGTGAAACACCCTTGCGCTAAGGGCGGCCGCCATGCAGCACTTCGACATCATCGTAATCGGCGGCGGCCATGCCGGGCGTTGAGGCGGCGGCGGTGGCGGCGCGGATGGGCGCGCGGGTGGCGCTGGTCAGCTTCGATCTCGCCGCGATCGGCGCGATGAGCTGCAATCCGGCGATTGGCGGGCTGGGCAAGGGCCATCTGGTGCGCGAGGTCGATGCGTTCGACGGGATCATCGCGCGCGCCGCCGATGCGGGGGCGATTCATTACCGGATGCTCAACCGCTCGAAGGGTTCGGCGGTGCAGGGGCCGCGCGTGCAGGCGGATCGCAAGCGGTTCAAGGCGGCGGTGCAGCGCTTGCTCGCGCTGCAGGGCGATCTGACCTGATCGCGGGCGAGGCGGCGGCGCTGCGGCTGGAGGGCGGGCGCGTTGCCGGGATCGATCTGGCCGATGGCACCGCGCTGGCTGGCCAGCGGCGGTGGTGCTGTGCACCGGCACTTTCCTGGGCGGGACGCTGTTTCGCGGCGAGGAGCGGCTGACCGGCGGGCGGATTGGCGAGGCTTCGGCGCAGCGACTGGCGGCGCAGCTGCGCGAGGCGGACCTGCCGATGGCGCGGCTCAAGACCGGGACGCCGCCGCGGCTCGATGGGCGGACGATCGACTGGGCGGGGCTGGACGAGCAGCCGACCGATGCCGAGCCGTGGCAGATGTCTGCGCTCGGAGCCGGGGCGGCGTGCTGCCGCAGGTGTTCTGCGCGATCACCCGCACCAACCCGCGCAGCCATGACGTGATCCGCGCCAACCTGCATCGCTCGCCGCTGTTTTCCGGCGCGATCGGTGCGTCGGGGCCGCGCTATTGCCCCTCGATCGAGGACAAGATCCACCGCTTTGCCGACCGCGATGGGCATCAGGTGTTTCTCGAGCCCGAGGGGCTCGATACCCCGCTGGTCTATCCCAACGGGATCAGCACCTCGCTGCCCGCCGATGTCCAGCTGGCGATGCTGCGGACGATGGATGGGCTGGAGCAGGTCGAGATGGCGGTGCCGGGCTATGCGGTGGAATACGATCACATCGATCCGCGCGCGCTTGCGGCCGAGTCTGGAACTGCGCGCGATTCCCGGGCTCTATTGCGCGGGGCAGATCAACGGCACCACTGGCTATGAGGAGGCGGCGGCGCAGGGCCTGGTCGCGGGGATGCACGCCGCTGCGGCGGTGCTGGGCCGCGCGCCCGCCGCGCTCGACCGCGCCAACAGCTATATGGCGGTGATGGTCGACGATCTGACCCTGCACGGCGTGTCCGAGCCCTACCGGATGCTGACCGCGCGCGCCGAATACCGGCTGCGGCTGCGTGCCAACAATGCCAGCGACCCGGCTGACGCCGCTGGCCATGGCGGCTGGCTGCGTCGGACCGGAGCGCGCCGACATGGTTTGCGCGGCGGAAGCGACAGCGGGCGCAGCTCGATGCGGCGCTGGATCGGGCGGTCAACTGCGCCAGAGCTGGCCGCAGCGGGGCTGCCGGTGCGCGCCGATGCTGGACGGCTGACTTTGCGCGAATGGCTGCGGTTTGGCGGGGTGGAGCTTGGCGCATCTGGCTCCATGGATTACGCGCCGAAGCCTTGACTGACCTGGAACTGGCGGCTGAACTGGCGGAGGACGCAGCCTATGCGCCTTATCTGGCGCGGCAGGACAGCGAACTGCGCGATCTGCGCGCGGGCGAGGCTCTGGCGCTGGGCGATGGCTTTCCCCTATGCCGCGATCGCGGGGCTATCGCGCGAGATGGTCGAGCGACTGAGTGCGGCGCGGCCGGCGACGCTGGCGGCGGCGGGCCGGGTGGCCGGGATCACCCCGGCGGCGCTCGCGGCGCTGCTGGTCCACGCGCGGCGGCGGGCGGCATGATCGCATTCGGAAGCTGCGGCCCGCGCATGGCTCGACGACCTTGCCGGAGTGGACCAGAGACGGCTGCCGGAGCGACTCGAGACGCTGGTCGCGCTGCTGGTGGCGGAGAACGCGCGGCAGAACCTGGTTTCCGCCGCGAGCCTGGACGACGTGTGGCAGCGGCACATCGCCGATTCGGCGCAACTGCTGGCGCATGTTCCACGTGAAACATCAGCGCCGTGGCTCGATCTCGGGACTGGCGCGGGCTTCCCCGGCCTGGTGATTGCGGCGCTGCGGCCCGAATCTGTCCGTGGTGATGGTCGAATCGCGGGCCAGGCGTGCCGAATGGCTGATGCAAGTCTGCGCCGCACTGAACCTGCCCAATGCGCAAGTGCTTGGCTCGCGGCTTGAGCTGGTCGAAACGCGGAAATTCGGTGTCATTTCGGCACGGGCCTTCGCGCCGTTGCCGCGTTTGCTCGAATTATCCGCACGGTTCTCCACAGCCGCGACGATTTGGTTGTTGCCCAAAGGGCAGTCGGCGCGGCAAGAACTGGCGGAGCTGAGCGGCTGGCATCACGTGTTCCACGTGGAACAATCGCTGACCGATGCCGAGGCTGGAGTGGTCGTGGGCACGCTGACAGGCAGAAAAGGCAGGAAATCCCAGTGATTCGCGTCGCAATCGCCAACCAGAAGGGCGGGGTGGGCAAGACCACCACGGCGATCAACATTGCCACGGCCATGGCCGCAACCGGCTGGAAAGTGCTGCTGATCGACCTCGATCCGCAAGGCAATGCCTCGACCGGGATCGGGATCAACACCGCTGACCGCGAGCGCTCGAGCTATGATCTGCTGGTCGACGGGGTGCCACTGCACGAATGCGTGCAGCCCACCCGGATCCCCGGGCTTGATATCATTCCCGCGACGGTCGACCTGTCCGGCGCCGAGATCGAACTCGTGTCGGTTGAGAACCGCACCGACCGGCTGCGCGATGCGCTGGCGACCGATACCCAGCACGACATCTGCTTCATCGATTGCCCGCCCTCGCTCGGGTTGCTGACGCTCAATGCGCTGGCGGCCTCGGATACGCTGCTGGTGCCGCTGCAATGCGAATTTTTCGCGCTGGAGGGGCTGAGCCAGCTGCTGCAGACGGTCGAGCGGATTCAGCAGCGCTTCAATCCCGATCTGGGGATCATCGGCATCGCGCTGACGATGTATGACCGGCGCAACCGGCTGACCGATCAGGTCGCGGATGATGTGCGCTCGTGCCTGGGCGAGCTGGTGTTTGAAACGGTGATCCCGCGCAATGTCCGCCTGTCCGAAGCGCCCAGCCACGGCTTGCCCGCGCTGGTCTATGATCACAATTGCTCGGGCAGCCGCGCCTATATGGCGCTGGCGCGCGAGCTGATCACCCGCCTGCCGCAGCAAAGGAAGGCCGCATGAGCGACGAACCGATTGTCCGCTTCTCGGTGCCCCGTCTGGATGCCAGACCTGAACCGAAGGCCGATGGCCCGGCTGCGGCCCCCAAGCGGCTCGGGCGCGGGCTGGGGGCCTTGCTGGGCGAAACCCGGCGTGAAGAGCCACTGGTCGGCAGCGGCAACGGCGGGTGCGTCAGCCAGCAGTGGGCTGGGGCTTGGCGATGCTGGCAACCGCCGAGCATCGTCCCGCATCCCGGCCAGCCGCGCCGCAAGTTCGACGAAGCTGCGCTCGACGAGCTGGCCGCCTCGATCGCCGCGCGCGGGGTGATCCAGCCGGTAATCGTGACGCCTTACGGCGAAGGCCGCTATCGGCTGGTCGCGGGGGAACGCCGCTGGCGTGCCGCGCAGAAGGCGCAACTCCATGAAATTCCTGCGCTTATCCGCGAATTGAACGAGCGCGATGTCACCGCGCTGGCGTTGATCGAAAACCTTCAGCGGCAGGATCTCAATCCGATCGAAGAAGCGCGCGCCTATCACCGGCTGGCCGAAGATGACGGCCTGACCCAGGCCGAGATCGGCAAGCTGGTCGACAAGAGCCGCAGCCATGTCGCCAATCTCCAGCGCTTGCTGACCTTGCCCGAGGGCGTGGTTGGCATGGTCGAGGAGGGCGGCCTTCGATGGGTCACGCCCGCGCGCTGATCGGCGTTGAGGATGCGCTGGCGCTGGCCGAGCAGGCCGCCGCGAATCAGTTGTCGGTGCGCGAGGTCGAAAAGCTGGTTCGCCGCCGCAATCAACCAGCTTCCGCGCCGCGCCGCGCCCGCAGCGAGCGCGATTCGGGCGATGCTGGCCGATATCGCCGCGGTCCAGACGCATCTGGAGGAGTTTCTGGGGCTGACGGTGCGAATCAACGCCGATGCCGATCCGCGCTCGGGCACGGTAACCATTAGATACCGCACGCTCGATCAGCTCGATCTGATCTGCCAGCGGCTGACCGGCGGCGGAATTTGACGCAATTACGGGATTTTCCCTGCCAAAGGTTAAGATCGGCGCGGATCTGGTTAACCGGGTTCGCCAACAATGGTTTGACGGTCTCCTAGGTAAAAGCACGGCAACGAATGGGGGGCAATCCAACCATTCGGGCGGCGTCTGGACTGGACGCTGCGGGCTTGAATGCTTGGAAGGGACTAATACAACATGCGTAATTCGATCCGTTTTGCTGCTGCCGCTCTCGTGGCCGTATCGTTCGCCACGACCGCCCAGGCCGCGACCACCGCGACCGGCACTGCCACGGCAGAAGTGCTCAGCACGCTGACCGTCACTCCGGACGCTGACCTGCGCTTCGGCCAGATCGCTGCCAATGGCGGCGGCACCATCGTGGTCCCGGCTAACTCAGCAACTGCAATCTCCACCACTGGCACGCTGGTTTCGACCGGCACCCGCGGTGCTGCGCAGTTCACCGTTGCTGGCAATGTCGGCGTGCGTGTTGCGCTGTCGTCGCTTTCGGTGACTTCGCCGCTGACCTGGCAGGGTACCTGGGCCGGGGTCGGAGCTGTCCCCACCATGGGCCTCAGCGCGCTTGATCTCGCACTGGGACAACAACGTCGATACGCTCGACGCTGCTGGTGAAGCCGTGTTCTTCGTCGGCGGAACGCTGGCCGTGGGCGCTGCCCAGGAACCGGGCGTGTACTCGGGCACCTTCAGCGTTTCGGTTGAATATCAATAAGACCTTGTCGGTTTAACCACCGACCTCACCAGCAGGGGCCGCATCCGGATGCCGGGTGCGGCCCCTGTGCTGTGGAAGGCAGCGCGATGCGCGCGCGGCATAGTTAGCCGAAAATTAACCCTGTTTGCCTAAGCCTTACGGGCATCTCCGTAGGCCAGACCGGCCTGCGTTCACGCTTTTGCAGGGGTTTTCCAATGCTTGGCCAATCACTTCGCCGCCTTATTACTGTCGCCGCCGCGTTCTGCGGCTTGGCCCAGGCTCCCGCGCCCTCGCGCAAGGCGATCTGCTGGTCGCGCCGACCCGGGTGATCGTCAACAATGCCGGCAGCGCCGAGGTGATTCTCAGCAACATCGGCAAGGAACCCGCGACTTACCGGATCATGCTCGAACTGCGCCGGATGAACAGTGAAGGCGAACTGACCGAAGTGACCGAGGCCAATGCGACTCCCGCAGAAAAGGCCGCGCTCGAAATGGTCCGTTATGCCCCGCGCCGGATCGTCCTGCCGCCGGGCCAGCCGCAAGCCGTGCGGATCACCGCGCGTCCGCCTGAGGGCCTGGCGGACGGCGAATACCGCGTCCACATGGTGTTCCGCTCGATCCCAGCGGCGGTCAGTCCGGAGGAAGCCGCGCGGGTGCGCGCGGCGGGTGAATTCGCGATCCGCTTGCAGCCGGTCTACGGCATCTCGATCCCGGTGTTCATCCGCAAGGGCCGGCTTGACGCGGCGGTGCAGCTTGGTGCCGCAACGCTCGAGCGCGATGCGGGCGGTGCCGCGATCGCGGTCGATGTGACGCGCACCGGTGGCCGCTCGGTCTACGGTGAGGTCGTGGCGCGCAATGCCAAAGGTGATCAGATCGCGATGGTGCGCGGCGTTGCGGTCTATCCCGAAGTGGGTCAGGTCAAGGTTCACCTGACGCTGACCCCCGAACAGCTGGCGCTGGCAAAAGGCCCGGTGCGGATCGAATATCGCGAGATGCCCGAAGCCGGTGGCCGCACGCTCGCCCAAACCACCGCGACGCTGAACTGAGCCCGGCAACGGACCAGTTCGGCACATTGCTGACGTCATGAACGCCTGCCGGAACCGGATCAGAAGCGCTGCTGCACTGGGTGCAGCGGCGCTTCTGGCCGTTTCGGGCACGTCTGCCCAGGCCGAGGCCTGGGAACCGAGCGAAGACGACGCGCTGCTGCTCGAACTGCACAGCGGCGGCTACAAGTTGGGCGAGCCGATGCGCGCCTACCAGACCCCCGCCGGGGTCTGCGTTGACCTGGCCGATTTCATCCAGACGCTCGATCTGCCGATCCGGCTCGACAAGAAGTCGCGCCGCGCAACCGGCTGGCTGTTTGCTGAAGACCAGCGCATCGTGATCGACCGCGACGCGAATACAGTACAAACCATGAACAATAACGGTTCAATCCCCAGCGGCGCGATCATCGATTCGCCCGAAGGCTGGTGTGTCGATCTGCCGCGGCTATCGGCCTGGACCGGGGTTACGCTGAAGGCGGACCTGTCCAATCAGACCGTCCAGCTCAGTTCGGACAAGGACTTGCCGTTCCTGCAGGCGATCCAGCGCAGAAGTCGCGCCGCGCGACTTCGCGGGCCGGTCAATGCCGATCTCGACCTCGCCAAGCTGCCGCGCAGCGAGACGCCGTACCGGATCTGGCGCACGCCGTCGGTCGATGTGCAGCTGGATGCCGAATGGGAACGCCGCAATTCGCCGCAACTGCGGTTTGAGGCCTTGGCCAGCGGTGAAGCGCTGGGGATGACCTATGCCGCGCGGCTGGCCGGATCGGCCAGCGCGGGGCCGGAAACGCTGCGGCTCAAGGCTTACCGGATCGATCAGGATGGCGGCATGCTCGGGCCGCTGCGCGGCGACGCAGCTCGCGCTGGGCGATGTTGAAACGCTGAGCGGCGGGCTGACCGCCAACAGCGCCTTCGGGCGCGGGGTGTTCGTCTCCAACCGCCCGCTGAATCGCCCTGGACGCTTTGGCGTCACCACGCTGCGCGGGACCATGCCAGCTGGCTGGGATGCGGAACTCTACCGCAACGGCGTGCTGCGCGCATTCCAGGGCGATCGCGGCGATGGCCGCTACGAATTTGCCGATATCGAGCTGCTGTTTGGCGAGAACGACTTTGAAGTCGTGCTCTATGGCCCGCAAGGCCAGATCAAGCGCGAGCGCAGCAGTGCGCCGGTGGGGACCGAACTCGCTCCCCGCTGGCAAGACCTGGTACTGGGCGGGGATCGTCCAGCAGGGGCGCGATCTGCTCAGCTTTGGCGCGGATATTCCCGATCCGCAGACTGGCTGGCGCTGGGGCGTGGGGGTGGAGCGCGGGATCGACAAGCGCACCACCGCCGGGCTCGAGTATCAGAGCCTGATGCTCGAACGGCCAGCCGCCACAACTATCTCGAAGCGACACTGCGGCGAGCGGTTGGCCCGGCGCTGCTTGAGCTGACCGGCGCGCAGGAACTCGGCGCGGGCCGGGCGCTGAGCGCGCGCGCGTTCGGCAAGTTCGGCCGGGTGCGGTTTGAGGCGCACAGTCTGTGGCTCGACGGCCAGTTCACCAGCGAAATTACCAAGCCAGATCAGAAGCTTGAATATGGACTGCGGTTGAACAGTGCGGTGACGCTGGGGTCCTGGCAATTGCCGATCGATGCCGCGCTGCGCAAAGTTGAGGCGCGCGATGGCAGCTCGATGACCGAATGGCTGCTGCGCACTTCGCTGCGGATCGCGCGGATCTCGCTGACCGCCGAACTGGCGCGGCGGCAGGTCAGCGGCGCGCTGGCCAACCGCACCCCGTCCGAAACGCGGCTCAACCTGCTTGCCAACACGTCGCTGGCGGGCGTGCGGCTGCGCGGCGATGCGACGTTCCGGCTGGATGGCGGGCGGCCGCGGGTTCGAAGCGGTCAAGTTGTTCGCCGATACCCCGATCAGCGAAGCCGGGACGCTGCGCGCGACCTACGAATACCGCGCTGATGTACAGCGCTCGGCAGTGACGGCGGGCTATGTCCACCAGTTCCGCCGGTTTGCGCTGCGCAGCGAAGCCCGCTGGGACAGCAGCGGCGGGATCGGCGCGGGACTCTCGCTGGCGTTCAGTCTTGGTCCTGATCCGGTCGACGGCGGCTGGCGCGTTGTCGCGTGAACGACTCGCACAAGACGGCCAGGCCGGGGTCGAGGTGTTCCGCGATGACAATGGCGACGGCTATCGCCAGGCTGGCGAAAGCCGCGGTCGAAGGGGTGACCATCGAAGCGGGGTTCCGCCACACCGACGCGCCGACCGATGCCCAGGGCCGCGCCGTGATCGATGGCTTGCGGCCCTATGTGCCGGTGCTGGTCTCGATTGACACCGGCAGCCTGCCCGATCCGCTGTTGCAACCCAAGGGGCAGGGCATGGTGGTAATTCCGCGCCCGGGGATCGCCGCGCGGGTCAGCCTGCCGCTGGCGCCGACGGGTGAGATCGAAGCGGTGCTGCTCGGCCCCGATGGCGAGCCGCGCTCCGGCGTGCCGCTGCAACTGCTCGATCAGCGCGGGCTCGGCGGTGCGCCAGGCGAGCAGCGATTTTGACGGGTTCGTGCTGCTCGATGCGGTGCCTTATGGCACCTACAGCCTCGCAATTCCGGCGGAAACCGCGACCGTGCTGGGGGTTCGCCCGCAACTTGGGCGTGACTGTGACGATCGACAAGGCCCATGCTTCGCAGCGGCTTGGCCGGGTTCGGCTGGAACTGCTGCCGCCCGCGCCGACGATTGCCGCTGCGCCTTAATCGTTCGATTAAATTCCGGTTGACCGGGCCGGGTTGCAGCGCTTACCCCGTGGGCCATTCCTCCCACGGAGACGCTGCCGATGTCGCTCGATCTGATCCCCCGCTCCGCCTATACCGAAGACCACGAAGCCTTCCGCCAGACCGTGCGGCGGTTCATGCAGGAAGAAGTCGCGCCCAATCAGGCGGCCTGGGGCGAGGCCGGGATCGTCCCCAAATCGATCTGGCCGAAAGCCGGCGCGCTGGGGATGCTCTGCCCGACCGTGCCCGAGGAATTCGGCGGGCTGGGGCTCGATTTCGGCTACAATGCGATCGTCGATGAAGAGAGCGCCTATTACGGCGGGGTCACCACCGGGTTCTCGCTGCAATCGGACATCGTGGTCAATTACCTGATCACCTATGGCTCGGACGAGCAGAAGCGGCAGTGGCTGCCCAAGCTGGTCTCGGGCGAAGTGATTACCGCCATCGCGATGACCGAGCCAGGGACCGGGTCAGACCTGCAGGCGATGCGGACTACCGCCAAGAAGGACGGCAATCACTATGTGATCAACGGGTCCAAGACCTATATCACCAACGGCCAGAACGCCGACCTGATCCTGGTCTGCGTCAAGACCGACACCGAAGTCCAGCCGGCCTACAAGGGCATCTCGATCGTGCTGGTGGAGGCCGACCGCGAGGGCTTCAAACGCGGGCGCAATCTCGACAAGATCGGGCAGGATGAGGCGGATACCTCGGAGCTGTTCTTTGAAGACGTGCGCGTGCCGATCACCAATTGCCTGGGCGAAGAGGGCAAGGGCTTCATCTATCTGATGAGCGAACTACCGCAGGAGCGCTTGTCGATTGCGGTATCAGCGCAGGCCGCTTCGCAGCGCGCGTTTGACATGACGGTTGAGTATACGCGGGATCGCAAGGCGTTCGGCAAGCCGATCCTCGATTTCCAGAACTCGCGGTTCGTTCTGGCCGATTTGAAGGCGAAGCTGCAAGTCGGTTGGGCGCATCTCGACTGGGCGCTGGCGCGGCATCTGAAGAAGGAACTGACCCCCGAAGAAGGCGCGGCGGCCAAGCTGTGGCACACCGACCTGCAATGGGAAGTGATGGACAAGTGCCTGCAACTGTTCGGCGGGGCAGGCTATATGAACGAATATCCGATCGCCCGGATGTGGCGCAGCGCGCGGGTGACGCGGATCTTTGGCGGTACCAACGAAATCATGAAGGAGCTGATCGGGCGCAAGCTCTGATTGGCGTAAGCAACAGCCCCCAACCTCGCGGCTGGGGGCTGCTTTCGGATCCGCTCAAACCGAATCAGTAAGTGCGTACACGCTTGCCGCTGGGGGCGGGGGCGATCCGCACGCGCTTGTCGCGTACTGGCGCGTAATAGACCCGGCGCGGCGCGACCCGGCGGCGCGGGGCGGTGGTGACATATTCCTCGGTCACGATGGTTTCGGTGCAGGGCTGGGCCTTTTGCTGCACCGCGACCGGCACCATCATCATCGGCACGGCATAGGTATAGCCATAGCCCGACTGGCCTTGGCCCTGGCCATATCCACCCGAATATTGCGCCAGATAGCGCTCGCAATAGTCCATGTCGCGCGCGCGCCCGGCGCCGTCAGCGCGGTCGATCGCTGCGCCTGCGGCGGCACCGATGGCCGCACCCGCAACTGTGCCAATCAGCCGGTCCCCGCGCCCGGCTACCCGGTTGCCGACGACACCGCCCAAAACGCCGCCAATTGCTGCTCCGCCCAGCCCGCCATCACGGTCACGCCCACGATGGTTGCGGCGGCATTCGCTCAGCCAAGCCTCACGCGCCCGATCATAGCCCGCCTGATCATGGCCGCCGTGGCCATAGCCAGGTGCCGGGTGGTGCATCGCTGGAGCGGCAGGCCCGCGCCATTCGGGGCGTGAGTCTTCCGGGTAGCGCTCTTCAAACACGCGGCCATCGGCGTCAGCTGCGGCATGATCTGCACCGGCTGCAGCGGGACCGCCATGTCCGTGCGCAAAGGCTGGCGTTGAACAAGCGAACGCGGTGCCCAGCGCAAGGGCGGTGAGGCGCGTGAAACGTGTGCGAACGGACATAGGTATCCCCTGAATAAGCCAGTCGATTCCTGGCGTTAAGGTGAAACTTACCATTGCCCGGCGCAGAAATCCAAGCCGTCGTCGCCGCCGTCTCGCGGCTGTCCCGATTCGGTGCAGTGTCGCGCGGTCAGATTACCGCCGCGATCGCCGCAGCCAGCTGTTCAATCCCCGCCGCATCGTCAGCATCGAACCGGCCGGGTTCGGGGCTGTCGAGATCGATCACCGCGATCACCGCGCCGCCGCGCCGCACCGGGACCACCAGTTCGGAGCGGCTGGCAGCGTCGCAGGCGATATGGCCCGGAAAGGCATGGACATCGGCCACCAGCTGGGTTTCGCCGGTACGCGCCGCCGCGCCGCAGACGCCTTGGTCCAGTGCGATCCGGATGCAGGCGGGCTTGCCAATGAACGGCCCCAACACCAATTCGCCCCCCGTCAGGCGGTAAAATCCGGCCCAGTTCAGCTGCGGCACGAATTGCCAGATCAGCGCCGCCAGATTGGCCATGTTGGCGACACTGTCGGGCTCATCGGCGGTCAGCGCGCGCGCGGCGCTGGCGAGGTCAGCATAGAGTTCGGGCTTGGGCTGGCCAGGAGTCGGAGCAAATTCGTACATCGCGCTGCAATAGCGGTGTCCCCGGTTGCCGCCTAGCCCGCGACGTTCTATTCCACCGGCATGACCCGCTTTCGCAAACCGCTGCTCATCGCCCTTGGCATTCTGCTCGTCCTCGCGCTCGCGCTGTTCTGGCTGACCCGTCCGACCCCGGCCAAACACACGCTGGATGAATTGTCCGGCAAGGAACCGGTGCTGGTCGAACCTGACAATGAATTTCTGCCGAGCGTGGTGTTGGCCAAGCCGGTCGGCTGGGCGGCTGGCGAACTGCCCACCCCGGCCAAAGGGCTGACCGTCCAGCGCTTCGCCGAAGGGCTCGATCATCCGCGTACGCTGCTGACCCTGCCCAACGGCGATGTGATCGTCGCTGAAACCGGCGCGCCCGCTGGCAACATGGGCGGCGTCACCGGCTGGATTGCCAAGCAGCTGATGAGCCGCGCCGGAGCGGGCGGGCCTTCACCTGACCGGCTGGTCCTGCTGCGCGACGCCGATGGTGACGGCACGGCGGAGGCGCGCTTTGTCTTGCGCGAAAAGGCCGGGCTGGTTTCGCCCTCGGGCCTCGCCTGGGCGGCGGACAAGCTCTATGTCGCGAACCACGATGCCGTGCTGGAATTTGCCTTCGTGCCCGGCGCGACCGTGCTGGCGGGCGAGCCGAAGAAGCTGTTCGCGCTGCCCGGCGGCGGCAATCACTGGATGCGCAACCTGCTGCTCAGCCCCGATGGCAAGTCGCTGTTTGCGGCGGTCGGCTCGGCGTCCAATATCGGCGAGCGCGGGATGGAGGCCGAAGCCGGCCGCGCCGCGATCTGGGAAATCAACACCGCCACCGGCAAAGGACGGCAATTCGCCAATGGCCTGCGCAATGCCAACGGCATGGCCTGGAACCCGTCGGTTGGCGAGCTGTGGACGGTGGTCAACGAGCGCGATCAGCTCGGCCCCGATCTGGTCCCCGACTATCTGACCAATGTGCCAATCGGCGCGCAATATGGCTGGCCGTGGTATTACTGGAAGGATCTGCCCGACCGCCGGGTCAGCGCGCCCGCGCCGCTGTACATCGAAGAATATATTCGCAAGCCCGAATTCGCGCTCGGCTCGCACGTCGCGCCGCTCGGGCTGGTGTTCGCCAGCGGGGGCCAGCGGCTCGGGCCGGAGTTCGCCAACGGCGCGTTCATCGCCCGGCACGGCTCGTGGAACCGCAGCCCGGCCTCTGGCTTTGACGTGGTCTTCGTGAAGTTTGACGATAACGGCAACCCGCTGGGCAAGCCGGTCCCGCTATTGACCGGGTTCCTGACTGCTGAAGGCACCACGCATGGCCGCCCGACCTGGCTGACCTGGGACAAGCAGGGCGCGCTGCTGGTGACCGACGATACCGCCGGGATCATCTGGCGGGTGATCGCGCCGGGGGCCGCAGCCTTCTGCGCCGCCCAAGCCAGTGGTGACCAAGCGGCTGGAGCCGGTGCGCGAGCTGAAGGGCGATCCGCGCGCGGGGGCGGCGGCGACTTTCCGCAACGATCCGGTGAAGCAGTAGGGTGAATTCGAGTCAGATGGTCAAATCTGACGAACCGGAAATGACGGCAGGCCAGGTGGCGTGCCGGGCTTTCCTACATCCAGGCAAATCAATAATAGCATCGAATCGGTGCGCTAGAGCATTGTGCAATAGCATTGAACCAGACCCGCTCATGCTGAGCTTATCGAAGCACTGCTCTGTTCTTCGTTCCACACCAGCAACAGCGCGAAGAAAGACCGATCCTTCGACAAGCTCAGGATAGACGGGGCTGACCGAGGTTTCTTATGGGTTCGGATCACCGCAGTACGCAATGCTGCTTGAAAGGAATCGGCATAGTACTGCACCTGAACTGCGCGTAGGGCGCAAATCGGCACCGTAGGCATGGCCGATTTGTTTGTGAACTTGGGCAGATTTCTGCGGGTTTCGCGCAAGGGTCGGTCAGGCTGATCGGCCAGCGCTCCGGCGGCACGACGCCAGCTTTGTTTGCGTGGCTGCAACCCCGATTTGACTGTGAACTTGGGCGGACTTCCGCCGATTCTGGCACATGCTTGGCGTAGGTGTCGGGCGATTTAGGTCAATGCACAACGACGCTACAACCGCAGTCCGGCGCGCCCCGCCAGTTCGGTCACAAATTGCCAGGCGGTCCGGCCCGAACGCGCGCCGCGGCGCTTGGCCCACTCCAGCGCTTCGGCTTGCGCAAACGCCAGCCCGTGCGCTGTGCAGTAACCGCTGACAATCGCCAGGTAGTCGTCCTGCGAACAGGCGTGAAAGCCGATCGACAGCCCGAACCGGTCGGCCAGCGCCAGCCGGTCATCCACCGCGTCGCGCGGATTGACCGGGTCGTCCTGCTCGGACAAGTGCCGGGGCACGATTGCGCGGCGGTTGGCGGTTACGGCCAGCCGGACATTATCCGGGCGCGCTTCCACCCCGCCTTCCAGCCAGGAGCGCAGCGCGCGCGGGCCGCTGCTGTCGCCTTCCTCAAAGCCCAGATCGTCGATGAAGACCAGAAACTGGCGCGGGCTGCCTGCGAGCGCGCCGAACAGGCTGGTCAGCGTTGCCAGGGCCGTGGGAGCAACCTGAACCAGCGCGAGGGTTGTGGCGTCATGGTCCTGCGCCGCACACACCGCCGCGCGGACCAGCGCGGACTTGCCCATCCCGCGCGCGCCCCACAGCAACATGTCGTGCGCGGCATGCCCCGCCGCCAGCCGCGCGACATTGGCCGTGACAATCTGCTTCTGCCCATCGATCCCGCGCAGCAGGTCCAGCGGCGGCGCCAGCAATGACGGAGACGGCGCGCGCGGTTCCATCCCAGACGTAAGCTGGAGCGCCCTGCCAGTCAGGCGGCGTCGGCGCGGCAGGGGCCAGCCGTTCCAGCGCAGCCGCGATCCGGGCCAGCGGCTCGTCCGCCGCGCTCATCCGGCCAGCGCCGTCGCGTCGAGCGCATAGAGCAGTCCGGCCCCGTCCAGCGCAGCGGTGCGCAGCCCGGCGGCTTCAGTCGCGATGTGCCGGGCGAAGTATGCTGCCACCACCGGCTTGCTCGCCGCCAGCGCGCCGCCTTGCGCCAGCGCGGCGCTGGCTTGGCGCTGCAACTGCCAGCCCGCAATGGCGACCGCGCACATCGTGCAGAACGGGACGCTGCCGGCCAGCTTGTCATCCAGCGCGGCTGCGGTGGTCATCCAGCGCGCGATTCCCCGGCAATCGGCGGCGAGCGCGGCCAGTTCGGGCGCATCGGCACAATCAGCCTCGGCTTCGGCGAGCAACGCATCGAGCACCGCGCCGCCTTCATAACCCAGCTTGCGGGTGACCAGATCGGCGGCCTGAATGCCGTTGGTGCCTTCATAGATCGGCGCGATCCGGGCGTCGCGGTAATGCTGCGCCGCGCCGGTTTCTTCGGCAAAGCCCATCCCGCCGTGGATCTGCATCCCCAGGCTGGCGACTTCGCAGCCAATGTCGGTGCCCCAGGCCTTGATCAGCGGGACCAGGCAATCGGCGCGCGCCTGCGCCCCGGCCATCCCCAGCGCGCCGCGATCCACCTGCCCGGCGGTGTAATAGAGCAGCGCGCGCGCGGCCTCGGTCAGCGCGCGCATCCGCAACAGCATCCGCCGCACGTCGGGATGTTCGATGATCGCCACCGGCTCCTTGCCGGGGCCTCCAGCGCGCGCGGACTGCACCCGCTCCAGCGCGAACTGCTGCGCTTGCTGCAAGGCGCGCTGGGCGATCTGCACGCCCTGACTGCCAACGTTGATCCGGGCCGAGTTCATCATCGTGAACATGCATTTCAGCCCTTCGTTCTCGCGCCCGACCAGCTCGCCGATACAGGCGTCGTTATCGCCAAAGCTCATCACGCAGGTGGGCGAGGCATGGATCCCCAGCTTGTGCTCCAGCGAAACGCAGCGCAGATCGTTGCGCGCGCCGGGCGTGCCTTCAGCCGGTCAGGTGGAACTTGGGGACGATAAACAGCGAAATGCCGCGCGTTCCGGCGGGTGCGCCGGGCGTGCGTGCCAGCACCAGATGGACGATGTTCTCCGCCAGATCGTGCTCGCCCCAGGTGATGAAGATCTTGGTGCCCTTGATCCGGTACTTCCCGGCATGCTCGCCGGCGGTGATCGGCGTGGCCGTGCTGCGCAGCGCGCCCACGTCCGACCCGGCCTGCGGCTCGGTCAGGTTCATCGTGCCCGACCATTCGCCGCTGATCAGCTTGCCCAGATAGGCCGCCTGCTGCGCCGGGCTGCCATGGTGCGTCAACGCCTCGATCGCGCCGACGGTCAGCATCGGCAGCAGGCCGAAGGCCATGTTGGCCGTGCCCAGGTTTTCGATCACATTGGCCGAAAGGCTGAACGGCAGGCCCTGCCCGCCGTGCGCTTCCTCGCCCGCGATCGCGTTCCAGCCCTGCGCGACATAGGCGTGATAGGCGGCGGCGAAGCCTTCGGGCAGCGTGACCGCGCCGTCGTTCAGCACCGCGCCGCCGGTGTCGCCTGCGCGGTTGAGCGGTGCCCATTCGCCCGCCGCGAACTGGCCGATGCCTTCGACAATCGCTTCAACCATATCGGAGCTGGCGGCGGCGAACCGGTCATGCCCGGCCAGCTCGGCGATTCCGGCGTTGACCGACAACGCCAGAATCTGATCGGCAGTAGCAGCAGTGAATTCCATCGGTGGTCTCGCAGTTTTCCTTGGCTTTCACTGCTGCCGACTATAGCGCGGCGGCATGTCCGACAAGCGCGAACCACCGCAGGTGCTGCTGGCCGATGCCGCGGGCTTGGCGCAGGCTGCCGCGCGGCTTGCGCGCGGGCCGACTCGGTCGCGGTGCCGACCGAGACGGTCTATGGCCTCGCCGCCCGCGCGGATAGCGCCGCGGCCGTAGCGGCAATTTACCGCGCGAAGGGCCGGCCCGATTTCAACCCGCTGATCGTGCATGTGCGCGACCTGGCGGCTGCGGGAGCACTGGCCGAGATTGATGCGCGCGCGCGCGGCTGCTCGCGGCGGCGTTCTGGCCCGGCCCGCTGACCATGGTGCTGCCGCTTGCGAGCAGGCGCGACGAATCGCGCCGGCGGTGACAGCGGGCTTGCCGACCATTGCGCTGCGCTGTCCGGCGCACCCGGCGATGCGCGCGCTGCTCGAACTGACCGGCCTGCCGCTGGCCGCGCCATCGGCCAATCGCAGCGGCGGGGTCAGCCCGACCACGGCGGCGCATGTCGCCGCGTCGCTGGGGGACAGCGGTGCCGCTGATCCTGGATGGCGGGGCCTGCGTGGCTGGGCTCGAATCGACGATTGTCGCGCTGCGGCCCGGCGGGCACTGGCAGATTCTGCGGCCCGGGCCGGTGACGGAAGCGCAGATTTCAGCCGTTCTGGGCGGCAGGCAGACGCCGTGACGTCGCGGCGATCGAAGCGCCTGGCCAGTTGGCCAGCCATTACGCGCCCGGCAAGCCGGTGCGGCTGAACGCGCTGACCGCGCAGGCGGACGAATTTCATATCGGCTTTGGCGCGGTTGCGGGGGACGTTCAATCTCGCACCCGGCGGCGATCTGGCCGAGGCGGCGGCGCGGCTCTATCAGGCGCTGCATCTTGGCGCGCCAGAGCCGCAAGCCACGGATCGCGGTTGCGCCGGTTCCGGAACCGGCATTGGCGCGGCGATCAACGACCGGCTGCGCCGCGCGGCGGCTTGATCAATCGTCCTGAGTGGGAATTACGGTGCGCAGCTCAGCCATTTCCCGGCCGATTTCGTCTGCCTTGGCGCAAGCATCGCTATGGCCAGCGCGGCAGCGGCCGCGTTCGCGTTCCAGCATCGCGGTCCAGCTTGCCATAGCGCTCTTCGCTTTCGCGCAGTTCGCGCCCGCGCCGTTCGTCGGCTTCGGACTGGCTGGTGGTGGCAAGATCGACCGCTTTGCCAGCCACGCGCACAGGTGCTGTTGCCACATCCACCAGCGTCTTGGCGATACAACCATTCAGGGCCAGTAAGGCCAGCGGGGCAAGAACCAGTCGCATGTTGCGCTCCAGCATAGTCGTGCGAAGCCCTGCCAGACCAGCCCTTGCCGCCAGCTTAACCGTCCGCGTCTATTTGGTCGCGGCAGCCGGAGTTGCCGGTGGTTCCGGTTGGTCAGAGTTCGGATCGCTGCTGGTCGTACCGTTTTCGCAGACCAGCCGGCCCGATCCCACGGCGCTGATCTTGCAGCGCGCACGGCCGATCACGCGGACTTCGCCCGAACCCACGATCGTCGCTTCGACCTCGCCATCAGAGGCAAAGGCCGCATCGCCCGAACCAGCCATGGTGATCTTGGCCTTTTCGACCTTCAAAGCGTCCATGATCGGCGCTGCCGCTGCCGAGGACGGTCAGTTCGAGCGACCGCACGCTGCCGTTGGTGCGGAATTCGCCGGAGCCCGGGATGGTCACTTCCAGGCTTGTCACCAGAGGCTGCGCCGCCGTCGATCTCGCCCGAGCCTGCCACTACGATCTTCGCATTGGCAGCCATGGCTGGGGTCGCGATCCGGCCGGAGCCGAGCATCGACACTTCGCGCGGGGCCGGCATGGTGATTCGGACGATCGCGTGGCCGTCAGCCTTGGCGCTGTCGCTGCGGCCGCGCATGATTCCCAGTGTATCGCCATCGCGGACAAAGCGGACTGCGGCTTGCGCGGCTGCGTCCCCATCGACCGTAATCGCGAGCTTGTCGCCAAGCGTGACCTGGACTTCGTCGGGCCCCAGCAGCGCCAGTTCGGACGGGGGCCGCGCCGGTCAAGTCCAGCTCGGCGAGCTTTTTGCCCTCCTTGCCATTGAAGCGCATGTCCTTGCCGTCAAAATCGATCTTGGCGTCGCAGCCCGACAAGGCTGCGGCCAGGGCCAGCCCGGCCAGTGGAGCAAAGGTGCCGATTATCTTTCCGAACTTCATCGCAGATCTCCCGGTTGTGTATTGGCGATATAATACACTGCGGCGCGAAGTTCAAGGGTCCAACACAAAGGGCCGCTCCTTGCGGAACGGCCCCTTGATAGTTTCAGCAATGGATCGGCGTCAGGCGGTGGCCGGCTCCGCATAGTATTTCGGCGCATGCTCGTTGAGGATCGCGAGGATCTTCTTGAGCGCGGCGGGCTCGTCGGTCTTTTCCATCGCCGCCAGTTCGCGCGCCAGGCGCGAGGACGCGGCTTCGAAGATCTGCCGCTCGGAATAGCTCTGCTCGGGCTGATCGTCGGCGCGGAACAGGTCGCGGGTCACTTCGGCAATCGAGACCAGATCGCCCGAATTGATTTTCGCTTCGTATTCCTGCGCGCGGCGCGACCACATCGTGCGCTTGACCTTGGGCTTGCCAGTCAGCGTTGCCAGCGCTTCGCGCAGGGTCTTGTCGCTCGACAGCTTGCGCATGCCGATCGCTTCGACTTTGCCCACCGGGACGCGCAAGGTCATGCGTTCTTTTTCAAACCGCAGAACATAGAGTTCCAGCGTCATGCCGGCGATTTCCTGCTCTTGCAGTTCGATCACCCGGCCAACGCCGTGCTTGGGATAAACAACGTAGTCGCCAACATCGAAGGCGTGCGCCTTGGCTGCCATGTAGTGTCCTTTCTTGCGCAGGTCCGGTGAAGCCATCGGAATGACAGGAGCGCGCCAATGCGGCCCCTTGCCCGGTGGTTTCAGCTAACGCCGGATTGATCCTGCCTCTCGAGATGCCAGTCCTGTTCCGCGCAAAGCCGCGCGGATCCGGGCATCATGTAGCATACCCGTAACAATATTACCAGTCCGGGGAATCCCGATGCGGAACAGGCTTGATTTGCGGCCGGTTAATCGGGGGCTCAGTCGCCCTCGCCGGGTTCGGCAGAGAAGAACTTTTCGAACTTGCCCTCCACACCCTTGAACGCGTCCGCGTCTTCCGGCGATTCGCGCTTGGTGGTCAGGTTGGGCCATTCAGCGGAATATTTCGTGTTAAGCTCCAGCCACTGCTCCAGCCCGCTTTCGGTATCGGGCAGGATCGCCTCGGCCGGGCATTCCGGCTCGCAGACGCCGCAGTCGATGCATTCGCTGGGGTTGATCACCAGCATGTTGTCGCCTTCGTAGAAGCAATCAACCGGGCAGACCTCGACACAGTCCATGTACTTGCACTTGATGCAGGCGTCGGTGACGACATAGGTCATGGCAGCAAGGATCCTTTGGCAGCCGGTTGTTGTGTGTCTGCTATGGGATTGACTGCCTGCCCGTCAAGCACCCGATAGCACGATTGTGCTTCGCTGGTAGGCCCGCGCCGGTGCGGCAGTGCCAGTATCTCGGCAGCCAGCGCGCCAGTTGAGGTGGGCAAGACCAGCAAATCACCCACTGAAACCGCCTGCGCCGCGCGGTTGATGCGTCTGCCGTTCAGCCTGATATGCCCTTGTTCTGCCATATCCTGTGCCGCAACGCGGGTTTTTGTCAGCCGCACAAACCACAGGAATTTGTCCAGTCGCATCAGGGCTCGGCGGGGATCAAGGCTGCAAAGGGATTGCCGATGACCGTGCGGCCAGATTGCTGCTGCGTCGAATGTTGCTCGGTCTTGACTCGTCCGGCCTGTTGCCAGCGCCAGCGGATCGGGCGCGGTGGCCCATAGCAGTCGGCTGCCAGGGCAATCTGCGGGCGCGGATAAAACCCACCCAGCTGGAGCAACCGCTCGTGCCCCAAGGCGCTGAGACCGGTGGAAATTGCCACCGCCGGGTCGAGCACAAAATCGCGTTGCCTGCTGGCGGCGCGCAAATCGTGGGCTTGCCGCAGCAATTTGTCGGCCATATCGATCCGCACCGCCTGGTCACCCAGCCGCCGATACCCCGGCGGGGCCACCGCACTGCCGCTCAGCTTGACGACTGGCGGCATCACCGGATGTGGTGCCGGTCCCGCTGATCCTCTGGCGGCGTTGAGCAGGCGTTGTGCAGCTAGCGGGCCTGGGCGCAACATGGCGGGCAAATACAGGTCTATCGCGCCGATCCGGAATCCCAGCTTGCGCAAGGCTTCACGGTACTCAGGCCGCAGGCTGTCAAGCTTCATCGTCTTGCGGTCAATGCGCCCGCCGCCACTGATCGCTTCGATCAGGATCGCCCGCAAGCCTGGGTCCGTGGCAGCATCGGTTGCGGTGCGGTCAAGCTCACGCAAGGGTTCCAGCGCCGCCAGACGGGCAGTCAGCCAGTGTTGCAACGCGCCTTGCAGCGCTTCGCGTTCCCCGCCCCGCAAGTGATCGAGCAACCGGTCGAGTTCAAGCTTGAGCTGCAACTGGCCGCGTCCGGGGCGCAAACTGGCGAGTGGCGATCCTTCCCATAGGATGTGTGTTCCAGTCAGGTCCAGCAGCTCCGTGCCGTCTGCGATCGCCTGGGACAGGGCCGCTGCGCGCACCGCGAGCAGTTCGGGCAATTTCCGCTCCGCCACTGCCAGCAACAGCTTGCGGTCTGCGTGCCGCGCGGTGGGATCGACTACGAAGCGGAAGCCCGCGATCCGGCCGATCAGCTCGCCGCCGACCAGCACCGCGCCATCGTCCTCGGTTACCGGCAGCAACCCCTGATCGCCGCCAGACTGACGCAGCAGCACCGATGAGCGCCGGTTGACGAAGCGCTCGGTCAAGCGGACATGCAGTGCATCCGACAGCCGCGCTTCGACCGCGCGCGCGCGGTCGGTAACCGCCGCGCGCTGCGCCACCCAGCTGGGGCGTTCGGCGATATAGGCCCAGGACCGGATCGCCGCGATCCGCATCTGCAAGGTGTCGATATCGCCATCGGCGCGGTCAAGATCGCTGATTGATCTGTCAACATAGGCAGCGCCGATCGGGCCGCGCGCCAGATCCTGCCACAACCGGCTGACAAAGCGCGCGTGCATGTGCGCGCCCGTCTGGCGGAAATCGGGCAGACAGCAGACTTGCCAGAACCGCTCAACCTGCCGCGCGGTGCGGACAGTTTCGGTCAAGGCCGGATCTTCGGCCAGTTGCTTCAGCACCGCCAGATCCGTCGCTTGCGGGGCCAAGGCCAGCGGCCCGCGTTCGCATGGCAATTCCAGGCTGCCGATCAGGTCGGCCAGACTGGTGAAGTCAAGGGCGGTGTTGCGCCAGTAGATCTGGCTGAGCGGCGCGAACCGGTGCTCTTCGATTGCGTAGATTTCTTCCGGGGTAAAGGCGCTGTCGCCGCTGCCCATGCCCGACAGGCTGCTGAATGTGCCATCGCGCTGGTGCCGTCCCGCACGTCCCGCAATTTGCGCCATTTCCGGGGCGGTCAAGCGGCGCTGGCGCACCCCGTCAAATTTGGACAGACCGGCAAAGGCGACGTGGCCGATATCGAGGTTCAGGCCCATGCCGATCGCATCGGTGGCGACAAGATAGTCAACCTCGCCCGATTGGAACATCTCGACCTGCCGGTTGCGCGTTTCGGGTGAAAGCGCACCCATTACCACCGCCGCGCCGCCGCGAAACCGGCGCAACATTTCGGCGACGCCGTAAACCTGCTCGGCCGAAAACGCGACGATGGCGCTGCGCGGCGGCACGCGTGAGAGCTTGCCGGGGCTGGCATGGGCCAAGGTTGAAAACCGGGGCCGCTCGATCACTTCGCAATCGGGAATCAGCTTGCGCAGCACCGGCTCCAGCGTGGCCGCGCCCAGAATCATGGTTTCTTCGCGGCCCCGTGCATGCAGCAGGCGGTCGGTGAACACGTGACCGCGTTCACGGTCAGCTGCGAGCTGGGCCTCGTCCAGCGCCACGAACGCCAGATCGCGGTCGGTTGGCATGGCCTCGGCGGTGCAAAGCAACCAACGCGCGTCGCGCGGCTCGATCCGCTCTTCCCCGGTGATCAGCGCCACCCGGTTCGGGCCCTTGATTGCGCAGACCCGGTCATAGACCTCGCGCGCCAGCAGCCGCAGCGGAAACCCGATTGCGCCCGAAGAGTGTGCACACAGCCGCTCAATCGCGACATGGGTCTTGCCGGTATTTGTGGGACCCAGCAACGCGCGGACCGAGGCCTGCCCGGCCGAGACTAAAGAGGCTTTGCGCTTGGTCATCCTGCGCTTGAATTGGGGCGTAACTGCCGCTGCGCAAGTATTGCCTGAGCGAAGCTGTTGATCATTTCGGCAAGTCGCTGAAATTCATCACACCTTAGGCGAAGCTTAACCATGTCGTGCCAGATAGGGACAGGTAAACCGACCTTCGCGCTGCGGACGGTCTTGGACCGGGGCGTCATCGACAGTGCAAGGAACTGCTCAGCTACAATTTGCCGGACCGGCGGCTGGGCCGACTGGGCACGTCGCGCTGTCTGCCTTGCGCCGGCCGGACCGGCCTGCAACCGCGGCTCTGCCAGGCTGGCTGCAACCGTTGCTGTCAACGGTCGCACGCGGGCATGACTGGGCCGGCAAGGTGGATTGGGCGCCGGATCTGGCCGAGAATATCGGCAGCAGACGCTGGTTCCGGGGGCTGGGGACCATGCTGGGGCTGACGGCTCTCGCCCTGGGCTTCTGGCCGGATCTGTCGGCGCTGGAGGCCGCACCGCCGAGCCAACTTGACGCATCGGCGCGCGATGCCTTCCGCAGCCAGATGATCATGCCGCTGGCGCTGGGGGGCGATTCGGGGCACCGGATGGGCGCAACCTTGCGGGTGACGCCCTTGGTTGCCGCGCCTGAGCGCGCGATGATCCAGCTGACCGCAACACTGGGTCAAGGCGACAGCTTTGGCCGCATGTTGCAGCGCGCCGGGGCCAGTGGCAGCGATGCCGACCGCATCGCCAGCTTGGTTGCGCGCGAGCTGCCCTTGGGCGAGATCGCTTCGGGCACCCGGGTTGACGTCACGCTGGGCCAGCGCGGCGGCGCAGGGCAATCGCGCCCGGTTGACAAGGTGGCGTTCCGCGCCCGGTTCGATTTCAATCTGGAAATCACCCGCACTGCGGCTGGCCTGATGCTGGAACGCCTGCCGATCGCAGTCAATTCCACCCCGCTGCGGATTCGCGGCACGGTCGGCACAAGTCTCTATCGCTCGGCGCGCGCCGCCGGTGCGCCGATCGATGCGATTCAGCAATATCTGGTTGCAATCAATCAGCATCTCAGTCTGGATACCGACATCCAGCCGCAGGATACTTTTGACATCGTCGTGGCCTACAAGCGTTCGGCGAGCGGCGAAGCGCAGGTCGGTGAGCTGCTCTATGCTGGTTTGGAACGCGGAGCCAAGCCGCAGGCGCAGCTGCTGCGCTGGGGCAATGAAGGTCAGTTCTTCGAAGCATCGGGTATGGGTCAGCGCCGCACCGGGCTGATCATGCCGGTGGTGGGCCGGATCACTTCCAACTTCGGCGCGCGCCGCCATCCGATCCTGGGCTATACCCGGATGCACGGCGGGGTGGACTTTGGCGCTCCGCATGGCGCACCAATCTTTGCCGTGGGCGATGCGGTGGTCTCATTCGCAGGCTGGAGCGGCGGCCACGGCAACTTTGTCCGGCTGGATCATGGTAGTGGCTACGGCACCGGCTATGCGCATATGAGCCGGATTGCGGTCGGTTCGGGCACGCGCGTGCGCGCAGGGCAGGTGATTGGCTATGTCGGTTCGACCGGGCTCTCGACCGGGCCGCACCTGCACTACGAGCTCTACCAAAACGGGCAGAAGGTAAACCCGATGTCGGTACGCTTCACGGTCAATAACGAAGTGAACACCAACGAGTTGTCGACCTTCCGCGCCCGGCTGACCGCGTTGAAGGCGATCAAGCCGGGAGCAGCGCTGGTCAGTCTAGCCCCGCGCCAGGCCGCTGCCGCAACACCGCAGCGCGAAATCGATAAATTAGACTGACCTTTCCAGTCTGCTAATGTCGCACTAAGAAGCTCGGCCTATGACCGGAGCTTACCCTGCCACGCGGCTGCGCCGCACGCGCGCCGCCGCCTGGAGCCGGGCCCTGCACCGGGAAACCGTGCTTTCGCCCGCTGATCTGATCTGGCCGCTGTTCGTCACCTCGGGGCAAGGCGTGGAAGAGCCGATCGGCTCGCTGCCCGGCGTCTCGCGCTGGTCGGTTGATTTGATAGCGGCGCGTGCCCGCGAAGCGGCGGCGCTCGGCATTCCGTGCATCGCGCTGTTTCCGAACACCCCGCTCGACCGGCGCGGCGAGGACGGCGGCGAAGCGCTCAATCCGGACAACCTGATGTGCCGCGCGATCCAGGCGATCAAGCAGGCTTGCGGAGACGACCTGGGAGTGCTGACTGACGTGGCGCTCGATCCCTATACCAGCCACGGACAGGACGGGCTGGTCGACCCAGCGGGCTATGTCGGTAACGATGCCACGGTCGAGGTCCTGATCGGGCAAAGCCTGAACCAGGCCGCCGCCGGGGCCGACGTCATCGCCCCATCGGACATGATGGACGGCCGGATCGGCGCGATCCGCAGCGCGCTGGAAAGCGCGGGCCATGCCAATGTCCAGATCATGAGCTATGCCGCCAAATATGCCTCGGCCTTCTACGGCCCGTTCCGTGATGCGGTGGGCAGCAGCGGCTTGCTGAAGGGTGACAAGCGCACCTACCAGATGGATTATGGCAACGCGGAAGAGGCGCTGCGCGAAGTCGCGCTCGACCTGGCCGAAGGCGCGGACAGCGTGATGGTCAAGCCTGGCCTGCCGTACCTCGACATCGTGCGCCGCGTGAAGGAACGCTTCGAAGTGCCGGTCTTCGCCTATCAGGTCAGCGGCGAATATGCGATGATCGAAGCCGCCGCAGCGGCGGGCGCGGGGAATCGTGACGCCTTGGTGCTGGAAACCTTGACGTCGTTCAAGCGCGCGGGTTGCTCGGGAATCCTGACCTATCACGCCGCCCATGCGGCGCGGCTGCTGAACGCATGATCGCAACCGAGCGGCTGGTTATGCGCCCATGGCGCGACGCGGATGTGGATCCGTTTCACGCGATTTGCAGCGATCCGATGGTAATGGCGACGCTCGGTGCACCGATGACCCGTGAGCAGGTGGCGAACCGGATCGGGCAGATGCAGGCGATGCAGGATGAGTTGGGGCACTGCTTCTGGGC
The DNA here is from genome assembly GCA_963802015.1 of uncultured Alphaproteobacteria bacterium. GTDB lineage: Bacteria > Pseudomonadota > Alphaproteobacteria > Sphingomonadales > Sphingomonadaceae > Novosphingobium. The sequence goes on from CAWDHB010000004.1 coordinate 647,671, forward strand.
GCTTGAGCGGATCAGCGATGCCCGCCTGCTCGGCTGGTGCGGCGTTATTCGCGGGACCGCTGGGCCGGTCAGCGGCAAGGCCGAGCTCGGCTGGCGACTGGCGAGCGATTGCTGGGGGCACGGTTACGCCAGCGAAGCGGCGCGCAGTGCGGCGGGTTGGGTCTTTGCCAATCTGCCGGACGCGTCAGCCTGGGCGATCACTACGGTCGCTAACACCCGCAGCCGTGCGGTGATGGAGCGGATCAGGATGCAGTACCGCGCTGACCTTGATTTCGATCATCCGCAAGTGGCTGCGGACGACCCGCTGCTGCGGCATGTCACTTATGAACTCCCGCGCAGCGACTGGAATCCAGCATGACCACGCCGGTCCGTATCCAGCGCGCGCTGTTCGTGGCGACGATCCTGACCGGATCGTTCCTGCTGTTTCTGGTCCAGCCGATGGTTGCACGGATGGCTTTACCCCGGCTTGGCGGTGCGCCGAATGTGTGGAACAGCGCGATGCTGGTCTATCAGGCGCTGCTGCTGGGGGGCTATTTCTATGCCCACCGGCTGTCGCGCCAGCCCTTGCACCGGCAAGCGCGGCTGCATGTGATCCTGCTGGCGGTGGCCGCGCTGACCTTGCCAATCGGGCTGGTCGGCCTGCCGCCGCCTCCGCCGGGCAGCGAGGCGGTGTGGGTGCCGCTGCTGCTGGTGCTGTCGATCGGCCCGGTGTTTTTGCTGGTTTCCGCGCAGGCTCCGCTGATGCAGCGCTGGTATACCGCCCATCCGGAAGCGGGCGAACCCTGGGCGCTTTATGCTGCGTCGAATATCGGCTCGTTTGCAGGCCTGCTGGCCTATCCGCTGCTGGCCGAGCCACTGTTGTCGGTGCGTGTGCAAAGCTGGGCCTGGGCGGTCGGCTATGCGCTGTTGGTTGCACTTGTGGCGCTGACCGCGCGCAGCCGCTGGGCTTTGCCTGACGCAGTGACGGCAGAGCCTGAAGCCGCCGCGCCGATCCCGCGCCGCACGCTGGCGCTGTGGCTGGCGCTGTCGGCGGTGCCGTCTGGGCTGATGCTGTCCACCACCACGCACCTGACCACTGATATTTTTGCGATGCCGCTGCTATGGGTGATCCCGCTGGGGCTGTACTTGCTCAGCTTTGTCTTCGCCTTTGCCGACCGGCGCCGGTTGGCGCGGCTGATCACGCTGGCCGCACCGGCAGTGGTGCTGCTCTGTGGGGGGCTTGCGATGTCCTCGCAAAGCCACGCCGGGCTGCTGCTGGCCCTGGCCAGCGTCGTGCTGCTGTTCGTGGTCTGCGTCGCGCTGCACGCCCGGCTTTATGACCTGCGACCACCCGCTGCGCAGCTGACCCGATTCTATCTGGTGATGTCCGCAGGCGGGGTGATCGGCGGCGCATTCACCGCGCTGTTTGCGCCGCTGGTGTTCGACTGGGTCTGGGAACATCCGTTGCTGGTGCTCGCCGCAGCGGCGCTTGCTGCCGATACGAACAGCGGCTGGACTGGCGGCAGCGCGGCGATCTGGCGCCAGAGATGCTGCTGGCGCTGCGGATCACGCTGTTCGGTTTTGCGATGGGGCTTTGCTACCTGGTCTATCTGCAGTTTGATCCGACGGTCTCGTTCACCTCGCGTGCGTTTCTGGTGGTCTGGATTGTCGCCTGCGGGGTCATGCTGGCCTGCTGGCGCTGGCTGTTCGCGCTGGTGCTTGCGGCGCTGATGGTGGCACAGGGCGGGCTGGAAACGATCCAGACCTCGCTTGATGGGCTGCGGACCCGGTCCTACTTCGGGATCTACACCGTGCGGGACTATCCCGACCAGAAGCTGCGGACGCTGGCGCACGGCACCACGCTCCACGGCGAGCAATCGTTTGATCCGGCGCTGCGCAATCTGCCAGTGACCTATTATGGCCCCAGTTCGGGCGCGGGCATGGTGTTCGGCAATCTGGCGGCGCTGTTCCCGGTGCAGCCACGCGTGGGCGTGGTCGGACTGGGAACGGGAACACTGGCCTGTTATTACCGCAAGGGCGCCGCCTGGCGGTTCTTTGAGATCGATCCGGCGGTGCTGGAACTGTCGACCAACGGCACCTTCACCTATCTGCGCGATTGCGCCCCGCAAGTGCCAACGGTGATCGGCGATGCGCGGTTGGAACTGGCCAAGTTCCGCGCCGGGAGCTTCGATGTCCTGGCGATCGACGCATTTTCGTCCGATGCGATTCCGCTGCATCTGCTGACCGACGAGGCCTTTGGCATCTATGATCAAGCGCTTGATCCGCGCGGGATACTGCTGGTGCACATCTCCAACCGCTATATCGAACTGGAACCGGCGCTGGCGGCATTGGCGCAGCGGCACGGGCTGACCGCGGTGATCCGCGATGATGTGGCCGGGGGCGACCTGCTCACTCCGTCATCCTGGGTGATCATCGCGCGCAATCCGGCGCGGATTGACGAACTGCGGCGGCTGGAGCCCAGGCTGGAGCTGCGCCCGCTGCTCCCCGCTGCGCCGCGCGTCTGGAGCGATGATTACGCCTCGATCCTGCCCTATGTCCGCTGGCACAACCTGCTGCGCACCAACCGCTGAGGATAGCCTATGATCACCCGGCCTGACGTTACCCTGATCCCGATCCACGGCAAGGCACCGCGTATCCACGACAGCGCCTTCATCGCGCCGGGCTGCCGGATCATCGGCGACGTGGAGATCGGGCCGGATGTCAGCGTGTGGTACAACTGCGTGCTGCGCGCAGACGTGTCGCGGATCGTGATCGGCGCGCGCTCCAACATTCAGGACGGCACCGTGATCCACTGCGATCCCCCGCGCCCGGGTGATCCGGATGGTTCGCCCACGATCATCGGCGATGACGTGCTGATCGGCCATATGGCGATGATCCACGGCTGCGTGATCGAGGACCGCGGCTTTGTCGGGCTGGGGGCGATCGTGATGAACAAGGCGCGGATCGGCAGCGATGCCATGCTCGCGGCTGGTGCCATGCTGACCGAAGGCAAAGTGATCGAGCCGCGCCAGTTGTGGGGCGGCCGTCCCGCGCGGCTGATGCGCGAGCTGGACGATCTGGCAATTGCCGGCATGCGGATTGGCACCGCGCACTATGTGGAAAACGGCCGGCATCATGGCGCGGCAATCGCGGCTGCGTTCGGCGATGGCTCGCCCCAAGCCTGATTTCCCGGCCGCAGCGGCGATCCGTGCGCTGGCCGATGCGGACGGACAGTTGCCGCTCCGCGTGACTCCCGGTGCACGCAGCGAGTCCGTGCAGCTTGAAGCAGGTGTCGTGCAGATCAAAGTTCGCGTAAAGCCCGAAGATGGCAAGGCCAACGAGCGCGTGCTGGAATTGCTGGCCCAGGCGCTAGGCATTGCGACGTCACGACTGCACTTGTTGCGCGGCGCAACTGGTCGCGACAAGCTGGTACAGATTGGCGATTAGCGGGAGGTCAACCCAGCCCGCCGCCTGAACTTCGCACCTTATCGCCCCAACAAGTTCCGGGCCTGGCTAGCGATCTGGGCCAGCATCGCCGGGGCGACCGGTACTGCGCTTTGCGCGCGGCCCAGCATCGTGCGGAACTGGTTAATGGCCGGAGCCTGGGCTTCGGCCCAGCGCGCGGCGGCCTGCACCGGATCGCCTTGGGCCGCGCTGCGGCGCAGGAAATCAAGCCGCATATGCTGAAAGTCGCGGGCCAGCCCGTTGACCAACAGCCGCTCCCACGGGTCGGACGGGCTCATCCGTTCGGCGGTGTGCTGCGCCCAGTCGAGCCCCAGCGTGGAACCGAGCAGCACGAAGGCGCGGGTCAGGTCCTGCGCGCCGATCCCGCTGTCCTGCGCGAGCCGGGCGAGCCCGATCGTTCCGTCCAGATCGAACAGGTGCGCGACCTCGGCCGCAAGTTGTTCGGGCGCGCCGGCGGCGATGAATTCACGCGCCATCCGGGTCGATCCCGCCCGGCCATCGTCTGACAGCAGCCGGTCGGACGAGTGCGACAGATCCTGCACGCCGCTGCCCAGTTCGGCGATGACCGTGGCGGGCGCTGTAGTGCCGGCGCTGATCCGCAACAGATCGGCCATATGATTGACCATCGCCGCGGCCGCGCGTTCAAACAACTGGATACGCGCGGTTTCAGGCATGGTGGCTTGTTCGATGGCAGACCAGATCGCGGCCATGCCCAGCAAGTTTTCGACCGCCACAAACGCCGCGGAGACCTGTGCCAAGCGTTGCGCCTTCTTCCTCGACCAGTTCGAACGGATGGATCAGTCCCAGCCGGTTGACCATGCGGTTGGCCAGCTTGGTCGCGATGATTTCGCGCCGCAGCCGATGGTCCAGCATGTCTTGGCGAAACTTTGCGCGCATCGGTTCGGGGAAGGCGGCGACCAGATAGCTTTCCAACGCAGGGTCATCGGGCACGCCGGAATGTTCCAGCGCATCCTGCAGCACCAGTTTGGAGCTCGACAGGATCACCGCCAATTCGGAGCGGGTCAGCCCGTGACCGTCAGCCGCGCGGCGCGCCAGCACGTCGCTACTGGCCAGTCCCTCGGTCTTGCGGTCAAGATTGCCGCTGGCTTCCAGCGTGTCGATCAGCCGCAGGTACGAAGCCGAGGCGCGCGGTCCGCCTGCTTCGGCGATCGACAGCGCCAGCGCTTGCAGCCGGTTGTCTTCCAGCACCAGCGCCGACACTTCGTCGGTCATGCTTTCCAGCAGCTTGACCCGCGCGGGTTCGGTCAGCCGCCCGGCGCGCTTGGCGCTGGCGAGCGCGATCTTGATATTGACCTCGTTATCCGAACAATCGACCCCGGCGGAATTGTCGATGAAATCGGTGTTGATCCGTCCGCCGGCACCGTCCGCGCCTTCCAGCGCGAATTCGATCCGCCCGGCTTGCGTGGTGCCGAGGTTGGCGCCTTCGCCGATGACCTTGCAGCGCAGCTCGCGTCCGTCGATCCGCAGTGCGTCATTGGCCGGATCGCCAACTGCGACGTTGTTTTCGTGGCTGGCCTTCACATAGGTGCCGATCCCGCCGAACCACAGCAGATCGACCGGGGCCTTGAGGATTGCGGTGATCAGGCTGTCGGGATCGAGCGTCTCTGCCGTGATCCCCAGCGCCGCCTGGACCTGCGGTGACAGCGGAATTTCTTTCAGGCTGCGCGCAAACACGCCGCCGCCTGCGCTGATCAGCGCCTTGTCATAATCGTCCCAGCTCGACCGGGGCAGCGCGAACATCCGTGCGCGTTCGCTCCAGCTGCGCGCCGCATCGGGCTCGGGATCGAAGAAAATATGGCGGTGATCGAAGGCCGCGACCAGTTTGATGCTCTTGCTCAGCAGCATGCCGTTGCCGAACACGTCACCCGACATGTCGCCGCAGCCCGCCACGCGCACCGGCGCGCTTTGCACGTCCACGCCCAGTTCCAGGAAGTGGCGCTGGACCGAGAGCCAGGCCCCCTTGGCGGTGATCCCCATCGCCTTGTGGTCATAGCCCTTCGACCCGCCGCTGGCGAAGGCATCGTCCAGCCAGAAATCGTGCTCTTCGGCGATGGCATTGGCGGTGTCGGAAAAGGTCGCGGTGCCTTTGTCGGCTGCGACCACGAAATAGGGGTCTTCGCCGTCGCGGATCACCACGGCCTTGGGATGGACCACCTTGCCCTCTACGATGTTGTCGGTAATCGACAGCAGGGTGCGGATGAACAGCTTGTAGCTGTCTTTGCCCTCGGCCAGCCAGCCGTCGCGGTCCAGCGCGGGATTGGGCAATTGCTTGGGATAGAACCCGCCCTTGGCCCCGGTCGGCACGATCACCGCGTTCTTGACCCGCTGCGCCTTCATCAGCCCCAGCACTTCGGTGCGGAAGTCGTCGCGCCGGTCAGACCAGCGCAGGCCCCCGCGCGCGATCGGCCCGGCGCGCAGATGGATCCCTTCGACGCGCCGCGAATAGACGAAGATCTCGCGCCACGGCAGCGGCTTGGGCAGGCCCGGCACCAGCGCCGAATCGAGCTTGAACGCCAGTGCGTCGAGCCCTGCCGGAGCAAAGGCATTGGTCCGCAGGGTCGCTTCGACCACCGCGCGGAACTGGCGCAGCAAGCGGTCATCATTGATCGCCTGTGACCTCGGCCAGCCCGGCGCGAATATCGTCCTGCGCAGCTGCTTCGGCCTTGGTCCGGTCGCCCTTGAAGGCGGGATCGTGCCGCGCGGCGAACAACGCGATCACCGCTCGGGTCACGGCGGGGGCGTTCTGCAGCGCATCGACGGCGGTAGGCACCGAATAGTTGAGTCCCGCCTGGCGCAGATAGCGGTACCACGCGCGCAGCCAGTTCGCTTCGACCGGATCGAGCGCGGCGGCAGTAACCAGCCGGTTGAACGGATCGTCCTCTGCCGTGCCGTTCAACACCGCGCTGATCGCGCCTTCGATCGCGGCGGCGCGGTCCAGCAGTACGGTGCAGTCCAGCGCAGCGGGCGGGGTGAGCAGGAAATCGTGGATCGTGCCCAGCCGTCCGTCATCCAGCTCGGTCGGAATATCCTCGATCACCCGGAACCCGAAATTCTCCAGCGCCGGGACCGCATCGGACAGCGCAATCGCGCCAGAGCGCTGATAGACTTTCAGCCGCAGCACCTCAGGCCCGTCGCCTGCCACGCAGTGCAGCCGCACGTCGCGCAACACGCCGCTTTCGCCCTCACCCGCGACCCGGCGCAGCCGGGCGATGTCGCGCGCGGCTTCGGCTGGGCCATATTCGTTGCGATAGGACAGCGGAAACGCTTCGGCATAGCGCGCGGCAATCGCGGCGGCGCGGCTGGCGTCCTCGCTGGCCGCGAGCTCGCCCTCGACGGCCTCGGCCCAGCCGCGCAGCATGCCCTGCAGCCGCGCGTTAAGCGCCGCTTCGTCGGGCAGCTGCGCCACTTCGGGCAGATCGAGCACGAATTGCAGCAGCGCCAGATTGCCTTCCATCTCAAGGCTCCAGTCGAGCGTGGGGGCCTGGCTCGCTTCGACCAGCATCGTTTCAACCTGACGGCGGGTCGTGGTCGACATGATGTCGCGCGGCAGCCAGACAAAGGCGAACAGATGACGCATCAAGGGCGAGGGGATCAGCGCAAGCTTCGGCCGGGGCCGGTCAATCAGGCTCATCATGGTGGTCGCGATCCGCTGGAGATCGTCCTCGCCAAAGCTGATCAGCAGATCGTGCGGCAGCGCGGTCAGCGCGTGGACCAGCGCCTTGCCGGCATGGCCCTGCGGCGAAAACCCGAGTTCGCGCATCAGGTCGGCGAGCTGCGCGCGCATCCGCGGCACCTGCATCGGCGCAGCGGCGAGCGCGGCGCTGGTCCACAGGCCAGCGTGGACCGACAGCGCCTCCAGCTTGCCCGCTTCGTAGACCGGGACGATGAACAGATCGAGCGGGGTGCGGCGGTGGACGTTGCTGACGCGGTTGGACTTGACCGCCAGCGGCACGCGCTTGCCCTTGGCCTTGCTATCAAACCAGGCAAAGGCGCGGTCCCAGGAAATGTCGCCGAGGAGCACCTTGGCGCTCTTGCGGCAGATGCCCAATGCATCGCTGTGGCTGCCGTCGCGCTGGCGGGTAACGTGGCCCAGTTGGGTCAGCGAGCCGTCCTTGAACCAGCGCAGCAGCGCCGCCCCTTCGCCATCGGTCACGGCATCGGCATCGGTGGCCATCGCGGCTTGCAATTTCGGCCAGTCAGCCACCGCCGCGCGGACATCGCCCAGCGTTTGGCGCAGCGCGGCTTCCAGCTGGCGGCGCAGCCGCGCGTCAACGCGCGGGCATTCCAGATAGACCATCGATTCGCGCTTTTCGCCCGCCGAATCGCCCTCGACAATCGCGCTCAGCGTGCCGTCTGCGTCGCGCCGTACGGGCATGACCGGGTGGACCAGCCGGTCAATCGCGATCCCCTGAGCGGTCACGGTCGTTGCGATGGAATCGACCAGAAACGGCATGTCATCGTTGATGATCGCGATCCGCATGAAGCGTTCGCTGGCGGAACCCGACACCGTTTCAATTGCTATCGCGGGATCGTTGCCACTGCGCTGCGCTGTGGCTGCCCGCATGAATGCAGCGGCGCTGGCCAGGGCTTCCTGCGTGAACGGCGGATCACCGGGCAGCAGCGCATCAGACAAACGGGTGGCGAGCGCCGCACTCAGCGTGGACTTGGAACTCATGGTCTGCGCTCTCCTCCGGCTTCGGCCTGCATTGCGCGTTATAATGTTACTGGCAAACGCAGGATATTTACAGACTGTAAAGCGGAGTGGTTTCTATCGCAACCAATATGCCCCTAGGTAAACCGCCGTAAACGCTCGGTTCAAGCCAATGCTGCCTGCGTCAGCTCAAGCGAATGAAGTCGCGCGGCTGGATCAAACGTCGCCCCGGCAACGATGATTTCATCGGCCTCGGTGCGCTCGACAAACCGGGCAATCGCGCTGCTGACTGTTGCCGGGCTACCCACTGCGCTGGCCTGGCGGATGTGGCTGAGCATGGCCTGCGCTGATGGCGGCAGACTCTCACGGTAGCCAGATACCGGCGGCTTGAGCTTGCCCGGATTGCCGCTGCGCAGCGCGACGAAGCTCTGGTCCATCGACGAAGCGAGCAGGACCGCTTCGGCATCGCTGTCCGCCGCAATCACGGTCATCGCCGCCATCACATGCGGGTGATCCAGCGCGGCCGAAGGCACAAACCGCGCGGCGATAGCGCTCGAGCGCCGCATCGAGATGATCGGGCGCGAAGTGCGAGGCGAAGGCATAGGGCAGCGCCAAGCGCGGCCGCGAATTGCGCGCCGAACAGGCTGGAGCCGAGCATCCACATTTCGACCTGCGCGCCAAGGCCAGGCGTGGCGGTGATCCCCAGCGCGGGATCGCCGGTGAACAGCGCGCGCAGTTCGACCACGTCCTGCGGGAAGTGTTCCGAGGCCCGCCCCAGGTCGCGGCGCAGCGCCTGCGCGATCCGCATGTCTGCGCCCGGCGCGCGGCCCAGCCCCAGATCGATCCGCCCGGGAAACAGCGCATCGAGCGTGCCGAACTGTTCGGCGATCACGAAGGGATTGTGGTTGGGCAGCATGATCCCGCCCGATCCGATCCGGATGGTTTTGGTGGCATTGCCGATGTGCGCGAGCACGACGGAGGTCGCCCCGCCCGCGATGCCGTCCATCGCGTGATGCTCGGCCACCCAGAAGCGCTTGTATCCGGCAGCTTCGGCAACTTGCGCCAAGGCGGCCGCATCGGCCAGTGCCTCGCTGACGCTCCCGCCTTCGCGCACGGGGATCAGATCAAGGACCGAAAGCGGGATCATCGGCCGTCCAGCGCGGGTGTGGCGCTGGCGGGCGCAGGTCCGAGTTGGTCGAGATAGCCCTGCGCGACTTTGCGCAATCGCGCTGCCCGGCGCGGCGGTGATCACCGATTGCCAGCTCTTGCGCGCAGCTTCATCGCGGCCAGCCAGCACCGCGATGACCCGGCCTCCAGCCCGATCTCCGGGTCGACCGGCGTCAGGTCCGCCGCGCGTTCGATCTGCTGCTGCGCTTCGGTCAAGTTGCCTCTGCTGGCGCGCGAAGCGTCGCGGAGAGCAGCCAGGCCTGCGTGGAGTCCCGGCAAGGCGGCTCGGGCCTCTGCCAAGGCCGCTGCAGCATCGGCGGTGCGCCCGCGCTTGTTGCAACGGGGCTCGCCCGGTCGAGCGCGATATGCCCGGCGAGTGCCGCATCGCCCGCCGCAGGGCGTCAGCGTGGGCTTCGTCCAGCAAAGTCAGCGTCCCGGTCGCCGCACCGGACCTCCCTGGCGAGCAATCGCCAGCGCCGCATGCGCACCAGCTCGCGCGGCGCGCCGGCTCGCTGGCTGGCACGGCATCGCGCCGCGCAAGATAAGGCCGACCTCGGCCTCGTCCCAGCGGTCCAGCCGGACAGCGCGATGCCCGCGGCAGAGCTGCGGATCGACCGTGGCGCTGCCCTTGGCTGAGCTTGAGCCATTCCTCCGCCGCCTTCGATCGCCGCGAGCGGATTCTCGTCCGCCGCTTGCAGGCAGAGCTCCAGCCTGGTGGGCTCGGCGACGGGAGCTGCGGCGGCGCCGTCGGCGCGCTGGTTGCGCGGGATCCGGGGCAAGGGACCGGCTGGATCGGCGGCGCGGCACCGCCGGTCACCAGCGGGCCGGCCTGAGCAGCAACAGCAGGGGCAAGGACGATGTGCTCATTCAAGTGGCTCCGGTCGGCAGGGCGGCAATGTGTCCGCAGCAACAGCGCGATGTCGGCGGCGCGGCTAAGGCGGTGGTCGCCGTCCTTGACCAGCGTCACCTGCACATCGTCCGAATGCAGCGCTTCGGCGAGCCGGAGCGAGATGTCCCACGGCACATCGGCATCCGCCTGCCCGTGCAGCAGGCGCACCGGACAGGTCAGCGCGATGCGGCCATCCAGCAGCCGTTGCGCCTGCGCCATCGGCCCAAAATGCAGGCATAGGTCGGGGTGGGTTCGGGGCCATAGAGGTTGGTCCTCGAACACCGTCTCCCCGGTGGCTAGCGCGGCTTTCTGCGCTGCGTCATAGCCCCAATCGGTAAAGTCCGGCGCGGCGGCAATCCCGACCAGCGCGGCGAATTTGCGCTGGAGTCGCAAGTGCCACCAGCAGCATCAGCCACCCACCCATCGAGGAGCCGACCAGCACCACCGGGCCTTTGGTCTGCGCCGCGATCAGCGCCAGCACCTCGTCGCGCCAGCGGCTGAGCGTGCCCTCGGCAAATTGCCCCGTCACTTTGCCCGCAGCCCGAATAGTCGAGCAGCAAGCAGGCCCGCCCTTCACGCTGCGCCCAGTCGAACACCGCCGTCGCCTTGCTCCCTGCCATGTCGGACATGTAGCCCGGCAGGAACACCAGCGTCGGGTCGGTGCCGGGCGTTTAGCCGGAACGCGATCCGGCGGCCGTCGGAAAGGGTGTGAAAGTGCGGCGCGGTCATGGCTCAGGTTCCGGGCTCTTGCTCTGACGATGTGCCTCCAGCAAGGCATTCAGCCGCACCAGCGCATCACTGCCGGTGGTGGTGCACAGCGCCGGGATCAGCGCATGGACCAGCGCCCCCAACCCGCCCCGCAGCATCGTCAGCCCAAAGCGCCAGGCGACCCCGAAGTGTTCGCCATAGCTTTCATCCACCGAACGCGGATGCGCAAGAAACAAGCGTTGCAACACTCCGAACCTCCTCTGCCTGATCGGCGGACAGGTCCTGCCCCACATTGCCCCGCTCAGTCACGCACGAAGATCGCCTCGATCGGCAGGCCGAACAGGTCGGCAATCCCGAAGGCCAGCGGCAGCGATTGATCATAGCGCCCGGTTTCAATCGCATTGACGCACTGGCGCGACGCCCCCAGCCGGTTGTCAGCGAGGGGAAGAATCAGTTGGCAACCAACGCTGTGCGGGTGAACAGGATCCGCAGATGCATCTGTCAATCTTTCCATCGACAAGTCATTGCCCTGTCGCGAAACCGCGTTAGGCTCGCAGCAGAACAGGGAGAAGGTGATGCCACAGGTCGATCGTCGCGGCTTGATGAAGCTGGGGGCACTGGGGCTGGCGGGCTCGCAACGCCGGCGCTGGGTCAGGCCATGAGCCAGGCGCAAGGCTTCACCCATAATGTCGCGAGCGGGGAGCCGGGGCCGACGCAGGTGCTGCTGTGGACCCGCTACGTCGGCGGCGCTGACGCCAGGCTCGGCTGGGAAGTTGCGGAGGACCAGACCTTCCGCACCACCGTTGCCAGCGGCGATGCGCTTGCCTCGTCCGAACGCGATTGGTGCGCAAAAGCCATGGCCACCGGATTGCAAGCCGGGACGGTGGTACTATTACCGCTTCATCGCGCCATCGGGCGAAGTCTCCGCGATCGGCCGCACGCGGACGCTGCCGGTGGGCAAGGTCGCATCCTTCAAGCTTGCGGTATTTTCCTGCTCCAACTTCGGATTTGGCTGGTTCAACGCCTACGCCCACGCTGCCGAGGCAGGCGACTTTGACCTCGCGGTGCATCTGGGCGATTACTATTACGAATATAAGCGCGGCGAATATCCCACAGCGGACAAAGCGCATCCTGAACGACCGCAGCCGCTGGATGAAGCCACTACACTGGCGGGCTACCGCGAGCGGATGGCGAGCTATCGCGCCGATCCGGACCTGCAACGCCTGCATCAATGCGCGCCGATGGTGCTGATGTGGGACGATCACGAGGTTGCCAACGATACCTGGAAGGACGGCGCGGAGAACCATGCCCGCCAGCGAAGGCGACTGGCAGGTGCGCCGCCGTGCGTCCGAACGGGCGTGGCGGGAATGGCTGCCGGTGTCGCACGCGGACTGGGCTGCTTATGAAATCGGCGATCTGGCGACGCTGTTCCGGCTGGAAACACGCCACGTCGCACGCGACCGGGCGTTTGATATCGTCGCAATGTTGCGCAGCGCTAGTCCGGCTGAAATCCCCGGTATTCTGCGGCAATTTCGGGCAGGCGCCTGGCGTGATCCGGCGCGGCAGTTGCTGGGCGCACAGCAGGAGGCGTGGCTGGCGCAAGGGCTGGCAGCGTCGAAGCGCGCGCGCAAACGCTGGCAAGTGCTGTTGCAGCAATGGTGATGGGCGGACTGGTGCTGCCGCGCGTGGCCGCCGAAACGCTCCCCGCCGCTGCAACCGCCCGAACCCGCATCACGGTGCAGGCGTTTGACAACGCCGCCCGGTTCGACCTGCCGTTCGACATGGACACCTGGGATGGCTATCCCGCTGCACGCCAGCGGCTGTATCAGGCCGCGCTGGCGGCCAAAGCCGAACTGCTGGTGCTGTCAGGCGATAGCCACAACGCCTGGGCGTTCGACCGATGCGCAGGGCGGCCAGCGGATCGGGGCGGAATTCGCGGTTCACGCGGTGACCTCTCCAGGGGCGGAGGACTATCTGCCGTGGGTGAAGCCGGGGCAGCTGGCCCCGGCCTTGCTCAAGCGCAATCCGCGCTGGCCTGGTGCGACACCGCGCAGCGCGGCTATCTGGCACTGGAACTCACGCCAAAGGCCGCCACCGGCGAATGGCGGTTCATGGCTCAGTCGGCAAAAGGGCACTGTGCTGGCAGGCACCAAGCGAATGACCGTGCAAGCGGGCGCGCGGCAATTTACCTGATTTTGAACTGGTTTCGGTAGGGCTGCGCGCCATGAACGGAACGCTGCACCGGCTGGCGAATGGTTCGCCACATCGCGCAGCGCGCTTGCTGGCGCTGTGGGCGCTGTACCTGATGCCGCGCGCGCTGCTGATCCTGCTTGATGTCCAGCCGTGGTCCGATGCAGCCTATTACTATCGAGCGCGCCGGGGAGCTGGCGGCGGGGCAGGGCTATCGTTCGCCCGAAGGCCAGCCGACCGCATTCTGGCCGCCGGGCTGGCCGCTTGGCGCTGAGTCTGGTGTTCAAGCGTTCGGGCCATCTGTGGCGGCAGTCGGGCCTGTTCAATCTGGCCTGCGCCGCGATCAGCGCCGCGCTGGTGCTGGCGCTGGGGCGGCGGATCGGCGGGTCGGAACTCGCGGCGCGCCTCGCGTTGCTGCTGCTCGCGCTTTACCCCAACAATGCCGCCTATGTTCCGCTCGCGCTGACCGAGGTGTTCTACACCATGCTGCTGCTGGCGATGTGCTGGCTGCTGGTGGCTGAGCGCAGGCTGGCTGGCCCTGGTCGGGGCGGGGGTGCTGCTGGGGGCTGGCGACGCTGGTCAAGGCGCAGACGCTGGCGGTGGTGCCACTGGTGCTGGGCATCGGGGTGCTGCGCGCGCCGCAGTTCTGGCGCGGCGGTGCGCGGTGCCATCGGCAAAGGGCTGCTTTGGGCGTGCTGGCGGCGCTGGTGGTGCTGCCGTGGACCCTGCGCAATCAAGCGCGTGCTGGGGCAGTTCGTGGCGGTCTCCACCAATGGCGGGGTGACGTTGCTGACCGGCAACAACGCCCAGGCGGACGGTGGCTATGGCGATCAGCGATCCCGCTCTATCAGAGCGCTGTTCGCGCGCAAGGCCGAGCATGGACGAAATCGCTTACGATGCCGAGGCCAAGCGGCTCGGCATTGGCTTGGATCACGGCGAACCCGGCTGCAATTTCTGGGCTGATGCCGAAAAAGTTCGTGCAAGCTGTGGGGTCCCGACGGCGAGGCGCATGTGGAATTATGAGAAGGGCGCGAAGCCAGCTATGCCGCCTATGCGCCGCTCTATACCGCGGTGCGCTGGGCCAATCAGGCTTGGTACTGGCTGCTGCTGGCGGGGTTCGGCGCGGCGCTGGTGGTGCAAGTGCGGCGGCGCTGGCGGACGCAAGCGGCGCTGTTTGACTGGTGGCTGCTGCCCTATGGGATCGCCGCATATCCCACCGCGATCTGCCGTGGTGTTTTCCGGGCAAACCGCGGTTCCATTATCCTGCCATGCCGTTCATAGCGATCAGCGCGGCGTGGCTGCTGGCGGACTGGCTTGAGCGGCGCCGCGTCGCCGCATAACACGCTGGGTTGAAGCAGGCGCGGCGCTGCACTAGGGCGGCGCGCTATGTCTGACATGTACAAAATCAGCCTGCCCGATGGTTCCGTTCGCGAAATGGCGGCGGGATCAACTCCGGCCGATGTTGCCGCCGCGATTGGCCCCGGCCTCGCTAAGGCCGCGCTGGCGGCGCGGGTGAATGGCGAGCTGGTCGATCTGTCCCTGCCGTTTACCGGCGACGCGCAGCTCGCGCTGGTCACCAGCCGCGATGAGGCGGAGGCGCTCGATCTGGCGCGGCACGACTATGCCCACGTCCTGGCCGAAGCGGTCCAGGCGCTGTTTCCCGGCACGCAAATCACCTTCGGGCCCAGCACCGATGACGGGTTCTATTACGATTTCGCCCCGGCAGCGCGGCCGTTCACCGACGAAGACCTGCCCGCAATCGAAGCCGAAATGCGCAGGATCATCGCCGCCGACAAGCCGCTGCGCCGCGAAGTATGGGACCGCGCCACGCTGATCAGCCGCTGGCAGCAGCAGGGCGAAAGCTTCAAGGCCGAATGGGCCGCCGAATTGCCGGGTGATGAGCCGCTGACGGTCTACTGGTCAGGCGATGACTGGCTCGACATGTGCCGGGGGCCGCACTTGCCCAGCACCGGCAAACTCGCCGCTGATGCCTTCAAGCTGACGCGCGTTTCAGGAGCATATTGGCGCGGCGATCAGAACAACGCGATGCTCAGCCGGATCTACGGCACCGGCTGGCTTACCAAGAAGCAGCTGGCGGAGCATCTGACCCGGCTGGAAGAAGCCGCCAAGCGCGACCACCGCAAGCTGGGGCAGGAAATGGACCTGTTCCACCTGCAAAGTGAAGCCCATGGCAGCGTGTTCTGGCACCCCAAGGGCTATCTGATCTGGCGGCGAGCTGGAGGCCTATATGCGCCGCGCGGCTCGATGGCGCCGGCTATGTCGAGGTCAAGACCCCGCAGGTGATGGATGCGCGGCAGTGGGAGCAGTCTGGCCATTGGGGCAAGTACCGCGAAAACATGTTCGTGATCCCGGACGAGGTTCCCAACACCGAAGACGAAGGTCCGGTGATCAGCGGCGATGTCGAATGGATGGCGCTCAAGCCCATGAATTGCCCGGCGCATGTGCTGATCTTCCGGCAGGGCATCACCAGCTATCGCGACCTGCCGTTGCGCATGGCCGAATTCGGCTGCTGCCACCGCAACGAACCGCACGGTGCACTGCACGGGATCATGCGGGTCCGCCAGTTCACGCAGGATGACGCGCATATTTTCGTCCGCGAAGACCAGCTAGTGCAGGAAGTCCGCGATTTCTGCGACTTGCTCGACAGCGTCTATCACGATCTCGGCTTTGACAAATACGCCATCAAGCTGGCGCTGCGCCCTGAAAAGCGGTTCGGGTCCGAAGCGATGTGGGATCAGGCGGAGCAAGAGCTGCGCGACGCGGTGGCGGCTTCGGGTCGCGCCACGGACGAGTTTGGCTGGGAAGAATTGCCCGGCGAAGGCGCGTTTTATGCCCCGAAGCTGGAGTTCCACCTGACCGACGCCATCGGCCGGACCTGGCAGGTCGGCACGATCCAGTCCGACCGCGTGCTGCCCGAACGGCTTGACGCGCATTACATTGGTGAGGACGGCGCCAAGCATCGTCCGGTGATGCTCCACCGCGCGATTCTTGGGCACCTTTGAGCGCTTCATCGGCATCCTGATCGAGCATTTTGCGGGCAAACTGCCGGTCTGGCTCGCCCCGGTCCAGGCCGTGGTCGCGACGATCGTGTCGGACGCCGATGGCTATGCTGCCGACGTCGCGGCGCAGCTGAAGGCCGCCGGCATCCGGGTTGAGACCGACCTGCGCAACGAAAAGATCAACTACAAGGTCCGCGAGCACTCCCTGGCCAAGGTCCCGCATCTGCTGGTGGTCGGCAAACGCGAGGCGGAGGAAAGACCGTCGCCGTCCGCACCCTGGGCGCGGAATACCAGAAGGTGATGCCGCTCGCTGAAGCGATTGCGATGCTCAAGGGCGAGGCCCTGGCGCCGGACTTGTGATCGCTGCGGCCACAGGCTAGCCCTGCGCTGAACAGGGGGAGCATTTCATGACCGAAGATCACGCCGCCGCCGCGCCCGTCGAAGTTGATCGCACGTTCCCTGTTGAAGGGCACGGCCGCGGCGGACAGGAAGATATCCGGCTGCTGACCGGATTTACCGATGTTTTTTCGGCGATTGTGCTGGGCGGGTTGTTCATTTTCGTAACAGCGCTGGCGGCACTGGCCGGAGGCTTTCTGGGCGGCGCACTGGTGGCGGCGGCGGCGTGGTTGCTCACGCCTTATTTCGTCGTCAAACGCCGCTTTGCAGCCTGTGCGATCCTGCTGGCGGTGGCGTTCGGACTGGGGATCACTGCCGCGCTGTCCGAATTCCTCGATGCCTTTGCACCGCTGTTCGCGGCGGCCGGGCTGTGGCTGTTCTGGCGGCAATACAAAGTCCCGATCAGCGCCGCGCTGGCCATCGCCTTCGCCACGCTCGGCCCGGTGATCCTCTATTTCAAGGTCGGCGATTCGCTTGGCGTGCTGGGCCGCGATCCCACGATCAGCCTTTGGGTGCTGCTGGTGGGCGCAGTGCTGTTCGCTGCCGGAATTTGGTGGGATCTGACCGACCGCGAACGCACCACCCGCCGCAGCGACGTGGCGTTCTGGCTGCATTTGATCGCGGGACCGCTGACGGTCCACGGCACTTTCAGTCTGCTTAATCTGGGCAATATCTTTGAAACGGGGGCCGGGCTTGGCGCGGGGCAGTCTCCGGCCGAAATCTGGCCAGTATTTCTGCTCGTTGCGGTGTTCGGCGTGATTGCGATCGTGGTTGACCGGCGCCCGCTGCTGATCGCCAGCTTCGGCTATCTGGTCGTGGCAATCGGGGTCTTCGCTTACAGCCTGTTGTCGGGCGGCAGGCAACAGGAGGTCGGCCAATTCCCAGCGGTGCTGATGATCGCCACGATGGGGACCGGCGCGCTGATCGTGATCTTGGCCGGGGCCTGGAATCCGATCCGGCGGTTCCTGCTGGGACTGCTTCCGGTCAATTTCGCCGCGCGGCTTGCACCGCTGGAAGCCTGGGCCCTGCCGGATGAAGATTCCGCCCAGCTCCCGGCGGGCGAAAAAGAGCCGCTGCGCCTGATCCATGGGCTCAATGATTACATGGCAGCGGTTGGCATGGGAGCGCTGTTCATCGGCAGCATCGCGGCTGGCTATGTTATCGCCGCGCAGCTGATCGCGCCTAACGGTCGCTGGCAGTTCGACGATCCGGCTGCGGCACAGCAGGCTTTTGGCGGGATTCGGCCATGGCTGATCGTGCTAATGCCGATGCTGGTGGTCAGCCTGCTGGCTGCCTTTTTCGTGCGCTTCCGGCGGATGGCACTAACCGGGGTGGCGGCCTCGCTGCAATTCTGGGTGTTGACGATTTTCGCGGTCGCGCTGTTCATGCTGCAATTTAACCTGCCGGGGCTGATTGAAAGCAGTGCCGGTGGGCAACAACCTGAGCTGAGCGGCACCGCGCTGCTGATTGGCTGCGTGCTGGCGGCAGCGGCAAATTTCGCTTTCTGGTGGTTCAACAAAGTGCCGATTGCCTTCGCACTGGGCTTTTCGCTGCTATTCGCGTTGCTGTTTCCAGAGGCTATTGATCAGCTTTCCGAGATCGACGAGGGTACTTTGTCACCTCCCGTCCCGGTTCGCGCGTTGGCCTTCGGGCTGATCGCATTTGCCGTGGCGATGGTCTGGGATCGGCGTGATCCCGCCCGGACCAGCCAGCGCGCCGATACTGCGTTCTGGATGCATTTGCTGGCGGCACTGTTCGCGGTCCCGGCCGCCTATGCGATGCTCGGGGTGATTTCGGACGGGGCGGGCCTCAAGCTGCTGTTTTTCGCGGCGCTGATCGGTCTGGCGCTGGTGATCGACCGGCGGGCACTGCTGCTGGTGGCGCTGCCAACGCTGGTGCGTGCGATGGCCGCCGGTGACGAAGACGCGCTGGGCCTCAGCGGCGTGGTGGTGTTGTTCGCCGGACTGACTGCTCTCAATCTCTATTGGGATCAGGTCCGTAGCCGGATAGTTCCGATTCGGTTGGCGGTGGCCGATGGCGACAATTAAGGCTGCGGCAGCGGCTGGCAGCAACCACTGATGCTCGGCTTGACGCTTACTCAGCTTGCCATCGCGCTGGCCGCAGCGCTGGCCGCAGCCTTTGTGCGCGGCCTCGCGGGGTTTGGGATGGCGATATTGCTGGTGCCGGTGCTTGGGTTGGCCGTGCCGCCCAGCGAAGCGGTGGTGGTGGCAAACTGGCTGGGCTTGTTGATCGGACTGGTCGGGATTCGGAAAATTCTGGGCGCGAGTGAACCTTCGGCGTTCCGGATTTCGGCCCTGGCGATGTTGGCTACTCCGCTAGGGGTCTGGCTGCTGGCCGTGACTGATCCCGCCTTGGCGCGGTTGCTGATCGCGTTGATCGCGCTCGGCTCGTTCGTGCTGGTACTGTTGCCCAAGCGGCCCGAGCACCATGCGCCGTCCACGCTGGAAACCGGAACGACCGGGATTACCTCGGGCATATTGACCGGTTTTGCGGGCATGCCGGGGCCGCCGGTGGTGCCCTATTACCTCCGCCGCGCGATTGCGCCGGAACTGGCTCGCGCATCGATGATGACGATCTTCATGGCCACCTCGATTGCCGGAGTGGTTTCAGCGTTCGCGCTGGGTGTGGCTACGGTGCGTGAGCCGCAGTTCGCGCTGCTGCTGTTTCCCGCGGTACTTCTGGGCAACTGGCTGGGCAGCCTCGCCTTCGGCAAGGTCGGCGCCGTGGTCTGGCGTAGTTTCACCGGCGGCGTGCTGGGCCTCGCCGCGCTTGCGGCACTGTGGCGGCTGTTACAGGGGTAGCGCGCGGCCCGCGAAGATCAGCGCCAAGGCGCAGGTCCAGACAATTGTGGCGCGTGCCCATTCGGCGCGATCAAACTGCGCAGTGGCAAGGGCGATAGCTTTGGCCATGCCGGGATTATGCGCCGGGCGGGTTAGCGAAAGGTAAAAAGGCGTTAAAGCACAGGCATCTGCTGGCTGGCGCAGTGGAAGCTGCCGCCGCCGGCCAGCACCGCATCGGCCAGAATGCCGACCACCTCGCGATCCGGGAACAGTTCGGCCACCGCCGCCACCCCATCCGCATCGTGCGGTGTGCCATAGGTCGGCACCACCACCAGCTGTGAGGTGATCGCGAAGTTCATATAGCTGGCCGGTTCGATCCGGCCGTCCGTCTCGACCCGCCCCGGCGAGGGCACTTCGCGCACCGTCAGCCCAAACGCCTTCGGCGCGCGCCTTGGCATCGGCATAGATCGCGGCATTGGGATCATCCGCCCCAGTGGCGCGCGGCAGAGCCAGTACTCCCGGCGCGACGAACCGCGCGAGGTTATCGACATGGCCGTCGGTGTGATCGTTGATGAGGCCCGTCGCCTAGCCACAGCACCCGCTCGAAGCCGAGGTCACGGTGCAGTCGCGCCTCAATTTCTGCACGCGTCAGGGCAGGATTGCGGTTGGGGTTGAGCAGGCATTGTTCGGTCGTCACCACCAGACCGGTGCCATCGGTGTCCACCGCGCCGCCCTCCAGCACCCAGTCCGCAGTTTGCGACCGCGAGCCCGGCACTCGCGGCCAGTTCCGCGCCGATCTCCTGATCCCCGTCCATCAGGTATTTGCCGCCCCAGCCATTGAAGCCGAAGCGCTGGGCGAACTGCGCGCCGTCACGCCGCACCACCAGCGGGCCGGTATCGCGCAGCCAGACGTCGCCATAGCGACGCTGTTCCAGCGTCACCGCGGCTGGAACACAGCGCCCGCGCGCGCGCTTCGTTGGCTGCATCGCGCACGATCAGCCGCACCTCCTGCCCGCTCTCCGCGACGGCATTCGCGAAGGCGGCGATCTGCTCCTGCGCCCGGCCCAGAAATCCGGGCCATTCCACTGGATCGTGCGGAAAGCCGATCCAGAGCCACTGTTGCGGATGCCATTCGGGCGGCATCCGCACCGCTGCATCGGTCATCGGCGGTTACTTCTTACCTGTGCGGCTGGCATCGCGGACCGCGCGGAATTCGTCGCCTTTGTGCCAGTTGGGCCAGTCGCTGCCCATCGCCAGGCTGCGGCCGAGCCGGTAGAACAGCTCGCCATCCTGCATCGGCCCGGACCAGTCCCACTTGCCGTCATATTCGTCGCTCGGCTGCGTGATAGGCGTCCTTGGTATAGGCATCGCCCGACTGCGCGCCTGCGGCGCTGGCCGCCCGGTGACCCAGTCGGTCCCGCGGCCCAGATTGAACATCGGCACGCCGCGCTTGGCAAAGCTGAAATGGTCGGAGCGGTAGTAATAGCCGCGTTCGATATCTTCCTCGGGGTCAGGGACCAGCTTCATCGTGCGCATGGCGGCTTGCAGATAGCGGGTCAGCTCGTTCTTGTCGCCGCCGACCACCTGCACATCGCGCGCGGGGCGGCCGGGCTGGATCGCGTCCATGTTGACCCCGCCGACGGTTTGCGCCAGCGGATAGACCGGGTTCTGGGCGTAATATTCACGAGCCGAGCAGCCCCGATTCCTCCAGCGTCACCGCCAGAAACACCTGGCTGCGATCCGCCGCTCCGGCCTTGACGTTGGCTTCGGCCAAGCGCGGCGAGCATCGCGGTGCCGGTGGCATTGTCGACCGCGCCGTTGCAGATATCATCGCCGGTCGCGTCAGGCGTGCAGCGGCCCAGGTGGTCCCAGTGCGCGGTATAAAGCACATATTCGTCCGGGCGCTTCTTGCCGGGCAGGATCCCGATGACATTGCGCGAAGTGGCGCGGCGGATGGTGTTGTCAAAGCCGAGCGAGCCCTTGAGGCCCAGCGGCACCGGCTTGAAGCCCGGCAGCTTCGCAGCAGCGCGACAGGCTGGTCAGATTTTGCCCCGCCGCAGCCAGGATCGCTTCGGCGACCGGCTTCTGGACCCAGCCATTGGCTTTGGTCTGGCTCCATCCCGTTGTCGGCGGTCTGGACGAAATACTGCGCCCCGGTCCAGCATGAATTCGACCACCTTCCAGCCATAGGCCGCCGGGAAGGTATCGTGGACGATCAGCGCGCCCGCCGCGCCCTGCCGCGCGGCTTCTTCGAACTTGTAGGTCCAGCGGCCGTAATAGGTCATCCGGCGGCCCTTGAAGAGCCCGGCCTCGGCTTTCGGTCGCATAGTCCGGATCGTTGACCAGGATGACCGCGATCTTGCCCTTCATGTCGACCCCGGCATAGTCGTTCCAGCCGAGTTCGGGCGCGTTGATGCCATAGCCGACGAAGACCAGCTCGGCGTCGGTAATCGCGGTGCGATCGGTGATCGCGGTACGATCCCGCCACGAAATCCTTGCCATAGGCATAGAGCTGGGTCTGTGCGCCGCCGGTGATCGCGAGGCCGCTGGGCGTGGTCGCGGTGATCTCTACCGTCGGGACTTCTTGCGTCCAGCTGCCGTTGTTGCCGGGCTGGAGGCCCGCCGCCTTGAACTTCTCGATCAGATAGGCGACGGTCAGGTCCTCGCCCGGTGTGCTCGGCGCGCGGCCTTCGAACTTGTCGGAAGACAGCGTGCGCGACCATTTCTTCCATGGTGCTTTGCGAAAGCGTCGGCGCGGCTACGGCCGGAATCTTGGCGGGCTGCGGCCAGCGCTGCGCCAGACAGCGCGAGCGAGGAAACAAGGATCAGGCGGAGTTTCATGGAACAACCTTTCAACACACGGCGTCACGGCGCGGCGTGACTGCATGACGCCGGATTGACAGAGCCTGCGCTGGTTCGCAAGCAGGACCCGATGAATGATGATCGGACACCAGATCGAATGAGGGATTGGACGGGGGCCCTGGCGCGGGCCAAGTGCCCACGCGCCATACCTTGGCGCAAGGGCTGGAACAGTTGCCCGAGTTAGCGGCTTTGCTCGCAATTGGCGACGGACAAGGGCGCTGGCTTTCGCCAAGGCGGCAGGCGGCGGGGCTCGATACCATCGGCAGCGCGCTGCGGCGCGAAAAGCAGGCGCTGGCGCTGGCACTGGCCGTAGGCGATCTGGCCGGGGCATTTCCGCTGAGCACTGTGATGACCGAGCTATCCGCCTTTGCCGACCGCGCGCTGGATGCGGCGATCGCCGAAGCGATCACGCACCGCGTGGCCGATGCCGAGCCCGCCGGGTTCATCGCGCTGGCGCTGGGCAAACACGGCGCGCAAGAGCTGAACTATTCGTCCGACATCGATCCGATCCTGCTCTACGATCCCGACCTGCTTCCGCGGCGCGAGCGCGACGAGCCGGGCGAAGCGGCGCAGCGGGTGGCGCGGCGGCTGATGGAAATGATGAGCCACGTCGATGCCGAAGGCTATGTCTTCCGGGTCGATCTGCGGCTGCGGCCCGCCAGCGAGGTCAGCCCGCTGGCGATCCCGTTCGAAGCGGCGCTGAGCCATTACGAAAGCTCGGCGCTGGCGTGGGAGCGCGCGGCGTTCATTCGCGCGCGCGCCTGCGCGGGCGATCTGGCGGCGGGCGAGGCGTTCCTGGCCGCGATCCGGCCGTTCGTCTGGCGCAAGAGCCTCGATTTCGGCGCGATTGCCGAGATCGGCCGGCTGACCCAGCGGATCCGCGCCAACCACCACGGGCCGCTGCGGCCCGGCCCCGGCTTCAATCTCAAGCAAGGGCGCGGGGGCATCCGCGAGGTCGAATTCTTCGCGCAGACCCACCAGCTGATCCACGGCGGACGCAACCCGGCCTTGCGGCTGCGCGGAACCCGCGCGAGCCTCGACGCGCTGGCCGCGGCCGGGCTGATCGCCGCCGAAGATGCCCAGGTACTGGGGGAGAGCTATGACCGGCTGCGCACGCTCGAGCACCGCCTGCAGATGGTCGCGGACCAGCAGACCCACAGCCTGCCGCTCGATCCCGCCGCGCTGGACAGTGTCGCACGGCTCGACGGGCTGGCCGATGGTGCGGCGCTGGTGGCGGAGCTGGAGGCGATCACCGAAGCGGTCGGCCAGCGTTATGACCGGTTGATCGCGCAATATGCCGGCGAAGGGAGCCGCTGTGGCCGTCAGTGTCCCGCGCACCGGCGGCGGCGCTGGCTGCAGAGCTGGAACGGCTGGGCTTTCCCGAACCGGATGTGCTGGCCGCGCGGATCGAGGGCTGGCGCGGCGGGAAACTGCGGGTGCTGCGCAGCGAAGCCGCGCGCGCGGCATTCGATGCGGTCCAGCCCGCGCTGCTCGCAGCCTTTGCCGCCGCGCCCGAACCGCTGCACGCACTGCTGCGCTGGGAGCAGCTGCTGTCCGGACTGCCCAGTGCAGTCAACCTGTTCCGCTTGCTCGAAGCGCGCCCGGCGCTGCTGGCCTTGCTCGGCCGGGTGCTGTGCCTGGCGCCGCCGCTGGCCGATGCGCTGGCGCGGCGCGCCGACCTGCTCGATCCGCTGATCGATGCCACCGCCTTTGATTTGCCCCCGCCGGTGGCGGCGCTGGCGGAGGAGTTCGCCTGCGGCGATGGCCGCGATGACTATGAGCAAGTGCTCGACCGGGTGCGCCGTCAGGTGGGCGAAGCGCGGTTCAAGCTGGGGGTGCAGCTGGTCGAAGGCACCGGCGATCCGCTCGACGTGGCCCAGGGCCTGTCGCGGGTTGCCGAAGCCGCGCTGATTGTGCTCACCGACGCCGCTACCGAAGAGTTCGAACGGGTCCATGGTACGGTGCCGGGCGGCGCACTGGTGGTGATGGGCTATGGCCGGCTCGGCGGCGGGGCGCTGACTCATGCGTCCGATCTCGATCTGGTGTTCCTGTTCACCGGGGATCATGCGGCGGAGAGCGATGGCGCGCGGCCACTTGGCGCGACGCTCTATTTCAACCGGCTGGCGCAGCGGGTGATCGCCGCGCTGTCGGTACCGACCGCCGAGGGCGCGCTTTACGAGGTCGATACCCGGCTGCGGCCATCGGGCGCGCAAGGCCCGATCGCGGTCAGCCTGGACAGCTTTGCGCGCTATCAGCGCGAAAGCGCCTGGACCTGGGAACATATGGCGCTGGCGCGCGCACGGGTGCTGTATGGGCCACCGGCGGCGCGCATGGCGCTGGAAACGACCGTGCGCGAGATCCTGACACTGCCGCGCGATCCGGCGAAGCTGAAGGCCGACGTGCTCGAAATGCGCTCCGAAATGGCGCGGCACAAACCCGCCAAGGGCCCGCTCGACGTCAAGCTGGCGCGTGGCGGCTTGGTCGATGTCGAATTCATCACGCATTACCTGCAATTGCTGCATGGGGTGGCGCTCCAGCCAGCGCTGACCGATGCGCTCGCCGCATTGGCAGCGGCCGGGCTGGTGCCGGAGGCGTTCCGGGAGGCGCATGGCCAGCTGGCGCGGTTCCTGATTGCCGCGCGCTTGCTCGCGCCCACTGCGCAGGAGCCTTCGGCGGGCGCCCGCGCAGCGCTTGCGCAGGCGACCTGTTCGGGCGATTGGGCAGGGCAACTCGCAGTCTTGGCCGAATCGCGGCGAATCGTCGCCGCGACCTGGGCGGCGGTGTTTGGCGAAACCTTGGAGACTGGATCATGAGCACTTTTCCCGGCGTGGGCGACACTCTGCCTGACCTCGCATTGACCGCCCCCGATGGCAGCAGCGTCAAGCCATCGGACTTTGCCGGACAGAAACTGGTGCTGTTCTTCTACCCGAAGGACGACACCCCCGGCTGCACCACCGAAAACCAGGATTTCTCGGCGCTTGCGCCAGACTTCGCCAGGGCCGGGGCAGCCTTGCTGGGGATCAGCAAGGATCCGCCGAAGAAGCATCAGAAGTTCATCGCCAAATATGACCTGACCGCGCCGCTTGCCTCCGATGCCGAGGATGGCGGGCTGTCCGATGCGCTGGGGGTCTGGACCGAAAAGTCGATGTATGGGCGCAGCTATATGGGCATGGTCCGATCGACTTATCTGGTCGGCGTTGACGGCAAGATCGTCCGGATCTGGAGCCCGGTTAAGGTCAAAGGCCACGCCGCCGAAGTGCTGGAAGCGGTGCAGGGACTGTAAGGCGCAATTGCCAAACATTGGCCCGTAACGAATCGTTGACGGCGAAATCGGACAGATGAGAATCGCCGCAAAACGCTTTGTCGGGCTCCGTCCGCTAGGCTGAGAATCACCGCAGTACGGTTCAGAAACGTCGGTTGCGCGCCACTTTTGCGGGGTTGTTAAGCTGCCATTCAACGACTTAACGTGCCTCAGTGCCGGTTTACCGCGCAGTTCCCATGCCGGGGTTGCAAGTTAACCAGCGCTCCGCATAACCGCCCCAATCGAGAAGGCGGGGGGTGCCGACCATCTCAAAATCCGACGGCCGCGGGCATTCCGCAGTGGCCGCACATAGCGTTCAAGCCGGCGATAAGTTCGGTGCAAACAAGGTAGTTTGAGTGGTCGCCAAGTCGTTTTTTGCCAAGGCCTATGGTGTTGCAGCCGCGTTCGCGGTTCTGGCTGGTCTGGCGTTTTCCAACCCTGCGCTCGCCAATGGCAGCGCGACGGCTGATATCGCCGCCCCGCTGCGCGAAGCCCAGGCTGCCAAGCCGCGGCGCTGGCGGGGACGATGAATTCCGCCGTCTGTTCGCCTCGTGGCAGTCCGGTGATCGCGCTCCCGGCGCGATCGCCATGCCGACCCGCGCCGGGCGCACCTCGATCCCATCGCGCAATCCGCTGCAAGGCGCGGCGCTGACCAGCGGCTTTGGCATGCGCACGCACCCGGTGCTGGGCGGACGCCGCGGCCACAAGGGGATTGATCTTTCCAGCCCGACCGGAACCCCGATCTATGCCCCGGCCGATGCCACCGTCAGCCGCGCTGACTGGTTCTCCAGCTATGGCCTCTATGTCAGCCTGGAGCACGGCGGCGAAATCCAGACCCGCTATGGCCACATGTCGCGGCTGAATGTCGCGGCTGGCCAGCAGGTCAAAAAGGGTGACATTATCGGCTACGTCGGCTCGACCGGCCGTTCGACCGGTCCGCACCTGCATTACGAAGTCCGCATCGCCGGGCGCGCGGTCAACCCGATGCCGTACATGCAGGGCGAAGTCCAGATCGCTTCGGCGGCCCAATCCGCCACCGCGCAAGGCGGCGAATAACAGTTTAACGTCCGGTACCGGGCGCAGACCCGGGCCGGGTTCGCGCTTCGGAGAGGAAGCAGGAAAAAGGGGCGAGCGCTGCGGCGGTCGCCCCTTTTTTGTGCGATTGGCCGGTTGTGCCGCTCTGCTGGCAAATCCTCATTGCGCAATTTAATCGAACGGTTAAACTCTCGGGCAAGGCGGCCCAGACCGCGCAGGAGAGTAAGCCGCTATGCACCCGTCAATCCACGCCCAGACCCACCCCGAAAAGCCCGCGATCGTCATGGCGGGCAGCGGCGAAGCGATCAGCTATGCCGAGCTGGACCGGCGTTCGAACCAGGTCGCGCAGCTGCTGCGCGCGCGCGGGATCGGGGTGGGGGATACCGTGGCGATGTGCATTGAGAACCATCCGTGGTTCTTTTGCCTCGCCTGGGGTTTCCAGCGCGCAGGAGTGCATTATGTCGGCATTTCCAGCCGCCTGACCGCGCCGGAAATCGCCTATATCTTGGCCGATAGCGGGGCGAAACTGCTGTTCGGATCAGCGCACGGCGCGGCGGTGCTGGATGAAGTGGCCAAGCTTTCTCCCGCTACGCCGCAATTGCGACTGGATGCGCCTGGCGCGCTCAGCGCTGAGGATGCCTTGGCCGCGATGCCAGCCACCCCGATTGCCGACGAGCGCGCCGGGGTGGACATGCTCTATTCCAGCGGCACCACCGGGCGGCCCAAGGGGGTCAAGATTCCCCTGCCCGAAGACCCGGATATCACGCAGACCAACGTGCTCGTCCAGCTGGCGATGATGGCTTACGGAATCACCGAGCACGCAGTCTATCTCTCGCCCGCGCCGCTCTATCACGCCGCGCCGCTGCGCTGGTCGATGACCGTCCACAAGATCGGCGGGACCGTGGTGGTGATGGAGAAATTCGATCCCGAGGCCGCGCTGGCGGCGATCGAGCAATACCGCATCACCGACAGTCAGTTCGTGCCGACCCATTTCGTGCGGATGCTCAAATTGCCCGAGGAGACCCGCGGCAAGTACGACGTTTCAAGTCTCAAATGCGCGATTCACGCCGCCGCGCCGATCCCGGTGCCGGTCAAGCGCGCGATGATCGACTGGTGGGGGCCGGTGCTTTACGAATACTACGCCGGGACCGAGGGTAATGGTTCGACCTTCATCACCAGCGCGGAATGGCTGACCAAGCCCGGCTCGGTCGGCAAGGCGCTGTCGGGCATCCTCCACATCTGCGACGAGGACGGAGACGAGGTGCCGCGCGGGACCGAAGGGCCAGGTGTTCTTCGAACCGACCGATCCCAGCCAGCCGGTATTCGAATACCACAACGATCCGGCCAAAACCGCCGAAAGTCGCAACCGGCACGGCTGGTCCAGCCTGGGCGACGTTGGCTATCAGGATGCCGACGGCTATCTGTTCCTGACCGACCGCAAAAGCTTCATGATCATCTCGGGCGGGGTGAACATCTATCCGCAGGAGATCGAGAACCTGCTGGTGGTCCACCCCAAAGTGGCCGACGCCGCCGTGATCGGCGCGCCCGATGCCGACATGGGTGAGAGCGTGGTGGCGGTGGTCCAGCCGGTGGATATGGCCGATGCCGGCCCGGCACTGGCGGATGAGTTGATGGACTATCTCGCAAACGAACTCAGCCGGGTGAAAATGCCGCGCCAGATCGATTTCCGCGAGCAACTGCCGCGCGAATTGACCGGCAAGCTCTACAAGCGGCTGCTGCGCGATGAATACAAGTCAGCCTATGACGCTGCGCAAGGTGGAGTTTGATCCCATGAATGCCCCGATTGCCACCCCAGAAATCGCCCGCGCCGTGCTCGATCCGCAGAGCTATGCCGATTGGACCCCGCTGCTCGATCTGTTCGACAGCCTGCGCGCCGAAAGCCCGCTGATGCGGATCGAATCGCCCAACGGACGAGCACGATCCGTTCTGGCTGGTGACCGGCTATGACGAGGTGATGCGGGTCAGCAAGGACAACGCCGGCTTCCTCAACGCCCCGCGCGCGACCGTGTTCACCAACAAGCAGGGCGAGGCCTTCGCCCGCCAGATCACCGCGCAGCAGGGCGAGGAAAGCCCCAACCTGGTCTCCTCGCTGGTGGTGCTCGATGCGCCCAAGCATCCCAAGCTGCGGCGGCTGACGCAGGACTGGTTCATGCCCAAGAACCTGCGCACCATCGAAGCCGCGATCCGCGAACTGGCGGCGAAGACGGTCGATAAATTTGTCGCGGCCGGGCAGGCTGCGGAAGGCGTGGCAGACTTTGTCCCGCTGGTCGCCGCGCCCTATCCGCTGCACGTGGTGATGCAGATCCTGGGCGTGCCCGAGGAAGACGAGCCGCGGATGCTGTTCCTGACCCAGCAGATGTTCGGCGGGCAGGACGAAGACCTCAACAAGTCGGGCATGGCCAATCTGACCCCCGAGCAGATCTTCCAGATCGTGCAGGGTGCGGTGGCGGATTTCGAAGCCTATTTCGAAGGGCTGGCCGCGCAGCGCCGCGCGCACCCGACCAGCGATGTCGCCACGATCCTCGCCACGGCGCAGATCGACGGCGAGCCGATCTCGGCGCGCGACCGCGCGGGCTATTACATCATCATCGCCGCTGCCGGGCACGATACCACCAGCGCCTCCACCGCCGGGGCAATGCTGGCGCTGGCGCAGGATCCGGAGCAGTTCGCGCGGGTCAAGGCCGATCGCAGCCTGGTGCCGGGGATCGTCGAGGAAGCGATCCGCTGGACCACCCCGGTGCAGCACTTCATGCGCACCGCCGCTGCGGATACCGAGCTGGGCGGGGTGAAAATCGCCAAAGGTGACTGGCTGATGCTCAACTATGTCGCCGCCAACCACGATCCCGCGCAGTTCGCCAACCCGCGCAAATTCGACGCCGCGCGCGAACACAACCGCCACCTCGCCTTCGGCGCCGGCGCGCACCAGTGCCTGGGGCTGCACCTCGCCCGGCTGGAAATGCGGCTGCTGTTCGAGGCGCTGCTCGACCGGATCGACAGCGTGGAGCTGGCGGGTGAACCCAAGCGCGCGAAAAGCACTTTCGTGGGCGGGTTGAAGACCCTGCCGCTGCGGTTTGTTGCCAGCAGCGGGGGCTGAGTTGGCACCGCGTCCAGTCCCTTTCCGCACGGTAGTAATTTGGTCACCACCTGGAGATATGATGGCGCAATAATTCTCCAAGGACTCAGCCATGCCGATCATAACCGGAACTTCGGGTGGCTATTCGCTCACCCCCGGAAACCCCAACGACGAGCTGGAGGCGCTGGGCGGAAACGACAATCTGTTTCTGATCCATGCCGACGTCCGAGCGCGCGGTGGACAGGGAAATGATAGGTTCTTTCTCTACGAGTTTGGTGCGCGCGATATTGAAGGCGGTGATGGATATGACACCTTGTCGATCGAAGCCATCGGACCAACGCTAACCCCGACAGTGACCGGAGTCTTTTCCGGGATCGAACACATTGTGCTGATCGGGGAACGGTTTGCCTTGACCGGACACCAGTTTGCCACCGGCTTCGCCGCGAATGGCCTGGTCTCGGGGGTCGGGCAAATCACAGTCAACCTGGGCCCGGGTAATCCGTTCCAGGGCCAGCGCGTGGTCATCGATCCCGGCTCGATCGGGGCGATCGGTTTCACCATCAATGGTGGCAGCAATCCCAACCAGATCAAGGCTGTGCTGGATGCGGTCAATACGGTGAATGGCGGCGGATCAAACGACCAGATCCGCGGCGGACGGCTGGGCGATGTCATCAACGGCGGCGGTGGCAACGACAAGATCATCGGCTTTACTGGCAGCGATGTGCTGACCGGCGGGGCGGGGGCCGACCAGTTCCGCTACCTCTTCGCGACCGACAGCGGTCTGGGAGCAGAATCCGATCACATCACCGACTTCCTTGCCGGGACTGACCGGATCAACTTCAGCCAGCTGGATGCCGATCCTCTGACCGCTGGCCGGCAGCGGCTGACCTTTGTGGGGACAGGGGATTTTAGCGCCAGCGGCGCAGCCGAGCTGCGCTATGAGGTCATCGACAGCGACCTGCTGGTTTCGGCCGACCTTGATGGCGACGGCCTGGCCGACATGGAAATCTGGCTGGACAACGCTGCTGCCGGAGCCCTGACAGGCGGCGATTTCATGTTGTAGCCTTGCAGGCTGCAGCCAATTTGCAGCGGCTGTTCCCCTCCGGCAGGCGTGAAAAAGCGCAAATTCCGGGTGGAATTGGGATTAGTGCTTGAACCTTCGTGATTTAACGGAATAATTCCTCCGAATTCGGCGGCTGTTTGCCGACCGTAACGGGGGAGCATGCCATGCCGACATTCACAGGAACCGCCGGATCAGACACGCTGACTGGTACAACTGATGCCGATACACTGATCTCCAATGGCGGCAATGACACGATCAACGCTGGTGATGGCGACGATACGGTGATCGTCGTGTCGCAGATCACGCCATACGGCACACTCAATGGCGGCAATGGGATTGACACCCTGCAGATTGACCGCGCGCTGGTGACGTTGAACGTGATGGGCAGCGCCGGTCCCTATGCGCTGCAAATCGCCGCATTGAGCAATACCGCCCAAAATTTCATTAGCTCATTCGAACGCCTGGTGTTCAACTCCCAAGCCGGAGATCAGATGAACGCTGCATTTGCGTTCGGTGGCAACAACGGGGCGATCAACCAGATCGGCGCGGGTCTGTCTGCTACGGCGGAAATCGTTGGCGGGGCGGGTCTGGATGCGCTGAGCCTGGGCTACAACAGCGCCAACCTGCCCGGCACGGTTACTGCGCCAACCTTTACCTTTACCAATTGGGAAACCCCCACCCGGGCCTATCTGGGCGACCGGGTGACGATATCGGTGCAGGGCAGCGGAAACACCACCATCAACGGATCGGCGCACGCGGCCGGGGTGCAGGGACTGAACGGCGGCAGCGGTAATGACATCATCAATGGCTCCAACGATATGGACCTGATCAGCGGCGGCGCTGGCGGCAGTGATCAGCTGTTTGGCAACGGCGGCGATGATACGCTGTTTGTGATCAATTCCTTTCTGGTCAATCCCGGCACCGGCATTCCTGGCCCGGAATCAGCCCGCACTGGAGCGGGATCGCTGTTCGACGGCGGCAGCGGCTTTGATTTTCTGATGCTGGGCGGCAATGTGAACTTTCAGGGTACGCTCCAGAATATCGAAGGCCTGGTCTTGTTGCCGGGCTATTTCAATTCCAACGCTGGGGCTACGATTGCGGTAGGATCGCAGAATCCCACCTTTGCGACATTTTCCAGCGCGACCTTCGCGGCTCTCCCGACCAACCTGTTGCTGGCCGGCCAAGGACAAGCGATCATCAATCTGGGCGCTGCGGGGGAGACCTTCA
The DNA here is from genome assembly GCA_963802015.1 of uncultured Alphaproteobacteria bacterium. Taxonomy (GTDB): domain Bacteria; phylum Pseudomonadota; class Alphaproteobacteria; order Sphingomonadales; family Sphingomonadaceae; genus Novosphingobium. The sequence goes on from CAWDHB010000004.1 coordinate 679,540, forward strand.
ACGGATCGGCGTTCCAGTTCGACGCGCTGTCTGATGTCACCTTCGAAATTGTCGGCGGGGCGGGTAATGACACGATGACCGGCACCAGTTCGGTCGACCTGTTCCATGCAACGGGCGGGACCGACACTGTCAGCGGTCTGGCCGGTGATGATACGATTCGGATCAACGCATCCGGACAAGCCAGCAATATAGCTGGCGGTGCCGATTTCGATACCTTGATCGTGCTGGAGAATACCACGTTGACGGGCAGCGTGACGGGCATGGAAGCGATCGTCATGAGTGGCGTGCAACTGATCATGAGCAGCACCACGTTCAACACCGGCTTCGCCCCCGACGTGATGATTTCGGGCAGCGGTACGCTCGTGGTGGGGATGACGGCAGGCACCGCCTTCAACGGCGCAGACGTGTTCATGAACACTGGCAGCGTCTCGGTTGCCGTGGTCGGCAGCGCCGGCACTGACGTGATCAAAGGCGTGACCAATGCCGTCAACTTCATCAGCGGCAACGATTCCAATGATCAGATCCGCGGCGGGGCGCTGTTCGATGTGATCAATGGCGGGAACGGCAATGACAAGATCATCGGCTTTACCGGCGCTGACACCTTGACCGGTGGGGCCGGGGCGGACCAGTTCCGCTATCTGTTCGCCAGCGACAGCAACGTCGGCGCGGCCGACCACATTACCGACTTTCTGGCCGGGACCGACAAGTTCAATTTCACCCTGCTCGATGCCGATCCGGTTGCCGCTGGCCGTCAGGCGCTGACCTTTATCGATACGCTGGCATTTACCGCCACTGGCGTTGCGCAGGTGCGCTACGGCGTGTCGGGCGCGGACCTGCTGGTGCAGGTCGATCTGGATGGCAACGGCACGGCGGATATGGAGATCGTGCTCGACGGCGCATCGGCTCAGACGCTGACCGGGAGCGATTTCCTGCTCTAGATTCCGAAGAAATCGCCCGCAGTCAGCGCAGCGCCGGGGCTGAGGACTGCGAACAACACCTGGTCCCCGGCCCCGCTGCCGTCGGCGTCGTAATAGATGCTGCCGGTGGCGGGATCGTAGACAATCCGCGTGTCTGTACTGGTGGCAGAAGTGCCGGTCTCGAACGCCGCCGCCGCAAGCGCGCCCGGAGCGATCGCCGCGAAGACGCTGCGGTCCAGTTCGATCACATCGCTGCCGCTGGCAAAGTCCGTGATCGAATCGATATTGCCTGGCCCCAGTGCAGTATCGAACCGGAACGTATCCGCGCCGTTGCCGCCGCTGAGCTGATCATTGCCAAGCCCCCCGATCAGCAGGTCAGCGCCAGCGCCGCCGAGCAGCAGGTCGCCGCCGCTGCCCCCATCGAGCAGATCGTTGCCTTCGCCGCCATCCAGATAGTCGGCCCCGCCGCCGCCGTTCAACTGATCGTCACCGGCATAGCCAAACACGAAATCGGCCGCTTCGCCGCCGGTGATGGCATTGTCCAGCGCATTGCCATAGCCATTGAAGCGGGTGGAGGCAGCGCCCGCGAAAGTCAGGTCTTCCAGGTGGCTGGTCAACGTGTAGCTCGCGAGGGTCGTGATCACGTGATCACGCCCGCCGCCTGCCAATTCCTTGATGCTCGCGGTGCTGCTGGCGATCAGGTAGGTGTCATCGCCGGCACCGCCATTCAGCCGCACGGTAAGCCCCGCATCGTCCAGCAGATCGTTGCCGGCCTTGGCGTTCAACGACTGAAAATCGAGGGCACCGCGCAACGAATTGGCTTGGCCATCGCCCCGAATCACTTCGCCGCCAGTGTTCTCTCCGGTGATCGTGGCGGTGACGGTGGCCGCGCTGCCACCGGACAAAGTGTAGCTGAACTGGTCCTCGGCTTCGGCAAAGGTCGTGCCTGTTTCCGCGCCAGCCAGATCGGCAAAAGCCCCCACCGGATCATAGCGCAGCTGGCCGTTGGCGAGCAACGTCACTTGCGCGCCGCTGGCCAGCGTGACCGTGCCGTTCACAGCAATGGCCTGCCCGGCGATTGCCACAACCGTCTCGGCCGCGCCGTCAGGATTGAGATCGTTGGCGAGCGGGTCAAATTCGGCCACCCCGGTTTCCAGAACAGTGAACGCATCTGCCGCCGCCGTTATCGGCTGAAGGGCCGGTTGCAGCTCCAGATCCAGCAGGATCGGCGCGTCTTCGCGTCCAGCACTGTTGGTCAGCTGCACTGACAGCGCGCGGGTTTCGGTGACATCGACCGCACCGCTGTGGGAAAAACCGATCGAGTGCAGCAATGCCTCGACCGCGGCCAGGCTCGAGCCGTTGCCCAGCGAAACCCGAAACACCCCGTTGACGCTGTCCGTCACCACCACGCCAAAGGCTGCGCCATTGAAGAACAGGCTTTGGCCTGCGCGGGTGATTCCGGTTGGATTCGTCGCCCCCGCCGTGATCGCGAGCAGATCTGTACTCTCGTAGCCTGAGGTGATTTTGATCGTCAGGGTTGACCCGGTCAGATCAGCCGAATCGACATCGCTCAACACTGCATCGGGCAGCAGCAATGTCGCTGGGTGCAGTTCCAGATAGGTCAGCCCTGCCCCAGCCGCGCCCGGATTGATCGCGCTGGCATCGTCAATCGGCGTATGGCTGATCGCGGCGTTGACTTGATCGACCGTGCCGTTGGCAAGCGTCAGACTGGCATCGAGCAACCGCGCGAAGGTGGTTGCGGGATCGTCTGCCGTGCTGCGATAGGTCACTGCTTCCAGCACCACTTGCGCATCAGCGGCGGTGGCCGCAGCGGTGAACTGGACCAGCAGGTCGCTGCCCAGCGTGCCGCCGGTGACGTTGGCAACCGCGCGTCCGTCGATGGTCAGGACGCCGCCGGTGAGCGTCAGCGCGGCGCTGGTGGCAATCCCCAGTTCGTCTTCGGCGGTTTCGTAGGCCAGATGCTCCACCCGCAGCAGTGCCCCGGTCAGAACCGGGCTGGCGGGCAGCGTCCAGTCCTCAGCGGCGAATGGCCGCACTGCGGGGCCTTCTTCCTGATAGGCCAGCACCGCATCGAACCCGGCGCTGATGATTTGAGTAGTCGGGGACAGGTCAATCGCGCCAGAAATCGGGATCATCACCCCGGCGCGCGATTCGATTGATCCGCCTTGCCATGACAGATAGCTCGCCTGATCCGAATGAACCCCGGCCACGCCAAACCCGCTGGCGGGATCGCGCAGCCCCAGCGCGGTACTGTCGGTAACGACGAAATCAGACGGCGAACCGTCGCCCGAGGTGGTAACCTCCATCGCGAAAGACCCGCCCTGGAAATAGGACCCGCTGGCAGTGCCGCTGACCCCGCCGATCCGCACCGCGATGTAATAGTGCGCAATGAACGAGGAATCGACGATGTGCAGCCCGTCGATCTGCTGCGCACCCAGCGCGATCAGGGCGGATCCTTGCGACGGGTGCAGGATTTCGACCTGGGTGTTGATGATGTTGATATTGCTCAGCGGGACAAACGACGAGATCAGGCTGAACCCTAGAAAACCTGCGCCATAGGCCGAGCTGTCGATGTAGGTGATGTTGCTTGATCCCCACAGCGGGTGGAAATAGGCCTCGGTCGAAATGTCGCCATCGCCGTCGCGCGCGTGGACGTTGGTCAGGGTGATCCCATCAGCGAACATCTGTTCGAAGTGGACCTGCGAATTGAAGGTCAGGCAATCGTCATAGGTGCCGCTGGCCTTGATATAGGGGTTGCCGGCCTGAAAGCTGCCGAGATCGCCCTGTGCGAAATGGGCGTAGCCGGTGGCGTTCGAGACATCGACCCGGGTGATCGCAAAATCGGTGGCATGTTTCATGAACACGCCGTTGAGCCGCAGGTCGCTGGGCGAAATCTTGCTGGCATCGACCGCGAAATCGGACAGGGTAATGCCAGTGGCATTGGGCTGAGAAATCACCACCGCATTGTTCGACTGATCGATGATCTGAAAATCGGCGGCGGCGCGCAGCACGGTCTGGTCGCGCCCAGCCCCGATCAGCGTCTTGCCCGAGGGGACGATCACTGAGGAATGCAGCAGGAACTCCCCCGCCGTCAGCACCACCGTGGTTACTGTGGGATCGTTTAAAGCGGCATTGATCGCGGCGGCCAGATCCGGGCTGGAGCCGGGGTTGATCGTCACGGTGTCAGTCACGGCAATGCCCCGATATGGTCACGGAATAGTCAAACGGGCCTAAGCGCTTGTGATTCCGGATGCCACCACCAAATTGTCATAAAGTGTACAAACCCAATCCGGATCGGATCATTTGGGCAGGTCACGGAAGTACTGCTGCCAGCTTTGCAGCATCAACACCGTCCACAGGCCATACTGCGCGTTGGCTTTGCCAGACAGGTGATCCGCCCAGATCCCGCGCACGGCAGCGGTCTCGACCAGTCCGCTGGCTGCCAGCGCCTGCGGGGCGAGCAGGTCTTCGGCCCAGTCGCGCATCGGCCCGCGCAGCCAGTCGCTGATCGGGATCCCGAAACCGCTCTTGGGCCGCTCGAACATCGCGCGCGGCACATCGCGCGCCAGCAGATCGCGCAGGATCGCCTTGGTTTTGCCGCCCGCCATGTGGGTGGCGGTGGGAATGCGGAAGCCCAGCTCGACCAGCCGGTAATCGAGCAGCGGGGCGCGCGCCTCCAGCCCGCAGGCCATCGTCGCGCGGTCGACCTTGGTCAGGATGTCGCCGGGCAGATAGGTCAGCAGATCAAGATAGCGCAGCTGCTCGACCGGATCGTCCAGCAGCGCCAGCCCGCGCGTGATTTCGGGATCGTCAGCGGGCTCGGTGCCGGTGGCGATCAGGCTGACGTCTGCCCATTGGCTGGTCACTTGCCGATAGCGCGCGGCGGGATCGAGCGCGAGCAATGGGGCGAGCTTGTGGACCTTTTCCCCGACGCTGCGGGGACGGACACTATCCGGAATAATCGACAGCAACCGGTCCCATGTTGCCGGGCTGGGCGCGGCAAGTGCCGACCCCAATACGGCGCGCACCCCGTGCGGCAAGCGGTCCAGTTTGGCGATAATCCCGCGCGCGGCGGCATAGCGGTTGTAGCCCGCAAATACCTCATCCCCGCCATCACCGGTCAGCACCACGGTCACGTGGCGGCGCGCGCGTTCGGCCAGGATCGTGCTGGGCACGCTGGAGGGATCGGCGAAGGGTTCGCCATAGATCTCGGGCATCCGCGCCACCGCGCCGATCACGTCAGCGGGGGCGAGGATGAAGCTTTCGTGTTCGGTCCCCAGATGCGCGGCAATTGCTTCGGCCTCGCGCGATTCGTCATAGGCCGCTTCCTTGTAACCGACCGCAAAGGTCCGCACCGGGCGGTCGCTGAGCGCCTGCATCCGCGCCACGATCAGCGAGCTGTCTATCCCGCCCGACAAGAACGCGCCGAGCGGCACGTCCGACACCATCCTCCGCGCCACCGCATCATCGAGCAGTCGCGCGGTTTCCGCGAAGGCCGCTGGCGGCCCGCCGGGCAAGGGCTCGGCCTGCCCTGCCAGCACCGCATCGGCGAGCGACCACCAACGCCGCACCACTGGCTGCGCCGCGCCGGGCTCCAGCACCAGCATCGCCCCCGCAGGCACCTTGCGCGCGCCAACGATAATGCTGTGCGGGTCGGGCACGTGCCCGGTGCGCAGATAACCTGCCGCCGCCGCGCGGTCGATGGTCCGATCAATGTCCGGATGACGGCACAGGCTGGGCAGCTCGCTGGAGAACGCCAGTCCGCCGGGTACCTGCCCCCAGTACAGCGGCTTCTTGCCGAGCCGGTCGCGTGCCAGCACCAGCCGCCGCTCCCCGCGCCACCATGCCGCGAGCGCAAACATCCCGTTGAGCCTGGGCAGAGTCGCCTCTGCGCCCCATTGCGCCAGGGCATTGACGATCACTTCGGTATCGCTGTGCCCACGGAACGCCCAGCCGAGTTCCACCAGATCACCGCGCAAATCGGCGGCGTTGTAGAGCATGCCGTTATAGCACAGCGCGACCCGGCCATCGCCGCTGAGCATCGGTTGAGTGCCTGCTGCCGACAGGTCGATGATCGAGAGGCGGCGGTGCGCAAAGTGGACGCCGCCATCGGGATCGGACCACGTGGCCGCGCCATCGGGCCCGCGCCGCGCGATTTCTTCGCTCATCGCCGACAGCACCCGCTGGCTCGCGTCGTTCTGGCCGCTGCGGCGGTCAATCAGGCCTGCAATTCCGCACATGGAGCAGGCCTTTAGCGGCGAGTTCCGCGCAAGGCCAGCGCTGTACTTGCAGCCAGCGCCAAGCCGGACTAACGCGGCGCGAAATCAACGCGCTTGCTGCGCTTCCCGCTCAATTCGGAGTTACCCACATGCCAGCCAATCCCGCCATGCTCTCCGGCCGCAAGGTCATTGTTACCGGCGGCGCCGGCTTCGTCGGCTCGCACTTGTGCGAAGCGCTGGTCGAGCTGGGCGCGGACGTGATCAGCATGGATGACCTTTCGGCGGGCAAGTCGAGCAATGTCGAGCTGTTCAAGGGCCGCAACAATTTCCGCTTCGCCGAGATGGATGTCTGTGCCGATGACGCGTCAATGAAGGCCTTGTTCGAGGGCGTGGACACCGTGTTTCATAACGCTGCGTCGAAGAAGAACATCTGCCTCGACAATCCGCAGCGCGATCTGGACGTCAACGCCGGGGGGGCGCTCAACCTGCTGCGCTATGCGATGGATGCGGGGGTGCGCAAGTTCGTCCACGCCTCGACCGGATCGGTCTATGGCGAGCCGAAAATCTTCCCGACCACCGAAGATCACCCGCTCGCCCCGGTCAGCTATTACGGCGTCTCAAAGCTGGCGGGGGAGCGCTATGTTGACGTGTTCCGGCACCTCTATGGGCTCGACACCACGATCCTGCGCTATTTCCACGTCTATGGCCCGCGGCAGGAATCGAACGAGTTCGGCGGGGTCGTCTCGATCTTCCTGCGCCGGATTACCGAAGGCAAGAACCCGATTGTGTTCGGCCACGGCGAGCAGGTGCGCAGCTTCACCTACGTCAAGGATCTGGTCGCCGCGAACATCGCAGCTGCGACTGACGAAGCCGCCAGCGGCCAGGCCTACAATGTCGCCTCGGGCATCCGGGTGACGATCAACGATCTCGCCACGGGCATGCTTGAAATTCTCGATCCCGCAGGCAAGCTGGCGGTGGAACATGGTGAGCCGCTGGTGGGCGACATCATGGAATTCGACGTTGCCAACGCCAAGATCCGCGCCGAGCTGGGGCTCAGCTTCGAACAGGACTTCTGGGGCACGCTGAAGGCCGCGTTGAGCGACAAGGACGCGTTCCTGGGCTATAAGGCCTAGTGTTTTGTCGGGCCGTTCATTCTCCTCTCCCCGAGGGGGAGAGGTAGTGGAGCTAGCGGGCATGCCCGCTAGCGAAACTGGGATTGGGGGGTGCCACCTCGCAGATGCAGTGCCCCCACACCCAGCTGCGCTAGCCCCGTTCGGGGCAAGCTGCGCTACCTCTCCCCGCCGGGGAGAGGAGACAAGCTAATGGACCGCCGCCAGTTCTTCGGCCAGTTCCTCGCGCTGTTCACCGGCACGGCGGCGGCGCAGGTGTTCAACCTCGCCAGCTATCCGCTGCTGGCCCGGCTCTATACGCCGACGCAGTTCGGGCTGTTCGGGGCTTTCGTGGCCGCTGCGGCGATCCCCGGCGCGATTGCCTGCGGGCGGTTTGAACTGGGGATCACCACGGCCCCCGCCGCCGGGCGCAAGGCGATGCTGTGGCTGTGCATCATGGTCGCGCTGGGGGTGTCGAGCCTCGCCACCTTGGGCATCGCCGCATACTGGTGGTGGATCGCCACGCCCTTGCTGGGCCTGCTGGTCCCGCTGCTGTTCCTGACCATCCTGCTGACCGGCGTCGCCAATGCGGTGACGATGTACCTGATGCGCCACGAAGCGTTCCGCTTCGCCTCGACCGGGGTGGTGGTGCGCACGGCGGTAACGGTCGGCGTGCAGCTCGGCGCGGCGTTGATCTGGCCGAGCGCCGCCGGGCTGATCGCCGGGTTCGCGCTGGGGCTGATCGCGCAGACCGCGATGGGCTTGTACCTGACCCGGCGCGATCATGGGATCGGGCGGCCCCGGCTCGGCCAGATGCGCGCGATGTTCCGCCGGTTCCGCCGCCAAGTCAGCGTGGACATTCCGAGCACTTTGCTCGCCGCGCTGTCGCTCCACCTGCTGCCGTTCTTTCTGCAATTCCTCTACGGGATCAAGGCGGTCGGGTTCTATTCGGTGGGTCAGCGGATCGCGGTGCTGCCGCTGCAACTGTTCAACGATTCGCTGAGCCAGGTGTTTTTCCAGCGCGCCGCGCGGGCGCAAGAGGAACGCGGCGAATTCTGGCGCGAGTTCCGCTTCACCCTGCTCGCCTCGGGCGCAATCAGCCTCGCCATGCTCGCCGGGCTGGTGCTGCTGGCCAAGCCGGTGGTGCGGATCTACCTCGGGCCGGGCTGGGATATGGCGGGGACGATCCTGGTGATCATGGCACCAATGCTGGCCATGCGCAGCGTCACCATGTCGCTTGCCACCACAGTCTTCGTGCTGAACCGCCCCGGCTGGCTGTTCGCGCACAACGTGGCCAGCGTCGCCGCGATTGGGCTGGCGTTTGCCTTGGCGTGGCGGTGGCAGAGCGATCTGGTCGGCTTCCTGCAACTGCTCGCGGTGCTGCAAGGGATCGAGTATGCCGGGTTCGCACTGGTGCTGGGCTGGGCGGTCTGGCGGCAATACCGGGTGGTGACCACAGGAGGCCTGCAACGATGAGCGGATTGATCAGCAAGCTGGCGCTGCGCGGCTATCTCGCGTCGATGCGGATCGAGGGCATGTGGGCCCTGCGCCTGCGGCGCTGGCTGATCGGCTTGCAGACCGGGCAGACCTATGGCGTGGTCAACATCTTCTCCGGCGTGTTCATCGAAGGCGCGGAGGGCTTGCGGATCGGCAACCACGTTTCGATCAACCGTGGTTCAAACCTCAGCTGCGCAGGCGGGATTACCATCGGCGATCACGTCGCCATCGGGCATGGCACTTCGATCATGTCCGCCAACCACGGCTTTGCTGATCCGACGAGTCCGATCATGTATCAGCCTATGCTGGCCGCGCCGGTGAGCATCGCATCAAACGTCTGGATCGGCGCGAAAGTGACGATCCTGGCGGGGGTTTCGATCCCCAGCGGCACGGTGATCGCCGCTGGCGCGGTGGTGACCAAGTCAATCGATCAGCCCGACATGATCGTTGCCGGGGTGCCGGCCCGGCCGATCAAATCACGGTTTGGCTATGACTAGAGCATGATGACATAAGGTTGATCAAACGGACTCCCCTCCCCTTGGGGAGGGGCTGGGGGTGGGGGTTCGACACCGGCGTGGACCCCCCATCCCAACCCTTCCCCGAGGGGAAGGGCTTCCCGATTCCAAGTCATGTCTTCCCGCTCTAAGACTGCGCAGCGCGCGCTTCCACGAACAGCGAAGCCGACCCAGGCACGAGCACGCGCCGGATAATTTCCAGACCATATGAGCTAAGCTCTGCGTCAACTGTCGCAAGCGTGTGATAGCGGACATGCGCAGTATCCAGAGGAATACCAGCGCTCAGGTGCTGGGCTTGTTGGCGCATTTTGAACATCAGATGGGCGTGTTCAAGCGGAGCGCCAATCACGCGCGCAAACTTGCGCAGACCCGCGCTGTGGTTGTGCACAACGCCGAAAGATTTGGCTTCGGCCAGCAAATGCGGATCATGCACGCCAAGCCAGAAATACAGCGGCCGATGCGGCTTCAGCACGCGCGTTACCTCTTGGATTGCCGCCTTGGCATCCCAGATGTGATCAAGCGATGTAGCAAATATCGCCGCTTCGGCACAATGATCCAAGAGCGGGATATTCTCGGCCATAACACCAGTAAGACAAGTGTAGTCGCGTGTTACAGGGGCTGTAAGCGGCTCAATCCCAAGGTATTCTGGTAAGCTGAGTTGCTTCACGTAGTGCGGTAGCTGGGGGTGAAGGCCACAGCCAATGTCCAGCACAAGACCTGCGCGGTTCAGCGTGCAGGCAATGAAACCTCCAAACAGAACACCCAGCGTTTCGTCATCTTCGTAGGACGAATCCTGGTACCGCTCAACCGAGTCAGCTTGTTGAGTTACCCACTCTGAAGTGTCAAATTGCGGATCAAATACGAAATTTGACCCTGATATTTCGTATTTCAGATCAGGTTTTAGCGGGGGGGGGGGGATTGCTTTGCATATACCAGTATTAAAGTAACACTATGCAATAAAAGTCAATCCGCGCCCTTGATTACCCGCCGACCATCATCGCCGGTGCCCACAATCCGCGCTGGCACGCCGGCCAGCACCAGACCATCCTCCGGGAACGATTTGGTCACCACCGCATTCGCGCCGATCACGCAATTGTTGCCGATGGTGATCGGACCGTAAATCTTCGCGCCGGGGCCGATGTAACAGTTGTCACCGATCCGGGGGGTGTAAAGGTGGTTGTCCTTGGGATCATGGTTGAACTGAGCCGAGCTGCCGATTTGCGTGCCGACGTGGATCCGGCAGTTCTTGCCCACCCGGGTGGTCGGATCGAACAGGATGCCGCCATAATGGACCAGCGCCAGGCCGGGGCCGAACACGTTCGGGCCGATCAGGAAGCCCAGCCGCACGGACAGGCGGCGGTACCACAGCAGGAACGGTGCGCGGATCAGCATCGGCTTGCCGGTGTTAAGCAGATAGGCGTTGAAGCGCATCAGCACCTGAAACCGCATCACCGGATCGAACAACCAGATGTGCCAGCTCAGCGGGGTGCCCCGGCTGCGGCCATCGGCCTGGACGTAGTACCGAAAATCCTTCCAGCTGCGGACCAGGTGTTCCGTCTCGGTTGTAGCTTCAGTCGTGGTCACTTGCCCAGCCTCCCCACTTTGAAGTTGAACTTGCGGTACAGCCCCAGCAACCGCTCATAGAACGCCCATTCGGACGGATAGGCATCGTGGCGCACTTCGGGGCGGTTCAGGTATTCCTCCAGCTTGGCCTCGCTCCAGCCCATTTTCTTGAGGAAATAGGTCTTGTCCGCGTCCAGATCGCGCTGGCTGGGATAGGCAATTTCGCCCATTTTCGCCATTGCCGCGTCGCGGGTCATCTGCCCGGTCATCACCAGCGTGGCGAGGTGCGGCTTGCGCTTGTCATAGCCAAATTTGCGCGGGAGCATGTAGCCTTGCCAGAACCGCGTAAACACCGATTCGTAGTGCTTATAGGCGTAGGGCTTGTACCCATAATCGCGCTGCAATTCTTCCAGCGCCACATCCTTGCGGTAATCGATAAAGTCCAGAAACGCGATCCAGTGCGCCTTGTCGATCAGGATGTGCTTGGCATATTTCAGCGTGCCGATCAGCGGAAAGGTCTTGATCTTCGGCCCGCCGAACTGCTTCGAAATGCCGGTGATGTTGCGCCCGTCCAGCTTGTGCCAGGTCCATTCGCCCGGCATCCGCATACCCTCGGTTGCCATGTTGGAACCGGCCAGAATGTAGTGCAATTCGTGCTTCGCGGCCTGGGCATAGACCACGCCCGCCAGCGCATTGTCATACAGCACTTCCACATCGCGCACGTCGGCGGCGAACATCGCCTCCATCAGCCCGCGAATTTCGGGCCATTCGATCACGTGGGTATAGAGGTCTACCCCCAGCCCGCGCACCAGATTGGCGATGTTGTTCGCGGCCACTTCGGCGTTCCAGCCGCTGTCCATATGCACCGCCAGCGGGCGCAGGCCCAGCTGCACCGCCTTGATCAGGGTATAGCTTGAATCGACCCCGCCCGAGACGCCGATGATGCAATCATAGGGCTTGCCCGCCCCTTGCGCCTTCACCCGCGCAACCAGATCGTCCAGCTTGGCCTGCCGCGCCACCGGATCGGGATCGACATAGTGATCCAGCCGGACGAGGAATTCGGTGCAGTAATTGCACACGCCGGCCGCGTCGAAGTCAATGTCGGCAGCGGTATCGTCCATGATGCAGCGGGTGCAGACGCGGTGGTTGCCGGGATAGTGGGAATGCATCGGTTATCGTCCCCAGACGGCGCGGATTTCTTCCGGCCTAGGATAAGTGATGAGTACGGCCTTGTGCGGGCCTTGCCAGACGAACCAGGCCCCGGCGGCAACGGCGCTGGCCCCGGCATCGATCGCGGCTTTGATATCGGCGAGCGAGCCGGCCCCGCCATGCGCGATCAAGGGCACGTCGACCAGCGCAGCAGCCTCGCCGATCAGCGCGGTATCCATGCCCGCCCGGCTGCCCTCGCGCTCGACCGAAGTCAGCAGGATTTCCCCCGCTCCGGCGGCGGCGGCGGCGCGGACCACGTCCTGCCAGCCGCGCTTGTCCTTGCCGTTTGCGGTGCGCAAGCGCTGGCGGCCCAGCCAGTTCTGCTCGACATCGACTGATACGCACCACGGCCTGCGTCCCATGCCGCCCGGCCAGTTGGGTGACCAGGCCCATGTCGGCCAGCGCGGCGCTTTGCAGCGAGACTTTCTCGATCCCCAGCTTGAACAGCTGCCCCGCATCGTCGGCAGTGCGGATGCCCCCGCCCCAGCACAGCGGCATGAAGCATTCTTCGGCCAGCCATTCGGCCATAGCGAAGTCTGGCGGACGGCCCGACCGCGTGGCTTCGATATCGATCACGATCAGCTCATCGACTTCCTTGTCGTTGAAGATCTTCACCGCGTTGATCGGATCGCCAACATAGCTCGGCTTGCCGAACTTGGTGGTTTTATACAGCCCGCCGTCTTTCAGCAGCAGCACCGGGATGATGCGGTGGCGGATCATGACGCCGCAATCCCCAGCCAGCGCCGGAACAGCTCCATCCCAAAGCGGTGGCTCTTCTCCGGGTGAAACTGCACCCCGCGCAAGTTGCCGCTGACAAAGCCGGAGGCAAACCGGGTGCCGTAATCGGCGCTGCACAGCACTTCTGCGGGGTTGTCGCAGGCTGCGCGGAACGAGTGGGTATAATAATAGCGCAGGTCCGGATCACCGTCGGGCAGGATATCGCCGGGCGTATCAACCTGCGTCCCGGTCCAGCCGATGTGCGGAATTTTCAGGCGCGGGTCGCCGCCCGTATCGATCCGCTTCACATCCGCCGCGATCCAGCCGAGCCCGGGGCGGGTCCCCTCTTCGCTGCCGCGGCACATCAGCTGCATTCCAAGGCAGATGCCCAGAAACGGAATGCGGCGGCCCAGCGCCGCCTCGTTCAGCGGCGCAACCCAGCCGCCCTCGTGCAGCAAGGACATGCCATAGTCATAGTGGCCGACGCCGGGCAGCAGCACGGCTTCGGCTCCGGCGAGTTCGCCCGGATCGCTGATAATATCCGCCGTCCCGCCGATGTGTTCCACCATCCGCTTGATCGACTTGATATTTCCAAGGCCGGCGTCGACGACCGACAGGTGCATGAGCTTCTCCGCTGGCGCTGCGCGCGCCGGTTCGCCAGCCCCTTAGCCGCTTGGCGGCGGGCAGACAATTGCCAAGCCGCAGCGCCCCAGCCTAAAGCCTGCGCCGATGGCCTGCCCCTCCCTTGACGCGCAGACACCGGCCCAGCCTGCTGGTGCTCGATGCCGCCTATACGCTCGAAATGGTGCGCGAACGCGGGCTGGAAAGCTCGATCACGTGCCGCGATCTCGATGGCTATTTCCGCCACGTGTTCAGCGTGCATCCGTTCGCGACGCTGCTGACCTCGCCCGGATGGGGCAGCGCTATGGCCCGCCGCAGTGGTACGAACTTGGCCGCGCGGCACACCATGATCGAAGGCCGGATCGGGCGCTGCAGGTGGCTGGCGCGGCTGTTTCCGCTCAACTTCCTGATCGGCAGATCGGGCTGTTCTTCACCCTGCTGCGGCTGATCCGGCGCGAAGGCGTGGCGTTAATCCGGGTCGGCGATCCGCTGTATCTCGGGCTGTTCGGGCTGGGCCTGAAGTGGCTGAGCGGGCGGCCGATGCTGATCCGGGTCAACGGCAACAATGACAAGGTCCGCGAAAGCACCGGCGCGGCCGCTATACCCAAAGCGTTTCTTCCGACTCGATCGCGCTGGAGAAGAAGGTCGAACGGTTCGTGCTGCCGCGCGCCGATGTGGTTGCCGCGCCCAATCAGGACAATGTCGACTTTTCCGTGCGCGACGGGGCGCGGGCTGAGCGCTGCACGATCTTTCGCTATGGCAACCTGCTTGCCCCCAGCACCGCACCCCGCCCGCCGAGCGCGGGACTGATCAGGCGCTGTTTGAGCGCTATGGGATCACGCCGGGCCGCTTCATGCTCAGCATCGGGCGGTTGCAGGCGGTGAAGTTCCCCGATGATACGGTGCGGGTTCTGGGCGGGGTGGTGCGCAAGCGCGGGCCATGATCGTGAAGCTGTTTCTGGCGGGGGATGGCGAACTGCGCGAAGAGCTGACGGCGCTGGCCAAAGCGTTGGGCGTGGCGGACCGGCTGGTGTTCGGCGGCAATCAGGATCAGCACGCGCTGGCCCAGCTCAACGCGCACTGCGCGCTGGTGCTTTCGCCGCTGACCGGGCGCGCATTGTCAGAAAGCGCGCTCGGCGGCGCGCCGCTGGTCGGCCTATGATCTCGATTGGCAAGGCGATCTGGTCCGCACCGATGAAACCGGCGAGCTGGTGCCGTTCCGCGATGTCGCCGCGCTGACGGCGGCGGCGGCGCGGGTGCTGGCCGATCCGGTCCGCGCCCGGCGGCTGGGCGCCACCGCCCGGACCCGCGCGCTGGCGATGCTCGATCCGGTGGTGCTCGATGCGCATGAGCGTGATACCTATGACCGGCTGTTCGCCGGGCAGCCGCCATTGCCGGGGGTGTGACCGGCGATGCTGAAGGATGCCATGGCATGGCTGGTGACCAGCGCGTCGGACTGGGCGCAGTTCAAGCTGGCGCTGGGGAACCGGCTGAACCTCAGCGCCGATCTGCTGCACGTCCACGGCGGGATCGCTGTATTGTGCCTGGCCGCGCTGGTGCTGCGCCGCAGCCCGCTCAGCGTCAAACCCTGGCTGGTGCTGCTGGTGCTGGAATGCGGCAACGAAGCCGCCGATCTGCTGCTCGAAGGGATGGGCAGCACCGAAGCGACGCTGGCAGCGGCGCGGCACGATCTGATCAACACCATGCTCGCGCCCACTATGCTGCTGCTGACCGGCTGGTGGCAACGGCGGCGCGGCAAGGCTAACGGTCAGCCGTAAGCCAGTCAGCGTAGCGCAGCGCGGCGCTGATGGATGTGGTCGACCACGTCCTCGTCCGGCGTGAAGCCGCCGACGGTATCGACCAGCAGGCGGCGCAGCGTCACTGCATCGCTCTTCACCAGTGCCGCTTCCAGCCGTTCGATTACTGGCAGCAGCTGCGCCATGCCGAGCATCGGTTCGCGCGCCTTCATGATCCGGGGATGGCTGGTGGGCATGTCATCGCCGCCAATCAGCAGTTCCTCGTACAGCTTTTCGCCGGGGCGCAGGCCGACTACGGAGATTTCGATGTCGCCATCGGGGTTGCTGGCATCGCGCACGCTGAGGCCGGACAGTTCGATCATGTTGCGCGCCAGATCGGCGATCCGCACCGGCTCGCCCATTTCCAGCACGAACACCTCGCCGCCCTGCGCCATCGCCCCGGCCTGAATCACCAGTTCGGCGGCTTCGGGGATCGACATGAAATAGCGGGTGACGTCTTCATGGGTGATCGTCACCGGCCCGCCTTCGCGGATCTGGCGGCGGAACAGCGGCACCACCGAGCCGCTGGAGCCGAGCACATTGCCGAACCGGACCATCGAAAAGCGGGTCCGGCCGGCCTGCTCATGCGCCAGCGCCTGCAGCACCATTTCGGCCAGGCGCTTGCTCGCGCCCATCACATTGGTGGGGCGCACGGCCTTGTCAGTGCTGATCAGCACGAAGTTGGCGGTCCCCGCAGCTTCAGCCGCGCGCGCGGTCACCAGCGTGCCGATCACGTTGTTGCGCACCCCCTCGCCGGGATTGTGTTCGACCAGCGGGACATGCTTGTAGGCGGCCGCGTGATAGACCGTATCAGGCCGGAACGTGTTGCAGACCGTGCCCATCCGCTCTGGATCGGCGACCGAGCCCAGCAGCGGCACCAGCTCGGCCGACAGCGCGGCGGAACGCCGTTCCTGTTCCAGCTCGCCGTGGATCGCATAGAGCGCGTGTTCGCTGGCATCAAGCAGCAGCAGGCTGGCGGGCTTCAGCCGCAACAGCTTGCGGCACAGTTCGGACCCGATCGATCCGCCCGCGCCGGTGACCAGCACGGTCTTGCCAGTGACGTTGCGCGCCAGCAGCAATTCGTTCGGCGTCACCGAATCCCGGCCCAGCAGGTCCTCGATCTCCAGTTCACGCAGATCGCCCACCAGGATCCGGCCGCGCGCAATATCGGCGAGCGCGGGCAGGGTGCGGACCTGCACCGGGGTGCCTTTCAGCCCCTGCAGGATTTCGGCGCGGCGGGCGCGGGTGGAGGAGGGCATGGCCAGCAGCACATGGCGCACGTCTTCGGCCAGAATCAATTCGTGCAACCGCGCCGCCGGATGGATCGGCTTGCCGTTCATCAGGCTGCCCGAGAGCGAGGCATCGTCATCGACATAGCCGATCACCTGCATTTCGGGGCTATTGGCCAGACCTGCGGCCAATTGCCGCCCGGCGCGGCCCGCGCCATAGATCAGGACGCGGCTGCGCGCATTCATCTGGCGGATGAAGCCATAGCCGCCGCCGAGCCAGAACCGCGCCACCGCGCGCGCGGTGCCGACCGCGATGAACAGCAGGATCGGTTGAATCAACCCCAGCGTGCGCGGCACGTCCTTGACCCCGATCAGGGTGAAGATCGCGGCGAAGATCAGGCCATAGATCGCAATCGAGACCGCCAGCGCGCCCAGCGCGGCAAAGCCTGAATAGCGGAAGATCGCGCGGTAGAGGCCGAACCGCACGAACAGCGGGATCGCGATCAGTACCGCCGCCGCCACCGGCAGCCACTGATTGCCCACCGGAATCAGCCAGTAACCAAGCCGCAGGTAATAGGCGATCAATACGCTGACCACGCACAGCAGCGTATCGACGCCAACCGCGATTGCTCGTTTTGCCGGACGCGACAAGCCCAGCGATGCCTGCTCAAGACTGTGAAGAGTCACGTGTTCGCTCCGGATACGGCTGGGCCGTGAGGGATGGCGCGCGACCGCCCTGCGCCCCGATCCCGGAGCGTCCTTACCGGACTTTCCCCTACGCCTCGCTGGGGCGTGGGTCAATATCGCATTGCAACAACTGGCAATTCAGCGCACTCAGCTCAGCGCGATATCGGGCGCGTCTTCCTGCTTCATCCCGATCACGTTGTAGCCGGCATCGACATGATGGATCTCGCCGGTCACCCCCGAGGCCAGATCGGATAGCAGGTAAAGCGCCGCCCCGCCGACATCTTCGATGGTCACATTGCGGCGCATCGGCGAATTGAGCTCGTTCCACTTCAGGATATAGCGGAAATCGCCGATCCCGCTGGCGGCGAGGGTCTTGATCGGCCCCGCCGAAATCGCGTTGATCCGGATATTGTCCGGCCCCAGATCGTTGGCGAGGTATTTGACGCTGGTTTCCAGCGCCGCCTTGGCCACGCCCATCACGTTGTAATGCGGGATTACTTTTTCTGCGCCGTAATATGACAGCGTCAGCATCGCCCCGCCGCCCTTGCCGGTTTCGGGATCGAAAGCCGGCATCATCGCCGCTGCGCGTTGCGCCACCGCGACCAGTGAATAGGCCGAGATGTTCATCGTCATCAGGAAGTTGTCGAGGCTGGTATCGAGGTACTTGCCGCGCAGCTCGGTTTTGTCCGAATAGCCGATCGCGTGGACCACGAAGTCGATCGTCGGCCAGCGCGCGCCCAGCGCCGCAAACGCGGTATCGAGCGCGGCCATGTCCGACACGTCGCAATCGATCAGGAAATCACTGCCGAGCGATGCGGCGAGCGGGCGCACGCGCTTGGCCAGCGCATCACCCTGATAGGAGAACGCCAGTTCCGCGCCGTGTTCGGCCAGCTTTTGCGCAATGCCCCAGGCCAGCGACTTGTCATTCGCCAGCCCCATGATCAGCCCGCGCTTGCCCTGCATCAATTGGGTCATGTCGTTTGTCCTGTCGTCTCGTCCAGTTGGCCCAGCATGTCGCGCTCTTCCGGGGAAACGGCCAGCGCGGCATTCAATTCCGCCCCCATAACCATCCCCAGCCCGACCAGCCAGAAAAAGAACAGCGCGATCATCACTCCGGCCAGACTGCCATAGGTCAGATCATAGGTGAAAAAGCGCTGCAACACGCCGGGCAGCGCCGCCGCCACCCCTACCCACCAGATGGTGACCAGCAGCGCGCCGGGCCATTTGGGATAGCGCCGCGCGCGGTAGACCGAGGGGGTCAGTGTAAAGAACAGCAAATACAGCGAGGCAAACAGCACTCCCGCCGGGATCAATCGCGAGGTTGCCAGCGTGGCCACCCAATCGGACGCGCGCGGAAACCACGCCTCGATCATCGCCTGCGCCGCGCCGATCGGCGACTTGCGCGAGCAATGCGAATAGCAGCGCCACCACCGCCCCCGCAGTCACCCCGCTGGAAATCAGCCGGTAACGCCAGAACGCGGCGCTGGCGCGCGTGCCATAGGCGCGGCGCAGGATATCGCGGATCGTTTCGATCAGGCTGCCGACGGTCCACAGCCCGACAATCCCCCCGATCCACAGCAGCCAGCCGGTCCGCGCGGAGGAGACATCGCGCGCGACGGGTTCCAGCGCCTGCGCCACCACCGGCGGCACGGCCGACAGAAACGTATGGATCGAGGCCTCGCGCTGCGCTTCTTCGCCGAACAATGTGAACACGGCGGCGACCGTGATGAAGAACGGAAACAGCGCGAGGATCGCCATATAGGCCAGGTTGCCGGCGTGGATGAAGCCATCGTTCCACGCGCCCGCCACCACCCGGCTGACCACCCGGTAGAACCGCGTCGCCCAGAACTTGCCCTGCGCACCAACGTGTTCTTCCAGCCCCGCGCGCCAGCGCAGCGCCTGACGGCGGCGCGCTTCGGGCGAACGGTCCGCCGCGATCACGCCATCCGGTTCGGCCGTGCTGTCCGCCATGCGGGGGCCAGGCCTGCTCAGCCGTCCATCCGGGCGCGCAGGGCGCGGGGATCGCGCCAGTCGCCCAGTTGCTCGGCAAGCGAAGTCCAGGCGCTGTCACCCGCTTCGGGCAGCTGGATTTCCAGCGTGACCAGCTGGTCGCCGCGGGTGCCGTCCTTGCGGCTGAAGCCCTTGCCTTTCAGCCGCAGCGTCTTGCCCGAACTGCTGCCCGGCGCGACCGTCAGCATCACTGCGCCGTCGGGGGTCGGGACCTTGACCTTGGCCCCGTGCAGCGCTTCGTCCAGGCTGACCGGCAGGTCGAGCCGGATATTGTCACCATCGCGGCGGAAATAGGCGTGGGGCTGAACCTGCACCACCACCGTCGCATCACCGTGGCCGCCCGGGCCAGCCTCGCCCTTGCCGGGCAGCCGCATCTGGGTGCCATCCTCAACCCCGGCGGGCAGTTTCAGGTCGATGGTCTTGCCATCGGCCAGCGTGATCCGCTGGGTCGCGCGGGTGGCCGCATCGGGCAGGGTTACAGAGAGCCGGTACTGGACGTTCGCGCCCTTGGGTGCGGGCCGACCGCGCGGGCCGCCGCCGCCCATCCCGCCGCGCCCGCCAAACAGGCCTTCGAAGATATCGCCCAGATCGCCGCCGGGCTGGAATCCTTCGAAGCTATCGGCGCGAAACCCGCGCTGGTTGCCGCCGCCACCGCCCGGCCCGCCGCCATAGCCAAAGCCCAGCGGGTTGCCGTCAAAATCGATCTCGCCGCGATCAAACCGCGCGCGCTTGTCCTTGTCGGACAGCAGGTCATAGGCCTGGGTAATCTCGGAAAAGCGCTCGGCTGCCTTGGGCTTGTCCTGGTTGCGGTCCGGGTGGAATTCCTTCGCCAGCTTGCGATAGGCGGACTTGATGTCCTTCTCGCTTGCGCCGCGGGCCACGCCCAGGATCGTATAGGGATCTGCCATGATGGGGCCTAGCTAGGTGTGTTATGCCGTTAGAGCAAGGTGCGGCAGCCACTTGCGCGCCTGTTGCGAGTCGCTCGCGCTGGCATCCCCCGCCGGGCAGGGCTAAGGGCGGCACCATGGATGAAGCCCAAGCCGCCGACGCAATCCCCGATGCCGCTCCCTTCGATCTGTTCGATGAATGGTACGCTGCCGCCAAGACCAGCGAGCCCAACGATCCTGAAGCCGTGGCGGTGGCAACGGCGACGCCCGCTGCCGCGCCGTCGGTGCGGATGGTGCTGCTGAAGGACCACGGGGCCGAACTGCTCGGGCCGCAGGGCGGGTTTGTGTTCTATACCAACAGCCACAGCCGCAAGGGCGATGAGCTGCTCGCCAATCCGCAGGCGGCGATGCTGTTCCACTGGAAAAGCCTGCGCCGCCAGATCCGGATCGAAGGCACGATTGCCCCGGTGCCCGACGCGATGGCCGATGCCTATTTCGCCAGCCGCAGCCGCGATCTCGCAATTGGGCGCGCATGCCTCTGACCAGTCGCGCCCGCTGGGTTCGCGCGGTGAGTTTCTGGCGCGGATCGCGAAGACCACCGCGCAGCACCCGCTTGGCAAGGTCCCGCGTCCACCGCACTGGACCGGGTTCTGCCTGACCCCCAGCGCGTTCGAATTCTGGCTGGACCGCCCGTTCCGCCTGCACGAGCGGCGGCGGTTTGAGCGCAGCGCCAGCGGCGGCTGGTCCAGCGGGTTGCTCTACCCATGAGTGGTAATGCCGCCTTGAACCGCAGCGCGGCGCTGGCTTCGATCAGCGTCGCGCTGTTGCTGGTCGGGCTGAAAGCCTGGGCCGCCTGGACCAGCGGATCGACCGCGATGCTCGGCAGTCTGGCCGATACGGTGCTCGATCTGGTTGCCAGTCTGGCGACACTGGTCGGTGTCTGGGTAGCGGCGCAGCCCGAGGATGAGAACCACCGGTTCGGCCACGGCAAGGCCGAAGCCCTGGCGGCGATGTTCCAGGTCGTGCTGATCTCGATCTCGGCGCTGACGCTCGGCGCGCGCGCGGTGCAGCAATGGCTGGGCGGGGCGCGACCCGACGGCGCGAACGAAGGGATCGCCGTCTCGGTGATCGCGATGGCCGCCACGCTGGCGCTGCTGGTCTGGCAGCGCCGCGTGATCCGCCAGACCGGCAGCCTCGCGATCTCGACCGACCATGTCCATTACCAGTCGGACTTGCTGCTCAACCTGGCGGTGATCGCGGCGCTGGCGCTGGATCGCTATGCCGGGGTGGCCGGGGCCGATCCGCTGTTCGGGCTGGCGATTGCGCTGTGGCTGGGCTGGGGGGCGTGGCGCGCTTCGCAGGCGGCGGTTGACCAATTGATGGACAAGGAATGGCCCGAGGCCAAACGCCAGCGCTTTCTGGAAGTGGTCGCGCGCCACCCCGAACTGCGCGGGCTGCACGATCTGCGCACGCGCACCTCGGGCGACCGCGATTTCGTGCAGTTCCACGTTGCGGTTGACCCGGAGATGACGATCCACGACGCGCATCACGTGATGGACGAGATCGAAGCGAAGCTGCTCGCCGAATTTCCCGGGGTGGAAATCCTGATCCACCCCGATCCCGAAGGCCACGTCGATCCGACTGACCTGTCATCGGAAGACCTGCTGGCGAAACTCTGATCGCGCGACCAAAGTTCAGCGCGCTATCGCAGCTACCCTTGCGGGCCGCGCCCCGCTACAGCCGCGAAAAGGCGGTATCAACATCATGCATTTGAGTTCGTTCGATAGCGCAGCGTTTTTGCGTGAAAGCTGGCAAGAGCGCCCGCTGCTGATCCGCAACCCCTGGGCGGCGTGGACCAATCCGCTGGAGCCGGATGAGCTGGCCGGACTGGCCTGCGAAGCGGGCGTTGAAGCACGGCTGATCACGCAGGGCGCGGGCAATCTTGCGGCGGAGCACGGGCCGTTTGCCGAGGCGCGGTTTGGCCAGCTGGGCAAAGCACCCTGGACGCTGCTGGTGCAGGCAGTCGATCACCATGTGCCCGCTGTCGCTGCCTTGCTTGGGGCATTCCGGTTCGTGCCAAACTGGCGGACCGATGATGTGATGGTCAGTTATGCCGTCGATGGGGGCGGGGTGGGACCGCATTTTGATCAGTACGATGTGTTCCTGATCCAGGGGCTGGGCCGCCGCCGCTGGCAAGTCGGTGCGAAGTGCAATGCTGCCACACCGCTGCTGCCGCACGACGACCTGCGCCTGCTGGCAGACTTCACCGCGACCGAGGAATGGGTGCTGGAACCCGGCGATATCCTCTATGTGCCCCCCGGCTTTGCCCACAACGGCGTCGCAGTGGGCGATGATTGCATGACCTATTCGATTGGTTTCCGTGCGCCATCACGCAGCGAACTGATCGCGGGCTGGTGCGACGAAGTGCTCGCCGGGCTGGACGACGATGATCGCTACGCCGATCCGGGCCTGCCCGTGCAAGCGAACCCTGGCGAAATTTCAGCGGAGGCGCTGGCACAGTTGCAGGCGATGGTGCTGGACCAGTTGGGTGATCGCGCAGCCTTCGCGCGCTGGTTCGGTGAACACAGCTCGGCGCGCAAATATCCGGAGGTCGACTGGACCCCCGACGAACCACTCAGCCCGGCGGAATTGCGCGCCGCGCAGATCGGCGGCGCGGTGCTGCTGCGCAATCCGGCCAGCCGGTTCGCCTTTGTGCGCAGTGCGGCGGATACGGTGCAGCTGTTCGTCGACGGCGAATGCTATGACTGTGCGGGGGAGCTGGCCGGAATGGCTGAGCTGCTCTGTGCGGGCGAACCGGTGACAGTTGGGGCGGACCAACCTGACGCAGCCATCACGCTGCTCGCGGCCCTATATAATCGCGGCAGTGTGGGGTTCG
The DNA here is from genome assembly GCA_963802015.1 of uncultured Alphaproteobacteria bacterium. Taxonomy (GTDB): domain Bacteria; phylum Pseudomonadota; class Alphaproteobacteria; order Sphingomonadales; family Sphingomonadaceae; genus Novosphingobium. The sequence continues at coordinate 702,432 of CAWDHB010000004.1, forward strand.
AAGACTAAGCAGCGCACCGTCAGCACCTGCTGATCCAGCAAGCCGCCGCCGCTCTGCTTACCAGCGTAGCAGGCGGGGGACGAGCAGGGCTCCTGCCAGTCCGGTGATTGTCACCGGGGCTACATGCCACAAGCCAAGGTGTTCGAACACCGCCAAGGGGCAGGCCAGCCCGGCCGCCACCGTGCCCAGTGCGCCCGCTGCGACGCCCAGATGCAGACCAGCGCGGCGGGGGGAAACCGGCGCGCCGCGTCGCAGCCACACCAGCAGCGCCGCGCCCGTCACCAGCCCGGCCAGCACGCCATTGGCGGTGCAATGCAGCAGCGGTGCAGCATGGCGATGCGGCTGGACCAGCAGTGCCAGCGCTGCAACCAGCGGCAGTACACCGACCATCAGCATCGCCCAGCGCGGGCCATCATGGCGCTGGCCGACGCGCGGGCTCGCCATGGCCAGCACGCTGGCACTCGTGGCGAGGCCCAGCACCAGCAGCAGGCCGTTGACCAGATAGAAGATCGACGGGGCCTGGCCGGTCAGGCCATCATGCCACAGCCCGACAATCTGCCCGACCAGCAGGATCGTGACGGCAAAGCCTGCACCGACCAGCGCGGTGCCCTCGGCCCGGCGCAACGGCCGGACGGGCCGCAGATCGCCGGACAAGGCCGCGATCAGGTCCTGGTGCGGTGTATTCATCGTCAGTCTGCCTCTTCGATAAGCGCGGACAACTGTTTCAGTCCGCGGTGAATGTGCACCTTGATCGCCGCTTCGCTGTGCCCGCTGCGGGCAGCGGCCTCAGCGATCGACAGGCCTTCGATCTTGACCAGCGCGATCGCGCTGGCGTGGTTGTCGGGGATCTGCGCGAACAGCCGTTCAAGACTGAACCGCGCGATCACTGCCGCTTCGTCGCTGTCCACCGCGGCGTCGTGCTGGTCCAGCGCCTGTTCTTCGCGGCGATAGACCTTGCGCAGATGATCGACCCAGCGATAGCGCGCGATCGCCGCCAGCCAGGGCAGGAACGGCCGCGCCGGATCGAAGCTGGCGCGCTTGTCATGCAGCGATAACAGCACGTCCTGCACCAGATCATCGATCTGGAACGGCGGCACCTTGCGCGCAAAGAACCGCCCCAGCCAGCGCGACGCCTCGGTCAACAGGACCGTATAGGCTGTGCGATCGCCGCGCTGGCTGGCCGCCATCAGGCGGCGCAGGGTGGCCTCATCGGCGATCATCGCGTCCGCAGTTTGACCAGCCAGGGGTCCAGCCCCAGCAAGCCGCCGCCGCGCACGATCAGCACCGCCGCCAATGCAATCCACAGCAGGTGGGTGGTCCACCAGGCCTCGGGAAAGACGAAGATCTGGATCACCAGCGTCATCCCCAGCAACGCCGCCGCCGACAGCCGCGTAGCCAGCCCCGCCACCAGCAGCAGCGGGAACAGATGCTCGGCGCAAGTCGCCAGTTGTGCCGCCAGCGCCGGGGGCAGCGGTACCGCAGCATAGTCGGTCTCGAACAGGTAGTGGGTGGAATCGCTGATCGTCAGCCAGGTCCCTTCCACCACTTTTGACCGGCCCGAGCGCCAGAACACCCCGGCCAGTGCGAGCCGGACCGCCAGCAAGGCAACGGCCTCGCTCCAGCGGCCCGCAGCCAGTCCGATCAAGCGGTCATAGATTGAAAACAGGCGCTGCACCGGATCAGCGCTTGATCGGGGTCAGCGAACCCGGGCCCTTGGGGGTCTTGGTGGCGAGGCAGGTGCCTTTTTTGACCAGCTTCCAGGCATCGCCCTGATAGTCGCGGGTTGAGGATCCGGCGCAGCTGGTGCCCGGCCCGGCCGTGCAGCCGTTCTGCCCGGCCTTTGAGATGCCATAGCACTTTTCCATCGCGGGTTTCGCCTGCGCGGCGAGCGGCGTGGTGGCGGCTCCGGCAACGAGCGCAGCAGTGGCGGCCAGACCGGCAAAGCGGGCGATTGTGGCAGTGGTCATGATGCAGGGTCCTTAGAGTGGAGAGAATTGATCGAATGGGGTTGTCCCGGCCCGGCTGGCGGAACGGAACTGCCTCTGGTTCGCGGCGCGCTGGTCAGAAGTTACAGCGCTTGATCACTTTCCTACAGGGCGATCTTTCTGTTACGCACCGCAGTCTGAAAGGTGCCAGTTCCGACATTCTACTGCGCAGCCGATTTTAGTGTGAACTTGGGCGGGTTTCTGCGGATTTTCTCGGGATGTAACCTTTCGGTCCTGCACTGCGAACCAGGTCATGTCCACTATGGACAGCCTTTCATCGAGTCCCCCCTTTCAAGGATGAACATCATGACTCCCAACCGCAAATTTGCCTTCGCCGCCCTCGCCGGTGCCGTGGCGCTCAGTTCCGCTGCTGCCTTCGCCGCAGAGGCCCCCACCGGCAGCAAGGGCCGCGCGATCGCCAGCGACGATATGGTTCACTGTTACGGCGTGCACAGCTGCAAGGGCCAGTCGGATTGCAGCACCGCCGAACATGGCTGCAGCGGCCAGAACGCCTGCAAGGGGCACGGCTTCAAGGCGATGAAGGCCGGTGCCTGCCTGACCAAGGGCGGCGTGATCGGCGATCTTGGCTGAGGCTTTGAGCTTGCGCGGTCCGGTCCGGCTGTTTGCCCCCTTCCTTGCCGGGCCGGGCCGCGCATTCTTTGTTCGGTTGAATGTTCGCTCAAATGTTTGCTCGAGACCGCGCGATGCCTGCTGACATCCCCGCCTTTGCCGGTTTCGGCCTGGGGCTGCGCACTGATCACTATCCAGACTTTCTGGACCAGACCGCCCGCGTGCCGGTTGATTTTGTGGAGGTCATCTCCGAAAACTTCTTGCTCGATGGCGGGCGGCCGCTGCGGATTCTGGAGCAGGTCCGGCGCGATCACCCGGTGATCCTGCACGGGGTGTCGCTCTCGGTCGGGTCGGCGCAGGGGTTGGACGCGGATTATCTGGCGCGGCTAAAAGCCCTGGCGGAACGGATCGAGCCGCTGTGGCTGTCCGATCACCTCTGCTGGACCCGCACCAGCGCGCACAACAGCCACGATCTGCTGCCGCTGCCACTGACCCGGGCTGCACTTGATCTGGTCTGCGCCAACGTTGCGCACGCGCAGGACCGGCTGGGCCGCGCGCTGCTGCTGGAAAACCCGTCGAGCTACCTCATCTTTCCCGAAGACGAGCTGACCGAGTGGGAGTTCCTGAGCGCGATCACCTGCCGCACTGGCTGCTATCTGCTGCTCGACGTCAACAATATCTATGTCAGCGCGCACAACCACGGCTTTGCAGCGGCGGACTATCTGACCGGCATTCCGCACGACCGGGTCCGCCAGATCCATCTGGCAGGGCATACCCCCGGCCTCACGCCCGAGGACATCATCATCGACACTCATGACCGTGCCGTGGCCGATGGGGTGTGGGACCTTTACGCACAGGCGCTGGCCCTGCTCGGCCCGGTTGCGACAATGATCGAACGCGATGGCAATGTGCCGCCGCTGGGCGAATTGCTGGGCGAGCTGGATCAGGCGCGCGGGATCGCCGCGCAGGTCGCCGGGCTGTGCGCGGCATGACCGCGCTGACGGCAATGCAGACTGCGTTTCTGGCGCAAATTTGCGATGAGAGCCTGCCGCTGCCCGCCGCTTGGTCAGACCGCGCGGCGGCGGGGATGGCGATCTACCGCAACAATTACCGCACCGCGCTGGTCGATGCCTTGCGCGAGACCTTCGCCCGCACCGCGCGCTGGGTGGGGGAAGACGCCTTTCGGCAGGCGGCGGCACATCACCTGATCCTGCATCCACCCGGCAGCTGGACGCTCGACGCTGCTGGGCTGGGGTTCGATCAGACCCTGGCGGACGTTTTTGTGCAGGACCCTGAAGTCAGCGAGCTCGCCTGGGCCGAATGGGCCATGCTGCAAGTCTTCGGCGCGCGCGATGCCGTGCCGCTGGTTGCGGCGGGCTTCGCGGCGGCAACCGCAGGGTTCGGCGAGGCTGAATGGGACGGGCTGCGGCTGCAGTGCATGCCCCGGCTCGCCACCCGGCTGATCACGCAGGACCTGCCCGCGATCTGGCAACAGCTGGAAGCAGCGGATGCCGATTTCGTCCCAGTCGACGCTCCGCTGGCCGCGCCACTGGCCTGCCACGTCTACCGCGAAGGCGAACAGCCGGTGTTCGTGACCGCGCCGGCGCATGAATATGCTGCTTTAAACGCCATGCGCGCGGGCGCAAATTTCGGCGCGGTCTGTGAGCTGCTGGCAGAGCGCTTGGGGCCAGAAGCGGCCGCGCAAGAAGCCGGGGCGATGCTGGGCCGCTGGCTGCACCAGGGCCTGATTGAGGCAGTGTTACCCCCGCGCTAACCCAGCAACCGCCGCGCCATCGCGCGCACATCATCGGCGAGGTCCGGACGTTGCAGCGCCAGCGCCAGCGTCGCTTCGATCATGCCGAGTTTGCTGCCGCAGTCATAGCGTTGCCCCGCAAATGTGACCGCGTGGAACGGCTGCCGGCCGATCATTTGCGCCATGGCATCGGTCAGCTGGATCTCGCCGCCCGCGCCCACGTCCTGCCGTTCGAGCACGCGCATCACTTCGGGCTGCAGGATATAACGGCCCGAGATGATCAGGTTGGAGGGCGCATCGGCCACCTTGGGCTTTTCGACCAGCCCCAGCACTTCGGTCAGCGCGCCGGTCTGGGTGCCGGGCGCGATCACGCCGTAGCTGGAGACCTCGGCCTGCGGCACTTCCAGCACCGAGATCACATTGCCGCCGACCTCGTTATAGGCTTCGACCATCTGCTTCATGCAGCCGCCAGAGCCATTGCTTTGGCCGATCATCAGCTCGTCGGGCAGAAAGATCGCGAACGGTTCGTCCCCCACGATCGCGCGGGCGCACCAGATCGCGTGGCCCAGCCCCAGTGGCACTTGCTGGCGCACCGCGACCAGATTGCCGGGGGAAAGCCGGGTCGGGGCGAGCACCTCCATGTCTTTCGCGCGGTCACGCAGCGTGGTTTCCAGCTCGTAGGCCATGTCGAAATGATCGATCAGCGCCGACTTGCCGCGACCCGTGACGAAGATCATCTGCTCGATCCCCGCCTCGCGCGCTTCATCGACCGCATACTGGATCAGCGGGCGGTCGATCACCGGCAGCATTTCCTTGGGGATCGCCTTGGTCGCAGGCAGGAACCGGGTGCCCAGCCCGGCGACGGGGAACACGGCTTTGCGGATCGGTTTTCGGCCTGGCTGGCGGGTTGGATGATCGGTCATATGCGGCCTTTAACCATGATCGCGTTGCAACCGTGTTAAAGCGGTTAGGGCAAAAGCAGAAGGGGGCGCGCGCGGAGCCGCAGCTTCTGCAAGGGTTCACGCAAAGGCGCAGAGCGCAGACAAGGTGCAGAGAGGCACTGTTTGCGGCGCAGCCGCTCTTAACACGTGACGCTGTGGCTGGACGCTTGGTCGAGATAATGAGCGGCCTTCGGCCAAAAACGACCCCTTTGCGCCTTCCTGCTCTTTGCGCCTTTGCGCGAACCCAACAAAGTTCTGCAGCGGCGTGCAAACCCAAACCTTGCCGCCCCAAAGTTTCCCGCTAAACGAGAGCGCTATGGACAAAATCATCATCCAGGGCGGCACCCGCCTTTCCGGCACCATTCCCATTTCCGGCGCGAAGAATTCCGCGCTCACGCTGCTGCCTTGCGCGCTGCTGACCGACGAGCCGCTGACGCTGCGCAATCTACCGCGGCTGGCCGATATTGACGGGTTTCAGCACCTGCTTAACCAGTTCGGGATTTCGACCACGATTGCCGGCAACCGCCCCGAAGATTTCGGGCGGGTGATGACGCTGGAAGCGCCGCGGATCACCTCATCGGTCGCGCCGTACGAACTGGTCCGCAAGATGCGCGCCTCGATCCTGGTGCTGGGCCCGATGCTGGCGCGGATGGGCGAGGCGACCGTTTCGCTGCCCGGCGGCTGCGCCATCGGCAACCGCCCGATCGATCTGCACCTCAAGGTGCTCGAAGCGCTGGGTGCGCAGATCGAACTGGCGGCGGGCTATGTCCGCGCGATTGCGCCCGATGGCGGGCTGCCCGGCGGGCGCTATTCCTTCCCGGTGGTGTCGGTTGGCGCGACTGAAAACGCGCTGATGGCCGCCGTGCTCTGCACCGGCAAGTCGGTGCTGCACAACGCCGCGCGCGAGCCAGAGATTGTCGATCTGTGCAACATGCTGATGGCGATGGGTGCGGAAATGGAAGGCGTGGGAACGTCCGACATCACGATCCACGGCGTCCCCCGGCTGCACGGCGCCACGTACCGCGTGATGGGTGACCGGATTGAAGCCGGCTCCTACGCCTGCGCCGCCGCGATCACCGGGGGCGAAGTGACGCTGAAGGGCGCGAAGATCGAGGAAATGGATGCCACCGTCCAGGCATTGCGCGACGCGGGGGTTTCGGTCGAGCCGGTCGCCGGGGGCCTGCACGTCGCCGCCGATGGTCCGCTTGCGCGCGGTCAACCTTTCCACCGCCCCTTACCCCGGCCTCGCCACCGATATGCAGGCGCAGCTGATGGCGATGCTCTGCCGCGCCGAGGGCACCTCGGTGCTCAACGAAACGATCTTCGAAAACCGCTATATGCACGTGCCCGAACTGAACCGCATGGGCGCGCAGATCGAAACCTCAGGCCGCACCGCGATTGTCCACGGCGTGGCGAAACTGACCGGCGCCGAAGTGATGGCGACCGACCTGCGCGCCTCGATGTCGCTGGTGATCGCCGGGCTGGCGGCCGAGGGCGAGACGCAGGTCCATCGGCTTTACCACCTGGACCGCGGGTACGAGCGGCTGGAGGAGAAACTGGCCTTGGTCGGCGCGCAGATTGAGCGGGTTGGGGGGGATTGATGACTATCCGGAGCGCATCACTCAGCGTCGGTTTGGCGATAGCGCTGCTGAGTGCGGGATGCGACCGGAAATCAGAAACATCCAATGCTGACAGAAGAGCAGAACAGCAAACCTCAGGTACGAGCCAACTATTCGCAACTGGTAGCAAACATCTACCCCGGCTCAGACAACCGTGCGGCTGTTTGTTCGAGGTGAATACGAAATACAACGGCGACGATTCAGATTTTCTGAATCCGCAAGGCTCACTTCTGACAGACAAACTTCGGCAAGCAGTTCGAAGCAGCTTTGCTCAAGATGCCCACTCCTGAGATAGTAGCCGCTTGCTTCGTCCCGCACCATTTCTTTCGCTTTTACGATGCCAGGGGCAAAACGATGGGCGAGGTGCAGGTCTGCTTTTGTTGCGAAGGCGTTCACGCATCTGGCGAGAGCAACATCGGGCTGGGAGCAAACCAGATTTGAGCATGGAAGTCGGCAAGATGAAGCGCCTTGTCGAAGCGCTGGGCCAGCCGACCGAAATCAACTGTTACTGACATTCCATTGACTCAGCCTAAGACCGCAGACCTTTTCGCTATTGAAAGCCCCTCCCCGGCGGGGAGGGGTTAGGGCAGGGGGCTCCAGCAAGCGTACGCCAGACCTATCGAGCCTCAGCAGCTCCCCTAACCCGACCCTTCCCCGCCGGGGAAGGGAGAAGATACTCGCTCTTCTCGGGTTCGTACCATAAGCTTGTCGAACCCAACCCGGCCGTAGGTCGAAGCACTGCTCTTTTCTTCGTGCGTCGCGCACGGCGGCAAGAACAAGAACGGCCCTTCGACAGGCTCAGGGCGAGCGGGTTTGAGGGGAGATCTCCGCGAGCAACTTCAAACCACCACCCTCACCCCAGCCATTTGCCCATGCTGATCCGAGGTTCGGATGGCAAATCCCAGCGCGGTCGTAGAAGGCCGCAACCTGTTCGTTGCCTGCGCGGATTTGCAGGTTGACCTTGGTGCAACCCAGACCGGCCAGCCGGGTGGTGGCCGCCGCAACCAAGCTTTGCCCGATCCCGCGCCGCTGGTGACCCGGATCGACCGCCACGGCATAGAGCCAGCCGCGATGGCCGTCGTATCCGGCCAGCACTGATCCGGCAACGGCTTGGTCGGAGCCAACCGCCACCAGCAGCAGATCGTCGCTCAAGGCCAGCTTGGCCGGAACCGCCACGCCGGCGCGATTGTGCGGCGGATCATCCGGAAAGCACAGCTGCCAGAGGCGATCCAGCCCTGCGAAATCGTCAGCCTGATAGGGGCGAATTTCCATCACGGCGCGTCTTTCTCCAACAGCTGGCGGTAGCGCTGGCTTGCGCTGATCGCTGCGGCTGTTAAGCTCGAAACACCGGGGCAAAGCAACCTCCCGGTCAAGCGGTCTGATGACCCGGCCCGCCCAAGCGTTGCCTTTCTGCCTGCCCCAGCGGCGGGCACCAAGGCATGGGGCCGCAAATGACCGCCGAAGCAATCAATCCCGTCCCCACTTTCCGCGAACTGCTCCGCGTGTTCACCCGCATCGGCCTGCTCTCCTTTGGCGGGCCGGCCGGCCAGATCGCGCTGATGCACCGCGAGCTGGTGGAAGAGCGGGGCTGGGTCTCCGAGGAGCAATACCTCCACGCGCTCAATTTCTGCCACTTGCTGCCGGGGCCAGAGGCGCAGCAGCTGGCGACCTGGGTCGGGTGGAAGCTGCACGGGTTTCGCGGCGGCCTGGCGGCGGGATTGCTGTTCGTGATCCCCGGCGCGCTGATCATCCTTGCGCTGTCGCTGCTCTATGCGCTGGCGGCGAATCTCAGCTGGTTTGCAGCGATCTTTCTGGGGATCAAGGCGGCGGTGTTGGCGATTGTGGTGCAGGCCTTGCTGCGGATCGCGGGGCGCGCGCTGGGCACGCGGTTCAAGCAAGGGCTGGCACTGGCGGCGTTCGTGGCGCTGTTCTTCTTCGACCTGCCGTTCCCGCTGGTGGTGCTGGGCGCGGGCGCGCTGGGGATGCTGGTTGCGGCGGTGCGGCCCGAGTGGCTGGCGCTGAAGCCGATGGGCACCGCGCCGCCCGCCAGTCCGCGCCCGTGGGGGCAAAGCCTGCGCGCGATCCTGCTGTGGGGCGCGATCTGGGCCGCGCCGCTGGTGCTGGTGCTGGTCACGCTCGGCCCCGATCACCGGCTGTGGCAGATCGGCGCGTTCTTTTCGCAGCTCGCGGTGGTGACCTTCGGCGGGGCCTATGCCGTGCTGGCCTATATGGCGCAGGAGGCGGTCAATGGCTTTGGCTGGCTCTCGGCGGGCGAGATGGCGGATGGACTGGGGCTGGCGGAAACCACGCCGGGGCCGCTGATCCTGGTCACCCAGTTCACCGGCTTCCTCGCCGCATTCCGCGCGCCCGAACCGTTCAACCCATTGGTAGCGGGGCTGCTGGGTGCGGGCCTGACCACCTGGGTCACCTTCGCGCCGTGCTTCCTGTGGATCTTCACCTTCGCGCCGTGGATCGAGCGGCTGGAGCACGCCGTGAAGCTGAAAGGCGGGCTCGCGGCGCTAACAGCTGCGGTGGTGGGCGTGATCGGCAATCTGACGGTCTGGTTCGTGCTGCACGTGCTGTTTGCGCGGGTGGATGAGCAGCAAGCGGGACCGCTGCGGCTGTTCGTGCCTGACCTGGCGAGCTTTGACTGGCGTGCAGGGCTGCTCGCCGCGCTTTCGGCGCTGCTGATCTTTCGCTTTGGCTGGGGCGTCATCAAGTTGCTGGGTGCGGCGGCGCTCGGCGGGCTGCTGCTATCGCAAATAGCCTGAAGGACCGCGACCATGAGCACTGCAACCAGCGCCGCGAAAACTGCACCGGCCTTTGCCGGAAATCACCTGCCGCGACCCTTGCGGTTCGATCCGGCCAAGCTGATTGGCCTGTCCGAAAGGCTGATCCAGTCGCATTGGGAGAACAATTACCAAGCCTCAATCAAAGGCCTCAACACGATTGAAGGGCAATTGGCGGCGGCGATGGCGGACAAGGATTTCCCGCCGGTGGTCTATAGCGGCCTGAAACGCGAGGAATTGCACCGCACCGGTTCGATCGTATTGCACGAAACCTATTTCGATGGACTGGGCGGCGATGGCAAAGCCGCTGGCACAATCAAGGCCGCGCTCGCCAAATCGCATGGCTCGTTTGACGCGTGGGAGGCGGAGTTCCGCCGCACCGCCATGTCACTGGCAGGCGGATCGGGCTGGGCACTGCTGGCATGGAACCACCACACCAAGAGCCTGCATAATTACTGGTGCTGGGACCACACCAATGGCCCGGCGCACTCCACCCCGCTGCTCGCGCTCGATATGTACGAACACGCCTTTCAGATGGACTATGGCGCGGCGGCGGCGAAATATGTCGATGCGTTCATGCAAAACGTTGATTGGGAAGTAGTGGAGCAGCGCTTCCTGGCCGCGAGCAAGTCAGGGCTGGGCTAAGCGCGCCGTCAGCCAGCCGACCAGCCACACCCGCACCGCGCCTGCCAGACCCGGCGGCACTGCGGCCTTGATTCGCTCGGCGTCAATCCGCGCGACCAGTGCGTTGATTGGCAAGCCTTCCGCCTGCGCGGCCTGCTTGAGCAGTTCCCAGAACAGCGGCTCAAGGCTGATCGAGGTCTTGTGCCCGGCAATCTCGACCGAGCGTTTGAGCGGAGGGTGGAACGCAGTGGTCATGATGGCAGTCTAACCGCTCCACCGCAAAGCGCGGTACGAAAAATTGGGGGTGGTTCGCCCGTTCGCTCACCCGTACATCTTCGCCATGCGCACGGCTATCAATCACTGACCGAAAAGGAAAAGCAGACCCTGCGCCTGCTGGTCAGCGGGTTTGACGCCAAGTCGATGGCGCGGCACCTTGGCCTGTCGGTCCATACCGTCAACGAACGGCTGCGCGATGCGCGGCGCAAGATGGCGACATCGTCCAGCCGCGAAGCGGCGCGACTGCTGCACGAGGTGGAGACGCAGTGCCCCGAACTCATCGGGGACAAGATTTTGGGGGCTGCCCCCGCCGCCGGTGCGGCGCACATGGCGCCCCAGCCAGCCCAAGGTGACGGTACGTTGCACCGCACCGGCCGGATTGTTGGAGGACTTGTCATGACGATCACTGTTGCCCTGCTTGCCCTGGCGGCGCTGTCCGGATCGAGCCCGGAACCCGCCGTGCCCCTACCCCCGCCCGTGGCCACCGCGCCAGAGGTTACAGCCACCCCGGCCAGCGAAGCCGCAGCAATCGCTGCCGCGCGGCAGTTCCTGGCGCAACTTGACCGCGATGACTGGACTGCGAGCTGGCAGGCGGCGCATCAGTCGTTCAAATTGCTTAACACGGCCGAATGGTGGGCCGATGCCTCGCAGCAGGTGCGCGGCGCAATGGGCACGGCCAGATCGCGCGAACTCGCGACGGTCAATTTCATCGCGGCCCCGCCGAGCGGTTATTGGATCATCACTTTCAACGCCAATTACAGCAAGAAAGGCACGGCAGTCGAAACACTGCACATGGCTTCGGAAAATGGTGACTGGAAAATGACGGGGATTACCGTCGAATAGCGCGATCATGCGGCTGGCCGTGTTCCCCGAAGGGACAGGCCAGCCCATAGGTCAATACATATGCTGCCCGCCGTTGATGCTCATGGTCGATCCGGTCACGAAGCCGCCGTTCTCGCTGGTCAGGAACGCTACCGCGCGGGCGATTTCCTCGGCCTGGCCCAGCCGCCCGACCGGGATTTTGGCGACGATCTTTTCCAGTACCGGCGCGGGTACGGCGGCGACCATGTCGGTATCGATATAGCCCGGCGCGATTGCATTGACGGTGATGCCGAACTTCGCGCCTTCCTGCGCCAGTGCCTTGGTAAAGCCGTGGATGCCGGATTTGGCGGCGGCATAGTTGACCTGGCCGTATTGCCCGGCCTGGCCATTGATCGATCCGATGTTGACGATCCGCCCCCAGCCGCGCTCGCGCATGCCGGGGAAGCTGGCTTTGGCCATGTTGAAGCAGCCGCCCAAATTGATCCGCATGACCTCGTTCCAGTCATCGAAACTCATCTTGTGCAGCACGCCGTCGCGGGTCACCCCGGCGTTGTTGATCACGATGTCGATCGGGCCATGCGTGGCGGCGATATCGTTGCAATGGTGAATGCAGGCTTCGTGATCGCCCACGTCCCAGCGATACGCGGCGATGCCAGTGGCCTGCGTAAAGGCCTTCGCCTTTTCGTCATTCCCGGCATAGCTGGCCACAACCAGATGCCCTTGCCGTTTCAGCCGTTCGCAGATTGCTTGCCCGATCCCGCGGGTTCCGCCCGTGACCACTGCCACCCGTGCCATAATCCAACTCCCAAGCTATCTTGCCGTTACGGCGAGCTTAGGCAGGAGAATGCGGCGCGGCAAGATTGCCGCATACGTAAAGCTTGGGGGTAAGGGGAGGGAGGTCAGCTCGTACCGCATCCACCGTAAGGCGGAAAACGAATCAGAACTTGAACTGGGTGCCCACGTAAACCGCCTGGCTGTCCTGCTTGCCATCGGTCAGCGGGACCAGCCGGTCGCGCTCGGTTTGCAGCCGGACCCCGGCGGTGACGTTGAGGTTGCGTGACAAGCGATAGCTGCCGCCCAGATCGACCGATTGTTCGCCGTCGCCATCAAAGGTGCGCGGCGAGCGGCCGGTCGGCGCGCGTTCATCCAGCGCGATCCGCGGGCTGAACCGGCTGGGCGCTCCGCGTGCGCCGTCTGATGGGCGGAAGGTGGCCAGATCAGGAATTTCGATCTGGCTGGCACCAGCGGCTAGCGCCGTGCCCGAGCTTTGCGCGAAGCTGCGATATCCACGCGCTGAGCCGAGATTGTAGGCGGTCGGCGCGATCCGCAGCGCATTGCCGGTTTCGGGCAGATCGGCGCTGGCGAGGCGCGGGGCCACGCGGATGGACCGGGCCGAGGCGGCATCGACCCGCACTGCGACCGTCACCGAACGATCAGGCCCGGTGCCTTGGCCAGCCGGGGTAAACTGAAAGGTCTTGCCCTTGGACAGCGCCCGCACGGCAATGCTGCGCGACAGCCGGGGATCGACCGCAACCGGCATGAACAGTTCGGCATTCAGCGCCGATGCAGGCTCGATTCGGCCGGAGCGAACTGGTTAGCAAACGCCAGCACCGTGCTCGGCAACGCCAGCAGGCTGACCGCGCCGCAAATCAGCAACGGTGCCGCGATGGCGGTCCGATCGGATTGCACTGGTTTGACCGTGGCGGGCATTGATGCGGGTTCCTTGGTTGAAGCCGTGCCTGTTTGCAGCACTGCATTGTCTGCGCATTGCCGCGCAAAGCCAAGGCCCAATTTGTCGCAGCCGGGCTGAATTGCGGGTTAACGCGCCGGTATTCACGCCAGATTAAGCCACCGGAGGGCCAATCCCGCCCCACACGACTGGCCCCTTGCCGCCCGCGCCGCCTCGGCTATAGAGGCTGCAACCGGCGGCACCAGCCCGCAATCAGGATCTGGAATTGACGATGAACCGCAGCACCTCCTTTGCCTCTGCCGCCCGCCCCGCATTCCGCGCAGTTCTGCTAGCAACTGCGACGCTTGCGCTGGCCAGCTGTGGCGGCGGCGCAGATCGCCCTAAGGCCGATCTGGCTGCAAGCCGGGTCACCACGATCGGGGTCAATTCCTATCTGTGGCGCGCCAGCCTGGAAACGCTGTCGTTCATGCCGCTGCTCCAGACCGACAGCAACGGCGGCGTGATCGTGACCGACTGGTTTTCACGCCCTGAAAATCCAGGCGAACGGGTCAAAGTAACCGTCACCATCCTAGATCAGGATCTGCGCGCGGACGCCCTGCGCGTTGCGGCCAGCCGCCAGGTCGCCCAGGGCAGCGGTTGGCTGGATGCCCCGGTCCAGGCCGCCACGGTGCAGAAGCTGGAAGACATCATCCTGACCAAGGCCCGCGACCTGCGCCGCCAAGGCTCGGTTAACTGAGCTACCGCGTCGGGACTGGCGCGTCCCCTGTAGTAGTCATAGAACCCGCGCCCGGTCTTGCGGCCGAGCCAGCCGGCTTCGACATATTTGACCAGCAGCGGCGCGGGGCGGTATTTGCTGTCGCCGGTGGTGTTGTAGAGCACCCGGACGATATCGAGGCAGGTATCGAGCCCGACGAAATCAGCGAGCTCCAGCGGGCCCATCGGGTGGTTCAGCCCCAGCCGGCAACCCTTGTCGATATCCGCGATATTGGCGGTTCCCTGACCCAGCACAAACACCGCTTCGTTGATCATCGGCAGCAGGATCCGGTTGACGACGAAGCCGGGCTCATCCTCTGCCAGCACCACTTGCTTGCCCAGACTTTCGGCAAAGGCGCGGGTGCGTGCGACGGTATCCTTGGCGGTGGCGAGGCCGGGGATCACTTCGATCAAGCCCATCACCGGGACCGGATTGAAGAAGTGCAGGCCGATGAACCGCTTGGGATCGGGCGAGCTGGTTGCCATCCGGGTGATCGGGATCGAGCTGGTGTTGGATGCCAGAATTGCATCGGAGGCCAAAACCTGGCCCACGGCTTCAAAAATCTTGCGCTTGATCTCCTCCCGCTCGGTCGCGGCTTCGATGATCAGGTCCGCAGCAGCCATCGGACCATAGTCGGCCACCGCGGTAATCCGAGCCAGCGCCGCATCAGCTTCATCGGGGGTCAGCTTGCCGCGCCCGACCAGCTTGCCCAGCGCGCCATCGACTTTGGCCTTGCCGGCTTCGGCATGGGCGAGATCGAGATCGGCGAGCAGCACCGGCATGCCGAACTGCGCGATAGTCTGGGCAATCCCGGTGCCCATCTGGCCCGCACCAATCACTCCGACAGTCAGCATGTCCAAACCCTTCGCAATTGCAGCAAAGGCGGGTCGATAGCGCTGGAGACGGTCAGGCGCTAGCGGTTCTTGCCGGGTACCCACAGAACATCGCCGCCCGCGTCGCGTTGATCGCGCGGGCCAGCACGAACAGATAGTCCGACAGCCGGTTCAGGTAGGCGAGCGCGGCGGGGTTGACCGGATCGGCAGCGGCCAGGGCAGTCGCGGTGCGCTCAGCCCGGCGCACAGCGGCGCGGGCAATGTGGACCCGCGCGGCGGCCTCGCTGCCGCCCGGCAGGATGAAGCTGGTCAGCGGCGGCAGCGCGGCGTTTAGCGCGTCGATAGCGCGCTCCAGCGCGGTGACCTGCGCTGGCACAATCCGCAGGACCATGTCGGATGGGGTGAAGTCCTCCCCCGGCGTGGCCAGATCCGCGCCCAGATCAAACAGGTCGTTCTGGGTCCGGTGCAGGGCGGCGGCATGGTCGGCGGTGCAGGCAATTGCCGCCAGTCCGATTGCCGAATTGGCTTCATCGACCGCGCCGATCGCCTCGAAGCGGGTATCGTGCTTGGCGCGGCGGCTGCCGTCGACCAGCCCGCTGGTCCCGTCATCGCCGGTGCGGGTGTAGATCTTGTTGAGCTTGACCAAGGCTTATTGCGCGATTGCCAGCAGGATCATCACCACGACAATCGCCAGCGCCTGATACTTGATCCGCGCGAACATCATCTTGTTCTGCAACAACTGATTCGGGGTGGCTCCGGTGGTCTCCGGATAATTCAGATCGTCGCGGGTGCTGTTCAGGAAAGCGATGATGCCGCGCACCAGGCTGTAGATGACCAGGCCCATCAAGACGGCCAGCACGGGGATGAGGATGTAGTTCATGCCGCGCAGTCTAGGCCGGTCGACAGCGAAACGCCAGCGGGGAACATGCCGCCGCGCAAAGCCTCTGCACAGGCCGCCCCGTCAGCGCCAGCCAAACGCAACTCCTTGAGCGAGGCTGAATTTCTGCGCTTGGCGAGCTTGCGGCCGTCGGCTTCGACCAGCAAGACCGTGGTGATGGTAGCCGGGTGTACTTAGGTGCAGGAGCGCTTGCAGCAGGCGGTGAACGTGGGTCGCGGCAAACAGATCGGTTCCGCGCGTCACCAGCGTGATCCCCTGCGCGGCGTCGTCCAGCGTCGCGGCAAGGTGATAGCTGGCGGGCGCATCCTTGCGCAGCAGCACCACATCGCCGAACAGCTCGGGAAGCGCGCGCTGCGGCCCAAAGCGGGCATCGTGCCAGGCAAGTGGTCCGGCCAGCGCAGTGGCGCGCGCCATGTCGAGCCGCCAGCTTGCCCCTCCGGGATCGACCGCGCGGCCACGGCAGGTGCCCGGATAGAGCGGCCCGTCCGGCCCGGCCTGGTGCGACGCCGCCAGCACCTCGGCGCGGGTGCAGCGGCAGGGATAGAGCAGACCCTGGGCCTTCAGCACATCGGCGGCGGCGGAATAGTGCGCGATCCGGTCCGATTGCAAAATGACGGGCCCATCCCAATTGAGCCCCAGCCAAGCGAGATCGGCCAAAATCTCCGGCACCAGATCGGTGCGGCTGCGGGTGCCGTCGATGTCTTCGATCCGCAGCAGAAAGGTTCCGCCTGCTGCGCGCGCCAGATCATGCGCCACCAGCGCAGCATAGGCGTGCCCCAGGTGCAGCAGACCAGTTGGGCTGGGGGCAAAGCGGGTGATCGGGCGTGGCGAGCGGGTCACACTGCGCTTGTCCTGTGGATTGATCCCGCTGGCAAGGCTTGACGGTATGACTCCGGCCATGGTTTCTTGGCAACCATGATCTGTCACCGAACTGACTCTTTGCCCGGGTACCGGAGGCCATGCTCAAGGCAGAGCTGATCGAGCGCGCGGCCCGGTTCCGCAGCGCGGAGGGTGATCCCTCCCGCCATCTGGCCGATTGTCCGGCACTGGTGCTCAATGCCGACTATACCCCGCTCAGCTATTACCCGCTCAGCCTGTGGCCCTGGCAGACCGCGATCAAGGCGGTGTTTCTGGAACGGGTGGACATCGTCGCGAGCTATGCCCGCGAGGTTCATTCGCCCAGCTGGACCATGCCGATCCCTTCGGTGATCGCGCTGCGGCAATATGTGAAGCCGTCTGAATTTCCGGCCTTCACCCGCTTCAACCTGTTTCTGCGGGACCGGTTCAGCTGCCAATATTGCGGCAGCCCGCACAACCTGACCTTTGATCACGTCACCCCCCGGCGGCTGGGCGGGCGCACCAGCTGGGAAAATGTCGCCACCGCCTGCTCGCCGTGCAATCTCAAGAAGGGCGGGCGCACACCCAAACAGGCGCAGATGCCGCTGCTGGTCCCGCCGATCCGCCCGACCAGCTGGCAATTGCAGGAACGCGGGCGCGGATTTCCGCCCAACTATCTGCACGAAACCTGGCGCGACTGGCTGTACTGGGACATCGAACTGGAGGCGTGATCAGCTGGAGCGGGGTCGCTCCATTCGATTTCATCGCACTCAACGGGCGGCTCGTCGGACCTGAACGCCATGACCCATGTGGATCATTCACTGGCTGGTAACGCGCGGGCAGGCCACAGGTGCCTGCATCGACTAAATCTTGGAGCAAAGCGAGCTGCCGATGGGCCTGTTCAAATCCGATTTCTACCGCGCGTTCGCCATCGGTTTCGCGGTTGGGAGCGGTCGCGCTGTTCACGTCGCTTGAGGAACGGGCAGCGCAGCGAACTTGCCGCACGCGTGGTGCCGCAGGCGGTCGCTGCTTCGATCCAGTAATGCCATTCGACTGGAACAGGCTCAATCGGATGCACGCCGGTCCGGATAAAGGCTGGCGATTTGCCCCAGTCCGGCCTTGACCGGATCGCGCTCGGCATCCTGCGTTTTACCCAGCCTCACGATCGTCAGCCCCTGGCGTGGGCTCACCAGCACATATTGGCCGAGATGGCCGTTCATCGAAAATGCTGAAGCAGGAGCACCGGGGAATGGCGCCGCTCCGCCCGACTCGCGCGGGCGGTTGAGCCAGATCTGCGCGCCGTAGCCGGGATGGCCAGGGGCCGGGCTGGTCATGAACTCAAGCCACGACTGCGGGACCAGCTGTGCGCCTTTGACCGAACCGCGATTGCGCAGGAATTCTCCGAAGCGCGCCCAGTCGCGGGCACTGGCATGCATCAGGCTGCTGCCGATCAGCGTGCCCGCGCGGTCGAATTCGGGGACGATGCTGGTCATGCCGATCGGTTCGAACAGGCGTGTGCGCAAGTAATCGCTGACCGCGCGGCGGCGTTCGGCGGGATCGCTGCTGGTAGTCAGTGCGCGCGCGGCAAGATCGGCCAGGATCACGGTGGTGGCGCTGGAATATTCCCAATGGCGTCCCGGTTCGGCTTCCAATGGTTGGGCTTCAGCGTGCGCGGCCATGTTGTCGCGCCCGTTCAGGAACAGCATCTGGACCTCGTCGGAGGTATAGACCGGATCGCCCGCTTCGGTGTGGCGCAATCCGCTCCGCATTTGCAGCAACTGCCGCAGGGTAATCTCGCCGCGCGGATCGCCGCTGCGCTGCCAGGCGGCGACCGGCACGCTTTCATCCAGCCGCAAGCGGCCATCGGCCACCAGCTGTCCGATCATTACCCCTGTGATCGTCTTGGCCATCGACCATGAGATGAACCGGGTGTTTTCGTGATAGCCGGGGGCATAACGCTCGGCCACCCGCCGCCCGTTCGCCATGACGATCACAGCGCGGGTTTCCTGCATTTCGGGTGCGGCGAACAGCGTGTCGATCGCCCGCGCCAGCTTCAGCCGGTCGGTTCCCGGATCCGCAGTCACTGCACCTAGTGCCGATTCGGTGAGCTCCGGCGCGGCAGGCGAATCGGTGCAGGCAGTTAGGGTCAGACCCAGCATGACTGACAGGCCCAGAAGGAACGAACGACGCATGGTGCCTGTTTCGCGCAGCCACACCTGCTTGGCAACCGCTGCTGCCTACGAAAACCCCCGACGCAAACGTCAGACAAAAAAATAGCGGCCCGAAAGCCGCTATCCTTTTTCGATTCCGACGACCGGCTTACGGGCTGGTCGGGGTATCCGAATTGTTCGATGCCAGCAGCAGGATGCCGCCGATGATCGCTGCAGCTGCGAGCAGCGCAACGATTACGGAACCACCCTTGAGGTCTTCCGAATCAGCCGAAACGGCGCTTGCGCGGACGTTTGAAGCCACGGCCGGGGCTGCGATTGCCGGTGCTACCGACATTGTCGCAGCAGCAACAGCCACCAGATATTTACTCAGTCCCATGACGAACTCCATCAATGAATGCGCGACGGCCTCTGCCATGCTGAAGTCGCCGAGTCAACCGGCGATTCACCATGTTTCAAGACCTTAGGCCCCTGCACCGTGCTTACGCCGCGACGCCTGGACCCGGCTGCTAGTAGGGCAACAATGAATAAAATCAAAACAGTTCGTGATAATGTCGGCACATCGTGCGTTAACCGCGATGGATTGAAGGGCAATCGGACCGTTTCGGCAAGGGAATCGCCAGCATGAACCGCACTGCATTGCTTATCCTGCTGGTAACTGCGGCCGCGCCTGCCTCTGGTCGCGCAGCATCAGCGCCATCCGCGCCGGTGGCGCAGTTGCAGGCGCTGCAGGAATTGGACGCCAGGCTGGCAAGTGTGGCGACGCAGTTGGTGGCCAGCAATGCCGCGCTCTGCCGTGATTTGATGCCAGTTACCGGGCTTTCGCTGCATGCCCGCAACCAGTATCCCGATGCGCTGGCCGACCCGGTGGCGGCGGTGTTCGGCTTTCCGACGCCGCTCGCTGTCAGCGCAGTGGTGCCCGGCGGACCCGCCGACCGCGCCGGGATTCGCGCAAATGATGGAGTGCTGGCGGTTGGTGAACTGGTCCCGCCAGCAGCCGATGCCGATGGCAAGCCCGATACGCTGGTGCGCGATGGTTTTGAGGCAGCGCTGGCGCTTCGCCCGGCGGAGGCACCAATGGTCTGGCGAATCAGGCGGAGTGAGCAGGTGCTGGAGCGTATCCTGACCCCGCTGCCCGGCTGCCGCGCGCGGTTTGAAGTGGTGCCGGGACAAGCGCTGATCGCGCGCAACGACGGCCAGTTAATTCAGCTTAGCGGGGGCTATGTTGCGTCCTTGTCGCGCGAATCGCTTGCGGTGATCGTTGCGCATGAACTGGCGCACAGCGTGCTGTTGCATCGTGAGCGGCTGGTCGCGGCGGGGGTGAGCAAGGGCCTGCTTGCCGAATTCGGGCGTCATGGACGGCTAAACCGACAGGTGGAGCGTGAGGCGGATCGCTTGACGGTCTATCTGCTGCACAACGCCGGGTTCGATTCGGGTAGTGCGGTACAGTTCTGGGAAGGGCCAGAGGGCAAGCGTGGCGGCGGGCTGCTCCGCAGCCGAACGCATGATTCGGCTGGCACCCGGGCCAGACTGATTCGCGCAGAGATTGCGGCCATGCCACCGGGACCGCTGCCGGTTGTGCCGATTTGGCTGAAGGATCGGCTGCGGCCCCTTCAATAAGCGCCACGCAGGACTTGACCGTTCGGCGCGGCGCAGTAACCCGAACGGGTCATGGCAACCGTTCCGCTTCGCACTGCCCAACGTCCACGCCGCTGGCGTTGGCTGCTGCTGGGTCTGGTCTTGCTGGGCGCGCTGGCGGCGATGTTCTGGCAGCCGATCACCGGCTATGCCAACACCGGCGCGGCCTATGGCGCGCGGGTTGCTTGTTCGTGCCGCTATCTGGGCGGACGTGACCTCAGCGATTGCCGCAAGGATTTCGAGCCGGGGATGGAGCTGGTCCTGCTGAGCGAAGATCGCGCGGCTAAAAGCGTCACCGCGCGGTTTCCGCTGCTGGCGCGCGAAACTGCGCGCTATCACAAAGGCGAAGGCTGCCGCCTCGACCCCTTACCCGAATAACACCTTTCAGCCCATCGTAACGCTTTGGCGAAATTTCTGTGTTAAAGCGGGGGCATGACGACACACATTGATAGCATGATCACACCCGTGATCCTGTGCGGCGGCAGCGGGACCCGGCTATGGCCGCGCAGCCGCGCCCGCATGCCTAAGCCATTCCTGCCGCTGGTCGGTACGTCCACGCTGTTTGAAGCGACACTGGCGCGCAGCAGTCGACTCTGCGCGGTTTGGCCTGCCAGTAATCGTAACCGGCGCGGCGCATCTGGCGCATGTCGAAGCGCAATTGCCGCCTGCCAGCGGCGCGACGATTATCGTCGAGCCCAGCGCGCGCAACACGGCGGCGGCAATTGCTCTGGCGGCGGAGCGCTTGCCGCGTGACGCGGTAATGCTGGTCTGCCCCAGCGACCATCATATCGCCGATCCAGGAGCCTTTGCCGCTGCAGCCCAACGCGCAGCCGCGCTGGCGCGCGCGGGCTGGCTGGTCTCATTCGGGATCGCCGCGACCGCGCCCGAGACCGGCTTCGGCTATCTCCAGCAAGGCGAGCCGATCGGCGCGTCTGGCGATCACGGCGGCTATCAGGTCGCACGCTTTGTCGAAAAGCCCGATCTGGCGCGCGCCGAGGCCTTCCTCGCAGCCGGAGACTATAGCTGGAACGGCGGGATCTTTGCCTTCCGGGTCAGCGATTTTCTGGCCGAGCTCAGCACACACCGCCCAGCCATTGCCGCTGCCGTCGCTGCTGCTGTGGCCGGTGGCCGCAGCAGAAGGGCGACGGTTTTTGCCCGATGCTGCCGCCTTTGACGCGATCACAGGCGAATCGGTGGACTATGCAGTGATGGAAAATACCCGCCGCGCGGCAATGGTACCGGTGCAAATGGGCTGGTCCGATATCGGCAACTGGGACGCGCTCCATGCCGCCCTGCCGCAGGACGCAGCGGGCAATGCTGTGCGCGGCGAAGCAGAACTGGTCGATTGCCACCGGGTGCTGGTGGACAGCGATGGCCCGCGCGTTTCGGTAATCGGGCTGGAAGACGTAATCGTGGTGGTCGATGGCGATGAGGTGCTGGTAACATCTGCCAAGGGCGCGCAACTGGTCGGCAAGCTGCGCGGGGCCGCGAATCAATGAGTCCCATGCCTGCGAATCGCCCGCTGGTAACGCGGATGGTTGAAAAGCCATGGGGCTGTGACGTGCTGCCGGCACCGTTTACCGCTCCGCCGGGCGGGCGAATCGGCGAAGTTTGGTTCGAACCCCCGCCCGAGCTGCCCGGCCTGCTGGTCAAATATATCTTCACCAGCGAAAAGCTTTCGGTCCAGGTTCACCCCAGCGATGCCCAGGCCGAAGCAGCTGGCCTAGGCCGGGCGGGCAAGGAAGAATGCTGGCTGGTGACCACGGCCGAGCCAGAGGCGACACTGGGGATCGGCTTTGCAGGTTCGCACGATCCGGAAACTTTGCGCGCGGCGGCGCAGGATGGCTCCATCGAGCAGTTGCTGACCTGGCACCCGGTGGCTCCCGGCGATTTCTTCTACATCCCGGCGGGCACAGTCCATGCGATCGGTGCTGGGGTCAGCCTGATCGAAATCCAGCAGAACAGCGACATTACCTACCGGCTCTATGACTATGGCCGTCCGCGCGAGCTGCATCTTGATCAGGGGCTGGCGGTGGCGCTGGGCCTGCCGCACCCACCCACCTTGCGCAGCAGCCTGCCGCCAACCGGGGAGCTGGAGCTGGTCAGCGGGCCCTTGTTCCGACTCGCGCGCGGTGATGGAGCAGTTTCCGACGCATTGCGGGTGGCGTTCGGCGCAGCTCCGGTACTGATTATCCCGCTTCACGGAGCGGTACGGCTGGCGGGTCAGGAAATCCAGCCAGGTAGCTGCGCATTGGCCGAATCGCTCGACGCACTGGTCGCAGAGACTGGCGTGCAATACCTGATCGCGCAAGACTGCGCTTAGGCTGCCTCGGTCGCGGCGATCCAGCCGCCGCCGACCACCCGCTCGCCAGCATAAAGCACCGCCGCCTGTCCGGGGGCGACCCCGTATTCCGGCTGGTCGAACCGGATCCGCGTTTCCAGGTTATCGCCCAGCGGACCATCCAATTGCACCGGAACCGGCTTCGCCAGCGAACGGACCTTGGCGGTCAGCGCCAGGCCGTCCGGCAAAGGCCCGATCCGGTTGGTGCCTTCCAGCCGCGCCGCGCGGACCGCCAGCAGCCGCCGAGGGCCGACAAGCACTTGTCGCTGGGCGGCATCGATGGCGGTGACATAGAGCGGTTCAGGCTGACCGCCGATTTCAAGCCCGCGGCGCTGGCCCACGGTAAAGTGAATCACTCCACCGTGGCTGCCCAGGTGCTCACCGGTTTCGGCATGAACGATCGCGCCGGGCTGAGCGCCTTCGGGGCGGAGTGACCGCACAATGCTGGCATAGTCGCCATCGGGGACGAAGCAGATGTCCTGGCTGTCGGGCTTGGCTGCAACGCGCAAGCCCGCCTCAGCCGCCAGTTGCCGCACCAAGGGCTTGGCGAGCCCTCCCAACGGAAACCGCAGATAGTCTAGCTGCGCTTCGGTGGTCGCGTAGAGGAAGTAACTCTGGTCGCGCGCTGGGTCGATTGCGCGGTGCAATTCCGCCCCGTGCGGCCCCATGATCCGCCGCACATAGTGCCCGGTCGCGAGGCAATCTGCCCCCAGCTCGCGCGCCATGGTCAGCAGGTCGGTGAACTTCGGTCCCATATTGCACTGGATGCAGGGGATCGGCGTGCGCCCGGCCAGATAGTCATCGGCGAACCGGTCAACCACGGCTTCACGAAAGGCTGATTCGTGATCGATGACATGGTGCGCCATCCCCAGCCGGTCTGCGACCGCGCGGGCATCGCGGATATCATCGCCGGCGCAGCACGCGCCCTTGCGGGTGCTGGCCGCGCCGGAATCATACAACTGCAAGGTGATCCCGATTACCTCAGCCCCGCTGCGCGCAGCGAGCGCGGCGACGACCGAGCTGTCGACCCCGCCCGACATCGCCACCACAATCCGCCGCGCAGTCAGCGGTGCAGGCAGTTCAAACAGCGCAGCGGGGTCAAGAGCCAGGTCGGCGATCATGCGCGCCGCCTCGCACAGCCTCGGGATTGGCGCAAGAGCGCGCAGAATTTCGGTAACCTCTGTCAATAGCAAGTAAAGCCCGGCTTTACCTGATCTTGACCTTGGCGTGGCTATAAGCCGGGCATGGAATTTGGAAACGATCTGCTTGGCGCACTGCGCGACCGGATGGGAATGGCGCAATCGCGCGCGGTTCCCGCTCATCCTGACTGGTCCGGGCTGCATGCCTGTTGTGTGGCGACTCACGCCGCGCGCACCATCATGTTGCAGGACTGGACGCAGCAAGCGGCCCGGCGCGGCAGCTTTGGCCCCGATGCCGCACGCCAGCTGCTGACCGAATATATTTCCTCAACGGACGTTAACCCAACTGATTTAGGCGATGGCAAGCAGCTGCCGGGCAATGCTGTGGGCATCCCCGGAGCACAAGCGGCCGGCGGTCGAGGACTATGATGATCGAAAACCAGAAGATCAGACCGGCAATGGTGATTGGCCCCTTGGGTGAGCCGCTGACGCTTGATTCGCTGCCGGCGCGCTGGCACGACCCGCTGGGTCGTGCGGCGCAAAGCCGAGGTCGTGGCCGCGGTCAACGGCGGGCTGCTAACCATCGAAGAGGTCTGCGAGCGCTACAACCTGACGCTCGAGGAGTTCGCCTCCTGGCAGCGCGCGGTCGATCGTTCGGGCATGCAGGGACTGCGGGTCACGCGGATCCAGCATTACCGCGACCTTTACGAGCGGCAGCTGAAATACTGATTCGGCACTCCATTCGCGCCGTAAATTTTGGCGCGACAAGAGTTTTTCCCTTCGATAGACTGTAGTGATCCGGTCAGGACAAACCCTGACCGGGCCGCTGTCGTTTCCGCTTCGCAATTCCGGCGAGTTGAAAATGACAGTTGCTGCGTTTTGGAGGAGAAGCAGGATGACGGGCTGGATTATTGCATTGATCGTAGGCGGTGTGGCCGGTTGGCTCGCCAGCATGGTGATGAACCGCGATGCCTCGATGGGTATCGTAATGAACATCTTAGTAGGCTGCGTTGGCTCGGTAGTCGGTAACCTGATTGCCAACCAGTTCGGATTTGGCGGGTCGGTCAAGGAATTTTCGATCCAGGGACTGGTGATTGCAGTGATTGGCGCCGTGGTGTTGCTCGCAATCATGAACATGGTCCAACGCGGCCGGGTTCGCTGAATAGGACAAGGACGGCTTGAACAGCCGTCCTTGATCGTTTGACCGGGTAAAGTGCGGCTAGGCGAACTGTTGTTCGCCGGGCCCGGTCAGCCTTCCGGCGAGATTGGATTGATCCAGTTGCGCGGCTGGTTTATTGCCAGCAGATAATCTGGGCTTGCCGGATGTGATATAGCCCTCTAATACACCTATTCAAAGCTGGTTTCTTGTCTTAATGCAACCAGTTGGGACCAGATAGGGCTGGAGCCGCATGAATTACGAATCAAGTATTGAAATGGACCGCGCGTCATCTGGCAGGGTGAGCGATGATCCATTTGCCCTCGATCCGGAAGGTGACCGCCGCTCTCGCCGGCGACTTTGGCTGATCGCGCTGGTTGTTGCGGTGCTGTTGGCTGGCATCTGGTTTTGGCTGCATCGTGGCGAAACGGCAGCGGATCCGGCGGCTCAGAAGGATGCGGCGCCGATCGTTACTGTCGTCACGCCGGGTCGAACCACAGTGGAGGGCACGATTAACGCCAATGGTACCCTCGCGGCCCGTCGCGAAATGCCAGTTGGCTCAGCCGGTGAGGGCGGCCAAGTCATCTCGGTACTTGTCGATCAGGGGCAGTGGGTTGGCGCGGGCCAAGTGCTTGCTGTCGTTGATCGCTCGGTCCAGGTGCAGCAACAAGGCAGCTCTTCTGCGCAGATCCAGGTTGCGCAGGCAGACGCTCGATTGGCGCAGGCCAATCTTGATCGCGCGCTGCGGCTGGTTGAGCGCGGGTTTGTCTCGAAAGCAGACGTTGACCGCCTGACCGCCAATCGTGACGCCGCAAATGCAAGGGTTCGGGTGGCGTCGGCGCAGCTGGGCGAGCTGCGTGCACGCACAAACCGACTCAATATCGTGGCGCCGGCGGCGGGTCTTGTTCTGGAGCGCCGGGTCGAACCCGGCCAGGTGGTTAGTGGCGGCAGCGGCGTGTTGTTTCGCATCGCCAAGGGCGGCGAAATGGAGCTTAGGGCACAGTTGAGCGAATCCGATCTGGCACAAATGGCGCGAGGCGTGACAGCGACTGTCATTCCAGTAGGTTCGGCCAAACAGTTCGCTGGGCAGGTTTGGCAGGTCGCCCCGTTTATTGATCCGCAAACACGCCAGGGGATTGCGCGGATCGCCTTGCCCTACGCGCTTGAACTCCGTCCCGGTGGGTTTGCCTCAGCAATAATCAAGTCAGGCACGCTTGTTGCTCCAGTACTGCCAGAATCGGCCATTCTGTCTGACTCCAAAGGAAGTTTTGTCTACGTTGTTGGGCCAAACAACAAGGCGCAGCGTCGCGCCGTGAAGGCCGGTGCGGTCACTCCGTTGGGCATTGTGATTGCTGACGGCTTGACTGGTGAAGAGCGGGTTGTCCTGCGCGCGGGTGGATTTCTACAACCGGGCGAAACTATCAAGCCGGTAAGCCCGAAGGGTAACTAGTCTAAATATTCAGTATGCCGATTTGTAAAACAAGGCGCAGGAAAAGCATGAAGCCAAATAAAAATACTCTGACCGTTGAGCAGTCCGAATAAAAACATGAACTTAATATCCAGACTGCTCAATGTTGTCATTATTTCATGTAGACATATTTCAGCCAAGTTATGAATGGCATTTCGATTACTCCATTGTTGAGAACTGTATTGTCTAAATTGAATCGGAGCTGTGTCAACTAATGAGCTTTCGCAACATCTCGGCTTGGTGCATCCGCAACCCGGTGGTGCCGATCGTGCTGTTCCTGGGGCTGATGTTGGCGGGTATGGTCACATTCTCCGGTATGAAAGTTCAGCAGGATCCCGATCTGGAATTCCCGATTGTGGTAGTTGCAATTAGCCAACCGGGTGCGGCGCCATCAGAGATTGAAAACCAGATCACACAGAAGATCGAAGCGTCGCTGCAGTCGATCCAGGGCGTAGATGCAATCCAGTCGACAGCGAGCGAAGGCTCGTCGGTAACTTCAGTTGAGTTCCGAATCGGTACCAACGTGATCGAGGCCTTGAACGACGTCAAGAACGCGGTCGATCAAGCGCGTGGTGGCTTGCCAGATGGCATTCTTGAACCACAGGTCTACAAAGTTGAGATCTCGTCCGATCCGATCGGTTATTTCACGGTGTTAGCCGATGACATGACGCTCGAGCAGCTTTCGTGGTTTGTCGACGATACAGTCACCAAAGCGCTGTTGAGCGTTCCTGGCGTTGCGCAAGTAGATCGCGGCGGCGGGGTGACACGGGAAATCAGGGTCACGCTTGATCCTGCCAAAATGCAAGCGAACGGGGTTACTGCAGCGCAAATCAATCAGGTTCTGCGACAGTTGAATCTTGATGCTGCCGGCGGGCGATCCGAAATTGGAGGATCGCGCCAATCGGTGCGCGTGCTGGGCAACACCAAAACGGCATTTGCACTATCACAAACCGATATTCCGTTAAGTGGGGGACGGCTGGTCAAGCTTGCCGATATCGCTACGATTTCCGATAGCTATGGTGAAGTTACTTCGCTGTTCAAGACCAAGGGCCGGTCTGTTGTTACTTTTGCGCTATCACGCTCACGCGGGGAATCCGATGTTACAGTATATGACGCCTCGGTCGCCCGCATGGAACAGCTCGAACAGGCTAATCCAGGCGTCCGGTTCATAAAGCAGTTCACAACCGTACCTTACGTTAAAGAGCAATACGATAGCTCGATTTCTTCGATGGTTGAAGGAGCCATTCTGGCGGTTATCGTGGTCTTCTTTTTCTTGCGTGATTGGCGCGCAACAATGATTTCCGCCATTGCTATTCCCCTGTCAGCGATCCCCGCCTTCTGGTTTATCGATATGCTGGGCATTTCGCTGAACCAGATGTCTTTGCTTGCACTGGGCCTCGTGGCCGGCGTCTTGGTCGATGATGCAATCGTGGAAGTTGAAAACATCGTCCGCCACATGCGAATGGGCAAAAGTGCCTATCAAGCTTCAATCGACGCTGCGGATGAGATTGGGCTGGCAGTGGTTGCCACAACCTTTTCAATCGTCGCAGTGTTCTTGCCGGTCGGACTGATGCCAGGCATCCCGGGACAGTTCTTCTACAACTTCGGCTGGACTGTTGTAGTTTCAGTTTTGATCAGTCTGGCGGTGGCGCGCATGATTACGCCGATGATCGCCGCCTATTTTCTGAAGTCCGCCGGTCCGGCCGAGCATGGCGGCGGTAAATGGATGGACCGATACGAGGCATTGTTACATTTTAGCCTGGATGATCGCAGGGCGAAAGCAATGCGTGCGCAGGTGATGCGTGTAGCTCCCGCGCCGATCTATTATGCGCTGCCAACGCTCGCAGCGGTCCTGGCAATAATGGCGCCGTTCTTGCTCAACGCGGCGCCCGAAGTAGGCGAAGTGGCTAAAGGCCCTGGCGTTGGTATGATTCTTTCCAGCTTGATCCTTGGAGCGCCGATTGCATTTGGACTGATGTTCCTGTTGCAAAGCCTGGTTGGGTTTGTTCTCAATCTTGCGATTGGTCAACGGGAGCGCGGGTTTTTCGCCTGGAACAGGTTCTGGATGTTGCGGCTAAATGCGCGGCTGCGCGATCACCGGGTATGGATGATCGGCGTGGCGTTTGTTTCGCTGGTCATGTCGGGGGTACTGTTTTCAGTGCTGCCACAGCAGTTGTTTCCAGATCAAAACTTTGACTTCAGCCGGGTGTCTATCGAAATGGTTCCGGGCACCACTTTGGCGCAAACCGAAGCTGTATCAGATGCGGTAGCTGCAATGCTGAATGAGCGGCCAGAAGTTGCTCGCTTGCAACAGCGGATCGGAGAAGGCAGCGGCAGTATCTTCGTCACTCTGAAAAAAGATCGCGTGGGCACCAGTCAGGACTTCGAGCGTGACGTCAATCCGATGCTCCAGGCGATACCCGATGCGCGGGTCAATTTTATGGCAATTACTCAAGCTGGCCCTCCAGGTCTTGGGCGACCGATCTCGATCATGCTGACCGGCGCAAATGTCGAGGCGCTGGAACAGGCGTCGTCCGCCTTGGTGGACCAAATGAAGAGAATTCCGGGGATCGTAGCTCCACGGTTGGCGGCCGACACACGCCGACC
This sequence comes from uncultured Alphaproteobacteria bacterium, assembly GCA_963802015.1. Lineage (GTDB taxonomy): Bacteria > Pseudomonadota > Alphaproteobacteria > Sphingomonadales > Sphingomonadaceae > Novosphingobium. The sequence goes on from CAWDHB010000004.1 coordinate 731,340, forward strand.
CGAGCTGATTATCACACCGCGAAAGGAACTCGCTGCCAGCCTTGGAGTCACCACGGCCGCACTCAGCCAGACTATCCGAATTGCCACGATTGGCGACATTGACCAAAATGCTGCCAAATTTTCACTCGCTGATCGGCAGATTCCGATTCGCGTGCGGTTGTCGGAAACTTCTCGGCGCGACTTGTCAGTCATTGCCAACCTGCCGGTTGCCACTGCCTCGGGTGGATCGGTCCCGCTGTCGCGTGTTGCCGAGATCAGCTTTGGTTCCGGCCCGGTTTCGATAAAACGCTACAATCAAGAACGGCGTGTTTTCATTGGCGCAGATCTGGCGCCAGGCGCGCTCAAGGGACCAGCAATGGAGGCAATCCAGCAGCTGCCGATCATGAACAACCTGCCTGCCGGGGTGAACAAGAAGCCATTTGGCGAGGATGAAATCTTTGAAGAGCTCATTATCAGCTTCCAAATCGCTCTGGGATCGGCTGTGTTGCTCGTCTTTGCGGTCCTGGTGCTACTCTATCACCGCTTCATCTCGCCTCTGGTTAACATGAGTTCGCTATTTCTGGCCCCCCTTGGTGGATTGATCGCACTGTTTATCGCAGGACAGCCGGTTTCACTTCCGGTGTTCATCGGCATTTTGATGCTGTTCGGGATCGTGGCCAAAAACTCGATCCTGCTGATCGATTTCGCGATCGAAGAAATGGCGAATGGGGTGCCCAAATATGCCGCGATCGTCGATGCCGGCCACAAGCGCGCCCAGCCGATTGTGATGACGACCGTGGCGATGACCGCCGGGATGGTACCCACCGCCCTGTCACTCGGCGGCGATTCAGCCTGGCGTGCACCGATGGGGACTGTGGTGATCGGCGGGTTGATCCTCTCGACCGTGCTGACGCTGGTAATCGTGCCGGCCGGGTTCAGTCTGGCCGATGGCTTCGAAAAGCGCAGTCGGGCCATTGCTGCGCCGGGTATTCCTCAGCTATGATCCGATGCGTGACAAGGAACCAGCGATCGGCGGCCAGGCCGGGGCCGTTCCGGCCGAGTGAGCCGTCCAGGCACACTTCGGCTGTGGCGGCAGGCTGATCTGAATCCGGACCGGGCACGCCGGATGCGCTGGTTTGCCACCGGACTGCTGGTAGCGATGGGGGTGCTGTACCTGATCACGCGCCAGTTCCAGCAGCTGCACCCGGTGATGGGCTATGTCCTCGCCTTTGCCGAAGCCGGGATGATTGGCGGGATAGCGGACTGGTTCGCAGTGACTGCGCTGTTTCGCCATCCGCTCGGCCTGCCGATCCCGCACACCGCAATCATCCCGGAGAACAAGGATCGCATCGCCGACACCATGGCTGCCTTCCTGCAGCAGAACTTCCTGACCCCGCAAGTGATCGCGCGGCGACTGGCCGGGATGAACATCGCCGCTGCCGCCGGAAACTGGCTGGCCGCGCCCGATGCGGACCGGGGACCGCGGCTGCGGGCGGGCGCGGCGGAACTGCTGGCCGAAGTGCTCGAATCGCTCGATCCGGACCGGCTCGGCAATCAGGTGCGCGGCGGTCTGGTGCGGCAGCTGGGCAAGCTGGAAGTGGCCCCGCTGCTGGGCCAGCTGCTCGAAACTGCCATCGCCGATCGCCGCCATTTGCCAGTGATCGATTCGCTGGTGCGCTGGGCCGGGCTGACCCTGGAGGACAACGAAGATCTGATCCGCGACCTGATCCACCGCCGTGCCAATGCCGTGCTGCGCTGGACCGGGCTGGATGAAAAGCTGGCCAATTCAGTGCTCGACGGGCTCTACAAACTGCTCGCCGAAGTGATCGTCGATCCCGATCACCCGCTCCGCGCCAAAATCGAGGAAGGGCTGGCGAAATTGGCGCAGGATTTGCGCCACGATCCCGAATTGCGCGGCAAAGTGGAGCGCCTCAAGGACGAAGTCCTGGCCAACCCGGCGGTATCGCGGTGGTGGAACGGCGTGTGGGAGCGCTTCAGGACGGGCATGCTGGCGCGGCTGCGTAGCCCGAGCTCCGAGATCGGCAGTCAATTGGCGGCGGCGCTGGGTGAACTCGGCCAAACCTTGCGCAACGATCCGCGGCTGCAAACACAGATCAACCGCTTTGCCCGCCGCACCCTGGCGGGGGTGGTCAGCCGTTATGGCAGCCAGATCGTCCGGCTGGTGTCCGAAACGGTCAAACGCTGGGATGCCAAGACGGTGACGGACCGGATCGAAGGCGCGGTCGGGCGCGATCTGCAATTCATCCGGATCAACGGCACGCTGGTGGGCGGTCTGGTCGGCGTGGCGATTCATGCGGCGGACACCCTGTTGTGACCTCCGCTCCCACTGGCCCGCTGCTCCAGACCGAGCGGTTTGACCTCTGGCTGCCGCAATCCGGCGATTTCGCGGGTCTCGAAGCGATCCTCAGCGATCCCCGCACGCTGGAGTTCCTCGGCAACTGGAGCTCCAGCCCGGCCGATACTTTCGCCCGGCTGACCCGCAACGCCGGATCCTGGGCGCTTTACGGTTACGGCACCTTCCACGTCCGCCGCCGCGAAGCGGCACAGATCATCGGCAATTGCGGCGTGTTCCGCTCGTGGCGCGGCTTTGCCCAAGGGCTCGACGACGTTCCCGAAGCTGGCTGGATCGTCCACCCCGACCATTGGGGCCAGGGCGTCGCAGGGGAAGTGATGGCGGCGGTGATGCCGTGGTTCGATGCAACGCATGGGCGGCAGCGCGTAGCCTGCATGATCGAGGCTGGACACACCGTCTCCGAACGCCTCGCCGCCAAACTCGGCTTCACCGAATATGCCCGCCACCAGCTGCCGGAGGAGCAGCCGCTGGTGCTGTATCAGCGGGTCTAGAGCGTGATGACATAGCATTGATCCACCCTGATTGGCGAACAAGGACCCGTGACAAGGCGCGGCGCGCAGCAAGGGCTGGTTGCCCCTGCAAGGGCCGCAACGCTGTTCACGGGTCCTTGTTCGCCAACCCCCATGGGGCGGGCCGATTTTGCTCCGTGGACAGCGTTGCTTGTCGATCACGATGCTACGGCATCGCTCACTCCGCGCGCCTCCCCACGAACCAAAATCGGCTCCGTCAGGGCGGGTCCATGCTATGTCATCACGCTCTAAGTTCACAAACATCACAGGGTCCATCGCGGTCAAAATCCTTCACGCCGACCGGATCGAAAAGGGCCGGTAGCGCCCGCCATTTGCCGCATCGAGCGAAGCCTGTTCGGCGGCGGTGGCCAGACCGAACGCTGCCCGGCGATACAATTCGCGTCGCTGCTGGCGCTGCCGGGCTTCGCGCGCTTCCTCGGCTTCGATGCCAGCCTCTTCGGCAGAGGTCAGCGTTCGCGCCCATTCGCATTTGATCGGGAAACCAAGCTTGCTGGTGGGCCGTGCGTCCGGATCGTAGGGCCCAAGCACCTTGTCTTCTTCATCCACCCAGAACTCCGCCCCGGCAAAATCGTCGGAAGCGGGCCAGTTGGTCAGCCATTGCTCGTTGTCGTAGTCCCACCAGTGCGCATAGTTTCCGATCTCGAGGTGCTGCGCTTCGTGGATCGGCTCGCCACGGTGGCCGGTCTCGGCTTCGAGCGGCGCGGGGATTGTCTCGCTTGCCGCCTCCACCGCTGGCTGGGCCGCGCGGCTGCCCGCTGATTCAACCAGCGCTTCGCCGCGCTCGACCCGGCCCAGCGCCGCATCCCAATCGGCGGCGACTTCGGCGATAAGCTCGGGCGAAGCCAGCGCGGGGCCAGCTCCGGCACCCGCCAGCCCATTACTTGCCAGCCCAGTACTTGCTACCCCAGTACCTGCCAGCAGCCCGCGGTTCTGCGCGATCAGCGCCAGCAGCAGGCGGTTGTCGTAATGGCGGGTCTCACCCACCAGTTCGCCGTGGTAGTAGATCGGGCGCGCCTCGCCTTCGAGCGCGCGGTCCCACGCCAGCTCGGTCAGGTGCTCCACCGCCAGCGCCCGCGCCGCATCCCAGCCTTGCGCAAACCCGCGCGCATCGGTGCGGCGGCGCAGCGCATAGGCGCTCTCACGGCTCATCCCCACCGCCTTCGCCGCCTTGCAAACCGAGCCGCAGGCGGCGAGTGCTTCGAGAAATTCCCGCTGGCGCTGCGCGGTCCAGCCATCGTCGCGCGGGCGGACGGGAACGAGCCGGGTGAATTCCTCCCCCACCGGGGGAGGGGGACCATCCGATGGATGGTGGAGGGGCACATGCCCCAAGTCCGACGCTTCAAGGTCAGGGATACTCGCTTGTGCCCCTCCACCACCTGCGGTGGTCCCCCTCCCCGTTCCGGGGAGGATTGCGCGGGCGGCGGCGGCATCGAATTGATCGCTTGGGGACAACTCCATTGCAAAAAGTCTCCTGATTCGGGGGTGCAGCCGGTCAGGATGACAGATTGGGGGGATGTAGGAAAATGCTCTGAAGCTGGTGCTACAGGCCGAGCTCGGAGTGTGAACCCAGCCGGACAAGTTCGAGCGTCTCGCTGTCGGGCCTGCGGTAGATCAGCACGAGATCGGGTCGCACATGACAGTCGCGGTGGTCTTTCCAGTTGCCGGTGAGGGCGTGATCGCGCTGGCGTGGATCGAGTGGTTGATCGCTGGCCAGCTTGGCAACGAGCGAAACGAACTCGCGCTGCAAGTACAGCCGGTGCGGTCCTTTGCTTTCGCGCTTCAGATCCCGCTTGAATTGCCCGGATTGCTTAATTGTCCGCATCGAGGAGCGCTTGCAGCTCGGCCAGCGTCACGGTTTCCATCTCCCCTCGCCGTGCCGCTTCCATCGCCGCGATGGTTTCCGCATTCGGGCGCAGCGGTTCAAATGGCAACGCTTTGTCGTGCGCAACGCGGGTGAGCATAATCCGCACCGCATCGGATACGGTCAGCCCCATCGTGGCGAGCACGGCGGAAGCCTCGGCCTTGACGGCGCTATTAATGCGGGTTTGGACAAGTGCGTTTGCGGCCATGCATTACATTGTAATGCAAAACCCAGCAGATTTGACAAAAACGACGAATAAGAATGAAACGGCTTTCAATATCGCTTGACAGACTATGAAACGCATTTCAAAGCGATTTGCGGGGAACGAAATCCATTTCGTTCCCCGCAGAGGAGAATGAAACATGGCTGATCACATTGCGCTCTCGCCCGAGAACGTAAGCAAGCTTTGCCCCGAATGCAAGGCAACCGTGCTCTCCTTGCTGGGGCTCGCGTCGGACGTCGCAAACGAAAGCAGTCCGAGTGAAACTGATGGGGTGGGTGAATCTCGGGAATACGCCGAGCTCGGCGTCCAAGCCGCAAGGGCCTTCCTTCTGGGTTGCGGCGAGAAGACCACTGCAGCACTAAGACTGATTGTCGAGGCAGGCGACGAATTCCTTGCGCGCGACATTCAAGCAAAGATGCCAGACCCCGACGGCGGACTCCGCGGAGTGTGGACCGGCCTTACCAAACGTACTCGAACGATAACTGGAACGGATGAGATAGATTTGATCGAATGGTTGGAAGAGCAGGATGACGGTAGCTGGCGGGGAAGGCTTATGCCAATGACCCGGGATTCATTCCGCCGGGCACTCGCGAACTAACCAGTACCGCGTTTGGATAACCAGCCGGGGTTCGGGCAATCCGAACCCCGGCTTAGCTCAAAGCTTCGCAGTCAACTCCGGCACCAGCGTGAACAGATCGCCCACCAGACCGAGGTCCGCGACCTGGAAGATCGGGGCGTCTTCGTCCTTGTTGATCGCGATGATGGTCTTGCTGTCCTTCATCCCGGCCAGGTGCTGGATCGCGCCGGAGATGCCGATCGCGATATAGACTTCGGGAGCGACGATCTTGCCGGTCTGGCCGACCTGGTAATCGTTGGGGACATAGCCCGCGTCGACTGCCGCGCGGCTTGCGCCGACGGCGGCACCGAGCTTGTCGGCGAGGGGCAGGATCGTGGCTTCAAAGGTCGCGGCGTCTTTCAGCGCGCGGCCGCCTGAGACAATGATCTTGGCGCTGGTCAGTTCGGGGCGCTCGCTCTTGGCGATTTCCGAGCCGGCGAAGCTGCTGGTGCCGGGGCCCGCCGGGCCGGAAACGGCTTCAACGCTGCCCGCTCCGCCGCTGGTTTCCGCCTTGGCAAAGGCGGTGCCGCGCACGGTGATCACCAGCTTGGCGTCGCTGCTTTCGACCGTGGCGATGGCATTGCCGGCATAGATCGGGCGGGTGAAGGTCTTCGGACCTTCGACCGAAAGAATGTCCGAAATCTGCATCACATCGAGCAGCGCGGCGACGCGCGGGGCGATGTTCTTGCCGGTGGTGGTGGCAGGCGCGACGAAGGCGTCGTGCCCATCGCCTGTATTGCCCATCAGGCTGGCCACCAGCGGCGCGACGTTTTCGGCCAGGGCATTGGCATAGGCCGCATCATCGGCGAGGTGGACCTTGCCCACGCCCGCGATCTGCGCGGCTTCGGCGGCCACACCGGCGCAGCCCGAACCTGCAACCAGCAGGTGGACTTCACCGATCTGGCTGGCGGCGGTGACAGCGGCAAGGGTAGCGTCCTTGACCTGCGCGTTATCGTGTTCGACCCAAACTAGCGTTTTCATGCGTCGTTCCTCCGGGGTTCCACCCCAATCCGTCTGCCCTGAGCTTGTCGAAGGGCTGTCCTTGTTCTTTGGACCCAATCCCGCCGCAAGAAGTGCAATGCTTCGACAAGCTCAGCACAGACGGCGAAAGGGGGCGGGTGTCGTTCAGGCGACTCCCATGTCTTTGAGCTTGGCAACCAGCGCATCCACATCAGCCACCTTGATCCCGGCGCTGCGCACCGGCGGTTCGCTGACCTTCAGCGTTTTGAGCCGGGGGGCGATGTCGACGCCATAATCAGCGGGGGCCTTGATCGCCATCGGCTTGCTCTTGGCCTTCATGATGTTCGGCAGCGACGCATAGCGCGGCTCGTTCAGCCGCAGGTCGGTGGTGACAATCGCGGGCAGCGTCAGCTTGACCGTTTCCAGCCCGCCATCGACTTCGCGCTTCACGATCACCGCATCGCCTTCGACCGAGACTTCGTTGGCAAAGGTGCCTTGCGGGCGGTCCATCAGCGCGGCGACCATCTGGCCGACCTGGTTCGAATCGTCGTCGATCGCCTGCTTGCCGGTGATGATCAGGCCGGGCGCTTCTTCGCCTGCAATGCCCTTGATCATCTTGGCGACCGCGAGCGGCTCAACCTCAACCCCATCGTCGACCTGCACCAGCACGGCGCGGTCTGCGCCCATGGCGAGCGCGGTGCGCAGCGTTTCGGCTGCCTTCGCCGGGCCGACTGACACCGCGATGATTTCGGTAACGACGCCCTTTTCCTTGAGCCGGATCGCTTCTTCGACCGCGATCTCGTCGAACGGGTTCATGCTCATCTTGACGTTGGCAAGATCGACGCCGGTGCCGTCGGATTTGACCCGCGGCTTCACGTTATAGTCGATCACGCGTTTGACGCAGACCAAGGCTTTCATCGGTTCAGGCCCTTCCCATTCAATTGCTGCAATGCCGCATAGTTGACGTTTACGGAAACGTCAACCTGCCCTTCAGGCCACTTTGCGCACTTCCGCCACGATCTTCTGCGCGGCATCGCCCAGGTCATTCGCGGCGACGATCGGCAGGCCCGAATTGGCGAGGATGTCCTTGCCCTGCTGCACGTTGGTGCCTTCGAGGCGGACCACCAGCGGGACCGAGAGGTTCACTTCCTTCGCCGCCGCGACGATCCCGTCGGCGATGATGTCGCACTTCATGATCCCGCCGAAGATGTTGACGAGAATGCCCTTCACCGCCGGGTCCTTGAGGATGATCTTGAACGCCGCGGTGACCTTTTCCTTCGAAGCGCCGCCGCCGACGTCGAGGAAGTTGGCCGGGAAATTCGCCATTCAGCTTGATGATGTCCATCGTCGCCATCGCCAGGCCTGCGCCGTTGACCATGCAGCCGATGTTTCCATCGAGCTTGATATAGGCGAGGTCATATTCGCTGGCTTCGACTTCGGCCGGGTCTTCCTCGGTAATATCGCGCAGCTCGGCCAGATCCTTGATGGCGGAACATGGCGTTGCCATCGAACGCGACCTTGGCATCGAGCACCAGCAGCTTGTCGCCTTCGGGCGTGGGGCAGACCGCGAGCGGGTTGATCTCGATCTGCTCGGCATCGGTGCCCAGAAACGCGGCATAGAGCCCGGCAAGCACGGTCTGCGCCTGCTTGGCCAGATCGCCGGTCAGCCCCAGCGCATTGGCCACGGCGCGGCCATGATGCGGCATCAGCCCGGTGGCGGGATCGATCAGCACGGTGTGGATCTTTTCGGGCGTGTCATGCGCGACGGTTTCGATATCCATCCCGCCTTCGGTCGATGCGACCACGGCGATCCGGCTGGAGCCGCGATCGACCAGCAGCGCGAGGTAGAATTCCTGGCCGATCTCCACCCCGTCGGTGATGTATAGCCGATTGACCTGCTTGCCCGCTTCGCCGGTCTGGATCGTGACCAGCGTATTGCCCAGCATTTCGCGGGCGTGGGCTTCGACTTCCTCAAGGCTCTTGGCCAGCCGCACGCCGCCCTTGGCATCGGGACCCAGTTCTTTGAACTTGCCCTTGCCGCGTCCGCCCGCGTGAATCTGCGATTTCACCACGTAGAGCGGCCCGGGCAGCTGCTTGGCGGCCGCAACGGCTTCTTCCACGGTCAGCGCCGGGATGCCGCGGGGCACTGCTACGCCGAACTTCGCGAGCACGTCTTTGGCCTGGTATTCGTGGATGTTCATCGGTGGGTTCCTGCTGAGGCGGGGGCCGCAAAGGGCGGGATGATGTGGAGGCCCTAAGCACAGTGCGACGTGCTTGAAAAGTCCCATAAGCGACAGATTAGGGAGAGATGCGCAGGCGACCTGCCTTGTAATGTTACCGCGCCCGCCGCAAACAGGGCGGCAATGATCGATCACTCCCGCCTTGAAGCCATTGTCCGCGAAGCCGGCCGGATGGCCTTGGCCCGCTGGCCGGGGCACGGCCATGCCCCCGAAGTGTGGGAAAAATCGCCGGGCGATTTCGTCAGCGAAGCCGATCTGGCGGTGGACACCTTCCTGAAACGTGAGCTGGGCCTGCTGCTGCCGAGTGCGGGCTGGCTTTCGGAGGAAACCATCGACGCGCCCGAACGATTGGGTGGCGATCTGATCTGGCTGGTTGACCCCATCGACGGTACCCGCGATTTCGTGCGCGGTCGGCCGGGCTGGGCGATTTCGGTCGCACTGGTCAGCGCCGGGCGGCCGCTGCTGGGGATGCTCGATGCCCCGGCGCGCGGCGAATTCTGGTACGCGCAGGCGGGGCAAGGGTCCTGGCGCAACGGCGAGCGGCTGCGCGCCAGCCAGCGCACCGAGCTGCGCGGTGCGCGGGTCCCGGCGCAGGGCTTGCCCAAGACCGACAGCGATCTGGTGCCGGTCGACCAGCCCAATTCGATCGCCTTGCGGATTGCGATGGTTGCGGCGGACGAAGCCGATCTGGTCGCCACGCTGCGCTGGGGCTATGAATGGGATATCGGCGCGGCAGCGCTGATCGCGCGCGAAGCCGGAGCCGCGACGACCGACGTGTTCGGCCAGGCGCTGGCCTATAACAAGCGCGATCCGCGCGCCTTTGGCCTGCTGGTCAGCGCTCCGGCGATCCATGCTGCCGGCGGTGGAACGACTGGCAGCGCGGGCGCGGGAATTGGCAGGATAGCAATCCATGTGCGCGGAACAGGAAGCTGCACCCATAAGCAAGGACGTGCGCTTCCTTACCCTGCAAACAACCCTTTCAAGTCCTTCTTCAAGATCTTGCCGTTGGCGTTGCGGGGCAAAGTCTCGTCCAGGAACAGCACCCGCACCGGCACCTTGAAATTGGCGAGCCGGACGCGGACCCAGGCTTGCAGTTCGGCCTCTGCTCGCGCTGGTGCCGGGTGAGCAGAACACCACGGCGGCGGGTTCTTCGCCCAGGGTGCGGTGCGGGATGCCGACCACCGCGGCGTCGCTGACCGCCGGGTGCTCGTAGAGCGCGTTCTCGACCTCGTGACGAATAGATGTTCTCGCCGCCGCGGATCACCATGTCCTTGGCGCGGTCGGCGATGTAGCAGAAGCCTTCGTCATCAAGGTAGGCGAGGTCGCCGGTGCGGACCCAGCCGTCGACGAAGGTCGCGGCAGTGGCTTCGGGGTTCTGCCAATAGCCCGCGACGATCATCGGCCCGCGCGCCCACAGCTCGCCGATCTCGCCCAAGCGGCAAGACCGTGACGCCATCGTCCGCGCGGATTTCGAGGTCGGCTGCCGCCACCGCCGGGCCGCAGCTGGTCGGACGGTTGAGATAGTCCTCGGCCGAATGGGTGGTCACCGTGGCGGAGGTCTCGGTCATCCCCCAGCCATTGCTGGGCAGCGCGCCAAAGGTCTCGCGGATCTTGCGGACCAGTTCGGGCGCGGAGGGCGCGCCGCCATAGCCAATCGCCTCAATCGACGAGAGATCGTAGTTCTCCCGCTCCGGGTGCTCGATCAGCTGCCAGGCGATGGTCGGCACCCCGCCGGTGGTGTTGACCCGCTCGCGCTCGATAATCGCGAAGGCTTTCAGCGGGTCCCACTTGTACATCAGTACCATGGTGTGCCCGCCCGCGATCACCCCCATCAAGGTTGCCGAACAGGCGGTGGCGTGGAACAGCGGGATCACCGTCAGCGTCACTTTGCGCGCCGGTTCGGGCAAAGCTTCTCCGCGCCGCAGCACCGAGCGCGCGGCGGCATAACCGCCCGACAGCACATTGGTCAGCAGGTTGCGGTGCGTGCCCAGCGCGCCTTTGGGATTGCCGGTGGTGCCCGAGGTGTAGAGGATCGTCGCCGGATCATCCGGGTGCAGATCGGTGTCAGGCAGATCGAGATCGGGCAGATCGGCCCAGCTGGCCGAGGTGCCGATCACGTCCTCCAGCCGGGTCGTGCCTAGCGGAGCGCGGGCGAGGCGGCTGACCAGAATGTGCTCCAGCGCGGGCAGCTCCGCGCGGTGTTCGGCGATCCGTTCGTAGCGTTCGGGATCGCAGATCAGCACGGTGCTGCCCGAATTGTTCAGGCCGTACAGCAGCTCGGCCCCGGTCCACCAGGCATTGAGCGGCACACAGATCGCACCGATCGTGGTCGCGGCGAAGAACACCACCGGCCATTCGGGCAGGTTGCGCATCACCAGCGCGACCCGGTCACCCTTGGTCACTCCCAGCGCTTGCAAATGCGCTGCCATGGCCGCGACTGCGCGGAACCAGGCATCAAAGCTGACGCGCTCGTCTTCATAGACCACAAAGGTCGCGTCACCATGCGTGCGACCGGCGCGGGCCAGCGTGGCCAGATCGGGCAAGGCGTTCTTCCACACCTTTGTCGGCACGCCGCGGATCGCGACCGTCTCCAGCTCGAACGGCATGCCGGGTGCGCACAGCAGGTCCTGCACCTCCGCCACCGAGCGCGCAGGCCAGCCCGCCGGAATCCATTGCGCCACCATTTCGGCAAAAGTTTCAGTCATCGCCCATCCCTGAACCGGTTGTTTTGCCGGAACCTAACGGGGAATGGCGGCGGCGCAATGCCGAGCCAGCAGTTAGTTCAGGCGCGCGCGCCAAACAGCGCCGAGCCAATGCGAATATGCGTTGCACCCAGCATGATCGCGGTTTCAAAATCGTCGCTCATGCCCATTGAGCGCCCGGCCAGCCCATGATCGCGCGCCAGCTTGTCAAGCAGGGCAAAGAACGGGGCGGACTCGATTCCGGCGGGGGGCAGGCACATCAGCCCGATCACCGGCACATTGGCGGCGCGCGCCTGGGCCAGCAGCGGTGGCAGATCGGCTTGCGCGCAACCGCCCTTCTGGTCTTCCGCGCCGATATTGACCTGCACGAAACACGGCACTTGCCGCCCAGTTCGGTCCATCGCCCGCGCCAGCGCGGTGACCAGCGAGGGCCGGTCAAGCGAATGGATGCAATCGAACAGCGCCACGGCTTCGTCCGCCTTGTTCGATTGCAGCTGCCCGATCAGGTGCAGCGCCACATCAGGATGGGCTTCGCGCAGGGCGGGCCACTTTTCAGCGGCTTCCTGTAAGCGGTTCTCTCCAAACACCCGCTGACCCGCCGCCAGCAGCGGTGCGATCCGTTCGGCAGGCTGGGTCTTGGTCACTGCGATCAGCGTGATGTCATCGGCGGCGCGCCGGGCGAGCTTCGCGGCATGGTCGATCCGGGCAAGAATGTCTGTCAGTGGCGTGGTCATATTGCGCTGCTATAGCGGGGCGATGGCGCGTTTCCAGTCTCTCCCGCAAATCTGGCTGATCAGTGACGCGCGCAATGATGCCGCGCTGGCACTGGCGCTGCGCCGCCTGCCGCGCGGCAGCGGGTTCATCTTTCGGCATTACCACTTGCCGCCCGCCGAACGGCGCGCGCGGTTTAAGGCGCTGGCGCGGATTGCGCGCAGCTGCGGCCATAGAGTTCTGCTGGCGGGCGATTGCCGCATGGCCCGGCGCTGGGGGGCTGACGGGGCCTATGGCGCAGCGGATCAACTGGCGCGCGGCGGCAAGGCCTTGCGGCTCGCCACTGCGCATTCGTTGCGGGAGTTGCGACAGGTGCGCCGCGCCGATGCGGTACTGCTTTCACCCGTGTTCCCGACCCGCTCCACCCCGGCGCGGCCAGCTTTGGGCCGGTGCGGTTCCGGTTGCTCGCGACGCGCAGCCCGGTTCCGGTGATCGCACTGGGTGGGATGACGCCGCGCCGAGCTCGCGCGCTCGGCTGGTCACGCTGGGCCGGGATCGACGCGTTTTTGCAGTGAATTTGCGATGAACCGAATCGCTGAATTTGGGGGGATTCTTGACGCGGAGTCGCCCCCGGGCGCATAGTGCGCGCCAGACGAAGGGGAGCACCATGGCATCACGGGCAATCACGGCGGGCGCACGCGGCCCCAAGCCGGACTGGCGCGCAGTGCTGCGCCGGTCGCTGCGCCGCAGCGCCGAGATCGCGGGATCACTGGCCCTGCTGGCGGCAATGGTGTTTCTGGCGCTGGCGCTGATCAGCTATGAACAGACCGATCCTTCGGCCTCGACCGCGTCATCGGGTCCGGTGCTGAACTGGATGGGCGCGCCGGGGGCCTGGTTTGCCGAACGCGCGCTATACCTGTTTGGGGTGGTCTCGGTGCTGCTATTGCCAATGCTCTACGTCTTCGCGCGCAAGCTGTGGAAGCTGGTCGAGGAAGACGATGCCGAGCAGCCGCATGCCGATCACGCGTGGTGGCGGCCGATTGGCGTGCTGCTGTTCGCGATGGCGCTGATCGGGACCCCGCTGGCGTTGTGGTTTGACGGGCCTGGCGGATCGCTACCGGCCTCGCTCGGCGGGATTTCAGGGCTGCTCGGGGCCAAGACGATCAGCGCGCTGGCCGGATTGGCCGGGGAAACCGCGCAGGGCTGGTTGCAACTCACCGCTGCCGTGCTGTGCCTTGGCGCCGGGGCGGTGCTTGCGGGACGGGTGTTCGCGCTGGACTGGGGCAGCCTGTTGACTCTGCCCGGCCTGCTGCGCCGCCGCCCGACGCAGGCGCTGGAAGCGGGCGGGCAGTTCATTTCGGTCAGGCCCGCCAAACCGGTCAAGGACCAGCGCACGACTCTGCCGCCCGCAGAGCCCACCCGCAAACCGCCCGAGATTACCGACCCGACCCGCGCGGCGCGGCCCGCGCAACTGGCGACGGCGGGCAAGCAGGGCGATTTCTTCGATACCTACAAGCTGCCCGAGCTGGACCTGCTGACCGATCCCCGGCCCATTCCGCGCCGAAAGTCGACAAGCTGGCGCTGGAGCGCAACGCGCGGCTGCTGGAAACCGTGCTCGACGATTTCAACGTCAAAGGCACGATTGACGCGGTCCGGATGGGGCCGGTGGTGACGATGTACGAGCTGGAACCCGCACCGGGGATCAAGGCCAGCCGGGTGATCGGGCTGGCGGACGATATCGCGCGCAACATGTCGGCGATCTCGGCGCGGGTCTCCGCGATTCCCGGGCGGACGGTGATGGGGATCGAACTGCCCAATGCCGACCGCCAGATCGTCAGCTTCAAGGAACTGGTCGCCTGCGAGAAGTTCGCGGGCAGCAAGGCCTCGCTGCCGATCATTCTTGGCAAGGATATCGCCGGGGAGCCGGTGGTGGCAGACCTTGCCACCATGCCGCATCTGCTGGTGGCGGGGACCACCGGATCGGGCAAGTCGGTCGGGCTCAACACGATCCTGCTGTCCTGCTGTACCGGCTGACGCCCGCCGAGTGCCGCCTGATCCTGGTCGATCCCAAGGTGCTGGAGCTGAAAAGCTACGACGATATCCCGCATCTGCTCTCGCCCGTGGTGACCGAGCCCGCCAAGGCAGTACGCGCGCTGAAGTGGGCGGTCGAGGAAATGGAGCGCCGCTACCGGATGATGAGCGAGCTGTCGGTGCGCAACCTCGCGGGCTTCAACGAGAAGGTGAGGACCGCGATTGCCAAGGGCAAGCCGCTCGGCCGCCGGATCGCAGATCGGGTTCGATCCCGATACCGGCGAGGAGCTGTTCGAAGACCAGCAGCTCGATTACCCGGTGCTGCCGCAGATCGTGGTGATCGTCGACGAGCTCGCCGATCTGATGGTCACGGTCGGCAAGGAAATCGAAGTGCTGATCCAGCGGCTCAGCCAGAAAAGCCGCGCGGCGGGGATCCACCTGATCATGGCGACCCAGCGGCCTTCGGTCGACGTGATCACCGGGGTGATCAAGGCCAACCTGCCGACCCGGATCAGCTTTGCCGTGACCAGCCGGATCGACAGCCGCACCATTCTGGGCGAACAGGGCGCCGAACAGCTGCTGGGCAAGGGCGACATGCTCTACAAGCCGAGCAGCGACCCGGTGCGGCGCGTCCATGGCCCGTTCGTGTCGGACGAGGAAGTCGAACGCGTCGCCGATTACTGGCGTGGCCAAGGCCAGCCGGACTATGTCGATTCGGTCACCGAAGAGCCCGAGGACGGCGGCTTTGGCTTCGACGATCTGGATGCCAGCGGCCAGCGACAAGCCCGGACGAGCGCAAATATCGCCAGGCTTGCCAGATCGTGTTCGAAAGCCAGAAGGCCAGCGCGAGCTGGCTGCAACGTCAGCTGGGCGTGGGCTATAATACAGCGGCCAAATGGGTCGAGCGGATGGAAGCCGACGGCTTCGTCGGCCCCGCCAACCACGTCGGGCGGCGCGATATCTACCGCGACAAGGATCGGCCAGCCGCTTGTCGCGGAAAGCAGCGCTCAGGAGCGGGCAGCGCACCTTTCATTTCGTACTGCCCCGCGACCGCCTTGAACTTGTCGCGCGCGTGCGCCTTGGCAGCGGCGGCGGTCAGGAAGGTCTCATCCTGCAGTGCCGCAGTGACGATCGGATAGCCTTGCGAATTGTAGCGGGTGTCGCGCACCGTCAGGCGAAAATTGCCGGCTGCATCGCGGCTGATCAAAAAGGGGCGGGTGTGGTCGACGGTCATGTGCTTGGATCCTTGTTTATGGAAGCAAGCGCAGACATTGCCCCGCTCACGCGCTGGCACCGTTTGGCTGCTTCGCGCCTGGTCGCGTTCGGTCGCAACCTTGCGGATCGTGCGGTCGGCCATCGCCTGCCATGCGGCCTGCGAGCCAGAGCAGCATGTCGCGCTGGTTGGACAGCGCGGCATGCGGATGCCTTGCGGCCGCGCACTTGGCCGCTGATGAATTGCGACGATACGGACATGGTGCCTCGCGGCCACAGCCGAAAATTGGGTTATGCGGCAGCGGCGCGCCACGGCGCGAAAGATCAGCGCCGCTTGCGCCGCACCGGACCGGTTGGCCCGGTACTGCCGCGATCGCGGAACACGATCCGGCCTTTGCTGAAAATCGTAAGGCGGTCATTTCGACCTTGACCCGATCGCCCACCACCGAGCGGATGCGGTATTTGCGCATCTTCCCGGCGGTGTAGGCGATGATCCGATGGTCGTTTTCGAGGACTACCCCGAAACGGCCATCGGGCAGGATTTCATCGATCTGGCCGTCGAGGGTCATCAGCTCCTCTTTGGCCATGATCTTAGGCTTCGACCGAGATTGACTGCCGAAGTCTTGCCGCGCTTGTCGGTTTCGAGTTCGTACTGGATCCGCTGGTCCTTGTTCAGCGTGCGCCATCCCGGCACGTTCGACGGCACTGATGTGAACGAAGTTGTCCGTGGTGCCGTCATCCGGCTGGATGAAGCCAAAGCCTTTGTCGGGATTGAAGAATTTTACGGTGCCTACTGGCATGATGCGTTCCTTTCACGAAACATTGGGATTCCCGCAGGCACGTGTCGGCGGAGCAAGGTGGCGAGAAAGGGGAGCAAGTAGCGCGGACGCAAGAAGTCCCGTCGCAGGCGACGATAGCGGGGACCATATGGGCGCATATGTGGGCACAATGCAATGATTCATCCCGCGGCAACCTGACTCGCTGCGTGCCGCTTCCCCATTCGCCTGCCGCTTCTGTAGGGCGGGCGCGATGATCCGCCTGACCGACCTGACCTTGCCGCTGGACCATCCGCCCGAGGCGCTGGACGCGGCGGTCTGTGCCCGGCTGGGGATCGCGGCGGAAGCGACTTGCAACGCGTCACTTTGGTCCGGCGCGGCAACGATGCGCGCAAGCAGCGCGCGATCAAGCTGGTCTATGCGCTCGACGTGCACGGTGGCGGATGAAGCGGCGGTGCTGGCGCGCTTGGCCGGGGATCAGCCACGTCCGCCCGACCCCCGATACCAGCTACAGGTTCCCGGTCCGCGCGCCTGAGGACTGGGACGGTCCGCGCCCAGTGGTGATCGGTGCGGGGCCCTGCGGCTTGCTCGCCGCGCTGGTGCTCGCGCAGATGGGGTTCAAGCCGATCATCATCGAACGCGGCAAGGCGGTGCGCGAACGGACCAAGGATACCTGGGGGCTGTGGCGGCGCGCAGTGCTCAATCCCGAAAGCAACGCTCAGTTCGGCGAGGGCGGGGCGGGGACCTTTTCCGATGGCAAGCTCTACAGCCGGATCAAGGACCCGCGCCATCTGGGGCGCAAGGTGCTCGACCGAGTTCGTCAAGGCGGGCGCACCGGCAGAAATCCTCACCGAAGCGCATCCGCATGTCGGCACGTTTCGGCTGGTGACGATGGTGATGAGCATCCGCGAAACGATCGAAGCGCTCGGCGGCGAATACCGCTTCGAAACGCGGGTCGACGGGTTTCGACATCGCTGCCAATGGGGATGGCGGCACAATCAAGGGCTTGCACCTCTCGACCGGCGAATACCTCGCTGCGAGCCATGTCATCATGGCGGTTGGCCATTCGGCGCGCGATACCTTCGAAGTGTTGCACGCGGCAGGGGTCTATCTGGAGGCCAAGCCCTTCGCGATCGGGGTACGGATCGAGCACCCGCAGGGCTTGATCGACACCGCCCGCTATGGCCCGTTCGCGGGCAACAAGCTGCTCGGCCCAGCGGCCTATTCGCTGGCGCACAAGGCCAGCAACGGGCGCTCGGTCTATTCGTTCTGCATGTGCCCGGGTGGGCGCGTTGTTGCCGCCGCCAGCGAAGCCGGACGAGTGGTCACCAACGGAATGAGCCAGTATTCGCGTGCCGAATTCAACGCCAATTCGGGCCTGGTGGTCGATATCGAACCCGCGCGCGACTATCCCGGCGGGCCGCTGGCGGGGATGCAGTTCCAGCGCAAATGGGAGGAACTGGCGTTCGTTGCAGGCGGCAGCGATTATCGCGCACCGGGGCAAAAACTTGGCGATTTCCTCGCCGGCAACGCCCTCAACTGCTTGGGCAGCATCACGCCAAGCTATCAGCCGGGCGTCAAACTGACCGACCTCGCGCTGTGTCTGCCGGACTATGCCGTCGCCGCAATGCGCGAGGCGCTGCCGGTGTTCGGGCGGCAGATGCCGGGTTACGATCACCCTGACGTCGTCCTGACCGGGGTCGAAACGCGCACCTCCAGTCCGGTGCGGATCAAGCGCGGGGCGGACTTGCAGTCGCATCAACACGCGCGGGCTGTATCCGGCAGGCGAAGGTGCGGGCTATGCGGGCGGGATCTTGTCGGCGGCGGTGGATGGGATTCGCGTGGCGGAGGCGCTGGCGTTGGAACTGGTGCCGCGTGAACCACCGCGATCACCAAATCCTCCCCGGAACGGGGAGGTGGCCGCGCAGCGGGCGGAGGGGTCGATTGCCTCCTGCACAAGCTGCCGTGGAGCGGAAGCACCCGGCCCCTCCGTCACGCCTACGGCGCGCCACCTCCCCGTTCCGGGGAGGATTTTGGCTGACCACCCAATACGACGCCATCATCCTCGGCGCGGGCGCGGCGGGAATGTTCTGCGCCGCCACCGCCGGACAACGCGGCAGGCAGCGTGCTGCTGCTCGATCACAACGCCGAACCGGGCCGCAAGATCCTGATTTCGGGCGGCGGGCGCTGTAATTTCACCAATCTCCACACCGCGCCGGATCGGTTCCTGTCCAGCAACCCGCACTTCGCCAAATCGGCGCTGAGCCGCTACACCGCGCAGGATTTCCTCGCTCTGGTTGAAAGCTATCAGATCGCCTGGCACGAAAAGACCTTGGGTCAATTGTTCTGCGATGGCTCGGCCAAGCAGATCGTCGCCATGCTGCTGGAGGAATGCGCGAAGGGCAGTGTGACCCTGCGCTTTGGCGAACGCTGTCGGTGACGTAGCCCACCACGATGGCCGCTTCCACATCGGCGGCGCCAGCGCTCCCAAACTGGTGATCGCCACCGGCGGGCCTTCGATCCCCAAACTTGGCGCAACCACTCTGGCCTATGAACTGGCCCGCCAGTTCGGCCTCAAGGTCGTCCAGCCGCGCCCCGCGCTGGTGCCGCTGACCTTGGCGGGCGAGGACGCGCTGTTCACCGAACTCTCGGGCGTATCGGCGGAGGTCATCGCCAAATGCGGCAAGGCGCAGATTCCGCGAAGCCGCGCTGTTCACCCATCGCGGGCTCTCGGGTCCGGCGGTGCTGCAAGTGTCCAGTTACTGGCAGCGCGGCGATGAAGTGGGCTTCGATTTCCTCCCCGACGCAGCGGCGAGTGGCTACTCGAAGCCAAACGCCAGCGCCCGCGCAGCGGGCTCGGCCAAAGTGCTTGGCGAATACCTTTCCGAGCGTTTGGCCGCGCGGCTGAGCGGAGCGGCTCGGCGTCACAGGCGAGCTTGCCAACCAGTCAGACAAGGTCCTCCGCGCTGCGCAGACGCGCCTCGCCGACTGGCGCTTTACGCCCAACGGCAGCGAAGGCTTCGCCAAGGCCGAAGTCACCGCCGGCGGGATCAGCACCGCCGAACTGTCCTCGCAGTCCATGGAAGCCCGCAAGGTCCCCGGCCTCCTCGCAATTGGTGAGGCGGTCGACGTCACCGGCTGGTTGGGCGGCTACAACTTCCAATGGGCTTGGGCGAGTGCATACGCGGCGGCTCAGGCGTTGTGATCGCCTTGCTCTAAAACGGTTTCATCCGTAACGATTTCCACGTATTTTGTTTGCCGTGATTTCCGAAGCGCGAAATGGTCCATTTCGCTGAAATCACTCAGGAGGAGACCCCCCATGCGCGTCGGTACTGTCAAGGAAATCAAGAACCACGAATACCGCGTTGGCCTTACCCCCGAATCGGCGCGCGAGCTGGTGGCGCATGGCCACGAGGTGTGGGTTGAGAGCGGCGCGGGGCTGGGGATCGGCGCGAGCTGACAGCGACTATGAACGCGCCGGAGCGGCAATCAAGCCCGATGCCAAGACGGTTTTCGACGGCTGCGAAATGGTGGTCAAGGTCAAGGAACCGCAGCCGGGCGAATGCGCGATGCTGCGCGAGGGCCAGGTGCTCTACACCTACCTCCACCTCGCGCCCGATCCGGAGCAGACTGCGGCGCTGGTCAAGTCGGGCGTCACCGCAATTGCTTATGAGACAGTGACCGGGCCGGGCAACACCCTGCCGCTGCTCAAGCCGATGAGCCAGGTCGCGGGGCGGATGTCGATCCAGGCCGGGGCGACTGCGCTGGAAAAAGCGCACGGCGGGCGCGGGGTGCTGCTCGGCGGCGTTCCGGGCGTGCTGCCGGGGCGGGTGATGGTGATCGGCGGCGGCGTAGTCGGCTTCAACGCGGCGCAGATGGCGGTCGGGCTGGGCGCGGATGTGACGATCCTCGACCGCGATCCCGAAGTGCTCGAACGGCTCGGCACGCACTTCGAAAGCCGCGCCAAGACGCGCTTTTCCAACCGCGCCAACATCGAACAGATGCTGTGCGAGGCCGAACTGGTGATCGGCGCGGTGCTGGTCCCCGGCGCCGCCGCGCCCAAGCTGGTGACCCGCGAAATGCTGGGGCTGCATGAAGCCCGGCGCGGTGCTGGTCGACGTCGCGATCGATCAGGGCGGCTGCTTTGAAACCAGCCACGCCACCACCCATGCCGAGCCGACCTATGTGGTCGATGGCGTGGTGCACTACTGCGTCGCCAACATGCCCGGCGCGGTGGCGCGGACCAGCACCTATGCGCTCGAACAACGTGACCCTGCCGCACGCGCTGCGGATTGCGGAGCTGGGGTGGAAGGCGGCGCTGAAAGCCAACCCGCATCTCGCGGCGGGGCTGAACGTTTAGCGGCGGCAAGGTGACTTATGAGGCGGTCGCGCGCGAGCTGGGCTATGACTACACGCCGGTGGCGGAGGTGCTGGGCTGAAACTGCACCACCACCAACGCCGTCACCCTGAACTCGTTTCAGGGTCCATTTGCTCCGGCCCATGTACCGAAGCAGCTGTTGCCGTGCAACGAGGCCGCGCCGTTAGTCGGTATCGACAACCCTCAGGGCGTGCGAGCAGATGGACCCTGAACCAAGTTCAGGGTGACGATGAAGGAGAGGGGAGTGGCTATTAGGCCTCATCCGCAAACGGCCGAAACGGCGCGGCAACCTCCTCGCGGACCCGCTGCAACCGGCCGCTGGCCTTGTCGATCAGCGCCCAGGTCGTCTTCGCGCTGACGATCACCTTGCCCGCCGCGTCCGCGAAATCGACCCGCCGATCAAACCGCGCACCGGTCGGCCCGGTGGGGATAAAGGTCTCGGCGGTGACGCTCTCGCCCGGCCCAATATTGCCGCGATAGTCGATCTCATGCCGGGTCACGACCCAGACGTATGCGGCCTGATGCTCCGGCGCGGCGACCGCCGCCCAGTGCGCAGTGGCGATCTGCTGGATCCAGTCGACCCAGACCGCGTTGTTGACATGGCCCAGCTCGTCGATGTGCTCGGGCAGCGCGGTGAAGGTGAGGGTGTGGCGGTTGGTCAAAGCGATTTCAACTTTGACCGCCCACAAACGCGAGCGCACTGGTAATCAGCGGGATGGCGAAAGCCGCGACACGGATGATCGAGCCGATGCGATGCGCAAATGCGCTGCTCATGGCGAACACGAGAATGCCAAGTAGAAAGCTGACCAGCGAGATTGGCAGTCCGTAGAACAGCGAACCCAACTTGCCGAAATTTTCCGAACCCTTCCAGGTCATTGCCGATTGGACCATCAAGCCGACGAAGACCATTCCCATAACTTGCAAGGCGAGTGCACCAAGACCAACTACGCGTTTCATGACCCGCTTTCCTCCACCCCAAGCTGCCACAGGATAAACGCAAACTCTTCTGCTGTTTCCTTCAGGCTCTCGAACCGGCCCGACTTGCCGCCATGGCCTGCGCCCATGTTGGTCTTGAGCAGCAGCACGTTGTCATCGGTCTTGAGCTCGCGCAGCTTGGCGACCCATTTGGCGGGCTCCCAATAGGTCACGCGCGGATCGTTGAGGCCGGCGGTGACCAGCATCGGCGGATAGGCCTGGGCCGAAACCTGATCGTAGGGCGAGTAGGAGCGGATCAGTTCGAAGGCCGCCTTGTCCTCGATCGGATTGCCCCATTCGGGCCATTCGCCCGGGGTCAGCGGCAGGCTGCCATCGAGCATGGTATTGAGCACATCGACGAACGGCACATGCGCCACGACTGCGCCCCACAGCTCCGGGTCGGAATTGATCACCGCGCCCATCAGCTCGCCGCCGGCCGAGCCGCCCGAAATGCTGATCTGGCCCGCTGCGGTATAATCCGCGCTCGATCAGGCCCTGCGCGACATCGACGAAATCGGTGAAGGTGTTGGTGCGCCGTTCCAGCTTGCCCGCCTTGTACCACGCCCGGCCCAGATCGTCCCCGCCGCGAATATGCGCGATGGCATAGGCAAAGCCGCGATCGACCAGGCGCAGCCGGGTGGTCGAAAAGCCCGGTCGATCGCTATGCCATAGGCGCCGTAGCCGTAGAGGTGGAGCGGGCCGCCTGCGGCGCGGTCCTTGCGCATGACCACCGAGACCGGGATCAGCGTGCCGTCGCGCGCCGCAATTTCCAGCCGCTCCGTGGTGTACAGCGAGGCGTCATAGCCCGAGGGGATTTCCTGCACCTTGAGCGTGGTCAGGCTGCGTTCGGCGACGTGGTAATCGAGCACCGAGGCCGGGCTGACCATGCTTTCGTAGTGACAGCCGCAGCGTGTCCATCGCCCATTCGGGATTGTCGCCCAGCCCGGCGAGTAGCTCGCTTCGGGGAAGGCGATCGGTTCGATCCGCGCGGGATCGTCGTAATAGCGCACCTCGATCTGATCGAGCCCGCCGCGCCGCCCTTCGATCACGTAGAAATCGCGGAACAGCTCAAACCCGGTCAGGTAGAACGCGTCCGCTCCTGCGATCAGCGTCGTCCAGTCGCCCGGATCGGCCAGCGGCGCGGTGGCGAGGCGGAAGTTTTCGTGGGTATCGTTGGCGTGGATGAACAGCGTGTCTTCGCGCAGATCGACATCGTATTCGACCCCGTTCTGGCGGGCGCGCACCAGCATCGGCGCGGCGAGCGGATCGGCCGCCGGGACCAGCCGGACTTCGCTGGTTTCGTGATCCGAGGTGCCGATGATCAGCCACTGCTCGTTGGCCGAGAGCGAGGCGCCGACGCGGAAGCCTTCGTCGTCCTCATGGTAAAGCTCAATGTCGCTTGCGGTTGGGGTGCCGAGCCAGTGCAGCCGGGCATTGTCGGTCCGCCAGTGCTCGTTGGCGAGCCTGTAGACCAGCCCGGTGTCCCGCGCGACCCAGACCAGCCCGGAGAGCGTGCCGGGGATCTCGTCGGCCAGCAGTTCGCCGGTGGCGATCACCTTGATCCGCGCGGTGAAGCGTTCGGAGCCGTTGTCATCGACCGACCAGGCGAGCATGGTGCCATCGTTCGACACCGCGATCGCGCCGAGTCGGAAGTACTCGTGGCCTTCAGCCAGCGCGACTTCGTCGAGGATCAGCTCGTCAGCGCCGCCTGCCACCGGCCGCCGCCACCACTTCTTGTACTCCGCGCCTTCCTCGAACTCGATCCAGTAGAGCCAGTCGCCATCCTTCTGCGGGACCGACTTGTCCGCTTCCTTGATCCGCGCGCGCATTTCGGTGAACAGCGTGTCGATCGGCGATTGGTGCGGGGCCATCGCCGCTTCGAACCAGGCGTTCTCTGCCTCAAGGTGCGCGAGAACTGCCGGATCCGTGACCTCGGGATAGCCCGGATCGCGCAGCCAGGCGTAGTCGTCGGTCACGGCGATCCCGTGATGCGTGACGGTGTGCGGCTATTTTCGCGGCGATCGGGGGTGTGGTAAGACTCATGGCTGGCCTTATGGTGGCGGCAGAAGGACTGCAACCATGCTGATGAATACCCACGAAGCCCGACTCGAAGCGCTGCGCAAGGAATTGAAGCGCGCGGCCTCGACGGCTTCGTGGTGCCGATTTCGGACGAGCACATGAGCGAATATGTCGGCGGCT
The DNA here is from genome assembly GCA_963802015.1 of uncultured Alphaproteobacteria bacterium. Lineage (GTDB taxonomy): Bacteria > Pseudomonadota > Alphaproteobacteria > Sphingomonadales > Sphingomonadaceae > Novosphingobium. Next base: position 755,107 of record CAWDHB010000004.1, read on the forward strand.
ATGCCCAGCGGCTCGCCTGGCTGACCGGGTTCGGCGGATCGGCGGGTTCAGCGGCAGTGCTGGTAGATCGAGCGGCGATTTTCGTCGACGGGCGCTATACCCTGCAGGTGCGCGAGCAGGTCGACGGGCGGCTGTTCGAATACCAGTCGGTGCCGCAGACCAGCATCGCGGCGTGGCTCGCGCGAGCATGCCCCCGAAGGCGCGCAAGATCGGCTATGATGCCTGGCTGCACGGCAAGCCGTGGGTCGATGCGGCGCAGGCGCTTGCCGCCAAGGGCGCCGTTCTGGTCCCGGTAGAGGGCAATCCGATCGACGCGGTGTGGCAGGATCGTCCCGCGCCCTCGCTCGCCCCGGCGCTGGTGCATCCGGCCGAATTTGCCGGGCAATCGAGCGAGGCCAAGCGCAGTGAGGTGGCCGAATGGCTCAGCGCCAAAGGCCTCGATGCAGCAGTGGTCTCGGCGCTCGATGGGGTCGCGTGGCTGCTCAACCTGCGCGGGACCGATGTCGAGCGCACCCCGGTGGCGCTGAGGTTCGTGATCGCCCATGCCGACGGCACTGCCGAGCTGTTCATCGCTGAAGAGAAGGTCACGCCAGAACTGCGCGCGCATCTGGGCAATGCGGTCACGATCCCGCCCGAAGGCGTTCGTGCCGCAGCTGCGCGCGCTGGCGGGCAAGAAGGTTGCGGTCGATCCCGAACGCGTCAGTCCAGGCGGTATTCGCGGCGCTAGAAAGTGCGGGTGCGCAGGTCGTGCGAGCTGACCGATCCGACCGTGCTGCCCAAGGCGCAGAAGAACCCGGTCGAGCAGGCCGGGCAGCGCGCGGCGCAGGCCCGCGACGGGGCGGCGATTGCGAAGTTCCTGCACTGGCTGTCGCATCGAAGCACCCAAGGGCGGCAGGACGAACTCAGCGCCGCCGCCAAGCTGCACAGCTTCCGCGAGGACACCGGCCTGCTGCGCGATCTGTCGTTCGACACGATCTCCGCCGCCGGGCCGCACGCCGCCAGCCCGCACTACAAGGTCGACGAAGAATCCAACCTGCCGATTGCGCCGAATTCGGTCTATCTGGTCGATTCGGGCGGGCAATATGCCGACGGCACCACCGACATCACCCGCACCGTCTGGGTCGGCCCCGGTCAGCCCACAGCCGAGCACAAGGACCGCTTCACCCGCGTGCTCAAGGGCCACATCGCGCTGGCGCTCGCAGTGTTTCCCGCAGGCACCAACGGCAGCCAGCTCGACACGCTCGCGCGGATGCACCTGTGGCAGGCCGGGGTCGATTACGCCCACGGCACCGGCCACGGGGTCGGCAGCTTCCTCTCGGTCCACGAAGGCCCGCAGCGGATCGCCAAAGCGCAGGGCGGCCAGGCCGGCACCGGGCAAGAACTGCTGCCGGGGATGATCCTTTCGAACGAGCCGGGCTATTACAAGGCGGGCGAATTCGGCATCCGGATCGAAAATCTGGTGCTGGTCGAACGCCGCGAAATTGCGGGTGCAGAGGGCGAATACCTCGGCTTCGAAACGCTGACCTTCGCGCCGATTGACGCGGCGCTGGTGGATACCGCGCTGCTGACCCGCGAGGAACTGCGCTGGTGGGACGACTACCACGCGCAAGTGCGCGCTGTGCTTGCCCCGCAGCTGGAAGGCGCGGCGCTGGCGTGGCTGGACGCGGCGTGCCAGCCCTTGCCGCATGCTTGATGTTCGCATAATGTTCCAAAACTGATTGCAGAGGAGAATGGCTATGATCGGTTACGTAACAGTCGGCACAAATGATCTTGCCGCGCGCGGCGAAGTTCTATGATGCGCTTGCGGCGGAACTGGGACCCCGCGGATGATGGAGTTTGAAACGTTTATCGCCTGGGGCATTGCCGATGGCCCGGCGCGGGATTGCCGTGACCAAGCCGCACGATGGTGCACCGGCCACGGTCGGCAACGGCGTGATGGTGGCATTTGAAGCGCGTGATGCGGCGCAGGTTGATAGGCTGTACCAGATTGCACTCGACAACGGCGGCAGCGATGAAGGCGCGCCCGGGCCGCGCGGTGACGGGTTCTATGCCGGGTATTTCCGCGATCCCGATGGCAACAAATGCAATGCCTTCGTGATGGGCTGACAGGCCCTGCGCTTGCGCGCGGGATGAACGCCCCGAACAAGCCGCGACAATTGGTTACACTTTTGCCTCGATCCGGCATAGCTGCGCGACAACACCGCGCTAGAGGGGATCAGCAAGTTGCGGTGCGCCGGGCCATCCCCCTCCCTCCCGGTCAGGCCGCCGCAACTTCACCCTCTGATTTTCGGGAGTTTCGCAATGAAGAAATTGACCATCGGCCTGTCCGCACTGGCGCTTGCTGCTGCCGGTACGGCCTATGCCGCCGGCCACGGCGCTGGCCATGGGACACGTGGTGACACTGACGGCAACGGCACGGTTTCCCGCGCCGAAGCGCAGGCGCAGGCCGCCGCCATGTTTACCAAAATGGATGTCAACAAGGACGGCAAGCTTGATACGGCTGACCGTTCGGCGCGCCAGGGCGAGCGGTTCGCGCGGATCGATGCCAACAAGGATGGTCAGCTTTCGCGCGAAGAATTCGCCGCTGGCCACCAGCGCGGCCCGCAAGCGCGCGGCGATGGTGCAGATCGCGAAGATGGACACGCGCATGGGCGGCCGCCACGGCAAGCGCGGCGGCGGGCATGGTGGCGGCAAGCTGCTGCTGGGCATGGCCGATGCCAACAAGGATGGCGCGGTGACTCAGGCCGAATTCACCGCTGCGCATGATCAGCACTTTGCCATGATTGATGCCAACAAGGATGGCTCGATCAGCGCTGACGAACGCAAGGCGGCGCGCGCGAAAATGCGTGAGCAGATGCGTTCGCTGCGCGGTGGCGCTGCCGCTCCATGCGAACCCCGCAGGCACGTGACCGCAGAAGTCTCTATCCGCCTGCTGCTCGTCGATGATGAGCCAGGCCTGCGCGAACCCCTGGCCGCATATCTGGTGCGCCAGGGGTTTGCCGTAACCGAGGCGGCCAGCGCCGCCGAAGCCCGCGCACGGCTGCTCGAAAGCACCCCCGATCTGGTCCTGCTGGACATCATGATGCCGGGTGAAGACGGCCTGTCGCTGTGCCGCCATCTGGCTGAAACCCGGGCAATCCCGACTATCCTGCTGACTGCCAAGGGTGAAGCGACCGACCGGATTGTCGGGCTTGAAATCGGCGCAGATGACTATGTCACCAAGCCATTCGAACCACGCGAGCTGGTCGCCCGGATTCGCTCGGTCCTGCGCCGCGCAACCAAGAGCGCGGCACCGTGGCGCCAGACGAAGTTCTGGTCTTCGATGGCTGGCAACTCGATCCGCTCAAACGCCGTTTGACCAATGCCGACGGCGCAGTGGTACCGATCTCTTCCGCCGAATTCCGGTTGCTGATGGCCTTTCTGGAACATCCGCGCCAGGTGCTCGATCGCGACCGGCTGCTTGATATGGTTCAAGGCCGCGAAGCCCATCTGTTTGATCGCGCGATCGACAACCAGATCAGCCGCCTGCGCCGCAAGATCGAAGCTCGACAGCCGCAATCCGGCGCTGATCCAGACCGTCTGGGGCGGGGGCTACATGCTCGCCGCCGAGGTCCGCCGGGTCGCTGCGCCCGCCACGGCATGATCCGCCGCGCGCTTGGCTGGCTGAGGCCGCGCAGCCTGCAAGGGCAGTTGCTGCTCGCGGTGGGCGTGGCGCTGTTGCTGGCGCAGGCGATCGGGGCGGTGCTGCTGTATCAAGCCCGGGACGCCCGGCGCGAAGCCGCCGTGCTCCATACCGCTGCCTTCCGGCTGTTCGCCGCGCACGTGCCCGAACAGCCGCGCCGCATCGCGCGCGCGCGGCGCGGCGAGCGCGGTCCGGACATTGAGCTGCTGCGGCAATCACGCGGATTCCTGAACGAAACCACGCAGCAATCCCGCTGCGCAATGGCGAAGCGCGGCTGCCCGAATACGAGCAGGATCTGCGCCAGTTGCTGACCGGGCAAGGGCTGATGCTGGAGGACGTCGTGGTGTTGCGCCGCGCGGTGCTGGCCGATGCGCTTGCGGTGCAGCGGTTGGATCGGCGCGCACGGGTGCAAGGCGCTCGGCAAGCGCAGCCGCATGACCTGCTGGTCGCCGGGGTCAGGCTGCGCGGCAGCCGCTGACTGGATGATCACCCGCGTGCTGATCCCGCGTGCAGATGCCCGCCCGCTGTTCGGCTTGATCGCGCAAACGCTGCTGACTTATGCGGCCTTGGTCGCGGTGATTGCGCTTCATCCTGCGCCGGATTACCCGGCCATTGGCGGCGCTCACCGCGCGGATGGACCAGTTCGCGCAGACCCGCGATCCCAGCGGGCAAGTGCCGCCCGAAGGCCCCGATGATGTCCGCCATCTGATCACGGCGCACAATGCGCTGGAACACCGTGTCGCTCACTTGCTCAATGAAAAGGACGTGATGCTGGGGGCGATCGGCCACGATCTGAAAACGCCGCTGGCGGCGCTGCGGGTGCGGATCGAATCGGTTGAGGATGAAACCGAACGCGCCCGGATGGCGGACACGATCGAAGACATCACCCGCACCCTTGACGATATCCTGTCGCTCGCGCGGGTCGGCCGCCCGAGCGATCCCCGCGAGCCGGTCGAGCTTGCCGCGCTGGTCGCCATGGTCTGCGAAGAATTTGAAGATCTGGGCGAGCCAGTGACCTTTGCGGCAGGCGCGCGCGTGGTGGTATCCTTGCGCACCACTTGGGTGCGCCGGGCGCTGCGCAACCTGATCAGCAACGCGCTGCGCTATGGCCTGGCGGCGCGGGTCACGCTGGAGCGCGAAGCGGAAGCAGTGTGTGTAGTCGTGGCCGATGATGGACCGGGCATTCCGGAGGCGGACCTCGCGCGGATGCTCGAACCCTTCACCCGCGGCGATCCCTCCCGCAACAGCGCCACCGGCGGGGCCGGACTGGGTCTGACTTTGGCCAAGGCGATTGCGCAGCAGCACGGTGGCGCGCTGATCCTGGCCAATCGCCGCGACGGTGCCGGAAAGGTTTCCGGTTTGACCGCCAGGCTGCGACTGCCAGTTTGACGCATCGGCAAGAATCAAACGGGCCCGCCTTGCGGCGAGCCCGTGTTGAACAACGGCGCTAAAAGCAAAAGTCAGCCCGGGATCACGGCCTGGGCTTCGCGGCCATCGCCTTGCGGAGCGGCCAGAATGTCGCGGGTGACGTCGCCCTTGGCGACGGTGTTGGTCCCCGGATCACCTACGGTGGAGCGGATCGAGGGGGCGGACGTTCCGGCGCGGCCAATCGTGGTGCGCTCCACGTCACTGCGCGGTGCGGGCGGGCCGAACAGCGCGTCCATTGCCTGCTGCTGGGCATTGGCATCGGACGGACGCGGCGCGCCGGGCGCGGGCGGGGTCAGCGCGAAATCTGGCGGAACCACCAACGGCGCCTGGCGCTGCACGGCGAATTCATCGGGCCGGTCACGTCCGAACAGGCCGCCAGAACTGCATCCGGACAGCAGGGTGGCGCCGCAGCTACAGCGATCAGGGCGGGGTATTTTCGCATGATTCAGCTCTCCGTCGCGGGCGTGCCCGCATCGTTGTCAGCGCGCTTGTCGCGCGAAAGGAAGGATCGGGCAAGGATTAACAGCACGCCAATCGTGATCGCCGCATCGGCCAGATTGAAGATCAGGAACGGGCGGAACGTGCCAAAGTGCAGATCGGCATAGTCCACCACATAGCCAAAGGCCGCGCGGTCCCAGATATTGCCCAGCGCCCCGCCGAGGACGAGGCCGAGCGGCAGGATGTCTGCACGCTTGTGCTCGCGCAGCAGCCAGACCAGTACGGTGAGCGCGATGGCGGCGGTAAGTGCAACCAGGCCCCAGCGCATGGCATCGGATTCAGCGGTCAGAAAGCCCAGCGAGACGCCGCGGTTTTCGGTCCAGCGCAGATCGAACACCGGGATCAGGTCAATCACGCCGACTTCGCGCAGGTTCAGCGGCCCGATCATCAGCCACTTGAGGAAGCGGTCGAGGGCGAAGACCGTGGCGGCAAGGATCAGGCCCAGCTTGCGGGCGGGGGTGAGGGTCACGAAACCACCCCTAACCCAAAACCAGCCCCGTCATGCTGAACTTGGTTCAGCATCCATCGTGCCCCACAGACCGAAGCGCTGGACGGCAAGCGACCGTGCCGCAAGGCCGCTCTCGCCCCAGCACTCCGATCGCGACGCGAAATGGACCCTGAAACAAGTTCAGGGTGACGGTGGAGTGGGAAGATAGGGCAGGCGCTCATTCCGCCGCCTCCATGCCGCTCACAACCTGATCGCAACGTGAACACAGCGCGCCGTCCTCGGTCACCTCGGGCAAGTGCCGCCAGCAGCGGCCGCATTTGTGGCGAGTGGTGCGGGTGACATCAGCGCCAATTCCAACACCCACTATTTCTTGAATGTTGTTCGTCAGACTGACAGGCCCAGTGATAAAGAGTTCTGCCAGATCAACGTCCGAGAGGCCTTCAAGCGCTGCCCAATGCGCCGACGTCATGACCTCAAGCGTCAGATCAGCCTCAAGCGACGACTTTATCAGCTTTTCGTTTCGTGCGCGTTCTAACGAATTGAATGCCAAGCGGCGAACAGCTCTAAGCTCGGTCCACCGTTCAACCAATTCGTCGCCCCTGCGAAGGCAGGGGTCCATCCCAGCTGCGCCGTTTACGGAGAGCTCAGATGGATCCCCGCCTGCGCGGGGATGACGGGTCAGGGGGGCGGTGGCTGGATTGGCCGCCGTTGCGATTGCAGCTTCACTTGTCACTGGCAACTCTGGCCATTCGAGCAAGATGCACCGATCCACCCTCAGGATAGCGCGTCCCCCACACCTCTTCGCTGGTGAACACCAGCACCGGGGCGGCGTAGCGGATCAGGGCGTGGAACAGGGTGTCGAGCACCGTGCGGTAAGCCATGCGCTTGGGGTCGTCAGCCGCGTCGCAGTACAGCGCATCCTTGCGGATATCGAAGAAGAACGCGGAGAGGTCCTCGTTGCAGAAGTCTGTCAGCGCGCGGACGTAGGTGTTGAAATCGTAGTCCAGCACCGCCTGCTTCAGCGTCGCATCGAGCTGCGCCAGCAGCGCCAGCACATAGCGTTCCAGCTCGGGCATCGCTGCCACATCAACCTGCTCAACCTCCGAAAACCCGTCCAGCGCGCCCAGCAGATAGCGGAAGGTGTTGCGCAGTTTGCGGTACTGGTCCGCCACGCCTTTCAGGATTTCATCGCCGATCCGGTGGTCTTCGGTGAAATCGACCGACAGCGCCCACAGCCGCACGATGTCCGCGCCATAGGTCTCCATTACCTTGAGCGGATCGACGGTATTGCCCAGGCTCTTGGACATTTTCATGCCCTTCTGGTCCATGGTAAACCCATGCGTCAGCACCGCCTTGTACGGCGCGCGGCCGCGGGTGGCGCAGCTTTCCAGCAGCGAGCTCTGGAACCAGCCGCGATGCTGGTCGCTGCCTTCCAGGTACAGATCGGCCGGCGGCTGGTCATAGCCGCTGGGGCGGGTCAGTTCGGGCCAGCGCCCGCTTTCCAGCGTGAACACGTGGGTGCAGCCCGAATCGAACCACACGTCAAGAATGTCGGTGACGCGCTCGTAATCCTCGGTGCGGTAATCCGCCCCGAGGTATTCCTTCGCCCGCGCATCGGACCAGGCATCGACGCCGTCCTTGGTGACTGCCGCGATGATCCGCGCGTTGACCGCCGGATCGCAGAGGTACTGGTTGGTCCCCTTCGCCACGAACAGCGTGATCGGCACCCCCCAGGCGCGCTGACGGCTGAGCACCCAGTCGGGGCGGCCTTCGACCATCGACCCCAGCCGGTTGCGGCCCTTTTCCGGCACAAACCGCGTGGCGGCAATCGCGGCCATGGCGGTTTCGCGGAGGGTGGCGCCCCTTCCCTTGAGGGAAGGGGTTGGGGATGGGTGTTCTGCGCCTGCGGGTGTGGGACCCCCCACCCCCGGCCCCTCCCCCGAGGGGAGGGGGGGGGCAGGTGCAATCGCCTTATCCATCGGCACGAACCACTGCGGGGTGCAGCGATAGATCACCTTGGCCTTGGACCTCCATGAGTGCGGGTAGGAATGCTGGTAATCCGCCGACGCCGCCAGCAAGCCGCCAGCAGCGCGCAGGTCCTCGCAGATCGGGCCGTCCGGCGCATTGAACTTGGCGTTGATGACCGAACCCTGCCCGCCCAGCCAGGCCCAGTCCGCGCGGTACTTGCCGTCGCCCTCGACCGCGAAGACCGGCTCCAGCGGCATTTCTGTTGTGCTGGCGGCCTTGCAAAGCGCAAAGTCGTCCTCGCCATGATCGGGCGCCATGTGGACGAGGCCCGTGCCGCTGTCGGTGGTGACAAAGTCGCCGGCCAGGAACGGGCGCGGGCGGTTGAAGAATTCGACCCGCCGTGCCCACTCATCACCCCGTATCCCCTCACCGTCGCCCCGGACTTGATCCGGGGCTTGGCTTTCCTTCAGCGCTGCGTCCGAAGAACAGCCAAGGCCCGTGTCAAGCACGGGCTGACGGAGGTGGTTAGCCATCGGGTGGCGGGCGATGGTTCCGGCGAGGTCGGACCCTTTTATGATGAGAGTCGGGACAGGGTCTAAGGTAACAAAAGCCCCACTGTCCTGCCACGCGCGCTCAAGCCGCAATGACACCTGCTCAACCAAAGATTTTGCGACGAGGAATCGTCAATTCTCAAAATATTTATACGCAGGATGATTTTTGGTGTCCGACCAACGCTCATTCTCAATGGTGTATACAATGCTTGCATCAGTCAGAACATACTCAACCTCCGGCCCATAAGCCAAAGCCTGATTGACCGGGATCGTCCACGGCGTCGTCGTCCAGATCACCGCATAGGCACCGACCAGCTCGGCAATCGGCAACTCAACAATCTCAAACGCCACGTCGATCTGCGTCGAGACAATATCCTCGTACTCAACCTCAGCCTCGGCCAGCGCGGTCTTTTCGACCGAGGACCACATCACCGGCTTGGCCCCGCGATAGAGCTGGCCTGAACTCGGCGAACTTCAGCAATTCGGACACGATGGTGCCCTCGGCCTGCGGGTCCATGGTCAGGTAGGGCTTGTCCCAGTGGCCGAGTACGCCCAGCCGCTTGAGCTGTTCGCGCTGCACATCGACCCAGTGCTGCGCATAGGCGCGGCATTCGGCGCGGAACTCGACCGGATCGACCTGATCCTTGTCCAGCTTCTTCTTGCGGTACTGCTCTTCCACCTTCCATTCGATCGGCAGGCCATGGCAATCCCAGCCGGGCACATAAGGCGCGTCCTTGCCCAGCAGGCTCTGCGTGCGGCAGACCATGTCCTTCAGGATATGGTTGAGCGCGTGGCCGATGTGCATATCGCCATTGGCATAGGGCGGGCCATCGTGGAAAATGAACTGCTCGCGCCCGGCACGGGCGGCGCGCAGCTGGTGGTAGAGATCGCCGTCCAGCCAGCGCGCCAGAATCCCCGGCTCCTTCTGCGGCAAGCCGGCCTTCATCGGGAAGTCGGTTTTCGGCAGGAACACGGTGCTGCGGTAATCGCGCGCGGGGGCTGTCGGCTCAGTCATATCGCGCGGGCCTTAGCGTTGCGGGCCGCGTTGCGCAAATTGTGCGCGGGCGGCGGACGGGCTCACGCCCCGAACACCCGCGTGAAGATCACGTCGATCGCCTTGAAGTGATAGGCGAGGTCGAACTTCTCCTCCAGTTCCGCCACCGGCAGCGCGGCGGTCACGTCCGCGTCGGCCTTGAGCAGGTCGAGCAGGTTCAGCGCTCCGTCGCTTTCCCACACCTGCATCGCATTGCGCTGGACCAGTCGGTAAGCGGCATCACGCTCCAGCCCGGCCTGGGTCAGCGCCAGCAGCACCCGCTGCGAGTGGACCAACCCGCCCATCTTGTCGAGATTGCGCTGCATCCGCTCCGGGTAAACCAGCAGCTTGTCGATCACTCCGGTCAGCCGCACGAGCGCAAAGTCCAGCGTGATCGTGGCATCGGGGCCGATGAAGCGTTCGACCGAGGAATGCGAGATATCGCGCTCATGCCACAGCGCGACATTCTCCAGCGCCGGGGTGACCGCCGAGCGGACCATCCGGGCAAGGCCCGTGAGGTTCTCAGTCAGGATCGGGTTGCGCTTGTGCGGCATGGCTGACGAGCCCTTCTGGCCGGGCGAGAAGTACTCTTCCGCCTCCAGCACTTCAGTGCGCTGCAAGTGGCGCACTTCGATGGCGAGCCGCTCGATGCTGCTGGCGATCACGCCGAGCGTCGCGAAGAACATCGCGTGGCGATCGCGCGGGATCACCTGGGTGGAGACTGGCTCGACGCTGAGGCCCAGCTTGTCGGCGACATACTCCTCCACCGCCGGGTCGATATTGGCAAAAGTCCCGACCGCGCCCGAAATCGCGCAGGTTGCCACCTCGGCGCGCGCCGCCACCAGCCGCGTCTTGCAGCGGGCGAACTCGGCATAGGCTTCGGCGAGCTTCTTGCCGAAGGTGGTCGGCTCGGCGTGGATGCCGTGGCTGCGGCCAATCGTGGGGGTGTATTTGTGTTCCAGCGCGCGCTTCTTGAGCGCGGCCAGCAATGCGTCGAGGTCGGCCAGCAGCAGGTCCGAGGCCTGGGCCAGCTGCACCGACAGCGTGGTGTCGAGCACGTCGCTGCTGGTCATCCCCTGGTGCATGAACCGTGCCTCGGGGCCGACCTGTTGTGCCACCCAATCGAGGAAGGCGATCACATCGTGCTTGGTTACGGCTTCGATCGCATCAATCGCAGCGACGTCGATCGCCGGATTGGTCGCCCACCAGTCCCACAGCGCCTTGGCTCCGCTCGGCGGCACGACGCCCAGTTCGCCCAGCTTCTGCGTCGCATGGGCCTCGATTTCGAACCAGATCCGGTAACGCGCCTCGGGCTCCCAGATCGCGGTCATCGCGGGGCGGGCGTAGCGGGGGACCATGTTCGACTCCTTCAGGCTTGATGCCGCTGCCGCTAGGGGCCGGGCGCGGCAATGGCAAGGGGAGCGGCGGAGAACCTCCCCCTTGGGGAGGGGGCTTACGCAGCGTTAGAGGTTGGAACTTCACACACTTCACAGGGTTCCCGCGTTGTAAAAATGCCTGGGCTCGACGCCTTGGACAGCTTCCCAGCCGCAGGCTGCGCGCCGCGCCAATGCACCCAGCCGCACTGCGGACGTGAACACTGTGTGCTGGGGCTGTGCGGGCGCAACTAACGTCGTGGTTGGTGGCTGGGGCATGGGCGGGAGGATGGCAGACCGGAGGCCTGTAGGAAAATGCCAATTCAGCCCGCAGGCGTCAGAACTGGCCCGGGTTCCATCCGCACCCCGCGCAGCGGTGCGGTTTCCGCCATGACCGCGCGAAGTTCGGCATGGGCATAGGTGGCGAGCAGCGCGCGGCGCGGCTGCCCGGCATGATTGGTCGTGGCCCCGTGCAGCAGCGCGGCGTCAAGGATCAGCATATCGCCTGCGCTTCCCGTCAGGCACAGTGCATCGGCCGGCGCGCCGGACGGGGTCTGGTGCGAGCCCGGCACCAGCTGCGTTGCGCCGTTTGCCGCCCCGTAATCATCCAGAAACGCAATCGCCACGGCGCAGCGCGGGTCGCTGAGTTCCATATCGCGGTGCAGCGGCTGGGCGGGGTTGCCAGCCAGCGGATCGCGCCCTTCGACCTGCGCCAGAAAATAGGGCGCGGCGATGATCCGCGCGGCGCAGTCCAGCACGGCGGGCAGGTTGCAAATCGCCAGCACCGCCGGATCAAGATCCACCTGCGCGTGCCGCCAATCGGCTCCGCGCGGCACCGGCCAAGCAGTGGAAGGCAGATAGCCCGCTGCAAAGGCGGTCAGCGCCTGTGCGAGCAGCGGGCCGGGAACGACCGCGCGCAGCAGGACATAGCCCGCCGCAGCCAGCGCATCAGGATCTTCGTTCATGCCGTGACCGGGGGCTTGTTGTACGATCCCTGCGTCATCTTTGTGTCCTTCGTGCCTTTGTGCGAGCCAAACATCCTGCGTGCTTCACTCATCCTTTGCGCACTCTGCGTCTCCGCGCGCGAAACCCTTCTGCCTAACCCCAGTCAAACCCCAGCGTCACGCTGCCGGTTTCCGCCCCGCTCGCATCAAAACTCCGTTCGATGATCGTGCCTGCGCCGTCCACGTCAACCGCGATTACGGTGGAGCAGCGGGTGCCGTATTCAGGATGGCGGATGAAGACAGAGGAAAAGGCGTTGTCCGGATCAGCCGGATCGGGGGTTTCGTCCGCCAGGGCTGCCAGCAGCGTTTCGGGAGAATCGCCCGCCGCCAGCCAGGCCCCCAGCGCGGCTTCCAGCTGCGCGGTCTTGAACCAGCGCTCGGCGCGCGGGCCGTTGGACAGGCCGTGGACGCCATCGCTCAGCGCCAGTCCTTCGGCGCGCGGGTGATTGGTGACGAACATCAGCCGCTCGCGGGTCGCCAGCCACAGGTTGAAAGGGTTCATCGCCGCGCCGCGCCCGGGCTCACTCCCATGCAGCCAGTCGCTGACCAGCGCACCGCGTGTAGCGAGGTCAGAACGGGGATAGCCTTCAGCGCGGTGATTGGTGACGAGGGCAAAGCGCCCGGCGGATACCCCCAGCCAGGTCCCGCCCGCTTGCATATCCCGCCCGGCCATGATCCCGCCCTCTGCCCAGGGGGCCAGCGGCGCGGTGGGGCGAGCGTGGAATTCATCGCGGTTGCCCGCCACCACCAGCCGCCAGCGTGGATGCGCGTTCCAGGCGAGCGCGGCTACGCACATCGCGCATCCTCCCCCGTGGGGGAGGGGACCCATCCGCAGGATGGGGAAGGGGCACAGGCAAGTACTCCTGACCCATCGGAACACGCTGGTGCGGTGCGGGCGGGAGCACCGGCTGGTGCCCCACCACCACTGCGTGGTCCCCCTCCCCTGAAGGGGAGGAAGGCGAGTGCTGCTCCACCGTTGAGCTGGAGGCTAGGGTAATTCATATCAGCCCCTTCGCTTTCAGGCTGACGTGGCCATGCCGCCCGATGATCACGTGGTCATGGACCACGATCCCCAGCAGCCGCCCGGCTTCGGCGATGCGGTTGGTGATCTGGATATCGGCGCGGCTCGGCTCAGGGCTGCCGGAGGGGTGGTTGTGGACCAGGATCAGCGCCACCGCCCCCAGATCGAGCGCGCGGCGGATCACCTCGCGCGGGTGAATCGCGGCCTCGTCGATCGAGCCATCGCCGACATGCTCATCGTGGATCAGCATGTTCTGCGTGTTGAGATAGAGCACCCGGACGCGCTCGACCGTCAGATGCGCCATGTCGATGGTCAGGTAATCGATCAGCGCCTGCCACGATCCCAGCACCGGCGCGGAGCGAACCTCGGCCCGGGCCAGCCGCCGCGCGGCGAGCGCAACCACTTTCAGCGCGGCGGCGCTGCTTTCGCCCATGCCAGGATGCGCCGCGAGCGCGCGCGGATCGGCGTTGAGCAAACCGGCCAGCCCGCCGAACCGCGCCAGCAGGCTCTTGGCCAGTGGCTTCACATCGCGGCGGGGGATCGCGGTGGAGAGCAGATATTCGATCACTTCATAGTCCGCCAGCGCTTCGGCTCCGCCATCCAGCAACCGCGCACGCAACCGGGCGCGATGACCAGCGGTGAGGCTGGCCAGCGGCTCGGCAGGAGTGGCGGACTGGTCGGTCACGGAAGTCCTTTGTGCGATGAAGCGTTGGCTGCGCAGCATTGCCTTTCAGCAGGCGAACGCGCAAGTGTGTGGTAATGAGCGACCCGGCGGACGAAACTCCAGCAATTGAAGATGTTGCGCCGCAGCCCCGCCGGAACCGGCGCTGGCCGCGCGTGCTGGGCGTGCTCGCGCTGCTGCTGGTGGTCGTGCTCGGCGTGGTCTGGACCCAGCGCGAGGAGCTGGCTGAGCGGATCATCGCGAGCCAGCTCGAAAAGCTGAAATTGACCGCGAAATACAAAGTCGAATCGATCAGCGCGCGGCGTCAGGTGCTGACCGATGTGGTGATCGGTGATCCCGCGCGGCCCGATTTCACCGCGACACGCGCCGAGATCGATGATCGAGCCGACGCTGGGGCATCCCGACGCTGAAGTCGGTGACACTGACCAAGGCGCGGATTTATGGCTCGTACCGGGGCGGCAAACTCAGCTTTGGCGCGCTCGATCCGATCCTGTTCAAGCCGGCATGCAAAGGACGAACCATTCCGCCTGCCCGATCTCGACCTGCGGCTGATCGATGCGCGCGGGCGGATGGATACGGACTATGGCCTGGTCGGGCTCAAACTGGACGGCGGCGGCAACCTGCGCGGCGGGTTTGGCGGCACGCTGGCGGCGGTGGCTCCGCGCGCGGCAGTGGCGGGCTGCGGGATTGCAGGGCGCGTCGCTCTATGGCAAACTGGCAGTCGTGGCGGAACAGCCGAAGTTTACGGGGCCAGTGCGGCTGCGCGCGCTGCGCTTGCCCCGCGCAGGGCCTGACTTTGGCCGGGCTGGCTGCGGCGGTCGACCTGACGCTGGACAAGCCGCTCGACGGGCTGGCCGCCAGCGCCGACCTCACCAGCGGCGCGCTGGCCTATGGCGATCAGCGCGCGGGGCGGACTGCGGGCAAAACCAGCCTGACGTTCCGCAAGGGCGATCTGACCGCCGACTATGACCTGACCGGGCGCGCGGCGCGGGTGGGCGGGGTTGCGATGGGCGCGATCGGCCTGAACGGCGCGCTGCGCAGCTATGATCGCTTCGCCCGGATCGAGAGCGAAGGCACGCTGAGCGCGCGCGAGCTGCGCCCCGGTGGCGGGCTGGACGCGGCACTGGCCAGCGCCGGGCGCTCAGCGGAGGGGACGCTGGCCGCGCCGATGCTCGCGCAGATTCGCAGCGCGCTGGCGCGGCAGGCACCGGGCAGTTCGTTCTCGGCGCTCTACACACTGCGCCAGACTGGGAGTGTCACCAACCTGATGATCCCGCGCGGGGCCCTGCGCGGCGGCGGCGGTGCGCCGCTGCTGTCGGTGTCGCGGTTTGAGCTGGTGGCCACGCCGGGCGCCGCGCCGCGCTTTGCAGGTAACGTGCTGACCGGCGGGCCGGGCCTGCCGGTGCATCAGCGGACGGCTGGAACGCCAGCGCAGCGGCGGGATGCTGGGCAAGCTGCAGATGGCCGAATACCGCGCGGGCACCAGCCGCCTCGCCTTGCCCGAACTGGTGCTGGTGCAGAACCGCGACGGCAGCCTGGGCTTTGGCGGACGCGCACTGCTGACCGGGCCGCTGCCCGGCGGCATGGCGCGCAATCTGGCGCTGCCGCTCGACGGGATCTGGTCGCCGCGCGGTGGCCTCGCGGTGTGGCGGCGCTGCATCGATCTGCGCTTCGACGAGCTCGGCTATGCCAACCTGACGCTCACCAACCGCCAGCTGCTGGTCTGCCCGGGGCCGGGCGGGGCGATCCTGCGCGCCGATGCGGGCGGGGTGAAGCTGGCGGCGGGCGCGCCTTCGCTCAACGTCGCGGGGCGGCTGGGGACCACCCCGATCCGGATCGCCAGCGGCGCGGTCGGGTTTGCCATGCCCGGCTCGCTCAGCGCGCGCAGCCTCAATATCACGCTGGGGCCAGCGGCGAACGCCACCGACGTTCCGGATCAGCAACCTCTCGGCGCGCGTCGGCCAGGATATCGCCGGGCGGTTCGCCGATACCGAAGCGCGGATCGGCGCGGTGCCGCTCGATATCGTCGCTGCTGGCGGGAACTGGCGCTACGCGAACGGCGCGCTGACCCTGACCGGCGGCGCGTTCCGGCTGGAAGACCGCGAGGCTCGAAGACCGCTTCAAACCGCTGATCGCGCGCGATGCCACGCTGACGCTGGTCAACAACCGGATCACCGCGCAGGCGTTACTGCGCGAACCCAAGAGCGACCGCGCGATCAGCACGGTCGACATCGGGCACAACCTGGCCAGCGGGGTCGGCCACGCCGATCTGCGGGTCGATGGGCTGACGTTCGACAAGCAGATCCAGCCCGATACGCTGACCTATCTGGCGCAGGGCGTGGTCGCCTTGGCCAAAGGCACGGTGAACGGCACCGGGCGGATCGACTGGAATCCGGACCGCGTTACCAGCAGCGGGCGGTTCAGCACTGACGGATTTCGATTTCGCCGCCGCTTTCGGCCCGGTGCGCGGGGCGTCGGGGACGGTGGTATTCACCGATCTGCTCGGGCTGGTCACCGCGCCGAACCAGCAGGTCCGGCTCGCCACGATCAATCCGGGGATCGAGGTCAACGACGGGCTGCTGACCTATCAGCTGGAGCCCGACGGCGTGCTCGCAGGTCAAAGGCGCGGTTTGGCCGTTCATGGATGGCACCATGCGGCTGCTGCCGACCCGGATGGTGCTGGGCGCGGCCGAAGCAGCGGCGGTTCGAGATCGAGATCGAAGGGCTCAACTCGGCCAGGTTCATCGAGCGGCTCGAACTGGGCAACTCTGCCGTCGACCGGCATTTTCGACGGAACCTTGCCGCTGGTGTTCGATGAGAACGGCGGGCGGATCGTCGGCGGCCGGCTGGTTTCGCGCCCGCCGGGCGGCAATGTCTCCTATATTGGCGAGCTGACCTACCGCGATCTCTCGGCGATGGGCAACTATGCCTTCGAAATGCTGCGCTCGCTCGATTACCGGCGGATGGTGATCGGGATGGAAGGCGATCTGGATGGCGAGATCGCCACCAGCGTCAAGTTCGATGGCGTCAGCCAGGGCAAGGGGACCAAGCGCAATATCATCACCCGGCAGTTCGCAGGGCTGCCGATCCAGTTCAACGTCAACCTGCGCGCCTCGTTCTATCGAACTGATCACCACGATGCGCTCGCTTTATGACGAGAGCTATATCCCCGATCCGCAAGACGTGGACCTGATCGACAAGGACGGCAAGCCGATCGCCCCGCAAAGCCGCGCGCCGCTGGCGCCACCTGGTTCGGCTGCTTCCAGCCCGGCCCCCGATATTCAGCCTCCAGCAAGCAGGAATAAGCGATGAAGACGCGTGAATTGACCAACCGCGCCGCGGCTGCGACAAGTCGGCCCATGATGGGGCCGATGCAGACGAACAGCCGCCGGAACCGGGGGTCGCGCCGGAACGCCGCAAGTGTTCTGGCGACTATGGTGGTGATGAGCGGCGCGGTTGCGCTCGGCGGATGTGTCACGGTCAATGCGCCGGACAAGCCGATCGTGATCGAGCTCAACATCAACATCGAACAGAAAGTGATCTATCAGCTTGCAGCTGATGCGGCGAATACGATCGAGGAAAATCCTGACGTCTTTTGAAGCCGGAGATCTTTTGAGGAATTGGAGTTTTGACGATGTTCGGTTTTTCGAATCACAATCCCCGCTTCGTTGCGGCGCTGGCGCTGGGCAGCTTTGCTGCTGGCGTGCGATCGCGCTTGCGGGGACGGCCTCTGCCCAGCAGCGCGATCCGGCCTATGCCGCCGCGCGCGCGGCTGGCCAGGTCGGCGAAAAGCCCGACGGCTATCTGGGTTATCCCACCCCGCCCAGCCAGGAAGTGCGCCGCATCGCCGAAGACATCAACATCAAGCGCCGCGCGCTCTATGCCGAAAAGGCCGTTGCGCAGAGCGCCACGATTGACAGCTATGCGATGACCTCTGGCTGCCGCCTGATCCTGCAAACCGCTGCGGGCGAAAAGTATCAGGCCCCCGATGGCTCGTGGCAGACGCGCGGAGCCGGTGCCCCGATGCGCGATGCGCGTTGTCCGTAGCTAGCTGATCCGAAACTTCGTTTCGGATAGCCTGTGCCGTCCGCTCCCCGGCCCAACCGCCCATTGAAGGTACCCTGTAGGCGGTTGGGCCGGGGAGCGGGACGGCACAGGCTTCGAACCTCGCCCTTTCGCGAGGTTCAGTTCAGGCTCTGACACAATCCAACCGGTTAATCCCTGCTGCACTGCGGCAGGGATTGCCGTTCCACCCGGTTGACTCGCGCGCGGCCCCAACCTAAGGGGGCGGCGCGCACCGAAGGGCCCCGTAAACGGGCCCTTCTGCGTATGGGATTTTCGGCTGGTTCGGCCTGCATGGCCCCCGCATCTGGCAAGGCTTTCGCGTGACTGATTCGAGCGACAATGGCGGCGAGAACAATCTCGACCGCAGGATCGCCGAAGCGCAGGCGAAGCATACCCGCGGGATCTCGAACTGCCGAAGGCCGCGCCGAAACGCGCGGCTGGGCGGTCGGGATCGAATTCGTGGGCGCGGTGCTGGTTTCGGGCTTTATCGGCTGGGCGATCGACAGCTGGGCTGGCCTCGGAACGCGGCCGTGGGGCATGATCGTGATGCTGGTGCTGGGCTTTGCCGCCGGAACGCGCCGCGCGATGCAGACCTCCGCGCAGTTCGACAGCGATCCCGGCAACGATGCCACGAACGACCAAGGGGCGTAAGGATTACCGATGGCTAACCCGATGGAGCAGTTCAAGGTCGAAACGATCAAGCCGTTCGAAGTGGCGCGGCCAGGACGTTTCGTTCACCAACAGCTCGCTGTGGATGGCGATCGCGCGTAGCTGCAATCGGCGTGTTCCTGTTCGTCGGCACTGCCCGCCCGCAGCTCGTGCCCGGGCGCTGGCAGGCGGCGGTCGAATATCTCTACGATTTCGTCCGCAAGATGCTGGATGAAAACGTCGGGCCGGAAGGCCGCCGGTTTGCGCCGCTGATTTTCGCGATCTTCATGTTCGTGCTGGTCTGCAACCTGCTGGGGATGATCCCGTGGGTCGGGGCCTTCACCCCGACCAGCCACATCACCGTCACGCTCGGCCTCGCGCTGATCGTGTTCATCACGGTCTGCGTGGTCGGCTTTGCGCGCCACGGCCTGCACTTCTTCAGCCTGTTCTGGCCAAGCGGTTCGGGCATCGTGCTGGGCGCCTTCGTGTTCGTGATCGAATTCCTCAGCTTCCTGTCGCGGCCCGTTCACGCTCGCGATCCGGTTGTTCGCCAACATGACCGCCGGCCACGTGCTGTTGAAGGTGTTCGGCACTTTCGTGGTCACGCTCGGCTCGTTCGGGGCGCTGCCCTATGTGTTCGGGATCGTGCCGCTCGGCGTTACTGTCGCGCTGACCGCGCTCGAAGTGCTGATCGCGGTGGTCCAGGCCTATGTTTTCGCTTTGCTCGCTTCGCTGTATCTCAACGATGCGGTCAATCTTCACTAAGTTTTCCAACCACACTCTTTCTAAACAAGGGAATTCATCATGGATCCAGCATCTGCAAAACTCATCGGCGCCGGTCTTGCTGCAATCGGTGCCGGCCTTGCCGCCATCGGCGTGGGCTCGATCTTCGGCCAGTACCTGAACGGTGCCGTGCGCAACCCGGAAGCCGACGCCAAGATGGGCGGACGCCTGATCTTCGGCTTCGCCGTGACCGAAGCGCTCGGCCTGATCGCTGCCGTGGTCGCGCTGGCTCTGGCATTCAGCTGATTTGCGATGGCCGGTCGGCCCGGTGCCGGCCGGCTCCCTGTTCAGATTTGACAAAGGCCGCGTTCCAATGCCTCAGTTCGATTTCGCCAATGTCTTCGTGCCGCAGTTCGCGTGGCTGGCGCTGTTCTTTGTCGTGCTCTATTTCGGGGTCGTGCAGCGCACCTTGCCGAAACTGGGCAAGGTGATGGGCCAGCGCGAAGACCAGATTTCTGGCGATATCGCGGCGGCCCAGGCCGCCAAGACTGCGGCTGACGCCATCGACGCGAGGCTATCAGGCGGAACTGGCGGCCTCGCGCGAAGCGGCCCGCACAGCGATTGCCGCGGCCAAGCTCGATGCGGCCAAGGCCAGTGAGGCCCGCCTGGCCAAAGCGGCTGCAGGCTGCCGACGCGCAGAGTTGGCAGCGCCGAACAGCGGATCGCCAAGGCGGTGGCCGCTGCCGAAGCGGGTCTGCGCGATATTGCTGCCGAAGGTGCGGCCTGCGATCGTCGCCAAGCCTGACCGGCAAGGAACCGACCGCTCGACGCCGCCCGCAAGGCGGTCGAGGCGCAGGCATAAGGGCCGGCTGCAATGACCATTCTCTCCTTCCTGGCCGAAGCCGCTGCCGAACATGGCGGCGAACATGCCGACCCGACCCTGCTTGGCCTGGGCGCTGAAGGCTGGGTCTATACCGGCGTCACGATCTTCTATCCTGATCGCGATGTTCGGACTGAAGGCGCACCGCCAGATCATCGCCGGGCTCGACGCGCAGATCGCCGAAACCCGCAAGGCGCTCGATGAAGCCGCAGCGATCCGCAAGGAAGCCGAGGCGCTGCTGGCTGACGCCAAGCACAAGCAAGCAGCAAAGCGCGGCCGATGCCGCCGGGCTCGTCGCTCACGCCAAGGACGAAGCCGAGCGATCGTCGCCAAGGCTGAAGCCGATACCGCCGCGCTGGTCGCCCGCCGTGAGAAGATGGCGCACGACAAGATCGGTGCGGCTGAACGCGCCGCCGTCGACGCCCTGCGCGCCCGCGCCGCTTCGGCCGCAACCGCCGCCGCTGGCGCGCTGATCGCCGACACCACGACGCCAAGGCCGACAAGGGCCTGGTCGACGAGGCGATCGCCGCGATCTGACTTCGGTCCCCTTCGAGGGGAGGGGAGAGGCGTGTCTTCAAAAGATTGGCTCGACCTTGCTCAATTCCCGCTCATCCTGAGCCTGTCGAAGGACCATCGCGCGCACGCTACTGTGCCGTAGACACCGACGCATGCTTCGACAAGCTCAGCATGAGCGGGTCTGGTTCGGACAGATGGAAGTGCTCTATGGCTCCAGCACCACTTTCCCGACGATCTGCCGCTCGGCCATGGCCTCGAAACGCCTCGCGCCAGCGGCTCAGCGGCAGCACCCGGTCGATCTGCGGGGTAAGCGCGCCGTTGCTCGCCAGCTCCGCCACTGCCGCGCGGATCGCCACGCCGCGTTCGGGAAAGCGCCGGGCATATTCGCCCGCGCGCACGCCGACGACGGAAAAGCCCTTGATCAGCGGGATGTTGGTGGAGATGTCCGCGATCCGCCCGCCAGCAAAGCCGATCACCAGCAGCTTGCCCGCCGAACGCGACGCAGCGGGTGCTTTCATCGAACACGTCGCCGCCAACCGGATCATAGACCAGTTCGCACAGCGCGCCGCCGGTGATCTCCGCTACCTGCTTCGCGGAACCGCCCGGTGCTGAGGATCGCGGCGTCGGGCTGGCACGCGGCCTTGAGCGCCTCCAGCTTGGCCGGTGAGCCGGTGGCTGGCGATCACTCTCGCGCCCAGCGCCTTGGCCAGATCGCAGGCGGCAAGGCCGACGCCGCCGGTCGCGCCGTGGACCAGCACCCATTGCCCCGCTTGCAGCCCGCCGATCTCGACCAGCGCGGTGTAGGCGGTGGAGTAGGCCGCACCCAGCGCGGCGGCCTCGAGCAAAGCTCAGCGCGCCGGGGATCGGCTGCAGCGCGCTGACCGGGACGCAGGCATAGTCCGCCATCGCCCCGGTCTTTTGCCCGCCATAGACCCGGTCGCCGGGGGCAAAGCCGCTGTCCACGTCGCAGTCCACCACCTCGCCTGCGAATTCAAGTCCGGCGATGAACGGCAGCGGCGGCTTTGAACTGATACTCCCCGCGCGTCATCAGCAGGTCGGGGAAGTTGAGCGCGGCGGCTTTGACCCGGACCAGCACTTCGCCGGGCTGGCGCTGGGGGACGGGGAGGTCGGCGAGGCGGACCCCGGAGAGGTCGGGTGAGAGTGTTTCAACCAGCAGCGCCTGCATCATCAATCCCTCGTTCCCAACCGCTGCCCTGAGCTTCGTCCCGAAGGGGGCCGAAGGCCAACGTTGTCTTTGTCTTGCGGTACTGCGCGAAGCACGAAGACAAGAACGTGCTTCGACAAGTAGATAACGGTGAGGGAGCGTTGCGCTCAGAAACTGTCCTTCGCCGCCCGCAGCGCTGCGAAGGTCGCCACCGCATCCCCGCCGCCCCAGCGTTCCTGCAAGCGCGGCATCGTCCGCGCGCAGGAACGGGTTGGTGGCGAGTTCGCGCGCCAGCGTCGTCGGCACGGTCCATTCGCCGCTTCGCGCGCTTGCTGGCGATTTCCTCGGCATAGTCTGCCAGCGCGGCATTGTCCGGATCGGCGTGGAGCGCGAAGCGGGCGTTGACTGCGGTGTACTCGTGCGCGCAGTACAGCAGCGTTTCGGGCGGCGAGGGCCTTGATCCGGCGATAGGCTGGCCCAGAACTGCTCTGGCTGCCCTTCAAACATCCGCCCGCAGCCAAGCGCGAAGACTGCATCGCCGACCATGGCGATCCCGGCTTCGGGCAGATGAAAGGCGATGTGGCCGTTGGTGTGCCCGCTGACGTCGATCACCTGCGCAGTAAAGCCGCCCAGCGTCACCTGATCGCCATGCGCCACCACCCGGTCAGGCGCAGTGCCGAGCTTTTCGACTTCGGCGGGGCCGGTGACGATGCAGCCGGTCGCGGCCTTGATCGCCGCGTTGCCGCCCGCGTGATCGGGGTGCCAGTGGGTGTTCCAGATCTGGGTGATCGCCCAGCCCTTGGCCGCAG
Organism: uncultured Alphaproteobacteria bacterium; assembly: GCA_963802015.1. GTDB lineage: Bacteria > Pseudomonadota > Alphaproteobacteria > Sphingomonadales > Sphingomonadaceae > Novosphingobium. Next base: position 777,601 of record CAWDHB010000004.1, read on the forward strand.
CCTGCTTGAGATAGGCAGCGGCATCGGGCGTATCGATCGCAGGCCGTCTCCCCGCTCGCCGGATCGTGGAGCAGGTAGCCGTAGTTGTCGGACAGGCAGGGGAACTGGTGGATTTCGAGCATGGTCTTCTCCCAGGTGCAGAGCATAGCGTGAAGAAGTCTGAGGGGCAGAACTTTTTTGTGAGGTGGAAGCAGAGACCAAGGAAGATTTTTCAGCACGCTAAGCCGCAAAGGCGCCAAGATGTCGTTTAACGCCGCAGGCGTTGCGCTTGTTTACGTTAGCAGCATTAGGCGCATGCCAGCAGGTAACAGCGGCCTTGCCGCTAACATGAACTCTTCGCGCCTTTGCGTCTTAGCGTGATGAAATTTCTCTGCGTCCCTGTGTGCATCAAAAAGCCCGCCCGGATCGCTCCGGACGGGCCTTTGATTTTCACCCTGCCTCGTCATCCCCGCGAAAGCGGGGACCCAGTGTTGGTCGGCTCTGGGTTCCCGCGTTCGCGGGAATGACGATCGTGCGCGATCAGTCCTTCTTCGCTTTCAGCGCGGCGCCGAGGATGTCGCCCAGCGAAGCGCCGGCATCCGACGAACCGTACTGTTCCACGGCTTCCTTTTCTTCGTGCATCTGCCGCGCCTTGACCGAGAAGTTCGGCTTCTTCGAGCGGTCGAACCCGGTGACCATCGCGTCGAGCTTCTGGCCGACCTGGAAGCGGTCCGGACGCTGCTCGTCGCGGTCGCGGCCAAGGTCGCTGCGCTTGATGAAGCCGGTCGCGCCATCGTCGCCCGCCTGCACTTCGAGCCCGCCATCGCGCACTTCGAGCACGGTGACGGTAACCACGTCGTTCTTCTTGAGGCGAGGAACCGGCTGCGGCAATACCAGCCGCCGGAGCGCCCTTTTCAAGCTGCTTCATGCCGAGGCAGATGCGCTCCTTTTCGACATCGATGTCGAGCACGATCGCCGAAACCTGCTCACCCTTGCGGTGCAGCGCCAGCGCGTCTTCGCCCGAGATGCCCCAGGCGATGTCCGACATGTGGACCATGCCGTCGACATCGCCATCGAGGCCGATGAACAGGCCGAATTCGGTGGCGTTCTTGACTTCGCCTTCGACGGTCGAACCGACCGGGTGCTTGTCGGCAAAGGCATCCCACGGGTTGGAGATCGCCTGCTTGAGCCCGAGCGAGATCCGGCGCTTGTCGCTGTCGACTTCGAGCACCAGCACGTCGACTTCCTGCGAGGTCGAAACGATCTTGCCGGGGTGGACGTTCTTCTTGGTCCAGGACATTTCGGAAACGTGGACCAGACCTTCGATCCCGGCTTCCAGCTCCACAAAGGCGCCGTATTCGGTGATGTTGGTGACCACGCCGTGCAGCTTCGCGCCGACCGGGTACTTGGCGACGACGCCATCCCACGGATCGCTTTCCAGCTGCTTCATGCCGAGGCTGATGCGCTGGGTATCCTGGTTGATGCGGACGATCTGACCTTGACGGTGTCACCGATGTTGATGACTTCGCTCGGGTGGTTGACCCGCTTGTAGCTCATGTCGGTGACGTGCAGCAGGCCGTCGATCCCGCCCAGATCCACGAACGCACCGTAATCGGTGATGTTCTTGACCACGCCATCGATGATCTGACCTTCGGCCAGGCCAGAGATGAGGCCCGAACGCTGTTCGGCGCGGGTTTCTTCCAGCACGGCGCGGCGCGAGACCACGATGTTGCCGCGGCGGCGATCCATCTTGAGGATCTGGAACGGCTGCGGAATATCCATCAGCGGCTGCACATCGCGAACCGGGCGGATATCGACCTGGCTGCCGGGCAGGAACGCCACGGCGCCGTCCAGATCGACGGTGAAGCCGCCCTTGACCCGGCCAAAGATCACGCCGTCAACGCGCTTGCCTTCGCCAAATTCGCCTTCCAGCTTGTCCCAGGCGGCTTCGCGGCGGGCGCGATCACGGCTGAGCATGGCTTCGCCGTCAGCGTTTTCGACGCGGTCCACGTAAACTTCGACTTCATCGCCGACCGAAAGCCCGTGCGGCTGGCCGGGCATCGCGAATTCACGCAGCGCCACGCGGCCTTCAGACTTCAGGCCAACGTCGATGACGGCCTTGTCGTTTTCAATTGCAGTGATCGTGCCCTTGACCACGCGGCCTTCAAAGCCGCCGTCGGCGCTTCCGCCGAGTGATTCGTCGAGCATGGCCGCGAAATCATCGCGGGTTGGGTTAGCCGTAGAGGCCATAGAGTGAGTATCCTCAGTATCGTTGTTTCCGGCCGGGCGGTTTTTCCGCCGGTCTTTTCTCCGCTGCGCGCACAATTGCCGAAGCGGGCCAAAAGGGCCGATGCTCCCCGCCGGGCCGAATGCCATAGCAAGGGTCCTGTGGGCGGTACGCTTGGGGACGGGCCGCGCTTATGCGCGGATGCGCGAAATAGCAAGGAAATTGGCGGTAGGTAGAAAGATTGGGATCGCGCCAAGTCGCCAAGATGCTGCGCTGCGCCGCAGGCTCTTGTCTCACGCCAGCTTGCGTCTTGCTTTACGTCTGCGGCAAGAACGACCTTGAACCCAGCACTACCTCTTGGCGTCTTGGCGTGCGGAATTCCGTATCAGGCGTTCAAGGGCCTGGCGAACCGCATCGCCACATCACACCGCTCATAGCGCGCGCCGTAATCTGCCATGATCCCGGCGTCGTGTGCGAAGCCGAGCTTTTCATAAAGGTGGATCGCGGCGGCGCATCTGTGGTTGGTCAGCAGGTAGAGCGGATTGGCACCCAGTTCCTGCGCGCGCTCGATCACCGCGGCCAGCAGGAACTCCCCCGCCTTCAGCCCGCGTGCTGATTCGCGCACGCCCATCTTTGTCAACTCGAAACTGGTCGGACCAGTCTTCTGGAGCGCACAGGTGCCGACGATGCCCAGCCCCGGTGCCTCAACAAACAGGATAGTGCCACCTGTAGCAATGATCTTCGCGTGCGGGTTTTCCAGCACGTCGCGGTCCGTTGCTTCCAGCACGAACATCCCGGTGATCCACTCGGCGTTGATATCGTGGAATTCGCGGGCAAGATCCTCGCTGTATTCGTGCAGTCGCAGCGGTGCGGGGGCGCGGCGCGCGGCGCGCACGGCGATTGAAGCGTCGGCGAGTGCGGATTCAATTGCAGAGAGCTGGTTGAGAAATGATCCTTCAAGTCCCGCAATCAATTCGCTCGCGGCTTGGCCCACCCGTGGCCATACTGTCTTGGCCGCAAGTTCAGCAGCGGCATGGCCAGCCTCTGTCAAAGCAATCAGTTTACGGCGTTGATCGGCATCGCGAACCTCGGCAATGATACCCAATTTTTGCATCTGACCGATGGTGCGGGTGGCACCGGGCTGACTCACTCCGACTGCCTCCGCGAGTTGACCGACGGACAGCGGCCCGCTCCGCAAAGCCGCCAGAACAGGCATATGAACCGGCTGCAACGGCAAACCGGCTTCGGCAATGACGATCGCTGTACCGGCCTGCATGCGTTCACCCAACCGCTTAAGTCGGCTAGCGATGAACAACGGCCCCATATCGGCAATGACATCCCGCATCACTCTCTCCATATCGCGTTATATAACATGATATGGAATGCTTCGGACTTGTCAACCTTCGCGGGCCTCCACAATTCGCACCGCTTCGGCAATTGCAGCTTCGCGGCTGAAGTCTGACGTATCGAGCAGCACCGCATCGGGTGCGGCCACCAGCGGCGCCTCGGTGCGGCTGCGATCGCGGGCATCGCGCAGCTCCAGATCGGCGGCGATTTCGGCCAGGCTGACCTGTCGGCCCTGCGCCTGCATTTCAGCAAAGCGCCGCTCAGCGCGGGCAGGAACGCTGGCGACGACGAACAGTTTTACTTCGGCCTCCGGCGCAATCACCGTGCCGATATCGCGTCCGTCGAGCACTGCCCCGCCGGGCTGCGTGGCGAAGGCGCGTTGGCGCTCATACAGCGCTTGCCGGACGGCGGGATGCACCGAAACCCGGCTGGCGAGCCCACCAGTGGTTTCGGAGCGCAGTTCGGAATCGTGCAGCAGGTCATCAGGAAAAGCGCAGGCGGCGAGGGCATCGGCGGCGTTGTCGGCATCGCCACCATTCAAGGCACACTGCCGCCCAACCGCGCGGTAGAGCAGCCCGGTGTCGAGATGCGGCAAGCCGAACCGTGCGGCGAGCGCCTTGGCAATCGTCCCTTTGCCCGAAGCGGTCGGGCCATCGACGGCGATGATCATCGGCTCATGCTTCGTTGACCCGGTCGCCGTGGGCGCTGGGACTGGACACATTGACGAACAGGACCGCTGCTTCCGAACGGTTGAGCGCCTGATGCCAGTGGCCTGGCTCTACCTCAATCGAGTCGCCTGCGTGCAGCACGTGGACTGTGCCCTCGATCTCAAGCGTGAATTCGCCTTCGGTCACCATGAACAACTGCCGGGCCTTGGCATGATAGTGGCGATGCTCGCTGGTCCCGGGCGGCATCCGCTCTTCGATCACCAGCAGGTCATCCTTGGCCAGCATGACCCAGCCTTCACAGCCTTTGCCCCACTTGTAGTGGTAAGCATTTGCGCGGTTGATGATCATGGGTGCGCCCTCCTGCGCTGTTCCGCCATGGCCTTGATCAAGCCTGCCAGCGCTATCAGCCCCCAGCAGACCTCCAGCACGAATGCCGCGAAGTTGAAGTGGACATAGAGCGAGATCAGCAACAAGACCGCGCCGAGCAGATTGACGAGATTGAACAACACCTTGTTCATTTCTGCAACCGCGTTGGCATAGGCAAACCCGCCAACGAACAGCACCGAACCGATCAGTCCGACAATCGTGGCCCAGTCAAAGATCATCGCATCACGCTATCAAGCAAGGCCTCGAACACCGGGAAACTTGTCGCAATCGGGCGCGTGTCGTCCACTTCAACGCCGTGGTAGCTGGCGAGGCCTGCCACGGCCATGCTCATCGCGATGCGGTGGTCGAGGTGGGTGGTGATCGGCCCACCACCTTCGAGTGGTTCACCGGCACTGCCGGTGATGGTCAGGCCGTCTTCGGTCTCAGTCACTCGCGCACCAGAGACGATCAGTGCAGCGGCCATGGTGGCAAGGCGATCGCTTTCCTTGACGCGCAGTTCGTCGAGCCCGGTGGTGATGGTGGTCCCATCGGCCAGCGCGGCGGCGACGAACAGCACGGGGAATTCATCGATCATGCTAGGGGCAAGCGCGGGATCGACGGTGATGCCTTTGAGTGCCGAGTGCTTGACCCGCAGGTCCGCCACCGGCTCGCCGCCGACTTCGCGCGGGTTCAGCTCTTCGATGCTGCCGCCCATCTGGCGCAGCACGGTAATCAGCCCGGCGCGGGTCGGGTTGAGGCCGACGTTTTCGATGATCAGCTCGCTGCCCGGCACGATCAGCGCGGCGACGATGAAGAACGCGGCGGAGGAGGGATCGCCGGGGACATCGATGGTCTGCGGTTTGAGTTCGGCCTCGCCAACCAGTCGGATCGTGCGGGTGCCATCTTCCGCCACTTCCACAGTCAGGTCCGCGCCAAAGCCTTTGAGCATCCGTTCGGAATGATCGCGCGTCGGGATCGGTTCGATCACCGTGGTGATGCCTGGTGTGTTGAGCGCGGCGAGCAGCACCGCACTCTTCACCTGCGCCGAGGCGACCGGCAAGCGGTAGGTGATGGGCACGGCCGGAAAGGTTCCGCGCAGGGTGAGCGGCAGGCGGCCGCCTTCGCTTGCCGCAAACGCAGCGCCCATCTGGCTGAGCGGTTCGATCACCCGGCCCATCGGGCGGCCAGAGAGGCTGGCATCACCGACGAACTGCGCGGAAATCGCGTGGCTCGCGACCAGTCCCATCAGCAGCCGGGTCGAGGTACCCGAATTGCCCATGTCGAGTGGGGCCTCGGGCTGGAGCAGGCCGCCGACGCCGACGCCGTGGACGCGACCATGCGCCTTCGCCGGTGCGCTCGACCGTTGCCCCCATCGCCCGCATCGCGGCGGCGGTGGCCAGCACGTCTTCGCCCTCCAGCAAGCCGGTGATCCGCGTTTCGCCAACCGCCAACGCGCCGAGCATGATCGAGCGGTGGCTGATCGACTTGTCGCCGGGCACGCGGATTCGCCCGCGCAAGGGGCCATTCGGGTTGAACCGGCGGGGAGTCTTGGCGGCGGGGTCGGCGTGAGACACAGGGTGCGGCTTTCGGGGCAAGCGGGAAATGCGCGCGGCTTTTGACAGCGGGCGCAGCCTATGGCAAGGCGCGGCCCGCGTTTGGGCTGGCGCTGGCGTGCTGGTAATGGCGCGATTGCCTCTCGATAGGTGTTTGCAAGTTTCAGTCTGCTGCTGCGGCGGCAGGCGCATGAAGGAATGAAAATGGTCAAGGCAGAATGGGGTGCCAAGCATGGCTGCCCGAAGTGCGGAACGCGCTTTTACGATCTGGGCAAGGATGATCCGATCACCTGCATCGAATGCGGTCATGCCTGGCAGGCTGATCCGGTGCTGAAATCCAAGCAGCCGATCCCTTATGAAGAGGTCAAGAAGGCTGAAGTCGTGGCCGATACCGATCTCGCCGAAGAGGATTTGGACATCGACGAGGACGGCGATTCGCCTGACAACGACGTTGATCTGGGCGGTGATGATGATCTGGGCGTCGGCATCGACGACGACAACAACACCGACGACAACTGACGAAAACCCGCTTGCAATTGCCGGGGGCGCGCTACTAGAGGGCTGCGTCCCGGCTGCAAGGCGGGGAATCGGGTGCTGTCCCAAGCAGCACGCGAACGAATGGTAAGGGGCCTTAGCTCAGCTGGGAGAGCGCCTGCATGGCATGCAGGAGGTCAGCGGTTCGATCCCGCTAGGCTCCACCAGTTTTTCCGATAAAGAAAACGTCCGGGGGACGTTTTCCGGAAAAACTCCCAAGCGAAGCGCGGGAGGGATTCGGCAAAGCGCAAGCTCACCGATGTCTCCCAAGCGATAGCGCGGGAGGCGGAATAGAACGAGATTTCGAGCCCGGTTTGGCTTGAATGATAATTTTTTGCGGCAGGCTGGTCGGCGAGGTTTCGCCCACCGGCTTTTTTCGCGTTTCGAGGTTGGTTGCAGATGTTTGATGCCCTTTCAGACCGGCTTGGCACTGTCTTTGACAGGCTGAAAGGCCGTGGCGCGCTGAAAGAGCAGGACGTGCGCGATGCGATGCGCGAAGTGCGGATCGCGCTGCTTGAAGCCGATGTCGCGTTGCCTGTGGTCCGCCGGTTCATTGATGAGGTGACGGAAAAGGCCGTCGGCACGGCGGTGCTCAAGTCGGTCACGCCGGGGCAGCAGGTGGTCAAGGTCGTCAATGACGCCCTGGTCGAGATGCTCGGCGGCGAAGATGTTCCCGGGCTCGATCTGAATGCCGCGCCGCCGGTGGTGATCATGCTGGTCGGGCTGCAAGGGTCGGGCAAGACCACCTCCACCGCCAAGCTCGCCAAGCTGCTGAAGGACAAACAGGGCAAGAAGGTCCTGATGGCCTCGCTCGACGTCAACCGCCCGGCCGCGCAGGAGCAGCTCGCGGTGCTGGGCGAACAGGTCGGGGTGGCGACTTTGCCGATCGTGGCGGGCCAGCAGCCGACCGAGATTGCCACCCGCGCGATTCAGTCGGCGAAGTTGCAGGCGATTGACGTGCTGCTGCTCGATACCGCCGGACGCCTGCATGTCGATGACGCGCTGATGGCTGAGATGCAGGCGGTACAGTCGATATCCGCGCCGCAGGAAGTGCTGCTGGTGGTCGATTCGCTGACCGGGCAAGACGCGGTCAACGTGGCGCAGAGCTTCAGCGGGCAGGTTAACCTGACGGGGGTAATCCTGACCCGAATGGACGGCGATGCACGCGGCGGGGCGGCGCTTTCCATGCGGCATGTCACCGGCAAGCCGATCAAGTTCGCGGGTGTCGGCGAAAAGCTGGACGCGCTGGAAGTGTTTCAGCCCGCGCGGGTGGCCGGGCGCATTCTGGGCATGGGCGATATCGTCTCGATCGTCGAGAAAGCTGCGGCCGCGATTGACGAGGCCGAGGCCGAAGCGATGGCCGCGCGGATGGCCAAGGGTCAGTTCGACATGAACGACCTGCGCCAGCAGCTGCGCCAGATGCAGAACATGGGTGGGATCGGGGCGCTCGCAGGGATGCTGCCGGGGATGAAGAAGGCCAAGGCCGCGATGGCCAATTCGGGCATGGACGACAAGGTCCTGCTGCGGATGGACGCGATCATCGGTTCGATGACCCCCAAGGAGCGCACTCGCCCTGATCTGCTCAACGCCAAGCGCAAGATCCGCATCGCCAAGGGTGCGGGCATGCAGGTGCAGGACGTCAACAAGCTGCTGAAGATGCACCAGGAAATGGAGCGCGCGATGAAGCAGATCAAGAAAATGGGCGGGCTCAAGGGCCTCGGCGCGCTGTTCGGCAAGGGCGGCATGCCTGGCCTGCCCGGCATGGGCGGCGGCGGAATGGGCGGCGGTCTTCCCGGTCTCGGCGGTCCCAAATTCAAATAGCGAATTTCAACAAGACGACACTTTCAACGCAATTCAATTCAGACTTACTCAGAAAGGTAATCCAGATGTCCGTAGCAATTCGTCTCTCGCGTGGTGGTTCCAAGAAGCGCCCCTATTACAAAGTCGTCGTGTCCAACAGCCGCTCGCCGCGCGACGGCAAGTATCTGGAGCAGGTCGGCACCTACAACCCGCTGCTCGCCAAGGATGACGTCAACCGCGTGCGGTTGATCGAAGACCGCGTGAACTATTGGCTGGGCGTTGGCGCGCAGCCGACCGACCGCGTTGCGCGGATGCTCGACAAGGCCGGGATCAAGGAACGCGCCGCGACCAGCAACCCCAACAAAGCCGAGCCGGGCAAGAAGGCCAAGGAACGCGCCGAAGACCGGGCCAGCAAGGCTGCTGAAGCCGCAGAAGCCGCCGCCGCTGCTGCTGCCGCTCCGGCCCCTGAGCCTGAACCGGTTGTCGAAGAAGTAGCGGAAGAAGCGCCTGCTGCTGAAGTCGTGGCCGAAGAAGCTGCGCCTGAAGCTGTTGCTGAGGCTGCTCCGGTGGCCGAGGAAGCCGCTGCTGAACCAGCCGCCGAAGCCGCCGCGCCGGAAGCTGCTGCTGAAGCTGCGCCTGCCGCCGAAGCTGCCGCTGAAGCAGCACCGGCTGCCGAAGCCGGCGAAGCAAAGGCTGAGGGCTAAGTCCCTTGGCGCAGGACCGCCCCGTCACGCTGGCAGCTATTGCTGGCGCGCATGGCGTGACGGGGGAGGTCCGGCTGAAACTGTTCGGCGAAGGTGTGGCGGCGCTGCAGCGCTATCGCACCTTCAACGACGGCAAGCTGACCGTCAGCAAAATCAAGGATGATGGCAAGGGCGGCGCGATCGCGCGCTTTGCTGAAGTGACCGACCGGACCCAGGCCGAGGCGCTGCGCAGCACCACACTCACCGTTCCGCGCTCCACTTTGCCGCCGCTAGCCGATGGCGAATACTATTACGCAGACCTGCTGGGCCTGCCCGCTGTCCGGACTGACGGCGAGGCGCTTGGCATCTGCGTGGCCGTCGAGAACTTCGGGGCAGGCGACGTGCTGGAAATCGAACGGCCTGACCGCAAACGGTTCATGGTGCCGATGCGCAGCGATGCGGTGCCGGAATGGGATGCCGAGCGGCTGGTGATCAGTGCGGCATTTGCAGACGCGGAATGATGGTCTAAGTCAGACCGATGGGATTTCTGTTTGGCCTGTTCTATTTTGTATTAATACCGGCTGGCATCGCCGCAGCACTTGCTACGGCCTTGGCAACTTTCATGCCCACCGCCAGTTTGCGGCGGCGGACGACCATTGCGGCCCTGTCGGCCGGGTTTCTGCCGATGCTGGTCCCAATCTCGGCCCTCCTGACGACGGCAGCTGATCCGATTGCCTTGGTCGCGCTGGTGGTTACGGCCTTGGTCCTTGCGGCTCTGTTTGGCTTGCCTGTCGCGCTGTATTTTGGCCGAAGGCATGAGCAGCCGCAACCGCCAGGAAAGATCTTCGAATAAGCGATCTCCGTGTGGTTCATGGCCACGCCGCCAATCCAGCAATCGAGCTGGCTATCTGCAAAAGCACCCGACCTGAATTAACTCTACAGAATTTGTTGACATAGCCGCGCAGGGCCCTATGATGGCCAGCGAATGGACGAACCCCGGGTTCCTGCTCCGTCTCTCGCTAGCCACCCGCTGTGGCAGCGCCTTCAGCTTTACCAGATCGGACCCTGCGACGCGGCCTTGTCCTTCGCGCAGCGGCTCGCGCGGGAAAACGGCTGGTCGGCGGCGCATGCTGCGCGGGTGATCGCGGAATACCGCCGCTTCTGTTTCCTCGCCGTCACCGCTGGACACCCGGTCACCCCGTCTGACGCGGTCGATCAGGCCTGGCACCTGCACCTGACCTACAGCCGCGACTATTGGGAGCGGTTCTGCCCCGCAGTGCTCGGGCGGCCGCTGCATCACGGCCCGACCGCCGGGGGCGCGGGTGAGCGCAACCGCTTCTTCGATCAATATGCCCAGACGCTGCGCAGCTATGAGGCTGTGTTCGGCCCGCCGCCGACTGATCTCTGGCCCAGCGCGGCCCGCCGCCTGCTCGATGATCCGCGGGCGCGCCGGGTCCATCCGCGCGATGGGCTGGTGATGCGGCGCGCATACCTTTTCGCTCTCTTGCTTATGGCGCTCAGCGTGGGCGTCGCAGCAGGCTGGGCGCTATTCGGGAGTACCTGAGCCATGGGACTTGGCCCTTTCGACCTTTACGGCGCCGAATTTCTCGCGCTGTATATCGGCCTGCTGGTGCTGGCCGGAATCGTCAGCCTGCTGTTGCCGCACTGGACCCGCCCCCAGGGGCGGCCGGGCCGGATCCAGGATCTGGATGAACTCGCTTACCTCGCCAGCGGTACGCCCCGCATGGCCGAATCGGCCGCGGCGCGGCTGCTGGCGCAGGGTGCCGTGAAGGTCGAGGGCAAGGACAGCCTGCGCACGCTGCATGCCGACGCGGGCGGTACGGCGGTGGAACGCAGCCTGCTCGGCCTCGCCCGGCCCGCCCAGTGGCCAGTGATCGTCAAGTCCCTCGCGGACCATGGCACGGCGATCGGCAGCCGCCTGATGCGCAATGGTCTGCTGATTGATCCGCTCGAAGGGTTGCGCGCGCGGCTGCGCCACACGCTGCCGTTGCTGGCGCTGCTGCTGTTCGGGATAACCAAATTCTTCATCGGCGAGGCCCGCGAACGGCCGACCGAATATCTGCTCGCGCTCTTGATCTTTACCGCCGTGCTCGCCGCGTTGCGGTTCGGCGTGCTCGATCGCCGGACCGAAGAAGGGCACGCATTGCTCTCGGCGGAAGGCAAGCGCGCCGACCGGCTGCGCCGCGCACCCACTGCCGATGAGTTGGGCCTCGCAGTGGCGCTGTTCGGCACCACGGTGCTGGTCGGATCACAATGGGCCGCGCTGCATGAGCTGCGCCGCAGTGCCAACGGAGACGGTGGCGGAGATGGTGGCGGCGACGGCGACGGGAACGGCGGCTGCGGCGGCGGTGGCTGCGGCGGCTGCGGCGGTTAGCGTCGGCCCAGTTCGCGCCAGAAACGCTAAGCTGCTATGCTCTTCAGGCTGCTCACCAACAGCATGTCGATTTTGCGGCCGTCCATGTCGACCACTTCGAAGCGCCAGCCGGCCTCGGTGAAATGTTCGCCTTCGCTGGGCAAGCGCTTGAGCACCGAGAGTACGAATCCGGCAGCGGTCGCATAGTCGCGGTGCTCGGGCAGTTCAAACCCCAGCCGGTCGGCCAGCACATCAGCTGGCAGTGCGCCTGAGACCAGCAGCGAGCCGTCTTCCCGCTCGATCAGCATCGGCCCGTCGCCTGCGTCCTGGTGGCTGACGAAGTTGCCGACAATCGCCATCAGCAAATCCGCCGGGGTAACCACGCCTTCGAGATGGCCGTATTCATCGTGGACCATTGCCATCGACACGTCGGACTGTTGCAGCAACCGCAGCGCGTCCATCGCGTCGAGCTGATCGGGGATGATCTCGGCCTTTTTCATCAGCCGCGCGAGTTGCAGGCGTTTGCCGGCCAGCAGCACCGCCTGGACATCGCGGACCTTGATCACGCCGATCACATTGTCGGGCGAACCGTCAGACACCGGCAGCAGCGAATGGGGGCTTTCCTTCAGCATCGCGCGCACCTCGTCCTCGCTGGCGCGGCGGTCGATCGTGTCGAGCTCGGTCCGGGGCGTCATCAGTTCGCGCACCGGGCGGTCGGCCAGCCGCATGATCCCAGACATGATCTGACGCTCGTCCTCCTCGATCACGCCCGAGCGAGTCGCTTCGGCAAAGATCATGTGCAGTTCTTCGGCGGTGACCTCGGCCTCACCGCTGTGACGCACACCGGTCAGCCGCAGGAGCAAGCTGGAACTCTTGTCGAGCAGCCAGACGAAGGGCGCGGTGATACGCGCGACCATAATCATCGGCAATGCGGCGACAATCGCGATCCGGTCCGCCGCGCGCAGCGCCAGCTGCTTGGGCACCAATTCGCCGATTACCAGGCTGAAATAGGTGGTCACTGCGATCACCGCCACGAACCCGGCGTTATCGGCAAACCGTTCCGGCACGCCCAGTCCCGCCAGCCGCTCCCCCAAGGGGCCGCCAAGCCGCGATCCGGAATAGGCACCGGCGATGATTCCGACCAGCGTGATCCCGATCTGGACTGCTGAGAGGAACTTGCCTGGATCGGCAGCCAGGTCGATTGCCGCCTGCGCGCCCTTGCTGCCGCGCTCCGCCGCCATTTTCAGCCGCGCGGTGCGCGCCGAAACGATCGCCAGTTCCGACATGGAAAACAGGCCATTCAGCAGGATCAGCCCTGCAATGATAAAGACGTCGGACCAGGGAAAAGGTGTCACCAGGACAGCGCTAGCAGAATTTCCGGCGCAGGGGAAAGCCCGCTTGCCGCAGGTCGGAACGATCGTCGCGCTAAAGCGTTGACATTTTTGCTGTGAACCCTGCATTCATCTGCAACGACTTAGGGTTAACGTATTATCAAAAACCCATGGAAGGGGATCGACCCATGAACACCAAACGTCTGCTCGTATCGAGCTTTGCCGCCATTTCGCTGATGACCGTGTCGGGCTGCGTCACGGATCCCAACACCGGCAACCGCGTGATCTCGCGCACCGCCATCGGCGGGGTCGGCGGCGTGCTCGCAGGCGGCCTGCTGGGCGGTCTGATCGGTGGCAAGACCGGCCGGATCGTCGGCGCGGGCCTGGGCGGGGTCGCCGGGGCTGCAGTCGGCTATCAGATGGACAAGCAGATCAAGGAACTGAAGGAACAGACCGCCGGGTCCGGGGTCGATGTGACCGAAGTGGATGGCGGTTCGGCGATCCTGGTCAACCTGCCCGACGGCGTGACCTTCGCCACCGGCAGCGCCACGATCACCCCGACGTTCAAGTCCACGCTGGATCAGGTTGCGGCTTCGCTGGTGCAATATCCCAACAGCCTGATCGACGTCTATGGCCACACTGATACCGTCGGCTCGACGGCATCAAACCAGCGCTTGTCTGAAGAACGTGCCCGCGCAGTGACCAATTACCTGGTCAGCAAGGGCGTTGCTTCGGCGCGGGTCCGCTGGCAGGGCTATGGCGAAACCCAGTTGAAGGTGGCAACGGGTGACGGCGTCAACGAACCGGCCAATCGCCGGGTTGAAATCAAGATCGTGCCGATCACGCAGGAAGACGTCGCCGCAGCTCGCGCTGCGGGGGGCTAACCTTTTTTGGGCGAGTATTGAACAATGCACTGGGCCACGCCTGAGATGTCAGGCGTGGCCCAGTACTTTTTTGAGGATGTTCAGCTGGCGATTTCGTCAGACTTGAAGTTATGCCCGCTCTGCGTGGTCTGCAGCGGCTCAATCCCCCGAATGCTTGCTCAGTTCGTCCCCGCGCAGCGTCACCACATGCAGCAGGTTGGTTGATCCCGGCGTGCCGAACGGCACCCCGGCCAGCGCGATCAGCTTGGATCCGGCCTGGCCGAACCCGTGGCGCAGCGCCATCCGCTTGCCCTTTCCGATCATTTCTTCGAACGAACCGATATCCTTGGTGTTGACCGCGTGCGTGCCCCACAATAGCGCCAGCCGCCGGGCAATCCGCGCCGAGGGGGTCAGCACCAGCATCGGTGCGGCGGGCCGCTCGCGTGCCACGCGCCGGGCGGTGCTGCCCGAACCGGTGAACACGATGATCCCGGCAATCGGCAGCGCTTCGGCGATCGAGGCGCAGGCGTGGCTCAGCGCATCCGCCGTGGTGGTATCGGGCAGGACCTGCGCAAAGCTGACCTGCTGGCGATAGCCGGGATCGCGTTCCACTTGCCCCGCGATCCGGTGCATGATGCTGACCGCTTCGACCGGCCAGGCCCCGCTGGCGGTTTCGGCCGAGAGCATCACCGCGTCAGCCCCGTCATAGACCGCATTGGCCACGTCAGACACTTCGGCGCGGGTTGGCGCGGGGCTTTCGATCATCGATTCGAGCATTTGCGTCGCGACCACCACCGGTTTGCCTGAACGGCGGGTGGCGGCGACGATCCGCTTTTGCAGCGGCGGGACTTCTTCGGGATTGAGCTCAACCCCCAGATCGCCGCGCGCGACCATGATCCCGTCCGACAGCTCGATGATCTCGTCCAGCCGGTCAATCGCCGCGGGCTTTTCGATCTTGGCCATCAGCGCGGTAGTCGATGCCCCCATCAGCTTGCGTGCTTCGGCGACGTCTTCCGGGCGCTGCACAAACGACAGCGCGATCCAGTCTGCGCCCTGTTCCAGCGCGAACGACAAGTCACGGCGGTCCTTTTCGGTCAGCGCCGGGACCGGCACCACTGCATCGGGCACGTTCACGCCCTTGCGGTCCGAAATTACCCCGCCGACTTCAGCCGAGCAGAGAATCGCATTGTCACCCGCGGTGATGACCTTCAGCCGCAGCTTGCCATCGTCGATCAGCAGCCGCTGGCCCTTTTGCAACACCCCGAACAGTTCGGGATGCGGCAATTGCACGCGGGTCTCGTCGCCCAGATCACGATTGCGGTCGAGCGTAAAGTGGCTGCCGTGACGGATCACCGCCTTGCCGTCCTTGAACTGCCCGACGCGCAGCTTGGGCCCTTGCAGGTCGCACAGGATCGCGACCGGCTTGCCCACGCTTTTCTCCACCGCGCGAATCGCGGCAATGGTCTGTGCGTGCGTCTCATGATCGCCGTGGCTCATGTTGACGCGGAATGCATCGGCCCCGGCGCGCAGCAGCTTTTCGATCATCTCAGGCGTGCGGCTGGCGGGGCCGAGTGTCGCCAGAATTTTGACCTTGCGGCCGCGCGGATCAAGCTTTGCCACGGGTATTCCTTCTTAGGTTGGCCTTACCTATGGCAAAGCAGGCTGGAAAACCCAAGGATAACCCCATGAGCTGCTCTGAAAATACGAATGCGAGTGCCAATGACCCGCTCGGTGCGCTGGACGATGCCATCGCCGCCGCTGCGTTCCGCCGCCTTGTCCGCCATTTGCGACACCGTCATGACGCGCAGAATATCGACCTGATGGGATTGGCGGGCTTTTGCCGCAATTGCCTGGGGGACTGGATCGCGGAAGCCGGGGCACCGCTGGACAAGACCGCCGCGCGCGAAGCTGATCCACGGGATGCCTGCGGCTGACTGGAAGGCGCAGTTCCAGACCGAGGCAACGCCAGAGCAGCTTGAACGGATGGCACAGAGTCTGCTGCGCAATGTCTGAATTGGGGGCGGAGCGAGGATTTCCACAGGCTGGCTTTTGCCCGAATCTGTTCCCCCCGCTACCGCTCCGCCAACCGATTCACATCTTACCGGAGCACTCCCCATGGCCGAAACCACCGATGACCGCCTGCGCCTGCTGATCGAACGCGTCGAGCGACTGGAAGAAGAGAAGAAAGGCATCGCCGACGACATCAAGGACGTCTACGGCGAAGCCAAGGCGGTGGGTTACGACGCCAAGATCATGAAACAGATCGTCCGCCTTCGCAAAATGAAGCCCGATGACCGCGCGGAAATGGAAACCATTCTGGACCTCTACAAGGCTGCACTCGGGCTTGGTTGACGCTGCATGGTCAATGCTTATCTAGTTGGCAGCATAGTTTGCCAATGGGAGCTTGATCATGATCTCAACCACCACCGCCGTTGTCGAAGGCCGCCCGGTTCAGAAGTATCTGGGCATCGTCACGGGCGAAGTTATCGTCGGTGCGAACATGTTCCGGGATCTGTTTGCCAGCGTGCGCGACATTGTCGGCGGGCGCTCGGGTTCCTATGAAGATGTGCTGGCGCGCGCACGCAAGCAGGCGCTGGAAGAAATGGAAGCCCAAGCGGCCAGCCTGGGCGGGAACGCCGTGATTGGCGTCGATATCGACTATGAAGTGATCGGCGCCAACGGCTCGATGCTGATGGTCGCAACCTCGGGCACGGCGGTCGTGATCTAACCAGACCCGCGTCTAAAGATCGCTGATCTTCATCGCGAAGATCGGCGTGTGCGGCTCGTGCGCGGCCATCCGGGTCAGTAGCAGGTCGAGTTCGCTTTCGGCGATCAGGATGCCCTGATGCGCGGGGCGGACAAAGCCGGTCTCGGCCATATGGCGGTTGAACGCCAGCAGGTGATCAAAGAACCCGAAGGCGTTGAGCAGGCCGACCGGCTTGGCGTGATAGCCTAGCTGCGCCCAGCTGACCGCTTCCCACAGCTCGTCCATCGTGCCGACCCCGCCGGGGATGGTCAGGAACCCGTCGGACAAGTTGGTGAAGGCCAGCTTGCGCTCGTGCATGCCGGGGACGATGTGCAATTCGGTGCAATCGTGGTTGGCGACTTCGCCGCCTTTGCCGCTTTTGCCTGACAATGCTTCGGGGATCACGCCGATCACTTCGCCGCCTGCTTCCAGCGCGCCTTTGGCGACCGCGCCCATCAGCCCCAGCCGCCCGCCGCCATAGACCACGCCAATCCCGCGCTGTGCCAGCGTGCGCCCGACCGCTTCGGCCAGCTCCAGATAGCGCGGATCGGCCGGGCTGGCGGACCCGCAATAGACGGCAATTCGGTTCATCGCAGATCCTCAATCATCAAGTGCGCAGTGGCCCGGGCCGAGGCCAGCACCCCGCCGGTTCCGGCCCCTTGCGGGCTGGCCGCGCCTACGAAATACAGGTTGGCGAGGGTGCCATCGCGGGCCGGTTGGCGCAGAAAGCCGCTTTGTGCAAGCCTCGGCTCGAGCGAAAGGTGCTGCCGAATGCGGCGTTCAGGTCCAGCGCGTGGTCGCGCGGGCTGCGGTGGAACTTCACCACGATCCGGTCATCCAGATCGGGGATCAGCCGCCGCCCGACCTCGGCCAGCACGCGGCGTTCGATCAGCGGCCCCAGCGCCTCCCAGTCGATCGGCAGCTTGGCTTGATTGGCCACCGGGATCATCGCGGTGAAAGTGCTTTTGCCCGGCGGCGCGACCGAGGGATCGGTGACGCTGGGGTGATTCAGGATCATCAGCTGGTCCTGCGGCAGCACGCCGTGGGTAAAAATGTCGTCAATCAAGCCCTTGAAACGCGGTCCGAACAGCACGGTATGTGTGCCAATGCCGGGCCAGGAGCCTTCGACGCCGAAATGAACCACAAACATGCTGGGGGCGTAGCGCTGTCGGCTCAGCTTGCGCGCGCGGTCGCGCCCGCGCTCGGTCTCGCTCAGCAGATCGCGCCAGGTGTGCAGCGCATCGGCATTGCTGGCGACCGCGTCGAACCGTTCGCGCCAGCCGCTGGCCGTTTCGACTTCGCTGACCCGGTTGCCCAGCGTGGCGACATGCAGCACCGGATCGTGCAGCCGTACGCTGCCGCCCAGCGCCTCGAACTGCGCCAACAGCGCCGCGGCCAGCTGTCCCATGCCGCCGCGCGGGTACCACAGCCCGGTCCGCGCGGCATGGTGCCAGGCAGCGAGTGTGGCCGGGGCAGTATAGGGATTGGCCCCCTGCATCAGCGCCGGAAAACTGAGCGCCTCGCGCAGCTGGTCATGTTTGACACAGCGCGCGATCAGGCCGTGGAGCGAGCGCCAGCCGTGATGGCGCAGTAAGCCGGGAACCAGCCGCGCCAGCGCAGCCGGTGCGCGCCGTGCCGCGGCTTGGCCGTGATCGTGCAGGTCCTGCCACATCCCTTGGGCATGCAACAGAAATTCGTCGAAACCGGCTATATCCCCCGGGGCGAAGCTGGCTACGGCCTGCCGCTGCGCAGCAGCGTCGGCACTCCAGTTCAAAACTGCGCCATCGGGCCAGTTGAACCGCCAGGCAGGATCGATCCGCTGCAGGTCGAGCTTGGGAACCAAGGCTCCCCCCAGCAGCTGGTCCAGATCGGCCAAGGCAGACAGATCGGACAGGCCGGAGGGACCACCATCAAACCGGAAGCCGCCGCGCTCAATCGCGGCGGTGAAGCCGCCGGGCTGAGCGCGCGCCTCGACCAGTACTGTGGCGAAGCCGGCAGCCTGCAACCGCAGCGCCAGCGCCAGGCCGCCAAGGCCGGCCCCGATCACGCAGACCCGGCTTGGCGCAGCACCCGTCAACTTGCTGTCAGCCATGCTGCAAGCCGCCGGTGCGGAGAAAGGAACAACGAGGTGGCGGCATAGGCGGCGGACCATAGGCGCGCGGGCACAGCGGCGCAATTTGCTTGATCCATGGATCATTGCCGCGCAGTCTTGGCGGGCGATGCAGATCGAACCCGCCATCCCCGCCGATGCCGCACAACTGGCAGAGATCTATGGCCACCATGTGCTGCATGGCACGGCCAGTTTTGAACAGGTTCCGCCTTCGGTGGCCGAAATGGCCGAGCGGCTGGCCAAAGTGCTGGCGGCAGGCGCGCCGTGGCTGGTGGCGCGCGGGGGCCACGGAGAGCTGCTGGGCTATGCCTATGCCAGCCAGTTTCGCGATCGCCCGGCTTATCGGTTTGCCTGCGAAAATTCGGTCTATATCCGCCATGACCGGCGCCGCGAGGGGATCGGGCGCGCTTTGCTCGCCCTGCTGATTGTCGAGGCCGAACGCGCCGGATTTCGCCAGATGATTGCAGTGATCGCAGGCGCGCAACCCGCCTCGGTCCGGCTGCACGCAGCCTGCGGCTTCACCGAAGCCGGCCGGATGCGCAGCGTCGGGCGCAAACACGGGCAATGGCTCGATACCTATTACATGCAACGCCCGCTGGGCCTGGGTGACAGCACCGCGCCAGATAGTGAGACGGGCTAAACTATTTAACTCGCAATGGGGTCTTGCGGCTGGGCACCGATGATAAAGGTCTTCGCCCCCTTACTGCTCTCCATGGCGTGAACCATTCGTAATTGTACCAGTTGAGGATTGCCCGCCAGATTCCGGGCGGCATTTGCCAGCGCGCGCAGCGCGGCCTGTTCGGCGCGAGCCTTTTCAAGCGCTGCCAGCCCCTCGCGCCGCACCCGTTCAACTTCAGTGAACATCTTGCGGACTTCAGGCGGCAGCGTAATCTGAGTTAGGGCCAGATGGTCAAGGCGGGCCCCGGGCAAGGCGCCAGTGAGCGGATCGGTCATGCCGCCTAGCGCGCCTGCCGGGTCTGCGAGGAATTCCTCGAGCGTTAGCGTTGCGACCCGGGTTAATGCCGCTTCGGCCAGCAGGGTTGCAAATCGCTCAAACGGATCTCCCGGCAACGTCTCAGTTCCTCGACCGGCAGGGTAACTGATTTGCGGGGTCGCCTCGTGCAATTCGCGCGCATTCTCGATCTTCAGGATCGCGGCCAGTGTAATCCTGAACGAGAATTGATCGTGGCTCATCACTGTCAGGTCACGCGGATGCAGGCTGCGCGGAAGGACCGAGATGCGCGTAAACCGGCTGCGGTCCAGCGGATCGAACCAGCGCAGAGGTCCCGGGGCGAACTCTTGCGCGAACATGCCAGAGCGGTAAAGCAGCCCAACCTCGCCGGGGTGAACTTCCGCTCGCCGTAAGCCGCGCATGATCAGCGCTGTGCCCAGCGTGACGGCGATCAGCATTAGCAGCCCAAAACCCTGCCCCATTTCCGTTCCCTTCCGGCTCAGCTTGGCACCTGCCGGGATCGCGACAGTTTGGCGGGGGCACGAGGCCCGCATAGCCAACCTATGGCTGCCGCGCGCAGCGGCTGATTCCGGCAGGTGCCGTTCTGAAGGCGTTTCACAGACGCGTTTGGACCCAAACCACAGACGACATGCTTTATGTGGAGCCAATGGCCCGCGCCCGCCGCCTGCTTCAGGGGAGTCGAACCCCTGCGGCCTGTCTGGGCTGTGGAAGCGGTGATTGTCAATTGGCTGTTGTTGGGGCAGTCTTGATGCATGCCTGTGACTTTGCTCCCCAATCGCCGCGCGCTGATCGCTACGCTGCTGCTGACCGCCTATGCGGCGTTCATCCTGTTTGCGATGCAGCGCCCGCCGATCTGCGCCTGCGGCACGGTCAAGCTGTGGCACGGGGTGGTGCAATCGTCCGAGAACAGCCAGCATCTGGCTGATTGGTACACGTTCAGCCACATCATTCACGGGCTGATCTTCTATGGCGCGGCGCATTTGCTGTGGCGCAAGTGGCGGCTGTTCGATGGCGCACCCACGCGCTGGGCGCTGCCGATCGCGGTGATCCTGGAGGCGAGCTGGGAGATCCTGGAAAACTCACCGATGATCATCGATCGCTACCGCGCGGTGACGGTCAGCTTTGGCTATGCCGGGGACAGCATCGTCAATTCGATGGCGGATATCGGCTGGATGGTGCTGGGCTTCTGGCTGGCCGCGAAACTGCCGTGGAAGGCGAGTTTGGCCATGGCCATCGCATTTGAATTGATGACGCTGGCGCTGATCCGCGACAACCTGACGCTCAACGTGCTGATGCTGGTTCATCCCATCGACGCAGTGCGTGATTGGCAGGCGGCGGGATAACCGCCAACCTGCCAGATTTGAGCGTCAGGGATATTTCATCGTGATCTGCGTCGTCAGCCCGCTTTTCGGAATGTTGAGCCGGACCGAGCGGAATGACGGCAGCCCGCCAATCGTCGATGGGTTGTTGGAAAAACCATAGCCCTCGGCCGGCAAGCCCAGTCCGTTGCGATCGAATTTCTGGCTGGCGTTCTCGTCGTGGTAGATCGCCACGGCATAGACCCCGGTCTTCGGCACAAAGATGCAGGTGCGGACCGTGCCGCTCTCCGCGTTGACGCGGCCGACATACATCGAGCCATGCTTGGCGAGGAACTTGCCGCTGCTGTCGGGGTAGAGCGTGACTGCGATCAGACCTTTGCCGTTGCGCACGCCGTTCACCTTGACGTTGAGCCAGGTGGCGCTGGCGGGCCCCGTACACCCGGCCGGTGCGCCCGGCTGGGCTCCGGCGGGCAAGGCAGCGAAACCGGCTGTAGCGGCCAGACTGACGGCCACAGTGGCGGCTACTGGCCGCTTGAACAGGGCCTGAAAGCGAAAGCGGCGCGGCGGGATCATCAGCGTTAGGGCTCCTGATGGGACAGATCGAATTTGGGGGAAATGCCACGAAGTGACCGAAATGCAAGCCATTCGGTTGGGCCAAGCTGGTGTGGTCGGGCACATCGCCTATGCAGCCAGCGAACTGAATAGTGGGTGAACCGCGCCGCAGCTGCGATGAGCGGCGCACGATACAGTGTGGAAAAAGGCCGCTTTGACGCTTGTTCATACCAGATGTGGTGACTAAGCGCTTTGAGCAGGGAGTACCGGTTTTTCCCATGCCTGCACCGCTGATTTCACCGTCGATCCTGTCCGCAGACTTTGCCCGCCTGGGCGAAGAAGTGCGCGCAATCGATGCTGCCGGGGCAGATTGGATCCATATCGACGTTATGGATGGGCATTTCGTGCCCAACCTCACCATCGGCCCCGCCGTGGTCAAGGCGCTGCGTCCGCACACTGCTAAGCCGTTTGACGTCCACCTGATGATTTCCCCCGTCGATGGCTTTTTGAACGCCTTTGCCGAGGCCGGGGCCGATATCATCACCGTCCATCCCGAAGCCGGGCCGCATATCCACCGTACGGTCCAGGCGATCAAGGCGCTGGGGCTGAAAGCCGGGATTTCGCTCAATCCCGCGACGCCAGCCAAGATGCTGGACTATCTGATCGACGAGATCGACCTGGTGCTGGTGATGAGCGTCAATCCTGGGTTTGGCGGACAGAGCTTCATCACGAGCCAGCTCAAGAAGATCGAGGCGGTGCGCAAGATGATCGACAAGACCGGGCGGGTGATCCATCTTGAAGTCGATGGCGGTGTTGATCCTGCGACTGCCCTGCGCTGTACGGCGGCGGGAGCAGATGTGCTCGTGGCGGGATCGGCCACTTTTCGCGGCGGCGCCGAATGCTATGCGCAGAACATCGCTCAGCTCAAAGGCCTGGCTTGAGCTATGGTCGATGCGCTCGCCCGGAGCCGCTCGGCCAGTGCAGCAACAGCGGGCCCCGCCATGCCGCTGGGCGGGCACACCGAAGCGGGGGTTCTGACCGTGGCTGAAGCGCCTGTGCCCGTCGCGACCGGCGAGGACGAGGTGATCGAACCAGGCCGGGCGCTGGCACTCGCCGATTTTTCACCGCCTACGCTTGGGGCTGGTGAACGGCTGCTGCGGCTCGCTTACCGGCTGGGCGTCCCGGCGCATGCACTGACCGCGCCCTTTGCCAAACCCACCCGGCCGCGCCTGCTCGCCACGGTCAGCAATCCGCTGCCCGGTTCGAAAATGGCTGGAACCGCGCTGCGCGCCGGGCATTTCCTGGTCCACGGGGTCAAGGCTCCAATCGCGCAGATCGACTTCGGCGGCGCAGCGCGGATCAGTCCGCCGCTGGAACGCGTGGTCCACGGCTTCGGCTGGCTGGCCGATCTGGAAGCCGCCGCACCGCGCGAACAGGCGGTGCCAGTGGCCGAACGCGTGCTGGGGGCCTGGCTTGCCGCCAATCCCAAACCACCGGCCAAACCCGGCAAGGGTCCTGCGTGGAGCGTCGGCACTGCCGGGCAACGCGCGCTTAACTGGCTGGTCCATGCGCCGCTGATCCTGTCGAGCGAGGACAAGCAGCAGCGCGCGCGCGTGCTCGCCGCACTCAGCGAAACCGCGCGCTGGCTCGACAAGCATGTCAGCCGCGCCGACGATGCGCTGAGCGAGGTCGCCGCCTGGTGCGGGATTGTCGCCGCCGGTCTGTTGCTGCCCGAAGGCAAGCCGCGCCGCCTCTATGGCGAAGCCGGGCTGGTCCGCGCGCTGGGCGAACTGGTGGGTGACGATGGCGGTGTGCTCTCGCGCAGCCCGTTGGCGCAGGCTGAGGCAATTGCGCTGCTGATCAAGCTGCGCGCTTGCTACAAAGCGGCGCAGCGTGATCCGCCCGCCGCGCTCGAAGCGATCCTCGCGCTGCTAGTTCCACCTTTGCTGGCACTGACGCACGGCGATGGCTCGCTAGGCTCATGGCAAGGGGCCTGGGCGATGGACGGGGCCGATCTGGCAGTATTGGTCGCAGCCTCGGGCGTGCGCACCCGGCCGCTGCGTGATGTCCGGCAATGGGGCTATCAGCGGGTGGTCGCGCAGAAGTCGATCCTGCAATTCGACGCCGCGCCGCCGCCGCTGGCCAAGCACGCGCGCAATGGCAGCGCCTCGACCCTGGCGTTCGAGCTGTCGCATCAGGGCCAGCGCCTGATCGTCAACTGCGGCGGTGCGGCTTGCGCTGGTGGGTTGATCCCGGTGCGGCTGGAACAGGGACTGCGCGCCACGGCGGCGCATTCCACGCTGGTGCTGGATGATGTGAATTCGACCGCGATCCTGATGAACGGCAAGATCGGCAACGGCGTATCCGAAGTCGAGATCAACCGCCGCACGCTCGCCGGAGAAAAGGGCGCAAGCGCGCATGGCGGGTCGACCCGGCTTGAAGGCAGTCACAACGGCTATGCCGGGCGCTATGGCCTGACCCACCGCCGGATCCTGATCCTGCGCGACGATGGCACCGAACTGCGCGGCGAGGATCTGCTGGTCCCGGCCGGCAAGGGCAAGACCGGCAAGGTCGCTTTCGCGATCCGGTTCCACCTTGGGCACGGGATCGAGGCTGGCATCAGCGAAGATGGCCAAGGCGCGGGACTGGCGCTGGCCGATGGCTCTTACTGGCAATTCCGCGCGGGCGGCGGACAGGTCTCGATCGAGGAAAGCCTGTGGGCCGATGGTCAGGGCCGGCCGCAACCGATCCAGCAGCTGGTGATCCAGGGGCTGGTCTCGCGCGGCGGCGGGACCTTCGCCTGGCTGTTGAAGAAGATGGGGTAATTTCGAAAATGACTGACGTAACGATCCGCCGGGCGCTGCTATCGGTGTCGGACAAGGCTGGCCTGGTCGAGCTGGGCGCGGCCTGGCGCAGCGCGGGGTGGAACTGGTTTCGACCGGCGGGACGGCCAAGGCACTGCGCGATGCGGGGCTTGCGGTGAAGGACATATCCGAACTGACCGGCTTTCCCGAAATGATGGACGGGCGGGTAAAGACGCTGCACCCCAAGGTCCATGGCGGACTGCTGGCCGTGCGCAACAATCCCGAACATGTCGCCGCAATGGCCGAGCACCAAATTGGTGCAATCGATCTGGTCGTCGTCAACCTTTACCCGTTCGCCGCGACCGTCGCAAAGGGCGCGGACCGCGACGAAATTATCGAGAATATCGACATCGGCGGGCCGTCCATGGTGCGGTCTGCGGCGAAGAACCACGCCTTCGTGACGATCGTAACCGATCCTGCCGATTATCCGGCGCTGCTGGCCGAGATGAAGGCGAAAGACGGCGCCACCGGCTATGATTTTCGCCGCTTGCTCGCCGCGCGCGCCTATGCGGCAACCGCCTCCTATGACGCGATGATCAGCCAGTGGTTCGCCTTTGCTGATCAGCAGCAACTGTTTCCCGAGACGCTCGCGGTGATGGGCCGCTGCGTGACCGAGCTGCGTTATGGCGAGAATCCGCATCAGCGTGCCGCGCTGTATATGCCCAAAGGACCGCACGCGAAGGGGATCGCCCAGGCTGAGCAGGTCCAAGGCAAAGAATTGAGCTACAACAATCTGGCGGACGCCGATGCGGCGCTGGAACTGGTCGCGGAGTTCAAGGGTCAGGCCCCGGCCGTGGTCATCGTCAAGCACGCCAACCCCTGCGGTGTCGCGCAAGGCAGCAGTCTGCTCGAAGCGTGGCAAGGCGCGCTGGAGTGTGACGACGTGTCGGCGTTCGGCGGGATCGTCGCGGTCAACGGCGTGCTCGACGGCCCGACCGCTGAGGCAATCTGCCGGATTTTCACCGAAGTTGTGGTCGCGCCCGATGCCGATGCCGATGCCCGCGCATTATTCGCGGCCAAGAAGAACCTGCGCTTGTTGCTGACCGGCGACCTGCCCGATCCGCGCCGGGGCGGGCTGTCAGTCAAGCCGATCACCGGCGGATTGCTGGTGCAAAGCCGCGACAATGGCGCGATCACCGAAGCCGATCTCACGGTTGTGACCAAGCGCGCTCCCACCGCGCAAGAACTTCAGGACTGCCTGTTCGCCTGGACCGTTGCGCGCCACGTCAAATCGAACGCGATCGTCTATGCCAAAGACGGGATCACCGCCGGGATCGGCGCGGGCCAGATGAACCGCCGCGACAGCTCGCGGATCGCAGCGCTGAAAGCTGCCGAGGCTGCGGAGAAGTTCGGCTGGACGACCAGCCGCACCGTCGGCAGTGCGGTGGCGTCAGATGCCTTCTTCCCCTTTGCTGATGGCCTGCTGGCCGCTGCCGAAGCGGGTGCGACCGCAGTGATCCAACCCGGCGGTTCGATTCGCGACGCTGAAGTGATCGCCGCAGCCGATGCGGCGGGACTGGCGATGGCCTTCACCGGAATGCGCCACTTCCGGCATTGAGACGCAGCGGACGGAAGAGCACAAAGCCGCCCTTTGCGGGGATGCAATCTGCGTCCCGATGGCAAGAAAGTGGTTACTGCGTAGCCTGCTGCGCTGAATCCAGGTGGCCTGAACCGTTGTGATAATTCTCAGGTTGCAGCGGATAGCAATTGACAGCCACGGCGGATCGCATAGGTTGATCTTGGGCCGCACCAAAAAAATTCGAACCAACAGTCGCAGTGATCGTTTGAGCTCGCCGGACTTTCCGGAGCTTGAGCCTTGGGTCGCTCGCTTGTCATTCAGGGGAAGTGCGCATGTCCGGTATTTATCTTGGTCAAATCCTGCAAGGCGGGTGGAACTTCGCCCCGCGCGGCACGGCGCTGTGCAACGGTCAGTTGTTCGCGATTGCGCAAAATTCGGCGCTGTTCGCGCTGCTCGGCACCCAGTATGGCGGGAACGGCCAGACTACGTTCGCGCTGCCCAACCTGCAAAGCCGTTCGATGGTGCACTGGGGCACCGGGCCGGGGCTGAGCTCGATCCAGATCGGCCAGACCGGGGGCACGGAGAACGTGACCCTGCTGCAAACGCAAATGCCGCAGCACACGCATGCTGCCTCGTTCTCGGGCGCCAACTCTTCGCTGGGAGCCAACGCCGCCACCAAGGCGACATTGCAGGCACCGGCCACCGGCGCGATCCTGGCGCGGACCAAGGATGGGGCCACACCCGGCCCGTCGCTGCCGCTGATCTATCTGCCCTCCGGCACGGCTACCGACGTGACCTTGGGCGGGCTCAACGTAGCGGGCACGGTCAGCAATGCCCCAGCCGGGGGCAGCCAGCCGGTCGGAATTCGCAATCCCTATCTGGGCATCACGCACGTGATCGCGACGCAGGGTATCTTCCCCTCGCGCAGCTGATCTGGGCAAGCTCGCCGCGCAGGCGGGCGTTGGATGCACCGCAAATTTGAAGGACTTTAATCATGTCCAATTCCTATATCGGCCAGATTCTCCAGGGTGGGTGGAACTTCGCTCCGCGCGATACCGCGCTGTGCAACGGCCAGTCCATGTCAATCGCGCAGAACACCGCGCTGTTCTCGCTGCTCGGCACGACCTTTGGCGGCAATGGCCAGACGACTTTCAACCTGCCTGACTTGCGCGGGCGCTCAATGGTGCATTGGGGCCAAGGCCCCGGTCTGTCCCCCATCCAGCTGGGGGAAGCAGCCGGGGCGGAGCAGATCACGCTGCTGTCCACGCAGATGCCCCAGCATACCCATGCGGCAACCTTTACCTCAACCTCAACGCTGGGGGCCAACGCCGCCACCAAGGCGACACTGCAAGCGCCGGCCAACGGTGCTATCCTGGCGCGGACCAAGGATGGGGCCACCCCCGGCCCGTCGCTGCCGCTGATCTATCTGCCGTCGGGCACGGCCACTGACGTGACGCTGGGCGGGTTGAATGTGGCCGGAACGGTCACCAATGCGATTGCCGGCGGCAGCCAGCCAGTCGGGATCCGCAATCCCTACCAGTCGGTTACCCATGTGATCGTGATGTTCGGGATCTATCCCTCGCGCAGCTAATTGGGCGCGCAGCTGATTAGGCGCGCAGCTGATGCTGCGCGGGTCAGGTCAGTTGAACACGGCCTGATAGTAATAGCCCGGCTCAGCTTTGACCGGGGCCAAGGTGGACCAGATCGAAATCAGGTCTGGTCCCCACTTGCCGCAGCGCAGGATGTAGCTGCCATCGCCCAGCAGATATTCGGGCGGCGTGTAAAAAATCAGGATGAACGGCGGGCGCTCGGTCTGGCCGTGATCGCGCAGCGGTGAGGCTTCGATCAGCTTGATCTCGATCTCCGCAGGATCGCAATCCGCCACAAAATTCTGCCCGACCAGCGGCAGGAATTCTTCGAGCACCATCGAACGGGGGAGCAGGGTTTGGTCTGTCATGATCGCATGCCTAACCGCCCATGGTCCGTCGTGGCAAGGGCCAAGCTGACCCATGCGGTGGTTATTCCGGCAACAGCCGCAGCGCCGCGCGGTGACGCCAGCGCCAGCCCAGCAACACGGAGACCACGACCAGCCCGGCGGCGAGGCCAGCCCAGATCCCCAGCCCCGCCAGCGGCGAGAAAAATCCCAGCCAGACCGAAATGCCAAAGCCGACGATCCAGTACCCCAACAACGCCAGCAGCATCGGCGTGCGGGTATCCTGCAGGCCGCGCAACGCCCCCGCCAGCACCGCCTGCAACCCGTCAAACAGCTGGAACGCGGCGGCAATCGCCAGAAACTGCACGGCATGGCCGACCATCGCAGCATTCTTCAGGGCGGCGGGATCGACATAGAGGCTCAGCACGAAATAGGGGGCCAGGATCATCGCGGCGGCGGGCAGCACCATATAGCCCATCGCGAGCACCAGCGCGGCGCGCCCGGCGGCGGTGACCGCGGCGATGTTGCGCGCGCCGTAATGATAGCCGACCCGGATCGTCGCGGCTTGCCCGATCCCGAAGGGAATCTGGAACGCCAGCGCGGCGACTTGCAACGCCACAGTATGCCCGGCCAGCTCGGCCTGGCCGATCAGGCCCATCAGGAAGGCGGCGCTGGAGAACAGCCCGCCTTCGGCCAGGATGATCAGTGCGATCGGGGTGCCGATCCGGACCAGTTCCCGCAACCGCGGCCATTCCGCGCGCCAAATCCGGCCGAAAATATGGTATCGGCGCAGCCGCCGGTCGCCCGCGATCACCAGCGCATAGGCCGCGAGCATGATCACCGCCGTGATCACACTGGAAATTGCGGACCCATCCAGCCCCAGCGCGGGCGCGCCGAAGTGGCCGAATACGAACACGTAATTGCCCAATGCATTGACCACGATTGCCAGCGCGGTGATCGCCGTCGCCAGGATCGGGCGGCCCAGTGCGGATACGAAATTGCGCAGCACGGTCGCCAGCACATTGGGAATCATCGCCCAGAGCAGGATCGTCAGGAACTGCCCGGCCAGTCTCGCCACCTCGGCATCCTGCCCGCTCAGCAGCAGCAGGCGTTCGCCCGCGAGGCAGACGGCCATCCCGGCCACACCGCACAGCACCGCCAGCCACAGCGCCATCCGAACCGTTCGCCGGACCTCGCGCACAGCGTGCTGCTTGCGGCCGAGTTCCGCTGCGATCAGCGGGGCGCAGGCACCAGTCAAACCCGAAAAGCACCACATCATCAGGCCGAACAGCGTGGTCGCCAGCGATGCGGCGGCGAGCGCCTGCTCGCCCAGCCGCGCCACAAAGATCACGTCGATCGCATAGACCAGCATCTGCAACAGGTTCGCTGCCGCGAGCGGCGCGGCGAGTGCCGCCATCGCCACGGCCTCAGTGCGCCAGAGCGGTAAAGGAGCAGGCCTGGTCATCGTGTCGTCGCGGATAGGGCCAGCGCCGACGCCGTGAAAGCGCTTTCGGGGTTAAGCCGCCAACTTGGCCGACGAGCGTGCGAATTGTGCAACGCTGGCTGATCAATTTTCACTTTGCCTGTGCACGTTCCAGCGCCACAGTGCCGGACAAGTTCAGCGTATCAGAGATATTTCCGAGGAGCGTGTTGATGGCGAAAGTGGACGGGAACTGGGTCAGGCACGGCGCCGCGCTGCTGCTGGCGTGCACACTGGCGGCCTGCGGGTCACCGGCCGATCCGCCACCTGCCCAGACCGAAGCGGGCGCAGCGGCGAGTGCCCCGGCTGGTACGCTCGCTGCTGCAGCAGGCAGCAAGCCCGCCGCCTTTACCCAATGCGCGGCCTGCCATGCGGTGGTGCCGGGCAAGAACGGGATCGGCCCCACGCTGGTCGGGGTATTCGGCCGCACGGCGGGCACGATGCCAGGGTTTGCCTATTCGAAAGCGATGACCGCCTATGGCGCGAGCTGGGATGAAACCACGCTGGATGCCTTTTTGGCAGCGCCTATGAAAACCGTTCCGGGTACCAAAATGTCCTATGCGGGCCTGTCCAATGGTGCAAAGCGCAAGGAACTGATTGAATATCTCAAAACACTTGAGTAGTGCGATACTATACCAAGAGCCCGTCGGGTCGCACCGTGGGTCGCGGTAGGGGCCGAAGCGCAAGCTTCGGCCCCAATCGTTTGCAGCCCAGACTGCTGTCAGATGGCCTAGCTCCAACGAAAAGGGCGACCCCGAGGGGCCGCCCTTCCATCCGCGAGCGCTTATTTGGTATAGGCAAGCGTGCCGCCCTTTATGCCTCCGCAACCCCCGCGGCTGACCGATCCGTTGGGGTGAATGCAGACAGTGTAGTCAGTGGAGTTTGTGCGCGGCGGGATCGTTGCATTGCCCGGACCAGGGGTGCGAAGCCGGGCACCGACCGGAGGGGCCGGGCGGGTTACCGATCTTGCCACGTCATTGCGCCGATCGGGAATGCAGACCGCGTGCGCGCTTGTCGCGAGGCAGCCGTTCAGAGTGTCATAGTGGTCACCACTGCTTTTGAGCTTCCAGGCGAGCGCCGGGCTGGCTGTTCCTGCAAGAATTGCGGTGGCAATGATACCAAGCGTCAGTCGTTTCATGGTCGATCCTTCTGTTGAATTGCTGGCCCAAGGACTTGAGCAAGCATTGGTCGGACCGGACGGGCTTTCGGTTCATCTGCGGCAACGATATCGTCCACCTCAACGAAAAGGGCGACCCCGAGGGGCCGCCCTTCCATCCGCGAGCGCTTCAAGACACCCGCGAAACTCGTGGTCAAGCTTACTTGATCTCGACGGTACCACCAGCAGCGGTGATCTTCGCCTTGATTTCTTCGGCTTCAGCCTTGTTGACGGCTTCCTTGATCGCCTTCGGCGCGGCTTCAACCAGCGCCTTGGCTTCGGTCAGGCCCAGCTGCGTGATCGCACGGACTTCCTTGATGACGGCGATCTTGTTGCCACCGTCGCCGGTCAGGATGACGTCGAATTCGGTCTGCTCTTCAGCAGCTTCAGCGGCAGCAGCCGGCGCAGCAGCCACGGCAACCGCAGCAGCGGCGGAAACGCCCCAGGCTTCTTCCAGCGCCTTGGCCAGGTCAGCCGCTTCAAGAACGGTCAGCTTCGAAAGGTCTTCAACCAGCTTGGCAATATCGGCCATGATGTTTCACTCCAGATGTTGTGTGCCCGGGAAAACCCCGGAAAAATCGTAAATCGTCTTACCCGCATCGCGCAGCTGCCGGGCCGCCGCCGTTAAGCGACCAGCCGGCAATTGCGTTATGCAGCTTCCTTCGTGGCGTAGGCACCAAAGACGCGCGCCAGCTTGGCCGCCGGAGCGGTGGCAAGCTGAGCGATCTTGGTGGCCGGAGCCTGGACCAGCCCGATGAGTGTACCGCGCAGTTGATCCAGCGACGGCATCGAGGCGAGCGCCTTGATCCCATCCGCGTTCAAAACCAGCGCACCCATCGCGCCGCCAACGATTTCAATCTTATCGTTGGTCTTGGCGAACTCGACGACCGCCTTGGCCGCT
This sequence comes from uncultured Alphaproteobacteria bacterium, assembly GCA_963802015.1. GTDB lineage: Bacteria > Pseudomonadota > Alphaproteobacteria > Sphingomonadales > Sphingomonadaceae > Novosphingobium. Next base: position 808,879 of record CAWDHB010000004.1, read on the forward strand.
GCAACCGGATCGGCTGAAATGGCGATGGCGGTTGGCCCGGTGAACAGATCACCCAGGCCTTCGTAGTTCGTGTCCTTGACGGCAAGCTTGGCAAGACGGTTCTTCGCAACCTTGTAAGTCGCGCCCACTTCCCGCACTTTTCCGCGCAAGGCAGAGGACTGAGCCACTGACAAGCCAAGGTTGCGGGTGATCACCACCACGCCGGCCTCGTTAAAAGCTGCGTTCAGCGATGCGACCGATTCGGCTTTTTGCGAACGATCCATGCCTTACTCCTTCACAATGGCTGCAGGGGAAGCCCCGCGCAGCCGGCTACGTATGTCCGCGGTACTTGACGTACCACAGGCGAGTCCGTGCGATGGGGAAGAAGTGCGCCGGAGCGCCAAGTCAGGCGAGCGCTGTGTCGCACTCACCGGAAATTCTCTGCCCCGCCTCGGCTGGAAATTAAGCGCCGACGAACCCGGCGCACCAACTGTCTCGGACGGATGACTGGGCGGCTGGGCCGACCGGTCAGGGCGCGCCAATGGGGGAAGGTGGGGGGGAAGTCAAGGGTTGGGGTGGGCTGACATTCGAGATGAAGCAGATTTGGTTGCAACCTGTAGGATTTGTTTTTGTAGCCTGAGATTCAAGCTCAAAAAACTTTATTAATCAGACGTCTACTCGACCTTCATCAATTCCCCGGCTCATCAAGTGCCTGAGTAACAAGGGCAACAAAATCCAATGGGTCATTGAAATAGTTCTTGTATGCTCGACGCAATTCACCGGGTCTGTCAGATGCGACATAGACGGCGTTCAAGCTTATTTCGGAACTTTCAAGTTCTTGGGATTTTTTAATCGCATCAACTGAATTATTAAAAACAAATACTTCGAGTTTTGGCTCCCCGTCCTCACCCTTCACGACATTTAGAACATTATGGCGCCTTAGCTGCGGAAAGTCCTCGACTGCTCGCATGGCGCGCAATCGCCCCATGATGCCTAGTTTTGCGTCTAACTCTCGTATTTGAACACGGAGTTCATCAATGGAATGATCGAGAAGAGCATAGGTTGCGTCTTCATGATAACGGGCGAGTAACTCGCTAACTAATCGGAAAAACGCTACTCTGGGATTGATATCCGCTTCTTCCAATGCGAATTTAGTGCGTTCCCCGTCCAAAAAATCAGAAATTTCCAAAGCAGTAGCCCACGCGTGTTGAATGCGAGTTCTGTACTGAATTTCGCAAAGCAGATTTCGCCATGGCTTTGCGACATCTTCACCCTTGCGATGTGGCCTCGGTCGGTGAATGAAAATTTCATGGATTCCTCGATAGCCGGTCCACTTAGGCGTTTCGAAGTAATTATATTTGTCAGAATTCTCAGCGTGTTTTAAAACATGAAAAACAGATCGCATCTTCTCTGATGAATGAACAAATTCACGAAAACTATTTAGCGAAGCCATGTCTGGAAATATCAATCTGCATCCAGCAAAATCTTGCATCGATGTAACATCGCTAATCAGGCGATTTCCATCTTTTGTCCGACGTTGAAGTTTGTCAATAATTGTGTTACGCCTCTTAAGGCGCTGAGCAAATTCAATTTCTTCATTATGCTCAGCAACGCGGCGCTTGAAGAAAATCTGAAATGTATTTAGCACGTAAGCGTGCGAAGCTCGCCATTGATCCACCAGCGATATATCATCTTGCTTACCGTCTTCGAGGGCGATTTTTTCACCTGCACGGTTCACGGCACGTTTTGAAACTGGGGGTTGAACAAATCTCGCCATTTGAATTCGATATAGGTTTCATGGCCCCTCAACAAGTGGCCTCCTTTATAAGGGCTTTGAATGAAAGGATGACCACGTGCCTGGTGGAGGTATCCTGCTCTGATTCCGTCGGTGGTTTCTCAATTTTTCGACCTCAAGGTGCCGCTTGCCTAGATGGCCGGAAGACTAAAACGCAAGCTTCCAACACAGTCCTATTCAACGATGACTGCTGTTGGTGGCCACTTAATGATCGGACGGCTGGCGTATTTTTGATTACCCTCAAGCCGCAATCGCAAGCTTCCCCACCTTGATCTCGTCCTCGTGCATCCGGGCTTGAGCCAGCTCATAGGTGGTCTGCTTCCGCAGCAAGGTATCGGCCTTGACGCCGAAGGCCTGTTCGAAGCGGATCGCCATTTCGGCAGACAGCCCGGCATTGCCATTGAGTAGCGTGCTGAGCGCTTGCCGCGACACGCCGAGGTGGGCGGCGAGGGCGGTTACGCTGACCCCGGCGGGTTCGACCAGTTCGGTCTTCAGCCAGTCGCCAACGTGGACGGCGAGCGAGGGGTGCAACCTAAGTGCCATGCCAAAGTGCCATGATAGTCCTCCAGATCCAGATCGATCAGCGCAACGGTTGCCAACAAGTCAAAGCCCCCGCCCGGCGAGCAGGAGTTGAGGTGGGGGCTCAACTCCAGCGCCGAACCCCCATCCCCGGCCCTTCCCCATGGGGAAGGGAGGCTGTCGCATCGCCATAAAGTCATCAAATGCTGCCCTCAACAGCTTGGTTGAGCCACCCCACTCCTCACCAAAAATTAACCATCCGCTGCCACACCGAACCTTCTGATCTGACACATGGGGCGAACAGATGGCGGGCGAAGTGGTGGACACTGTTGGCGGCACGCGCAAATGGCTGCGGCCGGCGGTGCTGGACCGGCTGGAGCAGGCGGCGATCGTGCTGTTGTGGCTGCTGCTGGCGCAGCGCGTCTGGACCTCGGGCAATCCGTTCGCGCCGCTGCTGCTGATCAGCGAGACTTCGGTGATGATCTTCGTGCTGATCCGCCGTCCGACCGAGGCGATTTCGGTGCGGCTGGGGGACTGGTTGCTGGCGATTACTGCCACCGCTGCGCCGCTTGCTGATCCTGCCGGTGCCTGATGCCTGGCCCGCGCTCGCGCCGCTCGGCCTTGGCGCTGGTGCTGCTGGGCAATTGCTTCCAGATCTGGGCCAAGCTGTTTCTGCGCCGCAGTTTCGGGATTGCCCCCGCCAACCGCGGGATCAAGAGCACCGGGCCGTACCGCTATGTCCGCCACCCGATGTATGCCGGCTATATGCTCTCGCACATCGGGATTTTCCTGCTGATGCCCTCGCTGCTTAACCTGACGATCTATGTGATCGGCTGGTCGGCGCAGATCCTGCGGCTCAATGCGGAAGAGAACCTGCTCGGGCTCGATCCGGACTACCGCGCGTTCATGGGCAAGGTGAAATACCGCCTGATCCCCGGGGTGTTCTGACGCGGCTTCCTGAATAGCGTGGCAAGCAAAAAGGGCGGCACCGCAGGGTACCGCCCTTTCGCCTGACTGGCACTGGGGACTTGGGGGACAGGCCGATCAGAATGGCATTCCGAGTGTTACGCAGGCACCTTCCTGCGCGGCAGATAACGCCGCCATACCAGTCCGCCACGGGATCACCGGCACGAACAGCAGCACCGGCACGCATTCCCAGAATGTCGCTTCGAACGCAGGGGTCAGGCTGCCATCGAGCCAGGCGGGGAGCGCGATCCGCAGCATGAAGACGAACTTCCACGCCAGTTCGAACAGCAGCAGCGGCAGCATGGCGAGCGGACGGAACAGGCCGAGTAGCGCGAGGCCGCAGAGCGAGGCGAGGAAGCAGGTGATCACGGCGGCATGCGCAGTCCAGTCTGTTGGCAGAGTGATCAGGCGGGGCACGATGAATATGCCCAGCCCGCCCACCAGCACCAGATAGCACAGCCGCAGCAGCACGATCCGCCAGGTTGGAAGGCAGGCGGAGGGCAGCGGGCTCATACTTCAGCTCCAGTTTGGTAACCCAGCAGGTCACCCGGCTGGCAGTCCAGCTCGCGGCAGATCGCCTCCAGCGTGGAGAACCGCATTGCCTTGGCCTTGCCGGTCTTGAGGATCGAGAGGTTGGCAAGGGTGATGTCGACCCGTTCGGCCAGCTCGGTCAGGGTCATGCGGCGCTGATGCAGCAGCTCGTCCAGATTTACGATGATGCGGCCTTCGGCGGTGCGCGGTTCTGGGATCGGCATCAGACGGTTCCTTCCAGTTCGGCGCGCATGTCTGCGCCCTTGCGGAACACCCGGGCGAGAATGAACAGCACCAGGATCAGCAGGATCGCACCCGGATCGATATCGAAGCCGATGTCCGAATCTTTCCCGGCCTTTTCGAAATAGGGCTCGGCCCAGGCGGCGATGCCGATCAGCGGCAGCACCAGCGCTTGCCCGGCGATCGCAAGCCAGCCCATCGCGGACAAGCGGTCGGCATTGCGCGGATCGAAGGGATCGCCATCACCGACCGAGTTCACGATTTCCAGCAGTTTCTGTACAAACCGGTAGGCGCAGCCCAGCATGGCGATGATCAGCGCCATGGCCAGCGCGATCATCCACACGCCGCCAGCCGGCGCGCCAACCTTGGCGAATTCGGCCAGCAATTCGCCACGGCCAAAGGTCGTTATCACCACCGTGCCAATGCCCAGCATGACAATCGCAAAGATCAGCACGGCCATCGACAGATAAATCAGGATTCGTGCGCCGCTTCAGCAGCGGATCGCGCAGGGGGGTCTTGGGCATGTCAGGTCCTCCTTGAAACGGGGTTGGGTCAGGCGATCACGCCCAGCGAAACAGGCTGCGCAGCAGCGGGTACTGCCAGCGTAGGAGCCCACAGGCTGAGCACGAGTACGGCAGCGAACAGAGCGGCGAGGGAGCGGTTCATTGTTGATCTCCAATATGGTCGATATCGATGATCAATATAGCCGATTCGGCCTTATCGTCAATCAATATTATTGATATTCGATATTTTGATTTCTGCTCGCGGGCAGCTGCAATGGGGATGCAGCGCTCATTGAGTGTCACGTGTCAGGCAGTTGCTGCTGCGTCATCGCGCAAATTCGAAATTGCCGTGCGAGAATATACTCATGTGTTATGGCCTGTGGAAGGCGCAGGAATGCGTTCCTTATCGGAGGAGCTATGTCTGATTCAGAATCGCTCGCGGAGCGATACCTCTCACTCTCGCAAGATCAAATGAAACGGCTGATTCCTATCTGGGTGGAGCGCATTGCCTTCTTATACGCCAACTTATGGATTGGACCGTCCGGCTTGAAGTATCAAACGGACCTGGCTGATGCCTCAGAGCTGCTGCATGAAGTGGCCCGGAAAAGGATGTCAAAGCACTTTGCAATGCTCGAAGAACTCGAAGACAAGATCGAGTCCGCAGGATTTGCAGCTCGCTTCGAGGCCTCGGGCAACAAGAAACTGCTGGCTGCTGCGGACATTGCCGACGCAGTGCAAAGCTGTTTGGGGGTCTTCCTCGATGGGCGGATTAAGCCTGAACAGGCATTGGTCGAATGTGAGTATGCAATGTCAAGTTTGGCGGAAGGCGATGCGCTTCTAATTCGCGCACTAAACCGCGATGTCGACTATATCATGGGAGCGTCTGATGCGCTGTTCTTTCGACCGCTTTGGCCAGAGGGTCGACCCCAGGGTTGGCCGGGCGAGGCCATGTCGTACGCAAGTTTCGCCCTCAGCAAGATTGACCCCCTTAGTATCGCAAGGTTCTTGTTCAAAGGTTCACGGTAAATTTTGATGTAACATCCGCAGGCAACTTTACGGGGATCGCTTTTACGGGGATCGCTTTGAAGCTTGGTCACCAGTGTCGCTTTGGGTTTCCGCCCCCTCCGTTTGACACTCACCCACCACCGCCCTATAGGCGCGCTTCGCTCGGCGCTTCGAGCACGGTGGGTCCTTGCGCGGGGGCCTGCCACGGAAGGAAGCGTTCCGGGTTTCATCTGTCGCAAAGGCTGCGGGCTGTCCTTGACTACAAGGATGCTGCCATGCGGCCTTTTTGCGTTGGACGGCACCACCCGTGCGCCACGATATTCCCGCCGGATTTCCGGCATTTGACCAAGCGAAGAGGCCACATCCTCCATGGCAACCAAGCCTTCCAGCCCTGCCAAGACCACTGGCACGCGCTCTGCCGCGAAGAAGCGTATCCGCAAGATCTTCGGTGACATCCACGAAGTCGTGCAGATGCCCAACCTGATCGAGGTTCAGCGCGAATCGTATGAGCAGTTCCTGCGCTCCGATCCGGCGACCGGTTATGTCTCGGGCCTGGAAAAGACCCTGCGCTCGGTGTTCCCGATCCGCGATTTCGCCGGGACCAGCGAACTCGATTTCGTCAACTACGTGCTCGAAGACCCCAAGTACGACGTCACCGAATGCCGTCAGCGCGGGATCACCTATGCCGCGCCGATGAAGGTCACGCTGCGCCTGATCGTGTTCGAGGTTGATGCCGAAACCGAAACCCGCTCGGTGCTCGATATCAAGGAGCAGGACGTCTACATGGGCGACATGCCGCTGATGACGGAGAACGGCACGTTCTTCATCAACGGCACCGAGCGCGTGATCGTTTCGCAGATGCACCGTTCGCCCGGCGTGCTGTTCGATCATGACCGCGGCAAGACGCACTCCAGCGGCAAGTTCCTGTTTGCCGCGCGCGTAATCCCCTACCGCGGCTCGTGGCTCGATTTCGAATTCGACGCCAAGGACATCGTCAACGTCCGGATCGACCGCAAGCGCAAGCTGCCGGTCACCGCACTGCTGCACGCGCTCGGGTTGGAAAACGAAGCGATCCTCGATCACTTCTATCAGACCGTCACCTGGAAGCGCGGCGAAGGCGGCTGGCGGCTGCCGTACGTGGCCGAACAATGGCGCGGGTCAAAGCCGACCTTTGACATCGTCGATGCCAAATCGGGCGAAGTGATCTTTGCTGCGGGCACCAAGATCTCACCGCGCGCCGCCAGCAAGGCCGAAAAGGATGGCCTGGCCGAACTGCTGATCCCGACTGAAGAAGTCTTCGGCCGCTATTCCGCGCTCGATCTGATCGATGAAAGCACGGGCCGGATCTACATCGAGGCGGGCGACGAAGTCAGCCCGGAAAACCTCGACATGATCGACAAGGCCGGGATCGACCAACTACAGTTGCTCGATATCGACCACATCGGCACCGGACCCTGGATCCGCAACACTCTGCAGGCCGACAAGGCCCCTGACCGCGATCACGCGCTGGCCGATATCTACCGGGTGATGCGCCCGGGCGAACCGCCGACGCGCGAAACCGCCGAAGCACTGTTCGAAGGGCTGTTCTTCGATGCCGACCGTTATGACCTTTCGGCCGTGGGCCGGGTGAAGCTCAACATGCGGCTCCAGCTGGACGCCGAAGACACCGTTACCACCCTGCGCACCGAGGATATCCTCGCCGTGGTCAAGGAACTGGTGAACCTGAAGGACGGCAAGGGCGACGTCGACGATATCGACAATCTCGGCAACCGCCGCGTGCGTTCGGTCGGCGAACTGCTGGAAAACCAGTACCGCGTCGGCCTGCTGCGGATGGAACGCGCGGTGAAGGAGCGGATGAGCTCGGTCGACGTCTCGACCGTGATGCCGAACGACCTGATCAACGCCAAGCCGGCTGTGGCCGCCGTGCGTGAATTCTTCGGCTCAAGCCAGCTGTCGCAGTTCATGGATCAGACCAACCCGCTGTCCGAAGTCACTCACAAGCGCCGCGTTTCGGCCTTGGGCCCAGGTGGTTTGACGCGTGAACGCGCCGGCTTCGAAGTCCGCGACGTTCACCCGACCCACTATGGCCGGATATGCCCGATTGAAACGCCGGAAGGCCCGAACATCGGTCTGATCAACTCGCTCTCCACCTTCGCGCGCGTCAACAAGTACGGCTTCATCGAAACGCCCTACCGCCGTGTGATCGATGGCAAGGTGACTGGCGAAGTCCGGTATCTGTCGGCGATGGAAGAGCAGAAGCACGTCGTGGCGCAGGCTTCGGCTGAGCTCAACGCCGATGGTTCGTTCGTCGAAGAACTGATCTCGGCGCGCGATTCGGGCGAATTCGTGATGGCCCCGCGCGATCACGTGACCCTGATGGACGTTTCGCCCAAGCAGCTGGTTTCGGTCGCCGCTTCGCTGATCCCGTTCCTGGAAAACGATGACGCCAACCGCGCGCTGATGGGCTCGAACATGCAGCGCCAGGCCGTACCGCTGGTTCAGGCCGAGGCACCGTTTGTCGGCACCGGCATGGAAGAAACCGTGGCGCGCGATTCGGGCGCGGCGATCGGCGCGCTGCGCGGCGGGATCGTCGATCAGGTCGACGCCACCCGCATCGTGATCCGCGCCAGCGGCGATATCGAACCCGGCAAGTCGGGCGTCGATATCTACACGCTGCAGAAGTTCCAGCGTTCGAACCAGAACACCTGCATCAACCAGCGGCCGCTGGTGAAGGTCGGCGATGTGGTTGAAGCGCGCGACATTCTGGCTGACGGTCCCTCGACCGAGCTGGGTGAACTGGCGCTGGGCCGCAACAGCCTGGTCGCGTTCATGCCGTGGAACGGTTACAACTACGAAGACTCGATCCTGATCAGCGAACGCATCGTCAAGGACGACGTGTTCACCTCGATCCACATCGAAGAATTCGAAGTCATGGCCCGTGACACCAAGCTGGGGCCGGAAGACATCACCCGCGATATTCCCAACGTCGGCGAGGAAGCCCTGCGCAGCCTCGACGAAGCCGGGATCGTCTATATCGGAGCCGAAGTGCACCCGGGCGACATTCTGGTCGGCAAGATCACGCCGAAGGGCGAAAGCCCGATGACGCCGGAAGAAAAGCTGCTGCGTGCGATCTTTGGCGAAAAGGCCAGCGACGTGCGCGACACCTCGCTGCGGCTGCCGCCCGGGCGTGGCTGGCACCATCGTCGAAGTGCGCGTGTTCAATCGCCACGGGATCGAAATCGATGACCGGTCGCGCGCGATCCAGAACGAGGAAATCGAACGTCTCGCCAAGGACCGCGAAGACGAACGCGGCATCCTCAACCGTGCGACGTACAACCGGCTGAAGGACATGCTGATCGGCCAGGTCGCGGCCTCCGCGCCGAAGGGCTTCAAGAAGGGCGACACGATCAGCGACGAAAACATCACTGAAGTCGAGCGCTACGAATGGTGGAAGTTTGCCGTCGCTGACGACAAGGTTCAGGGCCAGCTTGAAGCGGTCAAGGCGCAGTACGACGAGACCATCAAGACGATTCAAGAGAAGTTCGAGGATCGCAAGGAAAAGCTCGAACGCGGTGATGAACTCGCTCCGGGCGTGCTCAAGATGGTCAAGGTCTTCGTGGCGGTGAAGCGCAAGCTGCAGCCGGGTGACAAGATGGCCGGCCGCCACGGCAACAAGGGCGTCATCTCGCGGATTCTGCCGCAGGAAGACATGCCGTTCCTCGAAGACGGCACGCCGGTCGATATCGTGCTCAACCCGCTCGGCGTACCTAGCCGGATGAACGTCGGGCAGATCTTCGAAACCCATCTGGGCTGGGCCGCGCGCGGCCTGGGCCAGCAGGTTACGGCAGCACTGGAAGACTGGCGTCACGCCAATCCGAACCCGGAAGCCGGGGCTCCGCCGACCGCGCTGATCGGCAAGCTGAAAGAGATCTACGGGCCGAACTACCACGCCGATATCGATGGTCGCTCTGATGCGGAAATCGTCGAAATGGCCGGGCTGCTGAAAAACGGGGTGCCGATGGGCACGCCGGTGTTCGATGGCGCGCGCGAAGCCGATGTTTCGGCCATGCTCGAAATGGCCGGGCTCGATACCTCGGGTCAGGTCGTGCTGTTTGACGGGCGCACCGGCGATGCCTTCGACCGCAAGGTGACCGTGGGCTACATCTACATGCTCAAGCTGCATCACTTGGTCGACGACAAGATCCACGCACGCTCGATCGGGCCGTACTCGCTCGTCACCCAGCAGCCGCTGGGCGGCAAGGCGCAGTTCGGTGGTCAGCGCTTCGGGGAAATGGAGGTCTGGGCCCTCCAGGCTTACGGCGCCGCTTACACCTTGCAGGAAATGCTGACGGTGAAGTCGGATGACGTGGTCGGGCGGACCAAGGTTTACGAAGCGATCGTCAAGGGTGACGACACCTTCGAAGCCGGCATTCCGGAGAGCTTCAACGTGCTCGTCAAGGAAATGCGCAGCCTCGGCCTCAACGTCGAACTGTCGTCGATCGAAACCCCCGATGACGATGACGATTTCGCGCAGGCGGCAGAGTGAACCGGCTGGGCGGCCTGCGTGGCCGCCCGCCGCTCGCCCGACCCAAGAATTTCACCCCTAGAGGGAATTGAAAATGAACGACCTGACCAAATTCACCAACCAGATGGCGAAGCCCGAAACCTTCGACCAGATCCAGATCGGCCTTGCCAGCCCCGAGCGCATTCGCTCGTGGTCGTTCGGCGAGATCAAGAAGCCCGAAACCATCAACTACCGCACGTTCAAGCCTGAGCGTGACGGCCTGTTCTGCGCGCGCATCTTTGGTCCGGTGAAGGACTACGAGTGCCTCTGCGGCAAGTACAAGCGGATGAAGTACAAGGGCGTCGTCTGCGAAAAGTGCGGCGTCGAAGTCACCGTCACCAAGGTCCGCCGCGAACGCATGGGCCACATCGAACTGGCTGCTCCCGTGGCGCACATCTGGTTCCTGAAGTCGCTGCCGTCGCGGATCGGCCTGCTGCTCGACATGCAGCTCAAGCAGCTGGAGCGCGTGCTCTACTTCGAAAGCTACATCGTCACCGAGCCGGGCCTGACCCCGCTGGAGAAATTCCAGCTGATCAGCGAAGACGAGCTCTACGAATATCAGGACCAGTACGGCGAAGACGCCTTCTCCGCCGGGATCGGCGCCGAAGCGGTCAAGTTCATGCTGATGGACCTGGACCTCGTCCAGGAACGCGATGACCTGATGGAAGAGCTGCGGACCACCAAGTCCGAGCTGAAGCCCAAGAAGATCATCAAGCGGCTCAAGGTCGTCGAAAGCTTCATCGATTCGGGCAACAAGCCCGAATGGATGATCCTCGACGTCGTTCCGGTCATCCCGCCAGAGCTGCGCCCGCTGGTGCCGCTGGACGGTGGCCGCTTTGCGACCTCGGATCTCAACGATCTCTATCGCCGCGTCATCAACCGCAACAACCGCCTCAAGCGCCTGATCGAACTGCGCGCGCCGGACATCATCGTCCGCAACGAAAAGCGGATGTTGCAGGAAGCCGTTGACGCGCTGTTCGACAACGGCCGCCGTGGCCGCGTGATCACCGGTGCCAACAAGCGTCCGCTGAAGTCGCTGTCCGACATGCTCAAGGGCAAGCAGGGCCGCTTCCGCCAGAACCTGCTCGGCAAGCGCGTCGACTATTCGGGCCGTTCGGTGATCGTCACCGGGCCGGAACTCAAGCTGCATCAGTGCGGTCTGCCCAAGAAGATGGCGCTCGAACTGTTCAAGCCGTTCATCTACGCGCGGCTTGATGCCAAGGGTCTGTCGATGACCCTGAAGCAGGCCAAGAAGTGGGTTGAGAAGGAACGCAAGGAAGTCTGGGATATCCTGGATGAAGTGATCCGCGAACATCCCGTCATGCTCAACCGCGCGCCAACGCTGCACCGTTTGGGCATTCAGGCGTTCGAACCTGTGCTGATCGAAGGTAAGGCGATCCAGCTGCACCCGCTGGTCTGCTCGGCCTTCAACGCCGACTTTGACGGCGATCAGATGGCGGTCCACGTGCCGCTCAGCCTCGAAGCGCAGCTGGAAGCACGCGTGCTGATGATGTCGACCAACAACATCCTCAGCCCCGCCAACGGCAAGCCGATCATCGTGCCGTCGCAGGACATGGTGCTGGGGCTGTACTACCTGTCAATGGACCGCGCGGGCGAACCGGGCGAGGGCATGCTGCTGGGCGATATGGCCGAAGTGCATCAGGCGCTGGAAGCCAAGGCCGTGACGCTGCACTCCAAGATCATCGCGCGCGTTCCGCAGACCGATGAAGCCGGCAAGCAGTACCTCAAGCGCTTTGAAACGACGCCGGGCCGGATGCTGCTCGGCGAATGTCTGCCGAAGTCGCACAAGGTGCCGTTCGACGTCGTCAACCGCCTTCTCACCAAGAAGGAAATCGGCGACGTGATCGATCAGGTCTATCGCCACACCGGCCAGAAGGACACGGTGCTGTTCGCTGACGCGATCATGGGCCTGGGCTTCAAGCACGCGTGCAAGGCCGGTATTTCGTTCGGCAAGGACGACATGATCATCCCGGACAGCAAGGTGGAACTGGTCGCTTCGACCAAGGAACTGGTCGCTGACTATGAACAGCAGTATCAGGACGGCCTGATCACCCAGCAGGAAAAGTACAACAAGGTGATCGACGCCTGGTGCCGTTGCGGTGATCAGGTGGCCGACGCCATGATGAAGGAAATTCAGCGCTGAACCGGTCGATCCGGAAACCGGGCGGTTGAAGCCGACCAACGCGATCTACATGATGGCGCATTCCGGCGCGCGTGGTTCGCCAGCCCAGATCAAGCAGCTGGCGGGTATGCGCGGGCTGATGGCCAAGCCTTCGGGCGAAATCATCGAAACCCCGATCATCTCGAACTTCAAGGAAGGTCTGACCGTTCTTGAATATTTCAACTCCACCCACGGCGCCCGTAAGGGTCTGGCCGATACCGCGCTCAAGACGGCAAACTCGGGTTACCTGACCCGCCGTCTGGTCGACGTGTCGCAGGATTGCGTCGTGATCGTGGAAGATTGCGGCACCGAACGCGCGCTGGAAATGCGCGCGATCGTTCAGGGCGGCTCGCGTCATCGCCTCGCTGGCCGAACGCATTCTCGGCCGCACGCTGATGGAAGACATCGTCGATTCCAAGGACGGCAACGACCGTTGCCAGCCAAGGGCACAGCTGCTCGACGAAGCCAGCGGTCGCCGCGATCGAAGACATCGGCATTCAGGCCGCCCGGATCCGCTCACCGCTGGTCTGCGAAGCCGAACAGGGCGTTTGCGGCAAATGCTATGGCCGTGATCTGGCCCGCGGGACTCCGGTCAATATCGGCGAAGCGGTCGGCGTTATCGCCGCGCAGTCGATCGGTGAGCCCGGCACCCAGCTGACGATGCGGACCTTCCACATCGGCGGCGCGGCGCAGCTCAACGAACACTCGCACCTCGAAGCGATCTGCGACGGCATCGTGGTCTACCGCGACATCCGGACCATCACCGACAAGCGCAAGCGGCTGCTCAGCCTGTCGCGCAGCGGTGAGATCGTGGTGCTGGACAGCGAAGGCCGCGAACGGGCGATGCACCGGGTGCCTTACGGTGCGTATCTGCTGCTCGCCGATGGCGCGAAGGTGAAGGAGGGCGAACGGCTGGCCGAATGGGATCCGTTCACCATGCCGGTGATCACCGAACAATCGGGCGTCGTGAAGTATCAGGATCTGGTCGACGGCAAGACGCTGACCGAAGCAGACCGACGAAGCGACGGGCATGCCCAGCAGCGTGGTGACCGAAAATCGCGCGGCCAGCCGCTCGAAGAAGGAAGATCTGCGTCCGCGCCTGACCCTGCTCGATGCAGATTCGGGTGAGGCCGCGCGCTACATGCTGGCGCCGGGCGCGACGCTCTCGGTCGAGGACGGCCAGAGGTCGCAGCGGGTGACATCCTCGCCCGCGCCAGCCGCGAAGCCGCCAAGACCCGCGACATCACCGGCGGTCTGCCGCGCGTTGCCGAACTGTTCGAAGCGCGCATGCCCAAGGACAATGCGATCATCGCCAAGATCGCCGGGCGGATCGAATTCGTCAAGGATTACAAGGCCAAGCGCAAGATCGCGATCGTCCCGGAAGAAGGCGATCCGGTCGAATATCTGATCCCCAAGAGCCAAGGTGATCGACGTGCAGGAAGGCGACTGGGTCAAGAAGGGCGACAACCTGATCTCCGGCTCGCCCGATCCGCACGACATTCTGGAAGTGATGGGGATTGAAGCCCTGGCCGAATATCTCGTCGCGGAAATCCAGGAAGTCTATCGTCTGCAAGGCGTGAAAATCAACGACAAGCACATCGAGATGATCGTTCGCCAGATGCTGCAGAAGGTTGAGATCACCGACGGCGGCGACACCACCCTGCTGGCCGCCGAACAGGTCGACCGCGAGGAAATGGACGAATACAACGCCAAGCTGGCCCCCGGGCAGGCTCCGGCGGTGGGCAAGCCGGTGCTGCTGGGCATCACCAAGGCGAGCCTGCAAACCCGTTCGTTCATCTCGGCCGCGTCGTTCCAGGAAACCACCCGGGTGCTCACCCAGGCGGCGGTCGAAGGCAAGAAGGACTCGCTGATCGGGCTGAAGGAAAACGTGATCGTCGGGCGTCTGATCCCCGCCGGCACCGGTGCAGGCATGAACCGCCTGCGCGTGACCGCCTCCAGCCGCGACGCCGCGCTGCGTGCCTCCTACCGCAAGCTGCAAGAGAGCCTGATCGCTCCGGCGACGGCAGCCGAAGAGCATGCGGCGGAACTGGCGCAAGGTCCGGAAGCGGCGATCGGCGACGATGTGCTGGCAAGCGTTGAAGGCGAAACCCACGGCCTTGATGCCGATGCGGGTGAATACCTGAATGCTGATGCGGCGGACGGGGACGCGTAAGCCTCCCCGCCACGCGCGCCAAACGAAAGGCCCCGCCGGAGCGATCCGGCGGGGCTTTTCTTTGGCGGCAGTTTCGGCGGCGATTATTGTTGCTGGCTGGCCCAGTCGCGGCTGAAGGCGATGATAGCGTCGGCAGCTTCCAGCGCCGCGCGGGTATCGGCATCGCTTACCATGGCCAGATAGCGATCCAGTTCGACCTGCTGCGCCGCCACGAAGGCGGCGAAGGCGGGCAGATCGATCGTGCCGTCACAAAGCCGGTCGAGTTCGGCTTCGATGCGCGGCTCGGTTTCGGCAGCGAATTCTGCCGCAGCAAGTTGGGCACCAAGGCTGCGGTCTGCACCTTCGGCTGCGTCAAATTCAGACAGGCTGGCCAAGCGGCGCGAACGTTCGCGCACGGGTGCTTCGGCGGTCGGTTCGTCTGCTACGCGCGCGGCGGGGCGCAGGCGGCTGTTAAGATTGGCACGCAGCCCGGCGAACCGGCCTGACTTGGCTGGATCGGGAGCGGAAGCTGCTGGCTGGCGGGGTTGCGGCTGCGGCTGCGGCCGGGCGCGCGGCAGAGCGGCGTTCCACTGCAGGCCGCCCACCGCCACCAGCGGGCTGCCTTCGCGGACCATCGCCAGCGTCTTGCTTGCGATCATGATCAGCACGGCGACGAGCCCGACCAGCGCCGCGAGGTAAATAAACAGAAGCGTCATGGTGCTTTCTCCAGCGAACCGTCAGCAGGTGGACTGGCCGCCACCGCCGGTCAGACCGGTCAGGTTGGCAGCGCGAAGATCACGGGCGTCGCGGACGATGTACGCAGCTTCCTGAATGAACAGCACGTCGCTGACGAACAGCTCGCCGAAGATGCCCTGATAGTCATAGTGGACCTCGGTGAACATCACGGCGCTGCCCGGCGGGGCGGTGATCCGGCCCGCCCCGGTGCCCATGCCGGTCAAAACGGCGCCCACCAGCCCGTTAAGGATGCCTTCGTTGCCATAGCGCGAATTGACCAGCTTGCCGCCGGTGCAGCGCTGCCAATGGATGAACTGGCGGCCGGTAATCGGGTCGCGCTCAAGACTGGACAGGATCACCCGTCCACGTGCCGCCAGGTTGATCGACCGGCCTTGCTGGTCCGCCCCCATCATGACTGAATCGACATCATCCTCGCTCACCGTTGGCGGCAGCGCGTTGTTGTCGTTCTGTTGCAGCCGCGAGGCGGCATCCGAGACCGAGATCGCCAACTGGCTGACCTGCATCCGGGTGATCGACATATTGGCGATTTCGGTGCCGTACATCCCCATCCCGATCAGCACCGGCATGATCAGCGCGAACTCCAGGAACGACGTTCCCGCCGTATCGCGCACGAACCGTGATGTCCGCAGGCGCGCAGCCAGTTGCCGGGCGCGGCCCAGTGTCGTTTGCCAGGTCATGCGCAGACCCCCCCGGCATTCCCAAGTTCCTGTTGTTCGGCGAACGGCTGGTTCTTGCGCACGGCGCGCGCGGTCAGTTCTGTTTCGTCCCACTGGTTGGGCATGAACGGAATCCGGAACACCGGCTGGTAGGTGACTGTCACCGAATAGACCACCACGTCGCCGGCCCCGCCGTTGCCTTCGCGCCCCATATCGGCTTCCCATTCACCACTGCCGTTCTCGTCAACAAAGGACTCATTGCTGTCGCAGGTGCCGTTGTTGTTGGCGTCGTTCCAGCTTTCGGGCCGCTCGATATCGTTGAAATCAAAATAGCTGGTCCGCTGGCTGGTGAACTCGCCGCCCGGAAACAGCGGGCCAGCCATGCGCTGGACCATCTGGTCAGCTAGTTCGGTATTGGCGGTTTCCAGCGCAGAGGACCGCGCAGCTTGCTGCACCGCGCCGTTCAGCACCGAAATGCCATAGCCCATCTGCCCCAGGTTGAAGATCCCCATCATCAGCAGGAAGAACACCGGCGCGACCATGGCGAATTCGATCGCCGCGACGCCGCTTTCGTCCTGCCGCAGAGTTCGCAAAGCGCGCTGCTTCGGCCCGATCATTGCAGCACCCGCAGTTCGCCGACCTGCTTGGCGATTTCCTGGAAGGCATCGTTCAGCTGGGTGGCATTGTTTGCCGCAAAGGAGCTGCCCGGCGTGGCGCAGGTGTTGAGGTTGGCATCCGCAACGCCGGAGAAGTTGATGGTCCACAGCCGGATGCCCTTGCCGCGCACCGCATTGCAGATCGCGAGGAAGCGGTTGTAGTGTCGGGCAGTAGCTTGCGTGGTCGTACCATCGTCCGTGATCCGCCGGTCAAGCGATTCGATCCCATATGCCTGATAGACGCTGTTGCTAGGTTCCAGAGCACCATCGGTCATGAAGATGATGTGCCGTTCCACATTGCCGCCGTTGTCAGGCGTATCATTGACCAGCGCACTGAAAATGCCATCAGGCGATGACAGGCGCGCACCCCACAGCATACCGATATCGAGATAGGTGTTGCCCTGGGTGGTCAGCGAATCGGCATAGGCCTGCATTTCCGTGGCAGAGATTTCCCGCAGGGTCTGGGCTTGCGGACCACAGGGCGCGCTGGTCTTGGTGCCTGCGTTGGACATCGCGATTGTGTTGCGACGATAGGACACCGCATCCCACAGCGGCCCCCACTGGGTTTGCGGCTCGTCAATGTCCGCCGCCAGATCGATGTTGAGGTCCAGCGCTTCGCTGGGGGTGATCCCCAGCAACGGCGAATAGGCAAAGGAGGCCTCGGAAACGGTCGTGCGTTCCTCGATACAGCCGCCCCAGCTCGACGATTGATTGGCCCCATCAGTGCCAGTCGGCGTGGTGACCGTGTTGAACAGCTTCAACTGCGACGTGTCATAGCGCACCGGGCGGTATTCCCAGCGCGCAAATTCCTGCCGCGTCCGGGTTTCGTAGATCGGGTTGCTGGTGGCGTACTGGTACGTGTTGAACGAGCGGGTGGTGGTGTAATAGTACGGCCGCCAGCGCGAGTCGGAGCGGCTGCACTGATAGGTCACCATCGACTGCGGCTGCGAAGTGATCGTGGTTGCCACTTGCTGGCCCGCGCCATTGGTGGTGGTGCCGGTGCTGGTGGTGGGCGACCCGCTGTTGGTCCACGGCACATTGGCCGGCAGAATTGCATTGCAAGCCGACGAGGAATTGTAGCGATTGTTGTTGTACTGCTGCGTGCTGGAAGTGTCTTCCTCGCTGTAGCTCGACGAACTGGTCAGCACCGGGGTGTTCCAGCCGACCCGGATCTGTTCGGTGATCGTGTTGAAAATCGGCGCGCGCGACTGATAGGTCCATTCGTTGGCGATGTAGTCAACATCGGCGTCCATCAGCTGGCGCCCGACGTTGACCGTGGTGCTGAAGGGCACGAACGAATAGCGCACGCGGGCATTCGATCCGGCGGTTGAGGTGTCCACCGTGTCATAGAAATTGACCATGGCTTCACGCAGCGCGACGATCCGGGTTCCGGCCATCGATCCGGTGACGTCCAGCACCATCGTCACGTCGCTGTTGCCGACGCCCATCGTTGATTGGCAGTTGGCGGTCAGCGGCATGTCGACCTCACCGAACAGTTGCATCATCAGCATTGGCATGGTGGTGGTCGCGGTCGCGGTTACCGAATTGCCACTGTCATCGGCGTCGAAGCTGATCGCGGCATCCCGGGTGCCCTGGATCGCGTCGCTGTAATTGGTATCGAAGTACTGCTGCGCCTGGGCTTCGGACGCGGCATCAAAGCCGTTGTTGGTCACCGCCTTGCGCCCGGCCAGCACTGCCGAATCGCAAGCGTTCTGCAGCCGCGTCTGCGCCTGATAGCCGCGGCTCATATCAACCCCACCGCCGATCAGCGCGGCCATCACCAGGATACCGGCAGCCGCCATCGGCAGGATGTTGCCCTGCTGGTCAGCCAGCAACTGCTTGGTCAGTGTGGTGTGCTTCATAGTCCCCGTCCGCCGGATATGGATTCGGCAATATTCAGGGGCTTAGCGCGCACAGCCTAACCGCGCGGCTAAGCAGCGTGGTTGATGGAGGGTTAATGCGAAGGGAGTTTGGCGGGGTTGGTAAGCCATTGATTCGCTGACGTGTGCGCTGGCGCGGGACCTCAGAGAACAATTTCCTACATGCGCTCGCCCTGATAATCAGGTCCTAAGCTGTACCATCACCATGCCGCACAGCGCCTGCGCCACGCGAGGCGTTTTGCGAAAAATATGGAAAGTGTCACCCACTCTGGCCTGCGCGGAAAATAGCTAAATATCTGATCATAAATCAAAATATTCAGTGCTTAGCTAGTAATCAGGGTGACGCTGTCACCCAAGTGTCACCCAACCTGCGCCGCGCTTTTCAAGCCTTCAGGCATAGGCCATCCGCTCCAGCGCGCCGAACAGCGCCAGCGCGCCGGGATCGCCGAACGGTTGCAGCTGGCTCATCAGCACGCCGCCCACGCCGCTCGCCGGGTCGATCCAGTAGTAGGAGTTGAAGATCCCCGCCCAGGCCAGGCTGCCCGGCGCGCGGCCGTTGGGGCCGGTCTCGGGGTTGATCAGGATAGCCCAGCCCCCAGCCGGTGTGCTGATCGGGGAAGGTGTCATAGGGCTGGGCGAGCTCGGGCATGGCGCTGCCCATGGCCCCGGCGCGCAGCGGGGCGACCTGGTTGCGTGCCATTTCGGCGACCGTTTCGGGCTGGAGAACGCGGGTGCCGTCCAGCTCGCCGCCGCGCAGCACCATCCGCACGAACCGGGCATAGTCGGGCGCGGTCGAGACCAGTCCGCCGCCGCCGCTGTCATACTCGCCGCCGCCCAGAAACACCGGACTGTGGTGAAGCCGCCATCGGCGCTGCGCTGGTGGACCTGCGCTGCACCAGCGGGCGGCGTCGGCAGGAACGCGGTGCTGGCCATGCCCAGCGGGTCCAGCACCGCGCGGCGCAGATAGTCGCCCAGCCGCTCACCGGTCACCGCCTCGATCGCCTGGCCGACCCAGTCGGTCGCCACCGAATATTCCCAGCGCTCGCCCGGATCGAACATCAGCGGCATCCTGATCGAAGCGAGCGATCCGGGCACCGGCATGCCGGTCGCGGCGAAATAGCGCAGCACCTCCGGGTGGATGAAGAAATAGCCCAGCCCCGCAGTATGCGTCAGCAGATGACGCAAGCGTGATCGCGCGCGCTGCGGGGCGCAGTTGCGGCGCGCCGTCCTCGGCAAATCCGGTCAGCACTTGCGGATCGGCAAGGTCGGGCAGGACCGCGCCGATAGGGGCATCAAGCGCCAGCCGTCCGGCTTCGACCAGCTGCATCGCTGCAACTGAAACCACCGCCTTGGTCATCGAGGCGATCTGCACCGGGGTATCCAGCTGCATTCCGCGTGCCGCTGACCGCATCGGCCTGGCCAAAGGCGCGGGCATAGGTTTCGCCGTCCCGGTCGACCAGGATCGCGGCGGCTCCGGGCAGGTTGGCGGCGGCAAAGGCGGCGGTGAGCGCTGAATCGTCTGTCATCGGCATTGGCTAACGCGTCGGCGCGGCTTAGGAAAGCCCCATGACAGACACGCTTTCGATCACCCTCGCCCAGCTCAACCAGACCGTTGGCGATATTGCCGGCAATGCCCAGGCCATGCTGGCCGTGCGCGAGCGGGCGCGGGGGCGGACTTGGTGGTCTATCCCGAAATGCAGCTGATCGGCTATCCGCCCGAGGATCTGGTGCTCAAGCCCGCGCTGATCGCACGCGCTGCGGCGGAGCTGGAGGTCTTGGCCAAGGCAACCGCGGATGGCGGCCCGGCAATGCTGGTGGGTTCGGTGTTCGTGGTGGATGGCGCGCTGCATAACGGGGTGGCGTTGCTCGATCAGGGCAAGGTCGCGGCGGTGCGGCTGAAGCACGAACTGCCCAATTACGGCACCTTTGACGAAGTGCGGCTGTTCCAGCCCGGCCCATTGCCCGAACCGGTGCTGTTCAAGGGCGTGAAGATCGGCTTGCCGATCTGCGAAGACATCTGGCATCCCGATGTCTGCCGCCATCTGGCCGACCAAGGGGCCGAACTGCTGCTCTGCATCAACGGCAGCCCCTATGAGATCGACAAGGATGTGCTGCGGATCGACGGCGTGGCCAAACGCCGCGCAGTCGAAACCGGCTTGCCGCTGGCCTACCTCAACCGCGTCGGCGGGCAGGACGAACTGGTGTTCGACGGGGCGAGCTTCGTGGTGGGCGGCGATGGCGCGCTCGCTGTGCAAATGGCCGATTGGGTGGAGCAAGAGGTCACCACCCGCTGGACCAGAACTGCATCGGGCTGGCGCTGCGAGCAGGGCGAAGTGGCGCAATTGGCCGAACATCCCGAAGACATCTACTGCGCGATGGTGCTCGCCCTGCGCGACTATGTGAACCGCAACCGCTTCCCCGGGGTGGTGCTGGGTCTGTCCGGCGGGATCGATTCGGCGATCTGCGCGGCGATTGCCGCTGATGCGCTGGGGCCAAGCCGGGTCTGGTGCGTGATGCTGCCCAGCCGCTTTACCAGCCAGCTCAGCCTCGATCTTGCCACCGACTGCGCGAGCCTGATCGGTTGCCGCTATGACACGATCCCGATCAGCCCGGCGGTCGAGGCATTCGATACGATGTTGGCTGGCAGCTTTGCCGATTCCGAATACGATATCACCGAAGAGAACGTCCAGTCGCGCATCCGCGGCGTGACGCTGATGGCGCTCTCGAACAAGTTCGGCCCGATGCTGCTGACCACCGGCAACAAGAGCGAGATGAGCGTGGGCTATGCCACGATCTATGGCGACATGGCAGGCGGCTATAACCCGCTCAAAGACGCCTACAAGATGACGGTCTTCGCGATCAGCAAGTGGCGCAACCAGCACAAGCCCGCGATCGGTCTCGGCCCGGACGGTCCGGTGATCCCGGAGGCGATCATCACTCGGCCGCCATCAGCCGAGCTACGACCCGACCAGAAGGACGAGGATTCGCTCCCGCCGTACCCGGTGCTCGACGGGATCCTGCTGGGGCTGGTGGAGCATGAAAAGAGCGTGGACCAATTGGTCAACGAGGGCTTCGCCCGCGACACCGTGGTGCGGATCGAACGCCTGCTGCATCTGGCCGAATACAAGCGCAGGCAAGCACCTCCTGGGGTCAAGCTGGGCACGCGCAACTTCGGCCGCGACCGGCGCTATCCGATCAGCCACGCGTTCCGCAGCGCTTAGGGTCACGTTGATTTTTGCGCCCGGAACCACTATGTAGAAGGGCTATGGATAAGAAGTCTGCATCTGTGAAGAACGTGCTCGCTGCACTGCCTGCCGTGCAAGTGGCTTTACGCGACGATCTATCTGCGAGGATTGCGGCTGGCGAAACAATTGTTTCGGACGAAACAACTGGAATTGCCGAAGTCTTGAAGTCGCGTCGGGCGCGCTTGAACGAGGGACAAGCCGCGGTACGGAGAACCAGCGCGCGCAAGTCTGCGGCCTAAACGTGCCAGTAGTCACAATGATTGCCGGCCCCAATGGGTCTGGCAAATCAACTCTGATACAATTGCTTGGGGAGCAGGGAATCAATTTCGGCGTTTATTTGAACGCTGACGATATCGCGCGTAGCATGCCGGGCCGCGCTGAAACTGTAGCTGCCGAAGCCCAGGAAAAAGTGAGACGGCTTCGGGCACTGGCCGTTGAAGAACAGCAGGACCATACTTTTGAAACGGTTCTCTCTCACCCCTCGCACATCGACCACCTTAAACACGCCAAGTCGGCTGGATTTGAAGTTGTGGTCTATTTTGTCGCAACGGAAGATCCGCTTATCAACATCGGCCGTGTCGCCAACCGCGTGGAACGTGGCGGACATGATGTGCCGAGTGATCGCATCGTGGCAAGATACTCTCGCAGTATCGCCAACCTTGCCGAGGCGCTCGCCGTCGCGGATGAAGGGGCCGTGTTCGATAACAGCAGTGCGACTGAAACTATGCGGTTGATCGCCCGATGGGACGACGGCAGGCTGATTCAAACCCTGCCGGAAACCCAGTGGCCGGCTTGGTGGAGCCAATTCATTTCCCAAATTTGGTTAAAACAAAAGTAAGCGATATCATGACCACCACCCGCTTCGCCCCTTCGCCCACCGGCACGCTCCATGTCGGCAATGTCCGCACTGCCCTGCACAACTGGTTGCTTGCCAAACAGGCGGGCGGGCGGTTCCTGCTGCGGATTGACGATACCGATGCGGAGCGCAGCCGCGAGGAGCATGTCGCCAGCATCAAGGCCGATCTCGAATGGCTCGGGCTGCACTGGGACGGCGAAGAACGCCAGTCGGCGCGGTTTGCGATCTATGAGGCCGAATTCGCCAAGCTGGTCAGCGCCGGACGGGTCTATCGCTGTTATGAAACCGCGCAGGAGCTTGATCTCAAGCGCAAGGTCCAGCTCGGGCGCGGCCTGCCGCCGATCTATGATCGCGCCGCGCTGGCGCTGAGCGAAGCCGACCATGCCGCGAAGGTTGCGGCGGGCGAGCAACCGCACTGGCGCTTCCTGCTGGACCGGACGACGCCAATCACTTGGACCGACGGGATTCGCGGGGACCAGCAGTTCGATCCGGCCAAGATGTCTGACCCAGTGGTCCGGCGCGGTGATGGTTCGTGGCTCTACCTGTTGCCCTCGGTGATCGACGACATTGCGATGGGGATCTCCGACGTTTTGCGGGGCGAGGACCACGTGTCCAACACCGCCACCCAGGTGCAGATGTTCGCGGCGCTGGGGGCTGAGTGCCCGCGCTTTGCGCATGAGGCGTTGCTGGTGGGGACCGAAGGCAAGCTCTCCAAGCGGCTCGGTTCGCTGGGGATGCAAGCGCTGCGCGATGCCGGGATTGAGCCCGAAGCGCTGGTGGCGCTGCTGGCGCGGCTGGGGACTTCGGACCCGGTCGATCCGGCGCTGGATGCAGCGGCATTGGTAGCCAGCTTTACCCTCGCGCATTTCGGCCGCGCGCCGGCGCGGTTCGACGATGCTGATCTGCACCGCGTCAATGCCGCACTGGTCCACCGCTTGCCGTTTGCGCGGGTGCAGCACCTGCTGCCCGATGGTATGGGCGAGGCGGCTTGGGAAGCGATCAGGCCTAACCTGGAACATATCAGTGAAGCAGCGGATTGGTGGCAAGTGGTGACCGGACCGGTGGCCGCGCCCGCGTTGGAAGCGGATGATCGGGCCTATCTGGCGCAAGCCGCCGAGGTTTTGGCAGGCGATCCGGCGGACTGGAAGGCGCTGACCACCGCGCTCAAGGACGCGACCGGCCGCAAGGGCAAACCGCTGTTCATGCCGCTGCGGCTGGCGCTGACCGGTATGGACCACGGGCCTGACATGGCCGCGCTGCTGCCGCTGATTGGACATGAAGCCGCGATTGCGCGGCTGCGGGCGGCGGCGGGCTAATCGGCCCGCGCCTTCAATCACAACACCTCACCCAAACCCGACTGTCCCGAGCCTGTCGGGGTGAAGGGCGGCGCAAGTTTATGTCGCCGATTGGTCGATGAACCACTTTACATTGCGTTGCAGCATGGCTAGGGCCCGCCGCAATGCAGAGCTATTCCGCCACGCCGATTACCACCAAACCGACCGCCTTGCGCGGGACGGTTGTGGCGGGGCGCGCTTAGCAGGCACCCGGACAACCCACCCCGCGCGAACTGGCGGGGTCTAATGTTTCAGGCACACATCCCCCGCGCAGCTCCGCCTAATCAGGAGTAAGCAGTGATGGTACAGCGTTTCAGCAAGGGTCAGCAATTGAACGTCGGCGTGGTCGGCGCGACCGGGCTGGTCGGTTCGATGATCCGCGCGATTCTGACCGAGCGCAGCTTTCCGGTGGGCACCCTGCGGCTGTTCGCCTCGGCGCGGTCAGCCGGGACGGTGCTGGACGGGATCACGGTGGAAGACGCGGCGACTGCTGACTATGCCGGACTCGACATCGTGCTGTTTTCGGCGGGCGGTGATACCTCGCGCGAATTGGCTCCGAAGGTGGCTGCCGCCGGCGCGCTGGTGATTGACAACTCATCCGCCTGGCGCGCCGATCCGGACGTGCCGCTGGTGGTGGCAGAGGTCAACGCACACGCGCTCGCCAATATCCCCAAGGGGATCATCGCCAACCCCAATTGCACGACCATGGCGTCGATGCCGGTGCTGAAGCCGCTGCACGCCGAAGCGGGGCTCAAGCGGCTGACGGTCTCCACCTATCAGGCGGTATCGGGCGGTGGGCTCGAAGGGATCGACGTGCTTGCGCGGCAGCTGGCGCATGTCGGTGATCGCGCGGCGCAGCTGGCACAGGGCGGGCACGATGCGTTGTTGCCCGCAGCGGAAAAGTGGGCGGTGCCGATCGCGCACAATGTCGTCCCGCTCAACTATGTCTTGGGCGAGGATGACTATACCGAAGAAGAGCTGAAACTGCGCGATGAAAGCCGCAAGATCCTGGAGCTGCCCGAGCTGCCGGTCTGCGGCACCTGCGTGCGCGTGCCCGTGTTCACTGGTCATTCGCTGTCGATCAACGCCGAATTCGAACGTCCGCTGTCACCCGAGCGCGCGCTGGAACTTCTGGGCCAGGCCCCCGGTGTGATCGTGACTGCCGTGCCCAATCCGCTGGAAGCCACGGGCAAGGATGCCGCTTACGTGGGCCGGGTTCGGCGCGACAATACTGTCGAGCACGGATTGGCGCTGTTCGCCGTGGCTGACAACCTGCGCAAAGGAGCGGCGCTCAACGCGGTCCAGATCGCCGAGGCGCTGATCGGCTAGCGCGCGACCAAGCCGCTTTGCTGCATCCGCCAGAGCAGCTGATCGACCCGGTCCTGTCCGAAGAACGGTTCGCCCGCATAGACCATCAGCGGAACCCCGTAATGCCCGCTGGCGCGCTGGGCAGCTTCGTTGGCCGCGATGGCCGCGTCGAGGCGGTCGGCGTCCCGCGTGATCACTGCGTCCATTTCGGCCAGATCGCACCCGGCACCAGCCAGCGCTTGGGCGAGATGATCGCCTTCGTGCCAGTTGTCGGTCTCGCCGGACCAGATCAGGTGGCTGACTGCGCGCAGCAGCGCCAGCCCCTGGCCGCGTTCGGCCGCCAATTGGCCGAGCCGGGTCAGCCGGTGGATATGCGGCTGCTCCTTGGGATAGGTGCGGGTGGCAAAGTCCATCTTCACCGGATCAGGGCGCGGCCAGCGTAGCGGCAGTCCGGCAAATTCGGCGCTGCGCACGCAGTCACGCATCAGGTAGCTGGCCCAGAGCGGATCGGCGTGGGCGAAGAATTCGGTCTGGCGCACCGCAATCGGCAGCACCGGGCGCACCACCACCTTTGCGTCCCAGTCCCGTTCCAGTGCGATCAGGCGCGGGGTGACGATGTAGGAATAGGGCGAGCGGAACGACCAGTAGAGTTCAACAGTGTGAGTCATAGCGTCGCCATATCGATCACGAAGCGGTACTTCACGTCGGCCTGCTCCATCCGTTCATAAGCTTGATTGATCGCGCTGATCGGGATCAGCTCGATCTCCGAAACGATCCCGCGCTCGGCGCAGAAGTCGAGCATTTCCTGCGTCTGGGCGATCCCGCCAACCCCGGACCCGGCGACCGCCTTCTGCCCGCCGAGCAGCAAGCCCGAATGGAACCCCGGCAGCATGTCGATCATGCCGACCAGGCACAGCGTGCCCTTGCGGTCGAGCAGCAGCAGGTAAGGTGTCACATCGTGCTTCACCGGAATGGTGTTCAGCAGGAAGTCGAAACTGCGCCCGGCCGCGCCGCATCGCCGCCCTGTCGGTTGACAGCAGCACGTGGTCCGCGCCCAGCCGCTTGGCATCTTCGCCCTTGCCGGGAGAGGTGGTGATCATCGTCACTTCCGCCCCCAGCGCCTTGGCCAGTTTCACCCCCATGTGGCCCAGACCGCCCAGTCCGATCACGCCGACTCTGGTGCCGGGACCGACATTCCAGTTCTTCAGCGGCGAATAGGTGGTGATTCCGGCGCAGAGCAAGGGCGCGGCGGCGGCCATGTCCAGGCTGTCGGGCAGGCGCAGCACATAGGGTTCGGCCACCACGATCGCGGCGGAATAGCCGCCATAGGTCGGGCTGCCATCGATCCGGTCCTTGCTGTTGTAGGTGCCGGTCACGCCTTCGCGGCAATAGTTCTCCTCGCCATCGTGGCAGGCATCGCAGGCCCGGCACGAATCGACCACGGTGCCAATCGCGACCCTGTCACCTGCCTTGAATTTGGTGACGCCGCTGCCAACTGCGCGGACAGTACCGACGATCTCGTGCCCCGGTACGAACGGATAGGTGCTGCGGCCCCAGTCATTACGCGCGACGTGCAGATCGGAATGGCATACCCCGCAATAGGCAATGTCGATCGCCACATCCTCCTCGCGCAGGTCCCGGCGGTCGATCGAGAGCGGGTTCAGGCCCGAATCCGGGGCAGTCGCGCCCCATGCGGCGGTGGCGGTCATCGGCTCTCTCCTGCTGGCTTGGCCCATGCTGGAATTGCACTTGCCCCAGGTCAAGCCGTGCCGCATTAATTGTGCGATTAAATTTCACGTCGGAGTCCGCCATGCAGATCAATTCAACCACCGCTGCCGTTGTTACCGGCGGCGCCTCCGGGCTGGGCCGGGCGAGCGCTGAGGCGCTGGCCGCTGCCGGGGTCAAGGTCGCGATCTTCGATGTCAACGAAGGTGCCGGGCAGGAAGTGGCGCAGGCGATCGGCGGTGTGTTCTGCAAGGTCGATATCACCAGCGAGGACTCGGTCGTGGCGGGGTTCGCTAAAGCCCGCGCGGCGCATGGGCAGGAGCGCATAACCGTCCACTGCGCGATGACCAGCCGCCGGGGCAAGACCTTGGCCTATGACAAGGCCGCAGGCGGATTGAAGCGGCTTTCGACCGAGGACTATCTCTACGGCGTCCAAGGGATTCTGGTCGCGAGCTACCGGATCGCCTCGCTGTCAGCCGAAGGGATGGCGGGGCTGGAGCCGCTGGAAGACGGCGAGCGCGGCTGCATCACCCTGACCGCCTCGGTCGCGGCGCAGGATGGGCAAATCGGGCAGATCATCTACGGTTCGGCCAAGGCTGGGGTCAACGGGCTGGTCCTGCCAATGGCGCGCGATCTGTCGGACCTGGGCATCCGCGTCAATTCGATCATGCCCGGCATCTTCGCCACCCCGCTGATGCTGGGGGCGAAGCCGCAGGTGCTGGAGAGCCTGGCTGCGTCGGTGCCGTTCCCCAAGCGGCTGGGCAAGCCGGAGGAGTTCGGGTCGCTGGTGCTGGAACTGGCGCGCAACACCTATTTCAATGCCCAATGCATCAGGTTGGATGGGGCGATCCGGATGGCCCCGCGGTGATTGGATGAAGCCCGGTCATTTCCAGACAGTCAACCCGGCGGGGACGGGCTAGGTGATTTTCAGCCATCAGTCGGGCATCAGGGTGACAGCGTCACCCAGATGCAAACATGATTATAGTTGTTTTACAATATCTTGCAGATCGAAAACTGGGTGACGCTTTGCAACAAAAATCAAAATAGTCGCGGACGCAATCAGTGAGCATTGTGCCAGTAACAAGACCTTGAAATTTCGGATCACCTCTCCCCAAGTCCGTCCATCCTGAGCTTGTCGAAGGACTGCTTTTTCTTCGATCCGTTGCGCGCCAGGCCCAAAGAAAAGTACAGTGCTTCGACAAGCTCAGCATAGGCGGGTTTTGAGTCAGATTTGATATCTGTTATTTTAGCAGGCCTTTGCGATGTAGGAAAATGTTGCTGCATCAGGCTCTGATAATGCGACTGATCCCGGCTCTCGCCTGCACGAGAGGCTGATCAGAACATCTGACCCACCCTCAAATCAGCGAATCGCCCATCCCCACGCGTTTGCCGCGGGTAATGTAAACCTTGTCGCCCAGCTTGGTCGCGGCATAGACCTTTTTGGCGAAGGGCGTGGGCGTGCCGATGCAGCCGTGGCTGGCAAAGCCGCGCTCGACCGTCGTGCCGTGGATCGCCACGCCGTCATTGGTCAGCCGCTGGGTGAACGGCATCGGCGCGCGGTCATAGATCGAGGAATAGTGATCCTGCTTTTTCCAGATGATCGGGAACACCCCGGTCGGCGTAGGCTTTTCCTGCGTGCCCAGCAGCACTGCCGCTGCGCCGATTTCATAGCCTGCGCGGAACACCGAGATCACCCGCGCGTCCAGATCGACCGTGACCACAATCGGGCCGGTAGCGGGCGCGCCCGCTTCATCCCAGTGCCACTCACCATATTTGATCGGGCCGGTGATCGGCAGGATCCGCTTGATCACAAAGCGCTCGTCGGCCGGTTTGGGCGGGGCTGCTTTCGGCACAGCTTTGGGAACCACCGCCGCCTTCGGCGCAGCCGCGAGTTGCGCGCGCGGTGCGTTCTGCGACTGGGCCGGATTCTGCTGCAACAGCAGCGCGCCAGCGGCGATCACCACGCCGACGAACAGCGCCAGCGCTCCAGTTAAAGCATTGAGTTTCATGGTCGTCTCACGATTCGTGCCGAAGTCTGCGTTATCCGCCACAGCATTGCCAAGCGCCAGCGTCAATCGCACGCCGTTTCACTCCGGGACTGGCGCACGGGCAGGGGTTAATGGCCCCGCTCAGCCGTGCGCGCCGAATTCGTTGGCGATGGCGGTGGTGATCCGCAGCGACAAGCGCATAGGCTTGCTCGATCGGGTCGATGAAATCGCGGTGGATTGGCTCGTATCCGGTCGCGGCATCATCGGGATAGTCGCTGGGTTCGGTCACCGCGAAATCGCCGATCTGGGGGAAGTGGACCGGGAATGCGCGGCGCAGCTGCGCCAGCGCTTCGTCGATCCGCAGCGTGAAGACCATTTCCAGCACGTCATCGCGGCTGATGTCATTGGCGCGGCTGAACGCGGGGATCGAGACCACGCGCAGGAACATGTGCTGCATCAAGGCCAGCCGCAGCGCCTGCAAAACGCCGAGCTGAGCGGCGGACGTGCTCGCGCCCGTGCCAGCGGGGCTTCGTCCGGGATCAGCGCGAGCAGCTTGTGCAGTTTCAGCGCATCGACCCGCAGCCGCGAGGCGAGGCGGCGGAACACGCCGGTGCGGTCATCCTTGGTCAGGTATTCGGCCAGCGCGAGGCAGGCCTCGGCAATGCCATCCTCGTCCCCGCGATAGGGGCGGCTGGCCCAATAGGCGGAGTTGAACAGCTCGCCATAGGCCGCGACGGTCTTGATCGAGGCGAGCGCATTGGCGGCGCGGACCAGCCGCACCAGTTGCCGCCCGCGCGGGCTGGCTTGCAGCAGCTCCGCCAGCGCTTCGTAATTGCCTTCGGCCGCCGTGCCGAACCCGGCGATCACGTTGACCGGATAGCCCAGCTGCTGCAGCACCGCGTTGTGCGGGATCGCGCGGATCTGGCGCAGGCTCATGCTGCGGTCGGCGGCCAGATCGGACTGGCGGCGGCTCTTGCGGCTGCCGGTATCGTTCAGCAGGCCCAGCCCGAACGCGGTGACCGCGCGGGCATAGGTGGTGCTCGCCAGATAGCTCTGCTGGACCCGCCGGATCGCGCGGTAGAAATCGAGGCTGAGATCGGTGCGGCGATAGAACGGATCGGGCGCGGCATCGCTGGTTGTCGCTGTGGGCGCGCATTCGGCAATCCGGGTCAGCGTGGCGAGCGCCAGTTCGGGCGTGCCGAAGAACAGATAGCCGTCGCCGCCCTGAAAGCTGACTTCGGGCTCCAGCCGGATTCCGGCGCGGGCAAACCGGCGCCGCGACCAGGGGGACAGCGGCCATTCCAGCCGGTCGGCAAAGCTGGAGGGATGCGCGCCGCGCCCCATCCATTCGCCGTGGGTGTTGAAGATCAGCGCGGCCACATCCGCCAGGCCGTTGGCCGCCATCGCCTCGGACAGCCGCCCTTGCAGCCGCTCGATCGCCAGTGCTGCGGGGATCTGGCCCGACGAACCGCCCGGCATCGGAAAACCCGGTCTGGATCGAAACCCGCCCGCGCGCCTTGGCGTAAGCGCGATAGGCCTGCTCGGCCAGCAGCGCATCGAGGAACCGCCCGCCGTGTTCCAGCGCGGTTTCGGTTTCGAACAGCGGCGAGACATCGACCTTGTCGGCAATCCCGAACAGCTTGGCGAAATAGAGCGCGGCGAGCACCGTGGTCGGCTGTTCGCATTCGGCCACCAGCATCCGGATCGGCGCATCGGCATCCACGTGCGCCAGGATCTGCGCCATCGCCAGAAACTGGCGCACGGCGGTGGTGTTTTCGATGGCCAGCGCGGCGAAGTTGGTGCGCAGCGGGCGCGCCTCGGCCAGCAGCTCGCGCATCCGCACCAGCGCGGCCTGGCTGGCGAGATCGAGCTTGCCCGGTCGGGATCGATCCGGCGGCGGATCGCGTTCTGCAGCTGGCTGGCGTTCACGCGGAAGTGGATCCAGCCCATGCCCAGCCCATCGGCGCGCATCGCGGCGGCGGCGATCAGCAAGAGGTGTGCGGTCGCATCGTCGGCTATTGCGGCCAAGCCCTCCAGTTCATCGATGACCCCGGCCAGGCTGATGAGCTTGTCGGGATGGTCCGCGGTCAGCGCATTGGCGG
Organism: uncultured Alphaproteobacteria bacterium; assembly: GCA_963802015.1. GTDB lineage: Bacteria > Pseudomonadota > Alphaproteobacteria > Sphingomonadales > Sphingomonadaceae > Novosphingobium. Next base: position 839,821 of record CAWDHB010000004.1, read on the forward strand.
CTTCGGATAGTGCGGCTGGCTCGGATAGATCAGCTGCAAAGCGTTCTGCCATAGCTGCTGCATGTTGCTGCGCGCCGGAGCAAGCGCGCGGCAATCTCGGGCGAAACCGTTCCGATCAAGTCAGCGTAGGCGGCCAGCCGCTCGGCCTTCTCTGAAGGCGGTAGCGCAACGAGGTGGCCCACGAAATATCGGTGCGCCCGTCCATGTCATAGCCGACCCACGAGGCGAATCGCAGCGGCATGGGTCTGAACGTGCGCCAATTCTTGGGCCAACGTTGGCGCGCCACGGTCAACAGAACGCCATTGATCCCATCGCGGGCAGCTTGCGCCCGCGCCATCGCAGCCATGGCCTCAAGATGCTCGCTATCGAGCGTGATTGTGTCGCGGGCATGCGGGGCGATGCAGGTGGTACCCGCGCCGATATCGCCTGACGACGCCGAAGCTACGACAGCCGTTGATTGCGCCTTGGTCAGCAGGAAGGTCGGGTGAGCGGTGAAGACCACATGGACTAGCGGGTGTTGCCATTTTGCTGCGAAAGCATCGAAGTCTGTGTGCTTCGGCAGCCGCTGCGATCCTGTGAATGTTTGCGCTTAGATCAACTGGCGCAATCAGCCGCGCCAGCCGGGTCGCGCGGGCTTGCAAGGCCCTCGCATTCGAGCTCTGCCACCAGGTCGCCGACCGCATCGAGCGAGAGCGCGCCCGATTCGATCCGCCGCGAAAGTTCCAGCCCGACCTGAAACACCGGGTTGAACAGCGGGGTATCGGCGGTGCGCTTGTGGAGTTCCTGCAGCCGGGCGTGGAGGGCTTCCAACTCAGTCACAAACCAAATCCCTTACCAAAACCCGTCCACCCTGAGCTTGTCGAAGGGCTGTTCTTATTCTTGCCGCCATGCGCGAAGCGCGAAGAAAAGGGCAGTGCTTCGACAAGCTCAGCATGGGCGGGGTGGGGAGCATAGGTCAGGTCCGCAGCGCGCAGGCAGCCCGCGCCGCCGCCTCGATCGCCGCGACATCGGGCGGGCCCTTCTGCACCAGCCACGATCCGCCGCAGCACAGCACCGCATCCAGCGCGAGCCAGTCGGGCGCCGTGGCCGGGGTGATCCCGCCGGTGGGGCAGAACCGCGCCATGCCGAACGGCGCGGCAATGGCCTTCAGCGCGGGGATGCCGCCGTTGGCTTCGGCCGGGAAGAACTTGAACCGGTCGAGCCCGAGATCGAGCCCGCGCATGATGTCGCTGGCGTTGGCGGTGCCGGGCAGGAACGGCGCGTTGGCGGCAATCGCCGCCTTGGCGAGCGGTTCGGTCAGACCGGGCGAGACGATGAACTCGCTCCCGGCATTGAGCGCGTCTTCCAGCGCGAATTCGTTGAGCACCGTGCCCGCGCCGACAATCGCGCCGGGCACCTGCTTCATCTCGCGGATCACATCGAGCGCGGCGGCGGTGCGCAGCGTCACTTCCAGCACCGGCAGCCCGCCCGCCACCAGCGCCGCCGCAATCGGCGCGGCATAGGCTGCGTCTTCGATCACCAGCACCGGGATCACCGGGGCCATGCGCATGATCGCTTCGATCGCGGGTCATGACAGATGTTCCTTGGCAAAAGCAGCCGCGGCGCCGAACAGGCCGGGCTGGGGATGGGTGATGAGTTTGACCGGTAGCGCGGCCATCAGTTCGTCAAACCGGCCCTTGGCGGCGAAGCGGTTGGCAAAGCCCGATTGCAGCAGGGTGTCCTTGATCCGCAGGCCCAGTCCGCCCGCGATCACCACGCCGCTCGCGCCTTGGGCCAGCGCAATGTCGCCCGCGACCGAGCCGAGCGAGAGGCAGAACCGGTCGACGGCGGCGGCGGCGAGGCTGTCTTCGCCCGCTGGTGCCCAGCTGCCACAGCGTGCGGTCATCCAGCGGCTGGATCGCGCGGCCTTCCATCCCTGCGAGCGCTTCGTAGATATCGACCATGCCGGGGCCGGAGACCACGCGCTCGATCGAGACCCGGCGATAGCGCTGGCGCAGCCGCGCAAGGATCGCGTCCTCGATTGAATCGAGCGGGGCGAAGTCGATGTGCCCGCCCTCGGTCGCCTGGACGCGGTAGTCGCCTGCCGCTCGCGCCAGATGTGCGCAACGCCCAGCCCGGTGCCGGGACCGACGATGGAGATCGTGCCTTCGGCGGGCAGCGGCGCGTCCGGTCCGGCGAGGTGGACGAAATGCTCTGACCCGCCGCGCGCCACCGCATGGCCGACCGCGCCGAAATCGTTGACCAGCGTGAAGCGGTCGACACCGAGCTTTTCGGGGATCAGCGCGGGGCGGAGGATCCACGGGTTGTTGGTGAACCGGATCACCTCCCCGCCGACCGGCCCGGCGACCGCAATCGCGGTGGCATCGGGCAGGGTTCCGCCCTGCATCCGCGGCGAAATCTTCCCACGCGGTCTGGAAGCTGGCGTGATCCTTGGTGTGCAGCGTGGCAGGTTCGCCCAGCGTGATCGCGCCGTCCGCGGCGACTTCGGCGAGCGCAAAACGCGCGTGGGTGCCGCCGATATCGACCGCGACGAGCTGGTGGTCACAGCCCCGCCTCGGCCAGCATCGCCGAGCCGCCTTGTTCGGCGCCGTCGGCGAAGTGGCGGAACATCGCGAACAGTTCGCGGCCCATGCCCTGCATGACCTCGCTGCGCGCCGCCGGTTCGCGCCCGGTCAGATCGGCCAGCACTTCCAGGCTGCCGGTCTCGGCGCAGAGCCGGATCACGTCGCCGTCCTGCACCCGCGCCAGCGGTCCGCCCGAAACGCCTCGGGCGTCACGTGGATCGCCGCGGGGATCTTGCCGCTTGCGCCAGACATCCGCCCGTCGGTGACCAGCGCGACCTTGAAGCCCTTGTCCTGCAACACGCCCAGCGGCGGGGTCAGCTTGTGCAGTTCGGGCATGCCATTGGCGCGCGGGCCCTGGAAGCGGACCACCACGACCACATCGCGGTCCAGCTCGCCCGCCTTGAACGCGGCCTGTACCGCTTCCTGGCTGTCGAACACCCGGGCCGGGGCTTCGATCGTATAGCGCGCCGGATCGACCGCCGAGGTCTTGAAGGTCCCGCGTCCCAGATTGCCCTGGACCAGCCGCATCCCGCCATCGGGATGGAACGGCGCGGCGACCGGGGCGAGGATGCCGGCATCGCCGCTGGTCGGCGGGGCTGGCTGGAACGCCAGAGCTATCCCCATCGAGATACGGCTCATCGGCATAACCCGCCATGCCCTTGTCCGACACGGTCAGCACGTCGCCATGGATCAGCCCGGCATCGAGCAATTGCCGCACGACAAAGCCCATGCCGCCCGCCGCGTGGAAGTGGTTCACATCCGCCGCGCCATTGGGATAGACCCGCGCGATCAGCGGCACGACAGCGCTGAGCTCGTCCATGTCCTGCCAGTCGAGCGTGATCCCGGCCGCGCGCGCCATCGCGGGCAAGTGGATCGCGTGGTTGGTCGATCCGCCGGTCGCGAGCAGGCCGACGACGGCGTTGACGATCGCTTTCTCATCGACCACCCGCGCCATCGGGCGATAGTCTCCGCCTTCGCGCCCGATCTCGGCCAGCCGGTGGACGGCCGTGCGGGTCAGCGCCGAGCGCAGCGGGGTGTTGGGCGGAACGAAGCTCGCCCCCGGAATGTGCAGCCCCATCAGTTCCAGCATCATCTGGTTGGAGTTGGCGGTGCCATAGAAGGTGCAGGTGCCGGGGCTGTGATAGCTGGCGCTTTCGCTTTCGAGCAGATCGGCGCGGGTGGCCTTGCCTTCGGCATAGAGCTGGCGGACCTTCTGCTTGTCCTTGTTGGCCAAGCCCGACGGCATCGGGCCGCTGGGCACGAAAATCGCCGGCAGATAGCCAAACCGCAGCGCGCCGATCACCAGCCCGGGCACGATCTTGTCGCAGATGCCGAGCAGCGCCATCCCGTCAAACATCGCGTGGCTCATCGCGACAGCAGTGCTGAGCGCGATGGTATCGCGGCTGAACAGGCTCAGCTCCATCCCGTCCTGGCCCTGGGTCACCCCGTCGCACATCGCCGGAACCCCGCCCGCAACCTGCGCGGTCGCGCCGACTTCGCGCGCGTAGAGCTTCATCGCTTCGGGATAGCGCCCATAGGGCTGATGCGCGGAGAGCATGTCGTTGTAGGCGGTGACAATCGCCAGGTTCGCCCCGCGCCCGCTCTTGATCGCGGGCTTGTCCTCCAGCGACGCGGCAAAGCCGTGCGCGAGGTTGGAGCAGGACAGCGCATTGCGATTGGGGAACCGCTCCGCCTCGCGCTCCATCAGCTCCAGATAGCGCGCACGGCCATCGCGCGACTTTTCGATGATCCGCTGGGTGACGCGTTCGACGGTGGGGTGGAGGGTCATGCTGCCTCCCCTTCGGGGCAGGGGGACCAGCGAAGCTGGTGGAGCGGCACCAGCCGGTACTCCCGAGAGCGAGGATTTGCCCGGCGGCGGGCCGGGGATGCGGTTTCACGCGAGGTTCGGAGTACTCGCGCGAGCCCCTCCCCCACTGCGTGGGTCCCCTCTCCTGAAGGGTGAGGATTTTTGCAGCTTACTCATGCCAATGCACTCCGTCGCGTTCGGTCAGCGCGATGGCCGCAGACGGCCCCCACGAACCGGCGGTATAGGTCTTCGGCGTCAGGCCATTGTCGGCCCAGCTGGCGCGGATTGCGTCGATCCAGTCCCACTGCGCCTCCACCTCGTCGCGGCGGACGAACAGCGTCTGGTCGCCTTCGATCAGGTCGAGCAGCAGCCGTTCATAGGCGATCCGGCGCTGCGGCCCGGCGAAGGCATCGGCCATCGGGATGTCGAGCGGCACTTCGCGCAGGCGGATGCCGTCGCGGTCCAGCCCCGGCACCTTGGCCATCAGCGACAGCGAGATGTTCTCTTCGGGCTGGATCCCGATCACCAGCCGGTTGGGCGCGGTGCGCGCGCCTTTGCCGCGGCGAAGATCGAATGCGGCACCGGGCGGAACTGGACCACGATTTCGGTCCTCCGCTCCGGCAGGCGCTTGCCGGTGCGCAGGTAGAACGGCACGCCCTTCCAGCGCCAGTTATCGAGGTGCGCCTTGATCGCGACGAAGGTTTCGGTGTCCGAATCCTTGCCCAGTTCGTCGTCATAGCCGGGGACGGCCTGACCGGCGATCGCCCCGGCGCGGTATTGGCCGGTCACGGTTTCGTCCGCCGCCACCGCGCGCAGCGCGCGCAGCACTTTGACCTTTTCATCGCGGATCGCGGTCGCATCGAAGTTGGCGGGCGGCTCCATCGCCACCAGCGCGAGCAATTGCAGCATGTGGTTCTGGACCATGTCGCGCAGCGCCCCCGCGCCGTCGTAGAAGCCAACGCGGCCTTCCAGCCCGACGGTTTCGGCGACGGTGATCTGGACATGATCGATATGCGCCGCGTTCCACAGCGGTTCGAACAGGATATTGGCAAAGCGCAGCGCCAGCAGGTTCTGGACCGTTTCCTTGCCCAGATAGTGGTCGATCCGGAAAGTCCGGTCTTCGGGGAAGGCGCGCGCGACCGCGTCGTTGATTTCGCGGCTGGTGCCAAGATCGGTGCCGAGCGGCTTTTCCAGCCCGATCCGAGTTTGCGCGCCAGCCAGGCCGCTCGCGGTCAGCCCGGCGATGGTCGCTTCGAACAGGCTCGGCGCGGTCGACAGGAAAATCGCCAGACCCTGGTCGATCGGCCCCACTTTGGCGGCCAGGGCATCGAACCCGGCGATGTTGGTGGCATCGAGCGGCTGATAGTGCAGGCGGTTGAGGAATTCGGCCATGCTGCCGCGCCGGTCGGCCGGCATGAACTTTTCCAGCGCTTCGCGCGCGAAATTGCGGTAGCTGGCGTCGTCATGCTCGTGCCGCGCGGTGCCGATGATCTGCAGGCCATCGGGCACCAGCCGGTCGGCATGGAGCGCACAGAGCGAGGGCAGCAGCATCCGCTGCGCCAGATCGCCGGTCGCGCCGAACAGCAGCAGCCGATCTGCGGTAAAGCTCATTGAACTGGAACTCCTGCACCGTGCTTCGCTGCCGGGGTAGCAGCGGGGCCGGACCCGCGCCAGTGGGACGCAAACCTATTCAAGCACGCAGACTGGCGATCAGGCCCGGCTTCCAACGCGGGCATTGCGGGCGGTTTCGGGGCTGGACTTGGCGGCCTGCTTGGGGCAGCACGCCCTCAACAAACGGAGGATATCTATGCGGCGTCTGGCAACCATTTCGCTTGGCATCACGCTTGGGCTGGCAGCGCTGGCCACCACGGCACAGGCCGCGCCGCCGCGCGTCACCGCGCAGGCCGAGGCGCAGGTGCTTGAGCTTTTCGAAGCAGGTCATGGCATCCGTTCGGTGCGCGGGCCGGGCAATCAGACCCCCGACGTAGCGCAGGCGTTCAAGGCCGCGCTGATGGCCGGGCGGCTGGGCCGATAGCGATATCGAGATCACGCCGTTTGAAGACACCGCCTATCTGATCGCGACCTGGCCGGGCAGCGATCCGCAAGCTGAAGCCGCTGGTGATTTCAGGCCATATGGACGTGGTGGAAGCGATGAAGGCCGACTGGGAGCGCGATCCGTTCGTCCCGGTGGTGGAGAACGGCTATCTCTATGGGCGCGGCGCGAGCGACATGAAGTTCTCGATGTCGCTGGCGCTGGTCGCGCTGAGCGAGCTGCGCAAAGCCGGGTTCAAACCCAAGCGCAGCATCGTGATCGAGTTTTCGGGCGATGAAGAAACCACGATGCGCAGCTCCAAGCTGATCGCCAGCCGGCTCGCCAATGCCGAAATGGTGCTCAACACCGATGGTTCGGGCGGGACCTATCGCGCCAGACGGCAAGCCGCTGTTCTGGACCTGGGACGGGGCCGAAAAGACCTATGTCGATTTCCGGCTGGAAGTGACCAACCCCGGCGGCCACAGCTCTGCCCCGCGTGCCGAGAACGCGATCGTTCAGCTGTCCACCGCGCTGGAACGGATCGGAGCTTACAAGTTCAAGGCCGAACAGAACCCGCTGACCCGGGCCTATTTTGAACGCGCCGCCGCCTTTGAATCCGATCCGGCGATGGCCGCCGCGATGCGCGCCTTCGCGGCCAATCCCGAAGACGCCGCTGCCATCGCCACCTTGCGCGGCAGCCCAGCTATGTCGGCAAGACCGGCACGACCTGTGTGGTGACGATGGTCAATGGCGGCCACGCCGAAAACGCTTTGCCGCAGCGCGCCAGTGCCAACATCAACTGCCGCATCTTTCCCGGCCACCCGCGCGAAGAGATCATGGCCGAATTAAAGCGCGTGGCCAACGTGCCGCAGGTCAAATTCACCGAAATCACTGGCGGCGAATTGGTCGAGACCGCTGCCTCCCCGATGCGGCCCGATTTCATCGCGGCGGTTGACCGGGCGATGAAGGTTTCGTGGCCCGGCGTGCCGGTGATCCCGGCGCAGACCTCGGGCGCATCGGATTCGATGTGGTTCCGCGCGCTCGGCGTGCCGAGCTATGGGATCAGCCCGGTGTTCATCAAGGATTCCGACGATTTCGCCACGGCCTGAACGAGCGGGTGCAGCTGAACAACATTCGCCCCGGATTGGTCTATTACTACAGCCTGTTCACCGATCTCAGCAAATGACTGAACGTTGCGGTGGGCGGCTCTGGCCGAGGAAGCCGTCGATCCCGACGCCGACTGGGGCCTGCCCGGCTGGACCTATTCCGACCCGGAATTTTACGCGCTGGAACTGGAGCGCGTGATCCGCCCATCGTGGCAGATCGTCTGCCATGTCAGCGATATCGCGCAGCCGGGCGACTACCGCACGCTCGACTATCTGGGCGAAAGCGTGATCGTGGTGCGCGGCGATGATGGCGCAGATCCGCGCCTTCGCCAACGTCTGCCGCCACCGCGCGATGCGGCTGGTCGAGGGGCCTGCGGGCTGCGCGAGAAAGCTGGTCTGCCCTTACCACGCCTGGACCTATGAGAGCGACGGGCGCCTGTCCGGGGTGCCGATGAAGGCGGACTATCCGGCACTGAAGCTGGAAGACAACGGACTTGCCCCGGTCGCGCTGGAACTGTGGAACGGGTTCGTGTTCGTGCGGCTGGAGGACGGCGGCTTTCCCAGCGTGGCCGAAATGATGGCGCCGTTCGACGACGAAGTTGCGCCTTATCGCTTCGCCGAACTGCAGCCGCTGGGGTGACGTGCGGCTGCGAACCCGCGCGGTGAACTGGAAGCAGGTCGGCGACAACTATTCGGACAACCTCCACATCCCGGTCGCGCACGACGGGCTGACCCGGCTGTTCGGCAAGAGCTACGAGATCTCCGCGCACGGCTGGGCCGACCGGATGAAGGGCGATCTGCGCGATCAACCCAGCGCGAACTTCTGGGAACGGTTCTATCAGACCCACCTGCCCGATGCGCCGCACCTGCCGCCCGAAAGCCGCCGCCGCTGGCTCTATTACAAGCTTTGGCCCAATATGGCCTTCGACATCTACGCCGATCAGGTCGATTTCATGCAATGGCTGCCGGTCAGCCCGACGCAGACCGTGCTGCGCGAAATGGTCTTCACCCTGCCCGATGCGCGGCGGGAGATGAAGCTGGCGCGCTATGCCAACTGGCGGATCAACCGCGTGGTCAATGCCGAGGACACCTGGCTGATCGAACGGGTCCAGCAAGGCATGGCCTCAGCCAGCTACACCGCGGGCCCAATCGGCCGCAGCGAAGTCTGCCTGCGCAGCTTCGCGAAGAAAATCCGCGCGATCGTGCCCGAGGCGAGGTTGCGGATGGGGCCGGGGAAGGCGTGGAGCGAAGCAGCTAGGAAAGCGTAGCGATTTACCTTCCGAAGCGGCGGGCCTAGACAGCGCAGGCGTGATTGCCGAATTTTGACCCGAGGAAGCAAATGTCTGGAACGAACTTCAAGACCGAGAACAACACGTTTCGGAAGCTCTTCGGCAACGGGCTGACCTACAACATTCCCCGGTTTCAGCGGGATTATAGCTGGACCGACGTTGAATGGGACGAACTGTGGCTCGACATTCAAGAAGCTACCCGGCCAGGTGGCGAACCAGCGCACTATATGGGTTATCTGGTTTTGCAGACTCAGAATGACAAGACGTTCGACGTTATCGATGGGCAACAACGCCTTACGACGCTTTCGATCATTGTCCTGGCAATTTTGCGAAACCTGAAGCGGCTCATCGATGCCGGAGTCGACCCGGAGCGCAACCAGCAACGGCTCGACCAGATTCGGTCTAGCTACATTGGCTACCTCGATCCAGTCACGCTGGTGGCCACATCCAAACTGACCCTCAATCGCAACAACAACGATTACTATCAAACTTACCTCGTGCCTTTGGCCGCCTTGCCGCAACGGGGCTTCAAAGCGTCTGAGCATGCGATGCGCAAAGCATCCGATTGGTTTGAAAAGCGGGTGTACGAGTTTGCAAGTGCGACGACCGATGATGACGGGGACATAGGTGTTTCGCTTGCAAGACTGCTTGAATCCATCTGCGACAAACTGTTCTTTACTGTGATTACGGTTTCGGACGAGTTGAACGCCTACAAGGTGTTTGAGACCCTCAATTCCAGGGGTGTCCGGCTCTCCGCGACCGATCTTTTGAAGAATTATTTATTTTCTGTCCTTCATCGCGACAATGTCCATGAAAACGAAATGTCTGCGATGGATGATCGGTGGGAACGGCTGGTTAGCAGATTGGGCGAAACGGACCTTCCGGATTTCCTGCGAATTCACTGGATGAGCAGAAATGGTCTGGTTCGTCAGTCTGAGCTTTTCAAGACGATCCGGGCCAAAATCGACTCGCGAGCTGCGGTTTTCGCACTGCTTAACGCTCTTGATGCAGACGTTGACCCTTATCTTGGGCTGACCTCTCCCGAAAGTTCGGATTGGTCACCGGAGCTTAAGGACTTTGCCGCGCTATTGCGGATGTTTGGCGTGAGGCAGCCCTATGCCTTGCTGATTGCAGCACGCAGAGTATTGAATACTAGTGACTTTTCAGCGCTGTTGAAAATTATCGTCAACATTTCGTTCCGGTACAACGTGATCGGAACTATGCAGGCTGGCGAGCAGGAGCGCGTCTACTCGGATGTAGCCGCGAGGCTATCAGCCGGGACAATCGGCAACCTCGCCTCAATCATTGAAGCGCTCCGGCCAGTCTACCCTGCTGATCCCGCTTTTAAGGCCGCGTTTGCAAGCAAGGAGCTCAAAACCACCCAGTCCCGCAACAATCGGATTGTGCGCTACATTCTGTGCAATCTTGAGCGGCAGGCTGGTGGTAGCGATCATGATCGCGATAGCGCGACCTTCACGGTCGAACATATTTTGCCGCAGAACCCGGAGGGCGGCTGGGATCAATTTTCAGAAATCGAAGCCGATGCGAACACTTACCGGATTGGAAACATGGCGCTGTTGGAGACAACTCTCAATCGGGACGTTGGCAATGCCACATATGCGGCAAAGCGACCGGTGTTTGCGAGCAGCTTGTTTGAGACGACTCAGAAAATTGCTGCTGACAATGAAGACTGGAATCCTCAACGGGTAATGGCTCGGCAGAATGCGCTTGCTAGGACTGCCATTTCCATCTGGCGAGTTGCTCAACTCAGTTAGCTGAGAGGCTTGCGCTGCATTGTGAAAAGGCAAGTTCCATGACCAAAACCTACGACGCCCTGATCATCGGCGGGGGCCACAATGGCCTGACCTGCGCGTTCTATCTCGCCCGGGCGGGGATGCGGGTGCGGGTGCTGGAGCGGCGGCATATCGTCGGCGGGGCGGCGGTGACCGAGGAGTTTCATCCCGGCTTCCGCAATTCCACCGCGAGCTACACCGTCAGCCTGCTGCGGCCCAAGGTGATCGCGGACATGAAGCTCCACGATCACGGTTACCGGGTGATCGAACGGACGATTTCGAACTTCTTCCCGTTCCCTGACAACTACCTCAAGTTAGGTGGAGGTGCGGATCGCACAGCCGCGGAGTTCGCGCGGTTCTCCAAGAAAGATGCGGCCGCCTATCCGGCCTATGATGCCGCGCTGGAAAAAGTCGCCAATGTGCTGCGCGACCTCAGTTTGCAAATTCCGCCCAATGTCGGCGGCGGGCTGTCATCCTTGCTGGCCGCCGCGCAGCAGGGCTGGCCGATGGCCAAGCTGGACCTGTCGGTCCAGCGCGATCTGCTCGACATCTTCACCAAGTCGGCGCGCGAGTTCCTCGATGGCTGGTTCGAAGATGACCACGTCCAGAGCGCCTTCGCGTTCGACGCGGTGGTCGGAAACTATGCCGGGGTCTCGACCCCCGGCTCGGCCTATGTCCTGCTCCACCACGTGTTTGGCGAGGTCAACGGCAAGCTGGGCGCCTGGGGCCATGCGGTCGGCGGGATGGGCGCGATTACCCAGGCGATGGCCAAGGCCTGCGAGTTGCAGGGCGTGGAGATCAGTCTGGAGGCGCCGGTTGCCAAGCTGCTGGTTGATGGTGGCAAAGTTACGCGGCGTGAAGCTGGAAAGCGGCGAGGAGATGGTCGCGCCGATTGTCGCTTCCAACGCCGGCCCGGCGCTGCTCTACCGCCAGCTGGTCGATCCGTCGGACCTGGATGAGGACTTCAAGAAGCGGATCAAGGGCTTCAAAACCTGCTCGGGCACCTTCCGGATGAATGTTGCGCTGTCCGAACTGCCCTCGTTCAGCGTGCTGCCGGGCAAGGAGCTGGCCGAGCACCACACCGCCGGGATCATCATCGCGCCGGGCATGGATTACATGGATCAGGCCTTCATCGATGCGCAGCAGCACGGCTGGTCGAAAAAGCCGATTGTCGAGATCAAGATTCCCGAGCAGCGTGGACGATAGTCTCGCCCCGCCGGGGCAGCATGTCGCCAGCCTGTTCTGCCAGCAGTTCGATCCCAAGGTCGATTGGGACACGCACCGCGAGGACGTGGCGGACCTGATCATCGACACGGTCAACGATCACGCCCCCAACTTCAAGGCCAGCGTGATCGCCACGCAGATCCACTCGCCGCTCGATCTGGAGCGCAAGTTCGGGCTGATCGGCGGCGATATCATGCACGGCACGATGGGGATCGACCAGCTGTGGGCGGCGCGCCCGGTGCTGGGGCATGGCGACTATCGCGGGCCGATCAAGGGCCTCTATATGTGCGGCGCGGGCAGCCATCCCGGCGGCGGGGTGACCGGCGCGCCGGGGCACAATGCGGCGGCGGCGATTCTGGCCGACCGGCCGTTGATCAGGAAGCTGCTGCGGTCCTGACGGGGCGAGGCTTGCGCAGGGGCTTCGACAGGCTCAGCCCGAGCGGTTGTCGTGGTTGAGGACATCACCAAACGGCGCTCAGGTTGAACCAAACCCCGCTCAGGCTGAGCTTGTCGAAGCCCCCGCGCTACGCCTGACCCGGCGGTAGAACGGCAGGCCCGACAGCATCAGGGCGAGGCTGAGCAGGCTGATTCCCCAGCCAATCCCCCATAGCACCAAGAGTGCGAACACCAGCCCGCCCCAGGCCGCCCAGGGCGCGGCTTCCAGCCGAATGCCGCTGACTGCAACCGCCAGATAGAGCCACAGGCTGGTCGCCGTGGTCAGCGTGACCATAAAGGTCAGGACCTCGCTGAGGCCGTCGCCAAGCTGGGTCAGGACCAGCCCGACCCCGATGGGGCGGACAGCAGGTGCGTGTTGACCGGCACCCCCGCCGCGTTGCTCTTGGCGAACCACGCCGGCAGAGTGCCGGTCAAAGCCATTGCGCGCGGGACTTCGCCTTGCAGCAGAATCCAGCCATTGAGCGCCCCGAACGCGGCGAGCGCGGCAGCCGCGGCGATCAGGGTTGCACTGCCGGAGCCAACGAACCGATCAAACAGCAGCGCAAACGGGGCCTCGGATTTGGCCAGCACTTCGGCGGGGATCGCCAGCGCCATCCCGGTGCAGATCACCATGTAGAGCCCGCCCGCAATCGCCAGACCAGCCATGGTGGCGCGCGCCACATTGCGCTCCGGGTCGCGGACCCGCGCGGCGGCAACGCTGGCCGCCTCAAAACCCAGCAGCGCAAACATCGCGGCGGTCAGCGGGTCAAACATCCCGCGATCCAACGGCGGGACCGGGAGCGGGCTTGCGCCCATCTCGCCCCGCACCGCAAGCCAGCCCAGCAGCAGCGCCGCACCGAGCAGCGGGACCACCTTGGCCGCCGTCGCGCCGACCTGAAACCACCCGGCAATCCGGGTTCCCGCAATGTTGAGCATGGTCAGGGCCACGATCAGACCGCAGGCCAGCAGGCTGGAGCGGGTGCCAGTCGAGTCCCGGAACAAAGCTGGCGAGCATAGCCCGCCGCGGTCAGCGAGATCACCGCATTGGCGCAGAGGATCGAGAGCCAGTAGGACCAGCCGACCAGCATCCCCGGCAGAGGGCCCAGCCCGATTTCGACCAGTTCGATTGCCCCGCGCGCGCTGCGGGCAATCTGCCGGTGCAGCGCGATGAAGACCAGCGCCAGCAGCAGCGATCCGCCGATCGCCAGCGCCCAGGCGGCGATGCTCCAGACGCCATAGGGCGCCATTTGCGCGGGCAGGATGAACACCCCCGCCGCGATCATTCCGCCAACCACCAGCGCGGTCGCGGTCCAGAAACCGAAGGGTTGCGTCGCTCGCATGCCGTGTTGTTCAGTCACATTTCATCCCCCGCCCACTGCAAGGCCTAATCGCTTGATTGCGCCGCGTCACCATGTTTCTTGGCAGGCGATGGCAACCCGTCACCGCAATCCTGGCTATCCCGCCTGGGCCAATACCACGCCGCGCCTGGTCGAGGCGGCGCTGGCGATGAACGAGAACCGGCTGCACGATGCCGAACCGCTGCTGCGCGCGCAGCTGAAGACGACCCGTTCGATGTCGCCGCGATCCGGATGCTGGCCGAACTCGCGGGGCGGATCGGGCGCTACAAGGACAGCGAAACGCTGCTGCGCCGCGCGCTGGAGCTGGCTCCGGCCTTCACCCCGGCGCGGGCCAATCTGGCGCTGGTGCTGTACCGCCAGAACCGCCCGGCCGAGGCGATCGCACGAGCTCAACCAGGTGCTGGCCGAAGAGCCCGACAACCCCGGCCACGCCAACCTGCAAGCCGCCGCGCTGGGCCGGATCGGCGAGTTCGACGATGCGATTGGTGCTTTATGCGCAGGTGCTGGAACAGGCCCCGCAACCAGCCGCGCGTCTGGATGAGCTACGGCCATATGCTCAAGACCGTCGGGCAGCAGGCCGAGGGGGTGGAGGCCTACCGCGAGGCGATCGGCTGCTGCCCGACGCTGGGCGAGGCGTGGTGGAGCCTGGCCAACCTCAAGACGGTCAAGTTCAGCGACGCCGATATCGCCGCGATGGAGGCTGCGCTGGCGGGCGAGCGCGGTGGCCAAGGAAGACCGCTTCCACCTCGACTTCGCGCTGGGCAAGGCGCTGGAGGATCGCGGGGCAGGCCGAGCCAGCCTTCGCGCACTATGCGGCAGGCAATGCGCTGCGCCGGGCGCGAACTGGACTACGATGCCGACGAGACCACACAGTTCGTCGACCGCGCTATCGCGCTGTTCACGCCCGAATTCTTCGCCGCGCGCGCCGGGCAGGGCTGCGATGCGGCCGATCCGGTGTTCATCCTGGGCATGCCGCGCGCCGGATCGACGCTGGTCGAACAGATCCTGTCCAGCCACAGCCAGGTCGAAGGGACCAGCGAACTGCCCGACATTCCGGCGCTGGCGCGGCGCGATGCCGGGCTATCCCGAAGGTCTGGCCGGGTTCGCGCCCGAACAGCTGGCCGCGCTGGGCGAGGAATACCTCCAGCGCACCCGGATCCAGCGCAAGACCGAGCGGCCGCTGTTCATCGACAAGCTGCCCAACAACTGGTGCACACGTGCCGTTCATCCACCTGATCCTGCCGAACGCGACGATCATCGATGCGCGGCGCCATCCGCTGGGCTGCTGCTTTTCCAACTTCAAGCAGCACTTCGCGCGCGGGCAGGCGTTCAGCTACGGGCTGGAGGACATGGGCCGGTACTATGCCGACTATGTGCGGCTGATGGCGCATATCGACCGCGGTGCTGCCGGGCGCGGGTCCACCGGGTCAGCTACGAGCGCATGGTCGATGATACCGAGGCCGAAGTGCGCGCGCTGCTGGCCCATTGCGGGCTGGAGTTCGAACCGGCCTGCCTGGCGTTCCATGAAACCGAACGCGCCGTCCGCACCGCCAGCAGCGAACAGGTCCGCCAGCCGATCTTCCGTGCGGGACCGAGGCCTGGAAGCCGTTCGAGCGCTTTCCTCGACCCGCTGAAGGCGGCGCTGGGGCCGGTGCTTGATGCCTATCCCGGCGGCTCCGGCAGGCGTGGTAATTCTGCCACGCAGTGCGGTCGATCAGGCGCGGTTTGGCGAGTCGCGCTTGACCAAATCGCTGCCAGCGAATCAGGGTAAGCGCAGACAATCGATAACAAGGGTGGTTTTCAGATGCGTGTTTAATTCCCGCAAGGCGTTGATCGCCACGCTGTTTACCTCCACCGCGCTCGCCGCCGCCCGCGTTTGCACAGGATGCTGCTCCGGCCGAGGAAGCCTACGACCAGATCGTCGTGACCGCGCAGAAGCGTCGAAGAAAACCTGCAAACGGTGCCGATTTCGATCCAGGCGCATCGGCAGCCAGAAGCTCGACGATCTGAACATCACCGATTTCAAGGGCTATGCCCAGCAGCTGCCGTCGGTCTCGTTCCAGGCGCTGGGCGGCACGCCGGGCACCAACGTGGTCTATATGCGCGGCGTCGCATCGGGCGGGGACGGCAACCATTCGGGCTCGCTGCCTTCGGTCGGGGTCTATCTGGACGAACAGCCGGTCACCACGATTGGCGGCAATCTGGACGTCCACATCTATGATATCGCCCGGATCGAAAGCCTGTCCGGCCCGCAGGGCACGCTCTACGGCGCTTCGTCGCAGGCCGGGACGATCCGGATCATCACCAACAAGCCCGATACCAGCGGGTTCTACGGTTCGATGGATGTCGAAGTCGAACACGATCGACGGCGGCGATTTCGGCGGCAAGCTCGATGCGATGATCAACGCCCCGCTGGGCGAGCGCGCGGCGCTGCGCGTGGTCGGGTTCTATCAGCGCGATGCCGGCTATATCGACAATGTCGCCGGGCAGCGCTGCTTCTGAACCACAGCCTGGCGGCGATCGTGGCGCCCGACAACACCGCACTCGTCGAAGACAACTACAACGACACCGAAATCTACGGCGGCCGCGCCGCGCTGAAAATCGATCTGGACGAAAACTGGACCGTCACCCCGGCGGTGATGTTCCAGCAGACCGAGAGCACCGGCGCGTTCGCCTATGATCCTTCGGTTGGCGATCTGAAGGTCCAGCGGTTCTATCGCCGAGTTCCGCAGTGACAAGTTCGTTCAGGCCGCGCTGACCATCGAAGGGCAAGCTCGGCAACTGGGACGTGACCTATGCCGGGGCCTATCTGGATCGCAGGACCAGCTCGGTCGGGCGACTATACCGACTATTCCGAAGCTTATGATTCGCTCTATTCCTCGGGAAATTACGGCGGGCTTGCCGGTTATCTCTACTTACCGATGCGGTCGGGCAACACGATCGATCCGCGCCAGCAGGTGGCGGGCACCGATCACTTCAAGAAGATGAGCCACGAAGTGCGGGTCGCCTCGCCCAGCAGCGAGCGGTTCCGGGTGGTCGCCGGGCGTGTTCTATCCAGCGCCAGTCGAACGACATTCATCAGGATTACCAGATCGCCGGGCTTGGTCCGCTGGTTTCGGTCAATGGCTTCCCCGGCACGCTGTGGCTGACCCAGCAGCACCGGATTGACCGCGACTATGCGATGTTCGGCGAAGCGAGCTATGACCTGACCGACACGATCACCGCCACGGCGGGGGTGCGCGGGTTCAACTATCACAACACGCTGGTCGGGTTCTTCGGGTTCGGCCGCAATCCGGGCAATGGCTTCTCGGATGGACCGCCCAACGCCGCCGGGTCCAACCGCACCGGGGTGGCGCAGTGCTTCACCCGTTCGGGCGAGCGGCTGTATGATCGTGACAGCGACACCTACAGCTCTTCGCTCACCCTGCTGCCGCCAGTGGTGGATGGCTCGCCCTGCACCAACCTGGGGGTCTATAACACCCGCACGGGTACGGTCGATCCGGTCAAGGGGGTCGGCTCAGGCGTCACCTATCGCTTCAACGTGCAATGGAAGCCCAGCACGGACTTCATGCTTTATGGCACCTTCTCACGCGGGTTCCGGCCCGGCGGGATCAACCGCCGCGCCGATGTGGCGCCCTATGCGCCGGACTTCCTGGTCAACTATGAGCTGGGCTGGAAGACCACGCCGGTTCCGGGGCTGCGCCTCAACGGCGCGATCTATCAGCAGGAATGGCAGAAGTTCCAGTTCTCGTTCCTGGGCGAGAACAGCTTCACCGAAATCCACAACGGCCCCAATGCGCGGATCCGCGGGATGGAGCTCGATCTGGCCTATAACACCGGCGGGCTGAACCTCAGCCTGGCGGGGGCCTATACCGATGCCAAGACACTGCAGAACCTCTGCGATGTTGACGATCCGACTTTTGCCTGCGCCGGTCCGGACAACGGGATCGCGGCCCCGGTGGGCACGCGCCTGCCGATCACGCCGAAGTGGAAGCTCAGCGGCACCGCGCGCTACACGATCGAAAGCGGCTCGGCGAAGTACTATGGCCAGGTCAACGCTGCCTACCAAGGTGCCGCCTCCAGCGACATCCGGGTCGGGCCGGCGGCAGTGATCGGAAGCCTGCCGGCCTTTACACGTCGCCAACCTGGCGATCGGCGCCGAATGGGACAAGCTCAACTTCGAGCTGTTCGTCAGCCAACATGTTCGACGAACGCGGCCAGATTTCGCGGTTCATCTCCTGCGGCCAATGCACCCGCGCCTATGTCGCGCCCAGCCAGCCGCGCACCATCGGGGTCCGCGCCGGGATCGAGTTCTGAGCGGGAGTGGGTTGGGCTGAACGGGCCGCCGCTCGGGTCTTCCGGCAAGCGGCGGCTCGTTAGCCGATCTGCTGCAAGGCTGCGCGCAAGGCCGAATAGTGCGAAAGCCCCTGCAGTAGCCGGGTTTCCACTGGGCCGGGCAGCGCAATGGCCAGTGCTTGCGCCATGGCGGACGGGGTCCAGTTGTCCGCCGTGCCTTGCCATATCGTGACCGGCTGAGTCACGAGCCGCAGCGTGACGCGCCAGTCGGAAACATAGCGGATCACCTCGTTGGCAAAGGCCGTGGGATTGCAGCCCAGCCCGCTGCGCAGGATGTCTGCCATTGCGCGCCGGAACGCCGGATCCTTTGCCAGTTCCGCATCGGCCGCTTGCGCGTTCGCGAACAGGCGCCCGCACAGCCAGTCGGGAGCATGCCGAGCGACCATCCCTTCGGCGCGGGCGAGCAGGCGGAACAGGTTCGGATTGCTGGAGGCCAGTCGGAATAGCGGACCTCCAGCCATCTGCGACAGAAAGTCGGCCAGTTGCAGCGGTGCAGCGGGAGCGATCAAGTGCAGTGCGTCAACGCGGCTGCCCCACTGCGCAGCAGCTTCCAGCGCCTGCAATGCGCCCAGCGAGAACCGATCAACGTCACCTTGCCAGGAGCCATCTCCACCAGATCCGAAGCAATCCCGGCGTTGCGATCCGGTGCAATTGCCCGGCCCATCAGCCGGGGCGGCGCAAAGTAAGCCCATTCCCCCGGCCCACCAGGCATCCCGTGAAAATAGAGCAAATCGGGAGCGGCGGTGCTCATTCGGGTAGCTTGCAAATATCCACCCAGCGCGCGCTGACCAGTTCGGCCAGCCGCTGCGGGGCAAGTTCGACCGAGCTGGTCAGCGATCCGGCGGCGGGGAAGACTGTTGCATAGGCCAGCAGCGAGCGGTCGGCGACGATCGGCAGCGGCGCTGGCGAGCCCGAACGGACAGACCCCGCCAACCGCATGGCCGGTCAACGCCAGCGTCTCCTCCGGAGTCCAGCATCCGCGGCCGCCCGCCAAGCTCGGCCTTGCATTTGGCATTGTCCAGCCGGGCATCGCCGCGCGCCAGCAGCAGCATCGGCGTGTCTCCCACCCGGAAGGCCAGCGTCTTGGCGATCCGGCCCGGTTCCACGCCCAGCACCTCGGCGGCTTCGGCGACGGTGGCGGTGGAGCGCGCGTGATCGATCAGCGCCAGATCCGGGGCATGCTCGGCCAGCCAGGCGAGGACGCTGGCGTGGCTCATTGTTGCAGCAGTTGCTCAGGCATCGGGTTCCTCGAACCGTTCCATCCGGTAGGCCGCGCGCAGATAGTCTTCCGCTGCGGCTTTGAGCTTGGGTTCCTTGGCAAAGGCTTCGGCGGGCAGCGGGGCCTCGCCCAGCGTTTCCAGCAGGGTCCACAGCGCGAACTTGCGGCTCGGCTCGCGCTCCACCCCGAACCCGATCTTCAGCCGCTCGATCCCCAGCGCAAATTCAGCTTCGGTCAGCGTTGCCGGGATCGTCGGTTTCGAAAAAGTGCAGGAGCAGCGCGTCGAGGTCCATGGCGTTACAACCAGCCCAGCGCCGTCGCGCCCCACACCGCGCCGCCGCCTGGCAGCAGCGCCAGCAGATAGCCCGGCCAGCGGCGCGAGTCGCGCGGCGGTCCCACACCAGCGCCACATCGGGCAGCGGCGGGGCTTCGGGCGCGCCGCCTTTGGCCGGGAAGCGGTCTTCGATCCGGCGGAGCAGGTCGGGCAGGCGCAGCAGCGTTTCGGTGTCCTGCTTGATCCGGTCGGCAATCGCCGCCTCCGGCCCCAGCTCGTCGCGGATCCAGCTCTGCACGAACGGGCCGGATACGTCCCACATGTTGATCCCGGGATCGAGCGCGGTGGCCAGCCCTTCGACCATCACCATGGTCTTTTGCAGCAGCAGCAGGTGCGGCTGGGTCTGCATGTCGAAATCGCGGGTGATCGCGAACAGCCCGTCGAGCATCTGCCCGACTGACAGCTCGCTGACCGGCTTGCCGCGCATCGGCTCGCCCACCGCGCGCAGCGCCGTCGCGAATTCGTCAACCGAATGATAGCTCGGCACATATTGCGCCTCGAAATGGATCTCGGCGACGCGGCGGTAATTGCCGGTGGTCAGGCCATAGAGGATTTCGGCCAGCCAGAACCGCGCGCGGCGATCAATCCGGCCCATGATCCCGAAATCGATCGCGGCGATCGTGCCATCGGCCTGCACGAACAGGTTGCCCTGATGCATGTCGGCGTGGAAATAGCCGTGGCTGATCGCCTGCGTCAGGAACGCCAGCACCAGCCGCCGCGCCAGCAGCGGCAGATCGTGCCCGGCGGCTTGCAGCGCCTCCAGATTGCTGATCTTGATCCCGTCGATCCAGTCGATCGTCATCACCCGGCCATTGGTGCGGTCCCAGTCGATCGCCGGGAATGCGGTAGCCTTCGTAGCCTGCCATCGCGTCGGCCAGTTCAGAGGCGGAGGCGGCTTCGCGCCGCAGGTCGAGCTCGCGCAGGGTCCAGCGCTTGAAGTTGGCGATCACCAGCCGCGGGCGCAGCCGCGTCGCCTCGCCGCCCAGCGCTTCCAGATGGGCCGCGGCCCATTCGTAGGTTTCGATATCGGCGGCGAACTTTTCGCGGATGCCGGGGCGCAGCACTTTGATCGCGACGTCCCGGCCTTCGGTGGTCACCGCGCGGTGGACCTGCGCGATCGAAGCCGCGCCGACCGGGTGCGGATCGATGCTGCTGAACAGATATTCAAGCGGCTTGCCAAAGCTGGCTTCAATCTCCGCCTTGATCGCGGCGAAGGGCACCGGCGGCAGGCTGTCTTGCAAGGCCAGCAGGTTGTGGACCGCGCTCTCGCCCACCAGATCGGGGCGGGTGGCGAGCGTCTGGCCCAGCTTGATCGCGGCCGGGCCGATGGCCTGAAACGCGCCGGCATAGTCGGGCTGGTCTGGCTGAAACGTGCCGAGCCGCGCAATCCGCACCAGCCGCCGGACCGGCGGCGGGGTGTTGCGATCCCGCTCAATCCCGCGCAGCGCGCCGTGCTTCGCCAGGGTGCGGCCCCAGCGCAGCAGCCGGAATAAGTGCGTGGTGGCGCGCGTCACTTAAATCTTCCACCCCGAATGAATGTTGACCGCGCCGCCAAGGATCGTTTCGACGCGGGTGTTCGCAAAGCCCGCCGCGCGGATCATCCCCTCGAACTCGGGCGGGCGCGGAAAGCGGCGGATCGATTCGGCCAGATAGCGATAGCTGTCCTCGTCATTGGCGATCAGCTTGCCCATCCACGGCATCAGCTTGTGCGAATAGAGATCGTAGATTTCCTTGAAGCCCGGCCATTCGGTGGTGGAAAATTCCATGCAGTAGAACCGCCCGCCATGCTTGAGCACGCGGTGCGCCTCGGTCAGCGCCTGGTCGATATGGGTGACGTTGCGGATGCCGAAAACGATGGTGTAGGCATCGAAGAACCGCGCGGGAAAGCTCAGTTCCTCGGCGTTCTGGCGGGACCAGACCAAGTCGTCAAAGCCGCGCTCCATGGCGCGTTCGATCCCGACGTCGAGCATGTCCTGATTGATGTCAGACACGGTCACGCTGCGCTCCGGCGCGCGCCATGCGGAACGCGATGTCGCCGGTGCCGCCGGCCATGTCGAGGATCTGCTCGCCCGGCTGCGGTTTGACCCGGCGCACGAAGGTATCCTTCCACAGCCGGTGCATGCCCACCGACATGGCATCGTTCATCACGTCATAGCTTTTGGCGACCGAGGAAAACACCGCGCCGACGCGCTCGGTCTTCTCGGCGGGGGAGACGGCTTGATAGCCGAAGGAAACCTGATCGTTCATGAGGCCGCGCCTTACGGGAGATTCGCGGAGGCGCAAAGGTGTCTTGCAGGACACGCGCGATGCAATATGGACGGGCAATGCCTGAACTTCCCGAAGTCGAAACCACCGTGCGCGGCTTGGCGCGCTATCTCGATGGTGCACAGCTGACGCGGGTGGAGCTGCGCCGGGCCGGCCTGCGGCGGCCGTTCCCCGACGATCTGGTGCAGGTGCTGACCGGCGCGACCGTGACCGGGCTCAGCCGCCGCGCCAAATATGGCCTGATCCATACCGACCGCGATCAGACGCTGGTGTTCCACCTGGGCATGTCAGGCCGCTGGCGGATCGAACCTGACGAGATCGGCAAGCACGATCACCTGGTGCTTGAAACAGGCGCTGGGCACCAGCTGGCGCTGTGCGATCCGCGCCGGTTCGGCTCGGTCGATCTGCTGGCCGATGCCGCGCTGGAGCTATGGCCGCAGTTCGCCGCGCTGGGGCCGGAACCGGTGGGCGATGCACTGACTGCCGCGCATCTCAAGGCGGCGCTCGCCGGGCGCAGTGCGGCGATCAAGCTGCTGCTGCTTGATCAACGGGTGGTTGCAGGGCTCGGCAATATCTACGTCTGCGAAGCGCTGTTCCGCGCCGGGATCGATCCGCGCAAGGCGGCGGGTCTGGTCACCCCGGCGGCGCTGGCCCGGCTGGTCCCCGCGATCAAGGCGGTGATCAGCGAGGCGATTGACGCGGGCGGCTCCACCCTGCGCGACTATGCCCAGCCCGATGGCCAGCTGGGTTACTTCTCCAAGCAGTTCGACGTTTATGACCGCACGGGGCAGGGCTGCACCAAGTGCGCCGCGCCAATTGCCCGCATAGCCCAAGGTGGGCGCAGTTCCTGGTACTGCGGCAAGTGCCAGAAATGACTCCTTCTGGTTGACAATTCGGGATCGCGCCGTTAAGGGCCGCGCTTCTTGCGGGGCGATTTCGGTCGTGACCCGCAGATTTGCACGAAATTCAACGACGGGTGGCTGCCTTTGCCGCGGCCCCACATGAAGGACAGACATGGCCAATACGCCGCAAGCCAAAAAGCGCATCCGCCGCAACGAACGCCGCGCCGAAATCAACGGCAACCGCGTCAGCCGCATCCGTACTTTCGTCAAGAAGGTCGAAGCTGCGCTGGACGGCGGCGACAAGTCAGCGGCAGCCGAAGCGCTCAAGGCGGCGCAGCCTGAACTGGCGCGCGGCGTGGCGCGCGGCGTGCTGCACAAGAACACCGCAGCGCGCAAATTCTCGCGTCTGACGAAGCGCGTCGCCGCGCTGTAATGCGCGCTCCTGATTCGTTCCAAAGGGGCGATTCGGGACGAATGCAGAACGGAATAGCATAGGGGCCGTGCGTATCTGCGCTGGCCCTTTTGCTTTGTCTGGGGCGCGCAAGTTGCTGCTTTGCACAAGGCCCCCAAATCCCGCGATTCGCGGCGTTCGCCCGCGAAAATCTGAGGGTTAACAGCGCCTTGTGCGCGGCCCCGTAGATTCCCTAGGCTGCGCCCGAGTCAAGGCGGTATATTTCAGTTTTTTTGCAGTCCGCACCCTTGCGCGGCGCGCCCAGTGCTTCATAAACCGATCACTGCTCACGGCGAGTTCTCGCCAGCGGCATCACATGCAACATACGATACCGGCGTTCGCTTTTCGGGGGGTGAGCAAAGGGGCTGTTGTGCCGGTCATGCGGCACGGCGGTTTGGCGGACTTTGGCCTCTCGGGGTCTTTTGGGGGGCGTACCCGGTGACAGTTTCGGGGATTAGCGGCATTCGGGCGAGCGCGCCCGCATCTGGCGGAGACGACGAAGCACGTATGCGCGCAGAACGCGAAGCCATCGATCTGGCGGCCGACTGGTCTGACATCAGCCAGGGCCTGCGCAAGGATCTGGGCCAGCAGTTGCACAGCCAATGGATCAAGCCGGTTCAGCTCGGTTCCTTTTGCAAGGACACCGGCACGCTCGACCTGTTCCTGCCTACTGAATTTTCGGCCAACTGGGTTGCTGACCGGTTTGCGGACCGGCTGTCGCTCGCGTGGAAGATTGCCCGCCCCGATGTGCGCACCGTGCGGATCGCGGTCCATCCCGGGCGGCGGCAGATGCCCGAACTGCGAATTGGCCGCGATGACCGGTCGCGCCGCGCCGCCAACGATATTGCCCAGCAATCGATGCCGGGCGATGCGATCGGCATGGGCGCCAGCGAATTCGGCGGCGCGGGCCAGGGCACGGTCGGGCTCGACCCCTCGCTGACCTTTGCGACGTTCGTGTCGGGCACGTCGAACGTGCTGGCGGCCAATGCCGCGCAGCGGATGGCGGCGACCGAAACGCCGCAGTTCGCGCCGCTCTATCTCAAGGGCGCGACCGGGCAGGGCAAGACGCATCTGCTCCACGCCATCGGCCACGCTTATCTCGCGGCGCACCCGCGGGCGCGGATCTTCTATTGCTCGGCCGAGCGCTTCATGGTCGAATTCGTCCAGGCGTTGCGCCAGAACCAGATGATCGAGTTCAAATCGCGGCTGCGCGGCTTCGATCTGCTGCTGGTCGACGATATCCAGTTCATCATCGGCAAGGCCTCGGCGCAGGAAGAGCTGCTCTATACGATCGATGCGCTGCTGGCCGAAGGCAAGCGGCTGGTCTTCGCCGCCGACCGCGCCCCGCAGGCGCTCGACGGGGTGGAGCAGCGCTTGCTCTCGCGGCTCAGCATGGGCTTGGTCGCTGATATTGCGCCGGCCGATATCGATCTGCGCCGCTTGATCCTGGAACACCGGCTGGCGCGCTTTTCGCCCAGCCATGTGCCGGCTGACGTGGTCGAATTCCTCGCCCGCACGATCAACCGCAACGTGCGCGAACTGGTTGGCGGGCTGAACAAGCTGATCGCCTATGCCCAGCTGACCGGGCAGGCGGTTTCGCTGCAACTGGCCGAAGAACAGCTCACCGATATCCTCTCGGCCAACCGCCGCCGGATCACCATCGACGAAATCCAGCGCACCGTCTGCCAGTTCTACCGGGTCGACCGCACCGAAATGAGCAGCAAGCGCCGCGCCCGCGCCGTGGTCCGCCCGCGCCAGGTCGCGATGTACCTCGCCAAGGTGCTGACCCCGCGCAGCTATCCCGAAATCGGCCGCAAGTTCGGCGGGCGCGATCACTCGACGGTGATCCACGCGGTCCGCCTGATCGAAGACCTGCGCACCCGCGATGCCGATATGGACGGCGATGTGCGCTCGCTGCTGCGGCAGTTGGAGAGCTGATTTTACCCCCAACGCCGTCATCCCCGCGAAAGCGGGGACCCAGAGTCGCTCATCCAACCCTGGGTCCCCGCTTTCGCGGGGATGACGAATGTGGTTAGGGATAGAGCCATGCTCCCACCCAACCGCCTCGACCGCTTCGCCCGCCACATCGTCTTGCCCGAACTGGGCGGGGCGGGGCAGGTTGCGCTGACGCAAAAGCATGTCGTGCTGATCGGCTGTGGCGGGATCGGGTCGCCTGCGCTGCAATATCTTGCCGGCAGCGGGGATCGGGCGGCTGACACTGGTTGACGATGACGTGGTCGAGGCCAGCAACCTGCAACGCCAGACGATCTTCACCGAAGCCGATATCGGCCAGCCCAAGGCCACAGTTGCCGCCGCCTGGGTGCGGCGGTTCGATGGTACCCTCGAGGCCCGCGCGATCGCCCGGGGGGTGGGGAGGGACGTTACGCCCGCGCAGGTCCTCGAAGGTGCTGACCTTGTGCTGGACGGCTGTGACAACTTCGCGACTCGGCTGGCCGTTTCCGACGCCTGCGTGCGCGCCGGGGTGCCGCTGACCAGCGCCGCCATTGGCCGGTTTCAAGGGCAAGTTGCGAACTTCGCCGGGCACTTGCCGGGCGAGAGCTGCTACCGCTGTTTCGTCGGCGATGCCTTCGATGCCGAGGATTGCGACAGCTGCGCCGCCGATGGCGTGCTGGGCGCGATGGCCGGGATGATCGGAGCCTTCGCGGCGATGCAGGCAATTCGCGTGCTGGTGCAGGGCAGCGCCGCGCTGGGCGACCCGCAATGGGGGCAGCTGCACTTGTTCGAAGGACTGGTGCCCAGCTTGCGCACCATGCGGATCGCCAAAGATCCGGAGTGCCAGGGCTGCCATCCTCTCCTTAGGGGAGGGGACCCACGCAGTGGGGGAGGGGCCTTGCGGGTGCTCCAACGGTGCTGGGCCGAGAGCTTCGGAGCACACGCGGGTGCCCCTCCACCAGCTGCGCTGGTCCCCCTCCCCTAAGGGGAGGACGTTACGTCTCCAGCAATTCATCCACCCACGCCGGCACCAGCGCGCTCGCCGGGCCGAGGCGGGTTTCGTGGAACCAGGCCGAGCCCTGGATCGCTCCAGATTGAGTTCCAGCGTCTGCGCGCCCAGATCGCGTGCTTGGCGGACCAGACCTGCCGCCGGATAGACCGCGCCGGAGGTGCCGATGCGAGACGAACAGGTCTGCACTCGCGCAGCGCTGCGTAGATTTGCTCCATCCGGTAAGGCATTTCGCCGAACCAGACCACGTCGGGCCGCAGGGTACGCGCCTGGCATACCGGGCAGGGCGGGCGGTCCGCCAGCGGCGCGCGCCACGGCGAGCGTGTATCGCAGCTGGTGCACCAGGCGTTGAGATGCTCGCCGTGCATGTGCAGCACGCGATTGGCCCCGGCGCGGGTGTGCAGGTCATCAACGTTTTGGGTAACGATCAGCAGTTCACCAGCGCCATTCCGCGTCGAGCCGCGCGAGCGCTTCATGCGCCGGGTTGGGCTGCTTTTCCTGAATCGCCGCGCGGCGCATGTCGTAGAACCGCAGCACCAGGTCAGGATCGCGGGCAAAGCCTTCCGGGGTCGCGACATCCTCCACCCGGTGCTGTTCCCACAGGCCCCCGGCGGAACGGAACGTATCGATCCCGCTTTCAGCACTGACCCCCGCGCCGGTCAGGATCACGATGTTACGGATTTGCGTCATGCCCTGCTCCCAGACCGTCTACCCTGAGCTTGTCGAAGGGCTGCTTTTCCTTCAAGCGTTGCGTGAAGAAAAGGCGGGGCTTCGACAAGCTCAGCCTGGACGGGTTTGGGCTTAGTGGAGGGCGCGTGGCAAGAATTGGCATCATCGGCAGCGCCGGGCGCATGGGGGCGGCGCTGGTCGCGGCCATTGCCGCAGCGGGTGAGGTCCACTCGGGCGGCGCGGATAAAGGCGACGATGTGCTGGCGCTTGCCCGCAGCAGCGACGTGCTGGTCGATTTCTCCAGCCCCCACGCCCTTGAGGCCAATCTTGACGCGGCGGTCGCGGCGGGCGTGCCGATCGTGGTCGGCACCACCGGGCTTGAGGAGCGCCACCATTGGCTGTGCGATACGGCGGCGGCAGAGGTAGCCGTGCTGCAAACCGGCAATACCTCGCTCGGCGTGACGCTGCTGGCGCATCTGGTGCGCGAGGCGGCGGGGCGGTTGGGTGAAGACTGGGACATCGAAATTGCCGAGACGCACCACCGGATGAAAGTCGATGCGCCCTCAGGCACCGCGCTGCTGCTGGGCGAAGCGGCGGCGCAGGGGCGTGCGGTCGATCTGGCCAGCCACAGCGAGCGCGGGCGCGATGGGATTTCCGGGGCGCGCGGCGTCGGCGCAATCGGCTTTGCGTCCTTGCGCGGCGGCTCGGTGGCGGGCGATCATACGGTCCACTTCCTGGGGCAGGACGAGCGGCTTTCGTTCACCCACCTGGCCGAGAACCGGACGATCTTTGCCAAGGGCGCAGTGCGCGCGGCGCAGTGGCTGGTTGGGAAAGAGGCCGGGCGTTACACCATGGCTGAGGTGCTCGGGCTGTGAGTGCAGCAGCGGATCTGAGCGCCTGCGAATGGCACGAACCGGGCGGACTGGCGGCGGCTGAGGCAATTGCAGCCTTTCTGCGCAGCGCCGGGATCGCGGTGGCGGTGACCCCGCTGACCGGGCAGCGTTTCCTCCCCGCGCTCGCGGTGGATTGCGGGACAATCCAGATCGAGCCAGGCGGCACAGGCCTATCCCGGCGATCTGCTGCATGAAGGCGGGCACGTTGCAGTGATGACCGCCGAACGGCGCAGTGTGCCCGGCGAAGTCGGTGCCGATCCGGCTGACGAGATGGCGGCGATCGCCTGGTCCGCCGCCGCCGCCCAGGCCTGCGGTGTGCCGCTCGACGTGGTGTTTCATGGCGCAGGCTACAAGGGCGGCGGCGATGGTCTGGCCGAGGCCTTTGCCGACCAGCGCGGGCCCGGAGTACCGATGCTGGATTGGTACGGGATGACCGCGCCCACGGGCTTTCCGGCGATGGCGCGCTGGCTGCGGTGACCAGCTAATCGGGCTTGTGCCGCAGACTATTGCGTGTACTATCTCAATAATACACAGGGGAGTTCGACCATGTCCGGCACCATGACACCCGCCGCAGAGACGGCGCGCTATATCGATGGCCTGGGGGCAGAAGCCCTGGCCACCGCGCAGGCCTATACCATCGGCAACCACTGGTTGTTGCTCGCGGGGGTGATCGTATCGGTGCTGACTGCGCTGGTGCTGGTCCGCACCGGGCTGCTGGACAAAGTGGCGGCGAAGCTCTCGGGGCGCGGCTGGGCCTTGGCGAGCTTTCTGACAGGTGCGGCGTTCCTCGCGCTGTCAGGTCTGATCCAGCTCCCTTGGGTGCTATTGACCGACTGGCAGCGGGAGCGGGACTTTGGGCTCTCGTCGCAGCCATTGGGTGACTTCTTGGGCCAATGGGCGCTTGATGAGGGAATTACGGCGCTGTTTGGCGGGCTGTTCCTGCTCGGGATTTATGCCCTGATCCGGCGGACCGGTACACGCTGGTGGATTTGGGCGAGCGGGTTCACTGCCATCGCCGTCGTGCTCTTGCTGCTTGCTTTGCCCAGCATATTCCAACCCTTGTTCAACAAGTACGAGCCATTGCCAGCCGGTCCGGTCCGCGTTGCGCTGGAGAAGATTGCCGATGACGTTGGCATCCCGCACGACCGGATTTTCCTTTACGATGGCTCGCGTCAGTCGGATCGTTTCACTGCAAACGTTACGGGGCTCGGCCCGACAGCGCGGATCGCGATTTCGGATGTGGCGCTGAAAGGCGCCTCGATCGATGAAGTGCGCGCGGTTACCGGCCATGAGGCGGGGCACTACAAGCTCGGCCATGTCTGGCGCCAGATGGTGGTTATGCCGCTGCTGGCAATGCTGCTGTTCTGGCTGATCAATCGGCTGTTTGCACCGACCGCGCGCTTGTTCGGCAGCACCGCAACACTCGCTGAACCGCGCGGACTACCCGTGTTCATGGTGCTTAGCGCAGTGCTGGGCTTGCTCACACTGCCGATTACGAATGGCTTGACGCGTATGGGTGAAACCGCTGCCGACGCCTATTCGCTGGCGACCGTGGACGAGCCCGATGCGCTCGCCTCGGCCTTGGTCAAGACCGCCGAATACCGCTATCCGCGCCCGACAGAATTGCAGGAGGCGCTGTTCTACACCCATCCCTCGGTCGAAAAGCGCGTGCTGCGGGCGATGGAATGGAAGGCGGCGCATCCGCGCAGCGAGGCCGCGTTGAAGCCGTGAACCGCGCCAGACATCTTCGAATTCTTCCGCCGCCTTGCCGAAGACAACCCCGCGCCAGAAACCGAGCTGGAGTTCGGCAATACCTATCAGCTGCTGGTCGCGGTGGTGCTGTCAGCCCAGGCAACCGATGTCGGGGTGAACAAGGCGACGCGGGCGCTGTTTCGCGAGGTGAAGACCCCGGCGCAGATGGTCGCGCTGGGAGAGGAAGGCATGAAGGCGCACATCAAGACGATCGGGCTGTTCAACGGGAAAGCCAAGAACGTGATCGCGCTCAGCGAGATACTGGTGCGCGACTACGGCGGCGAAGTTCCAGCGGACCGCGATGCGCTGGTCGCCTTGCCCGGGGTTGGCCGCAAGACCGCCAATGTCGTGATGAACTGTGCCTTCGGGGCGGAAACTTTTGCGGTTGATACCCACATCTTCCGGCTTGGCAATCGCACTGGCCTCGCCAAGGGCAAGACCGTGCTGGCGGTCGAGCGCGCGCTGGAAAAGAACGTCCCCGCGCCGTTCCGCGTTGGCTCGCACCACTGGATGATCCTGCACGGCCGCTACATCTGCAAGGCCCGCACGCCGGAATGCTGGCGCTGCCCGGTGGCGGACCTGTGCGGGTACAAGCCGAAGTCGGTGAAGAAGTAGGCACCATTTACGCACGGAGATGTAGAATTTGGTCCGGTAGTATCGCATCGAGGAAGCCCGATTGCCACGTACCTTGGTGCGGCCAGCGTCCCGCGCAAACTCCAATCCGGATATACGGGGTACCAGAACGCCCGCGCTTCACAGGGAATTTTGCGGTCTTAGGCCCTGCGCACCAAGTGCTCCGGCGGATGCGGTGGATTGAAATCGGCACGTCGCCAGATCGCATCTTCGGGCTCTTCCGGGTTTGGAATTGCTTGGTCCAGATAGCCGAAATAGGTCGCGATCTGGCGTGCGGCGGGATCGGTGATCGCGGTGCGGCCGTGCATGAAGCGGGTATTGTCGAGCATTATCACGTCACCTTGCAGCCAGTCGATCGCATAGGTCAGCCGGTCGCCTGTAGCCTTGATCGCCTGCAGCCAGGCTTCGGGCACTGGGCGCATGTCATCCAGCAGGGGAAAATCACCGCGGCCGTTGTTGAAACGGGCGAACAGCAGGAAGTTGCCGAACGCCAGCGCGTCCGCGAACATCGGCTGGTGCAGCGCGGGGCGGCTGAAATAGCGGGCGATCCGGCCATCGTGCAGCCGCATGAACTTGTAAGGGCAACGCTGCGGCGGATTGCGGAGCAGGGCATCATCCGGCGTGGCGGTACCCAGCCAGAACTGTAACAGCTCTGGCCAAACGCCTTTGAGGTAGATCAGCCGTCGACCTTCCAGCCCGCGCCGTACTTCGTCTGGCAAGGCATTCGCCAGCGCGATCCCATCGCAGACCGTGGTCTGGCCGCCGCTTCCGGGGGCCGAAAGGCAGGCGAATAGCGCCAGATCCGGCTTCCACGGCTCGCGCGACAATTCGGGGTGAAGCGCAAAGGCGTTGGTTCCACCATCGACCGAGTACAGCGATTTTGCCGGATCGAGCGCGGTGCGGCCGGGGCTTTCGTTGACCACGGCCGTACGGCTGAACTGTTTGGCAAAGGCGTGGAACTGCTCAAGGTCTGCCCCGAACCCGCGCAGCAGCAGCGCGCCGTGGGCTTGGAACTGGGCCATCACAGCATCAGGATCGAGCTGCACGAGGCCTTGTCCTGCAGCTGGCTCGACCAGAACGAGCGGGCGACCAGGTTGGGGCGAAGCGAACTGAGCCATGATCGCTCAGCCGATAGCCGAGCCGCCCGGACAAGGCTATAGGCAAGCCAATGGCCCCGACTGTTGAAGAGCTGCTTGGCTCGCCCGATCACTATTTGCACTCGTTCGACGGTAGCGATGCGCTGTTCGTGCCGATGGACCGTGCGGCCTATCGACGCTCGATTTTCCTCGATCGCCGGATATCGCCAGCCGGGGCAGGGGTTATGCGTATTCCGATCGCCGCGCTGACAGACGCCCCTGCGCCATTGCCTACCCACTGGATTTTTCACGTCGCCCATTGCGGCTCCACGCTGCTGGCGCGCGCGCTGGAAGAACTAAGCACGGGGTTGGTGCTGCGCGAGCCGCTCGCCTTGCGCCAGCTGGCGCTGCTGCCTGAACCTAGCGCGCTGCTCGCCCCGACCTTGGGGATGCTGTCACGCCGCTATTCTGGCGCGGGGCCGACCTTGATAAAGGCCAATGTCCCAGTGAACTTCATACTGCCGGACCTGGTAAAGGCTGATCCGCAAACGCGGGCAGTGTTTCTGTATTCCAACCTGTCCGACTATTGCATTGCAATTCTGCGCAGTGACAATCACCGCGCATGGTTGCGTGGTGTTACCCAGTTGCTGAGCGCCAGATTTGGAGTTGATCTGCCGCGATCTGATCCAGAGCTTGCAGCGCTGTTGTGGTCGGCACAGCTACGACGGTTTGCTGGCGCGGTTGCAGCGCTGCCGAACGCGGTGAGTCTTGATGCTGAGGTGTTTTTTGCGCGCCCTGCACAGGTCCTCTACGCGGCCAGCCAGCATTTCGGTTATGCCTTGGCGGTTGGGGCAGCAGAGCAGCTGGTTAATGGTCCGCTGTTCAGATCCTATTCGAAAAATCCCGCACTGGCATTTGATAATTCCGCACGGATCCGGCGCAACCGAGCCTTGATGACCGAACTTGCGGACGAGATCGCGGCTGCTGAAAGCTGGATTGCCGGCAATGCCTTTGACGCTGCGGGGTGCGTGGCCGCCGTGTCTGATGCTGCTCTGCCCATCTAACGCTTTGCATCGGCCCAAAAAAAGGGCGGCGAGACCGAAGTCTCGCCGCCCACGTTTATGGTTTGCTAGACCTTAGAAGGTCGCCTTCACCCCGGCATACATATAGCGGCCGGTGGTGTCATAGATCGACGAACCAGCGCCGGTTCCCAGCAGGTTGAACGGCGGCTTCTTGTCGAAGATGTTGTCCATGCCGATGTAGAACTGGAACTTCTTCTCGATGTCGAACGACACGCGCAGTCGTGGTACATCAGGCCCAGGATACCAGACCTGCGAGAACTGATCAGCGTTCAATGGATCAAGCGTGACGATCGAATTCGCAGTACAGGTTCGCCCGCTGCTGCCGGTAACACCAGATCTAGGCAGGCGCCAATGTACGGGTTCTGTGCTTCATAGGTACCAATCGTCTGCTTGCCGATATAGCGCCCGCTATACCGGATGCCGACCGGGCCGCTTTGATAGGCCAGCGATAGACTGAATTCGAACTCGGGATCGCCGAGTTCGCTGCGGGCCCGGTTGGGCACCAGCGGTGCAGTTGGGTCAGTGAAGAAGTCGCGTGAGCGCAACCACGATCCGATGAACCGGGCAGAGAAGCTATCGCCATTGTCGAACTTCTTGCGGTAGGCCATGTCAACATCGATACCTGATGTAGTGAATTTTGCGAAATTAATCGGTCGAGACGAGCACGGCCGGATCAGCAAAGTCTGAGTTGGGCAGGCGCGTCACCAAGAGGCAGAACGGATTCACAAGTGATTGCGAATCGTAGCACGCGTTGATAATTGACTGGGCGCTTGGTGTCGCAATTGAGTTGGTTACGCTAATGTCATAGTAGTCCACAGTTAGAGAGAAGCCCGGCAGGAACTGTGGGGTCGAAGATTGCGCCAACGGTGTAACTATCTGAGTTTTCCGAGTTAAGGATTGGGTTACCGCCCTGCGCAAAGCTTGTCGATGCTGCGCGTGCCGAGGTGTTGACAAACCCTACCGGAACCCCAGCCGCAGCGCAGTTTGCGACGCGGTTGGTGCCGTTGTTGATGAAGTTGACATCGCACGGATCGGATATCGTCGCAAAGTTCTGGCCGACCGGATCGAACAGGTCCGACTGGGTCGGAACCCGGACCGAACGGTTGTAGGCCGCGCGGAACTTGATGTCGTCAACTGGTGCCCAGACCAGCGTGCCGTTGTAGGCATAGGTAGTGCCGGCCGAGGTGTTGTAGTCCGAAATGCGCGCTGCGCCGCTGAGTTCGAGCGACTTGAAGAACGGCATGTCGGCGAGCAGCGGAATGCGGATTTCGCCAAACACTTCCTTGACCGAAAGCATCGGATATTCGACCGGCTGCAAGGCGGTGAGGAAGGTCCGGCCTGCCGAAGTCAGATCATCGATCTGCACCCCGCCGCGTTCTTCACGGTATTCGCCGCCGATTGCAAAGCCGACCGGTCCACCGGGCAGTTCGAACAGCTGCGAAAGATCGCCGCCAAGGAAACCGGAAACCACAAATTCCGACGCCTTCTGACCATAAAAGCTGGTTACGTTCGAATAGGCGATCGCCCGCGGATCAGCGCGGCCTTCACCAAACAGGTTGAGCGGAACGCAGGCCGGGTCAACCACGGTGGTCTGGTTGATCCGGCAGACGATCTGGCCCGAAGCATTGCGGACCGCGTCTATTGCCAGCAGGAACCCGGCGTCATTGAAGTTTTCATCGAACAGATAGAGGTTGTTGCCCGAAATCGTCCGGCCGTTCAGATCGCCGTAGTTCACCGACAGCTCGTAGTTCCAGTCGTCGTTGAAGGTGCCGGTAACCCCGCCGACGATCCGGTAGGTATCGCGGCGATTGTCTTCGTTGCGGATGCCCAGATCAACGTTGTTGCGGCCCGTCAGGGTGAAGGTGGTCGCGTTGGTTGCACCGTAAGGGATGATGGTCGAGCAGCGCCCGATCGCCTGCATCTGCGCATAGGCCTGCGCGGTCAGGAACGGGTTGTCGCAACGGAAGTTGGTGCCGCCGCCGAAGAACCCGGGAATGCTACCCTGGAAGAAGCTGGGCTCGATTCCGAGAAGACGTTGAGCCGGACAAACTTCGCTTCCACGAAGGGACGGAATGCGTCCGAAACGTCGAAGTGTGCCAGCAAGTTGACAGACATACGCTCGATTTCAGGGAACAGCATGCCGTAGTTGGACAGGGTCGAACCCTGGCCACCGACCGAGTTGTTCGAACCGACAAAGCGCAGATCGCGCTCGATCGGGTTGAGGTTCAGGTTGCCACGCCTGGTCGAACACATAGGTCGTGCCGAATGCCGAAGCCGCCGTCGATCCCGGCGAGCAGCGTGCCGGGTTGGTCAGCAATGCGACGCTGTTGCAAACCGCGCCGATCAAGCCGCCATCCGAAATATTGTTGTTGCGGATGTTGGTGAAGAATTCGTTGTCGATGATGCCATCGGTGCCGAACGGTTCACCGCCGGTCGGCTCGGTCAGGTTGAACTGCTTGCGGCCGCTGAAGGCGCCCGTCTGATCGTCACGTCCGGTCGCGAAGGCCGGCTCTTGCTTCGAATATTCTGCGGCGATGGCGATGTTGCCGCGGCCATCGGCGAAGTTCCGGCCCCAGGTCAGCGCGCCGAAGTATGATCCGCGATCACCGCGCTCCGAGATGCCGCCTTGTCCGCTGAGCACCAGCCCGTCGAAGTTCTTCTTGAGCACGAAGTTGACCACGCCGGCGACGGCGTCCGAACCGTAGACCGCCGAGTTGCCGCCGGTCACCACGTCGATCCGTTCGATCAGCTCGCTCGGAATGGTGTTGACGTCGACAATGTAGTCGCCCGGCGAAACCGTAACGTGGCGGCGGCCATTGACCAGGGTCAGCGTACGCGCAGTGCCGAGGCCGCGCAGATCGAGCACGTTCAGCCCGGCGGTGCCGATGAAGCGGGTCGAGTTGGACTGGCTGAAGGTTGCGCGCAGGGCGGGCAGATCGTTCAGGGCGTCGCCAACCGAACGATCACCGTTGGACAGCAGGTCCTCCGTGGTCACCGAGGTAACCGGCACTGGCGAATCAAGCGTCGGACGCGCGATCCGCGAGCCGGTGACGACAATGCTGGTGCTTTCTTCGGTGTCGCAAACGCCATTGGCGTTTTCATCGACGCAATCGGCCGGTGCGGCAGCATCTTGTGCGAACGCGCTAGTCGATGCCGACAGCCCGATCAGGGCGGCGGCGACTGCGGCGGTCTGCAGGCAGGTTGCCCGGTTTAGTACGGACTTACGGAATGAATTCATCGAAAGAGCCCCTTGATCCTGCCCGCAACATGGCGGGCCAAGCAAAGTGTGAAAAAGGACAAACGTTGGCGAAATGTCCCGGTATCGAGTTTGGATTCGCGATTGAACCCAGATTCGTTCATGCTGTGGCAAGGTGGCCCTCGTTGCAATTTGCAAATACGGCCCAGGCGAATTTCTTCGCGCACTTGTTGCATAATGACCACAACAAAGCGTGTGCAGAACAACCAGTTTGTTTCGTCGAGTGCCGCAATCCGGTCGCCGCCTTGACGGGCTTGCTCAGGGCCTTTAATCGAACGGTTAAATGCTTGCAAAGGGACCCTTTGATATGCCCACCGCCTATATCGTTGACGCCGTTCGTACCGCAGGTGGCCGCCGCGGCGGTCGGTTGGCGGGAGTTCATCCGGTTGATCTCGCGGCTGCGGCGCTTGATCATCTGGTGGCCAAAACGGGCATCGATCCAGCGGCAATCGATGATGTGATCATGGGCTGCGTCGGACAGGGCGGCGAACAGGCGATGCAGGTCGGCCGCAATGCAGTGCTGGCCAGCAAGCTGCTGCCGCAATCGACCCCGGCAGTCACAATCGACCGGCAATGCGGATCGTCGCAACAAGCGATCCAGTTCGCGGCGCAGGCGGTGATGTCTGGCACGCAGGACGTGGTGATTGCCGCTGGGATCGAAAGCATGACGCGGGTGCCGATGGGCTCCACCGCGCAGTTTCATATGAAGGAGGGGCTGGGCTTCTACAAATCGCCGGGGCTGGAAGCGAAATATCCCGGCGTGATGTGGTCGCAGTTCGTCGGGGCGGAAATGATCGTGCAGAAGCACGGCTTCACCAAGGACGATCTCGACCGGTTCGCCCTTTCCAGCCATCAGAAAGCCATAGCCGCGACCCAGGCCGGGGCTTTTGCGAACGAAATCGTGCCGATCGAAATCGAAACGCC
The DNA here is from genome assembly GCA_963802015.1 of uncultured Alphaproteobacteria bacterium. Lineage (GTDB taxonomy): Bacteria > Pseudomonadota > Alphaproteobacteria > Sphingomonadales > Sphingomonadaceae > Novosphingobium. The sequence goes on from CAWDHB010000004.1 coordinate 876,143, forward strand.
CGACGGCATGGCCTGGCACACGCAGGACGAAGGCATCCGCTTTGAAGCGACGCTGGAGAGCATTGCCTCGGTCAAACTGCTCAATGAAAAGGGCAGCCTGACCGCGGCATCGTCGAGCCAGATTTGCGATGGCTCCTCCGCCGCGCTGATCGTGTCCGAAGAAGCGTTGAAGCGCTACGGGCTGACCCCACTGGCGCGCGTTCACACGCTGACCGTGACGGCGGGTGATCCGGTGATCATGCTGGAGGAACCGCTGTTCGCGACTGACAAGGCATTGGCCCGCGCTGGTCTGTCGATTGGCGATATTGACCTCTACGAAGTGAACGAGGCCTTCGCCTCGGTTCCGCTCGCCTGGCTGAAGCACACCGGCGCTGATCCGGCGAAGCTGAACGTCAATGGCGGCGCGATTGCGCTGGGCCATCCGCTGGGTGCGTCGGGGACCAAGCTGATGGCGACGCTACTGCATGCGTTGAAGGCGCGCGGCGGGAAGTATGGTTTGCAGACGATGTGCGAAGGCGGCGGTGTTGCCAACGTGACGATTGTCGAAATGGTTTGAGATCAACGGAGTAACTTGACATGAAGCTTGATAACACTGTCGCCGCCGTCGTTACCGGCGGTGCTTCCGGGTTGGGTGCAGCAACCGCACGGGCCTTGGCTGCCAAAGGCGTCAAGGTCGCGATCTTCGACTTGCAGGAAGAAAAGGGCAAGGCCGTTGCAGCCGAGATCGGCGGCGTGTTTTGCGAAGTCAACGTGACTGACGATGCCTCGGTTGACGCCGGTTTCGCCCAGGCACGCGCGGCCCACGGGCAGGAGCGGATCCTGGTCAACTGCGCCGGCACCGGCAATGCGATCAAGACCGCCAGCCGCAGCAAGACCGATGGTTCGATCAAGCACTTTCCGCTCGATGCGTTCAACTGGGTCATCCAGATCAACCTGGTCGGCACCTTCCGCTGCATCGCCAAGTCGGCGGCCGGGATGCTGACGCTGGAGCCGATGGCAGACGGCGAGCGCGGCGCAATCGTCAACACGGCTTCGGTCGCGGCCGAAGACGGCCAGATGGGCCAGGCCGCCTATTCGGCCTCAAAGGGCGGCGTGGTTGGCATGACGCTCCCGGTCGCGCGTGACCTCGCTAGCGAAAACATCCGTTGCAACACGATCCTGCCGGGCATCTTTGACACCCCGCTGCTGGCTGGTGCGCCGCAGAATGTGCGCGATGCGCTGGGCGCGACGGTGCTCAACCCCAAGCGGCTCGGTCAGCCGGAGGAATATGCCAATCTTGCGATGTGCATGATCGAAAACGGCTATTTCAACGGTGAGGACGTCCGGCTCGATGGCGGCATCCGCATGGCGCCGCGTTGAGCATTTAACCGGAGCGTCCGTGCGGCGCTCCACCCTTCCTCCCCGGGAGAGACAGCATGGGCTATTCGCAGATCGACCTTCACATCAGCGAGGGCATTGCCACGCTGACGCTTAACCGCCCGGAGAAGCTGAACGCCTTCACCGGCACGATGATGCATGAAATCATCGACGCGATGGACCGCACCGATGCGGATGATGCGGTGCGCGCGGTGATCTTTACCGGGGCGGGCGAGCGGGCATTCTGCGCCGGGGCTGACCTGACCCCCGATGATGGGCGGGTTCCGTTCGCCAATCCCGAGCCGGTCGAAGACCTCAGCGATGAGCGCGTGCGCGATGGCGGTGGGCGGCTGACGCTGCGGCTGTTCCAGTCAATGAAGCCCTTGATTTCGGCCTGCAACGGCGCGGCAGTGGGTGTTGGCGTCACCATGCAGTTGCCGATGGATATTCGTCTGGCGAGCGAAACCGCGCGCTATGGCTTTGTGTTCGCGCGGCGCGGGATCGTGCCGGAGGCTTGCTCCAGCTGGTTCCTGCCCAAACTGGTCGGCGTCCAGCAGGCGCTGGAATGGTGCATGACCGGGCGGATTTTTGACGCACAGGAAGCACTGCACGGCGGATTGGTGCGTTCGGTCCATACGCCGGGCGCACTGATCGACGCTGCACGCGGGTTGGCGCGCGAGATTGCCGACAACACTTCGGCAGTGTCGATTGCAATGACCCGCGCAATGCTGTGGCGCAATCCGTCGGGCGATCATCCGATGGCGGCGCACAAGGTTGATAGCCGCGCGATCTACCGCCTGTCCAAAGGGGCGGATGCGCAGGAAGGTGTGCAAAGCTTTCTGCAGAAGCGGCCGCCGGTCTTTCCGCTACGGGTTTCTAGCGATATGCCCGATTTCTACCCGTGGTGGGGTGAGGAGCCGCCGTATTCATGACTGATCTTGCCCAGCGTCTGGCCCCCGATGCCCCGCCGGGCGCGCGCGACCTGCTGCTCCAGACCGCGTCGGACATCATGCGCGAAGGCGATATCGTTGATATCTCGCTGTCTGAACTGTCGCTGCGCTCGGGTCTCAATTCCGCGCTGGTGAAGTACTACTTCGGCAACAAGGCCGGGCTGCTGCGCGCACTGCTGGACCGCGACATGCAGGGGATCGTCCACTCGGTCGACGCACTGATGGCCAAGGACATGGCCCCCGAAGTCCGCTTGCGCCGTCACGTTGGCGCGATGGTCGATACCTATTTCAAGACTCCGTACCTCAACCGGCTACTGATGCGGCTGGTGCGCGAAAGCGATCCTGAAGAGGCGCATCGGATTGCCGATTCTTATCTGACCCCGCTTAGCCATGCTTACGACCGGCTGATCGCCGACGGGATTGAACAAGGCGTATTCCGCGACATCGATCCGCAACTGTTTTATTTTACCGCGACCGGCGCAGCGGACCGGTTTTTCTCGGCTCGTCTGGTTTTAAAGCACTGTTTCGATCATGATACGTTGACCGAAGAACTGCGGGATCGATACAAGGCCCATACCATTGACTTTATCATGGCTGGGATCCTCAGAAATCATGACCAATCCGGGCAAGACTGACTGGCATATCGGCGTCTTCGGCGGCTCGGGGCTGGCGGCCGGGATTGAGTTGGAGGATACCCAGGAGATTGCGGTTGAAAGCCCGTTCGGGGAACCTTCCGCCGCCGTAACCACCGGCAAGCTCGGCGGGGTGCGGTTCTCGTTTCTGCCGCGTCACGGGGTGGGCCACCGCATTCCACCGAGCCAGGTCAACTACCGCGCCAATGTAGACGTGCTGAAGCGTTGCGGGGTGACCGACGTAATCGCGCTGTCCGCAATCGGCTCGCTGAATGAAGCCATGGCACCGGGGCATTTCGTGGCGGTGGACCAGTTCATCGATCGCACGATGGGCCGCGCGGGAAGTTTCTTTGGTCCGGGGATGGTCGCCCATGTCAGCCTGGCCGATCCGGTCTGCGCGCGGCTGTCTGCGGCACTGGCCGATGCCGCCGCAGCCGCAGGGGCGCCGGTGCATCGTGGCGGCTGTTATGTCGCGATCGAAGGACCGCAGTTTTCGACCCGCGCCGAAAGCCGGATGTACCGCGGCTGGGGGGCGGACGTGATAGGGATGACTGCGATGCCCGAAGCCCGCCTGACCCGCGAGGCAGAGCTGCCCTATGCGCTGCTCGGCATGGTTACGGACTATGACAGCTGGCGCGCCGGGGAAGAGGCGCAGGTTGAGGAAATCCTGGCGGTGATGCACCGCAATGTGACTCTGGCTCATGCGGCGCTCCGAGCCCTGGCGGCCAGCTTGCCGGCCCAGCGGACGCCCAGCCCGGCTGACACCGCGCTCGATCATGCCCTGATGACCGCGCCCGAGGCGCGTGATCCGGCGCTGCTGGCGCGGCTCAACTCCGTGGCCGGACGGCTGTTGTGAGCGAGGTCCTGCTTTACGATTACTGGCGCTCGTCAGCCGCTTACCGGGTAAGGATCGCGCTTGCCTTGAAAGGGATCGCCTATCACCGAGTCCCGGTCGATCTGGTGAAAGGCGAACAGCGCAGCGCCGCGCATCTCGCGCGCAATCCGCAGGGGTTCGTTCCTGCTTTGGCGATTGATGGCCTGCTGCTGACGCAAAGTCTGGCGATTATCGACTATCTCGACGCCAAGTTCCCTGACCCAAAGCTCGTGTCCAGCGACCCAGCAGCGCGTTCGCGAACCCTGAGCCAGGCCTTGCAGATTGCAGCCGACATTCATCCGCTCAACAACCTGCGGGTGCTGAACTATTTGCGCACCGAGCTGGCGGCGGATGAAGTGGCGGTGGCCAGCTGGTATCGCCATTGGATCGTGCTGGGCTTCGCCGCGCTGGAGGTGCAGGCTCCGGAAACCGGCCTATTTGGCGGAGACAGCCCCAATCTGGCGGATCTGTGTCTGGTGCCGCAGATGGCCAATGCCCGGCGATTTGATGTGCCACTGGAGACCTTTCCCCGGCTTGTCGCCATCGACGCGGCGCTGCGGGAATTGCCGGCATTTCAGGCTGCCGCGCCAGAGGCCGCCAAGCCGGGTTGAACAGCGCAGTGCCAACACCGCTTGCCAAGCGATCCGGTTGCATTAGTAACCGTTGTAATGACCGCGACCGTTCCCCGTCTGACTGACTTCCTGCCGTACCTGATGTCGGTTACCACCAATGCGGTCAGTGATCTGATTGCGCGCGAATATCGCGCCACCTACGGCCTCAAGATTCCGGAATGGCGGGTAATGGCGGTGCTGGGCGATGCCGGTGCGCGAACCCAGCGCGAGCTGGTCGATCTGACCCGGATGGACAAGGTCGCAGTCAACCGGGCGTGCAAGGTGATGGCGGAGCGTGGCCTCATTGCGCGCAGCCCCAACAACCGCGATGGCCGCTCGCATCATCTTGCGCTGACCTCGGCCGGGCAGGCCATGCACGAAGCGATCATGCCGCATGCATTGGAGATCGAAACACGGCTGTTTGCCGCGCTTGCACCCGATGAGCGCGATCAGCTCAAGGATTTGCTGGCGCGGCTGTCAGCCAAAGTGGCAGAACTCGAACGACAGGAGACCCATCCATGAAACTCGCCGCACTGCCACAAGGACGAGATGGACGGCTGATTGTCGTGTCCAACGATCTGGCCTGGTATGCCGATGCCGATCACATCGTCCCCAGTCTGCAAGCCGCGCTGGACGATTGGGATCGCTATTCGCCCGTATTGGAAGCGCTCGCGACGGAGCTGGAACACGGCGCCATCCCGCGCAAACGGTTCCACGAACGCGAGGCGGCGGCGCCGCTGCCGCGCGCCTATCAGTGGGCCGATGGCTCGGCTTACGTCAATCATGTCGAATTGGTGCGCAAGGCGCGCGGAGCCGAACTGCCGGAGAGCTTCTGGCATGATCCACTGATGTATCAGGGTGGCAGTGACGATCTGCGCGGTGCGCGCGACCCGATCACCTTGGCCGACGAGGCCTGGGGGTGCGACATGGAAGCAGAGATCTGCGTGGTCACCGGCGATGTTCCGCAAGGCGTATCGGCCGCGGCTGCGCTGGATTACATCCGCCTGATCGGGCTGGTCAATGATGTCTCGCTGCGCAACTTGATCCCAGGCGAACTGGCCAAGGGGTTCGGGTTCGTCCAGTCGAAACCCGCCAGCCATTTCTCCCCGGTCTTCGTCACTCCGGACACGCTGGGTGCGGCTTGGCAGGGCGGGCGGATCAACGGCGTGCTCGCAGTCGATCTCAACGGTCAGCCGTTCGGGCGGGCCGAGGCTGCTGAGGACTGCACCTTCGATTTCGGCACGCTGATTGCCCATCTGGCCAAGACCCGGCGGATCGGGGCGGGATCGATCATCGGTTCGGGCACCGTCTCCAACCGCGATCCCGATGGCTCCCCCGGGCGGCCCTGCGGCGAGGGTGGCCGCGGCTACAGCTGCATCGCCGAGCAGCGGATGATCGAAACGATTGCCAGCGGCGCGCCGGTTACCGAATTTCTGCACTATGGCGACACGGTCCGGATCGAGATGAAGGACGCCAAAGGGCACACGATCTTCGGCGCGATCGAGCACGAAGTCGTGCGCGCCTGAAACCAAATCGGGCCGGACATTGCTGTCCGGCCCGACCTTCGGTGACCTGAAGTCGCGGGGCTTAGTTGGCGCCGCCTTTGGTCGGGCCGTCCTGGCTGAAGGCATCGGCGATCGAGCAGGCCGCTGGGCCAAGGATCACGATGAACAGCACCGGCAGAATGAACAGAATCAGCGGCACCGTCATGATCGCGGGCAGCCGCGCCGCCTTTTCTTCTGCGCGCATCATCCGCTCGTTACGGAATTCGGCCGAGAGTACACGCAGCGCTGAGGCCAGCGGCGTACCATAGCGTTCGGTCTGGACCATGGTGGTGGTCACGCCCTTTACCGCCTCCAGATTGACGCGGTAGGCCAGGTTTTCAAAGGCCTGGCGGCGTTCGGACAGGAACGAGAGTTCGATCGCGGTCAGGGTGAATTCGTCACCCAGTTCGGGATAGGCGCGGCCCAGTTCGCGGGCGACGCGGTTGAATGCTGCGTCGACGGTCAGGCCGGCTTCGGCGCAGATCACCAGCAGGTCGAGCGCATCGGGCAGCCCCTTGCGCACGGCGTCGGTGCGCTTGGTGATCTTGTTCTTGATGAAGATATCGGGGAATTTGTAAGCCAGCCCCAGCGTGGCAGCGAAGGCGAACAGCTTCTTCATCGCGCCCCATTCGGGGAAATAGTTGATGCCATAGAGCGTGAAGGCGGCCAGCCCGCCAAACACGATCGGCAGCACCATCCGCGCAAAAATCACGATAACCGCATATTCCTTTTTGCGGATACCGGCTTGGGCCAGGCTTTGCTGGATCTGTTTGACCTGGCTGTCTTGCAGCACCTTGAGCGACGACAGCGTGTCGCGCATCTTGTCGGTGGTCTCGGTCTTGCGAACCAGGCTCGCGCGCTTTTTGGCGTTGCTGGTGACGATCCCGGCCTTCAGCTGTTCGCGCCGGTCGTTGAGCGCCTTGACGCGCTTGGCCATCGGATCGCGGATCGTGACTGCGGCGTAGATCGCAAACATCACCGCGACGGAGGCCAGTCCGGCGAGGATCGAGCCGACCCAGAGTACGTCGACACCAAGCAGCGTGGGGCCTTGCGGAGTATTGAGCATGTCCCGGTTCCCCGCTTAGATTTCAAAGCTGACCATCTTGGCCATGATAAAGGCCCCGATGCTCATCCAGGTCAGACCGCCAAGGCCGGCTACAATCAACCGGTCTTCGGTGAAGAAGCCGTCGATATAGCTTGGGTTGACCCACCAGATCATGATGAAGACGATGAACGGCAAGGCCCCGACGATATAGGCGGACGCCTTCGATTCCGAGCTCATCGCGCGGATTTTCAGCTTCATCTGCGCGCGCTTGCGCAGCACGTCGGACAGGTTGGACAGCGTTTCGGCCAGGTTGCCCCCGGTCTCGCGCTGGATCGCCAGGGTGATCACGAAGAAGCTGAATTCGGGCGTATTGAGCCGGTCCGCCGTATCCTGGAGGGCTTCCTCCATGGTCTTGCCGATCTTGATCCGTTCGGTCACCAGCTTGAATTCTTCGCCCACCGGGCCGGGGACTTCGGTCGCGACTACGCCCAGCGTTTCGGTCACTGGCAGGCCGGAGCGCAGCCCGCGAACCAGCAGTTCGATCGCATCGGGGAATTTGGAGGTGAACGTGGCGGAACGCTTCCCGATGAAGTAGCCGACCACCATGTGCGGCAGCCCGGCACCGATCAACAGGCCGACCCCGAGCGAGAGCAGCGCGGCATGGCTGCGCAGATAGACGATCACTGTAACCGCGAGCGCGAGGCCCAGCGAGGTATAGAGGTATTGCGCCAGCGTCCAGCCTTTGCCGGTCCGGTGCAGCCGCAGTGACAGCGCCGCAACGCGCGATTCCGATCCGGCGATCCGGTGCATCTGCGGCTTGCGTGCGGCCACGGCCTTGCGCAATTGCGCCTCGACCTTGTCCGTCGTGCTTTCCGAATGGCGATCGCGCAAGGCTTCCAGGCGGCGCGCGCCTTCCTTGGCCGCCGATGGCCCCGAAAATGCCAGATAGCCCAGCGTCAGGACCATCATCAGCCCCAATGCGATCAATCCAAGCTGGATCATGCTCATCTGCGTACCATGCCTTCCTGTCTCGTCCCGCGCTGCGGGACCAGCGGCTCAAGTCCTCAGGCGGTCTGAGGAGCTTTCGCCTTGTCCTTCTTCGAGAGCATCGACTTGAGATCGAGCTTGCCGAGCAGCGAGTTCTTGGCCTTCACGGCATCATCGATCACTTCGCCATCACTGGTGCCCATAACGGTCTTGGCGATGTCGCGGATGACCGCGCCGGCTTTGCTGGAGCGGTTGGCGTCAGCAAAGGTCTGGCCCAGCTTGGCCGCATTGGCGGCAGCCTTGAGATCGTAGGGGATCGCGAACCCGATCTTGCGTTCGATCGACGCTTCGAAATCGTGCTTGCTGATTTCCTGAACGCCCGGCTGGACCTTGTTGGCCACGATAATCGGCTGGACATGGCGGCGTTGGTCTTCAGCCACGACAGGATGCGGATCGCATCGCGCGCCGATGCCAGGGTCATTTCCACCACCACCAGCACCACGTTCACATCGCCCAGCAGATGCGGGAAATTGATCAGCATGTTGCGCGGCAGATCGATCATGGTCATTTCGAACGCCTGGCGGAACTCTTCCTCCAGTTGCACGAACGCGGCACCATCGGTCATCAGCGGCGAATTCATCGGCGCTTCGGCGGAGAGGATCGCAAGATTGTCGTTCGCGCGGATCATCGCGCGTTCGATGAACAGCCCGTCGATCCGGCCCGGATTTTCGATCGCATCAGTCAGACCGCGGCCTGGCTCGAGGTCAAGCGCCAGCGCGCCCGTGCCGAAATGGATGTCCAGATCGAGCAGGGCAGTCGGCATCTTTTCGTCCGCGCTGAACAGCCAGGCGAGCGAAGTGGCGAGCGTTGACGCGCCGACGCCGCCACGGGTGCCGATCACGGCGGTGGAGATGTGCCGCTTGGCCGTGTTGGCGTCGTGATTTTTCGGGGCCGCAAACACCGCCTGGGCATTGACCAGCGCATCGCGCACCTGCCCCGGAGATAGCGGCTTGAGCAGATAGTCATGGATGCCGCTGGCGACGAGATCGCGGTACAGGCGCACGTCGTTGACCTGCCCGACCGCGATCACCACGGTGCCCGGCTCGCATACTTCGGCCAGCCCGTTGATGTCGTTGAGCGGATCGCCGCTTTCCGACAGGTCGACCATCAGGATGTTCGGACTTGCGGTGATCGACAGCGACTGGACCGCATTGCGCAGGCCGCCCTTGTTGCACTTTTCCGGCTGCCAGCCCATTTCGATCACGACCGGGCGCAGCACGTCGAGCGCCGCATCGTCGCAGATATAGGCGGCAAAGGCGTCGCGACTGCCTGGCATATTTGGTTTCCAAGGCGCATTCATGGTTACTTGCCCCCTTCGCTCGAAACGTCCTTCAGGCCGCCTTCGCCCGTCGGTTTGGCATCACGGTAGCTGTCGATCGCCTTGGTCCCGCTCATCACCACGGTTTCCCCGGTGCCGCGCGCGCCCTGCAGCAGATGCTCAGGATCGGCGACCATCGCCGCCAGATTGGAATTGGTGGCGCAGCCGTAGTTGCTGCTGGTGGCATTGTTCAGATTGGCGTCGGACTTGGCTTCCCAGTCGGGGCAGCCCGGTACGCGGGCGGTCGAGCGCGTCACGACCACGCGGACCGTGCCAGCGTTGACATCGCCCGGCGTTACCGGGGCATCGCCGCTGACCAGCAGGCTGTGGCGGCTGGCGACGGCTTCCACCGAAGAGCGGGTGGCGGCGCTGTCCAGCGGATCGTCGAGCGCGATCCGGTCGCCATAGCGCAGGTCCATGGCTTCGAACCAGCCGGCCAGGCGGCGCGCTTCGGACGGCGAGAGGCCGCCGGGGCCGCTGGCCAGATCAAGCGTGTAATTGGTCCGCGAAACCACCGGCTGGTGGACCGAATCGAGCTGCGGTTGGTGGGCATGCCGCCGCAGCCTGCCAGCAGCAGCGAGAGGGCAATGGCAGAACCAAGGGCTTTGGCGCGGCGCGGAAAGAAATCTTGCCCATGATCATGTCCTCTCAGATCAAAGGCCGAAACCGGGGTTGGCATCACCCTCGGTCGAGGATGCGGAACGGCGCGAGCGGCGCGATCCGCGCTCGTCGCGTGACGCGTCAGGCGCGCCTGCCGGAGCAACCAGATCGCCAACCCGCGGCTGGGTGGCAGGTGCGCCGCCTTCAGCAGGAGCCGCAGTCGGGCCCGGGCGGCTGGCGCCCGAAATTCCGTCCGAACCCATATTGCCCAGCAGACGCTGGATTTCCTTGGGGGTCTGGAAGCCATCGGTCGGCATCTTGATGTCAGCCGCATTGACCGGGTTGACCAGGTACGGCGTGACCACGATCACCAGTTCGGTTTCGCCGCGCCGGAAATTGGTGGAGCGGAACAAGCGAACCGAGGATCGGCAGGTCGCCAGCACCCGGGGCCTTCTTGAGCGTGTTCTGCGCGCCGTTGCTCATCAGCCCGGCGATCATGAAGCTTTGGCCCGAGCCCAGCTCGACGGTGGTTTCGGCGCGGCGCACGGTCAGTGCGGGAACCTGGAAGCCGTTAAGCGTGATCGAACCCTGCGCCGACAATTCGGACACTTCAGGGCGGACCCGGATCGAGATCCGGCCGTTGGAGAGCACCGTTGGCGTATAGGACAGGCTGACCCCGAAGCGCTTGTATTCGATCGAGGTGGTGCCCAGCCCCTGGCTGATCGGGATCGGATATTCGCCGCCCGCCAGGAAGTCTGCGGTTTCACCCGACAGCGCGGTCAGGTTCGGTTCGGACAGGGTGGTCACCAGCCCCATCGATTCGCCCAGGTCGAGCGCGCCAAGCAGATCGATGCCCAGCAAGCGACCTTGCCCGGCGATGGTGGTTCCGGCGGAGATCGGGTTGACGGCCGTGCCGCCAACGTCGATGAACTTGCCGGGATTGTTGGGATCGGGAATGGTCAGCTTCAGGCTTTGCGTCGTTGACAGCGCCTGGCCGGGGCCAGCGTACATCAGTTCTGCCGGGCCGCGGCCCTGGCCAATCCCGAACAGCAATCCGCCGGTCTGTCGATCGAGGTCAGGTTGACCCCGATGTCGCGCACCATCGAACGGCTGACTTCGGCGAACCGCACCCGCAGGTTGACCTGCAGCGGGGTCGCCATCCGCAGGCGGCTGATGACATTGGCGTCCTTGCCGACGAAGGCGCTGACCAGGCGTTCGGCCTCGGCGGCGTCTTCCGGGGCACCGACCGTGCCGGTCAGCAGGAAGGTGTTCGATCCCATCGTCGAAACCGCGATCTTGGCATCAGGCATCGCCATCCGCAGCATCTGATCGACGCTTTCCAGATTCGAGCCGACGCGGACATTGGCCGACCACACCACGTTACCCGCAGCATCGCTGGCATAGACCGTGGTTTCGCCGCCGGCCTTGCCGAAGACATAGAGCTGGCGCTGCGATTTGACCTGGACGTCGGCGATCGCTTCGTTGGCAACGAACACATCAGCCATGGTGCCGCCGACGGTGATCAGCTGGCCGCGGCCGATCGACAGGACGATGTCCTGGCTGGGGCGGCTGGCCGACTGGGCCTGGGCCGCGCCGGTGCCGATCATGGAGAGCGGAGCGCAGACGGCCGCAGCAGTCAGGAGAGTGGTGGCAAGGCGTTTCATGTTAGGGCCTTTCTTCGCGCCGATGGCGGCGCGCAGGTGTGGTCTGGGTCATCTCAGCGGCCTCCCACTTCTTCGACGGTCGTTTCTTTGCCGCGGGTGACGCGGACCACCGGGCCGCGGGTGCAGCCGGTGCGCTGCCGCTTCGGCTGGAGCGCGCGGTGCGGCTGGCGCGGAGCGGGCCGAAAAGGTTCCCGCCGCACCCATCGCCGGGCGAGTTCGCGGGCCTGCTCTTCGCGGCTGGCGGGCATGGTGCGGCGCTGGAAGCGCGAGACGTCGCCGCCGGTCACGAAGGTAGTGCTGCCCTCGATCGGGCGGTGCATCGCCGTGGCGAGCAGGCGTTCTTCTTCTTCCTTGCTGGCACCGGCGGGCAGCTTGACCGAACCGCTGGCAATCGCCTGTTCGAGCTCGGTCTGGTTGTCGGCGAGCGAGCGCAGCGAAAGGCTGAGCGTGCCGATGGTCTGCGAAACCGCGATCTTCTCGGCGATCCGCGGGGTCACTTCGAGCGTGACGGTCCGGAAGCCGCGAACCACGGTCTTGCCTTCGACCGTTTCGGTTTCGGTCAAGGTGTCGGTGGCGAGCACGCGCAGGTTGCGCAGGATGGTTTCGGAAGCCTTGAGCGAATCGCCGCCGTCCTGGCCCTTGACGGTCTGCGTCAGCACCAGATCGACATGGTCGCCCGGGAACACGAAGCCGCCAACGCCGGTCTTCTGCGAGACCGGGATCGTCACGGCGCGCATGCCAGGGCCGAGTGCCGCTGCGAGGAAGCCGCGATCACCGGGGCTGACCAGCGCGCCTTGGGTCAAGCGGCTGGCCGGCGGTGACCGGGAAGCGCACCACGGTGCCCATCAGCTTGGTCATGTCGGCATTGCCGTCGATGAAATAGGCGTCCTGCACCATTTCCTTGGGCCATTGCTGGAACGACACCGAATCGGCGGTGATGATCGTGCCGACCGGCAGCGCGCGCTGGGCGACGAGGACCTTGGGTCCCTTGGGTACGGGCGCTGCCTCGACCTTGGGCGCGGAGGCACCGGCGAACAGGCTTCGAGCGGCCATGGCCGTTCCGATCGCAATGACCAGCGCGCCAAGCAGCAGCATCAGCTTCTTTTTATCCATGGCTAAGCAAGCCCCCTCGAAAAATCCCGAAGTACGATCCGTGCTTCTTCGGGCAAACTGGTTAAAATCAGGTTCATCCCATCCCGCCGGAACGGGCAAAGGGTTGAATGATCGGAAAATAATGCGTGCCGAGCACCCACAGACCGGCCGCCGAGATGGCGACGCCGTAGGGCACCTTGAGCCGTGCCCGGCGTTTTGCGGGCCAGATGGACCGCGCCGAACACCAGCGTCAGCAGTCCGCCGGCCAGCGCCATGACGATCACCAGCTGCAGGAACCACAGCGGCTGCGATCCAGAGTGCGAGTGCGGTCAGCAGCTTCACGTCGCCGCCGCCCATCTGGCCCAGCGCGAACAGGCCGAGGCAGAGCGCCAAAGCACAGCGCGAAGGTCAGCAGTCTGCCAGCCAAGATCGGGCCACAAGCGCCATCCCGCTGGCCCACCAGAACAGCGGCGCGGCGAGGGCGATGGCGGCGGTCAGCCAGTTGTCGATCTGGCGGCGGCGCAGGTCGGTGAAGCCGCGATCAGCAGCGCGATTGCCAATGCAGCCAGCAATCCGTAAGCGAATAGTCCGTCCGGCATGTCTGCCCCCTGAGTCGCAGGGAGCGGTGTAACCGGCAGGGCTTACCAAAAAGTAACCAACGTCCAGAGAGCCGGAATTAGCCACGTGAACACGCCCGCCGTTTGATGCGCCGCGCGATTCCCGCCGAAGCCGTTGAGTCCCGCTGGGCGGCTGCCGATGGCCATCCGATCCGCCGGATTGATTGGCCAACGCCGCAGCCGAGCCCGCGCGGATCGATCTTGTTCCTGCCGGGGCGCGGCGATTTCTACGAAAAGTATCTGGAAACGCTCGACCATTGGCACCGGGCGGGCTGGCAGGTCACCGCGCTCGACTGGCGCGGGCAGGCCGGATCGGGGCGGCTGGGACTGGATCCGATGACCGGGCATGTCGACGACTTCGCGATCTGGACTGGCCGATCTCGCGGCGTTCTGGGCAGAATGGAGCGCAGCAGACGCCGGGGCCGCATGTGGCGATTGGCCATTCGATGGGCGGCCATCTGGTGCTGCGCGCCATGGCCGAGGGCGGGATCGATGCCCGCTGCGGCGGTCCTGTCCGCGCCGATGCTCGGCTTCGCGGCTTCGGTGCTGCCGCAAGCCGTGATGCATCAGGCCGCCAAGGTTGATCGCCGCGCTGGGCGACCGGCGGCGACCGGCGTGGAAATGGAGCGAGAAGCCCGGCGAGTCTGCCGATGCGCGGATCGCAGCTGCTGACGCACGATGCGCGGCGCTATGCCGACGAGATTGTGGTGGCGCGAGCATCGGCCCGAACTGGCGATGGGGCCGGGCAGCTGGGGCTGGGTCGAGCGCGGCTATGCCTCGATGCGCTGGCTGGCGGGCCCGCGGTGCTGGCGCGGGTGAGGGTGCCGGTGCTGCTGCTCATGTGCGGATACATGACCGGCTGGTCGGTGCAGGCGCGACCGTGCCGTGCGGCGCGGCATCTCCCGCGCGCCAAGCTGATCCGTTATGGCGCGGAGGCGCGGCACGAGATGCTGCGCGAGGTCGATCCGGTGCGCGACAAGGTGCTGGCAGACGATCGACGACTTTCTGGCCGCTGCCGCCCCGCGCTGCGGGATGAACGCGCGTGGCTGACGCCTGCGATATCGCGATTGTCGGCGCGGGCATCGCTGGGGCCTCGCTCGCGGCTGAAGCTTGCGCCGCAGGCGGCGGTGACCTGCTCGAAGCGGAAGACGCAGCCCGGCTATCATGCCACTGGGCGCTCGGCGGCGTTCTGGACCGAGAGCTATGGCGGACCGGGGGTTCTGCCGCTGACGGCGGCGTCGGGCCCGTTACCTGCGCGATCATGGCTTTCTGAGACAGCGCGGGGCCCTGACGCTGGCGCGAGCAGCGGACGAAGCGCGGCTGCGCGCCTGGGCCGCCGAATTCGCTGCGACTGGGCGTGCGGATGGAGTTGCTGGCCGGCGCGGCGCTGCTGCGCGCACATCCCGCGCACTGCGGCCCGAATGGACGCTGGGCGCGTGGAGCCCGATTGTAGCGATATCGACGTGGCGGCGCTGCATCAGCATTATCTGGCGGCGGCGAAGGCGGCGGGGGCCGGGCTGCTGTGCCGGGCGGAGGCTGGTGGCCGCAGTGAATGGCCCGGCGGGCTGGGTGATCACCTGGCAGACGGGCGGAACCTTACTGCACAGGTCTGCTGGTCAACGCCGCCGGGGCCTGGGCCGATGTACTGGCGCAGCGCTGCGGCGTGCGGCCCGTGGGTATCACCCCGCTACGTCGGACGGTGGTGCAGGCCCGGGTCACGCCCGATCCGGCGCCCGAACTTGCCGCTGGTGCTCGACTTCAACGAGCAGTTCTATTTCAAGCCCGAGGGCGGGCGGCTGTGGATCAGCCCGCACGACGAAGCGTCATCACCCCCCTGCGATGCAGCGCCCGAGGAACTGGATGTGGCGGTGACGATCGACCGGTTTGAGCGCGTGGTCGACTGGCCGATCGCCGCGCTGGAACAGCGCTGGGCCGGGCTGCGCAGCTTTGCCCCGGACCGGCTGCCGGTCTATGGTTTCGCACCGGATCAGCCCGGCTTTTTCTGGTGTCTCCGGGCAAGGCGGCTTCGGAATCCAGACTGCCCCCGCCGCTGCCGATCTGGCGGCGCGGCTGGTGCTGGGGCAAGCGCCGGGTGCGGTCGATCCGCTGCCCTATGATCCGCGCCGGTTTGGTTGAATTCGGCAGCTCGAAATTTGGACCGGCACCGCAGTGCACAACCACCGCACCAGTCATTCTAGCGGTGATCAGACGCGATCAAGGCGGGTTCAATCGCACCTCAAGAGTGCACAAGAGACCGCATCTTTTTCTCGTATATCTATTGTAAATCAGATACTTAAACCGCAACTACGGCCCAGTTATGCTGGCCCGACGCTATTCCTGCGCGACCCTTTGTACCTGGAACTTTTGGATCGTGCAGGAAAGTTCAGGATGAGCACCCCGCGCTAAGCCACAGCCAGCGCCGCGTCGCTCGCCAGCACGTCGGCGCGTTCGTTTTCCGGGTGGCCGGCGTGGCCTTTGACCCAGATCCAGTCGATCTTGTGCGGCCGCGTGGCGGCAGCAGTTCCTGCCACAGCTCGGCATTCAGCACCGGTTTCTTCGCGGCGGTCTTCCAGCCGTTGCTCTGCCAGCCGAAGATCCATTTGGTGATCCCGTCGATCACATAGTGGCTGTCGGTGTGGAGCTTGACCTCGCACGGGCTCTTCAGCGCTTGCGAGCGCGCTGGATCATCGCGGTCAGCTCCATGCGGTTGTTGGTGGTGGCGGGGTCCGCTGCCGGAGAGTTCCTTCTCGTGCTCCCCCATGCGCAGGATCGCGCCCCAGCCGCCCGGGCCGGGATTGCCCTTGCAGGCTCCGTCGGTGAAGATTTCGACCTGTTTCATGACGCGAACACCGCAGCATTGGCGGGATCACGCGTAGAATCGCAGCCGGCGCGCGAAGGCCAGCGGATCCTTGCGCGTCACCAGCGCGCCGGCCGGCGTGTTCAGCCAGTCCTACGCGCGGCTGAGCAGGAACCGCAGCGCCGCCCCGCGCGCCAGCAGCGGCAAGGCCGCGCGCTCGGCGGCGCTGAGCGGACGCACTGCCGCGTAACCACGCAGCAGCGCTGCCGACAGCGCGGGATCGAAGTGCTGACCGCTCGCCATCAAAGCACCACGCGGTGTGGGTCACCGCGATATCATAGGCGGTGAAATCGGTGCAGGCGAAGTAGAAGTCGATCAGCCCGGTGACTTGATCGCCGAGCATCAGCACGTTGTCCGGGAAACAGATCGGCATGGATGACCGAGCGCGGCAGTTCGCTCGGCCAGCGCGCGGCGATTTCCGCCAGCTCAGCGGCGATCAGCCGGGCAAGTCGCGATCAATCCGGGCAAGCCTGCCGGGCGGGCATTCGCTGGCCAGCCGCATGCCATTCGGCCGGGCCCATGCCATTGGCGCGGGTCTGCGGAAAATCGGCGGCGGCCAGATGCAGCTGCGCCAGCGCCGCGCCGACTGCAGCGGGCCTGCGCAGGCGTGGGCTTGCTGACCGAAACGCCGGGCAGGAATTCGATCAAGGCCACGGCCTTGCCATCGATCATCCGGAACGATGCGCCGCTGGCGATCATGGATCGTGCGCGGCACCGGGCAGTGCTGGTCCGGCAAGGTGATCGAGCAGCCCGAGGAAGAACGGCAATTCGGTGATGTCGATCCGGAATTCGTACATCGTCAGGATGAAGCGTGCCGCCCCGGAATCCGTGGCACCATCCCGCCCGGCGGTTTCGATCAGCCAGTTGCTGTTCGACACACCCTCGGCGATGCCCTTGGCCGAGCGCAGCTCGCCGACGTCGAAATTCCGCGATCAGCGCGGCCAGTTCCTCTGCGCCCAACTGGGTATAGACCGCCATCAGTCGGTCAGCTGTTTGGGCAGCTTGAACACCATCTTTTCTTCCGCCGTCACGACCTGATCCTGCTCGACCGCGCGGAAGGTGGCGATCTGCTGCGATCACTTCCTGCACCAGCTCTTCGGGCGCAGAGGCCCCGGCGGTCAGCCCCATGGTGGTCGACGCCTTCGAACCAGGCGGGATCGATCTCTGCGCCGCGCTGGATCAGCCGCGCCGCCGCGCCGCAGCGCTCGGCCACTTCGACCAGCCGCAGCGAATTGGAACTGTTCGGCGCGCCGATCACCAGCACCAGCTGGCACAGCGGCGCGATCGCCTTGACCGCGCTCTGGCGGTTGGAGGTGGCGTAGCAGATGTCTTCAGCCTTGGGCCCGGTCATCTGCCGGGAACCGCGCGCGCAAGGCGCGCGACCACTTCGGCCGTATCGTCGACCGACAGCGTGGTCTGGGTCAGGAAGGCCAGCGGCGCGTCAGGCGGCAAAGTCCAGCGCGGCAACATCCGCCAGCGTTTCGACCAGCGTGATCGTGCCTGCGGGCACCTGCCCCATCGTGCCGATCACTTCGGGATGGCCGGCATGGCCGATGAACAGGATATGCCGCCCGGCCTCGATCTGGCGTTCGGCCTGGCGGTGAACCTTGCTGACCAGCGGGCAGGTGGCGTCGAGCCAGTCGAGCCCGCGGTCGGTGGCGGCGGCGGGCACTGATTTGGGTACCCCGTGCGCGCTGAACACCACCGGCGCGCCATCGGGCACGTCGCTGACTTCCTCGACGAACACTGCGCCTTTGGCCTTCAGACCATCGACCACATAGCGGTTGTGGACGATCTCATGGCGGACATAGACCGGCGCGCCATAGCGCTCCAGCGCGCGCTCGACGATCTCGATCGCGCGGTCGACCCCGGCGCAGAACCCGCGCGGCGCGGCGACCAGAATTTTCAGCGGCGGCAAGGCCAATGGCTGGAAAGGGGGCGTTCATCTTGCGCCCTCTAGCGCTTTGCGGTCGGCCCGGCTAGGGACGCATCACGCATTGCCAAGGATCGACTGCATGACCCCCTCCAAACGCCTGATCGCTGCCTCGCTGATCGCTGTTGCGCTCGCAGGATGCCGCACAACGGGCGACATCGTGGTCGATGAAGGCGTGGGGATCACCGCTGCGCGCACCGCCTGCCCGGCGGTCGGCATTCCCTGATTTCACCGGCGACGTCACCCTGTTCAGCACCCCCGGCAGCACCGATTCGCGCGCGATCGACGTGACCGCGGCGATGACCAACGTGCGCACCCAGTGCAACGATGCGGGCGAAAAGGTCTATGCCACCGCCAGCTTTGACGTGCAGGCCAGCCGCATCGACGCGCGCGGCGCGCGGCAGGTGCAACTGCCCTATTTCGTCACCGTGCTGCGCGGCGGCCGCGCGGTGGTGGCCAAGCGGATCGGCACGGTCACGCTCAACTTCGCCGATGGCCAGCCGCGCGCGCAGGCGAGCGGGCAAGTCGCCAGCTATATCGACCGCGCCGAAGCGACCCTGCCCGACGATATCCGCGCGCTGCTGACCCGCAAGCGCCGCGCGGGCGAAGCCGACGCGGCAATCGATCCGCTCAGCCGCCCCGAAGTAAAGGCCGCCGTCGCCCGCGCGACCTTTGAAATGCTGGTCGGCTTTCAGCTCGATCAGCAGCAGCTGACCTATAACGCCACGCGCTGATTGCACGGGGCACACGCACGTTCGAAAGCGTCTCAGGATAAATCTGAATCAGTCCCGCTCATGCTGAGCTTGTCGAAGCACCATCCTGTTACGGCACGGTAGCGTGGGCGCGATAGTCCTTCGACAGGCTCAGGATGAGCGGGATTTGGCCGGAGTGATTCAGATTTTGCGAATCATGCGCTAAGGTTTGATTCTTGGCGCAAACCGGCTAACCGCGCCTGCATGCCCCAGACCACCACCCTCCACGCTGCCTTCGCCGCGCATATCGCCGCCGTTCTCGATGCTCTGGAAGCGGCGGGCACGCTGCCCGCTGGCCTGAACCGCAGCGCGGTGGCGGTGGAGCCGCCGCGCGATCCCAGCCACGGTGATCTGTCCACCAATGCCGCGATGGTGCTGGCCAAGCCGGCGGGCACGAACCCGCGCGCGCTGGCCGAATTGCTGGTGGCGGAACTGACCAGGGTTGCGGGCGTGACCAGCGCAGAAATCGCCGGGCCGGGGTTCATCAACCTGCGGCTGAGCGATGCGGTCTGGATCGACGAACTGCGCGCAATTGCGGCGCTGGGGGCGGGCTATGGCCGTTCCGACATGGGGCAGGGCGCCATGGTCAACGTCGAATATGTCTCTGCCAACCCGACCGGGCCGATGCACATGGGCCATTGCCGGGGCGCGGTGGTGGGCGATGCGCTGGCCAGCCTGCTGGAATTTGCCGGGCACAAAGTGACCCGCGAATACTACGTCAACGATGCCGGCGGCCAAGTCGATGTGCTCGCCCGCTCGGTCCATCTGCGCTACCGCGAGGCCTTGGGCGAAACGGTGGGCGAGGTGCCCGAAGGGCTCTATCCGGGCGACTACCTGATCCCGGTCGCCGCGGGAACTCGCCGCCGAATTCGGTGACACGTTCGCCGCCGCGCCTGAAGCGGACTGGCTCGCGCTGTTCCGCACGCGTGCGGTCGCGGCGATGCTGGTGATGATCAAGGCCGATCTGGCGCTGCTGGGCATTCACCACGATCTGTTCAGCTCCGAGGCCGAACTGCAAGCCGCGGGCAAGCCAGCCGAGGCCGAAGCCTGGCTGCGCGCGCACGATCTGGTCTATGATGGCGAGCTGGAAGCCCCAAAGGGCAAGCTGCTGGAAGATTGGGAAGCGGTGGAACTGCCGCTGTTCCGCTCGACCAAATTTGGCGACGATCAGGACCGCCCGATCAAGAAAAGCGACGGCAGCTGGACCTATTTCGGCGCGGACCTCGCTTACCATTACCAGAAGGCCCAGAGCGCGGATGCGCTGGTCAATATCTGGGGCGCGGATCATGCGGGCACGGTCAAGCGGATCAAGGCGGCGGTTGCGGCGATGACGCAGGTTCCGGCCCAAAGGCACAGGACGAAACCGTTCGAGGTCAAACTGGTGCAGATGGTCCAGCTGCTGCGCGATGGCGAGCCGGTGAAGATGTCCAAGCGTTCGGGCAACTTCGTCACGCTGGCCGATGTGGTGCAGGAAGTGGGCAAGGACGTGGTCCGCTTCACCATGCTCAGCCGCAAACCCGAAGCGCAGATGGACTTCGATTTCGCCAAGGTGGTGGAGGCGAGCAAGGACAACCCGGTGTTCTACGTCCAGTACGCCAATGCCCGGATCCATTCGACACTGCGCAAGGCCGCGCTGGAGGGGCTGGCACCTGCGGACACCGACCTGAACCTGCTTGGCGAAGAAGAACTGGCGCTGATCAAGCTGGCGGCGCAATTCCCGCGCCTGGTCGAAGCCGCAGCGGCAGCGCGCGAACCGCACCGGGTCGCGTTTTTCCTCGGCGATCTGGCCGCAGCCTTCCATGGTTACTGGAATGTGGGCAACGAACGCCCCGAAAAGCGCTTCATCGTGGCACAGGATAGTAAACTGACCGGCGCGAGGCTTTATCTTGCCACGCAAATCGGGCAACTAGTGCGCAATGGCCTCTCGCTGCTTGGCGTTGAGGCGGTCGAGGAGATGTGAGCATGGCGGGGGAACGGGACCAGTTCGAAGGCGAAGCGCCGAACGAATGGGACACGGCTGAGGGTGAGCCGCTCGAAACCGAGCGGCTGGCGCTGGAAGAAGAAGAGCGCCTGCCGTGGCTGGAAACCGCCGATGATGACTATGGCGACTATGAAAGCAATGACACCGGGCGGATGCTCGGGCTTCGTGCTGATGGGCCTCGTTGCGTTGGCGGCAATCGTCGGCGGGATCTGGTGGGCTACGCACCGCACCACCGATCCGCAGCTGGCCGATGGCAGCGTGATCGCGGCTCCGAACGAGCCCTACAAGACCGCTCCGGCCAATCCCGGCGGCAAGACCTTTGACGGTACCGGCGATTCGAGCTTTGCCGTGTCCGAAGGCCAGACGCGCCCGGCGCAGATGGGCAACGGCGCAGCCGCACCCAAGGCAGCGGCCAGCGCGGCGGCAACGCCTGCGGCTGGTGCAGCAGGCGCCGGCACCGCTCCGGCGGCAGCATCCGCTGGCGGCGTGGGCGTGCAGGTTGCGGCCTATTCGTCCAACGCGGCGGCGGAAGCGGGCTGGTCCAAGCTGGCGGCGCAGCATGCTGCGATCCTGTCGGGCGTGCGCCACCGCGTGGTTGAAGGCACGGCGGACATCGGCAAGGTCTATCGCCTGCAAGCCGTGGCGGGCGATGCCGCTGCCGCCAATGCACTGTGCGGCCGGTTGAAGGCTGCTGGTACGCCCTGCCAGGTTAAGTAATCGGAATACCCGGGCGGCGACGCGCTGCCCGGGTTTCCCACACCGGGTGCAGCGCTGCCCCTTGCCGAATCCCGCCGCACCTGCGAGCCTTTCCGCGATGACGCCTGCAATCTTCGGCCTTTCCGGACTGGCCCTGACGCCAGACGAGCGCGCCTTCTTTCGCGAGGCGGACCCGGCGGGCTATATCCTGTTCGCGGGCAACGTCGCCTCGCGCGATCAGGTCCGCGCGCTGACCGATGATCTGCGCGCGCTGCACGGGCGTGAGCGCCTGCTGATCAGCATCGATCAGGAAGGCGGCCGCGTTACCCGGATGAAGCCGCCCGAATGGCCGGCATGGCCGAGCGGCGCGGAATTTGACCGGTTGTATCGAACTCGCCCCCGCCAGCGCGATCGAAGCCGCGCGCGTCAATGCCGAAGCACTGGGGCTGGACCTTGCCGAAGTCGGGATCGCTTGCACGCACGCGCCGGTGCTGGATGTGCGCCAGCCGGATGCGAACGCGGTGATCGGCGAGCGCTCCTATGGCGCCGAGCCGCTGCGGGTCGCCGCGCTGGGCCGGGCGGTGCTGGATGGCCTGGCGCGCGCCGGGGTGCTCGGCACGATCAAGCACATGCCCGGCCATGGCCGCACCATCGGTCGATACCCACCATGCACTGCCGATCGTAACCGCCAGCGCGGCGGAGCTGGAGGCCGACCTCGCCCCGTTCCGCGCGCTTGCTGATGCGCCCATCGGGATGACCGGGCATCTGGTGTTCAACGCCTGGGACCCGGACCGGCCCGCCACCCAGTCACCCGTGGTGATCGAACAGATCATCCGCCAGCCATCGGCTTTGACGGGCTGCTGCTGACCGATGATCTGCACATGGAGGCGCTCAGCGGCACCGTGCCCGAACGCGCCGAAGCCGCTCTGCGTGCCGGGATTGACGTGGCGCTGGTCTGCTGGGGCAGCATCCCGGTGATGGCCGAGGTTTGCGCGCGAGCACCCGCGATGTCCGCCGCCACCACGGCGCGGCTGGACCGCGCGCTGGCTCAAATTGGCGTCACCGCGCCCAGCGGCAGTCGCGCTGACCTGCTGGCCAAGCGCGACGCGCTGTTTGCCCTGCTCGCGGCGGAAGCAGGGGTTGCGGCATGAACGAGCTAGTCGACAGCCCGGCACTGACTCTGCCTGACGACGACTGGACCGGCCCGGCTGGCGCGGCGGACGCAGACGCGGCGCTCTATCTGGAACTCGACGGGTGGGAAGGGCCGCTCGATCTGCTGCTCGATCTGGCGCGGCGGCAAAAGGTCGATCTGCGGCGGATTTCGATCCTGGGGCTGGTCGATCAGTACCTGACCTATATCGACCGGGCCGAGGCGCTGCGGCTGGAACTGGCGGCAGACTATCTGGTGATGGCGGCGTGGCTGGCTTACCTCAAATCAGCGCTGCTGCTGCCGCGCGATGAACAGGTCGATCCCAGCCCGGAAGAACTGGCGCTGCGGCTGCAACTGCGGCTGCAGCGGCTGGCAGCGATGCGCGATGCGGCGGCGCGGCTGCTGGCGCGCGACCGGCTGGGCCGCGATGTATTTGTGCGCGGCGCGCCCGAAGGCCTGCGGATCGACAAGAAGCACTGCTGGCAATGCGATTGGTTCGCGCTGGTGCAGGCTTACGGCCAGGTCAAGGCGCGGACGCAGCCGGTGGTGCATCTGGTGCGCGACCGGATGGTGATGACGCTCGATTCGGCGCTGGCGCGGGTTGCGGCGATGCTGGGGGTCTCGCTCGACTGGATGGAGATCCGCGATTTCCTGCCGCCGCACGCCGATCCGCGGCTGAAGCGGTCGGCGCTCGGCCTCCAGCTTTGTCGCCGCGCTGGAGCTGGCGCGGCTGGGCAAGGCCGAACTGGCGCAGGATGAGACCTTTGGCCCGCTGCGGCTGCGCGGGTTGAAAGCGTGACCCCGCCGGATGATCTGGTCCGCGCGGTGGAGGCGACTCTGTTTGCGGCGGAAGAACCGCTGACGCGCAGAGGCGATTTCGGCGCATCTGGGCGGGGCAGAGGTCAAGGCCGGCGCTGGCCGAACTCGCCGAAACCTATGCGCTGCGCGGGGTGCAACTGGTCGAGCGCGCCAAGCGCTGGCATTTCCAGACCGCGCCCGATCTGGCGCACCTGCTGCGCCGCGAAAAGCAGGAGGTGCGGCGGCTCAGCCGCGCGGCGACCGAAGTGCTGGCGATCGTCGCTTATCACGAACCCGTCAGCCGCGCCGAAATCGAATCGATCCGGGGCGTGCAGACTGCCAAGGGTACGCTCGACGTGCTGCTGGAGGCGGGCTGGGTGCGGATCGTCGGGCGGCGCGAAGTGCCGGGGCGGCCGGTGATCTATGCCACCACCCCGGCGTTTCTGACGCACTTCGGGCTGGAAAGCCGCCGCGATCTGCCCGGGATTGACGAATTGCGCGCGGCGGGTCTGCTCGATCCGGTCGAGGACGCGCTGGCCGATGCAATGGCCGATGCACTAGCGACTGGCGGCGAAGCAGCAGAAGAACCCGATAGCGCACTGGCAAGCGACGACGAAAGCGCCTAATGTCGCAAGCAGGGCGCACGGCGCGGCACGGTTTGCCGCCCCGACCACCATTCAGGAGAATAACCATGGGTTTGTCGCTTCCGCATCTGATCATCCTGGCGCTGGTGATTCTGGTGCTGTTCGGGCGTGGCCGGATTTCCGAAATGATGGGTGATTTCGGCAAGGGGATCAAAAGCTTCAAGGCCGGGATGACCGAGGAAACGACGGACCGCCCGGTCACCCCGCCGCCCTCGCAGATCGCCCCGCCGCCGCCCGCCGCCAATCAGGCGACGCTCAACGGTGAAACCGTGATCGACGCCGGACAGAACAAGCCGCAGTAAAGTCGCCCGGAATAACTGCCTCTCGGGGCTGGAACCACGCACCATGTTTGACATCGGCTGGGATGAAATGCTGCTTACGGCGATCATTGCGATCATCGTAATCGGACCGAAGGATCTGCCGCTGGCGCTGCGCACGGCCGGGCGCTGGGTGGGCAAGGTGCGGCGCGTTTCCGGCTATTTCCGCTCGGGGATCGAAACCATGATCCGCGATGCCGAGCTGGAAGAGATGGAGCAGAAGTGGCGCGAACAGAACGCCGCGATCATGCACGCGCATCCGCCCGCCGCCAGCGCCGAAGCGGCACTGGTCGGGCAAGACCCCGGCACCGCTCCGGCGATTGGCGACGCTGCCGATCCGCAGCCAAAGCAGGCTTAGACAGGCGCACATGGTGTTCAAGGTCCCCGACATTGACGAAAGCCAGGCCCCGCTGCTCGATCACCTGATCGAACTGCGCACGCGGCTGCTGCGTTCCATCGTTGCGCTGGCCTTGGCATTTTGCGTCTGCCTCTATTTCGCCGACGAGATCTTCACCTTTTTGGTCCGCCCGCTGACCGCCGCCTTCCCGCCGGGCGAGGGCAAGCTGATCTACACCAAGCTGTACGAAGCGTTCTTCGTAGAGATCAAGGTGGCGCTGTTCGCGGCGTTCTTCGTCAGCTTTCCGATCATCGCCAACCAGCTGTGGGCGTTTGTCGCGCCGGGGCTCTACGTGAAGGAAAAGAAGGCGTTCCTGCCGTTCCTGTTCGCCACCCCGATCCTGTTCACCTCGGGCGCGGCGCTGGCCTATTACGTGGTGATGCCCACTGCCTTCCGGTTCTTCCTGACCTTTGAAGGCGATAAGGGCGGTCTCAGTCTGGAGGCGCTGCCCGGCACCGGCGACTATCTGGCGCTGGTGATGCAGTTCATCCTGGCCTTCGGGATCAGCTTCCTGCTGCCGGTGCTGCTGCTGCTGCTCAACCGCGCGGGGATCGTCAGCCGCCAGCAACTCGCCGCCGCGCGGCGCTATGTGATCGTCGGGATCACCGCGGTGGCTGCGGTGATCACTCCGCCCGACGTGGTTTCGCAGCTGATGCTGCTGGTGCCGATGTGGCTGCTGTTCGAAGGCTCGCTGCTGATCATGCGGCTGGGCGAGCGCAGGGCGGCCAAGGAAGCGGCGGAGAAGGACGATCAATCCGTGCCCGTGCAAGACGCGCAGGATTGAATATCCGCTTATCGACAGATCAACCCTCCGGCGGACGTTGGTTCGACTCCGAACGGCGACGCTCCACCTCCGGCGGAGGACCGCCAAACAAGCGGTTAAAGGCTTCTTCCATCTTGATCCGCTCGCCATGGTCATAGGCGAAATCGAGCGGCATGGACGTCTTGTGCTGCTGACCCAGCAGGTTCTTCAGGATAACCTCGATCATCGGCTTCCCCTCCCGGGGACCAGATCGAAACCGCAGCGCAGCGGCGTTCAAGGGTTGCAACGAAATTACCGGGCCAGATAACACAGTATACCGGCAATGCGCTTTCGCTGCCGCAGTGGGGTTCTTTTGCCCAACCTCTGTCATGAGGCTCTGGACACCGCTGGCCGGGCAGCGCCCCTCTAAGTCAAGACCCGAATCGGTTGACCGTCGCTGCTTGACAACTTCTTAACAGGTTTTCCACAGTGAATTGAATCATTTGTGACGTCACTCAGCCGAAAATGCGGAAACAGTTGTTCTTGTTCCGATTACTTTGGTGCCGCCTGTTCCGCATCATAAACCAGCCGCCCGCCGACCCAGGTTTGCAGCACGCGGGTGGCGCGCAGTTCGGCGGGGCTGGCCAGTTGCGGATCGCGGTCGATCAGCACGAAGTCGGCGCGCTGGCCTTTGACGATCCGGCCGAACCGCCCTTCGGCAAACCCGGCCCAGGCGGCATCGGCGGTATAGGCCCCCAGCGCGGTTTCAAAATCGACCCGTTCCTGCGGCTGCCATCCGCCGAACGGCTGCCCATCCGGGCCTTGGCGGGTCAGCGCGGCGGCGAGCCCGGCGAAGGGATCGGCCAGTTCGACCGGTGCGTCTGACCCGAACGCCAGCCGCACCCCGGCGGCCCGCAAGGAGCGCCAGGCATAGGCCCCGCCCAGCCGCGCCGGGCCCAGCCGCGCTTCGGCCATCACCCGGTCTGAAGTCTGGTGGATCGGCTGCATCGAAGCGATCACGCCCAGCTTGCCGAACCGGGCGATGTCCGCCGGATCAAGCACTTGCGCGTGTTCGATCCGCCAGCGCCGGTCGCCAGTATAGGTCGCCGCCAGATCGGCAATCGCGTCCAGCGCAGAACTGTTCGCGCCGTCACCGATCGCGTGGACCGCAATCTGGAACCGGTCGAGCGCGGCGCGGCTCATCAGGTTTTTGAGCTGGGTATCGCTCACCAGCCGCAGCCCGGTATTGCCGGGGCTGTCGGCATAGGGCGCCTTCAGCGCGGCCCCGCGCGATCCCAGCGCGCCGTCGAGATAGAGCTTGACCCCGTTCAGCCGCAGCCGGTCATCATAGAGCCAGGGCGACGGACCGGGGCCGCCGATCAGCGCCATCTGCTCCACCCCGGCGGCATAGCTCATGATCCGCAGGTTGAGCGTGCCGGCATCGCCCGCGCGGCGAAAGCTCTGCCAGTCTTCGATGCTGGTGCCCATATCGGCGGCGGCGGTGACCCCGCGCTTCAGCAGGATCCGCTGCGCTTCGGCCAGCGCCAGATCGCGGTCTTCGGGGCGCGGCGGGGGCACGGCCTTGCCGACCAGCTCCATCGCATTGTCGACCAGCACGCCGCTGGGCTTGCCGCCCGGCACTGCCCGTTCGATCCGGCCACCGGCGGGGTCGCGGGTGGTGGCAGTAACGCCTGCGGCGGCCAAGGCGCGGCTGTTGGCCCAACCAGCATGGCCATCGACCCGTTCCAGCCAGACCGGCTTGTCGGCGACCACTGCGTCGAGTTCTGCCGCCGTCGGGAACCGGCCAAGCCCCCACAGTTCCTGGTTCCAGCCGCGTCCGATGATCCACGGGCGCTCAGGATGCGCCGCCGCATAGGCCGCAATCCGTCGCCTGGGCTTCGGCCAGCGAGCGGGTGTCCGACAGGTCCAGCGTCAGCGCGGCAAAGCCGATCCCCATCACGTGGGCATGGGCATCGATCAGCCCCGGCAGCGCCACGCGGCCTTTGCCGTCGAGCCGGAAATCGACCTTCTCGGGCCGCTTGTCGCCGCGCCGGAACACCTGCTCGATCCGGCCGTCATCGCCGATCAGCAGCGCGGCGAAGCGCTCGATCCGGCCCTCTGCGTCGAGCGTGATGCCTTCGACATTATCGACCAGCGTATCGGCGAGCGGCGGGGCTGGGCAGGGCGAGGAGAGGGCGAGCGCCAGCATCCTCCCCGTTCGGGGAGGGGGACCATGCGCAGCATGGTGGAGGGGCACGAGCGGATACTCCTGAGCCTTCGCGGGCAGGAGAACCGGCTCGTGCCCCTCCACCAGCTGCGCTGGTCTCCCCTCCCCCGAGCGGGGAGGAATTTTTGCAGCCCATCACTTCGTCCCCCGCTTGGGCAAGCGCCGCACCAGCGCGGAGGTATCCTGCCGCCCGCCGCCCATGCGCCTGAACTTCGGCATAGAACTGGTCGATCAGCGCCGTCACCGGCAAGGCTGCGCCGAGCGAGCGGCCTTCGTCCAGCGTCAGCCCCAGATCCTTGCGCATCCAGTCAATCGCGAAGCCGAAGTCGAACTCGTCCTTGGCCATGGTGTGCCAGCGGTTGTCCATCTGCCACGATTGCGAGGCTCCGCCCGAAATCGCCTCGTAGACCTTGTCGAGATCGAGATGCGCCGCCTCGGCAAACCGCAGGCGCTTCGGACAGGGTGGCGAGGATCCCGGCGAAGGCGATCTGGTTGACCATCTTGGTGGTCTGCCCGGCGCCGGCCTTGCCGACATGGACGATCCGTTTGGTATAGGCCTCCATGATCGGCGTCGCCGCTGCAATCGCATCGGCGCGGCCGCCGCACATCACGGTCAGCTGGCCTTTCTCGGCCCCGGCCTGCCCGCCAGTGACGGGGGCATCGACGCAGTGGACCTGCAGATCGCGCGCCTCGACCGCGATCTGCCGCGCGATCCGGGCGGAGACGGTGGTGTGATCGATGAACACCGCGCCTGTCCCAGGGTCGAAAACACGCCGGTCGGGCCGAGCACGACATCGGCCAGATCATCGTCATTGCCCACGCAGGTCAGCACCACGTCGGCGCCGTCAGCGGCTTCGGCGGGGCTTTGGCCGCGACGCGCAGCGTCTGCCCGGGATTGGCGGCCTGCCACGCGGCCAGCCGCTCGCGGGCTGCGGTTGAAAATGGTCAGGCGGTGCCCGGCCGCGCCGATGTGCCGGGCGATAGCCCCGCCCATCACGCCCAGGCCCAGGAAGGAAACGTTGCAGCGGTTCAGTCATAGCCGCTCTGTTTAGTCGCTTGTACGCTCTGCGCCAGCCGCTATCGCTGAGCCATGCAGTTCCTCGCCGATCCCCGCATCATCCGCGCCGCGAAAGCCCTGTTCTGGCTGGCGCTGATCTTTGCCTTCGTGATGGCGGTCTGCCCAAGCCGCCCAAGACCCCGCTGGACATTGGGTGACAAGTTCATGCACATGCTGGCCTTTGCCACGCTGGCCGGGTTCGCCATGCTGGCGTTGGGGCGCGCGGCACAGTGGCGGATTGTGGAGCGGCTGTGCTTTCTGGGCGCGGTGATCGAAGTGGTGCAATCGATGCCGGCGCTGCACCGCACCTGCGACTGCGCGATTGGCTGGCGGATTGCCTGATGGTGGTGGTGGTCGTGCTGGTCGCCGGGTTCGTCGTGCCGCGTGGTCAGCGGGAGCCGCTGCCGAAGGATAGCGGTTCCAAACGCCGCTGCTTTGGGTTACGGCCCGCGCCACCATGCACCAGCCAGTCAATCAGTCCGCGCATGACGCTGCCGCGTCGTTCACCCTTGCCGATGTTCAGGCCGCGGCGCAGCGGATTAGCGGCGCAGTGGTGCGCACCGATTGCGATTACAGCCGCACGCTGAGCGAGATCACCGGCGCGGAGATCTGGCTGAAGTTCGAAAACCTGCAATTCACCTCGTCCTACAAGGAACGCGGCGCGCTCAACGCGATGCTGCACTTGACCGAGGCGCAGCGCAGCAAAGGCGTGATCGCAGCCTCTGCGGGCAACCACGCGCAGGGGCTGTCGTATCACGGCACCCGGCTGGGCATGCCGGTGACCATCGTGATGCCCAAGACCACGCCGTCGGTGAAGATCATGCAGACCGAGGCGGTCGGCGGCAAGGTGGTGCTGCATCGGCGAGACCTTTGACGATGCCTATGCCCATGCGCGCGAGCTGGAAGGCGAACTGGGGCTGACCTTCATTCACCCGTTCGATGAACCGCTGGTCGCTGCCGGGCAAGGCACGGTCGCGCTGGAAATGCTGGAAGACGTGCCCGAACTGGACATGCTGGTGATCCCGGTCGGCGGCGGCGGGCTGGCTTCGGGGATGGGCACGGCGGCGCGCGGGATCAAGCCGGAGATCGGCCTGATCGGGGTGGAAGCAGAGCTGTTTCCATCGATGTACAACCGGCTGAAAGGCACGCAGTACCCCTGTGCGGCGATACCCTGGCCGAAGGGATCGCGGTGAAGGAACCCGGCGTATTTACTTCGCAAGTGCTGGCCGGGCTGCTTGATGATTTTCTGCTGGTCAGCGAAGGCGCAGCTGGAGAGCGCGGTGGCGCTGCTGTTGCAGATCGAAAAGACCGTGGTCGAAGGCGCGGGCGCGGCCGGCCTTGCCGCGGTGATGGCGCACCCGGAGCACTTCAAGGGCCGCAAGGTCGGCATGGTGCTGACCGGGGGGAACATCGATACGCGGCTGCTCGCCAATGTGCTGCTGCGCGATCTGGCGCGTTCAGGCCGCCTCGCGCGGCTGCGGCTGACCTTGCAGGACCGCCCGGGCGCGCTGTTCAAGGTGATGGAGGAATTCAACCGGCATTCGGTGAATATCATCGAAATCTACCACCAGCGGATCTTCACCACCCTGCCTGCCAAGGGCCTGATCACCGACATCGAATGCGAAGCGCGCGACAAGGACCAGCTGGAGGCGCTGGTGCGCAGTCTGGTGGCCAAGGGGTATTCGGTCACGCAGGTGGATGTCGCCTGATCCGGGTAAGGTACCCGCGCACAACTGTCTCGAAATGCGACCCGGCTGAGCGGTATTTGCGGCGCTGTGCATAATAACGAATGCGCAACCATGTTTTGTGGTTAAAACTCTTTCAACGCGGGCCGCTGGCGCGCATAGTCTGGGCTTGCGGCGGCTGTGGCAGCGCCCGTTCAGTTTGAAAGAAGTGGTTCGTTTGTGACGGCACCCGTGCGATTTCCCCGGTTTTTCGTCACGAGCCCCAGCCCGTGCCCCTATCTGCCGGGACGCAGCGAGCGCAAGGTGTTCACCGAACTCAAAGGGCCACACGCGGATTCGCTCAACGATGCCTTGGGCCGGATCGGGTTCCGCCGCAGCCAGACCGTGGCCTATCGCCCGTCCTGCGGAGATTGCGTGGCCTGCGTTTCGGTGCGGGTTGTCGCCGCCGAGTTCCGCGCTTCGTCCACGCAAAAACGCGATCTGCGCCGCAATTCCGATCTGGTCAGCACGATCTGCCGCCCATGGTCCACCGCTGAGCAATTCGAACTGCTGCAACGTTATCTCGGTGCACGCCACCCCGGCGGCGGCATGGCGACGATGGACGAAGTCGATTTTGCGGACATGATCGAACACACCTCGGTGGACAGCCAGGTGGTGGAATACCGCGAACCCACCCTCGACGGCACGCCGGGGCGGCTGGTTGGCGCCTGCCTGACCGATCAGCAGGCCGATGGCCTGTCGATGATCTACAGCTTTTACGAACCCGATCATCCCGGCCGCGCAGGCCTTGGCAATTACATCATCCTCGATCACATCCGCCGCGCGCAGGATTCCCGGCTGGCTTACGTCTATCTGGGTTACTGGGTCGATGGATCGGCGCGGATGCAGTACAAGATCCGCTACCGCCCGCTCGAACGGCTGAGCCGCCACGGCTGGGAACGGATCGCGGAAACCGAGCAGGACGCGCTGATCGCCAAAGCCGTCGCCGCCCGCCGCGATGCCGCGACACTGCCCGGAGCTGGCAAGGACGGCGCGCCGGGCGGGCAATTGCAGTACCGGCTGATTTGATCCGGACTGGCTATCGCAGGTAGCCCAGCACAGCTTTGACGGCTTCATCTTCGGCCACTTCGAGCTGCGGCGGAGACTGATTCGCCCAGGCGTCGGTCACTGCGCGCACCAGTGCGGGCAGGGTGCGCGCGGCGCGGGCCGGGTCGATGGGCTGGATCTGGTGCGCAAACCGCGCCAGCATCACCCCGACCAGCGCGCCGCCCTGATCAAGATAGCGCCCGACCAGCGCGTCCACCGGCAACCGTGCTTCTTCGTGATCGATTGCTGAGGCGAGCAGATCATTGTCGCGGTGATGCTGCATCGCGCCGCGCACCAGCGTGCGAACGACCGCTTCCAGACTGGCGCTGGCGTCAACTTGGCTGGCTGCAACCAGGAGATTGTCCAGCTGCTGCTGTTGCTGGCGGTCAATCAGCGCGACCATCAGCGCGTCCTTGTTCGGATAATACTGATACAGGCTGCCAATGCTGACCCCGGCGCGTTTGGCAACGGCATTGGTCGAGAATCCAGCCAGACCGTCGCGCGCGATAATGCGAGCCGCTGCTTCCAGAATTGTGGCGCAGGTAGCGCGCGAGCGGTCCTGTTGCGGCAGTTTGCGCGGGGTGAAAGACATGCCGATGACCCGATTTGCTCACGTCTGAACGCGAGTAGACGATATGAGTTATCACTCATATTTTGTATGGAGGCAATCGGGAAAGAGGATCCATCAATGGCTGAGTCCAGCGCAGCGCGGCTGACATTCGCGGAATTCTATGCGGGTGCATACCGCGCGGACCATCAGCATCCAGTCAACCTGGCGCTGCATGTCATCGGCGTGTTTGCGGGGCTTGGCGTGGTTGCGGCAAGTTTGACGATCTGGCCGCTATGGGCGGCAATCGGCTTTCCGGTGGCGCATGTTGCCCCGGGCCTGATCGGACACCGGCTATACGATCGCGATCCGGTACATGGCGATCTCCGGCTGACCCGCACAGATTTTCCGCTGTGGTGGTTCGTGGTCGCCAATCACCTGATGGCGGCGCGGGTGCTAACGGGGCGCTGGTGATCCTGGTCAGCCCAACCCCATCCCCGCGCGCGGCGGGGACGGGGCTGTCGGCGGCGATCACGGCTTCTTGATCGTGGCCACCGTGGTGTTGTGATCGTCGATATAGTCGATCGGCATGTAGATCGAATAGGCGGCGGTGCCGGTATCAG
This sequence comes from uncultured Alphaproteobacteria bacterium, assembly GCA_963802015.1. Taxonomy (GTDB): domain Bacteria; phylum Pseudomonadota; class Alphaproteobacteria; order Sphingomonadales; family Sphingomonadaceae; genus Novosphingobium. The sequence continues at coordinate 908,985 of CAWDHB010000004.1, forward strand.
AAACGCAGGTGCCCGCTGGCGAGCTGGCGGAGCAGCCCCCGGCGGTGTGGATCCCGACGCCCAGGATCGTGGTCGCGCTGCCCGGGTACATGAACCACGCCCCGCCGCTGTCACCGCCCGCGCTCAAATCGGCCTGCTGCGATTTGCTGACCTTGATGAACCCGGTTGAGGCGGTGCCGCTGGTGCAGCCGGTGCCGTTGTCGCGGAAGCTGGCGTTGCCGCTGACGATCTCGCCGCAGGTAATCCCGGTGGTCTGGCCGCTTTTGCACATGATCATCCCGGCGGTCTGGTTGGCGAAGCTCTTGATCCCGGTCAGGTCAAGCGTGCCAGAAGCCGGGAATTCCGGAATGGAGTTCATGTCGGTATATTGGATCGTATAGCTGGTCGTGATGCCGGTGGTGTCCATGATCTGGTAGTCATGCTTGCCGCCAACCGAGCACGTCTGGCGTTCAACATCGGGATTGGCGAGCGTGATGTTGCGGGTGCCAACCTTGTGGACCAGCGAGTTGGGGCAATGCCCGGCAGTCAGGATGCCACGCTTGGCCACTCCGCCCAAGGTATAGGATACCGCGTAGGCATAGGTGCATGCGGCGCTGCTGCCGCTGCTGTTGAACGCGGTCTGGCCACCGCGAATGGAATCGCCGGCCGCCGTGCCGGTGGGAGCGCTTTCCAGCCCCGGAATAGCACCGACCACGACCACCATGTCGGTCTTGATCGCGGCCGGCGCAGCAGCGCGAAAGCGCTCCGCCGTGGCCTCGTCACCAACGGTGAATTCGTAGCGCTCGTTGGCCAGATCATAGCTGCCAAGATAGGGCGCATTCAGCCCGGCAAAGGCGGCGTTCAGCGCGTCGAGATCAGCCAGCTGCGTCTTTTTGGCGCGTTTGGCCATCCTGATCTGCACATGCGGGCGCAGCGCCGGGGTCAGGCTCTGGACAAAGGCCTTGCGATCATCCTTGTCGGCGAATGAGACTACCACCTTGTAGACCGGTGTATGCTGGATGTGGATCCCGGCGAAATTGGGGTCGCCGTTGGTATTGAGTTGTTCCGCCAAGGCCATGATTTCCAGCTGCAAGTCGATCCGCCGCTGGGCTTCGGCCTCGCCCAAGCCATATTGCTGCATCAGGTGCGTCACGCTGGGGTTGCGCAGCGCGCCGGGGGCTTGGGCCTGACCCGGCTCGGGGCTGCCGAGCGCGATTGCCGCCGCGCTCAGCGCGATCAGCGCCGTTGCAGCGAGGCCATGGAGATGACGAGCTTTGGACATGATGACGGGGGCTCCTTCGTTAAAAATCCGAAATCGCTGACCGGCCGCGGCACGGCGGTGACAGCCACCGGCTGGCCAAGCGTCACGCGCAGGCCTCCCTGCGTGAGTGTGCCAGTGGCCGGGTCGAACCGCGCAGCCGGAGTAAGTACGGCTAGCGCCGGGCCTTCAGCGGTTTGCAGCACCAGGCATCCAGCGACAATCGCCAGCTTTCCGGCAGTCAGCACATCGATGGTCGCGCCAGCCTCAGGTAGCGTGCGCAGCCGGGCGATATAAACCGCCGTACTTGTCACTGGCGGTGTTGCGGCTGGGGGAGAGGCTGCGGCAAGCGGCGCAGCCGGGCGGACCGTGGGCGCGGCGGATGCTGCTGGGGCGGATGCGGATGTCACTGGTGCCGAGCTGGCTGAAGTCACCGCCGAACTGGCGGCTTGCAGTACATCAGGCTTTTGAACCGAACCGGATGCGCCGGATTCAGTCTCTGAATTGTTCGGAGTGCAAGCGGCCAGCGTCAATAGGCCAACAGTCAGTGGAAATATTAATGCGAATCGCATGAATGAAACTCCAATTTGAAATTGTTAACACGAGTATATTTCAACTGTCATTCAAATAATTGGGAAACAGAACTGTCACAATTCTAGTTCGCACGTGGGCGCGCGCGATAAATTGTCGCTCAACTCCCATTTTCTCCCGCAGCCGCTGTCAGGAACCTGAACCAGCCCGGCTGCGCGCACCGGCGGCAGGCAAAGAAAAACGGCGATAATATATTTGTTTGGACCACAATTCCATGCTAGACAATCGGCATGGAACTGAACAGCATCGCAGACGTAGCCCGCTTCCTCACCGATGAAGCCGCAGCACAGCAAGCCTTGGCCGATCTCCGTTGGCCGGACGGCAAGGTTACGTGCCCGCTAGACGTAATCGACGCAGAGACTGGCGAAGTCACAAAGTGCGGTGGGCAGAAAGCCTACCCGGTCAAATATGTGCGCAAGGACAAGGACGGCAACGTAATCCCGACATTCCGCAAGCAGTGGAAGTGCGCCGCTTGCCGCAAAAAATTCAGCGTCACCAGCGGTTCAATCTTTGAGGGCGCGCACATCACCGTTGGACAGTGGATTTATGCCATTTTCCAGATGTGCAGCAGCAAGAAGGGTGTCTCGGCGAACCAGCTTAGCCGCGAACTGAAAATCACTTACAAGTCAGCTTGGTTTATGTGCCACCGGGTGCGCGAAGCCATGTTGCAAGAGCCTCTGGCGGGAATGCTTGGCACCGGGCCGGATGCCATTGTCGAATTGGACGAAACCTACATCGGGGGCAAGAAGCGCAACAATCGCCACAAGGGCCGCACTGCCGCAGCTGGTCGCAAGACCGCTGTTATGACACTGATCGACCGTGAGGGCGACGTAAAGACAGTCAAGGTTCCGAACGTCCGCAAGGCCACTTTGCAGGAACTTGCCAAACCTATTGTGGACAAGTCCGCCACGATCATGACTGACGCGCACCTGTCCTATGAAGGGCTTTCAGAGCACTTCAATGGTCACCACACCGTTGACCACAGCAAGACATTCGTGCGCGGCGTTATCATGCATACGAACTTTGCGGAGAGCTATCACAGCCTCCTTAAGCGCGGGATCATTGGTGCGTTCCACCACATCAGCGACAAGCACATTCCGCGCTACTTGGCTGAGTTCGACCGTCGCTGGAATACGCGCACTGGCAGTGATGGAGCGCGCACGGTGAGTGTGATCGCAACGGCCTTTGGGAAGCGGCTGACTTACGCTGAAACGGTTGGGTAAAGGCTACCGAGAACCGCGCTCGCGAAAATTAAATTTCGGCGGTTCTGAAGCACAAAGGGCCTCAAACTCCGCATGAACTTCATGCGTAGCGCGCTCCATGCACTCCCTCTCGGAAGCGTTCAGGCGATGCACATCGCAGAAGGAAGCGTCCTTCTGACTCTGTAAGGCATTCGAGGCCATAGCCTAGCTCCTGCAAAACCGCTTCCGCGAAACGCCCATCGTCTCGCGTTTGCAAGCCATACAATGTTTGGGACGAGATGGCTATCTCCATTATCCCTCCGGCGCGGCCTGCCAATGTCGTGGCGCATATAACGTTGCCACCTTTCGATTGAATGAACCCTCTTAATGAGGCGATCGTTCCGCCCATCGTGCACACATCATCGGCAATCACATACCTGCGCTCAGGTTCAACATCGCCATAGAACTCAGGCTGATGGGCGATGCGAAACCAGTTGTCGGTAACAAAATCCCGCTTGACCGAAACCCCCTGATAGACGTGCTTGGCGACCTCCCATCCCATTTCACAGGCAAGCCTTTGGGCATAGCCAACCGCCAAAACGTTCTGCGATTTAAGAATGTTCATCGCCGGGGCAATAACCAAAGGGGGGCGTTCAGAGTTATCGACACAGACGTCAAAAATTTGCTCGCAGACATCCTCGCGAATGAATCGAGCGCATACCCGCGCAGCAGCGTTGATATCCCGCTTCTTCTTGGCCGGGAAATACTCTGTGTCGTCAGCCAGGCCCGCGAATCCGTCACCCTGCCAAGGGCCGTGAATCATCACAGGCGGGAAGCCATTAGGCCAAGGGACGCGCATGATCTGGCACTTCCATAAATCAGAAACCTAGACTATATAAAAGTGCCCCCGCCCGGTATCGAACCGGGAAGGCCAAAGGCCACCAGCACCCTATGCTGGCGCGTCTTCCGTTTCCGCCACGGGGGCACAGTCGGTTAAATGGGTTTTGCCCACCGGGTCGATGAGGGGTTCCAGCCCTCTCGATCCGGCCTGACCCTCAGGCCATGCCCACAGCGCAAGTCAGTTTGTCGAGGCGCGTGGGCTATCTGGCAGGCGGCGGCATGGTGATTCCCCTTTCATCCCGCCCATATGCATGAACGGCGCGGGCGGCACAAGTTAAAAAAGGTCTAAGACAATCCGTCCTAACTTGACAACCGGGTATAAGGCTTTCAATACGGTCGCCGGAAGGAAAGCACAATGAGTGACGAGGCCAGCAAACCGAAGCGGTTCCGATCCCCGCCGTATCCGATGTTTGATCTCGGGAAGGCCATTGAGCGCGCCACCGAATTGCACTCAAAGGCGAACGCCCATGCGGTCGGGGTCCAAGTGTTGGCGGAAGCGTGGGGGATGAAGTCGGTTGACGGGAAGGTATGGCGAACCGCAGCCTCCCTAATTCAATATGGACTGTTGCAAGACAGTGGGACTGGAAAGACCCGTAAATTCCAGATTACGGATGCTGCCAAGCGCATCATTCTTGATACCGACCCCCATTCAGTGAAGCGAAAAGAGGCGGTCAACCGTGCGGCCATAATCCCCATGATCCACACGGAGCTTTGGGGGAAATATGGTTCGGCGGAGGGGCTTTCCGACACTGTCATAAAGACGCACCTGACGATTGATCGGGAAGAGATTGGGGAGGCTCCTTACAGCCCCTCCGCAGCCGAAGAAGTGATTGCGACGTATCGCGCCACCTTGGCCTTTGCAGGAACTCAATGGGTCTGCTAAGGTATCCCCTCAACAAGAGGATACGGCAACCGACGATACGAAGGATTTGTCCGATCCGCCAAAAATGAAGGCAACCGTAGGTGACTACGTTCGCTGGATTTCAGGCGATGTCATCCAGTTTCAATCTCGCAAGGTTGAATGGGTGTCCCCGGACGGGTCACATCTTCGCGTCTTTGGAAGTCCGACAGGGATACCTATGGACCAGATCGAACTGACGAAACCGCCAATGGCTGGCACTCCCCTTGGGGAGGCTGAAAAGTCAAAGGAGTTGGCGCAGCAAAAGCCGAAAAGCGGTAAACTCGACGTGACGGCTTACGTCGAGAATGGTCGCTTGAAGCTTACGGCAGATGTGGGGCCAGAGGAGCTTGAGCCGCTTCGCGAAATGCTGGAAGGTTACAAGACCATCCTCAAATTTCTCGCCTGATGCCTGACGAAAAGCCAGTCAGCCTAGCGCCGCTCGATCTGGCGAAGGCTCTTGGCGGCTTGCTACAGGTCAAGCCGCCAGAGAAGCCGCCTAGGGCCAAACGCAAGAAAGCCCCGCCACCCACAAAGGAGTGACGGGGCTTTTGAGCGTGGTATGGCCGGTTGCGTTTGGGAATGGGCCATACCGGCCTTTAGCCATATTGGTCCAAACAACTACACTATCGCCAGAAAAACCCTCCCGCCGCGCGTGCGGCAGGAGGGTCCTTGGCAGCCTGTGTGCTGACCTCAGGCAGGCAGGCCCGAAATCGCCTTCGTTTCCATGAAGTCCTTCAGCCCGGCCAGTCCGCCTTCGCGGCCGTTGCCGCTTTGCTTGTAGCCGCCGAAGGGAGCGCCCGGGCTGGGGCCCCAGTTGTTGATCGCTACCATCCCGGCGCGCAGCTTGCTCGCAACGCCGCCAGCTTTGGCAGGATCGCCGGTGATCGCCGCGGACAGCCCGTATTCGGTGTCATTGGCCATTTCGATGCCTTGCTCCAGCGTGTCGTAAGTGAGGATCGTGGCGACCGGGCCAAAGATTTCCTCATTCGCGATCCGCATGTCGGACGTGACGCCCGAAAACACCGTCGGCTGCACGAAGTAGCCGCGATTGACCCCGGCGGGCAGGTCAGTGCCGCCGGTTTCCAGCACCGCGCCTTCATCGATGGCGGACTGGATCAGGTCGCGGACCTTGTCATACTGCGCCTTGTTGACCAGCGGGCCGATATGGCCGCCTTCGGCCATCGGATCACCCACTGGCGTCGCCGAATACATCGCCTTGTAGAACGCGACCGCTTCGGCTTCGCGGTCCTTGGCGACCAGCACCTTGGTCGGGCTGATGCACGATTGGCCGGTGTTGACCAGCGGCCCCATCGCGACCGGGCCCAGGTGCGCGGCGAAATCGGCATCGGGCAGAACCAGGTTAGGGCTCTTGCCGCCCAGTTCCTGATGCACGCGCTTGACGGTCGGCGCGGCGGCGATGGCCACGGCGATCCCGGCGCGGGTCGAACCGGTGAAGCTGACCATTTCGATGTCCGGGTGGCTGGAAATGGCGTTGCCGGTGGTCGGCCCGTCGCCCTGCACCAGGTTGAACACGCCCGGCGGCACGCCCGCTGCGTCAAGGATTTCGGCAAAAATCGCCGCGTTGGTCGGGCATTCTTCGCTACGGCTTGAGCACCATGGTGTTGCCCGCTGCCAGCGACGGCGCGACTTTCAATGCGATCTGGTTCAGCGGCCAGTTCCACGGGGTGATCATCCCGACCACGCCGATCGGCTCGTAAGCGACCTTGTAGCCCGGGCCATCCTCCATGAAGCTGAAGTCCTTCAGCGCGGCCATGGTGCTCATGAACCCGCCGATCCCGGCGCCGACTTGGGCAGTGCCCGCGAACGAGACCGGGGCGCCCATTTCTTCGGCCATCGCAGCGGCCAGATCGGCCCCGCGCTTCTTGTATTCTTCCACGATCCGGCCGAGCAGCGCCAGCCGCTCCTCGCGGGTGGTGGCGCTCCAGGCGGGAAGGGCCTTGCGCGCGGCGGCGACGGCCTTGTCGATATCGGCCTTGGTCCCAACGCTGATGACCGCGCAGGCTTCTTCCGTCGCGGGATTGATCACCTCACGCCGTGCGCCGCCTTCGCTGTCGACCCATTTGCCATCGATGTAATGTTGCAGCCGCTCGCGCATGGCGAATCTCCCTTTAAGTGATCGGTTAACTGGGGCGACTTTCGTCAGGTCGCGATTGGATTGCAAGCTGCAATCTATCAAGCGGCGCTAAACCCAGACCGAGCGGCGCTCTACCCGGCGCTGGAACCCGGCGGCGAAAGACTGCGCCCGCGCCCGCAGCAAGGTTCGCCGCCCCGCTGGCGTGCGGGTCAGGATCAGCTGCGAGCTGCCGATTCTCTGCTGCCATGCGCTTGAGAAAGAACGCGCGCGTGGCCGTGCTGCGCGCGAGTGCGGTTGGCACGGCATGCCAATCGGTGCGGCGGTGCAGGCCCAGCCAGCTGCGACGGACCAGCAGGTAGCGCGGGTTTTGCACCGGGCCGAGCAGCTCGCTCACCGCCAGCATCAGCGCGCGCTCGGCGCTGCGCGAGGTGCCGCGCAAGATCAGGTCGAGCGCACCGCTGAGGCTGGCGCGCACCTCCAACTGGGCGTTGCAATGATCCGCGTCATTGATCACACGGGCGTGGTGCAGGCTGTCCAGCAGCACGTGTCCGACGGCCAGCAGCGATCCTTCGAGCGAGCCATTGCGCCAGGCCAGCCAGCTTGCCTTCGCCAGTTTCGGCAGCGCCGCCAGCGCGCCTGCCCCCGCCACGCCCATCGCGATCACCACCGGCGGGGCCCAGCCGTAATCGTGCCGCAGCGCATCGGCCATCGCCAGCGCGCCCGATCCGGCGGCGGTGACCCCCAGCCAGCGCAGCGTGTCGCGCCAGGCGAGGCCGCGCGGGGCATAGTTGGGGCTGACGGTTTCGCGCACATGCGCGCGCGGCGGGGCATCGCCCAGCGACACGGTCCAGCGCTCTGCAATCGCCGCCCGGTTCCGCGCCAGTTCGAAGGTCTGCGCATTGGCCACGGTCAGGCTGGCATCGCTGGACAGGCCCAGCCGCCCCAACCCGCTTTCGATCAGCGTCGATGGTCCGTTGGCGATCCCTTCAAAGCATCTGAAGCGGCGGCCCAGCAGCGCGATTTCGGAGGCGGGCTCGTCAAACCCGCCCGCCAGTTGCCCCCATTCAAGCCGCTCTGCCAGCGCCACCAGCGGTGCATCCGCGCGCTGCGCCACAGTCGCGAGGTGCCAGATGTTCGCCACTTTCGCGGGCTGCGCCGGATCGATCCGCAGCGCCCGTCCGCGCATCTGGTTGGACAGCATGAACGCTGCCGAATTGCTCGCCAGCACCAGACTGTTGATTGCCGGGGCATCCCAGCCTTCGCCCAGCAGGGCCTGCGTGCCGACCAGCATGGTGATCTCCCCCGCCGTGAACAGCGCGGTCAGCAGCTCGACCAGCCGGTGGGCGTCGCTGCCGGGCAGGGTGACCCGCAGATGCAGCGGATCGCCCGCGAGCGGCGCGGCGATCAGGCCCGTGATCGCGCGGCTGGTCAGCAAGTCTTGCAGCGCGGGCACGGCGCCCGCCGGGATGATTGCCAGCTTGCCGGTCAGCACGCCCAGCCGCTGCCCATCGGGCAACTGCGCGCGCAGCCGCGCAAAGATTGGCACGACCCCCAGCTTGGCGGGGCGATAGTCCGGCAAGGCGATGCGCGGCAGTTCATCCTCGCGGATGTGGTCAGACAGTACCACCATCCGCAGCTGCGGCCCCAGACTGGCGGCTTCGCTGCGGGCGATTTCGGCGATGCTGTCCAGCTTGCCAAGGCTGCCCGCCATCAGCCGGAACAGCGCGCGGCTCTCGCTCAGCTTGACCTTGCCGCCTTCGATCAGCCCGGGTTCGGCCAGCGCGCCGCGCAGCCACCTGGTCCGCTCTGGCCCCAGTGGAAAGGTCGCGGCTTGGGTGAACAGTAGCCCGTTCAGCAGCACCTCGGTCCAGAACGCCGACGGCGCGGGCACGGCGCGGGCGTTGACCCCCAGCAGCCGCAGCGGCGCGCGCGGCAACGGTTGGCCGCAACTGGCCAGAAACACCAGAATCGCTGAGAGCAGCTCGGGCGTTTCCAGGATCGCTTCGGTATGATCGTCCGGCGCGGTCAGCCAGGGATGAGTGGTCAGAAATTCGATCAGCGGCGCATCGCTCCGCAGTTCGGTCAGCAACGCGCCAACCGCGCGGCGGCGCGCTTCGAGCAGCGACAGCGCGTCGGCTTCGGGCGCGGAGAACACCACGTGATCCTGATGCGGGCACAGATCGCCGTTGCGCACCAGTTCGGGTACGCTGATCTCCAGATCGATCGGCCCGCACAGCGCCTCATAGCGCGCCCATTCGCTAAGGGTGCGTCATAAGGCGGAGTCGCGGTGAGCGAGACCAGCCGCGCATCGGGCAGCGCGTCGTTCAGCGCCAGCAGCGCGTTCCACCACTCGCGCCGCAAGTGATGCGCCTCATCCAGTACCAGTGTCACCGGACCGCGCGCCTTTAGCGCAGCGACCAGCGCGGCAAAGCGCGGCGCAGGTCCAGTCTCAGGCCGGTCATTGGCCCAGACGGCATGGAGCGCCTGATAGGTCGTGGTGGTGAACTGCGCAGGCGCATCCAGCTGGCGCGATACCTGCTGCGCTTCGGGCGGGGCGGGCAGGAACAGCGGCACCAGCCGCGCCAGCCATTGATCGCGGATCGTGGTGGTGGGGGCCAGGATCAGCGCGGGGCGCTGCATCCGCTTGACGATTTCCAGCCCGAGCACGGTCTTGCCCGATCCCGGCGCGGCGACGACGTGGATCTGCCCGTCCTCGAAATGCTCGCCCAGTTCGCCCAGCACCCGCGCCTGATAATCGCGCCAGGTCCCGGAAAATTGCATCTGGCTGAGCATGTTGCCACGATCCGGGACGCAGCCGGACCTGTCAACTGGGCCTGCCAAAAAGGGCGGGGCGTTATTTGCTCCGGTACAGCGCCGCCTCATCCGCGCGCCGCCGCACCAGCCCGGTCAGGCGCTGGCCCCCGGCGTGAACCCATTTGCCAAATTCCGCCGCCGCCCCGGCGTGATCGCCCGCCTTGTGCAGCCGCGTCAACGTCGCCTTGCGGATCGCGCCGGTGTTGTAGTGAAAGCTGACCATGGCATCGAACTGGCCCTGGCTGGTCGGCGCACCCGCCAGCGCGGCCTGCACCTCGCGGACAAAGCGCTGCACATCGCGTTCGAACCGGGCGTTGCATTGCTCCAGCGTCCAGACCAGCCCCGGCACCACATCACTCCCGGTGGTGCCCCAGCCGATGGTCCACGGATCTGCGCCCGTGCCGGGATCAGGATAGGCCTCATAGCGCCCGTCGCTGCGCCGCTTCGCGCAGCCCTCCCAGCGCTGGATCAAGGCCAGCCCGGCCGGACTGAGCGCGTGGGTGTTCGCGGCGGCAGGAGGCGCGGCCTGGCCAAGCGCCGCATCAATCGCCCCATCCAGCGCCGCCACCTCCCGCCCCCGCAACCCGCGCCCGAGCATTTGCCGGACGGCATCAAAAATCGGTCTGCGTTCCATGGAGGTGCCTCGGCTGCTGAAAGAGGCGCAGGGATTAGGCACAATCGGGGCGTGTAGGAAAATGAAAAGTGCGGTGGGGTGGAGTGGGCTCTGGAGCCTGCCAAAATTCTCGGCCTTCGCAATAAGAAGCTTTTAGGTGTGGCTTTGTTGATTGGGAAAGCATTAAGCGCAAGGGAGATGAAGCCTCCCTGCAGCATATTGCTCTTCGAAATTATCCGATTCCATTGTCGTTCGTTTCTTGCTAACGAACCCGCGCCCGGGCGATTTAACGGATCGCCCGAGCGCAGCGGCCTGATGGTGTGTGGTGTTAAAGGTAGACTCTACCTCATGTGCCACCCCCAGTAACCGTCAGGCAGGCCGCCTCAACTGTTGGGCTATACGGGGCCGGGGGCCACACACCCCCGGTTTCACCTTTCAGTGAACTCTGAAATTCATGCACCATGGGTGGTCTCCTGCGTCGGAGGTCCAAACAATGGGGCTTGGGAAGCGACATTTGGCAGCGGAGAGCCGCTGTTAAAGCTGGATAGGCCAATCAAATCCATCAATTTGGTGGTTGCCTGATAAAACCCCGCGCCGGGAACCACTAGATATCCGTGCTTAACGTTGCCCTCAAAAAGACGACGGACCTCACTATCCCGCATTTCTCGGCCTTCCCGCTGGGCGATAACCTTTTGCACATTGGCGATTGAAAACGTCGGGCCATAGGAACGAAAGATTTCTGCAAAATGCCCGCGCCACCGTTTTGACATGGCGCCGGGAGGCTTGCCCCTCCCGCCGGTACGCTGTGCGACCCCGCCCACAGGGTGGAATGTTGCTTCAACCGAAACAACATCTACCCCGGCCTTAGCAGCCAGCAGGTCGGCAACGCGATCTAAGGCGTCAGCGTTCTCATAGTGACCGTCCCCGGTTACGCGCTCGCTTTTCGCTTGATCGCGAAGGCGGGCGATAATGGCTGAGTCGTTTGTCATAGAGCGCGGTTAGCCCGCCCTGGCGGGTTAAGTCAAGGAATATCCGCGCCAATAACCATCAACCCCGCTCTATTTGCGTAACAAACTGCGAACAAGTGAGCCCCTTGAGTGAACAGTGACAAACACTCTTGACACCCCTCACTCCCAGCCTGTAAAGAGCTCTTGTCACACTGGAGTGCGTGTCTTGGAAAACCGGTTGCGGGAATTGCGGGAGAGGGCCGGGTGGAGCCAGGGTGAGCTGGCGCGGCGGATCGGGGTTTCGCGCCAGACCATCAACGCGGTCGAGACCGACAAGTACGATCCCAGTCTGCCGCTGGCGCTGCGGTTGGCGCGGTTGTTTGCCGTCGCGGTGCCGGACATTTTCATCGATCATTGGGAGCCTGAAGCATGACCAGCGAACCACTCCGTCCGAATTATCGCAAGCTGGTGATCCAGCTGATCGCCGGGGCCGTGGTCGGCGCGGCGCTGGGGGCTGCCTTGTCGCTGACCCTGCCCGAACTGGAGCGGACCGCCGGTGCGGGGGCCTTTGCGCTCGCTGCGGTTGGCCTGCTCTATCTGGCGATGGGGCTGTTTGTGGGGCTGGGGCTGCTGTTCCCCGGCATCGGTGCAAAGGTGCTGAACGTCGCGGATCAGGACGATCTGGCGGATCAGCGCGCGATTTTGATTGGCAGTGCCGGGAGTTGTACCGTGCTGGGCGCGGCTTTGCTGCTGCTCGCGTTTTCGGGGCCGCAAGGGCTGGTGCCGGGGGCGCTCGCGGTCAGCGCGCTGGCCTTCGCGCTGGTCCTGCTGGCGGCGGTCACGGTGCTGCAATGGCGGCTGTATGATGAATTGCTGCGCGGGGTATCGCTGGAGGCATCGGCGGTGATGGCGGGGCTGCTGGTGCCGGGGCTGTCGCTGTGGGCCGGGCTGATCCACATCGGTCAAGCGGCGGCCTTCGATCCGCTGGGCCTGATCGCGCTGCTGATGGGCGCGATGCTGCTCGCGACCTTCATTGCGGCGGGGCGGCGCGGGCTGTTGCTGCCGCAATAACTTGGCGTGCTAGATCAGCAGTACCGCAAAGCCCAGCGCGGCGGCAAAGCTGGCCAGCGTGGCGGTGATCACCGGGATCGTCGCGCGCCAGCCCATGTCGAGCAGCAAATCCATCCGGCTGCGCATGGCCGTGGCGGTGACCGCCAGCAGCAGCAGCGCTTTTGAACCCAGCAGCGCCCAATGGCCCAGCATCGGCGGCATCGAAACCAGACTGTTGAATGCCACCACGCCCAGAAACGCGGTGATGAACCATGGCAACGCCAGCCGCCGCCACATCGGCAATCCGGCGGGCGCACCCGCCTGGCCAATCATCACCGTCACCAGCGCCACCACCGGCGCAAGCAGCGCCACCCGCGCCAGTTTGACGATGGTGGCGTGGCTGCCCGCCGCGTCCGAGAAGGCATAGCCGCCGCCGATTGCCTGCGCGACGTCGTGAATCGACGCGCCGATCAGGAACCCGGCCTGCTGGTCGCTCAGCGCGAAATAGCCCGCGAGGATCGGATAGACTGACATCGCAAAGGCGCTGGCGAGCGAGACGCCCACCAGCGTCAGCGCGAACTGCGCCTGGCTCAGCCGGTCCTTGCCGATCACGCCGTAGAGCGCGAGCGCGGCGCTGGCGCCGCAGATTGCGGTCGCGCCGCCCGCCAGCAGCCCGGCATAGCGCGATTGCCCGGCCAGCCGCGCCCCGGCCAGACCTGCGCCCAAGGTGACCGCCATCACCACCAGCAGCGCGGCAAATGGCGCAGCGCCCAAGGCGGCGATCTGGCTGAAGGTCACTTGCAGGCCCAAGCAGCACGATCCCCACCCGCAGGCAGGTGCGCGAGGCGAAGTCGAGCCCGGGATGGGTCGCCGGTTCGCGCGCGATGAAATTCAGCGCCAGCCCGATCAGCAGGCCGAGCAGGATGATCGGGAAGCCGTAATGTTCGGACAGCCACGCCGCCGCCGCCGCCGCCACGCCGCAGACCGCGAGGCCGGGGAACAGGCTGGGCGCGCTGGCCGTGTTCAGCGGTTGTTGCCGCCAGATGCAGCTCGCCGAACAGATCGCCGCCATAGGGCAAGGCGTCGTGATCGATTGCTCCATTGCGCCGCTCGTTCATCATCGCCCCCTGTGCTGCGCCGATCGCCTGCTGCGCCCATCCCCTAAGCCGTTTTGCGATCATGTCGAGTGCTTGCACGGCGCCGGATCAGCCGCGCCGGGCAATCGCAGCACCGGGGATAATCCATACGTATACGGCTGGACTTTGCGGCCAGACTCGTCAGAGTTCAGCGTGGAATGTGAACGCTCCCAACAAGGCGGGGCGACAGACATGGATGAGGAGAGCACGATGGCGGCACCAATCACAGGTTCGGGGGCAACTGGCAGCGGCCAGAGCGGCAAGAGGCACCACCACGGTGCTGCTGCTGGTGTTCGCGGTGTTCTTCCTGCTGGGCGGGGTGACCAACATCAACGATCTGCTGGTCGGCAAGTTCAAGCCGATGTTCCAGCTGAGCCATGCCCAGGCCAATCTGGTGCAGATGGCGTTCTTCATCGCCTATGCGCTGTTCTCGATCCCGGCGGGGATCATCATGTCGAAGCTGGGCTATATCCGCACCTTCGTGCTCGGCTTTGTGATGGTCGCGGCGGCGGCGCTGCTGTTCATCCCGGCCTCGGCCTCGGCCAGCTATGGCGGGTTTCTGGCCGCGCTGTTCTGCATCGGCGCGGGGATCACCGTGCTGCAAGTGGCGATGAACCCGGTGGTCACTACATTGGGCCCGGTCGAAACCTCGCACAGCCGGCTGACTTTTGCGCAGGCGTTCAACTCGATCGGGGTGTTCCTGATGGTCTACGGCGGGGCCACGGTCTTGCTGGGTGACGAACAGCCGATTGACGCGGCGACTGCCACCGCCGCGCAGATGCAGGCCTACCGGGTGGAGCAAGGCGCTTCGATCGGTACTGCCTATATGTGGCTGGCGATTATCATGCTCGCCATTGCGGCGCTGTTCTGGCTGTTCCGCTCGGCGCTGGATGGCGCGAAGACCGAAGCGACCAAGGTCGAAGGCACGCTGGAACTGCTACGCACTAACCGCCGCGTGCAATTGGGCGCGCTCGGCATCTTCACGTATGTCGGCGCGGAAGTGGCGATCGGCTCGAACCTGATCGCTTACCTCGGCGATCAGAGCGTGATGGGGCTGAGCATGGTCGCGGCGGGCAAGCTGGTGGCCTATTACTGGCTCGGCGCGCTGATCGGGCGGCTGGCGGGCGGGTTCATCCTGCGGATGTTTGCGCCGGGCCGCGTGCTGACCACCTTTGCGCTGGGCGCAATCGCGCTGATCGCGCTCTCGGCGGTCTCAACCGGCGCTGTGTCCGGCTGGGCGCTGGTGGCGGTCGGCTTGTGCAATTCGCTGATGTTCCCGACGATCTTCAGCCTTGGCACCGAAGGCACGGGTGATCAGGCTCCGCAGGCCTCGGGGATCATGTGCACCGCGATTGTCGGCGGGGCGATTGTGCCGTTCCTGTTCGGGACTGTCGCCGATGCAGCGACGATCTGCGCCTCGCGCTGATCGTGCCGGTGGTGTGCTATGCTGTTCATCGCGCTGCTTCGGGGTCTGGGCCGCCAAGCGCGCGACTCATTCCTGATTGCTGCCAGCCGCTTGGGGTGTAAACAGCCCGGATGAGCGACGCCGAAGTAACCGCCCGCAATTGGCAACGGATTGGCGTGTTCGCGCTGGTCGCGCTGATCCATGTCGCGGCGATCTTCGCGCTGATCCGGGCCTTTGCGCCCGGCGCGGTAGAGGCGGTGGCGCGGACGGTGCTGTCGACCTTCTCGGTCACGGTCGAAACCCCGCCGCCTCCGCCTCCGCCTGCTGAAAAGCCCAAGCCCGCACCCAAGGCTGGCCGGGGCTGAAGGTGCAGCGGGCAAGAAGGCGGTCCCCAAGGAAGTCACCGCGCCCAAGCCGAAGATCGTCATCGCCACCAAGCCAGCCCCGCAAGCGAGCAGCAGCGGCACCGCTAACAGCTCTGGCGCAACCGCCAGTGGCAACGGCACCGGAGCGGGCGGGCAAGGCAACGGAACCGGCGCAGGGGGCAGTGGTTCGGGTCAAGGCGGCGGCGCAGCAACCAAGCCGGTGCATATCGCGGGCCAGATCAACAACGCGAAGGATTTTCCGGTCCCGCCAGGCGGGCGCGAGGCGCGGATCGGCAAGTCTGTCACCGTGGCGCTGACCGTCAGCCCGTCGGGCCGCGCCACTGCCTGCCGCGTTCAGTCTGGCAGCGGCTTTCCCGAATCCGACCAGATCGTCTGCCGCCTCGCCATTGAGCGGTTACGCTTCAAACCAGCCACGAATGCCGCGGGCAATCCAGTGGCCGCGACGTTTTATTGGCGGCAGCGGTTCTTTAACTAAGGCTGCGTGGTCCGCCGGAGCAGTGTGGTGTCATAGCCGAGCGCCTTCGCGCGGGCGATCAGCGCTTCGACCTTGGCCGCGCCCGGCTCCGCTTCGCGCGACAGCAGCCACAAGTAGCGCCCGGAAGGCTCGCCGACGATGGCCCAGGAATAGTCCTCCGCGCGGTCCAGCACCCAGTAATCGCCAAAGAACGGTCCGAAGAAGCTGACCTTCAATTTCGCGCCTGTCGCGGCATCGACAATCTTCGCGCGGCCCTCGGCATCGCTGCGTTTGCCGTCGGGCTTGCGGCAAGCGTTGAGCACACGGATCTGGCCGTCGTCGCGCAGCGAATAGTCCGCGGTCACCCCGTCGCAGTCCTTCTGGAACCCCTGCTCGTACCGCGCGATTTCGTACCAACGGCCCAGATAGCGCTGCAGTTCCACCGACTTTGCAGGCTGCGGTACGGCGGCGTTGCCAACCGGATGCTTGGGACCCAGCGCCGCGCAACCAGCCAGCAGGGCAGCACCAGCCAGCAGGCCCAGAGTGACAATTCGCTTCATCAGACAAACTCCTTGCGCCGCCTATCGCGTTTGCCGGTTGTATATGCGGTGAATGCGGCGATAAACCTGAACTTATGATCGCTCAGACCATTCAACTCGCGCTTGCTCCGGTGTTCGTCCTGGTGGCGATCGGCAACATCCTCAATCTGCTGTCCAGCCGCCTGGGCCGGGTGGTCGATCGTTCACGGCAATTGCAGGACCGGCATACCGCCACGTCCGGGCCGGATCACGACATGGTGGTGCTGGAAATCCGGATGATCGACAAGCGGATCAGCCTGATCACCCGCGCAATCCGCTTGCTGGTGCTGTCGGGCCTGACCATCGGGACCACGGTGGCGATCCTGTTTCTGGAGGAATTCGTGGCGGTGAATCTGCAACTGGTCGCCGCCGGGGTATTCCTGATTTCGGTCGGTCTGCTGATGTGGGCGCTGGTGCTATTCCTGCGCGAAGCTGAGGTTTCCGCCAAACAGCTGCGCATCCCGCGCGACTATCTGGAGCTTGAGCGCGAATTGTAAGCCCTCCTCCCTTCCTCCCCTTCAGGGGAGGGGACCCACGTAGTGGGGGAGGGGCACAGGCGGGTGCTTCCTGACCTTGCGGACCGGCTTGGCCGGATACCGCCCGAGTACTTGCTCGTGCCACTCCACCATCCTGCGGATGGTCCCCCTCTCCCATGGGAGAGGAAGCCTATTTCAGCAGTGCCTGGCCTTTGCTCTCCACCGCCTTGCGGATCATCGGTTCGATGAAGCCAAGCGCGGGCGGCAAATCGAATTCGAACACGACCTCGGTTTCGGCGATATCGATATGGCCGCGCAACTGTTGGCCGAGCGCGGCGATGCTCAATTCCATCCGGTCTTCAGACGGCCAGCTGGTATCGACCTTGGCCACGCCGCCGGGGATCTGCCCGGCAATCTCATGACTGCGCGATTTGAAACGCTGGCGAACCTCGTCGTGCCCCAGATTGTGCGGAATGGCGAAACGCATCAGCCGGGTTCTCCTTCGGGACCACTGCCGTATTTGTAATCGAGATAGCGGGTCTTGATCGCCAGATTGTCAATCGCGCCGCTGGCCAGTTGGCGGGTCACGCTGTCAATCTCGGTGCTGATCTTGCCCAGGCTTTCGGTCAGTTGCTGATCGGGCGAGCGCCCGCCGCTCGCCTCGCCGCGCAAATGCCGCGGGATCGCGGTGTACGTGGAAACCAGCTCGGGCAAGTGATCGCCCACCAGCTGCCGCACTTCCACGGCGGCGGGGGTGTTGTCCGCCAAGCCATCGAGCTGCTGGCCCAGCGCGTCGAGTTGATAGCCGATCTGATCGACCAGTTGCACCGCCGGAGCGGGCAGCGCCGGGCGCTGGCTTTCCAGCCACAGTTCGGTCCGCCCGACCAGTGATTTCACGTCCGATCCCGTCAAGGATCGCGCGCGTCGGCACTTTCATGCGCGGGGAACGCCGCGAATACGCCAACCGCGACCACCAGCGTCAACATCGTGACGATGATCCCGGTCCAGCCGATCCCGTCCAGCACCAGCCCAGCCACCATCGCGCCAAACAGCACCGCGCCCACCGCCATCACCGTGCGCAGCAGCTTCTTGAGCAAATGCTGCCGCTTCAGCTTGGCCGAACCGCGCCCGATTGATGCGCGGCGGCCGCCAAGTCGCGGTTGTTGACCAGCGATTGCCGCGCTTCGCGCTGGATTGCGTCGCTGTGATTTGCCTCGTTCGCCAAGCTCAACTCTCCAGGCTCAGCAAGCTGGGCGCGTCGGCGGCCTTGGCGGCTTGCGCCTGGCCCTCGGCGCGCGCGATATAGCCCTTGGACTTTTCGACCTCGCTGGTCAGCGTGGTGACCGTGGTCTTCATGCTTTCCAGCGCCTTGATCTTGAAGGTGTCGATGTTGTCCATCGTGTCATAGATGTTCTGGAACGCGCGCTGCAGCATTTCGATCGGGATCGTGGAGCTGGCGGCCTGTTCGTGGATCTTGCCGGTCTGCTCGCGCAGCAGTGTGCCGGTGGAATCGATGATGTTCGCGGTGGTCTCATTCAGCGCGGTGATCTGTTGCAGCACCAGCCGCTGGTTGGTCATCGCCTGCGCCACCGTCACCGCGGTGCGCAGCGCGCCGACCGTGGTGGTGCTGGCGCGGTCTACGCCCTTGACCAGTTCGACGTTGTTCTTCTTGACCAGATCGAGCGCCAGATAGCCCTGCACCGTCACCGCCATCTGCGTCAGCAGGTCCTGGGTGCGCTGGCGGACATAGAACAGCGCCGATTTCGCGGATCGCCTTGGCCTTGGCCGGATCGGTCGAATCCAGATCGGCGGCGGTTTCCTCCAGCTTGCCATCAAGCGCGCGGCTGATGTGGATCATCTGCTCCAGCGCGCCCATCGCTTCCCACAGTTTGGTCCGCTCCACATCGATCGCGGCATTGTCCATCAGCAGCTCGTCCTTGCCCGAGGCGAGCCGCGCAAGGATCGCCTGGATGTGGCCCTGGCTGGACTGATAGCTGTCGAAATATTTCTTCAGGCTGTTGCCGAACGGGATGATCCCCAGGAACTTGCGGCCCGAGCTCATCTTGCCCTGACGGCCCGGATCAAGCTCTTCGATCGTCCGGCGCAGTTCGGCCAGGTCGGCGCCGACGCCCGAATCCTTGTCCATCGCGCGCACTGGGCGATCGAGGAAGCGGTTGGACATGCCCGCCGCCGCCATGATTTCCTTGCGGCCCATCGTGGTCAGCTGATCCACTTTCTTGCCGAATTCGGGCGAATTGGCATCGGACGCGACCAGATCGGCGACGAAGCCGTCAACCTTCTGGTCCAGCTTGCTCTTTTTGTCGTCCGACACCGGGACCAGCCCCACCGCCTGTTCGGCCCGCACCACCGGCACCGGATCAGGCGGGGTCAGCGTCAGCGTGGGGTCAGCGGTTTCAGTGATAGTCGGGGTCGAAGCCATGGGTCAGAAATCCGCAAAGGTGAACGGTTCCGATAACATGGTGCGAGCCGGGCGCGAGTGCAAGCTGTATTGTTGCGATAAGACAGGGGCAAACGACTTGCCCTGCCAGCGCGGCCCTGCAGCCGACTGGTTAAGCCGCCAGCTTGAACGGCGCGATCTCGCCCGACAGGTACTGCTTCTTCGCCTTCGCGCGGCTGAGCTTGCCGGACGAGGTGCGCGGCAGGGTGCGCGGGGGGACCAGTTCGACGATGCAGTTCATGCCGGTGATCGAGCGGACCTTGTCGCGGATCAGGTTGCGCAGTTCGACCCGCTTGACCTCGTCCGAAACGCGGCAGTGGACCAGCACGGCGGGGGCTTCCTCGCCATTGTCCATTTCGACCGAGAACGCCGCGATGTCGCCGTGGTTGAAGCCGGGCAGCTGCTCCACCGCCCATTCGATGTCCTGCGGCCAGTGGTTCTTGCCGTTGATGATGATCATGTCCTTCGCGCGGCCAACGATGAACAGATAGCCATCGACCAGATAGCCCATGTCGCCGGTATCGAGCCAGCCATCAATCAGGCACTCGGCGGTGGCTTCGGGATCGCGGAAGTAGGAATGCATCACGCTGGGGCCGCTGCACCAGACCTTGCCGATGTGGTGATCGGGCAGCGCCGCGCCGCGCTCGCCGCGCACTTCCAGCTTCATGTCTTTCACGGCCTTGCCGCAGTTGACGATCGCGCGGTAGCGCGCCGGGCGGCTGAGATCGCGCGGCGCGCCCGACAAGCGCTCTTCCTCGACCAGTTCGACCCGGATGCCTTCGCCCGGCGGCATGATCGTGACCGCCAGCGTGGCTTCGGCAAGGCCATAGCTGGGCAGGAACGCGCTGGCCTTGAACCCGGCGGGGGCGAAGGCGTTGACGAAGCCCTGCATCACATCGGGCCGGATCATGTCCGCGCCGTTGCCCGCGATCCGCCAGCGCGACAGGTCAAACCGGTCGGCCACATGGCTCTGGCTGGAAATGCGCCGCGCGCAGATGTCATAGCCAAAGGTGGGCGAATACGAGCACGAATTGCCGGGATTGCGGCTGATCATGTCGAGCCACGCCAAGGGGCGGCGCGCAAAGTCTTCGGTCTTGATGATAGTCGGCCGAAATCTGGTTGGCGATCAGCGAGAGGAAGCAGCCGACCAGCCCCATGTCGTGATACCACGGCAGCCACGAAATGCAGCGGTCCTCCTGCACCACTTGCATCCCGTGCGCGTGGCCCGCCAGATTGTTGAGCAGCGCCGCATGCGTCACCGCGACGCCGTGCGGAAAGCGGGTCGATCCGCTGGAATATTGCAGATAGCAGATGTCGTCCGGCGTCACCGCGGGCAGATCGCCGGGCACGGCGGGCTGCGCTGCCAAATCTTCCCAGCTCATTCCCTGGCAGCCTTGGCGCGCGGCGGCGGCCCCGGCCATTTCGGCGATTTCGGCGGGGTAGAACAGGATCAGCGGATCGCTGCTGCCCAGTTGCACCGCCAGTTGCTCGATATAGCTGTCCTTGCCGCCAAAGCTGGTCGGCAGCGGCAGCGGCACCGGCCAGGCCCCGGCATAGACCACGCCGCAGAACAGCGCGGCAAATTCCGGCCCGGTTTCTGCCACCAACGCCACCCGGTCGCCCGGCTTGACCCCATGCGCGATCAGCCGGTGCGCCATGCCCAGCGCATCTTCGCGCAGTTCGCGGTAGGGATAGACCCGCGCCAGATTGCCGCGCGGATCGTGAAATTCAGCCCGCGCAGTCCGGTCGCCGCATAGTCCAGCGCTTCGCCAAAGGTGCCAAAATCGGAGAAACGCCGCGGCAGCACATCCGCATGGGGCGTTGGAACCAGCACCTGTTCCAGAACTGGTCACATCATTCATTTGTTGCATAACCCATTGTTTTTTAATGGACCATTTGCTGGCCTCACCAAAGAAAACGTGCACGAGGCGCAAACCTCGCCGTGTCTTAGCTCCCCATTTGCGGCGGACTGTGGCACGAATAGGGCAATGCGGCCCTTTTCATCCTCTCGATCCGCCACGCGCGATCCCGGCAAGCAGCGTGAAAAGCTGCCGCCCAAGCCGCCAAAGCCGCTCGAACTCCGCGCGGCTGAACGAGCTGGCGCTGGCCTATGTCGCGCGCTTTGCGACCTCGGCGGCCAAGCTGGAGGACTACCTGAAGCGCAAACTGCGCGAGCGCGGCTGGGCGGGGGATGATCCGCCCGATCTGCCGGCGCTGGTCGCGCGCTATGTCGAGGCGGGGTACATCGATGACACCGCCTATGCGCGCGCCAAAAGCGGCAGCCTGCTGCGGCGCGGCTATGGCGAGCGGCGGATCGGGCAGGCGCTGGGCGCGGCGGGGATTGCCGAGGATGTCCGCGCCGAAGTCCGCTCCGGCCCGTCCGAACAGCGCGCCGCCGCGCTGGCGATGGCGAGGAAGCGGCGGTTCGGGCCGTTTGGTCAGGTACTGCCCGAGCGGCCCCAGCGCGAAAAGCAGCTCTCGGCCATGCTCCGCGCCGGGCACCCCCTCGACAGCGCGCGGGTTTTGGTCAATGCCGTCAGCGTGCAGGCAGCCGAGGATTGGGCTGCCGAACCCGGAGACGAATGATGCGCCTGCTCCCCTTGTTGCCCGCCGCCCTGCTGCTCGCCATGGCCAGTTGCGCCCCCGGATCAAGCGACGCGGCGACATCTACGCAGGCCGCGAGCGTACACCCCGAATCCGGCCTGCGGATGGTGCCGCTGACCGTCACCAGCACGGGCGGCAAGCGCCACGCCTTCCGCGTCGAAGTCGCCGCCACCGGGGCCGAGCAATCCAAAGGCCTGATGTTCCGCCGCGCTATGGGCGCAAACGAAGGCATGATCTTCCCGATGGCTCCCCCGCGCGGCGCCAGCTTCTGGATGCGCAACACCGTCATCCCGCTCGACCTGATCTTCGTGAGTCCTGATGGCCGCATCGCCAACATCGCCGCCAACGCGATCCCTTATGACGAGACGCCGCTGGTCTCGGTCGGCCCGGTCAAGGCCGTGCTGGAACTGAACGGCGGCCGCGCAAAAGCGCTGGGGATTGTTGCGGGGGATTTGGTGGAGTGGTGATGCGCTCCCGGCTTGCCCGCTTGGCGCAGTCACGCTAACGCGGCGCGCATGGGAATTCTCGGCAAGATCTTCACCTGGTGGGACGGCGCGACCATTGGCACGCTGCTCAATTCAGCCATGACTGGCGAAAAAATGGGCACCGACGCGCAGGGCAATGCCTATTTTCGTGCGAAGAAGCCGTATGGCGCTGGGCATCCGTTTGCCGGGACCGAGCGCCGCTGGGTGATTTACGCGGGCAGCAACGATGCCAGCAATGTGCCCGCCGAATGGCACGGCTGGCTCCACGGCAATCTGGCGGGCGTGCCTGAAAGCAACCTGCCGCCGGCGCGGATCTGGGAAGTGGACTATTCCCCCAATGCCACCGGCACGGCCGCAGCTTATCGCCCGGCGGGGGCGCTGGAGCGCGGCGGCAAGCGTGCAGCAGCGACGGGGGATTACGAATCCTGGTCGCCGGATGGCGACATTCTGACAGCGTCGCCGGACGCTTGAGCGTGAAGCGGCTGAGTGGTCTGGCAGGGCTGGCGCTGGTGGCGCTGGCGGGGTGCAAGGGCGAGGCCGATCCCAAGGCGGCGGCTACCGGTGTGCCCAAGCAGATCGCCAGCACGGCAGCGGGCAATGCCGTGATCGAAAGCGAATATGGTACCCCGGTGAAGGACCGCGTGGCCACCATCGGCGTGCTCAACAAGCGCAATAATCTGAGCCAGGATCTGGTGCTGAAGCCGGGCGAATCGCGCCGGGTCGGCAATCTGATCGTCAAGCTGGCCAGCTGCGAGCGCACGCTGCCGTGGGAAAAGCCGCAGGAGACCGGGGCCTTCGTGCAGGTCTTCGTGGAAGAACGCGCCGCTGCCGATCAGCCGCTGGTCTGGCGCAAGGCCTTTTCGGGCTGGCTGTTCAAGGATTCGCCCTCGCTCAACGTGGTCGAGCACCCGGTCTATGACGTCTGGGTAAAGGACTGCGCGATGAAGTTCCCGGGCGAGGAAGATAGTCCTGCGCCCGCCGCGTCTTCCAGCAGTGCGGCGAAGCCTGCGGGCAGCACCAGTGCGGCGGCGGCTCCGGCCGCGCCAAAGTCGCCCGCAGCAACTCTGGCTCCGGCAGCACGGCCATCCGGTGCACCATCGCCCTCGATCGGGCTCTGAACGGCGCGCAGCCGCTGAAGATAAACGGACTGGTCGATCTCAACTGCGCCCAGTGAAGCGAGGTGGTCAGTGATGAACTGGCAATCGAGCAAGCCCGCCCCCGCCCGCCGTAGCGCCGCGACCAGCCAGGCGAGTGCAACCTTTGAAGCATCGGGCACCCGGCTGAACATTGATTCGCCGCAGAACGCGCCATCGAAGCCGACGCCGTATAGCCCGCCGACCAGCGCATCATCCTGCCAGCATTCCAGCGAATGGGCGTGGCCAAGCTGGTGCAGCTGCAGATAGCTCGCCTCGATCCGCCCGCTGATCCAGGTATCCCCGCCATCTCGGCGCGGGCCAGCGCAAGCCAGCAACACCTGATGAAACGCAGCGTTGCAAGTGACGCGAAAACGCCCGCGTCGCAACGTCCGTGCCAAGGAGCGCGAGAGTTGAAACCCATCCAGCGGCAGAATCGCCCGGCGGCGCGGCTCGACCCAGAACAGTTCGTCGTCGTCGCGGTTGTCCGCCATCGGAAAAATCCCGCTGCGATAGGCCAGCATCAGCATGGCGGGATCGATCACAGCGGGGGCGGGCGGGCCGTGCATGGCGCGCAGCCTAGCATGGACGCCGCCGCAAGGGGAGGGCGGAACAGTCTTGCCATCATCGCCACCTGCCCCTAATGGGCATTCCGCCTGCAGGGGTGTAGCTCAGTTGGTAGAGCATCGGTCTCCAAAACCGAGGGCCTGCGGTTCGAGTCCGCACACCCCTGCCAGTTTACCGGACAACTGGCGCAAAGGCGCTGACGCCATGCCCGCCAATTCGGTGCCACACACCCGTTCCAACTGGTGGCTCAGCCCGACGGGGCCGCGCGAAGGTGTGTGGCTGGGCTTGCTGCTCGCCAGCCTGTCGTGCTTGCCGGTGCTGCTGGCGCGCTATCCGCAGATGGGCGACTATCCCGCGCATCTGGCGCGCTATCACGTAATGTTGGCGCAGGACGGGCATCCGTTCCTGACCCAATATTACAGCTTTGACTGGCGCTGGACCGGCAATCTGGGCGCGGATCTGCTGATCCGGCCGCTGGCCGCGCTATTCGGGCTGGAGGCAGCAGGCCGCGTGATCGCCGGGCTGATTCCGGTGTTGACCGGCCTTGGGATCATGGCGGTCGGCTGGGTGCTGCGCGGGCGCATCGGGTTTGCGTCCTTGCTGGCGTTCAATTTCATCTGGCAGCCGTCGCTGCTGCTCGGCTTCCTGAATTACACGCTGTCGTTCGCCCTCGCCTTGTTCGCCTTTGCGCTGTGGGTGAAGCTGGCGGGCAAACCGTGGCGCGCCGCGCTGTTCGTGCCGATCGGGGTGATCGTCTGGTTGTGCCACGTCTCGGGCTGGGGCGTGCTGGGGATCATGGTGTTCGGCTATGAATTCAGCCGCAGCAAAAGCTGGCGCGCGTTTGTGGCCCCCTGGCCGCTGCTGCTGCCGCTCGGGTTCATGCTGGTCAGCGCGCTGGCCAGCGGCGGCGGGGGCGGCAGTGGGGGCGGACTCAGCTATGGCAAGGTCCCGCTGTTCTTCAAACAGGTGCTGTGGATCCGGGGCATGCGCGATCAAATTGAGTGGCTGGACATCATCAGCATGGGGTTGGTCGGGCTGGTGTTCCTGCTGGTGCTGGTGTTCAAGCGGATCGACGGGCGCACCGGCTGGGCCTCGATCATCATGGTGCTGGGCTCGCTGGCGATGCCGCGGCATATCTTCGGCGGGGACTATGCCGATTACCGGCTGATCTCGGCGGGGCTGGTGGTCGGCTGCATCTCGATCGGCTGGCGCGCGCCGCGGCTGTTGCTGGTGCTGCCGGTCGCGCTGTTCTGCACCCGGCTGGCCGTGACCAGCGCGACCTGGGTCCGTAGCTCGCATGAGACCGAACAGGCGCTCGCCGCGCTGGACCAGGTGCCGCACGGCGCGCGGGTGGCGAGCTTTGTCGGGGTTGAACTCGGCACCTGGGGGTTCAACACCCACGAACATATCGGCGGCTATGCCACGGTCCGCAAGGACGCGCTGGTCAACATGCATTTCGCGCTGCCCGGGGTGCACATGATCGCGCTGAAACCGGGGGTGGTGCCACCGGGTGTGCGCTTCCTTGATCCGTCGCAGCGGGTGTTCGTCCGCGCTGGGCAGCCCGTGGACCTCAGCGCCTTTGCCCCCGCCGCCGCCGCCGACTATCTGTGGTACGTCGGGCGCGCGCCGGTGGCTACGATCCCGCGCGGGGCGGTGGTGCTCCACCGCAGCCCGGCCTCGCTGCTGCTGCGGCTTGCAAAACCGCCGCGTGGTAGCTAGATGCCGCAGTGTCTTCCGACATAGGAAACGCATCAGCCCCTCCCGGACCTGTCCGGGGCGGCGCGGAGCCTATGGCGAAAGACGGTTTTTGATTATCCTAAGAAGGCAGTGAATCATGGCCAAGACCAGTCCCGGCGAATTCATGCGGCAGGTCCAGACCGAAGCCCGCAAGGTCGTCTGGCCGACGCGTCAAGAGACCGTCCGGACCGCGATCTTCGTGGGAATCCTGATGGTGATCCTGGCGCTGTTCTTTTTCGGGGTTGATTCGCTGTTTGGCGGCGTGGTGCGCTGGCTGCTGTCGCTGGCCTGACCTGAACATTTTGACGAAAGACTGATCAATGGCTCGCTGGTATATCATCCACGCCTATTCCGGGTTTGAAAACAAGGTCCGCGACCAGATCCTGTCGGACGCCGAACGGCTCGGGCTGTCCGCGCTGGTCGAAGCGGTCGAAGTGCCGACCGAAACCGTGACCGAGGTCAAGCGCGGCAAGAAGGTTCAGGTCGAACGCAAGTTCATGCCGGGCTATGTCCTCGCCAAGCTGGCGATGAACGACGATGTCTATCACCTCGTCAAGAACACCCCCAAGGTCACCGGGTTCCTGGGCAACAACAGCAAGCCGCAAGCGATCAGCGACCGCGAAGCCGCGCGCTATTTCAGCACCCGCGAGCAAGCCGCCGCCGAACCCAAGCGTCACATCAGCGTCGATTACGAAATCGGCGATTCGGTCAAAGTGCTCGACGGTCCCTTCGCGACCTTCGTCGGCCTGGTCGAAGAGCTCGATTTCGACAAGAACCGCGTCAAGGTCTCGGTCTCGATCTTCGGCCGGCCCACGCCGGTCGAGCTGGACTTCGAACAGGTTGAACTGTCGAAGTAGGGCCATTTGGTTTGCAATCTGGCGAACGCGCGAAGGCTTGCGCGTCCGCCTAAGCCTCCACTGATGTTGAGATAACGCGCGAAGCCAGCGGCTGGGCGCGGCCATGCCGACCGGCATTGGCCGCATCCGGCGCGCGGGCCGCGTGAAAGCCATCGGTTTAGCCACCGCGAGCACAGCCAGATACGACGCAGCGGCCCCCTGATCCCCGATCTTGCGCTAGGCCGGAAAAAATATTTCGCACCACATTGAACCGATTGCGCCGCGCCCGCGACCAAGGGCTGACGAGCGCTTGAATTGTCGGGTCAATGGAAGGTATTTGAGATGATCAGGGGAACCAATCCGCACGCCGCACTGGATAGTACGGTGCCAGCTGAAATCGAAGCCATGGCAATGGCAGCCTCTCCGGCGATCACAGCGCGCGCTGTCGGTGCCGCTGATGATGCGGGCGATGCCAGCAACCCGGGGACGGTTGCCGATCAAGCGGGTGGGCCGGTTGCAAGCGAACCAACCCCCATCGGCGGTGAGTTCCGCGTGAACACATATACCACCGGCACCCAGCAATATTCCGCGATTGCCGCGCTGGCGGGCGGCGGCTTTGTGGTGACCTGGTCGTCGCTCAGTCAAGATGGCAGTAGCTATGGCATTTATGGCCAGCGTTACACCGCTGCGGGCACGGCAGATGGCAGTGAATTCAGCGTCAACACCTATAGCGTCGGCCAACAGTCCTATGCCTCGGTTGCCGCGCTGGCGGGCGGCGGCTTTGTGGTGACTTGGACATCCTTTGGTCAGGATGGCAGCGGCGCTGGGATTTATGGCCAGCGTTTCAACGCTGCGGGCGTGGCCGATGGCAGCGAATTCAGTGTCAACACCGATACTATCGTTGATCAGGTCCAATCCGTGATTGCCGCGCTGGCGGGCGGCGGCTTTGTGGTGACATGGACGTCCGAAGATCAGGATGGCAGCGGCTATGGCATTTACAGCCAGCGTTACACCTCTACGGGCGTGGCAGATGGCACCGAATTCCGCGTCAACGCCAACACCAACGGTGCCCAGCAATATTCCGCTATAGCTGCGCTGGCGGACGGCGGCTTTGTGGTGACTTGGTCGTCCTTTGGTCAGGATGGCAGTAGCTATGGCATTTATGGCCAGCGTTACACCTCTGCGGGCGTGGCAGATGGCAGCGAATTCCTCGTCAATACCTTTACTAACTTCTCACAGGTGTTTTCCTCGATTGCCGCACTTGCGGACGGCGGCTTTGTGGTGACATGGACGTCGGACGGTCAGGATGGCAGCAGCAATGGCATTTACGGCCAGCGTTATACCTCTGCGGGGCTCGCAGATGGCAGCGAATTCCTCGTCAATACCTATACCGCAAGCCAACAGGTCAATTCCTCAGTCGCTGCGTTGGTGGACGGCGGCTTTGTGGTGACATGGGCATCCGACGGTCAGGATGGCAGCAGCTATGGCATCTATGGCCAGCGGTACACGGCGGCGGGCTTGGCAGATGGCAGTGAATTTCTGCTCAACGAGACGACGGGTGGTTTTCAGGCTCAGAATCCGTTTCCACTACAAGGTTTAACGCAATTGGCCGATGGCTCGCTTGTTGCAACCTGGTTTGGCAATGGCACCGGCGACGCCGACGGCGTTTTTGCGCGCCAGTTTGCAGTTCCCGCGCCCAACCAGGCACCGGTGGTTGATCTTAACGGCGCAGGCGCCGGGTTCGATGCGGCGGCCAGCTGGACCGAGGGCGGCGGCGGGGTGCTGCTGGCTCCAGCGATTACGCTCAGCGATGCCGACAGCGCCACTCTGACCGGGGCAACAGTGACAATCGGCACCGGGTTTGTCGCGGGCGATTTGTTGCGGATGAGCGGCGGGCTGAGCGGCACAACCGCATCGGGCATCACGTTCAGCTACAATGCTGGCACCGGCGTGATGACATTAAGCGGCAGCGCCACTGTGGCGGACTATCAGGCAGCCTTGGCGACGCTGTCGTTCAAATCATCGAACAACGATCCGGGCACCGCGCGGGACATCACCGTGGTGGTCAACGACGGCGCGGCCAGCAGCGCCGTGGCGCATATCAACCTGGCGATTACGGCAACCAACGATGCGCCGATCAATGGCGTTTCGGGGCCGCAACTTGGCAATGTCGGCAATTCCATCGAATTCGCCGTGGGCAACGGCAATGGGCTGACCGTTAGCGATGCCGATGCGGGTGCGGGCATCGTGCGGGTCAAGCTGGCCACCGATAGCGCTACGATGATTTTGGCATCGACTGCGGGCCTGACGGTGACCGGCGATGGCACCGGGCTGGTGATCATGACCGGCACTGTGGCAGCAATCAATACCGCGCTCGACGGCCTCTTGCTGTGGGGTAACGTGGAGGGGGCCGCGACCCTGACCATCACCACCAACGACCTTGGCAACAGCGGCACCGGCGGCCAGCTGATCGACAAGGACACTGTGGCGATCACCTGGTATCCAGCGATCCCCGATCAGGAACCTCTGGATGGTGGCGGAAAGTTTGATCTGGCCGGTCTGGGGTCAGAACCTGCGGGCGCTGCCGTGGTGTTCGATTTTGCGGGCATGGCCGGGTTTGGAACGCAAGCCGTTGTGGCCGAACGCACCTCGCTAGACGTGCCGGTGCAACCTGAACTGGTGGTCTGGCATGACCCGATCCACAACGGCTCGGATTTCCTGCTGTAGCGCGGATTGGCAGCATGAGGCTTGTCATTGCGGCGACTTTCCCCTAGTCGCCCGCCTTCGCTTGGCCTCGGCCGGGTGATTCCACGCGGGAGGCTGGTTTTCGGACTGGCTGTTTGACCGCTCACTCTGCGGCCCTTCGCTGAAACAGCGCGGCGGGCCAACAGGAAGAAAGGAGGCCCTTCGTGGCCAAGAAGATTGAAGGCTATATCAAGTTGCAGGTGCCTGCGGGCAAGGCAACGCCGTCCCCGCCGATCGGGCCTGCGCTGGGTCAGCGCGGCGTGAACATCATGGAATTCTGCAAGGGCTTCAACGCCGCAACGCAGGATCTGGAAACCGGCATGCCGATCCCCACGATCATCACGGTTTTTGCGGATCGCAGCTTTACCTTCGTGACCAAGACCCCGCCGGCGTCGTTCCTGATCAAGAAGGCTGCCAATCTGAAGTCGGGCTCGAAGGAGCCGGGCAAGATTTCGGCCGGGACGATCCTGCGCTCGCAGCTGGCCGAGATTGCCCAGACCAAGATGGCCGATCTCAACGCCAACGATATCGATCAGGCAACCAAGATCATCGAGGGCTCGGCCCGTTCGATGGGTCTTGAAGTGGTGGAGGGCTGAGATCATGGCCAAGCTGACCAAGAAGACGAAGATGCTGGAAGGCAAGCTGGGCGACAACCAGGCGCTGCACAGCTTTGACGCGGCGCTGAAGCTGCTGCGCGAACTCAAGACCACCAAGTTCGACGAATCGGTTGAGGTTGCGCTCAATCTCGGCGTCGATCCGCGCCATGCGGACCAGATGGTGCGCGGCATGGTCGTGCTGCCGTCGGGCACCGGCAAGGACGTGAAGGTCGCCGTGTTCGCACGCGGTGAGAACGCCGAAAAGGCGCTCGCCGCCGGGGCCGACAAGGTCGGCGCTGAAGACCTGCTCGAAGACATGCAGGCTGGCAACCTCGACTATGGCCGCGTGATCGCCACGCCGGACATGATGGGCGTGGTCGGCCGGCTGGGCAAGGTACTGGGTCCCAAGGGCCTGATGCCGAACCCGAAGCTGGGCACCGTCACCCCCAACGTTGCCGAAGCCGTCAAGGCGGCCAAGGGCGGCCAGGTTGAATACCGCGTTGAAAAGGCCGGGATCATCCACGGCGGGATCGGCAAGATGAGCTTCAGCGACGATGCGCTGAAGGCCAACTTCGACGCCTTCCTCGATGCCGTGGTCAAGGCCAAGCCGGCTGGTGCGAAGGGCAAGTACCTGCGCAAGGCGGCACTCAGCTCGTCGATGGGCCCGGGCCTGAAGCTGGACGTCAGCGACGCCTACAGCGCCTGATTTCGGCACAGCGACACAGTTTGGACAGGCCGGGAGGGGAGACCTTCCCGGCCTGTCTGATTCGTGGCAGGTTGCGGCGCATGAAACTGCGAATCGCCGCATCGGCGCTGGTCCTGCTGGCCGCCTGCAATCAGCCTGCGGAGCAGGACCCGCCCGCTCAGGCCAGCCAGGCGGCAGCGGAAGTTGCCACAGCCGCTGCCCCTGTGAACCCAGCCACCAGCGCCGCAGCGGCCGCACCAGTATCACGCTATACTTCGCTCAAGCAGTGCAAGGTCACCCGCAGCGCGCCCGATGAAGACTGGTCCGAATCGCGCTGCGACGGCGTGGACGGTTGGGCCTTGCAACTGGACTACGGCGATCTGCGTGAAAATGTACAGGTGCTGCGCGCGGGGCGTCCGCCGCTCGATCTGAACTTGGGCGCGCTTACCGGCGGCGCGTTCAATTCGGTCGGCGATGCGATCGAATGGCGCGCGCCGCGGGCAGGCCAGCCCCCCGCCGCGCTGATCCTGCGCAACAGCGTGAGCGAAGACGTGAACCAGCCCGAGCGGCTGACCGCTTATCTGGTGGTCGCAGATCTGGCGCAGGGCTGCGTCGTCGCCAATGTCCGGCCCTCCGCCGATCAGAACGCCGCCGCGCGTATTATCGCCGATGGGCCGCGTCAGGCCTGCCTCAAGCCATGACGGGATTGCAGAACCTGCTCGCCCTGGCGGCGCTGACCGGCGCGAGCGCGGCGTTGCCGTCCTCCGCACCGCTGACGCTGGCAGAGGTCGCGGTGCCGCAGGATCACGGCCCGCAGCAGGTGATCGTCCAGACCCGTGAATTCGCTGGCCAATCCGAATCGGGCTGGCACACGCATCCGGGGACCGAAATCGCGGTGGTGGTCGATGGCGAGATGGAGCTGCACACGCCCGCCGGGGTCTTGCTGGTGGCGGAGGGAGAAAGCTTCACCGTGCCGCGCGGGCTTCCCCATAACGGGGTGAACACTGCAACGACGGCGGCTGCCTTGGTAATCACCCTGGTAGTGGATCAGGGCGCACCGCTGCGAATATCAGTGGAGAAACCAGCTGTCGCGTCGCCGCCTTAACCCCATGGTTTGTGCGCGATTTGCAGCAGCAAGCGCTCTCCTCGGAGTTCGCGGCCATCCAATTGCTTCAGGGAATGGACTATCATGACCACGCGACACCTGATCGATCCGGAATCATTGCCGCTGCTCGAAATGCTGCCAGCGGCTGAATTTTCGCAGCTAACACTGCCGACGATCCGGCAAGCTTCTGCGAGCCGGTTTGATTTTATCGACTCGCCGCCGCTCCAGCCGGAGGTGAAGGTGATCGATGGACCGGATGGACCGCTTGCGGTCTACTGGTACGATCCTTGTCCGGGGCAATCGCATCGCGCGGCCTTGCTGCATATTCACGGCGGCGGGATGGTGATTGGCTCGGCCAAATCGATGCAGCATGGACCGTCTGGCATCGCGGCGGCGCTGGGCATTCCGGTAGCCTCGGTTGACTATCGTTTGGCCCCAGAGCACCCATTTCCGGCACCGCAGGAGGATTGTTTGGCCGCGCTGGCCTGGCTGGCGGGCAGTGCGACGGAACTCGGTGTCGACCCGGCGCGGATCGGTATAATCGGGGAAAGCGCCGGGGGCGGACTGGCCGCCATGACCGCCCAGATGGCGCGTGATGGCGGTGGGCCATCGCTGGCGGCGCAGATCCTGATCTATCCCATGCTCGATCATCGTACTGGCAGCGCCAATTGCCCGCATGGCAATCGTGGTACGGGGGAATTTGTCTGGACGCGGGCGTCAAATCAGTTCGGGTGGGCGGCGCTACGCGGAGACTATGTGCCTGCCGATCACCGTAAAGGGTGGTTCTCCCCGGCGCTCGCGGATGATCTGTCCGGCTTGCCGCCCACCTGGATCGGTACCGGCAGCCTCGATCTGTTTCTGGACGAAGACCTGGACTACGCCCGGCGTCTGATTGATGCCCAGGTGCCGACCGAACTGCACGTTTATCCCGGCGGCATTCACGCCTTCAATGCCGTGGCCGATACCGCGCTGACCAAGGCCATGACGCGCGACATGCTGGGGGCAATTGCGCGGTTGCTCAAGCTTACGCCGCGCTAGCGCGCATCACCTGGCGGCCATCGGCGGCGAATGCGCCCAGTTCGATTGCTGCACCCGTGCTGCGCAGCACCAGGTGCAGCATTTCGCCGCAAATGGCTGGAGACAGCCCGCGAAAGGCGAATGACTTCAGCGCGTTGTCGCCCAATTCGCGCTGCGCCAGATCGAGCAACAGCGTTGCCGTCAGTGGCCCGTGAACCACGAGGCCGCGATAGTTCTCCTCGCCAATGGCATAGGGCGCGTCATAGTGGATGCGGTGGCTGTTGAAGGTCAGCGCGGAATAGCGGAACAGCAGCGGCGGCGTCGGCATGAGCGCGCGGTGGACTGGCCAGTCGGCGGGGTCGAACTGCGCCGCGCCCAGCGGCGGCGGAGCGGGCGGGGCATCCGCGCCGGGCGCATCGCGATAGACCAGCGACTGTACCTCGCGCACCGCCAGTCCGCGCGGGCCGCTGGTTTCATGCGCCACATCAACGAACACCAGCTGACCCGAGCCGCCCGCCTTTTCGGTGACCGATGCACCCGCGAGACCCGCGTCACCGGCTCACCCACAGCCAGCGGCTGGAGAAATTCGACGGCGCTGGCCGCCCACATCCGGCGCGGCAGCGGGACTGGTGGCAGGAAGCTGTCGGCACTGTCATCGCGCTGCGGATGGCCGTCCGGCCCGAGTGCGGCGGTGGGGGCGTCAGGCAGACACAGGCACCAGTGGAACCCTTGCGGAGCGCTGCCATCCGCTGGCGGGGCACGGTCCAGCGCCGCGCACCAGCGCGCGAAATGCCCCGGATCAGCGCTGTCAGCGCGCTGTTCGGTGCGGCCAAGCCATGCTTCCCATTCGCGCCATCAGTTGCGCCCGTCCAGCAACCCGCGCGCGATCACTTGCGCCTGGATTTCCGCCGCGCCTTCGAAGATGTTGAGGATGCGGGCATCGCACAGCACCCGGCTGATCTCGTATTCCAGCGCATAGCCGTTGCCGCCGTGCATTTGCAGGCTGGCGTCGGCATTGGCCCAGGCCGCGCGCGCGGCGAGCAGCTTGGCCATCCCGGCTTCGATATCGCAGCGCTTGCCGGTATCCTTGGCGCGGGCGGCGGCATAGGTCAGCTCGCGCGCCAGCACGAAATCGACCAGGCTCATCGCCAGCTTGTCCGCAACGCGCGGGAATTGCATCAGCGGCTTGCCGAACTGCTTGCGGGTGCAGGCATAGTCCAGCCCCAGCTCCAGCGCGCGCTTGGCAACGCCGACGGCGCGGGCCGCAGTCTGAATCCGCGCGGCTTCAAAGGTGCGCATCAATTGCTTGAAGCCCTGGCCCTGCTCGCCGCCGAGCACGGCGTCGGCGGGCGCGGTCATGCCATCGAATTGCAGCGCATATTCGCGCATTCCGCGATAGCCGAGCACCTCGATCTCGCTGCCGCTCATCCCTTCGGCGCGGGAACGGATCGGCCTCAGTGCCGCGCGGCTTGGGGACCAGCAGCATCGAGAGGCCGGCATAGCCCTTGGCGTCGGGCACCGTGCGCGCCAGCAGCGTCATCAGGTCTGACCGCGCGGCGTGGGTGATCCAGGTTTTGGCCCCGTCAATCGCCCAGCCTTCACCAACCAGCCGCGCGCGGGTTTGCAGCGCGCCCAGGTCTGAGCCGACATCGGGTTCGGTAAACACGGCGGTTGGCAATACCTCGCCGCTGGCGATTTTGGGCAGCCAGTAAGCCTGCTGTGCGGGGGTGCCCGATCCCGCGATCAGCTCACCCGCAATCTCGCTGCGGGTGCCGAGCGAGCCCGCCCCGATCCAACCGCGCGACAGTTCTTCGGTGATCAGGCACATCACCAGCTTCTGAAGGCCTAGCCCGCCAAATTCCTCGGGAATGGTCGCGCCAAAGGTGCCCAGCGCGGCCATCTGCGGCCACGGTGGCATCGGGGATCAGCGCGTTGGCGAGGTGCCACTGGTGCGCGTGCGGCAGGATTTCGGCTTCGGTGAACCGGCGGAACTGGTCGCGGATCGTATCGAGTTCCAGCATCGTCGAGGCTTTCGCTGGGCCAGTGCCCTTGCGCCAGTGCCGCCGCCACCGCCGCGCGCTGCGGTGCAAGATCGCCTTCGACCAGATCGGCGCAGGCGTCCGCCAGATCGCGCGCCGCATCGGACAGGCCCAAGTCGGCGGGGCGGAACAATTCGTTCTGCCCCATCGGCAGCCCGCCGGTCAGTTGCGCGATGGTTTCGGCGAAGGCCAGCTGCGTGACCGTCTGGTCCAGTGCCGTGGCCTCGGCGCGCTGGCTCCACAGCCAGTACGGCTTCCAGCGCGGCGATGCTGGTTGCGATCCAGGCAAAGCCGTGGTGCGCGCGCTGGTGCGCCGGATCGATATCTGCCAGCGCCGCCTTGGCCAGTTCGCGATAGCCTTGCGCGGCGCCCAGAACATGGCCGAGATCGATGGTCATGCCTTTTCAAACACCGCCGCAATGCCCTGCCCGCCGCCGATGCACATCGTTTCAAGCCCATAGCGGACATCGCGGCGCTGCAGTTCGCGGGTCAGGTTGGCGAGGATCCGGCCGCCCGTTGCGCCGATCGGATGGCCGAGCGAAATGCCCGAGCCGTTGACGTTGAGCATGTCGTGGCGGCTGTCATCGTCTGCACCAGCCCCAGCCCTTGAGGCAGGCGAGCACTTGCGGCGCGAAGGCTTCGTTGAGTTCGATCAGGCCGATGTCGCTCAACGACAGGCCATTGCGCGCAAACAGCCGTTCGGTCGCGGGGACCGGGCCATAGCCCATCCGGCTGGGATCGCAGCCCGCCGCCGCCCACGAATGGAACCAGGCAATCGGCTCCAGCCCCAGTTCTTCCAGCTTGTCCTCGGCCACCACCAGGCAGGCCGCGGCGGCATCGTTTTGCTGGCTGGCATTGCCGGCGGTAACCACGCCGCCTTCGAGCGCGCGCAGCTTGCCCAGCGATTCTGGCGTGGCATCGGCGCGGTAGCCTTCGTCATGGTCGAAGATCAGCGGATCGCCCTTTTTCTGCGGGATCGCGACCGGCACCAGCTCGTCGTCGAACTTGCCTGCCGCCCAGGCGGCGGCGGCGCGCTGGTGGCTGCGTGCGGCGTAGGCATCGCAGGCCTCGCGGCTGATGTTCCAGTCCTTGGCGAGGTTTTCAGCGGTTTCGATCATCCCGCTGATCACGCCATAGCGCTCGACCGGCTGGCTCATCACCCGCCCGCGCGTCAGCCGGTCATGCAGCGTCAGGTTGCCCGCGCGCACGCCTTTGCGGATGTCGGTGGAGTAGTGCTCGACATTGGACATGCGACTCGCACCCGCCCGCGACCACCACGTCGCGATGCCCCGGTCTGGACCATCATCGCGGCATTGACGATCGCTTGCAGGCCCGAGCCGCAGCGCCGGTCAAGCTGATAGCCGGGCACTTCCTGCGGCAAGCCCGCCAGCAGCCACGACCAGTGCCCGATGCACGGCGCCTCGCCATTGCCATAGCCTTGGCTGAACACCACGTCATCGACCCGCGCAGGATCGATCTTGGTGCGCTCCATCAGCGCCTTCAGGATCACCGCGCCCAGCTGGCCAGCGGTCAGCGGGGCCAGACTGCCCCCGAACTTGCCGACGGCGGTGCGGATCGGGGCGACGATGGCGGCGCGACGGTCAGAGTCATTTCTTGTCCTTGTCAGAGGTTGCAACCACACCCCGGTCGATCAGCGTGGCAATTTCGCCGCGAGGACAGCCCCAGCCGCTCGGCCAGTACTTCTTCGCTGTGCTCGCCCAGATAGGGCGCGGGCTTGGGATCGCCAGCCTGCTGCTCGGGGATGTTGGCGAACGAGCGCGGCGCGGGATATGCAAAGCCGCTGGGGTTGGCGGGCGAAGGCCCGAACAGCGGATTGTCCGCCACCAGTTCTGGATCATTCGCCGCCTCAAACATCGTGCGATATCGCTCGAAGGTCGCCCCGGCCTTGGTCAGCCGCGCGGCGATTTCGGCATAGTCCAAGCTGTGCCGCCGCTGCTGGAACAGGGCGAACAGCGTCTGCGCGGTGGGCAAAGCGGTTGGCGATCGCTGGCTCGGAAACTGGCGCCCAGCTGCTGCTTCGAGCGCGGCCACGCCCGTCGGTCAATCCAAACGCCTCGACCGTGGCGTTCCACTGCTTGGCGGTCAGCGCCGCGACCATGAAGCGCTGGCCGTCGCGGCTGGTGAAATCGCGCCCGAACGCGCCCCAGATCGCATTGCCGAGCCGCTCGCGGTCGCCGCCGCGATAGAGCATTTCGGCCATCGCCCCGGCATTCGCCATGGTGCCGATCGCGACATCGCCCAGCGGCACGCGCAGCTCGCTGCCTGCGCCGGTGGCGTCGCGGTGGCGCAGACCGGCGAGCAGCGCGAAGGCGCAATAGGCCCCGGTGATGAAATCCCAGGCGGGCAGCACCTGATTGACCGGCGGGGCCGTCGCCGGATCCCAGTCCTCCGGCCCGGTCATCAGCGGATAGCCGCTGGCGGCGTTGACGGTGAAGTCCATCGCCTGACGCCCATCGTGCCAGCCCATGATCCGCACTGACACAAGGTCGGGGCGACCTGCGGCAACCGCAGCGTGGCTGAGGAAGCTGTTCACGCGGCAGGTTAGTGATCAGTTGCCCGGTGGCGCGCGCCAGTTCGACCGCCAGTTCGCGGCCTTCGCCCGATTGCAGGTCAAGCGCGACGCTCTTCTTGGCGCGGTTGAGGTTCTCCCACGAGAGCGAGCGGCCCTCCTTGGTCAGCATGAAGCGGTCGTAATCGAGCCCGCCGGCCGTGTGATCGATCCGGATCACCTCCGCCCCGAACTGCGCGCAATAGAGCCCGGCGGTGGGGGAGGCGACGAAGCTGGAGACTTCGATGATCGAAAGGCCGGAGAGGAGATCGTACATCTACCAGACCGCGCCGTCACGCGCGAACTCGCGCAGCAGGTGCTTGGCGATCTGCAGCTGGAGGATCTGGCGTGGTGCCTTCGTAGATCCGCAGCACCCGGGCATCGCGGAAGAACCGTTCGGCATCGTATTCGGCCAGATAGCCCGCGCCGCCATAGATCTGCACCACCCGGTCGACCACCCGCCCGCACATCTCGCTGGCGAAAACCTTGAACGCGGCGGCTTTGCGCAGCACGTTCTCACCGGCATCGGCGCGGCGCGGTTACGTCCGCCATCATGCATTCGGCGGCGTAGATCTCGGTCTCGCTTTCGGCCAGCATCTGCTGGATCAGCTGGAAATTGGCGATCGGCTCGCCAAAGGCCTTGCGTTCATTGGCATAGCGCAGCGCCGAATCGAGCGCGCGGCGCGCCATCGCCGTGGCCATCGCGCCGCACCGAAATCCGGCCATTGTCGAGGCTCTGCATCGCAAAGCCGAAGCCCTTGCCTTCCTCTGTGCCGAGCAGTGCCTCGGCGGGCAGCGTGACATCTTCCAGGATCACGTCGGCAATGTGGCTGCCCGATTGGCCCATCTTCTTGTCGGAGCTGCCAATGCTGACGCCGGGCGTGTCGGTCGGCACCAGAAAGGCCGAAACATGCGCGTTCTTGGGCAGGGCTTCCTTGCTGGTCCGCGCCATGATCAGCGCCAGCTTGGCGAAGGGCGAATTGGTGATGTAGCGCTTGGTGCCGTTGAGTACCCAGCCGTTGCCGCTGCGCACCGCGGTGGTCTGCATCGCCGCACTGTCGGAGCCCGAACCGGGTTCGGTCAGCCCGAAACAGGCGATCTCCCCGGCGGCAAGGCGCGGCAGCCATTCGGCCTTCTGCGCCTCGGTTCCGCCGTTTTTCAGCGCCGAACAGACCATCCCGATGTTGATCGAGATGATCGAGCGGAAGGCCGGCATGGCATAGGACAGCACGTGGATGGTTTGCGCGTACTGGGTGATATTCATCCCCGCGCCGCCGAATTCCTCCGGGATGGTCAACCCGAACAGCCCCATCTCGCGCATTTCGGCGAGAATTTCGTCGGGGATGCGATCCGCCGCGATCACCGCCGGTTCCGCCGGGATCAGCCGCTCGCGCACATAGCGCGTCAGCTGGTCGATGAACTGGTCGAAGATGTCCGGGTCCATACGGGAACGGCCTCAAATCGGATCGTAAGGGAAGACGTGCGCCGAAACCTCATCGGCGCGGGCCATGCTGGGTTTGAACGCAGGGATCAGCTCGCTGGCGATCGGCTTCGGGGGTCCAGCCCTCGGCCTTGGTCATCGACCGCACCGGGCGCGGCTTGCTGAACAGCACGATCTCGTTCTTGCGCACCGCGAAAATCTGGTTGGTCACGTCCTGGCTGGCGTCCGAGGCAAGGTAGACCACCAGCGGCGCGATCTTGTCCGCACTCATCGTCTTCAGCCGCTCGACCCGCTCTTGCTGCTCCGGCGTTTCGGCCGGGATCGAAGCGGTCATCCGGCTCCACGCGAACGGCGCGATGCAGTTGGAGCGCACCCCGGCGCGCGCCATGTCCAGCGCGATCGATTGCGACAGGCCGACCATGCCGAGCTTGGCCGCAGAATAGTTCGCCTGGCCGATGTTGCCGATCAAGCCGCTGGTGGACGTAAAGTGGATGAAGCTGCCCGATTGCTGTTCGCGGAAATAGGGCGTCGCGGCCTTGGAGACATTGAAGCTGCCATTAAGATGGACATCGATCACCGCGCGCCAGTCTTCGTGGCTCAGTTTATGCCAGATCGTGTCGCGCAGAATCCCGGCATTGTTGACCACCGCATCGATCCGCCCGAACCGCTGCACGGCATCCTCAATAATCGAGGTCGCACCC
The DNA here is from genome assembly GCA_963802015.1 of uncultured Alphaproteobacteria bacterium. Taxonomy (GTDB): domain Bacteria; phylum Pseudomonadota; class Alphaproteobacteria; order Sphingomonadales; family Sphingomonadaceae; genus Novosphingobium. The sequence continues at coordinate 948,467 of CAWDHB010000004.1, forward strand.
AGCGGATCGGCTACCGAGGCGAGGTTGGCATGGGCGCTGCCCGCCTGCCGCGATGATATCCGCCACGGTCTGCTCGGCCGGGCCAGCCTCACCGCCGTCGCCGCCGCCGCTGACGCCGGGATCGTTGACCACCACCGCCGCGCCGTGCGCCGCGCAGAGCAGCGCAATCTCGCGCCCCACCCCGCGCCCCGCGCCGGTAACTGCCACCACTTTGCCTTCGAGAATTCCCACACCCGCCTCGCGTTTAATCGTTTGGTTAAAGGTTAGGCGGGGTAGTTGGCGAAATCAACCTACCCCTCTCGAACCCGTTCGTCCTGAGCTTGTCGAAGGACTGCTTTTTCTTGGTGCGTTTTGCTCAGCCGCAAGAAAGACAGCCCTTCGACAGGCTCAGGGCGAACGGTGTTGGGGCGGGTGTTGAGAGTGAAGCCTAACCCAGCAGCTCCTTCAGCGGCCGCTCCAAGTTCGCCAAATCCTCCGCCGCCACCTCGGCCCGCGCCTCGACCAGCTTGCGGCCTTGCGCATAATCCCGCACCGCGTTGACGCAATCGAGCGCGATCACTTTGCCATGCTTGAGGTAGATCACCGCAAAGCTGCGCGCCGCCGGATCGCCGCGCAGCACGGTGGCATCGTGGCCAATTGAAAGCCCTACGGTCTGCAATTTCAGATCGTACTGGTTCGACCAGAACCACGGCGTCGCGGCATAGGCCACTTCCGTCGCCGCAGATCGTCTTCGCCGCGACGGTAGCCTGATCATTGGCATTCTGCACCGATTCCAGCCGGATCACCGCGCCATCGGCAAAGCCGTTGGCATGCGCCGCGCAATCGCCGATGGCATAGACATGCGGCAGGCTGGTGCGGCATTGCTCGTCCACATCGACCCCGTTGCCGCCCGCCGCCCCCGCCGCGATCAGCACGCCGACCGCCGGGATGATCCCGATGCCCACGATCACCAGATCCGCCGGAATCACACTGCCATCGGCCAGTTCAACGCCGGTCACGCGCGCTTCGCCCGTCAACTTCGCGATCTCCACGCCGGTGCGCAGATCAACGCCATGGGCGCGGTGCTCGGCTTCGTAGAATGCGGACAGTTTCTCCCCCGCGACCCGCGCCAGCACGCGCGGCAGGGCTTCCAGCAGCACCACCTGCTTGCCCAACTTGGTCAGCACCGCCGCCGCCTCCAGCCCGATATAGCCGCCACCGATCACCACTACTTGCGCCGCCGCTGGCAGTTCCGCCAGAATCGCATCGACATCGGCGCGGGTCCGCACGCCGTGGACGCCAGGCAGGTTCCCGCCGGGCAGCGGCAAGGGCCGCGGATCGCCGCCAGTGGCCCAGATCAGGTCGCCATAGTGCAGCGTGTCGCCATCGGTGCAGGTGACGGTCCGTGCGGCCGCATCAAGCGCGGTAACGGTCTTGCCGAGCAGCAGCGTGATCTCCTTGGTGGCCCAATATTCCGCCGGGCGCAGCTGGATTCGCTCGAATGGCTTGTCGCCAGAGAAATATTCCTTGGACAGCGGCGGGCGCTCATACGGCAGCTCGGGCTCGCGACCCAGCAGGCCGATGCTCCCGGCAAACCCCGCCCCGCGCAAGGCAATCGCCGCCTGCGCCCCGCCATGGCCGCCGCCGACGATCAGGACATCGTAATGTTGCATGCTTGGGTCTCCGTATCAGGCCGTGCGGACATTGCGATGCGGCGAAGGCGCGGCGAGTGCAAGTCGGTTTCGCAACCATTGCCGCCGTAATCGGCGACTAGGCCCTCACACGTATTGGCTACTCTCGACCCAGAAGAAGCACGATGTGCTTATCGCCGCAAACTCTGCATCCGCTGCAAGTACCGCGCCAGTACATCGATCTCCAGATTGACCGCGTCGCCCGCCGCCAGCGCCCCGAGTGTGGTCATTTCGGCGGTGTGGGGGATGATGTTGAGGTGGAACTGGGTGCCATCCGCCAGGTCTTCGACCGCGTTGACGGTCAGCGAGACGCCGTCGACCGTGACCGAGCCCTTGGCGGCGATGAACGGGGCGAGATCGGGCGGGCAGGCGACGGTCAGGTGCAGCGATCCGCCGACTTCCGCGCGCGCGGCGATGTGGCCGACGCCGTCAACGTGGCCGGTGACGATGTGCCCGCCCAGCTCGTCGCCCAGCCGCAGCGCCTGTTCCAGATTGAGCTTCGCGCCTTCGTTCCAGTGCGCGGAGGCGGTGCAGCGGACGGTCTCGCCCGAGATGTCGACCGCGAACCAGGCGTCGCCCGGCGCGCCGCCGCGCTCCACCACGGTCAGGCAGACGCCCGAACACGCAATCGAGGCGCCAATCGCGATCTGCGCGGGATCATAGGGGCAGGTGATGACCGCGCGCAGATCGCCGGACTGGCGGACTTCGCGGATCGTGCCGATGGCGGTGATTATTCCGGTGAACATGGCCTTGCCTCGTAAACATGCAGCGTGTCGTTGCCAAGCTGGCGCTGATCGGTGCGGGTCCAGCGTGCATTGCTGGCCAGCGCGGCTTCGGTGAGTTCGGGGAGGGCCGGGCCAGCGCTGCCCCCAGCGCCGCCCACCATCAGCGGAGCGCGATACAGCAACAGCCGGTCCACCAGCCCCGCGCTCAGAAACGCGCGCGCAGTGGCCGCGCCGCCTTCGACCATCAGCGTTTGCGCTGGCAGCAGCGCGGAAATGTCGGCGGGACTGGTCAATGCCTGCCACCCCGCCGGAGCCGCGCCGCTGGTCAGCAGCCAGCGCGCCGGGCTGCGGGCTGCGAGTCCGGGCAGGCGCACGTCGAGCCGCGGCGCATCGGCCTCCAGCGTACCGCGCCCCACCAGGATCGCGTCAAACCTCGCGCGCAGCGCGTGGACATGGGCGCGGGCGACCTCGCCGGTCAGCCATTGGCCCTGGCCGGGTGCGAGCGCCAGACAGCCGTCCTCGGACAAGCGCGAGCTTGAGCGTCACCTGCGGGCGGCCCAGGCGGGTGCGGGTGAGGTATCCGGCGAGGCTGGCCGCGCAAGCCGGGCTGTCGATTTGTTCAACGGCAATGCCCGCCGCTGCAATCCGCGCCGCGCCCGCCCCGGCGGTGCGCGGGTCGGGATCAGCGCAGCCGATCACCACGCGGGCGAGGCCCGACGCCGCGACCAGATCGGCGCAGGCGGGGCCGCGCGGGCTGGTGTGCGCGCAGGGTTCCAGACTGACGTAAAGCGTCGCTCCGGCGGCGGCGGCTCCAGCCTGCGCCAGCGCCACCGCTTCGGCATGCGGACGCCCGCCGGGCTGGGTCCAGCCGCGCCCGATGACGCGGCCGTCGTTCACGATGATCGCGCCGACCGCCGGGTTGGGGCGGCTGAGCGGAACGCCGCGCGCAGCCAGCCGCGCTGCGGCATCCAGCCAGCGGTGATCAGTGTGCTGCTGTTCAGCGCGGCTGGGCAAGTTCGGACTGCCTGACCCGCTCCATCGCCTCAGCCTGTTCGCGCCGGCGTTTGGTTTCGGCGGCGGCACGCTCGGCGGCGGCTTTGCGTTCAGCTTCCGCCACATCGATGCCAGACATCGCGCCGATCTTGCTGTAGATCTTGCGCACCTCTTCCTCACGCTTGGCCTGTTCGGCGGCCATGGCATCCTTGCGCTTCTGGTTGGCGATATTCGACGCGACAATCTCGGCGTCGCTGCGGCCCGGCTCGTAAGAGGTGATCCAGGTGACGTCGGGCTTGGGCGGCGGCTTGTACCACACCTCCCACGCCAGCGTCGAAAACAGCCCCACGGTGATCGCCAGCGCCACCAGCGTGATCCACCAGCGGTTGGCCCCGGCCTGCGCGAAATACCGCGCGGAAATCGGCAAAGGCCCCCATCGGGTTGGCATTCTTGAGGAAGTTCATGGGCGACAAGATAAGCGCGGATCGCGCGCCGCGCCAGCCCGTCAGTTGTAATCGACCGTGATCGGGATGCGCCCGCGATAGTTGCCGCCGCGCCGTCCGCGCACTTCCAGCCGCGCGCCGAAGGTGAACTCCAGCGTGCCCGCACCGTCCAGCCGGGGAAAATCGGGCAGATCGCTGCGGAAATCGACCAGTTGCGGCCGGCATCGCCATCGGGCGTGGTCATGGTGACCTGATCCGGGCAGATCGATGCGGACCTGACGGCCCGGCTCGCCGGTGATCCGCCCGCGCCCTTGCACCGCCATCCCGCCCAGATCGATCATCCCGCCGCTGGTGCGCTTGCGCCGGTCTGCGGGTCGATCTCCGGCGCGCCGTCGCCCCGCCGGTCAAGGCCAGGCGGCTGAACGCCAGGTCGGTGAAGATTTCGATGCGTCAGCGGGCGCTCGCCATCGCGGGCCGGGCCGCTGGAATAGCACAGGCGGCAGGCCTCCTGCGCGCCCAGCGGCGAGGCCGCCACGGCCAGCAGGCTCAGCAGCGCAGAACAGTGTCGCGGATGCCGCCGCATCGCGTTGCTTCTCGGCCAATCTGGTTAACGCGCTGGGCTTACGATGCGCATTTCACCCAAACGGCAGCGTAGAGGCTGCGCCCCTCGCGCTTCAGCCAGCGGTTGGCGGCGTCGATCTCGCCCTCATAAATCCGGTCCAGCGCGCGTGGAAGCGCGGGCTGTGGTCCATGTGCACCAGATGCGCGACTTCATGCGCCACCACCGAGCGGCGCACGAAATCGGGGGCCATCACCAGCCGCCAGTTGAGCCGGATCGTGCCGTCTGCTCGACGCACGAGCCCCAGCGCCGCTGGGCGCGCGACAAGCCGAGCGTCGGCACGGGCTTGCCCGGCGCGGGCGCAGATAAACGCCAGATCGGCGGCGAACAGCGCGCGCGCCTCGCCTTCCAGCCAGCGTTGCAGGCGCGCGGACAGCCCGGCTGCGCGGCCCGCCGAGCAGGATCGCGCCGCTCAGCAGTTCGGGCTTGCGCGGGCGGGCGGGGACGTGCTCGATCCGCAAGGCCTGCCCGCGAAAGCGGCACTGTGCCGCCTGCCCCCGGCGGCTCCGGCCGGGCGAGCTTGCCCAGCTGCGCCTCGAGCCAGGCGGTGCGGCTGCGGGCAAAGTCCAGCGCTTCGGCGGTGCGGCCCCAGCGCGGCATGCGAGATCCGCACCTCGCTGCCATCGGGGGCGAGCCGCATGGTCAGCCGCCGCGCCTGCGGCAGCCGCCGGATCGCCACCGGCAGAGTCTGCCCGGCCACTTCGAGCGCGGGCGGCTCGCGGTTCAGCCAGTCAAGCATTCGGGCAATCATCTTGCCAATCATCCGCCAGTTCCACCCCCGGCGGCAGGATCGCGTGCTGTTCCAGCGGTCCGGCCATCGCTTCGGGGATCGCCTTGCCGCGCACCGACATGCCCGGCGTGGTGGACCGCCTCGCGATCACCGCTGATCAGGTAGTGCCACGCGGGCAGCGGCTCGTCTTCGGCGCGCAGGCGGTAAGCGCAGGTATCGGGCAGCCAGGCAGCGTCGCGGCGAGGCGCGGGGTCAGCCGCACGCAATCGGGCACTTGCCGCTTGCGGTTCGGGTAATCGCTGCATTGCACCGCGTGCAGATCGAGCAGCTGGCAGGCGACATTGGTGGGATAGATCTCGCCGGTATCGGCATCCTCGACCTTGTGCAGGCAGCACTTGCCGCAGCCATCGCACAGGGCTTCCCATTCGGCGCGGTTGAGCGCGATCGATCGGCAGCTGCCAGAACTGTTCGCGCAAGACCTTCATCGGACCGAAATCGCCAGATCGCGCGCCACGGCCTCGGCGCCCTTGTCGACCGGCAAGACTTCGATCGGCTGCGCCGTCCGGGCCCATCAGATAGGCGTTGCGGCTGTGGTCCATCAGATAGCCGCCCGCGCTTTGCTGGCCCCGCGCGCGGCATAGACCTCGGAACGCCTTGACCGCCGCATCGACCTGCGCCTGCGTGCCGGTCAGGCCGATCAGCTTGGGCGAGAAGCTGCCGCAAATTCGCCGACGACCGCCGGGGTATCGCGCGCGGGATCGATGGTGATGAAGATCGGCTGCACTTTGTCGGCGCGCTCCGGATGCGCTTTGGCGAACTTGCGCAAAGCCTTGCATCATCACCGCGACGTCAACCGGGCAGACATCGGGGCAGAAGGTGTAGCCGAAATAGATCGATCCGGTATTTGCCCTTGAACTGGTCCGCCGTGACGACCTTGCCGTCCTTGTCGGTCAAGGTGAACGCCCCGCCGATCGGGGTTCCGGCGATGTCGGTCCCGGCAATTTGCGGCGGTGCGGGCGCGTCGCAGGCCAGCAGCATGCCCGAAAGGGCGATTGCAATCACGGGGCGCAGCGCGGAATAAAGCTTGGTCATGGCGCGGCGGTTCATGCTCTGCTAAACCGCGATAGGCAAGCAGCGGCTTGGCGGGCGCGCGATTCCCGCATCAGCCGGGCCCGTGGCTCAGGCTTGCAACAGGAGGTTCGGTAAGGTGTCGCAGTTTCGGCGTTTCAAACTTGGTGCATTGGCTTTGGCGGCGGGGGCATTGGTCGCTGCCCGGGCTGGCCCAGGCGCAGTTTTCTGACAGCTACAAGTTTCTCGAAGCGGTCAAGAAGAAGGAAAGCACCGATGTGACCGCGGCGCTGGATGAACCCGGCACGACGATCATCAACACCCGCGATGTCTCCACCGGCCAATCGGCGCTGCACATCGTGGTGGCGCGGCGCGACCGGACCTGGATGGCATTCCTGATCGGCAAGGGTGCCAATGTGAACATCCGCGATTTCAAGGGGGTGACCCCGCTGGTGCTCGCCTGCAACCTGAATTTCGTCGAAGGCGTGGAACTGCTGATCGAAAAGGGCGCGCGGGTCGATGAGGCCAACCAGGCGGGCGAAACCCCGCTGATCACCGCCGTCCACAACCGCAATGTCGCGCTGATGCGGATGCTGCTGAAGGCCGGGGCCAACCCCGACCGCGCCGACAATTCAGGCCGCTCCGCGCGCGACTATGCCACGCTCGAAGGGCGCGGCAGCACCTGCTCAGCGAGATCGAAGACGAATGCCAAGCGCGCGGGGCGGCCACCGCTGGCCCCAGCTATGGCCCGACGCTGTAAGATGATCAGCCCCGACGCCACGCTCGACGATATCCGCCTGGCGCTGGCCCCGGCGATTGCCGACGCGGCGGTGTTTGACGGGTGGAGCAAGGCGGCGGTCGAGGCTGCAGCAGGCCAGCACGGGGTCGATCCGGCAGTCGCGCGCGCTCGCCTTTCCGGGCGGCGCGATGGACATGATCGCGGCCTGGGTCGGAGCGATCGACGCGGCGATGGCGGCCGCGCTGCCGCGCGAACGGCTCGGCAACCTGCCGATCCGCGAGCGGATCCGCAGCCTGGTGCAGTTCCGGCTCGATGCAGTTGCCGCGCCAGCGCGAGGCGCTGCGCCGCGCGCTGGCGATCATGGCCATGCCGCAGAACGCGCCGCGCGCGCTGGAGCTCGGCTGGGCCAGCGCCGATGCGATGTGGCGGCTCGCCGGGCGACGTCGCGACCGATTACAACCACTACACCAAGCGCATGACCTGGGCTCGATCTATGCCGCGACGCTGGCAGTCTACGCGCAGGATGAGAGCGCGGACTCAGGCCGAGACCAAGGCCTTCCTCGACCGCCGGATCGAAGGGGTGATGAAGTTCGAAAAAGCCAAGGCCCGCCTGCTCAAGCCGCGCGACGCGGGGTTCAGCCCGGTGCGGCTGCTGGGGCGGCTAGAGGTATCCGGCGCGCGATAAGTGCGCTCCGCGAACTTTGACTCAGGTTCAAATTATTGCGAACGACTTGCAATAGCGGCGGCGTCTGTGGCAGCGCCACTGGCATGACGCTCGATGCTGCTCCCCTTCGGCCAACCCGCCCGCATTATCGCGGTGGACTGGGCGCTGCTGGCCGAGGAAGAGGCGCAGCGGTTGCAGGCGCTGGGGCTCGATGTCGGCGCGCGGGTGGCGGTGGCGCATCGCGGGCGTGCTGGGCGGACGCGATCCGCTGGCGATTACGGTCGGCCGGATGACCGTCGCGCTGCGCCGCAACCATGCCGCCGCGATGCAGGTGGAAGCGCTGTGAGCCGGCTGCGCAGCGCAGCGCTGGTCGGCAATCCCAATGCCGGCAAATCGGCGCTGTTCAACGCGCTGACCGGGGCGCGGCAGAAGATCGCGAACTATCCGGGCGTCACGGTCGAGCGCAAGGCCGGGCGGCTGGTGCTGCCCATCGGCGAGCCGATCGAACTGACCGACCTGCCCGGCTCTTATGGCCTCGACGCCACCAGCCCGGACGAGGAAGTGACCCGCAAGGTGATTCTCGGCGAGTTTCCGGGCGAGGCCGCGCCGGAAGTGCTGGTGGTGGTGCTCGATGCCTCGAACCTCGAACAGCATCTGGTCTTCGCGCAGGAAGTGATCGCGCTGGGGCGCCCGGTGGTGGTCGCGCTCAACATGATCGATCTGGCCGAGCGCGACGGGCTGGTGATCGATCCCGCCGCCTGGCAGGAGGCGCTGGGCGTGCCGGTGGTGCCGACAGTTGCAGTGCGGCGGCGCGGGCTGGCCGAACTGGCCGAGGCTATTGCAGCTGCCGAAGCGCTGCAGCCCGGAGCATCACCGCCCGCATGTCGAACCAGACCGAGCGCCGGGTCACCGCCCATGCGATTGCCGAAGCGGCGATTGTCTCGGAAACCGCGCGGCACCGGCTGCACAGCAAGCTCGACCGGGTGCTGCTGCATCCCTGGCTCGGCCCGCTGATCCTGTTCGCGTTGCTGTTCGTGGTGTTTCAGGCGGTGTTTGCCGGGGCGACGCCGTTTGCCGATGCGCTGGAAGGCGGGGTCGCCTGGCTGAGCGATCAGGCCCGCGCCGTACCTCCCGCCGGGCCTGCCGCGCGACCTGTTGACCGAGGGCATCCTCTCCGGCGTCGGCTCGGTGGTGGTGTTCCTGCCGCAGATCGTGATCCTGTTCGCCTTCATTCTGGCGATGGAGGCCTCGGGCTATATGGCCCGCGCGGCGTTCCTGATGGACCGGATGATGGCCATGGTCGGGCTGTCGGGGCGCAGCTTCATCCCGCTGCTGTCCAGCTTCGCCTGCGCCATCCCCGGGATCATGGCGACGCGCTCGCATCTCGGACCCCAAGGACCGCCTGACCACGATCCTGATCGCGCCGCTGATGACCTGTTCGGCGCGGCTGCCGGTCTATGCGGTGATCATCGCGGCGTTCATTCCCAACCGCAATGTCGGCGTGGGGATGGGCCTGCAAGGGCTGGTGCTGTTCGGGCTCTATGTGTTCGGGATTATCGGGGCGATGGCGGTGGCGCTGGTGCTGCGGCGCTCGGTCACCAAAGGCGCGGCCAGCGGGCTTCATCATGGAACTGCCCAAGTATCAGCTGCCGCACCCCAAGGACTTGCTGATCGGGCTGTGGCAGCGCGCGTGGATATTCCTGCGCCGCGCCGGGCACGATCATCTTCATGGTCACGGTGGTGCTGTGGCTGCTGCTCAACTTCCCGCGCGCCGCGCCGGGCGAGGATCAGGTTGATGCCTCGATCGCCGGGCATCTCGCCAATGGCCTGGCGGTGGTGGTCGAACCGATCGGCTTCAACCGCGACATCGCGCTGTCGCTGATCCCGGCGATGGCCGCGCGCGAAGTCGCGGTGGCTTCGCTCGCGACCAGCTATGCCGTGTCGGCCAGGATGACGAGGAACAGCAGGCGCTTGGCGCTGGGCGACCGGCTCAAGGCCGAACTGGTCGCTCCCCACCGCGCTCGCCTTCCTCGCGTGGTTCGTCTTCGCGCCGCAATGCATGAGCACCATCGCCGTCACCCGCCGTGAAACAAACGGGTGGAAATGGCCGCTGTTCATGTTGGCATACCTGTTCGGGTTGGCGTACCTGTTTGCGGGGATGACCTACTGGACGGCGGTTGGGCTGGGTTGGGCTGAAGATAAGTTCGCGCGAGGAGCGCGAAGAAGCAAAGAGCTGATGCTTGAGGCGAAGCTCTTTCAAAACTTGTTCAAGTGAGCTTTTTTGGCGATCAAGCGCCAATCTGTCGCCTGCGGCGAAGACCTGCTTCTTCGCGCCTTCGCGGCTTCGCGCGACCCATTCCATCCCTGCGGAGATAACCGTCCTAACAAAACTGGCGCAGCAACGACCTTGCGGCTAATCAAATTCAAATCGCACAAGAGGACACGATTCGATGGCAGGCAGCGTCAACAAGGTCATCCTGATCGGCAATCTGGGGCAGGACCCGGAGGTCAAGAGCTTTCAGAACGGCGGGCGGATCTGCAACCTGCGGATCGCCACCAGCGAAAACTGGAAGGACAAGGCCACCGGCGAAAAGAAGGAGCGGACCGAGTGGCACACCGTGGTGCTCAACTCGGACGGGCTGGTCGGCGTGGCCGAGCGCTTCCTGCGCAAGGGTTCCAAGGTCTACATCGAAGGCCAGCTGCGCACCCGCAAGTGGCAGGATGCCTCAGGCAATGATCGCTATTCGACCGAGGTTTCGGTCGGCGGGATGCAGGGCGTGCTGACCATGCTCGACGGCGCGCAAGGCGGCGGCGGTGGTGGCCAGCGTTCGGGCGGCGGTGACTATGGCTCAGGTGGCGGCGGCGGCGGTGGTCGTCCGGCGAGTGCGGCGGCGGCCAAGGCGGCGGCTGGAACCAGGGCGGCGGCGGCGGTGCCGGTGGTGGCGGCGCAGGCGGCTTCGCCGACGATCTGGACGACGATATCCCGTTCTGAGCGGCTACTTCTTCAGCAGCGCCGCAAACGGATTGCTGGGACTGGCACCCAGCAAGCCGGGCGTTGCGCCGCACGGCTTCCGCGTTTGGCCCTTCCAGGAAGGGATCGACCGCCAGCGCCAGGCTCTGCGCCACGGCTTCGCCCAGATCGAACGCATTGCCGGAATATTCGATCTCGTCGAGCTCGGCTTCGCTCAGCTCGATTTCTTCGTCCGGGGTGCCGTCGGTGCGCGCGGGGACGAAGCGGATCGTGATCGGTTCGGCGATGCTGACCGGCAGATCCTCGCCCGACACTGCGCAGCTCTGCACGATTTGCGCGGTCAGCGTGCCTGACGCGGCGATTATGCTACCGTCCGGCACCAGCGTGATCACCGCTGCCAATTGCTCCACCGCCACCAGCGCGAACCGCTGCGCCAAAGCCGAGCATTCTGCCGCAGTGGCAGTGATTGTCACCGGCGCATTGCCGATTTCGCGGAGGTCGATCATCCGGGTCAACTCGCTCATCGCGCGATCCTTCCTGCCAGCAGGTCCGCATCACTCAAACCGCCCAATTGCCCGGCGATCACCCGCAATTCGGCGGCAATCACCGCAGGATCGGCGGCTTCGGCCAGCGAGGCATTGCGTGCGACCGCCTCCACCAGCACCTTTGGATCGGCCGCGCTCAGCCCATCACGCAGCGCGCCGATCCGCCCGGCCAGCGCGCTCATCAGCTTGCCGATCTGCTTGCCGACGGTGGGATCGCCCAGCCCGCTTTCGCGCAATTGCCCTTCCAAATCGGCCACGAACAGTTCGGTCAGTCGGGCGGAGGCGGGCACCAGCGCAGGCTCGCGCTCCAGCCGCAGCATCACCAGCGCCATGATCAGCGTGATCGCATCGAACCGCCCGGGCACGGTGTCCGCCAGCCCGCCCTTGGCATACCAGCCAGGCTCGCGCGCGATTGCGACGATCCGGTGCCACAGCGGGGTCAGCGCCGCGCGGTCGGCGCGTTCAGGCATAAGGCAGCGATAGAGCCAGGTCAGCACAGCGAAGGGCCTTTCATTCAGCCGGGATTAAACGCCTTGTCCGCAAGCGTCCCCAAGCGCGCCCGGTCGTCCGCGTCCTAACGGCATTGCGGTGTGCGGCAAGGGGCATTAAGGCTCGCGTGAATATAGGCACCTGCGGCGCGCTGGAAATGGCGCGAGGGCGGGCCTTCTAATGGAGCAGTGGCAGATGCAAGGCATGGGTTCGATCAAGCGCGCGGCGGCTGTTGCGGCGGGGCTGGTGCTGCTGGCCGGTTGCAGCTCGATCAAGGATCACCGCGGCTATCTGGTCGATCAGCTGCTGGTCGATTCGGTCCAGCCGGGCGTGGACAACCAGACCTCGGTCGAACGCACGCTGGGCCGCCCGACCTTCACCAGCCAGTTCGGCGAGCCAACCTGGTACTATATGTCGATCAGCACCAAGCAGGCCCCGTTCACCCGCCCGCGTTCCAGCGAGCAGCAGGTGCTGAAAGTAAAATTCGATCCGCGCGGCAATGTGACTGCGATCGAGCGCACCGGCATCGAAAAGGTCGTCCAGCTCAACCCCGATGGCGACAAGACGCCGACGCTGGGCCGCGAACGTACGTTCCTTCAGGATCTGTTCGGCAATATCGGCACCGTCGGCGCGCCGGGCGCAGGCGCACCGGGCGGCGGCGGGAACTGATTTTTCGCAGGCCGCACAGTCCTCCCAAACCCGCTCATGCTGAGCTTGTCGAAGCACTGTTCTTGTTCTTCGTGCGATTTGCACTTCGGCATCAAGTGAAGAACAGCCCTTCGACAAGCTCAGGGTAGACGGGTTTGGGGATGGGGCAGTTTGAATCCATGCAAACTTGAACCCACACAATCCACCCCCATATCCGGTCCATGAACGATCACTCTTCCAGCCACGGTCTTATCCAGTGGCACGGCACCACGATCATCGGCGTCAAGTTGGACGGCAAAACCGTCATCGCTGGCGATGGCCAGGTTTCGATGGGCAATACCGTGATGAAGCCCAACGCCAAAAAGGTCCGGCGGCTGGGTGATGGCAGCGTGATTGCCGGGTTCGCCGGGGCCACCGCCGATGCCTTCACCCTGTTTGAGCGGCTCGAGAAAAAGCTGGAACAGCACCGCGGCCAACTGATGCGCGCGGCGGTAGAACTGGCCAAGGACTGGCGCACCGACAAGTACCTGCGCAACCTGGAAGCGCTGATGATCGTCGCGGACAAGGACGTGCTGCTGATCCTGACCGGCAATGGCGACGTGCTGGAGCCGGAAGAGGGGATTTGCGCGATCGGTTCGGGCGGCAACTATGCCTTGTCCGCTGCTAAGGCGCTGGTTGATTACGAGAGTGACCCCGAAAAGATCGCACGCCGGGCGATGGCAGTGGCGGCTGACGTCTGCGTGTTCACTAACGACCGGGTAACGGTGGAATCAATTTGATGCTCGATAACCTCACCCCCAAAGCCATCGTTGCCGCGCTGGATGAACACATCATCGGCCAGCAGGACGCCAAGCGCGCGGTTGCCGTGGCGCTGCGCAATCGCTGGCGGCGGCAACGGCTCTCCCCCGAACTGCGCGACGAGGTGACGCCCAAGAACATCCTGATGATCGGGCCAACGGGCTGCGGCAAGACCGAGATTTCGCGGCGTCTGGCCAAGCTGGCTGAGGCCCCGTTCGTGAAGGTGGAGGCGACCAAGTTCACTGAAGTGGGTTATGTCGGCCGCGATGTGGAGCAGATCGCGCGCGATCTGGTGGAAGAAGCGATCCGGCTGGAGAAGGACCGCCGCCGCGAAGCCGTGCGCGAAGCGGCGTCGCACGCCGCGATGGACCGCTTGCTGAAAGCGCTGGTCGGTGACGGCGCGAGCGAAGCCACCCGCGAGAGCTTTCGCCAGCGCATTGTCGAAAACGCGATGAACGATACCGAAGTCGAGATCGAAGTGGAGGACGCGCCTGCCATGCCGTTCGACCTGCCCGGGATGAGCGGGGGCAATGTCGGGATGATCAACCTGTCGGATATGATGTCCAAGGCGATGGGCAAGCAGAACCTCAAGCGGCGCAAGCTCAAGGTGCCTGACGCCTGGGACAAGCTGGTCGACGAAGAAGCCGAAAAGCGGATGGATCAGGACGATGTCGCGCGGGTCGCGCTGGCCAATGCCGAAACCAACGGGATCGTGTTTCTGGACGAGATTGACAAGATCGCGGTGTCGGACGTGCGCGGCGGCTCGGTCAGCCGCGAAGGGGTGCAGCGCGATCTGCTGCCGCTGATCGAAGGTACCACGGTGGCCACAAAGTATGGTCCGATGAAAACCGACCACGTGCTGTTCATCGCCAGCGGCGCGTTTCATGTCGCCAAGCCGAGCGACATGCTGCCCGAATTGCAGGGCCGCCTGCCGATTCGGGTCGAGCTCAAAGCGCTGACCGAAGAAGACTTCGTCCGCATCCTCAGCGAAACCCGCGCTAATCTGGTGGCGCAATACAAGGCCTTGCTCGCGACCGAACAGGTGACAGTGGAGATCACGCCAGAGGCGGTGCGCGAGGTTGCGAAGATCGCGGCGCAGGTCAACGAAGCGATCGAAAACATCGGGGCACGGCGGTTGCAGACGGTGATGGAACGCTTGCTGGAAGACCTGAGCTTCGAAGCCGAGGACCGCCAGGGCGAGACCGTGACCGTGGACGCAGACTATGTGCGCGAGCGGCTGGCCGGGCTGGCGAAAGATACTGATCTGTCGAAATATATCTTGTAAGTCGCGGCTTTGAGGGGAGACAGACGATGCAGTTGACTGGTGGCTGTCAGTGCGGCGCAGTGCGCTATTCCGTGGCGGGCGAGCCGCACCATGTGGCGCTGTGCCACTGCACCGATTGCCGCAAAAGTGCGGGTGCGCCGATGGTCAGCTGGGCGGCCTTTGCCGAGCATGAATTCACGCTGGATCAGGGCGAACTGACGACGTTCAATTCATCGGGCACCGCGCTGCGCAGTTTTTGCGCCACTTGCGGCACTGGAATTGCCTATCGTAATGAGGCGTTTCTGCCCGGCATAGTCGACATTCAATCGGCAACGCTGGACGATCCGGGGGCTTTGCCGCCGGGGGCACACATCCAGACGGCTGAACGGCTGCACTGGATGGAAACCGCGCATGAGCTGCCAGCGTTTGCGCGCTATCCGGGGCCGCCCAGCGACTGAACTGGCGTGTCGCTGGTCGAACCTGCCACGTCGTTGGTCGAGCAGGCCAATGCGCTGATTGATCTCCCGCGAGTCGGCGTTAAACCGTTGCCGATCAAAGGGAGATTTTCATGATCCGCACCAGCCTTGTCACCGGAACCGCGTTGCTCGCACTGGCCTTTGCTGCGCCGGTCCATGCGCAGGATGCCGCGCCTGCTGCGTCCGCGACGCCCAGCGTTCCGATCAAGGCCCCGAAGATCGAATACACCGAATGGCGGTTGGCCAATGGTCTGCGGGTCATCGCGCTGCCCGATCCATCGACCGCCGATGTCACCACCTCGGTCTGGTACGAAGTGGGCGGCAAGCATGATCCCGAAGGCCGCGCGGGCTTTGCGCATCTGTTTGAGCATATTCTCAGCCGCAAGACCGAGAACATGGCGTACAACATGATCAACAAGCTGGTCGAAGACGTCGGCGGCAATCGCAATGCCTCAACCTCGCCCGACAGGACCAACTATTACGAGACGGTTCCGGCGCAATATCTGGAAACGCTGCTGTGGACGCATGCCGAGCGGATGGCGCGGCCAGTGGTGGACAAGGAAGTGTTCGAAAACGAGCGCGGGGTGGTGAAGGAAGAACTGCGCCAGCGCGTGCTCGCGCCGCCCTATGGCCGGTTGCTACGGTTCGTTCTCCCCGAAGTGGCTTACACTTCCATGCCGCAGCGGCGCTCGACCATCGGCAGCATCGAACAGCTCGATTCGGCGCAGCTGGATGATGCCCGCGCGTTTCATCAGGCCTATTACGGGCCGGATACGGCAACGCTGATCGTTTCGGGCAACTTTGATCTGAAGCGGCTGCGCGGGCTGGTGGACAGCTATTTTGGCGCAATTCCGCGCCGTGCCAATCCGATCCCGCTGGCGATTACCGCGCGCGAAACGCAGCGCACCACGCCGCGCCGGGTCGATGTGGCGGCACCCAATGTGCCGCTGCCGGTGGTCGGCTATGTCTGGACCACGCCGGGCGCGAGCCACCCCGATACGCCTGCGCTGGAACTGCTCGAAGCGATCATGAGCCGCGGCCGCAACAGCCGGATCCAAAGCGGTCTGGTCCGTCCCGGCAAGGTGTCTGATGCGGCGGTACTGAACCAGACTTCCGAAGAAGCCAGCTCATTCTCGGCGGTTGCCTTCATCGGCGCCGGGCAAGATATCGACGCAGCAAGCAAGGATCTGGCGGCAGAGTTTGACCGGCTGCGGACTGCCCGGGTCAGCGCCGCTGAACTGGCCGAAGCACGTAACGAATTGATGGCCGCCGCGCTGCGTGAGCGTGAGACTGCGCGCGGGCGCGGGTTCGAGCTTGGCGAAGCGCTGGTGATCACGGGCGATAGCCGCTCAGCCGACAAGCGTTTGGCGGCACTGGGCAAAGTCACGACAGCCGATATCCAGCGCGCGGCGCAATACTGGCTGTCGGCGCGCTCGGCCACCGAAGTGCGCTACACCAAGGGCGAGTATTCAGAGGCCAGCTTTGCCAATCCGGTGCCGATGCCGCGCTTCGTTTCGGTTCCGCCCGTTGCCGGCGCACCGGCCCAACTGAAGCCTGAAGCCGAGCGTACCCCGCCACCCGGCCCGGGTGCGATCCCGGCGGTGGCGATGGCCCGGCCGGTCGAGGCGAGCTTGTCCAACGGCATCCCACTGGTCAGCGCGACTACCGGCACCGTCCCGATTGCGACCATGGCGATTCTGTTTCCGGGTGGCACGGCAGCCGATGCTGCGGGCAAAGCGGGACTGGGTGATTTCGCAGCGGACCTGCTGGATAACGGCACCGACACCCGCAGTGCGCAGGATATTGCCGCTGCGTTTGAACGGCTCGGGGTCAATTACAACGCCGGGGCGGGCGGCGATGGCACGCTGTTCGTGATCAACGGCCCGGTCGCCAACTTGCCCGAAGCCGGACGGCTGCTGGTCGATCTGCTGCAGAATGCCAGCTATCCCGCCAGCGAGCTGGCGACCGAGAGCAAGCGCACCATCGACGGTATCGTGGCCGCGCGCGCTGATCCGGGCAGCTTGGCCAGCGCCGCACTATCACCGCTGCTCTATGGCGCTGCGCCCTATGGCCAGCAGGCGACCCCGGCCAGTGTCGGGCGGATCACGCGTGAAGACCTGCTGGCGCACCGCGCGCAGTGGTATCACCCGGGTGCGGCCAAGATCGTGGTTGCGGGCGGCATCCAGCCAGCGGCAGCCCAGGCCTTGGCGGAAAGCGTGTTTGGCAAATGGCGCAGTTCCGCGCCGGTGCCGTCTCCGGTGGCAGATCGCGCCGGCAGCGCCGCTTTGCCGCCGCGCACCGTGGTGATCGACATGCCCGAAGCTGGTCAGGCTGCGGTTGCCATCGCCGCGCCAGGCCTGGCGCGCAGCGATGCCGGGTACTATCCGCTGCAACTGGCGAATGCTGTGCTCGGCGTGGGCAGCAACGGGCGGCTGTTTGAGGAAGTGCGGACCAAGCGCGCGCTCAGCTATGGGGCTTACAGCGATGCCAGCGCCTTTGCCCAAGGCGGGCTGCTCTCGGCCTCGGCGCAGACCAAGAACGAGAGCGCGGGCGAAGTGCTGAAGGTGATGCTGGATGAATTCGCGCGGCTGGGGCGCGAGCCAGTGCCCGCGGCAGATCTGGCCAAGCGCGCAACCTTCCTCAACGGATCGATGCAGCGTTCGCTGGAGACCAGCGGCGGTTATACCACGCTGCTCGCCACGCTGATCCAGCAAGGCGTTCCGGCCAGCACCGTCAGCCAGATCGCGGCGGCACGGAGCGCAGTTACGCCGGAGCAAGCGCAGGCCGTGGCCGCTCGGATCGCCGATCCGGCGCGGGCAACCGTGGTCGTGGTGGGCAATGCCGCCAAGTTTATCGATCAGCTGCGCGCGCTGCGCAGCGAAGTGACGGTGATCAAGGCGGCGGACTTTGATCCGGACAGCCCGACGTTGGGGGCGAAGTAACCTCTCGGGCAAGGCCATTGGCTTGATCGGGCCGGTCGGATAAAGGGCTTGGATGCACCAGACCCCGGATGACCGCCCGATCTACCGCCTGCTCACCGGGAAGGACGACCGCGCCTTTTGCGAGCGCGTGTCCGAAGCGCTGGAACAAGGCTGGCGGCTCTATGGTTCGCCCAGTATGGTCTGGGACGAGGGCCACTTGAGTATAAAGGTGGCGCAGGCGGTGGTCTGGCACGAGGCGGACGTGGTGAAATGACCGCAATTGCCGCCTATGAGTGCACGCTGAGAGTGGTTTAAGCCACTGATCCGCCGTTTCCGACCCGAAAGAGCCCTTTCATTCTGGCCGCTAATCAATCTTCAGCATGCGATGCTGATGCAATAAAACTTCACCGCAGCAGACTTCACGCAGCAGCAACTTCGATGGTGTCCTCGCCGGCAGCATCGAGCAATGTGGCCTCAATGGCTTGCAACCGTGCCGGGGCGTCGATCTTTTCGCCCAACAGGTCTGTGACATAGAAAGTATCAACCGCGCGTTCGCCATAGGTGGCGATATGGGCGGAATGAACGATGGTGCGCGCTTCGAACAGCGCGCGGGCGAGCCGGTTGAGCAGCGCCGGGCGATCGCGCGCGCCGACTTCAATCACGGTGAAGCGGTTTGAGGCCTGGTTGTCGAATTCCACCCCGGGTCGCACTTCAAACGCATCCGCACGCGGGCGGGCGAGCGGGCGCGCGGCCAGTTGCGGGACCAGCTTGACGCGGCCCATCAGGGCATCGGCGATCATCGTTTCGATCCGCTTGAGCTGGCTGTCTTCCGAAAACGGCCGCCCCAGCGGGTCCTGCACCAGGAAGTTGTCGACCGCGACGCCGCTTTTGGCGGTGTGAATCCGCGCGTCGATGATATTGCCGCCGGCCAGATGGATGCCTCCCGCAATCCGGTAGAACAGCCCCGGATGATCCGCCGCGATTACCGTAACCAGTGTGGCTCCGCGCGCCGCGTAAAATTCGGTATGAACGTCGAGCGCCTTGCCCGCCGCGCCTTCGAGCTGGATCAGATTGAGCGCGATGATATCATCGGGCTCGGCAATCCAGTAGGCATCGCCCAATTGCTTGCCGACCTGTTCGACCAGCTCGGCGCGCTTACCCAGCCGCTCGGTCACGGCGGATTTCTTCGCCGCGATCCGGTGTTCACGCCCGTGCTGCAGGTGCCCCAGCCGCAATCGCTCTTCGGCCGCTTCATACAACTCGTGGATCAGCTGGCGTTTCCAGCTGTTCCACACACCCGGCCCGACTGCGCGGATATCAACGATGGTCAGCATCGACAGCAGCCGCAGGCGCTCGGTCGAATGGACTTGTTCGACAAAATCGGTGATCGTCTTCCAGTCGGCCAGATCACGCTTGAACGCGGTCGCGCTCATCAGCAGGTGGCGACGCACCAGCCACGACACCAGCTCGGTCTCCTTCGCATCCAGCCCCAGCCGCGGGCACAGCTTCAGCGCGACGTCCGCGCCCAGCACCGAATGATCGCCGCGCCGGCCCTTGGCGATATCGTGCAGCAGGATCGAGGCGTAGAGCGCGCGGCGGTTCTGGATCTTGTGAATGATCGCTGAGGCGAGCGGATGATCCGCCTTCATCGCGCCTTTCTCAATCTGCGCCATCAAGCCAATCGCCCGGATGGTGTGTTCGTCCACCGTATAGTGGTGGTACATGTCGAACTGCATCTGCGCATTGACCCGGCCAAAGTCTGGCACGAACCGGCCGAACACCCCCGCTTCGTTGAGCCAGCGCAGCGCGTTTTCGGGATCGTGGCGGCTGGTCAGCAGGTCGAGGAACAGCGCATTGGCACGCGGATCGTGGCGCACTGCATCGACCGCGCGGGCGTCACGCACCGCCAGCCGCATCGCGTCGGGATGCAGTTCCAGCCCGTTGGCATCGGCGACCACAAAGATTTCAAGCAACCGCGTGGGATCGTCGGTGAACCATGTGTCGGAAGGGACCCCGATCCGCCCGCCGAATACCGGATAGCCACTGACCATCCGCCGCCGCGCGCGAAACCCTGCCAGCAGACCGCGCGGTTGCTTGCGGCCCGAGCGTTCCTCCAGCTGCGCCAGGAACAGCCCGGTGAGGTGACCGACGCGTTTGGCCTGGAGAAAGAAGTACTGCATGAACCGTTCGACCGCGCTCTTGCCGGGGCGATCCGCGAACTGCATCCGTGCGGCAATCTCGCGCTGAACGTCAAAGGTCAGCCGGTCTTCCGCGCGGTTCGTGATCATGTGCAAGTGGCAGCGCACCGCCCAGAAGAAGTCCTCGGCGCGGCGAAAGGCGCGGTATTCAGCCGTGGTCAGCAGGCCGACATCGACCAGTTCGGCGGCGCTGCGGACCTTGTGCAGGTATTTACCGATCCAGTAGAGCGTGTGCAGATCGCGCAAGCCCCCTTTGCCCTCCTTGACGTTGGGTTCCACCACATAGCGGCTGTCGCCCAGCCGCTTGTGCCGTTCGTTGCGCTCAGCCAGCTTTTCGGTGACGAAATCGCGCTCGGTCCCGGCGACCACTTCGGCGAAGAACCGTGCCTGCGCCGCGTCGAACAGCGCTGGATCGCCCCAGACATAGCGTCCTTCGAGCAGCGCAGTGCGGATCGTCAGGTCGCTGCGCGCCATCCGCACCATCTCATCGAGCGAGCGGCTTGATTGACCCACTTTCAGCCCCAGGTCCCACAGGAAATAGAGCATTGCCTCGATCACCTGTTCGCACCAGGCGGTCTGTTTGCCGGGGGTCAGGAAAGCGATGTCGACGTCCGAATGCGGGGCCATTTCGCCCCGGCCATAACCGCCGACCGCCATGATGCTCAGCCGTTCCCCGGTCGAGCGGTTGCCCGAAGGATAGACGTCGGTGATCACGTGATCGTGGATCACCCGGACCAGCTGATCGACCAGAAACGCCTGTTCCGAGGCGCAATCGCGCCCGGCAGAGGGCCGCGCGGTTAGCCGCCGCGCGATCTCAGCCCGGCCATCGGCGAGCGCCCCGCGCAGCAGTTCGACCACCTGCGGGCGGGACTTTGCCGCGCCGCGCTGCTGCGCCAGATCGGCAATCAACCCCGCCAGCGCGCGCCGATCAACAATCGCGCGCTGGTCGGTGATCCGCCAGCGGGTTTCGGGGCCGCTCAGGCCGGGCTCTTCTGTTCGCTTTCCCACACGGTCAGGTAACGCGTCCGAAGCGTCCGCTTGTCAACCTTTTCGGTGCCAAGCCTGGGCAGCGTTTCGGTTTCCTGCCACAGGCGCACCGGCACCTTGAACGCCGCCAGCGTCTGCTTCAGGAAATCGCAGAGTTCGCTTTCAGTCAAAGTCTGGCCAGGCTTGACCAGGAACACCCCGGTCACCTGCTCGCCAAAGCGTTCATCGGGCATCCCGAACACGCTGGCTTCGGAGATCGCGGGGTGAGCGTAGATCGCTTCTTCCACTTCGATGCAGCTGATGTTTTCGCCGCCGCGAATGATGATATCCTTCTTGCGGTCAACGATGAACAGATAGCCGTCTTCGTCCAGGTAGCCGAGGTCACCGGTGCGGAAATAGCCATCGGGCATGATCGCCGCCGCAGTGGCTTCGGTGTTGTTCCAATAGCCCAGAAAGTTGCAGATCGAGCGGATTGAAACTTCGCCGATGGCCTTGGCAGGCAGAGCTTCCCCGGCGTCGTTCAGGATCGCAAGGTCAACCAGCGGCAGGCTGGCCACCCCCGTGCTGCCTGGCTTGGCGAGGTAGTTTTCGTTGAGATTGCCGCAGCCGACCCCGTTGGTTTCGGTCAGGCCATAGCCCAGCAGCGGGAAGGCGTGCGGCAGCGCGTCCTTGATCCGCTTGACGTGATCAACCGGACGCGGTGCGCCGCCTGCGGCAAAGCTGACGCAGGTCGACAGGTCATATTTGTCGCGGTTGGGGTGCGTGGCCAGTTCAAAGCTCATCAAGGGCACGCCGACGAAATAGGTGACCTTTTCCTGTTCGATCAGCCGCATTGCCTCTTCGGCGTTCCACTTGGGCATCAGCACCAGTTTGCGCCCGATCGCGAAGCTCTGCAGGAACACCGGCACTTCGCCGGTGACGTGGAACAGCGGTACGTTGACGATGGTGCAGGGCTGCACAGACGGTGCTTCGCCGCGTTCGGTCATGATCGTCAGCATCGTCAGGGTCTGCGCGACATAGTTCATCACACCCTGCGTCACCGCGCGGTGATCCGACCAGGCGCCCTTCGATTGCCCGGTCGAACCCGAGGTATAGAGGATCGTCGCCAGATCATCGCCGGTCAGTTCGGGCAGCGGCGTTGAAGCATCGCCGCCGTGGACCAGCAGATTGGCGAGGCCCTGTTCGTAGCCGCAGTCATGCTCGAACAGCACCACATTGGCGGGATGCGCAAACCCTTCCATCCGCGCGGCGCGCTGGCTGTCGGCCAAGACCAGCTTGCAGCCCGCGAGTTCGATCCCGCTGGCGAGCTCGTCCCCGGTCCACCAACCGTTGAGCAGCGTGGCGCAGCCACCCGCCATGATCACGGCGAGATAAGCGATCACCCAGTTGGCCGAATTGCGCGCAGCGATCCCGACGCGGTCACCTTTCTGCACGTGCAGCCCGGCGACCAGCCCGCCCGCGACATGCCGCGCGGCGGCGTGGATCTGGGCGAAGGTCAGCCGCTGATCACCATCGATGATGAATTCAGCCGCGCCGTGCTGGGCGCAGTAGTGATCGATATAGTGGACGAGCGTGGGCGGTGCGCCCTTCAGCATCGGCAGGGTCCGGCCGAAACGTTCAAACGGAACGGTTTCCAGCGGCGCGCCGGGGGCGGTCAGCCGGGCCATTACAGCGGTTACGGCATTGTCGAGTTCACTGGCCATCAGGCGTCCTTTATCCTCTCCTATCCGCACGCGCCCCTTTTCGCGTCCGGTTGCCGGGCCAAACCCCAGGGTTTGTATCCCGGCCTGCACTATGCCAGAAGGCGCGGCGCTGGTTCTTCCAAGCGTCCGCGTTCGGGCAGATCAATCGTCTAGGGGGTAAGCTTCTTGCTGTCACTATCACTTGCGGCTGCCGCTGCGGAAGCGAGCGCGGGCGGACCAATCGTCTGGCAGAGTCTGGGCCTGAAGCCCGACGTATTCACGATCGGCTCGTTCGCGCTGCGCTGGTACAGCCTGGCCTATCTGGCTGGGATCATGTTCGCCTATTGGCTGACCATGCGGATGATCAAGCAGCCAGGCGCGCCGCTGGCGCAGCGGCATGCGGATGACCTGTTCTTTTACTGCACCCTGGGTGTGATTCTGGGCGGACGGCTTGGCTATGCCACGTTTTATACCGGCGGCGACACTGGCCTCCCCAGTCTGTGGACCTCAACCGACATCTTCAAGCTATGGGAAGGCGGAATGAGCTTTCACGGCGGGCTGATCGGCGTGTTCCTGGCGATGGTCTGGGTCAGCTGGCGCGGCGGGCTGAACTTTCTGCGGGTGGCCGATTACGTCACTGTCGGCGTTCCGATGGGGATGCTGCTGGGGCGGATTGCCAACTTCATCAATGGCGAGCTGTGGGGCAAGGTTGCCGAAAGCCCGGTGGCCTGGGCAATGGTGTTCCCCGGATCAGCCGGCCCGCTACCGCGCCATCCCAGCCAGTTGTATGAAGCGCTGCTGGAAGGGCTGCTGCTGCTGCTGGTAATGCTGTACCTGTTTTGGCGGACCCGCGCGCGCTGGCGGCCGGGCTTGCTGGCCGGGGTGTTCACCGCCGGGATCAGCATTGGCCGGTTCATTGTGGAATACTACCGCGAACCTGATTCGCAGCTGGCCGATTTTGCCCAGCGCACTGGTCTGTCGATGGGCCAATGGCTGACGATTCCGCTGATCCTGGTCGGGGTGTTCTTTGCAGTGCGCGCGCTGCTGCGGCCTGAGCTCAACAGCGGAACCCCGGCGCCCGAATGAGCGGCGCGCCCCCGGAGTCACTGGCCGCGATTTTTCGGCGGCTGATCGGCGCAACCGGCCCGATCAGCCTGATGCATTACATGGGCGAGAGCAACGCGCGCTACTACGCCAGCCGCGATCCGCTCGGCGTTGCGGGTGACTTCGTCACTGCGCCCGAAATCAGCCAAATGTTCGGCGAACTGATCGGGCTGTGGCTGGCTGATCTGTGGATCAAGGCCGGGCGCGAGGAGCCGGTGCATTATGTCGAGCTTGGCCCCGGACGCGGGACCTTGGCCAAAGACGCGCTGCGCACCGCCGCGCGCTATGGGCTGGAGCCGCAGGTGCACTTTGTCGAAGCATCGACCGCGCTGAAGGACATCCAGCTGGAAACCGTGCCGCACGCGCAGTGGCACCACGATCTCTCCACCGTCCCGCCCTATGGCCCGATCCTGCTGGTCGCCAACGAGTTTCTTGATGCCTTGCCGGTGCGGCAACTGGTCAAGACTACCGACGGCTGGCGCGAGCGGATGGTGGTGCCTGAAGGTGACAAGTTCGTCTGCGTGGCCGGGCCGCAACCGATGGACCCGGTCGTCCCTGAAGCGCGCCGCGACGCGCCGGTCGGAACGCTCTATGAACTGTGCCCCGGCGCAGCCGCGACGGTTTACGAAGTGGCCGGGCGGCTGGTCGAACAGGGCGGGGCGGCGTTGTTTGTTGATTACGGCCACGATGCCCCGCGCGAAGGCTCCACCCTGCAAGCCGTGCGCGCGCACCTGAAGGTCGATCCCTTCACCGGACCGGGCGAGGCGGATATGACCGCGCATGTCGATTTCGCCGCGCTCGCGCCGATTGCGCAGTCACGCGGGTGCACATGGCTGGGCACCTTGCCGCAGGGTCGCTGGCTGCGCGAACTGGGGATAGAGGCGCGCACCGAAGCGCTGGCGCAGACTGCTCCGCAGCATGCCGAGGCGCTGCGCGTGGCGCGCGACCGGCTGATCGGCGAAGGACAGATGGGCTTGCTGTTCAAGGTCATGGGCCTCGCTGCGCCCGGCTGGCCCAAGGGTGCTGGCTTCTGAGTGTGGGTTTCTGATCCACCCCGATTGCGTGGCAATCGTTTGCCGCTAAGCTGCGCGCCAGAACACTAAGGAACCCGGGATGAAGGATGAAGGGCGGCCAACGCTGCTGTCGCGCGCGGTGAAGGCCGTGCTGCTGTGGCTCTACCGCTGGAAGGGCTGGGAGATTGAGGGGGCCGCACCGCGCGCCCCAAAGGCCATGTTGCTGGGCGCGCCGCACACGACCAATTGGGACTTTGTGTTCTTTTTGGGGATCATCAACGAAATCGGCCTGAAGCCGCGGTTCATGGGCAAGACCAGCCTGTTCCGCTGGCCACTGACCCGGTTCATGTATGACATGGGCGGGGTGCCGATCGACCGGACCAAGCGCAGCAACTATGTGGACCAGGTGATCAGTGCGTTTCGCAATGCGACTGGCGACTTCCATCTGGTGATCGCCCCCGAAGGAACGCGCGGATCGATCGATAAATGGCGCAGCGGATTTTACCACATCGCGCATGGCGCGGGCGTGCCGATTGTCCCGGCCTGGGTCGACCACGCAACGATGCGCGGCGGGGTGGGGCCGGAAATTCCCACGACCGGTGATTTCATGGCGGACCTGGCCAAGATCGCGGCGTTTTATCGCTCGGTGATGCCCAACCATCCCAAACTGGCGAAACTTTATCAGATGGTTGACCATCCCGAGGACTGAGGAACCAGCCCAATGACTGAAGCCCTGATCACCAATGTCCTGATTGTCGCGCTGCTGATGCTGGCGCTGTGGCAAGTGGCAGTGCGGATCGGCGATGTGTCGTTCATCGACGCGGTCTGGGGCGGGGGCATGGCGCTGGTTGCGCTGGCCAGTTGGTGGCAAGTGCCCGATCCCGGCGCGCGCGCCAGCCTGATCGCGGCAATGGCCGTTATATGGGGCGCGCGGCTGTTCGTCCATCTCTACACGCGCTGGCGCGGTCACGGCGAAGATACCCGCTATGCCCGGATGCTGGGCAAAGCGAAGGAGCGCGGGCAGTTCGCGCGCGCGGCGCTGACCGTGGTGTTCGGGCCGCAAGCTTTGCTGCTGCTGCTGGTCTGCCTGCCCGCGCAACTGGGCGTGCTCGCCAGCCCGGCCCCGGCGCCAATCGGCCCGCTGGCCTGGGCGGGGTTCGCGCTGTGGCTGACCGGGATGCTATTTGAAACCGTCGGCGATGCCCAGCTCAAGGCGTTCCGCGCCAATCCTGCCAGCAAGGGCAAAGTGCTCGACAGCGGACTGTGGCGCTACACCCGCCACCCTAACTATTTTGGCGATGCCTGCGTCTGGTGGGGGATCTGGCTGGCGGCAGCAGAGTGCGGCTGGGTGGTCGCGCTGGCCAGCTTGTCAGGACCGCTGTTCCTCACGTTTACGCTCACCAAATGGTCGGGCAAGCCGCTGCTGGAAAAGGGGCTGACCAAAACCCGCCCCGGCTATGCCGACTATGTGGCCAGAACTTCGGGATTTTTCCCATGGCCGCCCAAGCGCGCAGCTAGCGGTGACGGTTAGGCTGTGCGATAAGGCGGCCTCGCGCGGACGAATCCGTCCGCCGGACAGAACAGAGGAGTTCTCCCTATGCGTCGCCTGATTCTTCCGCTCGCCGCGCTGGCCCTGGTTTCCGCCTGCAAGAAAGAAGCTGCACCTGCCGCTGATGGCAGTGAAGCTGCTGCTGCGGCCGCCGCCAGCACCGCTGTTGCGCCAGCCGCCATGCCTGCGCTGACCACCAATGCCCGTGGCGGCACTGCCTATGCCGGCAGCTACAGCCAGACCGGCGCGGACGGCAAAACCACCACGCTCACCCTCGCCGCCGACAGCACCTACGAATGGACCGGCGCGGACGGCAAGGCCGTGAAGGGCAAGTTCAGCTGGTACAAGGATGGCAGCACGATCCTGCTCGATGCAGCCGGCGGCAAGGGCGTGTTCGCGATTGCTGATGGCGGCGTTTACAAGCTCGCCAGCAACGACGCAGCCCGCACCGGCTTCACCGCCGATCAGCTGTGGACCAAAGCCGCGATGTAATTCGCGCGGGCTTGCCAGCCAGCATCACGAAGGGGCGGCGCTGCGGTGCCGCCCTTTTTGTTCGATCAACGGTACCTGACCCCCGGCGGGGTGGTGGAGCGGGTACGGTTTAGCGCAGGATTGCGGTCGTGCGTGCGCGATTCCAGCGGCGCGGCGCGCGGCGGGTTTTGCTGAAGCCAGCTCTCGAACGCCGCGATATCGCTGGGCCCCAGCGTGCGCCCGCGTCCCTTGGTGAAGGTGGAAAAGGTATCGCCGCCGTTGGCGAGGAAGTTGCTGACGCTGACCCGGTAATCGCGCATCGGATCGATGGCGGCGCCGTTCAGGGTCATCGCCACGATCCGGTCCCCCACCGCACGACTGCGATCATAGCTGTAGCTGAAGCCCACCGACGGGGTGAGAATCTGCTCCGGGCCCTCGCCATCAAAGCCTTGCTCCAGAATCGCCTTCAGCTCTGCACCGGTGTAAGTCAGCGTGAACAGGTCATTGTTGAACGGCTGGACGGCGTAGATATCACCAAAAGTCACGCTGCCATCGGCTGCCGGTGTGATTGAGCGGCGGATCCCGAACGGGTTCATCAGCGCGATCTGCGCGCCGGATTTGGCCGTAGCTGCCAGTTGTGCATCGGCGATCAGGTTGCCCAGCGGCCCGCCAGTGTTCTGCAATTCGCCTTCGGACTTTTCGACCGGCCCCGCCAGCCAGCCGACCTTGCGGCCCGAAAAGGCCCGCGCAGCCTCAACATAGCGCGCGACATAGGCCTGCACGTCAGCGCGCGGGGTGAACGTCGGGAAGCGCGGATCAACGGCTACCGCGCCGCGTGTGGCGGTATAGGGCTCAGATTGCACCGCCACGTTGCGCGCACGCTTCGCCACCACCCGGCGGGTGACAGGATCGATCTCCAGCGTGATATCGGTCACGAATCCGCCCCAGACTCCGGCGCTGGTCAACAGGAACGGCTTGGCCGGATTGTACGCGGCATAATCGCAAACATAGGACCAATGGGTGTGGCCTGAAACGACCACGTCGATCCGGGGATCGAGCCGGTCGAGTACCGGACGGATGTCCGAATTGAGCCCTTCGCAGCCATCGGGATTGGGCGCCCCGGTGGTGCGGCCGCCTTCGTGGATCAGCAGCACGATCGCGTCGGCGCCTTGCCGCTTCAGCCCGTCAACCAGCGCGTTGGCGGTATCGGCCTCATCGGCAAACCGGACCTGCGCCGCGACATCAGGCGGGATCAGCGCGGCGGTGCCTTCCAGCGTCATCCCGATCACGCCCACGGTTACCCTGCTGCGCCCGCTGCCATAGCTGCGCAAGCCGGTGCCAGGCAGCAGGGTCTGGCCCGTGGGCGTGAAGACATTGGCGGCCAGATACTGGAACCGCGCGCCGGTAAACTGTTCGACCTGACAAGGTTCGCGCGGGGTGTGCCTGGCGCAGCCGCCGCTCTGTTTGCGCTGCAGCTCGGCAATCCCGGCGTCGAATTCGTGATTGCCGACCGCGCCGAACTCCAGCCCGATCCGGTTCATCACGCCGATGGCGGGCTCATCGACAAACAGCGCCGAGGTGATCGGGGTGCCGCCGATCAGATCGCCCGCTGCGACGGTCAGGTGGTTGGAGTACTTGCCGCGAATCGAATCGACCGCGCTCGCCAGGTAAGCCGCGCCGCCAGCGGGCAAGCCGACGACCTTGCCTTGCGCGTCCTGCACCATCGCCGATTGGCGCGGCGGCTCCAGGTTGCCGTGGAAATCGTTGATCGCAACGATTCCGACAGTCACTGGCCCGCTAGCCGGTGGCGGGACCGTTGCGCAGGCTCCCAGCAGGGCCAGCACGGGGAGGGTCAAGGCAGTGCGAATCTTCATGGCGGTCATCCTGGCTGGTGCGCGGCCTGCAACAAATCTTGCGTATTGTGCAAGTAAGACAGTTTATTGAAAATCTGCGCGATTCGTTTATATTGGCGCAATCATAGCTGACGGGGAGACACCGCGATGGCGCGGCCGCAGACCGATATTGAAGCAGGGCGCGAACGGCTGGTCGATCACGTGCTCGAACTGATCGAGGAACGCGGCAGCGCGGCACTGACCATGACCGAGCTCGCCAGCCGGGCCGGCATGTCACCGGCCAACCTCTACCGTTTCTTTGACAGCAAGGAAGCGATGATCGAAGCCGTGGCGGACCGCTGGTTTCAGCCGAAGGTCGCGATCATGGAAGCAGTGGTGAACAGCGACTTGCCCCCACGCCGCAAGATGTACGAATTCTATGCCCAGCGCTTCGCCTATGCCCGCGCGATCTGGGAACGCGATCCGGTGGCGTTTGCGGCCTACTGCGAGCTGGGCGAGGAACACTTCGAAACGATCCGGACCTATGTTGATCTCGGCGACCACTACCTGGGTGTCTTGATCGGCGAGGCAATGGCCGATGGCCACTTTGCCGGGCTGAGCATCGATGAAGCGATCAGTCTGGTGAACCAGATGGTCAATTGCTACTGCAATATCGCGGTCATGCGCTACCTGATGGACCGGCTGTCCGAAGCCAAACTGGCGCGGATCATTGATGCGATCTTCGATGGCCTGTCCGCGCAAGATCGCGGCGCACAATCGCTCAGCGGGCTACGCGCGGCCTGAGTGGTCGCCATCCGCTCTGTTGAGAGTTTGTTGTTTCGCTCTCAAGACCTTGAGCGGCGGTGATTGTCAGGCCCGTTGGCGATATTGAATCAATATCGACCTTGCGCTGGCTAAAATACGCGGCCCGATGCTTTCCGCAAGGCGTCCGAACCAGCGGAGGTTGATGGACCTTGAACTTCGCGGGGCGGTCATGATCGCCCGCGGTTCATTCCATGTTCTGACGCAGTGCGGGACCTTGGCCTCACCATGAAGGTATTGGCCAAGATCACGCTTTATGCACTGAGCCCAATAATGCGCTGCTTGCTGCAAGCTGCGGCGCAGCGCGCGGGATCAGTGACCCTTCTGGCCAGCCCAGACGTTGCGGTAGGCCAGATAGCCCAGCACCGTCGCGAACAGCAGGAAGCCGAGCACGACCCAGCCGGTCTGCAACCGCTTCTCCAGTGTCGGTTCGGCGGTCCAGACCAGGAACGCGGCAACATCCTGTGCCATCTGGTCAACCGTGGCCTTGGTGCCGTCCGAATAGGTCACTTGACCTTCGCCGGTCAGCGGCGCGGCCATCGCCAGGTTCAGGTTGGCGAAGTACGGGTTGTAATGCAGCCCGGCGGGCGTCTTCGAATCGGGGAAGCGCTTGACCAGATCGGCCGGCTGCGCGGCATAGCCGGTCAGTAGCGAATAAACGTAAGGTCCGCCGTTGTGCCGCGCCTTGGCAATCAGCGACAAGTCTGGCGGCACGCCTTGCCCGGCATAGGTTACCGGCGGGAACTTGTCCGCGGCCATGCCTGGACGATCCTTGACTTCACCGGTCAGCGGATCGGGCGCAGCAATGGTGGCCTTGGCGGCAACCGCCTTGATTTCAGCCGGGCTGTAACCCAGCGCGGCCAGATCGCGATAAGCGACGTGCCGGATCGAA
Source organism: uncultured Alphaproteobacteria bacterium (assembly GCA_963802015.1). Classification (GTDB taxonomy): domain Bacteria; phylum Pseudomonadota; class Alphaproteobacteria; order Sphingomonadales; family Sphingomonadaceae; genus Novosphingobium. The sequence continues at coordinate 978,780 of CAWDHB010000004.1, forward strand.
TGGCAGGCCGCGCAGACTTCCTGATAGACTTGGAAGCCGCGTTGCAGTTGCTGGCGGTCAAAGTGCCCGAACACCCCGTCGCTGGCCAGATGCAGCTTCTTGGGAAGCTCGTGGAACGAATGTTCCGCCGTTTCAGCCACAGTTTCGGTCGCGGCGGTATAGACACCCGTGCCCAGCGACACGAGAAGCGCCAGCGAGAAGAACGCGCCGACCAGAATGGAAAGGATGCGGATCATGGCTCTAGTCTCTCTCTTTCCGTCGCGCGTTCAGTGCTTGGCCGCTGGCGCGGCCAGCAGTGCAGCATCGTCCTTGCCCAGCACCGCTTCGGTGATCGAGAAGGGCAGCGGATCGGGCCGCTCGATCGAGGAAACGATCGGCAGGATGATCAAGAAGTGGGCGAAGTAATACAGCGTCGCAACCTGACTGATCATCACATAGGGTTCTGCCGCTGGGGCCCCTCCGCACCAGAACAGCACACCCATAACGATCACCAGCACCCAGAAGAACTTCTTGTACAGCGGGCGGTAGGTGGCCGAGCGCACGGGCGAACGGTCCAGCCAGGGCAGGAAGAACCATACCAGGATCGCCGCGAACATCGCCAGCACGCCCATCAGCTTTGCCGGGATGAACAGCAGGTCCACCGTAAAGGCGCGCAGGATCGCGTAGAACGGCCAGAAATACCATTCGGGCACGATATGCGCCGGGGTCTGCATCGGGTTGGCCGGGATGTAGTTATCCGGATGGCCCAAGGCATTCGGCATCATGAACACGAAGGCGCTGTAGATCAGCAGGAACAGGCCGATCGTCCACCCATCCTTCGCGACAAAGTACGGGAAGAACGGCAGGGTATCGCTCTCGCTTTTTACTTCGACCCCGGTCGGGTTGGACGAGCCCGGAATGTGCAGTGCCCAGATGTGCAGGATCACGACGCCCAGGATCACGAACGGCAGCAGGAAGTGCAGCGAGAAGAACCGGTTGAGCGTCGCGTTATCGGGCGCAAACCCGCCCAGCAGCCACTGCTGGATTGGCTCACCCACCAGCGGGATTGCGCCAAACAGCCCGGTAATCACTTGCGCGCCCCAGAAGCTCATCTGGCCCCAGGGGAGCACATAGCCCATGAACGCGGTGGCCATCATCAACAGGAAGATCACCACGCCCAGCAGCCAGATCATCTCGCGCGGGGCCTTGTAGGACCCGAAATAGAAGCCGCGGAAGATGTGCAGATAGATCACCACGAAGAACGCCGAAGCGCCGTTGGCGTGGGCATAGCGCATCAGCCAGCCCCAGTTGACGTCGCGCATGATGTGTTCGGTTGAATTGAACGCCACCGAGGCATCGGCGGCGTAATGCATTGCCAGCACCACCCCGGTGATGATCTGGATCATCAGGCAGAGACCCGCCAGGAACCCGAAGTTCCACAGATAATTGATGTTGCGCGGTACTTCATAGCCGCCGCCGACCGCGCCATAAATCAGCCGCGGCAGTGGCAGCTTTTCATCCAGCCACACCATCAGCGGCGCGGATGGCTTGTACTCTTTTGCCCAGGGAAAGCTCATCGTGCGTACCTCAACCGATCTTGATCTTGGTGTCCGACAGGAAGGCGACTTCCGGGACTACCAGGTTCTTGGGTGCCGGGCCTTTGCGGATGCGGCCAGCTGTATCATAGTGCGATCCGTGGCACGGGCAGAAATATCCGCCAAATTCGCCCTTCACTTCGCCTTCTGCCGCGCCTTGTGGAACGCAGCCCAGGTGCGTGCAGACGCCCATCGTAATCAGCCAGTTTTCATGGCCCACCGCCGTGCGCTCAGCCAGGGTCTGCGCATCGCGCAGCTTGTTCACGTCAACCTTGTTGGCTTCGGTGATTTCCAGCGGAGTCAGGTTGCGGATAAATACCGGCTGTTTGCGGAACACGGCCTTGATCGCCTGCCCGGGCTCAATCGCGGCGAGATCGACTTCGGTCGAGCTCTGCGCCAGCACATCGGCCGAAGCGGACATCTGGCTGACCAGCGGATAGAGTGCAGCGGCACCGCCCACGCCAGCCGCGCTGACCGCAGCAATGTTGATAAAATCGCGACGGCGTACCCCATCGGTGCCGTTCAGCTCCGGAGTAGCGATGCCCGCATCGTCTGCCATGTTAGACCGTTTCCTGCTCTTGTTCCGCCGCCCTGCCTGCTGGCGGACCGGCGCTCTTGCCTGCAAGAGCATGCCGCCCCAAATCCTGCATCCAGGAAGCCCCTGCGCGACCTGCCGGACCCGGACCTGTAAGGCGGGCGGCATGCCGACTTGGCGCGCCTGATAGACGCGAAGCGCCGCGCTGCCAACAGCGATTTTTGCACCATGTTTTGCGGGCAACGCACGCTTGGCGGGAACACCTCAAGCCAAGCCGATCAGCGACAATTGGCGGCCATAGGTCGGGGCCTGTGCGTGCGTGGCCCGGCGGTAGGAAAAAAAGCTGTCCGGATCGGCATAGGTGTCCAGACCCAGCCGCTCGACCGCGCCCAGCCCTGCCTGTTCCAGCCGCGACGCGACATAGCCTTCCAGATCGAACTGCGCGTGGCCGCTGCGCCCGGCTGCGAAGAACGCGGCGTTGCGGGGGTGATCCGCGCAGAACCGTTCCTGAAAGGCGTTGTCCACTTCATAGCTGGCCTGCGCGATGCACGGCCCCACTGCCGCCACGATCCGGCCGCGTTCTGCGCCGAGCGCCTCCATCGCTGCGATCGTCGCATCGGTTACCCCGCCCAGCGCACCCTTCCAGCCGGCATGGGCAGCTCCGATCACGCGGGCCGAGCGGTCGGCCAGCAGCACCGGCGCGCAATCGGCGGTGACAATCCCCAGCAGCAGCCCGGGCTGATTGGTCACCAGGGCATCCGCATGCGGCCGCTCGGCATCGGGCCAAGGCGCGTTGGCGGCGACACAGTCCGCCGAATGGACCTGATAGACCGTGGCGAGCGCCGCGCCGGGCAGCACCGCTGCGATCGCCAGTGCGCGATTCGTCTGGACCGCCGCTGGGTCGTCGTCTGCACCAAGCCCGGCGTTCAGTCCGGCGACCAGCCCGGTCGATACGCCGCCGCGTCGCCCCAGGAAGCCGTGCGGCACCCCGGTCAGCGCCGTGGCCAGGTGGGCGGCGACCGGCTCAGCCAAGGCTCTTGCTCACTTGCTCGGCGGTATCTTTTGAAAGTCCCGGCGCGGCCGCGATCCGCTCCAACGCCGCCCGCATCAGCGCGCCGCGCCCCGGCTCGGTCCGCCGCCAGCGGCCCAGCGGGGCCACAAACCGCGCAGCCGTCTGGGCGTTGACGGGATCGAGCGCGAGGATCAGGTCGGCAATCATCCGGTAGCCCGCGCCGTCAGCCGCATGGAATGCTCCGGCGTTGACCGCCATCGACATGTACAGCGCGCGCACGCGGTTGGGGTTGGCCATGGTGAAATCGGGGTGGCTGGCCAATGCCGCAACATGGTCGAGCACGGCGGGGTGCAGCGATCCGGCCTGCAAGCCGAACCACTTGTCGATCACCAGCGCGTTCCCGGCAAAGCGCGCGTGGAAGTCCGCCAGCTTGTCCGCGCGGTGCGGGGTATCCAGCCCGCAAAGCACCATCAGCGCGCCTTGCCGATCAGTCATGTTGTCCGCCGCATCATACTGCGCAGCGGCGAGGTCTGCGGCTAGTTCCGGCACGCCTGCTGCCAGATAGGCCAGCGCCTGAGTCTTGCATTTGCGCGCACCGCGCGCGGCGGTGTCCAGGCTGTAAGGCACCGCGCTGGTGCGCTGATGCAGGGCCGTAAACTCGGCGGCGAGCTGCTGGCCCAGCCACGCCTTCAATGCCTCGCGCTCGCGCCGGATCGCGCCGGGATCGGCCTGCGCAAACTGTTCGGCCAGATAGCCTTCGCCCGGCAGGATCAGCAGTTCCCCGCGCATCAGATCGTCGAGCGCCGGGTCGGCCAGCACCGCCGCCAGCGCCTGGCCGATCGCCGCGCGGGCGGTGTCGCGCTCGTTTGCGGACAAGCCTTCGATGACCGCGACCAGATGCTGCACCACCAGTTGCTGCAACGCTTCGAAGCGTGCGAACGGATCATCATCGTGCGCGGCCAGAAACATCAGGTCCGCCGCCGAATGCCCCGCATCAAGCACAATCGGCGCAGAAAAGCCGCGATTGATCGACAGCACCGGGGGTTCCGCAAATCCGGCGAAGCGGAACTCAGCTTGTGCTTCAGTCAGTATTACCATCTGTTCGCCGTCATGGGTTCCGCTGGCCCGGTCAAATAGCGCGAGCCGGAGCGGGATTGGCACCGGCAGTTTGTCCGGCTGGCCCGGGGTTGCTGGCACCGTCTGGCGCAGCGTCAGCACGGCCTCAGCGCCGCTGTGTTCCAGCCGCGCGGTGACCTGCGGCGTACCAGCCTGGCTGTACCAGCGGCGGAACTGGGTCAGATCGAGCCCGGCCCCGTCCTCGATCGCGGTAACGAAATCCTCGCAAGTGGCGGCCTGGCCATCGTGACGGTCAAAGTAGAGGTCGGTCCCAGTGCGAAACCGTTCCGGCCCCACCATGGTCCGCATCATGCGGATGACTTCGGCCCCCTTGTTATAGACCGTCGCGGTGTAGAAGTTGCTGATCTCCTGAAACGAATCGGGCCGGATCGGGTGCGCCAATGGCCCCGAGTCTTCCGGGAACTGTGCCGCGCGCAGCACCCGCACGTCCTCGATCCGCTTTACTGCCGCGCTGCGCATGTCCTGGCTGAACAATTGGTCGCGCAGCACGGTGAAGCCTTCCTTCAAGCTCAGCTGGAACCAATCGCGGCAAGTCACGCGGTTGCCCGACCAGTTGTGGAAATATTCGTGCGCGACCACGCCTTCGATCCCATCGTAATCAAGATCGGTCGCAGTTTCAGGATCGGCCAGAATGTAGCGGGTGTTGAAAACGTTGAGGCCCTTGTTTTCCATCGCCCCCATGTTGAAATCGCTGACCGCGACGATGTTGAACAGGTCCAGATCGTATTCGCGCCCAAACGTCTCCTCATCCCATTTCAGCGAATCTTTCAGCGCCTGCATGGCATGGTGCGTGCGGTCTTGATCGCCCTCACGGACCCAGATGTTCAGCGCGACCGTGCGGCCGCCACACGTGGTGAAGCTGTCTGAATTGGCGACCAGATCGCCTGCGACCAGCGCGAACAGGTAGCTCGGCTTGGGCCAGGGATCGTGCCATTCGGCCCAATGGCTGCCGTTCGCCTCCTCGCCCGCGGCGGTGCAATTGCCGTTGGACAGCAGGATCGGGAACTGCGCCTTGGGCCCCGCCATCCGCACCGAATAGACCGACAGCACATCGGGCCGGTCGGGGAAGAAGGTAATCCGCCGGAACCCTTCGGCCTCGCACTGGGTGCAGAGCATGCCGTTCGAGCCATACAGCCCCATCAGCTGGGTATTGGCCGCCGGGTTAAGCGTGGTCGTGATCGCAACAGTGTGAGCGCCGCCGGGCAAGTCGATCAGCAAGTCGTCACCCTCCATCCGCCAGCGGTTGGAGGGCTGTCCATCGACGGTCACGGCATCGGCCACCAGCCCATCGCCGTTCAGGCGCAGCGGCTTGCTGTCATCCCCACCCGGATTGCGCGCGACGGTCAATGTCGCCACCACGCGGGTTGCTTCGAGTCCTAGGGCGAAGTCGAGCGCGATTTCGGGCACCAGCCAGGCGGGCGGCTGGTAGTCCGCGCGGCGGATGACGGGCGGGGTGACTGCGGGGGTGGCTTGCATATCCATGGAGCTGCTTTACCCGGTGGCACCCGGCGAAGTCGAGGGCTCGAACGGCAAAGGTTTCACGTGAAGCGGTTTTTCATCTTTGGCCTGGGTTACACTGCGGCGCGGCTGGCGGCGGCGCTGGAGGCGCAGGGGTGGGAGGTTGTTTCGACCGGCAGAGCGGGAACGCTGCGGTTTGATGATAGTTCCAATGTTCGGCTGGCGCTGGCCGATTCGAGCCATGTGCTGTCATCGGTGCCGCCGGGCGCGGATGGCGATCCGGTGCTGGAAAAATACGGGTCAGCACTGGCTGGCAAGTGGCTGGGCTATCTGTCCTCGACCGGGGTCTATGGCGATACCGGCGGGGCCTGGGTCGATGAAACCGCGCAAATCGGCGGCGGACGGCGGTTTGCGCGGGCGGAGGCCGATGCGGAATGGCTGAGCCGGGGCGCGCGGGTGCTGCGCTTGCCGGGGATCTATGGCCCGGGCCGGTCCGCGCTAGAGCGGGTGCGCGATGGCGCGACGCGGATGATTGATGTTCCAGATCAGGTGTTTAGCCGGGTCCATGTGGATGATATCGTGCAAGGCTGCACCAAAACGCTCACAGCGGCAGCAGGTGCGTACAACCTCGCTGACGACCTGCCGACCAGCCAGAACGAGGTGATCAAGGCGGCCTCAAATCTGCTCGGTCTGGCACCCCCGCCGCTCGCAATCCCTCGCCGAGGCCCAACTCAGCCCGATGGCCCGCGCATTCTATGCCGAGAACCGCCGCGTCGCCAATGGCAAGGCCAAGCGCGTGCTGGGCTGGCGACCGCGTTATCCGACTTACCGCGAAGGGCTGGCAGCGTGCCGTGCAGATCTCGGTGATCAGAAAATGTAGGGGTTCGCCGCGTCGATGGTTCTGCCCGCCTCCCAATAGGCCAGCAGATCCATGCCGCCAGCAGCCGCGCGCCCGAAGACGTCGCGCGCGCCGGTGAACTTGCCCTGTGCGAGCGCAATCCGGCAACTTGCCGCGTCAAACGCATCGACATAGCTCGGCCCCACGACCGAGCAGCTCCCCGGCTTGCCTTGATCATTGAGTTGCACCCGCAGCCGCACCGGAATTTTGGGGACGGTTCCCGCCAGGAACATCAGCGGCGGGAATCGCAATCGGTGCGGCCAAACGCGGCAGCACCGCAGCAGCCGGGAGCGTGAGCCTGGCCTTGTCGCCCTTCCAGCTGACCTCCACCGGCAGCCCGCGCACTTGCCAGCGGGTTGGCGTATTGCGCACCGTCATCAACGCTGCGCACGCTGCGGCATCGAGCCGTGCATCGCCGCTCGATTGCTTTACCTGACAGCCCAGCGCGCGGCCGTCGGCAGCGAAATCGAGCACTACGCCGGTCAGTGCCGTTTTGGGCAGATTGTTGCGGTGGATCAGGAAGTCCTTGAACTTCGGCGCGGTGAACCGCACGCCCTCGCTGAGATAGGAATGCGGCGGCCAAGCGCTGGAGCGGTCGTAAGGCGCGCGGCCCAGCCACTGGCTGGGCGGCGGCGGCGCGGGCGAGGCCAGCAGCTCGTAGCGTTCGCGGGCATAGTCTACCAGTACGCTCGTCGGGGCTTCGATAGCCCGGCCGGACGCGTCAATTGCTGGCCGAAATTTGCGCTGGGCCTGAACAGCGGCGCAAGTTTCCCGCTCCAGGCCGGCTGGCGGAGTCAAGTCGGATTGACGCGGCGCGCCCGGTGCAAAGCTCCACGCTTTCGTGCGAACCGGGGTGCAGCTGGTTATCGTACCGTCAGTGCCGATGATCAATTCCAGCGTCACTTGCGCGCTCGTCCGCTCTTCGCCGCGGCGCAGGAACGGCGGGAATGCGACGCCTTCCAGCGGTTCATCATGGCGTGCGATCATCGCCGGGCGGCGAATCATCACCGCGTCGGCGGGGTGGCCGCTGTCTGCGTCGCGCCAGGTGCCATAGATCCGCAACCGTTCGCGAATCGGCGGCTCCACACAAGCAGGCGGCTTAGGCCCCCAGGCCTGACACACAGCCGATGGTTGCGGCAGTGGTTTGGCCGGGGCGGCCGCATCACCGGCTGGCGGCGCCGCGGCGGTCAACAGAATCGCAAGCGGTGCCAACATCCGTGGTACTCCCCTATTTGCGCCCCGACAGCGCGATCAACAGCCCGACCATCGCCAAGATGGCCCCGGCCACCGCCAGCATCGTCCAGCGATAGCCTTCGAACAGCGTGGACAGCGCCATCGCCACCACCGGCACCGCCACGCCGTTATAAGCGGCCTTGCCCGGCCCCCAGTCACGGATCAGTTGCGAATAGAGCGGAAAGGTCAAGGCTGAGCCCGCCAGCGCAAGATAGGCGATCCCCAGCAGATAGGCCGGGCGCGGATCGATTACCGGCAGGCCCACGGCAAAGGCGGCATAGATCGCACTGGCCAGTGTGCCCCAGCCCATCCCCCAGGTGACCAGCGAGACCACCGGCACGGCGCGCGCGGTTTGCGTCGCTTGTAGCAGGTTGCCAACCGAGACTGACAGGATCGCCGCGATCACCAGCGCTACGCCCACGGTTACGCCGTCAACCTGCGGCGCGATCCGGTATTCGTGCGTCATCAGCATGGCGATACCAGCCAAGGCGATCACCGAGCCCAGTGCGAACCGCCGCGTTATCGGCGCGCCCAGCACAATCCGCGCGAGCAAGGCATTGGGCACGATCATCAGCGCGAACACCACCGCGACCAGTCCGGAGGTCAGATAGTGCTCCGAGCGGTAAATCAGCTGAAAATTGAGGCAGAACTGCACGAGGCCCAGCAAGGCGGCGAGGCCCTGTTCGCGCCGGGTCAGCCGCAAGCGCTCCTTGCGCCACCACACCAGCGCCAGCATCGCCAGCGTCGCCAGCCCGAACCGCCAGACCACGGACCAGGCGGCGGGGACCACACTGATCTGGTCCTTGATCACCAGCCAGGTCGAACCCCAGACCAGCGCGAGCAACACAAACACCGCGAGCGAACGCGGGGTAACCGCAGCCGAACCGCTCACAGCGCGGCAATCGCGCGGGCGAGTGCGGCAACTTGCGCCGGATCGCTGTTCCATGCTGTGACCAACCGCGCGGCATTGCTGCCCCAGTCATAGAATGAGAATCCCTGCGCGCGCAGGGAGGCGGCTTCGGGCGGAGACAGCGTCAGGAACAGTTCATTCGCCTCGACCGGGTGCAGCAACCGGCTTGCCGCTGCGTTGGCGAGCTCCTGGGCAGCGGCATTGGCGGCGCGGGCGTTGGCCAGCCACAGATCGCCGTGCAGCATCGCGAGCAACTGCGCCGCCATGAACCGGCCTTTCGATTGCAGATGCCCGGCGCGCTTGCGGCGATAGCGCGCTACGTCGGCCAGGCCAGTATCAAAGAACACCAGCGCCTCGGCCCCGAACCCGCCGTTCTTGACGCAGCCGAAGGACAGGGCATCAAACCCGGCGGTCAGATCCGCCGGACTATCCCCCCGGAACGCTGCCGCATTGGCAAAGCGCGCGCCGTCCATATGCAACCCAAGCCCGCGCGCCTGCGCCAGACTGGCAATCGCGGCGACTTCAGCCGGGGCATAGCTGCGCCCATATTCGCTCGCCTGGGTGATCGAAATCGCGTGGGCCTGCACCTGATGGACATCGTTGCGAATCGGATCGAGCACCGCCGCAATCGCCGCCGGGGTCAGCTTCGCGCCGTCTCCGTCCGCCAGCAGCAGCTTGGCTCCGTGAGTATAGAACCCCGGCGCGCCACCTTCGTCCATTTCGATATGCGCCTCGCGGTGACACACGATTCCGCCATGCGGCGGCACCATCGCGGCCAGCGCCAGACAGTTCGCTGCTGTGCCCGTGGCGACCCACAGCACTGCGCAGTCGCGTCCGAACAGCGCGGAAAACTCGGCGTCGAGCCGTTGGCTCAGCGTATCGTTATCATAAGGCGCATCCGGCCCATCGGCGGCACGCATTGCATCCCACACAGCGGGGTGCACTGCGGCGGCATTGTCTGAGAGGAACTGCATCGCCATGGTGCATGGGCAAGCGCGTGGAACGCGTCAAGCGAGGAGCAAGGCGGAATGGACAGCGAGGTCACAATTACCCGGCATGGTGAAGGCGCTGCGGGCGAATATCACGCCCATGTTACCGGCAGCACCGTGATCGGGCGCCTGACTTGGGTTCAGCGTGGCCCGGTCCGCGTGGCGGAGCATACGCTGGTGCCCCCGGCGATCGGCGGGCGCGGGGTGGCGGCGCGGCTGGTAGAGGCGCTGGTGGCCGATGCGCAGCAAGGCGGTTTCAAGGTCGATCCGGCCTGCAGCTATGTCGAAGCGGCGTTCCGGCGGCATCCGGAGTGGGCAGAGCTACGCGCAAAAGACCCGGCTGGTTAACGGGCTGACTGCAATCCGCTCAACACAGGTTTCAACGCGGCCTTAACCACTGCGAGATAGAGTTACGGACGGAGACGCTGCTCTGTTTGGAGACAGGCGATGAAATATGTGCTGATCGCGCTGGCCGGTGTGCTGGTGTTCATGAGCTGGCTAGGCACGCCGGGCGGGCAGCGCCTGAAGCGCCAGGTGATGGAATCGGGCAATTCCGCGACCAGTTATATGCCGGTCGAATAGCAGGGACGGGCTTTTTCTACAGGGTGCGCCATTCGCATCCGCGAATAGCTTGCCGCTCTCGCATCAGCGAGAAAACGAATGGTGCTGCTGGGGAGGATTGAACTCCCGACCTCAGCCTTACCAAGGATGCGCTCTACCACTGAGCTACAGCAGCCAACCATTCGAACATGCCGCGATCAGGCCTTGCAGGCCGGTCCGGGCAGGGGCGCGCTATTGGCCGTGCCCCCTTGCTTTGTCAAGCCGGAGCCTGTTAGCGCCGGATGATTGCCAATGAATGAAACTGCCCCGCCCGACCCGCGAAGAAAAGCTTGCCGCCAAGCTGCGCGAGAACCTGCGCCGCCGCAAGGATCAGGCGCGTGCGCTGCCGCGTGAACTGCCGCGTGCCATTTCGCATGGCCTGCCAGAAAATGGGCCGGATTCCAGCCTTCCCAAAGCCGAACCGGATAGCTAGGGGCTGGTGTCTGCCTGCCGGCAACCGGAGAAAATAATGCCGCGTCTGATTCTCGTCCGCCACGGCCAGAGCCAGTGGAACCTGGAAAACCGCTTCACCGGCTGGTGGGATGTCGACTTGACCGCGCAGGGCGAGGACGAAGCACGCGCGGCGGGGGCCTTGCTCAAGGACAAGGGCATACTGCCCGATGTCGCGTTCACCTCGCTGCAAACCCGCGCGATCCGCACGCTGCACTTTGCGTTGGAAAGCGCCGGGGCGGTTGTGGATCCCCGAAACCAAGGACTGGCGGCTGAACGAGCGCCACTATGGCGGGCTGACCGGGCTGGACAAGGCCGAGACGGCGGCGAAGCACGGCGCGGACCAGGTCAAGATCTGGCGGCGCAGCTTCGATATTCCGCCGCCGGTGCTGGAAGCCGGATCGGAGTTCGATCTGGCGCAGCGACCCGCGCTATGCCGGGATCGCGATCCCTGCGACCGAAAGCCTGAAAGACACCATCGCCCGGGTGCTGCCCTATTACGAAGGGTCGATCGTGCCGCACTTGCGCGCCGGATCGACCGTGCTGGTCGCCGCGCACGGCAATTCGCTGCGCGCGCTGGTCAAGCATCTGTCCGGCATTTCGGATGCTGAGATCACCGGGCTGGAAATCCCGACCGGCCAGCCGATCGTCTACGAGCTCGATGACGAGCTGCAGCGCGACCGAGCGCTATTATCTGGCGGAGCGCTGAGCATGCCAGATCTTGCAACACCACCAGTGGCAATCGTCATGGGCAGCCAGTCGGACTGGGCGACGATGACAAGGCCGCCGAGGCGCTGGACGCAGCTCGGGCGTGGCCTATGATGCGCGGATCGTCTCGGCCCACCGCACCCCGGACCGGCTGGTGGCCTTTGCCAAGGGCGCGGCGGAGGAGGGCTTCAAGGTGATCATCGCCGGCGCGGGCGGCGCGGCGCACTTGCCGGGCATGGTCGCGAGCATGACGCATTTGCCGGTGCTGGGCGTGCCGGTGCAGTCGAAGGCGCTGTCGGGGCAGGACAGCCTGCTCTCGATCGTGCAGATGCCCGCCGGGATTCCGGTCGGCACGCTGGCGATCGGCGAGGCCGGGGCGACCAATGCCGGGCTGCTCGCCGCCGCGATCCTCGCGACGCACGATCCGGCGCTGACCGAACGGCTCAAGGCCTACCGCGCCGCGCAAAGCGCCGGTGTGGCGGAGAGGCCGGCGTGATCACGATGATCCCACCGGGCGAAACCATCGGCATTCTGGGCGGCGGGCAGCTGGGCCGGATGCTCGCCATGGCGGCGGCGCGGCTGGGCTATCGCTGCCATGTCTATTCGCCCGAGGCCGAGTTGATCGCCGCCGACGTCTGCGCCGCGCACACCCGCGCCGCTTGGGATGATGCGGCCGCGCTGGCCAGCTTTGCCGCCGACTGCGCGGTGGTGACTTATGAGTTCGAGAACGTCCCGGTCGCGCCGCTGGCCGCGATGGGCGACGAAGCTGCTGCCCTCGGCCGCGCGCGCTCGAAGTGGCGCAGGACCGGGTCAGCGAAAAGCGCTTTGTCGAGGATCTGGGCGGCAGGCCCGCGCCGTGGCAGGCGGTCGATACGGCGGACGATCTCGAGCGCGCACTGACAGCCATCGGCTCGCCCGCGATCCTCAAGACCCGCCGCGATGGCTATGACGGCAAGGGCCAGTGGCGGATCATGGCCGACCACGACGCCGATGGGATTGCGCTGAGCGGCCAGCCGCTGGTGCTGGAAGGCTTCGTCGCAGTTCTTCGCCGAATTCTCGGTGATCCTCTGCCGCGCTGCCGATGGCAGCATGGTGTTCTGGGATTCGGCGCGAAAACGTCCATCAGCGGCGGCATTCTGGCGACCTCGACCGTCCCCGCCAGTCGCCAGCGTTCAGGAGCAGGTGGGTCCGGCGCGCGAACTGGCGGCGAAGGTGGCGACAGGCGCTGGGCTATGTCGGGGTGCTGACGCTCGAATTCTTCGCGACCGACAGCGGCCCGGTGTTCAACGAAATGGCCCCGCGGGTGCACAATTCGGGGCACTGGACGATCGAAGGCGCGCTCACCAGCCAGTTCGAAAACCACCTCCGCGCGATCTGCGGATTGCCGCTGGGTGAAACCGCGCTATCGCGCTCGAGGGTGTCGAGATGTGGAACCTGATCGGCGATGAAGCCCACGATTGGCCGGCGATCCTCAAGGACCCGCGCAATCACCTGCACCTCTATGGCAAGGCCGCCGTGCGGCCGGGGCGCAAGATGGGTCATGTGACCAGGCTGGTGCTGTGAACCAGCCGGAGATTTTCCTGGTCGTGGCAGTCGCGGACAACGGCGTGATCGGCGAACGAAGGCGCAATGCCGTGGCACCTGCCGGCGGACTTGCGCCACTTCAAGGCGCTGACGATGGACCAGCCGATGGTGATGGGCCGCAAGACCTTCGAATCGCTCCCCGGCCTGCTCCCCGGCCGCCGCCACATCGTGCTGACCCGCGATCCGGACTGGGGCGAGGAGGGCGCGGAAGTGGCGCATTCGGTGGAGGACGCGCTGCACCTGGCCAATGCGCCGCACGTCGCGGTGATCGGCGGGGCGGAAATCTACCGCCTGTTCCTGCCGCTCGCGCACCGGATCGAATGGACCGAAGTCCACGCCGCGCCCGAGGGCGACACGCGTTTTCCCGAATTCGACCGGCAGCGACTGGCACGAAACCGCCCGCGCGGCGCATCCAGCGGAGGGGCGCGCGCCGGGGTTTGATTTCGTCACGTTGCTGCGTAAACCTGCCGCAGACTAGGGAGGAGCTCAATGCGCAAACGGGTCTGGATTCCGGCGGCGTTGCTGGCTGCTGCCGCGCTGGGCTTCTTCGGCGTTGCGCCGGGCTATCTCGAAGCGCGCATGAACAAGGTCGATGGCAAGCCCGGGATCGCGGTCAGCGCCGAGGCCAAGGCGCTCCACGCCACGCTGCAGATCGTCGATCTCCATTCGGACACGCTGATGTGGCAGCGCAGTCTGCTGGAGCGCGGCCGAGCCGCGGCCACGAGGACTTGCCGCGGCTCCAGCAGGGCAATGTCGCGCTGCAACTGTTCGCCTCGCACCACCAAGAGCCCGCGCGGGCAGAACTATGACGGCAATTCGGGCGATACCGACAACATCACCCCGCTGGTGATCGCGCAGCTCCAGCCGGTGCGGACCTGGACTTCGCTGCTGGAGCGCTCGCTGTGGCATGCGACCAAGCTTGACCGGGCGGTGGCGAGGTCCGGCGGCAAGTTGGTCAAGGTGCAGGACCCGCGCCGGGATTGATGCGACTGCCTGGCGGACCGTCGCGCTGACAGCCGGCAGGCAACCGGTCGGCGGCATGCTGATCGTCGAAGGCCTGCACAACCTCGAGGGCAAAGCGGAAAACCTCGACCGGCTCTACGCCGCCGGCTTCCGCATGGCCGGGCTGACGCACTTCTTCGACAACGAACTGGCCGGATCGATGCACGGGGTCGGCAAGGGCGGGCTGACCGCCGTTCGGGCTGGAAGTGGTCGCGACGGATGGAAGACAAGGGCATGATCGTCGACATCGCCCACCTCAGCCATGCCGGGGTGCGCGCAATTGCTGGCGATGGCGCGGCGGCCGGTGGTGTCCAGCCACGGCGGGGTCCAGGCGACCTGCCAGACCAACCGCAACCTCTCGGATGAGGAGATCAAGGGCGTGGCCAAAACCGGCGGGGTGATCGGCATCGGCTATTGGGACGGAGCGGTCTGCGACACCGATCCGCGCGCCATTGCTGCGCGCAATGAAGCACGTTCGCGATCTGGTCGGGATCCAGTATGTCGCGCTCGGCAGCGACTTCGACGGCGCAACCACGACGCGGTTCGACACCTCTGGGCTGGTGCAGATCACCCAGGCGCTGCTCGATGCGAAGTTCACCCCCGACGAAATTCGCGCGGTGATGGGCGGCAATGCGCTGCGGGTAATCCGCGCCGGGTTGATCCCGCTGGCGTCCGTTCCGGCGCAATGACTATCCCGCGCCTCGATCACCGCGATCCGCTGCCCGCAGAACTGCGCGGCGCCATCATTGCGCTGGGCAATTTCGACGGGTTCCACCTCGGCCATCAGGCGGTGGTCGGTGAAGCGATCGCCTGGGCCAAGAGCCGAGGGCCGCCCGGCGATCGTCGCCACCTTCGATCCGCACCCGATCCGCTATTTCGCGCCCAAGGCCCCGCCGTTCCGGCTGACCCGGCTCGACCCAGCGCCGCGAGCTGTTCGAAGCGGCCGGGGCCGATGCGATGCTGGTGTTCCAGTTCGACCCGCTCTTTGCCGCAAACCCCGGCGGTCGATTTCGTGCGGCAATTGCTCGGCGCACAGCTCGGCGCGGCGGGCGTGGTGACCGGCGATGATTTCACCTTCGGCAAGGCCCGCAGCGGCAATATCGCCCTGCTGCGCAGCGCAGGCGCAGCCTGCGGGATCGGCGTCCGCACCGCGAAACCCGGTGCTCGACGGCGGCGTGCCAGTCTCCTCCACCCGCATCCGCGAAGCGCTGCGCGCGGGCGACTGCGCCGAAGCGGCGCGGCTGATGACCCGGCCCTTCGCGGTCCGCGCGGTGGTCCAGCACGGCGACAAGAATGGACGCCTGCTCGGCTATCCCACCGCCAACCTCTCGCTGCGCGGCTATCTGCGCCCGCGCTACGGGGTCTATGCGGTCACCGGCAAGCTTGTCCGATGGCACGGTGCTGAACGGCGCGGCCAATGTCGGCGTGCGCCCGCAGTTCGATCCGCCCAAGGAACTGCTGGAGCCGCACTTCTTCGATTTCAGCGGCGACCTCTATGGGCAGGAAATCGAAGTGGCGTTCCACCACTTCCTGCGCGGCGAGGCGAAGTTCGCGTCGCTGGAAGAACTGACCGCGCAGATGGCGCGTGATTGCGATCAGGCGCGCGCGCTGCTCGCATAGACGGCCGCGTTTTCATCCGGCCACTGCGCTAACCTTGGGGTGGCGCGATTCACAAATAGCGCTGGCAGCTTACCCAGCATCAATGCCTTGTGGATGCACCAGTCCGCTGCACGCTCATTCCAGCGCGCGGTGGCCATATCGTGCTGCTCCAGCCAGTTCTGGTAGGGCAAGAAGTGATCCGGCTCGTCCTTGTGGACGATCTCGAAAATCCGCTTCATGATCGGATCGGAGCGGACAAACCGGTTCTTGAGCAAAATCTCGACCTGGGTAAACCCGCGCTGCTCGGTCAGCATGATCACGCGGCAGAGCTTCTCGAATTCTCCAGGATCGGCGATCACCGCGCCCGTATCGAGGTCTTCGATGGTGCAGCCGAAAATCCACTGGATGAACCGATCAATATGCCCGGTGCTGCGATCCACGGCGAGCGGCATCCGGCCCTGACGTTCGAACCAGCGTTTGAACATCGTGTAGTGCTTGCGCTCATCGGCGCGGTGCTTGACCACTTCGGCGATGAATGCGGCGTCATCGGGACAGCGCGCGCGCACCGCCTCCAGCACGCGGTCAAGCGAGGTGTAGCCGCGATATTCGTTGTAGATGTAAACCGACGCAAGCACGTCAAGGTAGCGATTCCGCACAGCGGTGAATGATAGCATGACCCGCTTATGACACGGCCAAGCCCTGCTGGCTATGCCGCGCCGTCCAGCATGGCATTGAGCCCGAGCACGGCATCGGCAAATTCCTCGCGGAAATCCTGGACCACCTGCCGGGCCGAGCGCTCGGCTTCGATCAGCCCGACGCCTTGCCCGACGAAGTAGGACACCAGATCCCGCGCGGCCTCGTTGCCGTTGACCACGGCCTTTTCGGCGTGGGCAAAGCTGGGTTCGGAAACCATGCCCATCAGCGGCATCGGCAGCGTGCCGGGGCCATCGGGCGCGTCCCAGGCTTCGTGCCAGGCGGTTTTGAGCTGGCGCGCGGGCTTGCCGGTGCGCGCTTTGGATCGCACCGTATCGCGGCTGCGCGCGCCGATCATCTTCTGGCGGAAGGCCGGGCTGGTCTCGGCCTCGGGCGTGCAGAGCCAGACCGAGCCGCACCAGGCCCCTTGCGCGCCTGCCGCCATCATCGCCGGCCATCTGCCCGCCGGTCATGATCCCGCCGGCCGCCAGCACCGGGAATGGCATGCCCGGCGCTGCGCAAGGCGCGCACGACTTCGGGGATCAGCACCAGCGTGGAAACTTCGCCGCAATGGCCGCCGGCCTCGCCGCCCTGCGCGACGATGATGTCCACCCCGGCAGCGGCCTGGCGCAGGGCATGTTCTTTCGCACCGACCAGCGCGGCCACCGGCACGCCGTGCAGCTTGCCCAGCCGGATCATTTCCGGCGGAGCGATGCCCAGCGCATTGGCGATCAGCCGGATCGGATGCCGGAACGCCACTTCGAGCAGCGCCAGCCCGTTTTCGGGCGTGATCCCAACCCGTTCGCGCAGCACCACCTGCGGCCTGATCGACCTTGATCCCGTATTGCCCCAGCAAATCGGCAGTGAAGCGCTGGTGCTCCTGCGGGATCGCTGCGGCGCGGGCGGCATTGTTGCCCAGATCGGCCACGCGCGGGTCAACCGTTTCGGGCACCAGCACGTCAACGCCGTAAGGCGCGCCGTCGATATGGGCGTCGATCCAGGCGAGCTCTTCCTCCAGCTCTTCCGGGCTGAACCGGGTCGCGCCCAGCACGCCGAACCCGCCCGCCTTGCTGACCGCCACCACCACGTCGCGGCAGTGGCTGAAGGCGAACAGCGGAAACTCGCAGCCGGTCAGGGCGCAGACCTGATTGTTCATCGGCTCAGCCCTGCGGCAGGGTGATCGGCCCGCCCAGCGCGATCGCCTTGACATAGGCCGGACGGGCTTTGAGCGCCGCCAGATAACGCGTCAGGTTGGGGCGACCGTCCAGCAGCTTCAGGACATCGGCATGTTCCAGCAGGTATTCCAGATTGATGTCCGCGCCGGTGAAGGTCTCGCCGCACAGGAAGCTCTTGCCATCCAGCTGTGCTTCGATCCAGTTCGAGCTGCTTGGTCAGTTCGGCATCCATGAAGCCCAGCGCAGCGTCGCCAAGGCCCAGCCGGGGGCCGAGCAGCCGCATCAGCATCGGCATGCCCAGCGTGCCTTCGGCAAAGTGCAGCCATTCCAGATATTCGGCGCGCCCGCTGGCCGGGGGCAGCAACTGACCGCCGCCGCGCTGATCGACAATATATTCGATGATTGCCGAACTTTCGACCATCACCCGCCCGTCGACTTCGACCGCCGGAGCCTTGCCCAGCGGGTGGACCTCATAAAGCGAGGGCGGCGAACGGAAAGTCACGGCATCACGGGTGTGTTCGACCAGCTCATAGGGCAGGCCCAGCTCCTCCAGCAGCCAGATGATCCGGGTCGAGCGTGAGATTTTGAGGTGGTGAACGCGGATCGTCATGGCTGTCTCCCAAGAGTTTTGCCGACCATAGACCGGGATATGCCTCTGTCAAAGCGCTCGCGCCATGTCGGAATGGCCACAATCGCGGCGCAGGCCTGAGGCTGGCGCCGCGATCATGTCGCTTGAGGGATACGCCATGTGCAAGCCTAGCCGGTGATCAGGCTCTTGACCGATGGAAACCAGCACGCCCACCACAATCGGATGCCCGGCTGCGGACGTGGTGGTGGTGGTCATTTGCCCGCTGGCGCTGAACGACGGAGTCGACTGCACGGTTGAGCTGCTGTCGTGCTGGACATAGTAGGGCCAGCAGCCATAATCGTCGTTGCTTTGCTGGTGCGCATAGGTTTGCTGGGCGGTTGAATAGGCCGCGCTCGACGTGACCGTATGGGTGATCGCATCGACAATCACCAGCGCCGTCGCGACGAATTGGAACGAGCCGGTCGGGCCAAAGAAAGTGGCCCACTGCGCCGGATTGGTCCAGGTCGCCGACGACGGATCTTCATAGGCAGCGGCCAGCGCCGCACCATAGAACCAGGGCTGGAAGGTTTCGCCATCATCGGTCAGCGTGCCGGTGGACAGCGGCTGGATCGGCACGGTCACGGCCTTGCCATAGCTGGCGGTTACCGCGACTTCAGAGCTGGCAAAAGTCTGGGAAAAGTCGGTCGCTTCGGAACTGCTCGACTTGGTGTAGAAATAGGTGCCTCCGGCTGAATCAAAGCTGCTGCTCCAGGCCCCGGTGATGTCGCTGCTGGCCGTTGCCGACGACATCCCGAAGCTGCTGCCGGTGCTGCCTGCGAGCAGGCCGAGCATGCGCTTTTCCCCGTACACAAACGGAACTTCCGCCCCGGCCGGCAGGTTGAGCAGCAGCAGCTGCTGGCCGATATAGATCGGGTTGTCATAGATCGCCGCAAACAGGGCCGAGCATTGCGCGGCGCTGGACGGATCCATGTTGATCGACGACCATTGATCGAAGAACGCCATCTGCGCCGTGGTCATCGAACCTGGCAGAGCCTTGAAAATCGTGGATGCGTTCGTGGTGGCGTAAGCGCTCCAGGCGGCTTTGTAGAGTGCCATATTGGCGCCCATGGCGTTTTCGAACGCCGAATTGCCCGAGATTTTGACGGCGCTCATCACCGACTGGTATTCGCCGGAGAAGGTCTTGATCGTCGAAGGGGTGTAGAACTGCGCGATGGAATTGGTGGGAACCTGGTCCATCATGTCCCACAGGCCCTTGGAATTGCCGGGGACGACCAGCGTGCCCTGGGCAATCTGGAAATCGGCGGTAGCCAGGTTCAGGCCTTTGGCCATGGTGTTATACCATTGGGCGGTAACAGTATTCATGACATCATCGGAGACAGACATGACTAGTCCTTTCCGCGGGAGGGGGTCCCGCTTGCAGAATTTCTGTAATAATTAGGTTCATCGGGTCGCACTGCCGCGAACGAGTCGGGCGAAATGCATTTAGCGCGGTAGGGATTTACCCGGAATACAATAATGCGCTGCAAGGCATGTGTAGTTTATCACAGTGTAACTTAATTACATAATATCTATCAACATTGTGCCTCCAGTTGCACTATTGGCTGCGCTGGGCTGCGCGGGCGATTTCAGTCAGGCCCTGGGCCAGCAACAGTTCGGCGTTCTGGCTGTTGCTCAGCAGCGTGCGGTGCAGTTCAAACAAGCGGCTGACCAGCCGGCCAGTCGCGGCCCGCGCCAGCGGTTCAGCTGCGCCTCCAGATCGCGCTTGTCCTTGAAGAATACCCGCCGCGCGGCAGATTCTGCCTCCAGCAAGGCGTTGACGTTGCCGCGCGGGCCGAGCTTGGCGGCGAGCTGCGCCAGTTGCGCGGCGCGGCGCTCGAAAGCCAGCAACAGCCCGACCGGATTGATCCCCAGCTCGCGCATCCGCCGCAATTCGCCTTGCAGCTTGCCGGTCGCGCCGGACAGGACCGCGTTGACGATCGGCATGAACCCGTCATCCTCGGTCCGCGCCCCGATAGTTTCAAAGGCTGCGACATCGGCGTTGCGCGGGGCTTGCGGGGTGGCGTCAAGATAGAGCGCCAGCTTGGTGATCTCGGACTGCGCCAGCCGGGTATCGAGCGCGGCGGCGCGCGCGATCCGCTCGGCCAGATCACCGCCCAGCCGCAGCCCGGCGGTATCGGCCATGTCGCGCACATCCTGCGCCATTGCGCGCAGATCGGGCGGATAGAACATCGCCACCAGCGCATCGGGGCGGTTCGCGAGCAGTTTGGCCGTGCGCGACTTGTCCGTCGCCGACGTGGCGACGATCAGCACCGGGCAGGCCTCGACCCTAGAATCAAGGGCACCGCCAAGCAGGATCTCCACCGCATCATGGGCTTCATCGCCGCTGGCGCGGACCACGATGTGGCGCGAATCGCCGAACAGCGAGCTGGAGCGGGCCTCATCGCCCAGCCGCACCGGATCCTTGCGCAGATCGGCTCCGCTCAGGTCAATCCGCTCGCCCGCATCGGGCAGCAGGGCAATGATCCGCGCGGCGGCATCATGCGCACCGGCATCGTCGGGTCCGCAAAAGAAGAACACCCGCGCCGTCGCCGCCGCGCGCACCGCTTGGCCTTTGAAGTCCTTCTGCGTCGCCTTCACGGGCAGGGCATCAGCGAGCAGGCCATGGCGCGCGAGCCCGCATTTGCAGCGCCAATTGGGTGATGATCCGCTCGGCAATCTGGCGCGAGAGGTTTTCCAGCGCGGTCTGCTCGGCCGCAATCGTGGCATATTCGGAGGAGACCACGTCAATCCCCGCGTCTGACCCGGCGGTGGCGTCCACCACCACTTCGCCGCTGTTGAGATCGACCAGCTGATAGCGCGCACGCAGGGTGCGGCGTTCGCGCGCGATGGTATCATCGGACAGCAGACCCAGCCCTTCCAGCTTGTCATCCAGCCGCACATCCAGCCGATAGCGCGCCGCGCCGGTGCCGCGCTCGCCCAGCTGGTCAACCAGTGCATTGCGGACCAGCCACCCGGCCTTGCCCTCGATCGCGGGCACCTCGATGGCGGACAGCCCCTGCGCCACCGCGCCGTTGCCGCCGCCGGCATAGAGCGGCTGGAGCCCGCAAGCGCTGAGCGCGAGCGGGAGCAGCAGTGCGAGGGTCAGGGCGGCGGGCCGCCTCATGCGACCACGTTGACCAAACGATCCGGCACCACGATTACCTTTTTCACTGCCTTGCCATCCAGCGCACGCTGCACCTTGTCAGAGGCGAGGGCAAGCGCCTCCAGTTCTTCGCGCGGCAGGCCTTTGGCGACGGTCAGCGTATCGCGCAGTTTGCCGAGCACCTGGATCGCGATGGTGACTTCATCATCGACCAGCAGCGCGGGATCAACTGGCGGCCAGGCGGCGTCGGCGATCAGGCCTTCTCCGCCAATTTTGGCCCAGGCTTCCTCGGCCAGATGCGGCATCATCGGGCTGACCAGCAGCAGCAGCGTGCGGATCGCGGCGGAGCGGCTGGCCGATGGCGCGGCCTTTTCGGTGGCGTTGGCCAGATCATAAATCCGCGCGACGGCCTTGTTGAAACCCAGCGCGGCGATATCATCGGCGGCGGCGGCGATGGTCTTGTGAACCTGTCGATCAAGGCCTTGATCGCTGCCCTGAACCGCCGGATCATACTGCCCGAACAGCCGCCACAGCCGCTGGACGAACCGCGCGCAGCCCTCCAGCCCGGCAACCGACCACGGCAGATCACGTTCGGGCGGCGAATCCGAGAGCATGAACCAGCGGATCGCATCGGCGCCGTAAGTCTGAATGAACGCATCGGGATCGACGACGTTCTTCTTGGACTTCGACATCTTGATGACGCGGCCCACTTCAACCGGCTGGCCGTCTTCCTTTAGGTTCGCTCCTTGGGAGGTGCGCTCGACTTCTGTCGGTCCAAAATACTCGCACTGTGTGCGTATTGCCAGGACTGCCCGACGATGTTCCACGCGTCCGCTCCCAGCGATAATAAGTCTCATGCGTCACCATCCCCTGCGTGAACAGGCTGGCGAACGGCTCCTTCACATCGATCAGTCCGATGTGCGCCGAGCGCCCGCGTCCAGAAGCGGGCGTAGAGCAGGTGCAGGATCGCGTGCTCGATCCCGCCGATGTACTGTTCCACCGGCAGCCACTTGGCGATGGCGGCGCGGTCAAACGGCTGGTCGCCCGGCTGGCTGGCAAAGCGCAGGAAATACCAGCTCGAGTCCACGAAAGGTATCCAGCGTATCGGTTTCGCGCCGCGCGGGTTTGCCGCATTGCGGGCAATCGACATGCTTCCATGTCGGATGCCGCTCCAGCGGATTGCCGGGGGTTTTGAAATCGACATCCTCGGGCAGCACCACCGGCAACTGCTTTTTCGGCACCGGCACCACGCCGCAAATTTCGCAGTGGATGAACGGGATCGGCGTGCCCCAATAGCGCTGGCGCGACACACCCCAATCGCGCAGCCGCCAGACGGTCTTGCCCGTGACCCCAGCCTTCGCTTTCAGCGCGGCGGATCACTTCGGCCTTGGCTGCGCTCACGCTCAATCCGTCCAGGAAGCGCGAATTGACGCAGACCCCGTCGCCGCCATCCGCGCCGTCCAGCGGCTTGCCTGCTTCGGCCAAGCTTGGCGCGATCACGCGGGTGATCGCGAGGCCGTATTTGCTGGCGAAATCGTAGTCGCGCTGGTCATGCCCCGGCACGCCCATCACTGCCCCGGTGCCATATTCCATCAGTACGAAATTGGCGATGTAGACCGGCAGCTCCCACGCCGGATCGAACGGATGCGATACCGTGAAGCCGGTATCAAAGCCCAGCTTCTCCGCCGTCTCCAGTTCCGCCGCAGTGGTTCCGCCGCGCTTGCAAGTCGCGATGAACTCTGCCGCCTCAGCCGAAGTCCGCGCCAGTTCCTGCGCAATCGGATGGTCCGCTGCAATCGCGACAAAACTCGCGCCGAAAATCGTATCGGGCCGGGTCGAATAGACCGGGATTGGCGCGCTCAGCGGCGCGACCGGGGCGAAGGCGAACTCCACGCCCTGGCTCTTGCCGATCCAGTTCGCCTGCATCGTGCGGACTTTTTCGGGCCACTGGTCGAGGCCGTCCAGCCCGTCCAGCAGCTCGTCGGCAAACTGGGTGATCTTCAGGAACCACTGGTTGAGCTTGCGCTTTTCCACCAGCGCGCCGCTGCGCCAGCCGCGCCCGTCGATCACTTGTTCGTTTGCCAGCACGGTCATATCGACCGGGTCCCAATTGACCGACGATTCCTTGCGGTAAACCAGCCCCGCCGCATAGAGATCAAGGAACAGCGCCTGTTCGTGGCCGTAATAGTCGGGCTCGCAGGTCGCCAGCTCACGGCTCCAGTCGAGCGCAAAGCCCAGCCGTTTCAGCTGCGCCTTCATGCTGGCGATATTGGCGCGGGTCCAGCCGCCGGGGTGAACCCCCTGCTCCATCGCGGCGTTTTCGGCCGGCATGCCAAAGGCGTCCCAGCCCATCGGATGCAGCACCTCGAACCCCTGCATCCGCTTGGTCCGGGCGAGCACATCACCCATGGTGTAATTGCGGACATGGCCGATGTGGATCCGCCCCGAGGGATAGGGAAACATCTCGAGCACGTAGCTGCGCGGCTTGGCGCTGGCATCGTCCGCCTTGAAGGTCTGCGCCGCGTCCCACGCGGCCTGCCAGCGCGGATCGGCGCTGGCGGCATCGAACCGGCTGGGCTCGGGATTGGTGTTGCTGGTGGTCATGCGCTGCCTCTAACCGCTCACGGTCCCGGTGCAAGTCCGTCCTTGGCTTATCCTAGAGCGTGATGACGTTAGGTAGAAGCTACGATCTCCCTTCCCCGTGGGGGAAGGGTCGGGGATGGGGGGGCGGCGCGAGCGTAGAACGCCCCCCGGCGTTCTCAGACTTGTGGCTAGGAACGCCCCCTCCCCACGGGGAGGGAGTCCGTTAGATCAACCTGATGTCATCACGCACCAAGCGGGACCAGCCACGCTCAATCGTGTTTGCGCGCGCGGGTGGAATTGACCATGCCCGGCACCACGAAGCCCACCGGCTGGGGCACGATTGCCGCCGCCTGTTTCTTCAGCTCGCCTTTGATCTTGGCATATTCGGCTTCCATTTCGGCGGTCACCGTCGCGCGCGAATCAGCCAGCGCGGCCTTGAAGTCTTCGGCTTCGACCGTCTTGACCTTGGCCCCCTTGCGCCGGATCGCGGCGAGGCCGGCGCGGCGGACCACGTCTTCCAGATCGGCCCCGGTGAAGCGTTCGGTATCCTTGGCAATGACCGCCAGATCGACATCCTTGGCCAAGGGCATGGTCTTGGTGTGAATCTTCAGGATATGCGCGCGGCCTTTCTCGTCCGGCGTGCCGACATAGACCAGCTCATCCAGCCGTCCGGGGCGCAGCAGCGCCGGATCAATCAGCGTCGGGCGATTGGTCGCGCCGATCAGCACCACCGAGGACAGCTCTTCCATCCCGTCCATTTCGGCCAGGATCGTGTTGACCACCCGCGCGGTCACCTGCGGCTCGTTGCCGCTGGTGCCGCGCGCCGGAACCAGGCTGTCAATCTCGTCGATGAAGATGATGCACGGGGCCACCTGGCGCGCGCGGGCGAACAACTTGCTGATCTGCTGTTCGCTTTCGCCGTACCATTTGCTCAGCAGGTCCGAGCTTTTGATCGAGATGAAGTTGGCCTCGCTCTCTTTTGCGGCGGCTTTGGCCAGCAGGGTCTTGCCGGTGCCGGGCGGGCCATAGAGCAGAAAGCCCTTGGCCGGGCGAATCCCCAGCCGCCGGAACGCATCGGGGCTTTTCAGCGGCAGTTCGATCCCTTCGCGCAACTGGCGTTCGGCTTCGTCCACCCCGCCAACATCTTTCCAGCCGACTTTGGGCACTTCCACCATCACTTCGCGCATCGCCGATGGCTGCACGCGTTTCAGCGCGGCGAGGAAATCGCTGCGGGTGACTTCAAGGTTTTCCAGCACTTCGGCGGGTATCGTCCGGGCTTCAAAGTCCAGTTGCGGCATGATCCGCCGCACTGCTTCAATCGCCGCCTCACGCGCGAGCGCCGAGAGGTCCGCACCGACGAAACCGTGCGTGGTGCGCGCCAGCTCGTCCAGATCGACCCCCTGACCCAGCGGCATCCCGCGGGTGTGGATCCCCAGAATCTCGCGACGGCCGGCTTCGTCGGGAACGCCGATCACGATTTCGCGGTCAAACCGGCCGGGGCGGCGCAGCGCTTCGTCAATCGCGTCGGGGCGATTGGTCGCCGCGATCACCACCAGATTGGAGCGCGCTTGCAGCCCGTCCATCAAGGTCAGCAATTGCGCGACCAGCCGCTTTTCCGCCTCGCCCGGGGTGCCCGAGCGTTTGGGGGCAATCGAATCAATCTCGTCAATGAACACGATTGACGGCGCGGCTTTGGCGGCTTCCTCAAACACCTCGCGCAGCCGCTTTTCGCTCTCACCGTAAGCGCTGCCCATGATTTCGGGGCCGTTGATGGTGAAGAAGCTGGCGTCGCTTTCGCTCGCGACCGCCTTGGCCAGCCGGGTCTTGCCGGTGCCTGGCGGGCCGTGCAGCAGCACGCCCTTGGGCGGATCCACCCCCAGCCGGGTGAACAGTTCGGGATAGCGCAGCGGCAGCTCGACCATTTCGCGCAATTGGCGGATCGTATCGCCCATCCCGCCGACATCGTCATAGTTGACCTCGCCGCGCGCGGTGGCGGCCTCCTCAAAGGCTTCGCGCAGCTCGACCTCGGTATTCTCGTCGATGTGGACGATTCCTTTGGGCACGGTCGAAACCACCGTCAGGCGAATTTGGGTGAGCGCAAAGGCCGGGGCGTTGAACATCCGCGCGACCTGGGGCGGCATATCGCGCACCTGCTGTTGCCCGGCGGTGGCGACGACATCGCCCGCAACCAACGGGCGGCTGAAGAAATTGCGCTTGAGCGCTTCACCCGGCCCTTGCAGCCGCATCTCGCGCTGCGCCGGGGCAAAGACGACGCGGCTGGCGGGGCGCGATTCGGCCTTGCTGACTTCCACATGATCGCCCGAGCCGACATCGGCATTGGCGCGCTGCAACCCGTCGAGCCGGATCACGTCGAGCCCTTCATCCTCGGCATAGGCGAGCACCGCGCGCGCGGCGGTCAGCCGTTTGCCTGTGATCTGCACCACGTCGCCTTCGGTAATCCCCAGCTTGCCCATCGCCGCCTTGGGCATCCGCGCGATCCCGTGGCCGCTTTCCTCCTGCCGCGCGGCGGCGACTTGCAGGCGCACACCGGTTGTTTCAATCTTGTCGCCTGCTTCGGCCATGCGGGAATGTCCTGCTGTCTGGTCCCGCTGAGTCGGGGAACCGCAAAGCTAGGAACTCGTTGCAGCGATTGCAATTCAGGCTTCGGCTGGGCCGACAAATGGGCTCTGAACTGGACAAAAAAAGGCCCGGCCGTTGCCGACCCCCTCCCGGGCAGGGACAAAAAAAGGCCCGGCTGTTGCCAGCCGGGCCTATGAAAGTTTTTGGGAGAGGATGCCTGAAAGGCACCGTCTAAATGGCGGAGCACCCGTTATTGTGCAAGTGCGAAAAGCGCAAACATGGTTGCAAAGTTTGCAAGTGTGGTTGCGCTGTGTTCATATTCAACGTTTTTCTGAGGCTTAAACGCAGATTTTTGAGGCCTGTCATTGCGCTCGACGCATTCTCGCAGACAAATGATATTGCGCCGCATCACAAGCAACTTGGTAGAGTTTAACACCAATCGTCGACGTAGGCGCCTCGCGCCCCGACTCTAATGCGCCAGCAACAGCGGCGGTGCGCTTGGCTCGTCGAGGAAATAGCGCGTCACCCCGCCGAACAGGAATTCGCGCAGCCGCCCGTGGCCATAGGCCCCCATCACCAGCAGGTCGGCCGCCTGCGTGCGCACGGCCTCGGCCAGGGTTTGCTCTACTGACGCACCTTGTACCAGCTCGGTCAGTTCGGCGGTGATCCCGTGACGCGCGCAATAGCGCAGTGCGTCGGTCGGCGGGAAGTCGGTGGCGACGCCGCGTAGCACGGTCAGGACCCGCACTGCGGCGCACCTGGCCAGCAGCGGCACCGCGCAGCGCAGCGCATAGGCCGCCTCGGCGCTGCCATCCCAGGCGATGGCCGCGCTGGCGAGCGGCAGGCTGAGCGCTCGGCCCGGCGGCAGCGCCAGCACCGGGCAACGCGAAGCCATAGCTAGATCCCCGGCAAGGCCGCCGCTGCGCGAGACCACGACCAGATCCGCCAGCCGCGCGGAGAGAGCCAGCGCATCGACCTGTTCCAGCTCCATTTCCACGACATCGAAGGCCACGTCAGACCCCTGCAACTGCGCGGTGACTTCGGCGGCCAGCCTGTCATCGGCGGCGAGCGCCTCGGTCATGGCGGCCTGCGCCACTTGCGTCCCGCCGAACGGATCGACCGCAACATAGCCGCTGAGCGGGGTATCGATCAGCACGGTGACATGGCCTGCCAAGGCGCGGGCCAGCGCAACTGCGCTGTCCAGCCGGTGGCGATGGTCAGGATCGCGGCCTGCCTGAATCAGGATCGAACGCATGGCTTTTCTCCCGTTATGGTTGTGCCACGCTACGCGCTTGGCGGGGGTAGCGCCATGATTTGAGTCAAAACGCACGGGCTTGCACCGCCCCTGGGCTTGCGCCAGAGCCGCAGGCACAACCGGGAGATCACCGCATGCCGCAGCGCGCCTATCAAGCCGTCATTTTCGACTTCGGCGGGGTGATTACCACATCGCCGTTCGAAGCCTTCAACCGGCTGGAGGCAGAACGGGGCCTGCCGCGCGATTTCGTGCGCCGGGTCAATACCGCCAATCCGGACCGCAATGCCTGGGCGCGGTTTGAGCGGGCCGAGATCGGTCCGGCCGAATTCGATGCGCTGTTTGCGGCCGAAGCGGCGGCGCTGGGGCATGACCTGCCGGGCCGCGATGTGCTCGCGGTGTTGGCCGGCGCGATCCGCCCGGCGATGGTGGCGGCGCTCGATACCCTGCGCGATGCGGGCTACCGCCTCGCCTGTATCACCAACAATGTGCCGACCGGTCACGGCGCGGGCATGGCGCGCAGTGGCACGAAGAGCGACGCCTATGAACAGATCTTCGCCCGGTTCGAACAGGTGATCGAAAGTTCAAAGGCCGGGCTGCGCAAGCCCGATCCGCGGATCTATACCATGATGTGCGATCTGCTGGGGCTGGAACCGGTAGACTGCGTCTATCTCGATGACCTGGGGATCAACTGCAAACCGGCGGCGGCCCTGGGGATGCAGGCGATCAAGGTGGTGAGTGGCGAGCAGGCGCTGGCGGATCTTTCTGCGCTGCTGGGCGTGCCCCTGCCCGGCTGATCGCTGTTGTCCGGCACGCAACCGTCAGCGCGCGGGTTGCAATTGCCCTACGGCTGGACTTGACCTAGCGGAATGGCCGACGCTTGCGCTATCGTCTTGGGCGAAGGGATGCACAGAATGAACAAACTCTATCCCGATGCCGCCGCCGCGCTTGACGGCGTGCTGCGCGACGGCCTGCTGATCGCGTGCGGCGGATTTGGCCTGTGCGGCATTCCCGAGCGGCTGCTGACCGCGGTGCGCGACAGCGGGGTCACGGACCTGACTTTTGCGAGCAACAATGCCGGGATCGACAACCAGGGCATCGGCATGCTGCTGCGCACGCGGCAGGTGAAGAAGATGATCTCCAGCTATGTCGGCGAAAACAAGGAGTTTGAGCGCCAGTACCTGTCAGGCGAACTGGAGGTTGAATTCTGCCCGCAAGGCACGCTCGCCGAACGGATGCGCGCGGGCGGCGCGGGGATTCCCGGGTTCTACACCAAGACCGGGGTCGGCACCCTGGTGGCCGAGGGCAAGGAGGTGAAGGCGTTCGGCGGTGAGGACTACATTCTGGAGCAGGGCATCTTCGCTGATCTGGCGCTGGTCAAGGCGTGGAAGGCTGACGCCACCGGCAATGTGGTATTCCGCAAAACCGCGCGCAATTTCAACCAGCCCGCCGCGACCTGCGGCAAGGTCTGCGTGGTCGAGGTGGAGGAGATCGTGCCGGTAGGCAGCCTTGATCCTGATGCGATCCATTTGCCAGGCGTCTATGTGCAGCGGCTGATCGTGGGGGCGCCCTACGACAAGCAGATCGAATTCCGCACGGTGCGTGACAGGGTGGTCGCGTAATAGCACCCCAATCTAAAAATCCCCCTCATCCGTTGCCGGACTCGGGGGACTTTGCTGTCTGGACGGGCCAGCCAGTCTTTCTAGCCCGATGCAAAAGCAGAGCGGGAACAGGTCAGTAGCTAGTCATTTTGGGCCGATTTGTCAAGCGGAAAGCCCAATCCCTCGGCGATACCGACCCTGATCGCCTGGACTTGGTTCTTGGTAAGTTGCCCGGTATTCCATCTGATTCTGCCATCTGTACCGCGCGATATTCGGAACCGATCAAGCCGTTGCTTGGCAACCACCGCCACCATGTCACACTTTGCCCAAACCAAAGTGCTGGAAAATTTAGGCGAAAGCGGCTCAACGAGTTCAAGCTGAATTTGATACGGAAACGGGGCTCGCGGTTCAAGGGTACTCAGAGGCACCACCGTCAACAGCTCGAAAGTTCGTCCCAATAGCCGTTCGGTTACAATTACAACAGGTCTGTGCTTCACCATCTCAGGTGCTTCATAACCCCGAAAGTCACAAAGTAGAATTTCGCCTATTTTGGGATGATGAAATATCGCCATGTTCAGTTTGTTAACGGCAGCGATTCGAGGATCAACCTTTATGTGTCTCAGCCTTCTGATCAAATGGCCACTCACGCTTCCAAGAAGTTAATCAACGGCTATTGCGTCTATGTCCAGCGGCTGATCGTGGGCGCGCCTTACGACAAGCAGATCGAATTCCGCACGGTGCGTGACAGCGCCGGGCGCAAGCAGGTGGAAGCTTGAATAATCAGACTAAGTGGACTAAGTAATTTAGCCATGACCACGGTTTCAGTTCACGAAGCGAAAACGCATTTGTCCCGGCTCATCAACGAAGTGCTGGCGGGCAAGGAAGTGATCGTCAAACGGGGCAAGGTGGCGGTGGCCAAACTGGTGCCGATCCCCGCTGCGGATGTTGGCCCGCGCATACCCAATCGGTTCGCAGAAAGTCCGGGAGCCAAAGGCATTCTCGATCACGGTTTCTGGGACCCGCTCGATGATCAGGACATCGGTCTCGGAGATGAAGCGGATCATCCATGAGTTCGCGGGTTTTTGCTCGATACGCATGCGGTGCTGTGGTGGCTGTTCGAAGCCGAGCGGCTATCCCAGCATTCGTTGGACGTGATGGCCGACCGCAAAATCGACATTTACGTTTCGGCCGTGACGCCGATTGAAATCACGACAAAGTTTCGCAAGGGGCAATTGCCAGGTGCCGCGCCGATCATTGGCAAATTCGCCGAAACCGCCTTGGCCGAAGGATGGAAGCCACTGGCGATCGAACTGGCGCACAGCGACATGGCCGGTTCCTTCGCCTCTCCCCATCGCGACCCATGGGACCGATTGCTTGCTGCCCAAGCCAGTATCGAGAACCTGGCTTTGGTGACCAGCGATGCGCAAATGGCAAGCTTTGAAATTGCGACCTATTGGTGAGGCCCGAATGAGCACGAACCCACAAGGCACGGCAGGCCGGCCCTTTCTGTTGGCGGCAGGCTGGCTGAGCATTGCTGCCAGCTTGTTACACGTCGCATGCATCATTGGCGGGCCGGACTGGTACCGGTTTTTCGGCGCAGGTGAAGAATTGGCGCGCGCAGCCGAACGCGGCTCAGCCGTTCCTGCGGTCATGACGGCGGTGATTGCGGCGATCCTGGCCACCTGGGCTGCCTATGCGTTCAGCGCGGCGGGGCTGATCCGGCGGCTGCCGCTGCGCCGCACGGCTTTGATTGCCATTGCCACCGTCTTGTTCGCGCGCACCGCGCTGGCCTTTGTTCCAGCGGCTTGGGCGCCGGAGAACAATACCACGGCTTTCATCTTCTGGTCGTCATTTGCCTGCTTTGCGCTGGCCCTGTGCTTTGCCGTGGGCACTTGGGGAGCATGGCGATCGCTGTCCGGTTCCGAATCAAGCTGATGCGCGGCTTGGTCCTCTTGCCATTCCTGGCGCTGACCAGTGGCTGCGTCGCTGCGGCGATTCCGGTGCTGGCGGGCGGGGTACTGGCGCGCAAGGAACTGGCGGGACCGGCGACAGTCACCTGCCCCCACGCCAACCTCGATCCCGCTGCCGCCAGTGGTGACCTTGCCCGCCGAAGCTGCGCCTGAGACCACGCCGCCACCGGCTGAGCCCGTCACCGCCGAGCTTCCAGCAAGTGCCGCGACGGAAGCGGCGCTAGCCCCCGAAGCCGCGCCGCTGGCGGTCCCGGCGCTGCCTGCTGTCCCTCCGGCGGGTAACAGCATCAGCGCCTTCGCCGCCTTTGTTACCGCCGCCGGAACCGCGCCGCCCAGCTTTCGGACCGCCGCGCCAATCAGTGCTGATCGATGCCGAGACGCTGATTTCCGGCCCCAAGCGGCTGGCCTGCGCCGCGCAGCCGCTGGCCGTGGCGATCAACCTCGATCCCGGCACCGCCAAGCTCGATCTGGGCGATCCGCCCGCCGCCGCGCCGGGCCTGGCCGAAGCGCTCGGCGCGATCCGCAGCGCCGGGGTGCGGGTGTTCTGGACCTCCGCCCTGCCGGTGGACAAGGCTGACAAGGTCTATGCGATCCTGCGCGCGACCGGGCTCGATCTGGACGGAACCGACCGTTTGCTGCTGGTGCGCAAGGCCGGTGAGACGGTGCAGCAGCGCCGTCAGGCCGCCGCGCGCGACTGGTGCTTCATCGCGCTCGCCGGGGACCGCCCCGGCGATTTCGAAGAAGCGCTGGATTACCTGCGCGATCCTGATGGACCGACCGCGCGCGCCATGCAGCCGCTGAACGGGGCCGGCTGGTTCGTCATCCCCGCTCCGATCAACTGATACGTTTAAGAAAGACTGCGCCATGACCACGCACGATGGAATCACCGCCGGCTGGACCCGCGATCAGATGGCCGCCCGCGCCGCGCAGGAACTGCGCGATGGCTATTACGTCAACCTGGGCATCGGCATCCCCACGCTGGTCGCCAATCACGTGCCGCAGGACATCACCGTGACGCTGCAAAGCGAAAACGGCATGCTCGGCATCGGGCCGTTTCCCTATGACGATGAAGTCGATCCCGATCTGATCAACGCCGGCAAGCAGACGATCAGCGAACTGCCGCATTCAGCCTATTTTGACAGCGCCGCCAGCTTCGCGATGATCCGCGGCGGGCATATCGATCTGACCGTGCTGGGCGCGATGGAAGTGGCGGAAAACGGCGATATCGCCAACTGGATGGTCCCCGGCAAGATGATCAAGGGCATGGGCGGCGCGATGGATCTGGTCGCCGGGGTCAAGAAGATCATCGTGGTGATGGAACATTGCGCCAAGGATGGCGGCCCGAAATTCATTCCCGCCTGCACCCTGCCGCTGACCGGCCGCAATGTGGTTGACATGGTGATCACCGACCTCGCGGTATTCATCCGGCCCGACCACGCCGCACCCTTCCGGCTGGCCGAACTGGCCCCCGGCGTCAGCGCCGAGGACGTCGCCGCGCGCACGACCGCGCATTATCTGGGCTGAGCTGGCAGCATCTGGTCCAGCGCGGCGAGTGGCGGATCGATCCACTGGGCCACCGCCGCGCGGACTTCGGGGGTAGCCTCGGCCTGTTTGCGGGCGCTGTCAGTCGTGAAGTTCTGGAACGGAGTTTTGGCATCGCGCTGCGCCGCTGCTGCCACGGTAACGGCGTCTTCTTCGGTAACAGGAATGCCAAAATGCGCGGCCGCCGCAATTGCTCCGCCGTGCCGCAGCGCGGTGTATTCAAGCAGGCGGCCGCCGTCCAGCGGCCAATGCTCCGCAACTGCGCCAGCGCAGCGACCCAGCACTTGCGCGGCGTAGTCCGCCTGCGACGCAGCATCAAAACCTGACAGCCCCAGCCTGCTTTCGTCAAGTGCGCCGGGAACCACGTGAATGCTCGGTTGGGAAAGCTGCGAGACCAGCACCTCCACCGGATCGCGGCGCAGGAACAGCCAGGGCACTTGCGGCAGGGCGCGGCGCAGTTCGGGCAGGAACAGGCTGTGCCAGACCTCCAGCTTGATCACGTGGCGGTGTAGCTCCGGCGATGTCCGGCACCGACCCAGCGCCGCCACGATCGCGGTGATCGCGGCATCGGCCTGGTCCGGCGCCAGCTGTGCCACGGCAATCCAGCGCAGCACCGCATCCAGCGGTTCCGGCTCGGAACTGACCGCCGTGCCGGGTATAGCCCCCAGCATCTGGGCAAGCAGCGTCGAACCGCAGCGCGACAAGTGAAAGATCAGGCCCGTGAGCGGCAGCGACGGTTCCTTGCGCCTGACCCGCGATAACGGCGTCCAGCGTCGTGCGGGTGCGCAGCAGCCAGTTGAGCGGCAAGGCGCTGGCGCGGCGGACTTCATCTTCATGAAATGGCGCAGTCAGGCGGTCCACACCGAACCACAGCCAGTCGAATGCTGGGGCCATGCCAGTCGGCACCGAGCGCGCGGGCAGCCAGTGCTGTCCCGGCCACTGCTCCATCGTAACCGGCGCTGCGGCGAAGCGGCCCAGGCCCAGCGGATCGGGACGCAGCACGCCGCGCAGCACCGCTTCGTCCAGCGCCAGGCCATGCGCCGTGGCGATGGCAGCGAACGCGCGAACGAAGCCATCAACCTCATACTCAGCCCCCAGCACCGCCTGAAGATCAGGCCGGTCCAGGATCAGCGTGACCGCCGGATGCAGGGCAGCGGGCAGTTGCAGGCTGCGGTGCGGTTCGGTTCCGGCGGGTGCGGCAATCTGGGTTTCGTCGGTCATGATGCGGGCATCAGATAACGGGTAGCTGCGCAAAGTCGAGGCAGCATGGCCGAGTCAAAGAATCGCTGCGCAGCGCCCTTGACGGCGCGCCGGTCGGCTCCCATATCGGCCGCGCTGGCACTCTTAGCCGAAGAGTGCCAAGACCTATGTTTAACTGTTAAAGGGAGTATCCCATGGCATTCCGTCCCCTGCACGATCGCGTGCTGGTTCGCCGCGTCGAAGCTGAAGAAAAAACGGCTGGCGGCATCATCATTCCCGACAGCGCCAAGGAAAAGCCGGCTGAAGGCGAAATCCTCGCCGTTGGTGAAGGCGCCTACAACGAAGACGGCGACCGCATCAAGCCGGACGTCAAGGTGGGTGACAAGGTGCTGTTCGGCAAATGGTCGGGCACCGAGGTCAAGCTGGATGGCGAAGACCTGATCATCATGAAGGAATCGGACATCATGGGGATCATCGGCTGAGGCCGGATTGCCGCGATTTTCCGGGTTCCTTGAACCCTGTCAACTTTGTGAAGTTCCAGAACTGAAAGGACAGCATCATGGCTGCCAAAGACGTAAAATTCGGCCGCGACGCGCGTGAGCGCATTCTCGCCGGCGTTGATATCCTCGCCAATGCAGTGAAGGTTACCCTGGGGCCCAAGGGCCGCAACGTGGTGATCGACAAGAGCTTCGGCGCACCGCGCATCACCAAGGACGGCGTCACCGTCGCCAAGGAAATCGAACTCAAGGACAAGTTCGAAAACATGGGCGCACAGATGCTGCGCGAAGTGGCCTCGAAGACCAACGATCAGGCCGGTGACGGCACCACCACCGCCACCGTTCTGGCACAGGCGATCGTCCGTGAAGGCATGACCTCGGTCGCGGCCGGCATGAACCCGATGGACCTGAAGCGCGGGATCGACCTCGCTGTGACCGCCGTGGTTGCAGACCTCGTCAAGCGTTCGAAGCCCGTCTCGGGTTCGGCTGAAATCGCGCAGGTCGGGATCATCTCGGCCAATGGCGACGTCGAAGTCGGCAGCAAGATCGCTGAAGCGATGGAAAAGGTCGGCAAGGAAGGCGTGATCACCGTCGAAGAAGCCAAGGGCCTCGAGTTTGAACTCGATGTCGTCGAAGGCATGCAGTTCGACCGCGGCTACCTGTCGCCATACTTCATCACCAACCCAGACAAGATGACCGTCGAGCTGGATAACCCGTATATCCTGATCCACGAAAAGAAGCTGTCGTCGCTGCAAGCGATGCTGCCGGTGCTGGAAGCCGTGGTGCAGTCGGGCCGTCCGCTGCTGATCATCGCTGAAGACATCGAAGGCGAAGCATTGGCCACCCTGGTGGTCAACAAGCTGCGCGGCGGCCTGAAGGTCGCGGCCGTCAAGGCGCCGGGCTTCGGTGATCGCCGCAAGGCGATGCTGCAGGACATCGCGATCCTGACGCAGGGCGAAATGATCAGCGAAGATCTGGGCATCAAGCTCGAATCGGTCACGCTGACCATGCTCGGCCAGGCCAAGCGCATTTCGATCGACAAGGATAACACCACGATCGTCGACGGCGCTGGCGCGGCGGACGACATCAAGGCCCGGGTCGAACAGATCCGCGCCCAGATCGACACCACCAGCAGCGATTACGACAAGGAAAAGCTGCAGGAACGTCTGGCCAAGCTGGCTGGCGGTGTGGCCGTGATCAAGGTCGGCGGCGCTTCGGAAGTCGAAGTGAAGGAACGCAAGGACCGCGTCGATGATGCGCTGCACGCTACCCGCGCTGCGGTTGAAGAAGGCATCGTTCCCGGCGGCGGTACCGCGTTGCTCTATGCCACCAAGGCTTTGGCCGGCATGAAGGGTGCGAACGACGATCAGACCAAGGGCATCGACATCGTCCGCAAGGCGATCCAGGCTCCGGTCAAGCAGATCGCGATCAACGCCGGGTTTGACGGTGCGGTTGTTTCAGGCAACCTGCTGCGCGAAGACGACGAAACGCAGGGCTTCAACGCTGCGACCGACGTTTACGAAAACCTGGTTGCGGCCGGCGTGATCGACCCGACCAAGGTGGTGCGCACTGCCTTGCAGGACGCGGCCTCGGTTGCCGGCCTGCTGATCACCACCGAAGCGGCGATCAGCGAAAAGCCTGACGACAAATCCGCAATGCCCCCAATGGGCGGCGGCGGCATGGGCGGCATGGGCGGCATGGACTTCTAAGTTCAGGCGACCAACCACTCTGCAAACAGGGGCCGGGGGAGCAATCCTCCGGCCCTTTTGTATGGTGCCCTAGGTATTTTCACGCCCGCCCGTGCAGGAAGTGCGGTTCGTCGCGCGCACATTGCAGCCAGACAACGCGCGGTTAGACATTTTGAAAGCATCTTTGGGGTAGCTACGTAGCTGTGATGACGGGACGGTTCCGAAATTTCCTTGGCCTGGTGGCGGCCAGCAGCGCGCTAGTGCTCGCCCCGGTGGCCGCGCAAGCCGATTCGCTCGAAGCCGCGTTTGACCAGACGCTCGGCACCGAAGTGCGCAGCGTCGTCGCGCCGCCGCCAGCGCCGAGCACCACCCGGCCATTTATCTCGACCGAACAGCCGCGCAGCTATGGCTCCGGCCTCGAAGCCATGCTCGCCTCGGTTGCCCCGGCTGATCAGGGCCGAATCGGCGTGGCGGCAATCGATCTGGCAACGGGCCGTGCGGTTTCGATCTTGGGGGACCAGCCGTTCCCGATGGCCAGCACCAGCAAGATCGCGATTGTGGCCACCTTCCTCGACGGGGTTGATCGCGGGCGGTTCAGTCTGTCAGATCAGTTCCCGATCATGATCCCGGTCCCCTCGGCCAAGTTTTCGACCGCAGTCGCGCCGGTTCGGCGCGGGCCGAACATGTCGGCGCAAAGCCTGATCGAGCTGACCATCACCCGCAGTGACAACCAGGCGACCGATGCCTTGCTGGCTGCGGTTGGCGGCCCGGCAGCGGTCAATCGCTGGATGCGGTCGGCCGGACTGAACGGGCTGCGCCTTGACCGTGATATCGCCACGCTGGTGCGTGATGATGGTGAGGTCAATCCCGCCCACACCATCGATTCGCGCGACAGCGCCACGCCACTGGCCATGGTCCGCCTGATTTCGGGCGTTTATCGCGGCGAATGGCTCAGTCCTGATAGCCGCCGCGTGCTGATCGGCGCGATGGAGCGGTGCGAAACCGGCAAGCGCCGGATCCGCGGCCAGTTGCCCGAAGGCACCCGCGTTGCGCACAAGACGGGCACGCTCAGCAACACCGCCAGCGACGTCGGGATCATTCATACGCCAGACGGCCGAGCGATTGCCGTGGCGATCTATGTTACCGGCCAGGGCGGCAAACGCGGCCGCGATGACCGGATCGCAACAATTGCCCGGGTGATTTATGACGGGTACCTTGCGGACAGTTCAAGCTATCGCCGCACCGCATCGAAATAGCGGCCGGACTAACCGCCGGGCACCGGATTGCGGCATCCGCCATCCTGCACAGCACAAATTGGACCATCCGGTGTCCGGATTCAGACGAAATATCAGCATGGTCTTGGGAATCAGACCAATCCGCGCTATGCTGCACCTGCGACGAACCTTGAAGAGGTCTGACTGTGTACATGACAGGAAGCGGTGCCACCCAAAATCCCTTGACGGGACTGACGGGCAAACAGCGGGAGGTCCTTGACCTCCTGATCCAGCACAAAACATCCAAGGAGATCTCCAGAACGCTGGGAATCTCGCCACATACCGTTGATCAGCGCATCAATATTGCCCGCAGCAAACTCGGGCTGGGCAGCCGCAACCAGGTCGCGCAGGAGTACCGGCGGCTGCTGGGAACCCATGAAGAATCATACGAACAATCCGTATATCAAAATTCCCACATGGCCGGGACGGCGATTCCCCTCGATAGCGATGACCGGGGCAAGCTCGAGTCTCTTCTGACCCTGGCCCAGCCAGAGTTAGTCGTCCCAGGTCGCACTACCCTCTTCAAGGAACGAGGCGACACAGAAGATATTCGGGCTTGCCCTGAACTGCTTGACGGTCAGTGGGGCACCCTGGCACGCTTGGGGATTATCGCAGGGTTGGCATTGGGGATGATTTTCATCGTCCTGGGTGGTTTCAGCATTTTCTCAGTAGCGTCCGACATGCTGGTGCAATGATCGGCCAAAGCAGCTCATGATTCAGCCGGTCGCAGGACGACCGATTTGCATGGAGCTACGATGACTATGGCTATGACCAAATCGATCGCGCAGATGCGCATCACGCGCGAACTGTCAGAAGCTGAGATCGCCTTGAACGCGGCTTTGATCAAACAATCTCAGCTTTTTTCGACCTTGCTCGCGGCACGTACCGAAACAGGGGTGTCGCCGATTTTGGGCCAAGATGCATTGTTGCGTCTCGCCAAATCACAGCAGACACTTTTGACGGCCGGCAGCGACCTCGCGCGTGTGCATGGTCGGATGCTTGAGATTGGCCAGGATCTGGACCTGATCCCCCGCGGCGATGAATGCCCGCC
The DNA here is from genome assembly GCA_963802015.1 of uncultured Alphaproteobacteria bacterium. Lineage (GTDB taxonomy): Bacteria > Pseudomonadota > Alphaproteobacteria > Sphingomonadales > Sphingomonadaceae > Novosphingobium. The sequence goes on from CAWDHB010000004.1 coordinate 1,017,306, forward strand.
TGACTGGCAGAAGCCGACTGGCGAACTGGCTGACCAGGCCCTCGCAGCCTGATTTGCGCCAAAGGCTGCCCTCAAGGTTCGTGAGCCGACCATGACAATCACCATGATCGAGGCGATTGCACTGCTTGTTGTTGCAGGCGCAGCCCATTGGCGCGGCGGAATCCCTGAGCGGATGATCGCCTGGCTGATGGTTGTGGCTTACCTGATTGACCAAGGCTATCACCTCGCTGCGGGCGTATCGACTTACCAGTATGTCGATCCGGGGCATTTGGTGATCGATAGCGTTGTTCTAGCCGGTTTGCTGTGGATTGGCCTGCGGGCAAACCGGTTGTGGCCGCTCCCGGTTTGCTCGCTGGAATTGATCGCCGTAACAGCGCATTTGGCTGTGCTGGCTGGTATTCCTGGAATACGAGGCGTCTACTGGGCAATGACAGTTGTGCCGGTCTGGCTCCAATATCCCTTGATCCTGATCGGAATTCTGGCCCACAACCGCAGGTTCATTCAAGTTGGACATTACCGAGATTGGCGGCGAGGTCTCAGTACGTTTGGAGGAAATTTGGTGTTCGACAGTCGCTCGGCTTTGACCTGAGACCAATTCCATCGCCGCCTTAATCTGCGCTATGCAGTACTACGCGAATACATGCCGGATTTGACGGTGGCGGGCCTTCAAGTAGCCCCAGCTCTGGTTTAGCGAGTTGTTCGGGAACCACGGCGCAAACCGGCCCTGCCGATTGGGGAAAAAATGCCCCGACCAGATAGATCGAGGCAAGCGCCACGAAGCTCAAAGGCCAGGCAGCGCGGCGTATTCTGGGCAATTTGATCATTACATGCCGCATAAGTCGTCAACATTTCGGCTTGATGATGTGCCATGGTTGCCAGGGATGGTTAATCCTGAAGGTGCGGCCAGCAGAGAGGTAGTGCGCCTTGGTTCCGGTCATGTTTGTGGCCAATTCGCCGCTGTTGCGCTTGCCGATCTTCAGCGCAACCGATAGGCGGCAGGCAGACCCCTGCTTCGGAGCGCACCATGTCTGATCACCTGACCGCCGCCAACCTTGCCGACGCCATCGATCAAGCCTGGGACGCGCGCGATACCGTCACGCCTGCCAGTACCGCTGTTCGCGCGGTGGTTAATGCTGCGCTGGATCTGCTCGATTCCGGACAGCTGCGCGTGGCCGAACCCGATGGCGCAGGCGGCTGGACCGTGAACCAGTGGCTGAAGAAGGCGGTGCTGCTTTCATTCCGGTTGCATGACAACGTCGTGGTCGATGGCGGATCGGCGGGCGCGCCGGCCTATGACAAGGTTCCCAGCAAATTCGCAGGCTGGGGCGAGAACCGCTTCCGTGAGGGCGGCTTCCGCGTGGTGCCCGGTGCGGTGGTGCGGCGCGGATCGCATATTGGACGCGGCGTGGTGCTGATGCCCAGCTTCGTCAATATCGGGGCCTATGTCGGCGAAGGTTCGATGGTCGATACCTGGGCCACGGTCGGGTCCTGCGCGCAGATCGGCAAGCATGTACACCTGTCCGGCGGGGTCGGGATTGGCGGCGTGCTTGAACCCCTGCAGGCCGGACCCGTGGTGATCGAGGATGGCGCGTTCATCGGCGCGCGCTCCGAAGTGGTCGAAGGCGTCCGGGTCTGCGAAGGCGCGGTGCTCTCAATGGGGGTATACCTCGGTGCGTCGACCAAGATCGTCGACCGCGCGACGGGCGAAGTCCACATCGGCCGCGTCCCGCCCTATGCGGTGGTCGTACCCGGATCGATGCCGGGTAAGCCGCTTCCCGATGGCTCGCCAGGTCCGTCACTGTACTGCGCGGTGATCGTCAAGACGGTCGATGCCCAGACGCGCGCGAAGACCGGGATCAACGAATTGCTGCGCGACTAGCGCGAACCAGTGCGAGCGGGGCCACGACCATGGAGCACAACCTGCTGGCCCAGTTCGCAGTTTCCACGGTGATGGTGGTGCTCTGCGTGATCATTCACGGCTGCGGGCTGTTCGGGCTGAACCGGGCGTTGCGCAGCGAAGCAGCGCTGGAGCGGATCGAACATATCACTCCGTTCAGCCCGCGCGGCGCGGTTTTCACTCTGGGGGCGGTGATTGCGATGCTGGCCTTGCACGGTCTGGAAATCTGGCTGTTTGCGTTCACCTACCTGGGGCTTGGCGCGATCACTACACTCGAACCTGCACTCTATTTCTCAACGATCAGCTATTCGACCGTCGGTTACAGCGATGTTCATATCGCTGAACAGTGGCGGCTGCTGGGGGCATTCGAGAGCATCCTGGGGATCTTCCTGCTGGGCTGGTCTACGGCCTTCTTCTTCCGTATGATCGGCCGGATCGATCCGCATTAGGGATTTGTGCGGGCAACCGCGCGAATTGCGGCTATCAAGACGCTGGGGGCTGTACCAAGGAGTACGACTATGCACCGGGAAGGCGAAGAAGTTCACATCGAAACCGACGAGGCGCGCGGCGGGTCAACGCCGCATATCATGCGCTATGTCCTGGGCATCAGCCTGGTGCTCGCCTTGGCGGCAATGTCGCTGGTCTGGATCGTCGGGGCATCGACACGCGACGCCTATCCTGATCCTGGTTCAACTCCATCGACAAGTGCCCCACCGAGCGCAGGGCAAGGCTAGCTTGGGTCAAGCGGGCAAAACCAGCACGTAGGGTGAATTCGAGCCAGCTGGAATCATCTGGCGGTTCCAACCCGGGGGATCCGGGCGTGGAAATGCGCGGTGATGCTAACTTGTGCGGCCCGAGGCTTGTCAGCGCCGGTGCTTGAGATGACCTTGCGATCAATTCGGCAGCACCAGTGCAACAACTTCGTCTACCTGGCGGATACGCTGACCAAACACTGGGCCTCAACCAGTGGTGAACCGCGCGTGGTAGAGCCCCGGAAACTGCCGCTTGAGCGCGTTCACCTTCGCCACGTCCCACGCCTGAATATAAGGATGCTTCGGGTTCTTGTGCATGAAATCCTGATGATAGCGTTCCGCCGCGTGGAACCGCTGATACGCTTCGATCCGGGTGACGATCGGCGCTTTCCAGATGCCTGCCTTGCGCAATTGCGCCAGATAGGCAGTGCCAACCGCGCGTTGCTCGGCATTCATCGGCACCAGCGCGGAGCGGTACTGGGCTCCGGTATCGGGGCCTTGGCGGTTGAGCTGGGTCGGATCGGCAACCACGGAGAAAAACACTTGCAGCAATTGATCGTAGCGGACTTTGCTGGGATCGTATGTCACCCGCACTGCCTCGGCATGGGCGGTCGATCCGGCAGACACGGCGTCATAGCTGGCGCTGCCCGCCGTGCCGCCGTGATAGCCGGTCAGCACGCTGGTGACGCCTTTGACGTGGCTGAACACGCCTTCGACGCCCCAGAAGCAGCCCCCGGCAAACACGGCGGTTTGCAGCGCGGCGGGCTCTTTCGCCGGGCGGGTGGCGGCGGGAGCCTGGACGGTGCGTTCGCCCGCCGTTGCCGGTTGCTGACACGCTGCGCTCATCAGGGCGAGCGCAGTCAGCAGGAGCCGGCTGGACCGCGGGCGGCGCGAGGAGGAGGCAAGGCGCGCTGGGTGTTGCATAGCTGTGTGCGGCATGACCGCCCTTTCCGATGGTTCACTTGCTATTCGCTGCACCACCGCAAAAGGTTGCAGCGTGGAGCGCAATCTAGGCCGCAGCCGGGCAATATTTCTTCAGATAATCGCCATGCGTCGGCATATGCTGCACCACATAGCGGATCGATTGCTCGATGGCGTCAAATTCCTTGCGCGTGGTGGGTTCGGGCAAGCCATCAATCATCGGGTTGCGCCCGGCCATGGTGATCCCTTGCCCCATCATCACCGCCGCCCAGCTGGTTTCGGTAAATAGCTCGTCATCCTCGCGAAAGATTTGTCCGTTGAGCCGGAACAGCTCGGTCTTTTCGGTCAGGCTATCGGGTACCGGCATGGTCCGGCAATAGTCCCAGAACGCGCTGTCGCTGCGGGTGGTGGCGTTATAATGCAGGATCAGGAAATCGCGGATCCGTTCGTATTCCTTGCCGGTCAGCCGGTTGAAGGCATCTTCCTGCGCCTGCGTCACCCCGTCGAGCGAGAGCAGCGCGATCAGCTTGTTGATCCCGGTGTTGATCAGATGGATCGAGGTCGATTCGAGCGGTTCCATGAAGCCAGAAGCCAGCCCCAGCGCGACCACATTCTTGTTCCAGAACTTCTTGCGGCGGCCAGTGGTGAAGCGCAGGAAATTGGGCTCGGCTTGCGGTTTTCCCGCGATGTTGCCCACCAGAATGTCCAGCGCCTGATCATCGCCCATGAAGCTGCTGCAATAGACGTGGCCATTGCCGTTGCGGTGCTGCAATGGCACCTGCCATTGCCACCCGGCGCTGTGTGCGGTGGCGCGGGTATAGGGCAGGGGGCCGCTGCCATCTTCGCGCAGGCACGGCAGCGCCACGGCGCGGTCGCAGGGCAGATAGTGGCTCCAGTCCTCATACCCGGTCTTCAGCGCTTGTTCGATCAGCAGCCCGCGAAAGCCGGAGCAATCGATGAACAGATCGCCGCTGATCACTTCGCCCTGGTCCATCGTAACTGAAGTGACGTGGCCGGTCTCCGGGTGCAGCGCCACATCGGCCACCCGGCCTTCGCGCCGGACCACGCCGCGCTGTCTCCGCATAGCCGCGCAGGAACCGCGCATAGCGGCCGGCATCGATGTGATAGGCATAGTTGACCGGGGGCAGGTCTTCGCGCTGGTAATCCTCGGTGCGGGCAAACCGCCCGAAATGCGCCGCCATGGTCTCCAGATTGAATACCTGAATCGGGCGCTGATCGCCGCCCTGGCGATAGCGGTGCCACAGATGGTGGAACGACATCCCGCCGATCTGATAGCCATAGTTGCCGAACGGGTGGATATAGCTGTCGCCCAGCTTGCCCCAGTTGACGAACTGGATCCCCAGCTTGAAACTGCCCTGGACCGCGCCAAGCATTTCGCGCTCGTCCACTTCCAGCAAGCGGTTGAAATCAAGGAACGGCGGGATCGTCGCTTCGCCGACCCCGACCGTGCCGATTTCTTCGGATTCGATCAGCGTGATCGCCACCGGGCGGCCCGCGCGCAGGCGCGAAAGCGCCGCCGCCGCCATCCATCCGGCCGTGCCCCCGCCGACGATAACGATATGCTCGATTGCCATGAACCTCTCCATTTCCCGTGCGGACAATAGCGTCACATGGCCAAATGTGAACGTTCCTTTTTGTGTATTGTGAACGCTCTCAATTTACGGTAGCTATTATCGCAACGATGGGAATCATACTCGTCGGCACAGGTATTGAGGGAGGATAGCTTGGCTCGCAAATCCATGTTCGGGACGGTTGCAACCTATCGCTCGGTGGCGCTCGCCACAGCGTCCAGTCTGGTGTTCAGCCTGTTCGCGGCAGAGCCGGCGCTGGCCCAGGCGGCTGCGGCCGAGGAAGCTGCGGCGGCGGAAACCCCTGAGGAAGAGCAGGGCATCGTCGTCTCTGGCTATCGCCGCGCGCTGGAAAATGCGCAGAGCATCAAGCGCGATGCCGATACCGTGGTCGACGTGATCAGCGCCGAAGACATCGGCGCGCTGCCCGATCGCTCGGTCGCAGAAGCGCTGCAACGCGTGCCCGGCATCAATATCTCGCGCTTCGAACAGCGCAACGATCCGGACCGGTTCTCGGTCGAAGGCTCGGGCGTGATCATCCGCGGCCTGACCTTCGTCCGCTCGGAACTCAACGGGCGCGATATCTTCTCGGCCAACGGCGGGCGCGAACTGTCATTCAACGATGTGTCGCCTGAATTGCTGGGCCGGGTCGAAGTCTTCAAGAGCGCCACCGCCGACATGATCGACGGCGGCATTTCCGGGACGGTCAACCTCGTCACGCGCAAGCCGCTCGACAATCCGGGGCTCCACATCGCCGGGACGATCGAAGGCAATTATGGCGACATGGCCAAGGAATGGTCGCCCGGCTTCTCGGTCCTGGGGTCGAGCACCTTTGAAACCGGCATCGGCACCTTCGGCCTGCAACTGGCCTATGCCCAGTCTGAACTGGTTACGCGCACCGACGCTTCGCAGATCACCGATCCGTGCTACCGCGCAGCCGGGCTTAACGGCCCGTGCCTGCGCGTCCGCCCGGTCGGTTCGGGCGGGATCACCGGCGATGCGCAGTTCACCGCCAGCAACTTCCCGCCAGCCGGGGCTGTGTTCGTGCCCAAGGGTGCCGGCGTTCGCACCACCGACCTGTCGCGCGATCGCAATGCCTGGTCCGCCGTTGGCCAGTGGGAAAGCAACGATGGCGCGGCGCTGCTCACGCTTGAATATCTCCGCGCGGAGACCGCAGCGACGCTCAACGAATTCGCGGTGCTGGCCTTGGTCAATGACGACGCCTTGTTCCCAACCATTGCGCCGGGCACCACTCCGGTGTTTCAGGGTAACCAGTTCATCAGCGGCACGCTGACTCAGGTTCAGCCATTCACCGGCGGTCGCGGGTTGCCGACTGAACTGCTGCGCTTCCAGCGCGAAGACGAAGCGATGACCGAGGACTTCTCGGCGCAGCTGAAGCTCAACCCCACCGATCGGCTGCGGCTGAATTTTGAAGTGCAGCACGTCCGTTCCGACCGGACCGAGAACGGCTTCATCTCGGCGATGCAGACCTATACCGATGTGGCGATCGACAACGGCGGCGATACCCCGCTGGTGCAGTTCCTGCAGCCGGGCGGGACCACGTCCCCCAGCAGCTATTTCAACGATCCGTCGCGCACGTTCTATTGGTTCCTGATCGACAATCAGGTGGCCAACGAAGGCAAGATGACCACCGCAAAGTTCGATGCCGATTACGATGTCAGCGACGATGGCTTCTTCAAAAAGGCACGATTCGGCGCGCGGTGGAGCGATCGCAGCCGCGTGACGCGCAGCGCCAACTTCTCCAACTGGGGCAACCTGGGCGCGCCGTGGACCGGGCGCGGCGGCAACTGGAACTGCGGTGATTTCCAGGCCTTTGGCTGCGGCGGCGCCTATGTTCGCGATTTCCCGAACTCGGCGCAGCTGCGCAATCCGTTCGGCGATGCGTTCCAGCGCGGCAATGCGCCGGTGCCGCTTGGCGATGGCTCGGCGTTCTTCTTCGGCGGTGACAATACGGTGGCCGATTACCTGAGCGGCGCAATCCGCACTCAGGCCAATGCGATCACCGCCTTCACGCTGACCCCCAACGCCTGGTTCCCGATTTCGGCGCGCAGCACGGCCTTGCCGGGCGGGCCGTGGACGGCTGGCGAAATCTCCGACGTCGGTGAAACCACCATGGCGGCTTACGCCCGGGTCGATTTCGGTACCGACTTTGGCAGCGTGAAGCTGACCGGCAACGTCGGCCTGCGCTATATCCGCACGCGGGTGCAGAGCGGCGGCTCGTTCAGCCTGCCGACCCCCGAGTTCTTCGACAGCAACGGCAACCGCGACGGCGTGGTCCAGCTGGCCGAAGTTCAGGGCTCGTGCGATTTCATCCGCAACAACAACATTAACCCGGTACCCGGCTACTGTTCGCTCAGCCCGGCGCGCACGGCTCAATATGCCGCCTTGTTCACGGGTGAAGTGATCCCCGATCCGCTGGACATCACCTATGGCAACTGGCTGCCCAGCTTTAACGCGAAGTTTGATTTCGGCGGCGGCGTCCTGGTTCGCGGCGCGATTACCAAGGGGATCTCGCGTCCTGATCTGTCGGCCTATGCCTCTGGCGGCGGTGCCTATGACAACACCAACAACCTGCGTGCGGCCGGCACGCAAGCGACCGGGCCATTGCTGGGAATCGGCACTGGCAACCGCTTCCTGCGGCCTGTCTCGGCCTGGAACTATGACCTGTCGTTCGAATGGTACTGGGCTGATGTCGGCTCGCTGACGGTGGCCGGCTTCGTCAAGGATGTCAGCGACGTCATCAACCGGGGGGCGATTGTCCGCAACTTCACTTCGCCCAGCGGGACGAATACGGACATCATCTTTGACACGCCGATCAACAGTGATGGCGGAACGTTGAAGGGGGTCGAAATCTCCTATCAGCAGGCCTATGATTTCCTGCCCAGCTTCCTCAGCGGATTTGGTTCGCAGTTGACCTACACTTACGTCGATGCAGGCGATTTCAACAACTCCAAGTTGGGCTCAGAGCAAAGCCCGTTCACTGGCAATCTGCCGCTGGCCGGGGTTTCGAAGCATACCGTCAACGCGGTCCTGTTCTATGACAAGGGGCCGTTTGCGGCGCGCGTCGCTTACAACTGGCGCTCCGAATTCCTGCAAACCCCGCGCGACGTGATCTTCCCGTTCTCGCCGATCTATGGAGAGGCGACCGGTCAGTTGGATGCCTCGATCTTCTTGACGATCAATGAGAATCTGAAGTTGGGCGTGCAGGGGGTCAACCTGCTCGATGAAGTGACGCGGACCAGCCAGGTGATCGACTTTGTCGGCACGCGGACGACCCGTTCGGCCTTCCGCAACGACCGCCGCTATACCTTGCTGGCGCGGTTCGACTTCTGATCGCACACACGTCTGCCCATGAATGCGCAGCGCCGGGCCTCGTTCATTCGTGAGCGAGGCCCGGCTTGCGTCTGCGGAACGCTGGCTTAGGGTCAGGTAACAAGGATCGCCCCATGAAACGTGTTTGTGCAATTGCTCTCGCTGCCGCGTCCATGGTCGCTCCAGCGAGTGCAGAGAAGCCGGCAAGCACAGCCGCAGAACCCGGCTGGGAACTGGTCTGGTCCGACGAATTCACTGGCACCGCGCTGGACCGCAAGCGCTGGAAGCCCGAAAAATCCTGCTGGGGCGGCGGCAATGAAGAACGCCAGTGCTACACCGCCCGGGCCGAGAACATCCGGGTCGCCGATGGTTATCTGCACCTGATTGCGCGGCAGGAACGCTTCACCGGGCCAGATCGGCCACCTGAAATCGCGGCGATGCCCAACCCCAACCGCACTCAGCCGTTCACATCGGGCAAGGTCCGCACGCGCGGGATTGCCAGTTGGCGCTATGGCCGGATCGAATTCCGGGCCAAGCCGCCAAAAGGGCAAGGCACATGGCCGGCAGTATGGATGATGCCCGCCGCTGATCACTATGGCGGCTGGCCGCTGTCGGGTGAGATCGACATTCTCGAAGGCGTCAATCTGGGGGCAAGCTGCCTGGTCTGCCAAGGGACGCGCGGCGAAAACCGGATGATCAGCGCGCTCCATTTCGGCAGTCCGCGCCCGCGCAACGAAATGGTGGTGACCCGCGTAGCCTTGCCCGATCAGGCGTTGCCCTCGGACGATTTCCACGTCTGGCGGCTCGATTGGGGCAAGGGGCTGATGCGGTTCTATCTGGACGGGCGGTTGTATTGGGAAGTTACATCAGACCAGTGGCGCACCGGCTCGCCCAAGGCCAAAGGCAACCCCGACGCGCCGTTTGATCAGCCGTTCTATCTCATGGCCAATCTCGCGATCGGCGGCAAACTGGCCGAAGAAAACAACGATTTGGGGGTCGCGAACGGGATTACCCCCGCCGAATTCCTGATCGACTGGATTCGCATCTACCAATGCGGTGCAGATCGCGATACCGGTCTGGCTTGTATGCAGGAGCAGCCGGGGGGCCACTGAGCGATGGCGAGACGCCGCCAAGCGATCACGATCAAGCACGTTGCCGAGGCCGCAGGCGTCTCGTTGCAGACGGTCAGCCGCGTGATCAACAACGAGCCGAACGTGCGCCCGGCGATGAAGGACCGCGTCCAGGCCGCGATCGACAAGCTGGGCTATGTGCCGTCGATCGCCGCGCAACGGATGAGCGGATCGCGGTCGTACCTGATCCTCGCGATCAATGACCGCGAGCGCACGATTGCCGATTGGCAGGCGCGGCAGGGGAATGACTGGGTCGATCAGATGCTGCTGGGCGGCATGCTGAAATGCGCCGAATTTGGCTACCGGATGATTTTCGAACTGGTCGATACGCACAGCGACCACGTTGAGCGTGAACTCGGCGCGACGATCTCGGCGTTGCAGCCTGACGGCGTGATCCTGACCCCCCCGCATTCCGAAAACCCGCAGATCACCGGTCTGCTGCAGGACTGGCGGATTCCGTTTGCACGGATCGGCTCGATCGAGCCTGGGCCAGGCATTGCAATGACGATGGACGATGAAGGATCGGCGCGGCTGGCGACCGAATATCTGATCGGGCTGGGTCACCGCCGGATCGGCTTTGTCGCCGGATCAGACGAATACAGCCTGTCCGAATGGCGCATCGCCGGCTGGCGCGCGGCGCTTGGGGCGGCGGGGCTGTCCAGCGACGGCCTGCTGGAGCGCGGCGACTTCAGCTATGCCAGCGGCACGGCGGCGGCGGCTAGCCTGTTCGCGCTGAACCCGCGCCCGACCGCAATCATCGCCAGCAATGACCAGATGTGCCTCGCGCTGCTGGATGCCGCCAAGCACGCTGGGATCGCAGTGCCGGATGACCTGTCGCTGATCAGCTTTGACAATTCCCCAGTGGCGCGGTTCACCCAGCCGCAGCTTACCGCGATTGATCAGCCGGTGGCGGCAACCTTTGCCAAGGCGGTGGAGCTGCTGATTGCCCGGGGCACCGATCCGGCCACGGCGGAGCCAGTGGTTGTGTCCGGCGCGCTGGTGGAACGCGGCAGCACGGCCCCGCCGCGTGACCATGGCCGCTGAGCCGCTGCCACCGGTATCGCAGCAATCGACCCGGTTCCTGGCTCTCTATGCGCTCGCGGTCTGCGGCGGATCGATTGCCTATGTCCCGTTCCTGACGATCCTGCTGCCGTTGCAGGCACAGACCATGGTGGGCGCGGGTGCACTTGATTTGCTCGCCCGGATCGCTTTTGCCGGCGCGCTGGCGGCGAGCCTGGGCAATATCGCAGCGGGCTGGTTGAGTGATCGCTATGGCTCGCGCCGGGGCTGGGCCGCTGCCGGGCTGGTGCTGTCCTGCGGCCTGCTGGTGGCCGTGCCGCAGGTGTCGTCACCCGGACTGTTGGTGGGGCTGATCGTCGCCTGGCAACTCGCGCTGAACCTGCTGCTCGCTCCGCTGGCGGCTTGGGCCGGGGATACCGTACCAGATGAACAGAAAGGCCTGCTGGGCGGATTGCTCGCTGCCGCGCCCGCTTGCGGTGCCTTGGCTGGGATGGTGATTACTCTGCCTGGCCTCGCTGATCCCCAGCAGCGCATCTGGCTGGTTGCCGCGCTGGTGCTGGTGACCGTCGGACCAGTGCTGGTCGCGGGGCGCGCGCGGCCGATGCCGCAGTTGCAGCGGCGCGCACCGGTTCTGGAGGGTACCGCAGAGGCTGTCGCAACCCGCGCCAGACCCGCCCGGCGGATGTGGCTCGCGCGGCTGCTGGTGCAGATTGCCGAAGCATCGCTGTTTGCCTTTCTGCTGCTGTGGCTGCGCAATCTCGATCCGGAAATATCCGATCATTCTGCTGCGCGGGCATTCACGGCGGTGCTGGTGCTGGCGGTGGGGGGCGCACTGCTCGCCGGGCGCTGGTCAGACCGCACGGCGCGCCCGATCCTGCCGCTCGCGCTCAGCGCGGCGATTGCAGCGCTCGGGCTGGGGCTGATGGCGCTGGCAGGCAGCATGACCGTGGCGCTGACCGGCTATGTCCTGTTCGGCTTGTCGAGCAGCGTGTTCCTGGCGCTCCATTCCAGCCAGACGCTGCGGGTCTTGCCTGATCCACGCCATCGCGGCCGCGATCTGGGATTGTTCAACTTGACCAATACCACGCCTTCGCTGGTCATGCCCGGGCTCACACTCGCGCTGGTCCCCAGCTATGGCTTTGCGGCGCTGTTTGCGGTGTTGGCCGGTCTGGTGGCAGCGGCGGCGCTGATCCTGGCGAGCCTCGCGCGGTCCACTGCGCCTGGCGCTGTGTAACGCGCTTGCACGTGCGCAGCCCGCAAGGCACAAGCCCGGTCATCCGCAACGGTAGGAAATTCGTGCTACAGACCGCTCTCGCCTACGACCGCTTCGCCCAATGGGAGCGCTGGCCCGCACGGATCGTGCTGGCGGTGCTGGTGGCATTTATGGCGCTGGCTGCGCTCAGCCCGATCACCGTTGGCCGGGGCGAAGCGGCGCGGCCGCCGGTGCTGGGTGGGGTTCCTGCTGCACCCGCCCAGCCAGTCCGGTTCGATGATCTGCAGCTCTACGATGCAGTGATCGCACGGCTGGCGGGTGGTGAACGCTATTACAGCGTGATTGCCGAAGAGCACCGCAAGCTGCCGTTCCCGCTCAAGCCTGGGTTTGCGGTGCGCTTGCCGACGCTGGCCTATCTTGCTGCCTGGCTGGGGCCGCAGGGGCTGGCAGCCGCAGCGGTGCTGTTGGCGCTGGCGATTGCGCTGGCGTGGTGGCGGCGGTTGGGCGATGAGCCCGGCGGGCGCGAACACCGGTTGCTGGCGACGATCCTGCTGCTGGCGGGAGCGAATTTCGTGCTGGTGCGCTATTTCCACGTGCTGCACGAGCTGTGGGCAGGCGGACTGCTGGCGCTGGCCTTCGCGCTGCATCGACCGGGACAGCGCTGGCTGGCGGCGCTGCTGGTTGCCGCGCTGGCATTGGCGATCCGCGAGACCGCGCTGCCGTTCGTGCTGCTCGCCGCCGCCATGGCCGGATGGCGGCGTGACTGGCGCGAGTGCCTTGCCTGGATCGCGCTGGCGGGAGTATTTGTAGCGGGCTGGGCCTGGCACTTGCACCAGATTGGCGCGCTGGTGCAGACTGGCGATCCGCAATCGGCACCGTGGCTGACCCTGCGCGGGCTGTCGGGGCTGACCTCGCTCTATGTCCTGCCCACGCCACTGCGGTTCCTGCCCGCCGCGCTGGCGGGGCCGGTCGTCGTGCTGTGCCTGTTCGGGTGGAGCGGGTGGAAATCGGCTGTAGGTACCTTTGGCACACTGCTGCTGCTCGGCTACGGGCTGGGTTTCATGATCGCCGGGCGGCCGGAAAATTGGTACTGGGGCGCGTTGGTCACCCCGGTGCTGTTTATCGGGCTGGCGTTTGTGCCGATGGCACTACGCTCCGTCTGGCGGAGTGCGCGGCCGCTCTAGCTGGCAATTTCATCGATCCGGTGGTGCGGCAGAACGCGCCAGGCGGCGATGCCCAAAACCACTTGCAGCGCTTCGATCACCATCGGCTGGGCGAAACCCGGATAGGTTCCATCGAGCATCGCGCTGATCGCGCGGCCGGTGAAGGCGATGCCGAACAGCGCAATCGGCACCAGCAGCAGATCGCCGTTGCGCCGCCAGCCGCCCCACAGCTGGCACCCGCCCGCAACCAGGAAGAACGCGGTCATATCCGCGCGCAGGACCGCCAAGCCGCCAGCTCCGCGCGGCAGCAGGTTGAACTGGCTGCCCAGATCAGCGGGACTGCTCAGAAAGCCGATCCCCAGCGCCAGATTGAACAGGCCGAACAGTACCAGCAAGGCAGTCAGGATCAGGCGCATTGGTGGGGTCCCCTATGTCGTTTGGAGGCAGACTGTGGCGCAGAGCGCGCGGCAAGGGAAGCAGGTTCGCACTTCGTGGTTGTTTTGCCGGGCCGGGCATTGCACAACCGCGCGCGATGGATGGACCCCGGATACTGCTGATCGTCGGCGGCGGCATTGCCGCTTACAAATCGTGCGAGCTGGTGCGGCTGATCCGGCAGGGCGGCGGCGAGGTAACTTGCGTGCTGACCAAGGGCGGCGCGCAATTCGTCACCGCGATGACGCTGGCCGCGCTAAGTCGAAAACCCGGTCCATACCACGCTGTGGGATCTGACCAGCGAGGTCGAGATGGGCCACATCCAGCTCAGCCGCGCGGCCGATCTGGTGGTGGTCTGCCCGGCGACGGCTGATCTGCTGGCGAAGATGGCCGCCGGGATTGCCGACGATCTGGCCACGACCTTGCTGCTGGCAACCGACAAGCCAGTGCTGGCGGTGCCGGCGATGAATGTGCGGATGTGGCAACACGCCGCGACCCAGCGCAATGTCGAGGTACTGCGCCAACGCGGCGTAACCGTGCTCGATCCGGATTCGGGGATCATGGCTTGCGGCGAATTCGGCCCGGGCCGGCTGCCCGAGCCGCCCGCAATCTGGACCGCAATCGGTGCTGCGCTGGACCTGCCTGGGCCAGCGCTGAGCCGGAGGAAGTGACCGCAGAGCGAAGATACGGGCCTTGGCGGGCTCGCCGCCGGGCTGATCCAGCGCAGCACCGAAACGCGGGTGTTGTTCGAGGACCAGGCCCTGCCGCCGGGAGCCGTGGTGCTCGAAACCACCCAGGCCGCGCCGCAGGGCGAAGCAGGTTCCGCGCCAGTGATTCCCGTCGGTCCGCCGCTGGTGACGCAAAAGGGCATGGCCAAGGCTGCGCCGCCGACCGATCCCGACGCGATCAATCACTTGGTGGCCCCGCCGCTGTCTGGACCGCTTGCGGATCAGCCCGACTTTGAAGCGGAACCGCCACATCGCCCGCTGTTCGGCAAGCATGTGTTGGTCACTGCCGGGCCGACCCACGAAGCGATCGATCCGGTGCGCTATATCGCCAACCGCTCGTCGGGCAAGCAGGGCTTTGCGATTGCCGCCGCGGCGGCGCGGGCCGGGGCGCGGGTCACGCTGGTGGCAGGCCCGGTCACGCTCGCCACCCCGCTGGGGGTGGAGCGGATCGATATGGAATCGGCGCGCGAGATGGCTGATGCGGTCAAGGCTGCGCTGCCCGCCGATGTCGCGGTGATGGTGGCTGCCGTGGCCGATTGGCGGACCAGCGACTATGTCGCCCAGCAAAATGAAAAAGCGCGGCTCGGCCCCGCCCGCGCTGCGGCTGACCGAGAATCCGGATATTCTGGCAAGTGTCGCGGGCGGCGGACAGCGGCCCGGCTGCTGATCGGCTTCGCGGCCGAGACCGAAGATGTGTTGAAACACGCGCAAGGAGAAGCGCTCCGCAAAGGTGCGGACTGGATCGTCGCCAACGATGTTTCGGCGGGACCGGCCACAGCGTGATGGGCGGCGATGCCAATCGCGTCCACATTGTCACTGCGAACGGCGTCGAAATCGCTGCCTGAACTGCCCAAGGGCGAGGTCGGCGCCGCGTTGGTGGAAAGGATTGCCCGTGCCCTCGCAGAATGATCCGGTTCCAGTGCGCGGTCATGCGGCTGGACCACGGCGCAGGGGCTTGACCTGCCCGCCTATGCCACTGACGGGGCGGCGGGGATGGATGTGGTTTCGGCAGAAGCCGTGACGATCGCGCCGGGCGGCCGTCATGCCGTCGCGACCGGGCTGGCCATGGCGATCCCGCCCGGGTTTCGAAGTGCAGGTCCGCCCGCGCTCCGGCCTGGCGCTGAAGCACGGCGATGACTGTGCCCAATACCCCGGGCACGATCGACAGCGACTATCGCGGCGAACTCAAGGTGATCCTGATCAACCACGGCGCTGCGGCCGTTTGAAGTGCGCCGGCGGCGACCGGATGGCGCAGCTGGTGCTCGCCCCGGTGAGTGCAGGCGGCCTGGCTGGAAGTCGGCGAACTGGATGAGACCGCGCGCGGCGCGGGCGGGTTCGGCTCGACCGGCGGGGTCATCGCGCTCGGCTGCTGAATCAGTTCCGCTCGTTGTCGCGTTTGTCCTATCTGCGTGCAGACAAACACATTTACGCAGGAACCACAGCTGATATGATCAGCAGGCCTAAGGCATTCCGCGCAATGCCGGTTTCTACAGGAGTGGGGCATATGCGTTCGATCTTTCTCAAATCCACCGTGCTGGCTGCAGCGGCCTTTGCCGTTGCCAGCCCGGCTCATGCCGAACTGGTCGGCTGCCAGCAACCCCGATGCGATTGCGTCGCTGAATCATCCGGCATGGGGATGCCGGCCAAGGTGGTCCGCAAGGCGGGCGAAAATCCCTACATTGAATCGAAGCACAGCGGGTTGACCTACCTGGTGTTCTTCATGACCTGCGATGACAGCAACACCAATTGCAAGACCATGCAGTATTACATGGGCTACAGCGACGCGAAGGAAACTTCGCTCGAAAAGCTCAACGAATGGAACAAGTGATCACCGCTTCGCCCGTGCCTATCGCGACAACGAAGGTGATCCGGTGCTGGAGATGGATATCGATCTCGATTTCAAGGGCCTGCCGCGCGAGAACATGGTGGAATCGCTGAGAACCTGGCAGTCGCTGATCGATCAGTACCAGACCTTTCCTGTTCGGCTCTGCCGACAGCGACCATGCCGTCCGGTTGCCAGCCGGTCGAGCGCCGGTGATGGTAGACGAGCTGCGCTACGACTTCGGCTGAGCTAGCCTGGGTATTGAAAACGGAAAGGGGCGGGTCGCTTGACCCGCCCTTTCTTGTTGGCTGCTTAAGCAAAGAACTGGCTCCCCTCCCCAGCGGGGAAGGGGCTAAGTTGGAAGCTGAAAAATCCTTTGCCGCAACCCTCAGTCGCGCCTTTTCTTCTCAGGGGCGATCGAGATCCGCACGGTTTCGCCCGAATTGCCGGGGAAGTCGGTAAAGATCGCCTCGACCAGGTTGGGCACCAGGTAGGCGAGCCGGTTTGAGGTCGAGAGTGCCTCGGCCTTGCCTTCAAACAGCCGCTGGCCGTTGTCGCGGCGGTCGATCTTGACCTCGATTCCGCTGGTATAGACGGTGTAGCTTTCATAGCCGCCGTCAAACAACGGATCGTGCAAGCCATAGCCCCAGGCTCCGAACGCGGATAATAGCGCGAGCGGGCGGCCATAATAGCTGCCCCGGCGATAGCCACTCCACGGCGAATAAAACGGATCGCGAGAACGCCGGTAGCACGGACACGTTCGCGGCCCTTGTCGACCCCGAATCGAACCGCACGACCAGATTGGCGGCGTGCGGCGCTGCCCGCGGGACATAGCCGAGCTTGGCCATCTGCGCTTCGACCAGCCGCGCATATTGCGCGAATTCAAGCCCGCCCTGCTGCGCCGGATCGTCGGCGACCACGGCAAAGCTTTGCCCCTGCGGCGCGGGTAACTGTGCCGAAAAGCGCTGGACCTCGCGCGTTGAACGGCTGCGCGCAGGCCGCGAGACCCGCGATCATCAGCGGCACCATCGCAAGCTTCAGCTTGGCGGATTGAACCTGAACGACATTGACCCGTACCTCCTGCGTGCCGCGCAACTCGTGCTGCGAACGGCGTAAAATATAGACTGGCCATGAATTTGCGCCAAGCGGGCTTAATCACGCTTGAATGGCAGCGACTTGTCCGTCTCGATCTCGTGAGCGACCAGCTCATCCTGCATCCGCACCCAGTTGCGGATCGCGCCGAGGTAATTGCCAAGGTGCAGGTTGCCCGTGGGCTGGATGCCGGAAACGATACGCATTGCGGGACTTTCTGATCAAACGGTTTTGCGGGTCAACTGCGCGATCTTGCTGCGATCAATCGCACCGGTCAGCCAGGCCAGACCGAAATAGACGAATGCGCCCAGTCCAACCAGCCCCGCAATCGCCGCCACCCGTTGCAACACACGCCCGCCGAACCAGTCTGCGCCAAGCGGCACCAGATAGAAAATCGTTGCCCCCATCGCCGCCGCTGACAGGACTATCCGCCCGATCCGCAGCAGCAGATCGGCTTCGATCCGGAAGTGCCCGCGCCGGTGCAACAGCACATAGAGCATCGCGCAATTGGCCCAGGCCGCGATACCGCTGGCCAGCGCCAGCCCGGCCACGCCCATGCGCGGGATCAGCAGCAGGTTGAGCACGATGTTGAGCGTCAGCGAAATCGCCGCCGTCCACACCGGGGTGCGCGTATCGCGCCGCGCGAAAAAGCCGGGGGTCAGCACTTTGACCAGCACGAAAGCGGGCAGGCCGATCACCAGCATCGCCATGGTTTGCGCGGTTGCCGCCACATCATCCGCGGCAAATTTGCCGCCCAGATA
Source organism: uncultured Alphaproteobacteria bacterium (assembly GCA_963802015.1). GTDB lineage: Bacteria > Pseudomonadota > Alphaproteobacteria > Sphingomonadales > Sphingomonadaceae > Novosphingobium. The sequence goes on from CAWDHB010000004.1 coordinate 1,035,159, forward strand.
GATCGCGGTGGTCAGCGGCTGCGCGGCAAAGAACAGGCCGACGGCGGCCGGAATGGTCAGCAGCAGCCCCAGTTCGATCGCATTACTTTGCACCCGCTGCGCTCCGCCCGGATCGTCCTGCGCGATATAGCGTGACAGCGACGGCAGGATCGCGGTGCCCAGTGCGATCCCGATGATCCCCAGCGGCAACTGGTTCAGCCGGTCCGCCATGGCGAGATAGGTGAACGATCCTTCGGGCAGAGCGGCCCAGAAAGAACAGGTCGAGGAACCGGCTGATCTGATAGATCCCCGCACCAAACACGGCAGGCAGGATCAGCACGCCCAGCTCGCGCACCTCAGGGGTCAGGCGCGGGCGATGCAGCCGGAACCGGAAGCCCGCGCGGCGGACCCAGAACCACAGCCACAGCATTTGCAGCAAGCCAGACAGTGCCGCCGCCATGCCGACCGCATAGGCCGCGCGGCGCGGGTCTTCGCCGCCATCGGTCCACAGCACGAACACCAGCGCGGTGATGATGCACAGATTCAGCAGCACCGGAGCCGCCGCCGCCGCTGCGAACCGTGAAACGCTGTTCAGGATTGCCGCGAACACCGTCATCACCGAAATGAAGGTCAGGTAGGGAAAGGTGATCCGGGCCAGGCTGACGGTAAATTCACCGCCACGCCCGCCTTGGCCGAAATCGTCAATGAACCAGACCACCCACGGCATCGAGAGCATCGCGACCGCGCTGAACACGATCAGCACCGGCAACAGCACCGATAGCACTTCGACCGCAAAGGTCTGCGCAGCGGCGCGGTCTTCGGCGTCGCTGCCCGGGCCGCTCATCCGCTTGTTGAACAGCGGTACGAAGGCGGCGGAGAACGCCCCTTCGGCGAACAGGCGGCGGAAGATATTGGGCAGCTGGAATGCCAGTTGCCAGGCATCGGCGGCGAGGCCAGCGCCCAGGATGCGGGCGAGCAGCATGTCGCGCGCAAAGCCGAACAGGCGGCTGACCAGGGTCAGCCCGCCGATCGTTCCCACATTGCGGAGCAAGCTCATGACCGGCGGACCGGCAGCATGATCAGGCGTTGCCTGCGGGTGCTTCCTGGCCTTCGCCTTCGTCCGCCTGCTTCTGTGCCAGCTGGGCCAGATAGATGCCGTTGAAGTCGATCGGCTCCAGCATCAGCGGCGGATAGCCAGCATCGCGGACTGCGTCGGAGACGATGCAGCGCGCGAACGGGAACAGGATCCGCGGCGCTTCGGCATAGGTGAAGTGGTGCATCTGGCCTTCGTCCAGATTGCGCATCCCGATCAGGCCGCAATAGGACAGCTCGACGATGAAGGCAGTGCCTTGCGAGGCCTTGGAAGTGATCGAGATCTTGAGTTCGACTTCGGTCACCTCGTCGCTGATCACGCGCGCGCCGATGTTGAACTGCACGTCGATCTGCGGCGCTTCGCCCCACTGATAGCTTTCCGGCGCATTGGGGTTCTCGACCGACAGGTCCTTGACATATTGCGAGATAATTCCCGCAGTCGGGGTGGTATCGGCCCCGTTGGGCACCGGGCCATCAAGGTCAAGATTGGTCAGGACATTGCCTTCGTCAGCCATGGATCACGCTTTCACATGCAGAGTTGAATTTCGCCGCGCGCCTAGCACTGGCGCGCAGCGGCGGCAATCATTCGATTTGCCGGGGCTATGGCGCGCTGCCGGATGGTACACTGCGGCAATTTAGCAGCTTGCCGGAAAATTGCCCCGTATCAGCCATGCACGCGTTGTTCATTTGTAATTGCGTACTATCTCAGAGTATATCGTGGCAAAGCCGCATCCGCGCGGCTGGGGACTGGATCAAACCGTGAGCGCAGTTGAAATCGTCATTCTGGCCATGATCGCGGCCTTTCTGGGGCTACGGCTCTATTCAGTGCTGGGCCGCCGCGCCGAGCATGAGGAAGAGCCGATCCAGGGCCGGTTCGAACCCAAGAGCGATCCCGCCCCGCGCGCCGTGCTGGCACCGGTGGCAGAGCGCGGACCGCAAGCCGTGCCGCGACCAATGGTTCCCGATGTCACTCCCGCCATCGAGCGCGGCTTGCGCGAAATTTCCGCTGCTGACCGGCGGTTTGATCTGCTGGCCTTCGTGGACGGGGCCAAGAGTGCCTATGCCATGATCCTCGAAGCGTTCTGGCGCGGCGACAAGGACGAGCTGGGCCAGCTCTGCGATCGCGACGTGTTTGAAGGATTTGCCGCTGCTATCGACGCACGGGTCGCAGCGGGCGAGACGCTCGACAACCGGCTGATCCGGATCGAGGAAGCAATTGTCGTCGCCGCCAGCTATGCCGCACCGATGGCGCGGATTGCGGTGCGGTTCACAGCTGACGTTGCAGCGGTTACGCGCGACAAGGACGGCACGGTGATCGCCGGTTCACTGAACGATGCGATTGAAACGCGCGATCTGTGGACCTTCAGCCGCAACGTGCAAGCGTCTGAGCCAGACTGGCTGCTCGACGAAACCGACGAAGCCTGATTCCGGTGCGCGGGGCGGGGCTACTGGCGGTCGTGGCGCTCGCGTTGGTCACGGTTTCGTGCGGACGGTTGATCCCGCCCGGACAAGTCCAGCCGCCGCCAAACCCGCCGATCATCAGGCCGACCATGGTGGTCGCCACTGCCTTGACCGCCGGCGTCCGCCCCGGTCCGGCCTTTTCGGCGCTGGGCGTGGGAACTACCGATGCGGCCGGCGCGCTTGCCTCGTTCCGCGAGAGCTGCCCGCGCCTGATCGCGCGGCAGGACAGTAGCGGCCTGACCCGGCGCGATGACTGGAAGCCGGTTTGCACCGCCGCTGCCAGCTGGCCCGCCGGCGAAGCCCCGCGCTTCTTTGCCGAACAGTTTGAAACCGCGCAGGTTGGCGAAGGCAAGGCCTTTGCGACCGGCTATTACGAGCCGCAAATTGCGGGTTCGCGTACCCGTCAGCCCGGATTTGAATACCCGGTCTATGGCGTGCCGACCGATCTGGTCCGCGCGCGCCCCGGCGATGCGCCGCCCAATCCCAATGGTTCGCAGCCGGTCGGGCGGTACGATTCCAGCGGGACCTTTGGGCCGTATCATGATCGCGCTGCGATCGAAGATGGCGCGCTCGCCGGGCGCGGGCTGGAAGTGGCCTGGGTGGCGGACCCGGTCGAGCTGTTCTTTCTGCAGGTGCAGGGCTCGGGCCGCCTGCGTGCGCCCGACGGCACTGAAATCCGGATCGGCTATGCCGGGCAAAACGGCCATCCCTATACCGGGATCGGGTCGGTCATGCGCCAGCGCGGACTGGTTGGGCCGGGCACGCCCTACGCCACGTCGATGCAGGGCCTGATGCAGTTCATCCGCGAAAATCCCGCTGAAGGCCGCGCGGTTATGCGCGAAAACCGCAGCTGGGTGTTCTTTGCCGTGCAAACCGGCGACGGCCCGCTGGGATCGCTGGACGTGCCAGTGCGGGCGGGCAGCAGCGTGGCAACGGATCCCTCTTACGTTCCGCTGGGGGCGCCGGTCTGGCTCGATCTGGACCGCAATGAGGCCGACGGCATGTGGATTGCCCAGGACATCGGTGGCGCGATCAAGGGCGCCAACCGCTTCGATACCTTCTGGGGCGCGGGCGATAACGCGCGGGTGATGGCCGGGGGGATGAGCGCGCGGGGTTCGGCGCTGATCTTTGTCCCCAAGGGAACGCTTAACCGCCTCGGCGTGCAATGATGCGGCCGCCGCGCGGGCTCAGCCCGGATGAAGCGGCGCTGTGGGCGCGGGTGGCCGAAACCGTGCAGCCACTGCATCCAGTTCGACAGAACAAGCCATTGGCTGTGCCGCTTGCCTCCCCGGTTCCAGCAGCTCCAGCATCGCGAAAGACCGCGCTGGTCGTCCGGCCCGTGACGGCAAGATCGGCGGTCACTGCGCCTACAGCCCCCGCAGCCCGCCCGCTCGATCGGCACGGGCTCGACACCTCGTGGGAACGCAAGCTGGCCAAGGCTGCAATCCAGCCCGATTTTACGCTCGATCTGCATGGGCATAGCTTGGATGCGGCGCACAGCCGCCTCGATCACGGGCTGGCGCTGGCCATCGCGCAAGGCGCGCGGCTGGTGCTGGTGATTACCGGGCTGCCGCGCCCGGTGGAGAGTGCGGACCGAGGCTCGCGCCGGGGTGCAATCCGCGCCAAGTTGCTCGATTGGCTAGCGGCGGGCAGCCACGCTAGCCGCATCGCCGCCGTTAGGCCTGCGCACCAGCGCCACGGCGGAGCAGGCGCGCTCTATGTGGTGCTGCGGCGGAGCTAGCGGCGCGCTTACCGCAAGGTCAGCAGCAGATTACCCGCACTGCCCCCGGTGGAGCAATTTGTGATCGGCCAGCACCAACGCCAGCATCGCTTCGACCACCGGCACGCCGCGAATGCCGACGCAGGGATCATGGCGGCCCTTGGTGCGGATTTCGGTAGCGCTGCCATCGCGGGCGATGGTTTCAACCGGGGTCAGGATCGAACTGGTCGGCTTGAACGCCACGCGCACCACCACCGGCTGCCCGGTCGAAATGCCGCCCGCGATGCCGCCCGCGTGGTTGGCCAGAAATTCAGGTGAGCCATCACCCGGACGCATGGCGTCAGCGTTTTGCTCGCCGCTCAGGAGCGCCGCGCCAAAGCCGTCGCCGATCTCCACGCCCTTGACCGCGTTGATCCCCATCATCGCCGCCGCCAGATCGGCATCGAGCTTGCCATAGAGCGGCGCGCCCCAGCCGGCAGGAACGCCTTCAGCGACGCATTCCACCACCGCGCCGATCGAGGAACCGGCGAGCCGGGCTTCATCGACGATTTTCGCCCAGCGCTCAGCCGCCTGCGGATCAGGACAAAAGAACGGATTGCGGCCAATCTCCGCCGCGTCAAAATTGGCCGGATCAATCGCATCGCCGCCAATCGCGCTGACATAGCCGGTGATCGTGACCTCCGGGATCACCAGCCGCGCAACCGCGCCCGCTGCCACCCGCGCCGCGGTCTCGCGCGCAGACGAGCGCCCGCCGCCGCGATAATCGCGCAGGCCGTACTTGGCGTCATAGGCATAGTCAGCATGGCCGGGGCGATAGGCCTTGGCGACTTCGGAATAGTCCTTGCTGCGCTGATCGACATTTTCGATCATCAGCGAAATCGGGGTACCGGTAGTGCGGCCTTCGAATGTGCCGGACAGGATCCGCACTGCATCGGGCTCTTGCCGCTGAGTGGTATATTTCGACTGACCGGGCCGCCGCGCATCGAGGAACGGCTGCAGCACGGCTTCATCCAGCGCCAGGCCCGGCGGGCACCCGTCGACCACCGCGCCCAGCGCCGGGCCGTGGCTTTCGCCCCAGGTGGTGAATCGCAGCAGGCGGCCGAAGGTGTTGACGCTCATTGTCAGGCGGCTTTGGCGATTATCGCCGCAATTGTCTACTGGTCCGCCGCAGTCACTGATTCGCGGGAGCGCAAGATGTATCTCACGGTTTTTCGCAACCGCAAGCGTGCGGAGATGGACGTCGCAGCCTATGCCGCCGATGCCCAGCAGATGGAGGAACTGGCTGCGACCATGCCGGGCTTCATCTCGGTCAAAAGCTTTGCCAGCGAGGATGGCGAAGTGGTGACGCTGTCTGAATGGGAGAGCGAAGCTGCCGCCAAGGCCTGGGGCCGTCATCCCGATCATGCAATTGTGCAACAGCGCGGGAAAAACGAATACTATGAGCAATATACGCTTTATTCCTGCACCGAACCACCTATGCGGCGGTTTGAAAGGACGCGCGATGACAGTCACGGTTTATGGCATTCCCAATTGCGACACGGTGAAGAAAGCGCGTGACTGGTTGACCGCGCGCGGGCTTGCCTATGCCTTTCATGACTACAAAAAGGCCGGAATCGATCCCGCCAGGCTGGCGGTCTGGGCTGAGGCAGTCGGGTGGGAGCGGTTGCTCAATCGCGCCGGTACGACCTTTCGCAAGCTGCCCGAAGCCGATCGCAGCGATCTGGATCAGGCCAAAGCCATCGCACTGATGGCGGCGCACCCCAGCTGCATCAAGCGCCCCGTGGTGGAACATGACGGTGGTCTGCTGGTGGGGTTCAAGGACGCCGACTGGGCGGAGACGTGGCTATGACGATCGATCCCGACATTCTCAAGACACTGGAATGGGTCGCGGCGGGGCTGGGGCTGATCAACATTACCTTGCTCGTGTTCCGCTCGATCTGGAACTACGCATTCGGGATCGCTTCGGTCGCGCTCTATATCTTCGTATTCTACGAAAGCCGCCTCTATGCGGAAAGCGGGTTGCAGGCGTTCTTCGTGCTCGCCCAGCTCTGGGGCTGGTACCTGTGGCGCAAGGTTGGTGATGTGCAGAACCGGGTGTCGGTGCGCTGGCTCGATTGGCAAAGCCGGGCGGTATGGATTACCGTCACTGCCGCGATCAGTCTCAATCTGGGCTGGATGATGCACCGCTACACCGACGCCGCGATGCCGTTTGCCGATTCGGCGATTGCCGGGGCCTCGGTCGCAGCGCAGATCCTGCTGGCCTATCGCCGGATCGAAAACTGGGTGGTTTGGATCGTGATCGATGTCGGCGCGGTGCTGTTGTACATTGATCGCGGGCTGTTCCCCACTGCCGGCTTGTATGGCGGAATGCTGGTGATGAGCCTGTTCGGGCTGAAGGAATGGGTTGAAGCGGAACGCCGTGAGCGATTGTTGGCAACGTCGCCGCATGGCTTCGGTTGATGACCTTCACGGTCTGCTTCCATGGAGCGGAAAGCACCGGCAAGTCGGTGCTTGCTGACCGGCTAGCGCGCGAACTTGGCCTGCCGTGGGTGCCCGAATATGGCCGCACCTATTGCGAGGAACGCGGTACCGATTTGACCATGACTGACCTGCTGGCGATTGCCGAGGGTCAAGCAGCGGCAAATGCACACGCGCGGTACAGCGCGCCGCCGCTGCTGATCCTCGATACCGATCAGCTGATGACCGCCGCCTGGGCGGAAATGCTGTTCGGAGAAGTGCCGCCCGCACTGCTGACCTATCCCAAGGCCGACCTCTACCTGTTGTTCGAAGCCGATGTGCCGTGGATCGATGATGGCACGCGGTTCTTCGGCAAAGGCCCGCTGCGCAGCCGGTTTGCCGCGCTGGCAGAGGACATGCTGCACCGTACCGAGGTGCCGTTCCAGCGGATCAGCGGCCGCTGGGAAGAGCGTGAAGACCAGGTGCGCCGCGCGCTTCAGCAGGCCCGTGCAGTCACGATGTAGTTGAGCGCGAGGTCCTGCGACAGGTGCAGGCCTTTCAGCGGTGACCAGCCGATCCCCTGTGGCTCGCCCATCGCCAGCCCGGATTCGGCCAGCAGCGCGCGCAATTCTTCCGGCGAGATGAAATCGTCCCAGTGGTGCGTGCCGCGTGGGATCATGCCCAGCCGTTCCGCGCCTTCAACCAGCAGCAGTTTTGAAGCGGGCGTGCGGTTGGGGGTGGAGAGCACCATCAGCCCGCCCGGCGCCAAAGCAGCGGCCAAGGCTGCCACGAACGCAGCCTTGTCCGCCACGTGTTCGATCACTTCCATCGAACAGATCAGATCGAACCCTGCCAGCCCCAGCGCGCCGACATCACCGTGGCGATAAGTGATTGCCAATCCTGAGCCAGCGGCGTGCGCCTGCGCAGCGGTGATATTTTCTGCTGCAGCGTCCACCCCGGTGACCAAGGCTCCCAGCCGCGCCAACGGTTCGCACAGCAGCCCCGCGCCGCAGCCGACATCCAGCGCAGCCTTTCCAGCTAGCGGTCTGACGCTGCGCGAATCGCCACCAAAGTGGCGGTCGATCGCGACCCGGATAAATCCCAGTCGCACCGGATTCAGGCGGTGCAACATCGCCGATGAACCCGCCGGATCCCACCAATCGGCGGCCAACTGGCCAAAATGCGCAGCTTCATCGGGCCGGATCGTCGTTGCAGAGGTTGCATTGCTCATAGTGCATCCCTAACAGCAGCCCCGCTGCAGGGCGAGGGGTCTTGCAGGCAATATTCTTGCGGAAAGGTCCAGTTGGCGTGGCCCGCATCGTGATGAAATTCGGCGGCACCTCGATGGCCGGGTCTGAACGGATCCGCCGCGTGGCCCAGATCGTGCGCCGTCAGCAGGCAGCCGGGCATGAAGTGGCGGTGGTCGTCTCGGCCATGGCGGGCGAGACCGACCGTCTGGTGAACTTCTGCCGCGAAGCCAACCCGCTGTATGATCCCGCCGAATACGATGTGGTCGTGGCTAGCGGCGAACAGGTCACTGCCGGATTGCTGGCGATGACGCTGCAAGCGCTTGGCTGCCAGGCGCGCTCCTGGCTTGGCTGGCAGATGCCAATCCACACCGACGACGCGCATGCCAAGGCGCGGATCGGCGAAATCGATGCCGCGGCGCTGCTCGCTTCAATGGCCGCTGGGCAAATTGCGGTGATCCCGGGCTTTCAGGGGCTGAGCGATGCTGGCCGCGTCTCGACGCTGGGGCGCGGCGGGTCGGACACTTCGGCTGTGGCGGTGGCGGCGGCAATCGGCGCGGATCGCTGCGATATCTACACCGACGTCGACGGGGTCTATACCACTGACCCCCGGATCGTCGCCAAGGCGCGCAAGCTGAAATATGTGACTTACGAGGAAATGCTGGAACTCGCCTCGGTCGGATCGAAAGTGCTGCAAACCCGTTCAGTCAGCCTGGCGATGAAGGAGGGTGTGCGGGTGCAGGTGCTCTCCAGCTTTATCGACGACGATGCCACTCCGGCAGATGAAATTCCCGGCACGATGATCGTGAGCGACGATGAACTTGCCCGAATGCAAGAGGACCATGCAATGGAAAGCCAGTTGATCACCGGCATCGCCGCCGACAAGAACGAAGCCAAGCTGATCCTGACCCGCGTGCCTGACCGCCCCGGAGCGGTGGCATCGATCTTCAGCCCCTTGGCCGCCGCGAATATCAACGTCGATATGATCATCCAGAACGTGGGCCGCGACAAGGGTGAGACCGACGTGACCTTCACCGTGCCCAGCGCCGATCTGTTGCGCGCCCAGACTTTGCTGGAGGCGCAGAAGGAAGCCATTGGTTTCAACCGGATCATCACCGACGGCAAGGTTGCCAAGATCAGCGTCGTCGGCGTGGGCATGAAGAGCCACGCCGGGGTCGCCAGCACGATGTTCCGTGCGATGGCCGACCGTGGCATAAATATTCAGGCGATCAGCACCAGCGAGATCAAGGTCTCGGTGCTGATCGACGAGGATGAGACCGAACTGGCGGTGCGGGTGCTGCATACTGCCTATGGGCTGGACGCAGCGGATTAGGCAGCCCGATCCCGCAGCTTCTCCCCGTTCCATGCCAGGCGGTACACTTCCGCTGACAGCACTGGTTCGACCGGCAGGCTCCAAGTTCGTTACACGCCAGACGCTGCATAGATACTAACCTGTCATTCTGGCCCTACTTTCGCGCGGTGTCATTCCGAAAGCACCGGCGTGCCAGCGGGAGAAGGCTCCGATCGAACTAAATCCCAGCATTTCGGCAATGTCCGTGATCCGGGTGCGTGGGTTGGCGAGATGCTGCTGGGCCAGTTGCATTCGCGCCTGTGTGAGCAAAGCGCTGAACTGTGCCTGTTCGGCATCGAGCATCCGTTGCAGGGTGCGCACGGTAAGGCCAAGTGAGGCCGCGCAGGAGCGGATATTCGCGCGGCCAGCGGGTAGCAGCAGCGCGATCAGTTTCTCCACGTCCTGTGTGATGCTGGTTTCAGCGGAACTCATCGCGGTATCGATCAGGCTGCGGGCGTGTCCGGCAAGCGCGCTGTTAGCCATGGGATTTTGCCGGTCGATATCCCGCTTTTCGATCACCAGGCCGTTGAACTCAGCATTGAATTCAGGGCGGCAACCAAACAGGCGCTGGTAAATCGGCATTTCGTTGCCGGGCGGCGCTTCATGGGTAAAGCAAGCTACAACCGGCGACCAGTTCTCGCCCAAGACGGTCTGACACAGCCGCGCCAGGACCCCGACCACCAGATCGCATGACTGACGCGATGGCTCAGGCTCTTTCAGCGAGAAATCCTCTCGCAGGATGACGACATCCTCAAGCTCGGTCATGTGCAGGATCAGGGTGGAATTGATCCGGTTGCGATTTTCCGCAATTGCCTGGATCACGGCGCGCAGGGTCGGCTGATGGGCGATGAGCAGGCTGGTCGCACCGAGGTTCGCGATTGAACGGCCTTCGGCCATGCGCAGACCAAGTGTGCTGCAGCCGGTGATCTCGGCGCTGCGTTCAAGCAGTCGCATCGCGGCGCGGGCGGGCAGCATCTGTTCCGGGTTGGCCAGCATGGCGCGCGACAATCCGACCTCGCGCAGCACTGGCAACGGATCCTGGCCAAACGACAGCATCGTCGCGAAATATCCGGTCAGCGCCGCAACGCGCACCAGTTCAGCCATCGCCGCTTCTCCATTCGCGCCGCGTCTGGCGCCGAATGGGAAAAGAATGTCACCAAATGTGAAAAATGCAAGCCACGCCTTGTCTATGCAATGTGCAACGAATTGGGAGAGACATACAGATGGCAAAAGCGGTGCGCTTTTACGAGGCCGGTGGGCCGGATGTCCTCCAGCTTGAAGAGGTCGCAGTGGGCGAGCCCGGTCCGGGCGAAGTGCGAATCCGCCACGCGGCCGTAGGCCTGAATTTTGCCGATACCTATTTCCGGATGGGCTATTATCCGGTGCCGCTGCCCAATGGCATGGGGGTCGAGGCTGCAGGAACGATCGAAGCTGTGGGCGAAGGCGTCACTGGCTTCACTGCCGGGGACCGGGTCACCTATACCGGCAGCCCGCTTGGAGCTTACTCGACAGAGCGGGTCATGCCCGCCGGCCCCTTGTTCAAACTGCCCGATAGCGTGTCCTTCGAAACGGCGGCGGCTTCGACCATGCGCGGCCTGACCGCTGCCTATTGGCTGTTGAGAACCAACCCTTGGCTCAAGACCGGCGACACGATCCTGCTGCACGCGGCTGCGGGCGGCGTTGGTTTGCTGGCGGTGCAATGGGCCAAGCTGCTCGGCCTGCGGGTAATCGGCTCGGTTTCAACTGAGGAAAAGGCCGACCTCGCCCGCTCGCTCGGCTGCGACGAGATCATTTTCTACCGCCGTGAGGACGTGCCAGCGCGGGTAAAAGAGCTCACCGATGGCCAAGGTGTCAGCACCGTATTTGACAGCGTCGGCAAGGTTACCTTTGAAGGCTCGCTCAAATCGCTCAAGCGGCGCGGGGTGCTGGTCGGTTGCGGAACTGCCTCGGGGCCGTTCCCGCCGATTGATGCGATGCAGCTGGTGATGCAGGGCTCGGTCTATTTCACGCGTCCGGCGCTGGCCGATTACTATGCCGATCCCGCCGAGCGCGCAGAGTTATCGGGGCAGTGGTTCGATCATCTGGCGGCGGGCCGGATCAAGGTTGAAATCGGGCAGCGCTATGCGCTTGAGGATTGCGTTCAGGCGCACCGCGATCTGGAATCGGGCACGTCAATCGGCTCTTCGGTCTTCGTGCTATGAAAGTCGCACCGCTCACTTGCCACATCGGCGCTGAGCTGACTGGCGTAAGCCTGGCCGAGGCTGCCCGCAATACTGATCTGTTTGGCGCGATCAAAGCGGAACTGCTCAAGCACAAAGTGCTCTTCCTGCGCGATCAGGATATTGCCAAGGCCGATCATGTTGCCTTTGCCAGCCGCTTCGGCAGCCTGGAGGATCATCCTGTCGTCGGCAGCGATCCCCAGCATCCCGGGCTGGTCCAGATCTACAAGGATGAAAACTCGCCCCCCGATCATTTCGAGAATGCCTGGCATTGCGACGCGACCTGGCGGGAAAATCCGCCGATGGGCGCGGTGCTGCGCTGCATCGTCTGCCCGCCGGTCGGGGGGGACACAATGTGGGCCAACATGGCCAAGGCCTATGCTGATCTGCCCGATCACGTGAAGGCCACCATCGACGGCCTCAAGGCCCGGCACAGCATTGAGGCGACGTTCGGCGCGCGGATGGCCGAGGACAAGCGTCACGCGCTCAAAGCGCAATTCCCTGATGCCGAGCATCCCGTGGTCCGCACCCACCCTGAAACAGGTGAAAAGGTGCTGTTCGTCAGCGGCTTTGCTACGCATTTCACCAATTTCCACACCAACGAAAACGTCCGCTACGGGCAAGACTTCGCCCCCGGAGGCGCGCAGTTGCTGGCCTACCTGATTGGCCGCGCGGCCATCCCCGAGTATCAGGTGCGTTGGCGCTGGCAGCCAAACAGCGTCGCGATCTGGGACAATCGTTGCACCCAGCACTACGCGGTGATGGATTATCCGCCGTGCGTTCGCGAGATGGACCGCGCGGGCATCATGGGAGTTGGGCAATGGTAGAAAACGGAATCTTGCATGCGCGGGATTATCGCCATTTCCGAGTCACCCCGCGGACGCCCGTAATCGGCGGATGGATCGAGGATTATCATCTTGGCGATCTGAACGATGAAGCCGCAGAAGACCTTCGCGATGCCCTTTGGCAGTACGGCGTGCTCTTCGCACGGAAACAGCAACTGTCGTTTGACGCGATGAAGGCCGTTGCCTGGGCGTTTGGGGATCAATTGGAAACCCATAGCTATGCCCCGACCAAAGCAGATGAGGGACATCCGGAGGTGGTTGTCATCCGTAAGCTGCAATCGGACAAAGCCAAAACCACAACAGACATCTGGCATCACGATGTCTCAGCCCGCAAATATCCCAACATCATGGCGATATTGCAGGCCGATCAAGTGCCCTTCGGCGCGGACACTATGTGGTCCAGCATGACCTCGGCTTATGACCGCCTCCCCGATGCCCTGAAGCAACTGTTCCTCAGCCTCGATATCGACCATGACACGCTGTACCTGATGCTGCGGCATGACTTTGGCGATGCGAGCATGTCGCCCGAAAAGATCGCCGCACTCGGCGAAGCGCAGACCCACCCCGCCGTTATCGCACACCATGCCACCGGCAAACCGTGCCTGTTCGTGGGCAATGGCTATGTCAAACGGGTTAGCGGCTATACCGCCGAGATCAGCGAGCTGATCCTGAAAATCGCCAACGAAATGCCCAAGATTCCCGAATTGCAGGTGCGTCATCAATGGGAAGCCGGAGATGTGGCGATCTGGGATAATTTTGGCACCTGCCACTATGGCGTGTCGGCAGACACTGGCGATCAATTGCGGTTGCTTCACCGCGTTGCATCGTGGTCTGAAAGCGTGACGCCAACAGCCTATCAACCCCATAAGACCGCCGCATGAAAATCGACGGTGCCTGTCATTGCGGCGAGATCGCGTGGGAAGCCGAGATTGATCCTGACAAGATCGTCGTGTGCCATTGCACCGATTGCCAGACTATGAGCGGCGGAGCTTTCCGCTGGGGTACGCTGGTGCCGAAAGACGCCTTCAGTCTGTTTCGCGGAACGCCAAAACATTATCGCAAGACGGCCGCAAGCGGGGCCGCGCGTATGCTCGGTTTTTGCGGCACATGCGGGACATCGCTGTACGGCACCGAAGCGGATACGCCCATGACCTATTCCCTGCGGCTCAGCAGCGCGCGGCAGGCGCGGGACTTGCGGCCAGCGGCGCAGATCTGGGCCGATAGCGCCGTGCCGTGGCTTTCAACACTGGCCAGCATTCCGGCAATATCACAGCAGAAGATGACAGAATCCAAGGAGACGTGACATGCAGTTCTTCGATGACAGCCTGCTGCCTGAAACCCAGGACCCGCTGGTTATTCAGGTCGCGCCTTATGCGCCAAGTTTCTTCCCACGCGATAGTGATGACATCCCGCTGAGCTATGCCGATCAGGTCCAGAAGGCGGTCGATTGCTATAACGCCGGGGCAACGCTGCTCCACGTCCATGTGCGCGAGCCCGACGGCAACGGTTCGAAAGACCTCGACCGGTTCAACGAAATGCTCGACCGGCTGCGCAGCGCCGTCCCCAAGATGATCCTGCAAGTCGGTGGTTCGATCAGCTTCGCGCCCAAGAGCGACGGCGAGGCGGCCAAATGGCTGAGCGACGATACCCGCCACATGCTCGCCGATCTCAACCCAGCGCCTGATCAGGTGACACTGGCGGTCAACACCAACCAGATGAACGTAATGGAGCTGATCACCGAGGACGATTGTGCCGGCACCTCGATGGGCGAGGCTAATTACACTGAGGCCTATACCGAAATGTATTACGAGGCCGGGCCGCGGTTCATGAAGGAACACATGAAGCGGCTGACGGCAGCGGGTATCCAGACCCATTTCATGGTCGGCTGCTCGCGCGATCTGGAAACGGTCGAGCGGCTGGTGCGGAGCGGCCATTATATGGGCCCGCTGGCGATCAATTGGGTGGCGATTGGCGGCGGTCATGACGGCCCGAACCCGCGCAACCTGATGGAGTTCATCAACCGGCTGCCGCAGCATGCGATTTTCACGGTCGAAGGGCTGATGCGCAACGTCTATCCGCTCGGCGCAATGGCGATTGCCATGGGGGTCCACGTCCGGGTCGGGCAAGAGGACAACCTCTGGGGCCGCAAAGGTGAGCGCGCAACCTCGGTCCAGCAGATCGAACGGATGGTACGGATTTCAGAAGAGCTGTTCCGCCCGATCGCGACCGGCGAGCAGGCCCGCGCGATTTACAAGATCGGCGAGTTCTATGGCAGCGTGGATGAAACGCTCGAGCAGAACGGCTGGCTGCCCAATCGCAATCAGAACTTCGGCGTTTCCAATGTGCGTTCTGCGCCGCTGATCGCCGCTTGACCGCACTCGCATGAGCCTGGCACCACCCATCCAGAGTTCTGGCGCGAGCACGGAGACCAGTTCCCGCGCAACGGCCTATGGCTGGGTGGTGTTCGCGCTAGCCTTCGGACTGCTGATTTCGGACTACATGGCCCGGCAGGTGCTTAATGCGGTGTTCCCCTTGCTCAAGGCGCAATGGGCGCTCAGCGACGCACAGCTTGGCTGGCTCTCGGGTGTCGTCGCATTGATGGTCGGGCTGCTGACCTTTCCGCTCTCGCTGCTCGCAGACCGGTGGGGCCGGGTCAGAAGCCTGACCCTGATGGCAGTGCTGTGGTCGATTGCGACGCTGCTGTGCGCGGCGGCGGCAAATTATCAGCAGATGCTGGTTGGCCGCGTGCTCGTGGGGGTTGGCGAGGCCGCCTATGGCAGCGTCGGAATCGCCCTCGTCATCAGCGTTTTCCCGAGCCGGATGCGGGCGACACTATCAGCAGCCTTCATGGCCGGAGGCCTGTTCGGGCAGGTCCTGGGTGTCGCAATAGGTGGGCAGATCGCCGCCACCCATGGCTGGCGATCGGCGTTCATGGCGATTGGCCTGGCCGGCCTCATTCTGGCGGTTCTGTTCCCGCTGGTAGTAAAAGAGCGCAGGATTGCCAAGCTTTCGGCGCCGGACGGGGCAAAGCAGGAGCTTGCAGACCGGCCCCCGCTTAAATCGTTGTTTGCCAGCCGTTCGGTAACCCTGGCTTACATTGCCAGCGGTCTGCAGCTGTTCAGCGCGGGCGCACTCCCGGCCTGGCTGCCGACCTATCTGGGGCGCTATCATGCAATGTCAGTGGCCGAGGCCGGGCGGATCTCGGCCCTGCTGTTTCTGGCCTGCGGGGCCGGGATGATCCTGTGCGGCATGGCGAGCGACCGCGTTGCGCAGGGTCGGGCCGATCGCAAGATCTCGCTGGCCATCGCTTATTGCCTTGGTGCGGCGCTGGCTCTTTCCTCCGCGATGCTGTGTTCGCCCGGTTTGGCCCAATTGGTCTTGCTGGCGATTGCCATGTTTCTGGTGGCGGGAACCACGGGGCCAGCCGGGGCAATGGTTGCCAACCTGACCCCGGTAGCCATCCACGGCACAGCCTTTGCCACCTTGACTTTAGCGCACAACTTGATTGGCCTTGCCCCCGGTCCGATCATCACCGGCTGGATCGCGGACCAATCCAGCCTCCATACAGCGTTCCAGATGTTGCCGCTTGTCGGTCTCACGGCGGCTGGTGTGTTCGCTTTAGCCCGACAGAATTACATGGCCGATCTGGCGCTAATGCTAGGAGCGGCGGGCACACCGCCGCAATCGAAGATCTGCTGATGCAGACGTAATAGAATAGACCGGATTGGGTTTGCTGCTTCCGTCCGCTGCCTCGATGTGGCGTTCCTGGTTGACGCTTATCGCATTCAAGATCGATCGCGCGCCCCAGTCTGCATGTTTAGGACGTCAGGCGACTCTGACCGGCTCCAGTCTAGGGCTGAGCAGGTGGATCGCAGCCACCGCCAGGAAGTAAACCAACGTGCAGGCCACAAAAATCAAGGTGTAGTTGCCGTTGGTGGCTTCGAGCACCAAGCCGGTTGATTTGGCCATGATCATCCCGCCGATTCCCCCGGCAAAACCGCCAAGACCAATGGCCGAACCGACGGCTCGCTTCGGAAACATGTCGGGCGGAAGTGACAGGAGGTTAGAGCTGAACGACTGGTGGCCAGCCAGAGCAATGCCGATCAAAAGCACTGCCAGCCACATGTTGGACAAGCCCGACACAAACAGCAGCGGCAGCACCGCGCAGCCCGAAAGCAGCAACGTGATTTTGCGCGCGAAGTTGGGGGTGCGGCCCCGCTGGATCAGCTTCGACGAGATCCAGCCACCCGCGATCGAGCCGAAATCAGACAGCAGGTACATGATTACCATCGGCAGCAAGACGACCTTGAGGTCCACACCATAGGTCGAATTGAAGTACTTCGGCAGCCAGAACAGCATCAGGAACCAGACCGGATCGGTCAGGAATTTGGCCACGGCAAAGGCCCATGCTTCGCGTTTGGTGATCAGCCGGCGCCAGGGAACCTGCTCGAGCTTTTCGGGCGGATCGTGCTCGATCCAGGCCAGTTCGGCCTCGCTGACGGTCCCAGATTCGCGCGGATTGGAATAGAATTTCCACCACAGCAGCAGCAGCGCAACTCCAAACAGCCCGGACCAAATGAACGTCTCACGCCAGCCCAACCCCAGGTAGGTCAGGAACAGGGCCAGCGTCGGCGCGGTCAGGATCACGCCGATGGTCGTGCCGGAATTGACCCAGCCGATCGCCAGGGCCCGCTCCTTTTGCGGAAACCATTCACTGCTTGAGCGCACCACCGCCGGGAAATGCCCTGCCTCGCCCACACCGAGAATTACCCGTGCGACCATGAAACCGGCCACAGTTGAAGCAAAGCCGTGGGCGACGTGGCCGACTGTCCAAATCGTGATGGCTATCGCATAACCGACCTTAGGGCCGAACCGATCGATCAGCCAGCCCATCACCAGAAAGCCCAAAGCATAGGCTGCCTGGAAGGCGGTTACGATCGTGCCGTAATCGTTCTCGCTCCAGTTCAGTTCCTTGCCCAGCGACGGTGCCAGCAAGCCCAGCATGGTCCGGTCGATGTAGTTGACGGTGGTCGCCACGAAGAGCAACGCAATGATCATCCAGCGACGGCGACCATTGGGCGTGACAGCAGAGCCGTCGGGAGCAGTGAACGTCTGCGTCATTGGCCTCTTCCATATTTTGCCGGGATTGCCCGGTCGTATTCTTGTGGTGTGCCGAACCTCGGCTAGCGCGGCCGGGCACGCGCAATTGTGCAAGCGAGCGCGCCATGCTTGCCGAACGTTGCGGTGACTCGCTGGCCGGGTTTGACCGAGTGGACTCCGGTTATCGCGCCAGTGGAGACCCACAGCCCGTCCGACAGGTCGAAGCCTCGCTCAGTAAGGTTTGCGAGCAGGAAGCGGACAGCGCCGTAGGGGCCATCCAGCATGGTTGCCGCAGTACTCTCGCCCACCACCTCGTCATCGATTTCGGTTCGCACCAGGATCGTGCAGAGATCAAGGTCCTGCCAACTGGCAAGCTGGGGTCCGATCACCAATCCGGCATTGTTGCCGAAATCCGAAGCGGTAACGGTTGGCCCGTCCGCATTGATGCCTGGATAAGGAGAACTGGCGATTTCAATACCGATCCTGATGTCATCCAGAAGCAATCGCGTGGCAGTATCGCCGTTCGGGAATGTGCCGTCCCAACCGGGAGCCAGATGCAGCAGCAGTTCCGCCTCTGCCGCAGCAAAACCTCCTGCGAAGATCGGCATGTCTGGGATCACCCCGGGCCCTGCTGGCAAGACCGTGTCGGCAAAGATCGGTCCGGCCAGGCGGTTGCAACCAAGCCGCGCGTCATCTGGCGGATTGATCTTGCCAACCTTCCACCCGATCACGCCCCGACCATCCAGCACGATGGCTCGATCCTGGATCCGATAGGCCAGAGATAGATCGCTTGGCCGCTCGCCCGGATAGCTTTCCAGCACCCGCGCGTCGCGGCGTGCTTGAACAAAGGCCTGGGCCACGGCCAATCCCTGCTCGGTCAAACTCGCCCCCAGATTATCAGCAGATTCCATTCGCGCGTCCACTATAGGAAACCGGTGTCATTGGCAATCCTCCTTAACCTTGGCACAGCTGCACTACAGCGTCACGCCGCGCTTCCAGATCGCGATCGCGCGCTGCCCGGCGCGCTCTGCCGCGCATTTCTCACCGCTGGCGATGGCTGCGATGCGCTCAAGGAACGCCGTGTCAGCTTCCTCATTGCCATCACTTAGCGCTTGCGACGCATCAAAATCGATCCAGTGCGGCTTGGCCTCGGCCAGATCGCGGTTCGAAGCAATTTTCATCGTCGGCACGGGGAAGCCCAGCGGCGTGCCACGGCCAGTTGTGAACAGTAGCAGCGTGGCCCCCGCCGCGGCCAGGGCAGACGCTGAAACGGCATCATTGCCGGGAGCTTCCAACAAGGTCAGCCCAGGGACTTGTGCCTGCGCACCATAGCCGATCACATCAACCAGTGGCGCCTGCCCGGCCTTCTGGACCGCGCCGAGCGACTTTTCTTCGAGCGTCGTGATCCCTCCGGCCAGATTGCCGGGCGAAGGATTCTCTGAAACCGGCAGCCCCTGATCAAGGTAATAGCGCTTGAACCGGTTGATCAGATCAGCCGCTTCCTCAAACACGGCCGCGCTGCTGGCGCGATCAAGCAATGCCTGCTCGGCACCAAAGATTTCGGGGATCTCGGTCAGGATTGCCTTACCCGCGCTGGCGCAATGGCGGTCACTCAGCCGGCCAAGCAGCGGATTGGCGGTCAAGCCCGAAAAGCCGTCTGACCCGCCGCATTTCAGCCCGAAGGTCAGGTCCGCGAACGGCAAGGTTTCGCGCCGGGATTCAGCGGCGCGTTCCACCAGGTCATCCACCAGCGCCGCCGCCATCGCCAGCTCGTCGCCTGCGGCCTGGCTGGATAAGATCCGAACCTTCGCCCGCGCAGCTTCGGGCACCGCTGCCAGCAAAGCATCCAACTGATTGGATTCGCAGCCCAGTCCCAGCAGCAAGATCCCGGCGGCATTGGGATTGGCGGCGAGCCCTGCAAGCAAAGCGCGGGTGCCCGCCAGATCGTCCCCCAGCTGCGAGCAGCCATGGGGATGCGCAAAGGCGTGGATGCCATCGATCCGGTCCGCGTGCCGCCCGGCTGCGGCTCGCGCCACTTGTTCGGCAGTCAAGGCGACGCAGCCAACGGTCGGCAGAATCCAGACTTCGTTGCGCGTGGCTGCGCGGCCATCCGAACGCCGGTAGCCTTGCCATGTGGGCAGCAACGCCGTGGCTTCTGCAAATGGCGCGGCCCTGCCGGGCGCGTAAGCCAGTTCGCCCGACAGCGCCGTGGCGAGGTTATGGGTATGAACATGCTCTCCCGGCGCAATGGCGCAGCGCGCCCGGCCGATCGGCTGACCATACTTGAAGACGATCTGACCGGCGGCAGCTGGAGCCAGGGCCATCTTGTGCCCTTGCGGGATCGCCGCCGCCACGGTTACTCCAAGCACCTGCTCGCCCTGCGCCAAGGCGCGCAGCGCCACCGCCACCGTATCGGCGGGATGGATCTGCAACAGGGGTAACGCCTTGTCTGGCACGGGTGTCTCGCTAATGGTAACCGGTGTCAGCATTTGCCTTTCGCGGCGCGGAAAGGCAAGAGGTGCTGGCGGCGGACGAATTGTCCGGGCGCGTTGAGGGGACCATATGGTGGGCAATTCCGGGCGCGAAGGCCAACCGACGATCAATGACGTCGCGCGCATTTCGGGCGTATCGAAGAAGACGGTGAGCCGGGTGATCAACCGCTCGCCGCTGCTGAACCAGGCCACTCGGGCCAAGGTTGAGATGGTGATTGCCGAACTGGGTTATGTTCCTAACCCGCAGGCGCGGGCCTTGGCGCTGCGCCGCAACTTCGTGCTTGGCATGATTTACGACAATCCCAATGCGCAGATGGTCCTGAACTTCCAGGAAGGGGTGCTCGACGCAATCCGCGGGACCGAGTTTGCCTTGGTGATTCACCCGGTAGACCGGCACGATCCGGACCTGTTCGATCAGGTTCGCCAATTTGTCGAACAGCAACGACCCTACGGCGTGATGGTGCTGCCGCCACTGTCTGAAAACGATGCCTTCTTCGCTTTGCTCGACGAACTCGGTTGCAATTATGTACGCATGGGTTCGGCTGAGCTCGACGATCGTGCGCATCTGGTGCAGTCGAATGACCGCCAGGCAGTGCGCGAGGCAGTGGAATATCTGATCGCGCAGGGGCATCGCCGGATCGGGCTGGTGGAGGGCCCTGATGGGTTCCGCTCCGCCTGTGAGCGCAGCGCAGGCTGGCGGGAGGCGCTGACCGCACATGGGCTGCCTTGCGATCCTTTGCTGACCGCGCGCGGCAACTATACCTTTGAAACCGGCAAGGCGGCCGGCGCCGTGCTGCTTGACCGACCAGATCGCCCGACTGCAATTTTTGCCAGCAATGACGTCATGGCCGCCGGGGTAGTCCACGAAGCGCGCGAACGCGGACTGGATGTGCCCGGTGACTTGTCGGTGGTGGGGTTTGACGACACTGCAATTGCGGCCACCATTTGGCCGCCGCTTACAACCGTGCGGTGGCCGATCCGCACCATGGCCCGATCCGCCGCGCGCAAACTTATTCATCCCGAGGCCGCGGCCGATGAACAGTCGTTGTTTCCCACCGAATTTGTGTCGCGGGCATCAGTTGCGACACCGAAAGGCTAGTCCCTACTGGTCCGATAAATGGCTTGATTGCTAACTTGACACCGGTTACCAATTGCACATCGCCGTGCCCGCGTGGCTAATTCACAACGAAAGAGACGTCATGAAGATCGCCCTGATCACCGAAAACAGCCAGGCCGCCAAGAATGGCATCGTGCACGATGCGCTGACCGCTGTGGCGCAGCCGCTGGGGCATGAGGTGTTCAACTATGGCATGTACACGCCTGAGGATGCGGCTTCGCTGACCTATGTGATGAACGGCTTGCTGGCCGGCATCCTGTTGAATTCGAAAGCTGCGGATTTCGTCGTGACTGGGTGCGGCACCGGGATGGGCTCGATGCTCGCCTGCAATGCCATGCCGGGGGTGTTCTGCGGGCTGGTGATCGATCCGACCGACGCCTTCCTGTTCAGCCAGATCAACGACGGCAACGCGATGTCGATGCCTTATGCCAAGGGCTTCGGCTGGGCGGCGGAACTCAACCTGCAAGACTGCTACCGCAAGATATTCGAGAACGAAGGCGGGGCAGGCTATCCAAAGGAACGCGCGCACTTCATGGCCGCCAACCGCAGCATCCTGAAGGATATGAAGGCAGCTTCGTGCCACGATATGCTGACCGTGCTGAAGACCGTCGATCAGGACCTGCTCAAGGCGACGATTGCGGGCGAGAAATTCGCCGAATACTTCTATGCCAATTCGCAGGACGAAGCCATTTCCGCCTACTTGCGCGGGCTGTAATCGCGATGGCGATCTCGTTCGACCTGACCGGCAAGCGCGCGCTGGTGACCGGGGCCAATACCGGGATCGGTCAGGCGATTGCGGTCGCCTTGGCCGAGGCCGGGGCCGATGTGGCGGTGGCGGGGCGCTCTGAGCCGACCGAAACGCTGGCACTGATTGCTGCGGCCGGGCGCAAGGCCGTGAACATCACGGCGGATTTTGGTTCGATCGAACCGGTCGCGCGGGTGATCGACGAATGCGTCGCCGGGCTGGGCGGGATCGACATTCTGGTCAACAACGCCGGGATCATCCGCCGCAACGATCTGGCAGACTTCACCGAGGAAGACTGGGACGCGGTGATCGACACCAATCTCAAGACGCTGTTCTTCCTCAGCCAGGGCGCGGCGCGGCACATGATCGCGGCATGGAGCGGCAAGATCGTCAACATCGCTTCGCTGCTGAGCTTTCAGGGCGGCATCCGCGTGCCGAGCTATGCCGCCGCCAAATCGGGCGTGGCCGGGGTGACCAAAGCGATGGCCAACGAGCTTGCGCCCGAAGGGTGTGCAGGTCAACGCGATTGCGCCGGGCTATATCACCACCAACAACACCGCTGCCTTGCAAGGCGACGAAACTCGCAACCGCCAGATCCTGGAGCGCATCCCGACCGGGCGCTGGGGGCGGCCTGAGGACATTGCCGGGGCTGCGGTGTTCCTGGCCTCGACCGCTGCGGACTATGTCACGGGCCAAGTGCTGGCCGTGGACGGCGGCTGGCTGGCGCGGTAAGCGCCATGACCCAATGACCCTCAAACCACCTCCGTTCGTGTCGAGCGAAGTCGAGACACCACGCGCCGCGCTGCTGTGTCTCGACTTCGCTCGACACGAACGGGGCTTGGGTGTGGCTCGGTGATGACCCAACCCATCGTCTGCTTCGGCGAACTGCTGTTCCGCCTGACCCCGCCCGGCGCGCAGCTGATGGTGCAGGCGGACAGCCTGCAACTCGATGTCGGCGGGGCTGAGGCGAATGTTGCGGCGGCGTTGGGTTCGCTGGGGCATGCGGTGCGGTTTGCCGGACTGGTCAGCGACACTGCGCTCGGCGACCGCGCGATTGCGGCGCTGCGGTCGGCGGGGGTGGACACCGCATTCCTCGCCCGCGCCAAGGGCCGGATGGGGCTCTACTTCATGGAGGCCGGCGCCGGACCGCGCCCCTCAGCGATCACCTATGACCGCGCAGGCAGCGCCTTTGCCGAGGCCGATCCGAGTGCAATCGACTTTGCCGAGGCACTTGCGGGCGCGCGGTTGCTCCACACCGGCGGGATCACCCCGGCGCTTGGGGCCAAAGGCGTGGCGCTGGCCAAGGCGGCGCAATGCGGCAGCCTTGGCTGCGGGCGTGCCGATCTGCTTCGACGGCAACTATCGCGGGCAATTGTGGAGCGCGTGGGACAGCGATCCCGGCGCGGTGCTGCGCGATCTGGTCGGCCGACGCGACGATCCTGATCGGCAACCACCGCGACATTTCGCTGCTGCTCGGCAAGACCTTCTCGCGGCGACGGTGCGGACCGGCGGCGCGAGGCTTCGGAGGCGGCCTTCGCGGCGTTCCCCAAGCTGCAACTGATCGCCTCGACCGCGCGGCAGCTGGTCACTTCGGACCATCACCGCATCTCCGCCCGCGTCGATAGCCGCGATGCCGCGCACCAGACCGCTGAAATCGACGTCACCGGGATCGTCGAGCGGATCGGCACTGGCGATGCCTTTGCGGCGGGCGTGCTGCACGCCTGGCTGGAAGGCGGGGATGTGTCAGCCATGGCCGAAACCGGCCTCGCGCTGACTGCGCTCAAGCATACCCAGCCCGGCGATATGTGCCTGATCGGCCGCGCCGCGCTCGAAGGGTTCTCGGCGGGCGGTGGTGATGTCCGGCGCTGATACCAAGGACGGCGCTCTTCTGCTCCCTTCCCCTGCGGGGAAGGGTTGGGGATGGGGGAGCAAGGCGAAGCCGAGCGTCCAGGCCAGCGTTGAACCCCCACCCCAACCCCTCCCCACCGGGGAGGGGCTTTCACGGCGAGCTTTGATGGCGGGCGGGCTGGCGCTAACGGCAAGCCCGGCATTCGCTACAGCTTATGCCATCAGCTGTGTTTACCTCCCCAGCCCAGTGGCGACACCGAGCGGAGCTTATTTCGGCACGGTCCGTAATGCCTGCGACGGCGGTCCGCCGACCTTTTTCCCAGGAATCCGTTATGCACGGGCCGCTCGCTTCGCTCCGTCAAAAGCTTTGCTTGAAGCGTCGCAGCGTGACGTCAAGAACATGTATTTCGGTCCGGCGTGCCCCCAGTCCGGTGATCGATACGAGCAAGACGAAGACTGCCTGTTCCTCAATGTCTGGCGGCCACAAGCTCCCGCCAAAAAGCCTCGCCCCGTCATGGTCTATTTCCACGGCGGCGCCTACTCCACCGGCTCGGTCACCGATCCGCTCAACGACGGCGCGAAGCTCGCCGAACGCGGCGATGTGGTGGTGGTCACCGTCAACCACCGGCTCAACGCGCTCGGCTACCTCTACCTGCCCGAGCGCTTCCCCGACAGCGGCAACAACGGCCAGCTCGACCTGATCTGCGCGCTGCAATGGGTGCAGCGCAATATCGCGGCGTTCGGGGGTGACCCCAAGAACGTCACGGTGTTCGGCCAGTCGGGCGGCGGGGCCAAGATCGCGACCTTGATGGCGATGCCGGCCGCGCGGGGGCTGTTCCACAAGGCGATCACGATGTCGGGGCAGCAGGTCACGGCATCGGCCCGCTCAATGCCCGCAAACGCGCCGCGGCCTTGCTCGACAAACTCGGCCCCGGCGTCGATCCCGCCACTGCGCCGGTCGAACAACTGATCGCCGCGCTGTCGGCAACCGATCCGGTGCTCGGCGGCGGGGTCTATATGGGGCCGGTGCTTGATATGCGGAATTTGCACCGCCACCCGTTCTGGCCCGATGCCGCGCCGCAGTCGCTGGGCATTCCGATGCTGCTGGGCAATTGCGTGGCCGAAACGCGCGCGTTCTTCCCGCCCGATCATCCGCAAGCTCAAAGGCCTTGACTGGTCGAACCTCGCCGCGCGGTCTGGGCCGGAGATGCGGGTCGATCTCGATCCCCGCTGGGTGGTCGAGCAATTCCGCGCGCGCTATCCCGCAGACTAGCCCCGAGCAGCAATTCCACCGCATCGTCACCGCCGCCCGCTCATGGCGCGGGCCAGGTCGAGGAGGCCGAGGCACGCGCCGCGATCGGGGCGGAACAACACCTTTGTCTATCAACTCGATTTCGAGCAGGCCAAGCACACCGACGATATCGGCCTGTCGTTCGGCACCTTCGAAAACCCCACCCCGGCGCGGCAGGCGATGAGCGACCGGATGATGGACGCCTTCGTCCGCTTCGCCCGCACCGGCAATCCGGGCTGGTCGGCCTATGACCTCAAGGCGCGCAAAACGATGGTGTTCGACACCGCCAGCCGCGAAGTCAGCAACCCGCGCCAGTGGGAACGCGAACTGTTCGCGCGGGTGCCCTACGTCCAGCCGGGGACCTAGCCAGTATGGTTACATTCGGGTGACGGCGTCACCCGAGTGAGCGGAAAATTATGCTTGTTTTATAGAAAGATACGCTCTTTATACAGGGTGACACATTGCAAGAAAAATCAAAAATAGCGGCGTGAGTTCAACTGTTAAGTGATCGGATTACCATGCCCCGTCGCTGTAGGAAACCCGACCACCTAGCTCTCCGGCACCAGAAACCCACATCCGTTCGAAGTCGATGGGCTCGACACGAACGGGGCTCGGGACTTGGGGATTGGATCAAGGGTTGCTTGGCGGGTTCGGATAGCTGATGATCAGCGACAGCGGCTTGCGCCCGCGCTGCCAGATCCCGACGACTGCGCCCTTGTAGAGATAGGCGGCCATGCCCGGTTTCAGCACCGCGCGCAGACCGTCGCTGACGACTTCGCCTTCGCCCTCGAGCACATAGTATACCTCGTCGTGGCTCAGTCGGATGTTCCCCGATTGCGGCTCCGCGATGCAGCACGCGGCGGCGGAATTCCATTGCGCGCGGGGCAGGCACGGCGTCGCTGATCCGGAACGCCGTGCTCATGCCGATTGCGCCGTGGGGCGGGGCTTCCTCGCGGCGGACCTCCTGTTCATCGATCACCACCATCGGCGGAGGCGGCGGACTCGCGGCGGTGGCGAGCAGCACCACGGCAAACAGACTCACTGTCCCGCCCGCATCGCGCGGTCGCGGCCGGAGAGGTTTTCTTGTACCGGACCTTTTTGGCCCGGGTAGCGTCCGGCGCGGGGGGTCATGGTCGCCAAGTCCCAGTCGGCTTCGACGAAGGGCGCGCGGGTCGCGGTCGACTTTCGGGAAGCCGCCGACCTCACGCTCGTCATCGATGATGTCGCCGCGTCCTTCGGCGACGAAGAACAGCACGCGGATGTCATCCGGCGCGCGGTCCCACGGGCGCGCACCAACGGTGCTGAGCACGCTGGTTTCAACCTCGGCAGCGGGCAGGACGCGGTAGCCGGCAAGGCTGGTCAGCGGGGCTTTTGCGCGGATCAGCTTGGCGCGGGTTTCGCCGTAGCGACCGAACTCGGGCAGGGCGGCGCCGTGGCGGTCAACCGCACGGTTGTCGCGGCCATAATACTTGAGATCGCCATCGCCGCCAAGCATCAGGAACGGCAGCCGCTCATCGGTATCGTTGCCACCGCGCATGACGTTGCCAACCGCGGTCAGCTCGCCCGTGGCATAAGGCTGCCCAGCCCATTCCAGTGCCATCAGGTTGTAATGCACCGCCCGGTGCTGCGGATTGTAGATCACATTGTTGACCATCAGCGCCTGGACTCCGCCCTTGAGCAGCGGCGAGCGTTCGACATTGTGCGCCCAGACATTGCGGTAGAACACGATCCCGGTGGCGTTGTCATGGATCAGCGAGCCTTTGGAGTGTTCGCCCTTGGGGTGGCTGGCATTGGCGAGGCCTTCGGCGGCCAGGTTCTCGCGGAAGACAACGTTGTAGCTGGTGCCCTTGCGCCATTCGGCCAGTGTGGTGCCGGTGAAGCGCGGGCCGGAGGCGGACATGTTCTCATCGATCCCCCACAGGAACGAGCAATGTTCGATCAGCACATTGTGCGCCGCAACGGTGGAGAGCGAATCCGCCTCCCAGCCCGAAAGCAGCGCCTGGCCATCCACGCCGGTCATCACCCGGATGTGGCGCAGGATCACGTCATGCCCTTTCAGATCGATCCCGCCGCGCACCAGCGTGATCCCGGGGGAGGGGGCGGTCTGCCCGGCAACGGTCAGGAACGGTTCGGTGATGGTCAGGCTGGAGCGTTCCAGATCGATCACGCCGCCCACTTCAAACACCACGATCCGGGGGCCTTTGGCCTCGATCGCTTCGCGCAGCGAGCCAGGGCCGTCCTTGGCCAGCGTGGTGACCCGGATGATCCGTCCGCCGCTGCCGCCCAGGGTCGGATCGGCGGGCTGGGCGAAGGCGAGCCCGCTGGCGGCAATGCTGGCTGCCATCAACAGCAGTGCGAACAGCGCGCGCTGCATGAATTGGGTCCCGAATGCAGTCATCGCGGCTCTCCTTAGCTGCTTCTTGACAGAGGCGGCGAGAGCGGGCAATAGTAAATGACACCGGTTACCTAAACCGGAGCAACACGGCAGCGATCACGCTGTCAGCGTCGGATCGACGCACGGGAGTTGGGGTGCCAGAGGATGCTTGCGGCTTTGCAATGCCTTGCTTTGACACCGGTATCAGTTGAACCCGCCTGCGGGTGTTGAGGGGAATGTACATGCGCAAGGAATCTACCCGGTCGTCGCTGCTGAAACTGGCGCTGGTCATGGGCACTGCCATCGTGCTGCCGGGCCAGGCCTTGGCGCAAGACGCTGCACCAGCGGCTGAGGGCGAAGAAGCGGCGATTGTCGTCACCGGTTTCCGCCAGTCGCTCGAAGCGGCAATCAACGTGAAGCGCGAAGCGGTCGGCGCGGTCGATGCAATCGTCGCGGAAGACATTGCGAAGTTCCCTGATCAGAACCTGGCCGAATCGCTTCAGCGGATCCCCGGCATCTCGATCAGCCGCGATGGCGGTGAGGGCCGTTCGATCACTGTGCGCGGCCTGTCGAGCCAGTTCACCCGGGTGCGCGTCAACGGGATGGAGACCATCGCGACCTCGGTTGACGGAGCTTCGGCCAACCGCGACCGCGCGTTCGATTTCAACGTCTTCGCTTCCGAACTGTTTTCCAGCCTGGTGGTCAACAAGACTGCCGCCGCCTCGCTTGACGAAGGCTCGCTGGGCGCAGTGGTCGATCTCAATACCGGCAACCCGCTCGCCGGGCGGTCAGGGCTGAAAGGCGCGGTCTCGTTGATCGGATCGTATAACGATCTGGCCGACAGCGTGGGTCCGCGCGCGGCCGGGATGCTGTCGCTGGCGCAACGATGCAGGCACCTTTGGCGTCGCGGTTTCGGCGGCCTATTCGAAGACCGACACCCTCGAACTGGGCAACAACACCGTCCGCTGGGCGCAGGCGCGGTTTGACGGGGTGGGGGCCACCAACTGTTTCACCACGCCCAATTCGGGCGGCACTTATGTGGCCAGCGCAGCCTGCGATCAGGCAGCGCTCGCGTTTCACCCGCGCATCCCGCGCTATGGTCAGGTTGCCCATGACCGCGAGCGGCTGGGCCTGACCGGATCGGTGCAATTTGCGCCCAGCGACGCGACCAAGTTCTCGCTCGATGTGCTCTATTCGAAATATGACGCCGTCCGCGAAGAACGCTGGGGCGAAGTCCTGCTGCGTTCGAACGAACGATCGATCAATGTCGTGAATCCGGTCTACGATGCGAACAACAACCTGATTTCGGCCACGCTCAACGATGCGTGGGTGCGGACTGAGGCCTATCGCCGCGAAAGCTCGACGGAATTCTACCAGGTCGGCGGTACGCTCGATCACGAATTCAGCGACACCTTCCGTGTCACCCTGCTGGGCGGTGTATCCAAATCGACCGCCGATATTCCGGTGGAAACGACGCTGATCTTCGATGATCGCGACGCGCAGGGCTATTCCTACGATTATACCGATATGGCCTTTCCGCGCCTGACCTTCGGGACCAGCGTGACCGATCCGGCCAACTTCCAGCTCGCCGAAATCCGCGACCGACCTTCGAACGTCACCAACAAGTTCGCGACCGCGCAGCTGCGCACCGAATGGGATGTGACCGAAGGCTTTACGGTCAAGGCCGGTGCGGTCTGGCGGCGGTATAACTTTGATGCCGTGGCCTTCACCCGCGACACTGCGGTTTGCGGCAACGGCGGGACCAGCCTGGTCACCAGCACCAGCGGCACGATTGCCTGTTCCGCCACCAGCCTGTTCGGCCCGACCGCCGTCTATGGCTTCCCGGTCACTGCTGCGCTCAGCGAACTGTTCACGCTGGGCAACGCCGGGCAGCCGACGGGCAATACCAACCAGTGGCTGGTGCCTAACCTGACCACCGCTGCGGCCTTTACCAACCTTTATGGCCGGACTCCGCTGGTCGATGCGGGGAACAACCGCGGTGTGCAGGAAGAAACCAAGGGCGGCTACTTGCAGTTCGACGCCAAGGGTGACCTGCTTGGGCTTGAATATGCGCTCAACGCCGGGATCCGCTACGTCAAGACCGATCAATCGTCGTATGGTCTGGTCAGCGGCGCGGTCGCCACGGTTACCCGCAGCTATGATGATTGGTTGCCGTCGGTAAACCTGGCGCTGTATCCGCATCAGGATGTGGTGCTGCGCGCTGCCGTGGCGGAAGTGATGACCCGCCCTTCGCTCGGCTCGCTGACGCCGGGCGGCTCAACCGATGGCTTCAACTTCCGCGTCACCAGCGGAAATCCGTTCCTCAAGCCGTTCCGTGCCACCAACTTCGATTTCTCGGCCGAATGGTACTTCGCGCGCGGGGCGGTGCTGTCCGTGGCGTATTTCAAGAAGGATGTTGCTACCTTCACCCAGTCAGCTTCGGTCACCGGGGCGACGTTCCTGCAGACTGGCCTGCCCAGCTCGGCCCTGCTGGCCAGTTCACCGGCGGCGCTGAACCCGGCGCTGCAAGCCCAGCCGATCTGGACCTTGGTGACCACCGTCAACGGTTCCGGCGCGACCCTTTCGGGGGTTGAGTTGGCGGCGCAGATACCGTTCAAAGCTTTCACCGAGGGCTTTCTCGGCAACTTCGGCATCCTCGCCAACGCCACCTTCATCAGTTCGGACGCTACCTTCAACCTGCAAGGGCCGATCACAGTGGCGCGGACCAGCACCGGCGCACTTGGCCCGCTGACCAACGTGACTGTCACCAACACGCTCGGCAACGTCTCCAAGCAGGCTTACAACGGCACGCTGTATTATGACGACGGCACGTTCAGCGCGCGGGTGATGCTCAGCTATCGCGGGCGTTACCACGAAGGCGCAAGCGGCACCGGCAACCTGCTCGAAGGTTACGGCGCGACGACCAATCTCGATGCCTCGCTCCGCTACAAGCTGACCGAATGGCTGGAACTTTCGGTGGAAGGCAACAACCTGCTCGATACCTACCGCTACCGCTTCACCGATTTCGATGCGGACCGGAACTACGAGAACAACCACTTCGGCCGCACGATCCTGTTTGGTGCGCGGTTGAAACTCTGATCGTCACGGGGCAGACCAGCAGCATGGAAATTCGATCGCAGATCACTCCTTGCTGCCGGTTTGGCTGCCGGGGTTGCTGGACGGGCGGGGGCGCAGACGCCTCCGCCCGTTGCTGTATCCAGCCTGCCGCCCGGCTTGCCCCAACCACTCGAGACGATCGACCTCTGGCCCAAAGGCGCACCGGGTGCGCCGCGCGTGGCCTTGGTTGAAACGGTCAACGAACGCTCCACCGACGCCCTTGTCACCGACCGCGCGGTGTTCGGGATCAGCCAGCCGCGCATGGCGGTGTTCCGGCCTGACCAGCCCAACGGCGCGGCGGTGCTGATCATGCCCGGCGGCGGCTACAAATGGGTGGTGGTGGACAAGGAAGGCTATGAGATGGCGCGCTGGCTGGCCGCCAGGGGCTTTACAGCCTTCGTCCTGTTCTATCGCTTGCCAGGGGAGGGCTGGGCCAGCGGACCCGATACGCCGCTGATCGACGCCCAGCGCGCGCTGCGCCTGATCCGCCACCGTGCGCGCGACTATGCGATCGATCCCGAACGCGTCGCGGCAATGGGCTTTTCGGCGGGCGGCCATGTTTGCGCCAGCCTGTCCACGCGGTTTGCCGCGCCGGTCTATGCGCCGGTTGATGCAGCGGACCGGCTCTCGGCCAAGCCGGTCTGCGCCGCTCCGCTCTATCCCGTAATCAGCATGGACCCCGCGATTGCCCATATGGGGTCGCGTGCGCTGTTGCTGGGGGCAAACCCCACTGCTGCGCAGGAAGCTGCCTACGCTCCAGACCGCACCGTTCCCGCCGACGCTCCGCCGCACTTCCTGCTCCACGCCGAAGATGACGATGCTGTCCCCGTGGCCAATACCCTGCGGCTGCATGACGCCTTGCTGGCGCGCAAAGTGCCGGTGGAACTGCACCTGTTCGCGCACGGCGGCCACGGCTTCGGGCTGCGCAAGGCGGTGGGCAAGCCGGTTGAGGTCTGGCCTGAGCTGTGGCGCAACTGGGCGCGGACGGCGGGGCTGGGATGATGGAGATCGATCGCCGGGATGCGCTCAAAGCGGCCGCGCTTGGGACCATGGGGTTTGCAGGTCGACCGGCCAGAGCGACTGCGCCGAACTCCCGCCAGTTCCTCAATCCGATCCTGGCCGGCGACCGGCCGGATCCGGCGATCCTGAAAGATGGGTCTGATTACTATCTGACCTTCTCCAGCTTCGATGCCTATCCGGGGCTGACAATCTGGCATTCGCGCGATCTGGTTCACTGGCAGCCGCGCCGACCGGCCTTGACCCGCAATATCGGCTCGGTCTGGGCGGTCAGTCTGGAAAAGCATGAAGGCCGCTACTTTCTCTACATTCCGGTCAAGGCCCAGCCCAATGACATCTACGTCTGCTGGGCCGATCATATCGATGGACCATGGAGCGATCCCATGCCTTTGGGCCTCCATCGGCACATCGATCCTTGCCACGTCGTGGCCGAAGATGGCTCGCGCTGGCTGTTCCTTTCAGGGGGAGACCGGGTTCGGATCTCGGATGACGGACTGCGCGTCATCGGGGCGGTCGAGCATGTCTATGATCCCTGGCGCTATCCACCCGATTGGGATGTCGAAGGCTTTTCGCCTGAAGGCCCCAAGATCCTGCGGCGCGGGGACTGGTACTACCTGATCACTGCTGTGGGCGGGACGGCGGGTCCGCCAACCGGACACATGGTGATCGCCGCGCGCTCACGCTCGTTGCATGGGCCATGGGAACAGCATCCCGGCAATCCGCTGGTCCGGACCCGTTCCGACCGTGAAGCCTGGTGGTCGCGCGGCCACGCTTCACTGGTGGAAGGTCCCGATGGGTCGTGGTGGGCGCTTTACCACGGTTATCGCAAGGATTTCTGGACATTGGGACGGCAATGCTTGCTCGATCCCGTCCGTTGGACGGCAGACGGCTGGTTCCAGATGACCGGCGGCGATCTTTCCAGGCCGCTTTCCGCCCCTCGCGGCGGTGAAGCTGTGCCGCACGGTCTGGGGCTGAGCGACGATTTCTCGGCACCCCTGCTGCTGGGCACCAAGTGGACCTTCTTTCGGCCGGCGCCGGACGAGGCCGACCGCGTCAATAGCCTGCACGGCGTGCTAAACTTCAAAGGCAGGGGAGCCGCACCTTCAAGCGGATCGCCTTTGCTGCTCAACACCGGCGACACTTCGTACAGCTTCGAATGCGATATCGAACTTGATCCTGGAGTCACCGCGGGACTCGTGCTGTTTTATGATGACAAGCTTTATTGCGGCCTCGGCTTCGACGGCGAACGCTTTGTAACCCACCAATACGGCATCGAGCGCGCCCGCCCGGCAAACCCGCACGGCGCGCGGCTGCACCTGCGGATCACCAACCGGCGCCACATCGTTTCGATCCACACCAGCGGCGATCATGGGAAGAGCTGGCAGCGGTTCGATCGCGGCATGGAAGTGTCGGGTTATCACCACAATGTGCGCGGCGGGTTTCTGTCGTTGCGGCCGGGATTGTACGCTGCGGGCACAGGGGAGGCTCGCTTTCGCGGCTTTCAATACAAGGCCCTGGAAGACTGACAGGCTGGACTTGTAAGGGCTTTGCGCCGGTCACTTGAGAGTTTAGCACTCGATCTGGAGCAGCCGACAAGGAGACCGACGAGATGAAGAAGCATTCAGAAGGTTTCAAGCGAGCGACCGAGCGGATTGCATTTTGCCGTCAGGTTCGAAGGCCAGTGAGATTTGCAAAACTTGGGTAATGAAAGGCGGTGTGCTGACCGTGCCCGGAGCGGAGTTGCTAGCTTCACTTCGGCTTGCGCTGACAAAACGGATATTTAGCCGAGATTCGCGACGCTTCGACACCGTCGCTTCGCTCACTTTACGACTTGCCGACCTTCAGGGGCACACCAGCCAGACGCGAGCGGGCCATCTGCGCCAAAGATTGCACTGACCGGATCTGCTGTGTTTGCGGCTTTGCCCAGTTCGGACGCGCGCGGATCGTCAACTGGGCCGTTCGCCCCGCGAAGGTGCTGGATCCAGGCGTCAATGCCGGTGAGAATTGCCGGGCAGTCCCGCCCCTTCGTCTGATTGATGGCGATCGTTTCCAGCCAGCGCTGGGGCAGCTTCTGGCTGCCATCCATCGCGATCTGGATCAACCGGTGGCTCAAGGCTGGGTTGGCGAAGCGCTCAAGCAGTTCCGAAGCATATCGGCCGAGGTCTTGACCCGGTGCAGCGGTGATGGTCGGCGCAGCCTCATCGCGCATCAAGCTATTGATCAAGAGACGGATTGTGGGATCGGCAACGGCCTCGTGCACAAAGGTATGACCATGGGCGAGGCCGATATAGGCGAGCGCGGAGTGCGCGCCGTTGAGCATTCGGAGTTTGGCGGTTTCGTAAGCCCTTACGTCGCCCACTAACTGCGCGCCAACGCTCTCCCAACCAGGTCGCGGGCCTGAGAACCGATCTTCTATCACCCATTGGCTGAAGCGTTCGGTGACCACGCAGGCTTGGTCCTCGATCCCGCCGAGCAGTTCGGCCACTTCAGCGCGGTCAGCCGCGGTGGTTGCGGGGACGATCCGGTCAATCATAGTTGCTGGACAAGTGCACTCGGTTTCAAACCAGTGGCGCAGTTCCGGGTCGTAGCGGTCGAGATACTCGCCGAGCAGCCGCTCAAGCTGCGCGCCGTTGTCGGCTAGATTGTCACAGGAGAGCAGCGTCAGGCCGGGCAACCCTCCATCCTTGCGCAGCCGAAGCCCTTCGGCGAGACAGCGATAGACGCTGACCGAGCCCGCTTGCGCCGGATCGAGCGTGCCATCAGCGGCACGGCAATAGCCCTTTTCGGTGATCGTAAAGCTGGCGATGTGGGTGGTGGGGGCCGCGAGCGCGGCGATGACCGCAGCGGGCTGCGCGCTTGCCACCAGTACGTTGCGCACTGACCCGATCAACCGCGCAGCGGACCCGGCAGCGGAGCGCTCAACCAGCGTATAAAGCCCGTCCTGCGGGTTCATTTGCTCGGCAACAGCTGCCGAGCGCAGCGACACCCCGGTTATCGCCCAGTCACGCTCGCCGGCGTTCATCGCTGCATCGGTGTACCACGCCTGATGTGCGCGATGGAATGCGCCGATGCCAAAGTGGACGATGCCGACCTTCTGTGCGGAACGGTCATAGGCGGGGCGGGCGACGGCGCTTGGAATTAAGGCAACACCTGCGTCCGAGAGCCTCATAATTTGTAAGCCCGCTTGACCAGCCCATAGGTCAGCTCCTGCGCCAGTTCGGCCGCCTCCCAGTCCTCGATCCGGTGCTCGGCGACCAGTTGCGCGAGGAACCCGCAATCGATCCGGCGCGCGACATCGTGGCGTGCCGGGATCGAGAGGAAGGCGCGGGTATCGTCGTTGAAGCCGACGGTGTTGTAGAAGCCTGCGGTCTCGGTGGTCGCGTGGCGAAAGCGGCGCATGCCCTCGGGGCTGTCGTGGAACCACCAGGCCGGACCGAGCTTGAGACACGGATAATGCCCGGCGAGCGGGGCCAGCTCGCGCGCATAGGTGCTCTCGTCCAGCGTGAACACGATCAGGCTGAAACGCGGGTCGTTTCCGAACCGGTCGAGCAGTGGTTTGAGCGCGTGGACATAGTCGGTGCGGGTCGGGATATCTGCGCCCTTGTCGCGACCCAGCGCCGTGAAGACTTCGGCGTTGTGGTTGCGGAAAGAGCCAGGGTGCAGCTGCATGACGAGGCCATCGTCGCAGCTCATCGCCGCCATTTCGGTGAGCATCTGGGCACGGAACAGTTCGGCTTCGGCTGGGGGCACCGCAGCAGTGCTGACCTTGCGGAACAGCGCCTCGGCCTCGGCAGCGGAGAGGTTCGCGGTTTGTGCGGTCGGGTGGCCGTGATCGGTACTGGTCGCGCCCATGCTGGCAAAGAACGCCCGCCGCTGGCGGTGCGCGGCGAGGTAGCCGGTCCACGAAAGGCAATCCTCGCCGGTCAGGTCGGAGAGCCGGGCAAGGTTGGCGTGGAACCCCTCAAACTCCGGATCGACCACGGGATCGGGGCGGTAGGCCGTGATCACCTTGCCCTGCCAGCCGCTCGCCTTGATTGTCGCGTGGTGCTCCAGTGTATCGAGCGGACTTTCGGTGGTGGCGATCACCTCGATGTTGAACCGCTCGAACAAAGCGCGGGGGCGGAAAGCGTCGGTCGCCAGCGCAGCGGTAATCTTGTCAAAATAGTGGTCTGACGTCTCGCCCTCCAGCTGCACTTCCAGCCCGAAGGCTTCAGCAAACACCCAGTCGAGCCACATCCGGGAAGGTGTACCTCGGAACAGGTGATAGCGAGTTGCGAACAGTCGCCAGCTTTCGCGCGGATCGGCGCTGCTTGTGCCCGCTTGCCCACCCCCGCCAATCCCCAGCGCCGCCAGCGGCACGCCCTGCGAATAGAGCATGCGGAACACGTAATGATCGGGGTGGAGCAGCAGCTCCGCCGCATTGCCGAAATTGGCGTCGGTCGCCCACCACTCCGGATCGGTATGGCCATGCGGGCTGACGATCGGGAGGTCCTTGATACCGGAGTAGAGTTCGCGCGTGATCCCGCGAACCGCAGGATCGGCAGGGAACAGCCGGTCGGGATGAAGCTGAAGTGGACGGATCATGCGGCTGACTGCGCATAGCGTTGGCGGCGCGCCTGAGCGGCCAAGCGCGCCTCCTCAATCGCGCGCTCCTCGGTGGCAAACAGCAAGCTGTCGAGCACATGGCTGAGGTGCGCGCGCATCGCGGCGCGAGCCGCGCCTGGATCGCGGTTGCGCAGGGCGTTGAGCACCGCAGTATGCTCATCGACCACCGGCTTGATGTTCGCCGTGCGGGCCTTTTCGTGTAACAATGCTGCTTCGGGGGAGGTCGAGCGCAGTTCCCAAAGATGTTCGATGGCGTTGAGGATCGCAGTGTTGCGGGTGGCCCGAGCAATCGCGAGGTGGAAATCACGGTCGGCCCGCTCGGCCCCGTCTGGTTGCAAGTTCTCTTCGGCAATCGCTTCGACCAGCGCGGCGATCTCCGCTACTTCCTCCTCAGTGATCTGGCTCGCGGCGAGCGCAGCAGCTTCACCTTCGAAAATCAGGCGCGCTTCGGTCAGTTCGAACGCGGTGATGTTGAAGCCGGGGATGTCTTCCTTGCCCGGCAGGCGGCGGACGTATGCTCCCGATCCGACCCGCACCTCGACCAAGCCCTGGACTTCGAGCGCAATCATCGCTTCGCGCACGGTTGGCCGACTGACGTTATAGGTTGCCGCCAGTTCGCGTTCGGCCGGCAGGCGTGCGCCGACCGGATAGCGCCCGGAGGCGAGCTCCGCGATCAGCCCGCGCGCCAGGTCTTGATATAGCCGGTCCTGGTTCTTGTCCGGTAAGTCGCTCATGCCAATTCCTTTTGGCCTTACCAATTATCTTGACAGGCCTGACTAATGTGGTCAAGTCATGCTTATACGCTACACTAGCCAATTGCACGGGGATTCGCATGAAAATCCATTCCGCCAAGGTCATCGTTACTTGCCCTGGGCGTAACTTCGTGACGCTGAAGATCGAGACCGATCAGGGCGTCTACGGAATTGGCGACGGCACCCTCAACGGCCGCGAGCTATCAGTGGTCGCTTACCTGGAAGAACATGTGATTCCGTGCCTGATCGGGATGGACCCGCGCCGGATCGAGGATGTGTGGCAGTACCTGTACAAGGGAGCCTACTGGCGGCGCGGTCCGGTGACGATGCGGGCGATTGCGGCGGTCGACATGGCGCTTTGGGACATCAAGGCCAAGATGGCCGGGATGCCGCTCTACCAATTGCTCGGCGGGCGCAGCCGCAACGGGATCATGGTCTATGGCCACGCCAATGGCAGCGACATCGGCGAAACGGTTGAGGCGGTCGGGGCCTATATCGACCTCGGCTACAAGGCGATCCGCGCGCAAACCGGCGTGCCCGGGGTGAAGGACGCTTATGGGGTCGGGCGCGGCAAATTGTTTTATGAGCCCGCCGATGCCGCGCTGCCCTCAGTTACCGGCTGGGACACCCGCAAGGCGCTCAACACCGTACCCAAGCTGTTCGAGCAGCTGCGCGAGACCTATGGCTTTGATCACCACCTGCTCCACGACGGACACCACCGCTATACCCCGCAGGAGGCGGCGAACCTGGGCAAAATGCTGGAGCCGTACCAGCTGTTCTGGCTGGAGGACTGCACCCCGGCGGAAAACCAGGAGGCGTTCAAGCTGGTCCGCCAGCACACCGTGACCCCGCTGGCCGTGGGGGAAATCTTCAACACGATCTGGGACGCCAAGGACCTGATCCAGAACCAGCTGATCGACTATATCCGCTGCACTGTCGTCGGCGCGGGCGGGATCACGCACCTGCGCCGGATCGCAGACTTTGCCGCGCTGTACCAGATCCGCACCGGCTGCCACGGCGCGACTGATCTTTCGCCGGTGACCATGGGCTGCGCGCTGCACTTCGATACCTGGGTGCCGAACTTCGGGATCCAGGAATATATGCGCCACACCGAGGAAACCGACGCGGTCTTCCCGCACGATTACCACTTCGAGCAGGGCGAACTGTTCTGCGGCGAAACCCCCGGCCACGGCGTTGACATCGACGAGAAGCTGGCCGCGAAATACCCCTACAAGCCCGCCTATCTCCCAGTCTCTCGGCTGGAAGACGGCACCATGTGGAGCTGGTGAAATGACGATCCGAAAGACCCTGCTGGCCGCTACTGCCCTGATCGCACTGGGCGGTGCAGGCACTGCCCTCCTGCAATTGGGCCACCTCCCTAAGCTCGGCACTGTCGATGCCCGGTATCAGGGCTACAACATCGAAATGGTCGAAGTGACCGGTGGCCGGTTCTGGGCTCCCTATGGTGGCCCGGCGGACGAGCGTTATCGCCAGCGCCCCCCGATCGACCTGTCTGACCCCAAGCTGATCGCACTGGCCAAAGCGCTCGGCCCCAGCCTGATGCGAGTCAGCGGCACCTGGGCCAACAACACCTATCTCGAAGCCGACGGTGAGCACCTGAGCGCGCCGCCTGCTGGCTTTGTGCAGGTCCTGACCCGCGCTCAGTGGAGGAACGTCGTTGCATTTTCCAAGGCTGTCGATGCGCCGATTATCACCAGCTTCGCGGTCAGCAATGGTACGCGCGGAGCCGACGGAGTCTGGACCACTGACCAGGCGCAGCGCAGGCTCGATCTGACGCGCGAAGCGGGCGGGTCCATTTACGCGGCTGAATTCTTCAACGAAGCCAACATGCCCAGCGCTGCGCCGGAAATGCCCAAGCCTTACACGGCTGCAAATTACGGTGCCGAATTCCAGATCTTCCGCGACTGGGCGCGCAGGAATGCACCCGAGATGAAGGTCCTGGGGGTTGGCGGTGTCGGTGAGGCCGGATTGCTGAAGGACGTACCGGTCGCCGCAGAGTTCGGTGTGCACGTCAGCACCGAAGACATGATGAAGGCCAATCCCGGCAGTGTCGATGCCGTGTCCTATCACTTCTACGGGTCGGTTTCACAGCGCTGTCTGGGGCTGGGAATCGGCACGGCCAGCAAGGCCGATGCGCTTACCCCCGCATGGCTGGACATGACGGTGCGCGATTACAAATACTACGCCGCGCTGCGCGACAAATACGAGCCCGGCAAGCGGATCTGGAACACCGAAACCGCGCAAGCCGCCTGCGGTGGTAGCCCCTGGGCCTCGACCTTCCTCGATAGCTTCCGCTACCTCAACCAGAACGCCGCACTGGCGCAGCTGGGGCTGGAGACGATCCAGCACAACACCCTGGCCGCCAGCGACTATGCCCTGATCGACCGCGATACCTTGACCCCGCGTCCCAATTACTGGGCAGCGGTGCTGTGGCAGCGGACGATGGGCACAACCGTGCTCGCCTCGCCCCGCTCACCCTCGCCCGCGCTGCGGCTTTATGCCCATTGCCAGGCAGGAAAGCCCGGCGGTGTCGCGGTGATGGCACTCAACACTGGCGAAGCGGCGCAGCGGCTCAACCTTGGCGGCAAGGGATTGGCCTGGACCATGACCGGCCAACCGGTCGATACCCGCAATGTCCTGATCAACGGCAAGGCTCCTGGCCTGAGTGCCAATGGCCAGCTTACCGGACTTGGCGGCCTGGCAGTGGCGGGCAGTGTAACCGTACCCGGCCAGTCGGTGGGTTTCTACACCCTGCCCGGCACGGGAAACTTGGCCTGCAAGTAAGTTTTTGCCCAGCGCGGAAAGCGCATCATCATCATCGGCGAAGCGAAGTTGAGACTGGCGCGGGATTCCTGAGCAGCCACCACAGCACCGCCGCAGCCAGCAAGTCGAGCCCAGCCAGCGCGACGAACAGCGGGTTATAACCAAACTCGTCAGCGCTCTGCCCGATCAGCAGGGTGAACAGCATCCCGCCGATCCAGGCCGAAGTTCCGGCCATGCCGCTGGCCGTCCCGACGGTGCGCCGGTCGAACACATCGGCGCAGAGCGTGATCAGCGCTCCGTTGAGCATCTGGTGCGCAAAGCCGCCAATGCAGAACAGCGCAATCGCCATGCCGGGCGAGGTGGCGAGGCCGATGCAGGCCGGGCCGATCATGCACAGCGCGCCCAAGGTCATGGTAATCTTGCGGCTGTTCAGCAGTGAAGCGCCGCGCTGCATCAGCCGGGTTGGGAGCAGGCCCGCCGCCAGACTGCCGAAATCTGCCGCCAGAAATGGCAGCCAGGCCCACAGCGCGATGCTCTTCAGATCGAGCTTCCACACCGCCACCAGGTAAAGCGGGATGAAGAAGTTGAAGGTCTGCCACGCTGGTTCGGACAGGAACCGCGGTACCGCGATCGCCCAGAACCTGCGGCTTTTGAGCACATCCTTGCGGGTCGCCGGCTTGCCGGACACATCGTCCTGGTCACCGCTGGCGATCAGCGCCCGCTCTGCTTCGGACAGGCGCGGATGGTCTGCCGGATCGCGGTAGCCAAACCACCACAGGCCCGCCCAGACCAGGCTCAGCGCGCCAGTGACATAAAACGCCGCCTGCCAGTTCCAGGCGAGGATGCAGAAGGCAACCAGCGGCGGCGCGATCATGTTGCCGACGCTGGTACCCATCTGGAACAGGCTAGTCGCCAGCGGCCGTTCACGCGGGGGGAACCAGGTCGCCACGGTCTTGGCCCCGGCCGGTATCGCGGCCGCTTCGGTCGCCCCCAGCAGGCCGCGAAAGAAGGCTAGGCTCTGCCATCCAGTGGCAAAGCCGTGCGCCATATTGGCCAGGCCCCAGCCGATCGCGAACAGGAAGAACCCCAACCGGGTCCCCACCGCATCGAGCACCGTTCCCGCCACCGTCTGCATCACGGTATAAGCTAGCTGGAACGCCAGCACGACCCAGGAATAGTCCTCCGTGCTCATGGAGAATTCCACCTTGAGCGTGGGAGCAGCCACCGACAGCGTCGAGCGCGCCAGATAGTTGAGGATGGTGCCAAGCGTCACCAGCCCGATGATCCACCAGCGCAATTTGCCTCTCACGGTTCAGCTCCTCGGCTCAGAAAAGACGGGCCGGACACCCGGATGGATGACCGGCCCAGAGGGTGGTTCGATTGAAGGAGATCAATCGCCGAAGTTGTACTGCAGCTTGATCCCGAAGAAGCGCTGGGAATCGCGCGGCAAGACCTGGTAAACGACGTTCGCCGGGTTGGTCGCATTGCCGCCGAGCGTGCCGAAGTTGTCGGCCAGGCCGCCGGCATAGTGCTTGTTGAACAGGTTGTTGACGAACACCGTCGCACGAACCGGGCCGAACTCCGCGCCAATCCCGGCGTTCAAGATTCCATAAGCCTGCTGGGTCAGCAGCGGATTGCCGAGCAGGTCGAAGTTGACGTCGCTCTGGTGCTGATAGTTGAGCGTGATGATCGCCTTGTTGTCATCGCCGAACGGCAGCTCCGCCGTCGCGCCCAGATTAAACTTGAACTTGGGCGAGTTGGGCAGCTGCGCGCCGCTGCGATCCTGGAATCCGCAGGTCGTGCGCGGTGCCAGCGCAGTTGCTGCCGCCGCCGTGGTGCAGTTGCCGACCAGCGCCGATGCCGTGCCATTCCAGACCTGCCCGGTCTGATTGGCATAGCCCTGAGCGCCGGGGAACGCGGTCATCCGCGCATCGGTATAGGCGGCCGAGGCATCAAGCCGCAGCCAGTCGCTGGGCTTGGCCGAGAATTCCACTTCGACGCCCTTGGTCTTGAGCTTGCCGACGTTGTTGAGCACGTTCTGCAGCGCCCCGCCGATCACCACCGCCGACTGCGCCTGGAAGTTGTTGTAATCGGTGGTGAAGCCGGTGACGTTCAACTGCACCCGGTTATCGAGGAAGCGGCTCTTGAAGCCGAGCTCATACGACGTCGAATGCTCGGCCTTGACCGGCCCGACGCCGTTCAACCCGGGGGCAGTCCCCGCCAGGGCTGCATTGACCCGCGCCGGGTTGAAGCCCGACGAAACGTCATAGGCGAAGCCCTTGTAGCCTTTGGCGACGCTCGCGTAGGTCATGATCTGCGGGGCGAGTTCCTGCGAAATGGTGCCCTTCCAGGTTACGACATCATCGCTGTTGGAACCCCGGCACAGCGGATTGCCCGTGGCGCACGTATTGGGGGTGGCCGTTGTCAGCAGGTTGTCAAAGCGTACGCCGACCTTCTCGTGGTTGTAGCGCACCCCGCCCGAAATCGTGGTGTTGGTCGGCAGGGTATAATCCAGCTGCGCGAACAGGCCGATGCCTTGGCTGGTTGCGGTTGCATCCCAATTGGCGAGCAAAGCCGGACCACGGCTGAAGGTGCGATCGGTGCTGGCATCCGCAAAGAACACGCCTGCGACATATTTGAGCGGGCCGCTGCCGGTGGAAACCACGCGCAATTCCTGCGTGAACAGTCGCGAATGGTACGGGCCGCTCTGCACGATGCCGCTGCTGGGAGTACCCCCGATCACGTTGAGGTCGGTGTTGTCGACATCGTTCTGGAAAGTGTACTTCCAGTCCTGATAGCCGGTCACCGAAATCAGGTTCACGCTGCCAAGGTCCAGCACGAACTTGCCCGAGAGGGTGCCGGTCTGGTTGTCGGTCGCACCTTCGGCATCGACGCGGGCGTCATAATTGCCTTCGCCGGGGGTAATCCCGGTCAGGCTGGGGATCAGCGCGAGCGCAGCGTTGCCAAGCACCCGCGGCGTGCCGAGCGGATTGATGTAGCGGATCGTGTTCGCGGTGCCGTCCTGCTTGGTCTGGGCATAGGTTCCGGCCACGGTGAAATCGAGATTGTCCGACAGCACCAGCTTGATCTTGGCGCGCAGACCATAGGCTTCCTGATCATTGAGCCAGTTACCGGTAGTCAGATTGCGGACATTGCCCTGATAGCTGTGGTAAAAGCCGCTCAAGCGGTAGCCCGAGCCGTTGTCGCCCATTGGCCCGGAAAGCGAGGCATCGACCCGATAATCGTCGTCGGTCGCGGCGGTCACGGCAAAACTGCCGGACAGCGCGTTCGACGGATCCTTGGTGACGATATTGACCACCCCGGCCGAGGCGTTCTTGCCAAACAAGGTGCCCTGCGGCCCCTTGAGCACTTCAACCCGCTGGACGTCGCCGAGCAAGTCAAACGCCTGCGCTTGCTGCACCACCGGCAGATCATCGACGATCACCGCGACGCTGGGCTCGACCCCGATCGAAAAGGCGAAGGTGCCAATCCCGCGCAGGATAATCGAATTGTTGGGTGAGGAGGTGGCCTGGGTCACAGTCAGCGAGGAGGCCGCGCGGGTCAGGTCGGTAAAGTCGGTCACCCGGTTGTTCGCCAGCGCCTCCGCCGACAGCGCAGTCACTGAAACCGGCACGTCCTGCAGGTTTTCTTCGCGCTTCTGCGCGGTGACGACGATTGCCTCGAGGCCGCCGGTATCTTCCGCAGCAGCCGCATCGCCAGCGGTGTCCTGCGCGAAGGCTGGCGTAGCGGCGAAAATCAGGCTCGTCGTCGCGAGCAGGACGAATTTGCGGACCATCGGTTCTCTCCCTCCCAAGCCGCGAATCACGGCGATTGGCCAATTATTTTGGTAAGGCCAATTAGAGATGGTTGGAAAGGCCTGTCAACTATATTCTATATGACAGGTTATCGCGCTACGCT
Organism: uncultured Alphaproteobacteria bacterium; assembly: GCA_963802015.1. Taxonomy (GTDB): domain Bacteria; phylum Pseudomonadota; class Alphaproteobacteria; order Sphingomonadales; family Sphingomonadaceae; genus Novosphingobium. The sequence goes on from CAWDHB010000004.1 coordinate 1,078,690, forward strand.
GATCGTCATAGTGTATCCTCGATCACCCGGCCCTGCGCGTCATAGAGCAGCGCCTCAGCGCCCGAAGGATCGCTGACCCCGGTCAACCGCCCGATCCCGCGATTGCCGCCGGCCACCGCGTCATAGCTGTAGGTGATCGTCTGGGTGGCCACGCCGGAGCCGGAGGCAACCTCGCTCAGCAGGCAGCCCCCCAGCCCGAGCGGGTCGGCTTGCGCGTAGCGGCCGAGCGTTGGGTCGTAGTCGCGGTGCCAGTTCTGGAACAGGCCGATGGCGGGGTCGCGCCATTGGCCGGGGTAGCCGAGGTCTAGTGGGGTTCCACCGGCCAGCAGGATCGGGTTGCCCCAGGGATCGCGGGTGGTGCTGGCGGTGACCTGGCCGGCGGCATTGGTGAGCAGCAGCGGTTCGTTCAGGTTGCCGGTGGTGATCCAGGTGTAGCTGGGGGTGGCGGCGGGGCCGGTGACCATGGCGAGCGGCATGGTACCCAGCCAGACATATTCGCGGATAAGCGCGCCGGTCGCCGCGTCGTGTTCGGCCAACAGTTGCCCGTCCTCGGCATAGAGGTAGTGCCGCGCACCGACCTCGGTTGAGCTGGCCGATACGCGCTGTTCGCGCCAGTCGTAGGCGTAACTGGCGATCTGCGCCGCGCCGGACAGGACGCTGCTCAGCCGTCCGCGCGCGTCGTAGCTGTAGGCCAGCGTCGGCGCGTTCGCGCGGGTGACGCTGGCAAGGTCGCCGCCGGGGGTGTGGGTGAAGCTGCGGGAGACCACGCCCGCGCCGTCTTTCAGTTCGGCGAGGCGGTTGCTGCCGGGCGCGAGGGTGGCGACATCGCTGGCGGTGGTGCCACTGACCGTGCGGTCGGCGCGGGTGCGGTTGTCGTTCGCGTCCCAGGTGTAGCTGTCTGCGCCCCAGGTGCCGCTGGCGGTCTGCAGGCGGCCTGCGTCGGTGTAGCTGTAGCTGGCGTTGCGCAAGGGCGCGGCGAATTGATCAAATAACTAACAAACTGCCTCAAAGTGAACGCCAGTTAATTCAAATGATTCCATAAGATTCTTGATCTCTCCTGAACAAATTGGAGATATTTTCCAACCACCTAATCGAAATATATGGTGTCGACCGATTCGAGATGGATCCACTTGCAGTCCAACGATCATGCGGTATTCACCAATTTTATCCAGCCTCCCATCGATATTAGTCCATTTCATAACATGTTTGGTCTTCAGCTCATCAAGACAATCCACCGTTTCGCATAGATTCAGAATTTCGAATCGGTCGTTGTAGCCTTGGATCGTCACCGGGATGCGTTGAATAGCGTCGCCAACAAGACGCTCCAAGGCCTCGTTGAATTTACGCGGTGTCACAGGCATGTCGAATGCAGCCAAATTGAAATCGACCACTTCGCCCGCTTGGGCAATTGGGATGGTCAGAAGGGGCAATTCCGGAACTCGTTTGCCTGTTATAAACAATCGAGGATCGACCTCACGACCCTGCGGATCAAGAGGCGAACCGAGAAACCAGCGGTTGAAAACCGAAGCATGAATGTCAAAAAATTCTCTCAAAATTTACAGTCCCATAAGCAAGCTATGTAGTATCGAGCCAGGAGTTCTTAGCTCCTGATTCATCGCACCAAGCTCGGTTTGAAACGCACGAGTAAATGGACCCCCCTTAAGTCCCTGAGTGCTTTGCGATAAGCGCCGATAGACCTCTCGATGATACGCTTCAGGATGAGGACCATAGTGGCCTGGAACCGATACCTTGTTGAGGGCATCATCCATGTTCATCCCCGCTTTGTCGAACAAAGGTTTGAGCCGCGGCGTCCACGGTCCTCCAAAGAGTGGCGATATGCAGTTCTTGTTAGTGCAAATGTGATGACTTGGAACCTTTGGACTTGCCGTGGGTGGCTTTGCGATAGGAAGCGAATGTGGACGGGTTGGCCAAATCCGAGGAATTTTTCCACCGGCCTTGAAGAACCATGGAACTGCGACTGAACCGACGCCGTTAGTTAGGCCACCAATTCCCGCACTCCAGCCAACTGATTCCCAGTCAATGCATCGGATTTTGCCACCGTTTGCTAGGAGCTGAAAGTCAATGTCGATCAGTCCGCCAATTATCCCCCCGGTTAGGATTGCAGCGGCGATTGGAATTAGGGGTATTTTGCCAGTTGGATCCGTAACATTCACCGGATCGCCACCGACGTAGGCGAAGACATTGCTCCCACCTCCCAGCCCGAGCGGGTCGGCTTGCGCGTAGCGCCCGAGCGTCGGATCGTAATCGCGGTGCCAGTTTTGGAACAGGCCCGTTGATGCGTCGCGCCATTGGCCGGGGTAGCCGAGGTCGAGCGGCGCGCCGCCGGCGAGGAGGATCGGGTTGCCCCAGGGGTCGCGGGTGGTGCTGGCGGTTATGGCTCCGGCGGCGTTGGTGAGCAGCAGCGGTTCATTGAGGTTGCCGGTCGTGATCCAGGTGTAGCTGGGCGTGGCGGCGGGGCCGGTGACCATCGCCAAGGGCATCGTGTCCAGCCAGACATATTCACGCAGCAGCGCGCCGGTCTGGGCGTCGTGTTCGGCCAACAATTGCCCGTCCTCGGCGTAGAGGTAATGCCGCGCGTCGACCTCGGTGGAGCATTGTCGATCAGATTAGTTCTTCATCTCTACCATGTTCGAGCCGATTCAATGCTCCGGTATAGGTCTGCTTGGGCTTGCCCAGCGTCACTTTGCCAAAGCGTATGTCTTTGCCCTCGTAGAACTTGAACGGTTTTTTGAACTCGAAGCGATGGATCCGACCATCGACGAAGACCACATGGGCTTGCTGTTTCCGGCCATCGACGAACATCTCAACCTTGTAGAGGCGGTCGGCGAATTCAGGGTCGGGAATGCGCAATTCGCGCGGCAAGCGGAAATGCTTGAAGTAGATCGGACTGATCCGGCCCTCGTGCCAGAACTGCATGTAATAGGGCTGCGTCAGTTGCACTTCCACCAGCGTCCGCACTTCTGGCTCCAACTCCGGCAGAAGCGTGTCCAGAACCTGTTGTTGGAGCGGTATCAGCTTGTAGGTGCCACTGCCGGTTAGGTTCCCGACAAAATGCCAAAATGAACGACTTGCACGACCGATCATACTTTTCGGATAGGGGCTGAAATCATCATCCACCGTCATTCACTCATCTCCGCTACGCCCACACCAATCGGGGCACCCACGCCAATTCCGCGCAACCATTCAGGCGTACGATCCAAGGCGCGCAGCCATTCTTTTTCAAATCGATCCGGCATTTGATCCCAGCCTTTGGGGTACCGGAACCGGTCATGCCGGTAGTGCTGTTGCGGCGTCACCCAGCGGCCGTTGAGCCCACCACGCTGGTTCATCGATCTCCGGACCCAGCGCGGAGCGTATTTTGTGATCCATTGGCGGGGAACGGTGTGCGACCATTCTCGTCCCGTCAAACGGGTCAGTGATCGTGGCCCATAACGCAAGGCGCCGCCCGCGATGCGGCCAATGACACCTCCGGCAGCGCCGAACCCACCTGCAATCAACACGTTTTCCCAATCATAGCAGTCCGGATTGAGAACTTGGCGGCCTTTGATTAAATTTTCTGTTCCCTGGAATAACAGGTCCATCCCGGCACCCATCAGGAAACCACCAATGATCACAATACACCATGGGCATTTCCCAGTTGGATCAGTGACATTAACCGGATCGCCGCCGACGTAGGCGAAGAGGTTGCTCCCGCCGCCTAGGCCGAGCGGATCGGCTTCGATGTAGCGGCCGAGCGTCGGATCGTAGTCGCGGTGCCAGTTTTGGAACAGGCCGGTGGCGGGGTCGCGCCATTGGCCGGGGTAGCCGAGGTCTAGCGGCGCGCCGCCGGCGAGGAGGATCGGGTTGCCCCAGGGGTCGCGGGTGGTGCTGGCGGATACGACTGCGCCGCTGGCACTGGTGAGCAGCAGCGGTTCGTTCAGGTTGCCCGTGGTGATCCAGGTGTAGCTGGGGGTGGCGGCGGGGCCGGTGACCATCGCGAGCGGCATCGTGTCCAGCCAGACATATTCGCGGATCAGCGCGCCGGTCGCAGCGTCGTGTTCGGCCAACAATTGCCCGTCCTCGGCGTAGAGGTAATGCCGCGATCCGACCTCGGTTGAGCTGGCCGATACGCGCTGTTCGCGCCAGTCGTAAGCGTAGCTGGCGATCTGGGCCGCGCCGGACAGGACGCTGCTCAGGCGTCCACGCGCGTCGTAGCTGTAGGTCAGCGTCGGTGCACTCGCGCGGGTGACGCTGGCAAGGTCGCCGCCGGGGGTGTGGGCGAAGCTGCGGCTGACTACGCCCGCACCGTCTTTCAGCTCGGCGAGGCGGTTGCTGCCCGGCGTGAGGGTGGCGACGTCGCTCGCGGTGGTGCCGCCTAGCGTGCGGTCCGCGCGGGTGCGGTTGTCGTTCGCGTCCCAGGTGTAGCTGTCTGCGCCCCAGGTGCCGCTGGCGGTCTGCAGGCGGCCCGCGTCGGTGTAGCTGTAGCTGGCGTTGCGCAAGGGCGCGGCGCTGTCGCTGACCGCGGTGACTTTGCCATTGGCGTCGCGGGTCAGGGTGAGGCCGAGCAGGGTGCCTGACGCCGCCGCTGAGCGTGACGCCGGAGAGCCAGTAGTTGCCATCATAGGCGCGGTTGAGGCTCAGCCCATTGCCCTGCGTGAGCGAGGCCAGCGGGCCGAACGGCTGATAGGCCACACTGCTGGCGAGTGTGGTCGAGGCCCCGCCGCTGGCGACCAGCGCGCGCACCATGGTCACCCGGCCATCGGGCGCGCGGGTGTATTTGACGACGTGGCCCGAGGGATAGGTGATCGACGTGACCTGCCCGCTGGCGTTGTAGACATAGCCGAAGGTGTAGCTGCGCGCGCCGATCTGCTTGGTCCGGCTGATCACGCGGCCCTGCGCGTCATAGACCAGCGCCTCAGCGCCCGAAGGATCGCTGACCCCGGTCAGCCGCCCGATCCCGCGATTGCCGCCGGCCACCGCGTCATAGCTGTAGGTGATCGTCTGTGTCGCCACGCCGGAGCCGGAGGCGACCTCGCTCAGCGGGCGGTTTGCCGCATCGTAAGCGAAGGCGGTGGTCACCCCGTCCGCATCCACGGTCTGGGTGACGCGGCCCGCCGCATCGTACCAGTGCCGGGTCAGCCCGCGATCAGGGCTGGACTCCTGCAAGGTCTCGCCAAAGCCATCGACCACCATGGTGGTCGCTAGGTTCCGCGCATCCTTGAACTGGGTCAGCTCGGCATCAAAGGCGGTATAGGCCAACGTCTGCGTCTGCAGCTCCGGATTGGTCGCGGTGACCGGGCGGTCGAAGGCGTCAACCGTGGCCGAACTGGGCTTGCCGCGAGCATCGATGCTGGAGGTGAGGTTGCCGAGCTTGTCATAGGCGAACTGCCAGGTCTGATTGCCCGCGCCAATGCTGCGGATCAGGCGGCCGAGCTCGTCATAGGTGCTGGTGCTCTGGCGCTGGATGCTGCCGCCGGGGGCGTGGGTGCTTTCCGCCGTGGGCAGACCGGCGGCGTTGAGCGTGAAGCTGAGGTATTCGCCACTGTCGTTATCGATCCGGGTGACGCGGTTAGCCGCGTCATAGGTGTAGTTCAGCCAGCCGCCGGTGGGGAGCGTGACGCGGGTGAGATTGCCCGCTGCGTCATAGACCATGGCATAGAGCGACTGGTTCGCACCCGGATCGCGGGTGACGCTGAGCGGGCGGCCGAGCGCGTCATAGGTCAGCACGGTATCGACCCCGTTGGGATCGCGCAGGGTCAGCGGTTGACCCATGGCATTGCGCGCGATCACCTGGGTGACGTGACCGAGCGCATTGGTCTGCGTGAGCACTTGTCCAGCCGCGTCATAGGCCATGGTCACGCTGTCAGCACTGCCCGGCAGCGGGCCGTCGACGCTGAGCAGTTGCCCGGTGGGCGACCAGTCATAGGCCCAGGTCCGGGTGCGGCCATTGGTGGCATAGGGCACGGTGATGCTGGTGGTGTCAGTCAGCGTCAGCGCGGTGAGCTTGCCGGCGGTTAGCGTGCGGGTTTCGGTGAGGCCGGGGCGGGTGACGGTGATCGGCAGGTTGAGCGCAGGGTCATAGCCCAGCGTGGTGGTGCGCACGGCGGCTGTGCCCGCAGCCTCGGTCACGGACGTCGGGCGGCGCTGGCCATCGTAGAGGTAAGTCGACTGGCGCAGCAGCGCGTCGGTCATCGAGGTCAGCGTCGCCTCGCTGACGCTGTTCACCAGCGTGGTGGTGGTCGCCGGGGTATTGGCCGAAGCATTGCCGACCACTTTGGTCAGGCGGAAATCATAGAGCGCGGCCTTGGTGAAGGTATAGACATCGACCTTGCCCAGTGGCCCCGTGACCGTGGTGGTCATGCTGGTGCCGGTCCAGGCATAGGCGAAGGTGTGCCGGTCTGCCCCGCCGGGCCCTTCGGCGGACAGCGCCTGGCCATAGAGCGGGCCGAAGGTGAAGCTGGCGGTGCGCTCGCCCCCGTGGTTGACCACGCCGGTAATGAACGGGCGGTAGCGGGGGTCTTCGTAAAGGTATGTGGTCGAATCTACGACCGCCAGCGCGGCGTCGAGACGTTCTACCTTGATCAGGTTGCGCGCTTGGTAAAGCCCGGTGGCGACTCCGCCGGGCGGGTCGTAGGTGAAGCGCAGCCGGGTCTGGTCAGGCAGCACAATCTCCTTGATCGCAATCGGCACCGGCTGGGCGTTAGCGGGGAGAGTCGGCAGAGTGGTGACCGGAACCTTGAGCCATTCGAAGCTGGCGCTGCGGCCATAGCTGTCGGTGATCGTCGCCAGCGTTCCGTCCGTCTGATAGGCATAATCCCAGCGATAGCCATCGCGCCACACGCGCGAAGTGGGGCGACCGATCGAATAGACCACCGCCGCCAAACCCGCCGCAGGCCGGGCGAAGGTCTGCATCGTCCAGACTGTGTCCGCCGAATCAGTCACCCGCCACTGCGTACTGGCGCTGCGCAGCGTCGCCAGATTGGCCGGCAGAGTGCCCAGGAACTCCACCTTGAGCCGGTTATCGATATCGGGCACGCCGCTGACGGCAGTTTGCCGCCAGGTGCCGTTGCTCTGCAGCTTGAAATCGTAGGGCGAGCCGTCCGGGGTCAGGAAGGCGACCCCGGCATTGGGCGTCGTCGGCGTGCCTCCGGTCGTCGCGATCTGCAGTTCGGGCGCGAAGTCATAGCTCCACCGCCCGCCCAGATTGGTGATGAAGTCCTGAATGAAGGTGCCGCCCATCGCCGCCTTGCTGCGATAGCGCCGCCCGAGCACAAACCGGCCGTCATCGCTGGCAAAATCGACCGCCGCTTCGACCACGGCCCCAGTCTTGAGCACCACCGGATCGCCGCGTACCGGGGCGGGCAGATTGCCATCGTTCGGCTGATCGTCGCATTCACAGGGTCGTTCGCCGACGGGGTTTGCCGAGGGTGCGCAAAAGCCTGGCCCGATCGCATAATAGCCATAGGCGCACCGGAACGTGACGTTGCCAGGCAGAATAGTACCGCAAGCCATTCCCGCGCCGGTTTCCTGCGGACAGAGATAGCTCCGGAACGTCCAAGAGCACGTCTTGGTGGTGGGCTTGTCCCCCGGCACGGCCCCGATGAAACGACTGTAGCCGTTGTTCATCACGCGGTTCCATTGCGCTTCGCAGGCCGCTTCCGCGCTGGGATAGCCGACGGTTGGATCCAGGTCGGTCCAGCCGATCACCCCATTGGCCTGCTGCGCCTGAGCTGTCTGCACGGCGAACCCGAGCAGCGCGATGGCGGCCAAAGTCATGGTAAAAATGCTGCGGAGGAGTTGAAATAGCGGACAAGTCATCCCGTGAACACCATACATACCCCTTCCGCAGCGACCGTCATTTCTTGTCCAATGCGGTGCATCGATACTGAATACATCAAATATGTCGTTGCAAAACAGCTTTCGCATCCAGAATGGTGCGAACCCTCATTTTTGATTTATTGCGGCGTTACTTTCGAATAGCACATAGCCGTGATGTGATTTGATTCGGACCAGGCATTGGCGGGGCAGTCGCGTTACGATGGAGGTTCGCGCCATGCAAGGGACGCTGCCAGTGGCGACCGAGTGGGTAGCGGCACTGGCCACCGGGCCGCTGGCGACTGGCATGGCCATGCTGGCGGTGATGGGTGTCGGCCTCACCGCCCTGACCGGCACTTTGCCCAAGGCTCATGTGTTGCGGGTGCTGCTCGGGCTCGCGCTGCTCTTCACGGCACCGCTCATCGTGCGTCAGCTGATGCATGGATCCGGGGGGCGCGATGCCGTGCCGGACCAGCCTGTGGTCCAAGCCGAAAAGAACGATCAGCTTGCAGCACCGCAGCCAATTTGCTGGAATTGCCGGTAACAGATCTGGTCTTCACAACTGCCAGCTCACGCGAGCGGTGCGTCTTGCAATTGCCCGCCCCGGTTTTCTGCGCAACTGGCGGCAGGCCGAACCCGTTGAACAGCCAAGCCGCCAACTCATTCCCACTCTATCATTTGCAACTACGCATGCGGCTGAAAAACGCGGGAATATTCGTTTCGCGAAGACTGCTGATTGCAAGACGGTCTCAGGCTTGGTTTGCTCATATCATTGAGAACAAACCAACTAATTTGGAAATTCACCTTTCAAGGACAATCGGTGGCGACCTGGGAGGGGTACCGGCAAACGGGGCAAGCGACCAATTTGCCTTTGGGCCCTTGATGGCTGTTTCCGATGAAATTGCTCCGATGAATTTGCAACTGCGTCATGGTCTGCCCTCTCTGCAAATGAAGGATAGGAACAAGGCCATTCAAGCCAAAGCGTCAACAAATCCGCCCCGCTGCGTGGTCTGAGACTTTGCTGATGTCGAAGCCTGGCTAAACGATCGCCGAAGGGCATACTTCGCAGGCTGCGCCAAGATCGTATTTTCCCCAATATTAGTCGACGAAAGCCGCAACCGTTGACGCCGGCGACCAACGGAATGCTGCTCGCTCCGTATCGACAACTATTCTCGCCGCCGGATAAAATTTGCGGCGTCTGGAATGCGACATGACTATTGCTTCACTAGGCGAATCTAAAGCTGTCATATTAGAACGCGAGAGCCGTGTTCGCAGCCACGAACCTGTTGGGTGGGCGCGGGGTCTTGATCGATCCCCTCTGACTTGCCTTCTGTTCATGCCCAACAAGCAGCTAGGCCGGACCGCGCTTAGTCTGCCGGGACCATGCTGGAACGATTTGCAATCTGGCCACCGACGCGTCTGCCTGAGGCTTGTCCATACTCAGCCCGGCGGAGCCATCTGCTCAACGATTTCCGCAGCAAGCGGGCGGACGAATTCGATGCCGACCTGGCCACCCCGCGTCCAGCGCACGATTCCTTCGATCCGGTCGGTCGCCGAAAACTTGAGCGACTAGAAACTGCCCGATGCGGAATGGCCAGTCGGTCGAGGCAAGATTGCAGCCGTGCGGGGACAGGTCGGCGAGGGGGAACATCCGCCAGTCGCCATTGCCGCTATCGATCGCGACCTCGGTCCGGGTAGTGCGGCGCGTTTCCTTGCGGTAGCGGGGGCTGCGCGATTGGGGCGTTTTCATCACCGGCGGTTCAGGCTGAAGGCGATGATCCCAAGAGCAATCCCGACCGCAGCGGCTAGAATTGCCTTCGCGAATTTGCCCTGCTCCTGCCATGCCCAAACCAGCAGGATGCCGACAACGAAGCCCGCAGCGGTCCGCGCCGCCTTGCCCCAATCGGCTCCGGCCTTGCGATCGCGCTTTTTCGGTCCCGGCATGTTCAACGCACCTTTCTGGTCGTTGCTTTGACCACATTGCACATGCAGCACTTGCCATTGGAGCGCTCGAAACCGTTGGTGCCAAGCAGTTCACGTGCCAGCTTGCGGGCGTCGTTGCGGGGCATAGGCCAATGGCCCCTGCCAGACAATCGTCGCAGATTCCGGCGGGCGTCAGGCGGGCGATGTGTCGCCTTACTTTCTCAAGCCCCATCGTATGTCACCCATCGCGGATAGACTCTGCCTCGCTTTCAAGCCGCGCAGTTACATCCATAACAGTTGGCATCTCGTCGGAACTGGGAGCACCGCCAGGTCGGCCACCAGCGCCAAAATCTCGCGGTGCGCATCGAGCTTGGTGCGATGGAGGTCGGGAGTTTTACGAAGATCGAGATGGGTCAGCCCAAGCAGGAACAGTTCACGATAGGCTACCCGCTCGGCAAGCCCCCGGCAGAGGCGGAAGCCAAGCCGTCTGGAAAGCGCTGCAAGGCGGTCTCGACCCGGTCCTGGTTTTGACTGCTCCGCGCCGGGTGCGGTTCTGTACCACCACCCAGTCCAGACCTGGCAGGCCCTTGCGGACCCGCGCCTGGCGGATTTCGTCGACCGCAATCGCGAAGCACCCCTGCGCGATCAGATCGAGCGAAATCGGGTGGAACTTGCCCAGCAAATCGAGATCGACGAACGAGCTGTTGACCGGGGTCACCAGCGTATCAGCGATCGCGATGGCGCGGCGGGCGATGGCGGAATCGTGTCCGGCCGCATCGATCACCACTACATCGGTCTCATAGCCGAGGCGGTTGACCTCGTGGCAAAGGGTCGCGCCGCTCTGTATCTGCAGCACATTATGGCGCGGCCGGGGAAGCGTGATCCTGAGCCGGGCTGCCGTTGCATCGCGGTTCCGAAGCACGCTCGACAATGTCTGCTGACGCCGATCGAGATCGATCGCAGCGACCTTCAGGCCCGCATCGGCGAGCGCCACGCACAGATGAAAGGCGATGGTCGATTTGCCGACCCCGCCCTTTTCGTTGGCGACCACGATCACCCGCGCCGAGGGCCGGGGACGACCCATCGACATCCGCAACAATCACGTCAGGATGTTCGCCATCGAGAGCGACGTCCCGGCGAAGTGCGGTATATTCGGGAATGATGCGATCTGGCATGGATGTGATCCGATCGGCGCCGGGGTGCCAGAAAAGTGCCTCCGGGGGACTCGATGCGACCCGAAGGCCCCCCGGAGACAAGTTCGCCTGCGCCACGGTGGTGGCGCGGGCGAGGGGAAGGCTCAATTCACCAGGTCGTTGAGCTTCCGTGCGGCAGCGTCGCGGCCGCCAAGCCCGAACGCGAGGGCGAAGGCGACAGCGGAGCCAATCGCGATGGCACCAAAGGCGTAATCAATGATCTGGCCGCCGATGTTCATTTGCTTGAGCCCGATGAACACGAACAGCCCGACCGTGATCCAATGGACCAGACCTGGGGCCACGCCTTCACCCGCCGCCGCCGCGACGAGACCGCGCAACATCCGCGCCAGCAATACGCCGACCGCGATCAACACCGCGCCGAACACTACGCTCGCGCCTTGCTCCAGCACGGTCTCGACCATCCGGGTCAGTTCGGGGAAGCCCAGCAGGCGGGTTGCGGCCACGCCCATGAACAGCATGATCGCAATCTGGGTGATCGAGGCGATAACCCCCGAGGCGCTGCGTCCTTCGGGGACCAGCCCGGTCGCCTGGACTGACCGGTCGAACCCGAGCCCGGGCAGAACTTCGCCGATCATCTGGCCGATCCAGCGTGCGATGACAAAGCCCAGCCCCAGCAGCAGGCTGGCGCCGATGATCAGCGGCACTGCGCCGAGCACCATTTGCAGCATGTCCTTGGCCGGATCGGTGATCGAAGGAATGTCGAGCACGTCGAGCGCGGCGATCCCGACCGGAACCACGATCAGGATGAACACGATCGTGCCGATGGTCTTGCTGATCGCGCTGTTGCCGGTGACCGCCTCAGCCCCGCCCAGGTTCGCCCACTTGTCGAAGTTGACCGTCGCGAGCGTGGTCTGGACGATGTCGCGGACAATCTTCGCGATCATGCCGCCGACAAAGAAGATGATCCCGGCACCGAGGATTTTGGGAACGAACAGGACGAAGCTGTTGATCAGCGCCTGCACCGGACCGATCACGCTGCTCAATTCAAGGGCCTGAAGCACGGCGACGAGGCCGAACAGCCAGATGAACAGCGAAACAATCCGCCCCAACGAAGCTCCAATGCTCTCGCCGGTGGCAGCCGCGCGCTGGAACAGCGGGATCCGGTCGACCAGACGGGCGAACGACCACTTGGCAGCCTTGGCGATCAGCCAGGTGACCAGCAGGATGATGCCAACAGTGCCGGCTTTGCGGGCGAGCGCCTCGGCCAGGACAGGATCGAACTGGTATCCTGCAAGCTTCAGATTGTTCATGGACGACCCCCTAGGTCTTTATTGCGATTGGTGACGAACCGGGAAAACTTCGAGATTCACTGATTTCCGCAATGCGAACAGCGCGCGGGCATTCCTGCGCCGACGAGCATTCGATTCCAAAATCGGGCCGGAAATATCTACTAATATGTTGGAATTCCATAAATCTTTGGTGATCCGGAACTTGTCTATTCATCCCGACAAAGTGCGTTTCGGCCTCCCGGATTCACGGATTGAATTCTCGAAAAATTCATATTACAGGACAAGGCGGTGAATTCGGGGGCAAGATGCAGCAGCACAGGTTGGAGAAGGGCCATTATATCAGGGCCTTGTGCCTGATCGGACTCGACGACATTGTGCGCGAGGCCGGGGGCGACCTGGCAGCGGCGATGACCGAGGTTGGCCTTGATCCCGCCGCGCTGCACGATGTTGACCGGATTGTGTCGTTCCGAGCATTCATCGCACTCATGGAGAAGTGCGCTGCGGATTTCGGCATTCCAAACCTGGGACTTGAATGGTCGTGCCGGATGGGGCCGACCTATGCCAATACCGGCCCGGTCCTCGCATTGTCGCATTTCAGCCGGTCGGGTCGCGATTGGCTCGCCCAGGTGCAGGACTACTGGGCCTATCACACCAACGCTACGTCATTCGAAGTGATCGAAGAGATTGCGCCTGGCGTCAGTTCCTTTCGCGAAAAGAACTATTTCTTGGGGGTTAAATCGCGGCAATACAGCGAGAATATGATTGCCAACATGGCGGCAATTGCCAAGCTTGGCCTGGGCTGTCCGGATGAAAATGCGATTGAAATCCGCTTCAGCCACGGACGCCCGCGCGACATTTCGCAGCACGAAGCGCTGTTCCAGTGCCCGGTCGAGTTCGAATGCGAACACGACGAGGTCCTGTTCCGCACCGATCTGCTCAACAACCGCATCGGCGGCATACTCTCTCCGATTCGCCCGCTGGTGCGTCGCTATGTGCAATCGCGGATCGACCGGATGGAATTCTACGATGTCGGCGTGGCCACCAATGTCGCGCTGACCCTCACCAGCCTGATCGGCACCCGCAGGACCGATCTCGCTTCGATTGCTGATGCCATGGAAGTTTCCCCCAAGAAACTCCAGCGCCTGCTGGCCGCCGAAGGCACGAGTTTCAGCGATGTGGCAGAGTCAGTCCGCGAAAAGCTGGCGCGCGAATTCCTCGCGCAGCCAGCTCCGCAAGTCGGGCAGATCGCTGGTTTTCTGGGCTACTCGGGCAACGCGGCGTTCACGCTGGCGTTCAGGAAATGGACCGGGATCAGCCCGCTCCAGTGGCGTAAGTCGCGGGAGCGGCAAGACTAAAATCCACGCCAGGATGCCCGCACCGCTTCGATCTTTCTCCGCGCTGCAAGACTTGGGGTTGGGCTGAAGTTACGGCATAGCTCGACGAGCGCTGACGGGGATATTTTGAAGGCTGCGCCAGAGCCACACCAACTCCCGATCCAAGTCGGCGCAGTTCGCGACCACTGAAATCTAGCCCAGAGTAGCTGATTGCGCACGCTTGCAGATAATAGCGGATCAACGGTCAATTTGAGAACGAGTGAAACAGGCATCACTGCCGTTCACGGGAGCCATGTTCTGCGATTGCCCAACGGACAGTGCAAAAAGGAAGCGTTCGAACGACTTGTCCAGGATTTACAGTGAACCGATGCCGACAGCACACTGTTCTTACCTGGAGAGAAACAGCCCTGCTGGTCGACATAACAGGAAACTGCCTCGCAAATGCGCGCAAGTGCTGCAACTGATGAAACCCGGTCGCTGTCGAAAGCCTGAAAATCATGTGGCATGTCGGGCCAGAGATCGAGCACTACGTCGGCACCTCGGTTAACCTGAACAGCTGCAAAGTCACCGATCATGTCGCGGAGGATTTCGCGGCCACCCGCCTGAAGATAGATCGGCGCGAGCCCCTTGTAGTCCAGTTCTATCGGTGACAGCGCGGCGCGCCCTACCTTCCCGCCGGGATCAAGCCACTCGCCAAATTTTAACGCCATCCAGCCTTGCACCAGGTCGTAGCGATCGTTGGCGTGAAGGCTTTCACCTCGTTCGCCAATATCGGTCCAGGGGCACAGACCGATGCACAACGCTGGCTGTGGAAGGCCTTCAGCGTGGAGGGTTTGCAGCAGCATAAGCGCCATGTGCCCTCCCGCGCTGTCACCGATCACTACGACCTTCTCAGGCGGCGTATCTTGCGCCACATTTCGCCACGCTGCGAGCGCATCGTCGCGCTGAGCGGGATGTGGATGCTCGGGCGTTAATCGGTAGTCTGGCGCGAACAGCCGCGCGCCGGTGTGATGTGCGAGCATGGCCGCAAAACGCCTGCTCATAGCGCCATGAAAAGCATAACCGCCGCCATGAAGATAGAGTATCGTGGCGGCCGACCGTCGTACTGCGGGGGTGTACCAGTGTCCTTCGATCTGCTTGCAGGGTTCAACTAAAACGTCATAGTGGTCATCAGTTTCGGTTTGCAGACTGTCGAGAATCTGGCGCCCACGCGCCATATTCTGCTGTCGCATAGCCATCGTGAACTGGTGTCTCCAGAAGCGCACACCGATCTCCATATTGGCATCCCAACTCGGCTCGAGACGTTGTCCGCGCGCGTGTCGAATGGCGGCAGCTAGGCCGATTCTGCTCAAGGCGAGAAAGCTGGCAATGCGCATGGAAAGGGGGCCACTATAGCGGATCTTTGACATATTTTTGGATCGCTCGCATTTTCGGTGTTGCTTGGTTGCCTGAGGCGTCGGCATGCGGATAGAACGATCACGTCAGCAAAGGGATTGCGCTTGTTAGTGTCCTCGAAGTTACTTCTGCCGCCGCCTGCCTTGTCGGGCTGCATCTTTGCGGGCATAGTTCGGGACACGCGCGGTTCCGTATTCGACGACCACGAGCGTCTAAACTATTTCCCTGCCACTCCGCTTGTCTCAGTTACCCATGTTCGTTTTGGAGAACTTTACTTAGTGCCAGCAGGCAGCGACATTGCCGATGCACAGGCCACCCCTTCCCCTTCCGCGTACCTTTGCAAACCCTCCTTGCAACCAACCTACTGTCAGCTGGAGCACCGGACCGGTGCTTGCTATTTCGCTCGGCATCTATCCCGATGCATGGTCGATTTTGGCTGAGAGATGCGACTTCGTCGCAATGCTTGAACGTGCCTTTGAGCCTGACGAAGATGCATTGAAGAACTGGGAACGATTTTGCGCAGCCCTTGAAGTTGCCTGGCACGAAGCACAAAAAAATGCCGCTCATCCTTACCCATCGGCGGTACGAACAATCACAGACTGGGCGCGTTCACTCATCGCGCGCGCGGCGCTGGGAGGTCCCGGACGAGGAGTCCGATCGATTGAACGCAGATTGCGCCGATGGAGCGGTCACACGCAACAATCGCTAGCGTTCTATGCTGGGTTCGAGAATCTCCATCGTATCGCGGTTCGCACAAAAGAAGCGCCGCTTGCAGAAATTGCAGTTGCCGCAGGATATTCGGATCAGTCGCATATGGGCCGCGTGGTGCGCCGTGCGACAGGCTTCTCACCCGCTCGACTCAATCACCTGATTGCGACCGAAGAGGCATTCTGGTGCTATCGCCTGCTGGGCGAGCGTTTCTAATTTTATTCCGGCAGCGATAATCCCATCGTCATGCTCTCGGCAGTACCCGGAACATGGCCGGCCAACACTGGCGCCGGAGAACATGGGGTCATCCCCAAGCTACACCACGTTCTAGGACACCACCTCCGTTTTCTAGGCACGGCTTCGACACCTTGGCTAACTCACTCTGAGCCAACTGCCGCGATATGTCCGTCAAGCAAGACCATGGTTGCCGAGCTGTGGCTCAAAGCTACTGTCAGCCATCGGTCCAGAGGTCAGCCATTTCTCGCCGAACTCGCCGAAGCTCTTTGCTTCTTTGATTCTGCGCTTGTCCCGCTGCTTCTCGATGGCGGGGGACAGTCCTTCTTGGACCATCCGCTTGGCATCGATCCACTTCTCCCTGGCGCGAGCCAGAGAGAGGCCGGAAGCGCAATATTTCCCAAAGGTCACTGTTTCGCGCCGTCCATGTATCCGATAGTCGTAACGGAATGAAATCGTGCCGTTTGTCCCGACCCGAACATACATGCCGTCGCGGTCGGTTACCTTGTAGGGTTTGTCTTTGGGTTTCAGGCTTTTAAGGGCTGCATCAGTCAACATAGCCATATACTCCTTTCATTTTGACCGTCAGCCCGAAACGCACCTCTCCAGCTCGAAAAAGCACAGGCTTTTCCAATTGTTAGCAAGAAAAATTGACCGTCAGGGGCTGTTGTGACCCTGACGGTAACGAGCGATTTTGAGGGTGGCAAGAGTAGGCGATACCGTCAGCGCGACCGCGAATTTCGAACGCTGCCCACCGATTGTAGCTGAATGTCGGTGAATGCACAGTGTTTTAGTTCAGTGCTTTACGTCGTAGTATTTCGCACTTTCGGACCCCTCTGGAGGGGTGAAAATCATTCCCACTCAATCGTCCCCGGCGGCTTTGACGTATAGTCGTAGACCACCCGGTTGATCCCCTTGACCTCGTTGATGATCCGCGTCGCGACCCGGCTCAAAAACGCCGCGTCGAAGGGGTAGATATCGGCGGTCATGCCGTCGGTGCTGGTCACGGCGCGCAGCGCGCAGACGTTGTCGTAAGTGCGGCCATCGCCCATCACGCCGACGGTCTTGACCGGGAGCAGCACCGCGAAGGCCTGCCAGATCGCGTCGTACAAGCCCGGCGTTGCGGATTTCTTCGAGGTAGATCGCGTCGGCCTTGCGCAGCACGTCGCAGCGCTCGCGGGTGACTTCGCCGGGGATCCGGATTGCGAGGCCGGGGCCGGGGAACGGATGGCGGCCGACGAAGACTTCGGGCAGGCCGAGCTCGCGGCCCAGTTCGCGGACCTCGTCCTTGAACAGCTCGCGCAGCGGCTCGACCAGTTGCATGTTCATCCGTTCGGGCAAGCCGCCGACATTGTGGTGGCTCTTGATCGTCACGCTCGGCCCGCCGGTGAACGACACCGACTCGATCACATCGGGATAGAGCGTGCCCTGGGCGAGGAAATCGGCGCCGCCGATCTGCCGTGGCTTCTTCCTCGAACACGTCGATGAAGGTCTTGCCGATGAACTTGCGCTTGGCCTCCGGGTCGGTCACCCCGGCCAGCCCGTTCATGAACAGTGCGGAGACGTCCTTGTGGATCAGCGGGATGTTGTAGTGGCCGCGGAACAGGCTGACGACCTGCTCGCTCTCGCCCTGCCGCATCAGCCCGTGATCGACATAGACGCAGGTCAGCTGCTCGCCGATCGCTTCGTGGATCAGCACGGCGGCAACCGCCGAGTCTACCCCGCCAGACAGGCCGCAGATGACCTTTCCGGACCCGACCTGCGCTCGGATTTCCGCAATCTTGGTCTTGCGGAATTCGGCCATGGTCCAGTCACCGGCGAGGCCGCAGACGTGGCGGACGAAGTTCTTGTAGAGCTTGCCGCCATCGGGAGTGTGGACCACTTCGGGGTGGAACTGCATCGCGTAGATGCGCTTCTCATCGTTGGCGATCACCGCAAACGGCGCGCCGGGCGAACTGCGCAACCGGGCGGAAGCCGGGGGCAAGCGCGGTCACCTTGTCGCCGTGGCTCATCCACACCTGGTGGGTCTCGCCTTCGGCCCAAAGCCCGTCGAACAGCGCGCAGCCATCTGAAATCTCGATAAAGGCGCGGCCGAATTCGCCGCTGTCACCTTGCAGCACCTCGCCGCCAAGCTGGTGCATCAGGGCCTGCTGGCCATAGCAGATCGCCATGATCGGCAGGCCGCTGTGCAGGATTTCATCCGGAATGCGCGGGCCGTTTTCATCCAGCACCGAAGCGGGCCGCCTGACAGGATGATCCCCTTCGGCTGCATGCGCGCAAAGGCCGCGGCGGCGGCGTTGAACGGGGCGATCTCGGAATAGACCCCAGCCTCGCGCACCCGGCGCGCGATGAGCTGGGTTACCTGGCTGCCGAAGTCGACGATCAGGATCGAATCTGAAGGCTGGATAGTCATGCTGAGCCGATAGGTCAGCGAAGGTGCTTCGACAAGCTCGGTCCGAGCAGGTCTTGCGGGAGTTTGCACCATCTCCCAATGCCGCCCATCCTGATCCTGTCGAAGGATATCGCACGGCAGTTGGTCTTGGCAGAGAAACCCGCTAACGCGGCAGGTGAACACCGGAGCCCCGCCTATGCCGAACCGCGCCTCGATCGGGGTCGTCTTTGCCATCGTACTGATCGACATGCTCGGCTTCGGCATCGTGATGCCGGTGCTGCCGCAACTGATCATGGATCTGGGGCAGATGCCGGTGGACAGCGCGGCGGTCTGGGCCGGGTGGCTGGGCGCGGGCTATGCGTTGATGCAGTTCGTCTTCGCGCCGATCATCGGCAACCTGTCTGACCGCTACGGGCGCCGACCGGTGCTGCTCGCCGCGCTGTTCGCCTATGGCGTGGACTTTCTGGTGATGGGCCTGGCCCCGAACCTGTGGTGGCTGGTGGCGGGGCGGATCCTGGCCGGGATCACCGGGGCAAGCTGGAGCGCGGGCTATGCCTATATCGCCGATGTCAGCCCACCGGAAAAGCGCGCGGCGAACTTCGGGCTGATGGGCATGGCCTTCGGGCTGGGGTTCGTGCTTGGCCCGGCGCTGGGCGGCCTGCTCGGCAGCATCGATCCGCGCGTGCCGTTCTTTGCCGCCGCCGGGCTGGCATTCCTGAATGTGCTGGTCGGGCTGGTGGTCCTGAAGGAAAGCCTGACACCGGAACTGCGCCGTCCGTTTGACTGGCGCAGGGCCAATGCCCTGTCCGCCTTGAAAGCGCTGCGCCACCAGAGCGGATCGGTGCTGTGGTTCGTCGCTGCGCTGGGCATGTGGCAGCTGGCGCATATCGTCTATCCGGCGATGTGGTCCTACGTCGCGATTGCCGCCTGGGGATTTGATCAGAAGGCGATCGGGCTGGCACTGGCAGTGGTCGGCTTGACGAGCGCATTGGTTCAAGGCGTGCTGCTGCGGTTGGTCGCTCCCCGGCTGGGTGAGCGGATTTCGGTGGCACTGGGCGTGCTCTCATTTGGCGCTGCAACGCTGCTCTATCTGGTCGCCGGGTCCACCGCGATGGTCTACATCGCGATCCTGGCGGGGAGCCTGCAAGGCTTCATCCAGCCGTCGATTTCAGCGCTCAGCAGCCGCGCGGTCGATGCGAGCAGCCAGGGCGAACTGCAAGGCGCGACCCAGAGCATCGGCTCGATCGCGGCGATCATCGGGCCGCCACTTTACGCCGCCGTCTTCGCCAAATTCAGCGGACCGAGCGCGCTCGCGCAGATCCCGACGATGCCATTTCTGGTCGCAGCCGGGTTCGCGCTGGTGACGCTGGCCCTGTTCCTGCGCGGTGCACGCGGGCTTAGACTTTCACCGGAACCGATATCTGCCCCCTGACCAGCACACCGATCCAGCAGCGCGGCAACCGGATCCCCGGGCAGTTACCCAAAACGCAACTGGGCCAGCTTATTTTGCACTTGCGAAATAAATGCTGCGACGCACAATCGCGCCAAGGTTTCGTTCTGGGAAAGGCTGTCGGCGAGAAGGCCTTGCTACCTTTCCAGGAAGGAAACGCTATGCGTGCTCTACTCTTAGGCCTTGCAGTTTCGGTCGCTCTGGCTGCTCCGGCACAGGCAAGTTCGCGTGATTCGGTGTCGATCAGCATCCCCTACCGCGATCTTGATCTGAACACTGCCGAGGGTATGAAAACCTTCCGGCAGCGCAGCGTGAAAGCAATCCGCAGCGCCTGTGCCAGCCTTACCCTCAAAACGCCCTTGTCGTCCGGTACAGAGCTGAGCTGCCGTATCGATGCCTTGGCTCAGGCGATGCAACAAGTCGAAGAACGCCGCCAGACCCGGTTGGCCATGCTGACCAGCCCGACCGGCTAAGCCGCTTCGCCAGCGCGTCCGTCAATACCGGCGGACGCGCCCGAGGCGGGGCAGCGCTCATCCGGCGGGAACCAGTTCCCGCAGCTCGGTCTTGAGCAATTTGCCGATGTGGCTGCGCGGCATTTCGGCGATCGCGTGAAGCGCGGAGACCCGCTGAGTCTTGCCGAGACGGCTGTTGGCCACCGTGCGGATATCTTCCAGCTGCACCCTCGCCAACGCCCGGCTTCAACACCACGAAGCCCACCGGAGTCTCACCCCAGGCTTCGGACGGAACGCCGATGACCGCCGCCTCGACCACGCGCGCATCCTTGGCGAGTTCGACCTCCAGATCGATCGGAAAGATGTTGAACCCGCCCGAGATGATCACGTCTTTGGTCCGCCCGACCAGTTCGACGAAGCCGTCCGCATCGACCCGCCCGACATCGCCCATCCGCTGCCAGGTCGAGCCATCCGCGGGATCGATCCAATAGCCTTCGCGGGTCTTTTCGGGCTGGTTCTTGTAACCCAGCATCATCGTCGGTGACTTGCCGACCAGCTCGCCCGCCGCGCCCGGCGGCAGCTCGTTCCCCGCTTCGTCAATCACTTTCAGGAAGTGACCCGGCGCGGGCTTGCCGACGGTGTGCAGTTTGTCCGGGCTGTTCGTGGACCGGGAAGATGCAGGCCACCCCGCCTTCGGTCATGCCAGTAGATCTCGATCAGTCCGCCGGGCATCCGCGCAAGCATTTCAGCCTTGAGATCGGCGGGGAACGGCGCGGAGGTGCAGTATTTCATCTTCATCGCCGACAGATCGTAGTCATCGAACCGTTCAAATTGCATCAGACGGCGGTACTGCACCGGGACCAGCATGGTGTGGGTGATCCCCTCCGCCTGAGCGCGCTCCAGCCATTTCTGGACATCGAACTTGCCCATCAGCGAGACCGCGCCGCCCGAATAGAGCGTGGGCAGGAACACCGCCATGGTGGTGTTCGAATAGAGCGGGGTCGAGGTCAGCGTGCGGCTGTCTGTCCCGTAATTCAGTCGCGGCGCGGAAAGTCATCTGCCGCCAGCGCATCCCGTGGCTGTGGACGATCCCCTTGGGCACCCCGGTGGTGCCGGAGGAATAGATGATGTTGAGCGGATCGCTGTCTTCCGGGGTGAACGGTGCCGCCAGGGTTCCGGCGGGGGCCATGAAGCTGTCGAGCTCCTCATCGAGCACGATCTGCCGCGTAACCGGCAGCTTGAATTCGCCCAGCTCGTCAGCTTGGCGCGGTCGATGAACAGATGCAGCGCGCCCGAATCGGCGGCCATCCCGGCCAGCTGCTCGCGGACTGGCGCTGGTCGTCAGCGGCGCGGCGCAGCCCCCGGCACGGATCGCGGCGAGATAAACCAGCGCATAGTTCACCGTGGTGGTGCCCAGGATCGCCACGGCTTGCCCGCGCTCCAGCCCGTCTGCCTGCAACCGCGCTGCCAGCCGCTCGACCCGGTCAGCCGTTTCCGCCACGAAAGCGTAGTCGTGCCATCGTCCAGCGCCACTGCCTCCCCGCGATGGGCCCCCCATGCAGCGATCAGGCCGGGGAACGAGCCAAATTCAGCATCAAGCAAGGCGGCGGGATCGGTGGCCATTTCCAGAACTCTCCAAACTTGGAACTTCACAGACTTCACAGGGTTGCGGCGCTCAAAAAGAGCCTGATTCCGGCCTTGTCGGACACCATGGCAGCGGATTGCGGTGTAGGAAAGGCCGCCGGCGGTCTTTGCAACCTTTGCGGTCACATTGGCACTGGCCCGCCGCCCCGTCACAATCGGGAACGACGGCCAGCCAAGGCAGATCAGACGGCAGCCAGCGCTTGTTCGAAGTCCGCGATCAGATCGTCGGCGTCTTCGATCCCGATGCTGATCCGCACCAGGTTGTCGGTGATCCCCAGCTGCGCCTTGCGCTCATCGGGCACCGACAGGTGCGTCATTGCCGCAGGCTGGCTGGCGAGCGTTTCGGTCCCGCCCAGGCTGACCGCCAGCTTGGCGATCTTGAGCGCGTCGAGGAAGCGGAAAGCTTCGGCCTCGCCGCCTTTGATGTACAGGCGAGAACGTGCTGCCCGCGCCGGTGCAGTGGCGGTCGTAAATGTCCTGCTGGCGCGGATCGGCGATATCGCCAAGGTAGCCGAGGCCCTTCGACCTTGGGATGGCCTTTGAGGCAGGCGCAGACCTTCGCGGCGTTCTCACCCGCGCGGCTCATCCGCAGCTCGACCGTTTCCAGGCTGCGCAGCAGCATCCAGGCGGTGTTGGGATCGACGATCCCGCCCATCGTGTTGCGCAGCATCCGGACCGGGGTCATCCACTTCTTCGCGCCCGACGACCGCCCGCGACGAGGTCGGAATGGCCGCCGACATATTTGGTCAGCGAATAGACCACGATGTCCGCGCCGTGCTCGAGCGGGTGCTGCCACAGCGGGCCGAGGAAGGTGTTGTCGATCGCGATCGGGCAGTCGGGCGCGAAGCGCATCGCGCGCATCGCGCACCGCCTCGACATCGACCAGCGCATTGGTCGGGATTGGCCGGGCTTTCGAGGTAGACCATCGCGAGCTTGCCGCCTTGCTCGGCGGCCTGCGCCTTGGCCTTGGCCAAGCACCGCCTCGATCTCTGCGCGGGTCGCCCCGGCGGGGAAATCGACATAGGTGACGCCGAACCGGCTGAGCGTCTTGGCGATGAAGCCCTCGCTCGCGGCATAGAGCGGGCCGGAATGGACGATCACATCCCCGGCTGAGCATAGGCCAGGAGCAGCACGCAGATCGCGGTCATCCCGCTGGAGAACACCAGCGCCTCCTCGGCCCCGTCCCAGATCGCCAGGCGGCCTTCGAGGATCTGCTGGTTGGGTCCGTTGAAGCGCGAATAGACCAGCCCTTCGGTGCCGCCGGGGACGCTTGCCGGTGATCCCCTCGAAGAACCGCTTGCCCTCGGCCGCGCTGGCGAAGGCAAAGGTGCTGGTCAGGAAGATCGGCGGCTTTGAGGCTGCCTTCGGACAGCACCGGATCATAGCCATGGCCCATCATCAGCGTGGCGGGGCAAAGCTCGTGGTTGCCGATGCGGGTGATCGCGGTCTTGGGCTTGCGCGCAGGGGTCGGACCATGGTCGAATTGTTGCTGGACGCCATCGGGCGCTTCCTTCCTACGCAAGTACCCCCAGGAAGGCGGGAGCTGGTCTGGCGGCGGCGGCGCTGGCATTCCTAACCTCCGCAGGAACGCATCTCCTCCCGTGCCCGGATCGCAGGCGGTGCTTACCGGGCCTGCAAACTGATTTCAACTGCAACCGGATCAGCGCAAGCGCGGCAACGCCCCAGACCACGCCGACCATCAGCACGATCCCGGCCAGATCGAGCAGCAGCCCGGCCTTGCAGCACGCGCGGCATGGCGATGTGCCCGGTTGCCCAGGCCAGCGCATTGGGGCCGGTCCCGGCGGGCAGCATGAAGCCCCAGCTGGCCGCGAGCGCGGCGGGCAGCGCCAGCAGGATCGGATCGGCGCCCAGCGCGACCACCAGCGCGCCGACCACCGGCATGATCCCGCTGGCCGCGGCGATATTGCTGGCAAATTCGGTGACCATCACCACGAAGCCGACCAGCACCAGCGCAACCACCGGCAGCGGCACGGCGTTGAGCGGCAGCAGCATCTGGCCCAGCCAGCCGGCCAGCCCGCTGTCGGTCATGCCCATCGCCAGCGCGAGGCCGCCGCCGAACATCAGGATCACCGCCCACGGCGCGCGGTTGGCCTCGTCCCAGTTGAGCAGCGGCCGGCCGGTGCCATCGGGCAGCATGAACAGCGCCGAGCCCGGCAATCGCGGCGATGGTGCCGTCGTCGAGCCCGCCCTTGGGGAACCAGCGGCTTGATCAGCGGCATCGAGACCCACGGCGAGCACGGTCAGCAGCGAACACCGGCAGCAGCCGCTTTTCGGGCGTGGTCCAGCCCGGCGGCAGGTGGATCGCGGCGCGCGCGGCGGCGGGATCGAAGCTGTCGGCGTCGATCCGCTGGACCCGGGCGATGATCAACGCAGCCAGCGGCACCGACAGCAGCACCAGCGGCAGGCCATAGAGCGCTCCATTCGAGGAAGCCGATCTTCACCCCCAGGCTCTTGTCGAGCAGCGCCACGGCAATCGCATTGGTCGGCGTGCCGACGATCGTACCATACCCGCCCAGCGTCGCGGCGAAGGCCATGCCCATCGGCAGGGCGCCGGCAATGCCGTCGGTCTCGCCCGGCTTGACCCCGCCCGAGGCCAGCATGGCCAGCGCCATCGGCATCATGATCAGCGCGGTCGAGGTGTTGGAGATGAACATCGAGATCAGCGCGGTCGCCGCCATCACCGCCAGCAGCAATTGCCAGTTGGAATGCCCGGCGCGCGACAGGATCGCCAGCGCCAGCCGCCGGTGCAGCCCGGTCCGCTCGATCGCCAGCGCCAGAAAGGCCCCGCCCAGAAACAGGAACATGATCGGCGAGTAATAGGCCGCAGCGGTCTTGTTGGCGTCGGCCACGCCCAGCAGCGGCAGGACAATGAACGGCAGCAGGGCGGTGGCGGACAGCGGCAGCGCCTCGCTCATCCACCAGGCCGCCATCCAGCACACCAGCCCGAGCGTGGGCCAGGCCAGTGTCGGGCATTCCGGCGGGTGCCGCGGTCAGCAGTGTGGCCAGAAAGCCGAGCGGGCCAAGCCAGAAACCGATGCGCGCGCGCAGTCATCCATTCCCCCTTGGCGCAGCCGCGCCGCAGGCCTAGCCTTACTGCCATGGCAGCGAAAGGAAAGGCGGCAGATGGCAGCAGGCAAGGTTCTGGGGATCGGCGGACTGTTCTTCCGCGCGCGCGATCCCGACGCGTTGAACGCATGGTATCGCGACATGCTGGGGGTCGGCGCGGGCTGTTCGGGCACGGACGAACCGGCGGGCGAATGGACCTGGCAGGCGGCGGGCGGCGAAACCGTGTTCGCGCCGTTCAAGCACGACACCGATTATTTCGCCGCCGACAAGGCCTTCATGCTCAATTTGCGGGTCAGCGGGCTGGATGCGCTGGTCGCGCGGCTGGAGGGCGCTGGGATTGCCGCCGAACGCCGCGCCGAATGGGACGACCCCTCGACCGGCCGGTTCGCGCGGATCCACGATCCCGAAGGCAATGCGATCGAATTGTGGGAGCCGCCGGTCGGCTGAGCGACATCGGCGCTCAGCCAAATCAGGACCCGTCTCGCCCTGAGCCTGTCGAAGGGCTGTTCTTTCCTTCGGGCAGCAGCGCGAACCGCACTGAAGTGAAGGACAGTGCTTCGACAAGCTCAGCATGAGCGGGTCTGGGAGTTCAGACCCAGGTTGTCGAAGTTGATGCTCCGCCCGCTACTTCGGCGACAGCACCATCAGCATCTGGCGGCCTTCCATGCGCGGATAGGCTTCGATCTTGGCGACTTCGGCGATGTCTTCCTGCACCGGCTCGAGCAGGTTCATGCCGAGCTGCTGGTGCGCCATTTCGCGGCCGCGGAAGCGCAGCGTGACTTTGACCTTGTCGCCCTCGCCGATGAAGTTGTTGATCGACGCGCATCTTCGTATCATAGTCATGATCGTCGATGTTCGGACGCATCTTGATCTCTTTGATCTCCTGCGTCTTCTGGGTCTTGCGGGCGAGGTTGGCCTTCTTCTGCGCCTCGTAGCGGAACTTGCCGACATCGAGGAACTTGCACACCGGCGGATCGGCGTTGGGGGAAACCTCGACCAGGTCGAGGCCGACTTCGGCCGCCTGTTCGATGGCTTCGCGCGTGTACATCACGCCAATGTTTTCGCCGTTTTCGTCGATCACGCGCACTTTGTCGCTGGTGATCATCTGGTTAAAGCGCGGGCCGCTCTTGACGGGGGGCTGCATGCTGCGCCGGGGTGGGGGTGCTATCGTCGGGACTCCTGAGGTTGTTCCATGCGCGGCTCCTTAGAGCGAAACGCTGCATTGTGGAAGCGCTTAGGCGGCAGCCTGCCACAGGGGGTAGCGGACGAGCTTGCCCTGTGCCGAAAGTACCGCAGTGGCGGACCGGGCTGGCTGCAAGGCGGCAATGATTGCGGGATCGGCGGCGTCCATCCCGCCGGTCAGTGCACCGAAAGCGGGCAGGATCAGCTTGGTCTCGCTGGCTACGGCGCAAGGCCGCACGATCTGGCGTCCGCGCACCGAGACCCGCAGCTTGGGGTGGAAATGCCCGGACAGTTCGGGCCGCGTTTCGCCCGCCAACGGCCTCATGCCGCAGCAGCAGCCCGGATACCGCGAGCTCTGCTACCGCCGTGCCCAGCGTTGACCCGTCATCGTGGTTGCCGGTGATCCAGACCCAGTCGGTCGCGCGGGTCAGCGCGGCGAGCATTCCGGCGGCGTGCGGCTCCAGCCGGTCTGCGCCGTCGCCGTCGTGGAAATTGTCGCCCAGCGTGAACACCCGCCGCGCCCCGGTTTCACGCAGCGCCAGCGCCACCCGCTCCAGCGTTTCGCGGCTGTCATAGGGCGGCAGCATCTGGCCGAACCGCGCATAGAAGCTGGCCTTTTCCAGATGCAGGTCGGCCACCAGCAGGGCATGTTCGCGCGGCCAAAACAGCGCGCGGCTCTGCACCAGCGCGAATTCTTCATCTGCGAACGAAAAGGGAACCATGCTTGATCCTTGCTCTAAGTCAAATCGCTTGGCAAGGCCGCGTGGCACAGCGCGCGCCTGCACCGCAGCCGACACGAGGACATATGACAGACTGGACCCCCCACACCGCCCGCGCCAAGGACTGGTTCGAAGGCCTGCGCACCGGATCTGCGCCGAATTCGAAGCGATCGAGCGCGAGGCCGGGATCGGACGCGGCCTTCGACTTTACCCCGTGGAACCGCGAAGAGGACGGCAACGCCAATCCCGGCGGCGGCGTCCGCGGGGCTGATGAAGGGCCGGGTGTTCGAGAAGGTCGGCGTCAACGTCTCGACCGTCCACGGCAAGTTCGCGCCTGGGTTCGCGGCGAGCATCAACGGCGCGAGCGAGGACAATCCCGGCTTCACCGCCACCGGGATCAGCCTGGTCGCGCATATGGCCAACCCGCATGTCCCCGCCGTCCACATGAACACCCGGTTCCTGGTGACCGGCAAGGCCTGGTTCGGCGGCGGCGGCGATCTCAACCCGCCGATCCCCTATGCCGAGGATACCGCCGAGTTCCACGCCGCGTTCAAGGCCGCCTGCGATGCGCCACGATCCGGACTATTATCCGCGGTTCAAAGCTGGGCCGACGAATACTTCTACATCCCGCATCGCGGCGTCCATCGCGGCGTCGGCGGGATATTCTACGATCACCTCGAATGCGCCGACGATGCCGCAGTTCGACGCCAATTTCGCCTTCACCCGCGATGTCGGCGAGGCGTTCCTCGAGCGTCTTCCCGCAGCTGGTCCGCCGCCGGATGGGCATGGCGTTCACCCCCGCCGAGAAGCAGCAGCAACTCGAATGGCGCGGGCGCTATGCCGAATTCAACCTGGTCTATGACCGGGGCACGCTGTTCGGCCTCAAGACCGGCGGCAACATCGACGCGATCCTGATGAGCCTGCCGCCCGTGGCGGTGTGGGCTTAGAATCGGGCTTCAGGGTGACAGTGTCACCCAAAGCCGAGGGTGAATGCGCTTATTTTTCAATAATTTGGTGTCCGAATTCTGGGTGACACATTTCAAGCAAAACAAAATAGCGAGCGCGGCCAAACAGGAAGAAGCATGCTTAGCATGCCGTGCTGATGTAGGAAAATTGAACCGTTTCGGGCGCTATACTTCCATCGCGCGCCATTCCCCGGGCGCTAACCCGTCCAGCGTCCACTCCCCCACCGCCCAGCGCACCAGCCGCAGCGTGGGCAGGCCGACCGCTGCGGTCATCCGCCGGACTTGGCGGTTGCGGCCTTCGCGGATCGTCAGGCGCAGCCAGCCGTCGGGCACGGTCTTGCGGAACCGCACCGGCGGATCGCGCGGCCACAGCTCCGGCGCGGCAATCGCTTCGGCTTCGGCTGGCAGGGTCAGCCCATCGTTCAGCTGCACCCCGCGCCGCAGTTGCGCCAGATGCTCGGTATCGATCACGCCTTCCACCTGCGCCAGATAGGTCTTGGGCAGCTTGAAGCGCGGATCGGCAATCCGGGCTTGCAAGCGGCCATCGGCGGTCAGCACCAGCAGGCCTTCGCTGTCCCGGTCGAGCCGTCCGGCAGGGTAAACGCCGGGAATCGCCAGATGATCTGACAGCGTCGCACGCGCGCCTGCTCCCGCCGCTATCCGTAAACTGCGAGAGGACCCCGTAAGGTTTGTTGAACAGGATCAGCCGCGCCATGTGCCCGCGATGACACTGTTATACCGGCAAGGTCAAACCCCCGCGTCAAACTCCTTGCCCTTTGCGCGCTGCTTGCGGCCATCTAGGCAGCAGATGCTGCGCCAGTACGAACTTGTCGAACGGGTCCTCGCCTATGATCCGGAGGCCGATGAGGCCATGCTCAACCGCGCCTATGTCTACACCGTCCAGAAGCACGGCACCCAGAAGCGCGCCTCGGGCGATCCCTATTTCAGCCACCCGGTCGAAGTCGCCGGGCTGATGACCGAGCTGCAAGCTCGATCAGGAAACCATCATCACCGCGCTGCTCCACGATACGGTCGAGGATACGCTCGCGACGATCGAAGAGATCGAGAAGAACTGTTCGGCCCCGAAGTCGCCCGGCTGGTCGACGGGGTGACCAAGCTCTCCAAGATCGAGGCGATGGGCGAGAGCGAGCGCGCGGCCGAGAACCTGCGCAAGTTCCTGCTGGCGATGAGCGAGGACATCCGCGTGCTGCTGGTCAAGCTGGCCGACCGGCTGCACAACATGCGCACGCTGCATTTCATCAAGAGCGAGGACAAGCGCCGCCGGATCGCGCGCGAGACGATGGATATCTATGCCCCGCTGGCCGAGCGGGTGGGCATGTACGAATATATGCGCGAGATGCAGCTGCTCGCTTTCGAACAGCTGGAGCCCGAGGCCTATGCCACGATCACCGGGCGGCTCGCGACGATCCGCTGCAGCGAAGGCGGGCAGGTCGATGCGATCGCGCTGTCGATCAAGCAGGCGCTGGCCGAAGCCGGGCTGAAGGTCGAGGTTTCGGGGCGCGAGAAGCACCCCTTCTCGATCTGGAAGAAGATGGCCGAACGCCACGTCTGCTTCGAACAGATCACCGATATCATGGCCTTCCGCGTGCTGACCGAAAGCCCGGAGGATTGCTACCGCGCGCTCGGCGTGCTGCACCAGCACCTGGCAGATGATCCCGGGGCGGTTCAAGGATTACATCTCGACCCCCAAGTCGAACGGCTATCGCTCGCTCCACACCGCGCTGATCTTCGAAAATTCGATGCGGATGGAAGTGCAGATCCGCACCCGCGACATGCACCAGCTCAACGAATTCGGGCTCGCCGCGCACTGGGCCTACAAGCAGGGCGACGTGCCCGATGGCCAGGTCGGCTGGCTGCGCGATCTGATCGAGATCGTCGATGCCAGCCACGATGCCGAGGAACTGCTCGAACACACCCGGATGGCGATCTATCAGGACCGGATCTTCGCCTTCACCCCCAAAGGCGCGCTGCACCAGTTGCCCAAGGGCTCGACCCCGGTCGACTTCGCCTATGCGGTCCACTCCGACCTCGGCAATTTCGCGGTCGGGGCCAAGATCAACGGGCGGCACATGCCGCTGCGCACGCACGCTGGCCAACGGCGACGTGGTGGAGATCATCAAGAGCCGCAGCGCCAGCCCGCAGCTGTCCTGGCTGGGCTTCGTCGTCACCGGCAAGGCCCGCGCCGCGATCCGCCGCGCGGTGCGGCTGAAGGAGCGCGACGAAATCGCCGCGATCGGCCGCAAGCTGTTCGATGAAATTGCCGAACGGCTGCCCAGCAAGATCGGCAAGAAGGCGATCAAGGACGCGGTCAAGCGGCTGGGCTTTGCCAGCGAGGCTGAACTGATGATCGCCATCGGCACCGCCAAGCTGGATGATCGCGCGGTGATGGAGGCGCTGGTCCCCGGCAGCGCGGCGGACCTGGCCGAGCCCGACGACTGGCCCAAGCAGGAACGCGCGATCTCGATCCGCGGTCTGACCGCCGGGCATGGCGTTCCAGCTGGGCGCGTGCTGCCACCCGGTGCCGGGTGACCGGATCGTCGGCCTGCGCCATCCCGGCACCGGGGTGGAAGTCCACGCGATCGATTGCCTGAAGCTGGCCGACGGGGTCGATGCCGACTGGCTCGACCTGTGCTGGGGCGAGCGCACCACTGGCGCGATCGGGCGGCTGCGGGTGGTGCTGTACAACCGCCCCGGGACGCTGGCCGAGGCCACCGGGATTTTCGCGGGCAACCGGGCCAATATCATCCAGCTGGAAATGCAGGGCCGCGACGATCTGTTCGGCACCTATGAGGTCGATCTGGAAGTCAACGATCTGGCCCACCTGACCCGGATCGTTTCGGCGCTGCGCGCCAGCGATGCCGTGGCCGAGGCAGAGCGGATCTAGAGCTCCAGCACGACTTCAACCACATCCCCCTCGGCAATCCCCTCGGCCTTGCGCACGCTGGCTTTGACCGGCAGCAACCAGCCGAGCTCCTTGCGAGGGAAACACCGAGGTCGAGAACATGCTGGCGCCAATCGTCGCGGTGACTTTCAGCGAGCCGAACCCTTTTTTCAGCCCCTCCAGCCGCCGCATCAGCGCGGTGGCCGACAGCGCCTCCCCCGCCGCGCCATCAATGGTCACAAAGTGCCACGCCGCCGGGGCTGCTGGCGTGGTCCAGCGCCACAGCGGGCCGGTGTGGACCACTGTTTCGCGCTCAGCCTGGTCGTGCCGAAGAGTCATGTCCGTAGAAGGGGCGCGCGCAGAGACGCAGAGGGCGCAGAGAAGCGAAGGGATTGTAACACGAGGAAACGAAGCTGCTCCGCTCGCCAAGGCGTTGAATCAACTCTCGGGACGGCCAAGGCATAACCGAGTTTGGCCAAGGTGCTTTGCCCACGACGGAGACCGCTTCGTGGCTTCGTGCAAACCAAATCTGCTTCCTTCCTCTGCGCGTCTCTGCGTCTCTGCGCGCGAAACTCTGATTACTTCACCCGCCGCACCGGAACCGGAATGTTGCAGATGTCCGCACCGCCCGCAGGCCGGATGAAGAACGCATCGCGGCGGTTGGCGCGGGCGTCGGCATAGGCGGCGAAGCTGGCGCTTTCGGTCGAGAGGTATTCGTAAGCGGGCAGGCCTGTGACCGCGGTGCCGATCCGGATCGCAGAGATCGTGGTGCGCTCTTCCGGCGTTTCATAGAACCCCAGCGCCCCGGTCCCGCGCGGCAGGCTGGAGAGGTGCTCGATCCCCTCGATCACCCGGCCGACCAGCGCGATGTTGCGATCCAGATGCCGCGGCGCATGGCCGATCACGGTGTAAAGTTCCGCGCCCGTGCCGGTGTTGGGCGACATGTCGCGGCCAACGCCGACCATGCCGTAGCAGTGGATGGGCCAAAGTGGACTTGGCAGCTTTGCCCTCCGCTCAACTGGCCATCCTTCAGCAAACTGCGTAAACTCGGCGTAAGAGTCGCGTTCATGCCAGCCGTGAAGTGCATTTCGTTCGAGTGACAGCATCACCGCCATTCGATTGCGGGTACTGCCAGTCGATCAAGCGCTTGCGCAATTCCGCGCGTTTCCGGGTCCGTAACGTTTGACCTTGCCAATTGAACATCGATTTGATCAACGAGTATCACTCTCCGGCATCACCGCCAAACCCGCCGGCAACGTCCGCGCCTTCGCCTTGTCCTCCCCATCCGCATCGCCCCATTGCACGACATAATTGTCCTGCACCCGGTTGACGCTCAGTCCGTCCCACCACTGCGCGGCGGCCAGCTTGCGGATGTTGCCGATCCACCCTTGCGAAAACGGCGCTGGCATCAGCTGGATCACCACCCGGCGCGGGCGGCCCTTCGCATCGGGTGCAAGGTCCATCACCAGCAGGTCCGCCGGGGCAATCGCGGTCCAGTCCGCTTGCGGCGCGGCGGCGACGATCTCGCCGGGCGAAGGCACCGGCCGGGCGGTTCTTCGGCTCCGGCCGAACTGGCCAGCAGGGCGGCGGCGAACAGGATGATCTTGCGCATCACCGCACTGTGCCGCGATTGGCGCGCAACGGCAATCCTCCCCGCAACGCTTGCGCAATCAAGCCACCCCCGCTAGGGCGCGCCATTCCAGTGCATGCGGAGCGGTGGCCGAGTGGTCGAAGGCGCTCGCCTGGAAAGTGAGTATACGTCAAAAGCGTATCGAGGGTTCGAATCCCTCCCGCTCCGCCACCGACCCCTATTTTGACCCTTCAAAATACCCCAAAAAACGGCTATATTCCTTGTGTTTACGGCGCTGGCTCCGTCCGCCGCCGTCCACGCTCATCCACCTTTTCCCACCACACGTTGGTGGGAAAAATGGTGGGAAAAAGCACGAAGGAAGTCGTCATGGGTCAGCTCACCGCAACCGAGATCAAGACACTCACCGAGCCCGGTCGTTACAACGATGGTGACGGCTTGATCCTCAATGTTGCGCCGGGTGGATCGAGGAGCTGGATGCTGCGCGTTCGGGTCGACGGCAAGCGACGCGACATTGGCTTGGGCTCAACCAAGGTGCTCACTCTAACCGAGGCACGCACCAAGGCGCGCGAGTATCGCCGCCTTATCGCCCAGGGCATCGATCCGGTCGCGGAAAAGAAGAAGGAGAAGATCGTCATCCCGACTTTCCGCGCCGCCGCCCAGCAGGTCCACGCCGAGCACAAGGCCAGCTGGAAGAACGGCAAGCATCAGGTCCAATGGATCACGACGCTCGAAACCTATGCTTTCCCTTTCATCGGTGACCGGCTGGTCAACGACATCGAAGGCCCGCAAATCCGCAAGGCACTCCTGCCAATCTGGCTCGAGCAAGCCCGAAACGGCCCGCCGCGTACGCCAGCGGATCGGCGCGGTACTCGACTGGGCCTACGTCAATGGCCTGCGCGACAGTGAAGCCCCGATGCGCTCGCTGTCAAAGGGCTGCCCCGCCAGCCCAAGGACGACGGCCACTTCGCCGCCATGCCCTACACCGATATTCCCGCATTCATCGCCAAATTACGCGAACGTTCATCGGTCGGCCGCGTCGCCATGGAAGTCCTGATCCTCACCGCCGCCCGCTCCGGCGAAATCCGCGGTGCCACCTGGAGCGAATTCGACCTGGATAAGGCGATGTGGTCGATCCCGGCAACCCGCATGAAAATGGGCCGCCCCCACTTCGTCCCCCTCGCGCCGCAAGTCCGCGAAGCCCTCGAACGCGCCAAAGCCTTCAGCGCGCCGTGTACCGACCTGGTCTTTCCCGGCATGAAGTTGAAGACGCCCATGTCCGACATGACCCTGCTCAAGATCCTGCGAGACATGGAAGCCGGCGTATTCCTAACTGCTCTGCGTAGCCCATCATGACCGACAGGATCGGGATAGTGCGATTGAAAGCCCCTGAACGATCGGCCCAGCTGTCGCGCCAACGCAAGATGTCGGCCTTGCGGATCGCATCAACCCGTTGATGCCCGAATATCTCGGTCAGGTCCTTGAAGATGCGGGCGCGATTGCCTTTGCGGGTCGAAGGCTTCCAGTGCCGGGCATAGTCGGCCCAGAAGCGCGGCGCATAGTCGCGGAACAAGGTCGCATTGCCGCGCGCACGCCTAGACTTCGGGGCCGCAGGCAGCCCGTCAAGCGCAGCCTTGGCCAACTGCGCGCGTGCCAAAACGCGCGCCTCCTCCGCGCCTAATTCAGGTGGGCGGCCGAGTGTGACTCGTTTCTGTTTGCCGCGCTGGCGGAACTGGACGAACCAGCTCTTCGAGCCCGCAGCAAAAGCCCTGAGACCAAAGCCGGGTAGTTCGGTATCCGAGCAGAAGAACTCCTTGGCTTTGACCTTGCGCCGGGCGATGTTGCCGTCGAGCCTGACTTTCTCGCTCGTAGTTCCGTTCTGACGACGCCGATTCGATCCCTCAATTCCGACCGCTTTTGGCGTTACCACATGGCCATTCGTTGACATCGATCTTGTTCCTTCATAGAAGGAACAAATTCATTTTATACCAATGGTTTATTTTCCATTGTTGCCGCGTGGCGGCGTAGGGTGTGCTCTATACTGTTCCCAGCTTCGCGGTTGTGTGCCGGGTACGTAACCTATTGAAATACGGCCACTGATCTTCATTCCGGAAGGATTCCTCGCCGTCGCGGCCTTCGAGCCGAAATTCAAAGTGATTTGCTACCGAAGCCCTGCAAGAAAGCTGCTCGGCGTCAGCTCTACCTGGTCGCTCAGAGGCGGTCGAAGGGTAAATGCCTGCGGCTTCCGCGCGAAGTTCCATACTCTAAGGAGGTGCCAATCCTCACGGCGGGCTTCTGCGATTGCAACCTCGTTGCGAGAGATATGAAAGGAAGTTCGCTCCCATCCATTGGTCGTTTTCACTTCGACCAAACGTTCACGGCCATCAGGCTCGAAGCTGGAAATGTCGAAGCCATATCCATCGCCATCTAGCACAGAAGTCCATCGCACCTTGTCTGCGAGATCGCCACGTCCAGCTTGTAAGAGGGTTTGTCGCTCGTGATGCAAGACCAGTTCCTCACCGGCCTTCCCCAGTCTACGATTGCGGGCATCGCGCTCGGCAACGTCATATTTGCGGCCAATTGCGGCCATGAATTTCGGATCAACGGGTGGCGGTTCGTTGCGTTGGGTCGGCGGGGGACCGATCCATAGAGAAGGCTGATCCGGAATGAGGCGGCTGGATCCGGTGACGGCATTCTTTTCGCCAACCGCAGCACCCATCGCAAAGCTTCCCGGTGCCAGCCAATCCGGCCTGGCATCCAGCCAACGAAGCACGCCGTCGACGAGAGCGTTCTGAAAATTCGCGGCAGGCTTGTAACCGTCGATCCATGGCTGGCCGAGGCTCATAAGAACTGCGCTGATATTTTGGTGCTTGAATTCAATGGAGCCGTGGCTTCGCTGAGGGGAATGCAAGAGTTCCTGCAAGGCTCGATTATGTTCAGCCTTGTTGAAGGGGTGACCAGCCAGCTCGTCGCCAAGCATCGCAAAATAGTCTGAGACGATCAGGTCGATCTCGATATCACTCCACGCCTCGGCCATGTGTACTGGCTATCCGCTTTGCTGCACTCTGACCAGCGCTTGCCCGAGGACTTCAACTATAGGCCGAATCTGACGGGCCAATCTCCGTGTCAGGAGTATCTACATCGGGAACGCCTTCCTGTCCAGAATGCGTCCTGACTTCGGTCGCTCGCTCTTCGATCTCCTTGGCGAAGATTTCCAGCATCGATGAACCGGCAGGCATCGCTGCCACCTCCTCGACCGCTGCGGGCAGTTCGCGCAGCAGCCGCGTCGTCACCTGCTCCACCCGCTGGATCGTCCCCCGCGCTGCCAGTCCTGCGGCTTCGGCCATGCGGCGCCAGTGGCGGCCGTAGATGTGGCGGCCTCGGCGCTGGCCGCCGATGGCCTGGGCGTGGTTCTGGGTGATGTTGGCCCAGGCGAGGCCCGACATGAGATCGTAGAGCGGGGCCAGTTGCGGGGCGCCGGGGCCGAGCAGGATCGAGTAGTTCTTGGCGTGCGAGTCCACGTTGCCGATCGCTATGTTCAGGATAACGGCGTCGAGCAGGCGGTTGATGTCGCGCGCGGTCATGTGCTGGCGGACGAGCGCGAACATGTCGGCGATCGAGGGGCCGCGCGTGCCGGTGCCGTTGAATTCGTACTTGGCGGCGGGCGGGCGGGCGAGTGCCTGGCAAAAGTCTTCCTGGTGCAAGCGGTGGACTTCAGTGTCGGTTCCGGTGCGGTCGTAGCGTTCGACGAGCAGATAGCTGCGTCCTCCTGCAACGCCGGTCGTGACTGGCGCGACATTGAGGCCGATGCGTCGGGCAAGGACCATGCAAAGCGCCTCGTTCTGGACACTGCCGGGCAGGCGCGGATTGTCGGGCTTGAGGATGTGGGTCGATGGCGCGCCATTGATGGGCACGGCGATCTGGCCGTCGATCAAGGCGACGGGCAGTTTGTCCTGTGCGCCGGCGAGGCTCATCGAGACGCCTTCTTCGCCGATCAGGAAGGGGCGGGCGGGTAGTTCCTCGATGATCCGCTCGAGTGCGTCGGCATCCGGGATCGGACGATAGCCGAGCTCGCCGCGCGGTCGCTGCGAGGCGATGCTGAGTGCGCCAGCGAGATCGTTGCCGGTCTCAGCGATCAGGCCGAGCGCGTCTTCGGGGGCGACGCCGACTGCGCGAGTCATCGCGCGCAAGGGTTCGCCCTCGGGTAGCAGGTTCATCAGCCAAGGCAGGACCCGTTCGCTGCCAAAGGGCTCTCGCTGCAGCGGCATGGCGAGTGAGACCGGGAAGCGGTCCGGGGCGCCAAGCCAGGTGTCGGCGTAGGTGAGCGTTGTTGCCTGGGCGTCAGCGCTGATTGTGGCGACCTGGCGGTTGCCGAAGTGGATGGGCAGTTCCATGGTCAGCCCTGTGCAGTGCCTGTTGCGGTCAGGCGCAGGCCGACGGCACGGGCGGCGGCGAGTGCCTTGCCCAATTGCGCGGTGGGCTTGCCAGCTTCGAGATCGACTATGAAGCGCTCACCGCTGTTGATGGCAAGCGCCAGCTCTCGCTGGGTGAGGCCGAGAGCCTTTCGGGCGGAGGCGACGGCTGCGCCGAATTGGGTTGCGTCTTCAATCATGGCATTCTTACCGAGCGGGAAGAAAGCAGCTTCGGAAGGTTTGGTCAAGTCAAAATCTTACCGTTCGGGAAGAATCACAGAGAAAACAGGACTTGATCGTCAGATCATCCCGTTCGGGAAGAAAATTCGGCTACCAAATGGCGAGTGGTCATCGTGAGGTGTTGTTGCGCCTCGGGATAATCGCTGCCCAAGGGAAGACGATACGCCTTGGCATCCTTCCACTGAATGTGAAGCCGGTACTTTCAATATCCCACGCTCCACCACCATTACAGCCCTGTCCCGGCACAACCAACGTCTTGCGATCATTCCAAAGGTCTTCATACAAGACCCAGATCAGTATGTGTTCCAGCTCCTCACGAAGCAGTTTTCTCGCGGTACCATTAGGTCTTGTGCCTGGAGTTGTGATCCTGCCAATGCTGATCCCGGTCCGTCCAGCCTGATTGCGAATTTCATCGACTTTGGGGTGATTCCTGAACCGCTTCTCAAGGTCGTTGGTGATACCGATATAAGCAATCCTGTCCTTAGTCTGTTGATTGCCGTGATTGCGCACGATGGCGTAGAGATAGCCGTGCTTGTGGAACTCTTCTTCATTGGCAACCGGCAGCGACCCATCCTTCGCAATCGTCACAGGACGGGACCAGTCGATTTCGATTTTCTTGAACAGCGGCTTGCCATTGCTACCGGTCCATAAAGTCTCGTCTTGGCCAAAGTCGGCCAGCTTGAAATCGCCTCTCATCCTTTCAACCCCCACATTCTTCGAAACCCTCTAGGCCAAGCGGCATTTAGCTTTGGGCATCACGCTACCAACTTCGGATTGCCAACTATCTTGCAAATTGATCGAAGATTCGCTATCCAAAACCCCACTCCCCGATGGATCGGAATGGACCGTGGCGAACGGTCGCGCACTGGGCTTTGCCCGGTGGGATAAATTGTGGGCAAAGCCTTGCCCTCTGCCCAAGTTCATTTTTAAGATCATGTTTTTACATGATTTTTTTGGCGACCTCCCGCTCCGCCAGCAACCCCCAGCACTAGTTTCAGTGAGCAGGGTCTCCGCGCATGGCCGCGTTGTGGGCGGCGCAGCGCGGCCCAATCCGTAACAGGCCTGCCTTCAGATCGCCGTCTCCGGGCTGATTGGGCGCGCCTGGCGCGGCCAGCCCAAGCTGAACTTGGGAGACGCCTGACTCGTCCTGAGCTGTGTTTGGATTGGTGACAATGTGGTGACAACGTTGGGCTATTGGGACGTTGTCACCAAGGCCTCGCGAGCTACGCGAGGTGCAATTCTTTGGTTTTCCGCAGAA
>CAWDHB010000005.1:0-334611 GCA_963802015.1 uncultured Alphaproteobacteria bacterium
ATCAATTCCATCTGGGGATCGCGTTCCAGGCCCTTTGCCATGTCCGCCATAGCCAGGCGGCAATCCTTGGACGCGGAATAGCGGCCACTGCGATAGAGTTCGTCGCGCCTGTCGTCGAGCTGCTGCCAGCGTTCGACAAACCGGTCGGCGCGCAAGTGCGGGTTGGTGCGGATTTCGGCTTCGCGGATCATGGCGTCGCGCGCACGTTCGGGCTTGCCGCTGGCGGCTTCCTCCGCGAGTGAGGGATCGCGCTTGTAGGCGGCTTCCATATCCTTTGACGCATTGTCGCGCAGTCCATCGAGTTCGCCCCTGGCGGATTGCAGTTCGCGAAGCTGCTTGGGCGTCGCCTCCATCCCTTCATCCTGCATGGCGAAGATCGTGGTGACTGCGCGGGCGTGGCGCTCGACCGCCATCTTGCGCGCCATACCGGCGCTGATCTCCGGCTCGGGCGGTTTCTCGGCGGGGCGGAAGCCATCAAACAGGTCGCGCACCTTTTCGGGCACTACCTTCCTGACCAGCGCCGCCACCCGCTCGCGGAAGGTGATACCACGCCGCTCGGCAAAGCGCCGCTCCATTCCCTCGTCCCGGCCATAATCGCTCGCCATGTCCTTGGCCCGCTCGCGCGACAGCGTGCGGGCAAGTTTGCCGTCATCGGCAAAATCGTCGCGGCCATAATGGAGCTCGCACGATGTCCCGATGCCGCGACAGTGCGACATAGCTGCTGTGCTGATCCATCCCCGGTGTGGCGAGCACATGGGCGCGGTCCACCGTGACACCCTGCGATTTGTGGATCGTCGCGGCATAGCCGTGATCGATATGGGCATAGTCTTTCAGATCGAACGCAATGGACCGGCCCGTGTCGAGACGCACGCGCATCAATTGCTGGCTGACCTGTTCGATGGTGCCGATGGTGCCATTCTTGACATCAAGCGCACGGTCGTTGCGCAGGAACATCACGCGGTCGCCGTTGGCAAAGGTCCGCTCGCCGCGTTCCACTTGCAGCGTGATGTCGTTCCCCAGTTCGCCATTGGCCCGAAGCCGGTCGCGTGCAGCGTCGTTGAGTGCGCGAACTTCGTCATTGGTGTGCGTCAGGATGATGCGGCTGTCATTGGGGCTGGCGATGCGCTCACGATCCCAACGGTCGATCAATTGCTCGCGCGCCAGTTCGCGCGTGTCGGCTGCATGAAGCATGTCATGGTCGCGATAGGCGTCGAGCGCCTCGCCTGTTCTGCCCGTCGCAAGTTGCCGGGTTGCATCGCGCTGCCAGTCTTCGCGTTGGCGGCGAATATCGGTAATCTCGACGCTGCCGACCTCTTCGGCAATCGAACGGAACGCTGCGCCCGCTTCGATGGCCTGCAACTGTTGCGGGTCGCCAACCAGGATGACCTTCGCCCCGGCTTCGCGGGCGTGGGACAGGACGCGTTCCATCTGGCGCGTCCCGACCATGCCCGCTTCGTCGATTACCAGCACATCGCGTGATGTCAGCAAGTCGCGGCCCTGTTCCCAGCCATGCTCCATGCTGGCGATGGTGCGTGACTGAATACCCGATCCGGCTTCAAGATTTTCTGCGGCAATGCCCGACAGCGCGACGCCATGAACGCTGTAGCCAGATTGCTCCCATGCCTCTCGCGCAACGCCCAGCATCGCCGATTTTCCAGTGCCTGCGTATCCGACGACGACACCCACATCCTTGCCGATGGTGATGTGATTGAACGCATCGCGTTGTTCGCCTGACAGGATCAGCCCGCGCGCTTCAGCAGATGCCAGTGCGCGCTCCCGGTCGCGGTCACTGACCTGATGCAACTCGCATCCGGCGAGCGCTTGTGACGCCTGATGCAACCGAGCTTCGACATCGAGCATGTCGCGGCTGGTGAAGCGTTCGTTCCCGCGTCCGTCCAGTCCTAACGCAACAACATGGTCGGAGTTCTGCACGGCGCTCAGCGCCAGATCGAACTGCTCCTTGCCGTCGCTGTGGCGGTGGATGAACATGGCGAGATCGCGGCGCGTGAACGTCGCTTGCTGTTTTGTAATGGCGTCGAGCGCAATGTCAGGATTGGCGATGATCCGCTCGCCATTCTCGCGGGCGATGGCGTGATGCTCGATCAACCGGTCGGCATCTGGCCCCATGCGCTGTGCAGGCGCGCCGATCTTGCTTTGCGGCTCCAGATCGATGCCTTGGGCTTGCAATGAGCGGTGATCGATCCGCGCATCGATGTCGAGTTCGGCAAGGCGTTCGTTGACGTGGGTCTCCCATCGTTCGCGCCATTCACAAACCAGCTCGCTCTTGTTCCAATCGCGCACCTTTGCGCCAAAGCCGTCCTCGTTCACTTCGCGCATGGTCAGCATGACATGGGCATGGGGTTTGGCGAGGCCGTCTGCACCAATATCCCAATGCAGATTGAGGTCGGCGCACATGCCCCGATCCACAAACTCGGTCTGCACAAAGTCCCGCGCGAGCGCGATTCCCTGTTCAACATTCATCTCGCGCGGAATGGCGAATTCCACTTCACGCGAAAGCTGCGCATCCTTGCGCAGTTCGGCGGCTTCAACATCATTCCATAGCCGCTCACGGTCACGCCATGCGTCGGGCGCATTCTCTGGCAACATCACTTCGGAATGCACGACGCCGGATTTGTTGGTGAAGTCATGGTCACGATCGAGCCGCTGATCGTGCAGCCGCGATCCCGAACGATAGGCAGCCGACGCCAGCGCGCTCGATCCGTTGGCGCGGCTGATGACTTTGACCGAGAGGTGGTAGATCGCCATGACGACCTTCCACATAGTCCTGAGCAAGCCACGTCGGAACGACGTATAAGCGCGCCCTCACAGAATAAATCCTGTTCGGGACCGCCCCGTCCCAGCGCGTTCCGACGACCCTGCAGCCAATCGCGACGGGCCGGATTATGATTGCAGCATCACCCGAAACAGGAGATGCGACAATGCGAAAACCCCGCGACTATGATGCCGAACTCAAGGCACTTCAGGACAAGGCGGCTGCTCTGAAACAACGCAAAGTTCTGCAACTCGGCGAACTGGTCATCGCCACTGGAGCCGACGCGCTCGATCCCGAAACGCTGGCAGGTGCTTTGCTCAAGATGATGGAAGCCAATGACGCACCGCGACGGGAGGCTTGGCGCAAGAAGGGCGTCGAGTTCTTTCAAAGCCGGTCACGCCAAACGCGCAACCGAGCTCAGGTCAACGCTGAAAGCGATCCGACACACGCAGGCGGCTGACGCACCGGCTTGAAGCCAGAATCCGCCGAACCGATAAGCGAGAATGGGTCATGCAACGCCGCGAACGCACACGGCATCTTATCGAGCTGGGCGGGCTAGTCGTGAAAGCTGGGCTGGTTGAACTCACTGACGATGATCGCGCTGTGATCCTGGGCGGACTGCTTGCGGTCGCGGACAAACTGAGTGGCGACGACAGCAAAAGCGCAATCCTGCTCTGGCGTCGGCGCGGCAGACGGGCATTCGAAAAAGATGAGGTTTGATATGTGTCTGCAATGACTTCAGTTCGCTGGGTTCAGAGTCCAACTTGATGCCCCGCATGTGCGGCTTGCAATCTCAGGCAAGATGAAGCCTGCGGTACTTCCCGCGGAAGTAAAGCAACGGATCGCGGCGCGGTTCGAATTGCGCGCGCACAACCTCGCCGACAAGCAGGAAATGATCGCCGCCATCATGGATCGCGTGCCGCTTGCATTCGAACGAGCCGAGCGAGCCGTCGAGCAATGGCATCCCGGTTTCACCCGCGTGCCAGGCGGTAGCGGCAAACCGATCCTCGCCCTTACCTGCAAAGCGGTTCGAGGCCAGTTGTTGTCCGGTCTGCAAGACATTTACCACAAAATGGTGCGCTTCCTTCAGCGCCGCTGCGGACCCGGCCGAGTTCGCAATCGAGACCAGCAACAGCGGCGGATCGAGCGAGACCGAAGTGAAACTGTTTGCTGTAAGGCCAATCGGCGTTCCGTCCGGCGCACGTGCGGTGACAATGGTGATCCCGGTTGCAAAGCAGCCCATCGCGTCGCGCAATGTGCGTGCATCGGACCCAGCGCGAAACTCGTTGGCGTGGCGAGGTTGCTTGCGCTCAAGAAAATCGAGGAGATGCGCCAGCAGTGCCTCCGTTCGATCAATCACCAGCAGCAATTCGGCGTCGTCCACCTCGGCCACTTCTGCATTGGGCAGCGCCATGTCGAACTCGGCTGCCCCCGGCGAATGGCGAACCCAGGCAATTCCGCCGCGCAGCACCATTGTCGGCAGGTTGAGTCCCGGTGCCGCAGCAAGGACGCTATCTGCAACGTCTCCGAGGTCCATGGCTCCGATCACCCGTGAGTCGAGCGCCGGTTGATCCTCAGGCAGGCTTTTGCTGATCTGCCTGGCAGCTTCTGCGGCACTGCGGATCGGCATGTCGACCAGCACGAGGCCAGCTGCCAGATTGGCGGCATCCGAAGATAGCGCCTGCACCGCGATCCAGCCGCCTACCGTTGCGGCGACGACCACGGGGCGGGAGTTGAGCTGCGCCAGAACCGCACGAAGATCCTCGACATAGGCATCCAGGTCATAGCGACCATCGACCGGCCATTCGCTACCGCCATGGCCTCGCAAATCGAGGCTGACTACTTGCCGTCCTGCCTGCACCAAAGCTTCGACAACCGTGGACCAGACGGCCCGGGTTTGCCCAGCGCCGTGAACCAGCAGGATCATCGGATCGTGTTCGTCGCCCGCAACTTCAGCCTGAAGACGGACACCACCAAACCCTTTGAAGGTCAAGATCGTCATTTGGCTGGTCTCCTTGCCGAGGCGCGTGGACGAAGGGTCGATCCGTCAGTGTTTTGCTAAGTGGCGGGCGTCGGCGTCACCACGATGATTGCTGCGGGACCGCCGCTGTCGTTGATAACTGAGCGCGCTTCACCCGCGGGAATGAAGATGCTGTCCCACTGCCCCAGCAGATGACGGGTGCCATCGGCCTGCTCGATCGTCAGCGAACCTGTCGTCACGACATAGATTTTGCTAAACGTCCCAGCCTCCATCGGCACGATCACGCCCGGCGGGAAATCTGAATATCCGACCCACGCGAAATCAGCGCTGCTGACTGCATCGCCTTGCAGTCGTCTGGAGATGACACCTTCATGATTGGGCGGATTGTAGAATGGCGCGTCTTCAAATTTGACAATGTCCATGGCTTGTCCTTTCCAGCCGGTTAGCCGCGACCGTTCCGGTCGATCTCGGCGAACAGCGCCGCGAACCCGTTCAATGCGAATTCGATCACAGCGGGATCGTGGAAGCGTCCATCGATCATCTTCGCGCCGACATGGCCGACCACGATCTCTGGCGTGCTCACCGGCCTGGCCAGTGCGGAGATGACCGTCTCGCGAATTTGGTATTGCGCGCGCACCCCGCCGGTCACAGCGGGCGACGAGGTCATGATCAGCACTGGTTTGTCGCGCAAGGGAGAGCCATTGTGCGGCCGCGAGGCCCAATCGAGCGCGTTTTTGAGCACGCCGGGAATGCCGTGGTTATACTCGCCCGACGAAATGACGATGCCGTCTGCTGCGGCAATCTGAACACGAAGCTGCTGCACCGGGGCGGGCAGCGGTTCCACGTAAAGATCCTGATTGAAGAGTGGCAAGGTACCGATATCGGCGAAGCTATGGTCCGCTCTGTCCGCAGTGGCCTCGACCATCGCGGTTAGCACAGCCGTCGAGAATGCGCCGGTTCGCAAGCTTCCTGAAATGCCGAGCAGGCTATATTTGGCTGTGCTCATGGTCAGGCACCCCGACGCGCGATGGTGTTTGTCAGCACGCCGATCTTCTCGATTTCGATTTCGATTACATCGCCGGGTTTCATGAAAACCGGCGGGGTGCGCGCGTAGCCGACGCCGGATGGCGTGCCGGTGGCGATTACATCGCCTGGTTCCAACGTCATGCCTTCTGATAGGGTTGCTATCAGGGTTGCGACGTCAAAGATCATGTCGCCCGTGTCGCTGTCCTGCATGATCTCGCCATTGAGCCGCGCGACCAGTCGCAGCCCCGATGCCCCGGCGGGCAGTTCAGCTGGAGTGACAAGCTCCGGCCCGAAGCC
Organism: uncultured Alphaproteobacteria bacterium; assembly: GCA_963802015.1. Taxonomy (GTDB): domain Bacteria; phylum Pseudomonadota; class Alphaproteobacteria; order Sphingomonadales; family Sphingomonadaceae; genus Novosphingobium. The sequence goes on from CAWDHB010000005.1 coordinate 6,078, forward strand.
GCCGGTGCCGTCGAAGTTCTTGCCCATGGTCCACTGCGTCGATTTGCGCTGATAATCACGCACCGATCCGTCATTAAAGCAGCAATAGCCGGCGACATAATCCAGTGCGTCCGCGGCGCTGACTGCGGTTGCAGTCTTGCCGATGACAACCGCGAGTTCGGCCTCATAATCGAACTTGTCCGAACATTCGGGGTAGATCAGCGCCGCATCCGGCGCGGCAAGGGACGTGGTGCAGCGCATGAACACCGCGGGATAATCGGGAATGGCGTTGCCGCCTTCGATCGCATGCGCGCGGTAGTTGAGGCCGATGCAGATGATCTTGCCTGGACGCGGGACGGGCGGGAGCAGCTTAACTTCGGACAGCGCAACAGCTTCGTCCGATGACGGCGCACCGTTCATGGCGAGATCGACCGCCGATTTGGCGTCGGGGCAAAGCTGGACCATTTCGCCATTGCGGATGCCATGTTGGACAGTGCCGTTTCGTTCGAAGGTAATAATACGCATGAGTGTTTCTCCGGGAAATTATCAGGCGAAGGACGCGCCATAGTGGCTGCGCAGTTCGGCCTTCTGGACCTTGCCCATCGCGTTGCGGGGCAGATCGTCAACAATTACGACCCTCTTGGGCCGCTTGAAGGCGGCGAGTTCGGTCGCGAGAGTTTTGGTAATTGCCTCCGCATCTATGGCGGAGCCAGCTTCGCGCACGACGACGGCGACAACGCCCTCGCCAAAGTCGGGATGCGGCACGCCGATGACGGCGCTCTCGACCACGCCCTCCATCGCATCGATCGCCATTTCGACCTCTTTGGGATAAATGTTGTAGCCGCCCGAAATGATCAGATCCTTGGCGCGGCCAACGATGCGGATATAGCCTGCTTCATCCTCGGTCGCGATATCGCCGCTGATGAACCAGCCGTCTGCGGTGTGGTCCTCGGCGGTTTTTTCGGGGTTGCGCCAATAGCCCGCGAACATGTTCGGGCCTTTCATCTCCAGCACGCCGGGTTCACCCGTTTTGGCGAGCCCGCCATTTTCAGTGACGACGCGCACCGAAATGCCGGGCAGCGATGGTCCGACGCTGCCTGCGATGCGCGGCCCATCATAGGGATTGGATGTGACCATCAAGGCTTCGGTCATGCCGTAGCGTTCGAGAATCGTGTGGCCGGTCCGCTCGCGGAATTCTTCGAAGGTAGCGTCGAGCAAGGGGGCCGATCCGCTGACGAACAGCCGCATGTTTTTGCAGAGGGTGTGGTCAAACGCGGGCTCGCCCAAAAGCCGCGTGTAGAATGTCGGCACGCCCATGAAGACCGTAGCGGACGGCAAGTCGCGCAGCACAGCGGCAGCATCGAAACGGTCGTGAAACAGCATCGGTGAGGCGTGCAGCAATGCAAGGTGCAGCGCCACAAACAGGCCATGCGCATGGAAAATGGGAAGCGCATGGAGCAACACGTCATTGTCCTGCCAATGCCAAGCCTGACCCAGCACAATGACGTTGGATGACAGATTACCGTGCGTGAGCACCGCACCTTTGGAGCGGCCCGTTGTCCCGGAAGTGTAAAGGATCGCCGCCGGATCGCCGTGTGCGGCTTCGACCACCGGCAGCACATCGGCAAAGTCTGCCCAAGGCGCGCTTTGCAGGTCTCCCGCCAAGATCGCGCGCTCCCCTGCAAAGGCAACGCTCTCACCGGGCAGGCCGGCACTGGCGATCAGCAAGGACGGCTCGGCATCTTCAAGGAAATAGGCCAGTTCGCTCGCCTGATAAGCAGTGTTGAGCGGGATGAAGGTTACCCCCGCGCGCAGACAAGCGAGGTAGAAGATGACGGCAGCGGGGGATTTATGCGCTTGAATGATAGCGCGATCACCTCGCTGCAAGCCCTTCGAGCGCAACCAAGCCGCCGCGCGCCCCGTTTGTTCCAGCATTCCGCCATAGGTCAGAAGCAGCTGACCATCGACGATGAGGAATGCTCGCTCGGCATTGGCCTGCGCAGCGGCAGCGAACAGGGAAAAGACATTTACGTCCAGAGTGTTGGTCATAAAATCAGCCTCTAATTCTAGAACTGTATCGTGAGCCGGCTGGCTTGCAGCGGCGTCACAAAGTCGCGGACGAACGCCTTGTGGCTGGGATGCGCCTGATAGGCGCTCCACGCCGCCTGATCGGCGAAAGTCGCAACCAGCGCATAGTCGCCATTGCCATCGCGGAACTTCAGATCGCGGCCATGTCTGATGGTAACCAGATCGGCCAGTTCGTGACCCAAGCCAGTCATCGCCTCGCCCAAATCCGCAATCTGCGCTTCGGTCGCTTCGGCAATCCAGGTGAAGATCACAACATGGGTTACCACTCGCATTAGCTCGCCTGCACCATAAGCGGCTCTTCCAGGTCAGCAGCTGTTGGACCAATTACGTCCTTTGCCGACACCAGCAGCGCATTGACACCATCGACCGACGAAGTGCCAAACACATAGAAGTCTGGTCGAACCAAGACCGCCTCTGCTCCAAGCAGGTCAAACCACGCACCGTAAACTTCGTCCAGATCCTCCGTGTCACCACCATCCCCGAAGTCAGCGCTTGCGATCTCGAAGTCTTCGATGAACTGCCGAGAAGTCTGATCGAGCGCCGCGGCCTTGCCGTTGCTGCGCATCAGCAACTGCCAGCCCTTCCCGACGATATCGTCGAACAGCCCCTCACGCCCATTTTGACGCACATGGCCTTGCATCGACAGACAGCCCGCATGATCGTCAGTAATCCGATAGACGCCTGCATAGCCAAGACGGGGTTCGGGCGGCGGCTTCACACCAAGCGACGGGTCCTTCATCGCCGCTTTCATTTGCGTATCACGTGCAGCGACTTCGGCAGGATCAAGCATGCAGATCATGCGGCCAATTTCGACCGCTTGCCGGATGATCTCGCAAACATGTTCGCGCCGTTCGGGGCCGTAGGATTCAAGCAGCTGTTCTGAGGCGCCCTTGCCCAGGATCGCGCCCAGCCGCCAGCTAAGCGCAAAGGCATCGCGCATCCCGGCGCAAAGCCCTTGGCCGAGGAACGGCGGCATAGTGTGCGCCGCATCGCCCGCCAGCATGACACGGCCCTGCTTCCACTGATCGGCCCAGCTGCCCCGGAAGGTGTAGACTGCGTGCCGCTCGACCGTCGCATTGTCGGGGTTGATGTTCCAAGGGGCGAGCAACCTCCAGGTCGTTTCGATGGAGTTCAGCTCCTCGATGCTCTCGCCAGGCAGAGCCATGAATTCCCAGCGTCGGCGATTGGGTCCGCTGCCGACCAATGTTGTCGGGCGACGCGGGTCGAGATATTGGATGACGTAAGGGGACCAGACGCGCTCCTTGTCGTGCGGCACCACATCGACAACCAGCCAGTCATAGGCAAAGCCCAGATCGATCGGTTTGATGCCCATCAGTCCACGCAGCGTGCTGCGTGCACCGTCTGCGCCGATCACATAGCGCGCGTTTGCGGTGAAGCGGTTTTCCGGCTTCTCGGTTTCCGCGAATGTCAGCTGGACATGCTCGTCATGCTGCTCGAATGCCACCAACTCGCGACCGTGATGGATCGACACGTTGTCCGATTTCTGCAAGCGGCGCAGCATCATCGCTTCGACTTCGGGCTGATAAAACATATTCATCTGCGCCCAGCCCGATGCACCGGGGCGGTTCCAGTCGATCTTCAGCAGGGTTTCGTGATTGGCGTCCTGAAACTCGTAATTCTTGCCCGGCCCCATCACCGGATCGAGCAATGGCTCAAGCTCGTCCATCAGCCCCAGCCCTTGCAACTGGCGGATGATTTCATGATCGACGCCACATGCGCGCGGCAACGGGTAAAACGTCGGCCAACGCTCATAGAGGTCAACCGAAATGCCCTGTTGATCGAGCAACAGCGCGGCAAACAGGCCGACCGGGCCGGCGCCCACGATAACGACGTCTTTCATGGGATTACTTCGCCCGGATCACTTCCAGGAATGCGATCCGGCCATCGGCGCAATGCTCGCTCAGGATATTGGTTTTCATGTCCGGTTGATGCTCGCGGTTCGGCTCGGGCACATAAGGGTTGCCGGTCCAGCCTTGCAGACGGCAGATGCGTTTCTTGATGCGCCAGCCCTTGTCGGTGCGCACCAGTTCATCGTCATACCAGCCGGTCCCCATCCAGTTCGGCCCGCCTTCGGCATCGTCGCGGATAAGCAACCAGTTGCCATAGCTGAATGCGTTGGCCTTATCGCCGTCGACATGAATGACATGGCCCATCATCGTGTGCTGGTGGCTGTCGAGTGTCTTGTGGAACATCTCGAACGATGCCTTGAATTCATCCAGACCGTGCCAGCCCGCCCCCGCCGGGCCGAACACCGCTTCGACATCTTCGGTGAAGATCAGATCGAACAGATCCCATGCCCGCGCATCGAGCGCGAAGCCGTACAGGTTCATGATGTTGGTGATTTCGACCTTGTCGAGTGCAGACATGGTTAGGCTCCTGAAACGGGGAGTTGAAGGTAAGACGCGCGCGAACCGCCGGTATGGATAATGTGCTGGCCCTGGTTGGCGGGCACATATTTGCTGACCATCGGCATCATCGGGCCAAGCAGATTGCGCGCGCTGATGACTAGGCGAAGCTGCTCGCCGGGATAGAAGCGCATGCCGATGGGCAAGAGGTCGATCTCGACATCAACGACTTCGCCGGGTGCGAGCTTCTCGACGCGGTCAAAGCTATGCGATGGCACTTCGTCGGTCGAGAGCGCGGGATCGAGGTGCCGCGCCGAAACGCGCAGGCGGCCGTCTGAGCCCTTGTAACGCAGGATCGAACAGCCCTCCTCGGTCAGGTCCTGCATCCGCGCAGTTTGGTTGGCGACGGTGAATTGCGAGAGATGGCTGCCCTGGGCGTCGAGCTTCTGGATCAGCACGAACAGGTCCATGTCGTCAGATCCCGCAGCCTCGACCCAGAGATGCACTTTGGGATAGCCAACCAGCACCGTTTCCCGCTCGAACCGGACGATGAAGGAAACGAGCGCCGGATCGGACTGAGTGTCATAGGGCGCAGGAAGCTCCATCGCTGGAAGTTCCGGTGTCAGCGCGCGGGTTGCGCCGTTCAGATAATATTTGGTGTTGTTGACTGTCTCTGGCGGAAACGCACCCGCCGCGTGGTTGATCGTGTCACCGCCTTTGAAATCATGCACGGCGTAAAGGACACGCGGGGTGTCGCTCCAGCCATTATCCGTCCCCTTCAGGTAATGATCGAAGAACTGGACCAGCCGTTCGAGATTGTCCGCCTCGTAATAATCTGGCCATTCCTGAATATTGTGAATGCGTAGCCATTTCTGTTCGGAAGCTATCCGCCGCCAGGCGCGAAAGGTTCCAGCGCAGTGCAGCGTGTTGGAGTAGCTGGCGACGACATAGGTTGGCACAGTTATCTTGTCATAACGTGCAATTTTGTCTTCCCACAGCGGAGCCATCAGCGGGGTGTGCTCGGCCTCAAGCGCGTTGTCTTCCCGCATATTCTTGCCCGCGAAGCTGCGCCGCAGTCGCTCGGCAAAGCCGAGATCCGGCATCCCTCCGCGCATCACCAGATCGCGGTACATATCACTGAAGCCCTCAACCGGATTGATCGCGGCCAGATGCGGCGGCTGTTCGGCAGCGGTGAACCACTGCGCGTTGGCCAGATAGGAGGTGCCGCTCATTCCCACCTTGCCGCTGCACCAGTCCTGCACAGCCAGCCATTCGATCAGGTCGTGGCAGTCCTGCCCCTCCTGCGTGCCGAACATCGCGCTGTCGCCGTCGGACATGCCAACGCCGCGCGGATCGGGATTGCAGACCGCATAGCCGCGTGCGCACCAATAGGCAGGGTCAGGGCCCTCGAACTTGGCGAGCCCTGACATCGCGCCGACATTCATGCCGAGCATGCCGTAAAGCCCGATTACATCGGGCGTGGTTCCTTGAGCTTTCCCATAAGGGCTCCACGCGACGATGACTGGTATCTTCTCGCTTCCAGCAGGGCGGAACACATCGACGTTGATCGTCACTCCATCGCGCAGGGTGACTGCAACATCGCGCTCAAACACGATTTCGACCGGCAGTGGCGCAAACATCGGCGCGAGCTTGAAGCCTTCAGGCAACGTCTCCGTACCGGGCTTGTATTCGCTCAGGATGCCGCGTTCCGGCCCCGCGACAAAGGGATTGGTCGGAACGAAGACTTTGCCGTCGTCACGAAAGTCGGTTGTCATCTGCTTCCTCCTGGTTGCTGCTCATAGGTCGCAGGATTCCCACAGGCCGGGTGCCAGTTCAAAGGGTCATTGCTGCCGCGCAGCGCCCCTCAGCATTTACTGCGGAGGGGCGCTGCTTTGTCCGTCAGAACTTGTACTTGACAGCAAATTCGATGGTCCGTGGTCGACCGGGCAGTTCGAGCGGAAGCGACACGGTATCGAAGGCCAGTAGCGAACCGATATACTGCTTGTTGAACAGGTTACGCACCGATGCGCTCAATTCTACCGGACCGAAGGTCAAGCTCGCATCAAGATCAGTCGTCGAGTAACCGGGCGTGCGATAGAGCGCCAACACCTGGCTGGTCGTTACCCCGGCTGGCAAGCCGCCTGGTATTCCCGGATAGGCGAATCCGGCAGGAACGCCCTGATAATCGTTGGTATAGCTCGAGGTGTAGTTGTGCGCCGCCGTGAACTGGAATTTACCTGAGCCAACATCTGCTGAAAGCGTGACATGGGCGTTGAGCGAGTGCTTGGGCGAGCGCACCAGCGGAACCCCGGTCAGATCGATCTGCAAGACCGGAGGCGCTGCGGGCGTGTACTGTGTGATTTGCGAATCGACATAGGTATACTGCACACCAAAGCGGATGTTGTCCGAAACCACCGCCGTCACATCGGCGTCGAAACCGCGGCCGCGCGCCTTACCAGCGTTCGATACGAACGAAGTCAGCTGGCCTGCGGCGAGCACGTTTTGTGCAAGCTGAAGGTCGCTGTACTTGTTCTCGAAGAGTGCCAGATTGAGTTGCAGGCGATTGTCGAGGAAGCGAGATTTGAGGCCCAGTTCAAAGGCATCGACATTCTGCTCGTCGAAATTACGCAGAGCAAATGCACCGGTGTTGAGTCCGCCTGGTGAATTGCCCTTGGCGTAGCTCGCATAGACCGTCACGTCGTCGGCGATCTCGTAGCTGAGATTGGCGCTTCCGGTCAGTGCGCTGAACGTGCCGCGCCGATAGGTGATCGGGGCGGTCGGGATCAGGAAGCCCGCCGTTGCGACAAATGCTGCGCCAGCGGTTCCGTCGATCTCGTCAACGCCGTAACGAAGCCCGACGGTGAGGTTCAGGGCATCGGTGAAGTCATAGCTGAGCTGGCCAAAACCGGCATAAGCGATCGTGTGCGTGTAGGCCGGCTGTAGCAAGGCACGAACCGAGGGCGGGAAAGTCGGGAACGGATCATCGAACAACACCGATCCGGGGCCAAAAGTGCCGAAGGCGCGGCTGGTGTCGAATGTCTTGCCGCCGCCTTGCTCAACCTTGGAATCCATCATGTAGATGCCGAACATGTAACCGAACGGACCGTCCGACTTGGTTACGCGCAGTTCCTGAGAGAAGCGCTTCTCGTCATAGGTCTGCGAGCCGATCGCCCAGGCAAGTCGGGTATTGTCCAGCGAGAATGAGGGACTGAGCGTTGCTTGCTGATAGTCGGTCAGCGAAGTCAGTTCGCCAAACGGCGTTTCGAAGCGCAGATCGAGCGTAACTTGCTCGCCCTCGATCTTGTTGCGCGGTGTCGTGACGATTGTCCCATCCCAAACATTATCGCCGAAACGCAAGGCACCGCGCGCGGCCGCACTCAACGGGTTGGCAAAAAGAATCCCTTGGCCGAGTGGTGGGCGCACGCGGCCCGCCGTCACGAAGGGGAAAGGCAAATCGTCGCGGTAGATCGCCGCCGAGAGACGCGCTTCAACGGCATCACTCGGCTCCCACAAGATCTTGATGCGGCCGACCTGCCGGTCGTAGCCACCGGAGCGATTGCCGGTGACGCGATCAAAGACGTAACCTTGGCGGTCTTCAACAAGCCCGTAGAGACGGACAGATAGCGTGTCGGACAATGGTACTGAGACCGCGCCCTGAACATGCCACATATTCTCACCGCCCACCGCGCCAAAGCCGTAGCCTGCACTGACATAGCCTGAGAAGTCGCTGGTCGGATCGGCGGTCGCAATGTTGATTGCGCCTGCGAATGACGAACGGCCATACAGCGTGCTCTGCGGCCCCTTGGCGACTTCGACCCGGGTCGTGTCAGTCCGATTGATCACCGTCGACAGGGTGGGAATGACAAAGACGCCGTCCTGAAAAATGCCGACCGCCGTATTGGAAGGATTTCCGGCGCTGGTCCGGTTACCAAATCCACGAATACCTACGGCAGGGATTGGACCGACCGTTTGAAAGGTGACACCGGAAACCAGCGACTGAACGTCGCCAAGCAAATCCATGCGTGCAACATCGTCACCTGTGATTGCGGAAACGCTGGCGGGAATGTCCTGTAGCGTTTCTTCGGTGCGGCGGGCGGTCACGACAATGTCGGAAATCTGGCCTTCATCAGCTTCGGCGGCAGCAGCATCCTGGGCATAGGCCATGCCTGGCGTTGCCAGCGCTATGACGAGCGCCAGCGGGGAAGCCTTCAAGAGCCCACTGGTCCGATGCATTCGGCTTGAACCTGTCGAATTGGTAAGCATGCGCCTCTCCTCCCCATGTTTTTTTTGGATTCTGATCCGACCCGATATGCGGGCCAACTCTTACAAAAATGAGAGTTGCCCCATTATGAGAGTTCCGTCAATATCAGATAGCCCAAATCGCGAAAAAAATGTAATCGGGTTCAAAATATCCATTACGATACGAGGGCATGACGCTTCGCCCGCCCCCGTCAGCCAGATTGAAAAAACTACGATGCAAGCTAAAGCCGTCACCATGCCAGGACAAAAGTCTTCCTCTTCACCGCGCGAAACCAAGCGCGACCGAACGCGAGGCCGTTTGACCCAGGCTGCCCTTCGCCTGATGGCCGAGCGCGGCATTAGTGGCACCTCGGTCAGCGAAATCGCCGCCGAAGCCGAACTCGCAAACGGAACCTTCTACCTCTATTTCAAAGACAAAGCAGAAATCGTCGCCGCCGTCTGTCAGGCGGTGACATTGGCGATGCACAACGAAATGAGCAGCCTAAGGCTGTCGCTGGAGCAAGGTTCGGCTCGCGTCGCTTTCGGCACACAGCAATTTATCGAAATCGCGGCTACAGAGCCGAGCTGGGGCCGTTTGCTGATGTCGGCCTTCACTGAGTTCGAGGCGATCAAGGACGATATCTCACGTTATATGCGGCTAGATGTTGCCCTGGGCGTCGAGCAAGGCTGCTTTACCGAGCCGGTAGACGAGTTCGTCATCGATACACTGCTGGCGATCCTGCGGGCGGGAGTCAGCGCGCGGCTGAACGATGGTCAGGCCGACGCGGGGGCTCGTGCGGCAGAGTATCATTTGCGCGTCTTGGGCATGAGTGCAGCGGACGCGCATCGAGTCCGTATCGCAACCGACAAATTGGCGGAGCAACGGGGAAGCTAACCGTCCTTCCGAAACTCCGGCACCGTTTTGCCATGAACGCCGCATAGCCCTCAGCAAAATCAGCGCCCTGCATGGCAGCCACAAACCAGCCCAGGCTCTGCTCGTCCTCCACTGGGGTCTCGCCATGTCCAGCACTGCGCAACATGCGTTTGCTGTGACGCAGCGTGAAGGGCGATCCGCGCAAGATCGACTGGCAAACCGCATCAAGCTCCGCGTCGAATTGATCAGGTGGCACTAGATGATCGAGGAGGCCAATGTTGGCGGCTTCAGACGCTTCCAGCGTGCGGCCGTGTAGATCATCCGGCGAGCTTGCCCCTGGCCAATTGCGGCAACCAGACGGTGCAGATCGCTGCGCAGATAGAGTGCACCCAGTTTTGCAGGCGTTATCGCAAAGCGGGCATTGTTGGCGGCAACGCGAAAGTCCGCTGTGAGCGTGAGCGCGACCGACGCCCCGAAGCAGCTTCCTTCGATCGCGGCGATCACCGGTTTGGTTGCGCGTTCGACCGCCATCATCGCGTCGGCCATGGCTTGACCGTATGCCCGGCACTTCGCAGGATCGTTGCGCAGGACGCCAAATTCGGCGATGTCATTGCCCGCGCCGAAATGCCCGCCTGCCCCTCGCAGGACGATGGCTGCGACATTTGTGTCGGCTTCCGCCTGTGCAACCAGTTCAGGTAGAGCCTGCCATGTTGCTTGCAGCATGGCGTTTCGGGCGTGCGCGCGATCAAACAGGATTGTCGCTACGCCGTTGCTTACGTTCAGCGATGCACCGCCGGTGTCGCTCATGAAACAGTTACCGGAAGCGGACGCACGCGCCAAAGCAGAACCAGAGCCACAAATGGCAGGATGGGGAGCAGCATCAAGCCGAGATCGTAAGACCCGGTCCGGTCAAAAATCGTCGCCATCGCCATCGGTCCGATCATCGCGCCAACCAGCGTAATGCCGAAGCAGGTTCCGAAAATGCGGGCGTAGGCAGACCTGCCAAACCGGCGCGCGACGACGTAGCCCATCACGTCAACCTCGGCGCCTTGCACCGCGCCGAGTAAGAAGCTGGCGGGCAGCGCCCATTGCAACCCATCCAGGAGCAACAAGAAGCCGACCGCCTGCCCCACAAAGAACACGCTGGCCACTCGGATGACCGAATAGCGATCAAGCAGTATGCCAGTGACCAATCGCCCGAACAGCGATCCCGCAGCCCCCACGGCCATGACCGTCGCGATCAAACTGGTGGTTGCGCTGCGATCCGACAGCAGTGCTGGCAGATGGAAATTGCAACCGACGACACCAAAAATGATGAGAGTGAACGCGCTGGTATAGAGCCAGAAATCACCAGATTTCAGCGCTGCACCATACGATCCATCATCCATCGCTGCGCGATCAATTGGTTGGCCAGCGCCAGCCGTCTCGCTATCGCGCACGAGGAAGGTGACGTTGATCAGCCCAATCACTAGCGCAACTGCGGCCACGGTCACAAAGGCCGCGCGCCACCCGCTCGCGGCTATAGTCTGCGTGATCAAGAAGGAAAAAGCAGCTACGCCGACCGCGAGGCCGGTGGAGGTTATTGCCAGCGCGAAACCAAGGCGCTTGTCGAACCAGCGCTGCGCCAAAGACATAAAAGCGGGGTAACTCGCAAGATTACCCGCAGCGACGGCAATCATGACGAGCGCGATCAATTGCCCATAAGTGTTGGCAAGCGACAAAGCGGCATAACTTGCGCAGCCCAGGACCACTCCGACGGCAACAATCCGGCGCGGACCAAAGCGATCAACCAGATATCCCGCAATCGGCAGGATAATGATGTTGGCGAGCGAGGCCATAGCGACGACGCTGGAGAAGGTCGTGCGCGACCAGCCAAACTCCGACGTCATCGATTTCAGAAACAGGCCAAGCGGCTGCATCAGGATCGCCGGGGTCGACAGGGCCATACCGACAAAGCAGCCGAGGAGAACCAGCCAGCGCCTCAAACTTTAATCCCCCCGTCGCAACCGCCGGTCAACTAGCGGTGCGCCATGCGTTTGGCAAAATTGGCGGACCAGTCCTTCATCAGCATGAACTCCGGCTTGTCCTTCAGCTTTTCGTGCGTTGTCGACTCGATTTGCTCGTTCGTGGAATTGATGTCCCATTCATCGGCATAAGGTTGGGCAACGTGGAAGGGCGTATCGACATAGGTCTCCACGCCATTTCCTTCGGGATCGTTGAAATACAGGGACCAGGCATTGCCGTGATCAATCTGCAATATTTCCGTGATGCCCGCTTCGGTGAGGTTTCGCATGAATGACGCGAAGATCATCGAGCGAGCCGGTGCGGAAGGCCAGATGATCGACCATAACAAAGTCCGAATCCGATGTCATCGCACCGCCGACCATGGCGATCTGATGATGGGCACTTGGATCCTGACTCAGAAACACCAGTTCCTGGCCTTCAGTCGGTATCGGCCCTTCGTTCGTGACTTCAAAGCCAAGTACATCGCAGTAAAACGCCTTTAAGGCTTGCAGATCGCGTGCGGCCAATGTGCTGTGGCCCGTCGAAAGCCTTGGCCGGGGGCGGGTTGAGGTGGTCACAAAAGGTCTCCTTAGGCTGCTTTCAGCGACGAGGGCGCGAAGCGATCGAGCGTCGTGATGCCGGCGAAATTATGCGGTTGCATCCCCGCCATCAGCCGCCCCCAATTCTCGGACAGTGCCTCAAGATTGAGCGCACCGTGCAGCGTGATGACGCGCGCATCGCGCCAGGCCCGCTGGATCGGATCGAAGCTCATGATCGCGGTTGCGCCTGAATTGCGCTGGAGCAGTTCGATCGCCTCGGAGCACCATTTGGCGGCATAGGCCGTCTCGGCGAGCACGCGCGCGCTGAACTTCTGCATATATTCAGGGTCCGCCGGAGTACCAGCTGCGTTAAGTTCGCCCAGACGGTCGGTCTCGGCCGCATTGGCCTGGCACATCAGCTTTGCAGACTGAATTTTGGAATGAACCTCTGCCAGCATCAGGTGGGTCAGCGGCGCTTCGCGCTGGTTGGAGTAGGTAGTGCCGCGGATCGGGCGGCCTTCGCTCCGTTCCAGAAAGCGCTCCAGCGCGCCTTCGGCGATGCCGATCGACATGCCCGCCATCAGGCTGAAGGCCCAGCCGAGCGATGGGGCCTTCCACAGCGAACCCGCAAGCCCGCTGTCGATGGTGGCGCTGGTTACATCGCGGAAATCGACGCAGCGATAGTCGGGAACGAACAGTTCCTCACCGTGCAGCATGATTGACACGCTGCCAGTGGCGCACATGCCTGCCACGTCCCAATCGTCGAGGAAGCGCAAATCGTCGCGCGCGACTTGCACGCCGAGCAGGAACTTGCCTTCGTCCTCTTCCACTATGCACCCAAGGTTGGTGTATGGTGCCCAAAGGGAATCGCTGCCGAAGGTCCATGGGCCACCAGAGATAATCCAGCCGCCATCGGTGCGCCTGGCCTTGCCCCTGGAAGCGGGGAAGTGGCTGGAGCCTGCGACGCGCGGGCCAACCCATTGGGGCGCGTAGACCTCTTCGATGATCTTCGGGCCGCAGCCAGCAGGCAGCCAATTCGTCGATGCCGCCACCCATGTGGTCCAGCCAGCCGAGCCATCCCATTTGGCAACGTCGATGATCACATCAAGCTGCTGTCGCACGGTCAGCTCGTCACCGCCATATTCAGCCGGACTGCCGATATTGAATACGCCGGCCGCGTCCAGATCAGCGATGGTCTCATCTGAGTGACGCCCCGCCTTTTCGGCCTCTGGCGCGCGCTTCCTGAGCGTCGGCCCCAGCGCGCGGACGTTATCGAGAATGGTCGCCAGCCGCTCGGACTTATCGAGAAGTGCAGTCATGGCCGTCTCCTTTGGCTTGAATGTCGTTGGTCACTTCACCGGCACAATCGGTAGCTGAATGAAGCACGGGTGATCGGGGCCGGTGTAAACCGTGTTGTTCGCGCCCGTGTGGTAGCCTTCGTCATAGGCGCGGGTCGGGCAGCCATCGGGCGCATAGGGCTGAATATCGACGCGTAGGCGGCAGCCCTTGCGGATCAGCGCCGTGGCCGGGTTTAGGCCAAGCTCGATCTGCACAACCTCTGCCCCTTCAAGCGGCGCATGATCGGCTTCAAGATGCGTGTGCACGGGCCAAAATTCAGTGGTGCGTGCTGCGTCCAGCTTACGGTGCGAGACTTTCAGCAAGCCATGCCCGACGGGTGCGGCAAAGACCGGATGCGCCGGGTGCGCAGGCGCATCGTAGCGGATTTCGCGGCCATCTTTATCGAGCACGCGCACCGAGACGAATACGTCCATGTCGGCAGCAGAAGCGGACACCCAAAGACCCGCCTTCATATAGCCGATCACCGCCATGTCCTCGGCAATCGGCTCGCTGACGAACGAAATTCCGGTCGACCAGCGCGGCGGCCCGCCGACCGGTCCCATGGGCGACAGCATCGGTTGCCCCAGTTCAACCTCGGCTGAGTAGCTTGCACTGGCTGCGCTTGCTGGCGGTGCATCGACCACCCGCATCAGATCGGTCCGCCGCCCGTCGCCCTGCCACTCGGAGGGCGTGGCATCGAGATACCAGCGCCGATATTCCGTGCCTTCAATCGGCCAAGTCTGCTCTTCGATCAGGCGATAGCCACCGTTGCCGGTGCGCAGTTGAATGCGAACCGGCGGTTCATCCGCGACGCCATTGTCGATACCCTTCAGCCAATGATCGAACCAGCGGCGATGATCGGCCACCGTCGTTCCATCATAGCAATAGGGGAACCAGGCATCGATAAAGTCGAAGCGCTTGGCTTTGACCCCGGTCGAGTGAAGATAGGTCTCGCTGCTGCCCAGCTGATGGATAACCGCGCCAATTTGCGGCCCCACGATCCAGACCGGCGCGGTCGCCTTGCCGCGTTCGGGGCGCATGAAGATCGAGCCCTTGGGGCCGTAAGCATCGGGATCGTTGAACGGGGTCGACATCACCCGTTCCATCCAGTCTGTCTGCCTTCGCTCCCCGCAGGAATTGTTCGCGGTCCAGGCCTTCCACCACCAGGTCCAGAACCCCTCGCCGAAAATCCCGCCGCCATAGAGCGCTTCGTTATAGATATCGGCGTCGGTCCCCTGCGCGATCATCGCCTTCAGATGCGGCGGATTGAGGCTCGCGACATTATGCTGGGTCATCGCCACATAAGACATGCCCCACAGCCCGACATTGCCGTTCGACCAATCTTGCGTTCCCGCCCATTCGATCGCGTCATAATAATCTTCGGCTTCCTGAACACTCCACGGCGCTTGCAGGCCGGGGCTTTTGCCCACGCCGCGCCCGTCCACCCTGATGCAGACATAGCCCTGCGGAACCCAGACCGAGGTATCCACCGTCTCATGATTTTCATATTGCAGGGCATCGGGATTGCCCGAAAAGAAGCGGTCTTCCAGCCGTTCCTTCTCCAGCGCCTCTTCCTCGCTGCAAATGCATTCGTGGTAAAAGGCTTTGCCGTAGAGGCTCTGGCTCATGATCACTGGATGCGGGCCAGCTTCAGCCGGGCGGAAGACATCGGCGAGCACATACGAACCATCGCGCAGGGGGATGCGGACATCGCTCTGCTTGATGATACCCCGGATGTTGCGACGCAGTTCATTGCGCGCAGCGGCCCCATCGCGAAGGGCGCGCGGCGTGTTCGCGGTGAACGCGCCCGGCATGGCATCCAGCTTTGCCAGCAGCCCGACGATCATTGGATCTTTTTCGAACGCCTCTTCGGGCTGGCTAAAGTTGATCGGCATCCATTGGGCGGCTTCGTGAACGGCAGGAGCAATCGTCACCCCGCCTTCCACGCCGCCGACCTGATCCAGCGACAGCACTAGCCGCGCCAGATTAGTCACGCCCGGATCACGCAGCTTCTCAATATTCCCCGCGATCCGGTTGACCAGCTGCGCCAAATTGACGCGCGGCGCTGCCTTGGTCGTCCCCAGCACCAGCCCGCCGATCAGGAAGGTAACGGTCTCGCCGCCAAGATAGGGGAATTCGCCGCGCTCATTGGTGACGCCGCTGGAAGTCGGCGTCTGATAGCGAATGCCGCGAATTGGCCCGGCGAGCACACCGGTCATCACGGTATTCTGAGCTGAAGCAAAATTGCCCTCGTCCATCACACTCTCCGCATATCATTATCTGTAATGACATTACAATTATGAGAGCTATCTCATCGAATCGGTGGAGTCAACAGGAACCCGCCGGGCGGCCCGCCCGGCAGTACGATTGACTCAATGCTGCATCGTGAACGGAGTTCGGTTCAGCAGGTCGACGTAGATTGGGCCTGCACCTGACCAAGCGCCGCCGCTTTGATCACCGCAACCAGCTCTGCGTCCGTCAGCCGGTGCCCTACCGGCGCGACTTTCCCGAATATAACCCATTGCTGCAGAATGGCTGTGGTAACTTGCAGGATGGCAATCGCGGCCGCCAAGGCCCCAGTCTCTGTCAAGGCAGCGCCGCGAGACAAAAGCAGTGCGGCCAAATGCTCGCTCCACGGGCGGAACGATGCTGACACGCCTTGATAAATATCGGCATCGTTGAGCAACAGCGATGTTTTGATGATATGCCGCTGCCGCTTGTGCCAGTTCAGCATCCCGCGCGTAATCCGCTCTATGGCCGCATCCAAACTCTCATCTGCCCGTGCCGCTGGGTTGAACAGCGCCTCAAAATATTTCCGCGCCCGGTCCCTTGTGCGGGCATGCATGGCGAGCAGAATGGAGCGCTTCCCATCGAACCGCGCATAGATGGACCCGGCCCCGGTCGCCAACTCTCTCGCAATCTCGTTAATGGTAATCGTCTCGTAATCACCCTTGCGGAGCAGCAACTCAAACGCATCAAGAATGCGCTCCATCGATGCCTGACTGCGATCCTGGCGGGGTTGGCGGATGCGATTATTCATGACGGCGCGTTAGCGGTTGCATCCTGTGGCGGCAAGAAATGGCAGCTGTGATTCGCCGAAGAGCAAATGGGCTAATTCGCCGCCAGTTACTTCTTCTACGCCATACTTTGATTAGCTGACATATGCTTGCAGCGGAAGTGAATCGTCGCAATCTGGTTGCAGGGGAACCCAACTAAACCCAGCAATTGGAAACGCCGCCATGCCAGAACCAGACCGCATCATCCGCCTCAAGACCGTCATCAATCGAAGCGGCCTGTCCCGCTCGACGGTCTATCGCAAGATCAACGAGGGCACCTTTCCGCCGCGCGTGAAGGTGAGTTTGAACGGGGTGGGCTGGCGGGAGTCTGAACTTAACCGCTGGATCAGCGACCCGGTTGGTTATCGTCCACCCGCTCATGCAGGGAGCTGAGCCCCGCCGATTTTTCTACTGCACCAGATAGAGTTGCGGTCGGATGTCGGGAACCTCGTGCTGTTTCAGCGTGGCAATCCCTGCCGCCGTCTGGGCATCGAGATAGTCGGCCCAATCCTGCAGCATCCTGCGGCGCGGCGTGAGGTATTCTGCCGCATTGTAGGCCCCGCGAACTTCGTTTTCCTCCGAGTGGGCTAGCTGCATTTCGACCCAATCGGCGTGATAGCGGCGCATCCAGATAGGCGGGTCACCATATTCGACGAGCTGCTCGTTGGCCCAGGTGCTGGCAATGCTGCGGAATCCGTGAACGGTCTGGCGGCTGATATAGCCCATCCGGTAAATGGCATAGATCATCGTATTTTCGGACAGCGGACTTTCGGGCTTGTTACCGGGAAAAACGAACGGCTCATTTGTCGCGTCCAGCATTTCGGCAATGATCGCCTCGGCCTGCTGGGACAGCGGGACGATATGCTCGCGCTTCATCTTCATCCGCTCAGCGGGGATGCGCCAGATGGCATTTGGCGTCCCCAACCCCTCAAATTCTGACCGCGCTGCGAAACCGCAGTTCCTTGGTGCGCACCCAGGTCAGCAGGGCAAAGTGCAGGGCACTGCGTGTGATAACTGAGCGACGCGGGTTTTCCTCGGTGTAGCGATCTAGCTTGGCCAGAAAGTGCGGCAGGTCTGCTGTGGGTAAGCGCGTCATATGCTGCACACGGGGCTTTGGCTTCAAGGCTCCGCGCAGGTGCGTCGTGGGATCGGCCTTGGCCCACCCAGAGGCTATCGCGAACTGAAAGACCTGGCCGACGCACTGCTTGGCGCGGCGGCTGATGTCGAGCGCACCGCGCGCTTCGATTTGGCGGATCATCGCCAGCACATCTGGCGCCGTGATTTCCGCGATGTGAATTTCGCCAAGGAAAGGAAGCACGTCACGCTCCAGCCGTGACCAGACGCGGGCCGCGTGAGCCGGGTTCAAACTGGCCACGCGGTTTTCATGCCAAAGCTTGGCGATCCGCTCGAATGACTTGCCTTCCTTGACCGTCGGGCGGGCCATCTCGCCCATCGGGTCTTCGCCCGTTGCAATGGCGTGCTTGGCCTTCAGGCGCAGTTCCCGAGCCGCTGTTAGGCCGATTTCGGGATAGGCACCAAAGGACAGAAGCTTTTCCTTGCCAGCGAAGCGATACTTCATCCGCCAAAGCTTCGCGCCGTTGGGCTTCACCAGCAGAAACAGGCCCTCGCCGTCAGCCAGTTTGTAAGGCTTATCGCGGGGTGCCGCGCTACGAACCTGCAATTCCTTGATCGCCATTGGGGGTATCGCTCCGTCCAATCGGAGAGATTCTGGGGGTATCGCCCTCAAAGTCTCCGATTTCGACGCTTACGATACCCCCACGATACCCCCAGCGCAAATCTGGATGGCCTGAAACGGGCTGACACGGGCGAGGATGCAAATCACCTGTATCCCGCAGAAAACTGCCAAAAAATGGCACTTCCTGGGACGCGGTGAAATCGGCTGAAATTGGGTGATGGTAGCGGAGGAGGGACTTGAACCCCCGACACGCGGATTATGATTCCGCTGCTCTAACCAGCTGAGCTACTCCGCCCCATGGGGCTATGTCCGGCGGCTTTTACGTCAGACAGGCGGGCCACATAGGCGGCGGCGCGCATGGCGGTCAACCACCCTGTTTGCCGCGAAATGCCCATGTGCCGGCCGCTTCCCAGTGCGGGTTGCAATAGCGGTGCAGGCCCAGCCCTTTGAAACGAAAGCTACGTGGCTCCAACCGGGGCCCAAGCTCGGCTTGCAAGGCTTTGGCAGCCTCTTTGGTGACCTTGTTCTGCACTGTAATGTGCAGGCGCGGGCGGTGCGCATCCTGCGCAGTCAACGCGCCGTGGAAATGATCCGCAATCCGTTGCCGGATTTCCAGCATTGCCGGGCTATCAATCTTGAGCGCCGTGCCGCCGCCAAGGTTCATCAGGCTATCGATCCGCGCCTCCGCCGGAGCAAATTCTGCGGCGATCGCACCTAGCATCCCGTGCAGTTCATCACGCAGACTGGGGGCAAAGGCATGGAACAGCGTGACGTGCGCCTTCAGACCAGTTGCGTTCGGGCGGGAAATGCTGGCGGCGCAAACCATCGGCCCAGGCCAGCACAGCGGGCGGCAGTTCAGCGGTGACAATGAACGGCATCGACATGGCGATGGTGCATGCGTCTGCTCTGCGCCCCTTGCCAAGTGCCCGTTAGGCCAGCCACACTGCAAGCCAGAACAGAACGCGGCAGGAGAGGCAGCTATGGCAACCCGGAATTTGGCAAGGATCGCTGGTCTGTTGTGCAGCACAGCGCTGTTGCTGGGCAACGGAGCCGCAGCGCCCAAGCCTGCTTCAGCATGCGACAATCGCGGCCCAACGCGCAGAAGCCGCAGCCCTGCCCGCAGAAGACGGCCGCGATGCTGACTTTGCCGCGCGCGGCTTCATCGCCACCCGCGCCGATCCGTTGATCAAGGCCGCCGATGGCCGCACGGTCTGGAACCTGGGGGCCTATGATCTCGTGACCGGACCGGCGCCGGCGAACCGTCAATCCCTCACTGTGGCGGCACATCGGCCTGCTGCGCCAGCACGGTCTGTTCAAGGTCAGCGACGGGGTCTGGCAGGTGCGCGGGTTCGACGTATCGAACATGACGATGATTCGCGGCGCAACGGGCTGGATCGTGATCGACCCGCTGGTTACCCGCGAGACTGCCGCCGCAGCGCTGGAACTGGTCAATGCCCAGCTCGGCCCGCGTCCGGTCGTCGGCAGTGATCTACAGCCACAGCCACAGCGATCATTTCGGCGGGGTGCGCGGGATCGTCAGCGAGGCCGATGTCACTGCCGGCAAGGTGGCGATCATCGCGCCTGAGCATTTCATGGAAGAAACGGCTTCGGAAAACGTCATGGCCGGCGGCGCGATGGGCCGCCGCGCGCAGCTATCAGTTCGGCACGGTGCTGCTGCCCGGGCCGCAGGGGCAGATGGGCAGCGGGATCGGCGCGGGCTTGTCGAGCGGGCGAAATTACCCTGATCGCGCCGACCGACACGATCAAGCGCACCGGCGAGACCCGCACAGTCGATGGCGTCGCGCTGGAATTCCAGATCGTCTCGGGCAGCGAGGCCCCGTCCGAGCTCAACGTCTATGTCGTCCCGGCCAAGGCGTTCCTCTCCGCCGAAATGTCGACCTGTTCGATGCACAATATCCTCACCCCGCGCGGGGCAAAGGTGCGCGATACGCGGGCCTGGGCGGGTTATCTGGACGAGGCGGTGCAGCTTTATGCCGCGCGCACCGACGCGCTGATCTCCAGCCACTGCTGGCCGCGCTTCGGCCAAGGCGAAGTCGCCCGCTCGCTCACCGCGCAGCGCGACAACTACCGCTACCTCCACGATCAGACCCTGCGGCTGATGAACCAGGGCGCAGACCCCGGTCGAGATTGCCGAGGCGCTCACCCTGCCCCCGGCGCTGGCGCAGGACTGGTTCAACCGCGGCTATTACGGCACCTACAGCCACAACGCGAAGGCGATCTACCAGTTCTATCTGGGCTGGTACGATGCCAATCCGGCCAACCTCAACCCGCATCCGCCGGCCGAGCGCGCCAAGCGGATGTCGCGGCGATGGGCGGGGCGAAGAAAGTGATCGGCAGTCGCGCGGAAGGCGATGGCGGCGGGCGACTATCGCTGGTCGTCAGACCTGCTGAGCCAGCTGGTCTTTGCCGATCCGGCCAACCAGCAGGCGCGCGGCTTGCTGGCCGACAGCTACGAACAGCAGGGCTATCAGGCCGAAAGCGCGATCTGGCGCAACCAGTTCCTCTCCGCCGCGCAGGACTTGCGCAGGGTCAGCGCAGCCGCGCGCCAGGAGCGGTTCAAGGCACCGACATGATCGCGGCGGTTTCGACCCAGCTGCTGCTCGATTCGGTCTCGACCCGGTTCGATCCGGCAAAATTCGGGCGGCGCGGTAGCATCAATCTGGCGATCACCGACCGCAAGGAGAGCGCCGGGATCGAGTTGACCCCGCAATGCAATGATCGGGCGGATGAGCCGCGTCCGAGCAAGCCGGCGGCCACGCTCACCGGCCCGCGCCGGCTGATGCTGGGGCTGCTGTTCCTGAAACTGCCACTGGCGCAGCTTGAGGCGGCCGGGCTCAAGGTCGAGGGCGACCGCGCGCTGGTCGAAGCCTGGCTCGCGGCGATCGATCCGGTGCCGGGGCGGTTCAATATCGCCGAGCCCTGAAATCTCACCCCGGGCCCGGCGGATCGCGAACCAGCGTTCGACGTTGGCGTTGTGCTGTTGCAGCGTCGGCGCGAACAAGTGGCCGCCGGTGCCATCGGCAACCATATAAAGCGCATCGGTCTTGGCCGGATTGAGCACTGCCGCGATCGAGGCGCGGCCAGGGTTGGTGATCGGCCCGTTGGGCAGGCCGATCATCGAATAGGTGTTGTAATCATTGATCGCCTGGATTTCCGACTGGCGGATCCGGCGGCCGAGCGGCTTGCCCTTGGTGATCGGATAGATGATCGTCGGATCGGCTTGGAGCATGATCCCCTGCCGCAGCCGGTTGGAATAAAGCCCGGCGACCATCTCGCGCTCGCTGGGCTTGCCGGTTTCCTTTTCGACAATCGCGGCGAGTGACAGCGCTTCCTGCGGGGTGTTCGACCGCAATCCGGGCGCGCGCTTTTCCCACAGTTCGGCCAGCGTGCGCTGCATCGCCGCCTGCATCCGCAGCAGCACCGCCTGGCGGCTTTCGCCGCGTTCGATTTCATAGGTATCGGGCAGGACCGAGCCTTCAGCCGGCACGCTCGATCGTGCCGGTCAGACCGGGGTGCGCCATCAGCTGTTCGTAGACCATGATCGAGGGCATGCCTTCGGGAACGGTCACAAACCGGCGCAGCACTTCGTCGCCCTGGATCGACGCTCGAGGATCTTGCGACGGGCTGGCCCCCTTGGGCAGCATGAATTCGCCCGCCTTGATCGACGAGCCCGCGCCGAACAGCCGCGCGCGCAGTTTGAAGGCGGCGGCGATGGCGATCGCGCCTTCTTTTTCAAGCTTGGCCGCGACGCTCGCCAGGCTGGCCCCGTCGGGAACGATGAAGGCCGTGTCCTTGGCCAGCGGACCGGAGCTGTACCAGCCGCTGGCGAACCAGCCGAACGCCGCCGCCGAGCGTCAGGCCAGCGCAAGCAGGACTGGCAAGCAGCCCCGGCGCTGACCAGCATCAGTCTTCGACCGCCTTGACGATCACGCTGGCATTGGTGCCGCCAAAGCCGAAGCTGTTGTTGAGCGCCGCGCGGACCCTGCGCTTCTTGGCCATGTGCGGGCACCAGATCAACGCCTTCGGTGCCTTCGTCCGGATTATCCAGATTGAGCGTTGGCGGGACGATCTGGTCGCGGATCGCCAGGATGCAGAAGATCGTCTCGACCGCGCCGGCCCCGCCCAGCAGATGGCCGATCGCGACTTTGGTGCTGCTCATCGAAGCGCCGGCCAGATCATCGCCCAGCACGCGCTTGACCGCGCCCAGTTCCATCGTGTCGGCCATGGTCGAGGTGCCGTGAGCGTTGACATAGTCAATGTCGCCCGGCTCCATCCCGGCCTTGCGCATCGCCATCCGCATCGAGCAGTTCCGCGCCCTTGCCTTCAGGGTGCGGCGCGGTGACGTGATAGGCATCGCCCGACAGGCCATAGCCGACCACTTCGGCATAGATCTTCGCGCCGCGGGCCTTGGCGTGCTCGTATTCTTCCAGCACCACCACGCCGGCGCCTTCGCCCATGACGAACCCGTCGCGGTCCTTGTCATAAGGGCGGCTGGCTTGCTCGGGGCGGTCATTGAAGCTGCAATTGAGCGCGCGGGCCTGGGCGAAACCAGCTACCCGAGCGGATAGACAGTGCCCTCGGCCCCGCCCGCCAGCATGATATCGGCATCATCATCCCGGATCATCCGCGCGGCATCGCCAATCGAGTGCGCGCCGGTGGAGCAAGCGGTGACGACCGCGTGGTTCGGGCCCATCAGGCCGTATTTGATCGAGACCTGGCCAGAGATCAGGTTGATCAGGCGGCCATGGACAAAGTGCGGCGAGACCCGGCCCGGGCCCTTTTCGGCCAGGACCAGCGATTCGCTTTCGATCCCCGGCAAGCCGCCGATGCCCGAACCGATCGAGCAGCCGGTGCGCAGCTTCAGCTCCTCATCCATGTCGGTCAGACCGGCATCTTCCAGCGCCTGCCCGGCAGCATCGATGCCATAGATGATGAACGGATCAACCTGCCGCTGCACCTTGTGATCGACCCGCTTGCCCGGAT
This sequence comes from uncultured Alphaproteobacteria bacterium, assembly GCA_963802015.1. Classification (GTDB taxonomy): domain Bacteria; phylum Pseudomonadota; class Alphaproteobacteria; order Sphingomonadales; family Sphingomonadaceae; genus Novosphingobium. The sequence continues at coordinate 29,261 of CAWDHB010000005.1, forward strand.
CGAAGCCATATTGGTGATCGGCTGGCTTCACTTCGCAGGCGATCGTGGCATTTCTGACCCGTGGTATCGAACCGCGTGATCGGCCCGGCGCCGCTTTTGCCGGCGATCAGGTTTTCCCAGGTGGTTTCGACATCTCCGCCCAGCGGGGTGACAAGACCAAGGCCGGTTACAACAACACGACGCATGCAATGCTCCGAATAAACGACAGGCCCAGCCCTGTTGCGGGGCCGGGCCTGTCAGAATTCAAGACGTTATCCGCTGCAATCACCCCCGACAGGCGCCGGGTGAGCAGCAGACCGGGCCGAATCAGCCCTTGTTGTCGTTGATGAACTTGATCGCATCCGCAACGGTGCTGATCTTTTCAGCCGCGTCGTCAGGGATTTCGACACCGAATTCTTCTTCAAACGCCATGACCAGCTCAACAATGTCGAGCGAATCTGCGCCCAGATCGTCGATGAAGCTGGCTTCTTCGGTCACCTTGTCGGCTTCGACGCCGAGGTGTTCGACAACGATCTTCTTAACCCGGTCGGCGGTGTCGCTCATGGAAAACCCTTTCGTGAACGGCAGATGAAAACTGATTGAATGTCGCCCTAGAGAACGCCGCGCGGCTGGCAAGAGGGGGAACTCGCGCGTTCACAAGCAAGGCTGATCATAGCTCCGGAGGTGACGGTCGCTGGTGACCAGCACCGCATGCTCAACTTGCGCTTGAACCAGTAACAGGTGATCGAATGGGTCCTTGTGCCCGTCAACCGGAGTCAAGGCTTCCAACGCATCAAGATGCGCTGCCTCGATACCGAGAATATCAAACCCGCTATCCTGAGCGTCCTGCATCACTGCAGGCCCCGAATCCTCGAGCTTTCCGATGCGGTGCTTGATCGATATTTCCCAAAAGCTGGCCACACTGACCAGCACCACATTGCCGCGATCGGCAATTGCGGCTCTGGCCATCAGGCCCAGCTTGGGGTTGTCATTCACCCACCACAGCAACGCCTGCGTGTCGAGCAGCAGCTTCACGGCATTGGACCGAAGTCAGCTTCGTCCCAATGCTCCATGACCGCAATCAGCCAGTCGGGCGTTTCCGGTAGGTCACCGGTCTTGCCCGGCTTGCGCAACCCGCCAGGCTGGCGCGGCTTGTATCCCGCCAGCCACGGTGGACTGTCCGGTGCGGGCGCAGCGTGTTTGAATTCCATCGGCATCTCGCGCACTCCCGCTGCCACGGACTCCTGGCCGGCGACCAATCCCTTGAGATAGTCCTTTACCAGCGCCGACAACGACGTCCCCAGTTCGGCCGCGCGGATGCGGGCCTGCCGATGGACATCATCATCGAGCGCGATCGTGACGTTCTTCATGTGAAACTGTGTAACACAGTTTCACATGAAGAACAAGCCTACCCCTTTGGCGGTTCGATCACCCGCATGTGCAATTCGCGCAGCTGCTTTGGCTCGGCTGGAGACGGCGCGCCCATCAGCAGGTCTTCGGCGCGCTGGTTCATCGGGAACAGCGTGATCTCGCGCAGGTTCTGCACCCCGCACAGCAACATCACCATCCGGTCGACGCCCGCGGCCATCCCGCCGTGCGGCGGTGCGCCATACTGAAACGCGCGGTACATACCCCCGAAGCGTTCTTCGACATCGGCCTGTGTCAGGCCGGTCAGTTCGAACGCCTTGACCATCAAGTCCGGGTGCTGGTTGCGGATCGAGCCCGAGGCGAGCTCGTAGCCGTTGCAGACCATATCGTACTGAAAGGCCTTGATCGTCAGCGGATCCTGCGTCTGCAACGCCTCCAGCCCGCCCTGCGGCATCGAGAACGGATTGTGCGCGAAATCGACCTTCTTGTTTTCATCGTCCCATTCGTAGAACGGGAAATCGATGATCCAGCAGAATTTGAACGCGTTCAAGTCGATCAGTTCAAGCTGTTCGCCCGCGCGGGTTCGCGCCTGCCCGGCCAGCTTGGCGGCCTGATCGGCCTTGCCGGCGGCAAAGAACGCGCCGTCATCCGGGCCAAGCCCCAGCGCATCCCACAGCGCCGCCATCTTGTCTTCGCCGTGATTCTTGGCGATCGGCCCGCCGAACACGCCAGCCTTGCGGGTGGCATAGCCCAGCCCAGCATGGCCTTCGCAGCGCGCCCATTCGTTCATGTCATCAAAGAACTTGCGGCTCTTGTCAGCCGTATTCGGCGCGGGGATCAGCCGCACGACACCGCCGCTGCCGACGATCTTCTCAAACAGACCAAAGCCCGAAGCAACGAACTCGCTGGTAACGTCGCGGATCAGCAGCGGGTTGCGCAGATCGGGCTTGTCGGTGCCGTAATCGAGCATCGCCTGGGCATAGGGAATGCGCGGGAACTCGCCCGCCGGGGTCACGCTCTTGCCGTCCGCAAAGCGCTCGAACACGCCTGCCATCACCGGCTCCATCGTCTCCCAGACTTCTTCCTGGGTGACGAAGCTCATTTCCAGATCGAGCTGGTAAAATTCGCCCGGCAGGCGGTCAGCGCGCGGGTCTTCATCGCGGAAGCACGGGGCGATCTGGAAATAGCGGTCAAAGCCCGCGACCATCAGCAGCTGCTTGTACTGTTGCGGGGCCTGCGGCAGCGCGAAGAACTTGCCCGGATGGATGCGGCTGGGCACCAGAAAATCGCGCGCGCCTTCAGGGCTGCTCGCGGTCAGGATCGGGGTCGAAAACTCGGTAAAGCCGATGTCCTCCATCCGCCGCCGGGTTTCGCGGATCACCGCCGTGCGGGTCATGATATTGGCGTGCAGCGTCTCGCGGCGCAGATCGAGGAAGCGGTACTTCAGCCGCACTTCCTCCGGGTATTCCTGCTCACCCGCCACTGGCATCGGCAGTTCTTCCGCGCGGCTGAGCACGGTCGCGCCGCGCGCATAGACCTCGATCGCACCGGTCGGCAGGTTCGGGTTGACCGTCGCATCGCTGCGCGCCTTGACCACGCCATCGATGGTCACCACCGATTTCCACCCGCAGGCCGTCCAGGATCGCCAGCGCCGGGCTGTCTACGTCGGCCACGATCTGGGTCATGCCATAGTGATCGCGCAGATCGACAAACAGCACGCCGCCGTGATCGCGCTTGCGGTGAACCCAGCCCGACAGGCGGATGGTCTGGCCGACTTCGGCAGCGGTAAGCGCACCGCAGGTGTGCGAACGATAAAGATGCATCGAAACTCTTTCCAATCAGCCCACTTTAAGGCAGGGGCGAAAGCGCGGCTAACAGGCGATGGCCGCGATTTGTCAAGCCGCGAGCCCGCACGGGTTCACTTACAGAAAAGAACCATGAAAATACATCCATTGATCACCACCAGCGACGCGCTCGCCGCGCTGTGTGAACGCCTCAGCAAAGCAGACTTCGTGTGCGTTGACACCGAATTCATGCGCGAGAACACCTTCTGGCCCGAACTGTGCCTGATCCAGATCGCGGATAGCGAGGAAGCTGCGGCGATCGATCCGCTGGCCAAAGGCCTCGATATGGCCCCGCTGATGGACCTGCTGGTCAACAATGAGGACGTCCTGAAGGTCTTTCATGCGGGCGGGCAGGACGTGGAGATCATCTACAACATCACCGGCAAGACTCCGCATCCGATCTTCGACACCCAGATCGCGATGATGGCGATCAGCCAATCCGAACAGATCGGCTATTCCAATCTGGTGGAGAGCTGGCTGGGCTTTGCGATCGACAAGGGCGCGCGGTTTACCGACTGGTCGCGCCGTCCGCTGACCGAGCGGCAGGTTGATTACGCCATCGGCGACGTGACGCACCTGTCCAAGATTTTCCCCAAGATGCTGGACCGCCTGAAAAAGACCGGGCGCGGGGTGTGGCTGAATGCCGAGATGGAAAAGCTCGCCGATCCGGCCAATTACCGCAATGATCCCGCTTCTGTCGTGGCACCGGATCAAGGCGTCGGGCCGCAATCCGGCGATGCTCGGGCGGCTGAAGGCGATTGCCGCCTGGCGCGAAGCCGAAGCGCAAGACAAGAACATCCCGCGCGGGCGGATCGTGCGCGATGAAACACTAGCTGATATCGCCAGCCACCCGCCCAAGACTCAGGCCGATCTCGCCAAGGTCCGCGGCCTCTCAGCCGGGTGGAAAGACAACGAGATCGGCCGTCGCCTGATGGCGACGCTCGAGGCGGCCCAGCCGCTGAGCGAGGCGGAACTGCCACCGCGCACTCCGCGCGGTGCGCCGCTGGGCAAGGAGGGCGCGCTGGTCGCCGATCTGCTCAAGCTGCTGCTCAAGATCCGCAGCCGCGAAATCGACGTCGCCTCGCGCCTGCTCGCGCGCAGCGACGATCTGGAACTGCTGGCAGCGGGCGTACGCAAGAACCTGTCGCTGCTCGAAGGGTGGCGGTTCGACCAGTTCGGCCACGATGCGCTCGATCTGGTCGAAGGCAAAATGGCTTTTGCGGTTGTCAACGGCAAGCTCAAGATGACGCACATCGATGATGTGGTCGCTGAGCCGAACGCCGAGCCGGTTGTGGAAGCAGCGGAGGAAAGCGATGCTGCGCCTGACGCCGAAATCGAGGTTTCGGCAGAGGCCTGACCGCAGTGTCCGCCTACCTCCCCACGCTGAAGCAGCTGCAATATCTGGTCGCGCTCCATCAGCATGAGCATTTCGGCCATGCGGCAGCGGCCAGCTTTGTCTCGCAATCGACCTTGTCTGCCGGGCTGCGCGATCTGGAGACGCTGCTGGGGGTGGTACTGGTCGAGCGGACCAAGCGCGCGGTGCGGTTTACCCCGCTGGGCAATGCCGTGGTGGCCAAAGCGCACCGACTGCTGCGCGAGGCCGAGGAAATCACTGAATTGGTTCAATCGAGCGGCCAGCCCCTGACCGGGGATGTCCGCATGAGCGTGATCCCGACAATTGCGCCGTTCCTGCTGCCCCGGATGCTGCCGCGTTTGCGCCGCGAGCGCCCGCAGCTGAAGCTGTTTCTGCGCGAGGAACCCAGCGCCGCCGCCATCGAATCGCTGCATCATGGGCGCGCCGATTGCGTGCTGCTGGCCCTGCCTTATCCCACTGGCGAGGTGGAGGCAGAAGTGATCGAGCTCGACGCGCTGTTCGTCGCCTTCCCCAAGGATGACCCACGCGACCCGCCTGACGAGATCTCGCCTGACCTGATCGATCAGACCCGGCTGCTGCTGCTGGAAGACGGTCACTGCCTGAAAGAACATGCCCTCGCCGCCTGCAACCGCCCGGAACTGCGCGCCTCGGCCACGATGATCGGAACTTCCCTGCATACTCTGGTGCAGATGGTCGACAATGGGCTGGGGCTGACGATGCTGCCCGAAATGGCGATTGATGCCGGGATCCTCAACGGCACCAATGTGATCGCGCGGCCCTTGAAAAGCGATAATGCCAACCGCGAGATCGCGCTGGTCTGGCGCAAGAACTCGCCCCGCAGCGACGAATTCCGCCTGCTAGCCGAGGAACTGCGCGCCGGGTGAATTCCTATCCGCGCTAACCAGCCGTTTACCATGACTGCCTAAGCCGGACGAATGGCTTCCCATGCGCCCTCTTATCCCGCCACCAGCTATTGGCGCGAACTGGCGCTGCCCCGGCACGATGCCTTGGCGGTGCTGGGCGTGCTGGCCTTTGCCGTGCTGGCATTCAGCGGCAGCGCGCTGGCGGGGCTGAGCTTCAATCCAACGTTGCGGCTGATCGTGCTGATGCCCGCGCTGATCGGCGGCCTCGCGCTGCTCTATCACCTGTGGCGACCGGCCGAGAACCGGCTGTTCCAGATCCTGCTCTACGCCGCGCTGTGGGCGCTGTTGCCGAGCGCGGGCACCCAGCTGAGCTTTCTGGTTCAGTTGCCGCAAATGCCGCTGCAAAGCGAGTTGTTCACCGCCATGGACCGCGCGCTCGGCTTCGTCTGGATCGACTGGGCGCGGTTCGTGATGGCACGGCCCTGGCTCGAATGGGTGACGCGGCAGGCCTACCTTAGCTATGCTGCGCAGCCCTACGTGGCGCTGATCCTGCTCGCGCTGTTCGGCACCAGCACCCGCAATGCCCGGCTGCTGATCGCGGCGATGATCACGCTGGCGATCACGCTAGTGGTTAGCGGGCTGATCCCCGCGACCGAGCCTGCCCATGCCTATGGCTTCAAAACCCCGGCTTGGGATGCCGTCGCCGCGCTGCGCGATGGCCAGCGCAGCGGATTGCCCTACATCGGGATTATCTGCTTCCCTTCGTTCCACGCAGCAATGGCGGTGCTGTTCACCGCGGCGTTCCGAGGCATGCGCTGGTGCTTCTGGCCATTCGCGGCGCTGAATGCGGTGATGCTGCTGTCAGTGCCGTTCAGCGGCGATCACTATCTGGTTGATTTGTTGGCCGGGGTAGCGGTGGCAGGCTTTGCAATCTGGTTCTCCAGACGCATAGTCCCTGAACAATCAGCCGCTTAATCCATGTGCTTCAGGCCGACCCGCAAGTAGTCCCAGCCGGTTATTACCGTCAGCACCGCCGCCGCCCACAGCGTGGTCAAGCCGACGGTATGCGGCACGTTCATCTCCAGCCCGAACAGCGTCAGCGTCCAGCCCGGCAAAGCCCGGCCCAGGATCAGCGCGCCCAGGCAGACCATCTGGAAGGTCGTCTTCCACTTGGCGAGGTGGCTCACAGGTACGGAGATCTGCGCCCCGCCCAGAAATTCACGCAGGCCCGACACCGCTATCTCGCGCATCAGGATGATCAACCCGGCGATCACGTGCATATCGCCCACGAAAGGTCCGCGCAGCACGCTTTGCGCCGCAAGCACGAGGATGACCGTAGCGACCATGATCTTGTCGGCAATCGGATCGAGGAAAATGCCCAGCTTTGACACCGATCCGCTCGCCCGCGCGAGATAGCCGTCAAAATAGTCGGTTATGCCCATCAGGCAGTAAAGCACGAAGGCCAGCAGATAGCCAAATTGCCATTCCGGCCACCACATCAGGAAGGCCAGCAACGGCAGCGCCACGATCCGCGACAGGGTGAGGAGGTTGGGCAGGGTCAGCATGCCCGAACAGCATAGCGCGGCAACGGCCCGGGCAAAAGAGGTAGGAAAAGGCTTGTCCGCAACCGCTGCGCCGCTAGGGTCCGCGCCAAACAGGGGAAGCCCATTTTTTCATGACCAACTCAGACCCATCTCATCCGCAGCCGCCGCTTTCTGCCGCTGTTCGTCACCCAGTTGCTGGGGGCGTTTAACGACAACCTGTTCAAAAACGCGATGGTGCTGTTCGTGGTCTACAGCGTCTACAATTCGGCCGAGGCCGAAGGGTTGTTCAGCGCGAGTCGCCTCGGCAGTGTTCATCCTGCCGTTCTTCCTGCTTTCGGCGTTGGCCGGGCAACTGGCCGATATGCGCGACAAGGCGCAGATCATCCGGATCGTCAAGGCCTGCGAGATCGTGATCATGCTGGTCGGTGGCGCCGGGCTGGTGCTGGCGTGGCAAGGCATTCTGACAACGACGCTGGCGATCCCGCTGATGCTGCTCGCGCTGCTGGCGATGGGGGTCCATTCCACCTTCTTCGGCCCGATCAAATATGCGATTTTGCCGCAGCATCTGCGCGCCGATGAGGTGCTGGCGGGCACTGGCCTCGTCGAAGCGGGAACCTATATCGCGATCCTGTTCGGAACCATCGTGGCGGGCTGGATCGATGTGGAATGGGCCGCGCTGGGGGTAGTGGTCACGGCAGTTGTGGGATACTTCACCGGACGGCAGGTCCCCCCCGCCCCGCCTGAAACCGCAGCTGAACCGCTTGATTTTCACGTGGTCCGATCGTCGATCAACCTGGTCCGCAACACCATGCATGACCGCCGGGTGTTTCTGGCGATCATGGCGATCAGCTTTTTCTGGACCATCGGCGCGGTGCTGTTCATCCAGTTTCCGCCGCTCGCCAAGAACGTGCTGACCGCCAGCAAGGAAGTCGCCAGCCTGTTTCTGGTGGTGTTCTCGGTCGGGGTCGCGATTGGTTCGATCTCGGTCAATGCGCTGCTTAAAGGCACCGTCTCGGCGCGCTATTCGCCCGGCTCGGTGCTGATGATGGGGCTGTTCGTGGTCTGCTTCTGGTGGGTCTGCAACGAATGGACACCGCACCCAGAGAATGGCCTGCTCAATGTCGGCCAGTTCATGGCAGTGCCGCTGGCCATCCCGCTGTTGCTGTCCTTGCTGGGCATCGCGGTGGCTGGCGGGATGTTCGTGGTGCCGCTCTATGCGTTTCTGACCACGTTCGTGGACAAGAGCCAGACTGCGCGGACGATTGCAGCAAACAACATCGTCAATTCAGGCGCGATGGTGCTGGGCTCGGTGATCGCCATTGGCTTGTCGAGCATTGGCGTACCGATCGTTCAGCAATTGCTGCTGGGCGCGGCGATGTGTCTGGTCTCGGCTTGGCTGGGCAAATTGCTGGTGGCGGCGGAGCGCGCCGCTTGACCCGCATTTGAGCCGGATCAGGCGATAAACGCAGTCACCGCCATGAAAGCAGGCGCAATAGGCGATCAGGAAATCGCGCGGCATCCTGACCAGCGTAGTCCGCCGCCCCGGCATCGCCAGCGCCTGGCCACCGCGCCGGATGTGCGGGGGCAGCGAGGCAAGAAATGGGTGACGCGAGCCTTCGTCCGTCATCACCAGCGACCGTCTTTTTATGTTTGCATGCCAGCGTGTTAAGAACCGATTCACCACTGCACCAGCCGGAAAATCGCGGTTAACGGCCATGTTCCCAATCTGGGACAGGTGCCGCGCAAGGTGTTGCACTGCGCACTGCGATTGAAGCGCAGCCTGCCAGCCGCTAAGACCCGCAGCATGACTGACCCCACGATAGTAAACGGCGGCCGCTTGCTGGTCGATTGCCTGGTCCAACAAGGCTGCGACCGGATTTTCACCGTCCCCGGTGAGAGCTTCCTCGCGGTGCTGGATGCGTTGCACGACACCCCCCAGATCGAAACCGTGGTCTGCCGCCAGGAAGGCGGCGCAGCGTTCATGGCCTGCGCGGACGGCGCCCTGACCGGCCAGCCCGGGGTCTGCTTCGTCACGCGCGGCCCGGGCGCAACCAACGCCAGCATCGGGGTCCATGTGGCGATGCAGGATTCGCAGCCCATGTTGCTGTTCATCGGCGATGTCGATCGCGGGATGAAGGACCGCGAGGGGTTTCAGGAGGTCGATTTCGGGGCGATGTTCGCTCCCCTGGCCAAGCTGGTGCTGCGGATCGATGATCCCGCGCGGATCCCGGAATATATCGCCCGCGCCTGGTCCACGGCTATTTCCGGCCGCCCCGGCCCGGTGGTGATCGCCATGCCAGAGGATATGCTGCTGGAGCAGGTCTCCGGCGCGGTCCCTCGCCCCGCCATCACCCGCCCAGCACAAGCGGTCTGCGCCGACGCTTTGGGCACCGTGATGCGCCTGCTGGAAGATGCCGCTGCGCCGGTCGCGATTATCGGCGGCGCAGGCTGGCATGCCAAAGCGCGCGAGCATTTCACCCAGTTTGCTGAACGGATCGGCCTGCCAGTGGCGGGGGCATTCCGGCGGCAGGATGCAATCTCCAACGCCAGCCCGGTCTGGGCGGGGAATCTTGGCTATGGTCCCAGTCCCAAGCTGACTCAGCGAATCAAGCAGGCCGATCTGGTGCTGGTGGTCGGCGCGCGGCTGGGCGAGGCGACGACGGACGGCTACACTCTGATCACCCCCGACCATCCCGGCCAAGTGTTGATTCACGTCCACCCAGATCCGAGCGAACTGGGCCGGGTCTACCGCCCCGATCTGGCGATTTGCGCTGACATGGCCGAATTCGCAGAAGCCGCTGCGCTTTGGGACGATGACATCGTCCCGTTTGACGCTGGCGACGAAGCCCATGCCGAGTGGCGCGACTGGTCTACCCCTCAGCCCAACGGCCACCGGCTCGACATGGGCCTGGTGGTTGCGGCGATGCGCGATGTGCTGCCCGACGATGCGATCATCTGCAACGGCGCAGGCAATTTCTCGGGCTGGTGGCACCGCTATTGGCGCTACAATGGCTTCCCCACCCAGCTTGCCCCCACGGCGGGCGCGATGGGCTATGGCGTCCCCGCCGCTGTAGCCGCCGCGCTGCGCCACCCGGACCGCGTCGCCATCGCGCTGGCAGGCGACGGCGACTTCATGATGAACGGGCAGGAGCTAGCTACCGCCGTCCAGTATGGCTGCGACCTGTTGGTGGTGCTGGTCGATAACGGCACTTACGGCACGATCCGGATGCATCAGGAGCGCGAATTCCCCGGCCGGGTTTCTGCCACCGGCCTCGTCAATCCCGATTTCGTCGCATTGGCCCAGGCCTATGGCGGCTGGGCCGCACGGGTGGAGGACAATGCGCTATTTGACGCAGCGCTTGCCGAAGCCAAAGACCGCAAAGGCTTGCGGCTATTGCACCTGCTGATCGACACCGAACAGCTGAGCGCAGCAGGGGCCAGCGTCAGCGGACTGCGGGCGAAGGCGAAAGTCTAGTTCCTCCCCATTTGTGCTGCGCAAAAATGGGAAGGATCAGCAGAACTTTAATCCCTACCCCTCTGCCAGTCTCACAATGTAATCCCACTCCGCTGCCGCGACTTTGCTGACCGAGAGCCGGAACTTGGTCAGCAATTCCATCTCGGCCAGCGCCGGATCGGCCTTGATCTCTTTCAGCGTCACGGCGCGTTGCAGTTTGCGTACCGGCTTCAGCCGGATCGCGGTCCAGCGCCCGGTTTCGTCGGTCGGGTCTTGAAATCCGGCCTGGCTGATCTCCGCAATTCCGACGATTTCGACACCGATGTTGGAGTGATAGAAGAACACCCCATCGCCCACCGCCATCGCCCGCAGGTTCAGCCGGGCGGTGTAATTGCGCACCCCGTCCCAGGTGCCCTCGCCTTCGGCGATCAGATCATCCCAGCCGTAAACATCAGGCTCGCTTTTCATCAGCCAGTACGATTTGATTTTGGTCATGCACGCGGTCCGATTTGCAGGTAAGGCGGTGCCATAGCCACAACTTTACGGATACGTCCACCGATGCACACCTATACCCTGCCCGTCCTGTCGCTTGCGGATGACAAGGCCCAGTTTTCAGGCGCGATTGGCGATAGCTTCAAGACCTACGGTTTCGCGCTGGTCAAGGATCACGGGATTGATGCCGATCTGATCGCGCGCGCGTGGGATTTGACCGCGCAGTTCTTTGCCCTGCCCGAGGCGGACAAGCGCCGTTATTTCGACCCGGCAATGGCGGGCGCGCGCGGCTATACGCCGTTTGGCACCGAAATCGCCAAGGGTGCGAAGCAGCACGATCTGAAGGAATTCTGGCACGTCGGGCGTGATTTGCCGCCGGGCTCGCCACTGGCTGACGCCTCGATGCCGCCAAACGTCTGGCCCGCCCAGCCCGAGGGTTTTCGCGCGCTGTTCGAAGAGCTTTATGCGCAATTCGATGCCACCGGGGCGACGCTCCTGCGGCGGATTGCGGTCTATCTGGGGTTGGACGAGCACTGGTTCGATCCCGCAATCGACGATGGCAATTCGGTGATGCGGCTGCTGCACTATCCGCCGCTTGAGGGAATCGAAGGCGAGGCGATCCGCGCCGGGGCCCACGGCGATATCAACCTGATCACGCTGTTGCTGGGCGCAGAAGAGGCCGGGCTGGAACTGCTGACCAAGGACGGATCGTGGCTCAACGCTGCGCCGCCCGAAGGCGCGCTCGTGGTCAATGTGGGCGATATGCTGGAACGGCTGACCAACCACCTGCTGCCCTCGACAATTCACCGCGTGCGCAACCCCGATGCGGCCCGCGCGCGGTTCAGCCGTTATTCGATGCCGTTTTTCCTGCACCTGCGCAGCGACTGGCCGATTAAGACGTTGCCGCAATGCGTGTCGCCAGACAATCCGAACCGCTACCCGACATCGATCACCGCCGATGAATTCCTGCAACAGCGACTGCGCGAAATCGGGCTGAAGAAATAGCGCCAACCTGAACCGCCATTCGGTTAACGGTATTTTCAGAGGCTTACCGGATACTCCGCGGCAAGGGTCGCACAGGAGTAGGCGGGTTGAAGCCTCTGATGCAAAATACGGGTAGTCGAAATATACGCGGGGACAGCACGCTGCGGCGGGCTGATCGCGATATTGTCGCCGCCGGGATCATGATCGCAGCGACGATCCTGTTTGTCGGCACCGGCGGCTCGCTGTTTCCGCAGATCGTCGAAAGCATGCTGGGCAACCGGACCGAGCCGACCAATGCGCTGAGTACGGCCGTGTTGCTCAACATCGCCCTGCTGATCTTCGGTTATCGCCGTTACCGCGAACTGACCGGCGAGGTCAGTGAGCGCCGTAAGGCCGAAGACCAGGCCCGCGTGCTCGCCGAGATCGACCCGCTGACTGCGTGCTACAATCGCCGCAGCCTGAACCCAGCGACCGAGGAACTGCTGCATCAGGCCAGAGCCAAAGGCGAAGCCGTGGCAATCCTGATGATCGATCTGGATAATTTTAAACAGATCAATGACATGTACGGCCATGCCGCTGGTGACACGATCCTGCGCGAAACCGCGCGGCGGGTAATGGAGCAGATGCCCACCGGCGCGCGGGTTGCGCGCTTTGGCGGGGATGAATTTGCCTGTGCGGTCCCGTTCGATCCGCGCCGCGATGACCGGATCGATGCGATTGCTGCCAGCCTGATCGAGATGGTCAGCAAACCAATCGTGATCGCTGGAACCCCGGTGGAGATCACTGTTTCTATTGGGCTCAGCTCAACCGCGCGCTCCAGCGACGTGGCCGACGAATCCACGCTGCTGCACCTGGCCGACATTGCGATGTACCATGCCAAAAAGCACGGCCGAAACCGCTACGCCTGGTTCGAGCCAGAGATGGAAAACGAGATCCGGATTCGCGGCGAACTTGCAACCGGCATCCGCAAAGGCGTCGCGGCGGGTGAATTCGTACCGTACTACGAAAAGCAGATCGACCTTGCCAGCGGAGAGATCGTCGGGTTCGAAATGCTCGCGCGCTGGAATTCGCCGGTGCTGGGCGTGATCAGCCCCGAAGTGTTCATCCCGGTCGCCGAGGAGATCGGCTTGATCGGGCAATTGTCCGAACAGATCATCGCCCAGGCCCTGCTCGATGCGCGCCAATGGGACCCGCGGCTGACGCTGTCGGTCAACATTTCGCCAGTGCAGATGCGCGATCCTTGGTTTGCGCAAAAGCTACTGCGGATGCTGGTCGAGGCGAACTTCCCCGCCAGCCGCCTGGAAATCGAGATCACCGAAAGCTGCTTTCACGAGGACATGGGGCTGGTCCGCTCGCTGGTTTCCAGCCTTAAAAACCAAGGGATCAAGATCAGCCTGGACGATTTCGGCACCGGCTACAGCTCGCTCTCGCAGTTGCAGGCGCTGCCGTTCGATTCGATCAAGATCGACCGCAGCTTCGTCACCAACCTGATGACCAACCATGACAGCGCGACGATCGTCCAGGCGATCACTTCGCTAGGCGCTGGGCTCAATCTGCCGATCACTGCCGAGGGAATCGAGACCTCCGACGTGCTGGCCGAGTTGCAGAAGCTGGGCAAGTTCAAGGGCCAGGGCTACCTCTATGGCCAGCCGCAAGCTGCGGCCGCGACCTTGCTGGAACTTACTGCGTGCAATCTGGCCATGCCCGCGCTGCCAGCGCCTGCCGCAGAGCCAGTATCAGTCTCGCTTGAGGAACGCCCGGCGCGTCGCGCCTAAGGCTGGACCCGCGCGCCGCGCCCGCCTAAAGCGCGGGCATGCGGGTTCCCTTCATCAAGATGCACGGCCTCGGCAACGATTTCATCGTGCTCGATGGCCGCGCGGCCGCGCTGCCAGAGATCACTGGCTCGCTGGCGCGCGCGCTGGCGGATCGCAAGACCGGGATCGGCTGTGATCAACTGATCGTGCTGGCCCCGTCCGCGCGGCTCGATGCCAAGATGCGAATTTTCAACGCTGACGGCGGCGAGGTGGAAGCCTGCGGCAATGCCAGCCGCGCGGTCGGCTTGTTGCTGGGCGCGGCGGCCACCATCGAAACGCTTGGCGGTGATCTGGCGGTGCGGCCCGATCCGGCTGGCGTGGCGGTCGACATGGGCGAGCCGCGGTTTGACTGGCAAGCGATCCCGCTGGCCTATCCGCTGGACACGTTGACCATGCCGGTGGGCTGGGAAGACCTTGATGCCCCGGCGGCGGTGAATGTCGGCAACCCGCATGTGATCTTTTTCGTGCCAGACGTGCAAGCGGTCGACCTCGCCCGGCTGGGTCCGCTGATCGAGACACGATCCGCTGTTCCCGGCCCGCGTCAACGTCAACGTGGCGACAGTCACCAGCCGCGAACCCGGATCAGGCTTGCGAGTTTGGGAACGCGGCGTGGGCGAGACCCGCGCGTGCGGCACGGGTGCCTGTGCCACGGCAGTCGCGGCGATGCGGCGCGGGCTGGTCGATCGCAGCGTTTCAGTCGTGCTCCAAGGCGGCCCAATGACGATTGATTGGGGCGCGGACAACCGCATCACCATGACCGGCCCGGCGGCGGAAAGCTTTCGCGGCAGTTTTGAAAGCACGGACTTTGGCGGCTGAGGTGATCTCGCTGGGGTGCCGGTTGAACTTGTCTGAAAGCGAGGAGCTGCGCGGGCTGCTGGCCGGTGCAGACGATCTGGTGGTGATCAATTCCTGCGCGGTGACCGCCGAAGCCGTGCGCCAGACCCGGCAGGCGATCCGCCGCGCGCGGCGCGACCGGCCTGACGCGCGGCTGATGGTGACGGGCTGCGCGGCTGAAGTGGAACGCGCTGCACTGGCCGCCATGCCCGAGGTTGACGGGCTGATCGCCAACACCGCCAAGCTTGATCCGCGCAGCTGGAACGTCGCGATCGCGCCGCAACCTGCCAGCACCCACACCCGCGCGTTCATTGCAGTGCAGAACGGCTGCGACCACGCCTGCACCTTTTGCGTGATCCCGCAAGGGCGCGGGGCCAGTCGCTCGCTGACCATTCCTGCTGTGCTGCAAGTGGTGGAGCAGCATTTGGACAGCGGTTCGCTCGAAGTCATCCTGACCGGGGTCGATCTGACCAGTTGGGGCCATGATCTGCGAGGCGCACCGCGTTTGGGCCAATTGGTCGCGGCGCTGCTGGACGCTTTCCCCGCCCTGCCCCGGTTGCGGCTGTCGTCGGTGGACGGGATCGAGCTCGATCCGCTGCTGCTGGACCTGTTGGCAGGCGAACCACGCCTGCTGCCGTATCTGCACCTCTCGCTGCAACACGGTCACGACTTGATCCTCAAGCGGATGAAACGCCGCCATCTGCGCCGCGATGCGATCGACGCTGGTCGAGCGGCTGCGCAGCGCGCGCCCAGAATTCACCATCGGTGCAGACCTGATCGCCGGGTTCCCGACCGAAGACGCCGCCGCCCACGCTGATAACCGCGCGATCATCGCTGAGCTCGCCATCGTTCACGGCCACGTCTTCCCCTATTCGCAGCGGCCCGGCACACCAGCGGCGCGCATGCCCCAAGTCGATCACGCCACGATCAAGGCCCGCGCGGCGGAGCTGCGCGCCGATGTCGCCGGCCAACGCAGCGCGTGGCTGCAAACGCTGCTGGGCCAGCCGCAACGCGTACTTGCCGAACGCGGCGGGACCGGCCATGCGGAAAACTTCGCACCGGTGCGCCTTCCGCCCGGAACCATGCCGGGAACCCTGCTGACCGTGACCCCTACCCAGATCACCCAAGGCCTGCTGGCATGAGCGCTGAATCCTGGTCCGACCGCCTGCTCGGCGGGCTACGCAAGACCTCTGACCGCTTGACCGAGAACCTGTCCGGCATTGTCGGCCAAACCCGGCTGGACGATGCGCAGCTTGACGCGCTGGAAGATGCGCTGATCCTGTCCGACCTCGGGCCGCGCGCCGCTGCCCGCATCCGGGACAAGCTGGCCGCGACCCGGTTTGAGCGCGGCGCTGATGAACTGGCGATCCGCGAAGCCGTTGCCGCAGAGATCGCCGCGATCCTGCGCCCGGTGGCCAAGCCGCTCGACGTGGTGGCGTTCCCGCGTCCGCAAGTGGTGCTGGTGATCGGGGTCAACGGATCGGGCAAAACCACCACCATCGCCAAGCTGGCGCACATGTTCCAGGAACAGGATTACGGGGTGATGCTGGCCGCCGGGGACACTTTCCGCGCTGCTGCCATCGGCCAGCTAAAGGTCTGGGCGGACCGACTGGGCGTGCCGATCATCACCGGGCCAGAGGGCGGCGATCCCTCGGCAGTCGTGTTCGATGCAGTCAAGGCCGCGACTGATACCGGGATCGATGCGCTGATCGTCGACACAGCGGGCCGCTTGCAAAACAAGCGCGAGCTGATGGACGAGCTGGCGAAAATTCGCCGCGTGCTGGGGCGGCTCAACCCCGCTGCGCCGCACGACGTCGTGCTGGTGCTTGATGCCACCAACGGGCAGAACGCGCTGCAACAGATCGCCACGTTCAAGGAGGTCGCCGGGGTAACCGGGCTGATCATGACCAAGCTGGACGGCACCGCGCGCGGCGGGGTGCTGGTCGCGGCGGCTGAACAATATGGCCTGCCGATCCACGCGATCGGCGTGGGCGAAAAAATCGATGACCTGCGCCCATTCGATCCCGATCTGGTCGCGCGGGTGATTGCTGGGGTGGCTTAGACGTGTACCACTTGCCCCCCAAACCGCCTGTGCTGAGCCTGTCGAAGCATTGTCCTGCTGGCGGCATGCATGACTGCCGGTAGAAAAGAACAATCCTTCGACAAGCTCAGGACGGACGGGTTTTGGAATTGAGGAATGAAATGAACGCTGAGGCAACTGCCCCCCAGAAGCCTAAATCGGGCTGGCTCAATCTGCTGGTCGATTACGGCCCGATCATGGTGTTCTTCGCCGTCTACCGCTATTATTCACCCGAAGACCGCGAAAATTCGGTCGGCGAAGTGCTCGCGGTGATCAAGGGCACTGCCGCCTTCATGGCCGCCGCTGTCGCCGCCCTGCTGTTTTCCAAACTCAAGCTCGGGCGGATTTCGCCGATGCTGTGGCTGTCCACCCTGCTGATCGTCGGGCTTCGGCAGCGTCACCGTGTTCCTGCGCGATCCGGTGTTTATCCAGCTGAAGCCAACCGCGATCTATCTGCTGTTCGGGGTGATTTTGCTGGCGGGTGCGTGGCGCGGCAAGGCGCTGCTGAAGACGCTGCTAGAGGCCGCGTTCGAAGGGCTGGATGATGCCGGCTGGCTGAAGCTTTCGCGCAACTGGGGGCTGTTTTTTCTGGTGCTGGCTGCGCTGAACGAAGGTCTGCGGCATTACCTGTCGTTCGGCGACTGGATCGGGGCCAAGCTCTATGTGTTCCTGCCGCTGACCTTCCTGTTCACCTTCGTGCAAATCCCGATGCTGCTGCGCCACGGCCTGGCCGCCGATGAAACCGCCGAAGTGCTGGCGGACGAACCGCCGCCGCAATGAAGGCTGCGGTTAGCGGCCGCGCAAAACTGTGTGACAACGCGGCGAAATCGCGCAATAGTGCGGCTTAGACGGTCGATGCAACGGACCGCCGCAAGTTCAAAGAGAAACCTTAGGGGGAAGCAATGGCCAAATTTTTCGGAAATCTGCACCTGGTGCTGGCAGTGGGGCTGCTCGCCACCATCGCGCTGATGTTCCACTTCAGTGGAATCGTCGCGGTTGACGCCAATTCGGTGTTCCGCTGGCTACACGTATTCTTCGGCATCCTGTGGATCGGGCTGCTCTATTACCTGAACTTCGTGCAGGTGCCGACCATGCCATCGATCCCCGCCGAACAGAAAGGCGCAATCACCGGGCACATCGCCCCCAAGGTGTTCTTCTTCTTCCGCTGGGCCGCGCTGCTGACCGTGGTGACCGGTCTGGTGATCGCCTATGTCAGCGGTTACGCGCATCAGGCGATGACCTTCAGCGGTGAAGGTCAGGTCAATCTGATCGGCCTCGGCATGTGGCTGGCGCTGATCATGGCGTTCAACGTGTGGTTCATCATCTGGCCCGCGCAGAAGAAAATCCTGGGCATCGTGGAAGCGACAGCTGAGGAAAAGGCCACCGCCGCCCCGCGCGCTCTGATGGCCAGCCGCACCAACCTGCTGCTGTCTTTGCCGATGCTGTATGCATGGTCAGCGCCAACCTCGGCTAATCTGGATCGCCTTGCGCACGCAAGTGCGCGGCACCTGCAAGGTTGCCGCGCCGCTGTTGTCAAGCGCATCTATTCGATGCGAAAGCGCTTTGCGGACATGACCCGCCACCCCGCCTGTCTACGCAGGCAGTCACGGCGACGAAGGCCGCGCCGAGTCGGCTGATCCGGTTCAGGCAACCGTGAGTGGCTAGGCTGCTGGCAGCGTCAGTCGGCTCGGCGTCAGCTGACCTCGCCAACATGCGCTTCGCCGCGCGCGGCGGCGAGCAGTTCCTGGCGGTGGCGTTCGCGGTAGCGGGTGCGGTCCTCTGCGCTGCGTTCGTCGATACAGGCGGGGCAGCTGACCCCTTCCTCATAGTCAGGTGAGTGCTGCGCGGTCTGGTTCACCGGGCGGCGGCAGGCGTGGCACAGCGCGTGGGTGCCGGGAACCAGCCCGTGGCCAACGGTAACCCGCTGATCGAACACGAAGCATTCGCCTTGCCACAGGCTCGCCTCGGCGGGCACGGTTTCGAGATACTTCAGGATCCCGCCTTGCAGGTGGAACACCTCCTCCACCCCTTCGCCTTTCAGAAACGCGGTGGACTTTTCGCAGCGGATTCCGCCGGTGCAGAACATCGCCACTTTGGGCTGCTTGCCTTGCCCCAGCAGGTCATCCCGGCGCGCGCGGAACCACTCCGGAAACTCGCGAAAGCTGGCGGTCTGCGGGTCGATAGCACCCTCGAAAGTTCCGGCGGCGACCTCATAACCATTGCGCGTATCGATCACGATGGTGTCCGGATCGGCGATCAGCGCATTCCAATCCTGCGGCGCAACATAGCGCCCCACGCTGGCGAGCGGGTCCACATCGGGCTGACCCATCGTGACAATCTCGGCCTTGATCCGTACTTTCATCCGGTGGAACGGCAATGTGGTCGCGCGCGAATATTTGACCTCCAGTTCGGCCAGTCTCGGCAATGCGCGCAAGTGCGCCAATACTGCCGCAATCGCCACATCGCTGCCCGCAACCGTGCCGTTTACCCCCTCGCGCGCCAGCAGCAGCGTGCCCTTCACTCCATGCTGGCGGCACAACGTCAGCAGATCGGTTTGGATCGCAGGCAGGCCGTCCAGCGGAGCAAAGTGATAGAGCGCAGCAACGCAGATTGGCAGGTCAGGCGTGGTCATCGGTGCAGCACAGGTCAGATCTCGACCTGGCTCCCCAGCTCGACCACGCGGTTGGTGGGCAGGCGGAAGAATTCCATCGCGCTGGCGGCATTGCGCAGCATCCAGGCGAACAGCTTTTCGCGCCAGATCGCCATGCCCGGCTTGGACGAAGGCAGCAGCGTCTGGCGTGAGAGGAAGAAGCTGGTCTTCATCATCTCGAACGGGCCGCCGCACATGTTCGACGCAGCCAGCGCGGCCGGCACATCGGTTTCTTCCAGAAAGCCATAGCGCAGGTTCACGCGGTGGAAGCCCTGGCCCAGCTCCTTGCTGCTGCAACGCTTGTCGGGATCGACAAAGGGCACGTCCTCGATCGACACGGTCAGGATCACCACCCGTTCGTGCAGCACCTTGTTGTGCTTGATATTGTGCAGCAGCGCCGATGGCACCCCGGCAGCGGTCGAGGCCATGAAGATCGCCGTGCCCGGCACCCGCGCCGCGCTGGAATGCGCGCTTTTGGCGAAGACCTCGATCGGGATCAGCCCTTCGGCCATGTTGGCGCGCATCAGCCCGCGCCCGCGCGACCAGGTGGTCAGCAAGGTGAAGATGAACAGCCCGATCACCAGCGGCACCCAGCCGCCTTGCGGCACCTTGATCAGGTTGGCACCCAGATAGGCCATATCGACGATGATGAAGACCGCCAGGATCGGCAGCGCCTTCCACAAGCGGCCAGCGCCACAGGCTGATCAGCACCGCCGCGATCAGCAGCGTATCGATGAACATCGCCCCCGTCACCGCAATGCCATAGGCAGCGGCAAGGTTGCTGGAGGAGCGGAAGAACAGCACCAGCACGATCACCATGATCATCAGCCCCCAGTTGATCATGGGGATATAGATCTGCCCGCGCGCCGAGGCGCTGGTGTGCTTGATCTGCATCCGCGGCATGAAGCCCAGCTGGATCGCTTGCTGGGTCAGGCTGAACGCGCCGGAAATCACCGCCTGACTGGCGATGATCGTGGCGAACAGCGCCAGAATGGTCACCGGAATCCGCACCATATCGGGGATCATCAGGAAGAACGGATCCTTGATCAGCAGCGCGGCTTGTTCGGGCGTGGTCGACAGCACCATCGCGCCCTGCCCCATGTAATTGAGCATCAGTGCGGGCAGCACAAAGGTCATCCAGCTGATCCCGATCGGCTTGCGCCCGAAGTGGCCCATATCGGCATAGAGCGCCTCGGCCCCGGTCACCGCGAGCACTACGCTGCCCATCGCCACAAACGCGCGGAACCCGTCAGTCACGAAGAACTTGATCGCGTTCAGCGGATTGAGCGTTTCGAACACGATTAGCGGCATCGCGGTCATGTGCATCAGCCCCAGCACCGCCAGCGTCAGGAAATAGAGCAGCATGATCGGCCCGAACAGCTTGCCGACTTTCTCGGTCCCGCGCGACTGGATCGCGAACAGGCCGAACAGGATCGCCACCGCCAGCGGCACGATCCAGTCCTTGAAGCCGGGGTGGACATATTGCAGCCCTTCGGTGGCGGACAGCACCGACATCGCCGGGGTAATCATCGAATCGCCATAGAACAGCGCGGTCGCGAACACGCCCAGCAGGACCAGCGGGCCGGTCCAGCGCGCACCATCGGTCTTGCGGTTGATCAGCGCGAGCAAGCGCGAGCGAGCCGCCTTCGCCCTTGTTGTCGGCCTTCATGATCGTCAGCACGTATTTGAACGTCACCACGATCATCATCGACCAGAACACCAGGCTCAGCACGCCAAGGATGTGCACCGGATCGACCTGAATTCCCGGCGCGCCGTGGTGCGAGGCAAAGGTTTCGCGGAAGGCGTAGATCGGGCTGGTCCCGATATCGCCGAACACCACCCCGATCGCGCCGATCGCCAGGGCGAGCATCCCCGCGCCATGGTGGCCGTGCCCGAACGCTGGATCAGCCTCACCGCTGGTCTGTGCTTCAATAGTCATAGGATTGCGCGCCCCAGGATATTCGTGCCCGAAGGCCGAGACTCGCGGCCCGGTCGGGACACGGCGATTAGCAGCATAGGTAGTGCCCCGCAATCAAACGCGGCTGGCGCACCCGGCAGGCCGGTCATGGCTGTGCCGGTTCGGCACGCTGGCTAGCGATATAAGCTTCGAGGCTGGCAATCCGCGCCTGCAATTCGGTGCGCCAGGGCGCATCCGCCGGGGCGGCTTTCAGCAGGTTGGCCCACAAGGTCCGGCCCTCGTCCAGCCGGCCATTTTGCGCCAGCGCCAGCCCCAGAAAGAACGGCGGCCCGGGAGCAGCGGGATCAGCAGCCGAGGCCTGGCGAAAGGCATAAAGCGCCGCCGGGCTGAGTTTTCCTTCAGCGTGGCTGACCAACGCAATTCCCAGCGCCAGCCAGCTCTCAGTGTCCTTGGGGTTCTGCTCCACCGCGCCGAGCAGAATCGTGCTGGCATCGCCGTACCGGCCATTGCGAACCTGCGCATCGGCAATCACTAGCCACGAATTGCCCTGCTGCGGCGGGCCATTGCGCAATTGCTGGCGCGCTTCGACCAGCGCCTTGCCGTCTTCACTGCGCGGCAACGCCGCAGCCTTGGGTGCGCCGGGCTGTCCGCTGGCTTGCAGAACATAGCCCGCCAGCCCCAGCAGCAGGGCCGCGCCAAGCGCCTCCCAGCCGCGCCGCGGCACCTTGAACACCAGCAGCAAAGCGGCAAAGCACACCGCCGCCATGCCCAGCGCAATCAGCCAGCTCATTCCGCCTGCCCCTTTGCAAACCGCCGCCGGAACACCCAGCCCGCCAGCACCAGCAGCACCAGCGGCGCAGCGAACAAGGGCCAGGTGACACTGGTCACCTGCGGCGCATAGGACACATAGTCACCATACCGCTCGACCAGCCAGGCGCGGATTGCCTCGGGCTCTTCTCCCGCCGCAATCCGGGTGCGCACCTGGCTGCGCATGTCACCTGCCATCGGTGCGTCTGAATCGGCGATCGACTGACCCTGACATTTGAGACAGCGCAGCGTTTCCATCAGTGCTTTGGCCTGCGCCTCCTGCGCCGGCGTCGGGCAGTTGGACATAGGCATAGGGCGCGGGCGGCAGGCTGTCCTGCGCGGCCAGCGGGGCGGCCAGCAGGATCGCGATGGCGATCAGGCGCGTTCACAGCCCGGCCTCCTTCAGCTTCGCCAGCAGCAGTGGCACATGTTCGCTACGGATTTCGCCGATGTGCTGATAGCGGATCACGCCTTCGCCATCGATCACGAAGGTCTCGGGCACGCCCGACGAGCCAAGCTCCAGCTGCACCGCGCTGACATCGTCGGCACCGATCCGTGCGAACGGGATTGCCATAGCGGGCCAGAAACGCGCTCCACGTCCGCCGGTCGATCGCGGATCGCGACGCCGGTGATCCGCACGCCCATGGCCTTGAGCGCAGCCAGCTGCGGCGCTTCGACGGCACACGGCACGCACCAGCTGGCAAACACATTGAGCAAGCGCGGCTTGCCATCGGCAAAGTCTGCACGGGCAAGACCCGGGCGATCCGGCACCGCTGCCCGCAAGGCGAAGGCCGGCAGCGGCTTGCCGATCATCGCGCTTTCCACTTCGCGCGCGGCTGGATGGCGCAGCTGCCAGTTGGCCAGTTGCACAAAGCCCAGAAATAGCAAGAGCGGCACGCCATAGATGGTCAGCGTGCGCCGGGCCGAGCGGGGTGGTTCGGGAGCGCGGGTTCATCGCCCCTTCCGTTCGCGGCGATAGGCGATCTTGGTGCGCGCCAGAATCCGCCGCAGGTCCGCCGCGACCCGGCCGAGCAGCGCAAGCACCCCGCCCAGCGCCACCAGCACGCCGCCGTACCAGATCAGCGGGACGAACGGCTTCCACCATAGCCGCAACTGCCAGCGGCCGCCCTCGGCCTCGTCCCCCAGCACGGCATAGAGCTGGCCGTTCCAGCGGGTGACCAGCGCGCTTTCGCTGGTCTGCATCGGCGGGGTCCAGAAGCTGCGCGCTTGCGGCTTGATCTCGATCGGCGCGCCGCCCTGATAGCTGGCGAACAGGTCTGCCTCCAGCGCGGTCCAGTTCGGCCCGGCGACCGGCGAAATTCGTCGTAGCGTCAGCGTCCACGGCCCGACAATGGTCTTGCCACCGGGTTGAAGCGCCACCAGCCGTTCCTGCGTAAAGGCGCTGTCGCTCGCCGTGCCGATCAAGGCCACGGCGATTCCGAAATGCGCCAGCACCATGCCCCAGATATTGAGCGGCGTGCGGCGCAGGTTGCGGCCGCGCAAGGGCAGCAGGCTGGCGAGCGCCAATGCCACACCCAGCGCGAGGCCCAGCGACGGCAGCACACTGGCTCCGCCTTGCGCCGCCGCCCAGACCAGCGCACCCAGCCCCACCAGCGCCGGGATTGCCAGCCCGGCCCGCACCCGCGCCAAACCATCACGCCGCCAGCGCAGCAACGGCCCCACTGCCATCACCACCAGCATCGGCAGCACGAACACCGCCGCCATCGGATTGAAATAGGGCGGCCCGACCGAAACCTGCGCGCCGAATGCTTCGGCCACCAGCGGATAGAGCGTGCCGATCAGCACGACACCCAAAGTGCAGGTCAGCATCACATTGTTGATCACCAGCGCGCCTTCGCGGCTGACCAGCGCAAACCGCTGGCCCTCGGTCACGCTCGATGCGCGCACCGCGAACAGCGTCAGCGCGCCGCCGATGTACAGCGAGAGCAACCCGAGGATGAAACTGCCGCGCTCCGGATCGACCGCGAAGGCGTGGACCGAAGTCAGGATACCCGACCGCACCAGAAAGGTCCCGACCATCGACATCGAAAAGGCGACCACGCCCAGCATCACCGTCCAGGCGCGCAAAGCATTGCGCGAGGCGAGCACCGAGACCGAATGGAGCAGTGCGGTCGCCGCGAGCCACGGCATCAGGCTGGCGTTCTCGACCGGGTCCCAGAACCACCAGCCGCCCCAGCCGAGCTCGTAGTAGGCCCAATAGGAGCCAGCGGTGATCCCCAGCGTCAGGAATATCCACGCCCCCAGCACCCACGGGCCGCATCGCCCGCGCAAACACCGGGCCAACCTGATTGGTCAGCAGCGCTCCAATCGCAAAACTGAACGCCACGGACAGCCCGACATAGCCAATATACAGCGTGGGGGGATGGAACGCGAGGCCGGGGTCTTGCAGCAGCGGGTTAAGCCCGTTTCCCTCCGCTGGCACCGGCGAAATCCGCGCAAACGGGTTCGAGGAAACCAGCAGGAAGGCATAGAACCCCAGGCTGACGAAGGCCTGCCCCGCCAGCGTCGCCAGCATGGTCGGTTCGGGCAAGCGCCGCTCAACCAGCGCGACGACGCTGCCCGCGAGGCCCATCACGGTGACCCACAGCAGCATCGAGCCTTCGTGATTGCCCCAGGCCCCGGCAAATTTGTACAGCAGCGGCTTGGCCGAATGCGAATTCATCGCGACCAGCTTCACCGACAAGTCGGTCACGCAGAACAGATAGATCAGCGTGATGAATGCCAGCAATGCCAGCAGCGCCCTGCACCACCGCGACCGGCCGCACCAGCGCGCCAAAGCCTGCGCCCTTGCCGGTCAGCGCCAGCCCGCCCGCCACCAGTTGCAGCGCCGCCAGCGCGGCGGCAAGCCACAGCGCGGCCAGGCCGAATTCGGCGATCACTGCGTTTCCGCCACGGTCTGCTGGGCCTGCGCGGCGGTCATCTCTTTCATTTCGCGCGGAACGTAGTTCTCGTCGTGCTTGGCGAGCAGGTTATCCGCCACGAACGTGCCGTCGGCGCGCAGCTTGCCCTCGGCGACCACGCCCGAATTCTCCTGAAACAGGTCGGGGGCGATCCCTTTGAACAGCACCGGAATGCGCGCCTTGCCATCGCCGACCACGAACCGCAGCGTCACCCCGTCCGCGTCGGTCTTGAGCGAGCCGGCCTCCACCATTCCGCCGAGCCGTACTGCGCGGCCGGGTTCGGGCGGGCTGTGCGCCATGTCAGCTGGCACATAAAAGAACGAGGCCTGGCTGCGCAGCGCCCAGGCCGCGAGCAGTCCCGCCCCGATCAGCGCGGCCAGCGCGATCAGGCCCAGGACGAGGCGTTGGTGCTTGGGCTTGATCACGCTCATTGCTCACGGCCCCGCTCGCGCCGGGCTTCTGCCCGCCGCATCGCCAGCCAGGACCAGCCGGTCAGCACCAGCGTGCCCAGCACGCCTGCGGCATAGGCGGCGTAGACGAACTGCCAGTGGTCCAGACCCTCACGCATCGGCATGTTCCAGCGCGCGGCGGCGCAGGCGGGCTTCGGCCTGGCTGTCGGCCAGAATCGTGCGCATCCGCATCAGCACCACCGCGCCGAACAGCAGCGAAAAGCCGATGGTGGCGGCGAGCAGTCCACAGAGAAACGCGGGTGCCATCGCTGATTTCCCCACCGTGATGCTGGGCGGCTGATGCAGGCTGTTCCACCACACCACCGAACGGTTGATGATCGGAATATTGATCGCCCCGACCAGGCCGAAGATCGCCGCCACGCGCGCGTTTTCGCCATCCCTTGCTGCGCGGCATCGGCCAGCGCGATATAGCCGAAATAGAGGAACAGCAGCACCAACATCGAGGTCAGCCGCCCATCCCACACCCACCAGGTGCCCCAGGCCGGGCGGCCCCACAGCGATCCGGTGACGAGGCACAGCGCGGTGAAGAACGCGCCGGGCACGGCAATGGCGCGCGCGGCAATGTCCGGCCAGCGGATGCCGCCAGACCAGTTCGGTCAGGCTGGCCATGGCAAGCGCGGTCCAGCCGCCCATGCCCAGCCAGGCAGCGGGCACATGAACGAACAGGATCCGCACCGATTCGCCCTGCAACCGCTCAGCCGGCGCGCCGAGCAGGCCCCAGACGAGCGCCGCGCCGGTCAGCACCAAGCCGGCAATCAGGAAAAAGGGCGTCAGCCAGCGTGCAAGGCGCAGGAAACGGGCAGGATTGGCGAAGCCGTGCATGGTCGCGGCTTTGGCAGCGACCGCGGACGGCGGGCAGCGTCGATGCGCGGCAATTGTCAGCTTAGCGTCCGATCAGCGCTTGCGCCATCGCATCGGCAACCTGATCGGACGAACGCCCGCTGGCGTCGCGCTCTCCTGCCAGATCGATTCAAGCCGCCGCGGGATCTGCTCCAGCCGCCGCATAGACTTCGTCGATCGAGCAGTGCTGGCCCTGTTCGCGCGCCAGATATTCCAGCGTGACCGCAACGATCCCGCCCGCGTTGATCACATAGTCCGGCGCATAGAGCATGCCGCGCGCCGCCAGCTGCGGTACCGTGCTCGGGCCTGCGCCAGCTGGTTGTTGGCCCCGCCCGCCACGATCGGCGCTTGCAGCCGGGCAATTCCGGCATCGTCGAGAATTGCGCCGAGCGCATTGGGGCTGAACACGTCGCAAGCGGTGTCCATGATCGCGTCGGCAGCAACTGTCTCCGCGCCAAGTTCATCGGCCAGCGCCTGCGCGCGCGCCGCGTTGACATCGGCCAGGGTCAGCCGCGCGCCGTCCTGGGCCAGCAGCCGCGCCAGCCCGCCGCCGACGCTGCCGGTGCCCTGCACCGCGACATGGACCCCTGCCATGGAATCGCGGCCCAGCTTGTGCGCCACTGCGGCCTTGACCCCGTGATAGATCCCCTGCGCGGTAAACGGCCCCGGATCGCCGCCCGCTGCGCCTGTCCGTGCTGGGCAGGCCCGATACGTGGCGCGTGCGCTGCGAAACCGCGACCATGTCGGCCTCGCTCATGCCGACGTCTTCGGCGGTCACATACCGCCCGCCCAAGCGCTTCGATCGCATCGCCAAACGCCGCCAGCATCGCCGGGGTCTTGGTGCGGTCCGCATCGGCGAGGATCACCGCCTTGCCGCCGCCCATCGGCAGCCCGGCCATCGCGTTCTTGTAGCTCATCCCGCGCGACAGCCGCAGCGCATCGCGCAGCGCCAGCGCGGATGCGGCATAGTGCCAGAACCGCGTGCCGCCTGCGCCGGGGCCAAGATGGGTGGAATGCAGCGCGACGATCGCGGTCAGCCCGCTCGCGCGATCGCGCACGAAGTGGACCAGCTCGTGATCGTCGAAATCGGGTTCTTCCCACAACGCTGGCACGCGCATACCTCCGCTTCAGGCATGCCGTCGGAGGAGAGAAACTGGGGCGACCGATGGGTCTCGAACCCACGACCTCCGGTACCACAAACCGGCGCTCTAACCAACTGAGCTACGGTCGCCATAGTCTCAAGCGCATGCCAAGAGGCGCGCTGTTAGGGAGCGCAAAGGCCGCCTGCAAGCGCGATTTGGCGCAGGCGCGGCCTCTTGCACAGCGTGGCTGGATTGGGAAGCAAAAACTGTCCGCCGCGCTGCGCGACGCAATTTTATTACGCGGCCGCACAGTGACTCGACGCGATCCGGGTCAAGCAAACCTTAACCATCACGCTGCTAAGCCTGTCCGGCAGATATGCCTATGGATGAGGAAGAACCTGTGCGCATCAAGCAACCCCGCCTCGCCGCGAGCGAGCCGAATCGCGATGCTGCGCCTGCCATGACCCGCAAGGCTGATCGCCGACCGGTCAGCGGTTCGGTGTTGATCCAATCGAGCAGCGGCGAGCAGCATCTCGGCGCGGCTGCGCGACATCTCCGCCTATGGCTGCAACCTCGCCTGCGAGGCCGACTGGCTGCGGCTGGGCCGGTTCATCTCGATCCGGATCGGCAGCGACCGGACGATTCAGGCGATCGTCCGCTGGGCCCGCGATGGCTCCACCGGGGTCGAATTCCTGCGCCCGATCAGCGATGCCGAAGCCGAAAAGTTCGGCAATCTTGGCTGACACATAGAAAAAGGGCGACCCACGCGGGGCCGCCCTTCGCATCTGCTTGCAGCGCAGTCCGATCAGCTCTTCTTGAGCGACAGCCCACCGAAGCGCTTGTTGAACTGGGCAACGCGGCCGCCCTGATCGAGCTGGCGGGTGCCGCCGGTCCAGGCCGGGTGCGAGGTCGGATCGATTTCGAGCGCCAGCGTGTCGCCTTCCTTGCCCCAGGTGGAGCGGGTTTCGAACACGGTACCGTCGGTCATCTGGACCTTGATCATGTGATAGTCGGGATGGATATCGGCCTTCATCGCACAAGTCTTTCGTTGCGGCCGGTTCCGACCGGCCTGAAATGGAAGCGGCGCGCATAGCTGCGCGATTGATTTTGTCCAGCCTTCCGGCCAACCCAAATTCAACCGTCAGCGATCATCGCGGTAAACTGACGTCGCAGGTGACCTTGCCTGCAACCGAAGCCTTGCCCCAGAACTTGCAGACCCGAAGCGCGCTTCTGCACAAACCCGGCTTCGAGCGTCAGTAGCACGCCCGGCTCCACCGGCGTTGCGGAACTTCGCCTCTTCGATCGCCATGAAATAGACCAGCTTGCCGGTCCCAGCCAGGCCGAGGCGTTCGATCGCAAGGATCCCCGCCGTCTGGGCCAGGGCTTCGATCTGAAGCACGCCCGGCATGATCGGGCGGCCCGGGAAAATGTCCCTGAAAGAAGCCTTCGTTGAAGCTGACTGCCTTGACCGCCTCGATCCGGTCTTCGCCCAGCGCGAGCACCCGGTCGACCAGCAGCATCGGATAGCGATGCGGCAGCGCGGCCAGAATCTTGCGTGATGTCATAGTCCACCGCCACCATCGCGGCGGCAGTGGATTCGGGCTGATCAGTGCTCATCGCGGGGACTGGCTCTAGCGGCCTTCGGGCTGCGGACCAGCGGCGGGGCGCGGAGCCACCGGCGCTGCACCGGCAGCCGGAGCTGGGGCAGGTGCGCCGCCAGCCTGCGCGGCTTGCTGCGCGCGGGCTTCGCGGATCTGGCGCGGTTCCCAGCCCTGCGGCGGGACCAGCTGCGCGGTCGGGATCAGCAGGTTGAGCTCGGCGATGATTGCCGGGGTCAGGTCATAGCCGTTCTGCGCCGCCATCACGACCTGCGGGTTGAGCACCAGCGAGATCTTGCGCTTGGTCATCGCGTTGCGCACGGCCTGGTCCAGCTCGGTCTTCGATCTGTTCGACCACATAGGCTTCGGACAGCGCGATCGGCAGCATCATCCGCTGGATTTCTTCCTTGGCGGCTTCCTGACGCTGCCTGGATTGCCTGATACTGCGGCTGCAGCACCGCGTCGGGCTTCTTCGCGGTGCGATCCGCGTTGAAGCGGTCAATCAGCGGCTTCAGCTCGGCTTCGATCGCACGGGCGCGGGCCTGGGTCTGGTCGTAGACCGGCTTGTACGTGGTCGGGCGCTGTTGACCGGCGGCGCGGAATGCGTCGGTATTGGCAACCGCCGCGTCAAAGTTGGCAATCGCGAGGCCGGGCACCAAGGGTCCGGTGGTGGGCGTAGCGGCAGGCGCGGTTTGCGCCATTGCGGTCGGCGCGGCCACGACGGCCAGCACCAGACCCAGCGCAGCGGCGGACTTGAGCAAAGTTTTCATCAGAATTGGGTTCCCACGTTAAAGGTGAAGCTCTTGGTGTCGTCGCCGTCGACCTTGAGCAAAGTCTTGGCAAAATCGATCCGGAACGGCCCGAACGGCGAATTCCAGTTCACCCCGATGCCGATCGAAATGCGCGGCTTGGGTGAATTGCCGAGATAAATCTTCACGGAACGCGGCCGCGAACCGATGCTCAGTGTTGATGTTCAGGGTCGAATTGGCCGGGATGCAGGCGAATGTGTTGGTATTGGTCGCGCGTGGTCACGGTCGAGCTAGCCGTAAGTTCGCAAGCGATCACGGTAGCATTGAAGGCGGCCGCATCGATCTGCGTATACAGCGGCATACCGCTGGCATTGCGCTGCTCGGCACAAACATACCCGTCGGGAACGGGCTGTCCGTCAGCTGTCGGACGCCGCAGCCCCACACCGCGCCGGCATCAATGAAGACCGACGGACGCAGGCCCAGCTCGCGCGCGCCCGAACCGAGCGGAATTTCCAGCTCGGCTCTGGCCAGATAGTAATAGCGACCGCCCAGCGCATCGTCCTGCCGTCGATTTTCATCGACAACCTCGGATATCATCAGCGGCCAGTTGACCCCGGTGGTATCAGCCGGTTACAGCGATAATCGGTCCTGCGCAGCACGCGCGGGCCGACGCCGCGGATGTCAAAGCCGCGGATCTGCGGCTCGCCCAGGAAGAACCGGTCGGTCAGCCGGACATCGCTCCTTGCCGCAGCGATTCGATGATCCCGCCTTCGCCGTGGAGCGAGAAGATGAAGCCCTTGCCGAGCGGGAAGTACTGCGCGGCATTGGCGCGGAACTTGGCATATTTGACCGAACCGCCGAGCCCGGCAAATTCCAGATTGTACGAAACCATCGTACCCCGGCTAGGGCGCACACGGCTGTCGAGCGAATCATAGACCAGCGTCAGCGCCCAGGATCGAGCTGGTCCGCTTGCCCAGTGCTTCGCACAGATAGCGCCCCGCGAGCAGCGGATCGCATTCACTGCAGCCGTCGCGTTCGAGATCGGCGAAGAGTAACTGGTTCCGGCTCGAGCGTCACGTCATCGATGTTGAAGGTGTAGCTGGCGATCGACCGACATATATTCGGTCAGCGGCAAACCCGCGCGCAGCTGGATCCCGGTGGTGGTCTGCTTGTAGGTCGTGTTGTTGGTGTTGTTGAAGTAGTTGAGGCTGTTGTAATCGCGGCGGTAGATGTCGATCCCGGCCGAGATGTTGCGATCGAACACGATAGGGTTCGGTAAAGCTCAGCTGCGCGCTGCTTCGAATAGCGCGAATAGCTGACGCTCGCCCCCACGGTCTGGCCGCGCCCGCGGAAGTTCGATTGCTGGATCGAGGCCTGCAGGATGAAGCTTCTCGATCGAGGAGAACCCGGCGGACAGCTGCAACTGGCCGGTCGGCTTTTCTTCGACATTGGCTTCCAGCGACGATCCGGTCCGGCGCAGTGCCGGGCTTTTGCTCGACTTCGAACTTTTCCTGGAAATAGCCGAGCGAGTTGATCCGCGCGGTGGTGCGCTTGACCTGCAGCGAGTTGAACGCATCGCCTTCCGACAGGCGGAATTCGCGGCGGATCACCTTGTCCTGGGTCAGCGTGTTGCCGTTGACATCGATCCGCTCAACATAGACGCGCGGCGCTTCGGCGATCTGGAAGGTGATGATCCATCGTCAGCGCTTCTTTGTTGCGGACATAGCTGGGGCGGACATCGGCGAAGGCATAGCCAAAGGTGCCGGCGGTTTCGTTGAGCCGCTCGATCGTGTCTTCGACCAGCTTGGCATCGTACCAATCGCCCGCCTTCATCGGCAGCTGTCGCGGCGAGCCGATCGCCGTCGAAATCGCGCAGCTGGCTGTCAACCTTGACCTCGCCGAACTTGTAGCGCTGGCCTTCTTCCACCACGTAGGTGATGATGAAGTCCTGCTTGTCCGGGGTCAGTTCCGCCACGGCGGAAATCACGCGGAAATCGGCATAGCCCTGGGTCAGGTAGAACTGGCGCAGCTTCTGCTGGTCAAACGCCATCCGGTCCGGATCGTAGGACGTGCCCGAGCTGAAGAAGCGGTGGAACCGCGCCTGCTTGGTGACCATTTCGCCGCGCAGATCGCTGTCGGAGAAATTGTCGTTGCCGATAATGTTGATCTGGCGGACCTTGGACTTGGGCCCTTCGGAAATTTCGTAAACGATATCGACGCGGTTCTGGTCGAGCATCACCATCTTCGGTTCGACCGAAGCGGCGAACCGCCCCTGGCGCTTGTACAGCTCGATGATCCGGGCAACGTCGGCGCGGACTTTTGAGCGGGTGAAGATCTGGCGCGGGGCAAGCTTGATTTCGGGGAGGAGCTTTTCCTCCTTCAGCCGCTTGTTGCCTTCAAAGATGATCCGGTTGATCACCGGGTTTTCCTTGACCTCGATCGTCACCATCCCGGCGTCGTTGCGAATCTGCACGTCGGCGAACAGCTCGGTCGCGATCAGATCCTTCAAGGCCTGGTCGGCGGTGGCCACGGTATAGGGCTGGCCCACCCGCATGCGGATGTAGGACCGGATCGTGTCAGGCTCCAGCCGCTGCGCGCCGGTGACCGCGATTGAACGGATCGCCACGACTTCGGCTGCAACCGTTGGCGGCTGCGGTGCAGCAACCGGCGCGGTTTGGGCCATTGCCGCCATCGGCACGCCCGCCAGAACCGTGGTTCCCAGCAAGGCGCCGATCAGCCGCGCGGCCCCAACCTTGGCCCCGAACCCGGTCCCAAAACCGGCCGAGCTGCGGCTATTGTCACTGCGAACCATCGTAATTCCCATCTTCCGGCCGTACCCGTTTGAACCCGGACTGCGGCGGGGATGGTGCATCCCCCGCCAGTCCGCTGCAAATATGAAGCCGCCCTCTGCCCGATGCCGTCCGGCCAATCAAGCACAAGCCCGCTGCAATCCGCAGATACCCTACCCTTTCCGGTCAGCCGCCGAAGATCGGAAGCGAAGCCAGATCGTTGATCGTGACGAACAGCATCAAGGCAAGCACGAGTGCCATGCCGGTGCGGAACGCCCATTCCTGACTGCGCGCACCCAGCGGCTTCCGGCGAACAGCCTCCGCTGCGTAGAAAGCCAGGTGCCCACCGTCGAGCCCGGGGATTGGCAGCAGGTTAATGAATGCCAAATTAATCGAGATCAGCGCGGCGAACCAGACGAACTGGGTCCAGCCCAGCGAGAACTGCTCGCCGGAGTACTTGGCGATCTTGATCGGCCCGCCCAGTTCCTTGACCGAACGTTCGCCGGTGAAGATCTGCACGATCCCGGTCACCATCATCTTCATGATTCCCGACCGATTGATCCGCCCCGGTGGTGACCGCTTCAACCAGCCCGACCGGCACGATCTGTCCGCCGTTGATCCCCAACTGGCCAACCTTGATCGCCCGCCCGGCTTCATCGGTGGCGGCGGCGGAACCCAGCGGAACCGTGAAGATCAGCGGCTGGTCTGCGCGTAAAACCTTGACCTGTACCGCCTTGCCGGGCCGTTCCATCACCACGCGGCGCACGTCGGAAAAGCTGGTCACAGCCACGCCGTCGACCGCCGTAATCCGATCCTGCCGCAGCAGGCCAGCGGCCTTGGCCGGCGAGTTTCCGGCAAATTCACGCACCACTGGCGCGACGAAATCGATGCCGAGCTCCGCTGCCTTGGTTTCATTGCCAAAGCGGTCGCTGACCGATTGCGGGGTCAGTTTGACCGGCAGAACCAGTTGCTGTCCGCCGCGCTCCACCGCGACATTGATCGTCCGGCCGGGGAAATAGGCGACGTGCTCGGGAATGTCGGCGATGCTGGCAACCTTGTTGCCGCTGACTGCCACGATCCGGTCGCCGGGCTTGATCCCGGCGGCCTGCGCATCAGACTTTTCTTCAAAGCTGACCACCACCGGTTCGGTCACGATCTTGCCATAGATGAAATTGAACGCCGCAAAGATCGCCACCGCCAGCACCAGATTGGTCAGCGGCCCGGCCAGCACGATCAGCGCGCGGTGCCACAGCTTGGCGGCCTGGAACAGTGCCAGGTGCGGGGCTGGCGGCATTGGCCGGGTCGGGCATGCTCGCCGCGTTCATGTCGCCCGCGAACTGGACGTAGCCGCCGAGCGGCAGCATCGACAGTTTCCAGCGGGTGCCGCGCTTGTCGGTCCAGCCCAGCAGTTCCTTGCCGAACCCGACCGAAAACGCATCGGCGCGCACACCGAACAGCCGCCCGACCAGATAATGCCCCAGCTCGTGGAACACCACCAGGGGCCCCAGTACCAGGAAGAACGCCCCGATCATCATCAGGATTGAAGGAGATTCGAGCACTTACACACACTCCATCGCTGCGCGCGCCTGCGCCCGGGCCTCGGCATCGATGGCGAAAACGTCCGCCAAAGTGACCGGTGCCGGGGGAGCATAGCGCGCCAGAACCTGTTCGACCATTGCCGCAATCCGCGTGAACGGCAGCGTGTCCCGCCAGAAACGCCGCGACCGCCACTTCATTCGCCGCATTGAGCACCGCCGGAGCCGCCCCGCCCGCCTGCGCCGCCTCGCGGCAGATGCGCGTTGCGGGAAAGCGGATTTCATCGGGCGCGCGGAATGTCAGCTCGCCCAGCGCGGCCAGATCGAGCGGCGCGCAGGGCGTATCCATCCGGCTGCGGCCAGGCGAGGCAAGAGGCGATCGGCACGCGCATGTCCGACGGGCCGAGCTGCGCCAGCGTGGAGCCATCGCGGTATTCGACCATCGAATGGACCACCGACTGCGGGTGGATCACGATCCGGAACTTGTCCAGCCCGACCGGGAACAGGTGATGCGCCTCGATCAGTTCAAGGCCCTTGTTGAACATCGTCGCGCTATCGACACTGATCTTTGCACCCATATCCCAGTTGGGATGCTTGACCGCCTGCTGCGGCGTGGCTGCATCGAGTTGCATCAGAGTCCAGTCGCGAAATGGCCCGCCGCTGGCAGTAAGCGTGATCGTGCGGACGTGGGCCAGATCATTGCCCGCAAGGCATTGAAAAATCGCGTTGTGCTCGCTGTCCACCGGCAGCAGCGTGGTGCCGTGCTTGGCGACGGCAGCGGTCATCACGTCACCCGCTGAAACCAGCGCTTCCTTGTTGGCGAGCGCGACGGTCTTGCCTTGCTCGATCGCCGCCATGGTCGGGGCGAGGCCTGCACAGCCGACGATCGCGGCGAGCGTGAGATCGGCGGGGCGCGCGGCGGCTTCGGTGAGGGCGGCGCTGCCGCCCATCGCGGCGATGCCGGTGCCAGACAGCGCAGCTTGCAGCGCTGGCAAGCAGCGGGGGTCAGCCACCACCGCGACCTCAGCCGAAAACTCCCGCGCGAGCTTGCGCCAGCTCCTCGGCCTGCGTATTCGCGGTCAGCGCCACCACCCGCCACTTGTCCCGCTCGCGCCGGATCAGGTCGAGCGTGGAAGCGCCGACCGAGCCGGTTGCGCCGAGGATGGAGATGGTGCGGGAGTCATAAATTTAGATTCACCAGTCCGAAAGCAGTATGCCAAGCAAGCCAGCAGCCCATCGCAAAGCACACAGCCAGCAAGCCATCGACCCGATCAAACAAGCCACCATGACCCGGTATCAGGTTTCCGGAATCCTTCACTCCCGCGCGGCGCTTCATCCAGCTTTCAAAGAAATCGCCAGCCTGGGCGAACACAGCGATAGACGGACGCCCGGCGGCAAGAACTGAACGCCCAATCTGTCACAGACAGGATCTCGATAATACGCTAGCTAAGTCCGATGGCTCGGCCTGACTAACAGACTCGAGGACCGTAGAGAGTAGCCAAGCGATACAGTGCCGCACCCGACAGCACCACCAATCAAGCCCAGCCCAAGTTTTGCGATGGGCTTATCGCTCGGCGCAATTTTCGGGCCGCCGATGGTGCGGCCCAGCAAAAGTAGGCCCCGATATCCACGGCAACAACGATGGCCACGATCTACCAACGCAGTTCGAATCCGCCGCCGCCGAGCGCAAAACGACCAGCGTTGACGCAGCGAAGCCGACATAGCCAACCCCACCGGCAATCCAGTGCCGCTGTGACGAACCGGACGAATTACTGAACCTGCGCACCAGCCCCCACCACTCCCACAGCACCCCCAGCGCCACCAGCGCCACGAACGCGGTCCAGACCCAACCGCCCAGCCATAGCGCCGTTCCCGCCACCGCGATCATCACCACGGCGGAGGCGGCGCGCACGCCGAGGTCGGACTGTTTGGGTGGGGTGGTGGTCATACTTCCTCTCCCGTGGGAGAGGGGGACCAGCGTAGCTGGTGGAGTGGCACAGGCGGGTACTCCCAAGCTGTCCGGTGAGCGCGGCGCGTGGTCGGCGGTTGCGGACTGGCGCTACGCCGCGCGGTTTGGAGTACTTGCACGTGCCCCTCCCCCACTGCGTGGGTCCCCTCCCCCGAGCGGGGAGGAAGCTGCGGCATTACCGCCCGCCATAGCGCCGCTCCCGCGCCGCAAAATCAACCAGTGCGGCCTGCAAATGCTCCGGCGTGAAATCGGGCCACAACGTGTCCACAAACACCATCTCGGCATAGGCCACTTGCCACAGCAGGAAATTGGACAGCCGCACTTCGCCCGAGGTGCGGATCAGCAGGTCGAGCGGGGGCAGACCGGCCGTATCCAGTTCGGCCTCGATGCTCACGGGCGTGATCGCGCCCTTGGCCGCAGCTTTCGCCGCCGCTCGCGCGATCTCGTCCTGCGCGCCATAGTTGAGCGCGACGACCAGCGTGGTGCCGTCATTCCCCGCCGTCCGCGCCAGCGCATCATCAAGCAGTGCGACGATATCGGCGGACAGCGCAGAATAATCGCCGATGATCCGCAGCCGCACGTTGTTGGCGACGAATTCTTCCAGATCGTCCTGGATATAGCGTTTGAGCAGGCCCATCAGCGAGGACACTTCGTCTTCCGGGCGCCGCCAGTTTTCGGTGCTGAAGGCGTAGAGCGTCAGCGCTTCCAGCCCCATGTCGCGGGCGGCGCGGACCAGCTTGCGCACCGCCTCCACCCCGCGCTGGTGGCCGACCACGCGCGGCAGGTGCCGCGCCTTGGCCCAGCGCCCGTTGCCATCCATGATGATGGCGACGTGACGCGCGGCTCCCCATACCGCGGCGCGCGCTCTGCAGCCGGCTCGACTTCGCCGCCCATGATTTCCTGTTCTTTTTGCGCCGCAACTGCGTCAGCGTCCTTGATCAGCTCGTCAGTCAGCTTCTGCACCTCGGTTTCGTGGCGCTTGCGCTCGTCTTCCGAGATTTCCTTCTTGTTCTCGTCGGCCTTGAGGTTGTCCATCCCGTCACGCCGCACGTTGCGGATCGCGATGCGGGCCTTTTCGGCATAGGAGTGCGCCAGCTTGGCCAGTTCCTTGCGGCGGTCCTCGGTCAGATCGGGGATCGGCAGACGGATATTGTTGCCATCGTTGATCGGGTTGAGCCCCAGCCCGGCCGAGCGGATCGCCTTTTCCACCGGGAGGACATTCGATTTGTCCCAGACCTGCACTGACAGCATCCGCGGTTCAGGGGCCGAGACGGTCGCGACCTGGTTCAGCGGGGTGGAATTGCCATAGGCCTCAACCATGATCGGATCGAGCAGCGCAGTATTCGCGCGGCCCGTGCGCAGCCCGCCGAGATCGCTACGCAGCGATTCAACCGCGCCCTTCATCCGCCGTTCGAGGTCAGCCTTATCATACTTCGCCATGGTCAGGCTCCCTTGGTAACAATGGTCGAGGTACCTTCACCGCGCAGCACCTTGGCCAGGTTGCCTTGTTCGCGGATCGAGAAGACGACGATCGGAATGTTGTTGTCGCGGCACAGCGCCACGGCGCTGGCGTCCATCACCTTCAGGTTCTGTGCCAGTACGGTATCATAGTCGACGGTATCATAACGCTTTGCGGCCGGATTGGTCTTGGGGTCGCTGTCATAGATCCCGTCAACCGAGGTGCCTTTCAGCAGGGCATCGCATTGCATTTCCGCTGCGCGCAAAGCCGCACCGCTATCGGTGGTGAAATATGGTGCCCCTACCCCGGCAGCGAAGATCACCACGCGGCCCTTTTCAAGATGGCGTTCGGCACGGCGGCGGATCACCGGTTCGCAAACCTGGTCCATCTGCACCGCCGATTGCACGCGGGTGTGGACGCCTTGCTGTTCCAGCGCGTTCTGCATCGCCAGCGCGTTCATCACCGTGGCGAGCATGCCCATGTAATCGGCCTGCGCCCGGTCCATCCCCTTGGCCGCGCCCGCCATCCCGCGAAAGATATTGCCGCCACCGATCACCAGACAGATCTGCAACCCCAAATCGCGGGCCGCCTTGACCTCCTTGGCCAACTCGGCGACGAATTCCGGGTCGATCCCGTACTGCTGATTGCCCATCAGCACTTCGCCGGACAATTTCAGCAGGACGCGTTTGTACTGGGGCTTGGACATGGGGGCTAACATTGCTCTCGGTAAGGTTTGCGGGGCCTTATACCGGTGGCAAGAGGATGCCAAGGGGTGCCGCTGTGCCAACGAAAAGGGCGCACCCTCCAGCGCGCCCTCTCCATCAGCCCTGTGGACAATTCAAATCAAACCGTCGTCTGCGGAACACCCGAAGCCGCAGCGACTTCCGCCGCGAAATCGCTAACTTCCTTTTCGATGCCTTCGCCCAACTGGAACCGGACGTAGTCGGTCAGCGTGATCTTGGTACCGGCGGCCTTGCCAGCAGCTTCGACGACCTGGGCAATCGGGGTCTTGTTGTCCATCACGAACACCTGGCTAAGCAGCGCATTGTCCTTGGCGAACTTTGCAGCAGCACCATCGGCACGTTTAGCCAGGATATCCTCGGGGATTTCCTTGCCGTTCTTGGCGGCTTCCTCGGTCGCCTTTTCGAGTGCGATCTTGCGTTCGCGGTCGAGCACTTCGGGGTCAAGATCATCGGCCGAAAGCGCCATCGGGAATGCAGCGGCGATGTGCATCGCGATCTGCTTGCCGAGTGGTTCGAGCACGTCCACGCCGGCTTCGCTTTCCAGCGCGACCAGCACGCCGATCTTGCCGAGCAGCGGCGCGGCGGCGTTGTGGACATAGGCCACGACCACGCCCGAGCCGACCGAGACGGTCTTCATCCGGCGGACCTGCTGGTTTTCACCGATGGTCGCCACGTTGCTGGTCAGCTTGTCAGTCACGGTACCGCCATCAGGATAGGCAGCGCTCTTCAAAGCTTCGATATCGTCCGACGCGGCATTCAGTGCCACCGCGGTGGTCTTGCGCACGAAATCCTGGAACTGCTCGTTCTTGGCGACGAAATCGGTTTCGGAGTTCACTTCAACGGCCACGCCTTTGGTGCCAGATACGGCCACGCCGACCAGACCTTCAGCAGCCGTCCGGCTGGACTTCTTGGCGACTGCCGCCAGGCCCTTGGCGCGCAGCAGATCAACCGCGGCTTCCATGTCGCCGCCGGTTTCTTCCATGGCCTTCTTGCAATCCATCATGCCGGCGCCAGTGCGCTCGCGCAGGTTCTTCACGTCAGTGGCGGTATAAGCCATTGCGGATATCCTTCTGTGTTGGAACGATTACGCCGGACCCGCAGGCCCGGCGCTTAATCAGTTAAAGACGAAGCCTCAGGCTTCAGGAGCAGGCGCAGCAGCGGCGAATTCGTCCGCAGTCACCGCATCAGCAGCAGGCGCTTCGACAACCGGAGCTTCCTCAGCCACAGTCACCACGGCAGCTTCTTCAACCGGAGCCACATCCAGAGCGCCGATATCGACGCCCGAATCGACCACGCCATCACGGCGGCCCTTGGTTGCAGCAGCCGCGACGGCTTCGCAATACAGGCGCAGCGCGCGGCTGGCGTCATCGTTGGCGGGGATCGGGAAGGCAATGCCATCGGGCGAAACGTTCGAATCGAGGATCGCCACAACTGGGATACCCAGCACGTTGGCTTCCTTGATCGCCAGTTCTTCCTTGTTGGCATCGATCACGAACATCACGTCCGGAATGCCGCCCATGTCGCGGATGCCGCCCAGCGACATTTCCAGCTTGTCGCGCTCACGCGTCAGCTGGAGCACTTCCTTCTTGGTCAGACCGACGATGTCACCCGAAAGCTGCTCGTCGAGCGCCTTGAAGCGCTTGATCGAGTTCGAAATGGTCTTCCAGTTGGTGAGCATGCCGCCCAGCCAGCGGTGGTTGACGAAGTGCTGGCCTGAGGCCCGCGCGGCCTGTGCCACCGGCTCCTGCGCCTGGCGCTTGGTGCCGACAAACAGGACCTTGCCGCCAGCCTGGACGGTCGCGGCGATGAAATCGAGCGCACGCGCCATCAGCGGCACGGTCTGCGACAGATCAAGGATGTGCACGCCGTTGCGCGCGCCGAAGATGTACGGCTTCATCCGTGGGTTCCAGCGGTGAGTCTGGTGGCCGAAGTGTGCGCCGGCCTCAATCAATTGCTGCATGGATACGACAGGTGCCGCCATGGTGGTATTCCTTTCCGGTTAAGCCTCTGGAATGCTGGAACCGCGCGGAAGTCTCTCGACCGTGATCCGCGAACGGCACCGGGTTATGGTGCATTCCATGTGGATTCGCCCCTGCCCCGGCGGGATGCCAGATCGGTGGGCTGCTGGCCCCTAGCGCGGGGAAGCACGGAAATCCAGTGTTAAGTTCCGGCTGGACCGCGCTGCGCGACGCGCCACGCGGGCGAGCGAGGCCCTGCTCATTTTTTAGGCACTGCTTGCTGAAAAAATAGGCAAGCAAAGCCCCATCCGCAGGATTCTTTTGTTGCGCACGCGCTGCAACGTCGACTCATTTCTTGCGAATCCGCCCTTTCCGGCGCGCGGCAATTCCGATAGGCCCCGGCAATCGCCTTTGGCACGATTCTTGGATTGAATTTTGCCACGGCATTTGAGCGTCCGGCCCGCCCAGGCGGAGCCGGATTGATGTGCAGGGGTCATAGCGACGTGAAAAAGATTGAAGCGATCATCAAGCCGTTCAAGCTGGATGAAGTGAAGGAAGCGCTGCACGAAGTGGGCGTATCCGGGATCACCGTGACCGAGGCCAAGGGCTTTGGCCGCCAGAAAGGGCACACCGAGCTCTATCGCGGCGCAGAATATGTCGTGGACTTCCTGCCCAAGGTGAAGCTGGAAGTGGTGGTGCCTGACAGCCTGGTGGACCGCACGGTCGAGGCGATCAGCCAGGCCGCGCAGACCGGCCGGATCGGCGACGGCAAGATCTTCGTCATCCCGGTGGAGCAGGCGATCCGCATCCGCACCGGTGAGCGCGACAACGACGCAATCTAATATCCACTCACCCGGCCACGGGTGGGAACTTCAAAAGGGACCAGACATGACCAAGGCAAAGGACATCATCAAGCGGATCACGGAAGAAGAGATCGAATGGGTCGATCTGCGCTTCACCGATCCCAAGGGCAAGTGGCAGCACCTCACCATGGTCGCATCGGTCATGGGCGAAGACGAGCTGGAAGACGGCCTGATGTTTGACGGCTCCTCGATCGAGGGCTGGAAGGCGATCAACGAAAGCGACATGATCCTGAAGCCGGATCTGGACGCAGTCTATATCGATCCGTTCAGCGCCACCCCGATGATGATCATCTGCTGCGACATCGTCGAGCCTTCGACCGGTGATCTCTACAGCCGCGATCCGCGTTCCACCGCCAAGCGCGCCGAAGCCTTCGTCAAGTCCAGCGGCGTGGGCGACACCGTCTATGTTGGCCCGGAAGCCGAATTCTTCCTGTTTGACGATGTGAAGTATTACGATGGCTATGACGGTTCGGGCTTCCGCATCGATGACATCGAACTGCCGACCAACACCAACAAGGACTACGAAGGCGGCAATCTGGGCCACCGTCCCGGCGTCAAGGGCGGCTACTTCCCGGTCGCGCCGATTGACAGCTGCGTCGATATTCGCGGCGAAATGGTCGCGACGATGCTCGAAATGGGCCTGCCGTGCGACAAGCACCACCACGAAGTGGCCGCTGCGCAGCACGAGCTGGGGCTGACCTTCGGCACGCTGGTGCAGACGGCTGACCGGATGCAGGTTTACAAGTATGTCGTGCAGCAGGTTGCGCATGCTTACGGCAAGTCGGCCACCTTCATGCCCAAGCCGATCAAGGGCGACAACGGCATCGGCATGCACACCCACATCTCGATCTGGGAAAAGAGCAAGCCACTGTTCGCGGGCAATGGCTATGCCGGCCTCAGCGACATGTGCCTGTACTTCATCGGCGGCGTGATCAAGCATGCCAAGGCGCTGAACGCCTTCACCAACCCCACCACCAACAGCTACAAGCGGCTGGTGCCGGGTTACGAAGCCCCGGTGCTGCTGGCCTATTCGGCGCGCAACCGCTCGGCCTCGTGCCGCATTCCCTATGGCGCGGGTGACAAGGCCAAGCGGGTGGAGTTCCGCTTCCCC
The DNA here is from genome assembly GCA_963802015.1 of uncultured Alphaproteobacteria bacterium. Taxonomy (GTDB): domain Bacteria; phylum Pseudomonadota; class Alphaproteobacteria; order Sphingomonadales; family Sphingomonadaceae; genus Novosphingobium. The sequence continues at coordinate 71,354 of CAWDHB010000005.1, forward strand.
GATGCGATGGCCAATCCGTACCTGTGCTACTCGGCGCTGCTGATGGCCGGGCTCGACGGGATCAAGAACAAGATCCATCCGGGTGAGGCGATGGACAAGAACCTCTACGATCTGCCGCCAGCCGAATTGGCCGAAGTGCCAACCGTCTGCGGTTCGTTGCGTGAAGCGCTCGAAAGCCTGGAAGCTGACTATGACTTCCTGCTGCAAGGCGGGGTCTTTACGAAGGACCAGATCGACGCCTATATCGAACTCAAGTGGCCCGAAGTGCTGCGCTGGGAAACCACGCCATCGGCGGTCGAATTCGACATGTACTACAGCGCCTGAACCACTGCGACCCGGTCAGGTGACTGCAAGGAGGCGCTCCGGGAAACCGGGGCGCCTTTTGCATTGGGCTCAGTGCCGGGATTGCAATTATGTTCTTTTTATGTTCTAAAACATGAATGGTCTCTCCCCCGCATCATGGGCGCGGCGCGCAATCCGCTTTGGTCCCGCAGCGATTCGGTCTGAACGCGCGCGCAGCGGATGGGGATTGGCTGGATGCGCAAGCCGATATTGACGGCCCCGGCCCCAAGCTGCGCACGACGGTGGTTGAGGAACAGGCACGGACGATCCTCAGTTTCAATCAGTCGCCCGACATTCCGTTTGACCGCTCGCTCAACGCCTATCGCGGGTGCGAGCATGGCTGCGTCTATTGCTATGCGCGGCCCAGCCATGCGTACCATGATCTTTCACCGGGGCTGGATTTTGAAACCAGGCTGTTCGCCAAGCCCAATGCGGCGGCCTTGCTGCGCGCGGCGCTGGCCAAGCCCGGTTACAGGCCAGCACCGATTGCGATGGGGACCAATACCGATCCCTATCAGCCGATCGAAGGGCGCTATGAAATCACCCGGCAGGTGCTCCAAATTGCGCTGGAAACGAAGCATCCCATTACAATTACTACGAAATCTTCGCGGGTTCTGCGCGATTTAGACCTGCTGGTGCCGCTCGCTGAACGTGGCCTGACAGCTGTCGGCCTGTCGGTGACCACGCTCGACCCCCGCTTGTCCGGGTTGCTGGAGCCGCGCGCAAGTTCCCCCGCCAAGCGGCTGGATGCCTTGGGGAAGCTGGTCGCAGCGGGGGTGCCCGCGCATGTCTCGGTTGCCCCGGTAATCCCCGCGATCACCGATGAATTTATCGAAGGCATCCTGTCCGAAGCCGCCGCGCGCGGGGTCCGCTCCGCCAGCTGGATCATGCTGCGCCTGCCGCACGAAGTGGCCCCATTGTTCCGCGAATGGCTCGCCGTCCACTACCCCGACCGCGCGGTCAAGGTGATGGGCATCGTGCAATCGGTGCGGGAGGGTCGCGACAACGATCCCGGCTTCTTCACCCGGATGAAGCCCACCGGCGTCTGGGCCGACGTGTTCCGCACCCGCTTCCGCATCGCGTGCCAGCGGCTGGGGATGAATGAAGCGCGGATGGAGTTGGATAGCACGCAGTTCGAGCGGCCGAGCCTGGATGGGCAAATGCGGTTATTTTAGCTTTCATGCAGGATTGTCCGCAGGTGGCTCTGCAAGGTCTTCGCAAACCTATTTCCTCCAACGGATCGCCGGACGCTGCGAGCATTCGAGGGCCTACGCCACCTGCCCGGACAGACGGGACCGCGCGCTTAGCTAGGAACTAGGTTGATCAACAGTCTTGCAGCGCAGCTGCTGGAAACATGCCGCGCAAAGTTGCGCGCCGAAACGTCATCGCATTCTGATGTTGAGCGGAAGTCTAAATAGGCCCAAGTTGCCCCAAGCCATAATTCGCAACTCAATGCTTCATTCTGCGGGAAGGAGCCCCATGCGCCAGACTGCCATGCGTGCAAAAATGCAATCAGCACGACCGGTCGCGCCGCTCGCCTCACCGGTGATCGGGACGCCGCCCGCAATTTCTTACAACCTGGCCCGCCGCACACCAGCCGTGCCGGGCAATCTGACGATCGGTCGTGTAGACGACCCCAGCGAACAAGCTGCCGATCAAGTGGCGGACACGGTCATGGGGCAGCCGCAGCCTGCCGCAACAACTGCTGCGGTGCAAATCAGACCCGCCGCGCCCCTGCCCGGCCCGATCAGACCGACTTCCCCGGCGCCACCCGAACTCGGCCTTGGCCCGGGTCGGCCGATGCCCGCCGCAGTGCGCGGGTTCTTCGAGCCTCGCTTCGGCAAGGACCTCTCAGCCGTGCGTATCCACACCGATGCGGCAGCAGGACGGTCGGCAGACGCTCTGGGTGCACGTGCCTATTCGATCGGCAGCAATGTCGTGTTTGGCGGCGGTGAATACAGTCCTGATAATGCCAGTGGCAAACATCTGATCGCGCATGAACTGGCGCATGTTGGCCAGGCGGGCAGCAATCACGTGGTCCGGCGGCAGCCTGATTCGAAGTCGGCATCCTTAACGACGGATCAGAGTGGCGCTTTGCCGCCACGCTCGTGGCTTCGAGGTGTGAGAACGGGGAAAATAAGCCTCGATAAGGAACCTATCCTTCAATTCACCGATACTGGTGAGATAATCACAGGACCAAAATTGATCGATTGGGCAGTTCGGACGAAAAGAGTCACAAAAAAATATTTTGAATAACATCTATCATTCGCATTTTTTTTCAGGGGATGATGATGCAAGATCAGGGGCAATCATTCACTTGACTCTTGCTTTCAGAGACATTTCTTTATCGGAAAGGCGAGAGCAACTCCATGAACTAAATTTGATGGAACGCGAAGTTGAGCGACAAAAGCAAGAAGCCCGTGAATTGGACAAGGCTAAACAAAGGCGAGCGCTATGGCTGGCGGGCGCGGGCGATCCTCACGATGAAAAGCTGGAAATGCCAAAGTCTGAACCGTCACAGAATTGTGATGGGGTTGTAATTTTTCAGAGCTATGACAATTCAGGAGAACTAATAGAATTTGAATTTGAACATTCCGATAAATATGGCGACTGGGTAGATGAACGAGTTAAATATGTTAAACTGCAATGCAACAATATTGAATCAGATTTTCTATTATATTTGAAGATTGATAAAAATAACGTCGATCAAACATGGGATGAAGCCGGTTGGTACCAAAAACCCGGACTTGCTGTTGCCAACCCAGGAATATCAAAAGTGGCAATTATGTTTGGCGTTCAAGGGTTGTTATTTTGCAAGAGAGCTTTGGTAGAAGTCGATAAGGCAGATAATTTCATAAGGGATGGTCGCGGTAGTCCTGCGGGCAGGGCTCTAAATGATGCATTGAGACTACAATTGAAGGCGACGCATGCTTATAACACGATGAAAGTACGGCACGCGGGTGATAATGATGGCAAGCTTGAACGCCTGCAAAATATCTCAACTGCCGGAGATGTAGCAAGCAATTTTGTGCCCGGCGTGGGACAAGTCGGCACGCGTGTTTTCAAAAATGCAGCGGTTCGCGGCGCAACGATGCATTCCGATCCTGATGCAGAATTTGGGATGACCGATTTTCTCTGGCAGACTGCGGGCGATGTGGCTGGATACAAAGCGCAAAGCTTTGTTGCCGGGAGGGACCCAGGGTTCTTCAGGACGGCTGCAGGGGGAATTGCCAATAACCAGGTAACTGCTGCGATATCATCCCGCGACCCGTCAAAGCTGGTTGAATTCGATCCCTTAGCAACCGCACTGACCATTGCAGGAGCGAGTGCATCCGCCTATTTTCGTCAGAGGCAGGGCCAAAGCCAGGGGGGGAGTTTTTCATCGCTGCCGGATAATTCACCCGGAACTCGCCTTCCCGCTATCGCGCCTCCACCTGTCACGCCTGTTCTTTGGCCAGTCCCGCCCACTCCAAAACCGGGCCCGGTGACCGCCCACGCAGGTGGAGCAGGCGACGACTTTAGTTATCAGACGATACCGGTAGTTCCTCCAAAAGCAGTGGGATATGGCAAAACAGGCGTAACCCCAGAAGCAGCTTCAGACAACTACGCGCCAAAACAAAGACCGACGGGAGAACAAGTGGCAAAACCTTCAATGGTTGATGATTATCGTCACAAAAATGAACTTCCGCCCCATTCTGTGCCTGAACCAGGTTTGACAGTAGTTGAACGCCCCCCCCCGGGTTCTTATAGTAACGCTGGTTTTTCGGGAGACTTGGGCGAAGCTGCGGAAGCAGCCGGTGCAGGCGCAAAGACACTTCCGAAAACCTATGCCAAACATGTGTCTGCCGCCTCCAGACAGGATCTGCGCGAAATATTTTCCACGCATGGGGACGACGCATTGCGTGTTTTTACAAATCGGCTTAACCTGCCAAACAACGGGCTCAGACAGGTCGAAATACCGACATCGACCGGCGTTAGACGGGTGGACCGTTTTTTTGGCGATGATGGCGCAATTGTGCTTCGTGAAGTAAAGAATTACCAGAAATCAACTTTGAAAAATACGCCGCGAATTGCAGCAGAGCTCAAAAAAGATCTGGAAATTTTGGGCCGCTATCCCTATTCGCGAGTTGAGTGGCATCTGACAGGCAATGCAAGCAAGGTTTTTGTTAATTATCTTAAGATTCTTGAGCTCATGACTGGAGGAAGATTTAGAGTAATACCGGGCAAAACGGTAAATATTATAGGATAGTTTTAAAATTAAAGTAAGTTATTGTGGCATAATTATCATTACCTATAGATGTCTGTTACCGAATATCATTACTTATCCTTCAACCGCCTTCGAACTCTTCTGCGGCCTCGGTATGATGCTGCAAAACATTCTTCGTGGCCATGGGCGAGCCAAATCATCCTGCTCCTCCGCACCTTCTTTGCCGCTCGGCAGGTTTTGCGTGAACTTGGGTGTTGCGATGCCACTCCCTCACGTGCTGGGCGCGCGCCACCTCCCCAATTGTGGCATTCGCCAAAAATGGAGAGGGACTTGAGTGGTAGTTCGAGGTTGGGAGTACTTGCTTGTGCCCCTCCCCCACCTCCGGTGGGTCCCCTCCCCTGAAGGGGAGGATGGGTGCTTGCCTTCCCCCGCTGTGGAGGATGATCAGCGCGTCAGCAGCGGCTTCAAATACCCGCCGGTGAAGCTGGCTTTCACCTTCGCCACTTGCTCCGGCGTCCCTTGCGCGACAATTTCCCCCCCGCGCACGCCGCCTTCTGGCCCCAGGTCGAGCACCCAGTCCGCGGTTTTGATCACGTCGAGGTTGTGTTCGATCACCACCACGCTGTTGCCCCCATCGACCAGCCGGTGCAGCACTTCGAGCAGTTTGCGCACGTCTTCGAAGTGCAGCCCGGTGGTGGGTTCGTCGAGGATGTAGAGCGTCTGGCCCGTGCTGCGGCGGCTGAGTTCCTTGGCCAGTTTTACCCGCTGCGCCTCGCCGCCGCTGAGCGTGGTCGCCTGCTGACCGACCTTGACGTAGCCGAGCCCGACCTCGTTGAGCATGTGCATCTTGTCGCGGATCGGGGGGACGGCCTTGAAGAAGAGCTCGGCGTCCTCGCAGGTCATGTCGAGCACGTCGGCGATCGAGTGGCCCTTGAACTTCACCTCCAGCGTTTCGCGGTTGTAGCGTTTGCCGGTGCATTCCTCGCAGGTGACGTAAACGTCGGGCAGGAAGTGCATTTCGATCTTGATCAGGCCGTCGCCCTGGCACTTCTCACAGCGCCCGCCTTTGACGTTGAACGAAAACCGCCCGGCCTTGTAGCCGCGCGCGGCGCTTTCGGGGAGGCCAGCGAACCAGTCGCGGATTTGCGTGAACGCGCCTGTATAGGTCGCGGGGTTGCTGCGCGGGGTGCGGCCGATCGGGCCTTGGTCGATCTCGATCACCTTGTCGCAGAATTCGAGGCCCGTGATCTTGTCATGCGCGCCCGCGATCACCCGTGCGCCGTTAAGCGCGCGCGCGGCCCCGGCGTAAAGCGTGTCGATGGTGAAGCTGCTCTTGCCGCTGCCCGATACCCCGGTGATGCAGGTAAACGTGCCGAGCGGCAGGCTGGCGGTGACGCCTTTCAGGTTGTTCGCGCGGGCATTGTGGACGGTCAGCTTGTGCCCGTTGCCCTTGCGGCGCTTGGCCGGGACTTCGATCTTGCGGCGGCCGGAGAGGTACTGCCCGGTCAGGCTGTGTTCGGCCTTGAGGATATCCTCCAGCTGCCCCTGCGCCACGATCTCGCCGCCGTGGACCCCTGCCCCCGGCCCCAGATCGACGATGTGATCGGCCTGGCGGATCGCGTCCTCGTCATGCTCCACCACGATCACGGTATTGCCCAGATCGCGCAGCCGCCGCAGCGTGGCGAGCAGCATGTCGTTATCGCGCTGGTGCAGCCCGATGCTCGGCTCGTCGAGCACGTAGAGCACGCCCGACAGGCCGCTGCCGATCTGGCTGGCGAGCCGGATCCGCTGGCTCTCCCCGCCGCTCAAGCGTGCCGCTGGTGCGATCGAGGTTGAGGTAATCCAGCCCGACGTTGTTGAGGAAGCCCAGCCGCTCGTTGATCTCTTTCAGGATGGCCTTGGCGATCTGGCTTTGCTGCGCGGTAAAGCTTTGATCCACGCCGAGAAACCACTCGACCGCGTCCGACACTGAAAGGTGCGTGATGCTGGAGATATCCGCGCCCGCCACCTTGACCGACAACGCCTCGGGCTTGAGCCGCTTGCCCTCGCACGTCTCGCACGGTTGCGCGGTCTGGAACTTGCCCAGCTCTTCGCGCATCCACGCGCTTTCGGTTTGCAGCAGCCGGCGGTTGAGATTGCCGATCACGCCTTCGAACGCCTTGTCGACGGTGTAGCTTTTCTTGCCATCGATGAAGGTCAGCGGCACCTTCTTGCCCCCGGTGCCGTAGAGGATCACCAGCTGCACCTCACCGCCCAGCTCGGCCCACGGCGTGGTCAGCGCAAAGCCGTAAGCCGCCGCGAGGCTGGCCAGCACCTGCATGTAGTAAGGGCTTGGCGGATTGCTCTTCGCCCAAGGGACCACCGCGCCTTGCTTGAGCGATAGCGCTTCGTTGGGCACCACCAGCTGCGGATCGAACAGCAGCTTTTCGCCCAGCCCATCGCAGGCCGGGCAGGCCCCTTGCGGCGCGTTGAAGCTGAACAGCCGCGGCTCCAGCGCATCGAGCGTAAACCCGCTGACCGGGCAGGCGAACTTCTCGCTGAACACGATGCGGTTGGCGGCGAGGCCAGCGCCTTTGAGACCAGAGGTGTGCAGGCGGGCTTCGACAAGCTCAGCCTGAGCGGGGTTGGGGTTAGTTTCTAAGGATTCAAAACCAAGACCCGCTCGTGCTGAGCTTGTCGAAGCACCTGCCCCGGCCTTGCCGCTCAGCTCCGCCACCGTGCCGTCCGCCAGATCAACAAACGCCATCCCGTCGGCCAGCTTCAGCGCCTGCTCGAACAAGTCCGCCAGCCGCGTTTGCAAGCCGTCTTTCACCGCGATCCGGTCAACCACCACTTCGATGTCATGCTTGTACTTCTTGTCGAGCGCCGGGGCTTCTTCGATGACGTAAAGCTCGCCGTCGATCCGCACGCGGGTGTAGCCGGCCTTCTGCCATTCGGCCAATTCCTTGCGGTATTCGCCCTTGCGTCCGCGCACCACCGGGGCGAGCAGATAGGCGCGCGTCCCCTCGGGCAATGCCATCACCCGGTCGACCATCTGGCTGACCGACTGCGCCGCAATCGGCAGGCCGGTGGCGGGCGAATAGGGCACGCCGACGCGCGCCCACAGCAGCCGCATGTAATCGTAAATTTCGGTGACCGTCGCCACGGTGGAGCGCGGGTTGCGGCTGGTGGTCTTCTGCTCGATGCTGATCGCGGGGGACAGCCCGTCGATATGCTCGACATCGGGCTTCTGCATCATCTCCAGAAACTGCCGCGCATAGGCCGACAGGCTCTCGACATAGCGCCGCTGGCCTTCCGCGTATATCGTATCGAAGGCGAGGCTGGATTTGCCCGAGCCCGACAGCCCGGTGATCACGATTAGACTGTCGCGCGGCAGCTCGACATCAAACCCCTTGAGATTGTGCTCCCGCGCCCCGCGGACGATTATTTTGGTCTGCATACGGCAGGCCTTTGCAGATTGATTTTGGTCTGAGACATGGGGCGTGCCTGTTCCAGATTTGTTCAATTCTGGCAAGGGGGCCGAAAGGGTGTGGTTTGCCAGAACGGCGCAACATGGCTAACAGCCTAAGCCAATGGGATTTTACGGGGACGGGGCATGCCGCAGCTGACTTTTGCGACGCTGGCCGATTTGGCGGAGCTTTCGGTTGCGGCTTATTTAAGTGGCAGTGGGCAACACGTCAGCACTCGTCTCCCGACTAGTAACGGTTGGACCTACGTTTCGCCTGAAGAACTAGGATTTACGTTTGTTAGCGCAGGAACACCTGCTGGTTGGTCAACATATCAAAAAAATGGAAGTGGCTATCAAATTTCCGTCGATAGCCAAGGTTACTTCGCTTTTTATCCTAACGCTTGTTATGTTGCTCGAGACTCAACTGGGCAACTTGCGCTGGTATTTCGTGGAACGGAACCAACTTTGAGTGGGTTGCTGACCGATGTAATCACCGATGTTGAAATTTCCATCGGATCTTTGTTTGTCGATCTTCTGTTGTTTGGACCACTGATCGAGTCCATCGCAAGTTATGCCGCCACCTATAATCTGCAATTTCTGACAGCGGGCCATAGTCTGGGCGGCGCATTTGCTGAGGCATTGGCCTCCATTGACGATCGGATCGATGGAGGGCTATCCATCGGTGGTCCTGGCATTGCACCGGTCACACCAATTGGCTCCATTCACAATTCAAACTTTTTCCAGGTGGCCAACGATCGTGATGCGGTAGGATATTTTACTTTTCCTAACGCGCATATCGGTTCGGAGATAAATCTAGCAGACCGAACTCACGCACCGTTTGAACTGCTGGATGCTCACAGCAGCGTTGGATATGCTCATTCACTAGGCACTCTTGCAAATAGTTCTGCGTTTGGAAACATAGACCCTGCGGAATTCGGCCACATCTATTTCGCCAATCGTGATGAAGCATTTGCTGCCACCATGCCCAACGGCGAATTCGCCTTCGTGGGCACCGGCTTCAATGACCAGATCAACGGCGCACCCCGCCTCGATTTCCTCCGCATCGAAGGGGGTGCGGGCGACGATACGATCTATGGCGGCTCAGGCGGGAATGTGCTGGCGGGCGGCACAGGCGGCGACACGCTGTACGGCGGGATCGGAGCGGATAGGTTGTTTGGCGGCGACGGCGCGGATATTCTGTACGGTATTTCGGGGAGCGATGCGCTCTCTGGCGGCGCGGGGGACGACCAGTTGTTTGGCGGCCAGGGCGAAGACTATCTGCAGGGCGGCGCCGGCAACGATCTGCTGACCGGCGGTCGCGGGGACGACCATTACTCGATCGGCCTGGCTGACGGGGCTGACACGATCAACGAGATCGGTGACGGCAACGGGACCGACACGATCAACCTTTATGTCGGCACCACCTTCAGTGCTTTCGATTTCAACTGGTTTGCCCGCGATGGCAACGATCTGCTGATCCGCGCAAACAATGCTGCGGCGGTGCGGGTTGTCGATATCCGAATCGTTGGCGCTGGCACTGCGGCCAACGCCGTGGAGACAATCGACCTCTATGTCGGCAATGCCGCAACTGCCGCCCAATCCTGGAGTCTGACCGACATCTGGCAGCAGCTGACCGGCGCGGCGCCGTCTGGCGGATCAAGCAGCAATCCAGGTGGAACCGGCGGTACGCCCAGCGGCGGGACCGGGACGTCCTTCACGGACGACTTCAACCGGGCCAACGGCACCATCGGCAATGGCTGGACCGTGCTGGGGAACTTCAACGATAACCCGGCGCAAATCATCAACAACCGGGTCTCACTGGCAGCCAGCAATCTGAATTACCAGTCGCCGACAATTCTCCATGCCGCTGATTTCAGCTCAAACGTTCGCATCAGTGTTGACCTGATTGGAGCCACTGACCCGACATATGGCCCGAACAGCTATTTCACCGGCATCTACTTCGGCGGCACGGGCAATCCATCCAACGCGCTTGGGATTTACATTTCGACGCTTGGCGCTGGCAGCAATGGTGCCTGGGTAGCGTTGTGGAGCGGGAACGGAACTACTAGCATTCTGCCCACGGGGTTTACATTAGGCACGCAAGTCCATGTCGATCTGGGCTATACCCCCGAAGGTCTGATCATCGGTTCGATTGTCAGCAATGGCCAGCGGTTCGAATTCGATTTTCAAGCACCGATTGCGCGCCCGGCGGGCGACAACATCTGGATCAGAACAAGCGTCAATCCCGGCTCGATTTCGCCAGCCATCGACAATATCAGCATCACTAATGTTGCTTTGCCCGCGATTGAACTCAGCGAGCAAACCTACGCCCGAGCCCTGACCATCGGCACGACCCAGACTGGTGATATCAACGCCGCTTGGGACAAGGATTGGTTCGCGGTCGATCTGGTGGCTGGGACGGCCTATCGCTTTCAGCTGCGCGGGCTGGATAGCGGCGGCGGCACGCTGGCCGATCCGTTCCTGCGGCTGCACGATGCCAGCGGCGCATCGCTGGTCTACAATGAGGATTCCGGGCAGGATGGCCGGGATGCAATGCTGTTCTATATCGCGCCTGCCAGCGGGCGCTACTATCTCTCCGTCGGCGGTGATCTGGCGAGCGGCGGCACTTTTACCGTCAGCGCGGAGACTGCGGGTTCCGCAACCGGCCTGATTACTTACGGCGATCAATTCGCCAATGTGCTGACTGGTACAGGCGGGGCAGACAATCTCTCCGGCCGCGGCGGGAACGACACTATCTCTGGCGGTGCGGGCAACGATCAGCTGTGGGGCGACAGTGGCGGCGGGCCGATCGGCAATGACATCCTGCTGGGCGGGGATGGCGATGATCGGCTGGAAAGCAGCTGCGGCATCGATCAGCTCGACGGCGGCAGCGGGAATGATTATCTCTATTTCGCCAGATTTGGTGCCACGCCGGGGATTCATTACGTTGCAGATCAGGCCGCCACTGCCACCGGCTTGCAATTCGCCGATGGGACGACCATTCGCGGCATCGAAACCGTCACCCTGGGCTTAGGTGATGGCGATGACATCGTTGATATGCACATCGGACTGCGTCCCAATGTCGAAGAAACGATCGGTCTCAATGGCGGAAATGACATCCTGACAGTAGGTGGCGGGACGATCATCGCGACTGGCGGCAACGGATTTGACACACTGGTCGTCGACTATCGCTGGGCTAGCGATGCAATTCTGCAGTTCCCCGCAGGTTTTGAGCCAATTATAACCGCCCCTTCTTCAGACCCTAATGTCAGAACCTCGATCCGCTGGAGCGAATTCGAGAAGCTGATTTTCTACGGCGGCTCAGCCGGCGATACCATTCAGCAGGCCACCACCGGCGATGATGAGCTGTTTGGCTATGGCGGCAATGACTATTTTGCGGGTGGAGCCGGTAATGACCGGCTGGAAGGCGGCGATGGGGCCGATAGCCTGTACGGCGATGGCGGCGCGGACCAGTTGGTTGGCGGCAATGGCGACGATTTGTTGTATTTTGACGCGCTTGACACCCTGATCGATGGCGGCACAGGTTATGATCGGGTGACGTTCATCGGGGTGGGCGCGGTCGCGGGGATGATCTCGGGCATCGAGGCCATCTCGCTCACCGGCAATGCCAGTCTAACCCTCACCGGAACGCAATTCGCAGGCGGCTTTGCAAAGAATACCGCCCTGTCCGGTTCGGGCACAATCACAGTCAACATGGAAGCGGGGACAGGCTTCAACGCTTCGGCCATGACGCTGCAAATCATGTCGAACATCGCTTTCACCATCAACGGCTCGGCCGCCGCCGACCTGATCAAGACCAACGTAAACACCATTAACGCCGTCAACGCCGGGGCTGGGAACGACCAGATCCGCGGCGGCCTGCTCGCCGATATGATCAATGGCGGGGATGATAACGACAAGATTATCGGCTATGGTGCCGCAGACATTCTGACGGGCGGCGCGGGGGCGGATCAATTCCGGTATCTGTTTGCCGGTGACAGCGGCACTGGAGCCAATGCGGACCGGATCACCGATTTCCTCAGCGGCACCGACCGGCTCAACTTTGCTCTGCTTGATGCTGATCCAGTCGCGGTTGGGCGGCAGGCGCTGAGCTATATCAGCACCGCCGCGTTCAGCGCCACCGGCACCGCGCAAGTGCGCTATGCCGCCTCGGGCGCAGACCTGCTGGTGCAGGTCGATCTGGACGGTGATGGCACCAGCGACATGGAAATTGTACTGGCAGGCGCGGGTGGGCAGACGCTGACGGGCGGGGATTTCATGCTGTGACGCCCTGGATGGCTGCGCGCGCCAGTACGGATGTCCCATAAGCCCACAACCGCCCTGCCCCGTTCATTGCAAGTCTATCAAACACTTGCTAAGTATCTGCCCATAATGGCGGCAATCCCGCCTGAACGGGGTGCGCGGCCATGGCGGATATCTATGGAATTCCCAAACGAGACGGTTTGAGCGCCACCGCTGGCGAAGACTTCAGTTCCGGCGATAGTGGCGGTGATGCCAGCGGCGACAATGGCGGCGACGTCTCTGTCGCGGCGGCAGGAAGTCCGCCACAGATGACCGGCGGGCCGGGTGATGACACCTTTGTCGACACCAACAGCACCGCCGATACTTATGACGGTGCAGGTGGCACCGATACGATCGATTACAGCGCGCATTCTTCCAATGTCTCGGTCTACCTCAACGCCTTCGGCAACGGTCAAGGGCATTACGGCGACATTCTGATTTCGATCGAAAACGTGATCACTGGCAGCGGCAACGACACTGCCTGGGGCACATCCGGAACCAACCGGATTGAAACCGGTGCAGGCAACGATACCCTGCTCAGCAATGGCGGCGGGGATACCCTGATCGGCGGACCAGGCGACGACTATTATTACGCTGCGCGCAGCGACGATGTGCTGGTCGAAACCGAAACCGGCGGCATCGATACGGTATCACCCTATTCGGCGGTCTATACCCTGCCAAACTTTATCGAAAATCTGACCAACAATACTGCAGACGGCGACGGTGTCTTCACCGGCAATGCCCTGAACAACGCAATCACCGGGGCCAGCGGTAACGACACGCTGATCGGTTTGGGCGGCAATGATACTCTGGACGGCCTGGGTGGTTATGACCAGCTTTACGGTGGCATCGGCGATGATACCTACATCCTGCGCCCGGGCTATGACGATACCGGGTTGGTCGTGGAATTGGCGGACGAAGGGACCGATCTGGTCGTCACCTATCTTCCCAGCTACGTGCTTCCGGAGCATGTGGAGAATTTGCGGGTCGGCCCGGTGGCTGGGCTCAATCACATCCTGACCGGCAACCAGCTTGCCAACATCATAACCGGCGGTGAAGGCGTCGACACGCTCTACGGCCTCGATGGTGACGATACATTGGACGGCAGTTCGGGCAATGACACCATCTATGGTGGCAACGGCAACGATCTGATCAGCGGCTATACCGGGGTCAATCAACTCTACGGCGATGCGGGCGATGACGTGCTGCTGGTTGTCGCGGCACCGGCGCAAGGGGTCATCGATGGGGGTGAGGGTTTTGACACTTTCCGCACCAATGTCGGGATCAGTGCGACCGCGGTGTTGGCGGGAATCGAACGGGTGGAGTTCATTTCGAGCATCGTCGATCTGACGCTGACCGCGCAACAGGCCGCTATGGGCCTCGCCAGCAACGCCCTGTTTTTCGGCGATACCGGCGCAGGGCGGATCGTGGTCAATCTGGGCGCGGGCGAACAGTTCGACGGCTCCGCGTATCAATTTACCGGCAACATCTTCAGTTTCACGATCAATGGCTCGGGCGGCAATGAGTTGCTCCGCGGCTCCAGCACTTTTGCCAGCACGCTGAACGGCGGCGGCGGCGCTGATACGATCTATGGCGGCGCGCAGGACGATACGATCACCGGCGGAACCGGCGCCGATACACTCCATGGCGGCGGCGGGTCGGATCGGCACAACGCCGAGGTTGGCGACACGCTGGTCGATGGCGGGGCCGGGTTCGATACCCTGGCCTATTCCGCCTCTGGCACGGTCACGGGGACGCTGGCCAATCTGGAGTATTTTCTGCTGCTCAGCGGTGCGTCGGTTTCGCTTTCAGCCGCGCAACTGGTCGCCGGGTTCGGATCGGCCGGGACCTTCGCCGGGACCGGTGCGGTTACGGTCAATCTGGCTCCCGGCGGTGGCGCGCTGTCGTTAAGCGGCTATGCCATTAATCCCGGTTCCAACGTTGCCGTTACCATCAATGGTTCCACCGCGAACGATCAGATCAAAGGCATTACCGGCAGCGTAAACACGCTCAACGGCGGTGATGGGGCCGACCAGATTCGCGGCGGAACCTTTACGGACACTGTCAGCGGCGGCGCGGGGAACGACAAGATTTTCGGCGCTGGCGGACCTGATATCCTGACCGGTGGCGCGGGCGCGGACCAGTTCCGCTACCTGTTCAGCAATGACAGCGGTACCGGGACTGGCGCCGACCGGATCACGGACTTCCTCAGCGGGACTGACCGGCTGAACTTCGCGCTGCTTGATGCCGATCCGGTCGCGGCCGGGCGGCAGGCACTGACCTTTATCAATACGGCCGCCTTCAGCGCCACCGGGTCGGCGCAGGTCCGCTATGGCTTGTCCGGCGCAGACCTGCTGGTGCAGGTCGATCTCGACGGGAATGGCACGGCGGATATGGAAATGGTGCTGCAGGGCGCGAGCACTCAAACACTGACCAGCAGTGATTTCATGCTGTAACCAGCAAGACTACCATACTTTCCAAACGTGATCAGACGAACTTCAGGGGCGCAAAATGGCTGACTTTTTTGGAACTGGCGGTAGCGATACCATCACCGGCACCAGCGGTGATGACAACATCACCACCGGCGGCGGCTCCGATACGATCAACGCGGGCGATGGGAACGATGTGGTCATCGTACCGCCCCAGGTTTCCCCCTATGGCACGCTGAACGGCGGCAACGGCCTTGACACCCTGCGGCTCGATGGCGGTACCTTTTCCAATTACATTCAGGAACCCGGCGGCTTTTACAACTATCACCTGTCCTTCTTCCAGACCAGCACGCTGACCTCGTTCGAGCGGTTCCAGTTCAATTCGGCCAGCTTCAACCGGTTCGAGGCGCAGTTCGCTTTCGGCGGCAACGGGACCGCCAATCAGATCGGCAGCGGGCTTTCGGCAACGGCAGAAATCGTCGGTGGCGCCGGGCTCGACCGGCTGGTGCTGCTATATAGCCCTGGCACCACTGGCGGGACAGTGACCGCGCCCAGCTTCACCTACACTAATTGGACCGCCCCCACCCGCGTCTATCAGGACGCCGACACCGTGACGATTGTCGCGCAAGGCAGCGGGCCGGTGGTGATGAACGCCAGCGCGCACAGCGGGGTGCAGCAACTGATCGGCGGCAGCGGCAACGATGTGCTGAACGGCTCGAACGACATGGACCTGCTCTCGGGCGGCCCCGCCGGGGCGGATTTGCTCTACGGCAATGGCGGAGATGACGGGTTCCAGCTGATCAACACCTATGTCAACAACGGCCTGACGGGCGTAACTGGCGCGGAATCGACCCGGACCGGGGCGGGTTCGGTTTTCGATGGCGGCAGCGGGACCGATTTCATGATCTTTGGCGGCAACGTCAATTTTCAGGGAACCATGGTCAGCATCGAAGGGCTCTATCTGACCCCGCATTACCTGAACACCAACCCCAACGGCTTTCCCAACCTGCCCTCGCAATATGCCACTGACGTCATCATCAGCGCCGCGGCGATGGACACGCTGCCCGCCAACTTGATCCTGGGCGGCCTGGGCATCTGTACATCGATCTGGGCACCGGCGGGGTCACCTTCAATGCCTCGGGCTATGTGTTCGAAGCCGGATTCGGACGTCTGGCTCTACATCCTGGGCGGCACCGGCGCGGATACGGTGACCGGCGGCAGTGGGATCGACTACATCCTCGGCGGCGCGGGGGCGGACAGTGCTGAACGGCGGCGCGGGGAATCGATTTCCTCCACAGCGACCTCAGCGACAAAGCGATCCTCGCCGCCTTGGAGGACGACCGCTATGACAATCCGTTCCTCGATCGCGCCTGGATATCGACACGCTGGGTGGCGGCGAGGACGGCGATGTCATCTTTGCAGGCTATGGCGACACCGTTGATGGCGGGGCGAACGGGGTGCGGGCGACAGCCTGTTCGTCAGCTTTCTGGCATCGCCCACCGGGCTGAACCTGGACCTCAGCGCCGGTGCTGAATGTCGGTGGCGGCACGATCAGCGGGATCGAGCAAATCGCCTGGCTGGAAGCGACCGCCAGTGCCGACACGATCACCTGGGCGGCAATACCGTGGTTCATGCGGCGGAAACCGTGATCATGCGGGCGCGGCGGGGCCGACGGCTTGACCGGCAGCGGCGGGATCGATTTACTCGTCGGCGGCGCGGGTGCCGATACGTTGTCTGGCCTTGACGGGGACGATATTCTGGTCGCCGGAGAGACCGCGCAATGACGACTTCGGCAGCTGACTTACAGCAACCCGTATGACCCCTACAGCGCGCCGTTGATCGAGAAGAGGCTGATGCTGGATATCCTGCTGGGCGGGAACGGCGATGATACGTATTATGCCGGTTACGGCGACACGATTGACGGCGGCGCCGATGGCGCGCTGGCGACGGGCTGTACCTCAGCCTGCGCAAGGCGCAGTGCGGGGCAGATGATCGATTTCACCACCTCCCGGCCAGCCTGGGCGGCGGCACGATCAGCGGGATCGAGCATCTGCTTTGCCTCCACGGCAGCAATTTTGGCGATGACCTGACCCTCGGCAATTCCGCCACGGCCATTGCTGAGACCGCGCGTCAATGGATGGCTGGGACGGCAACGACATGCTGCGCGGCAATGACGGTGCAAACAGCATCGCAGGCGGAGCGGAGCGGATCAGCTCTATGGCAATGGCGGCGATGATACGCTTTACAGCACCGAGCGCTTCGCCCAGCCCTATACCCCCAATGCGATCGAACGCCTATTCCCTCGCCCCGGTGTGGGATACCGGAACCGAGGTAGATTTCCTGTCCGGCGGCGATGGCCGCGATGTGATCTATGCGGGCTATGGCGATACGGTATCGGGCGGCAATAGTCCTGCGGGAGCGCCCGGCGATGTGCTGCACCTCAGCCTGATGGGCGCGGCCAGCGGGGTAACGGCCAATTTCACTGGTGCGACGCTGACGATCGGTGGCGGCACGATCAGCGGAATTGAAACTATCGGCTGGATTCAGGGCAGCAACTTTGATGACAACCTGACCTTCGCCGCAAACACGCCGCAGGGCACTTATGATTTCACTATTGTCTATGCGATGGGCGGAAATGACACGATTACTGCGGGCTATTACACCAGCTTCATCGACGGCGGCGACGGCAACGATGTGCTCGACGGGCGGCTCAGCCAGTATGTCCACACCGTTCTGGGCGGCGCGGGTGATGACCTGATCTACGCCAATCCCGACACCGGCACGCGGACCTATGGTGATGCTGGCAATGATACGATCTATGCCAGCAATGCCGCAGCCAATGGCGGCGATGGCAATGACATCATCTATGGTATCAACAATTCCTCGTTCGGCTTGTACGGTGATGCCGGGGATGATCAGCTCTATTCCGCGAACACCAACACCACGCTCAGCGAGCGCCTGGTCGGCGGCAGCGGCGCGGACCTGTTGGTCGGCAATTCCGGCTTCGACACGATCTTCACCGGCGAATACGACGCCGCCTCGTCCCTCGGCAATGATGCCGGGACCGAAGTGGACACAGTGCAAGCAGGCGGCGGCAATGACCGGGTCTGGATCGGCTATGGCGACAATGCCGATGGCGGCGCGGGCATAGACATCCTGTACCTCACTCTGCTCGGTGCAGCCGCCGGGGTGACGCTGAACACCGGCACGCTGATGAGCGCGACCCCGGCCGCGCTGGGCGGCGGCACCGTGGTCAACTTCGAACAGATCGGCCGGATCACCGGCAGCGCTTTTGACGATAATTTCACCGTTTCCGGAATGTCGGTCACCTTGACGGTCAACAGCGGCGACGGTGCAGACCGGGTGATTGCAACCACTTCCACGGTCGTCTTCAATGCCGGAAACGGCGACGATACCTTCGTCAGCGGCACGGCTGCCGATACAATTGTGGGCGGTGCGGGCAGCGATACGGTCGATTACAGCGGCTTTGCCAGCGCCATCACGATCAACCTGGGCGGAACCGTGACCAACGGGTTCATCACCGGCGCGGGCGGTGACCGGCTCAATTCGGTCGAGAACCTGATCGGCGGCAGCGCGGGCGATACGCTGACCGGAACCAGCGCAGCCAACCGGCTGGATGGCGGCGCGGGCGCAGACACCCTTAGCGGCATGGGCGGCGGCGATACCTTGATCGGCGGAGCGGGCGCAGACCTGCTCGTGGTAAGTGCGGTTGACAGCGGTACGAATATCGATGGCGGTCTTGATTTCGATACCCTGGCGATCAGCGGTGCAGTCAGCGGACTTGGCACGCTCGCCGGGCTGGAAAGCATCGCGTTTGCAAGCGGGGCCACCCTCACCCTCGACGCCACGCAGTACAAGGCCGGGTTCGCCAGCGCCTTGGTAACCGGCAACGGTGCGCTGGTGTTCGCCATGACTACCGCCGATCCAGTGCTTTCGCTAACCGGGCTGACCCTGGCCAGCGGATCGACCACGACGATCACAGTGAACGGTTCGACCGGCATTGACCAGATCAAGGGCGCGTTGGCGGCCTCGAACACAATCAACGGCGGCGACGGGGTCGATCAGATCCGCGGCGGCGGCCAAGCCGATACGATCAGTGGCGGCAACGGCAACGACAAACTGTTCGGCGCGGGCGGTGCGGATATCCTGACCGGCGGCGCGGGGGCGGATCAGTTCCGCTATCTGTTCGCGGGCGACAGCGGCACCGGAGCGAATGCCGACCGCATCACCGACTTCCTCAGCGGGACCGACCGGCTGAACTTCGCGCTGCTTGATGCCGATCCGGTTGCGGCTGGCCGTCAGGCGCTGACCTATATCGACACCGCCGTTTTCAGCGCCACCGGCACGGCGCAAGTACGCTATGGCGTGTCAGGCGCGGACTTGCTGGTGCAAGTTGATCTGGACGGCAACGGCACGGCGGACATGGAAATCGTCCTGCAGGGCGCGAGCACCCAGATGCTGACCAGTGGGGATTTCATGCTGTGATACAATCAGGCCTTCTGGTTAAAAAACAAGTAGATATGTTTTTTGATCTGGCGCATCATCCGCTTTAGCGCGCTTCAAAGCGGAGTTGGTCGATAGAACTGGCACCTTGGGTCACTGAGCAAGACTGTCACTTGGATGATCGGAGAGCTGTGCCATGCCCGTAACGACAACCTATTCCGCGACCCAGATCGGCGGCACAGTTTCGATTTCCAGCGCAGCGGGCGTTCAGCAAGGCGGCGCGGTTATTTCGCTTGGCAACGGTTCCAGCGCGATATTTTATTACGACGTTGCCGCCGGTGTAATTGCGATGCGGACAATCAGCGATGATGGACTGACGCTGGGGCCGCGCTTGATCGCAAGCAGCGGAAGCGTATCTATGCCGACTACTTTATACGCTAGTGCAGTTATCTTTGGTTTCGCTGGCTCCACCTATCAACCGGTCAGTGCCGCAAAGCTTGCCAATGGTAATATCGTGCTGACATGGCAATCGAACGACACCGAACGGCAGATCTTCTACCGGATTTTTGATTTCAGGCCTCAACGCTGTCACCGGTGCGGTCAACATCGGTTCAGGGGGACAATTGGGCGGGCGTCCTGATGTGGCGGCGCTGGCCGGGGGCGGCTTCGCGATAGCGTACGAAATTGGCACGCCAGGTAATGGCGTTTGGGATGATTATCCGGCTGACCTAATGGTGAAGGCCTTTTCATCGGGCGGCAACCTTGTCTTCGAGAAGTTGAATATCGCTCCAGAATACGAAGCCCACGAGCCTTCGATCGTCGGCCTTGCAGACGGCGGGATTGCCGTCAGTTACAGTGTTTTGTTGTCAGAATTTCTTGCCGGAAACGGCACTCCGCTTTACGTGTTTACGGATGTCTTGAACTCCGATGGCACATATCGTTACCTACAAGCGTCCGTCGGCACTTATTTCAATGGCGGAACAGAAGCCGTCGCGCTCTCCAATGGTGGCTTCACGGTCGCCTATCCAATGCTCATTGCCAATTCAGAAGACGAAATTAGCACCAGGACCTTCAATTCTCTCGGACAATCGCAATACACCATCCAGGCAACCAACCAGCCCACATCCGACAATTTCGATGTGGCCGGGGCCGTTTCGTCCGAGGGATTGGTGGCGCTGGTCGATAGCTGGGCCTTCAATGCCACTAACACGCTGATATCAGCACGCTTTCTTGCACCTGATGGCTCGGCCCTGGTGGGCGAAAGCATGCTGGCGGGCGGGCGCTCCACCGGGATTGCCTGGACGGGCCCGGGATCATTCCGCATCGTTTATGATCGGATCGGCGGCGGCGATGATGCTGGGGCCGATACCGATGCCAGCCTTGATAGCCGTGCGTTTGAAATTATCAGATCAAGCTTCGGAGATGCGGCTGACAACACGATTAACTACGCAAGTTCGGCGGTCCGCAACGCCATGTTTGGCAGCCTTGGAAACGATAGTCTGACCGGAGGAAGCGGAAATGATCTGCTGAACGGTGAAGACGGAAATGACATTCTGGTAGGCGGCAATGGCGCCGACACCCTTAATGGTGCCGATGGTGCCGACAATCTGCACGGTGATGCAGGCAATGATGTGCTGGATGGCGGCGCAGGGATCAACACGCTCGACGGTGGGGCTGGGAACGACCGGCTGGTATTTGTCGCCGCTGGCAGTGGCTCTCATGTCAATGGCGGTGCAGACGTCGATACGCTCGCGATCTCGGGCGCAGTGTCGCTGGGGTCGCTCGCCGCAATCGAAGCGATTGAGTTCTTTGGTCCGGGGGGGCGAACCTCACCCTCACCGGCACCCAGTTCGCGACCGGTCTGGCGGCAGGCACTGTGCTTTCGGGCGTGGGCACGCTGACGGTGAACATGACGGCGGGCGTCGCGTTTTTGCCGGGCGGCGTGTCGGCAGCGGCGGGATCGAGCGTTGCCTTCGCCATCAACGGCACCGCCGGAACAGACATCATCAAAGCCAACCTGAATTTCCGCAACACGATCAATGGCGGTGATTCCAATGATCAGATCCGGGGCGGCGGCATGGTCGATACGATCAATGGCGGCATCGGCAATGACAAGATCCTCGCCTTTACCGGCGCGGATATCCTCACCGGCGGCGCGGGCGCAGACCAGTTCCGCTATCTGTTTGCCGGTGACAGCGGGATTGGTGCTGCGGCCGATCATGTTACCGATTTCGTGATCGGATCTGACCGGTTCAACTTTGCGCTGATGGATGCCGACGTGGTCACGCCGGGCGACCAAGCCTTTGCGTTCATCGGTACCGGGGCTTTCGCCGTCACCGGGGTGGGCCAGATCCGCTATCAGACCTCCGGCGCGAACCTGCTGGTCCAGATCGATACGGACGGCAATGGCATGGCCGATATGGAAGTGGTGCTGGACGGCCTGGCTGGTCAGGCGCTGACCGGGGGTGACTTTCTGCTGTAGTGCTGCTATTTGCGCATTGGAATAACAGGATATTCTATATGCCAGGCGCAACTAATCCCGATCAGATCGTATATCCGTCCAGCTACACAGGTGGTGGCATCATCTTTTCCGAGGGCGGCGATGGCCAGGATGTGGTTTACGGTCCGGTGTCGTATTCCGGAAACAGCCCAACGGTCACCGTGAGCGCGCAACTGTCTGGCGGAGATGGCGATGACACGATTTACGGCGGATACGGCTTAGATGTAATTTATGGCGGGCGCGGAAGTGATCTCCTTTTTGGCGGAGACGGAAATGACCGCCTTTACCCAGAACAGTTGCACCTGACTTTTACGGGACAATTGCCACCCGGAACGATGACTCCGAATGTCGATCACGTTTTTGCCGAAGCGGGGGACGACTACGTCGCAATTTTTCAGCCGGGGGAATACTTGCTCGATGGCGGAACGGGGTTTGATCAACTTGATATTCAATTGGCCAGCTATGTCGAAAGCGGCCTGGTCATGGACCTGTCGGCGATGTGGGCGGGTGGCTCCGGATCGATCTGGAATGGAATCGTTACGGGCTTTGAACGCGTTGGTGCCGATCTCGGACTAGGCATTGATGTGTTGGGCGGTTCGAAATTTTCGGACTCGATCACGATCGGGGCCGGCTATCTGCAAGCATTGCGCCTCTATGGTTTTGAAGGCGACGACCTGTTGAACAGCGGTGGCGGCAACGACGAAATTTTTGGCGGCCAGGGTGCCGATCAGATCTTTGGCGGCGGCGGCGACGATGTTTTGTTTATCGACATGGCTGATACCGTCATCGCCGGAGGCGCCGGCTATGACAGGATCGTAATCGCCAGTTCGGGTGCGCTTGCTGCATCGCTGTCCGCAATCGAAGCGATCGAACTGCAAGTGGCCGACATCAGCCTAACGGTCACCCAACTGACCACCGGGTTTGCGGCCAATACCGCGTTGTTCGGCACCGGCACGATTACGGTCAACATGACCCCGGGGTTGGCGCTCGCTATTCCCGGCATGGCGTTGCAGGCCGGTGCCGATGTCGGCTTCGTGATCAATGGCACCAGTGGCGGCGATACCATCAAGGCCAGCCTGACTGCCAGCAGCACGATCAGCAGCGGTGACGGTGGTGATCAGATCCGCGGCGGCAATCTGGTCGATACGATCAACGGCGGCAACGGCAATGACAAGATTCTGTCGCTGGGCGGCGCGGATAGTCTGACCGGCGGCGCGGGCGCAGACCAGTTCCGGTACCTGTTTGCCGGCGACAGCGGCACCGGGGCCAACGCGGACCGCATCACCGATTTCCTCAGCGGGACCGACCGGCTGAACTTCGCGCTGCTCGATGCCGATCCGGTTGCGGCGGGACGGCAGGCCTTGACCTATATCAGCACCGCAGCCTTCATCGCCACTGGCACCGCGCAGGTCCGCTATGGGGTATCGGGTGCAGACCTGCTGGTGCAAGTCGATCTCGACGGCAACGGCTCGGCGGATATGGAAATCGTACTACTCGGCGCGAGCGGCCAAACACTGACCAGCGGGGACTTCATGCTGTGACGCTGACTATTCGACCGGCGTCCGCCACCTTTTTAAGGATGATATGCTGATGGCGGACATTACCGGGACCCCGGGTCCCGATGTTCTGATCGGAACTGACACAGCCGACCTGATCAGCGGCGCTGAAGGCGATGACCTGATCGATGGAGGTCTTGGCGCAGACGTGCTCGATGGCGGTGATGGCAATGACCAATTCCGGGTTCATCTTGGAACAGAACTGGCCAACGGTGAAGTCATCGATGGCGGCGCTGGTTTCGATACGCTGTCAATCGGCGATTTTTCGGGGCAAAATATCGGTGCCTATTACCTTGGCGGTGTAACACTGGCGCGGCTTGAAGCGATCCTCAGCCTTTATTCGGTAACACAGGCGATACCGGCGCAACTGGCGTCGTTCCAGCAGATGACGGGCACTTTCAGCTTCTCCAGCAATGCAGAATTGCTGCTACCCGGACGTAGTTACGGCAACCTGACACTGTACCTTGCAGCAGCTGGCCAATACGTCGATCTGCGTGACAGCCAGCCGATCAGTATGATTGGCACGACTCTGCTGGACGTCAATGGTGGTTCGGGCAACGATACAATCCTGGCGGGACCGCCACCGCCCGGCAGCGGCACTGCGGACATCCGGCTGCGGGGTGGTGGCGGCGATGATGCGATCACGACCACCGGCCCGATCAATGTTATTGATGCCGGGTCTGGCAATGACCGCATCACAATCGCGGGTGCCGTCCGCACTATTGAAGGCGGGTTTGGAACCGATATCTTAGCCGTTACCGGGACAATTGACCTCTCCGGATCAAGCGTGCTGGGTCTAGAGCGCATTGAACTGGCTGATGGGTCTCACCTAACTCTGTCTGGTAGTACCGCGGCATTTGGCCTCGCTCCCAATGCGAGTTTCGCTGGAAATGGCATCGTCACCATCAACCTTGGGGCTGAAAGCGGCCTGACGTCATGGTTTCGCGGTGCCGGCATGACAATAGACAGCGGCTCGAATCTTGTCTTCAACCTGATCGGCACTTTTTACGACGATGCGATAAAGACGGTGCTGAACGCGCCGGCTACAATTCATGGCTTTGGCGGCAACGACCAAATTCGTGGCGGAATCCAAAATGACACGATCGACGGCGGCGACGGCAATGACAAGCTGATCGGCTTCTACGGATCGGATATCCTGACCGGTGGCGCAGGGGCGGACCAGTTCCGCTATCTCTTCGCCGATGACAGCCGCACCGGCACCAATGCCGACCGCATTACTGACTTCCTGGCCGGGACTGACCGGCTCAACTTCGCGCTGCTCGATGCCGATCCGGTCGCCGCTGGCCGCCAGGCCTTGACCTATCTCGGCACCGGCTCGTTGACTGCCACCGGCATGGCCCAGGTCCGCCACGGCACCTCCGGCGCGAACCAGGTGATCCTGATCGACCTGGACGGCAACGGCAGTGCTGACATGGAAATCGTGCTACTCGGCGCGAGCACGCAAACGCTGACCAGTGGGGATTTCATGCTGTAATCGCCAGTAATCGTTGACCTTCGGAATCAGTAACAGTTGCAAGCCTAGGTAAAAACCGGCAGTTCTGTTGCATTCAGAATCGCCCGCTGTCGTGCGGAGATTTGGCAAGATTTCTTGAGGTGCAGCAATGGCATTTGGTGGATTGAGCGGTTGCGGTTGCTGTCATGACAGCGAAGATGGCGGCGCGGCGAAGCATGGGTTGATCCTGGGCGACACCGGTCTGGGGCTGGCGCGCGTTGCGACCAGTGTCGACGGCATGGATGTCGTGGTTGTCCCCAGCACCGCGCAGGACGATCCCGCTGCACCGCCGCTGCCGGCGGCTGATACGGTTGGCGGCGGGGTCGGCTCGACCGCAACGCTCACCGTGGGCGGCAGCGTGCTGGTCGAAATCGAAACGTTGGGCGATCATGACTGGTACCAGGTGACGCTGACAGCAGGAACGACCTATACCTTTCAGACCCATTCCGATGGCAGCGGCACCGATGCCTACCTCTACCTGCGCGATGCAGCGGGCGTGCTGCTGACTGAGAACGATGACGATGGTGACAACACCAATTCGCTGTTCAGCTTCACTGCCACCACCACCGGCACTTATTACATCGACGCCGGAACCTGGAACAACAACACCACCGGCGGGTTCAATCTGGCGATTGCGACCGCAGCGCCTGCGGGCGATTTTGTTGGCAACACCACCGGCACCGCCGCTGCGCTGACCGTTGGCGGCAGGGTGAACGGCGCTGTCGATACGGCGGGGATCACGATTTCTACGCGATCAGCCTGGTCGCCGGGCAGACCTACATGTTCCGCACGGCCGGGACCACCGGCACAGACCACCACCGATACAATGCTGACACTGCGCAACGGTGCGGGCACGCAGCTGTTCACCAACGATGACGCGGGCGAAGCCGGGTTTTCCGCAGTTCGGTATACGGCTACGACCACCGGGACGTATTATCTGGACGTCGGGGCCGTGGGCACCGGCACCGGCGAATTCAACGTCACCGCCTTCACCGCGCCCACCCCCACAGTCTATACCAACGATCAGATCGCGTTCCAGCTGACCAACGGCTATTGGGGCGGCACCAGCCAGCGCTTACAACGTCAGCGCGGGCGGCAGCTTGTCCTTCAATGTCCAAGCGCTGACCGTAGATGGGCAAACCTCGGCTCGCCAGGCGCTGGCGCTGTGGAGCGACGTGACCGGAATTGTCTTCAACGAAGTTACGACCGGCGGCCAGTTGCGGTTTGACGACAACCAGACCGGCGCGTTCGCGCACGGCAAACAGAACTGGCGGGTTCATCACCAGCTCGGACGATCAACGTCGGCACGGCCTGGATCACCACCTATGGCACGGGCCTCAACACCTATTCGTTCCAGACCTATGTCCACGAAATCGGCCACGCGCTCGGCCTGGGCCATGGCGGCAATTACAACGGCAGCGCCGATTACAATTCGGATTCGCTGTACCTCAACGACAGCTGGGCGACGACGATCATGTCGTACTTCGACCAGACTGAGAACACCTACTTCCAGGCGCAGGGCTTCACGCGCCAGTTCGCGCTGACCCCGATGGTCGGCGACGGGATTGCGATCAGCAACCTGTACGGTACAGCCACCACCACCCGCACCGGCGATACGACTTACGGCTTCAACAACACATCCGGCCGCGATATCTACAATGCTGCGCTCTATCCCACGCTTAGCTATACCGTGTTCGACAACGGCGGGATCGATACGCTCGACTATTCCGGCTTCGGACAGAACCAGCGGATCGACTTGAACGCGGAAACCTTTTCCAATGTTGGTGCGCGGGTCGGCAACGTCTCGATCGCGCGCGGCTCGGTGATCGAGAACGCGATCGGCGGCAGCGGCGGGGATGTGTTGATCGGCAATGCGGCGGACAACCGGCTGACCGGCAATGGCGGCGCGGATTCGCTGACCGGCGGCAATGGCAACGATACCCTGTTCGCGGACATGCTTGATACGGTGATCAGCGGCGGCAGCGGCACGGACAAGGTGGTGTTCGCCACCGCAGGCGTGGTTGCAGCGGCGCTCAGCGGGCTGGAAGCGCTCGAACTGGTCGGTGGGGTTACAGTGTCCATCGCTGCAGCAGCGTTCAAGGCCGGGTTTGCGACCAATTCGGTGCTGAGCGGCACCGGCGCATTGACGTTGACCATGCTCGCCGCCGACCCCTCGCTGCTGGTGCAGCAGTTGCAGGCCGCCGCTGGTTCCGCCGTGACGATGACGATCAACGGCTCGACCGCCGTCAACGTGGTCAAGGCCGCGCTGGGGATTTCCACGGTCTACAACGGCGGATCGACCACCGACCAAATCCGCGGCAGCAACCTGGCCGATACGATCATCGGCGGTGACGGCAATGACAAGATCCTGGGCATCGGCGGCGGCGACACCATCACCGGCGGCACTGGCAATGACCAGTTCCGCTATCTGTTCGCCAGCGACAGCGGACTGGGCGTGAACGGCGATACGATCACCGACTTCACGCTGGGCGGAGACAAGCTGGACTTCCGCTTGTTCGATGCTGACACGGTGGCAGCCGGGCGACAGGCAGTTAGCTTTGTCGGCACGGCGGCATTCGCAGTCAACGGCACCGCACAAGCGCGCTATTCCACGTCGGGCGCAAACCTGCTGGTGGAGATCGACGTCAACGGCGATGGCGTGGCGGATATGAACATCGTGCTGGCCGGTCTGGGCGGGCAGACCCTGAACGGAACCGATTTCCTGCTGTAGGCGGTGCCGCTCAGTTGTCGATTGCGATCACTCGCTTGATCTCGTTGCCCTTGAACCCGATGGCCGAGGGGCAGCGGGTTCCGGGCAGCACGGCAACATCGTACAGTTCGCGCACTACGCCTTCGATCCGCACCCAATGGACCATATCGCCGCTGGTGAGGTCAAAGACGGCCAGCCCGCAGCGCGCCTCGGTATTGCGCGCGGCAAGAGCTGCATCGAGCGCCAAGCCCGAGAAGGTGCGGTTATCGCGCGGCAAGGACAGCCCGATCACCGCGTGGTTGCCAATGAAGCTCAATCCGCGGGCAAAGCCGGGGACGAAAGCCAGCGGTTCGAACCTGCCACTGGCGAGATCGACGCTGCCGAACTGTCCGTTGCCCGAATCGAGCAGCCACAGCTTGCCTTGATACAGCCGGGGTGAATGCGGCATCGACAGGCCGGTGCAGACCACCGCTCCGCTGGCTACGTCAATCACGATCCCGCCGTCATTGCGGCGATCACGCCAGCCATCGGCGGCGTCCGAGCGCGAGACGGCGGTGACATAACGCGCCTCGCCCCCGTCGAGCGCCATACCGTTCAGATGGCAGCGATCCTCCGCCGCCAGCCGCGAGATAAAGCGCGGCTGCCACAGCGGCTTGAAGCTGAACCCGTCGCTGACCGTTGCCACGCAATTGAACAGCGTGTTGGCAAACACCGGTAGGCCGTCCGCGCCAAAGCCAATGTCATGCACATCCAGATCGCCGGTGATCCAGGACTGGTGCGGCGCGAAGCAGGCGTCATAGCCTTGGGCATCGGCGCTGCCCGGCTCCAGCACATTGTCCAGCCGGTGGATCTGGAACTCGGTCGCGACCAGCAAGGATCGCGCATCGGCCGAGACCCCCAGCCCCATGCACCGCGCGAAGCTGCGTTCGAAGATCGAGAGCTTGCCGCCATGGTCTTCGGCGGGTTTGGACCCGATGAAAAACAGCTTGCCCGCCTGATAAGTTGAAAAGGCCAGCGCCGCGCCGGTGCTGGCCAGCCATTCGGGGAAATGGCGCGAGGTGGTGAGCGTAAAGGCTTCGGGGCGAGGTTCGGGAGCGGTGGTGGCCATCGGGCACTTTCTAACGGCGATTTGAACTCGACCGGATAGCCCGCTAAAGTACTAAAAAACAAGTTGCAATGCTTACACGCTCCCATCCTGCCCGGAAGGACCGGCCATGCCAACTGTTATCGATCTCACCACGCTCACCCCGACCGAGGGGTTTGTCGTGCAGGGCGATGCGGCATTTGATTACGCCGGATACAGCATATCCAATGCGGGCGATATCAACGGTGACGGGATCGATGATTTCATTATCGGCGCGCACAGTGGTGACAATGGCGGCACAAATGCGGGCGAGGCCTATGTCATTTTCGGAAAGGCCGGAGCAACTCGCGCCAATATCGATCTGACCACGTTTTCCGCCAGCAACGGCTTCATCATTCAGGGCGATGCGGCATATGACTTCGCCGGAATGAGCATATCCTCTGCCGGAGATATCAACGGCGACGGAATCGATGATCTGATCGTCGGTGCGCCCTATGGCAACAACGGCGGCTACCATGCGGGCGAAGCCTATGTCATTTTCGGCAAGGCCGGGGCTACCCGCGCCAATATCGATCTGACCAGCCTGGCTGCAACTGACGGGTTCATCATTCAGGGCGATGCGGCAGGTGACCGCGCCGGAACGAGCGTATCCTCGGCCGGAGATATCAACGGCGACGGAATTGATGATTTCATTGTCGGAGCCGCAGGTGTTAGCAATTATCAAGGCGCGGCCTATGTCATCTTCGGCAAGGCTGGGGTCACCCGCGCCAATATCGATCTGACCAGCCTTGCCGCAACCGACGGCTTCATCATTCAGGGCGATGCGGCATATGACTTCGCCGGAACGAGCGTATCCTCAGCTGGAGATATCAACGGCGACGGTTTCGATGATCTGATCGTCGGTGCACCGTTTGGTGACAACGGCGGCAGCAGCGCGGGTGAGGCCTATGTCATCTTCGGCAAGGCTGGGGCAACCCGCGCCAATATCGATCTGACCAGCCTTGCCGCCACCGACGGGTTCATCATTCAAGGCGACGCGGCGGGTGACCAAGCCGGAACGAGCATATCCTCAGCCGGAGATATTAACGGCGACGGAATCGATGATCTGATAGTTGGCGCATACAGAAGTGACTACGGCGGCACCGATGCGGGCCAAGCCTATGTCATCTTTGGCAAGGCCGGGGCAGCCCGCGCCAATATTGATCTGGACAACCTGACTGCAACCGACGGGTTCATCATCCAGGGCGGGGCTGCGGGTGATCGCGCAGGCTTTGGCGTTTCCGCGGCAGGTGACGTCGATGGCGACGGGTTCGACGATCTGATCGTTGGCGCACGACTTGGAGATCTCGGCGGGACGGATGCGGGCCAAGCCTATGTCATTTTTGGCAAAGTTGGCGCAACCCGTGGCACTGTAAATCTGAACAATCTGGCCACGCATCAGGGTTTTATCCTTCAGGGCGATAATTCCGGTGATAATGCTGGTCGAAGCGTGTCCGAAGCGGGCGATATCAACGGCGATGGCTTTGCTGATGTGCTGGTGGGCGCGCCATACAACGATATCGCCGGAAATAATTCAGGCAGTGCCTACGTCATCTATGGCCGCGCCGCGCTGACCGCGCCGGGCGGGGTTTTGGATGGTACGGCCAGTGCGGATATCCTGAATGGAACGGTGCTGGCTGATATCGTCTCTGGTCTGGGCGGCAGCGACGTAATCTATACCGGCGCAGGCAACGATACGGTGAATGCTGATACCGGCGACGCCGTGCTGGATGGTGGCAGCGGCTTTGATACGCTGGCAATGTCGCTGGCTGCGAACCTCAACGGAACCTTTACCGGCACGATCGCCGGGTTCGAGGCGCTGCAATTGAGCGCGTCGGTTACGATGACTGCGGCGACATTCAAGGCCGGGTTTGCCGCAAATACGATGCTGACCGGCGTCGGTGGGCTGGCGCTTAACATGGACGCCGCTGATCCCACGCTGCTGCTCCAGCAGTTGCAAGGGACGAGCGGGCTGTTTCTGTTTATGACCATCAACGGATCGAGCGCGGCCAATACTGTGATGGCAGCATCGGGTTTTGCGATCACCTATAACGGCGGGGCGCTGACCGATCAGGTGCACGGCAGCCTGCTGGCTGATAATATCTACGGCAATGGCGGGGCCGATCAGCTGTTCGGTTTGGGCGGAAACGACACTATCCTTGGCGATGGCTTGGACACCGTGCTCGATGGCGGCCTTGGCACGGACAAGCTGATACTGTCAGCTTCGGGAACGCTCGCCGCCTCGATTTCAGCGGATTCGAAGCGCTTCAACTGGACGGCTTTATTCAGGTTACGATCGAGCCGAGCACAGTTCAAATCCGGCTTCACTGCCACCTCGGTGCTCAGCGGCAACGGAACGCTGATCCTCAACATGTCCGCCGCCACTCCTACCTTGCTGGTGCAGCAGTTGCAAAAAGATGTGTTTTCCAACGTGACAATGACGATCAACGGCTCCAGCGCTGTCAACGTCGTCAAGTCTGCCGTCGGGATTGCCACCACCTACAACGGCGGCGAAATGCCACCGATCAGGTGCGCGGCAGCAACCTGGCCGATACGATCATCGGCGGCGACGGCAATGACAAGATCATGCCGCCGGGCGGTGGCGACACCCTGACCGGCGGTGCGGGCAATGACCAGTTCCGTTATGTGTTCGCCAGCGACAGCGGCTTTGGCAGCAGCGCGGACCAGATCACCGATTTCACCATCGGCAATCGATCGGTTCAACTTCGCGCTGATGGATGCCGATGCCGGATCGCCCGGCGATCAGGCGTTCAACTTCATCGGCAGCGCGCATTCGTCAACACCGGCGTCGGCCAGATCCGCTACCAGAAAAGCGGCGCGAACCTGCTGGTCCAGGTCGATATCAACGGCAACGGCATGGCAGATATGGAAGATCGTCTCGATGGCCTGGAAGGCCAGACGCTGACCGGCGGGGACTTCCTGCTTGTAGCCGCCTGTGCGGAAACTCACGTACCCGGTTCATTGCGGCGCAAGCTGGCCCGTGCCACACTGGGCTTGGCCACCGCTGGGTAGTGTGATCAGATTTTGTCGGGGGTTTGCGTTATGGGATCGAAACGCTGGGCCGGGGCTTCGCTCCGCATCGTTGCCATGTGTGCAATGAGTGCCGCGCTGACAGTTCCGCTGGCGCTGCCAGGCGGATCAGGTGCAGCAATCGCGGCGGCGCGCAAGCCGCCGCAAGCCAGCCGCAAAGCCACTGGCCAAACCGGCGACACAGCGGGTATGCACCACCGTCCGCGTAAAGGGCAAACCGGTGCGCCGGTGTCGGACAGTCGCAGCTCCCCCCAAAAAGCCAGTGGTGATCGCCCCGGTGGTTCCGGTAATCGTGCCGGTAACGCCCGCTGTGGCTGCATCCAGCAGCAAGAGCGCCGCACCAGCGCGCCTGCCCGCCGCTCCGCCCGTGCCAGTCCCTGTGCCACCGCCAGCCGCCCCGCTGGCCCCGCTCGCCGCCGCCTACTTCTGGATCGATCAGGCCGATGGCTTGGCCGACGTGATCGGCAATTCACCCCCGGACTATGCCTTCCGCCATGACGGCGTTGAAAACTGGGCCTGGGTCAGCCGCGCGGGCGAGACGCTGATCGTCGAGCCGGGCCGCGACGGCGTGGTGCAATACTATTTCGCGCCGCGCGCCACCGCGCCCTATCTGGTGCGCGATTCCTACTACAGCTATGGCTTTGACGGGCCGGAGCTGATGCAGCTCTACGACAACGCCGGGCGGATTCCGCGCGGCGGCCCCACCAGCCGCCAACGCTATGACGGTGAAGACCTGCAACGCCGGGGCCGCGCGCTGCTATCGGCGTCATGGCGGCAGCGCCAGTGGGACAGCGCCGCTGCGCGGAGCTGGCAGCGCCAGCAGGGCTATGCCTTCGACACCTTTGGCAGCCGGGGTTCAGGCTGGAACAGCGGCTGGCGCGATGAATGGCGCGCGCAGTCAGACTGGTCGGCCTTTGAACGCGCCGAGCGCAGCCGCCGCCCCGCCCGGCGGCTGGAGGACGAGCGCCGTGATCGCCGCGATGCCGGATACCGCTTTGACCAGTGGCACCGCAGCGGCGCGCGCGGCGCCCCACCAATGCCTGCCAATCCGATTGTAGTGCCAACCGCAACCCCCATCGTCAGCCCTGCGCCGATTCCGCCACCCACACCGCGCGGCGTGCCGCCTGTGGTGAGCAGGCCGGTGGCTAGTCCCCCCGCCACTGTTACCCCCTTGCCCGCGCCGCCGCGCCGGACTTGGGTTGAGCCCGCAGCAACCCCGCCATCGACACCACTCGCGGCTCCCGCCGCGCTGCCCACCCCGCAGCCAGTCATTGCACCTGCACCGGTCATCGCTGTTCCCGAGGTGCGTCCGCTGCCGGTGCCAGACCCTGCCATAGCTGCCGAAACCGAACGCCGCCGAGCTGCGGAAGCAGCAGCAGCCGCTCGTGCGCGGGCCGACGCGGAAGCTGCGCAGGCGCAGGCTGCTGCCGCACAGGCGCAAGCCGAAGCGGCCGCGCGGGCCGAAGCGGAGGCCGCACAGGCGCAGGCCGCTGCCGCACAGGCGCAGGCCGAAGCCGCTGCGCTCGAAGCCCGCCGCGCTGCCGAAGCACGCGCGCAAGCCGACGCCGCAGCGCGCGCCCACGCCGCGGCTGAAGCAGCAGCAGCAGCAGCAGCAGCCGCAGCAGCCAAGCCGGCAGACTCTGTGGATGAACCCGCCAAGCGACTGGAACCGAACGAACGCGAGCAATAACGCGCCGCGCGCATTTTCAGCTTCACCAGACCAACGGTCCACCGCGTTCTATTAACGGCATTGACTCCGCCGGTCAGCCGCGCGACCCCTGCCGCATTCAGCGAGCGCCAAGCGGCGCTGCGCTAGGCCGCGATTCAGGCTTTGCTTGAGATTGCGCTGAACCGTTTGAAGAGGATTCCCGATGCGTAAACTTGCTCTCGTCTCGCTCACCGCGCTGGCCGCTGCGTCCTGCGCCACGCCAGATGCGCCCACCACAGTTGCGCCCGTCGCCGAAGTCGCCGCACCTGCGCCTTATGCCCCGATCATCCCCACCGGCACCGGGATTTTTGCGCAGAATTCCACCCTGCCGTTTCAGACCCCCGATTTCAGCAAGATCAAGGACAGCGATTTCCAGCCTGCGATCGAACAGGGGATTGCGATCAATCTCGCTGAGATCGAGGCGATTGCGAACGATCCCGCTGCACCGACTTTTGACAACACTTTGGTCGCACTGGAAAAAGCCGGCCAGCAGCTGACTCGCGCCTATTACGTTTTCAGCGCGCTGACCGCCGCGAATACCAATGATACGCTCGGACGCGATCGACAGCGCCGTCTCGCCCAAGCTCGCCGCGCTCAACGATGCGATGTATCTGAACGACAAGCTGTTTGCGCGGGTCAAGGCGCTGTACGATGCCCGCGCCAGCTTGGGGTTGAAGCCGGATCAGGCGCGGTTGCTGCAAGTTCGCTACGACAAGTTCGTGCAGAGCGGTGCGCTGCTGTCCGCTGCGGACAAGGCCAAGCTCACCACGATCAACGGCGAAATCTCTTCGTTGCAAACCGAATTCGGGCAAAAGCTGACCGCGGCCACCAAGGACGGCGCGCTGGTGATCACCGACAAGCGCCAGCTCGCCGGTCTATCGGCCAGCGATCTCGCTTCTGCGGCGAAGCTGGCGGCGGATCGCGGGCATGCCGGGCAAATGGGTGCTCGCGCTGCAGAACACCACCCAGCAGCCGCTGCTGTCCTCGCTGAGCGACCGCGCCACCCGTGAGGCGCTGTTCAAGGCCAGCTGGAACCGCACCCAGCGCGGCGATGCCAACGATACCCGCGCGATGATCGCCAAGATCGCGCTGCTGCGCGCGCAGAAGGCCAAACTGCTCGGCTTTGCCGACTATGCCAGCTTCACCATGTCGGACCAGATGGCCAAGAACCCGACCACCGCGATCGGGTTCATGCAGCAGATGGTGCCGTCACTGGCGAATGCGCAGCGCGGCGAGGCGGCGGCGCTGAACGCGCTGATCAAGCGCTCAGGCGGCAAGTTCACCGTCCAGCCGTGGGACTGGGATTTCTACGCCGAGCGGCTGCGCAAGGAAAAGTACGCCTTCGACGATGCGCAGGTGAAGCCCTATTTCGAAATCACCCGCGTGCTGGAAGATGGCGTGTTCTTCGCCGCCAACCAGCTCTATGGGCTGACCTTCAAACAGCGCACCGACTTGCCGGTCTATCACCCCGACGTAACCGTCTACACCGTCTACGATGCCGACGGCAGCGAGCTGGCGCTGTTCTATTTCGACCCGTGGAAGCGCGACAACAAGCAGGGCGGCGCGTGGATGTCGAACTTTGTCGATCAGACGCGATCTGTTCGGGACCAAGCCGGTGGTGTTCAACGTCCAGAACAGCCCCAAGCCGGCCCCCGGCCAGCCGCAGCTGATCAGCTTTGACGATGCCAACACCATGTTCCACGAATTCGGCCATGCGCTGCACGGGATGCTGTCCAAGCAAACCTATCCCTCGATCGCCGGGGCCAATACCGCGCGCGATTTTGTGGAATTCCCCAGCCAGTTCAACGAAAACTGGATGACCGATCCCAAAGTCTTCGCCAATTTCGCTAAGCATTACCAGACCGGCAAGCCGATGCCGCAGGCGCTGGTGGACAAGGTTCAGGCCGCTTCGCGGTTTAACCAGGGCTACGGTCTGGGCGAGCTGCTGACCGCGGCGATGCTCGATCAGAAATGGCATGCGCTGTCGGCCGATGCCGGGGCGCAGACGGTGGACGGCTTCGAAGGCCAGGCACTGTCCTCGCTCGGGTTGGAGACTGCGACGGTCCCGCCGCGCTATCGCACCAGCTATTTCCGCCACATCTGGGGCGGCGGCTATGCGGCGGGGTACTACGCGTACCTGTGGACCGAAATGCTGCACCACGATGCGTACCAGTGGTTCGTCGCCAACGGCGGGATGACCCGCGCCAACGGCGACCGCTTCCGCGCGATGGTGCTCAGCCAGGGCAACAGCCAGGACTACGCGCTCGATGTACCGCGCCTTCGCCGGGCGCGATCCCAGCATCGAACCGATGCTGAAAGCGCGCGGGTTGAAGTAGGTGCGCGCGCATGCTTCCTCTCCTTCAGGAGAGGGGGACCGCCCGCGCAGCGGGGGGTGGAGTGGCACAGGCAGGTACTCCAGGCCTCGCTTAATCCGCCCAGCGGGCAACGTTAGGTTCGGAGTACCCGCTTGTGCCCCTCCCCCACTACGTGGGTCCCCTCCCCTTCAGGGGAGGATGGCCAGCGCCCTTCGCCCAGGCTCACCCAGCCACTCCGCCGAGACTCCCCAGACCTGCCCTATCGTATCCGCATCCAGCACCGCTTCCGGCGCGCCATCGGCTACCAAAACGCCCCGATCCAGCACCAGCACCCGATCGGCATGGTTCATCGCCTGCGCCAGATCGTGCAGCACCAGCACCACGCCGACCCCGGCCGGCCGCCTGCGCCCCCAGTTGCGCCAGCAGCGTCTGCTGATGCGCCAGATCGAGGTTGGCGAGCGGTTCGTCGGCGAGAATCCAGCGCGGCTGCCCCGCCAGCACCCGCGCCATCAGCGCCCGCGCGCGTTCTCCGCCCGACAGTTGCAAGACCGGGCGGCGGCGCAGGTGTTGCAATTCCATGGTCGTGAGCGCCGCATCCACTGCCGCGGCATCGACTGCGCTGCCTGCTGCGCCAGGGCAAGCGGCCGAGCGTCACCAGCGTCTCGACCGAGACATCCCAGGCAACTTCCGGGCTTTGCGGCAGGAAGCCGATGGCTTGCGCCCGGCCTTGCGGCGCAATGCTGTGGAGCGCAGCGCCAGCCAAAGTCACCGCGCCGCTATCGGCTTGCAGCAACCCCGCCAGACAGGCCAGCAACGAGGATTTCCCCGCGCCGTTCGGCCCGCAGATCGCGGTGATCTGGCCGGGCAGGAGCGCGGTCGAGACATCACTCAGGCGCCCGGTGAGCCTCAACTGTTGGGCTTTCACCATCACACCAGCTCCCGCCGTAGCCGCAGCAGCAGCGCCAGAAAGAACGGCGCGCCGAGCAGGCTCAGCGCGATCCCCAGCCGCAGCTCACCGCCTGCTAGCGGCAGCACCCGGCACAGGACATCGGCGACGAGCAGCAGCAGCGCGCCCGCCAAGGCGCTCGGCACGATCAGTTGCGAGGGTCGCCCATCGGTGAAGGGACGCACGAAATGCGGCACCATCAGCCCGACAAACCCGATGATCCCGGCCACCGCCACACCGCCACCAACGGTCAGCCCGACCCCGGCGATCAGCAGCGCCTGCAAGCGGCGCGGATCCATTCCCAGCGACCGCGCAGCGGCCTCGCCCAGGGTCAGTGCATCAAGACTGCGCCCGGCCAGCCGCAGCAGCGACCACCCCGGCTAGCGTCAGCGGCACCGCGAGCCACACCTCGCGCCATGACCGGTCGGTCAGCGCGCCCATCAGCCAGGTGACGATCTCGCTCATCGCGAAAGGTGTCGGTGAAAGACTGATCGCGAGGCTCATCAACGCCCCCGCAAGGCTGGCGATCATCATCCCGGCGAGCGTGAACAGCGCAACCCCGCCGTTCCGGCCAGCGATCAGCGTCAGCAGCGCCATCGCGCCCGCCGCGCCGATCAGCGCGAACAGCGGCAGCGCCCAAGTGGTCGCGCTCCAACCGGTCCAGAAGCTCAGCACTGCCCCCAGCGCCGCCCCCGGCGCAATCCCGAACAGCCCCGGATCGGCCAGCGGATTGCGCAGATAGCCCTGCATCGCCGCCCCCGCCGCGCCAAGCCCTGCGCCGAGCGTTACCGCCAGAATCGCGCGCGGCAGGCGCAGTTCGGTGAGGATCAGCGTGGCGGTCTGGTTCGCGGGCGCGAAGGGATCGATCCACACTTGCCCAGCGAGCAGCGAGAGCGGAATGGCCAGCGTGAGGGCGATAAGGAGGAGGGCGACGAGGCGGGTCATCCATAGCTCGCTTGCCGGAGCGGGGCCTTCGACAGGCTCAGGCTGAGCGGACCTTTTTTGAGTTTGTTTGATTCAAATCCAAGACCCGCTCGTGCTGAGCTTGTCGAAGCACCCAAGCCGCCCTCGCCAAGCGACCGCCGCACTTCACCCAACCGCGCAACCGCCCGCACAATCGTCGGCCCACCGCACCACAGCAGGCTCGGCTCAAGTCGCGCTTGCTGCGAA
The DNA here is from genome assembly GCA_963802015.1 of uncultured Alphaproteobacteria bacterium. Lineage (GTDB taxonomy): Bacteria > Pseudomonadota > Alphaproteobacteria > Sphingomonadales > Sphingomonadaceae > Novosphingobium. Next base: position 109,138 of record CAWDHB010000005.1, read on the forward strand.
TCGCGCAGGCCCGCCAAGACCGGATGACGCAACAGCCGGTCTTCGTTTGAAGTGCCGCTGCCCGCCGCCAGGATCACGCGCGGCGGATTGGCGAGCATATGTTCCAGCGGCAAGTAATTGGCTTGTTGCAAGCCCGCGCGCGGCGGCGGCGTTGCTGAACCCGGTGCGGCGCAGCAGGTCGTCGATCAGCGTCCCCTGCCCCGCGACGATCCCGCCCGATTGCCAGACAATCGCGGGAATTTTGTCTGCCGACGCGTTTGCTGCCACCGCCGCTTCAATCCGCCGTGCCAAGGCGTCGCCGCGCGCGGGGTGGCCCGCCAGCGCGGCAAGCTGGCGCACTTGCGCCACGCTCGCCTCCACCGTTGGCGCAATCGCCACTTGTTCCAGCCGCAGCCCCAGCCGCACGAACGCGTCGCGGGTCGCCGGGGCAGTGAAATTGCCGTCGATCACCAGATCGGGCCGCAACTGTGTCACTTCCTCGACCGTCCCGCGCGTCGCAGCGAACCGCCGCGCCACCGCCGGATCAAGCGAGCTCGATGCGGGATCATGACTGTAGCTGGAAATTGCCAGCAACTGTGCCGGATCGGCCACTTCCGCCAGAATCGCATCGGTGCAGGGGTTCAGGCTGACGATGGTGGGTTTGGCTGTGGCTGGTCTGGGCGTTGGTGCGGGGGTGCAGGCGGCGAGGAGGAGCGGCAAAGCCGCAACGATCCTCATCCAGGGAGGTCGGGGGACCAGCACAGCGGTGGGAGCCGCAACCCCTTCCTCTCCCGTGGGAGAGGGGGACCATCCCGGACTTGGTCCGGGATGGTGGAGTGGCACAAGCGAGTACTCCTGACCTCGCGCTGACAGCGCCCGGTGCGACGCGCGGTTTGGAGTACCCGCGCGTGCCCCTCCCCCACTTCGTGGGTCCCCTCCCCCGAGGGGGAGGATGCGGTTGTTCCCCCTCAAAACCTCACCCTGACCCCGGCATAGGCCGAGCGGCCCGGCGTGTTGAACCCAGCAGCGGTCTGATACTGTACATCGCCGACATTCTCGACCCGGCCATAGACCTCGAACTGTTCCCCCAGCGGCAAGCTGGCGCGCAGCGTGGTGACGGCAAAGCCGTCAAGCCGCGTTGGCGTGCCGGAGAAGCTGTATTCCACGCTATCCCCTTGCAACCGCAGGTCCGCGCCCAGCGCCAGTCCAGCCAGCGGCGTTTCCCAATCCGCGCTCAGCGCCAGCATGTGGCGCGGGCGACGGGCGAGATCGCGCACATTGGTCAGGTCGCGCGCCTCCATGTAGGTATAGGCCGCCTGCGCGCGGAACCGGGGCGAAATCCGCGCGCCCAGTTCCAGTTCAAACCCCTGCGCCCGCGCCAGTGCGACGTTCTGATAGACAAAGCTGGAATCGAGATCGATCAGGTTGCGGCTGTCGCGCCGGAACGCGGTCAGCGCCAGATGCAGATCGTCGTTGCGATCCCCGTATTCGATCCCGGCGTCATAGCTGCGGCTGGTTTCGGGTTGCAGCGCGGTGTTGCCCACGAAGCCGCCGTAGAGTTGATACAAGCGTCGGGGCCTTGAAGCCTTCGCCGAACGATGCGCGCAGCCGCCAGCCGCCGCCCAGATTGCACAACGCCGTTCGCGCCGAAGGTGGCATGGGTGCCGAACCGGTCATGGTCATCGATCCGCACCCCGCCTGCTACTGACGCACTGTCGCCATACCAGCCGAGCAGCGCATGGCCGCTCGATTGCCGCGCGCTGGCATCCGGGTCGAAGCTGGAGGTGGAGCGGGTCCAGTCGGTATCCGCGCCGAAATCGAGTTTCAGCGCGTCGGGTGAGGTCAGCCCGCCCGCGCAGTTCGGCGCGCCACGAGCGCCCGGTGAAGCTGGAGGGGCCAAACCCGGTATCATAGTCACGGCGGACATCGGCATAGGCGATCCCGCCGGTCAGCTGCACCGCGTCACCGCTGTAATCGAGTCCGATCCGTCCGCTCGCCTCGCGGGTGTCCTGAAAGTCCGGGCTGTTCGGGCCGAGCTGGTCGAACCCCAGGTGGCTATCGGCATAGCGCCCGACCGCGCGCAGGCTGAGATCGCTCGGCCAGATCCAGCCGGACCCGGCCCGCGACGTTCCATTGTTCGTAGCCATCGGCTTCGGTCCCACCCGCCTGCGCGGAGAAGCCGTCAGTGCGGGCATAGCCTGCGGACAGCGAGGCGGCATAGCCATCGCCGCGCAACCCCGCACTGGCGTTGGTCAGCAGCGTATCATAAGCGCCATATTCGGCCGATCCGGCGAAGCCATTGGTTTCGCGCGTTTCCACCGCGAGCACGCCGCCGATCGCCTGGCTGCCCCAGACCACCGAGTTCGACCCGCGCAGCAGTTCCAGCTTGGCCAGATTGCCGCTCAGCAGGTTGCCCAGATCATAGCCGCCGCCGGGGGAAGCATAGTCCGCAATCCGCACCCCATCGACCAAAACCAGCACCTGATCAGCATTGGCTCCGCGCACATTCAGCCCGGTCTGCGCGCCCAGCCCGCCGTTGCGTGAGAGGCTGACACCGGGGAGCCGGGTGAGCACGCGGGTCAGGTCTGCGCCCTGGACCGCGTCGAGTTCATCTCCTCCGACAACGCTGATCGACTGACCTGTCTGTGACAAATTGTCAGACGAGCCGCTCGCAACCACCGTGATATATGTATCTCTGACCGGATGGTACAGGATGATCGGTTCGTTGCCAGCTTCGGGTTGTGACGCATCCTGCGCGAACGCAGGGCTAACCAGAGCAACAGAACTGAGCAAAAACAGATATTTCATAGATAAACCTCCAGCCTTGAACGAATATCGTTCATGGCGAGGCGGCTCGCACGAAATCGCGAGACCCTGCTTACACCCGGTACACCCCGCCCGGCTGCGGAACGACCGTCATGGGCAGGTCTCCTGGCTCCCGGATCAAAATGCCGCCCTCGCCTTCCCAGCTTGCGCCAGTGGCATGTGGGAGCGGCACTCCCCGGTCACAGTTGCGGGGGCAGCGCAGGAGTTGAAACCTGCTTCCCTCTTAGGCCCGCTGCAAAGCGGACAACCTATGACGTCGCGCTCGCCTATGTGCGCGCGCAGACAATTTCGCAAGTCCGATGCGCACGGTGGCAGCTTTCTTAACCGTGTTACGCTATCAGGTGTGCCTGTCCCCCGGTGGCACGGCGCAAATTGCGATGTGGCAAATCGGCGTGCGAATCAGCCTACGCGCGGCGCGCGTGACCCACAGTGAAGGCATCGATGAGCGAGCATCTGACCATTCCCTATGAGCCGAAGCCGCGTGATTTTCACGCGCGGTTTGCGCGCGGGAGTGTGCGGCTGCTGGCGCAGCGGATGCGGCGGCGGCACACTGGTCGGCGCGCGCTGATCCTGCTTGCGGCCGTTGCCGTCCCCGCCCTCGCCGCGCCGGGCGACTGGAGCGAGTTCGGGATCGGTGCCGCTGGCGAAGCGCAGGTCGAAGTCGTGCCGATGCCGTTCGAACAGGCCGGCGACAGCTTTCCGGGATCGGCGTTCTATTACCTCGCCGCCGACAATCAGTCCTACATCGCCCCGCTGGAAACCGGCTCTTATGCTGAAGGGATGCCGGTAACGGGATCGATCACCGACACGCTCAACGGCCCGATCGCGCGCGCGATCCGGGTGGACAACAGCGGGATTGATCGCACCCGCGCGCTGCAATGCCTGACCGCCGCGATCTATTACGAAGCCGCGAGCGAGGCTGACGATGGCCAGCGCGCGGTGGCGCAGGTGGTGCTCAACCGGGTGGCCCATCCCAGCTATCCCAACACTGTCTGCGGCGTGGTCTATCAAGGCAGCGAGCGCACGACTGGCTGCCAGTTCAGCTTTACCTGCGACGGCGCACTGGGCCGGGTGCCCAACCGGTTCTTCTGGATGCGCGCCGAAAGCGTCGCGCGCTCAGCCCTGTCGGGCTATGTCTATACCCCGGTCGGGCTCGCCACGCATTACCACACGATACAGATCTATCCTTACTGGGCCCCCAGCCTGGCGCACATCACCACGATCGGCGCGCACCGATTCTACAAGTTCAAGGGCCGCGCGGGATCATCCGAGACGTTCCGCTTTGCCTATGGCGGCGGCGAGCCAATCGCCGCGCCGCATGCGCGCAGCGCTGCCGCTTCGACCAGCCCGATCGACACCGCGCTCGATCCGCTCGCCCTGCAACGCGCCTATGATGACGGGCTGAAGGCAGCGCAGACCACGGCGGCCAGCGCCGTCGTCCCGACCAGCGAGGGTCTGGCCCCGGTGCGCGCCGCTCCCGCCCCGACCTATAGCCAGGAACAGCTCAAGCGCGGCGGCGACGAGCCTTACAGCGGCGAAAAGCTGCCCGAAGCGACCGGGATCAAGCCCGAGTTCGAAAAATCCGGCACCTGGATCGCCCAGCCGGGCGCGTGAGCCTCCGCATCAATTCTGGCCAGTGCGAGCAGCGTTTGCAAAAGTTACCAGCTTGAAAACCATAGCCCCGAACGCTCCCTTAGGCGCTGTCGGCTAAACCGGGACTGCAACCCAACAACAACGTCGCAGGCCCCTATGACCATCCGCTACAGCGCCGCCCTGCCCTCCGTCCGCAATTACGCTCCCGCAGGCGTTGCCAATGGACGGGGACGCTTGCCAGTCGTCCGCGCTGCCAACGACAACCCCCGCGATGTCCGCAATGATCCTGTTGCTGCGCGCGGCCTTGCGTCATTTCGCCGCGCACGGGCTGGGCGCAGCGGCTGATGCGCGCAACCGGGCGCTGGCTGCGGCGCGCGCTGGTGATCACGCTGCGTACTGCTGGTGGCTTGGGCTCTGCGCCAAGCTGGACCGGCGCATGGCGGCTTCGCTGCGCAACACGGCCATCGCGAGCTGATCCCCGGCAGCACGATTGCCTTTTTGCTACTGCGAACTGTTATCAAAAATAGTTTGACGATACGGCCTTTTACCGGCTTGCAATCCCCCCTTCCCCGCGTTAAGGCGGATTGGCATTCGACGGGCAAACGTCCGCTCCAGCGGGATGGAGCATGTTGCCCAAGTGCCAGACGCCGATCCCGCGCTTTCGGAAGGATATCGTCGCATTATGGCCCAAACGGCGGACGCAAGAAGATTGCCCTCATCGGCGCCGGTAACATCGGCGGCACCCTCGCCCACCTCGCCGCGCAGAAGGAACTGGGCGATATCGTCCTGTTCGACGTGGTCGAAGGCGTGCCGCAGGGCAAGGCGCTCGATCTGTCGCAATGCGGCCCGGTCGAAGGGTTCGACGCCAAGATCACCGGCTCGAACGACTACGAGGACATCGCCGGGGCCGACGTGATCATCGTCACCGCCGGGGTCGCCCGCAAGCCGGGGATGAGCCGCGACGATCTGCTCGGCATCAACCTCAAGGTGATGAAGGCGGTCGGCGAGGGCATCAAGGCCAACGCCCCCGGCGCTTTCGTGATCTGCATCACCAACCCGCTCGACGCGATGGTCTGGGCGCTGCGCGAATTTTCGGGCCTGCCGCACCACATGGTGGTCGGCATGGCCGGCGTGCTCGATTCGGCGCGGTTCAGCCACTTCATCGCCGACGAGTTCCAGGTTTCGGTGCGCGACGTGAACACCTTCGTGCTCGGCGGCCACGGCGATACGATGGTGCCGGTGGTGCGCTATTCCACCGTCAACGGCATCCCGGTGCCCGATCTGGTCAAGATGGGCCTCTCCTCGGCAGGAAAAGATCGACGCGATCGTCAAGCGCACCCGCGGCGGCGGCGGCGAGATCGTCGCGCTGCTCGGCACCGGCTCGGCCTTCTACGCCCCCGCCGCCAGCGGCATCGCGATGGCCGAAGCCTATCTCAGCGACCAGAAGCGCATCCTGCCCTGCGCGGCTTATGTTGACGGCAAGTATGGCCTCGACGGCTTGTATGTCGGCGTGCCGGTGATGATCGGCGCGGGCGGGGTCGAGCAGATCGTCGAGATCGAACTCGACGCCGAGGACAAGGCCGGGCTGCAGGTCAGCGTCGATGCGGTCAAGGAACTGCTGGTGGCGTGCAAGGGCGATCGAGCCGATCGCTTGGGGTGAGCGCATCAGCGCGCTTTGGCGCTCTGCGCTGCAAGCGGCGCTGCTTGTCGCGGCGACGTCGACCGTCGCAGACTGGACCAGACCATTGCGATTTCGGAATGCTAGCAGCTTGTGCTTGACGGTTGGCCGACAGGCCTCGACGCAACGGCGCTCAGCAGGGCTCAGGCTCGCTCGCAACGAGCTGTGCGTCATCGCTACGAACGGCCGAAGTGCGATGGATCTGCATCAGCTGCGGCCGATGCTAGCGCTTCGGGCATGGCATCTCGAAGCTGGACGAGTCGTTGCAATCACCGCAAGCGCATGATGGCGCAATTCTGGGTTGTCTCAACATCGTTCGCGATGACAATGTCGACGCGCAAGTCTGAGCATGCTTCGATCATCGAAGACCTCGAACGACCTTGTCGATGCAATGTCCGCAGTTGTCGGACCATGTGTCTGGCAGATCGCACGATTCGCAACTAGCCGCGCAAATTCATTACGCGCGAGCTATAAGGACCAACCAATGAGCATCCTCGTCAACAAGCACACCAAGGTCATCACCCAAGGGATGACCGGCGCCACCGGCACCTTCCACACCGAGCAGGCGCTGGCCTATGGCACGCAGATGGTCGGCGGGGTGACGCCCGGCAAGGGCGGGACCACCCACATCGGCCTGCCGAACTTCGACACCGTGGCCGAGGCCAAGGCGGCGACCGGCGCGACCGCCAGCTGCATCTACGTGCCGCCGCCGTTCGCGGCGGATTCGATCCTCGAGGCGATCGACGCCGAGATGGAGCTGATCGTCTGCATCACCGAGGGCATTCCGGTGCTCGACATGGTCAAGGTCAAGCGCGCGCTGTCCGGCTCCAAGTCGCGGCTGATCGGCCCGAACTGCCCCGGCGTGCTGACCCCGGACGAATGCAAGATCGGGATCATGCCCGGCTCGATCTTCTCCAAGGGCAGCGTCGGCGTGGTCTCGCGCTCGGGCACGCTGACCTATGAAGCGGTGTTCCAGACCACCAATGCGGGCCTCGGCCAGACCACTGCGGTCGGGCATCGGCGGCGATCCGGTCAACGGCACCAACTTCATCGACGTGCTCGAACTGTTCCTGGCGGATGACGAGACCAAGTCGATCATCATGATCGGCGAAATCGGCGGCGACGCGGAAGAAGAAGCCGCGCAGTTCCTGATCGACGAGGCCAAGCGCGGGCGCAAGAAGCCGATGGTCGGCTTCATCGCCGGGCTGACCGCCCCTCCGGGCCGCCGGATGGGCCACGCCGGCGCGATCGTCTCGGGCGGCAAGGGCGACGCGGAAGACAAGATCGCGGCGATGGAAGCGGCCGGCATCCGCGTCAGCCCCTCGCCCAGCCTGCTGGGCGAAACGCTGGGCGCGCTGCTCAAGGAACTGCTGACGTAAGCCCGCTGTTCACCGATGAGCAGAGGTTGGCGTGAGGGTTCGCCGCTAGGGCGAGCCAGCTCGCTGCGACTAGGCGGCAAGTTGCCAAGTCTCACTGCCCCTCCCCGGCCAAACGGGCTGCGGGAAACTGGACACAAGGCCAGGTGAATGGGCAACGAAGCACACGATTTCCTCCCCGAGTCCGACGACTCTGGCCAGCAACCCGGTCCCAGCTGGGCGCGGGCCGACTGGCGCACGGCGGAGGACGACCTGACCCGCGCGCTCGATCCCGACCGCAGATGCAGGTCGCGATCAAGGCGGCCGCCGCCAAGGCTGGCGCGGCGCTTGATGGCAAGGCGCGTGGAAGAAGCCGCCGGCGGATTCGATCCGCGCGATGATGCTGATCCGCACCTACCGCGTGCGCGGGCATCTGGCCGCCGATCTCGATCCGCTGGGGCTGTCCAAGCAGGACCTGCCCGCCGATCTTCGACCCGAATACCACGGCTTTTCGGCGCGGCGCTGGACCGCAAGGTCTATCTTGGCGGCACGCTTGGGGCTGCAATGGGCCACGGTGCGCGAACTGGTCGCGATCCTGAAGCGCAACTACTGCGGCAAGGTCGGCCTGGAATACATGCACATCTCCGACGTCGAGGAACGCCGGTTCCTGCAGGACCGGATCGAGGGCGGCGACAAGTCGATCGATTTCACCCCCGAGGGCAAGAAGGCGATCCTCGGCGCGGTGATCCGCGGCGAGCAGTACGAGAAGTTCCTCGGCACGCAAATATGTCGGCACCAAGCGCTTCGGGCTCGACGGCGGCGAAGCGATGATCCCCGCGCTGGAAGCGGTAATCAAGTATGGCGGCCAGCTGGGCGTCAAGGAAATCGTCTATGGCATGGCCCATCGCGGCCGCCTCAACGTGCTCGCCAACGTGCTGGCCAAGCCCTACCGCGTGATCTTCCACGAATTTTCGGGCGGCACCGCCAACCCCGAAGATGTCGGCGGATCGGGCGACGTCAAATATCACCTCGGCACCAGCACCGACCGCGAATTTGACGGGATCAAGGTGCACATGAGCCTGGTCCCCAACCCCAGCCACCTCGAAACGGTCGATCCGGTCGTGCTCGGCAAGGTCCGCGCCAGCCAGGCGTTCCGCGACGACATCGGCAAGGGCAAGCACAAGCAGGTGCTGCCGGTGCTGATCCACGGCGACGCGGCCTTTGCCGGGCCAGGGGATCGTCTGGGAATGCTTCGGCTTTTCCGGGCGTCAAAGGTTACAACACCGGCGGCTGCATCCATTTCATCATCAACAACCAGATCGGCTTCACCACCAGCCCGCAGTTCTCGCGCGGCTCGCCCTACCCCTCGGACGTCGCCAAGGGCGTCCAGGCCCCGATCATCCACGTCAACGGCGACGATCCCGAAGCGGTGACCTTCGCCTGCAAGCTCGCGATCGATTACCGCCAGACCTTCGGCCGCGATATCGTGATCGACATGTGGTGCTATCGCCGGTTCGGCCATAACGAGGGCGACGAGCCCGGCTTTCACCCAGCCGCTGATGTACCAGAAGATCCGCGCAGCATCCGCCGGTCTCGGCGATCTATGCCGCAGCGGCTGGCCGAACAGGGCGTGATCGACAAGGACTATGTCGGCCGAGATCGAAACGCAGTTCGTCGCCACGCTCGAAGCAGGAATTCGAAGCCTCGAAAAGCTACAAGGCCAACGAGGCCGACTGGTTCGCCGGGCGCTGGTCCGGGCTGCACGCCCCGGCCGATCCCGAAACCGCGCGGCGCAATGTGCCAACCGGGATCGACGCGCAAGCTGTTTGACAGCCTCGGCCGCACGCTGACGCACGGTTCCGGATTCGATCCAGATCCACAAGACGCTGGCCCGCGTGCTCGATGCCAAGCGCGAGATGTTCGCCAGCGGCGCCGGGTTCGACTGGGCGACCGGCGAGGCGCTGGCGTTCGGCACGCTGCTGTCCGAGGGCTACAACGTGCGCCTGTCTGGCCAGGATTCCGGGCGCGGCACCTTCAGCCAGCGCCACGCGGTCTGGGTCGATCAGACCGACGAGCACAAATACGTGCCGCTCAGCACCGTGCCGCACGGCAAGTTCGAAGTGCACGACAGCCCGCTTGAGCGAATATGGCGTGCTCGGCTTCGAATATGGCTATGCCAGCGCCGATCCGAAGAGCGCTGGTGCTGTGGGAAGCGCAGTTCGGCGATTTCGCCAATGGCGCGCAGATCGTGATCGATCAGTACATCGCCAGCTCCGAATCGAAGTGGCTGCGCGCCAACGGCCTCGTGCTGCTGCTGCCGCATGGCTACGAAGGCCAGGGTCCGGAACATAGCTCGGCGCGGCTCGAGCGGTTCCTGCAGCTCTGCGCGCAGGACAATATCCAGGTCTGCAACATCACCAGCCCGGCGAACTACTTCCACGTGCTGCGCCGCCAGATGCACCGCGCCGTTCCGCAAGCCGCTGGTGATCATGACCCCCAAGTCGCTGCTGCGCCACCCGATGGCGAAGAGCGAGGCGAGCGAATTCATCGGCGCAGGCGCATTTCAAGCGGATCCTGTCGGACCGCAATGGCGCGGACGATGCCGCGACCAAGCGCGTGGTCCTGTGCTCGGGCAAGGTCGCCTATGACCTGATGGAAGCCCGCGACGCTGCCGAGGTGACCGACACCCAGATCATCCGGCTCGAACAGCTCTATCCCTTCCCCGGCGATCCGCTGGCGCTGCGCTTGTCGCAGATGCCGCAAGCTGGAAGATGTGGTCTGGTGCCAGGAAGAACCGCAGCAACAACGGCGCGTGGTTCTTCGTCGAACCGTTGATCGAAGAGGCGCTGATCGCCGCCAAGCGTAAGGTCACCCGCGCCGCGCTATGCCGGCCGCGTCGCCAGCGCCTCGCCCGCCACCGGGCTCGCCAAGCGCCACGAGAGCGAACAGGGCGCGCTTGATCAGCCACGCGCTGGGCCTGTCGGTCCGTTCTGAAATCCGTCGCCGAAAGAAGCTAGCCAATCCGTCTGCCCTGAGCTTGTCGAAGGGTCGTACTTTTCTACTCAGGCCCCAAAGTGAAGAGCAGTGCTTCGACAAGCTCAGCATCGACGGGTTAGGGAATGGAAGCTGAAATGTCCACCGAAGTCAAAGTCCCCGTGCTGGGCGAATCCGTTGCCGAAGCCACCATCGGCGAATGGCTGAAAAAGCCCGGCGAAGCCGTGGCGCTCGACGAGCCGATTGCCAGTCTGGAGACCGACAAGGTCGCGGTCGAGGTGCCCTCACCCGTGGCCGGGGTGATGGGCCAGTACCTCGCCCAGGCGGGTGACAATGTGCGGTCGGCGCGGTGATCGCGACGATCGAGGACGGCGTCGCGGCTGCCGGGGCTGAGCCGGTGGCTGCGCGGACCGAACCAGCAGTTGCGCCCGCGTCGAACAGCGCTCCCGCTGCCACAGCGCCTACCCCGGCCCCCACGCCGATTGCAGCGGCCGTGGCAACCGATGCCGCCGTCCTCTCCCCTTCGGTGCGCCGCGCGGTGCTGGAACACGGGATCGACCCGGCCACGGTCACCGGCTCGGGCAAGGACGGGCGGATCACCAAGGAAGACGTGGTCGCCGCGGCGCAGGCAAAGTCAGCGCGACCGCGCCGGTTGCCGCCGCTCCCGCCGCTGCCCCGGCCGTCAGCGGGCGAACGCGGCGAAGAACGCGTCAAGATGACCCGCCTGCGCCAGACCATCGCCAGGCGGCTGAAGGAGGCGCAGGATACCGCCGCGCTGCTCACCACCTTCAACGATTGCGACATGTCCGCGGTGATCGGCGCGCGCGAGAAGTTCAAGGACAGCTTCGAAAAGAAGCACGGCGTGAAGCTGGGCTTCATGAGCTTCTTCGCCAAGGCTGCCTGCCTGGCGCTGAAGGACTTCCCCAGCGTCAACGCCCAGATCGAGGGCGATGAGATCGTCTACTTCCCCTACGTCGACCTCTCGGTCGCGGTTTCGGCCCCCAACGGGCTGGTGGTGCCGGTGGTCCGCAATGTCGATGCCATGGGCTTTGCCGAGATCGAAAAGGCCATCGCCGCGCTCGGCAAGAAGGCCAAGGACGGCGCGCTGACCATGGCTGACATGACAGGGCGGCACCTTCACCATCTCCAACGGCGGGATCTTCGGCGGGCTGATGTCCACCCCGATCATCAACCCGCCCGCAGACGCGCCGTGCTCGGCCTGCACCGGATCGAAGACCGCCCGGTCGTCCGCGACGGCCAGATCGTGATCCGCCCGATGATGTACCTCGCGCTCAGCTACGACCACCGCCTGATCGACGGGCGCGAGGCGGTTACGGCTTTGAAGACGATCAAGGAAGCGATAGAGGATCCGACCCGGCTTTTGATTGATTTGTGAGGCAAGCGATGGACTATACCCAGCACATCCATACCGATCCCGCAGTTCTGGGCGGGAAGCCGGTGATCCGTGGGACCAGAATTGCGGTCGAGTTGATCCTTGAACAGCTTGCGGCTGGCTGGACCGTTGCGGATATCATGGAAAGCTACCCGCACTTAAAGCCTGAAGATATTCAGGCGGTATTTGCTCTCGCCTATGAACTGGTCAGCGAGGAGCGCTACATCATCACGTCCAAGGTCGCGTGAGTGCGCCTTATCAGCGACGAAAACGTACCGTGGCCAATGGTGCGCAGGCTGCGAGAGGACGGCCATGATGTATTCGCTGTCCTGGAAGAAATGCGCTCGCAACCAGACGCCGCTGTCTTGCAGGCAGCAGTCGACCAACACCGGGTTTTGCTGACCTTTGATCGAGACTTCGGCGAAATGATTTTTTCACAAGGCTTTACGGCACCACCTGGGGTGATTTTCGTGCGCGCAATACCGCGCAGTCTCGCGGAGACAATCGAAGCCGTCCGTGCGGTGATGCACGTAGAGGCGCCCAGAATCGACGGCTATTTCGTGGCGATTGATCGCAAGGCTCGTTACCATCCCCTTCCGGAAAGCAATCCTAATGGCTGATCAGACTTACGACTACGACGTCCTCATCATCGGTTCCGGCCCCGGCGGCTATGTCGCTGCGATCCGCGCGGCGCAGCTTGGGCTTGAAGACCGCTTGCGTCGAGGGCCGCGAGACGCTGGGGGGCACGTGCCTCAACGTCGGCTGCATTCCCTCGAAGGCGCTGCTGCACGGCTCGGAGCTGTTCGAGGAGGCCGCGCATGGCACGCTCGCCAAGTTCGGGGTGAAGACCGGCAAGGTCGAGCTCGATCTGGCCGCGATGCAGGGCGAAAAGGCAACTGGCGGTCAAGGAACTGACCGGCGGGATCGCGTTCCTGTTCAAGAAGAACAAGGTCGACTGGCTCAAGGGCTATGGCGCGTTCAAGGACGCGCCACACCGTCGACGGTCGCGGGCAAGGATCTACACCGCCAAGGAAGTGGTGATCGCCACCGGATCGAGCGTCACGCCGCTGCCCGGCGTTGAGGTCGACAACGCCAAGGGGCATCATCGTCGATTCCACCGGCGCGCTCGCGCTGGCCAAGGTGCCGACGCACATGGTGGTGATCGGCGGCGGGGTGATCGGGCTGGAACTGGGCTCGGTCTGGCGGCGGCTGGGGGCGAAAGTCACCGTGGTCGAATTCCTCGACCAGTTGCTGCCCGGCATGGACGGCGAGGTCCGCAAGGAAGCCGCCAAGCTGTTCAAGAAGCAGGGCATGGAGCTGCGGCTTGCGCACCAAGGTGACCGGTGCGAGCGGTCAAGGGCAAGAAGGCCACGCTGACGCTGGAGCCGGCGGCTGGCGGTGCGCGCGAGACGCTCGAAGCCGATTGCGTGCTGGTCGCGATCGGCCGCCGACCCAACACCGATGGGCTCGGCCTCGACAAAATCGGCCTCGAACTCAACCAGCGCGGCCAGATCGAAACCGGCCACGATTTCCGCACCGCAGTCGATGGCGTCCGCGCGATCGGCGATGTGATCCCCGGCCCGATGCTGGCGCACAAGGCCGAGGACGAGGGCATTGCCGTGGCCGAATACATCGCCACCGGCACCGGCATCGTCAATCACGCGGTGATCCCCGGCGTGGTCTATACCATGCCCGAAATCGCCGGGGTCGGCCTGACCGAAGAACAGGCCAAGGAGCGCGGCGAGATCAAGGTCGGCAAGTTCCCGATGATGGCCAACAGCCGCGCCAAGACCAACCGCGACACCGACGGCTTCGTCAAGGTCATCGCCGACGCCAAGACCGACCGCGTGCTCGGCGCGTGGATCATCGCCTCGCGTCGGCGGGACGATGATCGCCGAAGTGGCGCTGGCGATGGAATTCGGCGCGACCAGCGAAGACATCGCCTACACCTGCCACGCCCACCCGACGCACTCCGAAGCGATCAAGGAAGCGGCGATGGGCGTGCAGGGCAAGCCGATCCATATCTGACTAAAGACGCATGCTCCCCATATCGGCAATGCCCGAATGGGGAGGGTGGATAGCTCGACAGGGCTCGGAGCGAGAAGGGTGACTGCCCGAGCCGCCGAGCACCGCTACGCCATCCGCCGTTGCGCAGGCGCGACGGCTCCCCGCAACAAGCTTCGCATGATGGGGAGGATGGGCGCAGACAGAGGGCAATGGCCGCAAGACCGCCCGCCTCATGCGCCGCCTCGCCCGCTGGCATATCTGGCTCGGCTGGCTGGTCGCGGTGCCGCTGCTGCTGTGGACGCTGTCCGGGCTGGTGATGGTCGCGCGGCCGATCGAGAGGTGCGCGGAACGGACCTGCGGGTTGAGGCGGCCAGGCAGCCGCTGCCGCCGGGGCTCACCCCTGCCCTGCCCTTCCTCGCGCCGGACCAGCCGGAAGTTGCCGAGCTACACGCTTGCCATGCGCGCCGGCGAAACCGGTTGCGCGGGTGCAACTATCCCGACGGCAGCGCCGCGCTGTTCGACGCCGCGAGCGGCGCGCAACTCTCGCCGCTCGGTGCGGCCGAGGCGCGCGAGGTGGCGATGCGCGGGATGTGGCCGCACGGCCGAGATCGCCGAAGTCCGCGCTGTTCGCCGCCGACGAAGGTCCCGTTCGATTTCCGCAAGGCCTGCCGGTCTGGCAGGTTACGCTGAGCGATGGCACCCACGTCTATGTCGGTCGCGATAGCGGCGAGATCGAGGCGGTGCGCACGCGGTTCTGGCGGCTCTACGATTTCATGTGGGGGCTGCACATCATGGACCCCGCGGCGCGCGAGGATACCCATCATCCGCTGCTGATCGCCGTCCGCCGTGCTCGCACTGGTCAGTGTCATGTTCGGGACCGCCCTGCTGTTCCGGCGTCGCAAGGTGGCGCGATGAGCGCGCGCGATTCCGCACGATCCCGGCAGTGCTCGACCTGCCGGCACCGCCGTGTTCGCGCTGACCGGCGCGCTGCTCGCGGCGCGGCTGCGGCAGACCTTCGTGACGATGGCGTTCTTCGCGCTGGTCACCGGGGTCGGCGGCGGATCGGTGCGCGATCTGCTGATCGGCGCGCCGGTGTTCTGGGTGCGCGATCCGTGGGTCGCGCCGGTCTGCCTGGGGGTGGCGCTGCTCGCATGGCTCACGCCGCGGCGCTGGTGGGAGGGTAGACTGCTCGAATGGGCCGACGCCGCGGGGCTCGCCGCCTATGCGGTGCTCGGCACGGCCAAGGCGCTGGCCTTCGGCGCTGCCGCCGGTTCCGGCGGTGCTGATGGGGGTGATCACCGGCTGCGTCGGCGGGATCATCCGCGACGTGCTCGCCGGGCGGCCCTCGATCCTGATGCGGCCGGAGCTCTATGTCACCGCCGCCGCGCTGAGCTCGGCGCTCTGCGCGCTGCGGGGCCGTGGCTGGCACTGCCGCCGAGCTGGCCTGGCCGGTCGCCGCGCTCGCCGGGTTCGCGCTGCGCGGCTCGGCGATCCGGTTCGGCCTGGCGCTTCCCGCCTATGGCAGCGAGGACACCAGGCCGCCTGAATAGATCCGGTCTCAGAAAGCCGCGCCGCCGACGCTGGCGCTGCGGATGCGGCCATCGCGATCGACGGTGCAGGCAAAGTCTCGCCGCCGGCCATCCGGCCTTCGACGCGCCAGCCATCGCCCGCTTGTTGACGGCTTCGACATCTCGATCCGGGCGGTCGCCGCGCTCGATCTCGCTGACGCAGCGCTCGATCGCGGAATTGATGCCCGATGCCTTCGCGCCATTCCGGACGGCGATCGGATCACGCGCTCGCGTACGATCTGCGTCGATCGTCGCGGCCATAGTCGCGATAGTCGCGGCATGGGCTCTTCGTAGCGCTGTCATCGCGGTCGCGGCTGGCGCTTGTTGCCGTTGCTCGGCGGCGCTGGCGATGGCGGCGATCCCGCCAATGATCAGAATGCCGGTCAATCACGTCGCCCGCATCGATGCGGTCATGATGGCGGCCCCAGCCGCGATCACGCGCCAAGCGCCGGCGTCGCCGCCATTGAAACACTGGCCAGCAGCGCGAGCGCAGCGGCCGACTTGCGGAACAATCCTGTCATAGCCTGGTACCCCTCGAGCGGGCGCGAATCACGCCCCATTGCGATAAGGCTAGGCGGCCCAGGCTTTCATGTCGCCTGAACCGCCAGCCGTGTTCAGTACTTGCGCTAAGGCTTAGCAGCCCGCGCGGATCCCGCCGAAATCGACGTCGACCACCCGGCCGCGCTCGATACTTGCACTTGAACGAGCCGCTGTCATAGCCGCGCATCGATCGCTGTCCCAGCCGCGATAGTCGCTGCCCCAGCCGCGGCCATAGCGGGCATCGCCACTGGCGCCAGTCACGGCCCTGCGGTGTTGACCGCGATCCGGCCCTTCACTTCGATAGCCGTAACGGGCTTGCGATCGATGTCGCGCACGTCGGTCACATCGGCCCGGCCATAGCTGGCGCGGCTGGCATAGCGTTCGGCGGCGCGGACGCACTGCTCGACTGCCTGGCGCGGGTTGCCGCCATAGGCGCCGCCGATCACGGCCATAGCCGCCGCGATCATAGCCGGCCCGGTCATAGCCGTAGTCATCGCCGCGGTAGTTGCGATCATAGTCGCGGTCATAGTCGCGTTGTTGCTGGCTGCTGAGGCAACCGCAGCGATGCCGCCGATGATCAGCGCTCCGGCGATGACGTCGCCGGCGCTGATGCCGTCGCTGTCGCGGTGATCGCGCGGCAGCGGCAGGGGCTAGCCGAAGAGAGCGCCATCGCGCCAGCCGCGACGGTGCCGACCAGGGCTTTGGACAAGGTCTTCATGGCAGTCTGTTCCTTCAATCGGCCGGACGGAATGTCCCGGCGTCGAATGAAGGATTAGCGAATCGGGTGCTAGCACGAGCCTGAACCTGCTTGTTATCTATTGTTCAGATAAATCACCCTCAACATGAACGGCGTACTCACGGTAGCTTCAGCCCGGTCCACTGCGCAAAGAACGCCAGGATGTCCGCATTTTCCGCCACCACCTTGTCGGTCGGCTTGCCCGAGCCGTGCCCGGCGCGGGTTTCGATCCGGATCAGGTGCGGCTTCGGCCCGGCCTGCGCGGCTTGCAGCGCGGCGGCATATTTGAAGCTGTGCCCCGGCACCACGCGGTCGTCGGTGTCGGCCGTGGTCACCAGCACCGCCGGATAGTCCGCGCCGGCTGCGGATGTTGTGATAGGGCGAATAGGCGCGCAGCACGCGGCAATCGGCTTCCTGGTCCGGGAAGCCATAGTCGTCGGTCCAGTACCGCCCGGCGGTGAACCGGTCGAAGCGCAGCATGTCCATCACCCCGACTGCCGGCATTGGCCGCCGCGAACAGGTCGGGCCGCTGGTTGAGCACCGCGCCGACCAGCAGCCCGCCGTTCGAGCCGCCCTGGATCGCCAGACCGCCCTTGGGGGTGATCCCCTGCGCGATCAGATATTCGCCCGCCGCGATGAAATCATCGAACACGTTCTGCTTGTTGGCGAGGCGCCCGGCGTCGTGCCAGGCCTTGCCGTATTCGCCGCCGCCGCGCAGGTTGGCGATGGCAAAGGCCCCGCCCGCCTCGAGCCAGGCCATCCGCACCGCCGAGAACGCCGGGGTGAGCGAAACTTCGAACCCGCCATAGCCATAAAGCAGCGTCGGCACCGGCCTGCCGGCCGGCGCGACGCTCTTCTTGCGGACCAGGAACAGCGGCACCCGGGTGCCGTCCTTCGAGGTGTAGAAGCGCTGCTCGACCGCATAGTCGGCCGGGTTGAAGGTCAGCTTGGGCAAGGCGAACGGCGACTGACTTGCCGGTGTGGCTGTCAAACCGGAACACGCCGCTGGGCTGGTTGAAGCTGGAGAAGCTGTAGAACGTCTCCGGATCGCCCGGCCGCCCGCTGAACCCGCTGGCGGTGCCGATCGCGTTGAGCTTGATCTGCTGGACCGGCTTGCCATCCAGCGTCAGCACCTCGGCGGTCGAGGCGGCGTCCTTCAGGTAGGACAGCACCAGCTTGTCGCCGACGATCTGCGCGCGGTCGAGCGTTTCGGCGCGTTCGGGGACGATCTCGGTGAAAGCTGTCGACTGGCCAGGTCAACCTTGACCACTTTGAGCTTCGGCGCGTCCTTGTTGGTGACGAAGTACAGCGTATCGCCGATCCCTTCGATCAGCCGCCAGTCGTGCTCCAGCCCGCGCGATCAGCTTGCGCGGCTGCCACTTGCCGTCTTTGCGCAGCGGGCATGACCTGAGACTTCGTACTTGCTGTCGGTGCCGCTTGACGGTGGTGATCACCACCCAGCGATTGTCATGCGTCACTTCGGCACCGTGGCCCAGAGTCGGGCTGGTCGGGCGTGGCATAGACCAGCTCGTCCGCCGACTGCGGCGTGCCGATGCGGTGGAAATAGACCGCCTGGCCGGTGTTCAGCGCCTGAAATTCCTCTCCCGCCTTCGGCTCGGGAAAGCGCGAATAGAGAAAGCCTGCGTTGCCGACCCAGGAGATGCCGGTGAACTTGGCCCACTTGATCTCGTCGGCTCAGCACCGCGCCGGTCGCGACATCGAGCACCTTGATCTCGCGCCAGTCCGACGCCGCCATCCTGCACCGAATAGGCCAGCAGCTTGCCGTTGTGCGACGGCACCCAGCCATCCAGCGCGGTCGCGCCGTCCTTGGCCCAGCCATTGGGATCGATCAGCAGGCGCGGCGTGCCCGCCCAGCCCTTGCCGCACGAACAGCTGCGACTGGTTCTGCAAGCCCGAATTGCGCATGTAGAAATAGGTCCGCCCGGCCTTGTAGGGCAGGCCGAAGCGTTCGTAGTCCATCAGCGCCCGGATCCGCTGCGCGAACCAGCCCCGCTGCGGCAGTCCCGCCAGATAGCCATCGGTCACCGCGTTCTGCGCTGCGACCCAGCCCGCGACCTTGGGATCGTTGCGGACGTCGTTTTCGAGCCAGCGATAAGGATCGGCTACTTCATCGCCGAACCGGGTTTCCACCACGCTGCCACGTTCGGTCTGGGGATAGGTCAAGCGGGCGGAGTCCTGTGCGATCAAGGGCGAAGCAAAGACGGCAGCGATCGCCGCCGAAGCGGTCCAGATACGAGGTGGCATGAAGGTCCCCAAATGCAAAAGGCGGTGGCCAGCTTACCGCTCGCCACCGCCTTTGCAAATCGGAAGACCGACCGAGGAGCGTTATGCTTCGGCGAACGCCTCTTCATCGCTCATCACCGGGCCCGAATCCTGGCCCTTGGCCGAGACATCGCGATCGACCAGCTCGATCACCGCCATCGGTGCCGCGTCCGAACCGCGGAACCCGGCCTTGATCACGCGGGTATAACCACCGGCGCGGTCAGCATAACGCCCCGCGAGCACCTCAAACAGCTTCACCAGCTGGGTATCATCGAGCAGCCGGGCATGCGCCAGGCGGCGGTTGGAGAGGCCGCCATGCTTGGCCAGCGTGATCAGCTTTTCCACATAGGGGCGCAGTTCGCGCGCCTTGGGCAGCGTGGTGGTGATCTGTTCATGCTTGATCAGTGCCGCCGCCATGTTGCGGAACAGCGCCTTGCGGTGCGCCGAGGTGCGGTTGAGCTTGCGCCCGCCGTGACGATGAATCATGATACTTCCTTCGTTCGTTAGGGGGCCGTATAGCGGATCCCATCAAAGTACTCCTTTGATGGGTGCCCTCTGGTACCCCGGACCAGGCGGTGGAACCGCCGAAGCGCTGCCCTCAACGCGATTCAGCCGCGAATGTCAAGCTGCGATCAGGGCTGCAACACCCGCGGCGCAGCCTTTCCGCTGAGCAGCAGCGCGTGCAGCGCCCAGACCATCGCATCGGCTCGGTCTGGCGAAGTGCCCGGCCCCCGATAGTCCCCGCCCGCAACCAGCCCGGCGAGCTCGGCCTCCAGCGCGGGAAAACGCCCCGCTAGCTTCGCGGCTCCGCTTTCGAACAAGCCCGCGACCGGCTCGGCCCGGCGCACCTTGCCGCGCGTCGCCGTGACCAGCGTCAGCGGCACGGGCATCTGCGCATTTGGCCAGGCCGCGCGCAGCACCGCGCGCACCATATCGCCGCCCATGTTCTTTTCCGCCACCACCCGGTCGGCTTGCCAGGCCTCGGCCGCCTGCGCGACCGCCCGCGCCCAACCTTCGGGCGAGAGCCCGCCCGCCGAGGCGTCCGCCAGCACATGCGCGCGCGCCTCGCCATCAAGCCCGCAGACCACGATCCCGCAGGTCCCCGCCGCACTGCCCGGCGGATCGACCCCGACCACCACCCGCCGCAAGTCCTTCAGCGCGGGCGGCGCTCCGCGGCTCGCCGCGAGCAGCGCGCTGGGCCAGAGCGACCCCGCCACCTCCGCGATGAACTCCCCCTCCAGCTCCTCGCGTCCCATCCGCGTGCCGCCATAGCGCTGCTCCATCGCCGCGAGGAACGCCGGCGGCAGGTGCGGATTGGCGGACGTCGCCCCGCCGGTCAGCACCGTATCGGGCGCGGCCAGAATCGCGCTCAGCGCCGCACAGCCGCCGCGGGGCGTGGTCGTCACCAGCGCGCGCGGGTTGGCCCCGCAGCGCAGGCCCAGCTGCAGCATGTCCCAAGTACGCTAGCGGATGCCGCCACTTGGCCAGCTCGTCGCACCAGGCCAGATGATGCTGCGGCCCGCGCAAGGCATTGGGCGATGCGCCCGAATAGAGCGTCGCTTCCGCCCCGTTCGCAAATTTCAGCAGGTGCAGCGACGGCAGCCACTCCGCAATTTCCCCCGGCCGCGCGCAGGCGAGCAAGCCCGACGGCCCCTCCACCATCACCGCCCGCGCTTCGTCAATGGTAGCCGCAACCAGCGCGATCCGCACATCCTCCCCCTTCGGGGAGGAAGCCCGCACCATATCCAACACCCACTCCGCCCCCGCCCGCGTCTTGCCAAACCCGCGCCCGGCCATGATCACCCAGGTCCGCCACGGCGCACCGCTGGCCGTGACCGGCGGTGCCAGCTGGCCGTCATGCGCCCATTCAGGAAACGCCCGCGCGAGCGCGCGGAGCTGATGCTCCGGCATGGCGCAGACAAGCGCCTCCCGCTCGGCGGGGGTGAGGCCGTGGAGGATGGTTGGGATGGTGGGCATGGGGTCGCAATGCAGCCGGTTGAAGAGGAATTGTCGGAGACTAAATGAAAACGGCGGCCTTTCAGCCGCCGTTTTCGATCTAGAAAAGTCTCGTCGGATTAGCCGACCGACCCGCCGTCACCGTTGATTTCTGTCATCATGTTCTGGCTCCTAAGAATCTCTACGCAATATCTAGGCGTATAAGTGATCACTTGCAAGGTATCGCATGGCAGGGTTGATCAGCCATTAACAGCCGCCTTTGCACGTCTCGCCGCAGCTTTGCGGGGCTTCCCTTCGCCGCCCGTCGTCGGCGTTTCAAGCGGAGGAAGCTGTTCGGCTGCTTCCTCTGCAGAACCATCATCAGCTTTGGTTCGCCACCACAGGATGACGCTGTTGTAAGGCAAAATGGGATGGTCGATTTTCCATTCGCCCTTACGGCCATCGTCGGGCGCGCGCTCCGTGTCCAGTTTGCCGATAATTCGCGGAGCGGCACCAAGCACCATGTTCGGCAGATTGACCGTCAACGCCAGCTTTGCATCCATGGTGGGAAGCCCAAAGCCAAACGTCTCACTATCGGACATCTCCTTCACAAGCTGCGCTTCAAAGGAAATCTCGACGCTCTCATCCGGCCCAAGTTCAAATTCGATCAGATAGTTAGCCTCATCCGGATGCGAACTCGTTGTCGCCGGGATCATTGACGATCGCCCTCCTGATTTGATCTGGAGAATAGCTCATCTGGCCAACTTTCAAGCTCTTCAATTGAGAAAGAGCCTGAAGCTTTCCTGATCGCACAGGTATGCCGTAAGTCGTCTTGAATTTGTCCCGCTCTGTTCCAACATTGCGTGCACGATAGCGGATCTCAGCCATCACCTTTACGAAGCGACCGGACTCAAAGCCATACTTCCTGGCTTCTGGAGCAGTGAACGGGTCGAGGGTGTAAGCAATCGAATAGCCTTCCCTAACCAGTTTGGCCTCAAGGCATTTCTCGATCACGGACCGAACGTAACGGTCCTGATGCTTCAGTCCGAATACTCCTCTGAAAGCCTGCTTGCCGATTTCCTCCATCTGATGCTTGAAACTGTCATTCTGCTCACGTTTGGCAGCGGCCTCGATAAAATAAGAAACGATCCAGCCGATGATGAACGCAAATCCGAGTTCCTTCAAGATCAGAACTACTGATTCCCAGCGGAAGATCAGACTAACCACCCCACGAGCGACGGATACTTGCGGATCGACTGGCGCAGATTTTACAATTTCCCCTCCGGCAAGTTGGACGCCGTACTCGACGATCAATGCGATCGCTAACAGCGCCAAGCCTGACCATAACGGCCACCAGATAGCAGGATGATCGATTTCGCCGACTACTGGCAACTTGCTCTTAGTCGAACGTCTAACCGTATCGCTACGCAACTCGTCGTTCATTGTAGTGCCCCCACTCAATAATGGCGACGGCTCAATTTTCGTCAAGAGCATCTCTTCATTACCTCCAATTTTCGCAACACCTCCGCCCGCACCACCTCGATATCCACCTCCTCGCGCCGCCAGTCGTAGCGCTGCGGGCGTCCGCCGCGCACGCCGGCGCGGTGCAGGCGCAGCAGGTTGAGCACTTCGGCGAAGCTTGCGCGGGGGATCGGGTGGTCGCCGGCCAGCGGCTCGCCCGCGAGCGTGGCGGCGCCGGTTTCGATCACCAGGCATTCGAGCCGGGTGTAGCCCAGTTCCAGCGCCGCCTGCCACCGCGCGGCAAAGCCGGGCTCGTTCAGCCGCCGCTTGTAGACCGCAGTGGTCGAGAACCCCGCCGCCTCGGCCGCCGCCGTGATGTTGGCCGTGGCGGCAATCGTTTCGAGGAACACCGCCTCGGCGCGGTCTGACCAGCGCTTGCCGCTGGTGCGGATCGTCTTGGTCTGGTTGTTCTTCGCCGGGCGCACGATCGCGCCCGCCGGGCCGCTGCGCGCGGCGCGTGGGGTTCTGGGCATGGTCTGGGGTCCGCTTGGCTGGAGCGCGCCGGGAATTGCGCTATCGTAGCAAGCCCTAGCGGATCAGCGTGACGAAGTCAAGCAAATTAACCGTTATGGTTCGCTGTCTATGCTCACGCCAAGCCGCCACGCGGTTGGCATCTGGCGGTAGGACACGCCTACGCTTCGGATTGTCGCGGCTGGCCGAACGCACCGACAGCTCCAGCGCGTCGACCTTCTTGAGCAGGTAGCGGTTTAGCTCAGCCGGGCCACTCGCGCTGAGCCTCAAGCGCTTGGGACCCAGATAAGAGTTACCGTGCTTTTAAGGACCCGTTCAAAGTCACGCACAAGATCATCTACGTCCTGCTCTGCGCCAGCCCCACGCAACCAGTCGACAAATTTCAACAACTGATCGCGATGGTGCGCCGCGTCAATTTGTCCGTGTATGAGTGCAATGCGCGCGACTATTGCGATTTCCTGGTAAGTTGAATCGAGCCCGTGAAATTCAAGCCGAGACAGGCCGGTTGAAAAGACCTTCCCGCAAGTTATCATTGCCGCAACCATGCGTTCAACAGCCCAAGGCAGCTCTATATAGACATAACTTCGGGACAGGGTACCGGCTATTGCCCACAGATTTGCACGTTCTGCGGGCAAGTGATCTGTACGCCCTAGCTGATATTCCAGCGCATCTTCGACATGCTGAAACAATAAAAGCCTTTCTCCTGTTGACAGCGTCGCAGCACCAAATGCCCGGCAAATTTTGACGAGGCGAAACAGACAATCTTCGTTAGAACAAAGTACGAGCACCATCCTGATATCGCCAATATCCACTCTGGCGACAGATAGAACGCTTGACCAATGATTTGGAAAAATACGAAAAGCACAGGTCGCCTTCCATGTCCGAACCCAGTTTTGCGCAGCCTCCAGCAGGTTATCTAAACTCCCTGTTCTGTCGAGCCATGCGGCGTAGACAATCCCGGCTTCGGGTGTTTGTCCATAACTTCAATCCACTCCAGCACCGCATTGGATACTGCCGTGCTTTCGCCGTGGGCTTTCAGCCACGCCCGATAGACAAAGCCTGATTCGGGCATTTGCCCATCGGCCCCAATCCACGCCAACACGGCGTCGGAAACCGCCGCGATATCGCCCTTGGCATCGAGCCACGCAGTGTAGACAACTCTTGCCTCGGGAGCTTGCCCATAGGTCTCAATCCAAGCCAGAACAGCGTCGGATACGCAAATATTCCCTTGGCATCAAGCCACCCGCAATAGACAAACCGCGCATCGGGCGTTGCCCATAGGTCCCGATCAGCGCCAGCACGGCGTTGGATACCGCCGCGATCTCACCCTTGGCTTCAAGCCACGC
Organism: uncultured Alphaproteobacteria bacterium; assembly: GCA_963802015.1. Lineage (GTDB taxonomy): Bacteria > Pseudomonadota > Alphaproteobacteria > Sphingomonadales > Sphingomonadaceae > Novosphingobium. The sequence goes on from CAWDHB010000005.1 coordinate 133,363, forward strand.
TCGGTAGAGAAAGCTTGCATCGGGCGTTTGCCCATAGGTCCCGACCCAGGCCAACACGGCGTCGGACACCGCCGCTGTCCCGCCCTTGGCCTCGAGCCACCCGCGATAGACGAACTGCCCTTCGCCCGTCCCCATAGGTCCCGACCCAGGCCAGCACGGTGTCGGACACCGCCGCTGTCCCGCCCTTGGCATCGAGCCACCCGCGATAGACAAACTGCGCTTCGCGCATTAGCCCATAGGTCCCGACCCAGGCCAGCCCGGCGTCGGACACCGCCGCTATCTCGCCCTTGGCATCGGGCCACCCACAATCAGACAGAGCTTGCCTCGGGCGTTTGCCCATGGGTCCCAATCCACGCCAACACGGCATCAGTAACCGCTGCTACTTCGCCCTCGGCATCGAGCCAAGCGCGGTAGACAAAGCTCGCCCGCCATTCGGTCGCATTGGCGGTTAGCCATCGCTTGACTGCAGCTTCCAGCCCATCGGCGGGTTCGCCCGATTTCAGCCTTTGGGCTAACAAAAAGTGCGACAATTCATGTTCAGGTAAGTCCGCAAGCGCCTGTTGCACGCGGGCCCGGAAATCGATTCCGGATTAAGCGCGTATGATCGAGCAAAATCGTATTGCCATACGATAGCCGGTCACAGGCTGCATCCAGCATGTCGATCAGCGTGATCAGCGCGGGTAAAGCTCGATCAGTTTTCCGGCGCACCAGATCATCAGCCAAAAAGCTCAGCACAATGTCGAACTCTGGCGCATCTGCCGTGTCTCGGATCAGCGGCGAAGTGTGCAGCAGCTCGAGCTTTTGTTCCAGTTCAAGCAGTACGCCACCCAAAAACAGACCGCGGCTTTGTCTAGCCTGATCGGGGTGGCAATCGATTCGCGCACTGGCCACGGACAGCCCATCAATCTCGGCGAATCCGGCATGCGCACCCAGCCGGTCGAGGGCAATCAATGCCGAAGGCAACCGTGCTTCGTTGGCGGCTGCGGCAAGCAACTCGAGTGCCCGCGTAGTCGTTCGATTGGCAGCACTCAACAGCCAATTCGCAACCAATACGTCCGCCAGCACGTCATGCGCGGCAACGAGCATGTCGCCATCCTGCTCAATCCAGCGATCGGTGAAGGGTTATCGGAACGAAGGTCGCTCGGCTCGAAGCGTAGCGGAATGTGCGGCAGAAATCGGGATAGCCAGAGCCAGACGTGCCAGCCTGGCTTCTTCGGCGGAACGGTCTGTCGCCGCCGAAACCAGCATCGCGATGCGATGGCGCGCCCATTTGCCAAAGTCGTCGAGCCCATAAAGCGTGCCGAACTGGGCATCAAACCGCGCGCGATGATAGCGATACAAATAGAGCGCAAACGCGGCTAGTCCCGGCAAGCCGTGGCAGACCCGGTCCAGTTCTCCCGCAAGGATGCGGGTCCCGCTGCCAAGATCGACCGTACTACCCAATTTGCAAATGCTTCTTCGCCCATCTGGGCCGATCCCATATCGAGCGTTTGCGGATCAATTACTTCCAGCGCATCACGCACTTGGGTAGTGGCACTTCCCCGACAGGTTGCAATCAGGCGAACTTTGTGGCCGCTATTTCGGCCAAGTGGTGCACTGCGTCGGCCACGCGGCTAGATCGGTGACCGAAACCGCATAATCGACGACAAAAGCAATGGCTCCATCATCAGGATAGGCTGTCACCGATTCAAGGAGTTGCCGCATGCGTGGCGCTGCGTTCAAGACGGTAGACGTCGAAGAACTCAGCCGACGCCGCCAACGCTTGCGCAAGTTCTAGCGAGAGCCGGGTCTTGCCCACTCCGCCAGGGCCAGAAATCAGCAACGCCTGACATCGCCCGTTCAACAGTTGATCGACCAGCGCCGCCTCGCTGTTGTTCACAGCGCCACCCTCCGCCTGGCGGAATGATCGCGAGAGAAATATGGAAGGGCGTCAGAATGCAAAAAGGCCCCGGAAGGATGTTTGCGCGTCGCGCGCCGGATCGAGCAGCTCGACGCCGACCGGAAGCCCCCTGAACCAGCGATAAGCCAAGGAGGGCGCACTATCGCGTTCGGCAACGAACCAGTCCCATAGCAGCACCTCGATCACCGCCTGGCAACCTGCAGCAATAGGAGCGGTTCGATGCCCTGTTTGAACAGCGAGGCGAAATGCTTTTGATCTGGTCTTCCAGAGCGGTCAGCTCTGGTTCTGACATTATCGCGGTGACGCAGAAGCGGTATGAAGTAACCGGACTATCCGGGTTCAACCAGTCGCGATAAGGCGAGAGGGGCGCTTTCGAAGGATCAATCCCGCATAGCTCGGGGAGATTGTTGCTCAGGTTTTTGTGAACTTCAGCCCATCTACCTCTGGCTTCTTTGGCTTCAGCAGAACCGATATATTTGCACTCGACAACGGCGGTTGCCCCTGGCGCTGACTTCCGGTCAATTAGGTCAATTGCACCATCGCGCCCTCGCGCCATTTTTTTGGCAACTGCATGTTCACCCCTTGCAATGCGCAATGTTTCAAAGACAAAGTCCTCAAAATGAGACCTCAATTGCCACTGTTTTCTGCGCCTATTTTGAAATTGCCACGCCATTCATATCGCCCCTGTCATTCGAGTATTCAGTTTGTTACAAATGGGGCAGGATCAATTCTTATCACTTGGTTTCTAAGTGACCGTGACTTTGTTGAACGAGAAGACAAAAAACCTGGGGTTTCCGCAAGGTTCTTTATGAACCTTTATATTAGCGGGTGAAGTCGGCGGACTGCACCCGGAATGCCGTACCGTCTTAACCCAGCAGTTCCTGCTCCAGCTTCTTGGCCATCTCTTCGATGTTTTCAGGCGGCCAGCCGGGGATATCCATGCCGAGGCGCAGGCCATCGAGTGGACTTCCTTGATCTCGTCGAGGACTTGCAGCGAAGTTCGGCGTGCGCAGCATCTCGGCTTCGGTCTTCTGGACCAGGTCGCCGATATAGATGATGTTGTCGTTCTTGAGGCAGTTGGCGCTGCGCACCGACAGTTCCAGCTCGTCGACCTTCTTGAGCAGATAGCGGTTGAGCTGGTTGGTATCGCCTTCGTCGCTCGCCGCCGAAGAGACGCAGCCATGCCGATCATCGGCGAACTACCGGCCGGCAGCGCGTCTTCGAAGTGCACGAACAGCGCGAGCTGGTCCTGGAGGATCCGCGCGGCAAAGGCCACGGCATCTTCGCGGGTCACCGTGCCGTCGGTTTCGACGGTAGGGTTGAGCTTGTCGTAGTCAAGCTCTTGCCCGATCCGGGCGTTGAGGACCTTGTACGGAGACCTGGCGCACTGGCGAATAGAGCGAGTCGATCGGGATAAGGCCGATCGGTGCATCCATCGGGCGGGTGCCGACGGCGGGGACATAGCCCTTGCCGGTATCCGCCGTCAGTTCCATGTTCAGCGCTGCGCCTTCATCGAGATGACAGATCACCAGATCCGTGTTCATCACTTCGATATCGCCGGAAACCGCGATGTCGCCGGCCGTGACTTCAGCCAGACAGGTTGCAGTGAGCTGAAGGCGCCTCGCGCCTTCGCCTTGCATCCGCAGCGCGAGTTGCTTCACGTTCAGCACGATGTCGGTCACGTCTTCGCGCGCCCCGGCGAGGAGCTGAATTCGTGCAGGACGTTCTCGATCTGATCGAAGTGATTGCCGCGCCTTGAAGCGACGAGAGCAAAACGCGGCGCAGCGCATTGCCCAGCGTCAGGCCGAAGCCGCGAATTGACGACCAGCCTAACCTAGACTGGCAGCCATAGATGCCAAGACCTGGTGACCGGGTTCCGTTCCATCAACCACATCAAGATATTTGAACGACCTCTCGTGAACCGACTTCTCCGCAATGGCGTGAATTGCTGGCACCAAATCTAGCCAGAAAAGCGTTTGAAAGGGATCGAGCGCTTTGCTCGATAGCTTCTGCAAGTGCGGAGTAGCTTGCCTCCGACGGTGGCACCATCTCGCACATAGGCCAACATGATCGCCTCTTGTCTGGCCCAGCCATAATCGCCACCAACAAAGCGAGCGATCCCCTTACTACGAATAGGGAAATGGTCTTATCGTTTGCATGATCGATGATCTTGCACTCTAAAGCCACGGAAAGTTCGGATTCCCGTGCAAGAAGATGAACGATAAATCCGGTCGCTTTTACCAACGCGGCCCCCGTGTAGCTCATGAACTCGCGTCCTCTTTTGCACGGAATGAACCAGGCCTCTAAACTTGTTGTCGGACTGGCATGTGGAAACCGATTGCGGATCAAGCAGGGAGTTGACATCCTTCTCTTCTCCGTTCGGCTTACCGCTCTCAGAGCCTGCAACTCTTGCCACGCAACCGAGATGGTTTTCGATTGTTGCAAATGCTCGTCTTGGATCCGGGCGAGGGGCAACGGTGTATCGCGCGTCAACAACGCGATATGGTCCGGTTTTGGTTCGTCGTTGCCATCGTCAGGATGATCGCCTGCCAGACAGGAAATGGACATGCTCCGAAATGATCGGAGTCCGGCCAGCCGGGCCTGGCTGACCGACCGATAGCGCGCTGATTCAGGCGGGCGGCGGGAGAGGCAATCCCTCGTTTAGGTCGGGATATGACGATTTCGGGTCGAAGACAAGCGTGTCGGCTGCGTCTCTGCATCGCTCCAAAAGCGGTGCATCGATCTGGTGTTCTTGGCTGCCATTTGACTGCGCACTTATCACGACAAACTGCCAAGGGGATAAAGGCGGGGCTGTGACGGGTCGCACTTGGAGATTGCGATCGTAGCTTTCACCCCACGGCTGAAGGTCAGCCAGCAGTTGCTCCGCATACCGGCATTTGGATTCGACATTCACTTCTGCCTCAGCCGCGCTTTGGCTCTTTTTAGAAGGTTGGTTCAACTCCAGTGTGTCGGAAATCACCTGAACGTCTTCGGGCGTCAATCCATAGAGTGAGGCAACCCAGTCATCGACTTGCTGCCAGTTTTCCTCCGTTTCGTCGCTTGCAAGGCTGGTCGAACAGGCTCCGCACCATGCCGGTTTCCTCGGATGAGAGGCTGTCGAATGATTTAAGCGGCTACTTCCTGAACGACGAACTTTTCAACAACATCGCGTTCGACGCCAAACTTGCCGCTCGATACCAAGCAGTGCCAAAGCGCAAACTTGCTGCCTACGACCAAGCACAGATATTTGACGAGTTCGATGGCGGAAGCCTGCGAGTGGCCCGTGAAGCCATGATAGGATTCATTGAAGGCCAAGTCGTCGTTACAAACAGCAGTCTGGAAGCGCACCGAACAGCTCGAAACAGACTGTCGCACGAGCAACATTGGGCCGCGAAACAGATCAATTTCTCTCGGGCGCTCAAGCCCTGCCAGAGCCAACTCCCTAAATCTGGGGAATTGGGTTGGATTGAGCGAAACTCCTCTAAATTCATGATGTTCCAAGACGGCCAAGTCATACATTTCGACGCAAGGCTTTTCCGTGCTTCCGATCTTGTACCCATTACCCGAACAATTGGGGCGTCGTGACGTGCCGCCGTGACCGTCGAGGCCAGCCCAGTACTCGCCAAAGCTTGGAAAACCATTTACGGCCATCCGCTCGAAGATATCCAAATCGAGCCGGGTTCCCCGATAGAGCGCCTTCAGGGTTTCGGGATGCCTTTGGATATCCGCAACGGCGACGTTCTCCGCATGCGCAGTGTCGATTCTCCAGCCGCCCTTGTTGGTCAGCGGACCCTCCAAATGCGGGCTGACGAAGCGGAAGCTCGCTCCGGGCGGCGGTTGGCAGTTGCGCGCGAACAGCAGACAGAATGGCGCATCAACTTTGGGCCAAACTTCTGATTGTCGGACCTCGGCCCCGTTAATGATGCCGGTGACGTAGACCGAACCCAGTATGGCGCGAAAGGCAGCGTCCATGCCTTCTCCGCGCTGGAACAGCAGTCTGCCATGGAGCGCGAATACGATCTGGGCATTGGGCTTGGCCCAGTCCATCGCGCGCCAGACAAAGGGCAGATCGAGAACTTCGTTGGGCAACGGCGCATCTGCTTTTTCATCGTCCAAGCGGCCTCGTGCCTTATGCAAGACGAATTTCTTGACAGATTTCCATTCAGCCTTGGGGATGGAGCCCTTCGCCAATTTTCCACGGCTTATCGGAAATCAAAGCTCTTGACCACGGCGGATTGCCAATGACCAAATCATATGCACCAATGTGCTCAGGCCCTACCTTGCTCCGAGGCTCCCCAAGTCGATCTGTGGCGTCGGGGGCCAGATTAAAGAGCACCTCTCCCTCAAACTTTCTTAGAAATTTGAGTTTTTCGACAGGCTTTGGGGCAGGATCGAGTTCGATAGACATCAGATAAAGCCCAAGCGCGGCGAAACGCAGGGCAGAATCGTTGATGTCAAAGCCGCGAACTTGTTCGTAGAGTATCTTGCGCAGCATGTCGGTGTCGGGCCGCACGCCATCCTCCCGCCAGCGTTCTCTCACCAACTCCCGGAAGGCCGTTATCAGGAAAACGCCCGCTCCCGCCGCCGGGTCCAGTATCTTGGCCGAATGCGCTTTTCTGTCGCGCTTCAATGCCGCGAAAGAGGCATGAACCATCAGGTCAGCGATTTGCGCGAGGCGTGTAGTAGCTGCCCTCCTTCTTTTGTTTGTCCTTCTGGTGGGTTCCGAGATATTGCTCGTAGGCTTGGCTCAACACGCCGACCGGAATATGCGCGAAGTCCAGTTTGGCCCATTCTTCGCTCCAATCAGCTTCCAACTGTCCACCGACAGCTCCACGCATGATGTCGGAGACGGTCTGAAATGACGCATTGGGAAACTCCTGATTGTCTCTTTAGGAGAGGCAGGAGGTCTCCATTGAATGTAACGTCGAGCCATTCGGATATTTTGGCGACGCTGTCACGCGTGTCGAACAGCGATTTTTCGCCGGATGGACTCATCGCCCTGACATTGTCGTCCAGCAGTTGGCGGTCGGCAAGAAAGCGCGTGAACAGGGCGCGACCGACCAACGAAATTGCGTCGCCGTCATCAACCCCGAGAGCGACCAAAGCGTCAAGCGAACCGGTCAGAAGTTTAAGGATGACATCACTTATCCAGCGCTGCTTCGATGCAAAATCCGGTCGCTTATGAACGATGTTGGGAATGATAAACGGGGAATGTGCCAGTGTCGTAGTCAATGGCCCGCGCCGCATCATCGTCGAGGCCGACCGGGTAAAACGTGAGCCTCCCGCCTGAACGACCGCCAGATAGGGCGCATCACCGCGCATCGCGACGAGGCGGCGGAGCCGTTTTAATGCGTCAGGATCGCTGCCAAGCGCATTACCATCCACCAGCATGAACAGCGGCCCGTTCTGCCACTCATAGACGCCTCGCAATGCAGAAAGTTCGTCTGTTCCACGCGCCGCAGTCAGTGTCGCATAGGGGAGGAGGTGGAGTTGATCGCCCTCATCATCAAAGCTCAAGAAGCTGCTACGGTCACCGCCGTGGTCTGCAATAATGTCCTTGAATTGGATCATGACAGCAACCGACCTGTCCAAAATCGAGGTCGAATGGCGGATTTCCCGCACCAGCCACTCATGCTGCCCCCTTCGCTCGGCAATCTAAATGCGCCGATGGCGCTGATAAGAGATTATAGATGCCGAACTCGAGCCGCAAGTGCAGATTACAGGTCATCCACTACGTACGAAATAAAATGAAAAGGGCCGCATAACTGCGGCCCTTTGCGCTTTTTGTTCGAGGGCTGCAGCTTGCGCCGCAGCTCCAGAGTTAACCCAGCAGTTCCTGCTCCAGCTTCTTGGCCATCTCTTCGATGTTTTCAGGCGGCCAGCCGGGGATGTCCATGCCGAGGCGCAGGCCCATCGAGCTGAGGCACTTCCTTGATCTCGTTGAGCGACTTGCGGCCGAAGTTCGGCGTGCGCAGCATCTCGGCTTCGGTCTTCTGGACCAGGTCGCCGATGTAGATGATGTTGTCGTTCTTGAGGCAGTTGGCGCTGCGCACCGACAGTTCCAGCTCGTCGACCTTCTTGAGCAGGTAGCGGTTGAGCTGGTTGGTATCGCCTTCGTCGCTCGCCGCCGAAGACGAGGCGGCCATGCCGATCATCGGCGAACCACCGGCCGGCAGTGCGTCTTCGAAGTGCACGAACAGCGCGAGCTGGTCCTGGAGGATCCGCGCGGCAAAGGCCACGGCATCTTCCGGGGTCACGGTGCCATCGGTTTCGACGGTCAGGTTCAGCTTGTCGTAGTCCAGCTCTTGCCCGATGCGGGCATTTTCGACCTTGTACGAAACCTGGCGCACTGGCGAATAGAGCGAGTCGATCGGGATCAGGCCGATCGGCGCATCAATCGGACGGTTGCCGACGGCAGGGACATAGCCCTTGCCGGTATCAGCCGTCAGTTCCATGTTCAGCGTCGCGCCTTCATCGAGATGACAGATCACCAGATCCTTGTTCATCACTTCGATGTCGCCGGTGACCGCGATGTCGCCGGCCTTGACTTCAGCCGGACCAGTCGCGCTGAAAGCTGCAGACGCTTCGGGCCTTCGCCCTGCATCCGCAGCGCGATCTGCTTCACGTTGAGCACGATGTCGGTCACGTCTTCGCGCACGCCAGCCAGCGAGCTGAATTCGTGCAGCACGTTCTCGATCTTGATCGAGGTGATCGCCGCACCTTGCAGCGACGACAGCAGCACACGGCGCAACGCATTGCCCAGCGTCAGGCCGAAGCCGCGCTCGAGCGGTTCTGCCACGAAAGTCGCGCGGCGCTTGGGGTCGTTGCCCGGCTTCACCTCAAGGGCGTTGGGCTTCTTGAGTTCCTGCCAGTTCTTGATGTTGACAGTCATGGAGGTCCCCTAATGAATTTCCGGCCCTAGGGTCTGTTCTGGCGGGACGGCCGCAGGCTCTGAAGTGAGCCGCGGCCGATCCGAAACTGCGACGATGCAGGACGCACCGCCACGAAGATATCGATCAGACGCGGCGACGCTTGGACGGCCGGACCCCGTTGTGCGGGATCGGCGTCACGTCACGGATCGAGGTGATGGTAAAGCCGACGGCCTGCAAGGCCCGCAGCGCGCTTTCGCGGCCCGAACCGGGGCCCTTCACTTCGACTTCCAGCGTGCGCACACCATGTTCGGCGGCTTTCTTGCCGGCATCATCAGCGCAGACCTGCGCAGCATAAGGCGTCGACTTGCGGCTGCCCTTGAAGCCCATCGCTCCGGCCGAAGACCAGGAAATGGCGTTGCCCTGGGCATCAGTGATGGTGACCATCGTGTTGTTGAAGCTTGCATTCACGTGGGCGACGCCGCTCGTGATGTTCTTCCGCTCGCGGCGCTTAATGCGCTGAGGTTCGCGTGCCATGTTTCTTTACCTACTTTCTAAAGGGTCAGCTGATCCTGCGGAGCAACCTGGTGGGTTGCCGCCAGCCGGGATTACTTCTTCTTCCCTGCGATCGCTTTCGCCTTGCCCTTGCGGGTGCGGGCATTGGTGTGGGTGCGTTGACCGCGAACCGGCAAGCCCTTGCGATGACGCAGGCCACGATAGCAGGCCAAGTCCATCAGGCGCTTGATGTTCATCGCGGTTTCGCGGCGCAGATCGCCTTCGACCGTATGATCCGCGTCGATGGTTTCGCGAATGTGCAGGACTTCCTGATCGGACAGATCCTGAACCCGGCGGCTGTGGTCAATGCCCAGCTTGTCTGCGATCTGACGCGCCTTGTGCGCGCCAATTCCGTGAATGTAGGTCAGCGCGATAATCACGCGCTTGTTGGTAGGGATATTAACCCCGGCAATACGAGCCACTTAGTTCTCCATGCTCCACAGGGCAGACCCGGAAGGGCACCCTATCTCATCGCTTTTTCACTCCTAAAACGGCAAAAGTCCGGTTGGCGCGCACAAAGGCTGACACCTGCCGGACGACCCCGTTCTGTCGAGTGAAGCGCGCGCTTAGGACGATTCGCCCAGCCTGTCAACGCCAGGCTTCGGTCGCGCCTGCGACCAATTTCTTGCCGGCGCAACCGCCTTGTTCGTCTCGATTGTGCTGCGTTCTTTACCGTGGTGCGGCCATGCCCCCGTACCAACCTAGCGATCAGGGTTTTGCATCCGCTGGCAGCGGAATTTCCTTGGCGGGAACGCCCAGCTTATCGCCCAGGCGCGTAACCTGCTGCACCAGAACCTTGTCCACCGCCACTGCCATTTCCGGGAACTTGAACCGAGCATAGCCGCCAACGACATAGAACCACTGGATCCGGGTGCCACCATCGACCGGCTTCAAGGTGATGGTCAGGGTGCCACGCAACCGCTTCAGACTGCAGCGGACCCAACCCTCCGGATAGGCGCAAAACCTTGCCGGGATCAGCGTAGACAACATGCAGATGTTCCACCGAGCCGCGCCGGGTGCCTTCGGCGGCGTCCTTTGCCAGCGGCAACAATTCGCAGAAACAGCCAGTTGCCTGCGCATCCAGATAGAGGTTCGCCGCATCACCGGAATAGGTGTGCTCACTGCTCCACCAGGTTGCAGGTGCAATCAGCGTCTTCCACGCCTCTTCGGGAGGGACCGGGACATCCGACCGCAAGCCGGGATACGAACCCAGCGTCTGAACTGGTGACAACCTCAGCACTGGCAGAAGTTCCCACCAAGGCCAGGCCAAGCAGGATTGCAAACCGACGCATTGCCCATCTCCCCGTAACGTCAGACCGGGATATCAGCATTGCGAACCAAACGTCAGCCCAAAATAGCGCCGGTTAGCCCGCCAGGACCAGTTCGATGGCGGCGGTCACCGCAGTCATGTCCGCCATACCATCAACCCGGCTGACAATCCCGCGCGCGTCGTAGATCGGCAGGATCGGCGCAGTCTTGGCCCGATATTCAGCCATCCGGGTCCGCACGGTTGCTTCATTGTCATCAGGACGACGCTTGAATTCAGTCGAGTCGCATTTGTCACAGACGCCGAGCTGCCGTGGCTGCTCAAATTTGTCGTGATAGCCCTTGCCGCAGCTTGCGCAGGTGAACCGCCCGGTGATGCGTTCAACCAAGGCATCTTCGATCACTTCGAGCTCGATCACATGATCAAGTTTACGCCCATTGTTCGCAAGGATCCCGTCGAGCGATTCGGCCTGCGCCTCGGTCCGCGGATAGCCATCGAAGATCGCACCAGTGCTTGCATCCAACGACGCAAGTTTGGCATCGATCATAGCCGAAACAATCTCATCAGATACCAGCGCACCTGAATCCATGACTGCTGCGACTTCACGGCCAAGCGGCGTATCCGCCCGGCGGGTTTCGCGCAGCATATCGCCGGTGGAGAGCTGGACCATGCCGTGCGCATCGACCAATCGCTGCGCCTGGGTGCCCTTGCCCGCTCCCGGCGGTCCCAGCAGGATGATATTCACTGTGCCATTCCCCCGATATCAAGGCTTCCAGCAGATCCGACGCCACACAGCCCCGGATCGTCAGACTTTGACCAGACCAGTCTCAGCGTTGCCGCCCTTTGAGCTTCGCCTTCTTGATCAGATCGCCATACTGGTGCGCCAGCAGGTGCGACTGGATCTGCGTAATCGTATCGACCGTGACGTTGACCACGATCAACAGCGAGGTCCCGCCCAGGAACATCATGTTAAGCCCGGTCTGGGCAATCATATATTCCGGAATGACGCAGACGAGCGTGATATAGGCCGCACCGATCACGGTGATCCGGGTCAGGACGTAGTCCAGGTAGGTCGCCGTATTCTTGCCGGGACGAATGCCTGGAATGAACCCGCCATTCTTCTTGAGATTGTCTGCCGTCTCTTCCGGATTGAACACCACTGCGGTGTAGAAGAAGCAGAAGAAGATGATCCCGACCGCATAGAGCAGCATGTACAGCGGCTTACCGTGCGCCAGATACTGGTTCAGCGTGACGATGAAGTTACCGGTCGCGGTATCGGGCGAGATCGAATTGCCCGCAAACTGGGTGATCGTCAGCGGCAGCAGCAGCAGCGAACTCGCGAAGATCGGCGGGATCACGCCAGCCGTGTTGATCTTCAACGGCAAATGGCTGCGATCGGCCTGCATCATGCCCTTTTGCGTGGCGCGCTTGGGATACTGGATCAGCAGTCGCCGCGATGCCCGCTCCATGAAGCAGATGAACAGCACCATCGCGACCAGCATCACCACCAGACCAACGATCGTGAACGCGCTCACCGCGCCAGTACGGCCGCCTTCGAACAGGTTGGCGATGAACACAGGCATTTGCGCCACGATCCCCGCCATAATGATCAGCGACGTGCCATTCCCAATCCCGCGACTGGTAATCTGCTCGCCCAGCCACAGCAGAAACATCGTTCCGCCGATCAGGCTGATTACAGCGCCGACGCGGAACATCATCCCCGGATTGACCACGGCTTGCAGGCCCGAAGTGGCGCCATAGGCCTCCAGTCCGGAGGCAATGAACCAGCCCTGGATCGCGGTCAGGAACACCGCGCCATAGCGGGTATACTGGTTCAGCTTCTTGCGTCCGCTTTCACCTTCCTTTTTCAGGGCGGCGAGCGACGGGTGCAGCGACGCCGCGAGCTGCACCACGATCGACGCCGTGATGTAAGGCATGACGCCCAGCGCGATCAGGCTCATCCGCTCAAGGCTGCCGCCCGAGAAGGTGTTGAAAATGTCCAGGATGCCGCCGCGCGTCTGCGCATAGAGGTCTTCCAGCACCAGCGGATTGACTCCGGGCAATGGCACGAAACTGAGGAAGCGGAAAATGATCAGCGCACCGATGGTGAACCAGATCCGCTTCTTGAGCTCGGTCGCTTTGGAAAAGTTGGCGAGGCTCAGGTTGCTCGCGATATTGTCGGCGCGTGATGCCATCGGAAAGTCATGCCTTGTCTGGGTGCCGGGTCAGTCCGGCGCGCTCGCGATTGGTTTGCGCGCTCCATATAGGGAGCCTTCCGCGATGTCGAACCCCCGCAAGCCAAAATCCCCGCTTCTGGTGAAGCGGGGACCGTATGGTTTGGCTTACTTGCTGGCCTTGAGGGTAGCCAGCGTTTCCTTGTTGACCGCACGGCGCGCGGTCTTTTTCTCGTGTTCGCTGGGCTGCTCAGCTGGCAGGTCAACCGATCCACCGGCCTTTTCAACCGCCGCCTTGGCCCCGGCCGAGACGCCGTCGACCGCGAACTTGACCTTGGCGGTCAGTTCACCCTTGCCGAGCAGACGCACGCCATCCTTGCCGCCGCGCGCCAGACCGGCCGCCTTCAACGCAGCGTGATCAATCACAGCCGCGATATCGAGCTTGCCGGCGTCAATCGCCTTTTGCACCATGCCGATGTTGACCTGGGCAAAGTCCTTGCTGAAGATATTGTTGAAGCCACGCTTCGGGATCCGCATGTGCAGCGGCATCTGGCCGCCTTCGAAGCCGTTTACGCTGACGCCCGAACGTGACGTCTGGCCCTTTTGGCCGCGCCCGGCGGTCTTGCCCTTGCCTGAGCCAATGCCCCGGCCCACACGCATGCGGCGGTGACGGGCTCCGGCGTTATCGCGGATATCATTAAGTTTCATGTCGATGCACTCGCTTTCGCTTTAAGTCGCGCTGATAAGTAAGTCCGGCGGCTGCGCCGGACCCGGTTGGATCAATCGACCACGGCCACCATATGCGGCAGCTTGGCGATCGCACCACGCACTTCGGCGGTGTCTTCCAGTTCAACCACCCGGTTCATTTTGCCCAGGCCCAGACCGATGAGGATCTGCTTCTGGGTAAAGGGCCGACGGATCGGCGAACCGATCTGCTTGATCTTGATTTTGGCCATGTCAGATTACTCCGTAATCGCATCGGCGGCGGCTTCTGCCTCCACCGTGCTGGCACCACCGCGACCAAGCAGGTCGGCAACCTTCTTGCCGCGACGCTGCGCCACCGACTTCGGCGAAGTCTGGTTGACCAGTGCGTCGAAAGTAGCGCGGATCATGTTGTAAGGGTTGCTGCTGCCGACCGACTTGGTCACCACGTCTGCAACGCCCAGGCTTTCAAAGACAGCGCGCATCGGACCACCGGCAATGATCCCGGTACCGGCCGGGGCCGACCGAACATTGACCTTGCCCGCGCCAAACCGGCCCTTGCCGTCATGGTGCAGCGTGCGCCCTTCCTTCAGCGGCACGCGGACCATCGCCCGCTTTGCAGCGGCGGTTGCCTTGGTGATCGCTTCCGGCACTTCGCGTGCCTTGCCCTTGCCGAAACCGGCGCGGCCCTTGCCGTCACCAATCACGACCAGCGCAGCAAAGCCGAAGCGCTTGCCGCCCTTGACGGTCTTCGACACACGATTGATGTGCACCAGCTTTTCGATCAGCTCTTCGCCGCCATCATCGTCGCCGCCACGGCCACGATTACGGTCATTACCGCCGCGACCACCGCGATTGCGATCATTGCCGCCGCGATCGTTGCCGCCACGGTTGCTACCGCCACGACCGCGACCGCGTGCCTCGCGTTCGCCGCCCTCGGGAGCTGCTGCTGGAACGTCTGCTACTGCGACGTCGTTGGTGTTTGCTTCATCAGCCATAATCAGAACTCCAGCCCGCCTTCACGCGCAGCGTCAGCCAGCGCCTTGACGCGGCCATGGAACAGGAAACCACCGCGATCGAACACGACCGTCGTCACGCCTGCCTGCTTGGCCGCTTCGGCAAGCACCGAACCAACCTTTGCGGCGGCATCGGTGTTCGAGCCACCCTTGCTGCCCAGCGTTGACGCGGCAGCCACAGTGTGGCCCTTCGCGTCGTCGATGATCTGCGCATAAATGTGCTGACCGGAACGGTGCACCGAAAGCCGCGGCCGGCCAAAGGCGCGCGCCTTCAGCGCAGTGCGGACCCGCCGCTTGCGGCGATCGAAAAGAGACAGCTTGGCCATTACTTCTTCTTCCCTTCCTTGCGGAAGATGTACTCGCCGCGGTACTTGATACCCTTGCCCTTGTAGGGTTCAGGTTTGCGCCAGCGGCGAATTTCGGCCGCAACCTGGCCGACCTTCTGCTTGTCGATCCCGGAGATCTCGATCGTGGTGTTGTCCGGCGTCTTGATCTCAATCCCATCGGGGATCACGAAATCGACATCGTGGCTGTAACCGAGCTGCAACTTCAGGTTCTTGCCCTGCGAATTGGCGCGGTAACCAACACCGGTGATTTCAAGCACCTTGGTGTACCCATCAGTGACACCGGTCACGAGGTTGCTGACGAGCGTGCGCTGCATGCCCCAGAACGCCCGTGCGGTCTTGCTGTCGTTGGCAGGACGCACCAGGATGCGGCCAGCTTCAACTTCATAGCTGATTTCGTCGCGCATGGTGAGGGTCAGGGTGCCTTTCGGTCCCTTTACGCTCAGCACACCGCCGGCAACCTCTGCCGACACGCCGGCCGGAATGGTCACCGGAACTTTACCGATGCGGCTCATCAGAACACCTCCGCCAGGACTTCGCCACCGACGTTTTGAACGCGAGCTTCGGCATCCGAAAGCACGCCCTTCGGTGTCGAGACGATGGTGATACCGAGACCGTTACGGATTACAGGGAGCTCTTTGCTACCCGAGTAAATCCGGCGACCCGGCTTGGAGACGCGGGCAACATGCTTGATCGCAGGTTCACCCTCGAAATACTTCAGCTCGATGCGCAGCTGCGGATGGAGGCCAGTGGCATCCTCCGAATAACCACGGATATAGCCTTCACGCTGCAGAACTTCGAGCACGCGGGCGCGCAGCTTCGAAGCCGGCGAAAGGACAGAGTCCTTCTTTGCGCGCTGGCCGTTGCGGATGCGGGTGAGCATATCACCCAGGGGATCGGTCAAAGCCATCGATCAGATCCTTACCAGCTCGACTTCGTGACACCGGGGATAAGGCCCTTGTTGGCCTTGTCCCGGAGCTCGATGCGGCAGAGGCCGAACTTGCGATAATAGCCGCGCGGGCGGCCGGTGGTGGCGCAACGGTTGCGAACCCGGGTCGGGTTCGCGTTGCGGGGAAGTTCGGCCAGCTTCAGACGGGCCATAAGCCGCTCGTTTTCATCGAGCGTCTTATCGTTCGCCTGGGCCTTCAGCGCGGCAAATTTGCCGGCATACTTCTTGACGAGCAGCTTGCGCCGTTCGTTCTTGTTCACGGAACTCAGTTTCGCCATGGACTTAAGCTCTCTTCTTCAAAACAGCTTCACGCGGCCTGCTGCGTTTCAGCAGCGTCCAGCGGGAATGGGAAACCAAACAAACGCAGCAGCTCACGCGCTTCGTCGTCGGTCTTGGCGGTGGTGGTGACGATGATATCCATGCCACGCACTTTTTCGATCTGATCGTAGCTGATCTCTGGGAAGATGATCTGCTCTTTCAGGCCCATGGCATAGTTGCCGCGGCCATCGAACGATTTGGGGTTAAGCCCGCGAAAGTCCCGGATCCGAGGCATTGCCACGGTCACCAGACGATCCAGAAACTCGTACATGCGCTCGCGACGCAAGGTTACCTTGCAACCGATCGGCATGCCTTCGCGCAGCTTGAACTGGGCGATCGACTTCTTGGCCTTGGTGATCACCGGCTTTTGCCCGGCAATCAGTTCCATTTCGGCTGCGGCAATCGTGACCTTCTTCTTGTCCTGGCTGCCTTCACCCACACCCATGTTGATCGTGATCTTCTCGATCTTGGGTACTTCCATGTGGTTCTTGTAGCCGAACTTTTCGGTCATCGCCTTGGCGATTTCCGCGTCATACTTGGTGCGGAGACGCGGGACGTATTTGTCACCCATCGATCTTCTCCCCTGACTTCACGGCAACACGGACCTTTTTGCCGTCTTGCGTTTCAAACCGGACGCGGGTCGCCTTGCCGGTCTTGGGATCGGCCAGACCAACCTTGGCAATCGCCATCGGCGCTTCACGGCGGTCAATCCCGCCTTGCGGATTGGCCTGAGTCGGCTTGCGGTGACGGGCAGCCACGTTCACGCCGGCAACCAGCACCTTGCCGTCTTTCGGCATGACCTGAAGGACGGTGCCAGTGCGGCCCTTGTCCTTGCCCGAGCGGACAACAACAGAGTCACCCTTCTTGATCTTCGCGGCAGCCATCACAGCACCTCCGGAGCGAGCGAGATGATCTTCATATAACCCTTGCCGCGCAGTTCGCGCACGACCGGGCCAAAGATACGGGTGCCGATCGGTTCAGCGTTCTTGTTGATCAGCACGGCAGCATTGCTGTCGAAACGGATCACGCTGCCATCGGCGCGGCGCACTTCCTTGCGGGTCCGAACGATAACGGCACGATGCACGTCACCCTTCTTCACCTTGGTGCGCGGCTGCGCTTCCTTAACCGACACCACGATGATGTCGCCAACGCCTGCGGTCCGACGCTTAGAGCCACCCAGTACCTTGATGCACTGGACGCGCTTTGCGCCGCTGTTATCCGCGACGTCGAGATTGGATTGCATCTGGATCATTGATCCGGTTCCTTCTCAGTCGGCTTGCCCAAACCAGTCGGGCAGTTCCAAAAATCTGACTTAAACGTCAGCCTCAACAGCGGCAGTCTTGCCAGCTTGAACCCGGTCGATCACCTTCCAGGTCTTCAGCTTTGAGATCGGGCGGGTCTCTTCGATCCGCACCGTTTCGCCCGCCTTGAAGGCGTTGTCTTCGTCGTGCGCGTGGTACTTCTTCGAACGGCGGATGATCTTCCCGTAGAGCGGGTGCTTCACCTTGCGTTCGACCTTGACCACCACGGTCTTGTCGGTCTTGTCGGACACCACGGTGCCAACCAGGATACGCTTGGGCATCGTTGTGTCTCCTTACGCTTTGACCGCAGCGCTGGTGCGCTGGGTCTGAAGCGTCTTGATCCGGGCAATGTCGCGGCGCACTTCTTTGATGCGCGCCGGACGCTCGAGCTGGTTCGTAGCGGCCTGGAACCGCAGGTTGAACGCTTCACGCTTCAGTTCCGCCAAATCAGCCGAGAGCTGATCGTCAGACTTGACGCGCATGTCTTCAATCTTGGCGGCCATTAGACGGCTCCCAGATGCGTGGTGTCACCCAGACGGGCCACGACCTTGACTTTGATTGGCAACTTCATCGCCGCACGGCTGAAGGCTTCCGCCGCCAGCGGACCAGCAACGCCGTCGAGTTCGAACAGGATGCGGCCCGGCTTCACCCGTGCTGCCCAATATTCAACCGAACCCTTGCCCTTGCCCTGACGGACTTCGGCCGGCTTCTTCGACACCGGCACATCCGGGAAGATGCGGATCCAGAGACGACCCTGACGCTTGATGTGACGGGTAATCGCACGGCGAGCGGCTTCGATCTGACGCGCGGTGATCCGCTCGGGTTCCATCGCCTTCAGGCCATAGCTCCCAAAGTTCAGATCCGTGCCGCCCTTGGCGTCACCCTTGATCCGGCCCTTGAAGGCCTTGCGGAACTTATGTTTTTTCGGTTGCAGCATGGCTTAATTCCTGCGGTCTTCGCGCGCGGGGCGCACGCCGGACGTCTGCGCTTCCATCATCAACCGGTCTTGCGCCATCGGATCATGACCAAGGATTTCACCCTTGAAGATCCAGCACTTGATTCCGATGATGCCGTAGGTCGTCAACGCCTCAGCTTCGGCATAATCAATGTTGGCGCGCAGCGTGTGCAGCGGTACGCGGCCTTCGCGGTACTGTTCGACGCGGGCAATTTCTGCCCCGCCGAGACGGCCACCGCAGACCACTTTGATGCCTTCGGCACCAAGCCGCATTGCCGACTGCATCGCCCGCTTCATCGCCCGGCGGAACGCCACGCGGCGGATCAGCTGATCGGCAATGCCCTGCGCTACGAGCTTCGCATCGACTTCCGGCTTGCGGATTTCAACGATGTTCAGCTTGACGTCGCTGTCGGTCATCTTGGCGAGCTGCGAGCGCAGCTTTTCGATGTCCGCACCCTTCTTGCCGATGATCACGCCAGGCCGAGCAGCATAGATCGACACGCGGCACAGCTTGGCCGGACGTTCGATCACCACCTTCGAGATCGCGGCCTGCGGCAGCGTATCGACGATGAACTTGCGGATCTTGAGGTCTTCTTCAAGCATCGCCGCATAGTTCTTGCCTTCGGCGTACCAGCGGCTGTCCCAGGTGCGGTTGATCTGCAGGCGCAGACCGATGGGGTTTGATTTATGACCCATGGCTTATGCCTCCTCAACTTCGCGGACGACAATGCTCAAGCGGCTGAACGGCTTGAGAATGCGCGTCGATTTACCACGGCCGCGGGTATGAAACCGCTTCATCGTTACCGACTTGCCGACCCAGACTTCCCCCACGATCAACGCGTCGACATCCAGGTTGTGATTGTTTTCCGCATTTGCAATCGCCGAAGCGAGCACCTTGCGAGCTTCAACCGCCATCCCGCGCTTTGAAAACGCCAGGATGTTCAGTGCGTCATCGACCTTTCTGCCGCGGATCAGGCTGGCAACCAGGTTGAGCTTCTGCGCCGAACCACGGATCGTGGTACCGACTGCGAGCGCTTCCTTGTCACCAACGCGGCGGGGAGCTGATTGCTTGCCCATTAGCGTTTGCCCTTCTTGTCAGCGGCGTGGCCCGGGAAGGTGCGCGTGGGCGCAAATTCACCAAGCTTGTGGCCAACCATGTCTTCGTTAACCGAGACGGGGATGAACTTGCGGCCATTGTAGACGTTGAACGTCAGACCAACGAACTGCGGCAGGATCGTCGAACGACGCGACCAGGTTTTAACCGGGCCAGCGCGCTGCCCCTGATCCTGCGCGGCTTCCGCCTTCTTCAGCAGGTGCAGGTCGACGAAGGGGCCTTTCCAGACGGAACGTGCCATGGTGGCTTACCTCTTCTTCTTCGCGTGACGCGAACGGATAATCATCTTGTCCGTTTGCTTGTTGCTGCGGGTACGGGCGCCCTTGGTAGGCTTGCCCCATGGCGTAACTGGATGACGACCGCCCGAAGTCCGGCCTTCACCACCGCCGTGCGGGTGATCGACCGGGTTCTTGGCAACGCCGCGAGTCAGCGGACGACGGCCCTGCCAGCGCGTACGCCCAGCCTTGCCGAAGTTCTGGTTCTGGTTGTCCGGGTTTGAAACCGCACCCACCGTACCCATGCAATCGCCGCGCATGTAGCGCTGCTCGCCAGAATTCAGGCGCACCATCACCATTCCGCGATCACGACCGACGAGCTGGACATAGGTCCCGGCCGAACGGGCGATCTGGCCGCCCTTGCCCGGCTTCATCTCCACATTGTGAATGATGGTACCGACCGGCATCTGGCTGAGCAACATCGCGTTACCCGGCTTCACGTCGGTCTTTTCGCCAGCGATAACCGTATCGCCAACGGCCAACCGCTGCGGCGCAATGATATAGGTCTGCTCACCGTCTTCGTACTTGATGAGTGCGATGAAGGCGGTGCGGTTAGGATCGTATTCCATCCGCTCGACGGTTGCCGGCATATCCCACTTGCGACGTTTGAAGTCGATAAAGCGGTACTTCTGCTTGTGACCGCCAGCGATCCCGCGCGACGTGACGTGGCCCTTGTTGTTGCGCCCGCCGGTCTTGTGCTTACCCTCGGTAAGCGCCTTGACCGGCTTGCCCTTCCACAGTGCCGACTTGTCTACCAGGATCAGGCCACGACGGGCCGGGCTGGTTGGTTTATAACTTTTGAGTGCCATGGTGCGCCTCAGATCCCGCTGGTGACATCGATCGACTGGCCTTCAGCCAGGGTCACGATGGCCTTTTTGAAGTCCGAACGCTTGTAGGGCTTACCCTTCCAGCGCTTGGTCTTGCCTTCTTGGTTGAGCGTATTCACCCCGGTCACCTTGACGCCAAACAGCGCCTCGACCGCAGCCTTGATTTCCGGTTTGGTTGCGTTGTCGGCAACCTTGAAAACCACAGCGTTGTGTTCGCTCAGCAGCGTTGACTTCTCGGTGATGTGGGGAGCCACAATCACGTCATAGTGACGCGTATCGATCGCTTCCTTAGCCATTAAACCGCGCCTCCAGTTTTTCGACCGCAGCGCGCGTCAGCACCAGCGTATCATGCTTGAGGATGTCATAGACGTTCGCACCCATGGCCGGCATCACGTTGATCCCGATCAAGTTGCCGGCGGCGCGGGCAAAGCCTTCGTTCACCTGCTCGCCGTCGATGACCAGTACCTTCTTGCCCCAGTTCGCCTGCGCGAGCTGACCTGCCAGCGACTTCGTCTTGGCATCAGAGATGTCGAGCGTGTCGACCACAACCAGACCCTGCTTCGCCTTGGATGACAGCGCCATCTTCAGGCCGAGTGCACGGATCTTCTTGTTCAGCGAGACGTCGAACTCACGGCGGCGTGCACCGTGGGCCTTACCGCCGCCGATGAACACAGGCGCAGCGCGGTCACCATGCCGAGCGGTACCACCACCCTTCTGGTTGCCGAACTTCTTGCCCGTGCGCGCCACATCCGAGCGCTCGCGGGTCGCCCGGGCAATGCCGCGGCGATTTTCGAGCTGCCAGGTGACAACGCGGTGGAGAATGTCAGCGCGCGGCTCAACGCCGAACACTGCTTCGTTCAGCTCGACGTCGCCTTTACCGGCGGTGCCATCGAGATTGGAAAGCTTGACCTTCACGACTTAGCCCTCCTGACCGTCGGTTGCTTCGACAGCTGCGGTGTTGTCCGCAGGAGTATCGGCAGCAGCCGGTGCTTCGTTTGCGATGGCAGCGCTCTTCAGGCCAGCCGGATAAGGCGCGTCAGCGTGGCGCGAAACCTTCACCGAATCCTTGACAGTCAGCCAGCCGTTCTTCGATCCGGGCACCGAACCCTTGACGAAGATCAGACCGCGCTCATCATCCACCCGGACGACTTCGAGGTTCTGCTGCGTGCGCTGGCGATCACCCATGTGACCGGCCATCTTCTTGTTCTTGAACACCTTGCCCGGATCCTGGCGTTGGCCAGTCGAACCGAGTGCACGGTGGCTGATCGACACGCCGTGGGTAGCGCGCATGCCGCCGAAACCCCAGCGCTTCATGCCGCCCGCAAAGCCCTTGCCCTGCGTGTGGCCCGAAATGTCGACCAGCTGCCCCGGCACAAAGTGCGAGGCGGCGATCGAAGCACCAACTTCGAGCAGCGCATCATCGGTTACCCGGAATTCGGCTACGCGCATCTTGAGCGGGACCTGCGCCTTCGCGAAATGTTCGCGCTGCGGCTTGGCCACGTTCTTTTGCTTGGCAACGCCTGCACCGAGCTGGACAGCCACATAGCCGTCGTTCTCATCGGTGCGAACCGAAACCACCTGACAATCTTCCAGCGCCAAGACGGTAACCGGCACATGCCGTCCGTCTTCCTGGAACAGGCGGGTCATCCCCACCTTCTTGGCGATCACGCCGGTACGCATGATCCATACTCCTACAGAGGCCTGACGGGACCATCCCGCCAGGCATGTCCAGCCCATGTGTGATACGAGCCCCGTCCGGGCTAGGCGCTTCGTGCTGGGTCGAAACCCTTGAGAAGCAAGACGGGGGACGCATGCCCGGCCATTGGCCGGAGGTATCCCTGTGTCTGCGCGAGCTAACTCGCGAAGCTCCGGCCGAAGCCGGAAGGATTGCGCTGGCGGTTAGGCCAACTTGATTTCGATGTTCACACCCGCAGCGAGGTCAAGCTTTGACAGCGCTTCGATCGTGGTCGGGGTCGACTGCACGATATCGAGCAGCCGCTTGTAGGTCCGCACTTCGAACTGCTCACGCGACTTCTTGTCGATGTGCGGTCCGCGGTTGACGGTGAACTTCTCAATCTTGGTCGGAAGTGGAATGGGGCCCCGGATCAGCGCGCCGGTACGACGGGCGGTGTCCGCGATTTCACTGGTCGCCTGATCAAGCACGCGATGATCGAATGCCTTCAGGCGAATGCGAATATTCTGAGCTTCCATGTCCAACTACCGATGAGAAAGAGCCAAAAACAAACCAGACCGAGCCGCCCTTCCCATCTGGGAATGGGCAGCGCAGCCCGCAAAAACCGACCCGGGGGAAACAAATCCCCCCGGGAGTGCGGCCTATATTACTTAGTGATCTTGCTGACAACCCCTGAACCGACAGTCCGGCCGCCTTCGCGAATTGCGAAGCGGAGACCTTCGTCCATGGCGATCGGTGCGATCAGCTTTACCGACAGGGCAACGTCGTCGCCCGGCATCACCATTTCGGTGCCTTCGGGAAGGATCACTTCGCCGGTCACGTCGGTGGTGCGGAAGTAGAACTGCGGGCGGTAGTTGGCGAAGAACGGCGTGTGACGGCCACCTTCATCCTTCGACAGCACGTAAACTGAAGCCGCGAATTCAGTGTGCGGCGTAACCGTACCGGGCTTGGCCAGAACCTGGCCACGCTCGACGTCTTCACGCTTCAGACCACGCACCAGCGCGCCGATGTTATCGCCAGCTTCACCCTGATCGAGCAGCTTGCGGAACATTTCGACGCCGGTGACGACGGTCTTCTGCGTGTCGCGGATGCCGACCACTTCGACTTCTTCGCCAACCTTGACGATGCCGGTTTCGACGCGGCCGGTCACAACCGTACCACGGCCCGAGATCGAGAACACGTCTTCGACGGGCATCAGGAACGGCTTGTCGGTCGGACGCGGCGGCTGCGGGATGGCAGTGTCGACTGCGTTCATCAGGGCAATGATCGAATTCCTTGCCGATGTTATCGTCGCGGCCTTCGAGAGCGGCAAGCGCCGAACCCGGGATCACGGGGATCGCGTCGCCGTCGAAGCCATAGCTCGACAGCAGCTCGCGGATTTCCAGTTCAACGAGCTCGAGGATTTCTGCGTCGTCGACCTGGTCAACCTTGTTCATGTACACGACCAGCGCAGGAACGCCGACCTGGCGAGCGAGCAGGATGTGCTCGCGGGTCTGCGGCATCGGGCCGTCGGCAGCGTTCACCACCAGAATCGCGCCGTCCATCTGCGCCGCACCGGTGATCATGTTCTTCACATAGTCGGCGTGGCCCGGGCAATCGACGTGCGCATAGTGGCGCGCAGCAGTTTCATACTCGACGTGAGCGGTCGAGATGGTGATGCCACGCTCGCGCTCTTCGGGAGCCTTGTCGATGTTCGCAAAATCAACAGCTACGCCGCCGTTGATTTCAGCCATGATCTTGGTGATTGCGGCCGTCAACGTGGTCTTGCCGTGGTCAACGTGACCGATGGTGCCAATGTTGCAGTGCGGCTTGTTCCGCTCGAATTTAGCCTTAGCCATTGTCTCAAACCTTCTTTCGCTTTGATGTGAATCTGCGGGGTCTAGGCGGCACCCGATAAATCAGGCGCCGCCCTTAGTCTTATCTCGCCGCTTAGGCAAGCTTCTCCTTGATCTCGGTAGCGACATTCGCCGGGACCTCGTCATAGTGGGAGAAAAACATCGAGTAGTTGGCCCGGCCCTGAGTGAACGAGCGCAACTGGTTCACATAGCCGAACATGTTCGCCAGTGGCACCATCGCTTCGACGGCTTGGGCGTTACCCCGAGTATCTGTGCCCTGGATCTGGCCGCGACGGCTGTTCATGTCGCCGATGACGTCGCCCAGGTAGTCTTCCGGGGTGACCACTTCGACCTTCATGATCGGCTCAAGCAGCTTGATCCCAGCTTTCTGCGCCACTTCGCGCATTGCACCGCGGGCACAGATTTCGAAGGCCAATGCCGACGAGTCGACGTCGTGGTAGGCGCCGTCATAGAGCAGCACTTCGAAGTCGATGATCGGGAAGCCGATCAGCGAGCCACTTTCAGCTGTCTCGCGGAAGCCCTTTTCGATCGCAGGGATATATTCCTTGGGAATATTGCCGCCCTTGATCTCGTCCTTGAAGACGAAGCCACTGCCGCGCTCACCCGGCGTAACCTTGACCTTCACGCGGCCAAACTGACCGGTACCACCCGACTGCTTCTTGTGGGTGTGATCGAGATCGATCGGTTTCGCGAGGTACTCGCGATAAGCCACCTGCGGCGCACCGACGTTGGCTTCAACCTTGAATTCGCGGCGCATCCGATCGACGATGATGTCGAGGTGCAGTTCGCCCATGCCCTTGATGATCGTCTGGCCACTTTCATGGTCAGTCGACACGCGGAACGAAGGATCTTCGGCAGACAGGCGGTTGAGCGCGATGCCCATCTTTTCCTGGTCGGCCTTGGTCTTGGGTTCCACCGACAGTTCGATCACCGGCTCGGGGAATTCCATCCGCTCGAGCACGATCGGGAATCGCTCGGCGCACAAGGTATCGCCGGTTGTTGTTTCCTTCATCCCGGCCAGCGCGATGATGTCGCCTGCGAAGGCTTCGTCAACGTCCTTGCGGTCGTTGGCGTGCATTTCGAGCATGCGCCCGACCTTTTCCTTCTTGTCCTTGACCGAGTTCAGGTAGGTGCCCTTGGTGAGCGTACCCGAATAGATCCGGATGAAGGTCAGCGAGCCCACGAACGGATCGTTCATCACCTTGAAGGCCAATGCGCTGAACGGCGCTTCGTCGGTCGGCGGACGGCTGTCCTTCTCGTCGCTGTCCATCTTGACGCCCTGGACATCAGGAATGTCGAGCGGCGAAGGCAGATAATCAACCACCGCGTCGAGCAGCGGCTGAACGCCCTTGTTCTTGAACGCCGAGCCGCAGCAAACCGGCACAAACGACTGGTTCAGCGTGCCCTTGCGGATGCAGGCCTTCAGCGTTGCGACGTCAGGCTCCTTGCCGTCAAGGTAAGCTTCCATTGCATCGTCGTCCTGATCGATCACCAATTCGATCAATTCGCTGCGATAGATTGCGGCTTCATCGGCCAGGTCTGCCGGGATCTCTTCGTAGAAGAATTCCGCGCCCAGCGCTTCGTCCTTCCAGATGATCGCACGGTTTTCAACCAGATCGACCAGGCCCTTCAGGTCAGCTTCCAGACCGATCGGGATGTACAGCACCGCCGGCTTGGCACCCAGACGGTCGATGATCGACTGGACGCAGTACTTGAAGTTGGCGCCGGTGCGGTCCAACTTATTGATAAAGCACATTCTTGGCACGCCGTACTTGTCGGCCTGGCGCCAGACGGTTTCGGACTGGGGCTCGACCCCGGCCACGCCGTCGAAGCAGGCTACCGCACCGTCGAGCACGCGCAGCGAGCGTTCGACTTCAATGGTGAAGTCGACGTGGCCGGGGGTGTCGATGATGTTGATCCGGTGATCGTTCCAGAAGCAGGTCGTCGCGGCGGAAGTGATCGTAATTCCACGCTCTTGTTCCTGCTCCATCCAGTCCATCGTGGCCGCGCCATCGTGGACTTCACCGATCTTGTAGGACTTGCCGGTGTAATAGAGGATGCGCTCGGTCGTCGTGGTCTTGCCAGCGTCGATGTGCGCCATGATCCCGATATTACGGTACATGCTAAGCGGATGGCTGCGGGCCATGGGTATTTCCTTAGGTCGCTGGGAGGGGCCAGATTGCCCCTGCCCTTTGGTTCAATTCGATGACAGTCGCGTGACGTTACCAGCGGAAGTCCAACAACTTTCGCTGCTACCAGCGATAATGGCTGAACGCGCGGTTGGCGTCGGCCATCCGGTGGGTGTCTTCGCGCTTCTTCACCGCGTTGCCGCGGTTGTTGGCGGCGTCGAGCAGCTCGGCCGAAAGGCGCGCGGCCATCGTGGTTTCGCTGCGGTTGCGCGCGGCGGTGATCAGCCAGCGGATCGCCAGCGCCTGCGCGCGTTCGGGCCGCACCTCAACCGGGACCTGATAGGTCGCACCACCGACGCGGCGCGAGCGCACTTCGATCTGCGGCGCAACGTTGGTCAGCGCAGTGTGGAACAGCTCCACCGGATTGCTTTTGGCGCGCGTTTCCATGGTTTCCATGGCGCCATAGACGATCGATTCCGCGACCGACTTCTTGCCGTCGAGCATGAGGTTGTTCATGAACTTCGACAGGATCTGATCTTTGTACTTGGGATCGGGCAGGATGATCCGCTTTTCGGGACGACGACGACGTGACATTTTATCTAACTCCTTCGGAGTAGGGCGGCACCGGCCCGCTTCCCCACCCGGCCACCCAATACTAGGGTTACCCTATGGGTGGCCGGGTGGGGGAGCGGGCCGGTGCCGCAAGCCATTCGCGGAGGCGAATGGCGCACCCAACAAAAACTGAAACCTTACTTCGGACGCTTGGCGCCGTACTTCGAGCGGCTCTGCTTGCGGTCCTTGACGCCCTGGGTATCGAGCACGCCGCGCAGCACGTGATAGCGCACGCCGGGAAGATCGCGCACGCGCCCGCCGCGGATCAGCACAACGCTGTGTTCCTGCAGGTTGTGGCCTTCGCCGGGAATGTACGAGATCACTTCGCGCTGGTTGGTCAGGCGGATCTTCGCGACCTTGCGCAGCGCCGAGTTCGGCTTCTTCGGGGTCGTGGTGTAAACACGGGTGCACACGCCGCGCTTCTGCGGGTTCTGCTCCATCGCAGGGACCTTCGACTTGGCCTTCTGCGGAACGCGGCCCTTGCGGACCAGCTGGTTGATTGTAGGCATGAAGTACTCTTCACCTTGATTGTGGCCGATGGCGCAGCAGATGAAGAGAATGCGAAACCCGCGAGCGCAACCGGCATCCCGGACCATGACCCGGCGAACAGGGCGCGAATCACGAGCCGAAAACACTCCACCCAAGGCACCAGGGCCGGGTTACTTTGACGGATAACCGCGCGTTAGAACGACGCACCGCCAATGTTCAGCTCAACCGGAATTGCGGGCGAACCCGTTCCGGAAGCGGGGCCATTAGGGGGGATGTTGGATTTGGTCAAGCGACATGCGGCAGAGCAACGGCGCCTCCGCTCAAACTCTTCCTTCTTTCTGAGCTTGCACAAGCGTGCAGCTTTGGCACTCAATTAACAAGTTGCTCTGCTGTCTCCTTGACTTAAATGTCGAAACGCAGATGATCGAAAGCAGGAGGCCATGACACGTGGCGAGCAGAAGATTCAAACTGTCACAGGACCAGCTTTTTGCGGCGATTTTCTTCGAGTTTGCCGAAGCACTAGGTGATCGAATTTCATCCGAGCGGCTAATCGAAGCAGCGAATCAACTAGCGAAACTTATCGAGAAAGACTTCGGTCTGGGTGACGAGGATCGCTTGACCTATAGGTTCAAACTATTTTTCTCATGAGACATATTTAGCCCTGCAAACAAAAGGTTGGCAAATTTTGAGCAACGAGAAATGTTGTGAACACCTTGATGAAGGCATACTCAATCCGCTTTTTCTGCGAAACAGGTTACGCGAGCTAGGTGTTATCTATGACTGAATATCAGCCTGCACTGGCGCTTCGCGAACACATGCTTGAAGGCAACCCAGCCTCTCTTCTCGAGGCGCTACTGCTATTCGGAGTTCAGAACCCAAACGCCGAACTGACCAGAATGAGAAAAGACGGATTGCGCATCGAGTCCAAGCGTGTGCCGATGGCAAAAATTGTTGTGCGAATTAATAAATACGTTAGCTGCACAGTTCCAGATAATCTGCCCTATCGCGAACTTACTATGACAGAATACTGGATCGCTCGTTGAACCGAAATTTCGACTGGAGACAGAGGCAGTTTCTACGAATTATTTCGGGCAACAGGTGTTCCATTTGTAACTGTCCTCTCGGAAAAGTTTTCCACGCAGACCACGTACTTGCATGGTCAAGAGGCGGAATTACTATCACTCGGAATGGACAAGCCCTATGCCCTCCGTGCAATCTGAAGAAAGGCGCCAAATGAGCAAACTTACTCTCTCGCCCTTGGCAAGCTCAAGCCATTCAAAAAGCTGAGGCGTGGCTCATCGATGGCAGCAATCGGCACTTTCTAATCAATGCCGCGCCGGGTTCAGGCAAAACCATCTGTGCTAGTGCAATCGCAAAAAAGATGTTTGATCGAGACGTGATAGATAGGGTTATTGTTATTGCTCCGCGCGCAGAAGTAGTAAAGCAATGGGGTAACGACTTCGAGTTCGTGACTGGTAAGGACATGACTAAGGTCACGGGTGCGGGATGAAGACGTCACTGATTACGGCAACGACCTTTGCGCAACCTGGCATGCAATTGAAGGCCTGTCCGAACCATTCCAATATGTTTGCAACAATTACCGAACACTGGTCATCTGCGATGAGCACCACCATGCAGCGGTCGAAGCGGCGTGGGGCGAGCAAGCAGGCAGTGCGTTCGAGAACGCAAAAGACACCCTTATTTTGACGGGAACGCCAGTTCGCTCTGATGGTAAAGACACAGTCTGGCTGGCCTATGATGACGAGGGCAACATAATCGATTTGCCGGAGGAAGCTACGTTTACCCTCACTTATGGCGAGGCAGTGGATCGCGCCTAACCGCAGGCCAATTACTTTCCATCGACACGAGGGGACTTTTACGGTCACATTACCGGATGGAGAAGGTATAAGTGTTTCGAGCAAAATCGGGGCTGATACGGAGAAAAAGTATGCAAGCATTCCGGGTCTAAAGAGGGCACTCGATTTTTTCAAACTTGCGGTTACCCCAAAATACAAACAGGATGGCATCACTCCAGATCCTGATTCGTATCTTGGCTCTATGGCATCTTGGGGAATTGAAAAGCTAGAAGACCTCCGCGAAACCGTGCCAACTGCCGGCGGGCTGGTTATTGCCCCTACAATACCGATTGCTGAATATGTGGCTGAACTGTTGGAAATTATGACTGGCGAGAAGCCGCTCATTGTTCATAATCAGTCTGCGAATCCAGAGGGTCGTATTTCTGCTTTTCGCAAGAACACAGAAAAGAAATGGCTCGTTTCAGTGGCCATGATATCTGAAGGGGTCGATATTCCGAGGCTTCGCGTACTTTTGTATATTCCCCACGCAAAAACCGAGCTTGCCTTCCGACAGAGCATCGGGACGTGTCGTTAGAACACTGGGTCCAGACGACTATTCTCGAGCCTACGTTGTGATGCCCTCTCTTGAGGTTCTTGAGGAACATGCGCGAAAAGTCGAGGGCGAAATGAGCCCGCAGGCTAGGCAAGAGAAGGAAGTGACTTTTAAGGTTTGCCCGGTTTGTGAGAGTCAGAATCGACGGTCTGCAAAGGAATGTTCTGAATGCGGGTTCGAGTTTCCGAAGCGCAAAACAAACTACCGTGCCTGTCCAAAATGTGAAGGTCTTAATCCTCCTTCATCCGTGTCGTGTCAGCATTGCGGCGATAAGTTCGACACAGATTTTGAGGTATCACTTAGAGACGCACTTCGGGTTGGAGCTATCGTTCGCGGAATGGACGTCGACGAAAATGACGTCCAAGAGTCTGAAGAAATGGCTGACGACTTTAGGGAGTTTGTCCTAAAAAGTGGAGATGACAACCTGCTTCGGATTATGCGTGACCTTCCTATCGAAGCACTGACAAAGCTTACACATTTTGCTGAAGCCAGACGACGGACCAAGGGAGATTAGGTTTCTGCTCCAAGTTGCGGTGACTGCGCACTTACCCCCCATGAGGGATTACGGTGGGATTGTGGTGACAGCTTACTTGAACTCCAAACCCCCTCCGCACCCCTCTGCGCGATCCACAAACTGCGCCTTCGGACGGTGACATGCCATAGCATCTCCCCGCCGCTCACCACCAAAAAACCATTTTCCTACACACCCGCACCTGACTTACACAGACCCTCCATCGGGGAATCCACCATTTCAGCAGGAAAGGACCTTCCCCTTGGCGCGCAGGAAAAATGATGGGGCGGATGCTCCGCGCCTTGGACCCGGCCATGAAGGGCGGGATCACTCGCACGTGCCCCTCCACCATCCTGCGGATAGTCCCCTCGCCGATCGAAGTTGGGAGTACGCGCGCGTGCCCCTCCACCATGCTCCCTTCGACAAGCTCAGGGTGAGCGGAGATGGTCCCGCTGGCGCAGAGCGCCCTCTTCGAGTCCCCCCGCAGGGGGAGGAATTGGTTTGCAAATCTGTCCGCCCTTCGCGCCGGACCAGCCGCACGGCCTTTACCGCGCCGGTGCCGGAGCCGGACGATCCGCTGCTGGCCTTCGTGCCCTATGCCCACAAGCAGCCGCGCGGGAACTCGATCACCCCTGTCCGCCAGCGCGCGTTCATCGCCGCACTCGCGGCGAGCGGGATCGTGACCCAGGCGGCGCGGGCGATCGGCGCTTCGCTGGAGGCGCTGTACAAGCTGCGGCAGCGGCCCGGGGCGGAAGGCTTTGCGGCGGCGTGGGACGAGGCCTTGCGGCTAGGGGCGGAGCGGCTGGAGCACTGTGCGCTGGAGCGGGCCCTGGCCGAGGGCTGGGAGCACGACGGGTCGGCCGGGCGCGGCGATGCGCTGCTGATCTATCTGCTCCAGCGGCGCGGGTCGTTTCGCGTCGATGAGCGCGATCTGGTTCCCGGCCATCCCGTCTATGAGCGGCTCAAGGAACGGCTCCGGGCCGAATGGGAGGAAGGCCGCCTGCGCCACAGCGGCGGAGGGTTAAGCCGCGAGCTGCTCCAGCGCCTCGCTCGCCGCCAGCCAGGTCGCTTCGGCTTCGGCGAGCTGCTTGACCAGTTCGCCGCGGCGCTGGTTGAGCGCGCCCATGGTCAGCTTCTGCAGGGCGGGTTCGGCGGCTTCGGGATCGAACATCGCGCGGTCGATGGCGGAGAGCTGCGCTTGCAGCTTGGCCATCGCGGCTTCGGCAGCTGCTGACGGCCTTGCTGACCGCGCGCGCTTCTTCGCGGCTTTGCGCGGCGGCCTTGCGGTCCTTCTTCTCGCCCTTCGCCCTTGCCGCCGGCCTTGGGCTGGTTCCTGCCCAGCACGAAGTCGATGTAGTCCTCCATGCTGCCGGCGTAGTCCGTCGCGGTGCCGTTATCGACCAGCACCAGCCGGTCGGCGGTCAGTTCGACCATGTGGCGGTCGTGGCTGATCAGGATCACCGCGCCGTCGAAATCGTTGAGCGCCTGGACCAGCGCCTCGCGCGCGTCGACGTCGAGGTGGTTGGTCGGCTCGTCGAGGATCAGCAGGTTCGGCGCATCGCGGGTGATCAGCGCCAGCGCCAGCCGCGCACGCTCGCCGCCTGACAGGCTGCCGACCTTGCGTGATCGCGCGGTTGCCGGAAAAGCCGAACCGGCCGAGCTGGCCGCGCACCGCGCCGGGGGTCGCGCCCTGCATCGCGCGGGTCATGTGCTCCAGCGGGGTGTCGTCGCTCGCCAGTTCTTCGACCTGATACTGGGTGAAATAGCCCACGGTCATCTTGTTCGACGCCTGCATCTCCCCCGCCAGCGGGCTCAGCTGCGCCGCCAGCAGCCGCGCCAGCGTGGTCTTGCCGTTGCCGTTGCGGCCGAGCAGCGCGATCCGGTCATCGGGATCGATCCGCAGGTTCAGCCGCTGGAGGATCGGCTTGTCGTCATAGCCGACCGCCGCCAGATCGAGCGTGATCAGCGGCGGGCGCATTTCCTTGGGGCTGGGGAAATCGAAGCTGAGGCTGGGATCTTCCATCAGCGCCGCAATCGGCTGCATCTTGGCGAGCATCTTGGCGCGCGATTGCGCCTGCTTGGCGGTGGAGGCGCGGGCGGAATTGCGCGCGACATAGTCCTGCAACCGCGCGCGCTGGGCGTCTTGCGAGGCCTTGGCCGAGGCGAGCTGCGCGGCGCGCTCGGCCCGCTGGGTTTCGAACGAATCGTAGTTGCCGGGGTACAGCGACAGCTTGCCGCCCTGCAGGTGCAGGATCGTATCGACCACATTGTTGAGCAGATCGCGCTCGTGGCTGATCACGATCAGCGTGCCGGGATAGGCCTTGAGGAAGTTTTCCAGCCACAGCGTCGATTCCAGATCGAGGTGGTTCGACGGCTCGTCGAGCAGCAGCAGGTCCGGCGCGGAGAACAGCAGCGCGGCCAGCGCCACGCGCATCTTCCACCCGCCCGAAAAGCTCGTCAGCGGCTGCGCCTGCATCGCCTCGTCAAAGCCGAGGCCGGTCAGGATGATCGCCGCGCGCGACGGGGCGGTATAGGCGTCAATCGCCAGCAAGCGCTCATGCACGTCGCCCAGCCGGTCCGGATCGGTGCAATGCTCCGCCTCCTCCAGCAGGGCCGCACGCTCGGTATCCGCCGCCAGCACCGTCTCAAACGGCGAGCGCGCGCCATCGGGAGCATCCTGCGCGATATAGCCCAGCCGCGTGCGGCGCGGCATCTCGATGGAACCGTCATCGGGCTCCAGCTGGCCGATCAGCACCTTCATCAGCGTCGACTTGCCCGCCCCATTGCGCCCGATCAGGCCGACGCGCCCGCCGGGGGAATCGTCGCCGAAGCCTGATCCAGAATGGTCCGGCCGCCCAGCCGCACGGTGATGTTGTTGATCGTGATCATTGCGCGCGCGCCCCTAGCAGGGTGGGGGGGAAACCCAAGCGCTGAGGTTCAGTTGCGCCTCCAATCAGGAATCACGCCATCACCGCCCGCCCTTCAAACACCACGCCTTCGACCGTGGCGGCGCGCAGGCCGGTGCGGCCGAGTTGATAGGGGTCCTGTGCCAGAACTGTGAAATCGGCTTTTTTGCCCGCTGTGATTGAGCCAACCTGGCCAGCCATTCCAATCACCCGCGCCGCGTCGATCGTGATCGCCCGCAGCGCCTTGTCAACGCTCAGCCGCTCGGCCCGGGCGAGCACGTTTCCGCCGATAGTCTCGCGGTTGGCAGCGATCCAGGCCAGATAGAGCGGATCGATCGGGGCCATATTGAAATCGCTGTGCAGGCCCAGCGGCACCCCAGCCGTTCGAGCGATCCCAGCCGGTTGATGTGCGCCGCGCGTTCTGGCCCCAGGCCGTGCTGGCCATAGACATCGCCCAGCACGCGAATGTAATTTGGCTGGGCCGAGACCATCAGCTTCATCTGCGCCACCCGGGCCAGCTGCGCCGGTGTAGCGTAGCCAAGATGTTCGAGCGTGGCTGTCTGCCCGGTGCGGCGCGGGGCCAGCCCGCTCAATCCGGCCAGCACCACGTCCAGGCCCTGATCGCCGTTCACATGGACGTGCAGCGAAAATCCGGCATCCCAGAACCGCTTGAACTGTGCCTGGACCACGGCCGGTTCAGTAATCCATTTGCCGCTGTGCCCATCGCTGTAACCGGGCGGGTTCATCATCATGTTCTGGGCAAAAAACGCCCCGTCCGCCAGCATCTTGACCCGCCGGTCGATCCGAACGTGCGGCGAAGACCAGCGCGTGCTGCAGATCTGCAAACCAGCGGTCAAGGTCCGCTTCGGGGGGCACACTGTTCGCGAGCGGCATCAGCATTACCCGCGAAGGATTGTCCGTGCGCTCAAACGCGGCCTTGATCATGCCCGCCTCGGCATCGAACCCGGAAAATATCCCGGTGCCCATATCAGAGATGGTCGTCACCCCCGATTTCAGCATCATCGCCTGCATCGTCGCCATCCCCGCCTGAATTTTGGCAGGCGACAAAATGTGCGGCACGAGCTTTGCCAGCGCGATCAGCAGTGCAGTTTCGGCGAAGATGCCGCGCTCGAAACTGGCGTGCTGTGGATCAGTCCCAGCCGCTGCCACTGCGGCATCGAAGGCTGCGCGTTCTGCGAACCCCCATGCCCGCATCGCCGCGCTGTTCAGGATCACCTCGTGAAAACTGCGCTGCCAGATCACGACCGCACGATCCGGGGCGATTTCGTCCAGCCACTGGCGATCAATCGGTCCGTGGAACAGTTCGTGATGGCCCCAGCAGATAAACGGGTTGGCCGATGATCGGGCCAGCTCCTCAGTCAGCCGCTGGCGATAGGCTGCGGGGTTCTGCGCGCCTTTGTAAGTAACCGTCGGCAGCACCCAGTCTTCCGGCGCAACGAATGGCAGGTTGAGCATCACCGCTGATTGCATCGGATGGACATGCGGATCGATCAGACCGGGCATCAGCACCGCCTTGTCGAACCGGGTATCAAGCGCTGCGGTTCGTCCGCCGAGCATGGGCTTGAGCGCCGCCGCGCTGCGCGCCACCCCCAGAATTTTGCCATCGGCCACCGCGACATGCGTGGCGACGGGCATTCTGGGGTCCATCGTTACAATTCGGCGTGCCTGGAACACCGTTGCCGCCGCAGGGCTCGCCCCGGTCAGCAGCGGCACGGTTGCCAAGCCTGCCACAAAGTCACGCCGTCTCAATTCCATTGCTGTGGCCTCCCCGCTGCGACCCTAGCGCCAATTGCCGCACTGTGAACTGACAATCGGTGGTAGCGAAGTGCGGATTGGTTGGCGGCCGCAGCCTTCCCGGTAGGGCTTTCGCATTTTCGCCCCGCTTCCAATCCACCGTCATCCTGAACTTGTTTCAGGATCCATTTGTCCGCGTGCCCGGAGTATGAATTCAAGCAGAAATCCGGCGGTTTGCGCAGTCCCTGCTTGCTTTGGACTGGCGGCACGATGGACCCTGAAACAAGTTCAGGGTGACGGGATTGGAGGGTGTTTGGTTCAGGCAAACTCTTGCTCCCCGCCCCGCAGAGGAGGGGGATTTGAGAGGAATGGCGCCCCTTCCCCCTACAGCCCAAAGCTCGCCCTGCCCTTCAACCTCGCCCGCCACGCCGCCACGTTCGGCCGGCCTTCGTCAGGATCAACCCGCAGCACGCGCGCGAAGTCCAGCGCGACCCCCGCCGTAATATCCGCAATCGAGAAGCCGCTCGCCGCCAGAAACTCGCGCCCGGCCAGGTGCGCGTCCAGCCGGGTGAGGAAATCCTGCAACCGCGCCAGACCGCGTGCGGCGAGTTCGGGGATCTGGGCGTAGTCCACCGGGCCGGGCAGCGCGCGGCCTTTCATGGCGGGGGCGGTGTTGCGCATGGCTTCGGCGATGGTCATCAGCCCCTCCCCCTCGGCCTTGCTTTGCCAGCTGGCGATTTCGGCGCGGTCGAGTGGGGTGATGCCGAACAGCGGCGGTTCGGGCTGGTGCGCTTCGGCCCAGGCGGCGATCGCGGCGTTGTCAGTCAGCACGGCACCACCCGGCAGCGCGAGCGCGGGGACGGTGCAGGCGGGATTGATCAGCCGGTAGGCTTCGCCCAGCTGCTCCGCCGCCGCCAGATCGACCACTACGGTATCGTGCGCGATGCCCTTTTCAGCGAGCACGATCCGTGCGCGGCGCGGGCTGGGCGCGCGGGGATAGTCGTAGAGAATCGGCGTCTGGCTGGTCATCGGGCGCTCTCCTGTGGCCGCTGCATCGTGCCAAGCCCGCCACCAAAGGCAAGCCGCCTGTTACGGACGCTACGGCAAAGGGACTTGCAATGCGTTGCGTCATGTTATACTGTTACATTATCAAGCCGGATCGAGGCAACGACTCGCAGCCAAGCGGGCGGGCCAACCGGGGGCAGGAAAGGATGACGTCATGGCCTATATCGATACCGATCGCAGCCGGAACCGCAGCGCGACCATCGTGGTGGTCGCGGCGCTGCACGTCGCGGCGGGCTATGCGCTGGTCAACGGACTGGCGTCGAGCGCGATCCCCTTCATTGAGGACCGGATAATTGGGGAGTTCATTATCGAGGACAAACCCAAGCCGCCCCCACCCGCCCCGCAGCCGACCGCAAAGGCCGCGCCGGACAACAGCCGGGTGCTGGTGACTGACCGGCCGATCGTGATTCCCACCGCCGCGCCGACGTTCGCGGGGAGTAATGACAAAGACAAGCCCAGCGCCGGGGACGATATCGGCACGGTGACTTTCCCCGTCGCCACGCCCACGCCTGAGCCCTTGCCACCACCGCCGCTGTTCACCCCCCGCACCGCCCGTCCACGCGGCGATACCGGCGGCTGGGTGACCACCAACGACTATCCCACCCGCGACATCCGCGAAGGGAACGAAGGCACCACCGGGTTCCGGCTGGCAATCGGCACCGATGGCCGGGTGACCGGCTGCACCGTCACCCGCTCCAGCGGCCACCCCGGGCTCGACGCCGTGACCTGCAGCAAAATGAGCGCGCGCGGCCGGTTCGAACCTGCCAGCGATGAAACCGGCGCGAAAGTGGCGGGCAGCTGGGGCTATACGGTCAAGTGGCAGCTGCCGAAGGAATGAGGCTTGTTGGCGATACATCTGAACCAGACCCGCTCATGCTGAGCTTGTCGAAGCACTGTTTTTTTCTTCGCTCCTCGTGCGCAACCTTACCAAGAAAAAGCAGTCCTTCGACAAGCTCAGGATGAGCGGGAATTGAGCGACGTGATGCAGGTTTTGCGAGCTTCGCCCTGACTCCCTAACTCGCAGGCATCACCCGGCCCAGGAACTCCAGCACTGCCGCGTTGAATTCGTCGTTGCGATCACCAGCGACCATGTGCCCGGCCCCGCCGATATCCGCGACTTCGAGCGCGGGGACGCGGCGGCGCAGGTCGGCGACGCCGGCGTCGTCAACAATGTCGCTCTTCATGCCGCGCACCAGCAGCGTCGGTACGCGGTCGGTCCAGTCGGCGGCGTCCATCATGGCCAGCAGCTGTGCTGGATCGGCGCGGGTATCGGTCATCATCCGCTGGTCCCAGTGCCAGCGATAGCGGCCATCGGGGTGCAGCCGCAGGTTCTTGTGCAGCCCGCTGAGGTCTTTGGGCCGGGGCCGATCAGGGTAATAGGCGCTGATCGCGTCGGCGGCTTCCTCCAGGCTGGCAAAGCCATTGGGGCTGCCGGTCATGAA
Source organism: uncultured Alphaproteobacteria bacterium (assembly GCA_963802015.1). Classification (GTDB taxonomy): domain Bacteria; phylum Pseudomonadota; class Alphaproteobacteria; order Sphingomonadales; family Sphingomonadaceae; genus Novosphingobium. Next base: position 170,796 of record CAWDHB010000005.1, read on the forward strand.
ATCGCGGATCTTGGCGACGCCCGCCGGGGCCATCTGCGGCACGATATCAACCAGCACCAAGGCGGCGACATCAAACCCCAGCGAGGCCGCGACCAATGCAGTGATCCCGCCGAGTGATGCGCCGACCAGCGCGACGGGGCTGCTCCCCTGCCCCGCCACTGCGATCAGATCCCGCGCGCGGGTGGTGATCGCATAGTCGCCATCGGGGGACCAGTCGCTATCGCCATGGCCGCGCAGGTCATAGTTGATCGCGAAGTATCCGGCGGCGGCCAGTTGCTGTTCGCACTTGTCCCACGAATGCCGGGTCTGCCCGCCGCCGTGGCCCAGCACCACAGTCGGCGCGCCGCGCGGGCCAGCGACATCGGCGGTGATGGCGATGCCGGGTGCCACCGGCACGCGAATGGTTTGCGGGTTCATGGTCTGCGGGATGCCTGCGCGCGGCGGGCCGGTCAACCGGAATTAACCGTGCGATTAAACCGCAATGGATTGTCGCTACGGTGGGTTGCGGTTAGGCTGTGCCAACACCAGCCCGGAGCCCCACCATGAAGCGCAGCCATCTGATCATCGCCCTGCTCGCAGCCACCGCCGGGGTTACCGCCACGGTCAATGCGCAGGCTCCTGGCAGCACGGCTCCCAGCCAGCAGACCTGGATACTACGCCGGGCGCGTGATCGCTGTGCCCGGTCAAGCGCCGCTCGGACCGAGCACCATCGTGGTGCAGGACGGAAAGATCGTCGGGATCGGCAACGGCTGGATGCCAGCGCTACCGGGATCGATCGTGATCGATCTCAAGGACAAGACCGTGCTGCCGGGATTGATTGACAGCCACACCCACCTGTCTTCGGACCGCGCCGGGAACGAAGGGCTCGCCGCCGCGATGACCGACAGTCTGCCGCTCAACAGCTTTGAAACCCAGTACAACGGGATGAAGACGCTGCGCGCCGGGTTCACCACCGTGCGCAACCTGGGCGACGACAAGGGCAAGGTGCTGGCCTACCGGGAAGCGATCAAGCGCGGCTGGGTGCAAGGGCCGCGCATTCTCGACGCAGGCGAATCGCTCTCCACTACCGGCGGCCACATGGATGGCCGGGTCGGGCTGGCCGATGATGTGCACGGCATGGTCGGCACCGAAAACCTCTGCGACGGGGTGGACGATTGCCGCCGCGCGGTGCGCCGCCAGATCGGGCGCGGCGCGGACGTGATCAAGTTTGCCACCACCGGCGGGGTCAATTCGGGCACCGGGCTTGCTACCCGGATGTTCGAGGACGAAACCAAGGCCTTGATTGACACCGCCCATGCCTATGGCCGCAAGGTGGCGGTCCACGCCCACGGGCTGGACGGGATCAAGCTGGCGGTGCGCGCGGGCGCGGATTCGATCGAGCATGGCACCACGATCGACGAGGAAACCGCGCGGCTGATGGCCAAGAACGGCACCTTCTATGTCCCGACGCTCAGCACGGTGAACGGCTATCTGGAGCGGCTCGCGGCCAATCCCAATGCCTATCCCCCGGCGATCAAGAAGCAGATCGACTGGCGGATCGGGATCACCGGCAAGAGCCTGCAAATCGCCTATCCCGCTGGGCGTGCGCATCGCCTATGGCACCGACGCCGGCGTTTCCAAGCACGGCCGCAATGCCGATGAATTCGAACTGCTGGTCAAGTTCGGGATGTCCCCCGCCGAAGCGATCAAGGCCGCGACGATCAACGCCGCCATGCTGCTGGGGCTGGATAAGGAAGTCGGCACGCTGGAAGTCGGCAAAAGCCGCCGATATCATCGCGGTCGACGGCGATCCGCTGACGCGATGTCAAAGTGCTGAAGGCGATGGAGTTCGTCATGGCGCGGGGCAGTGTTATCCTGAACTTCTGACGCGCCGCTGGTTAGTCCGTTCCCGCGTGAATTTCGCTTGAAATTCTGCGCCCTGCCAATACCCTAAGCGCGATTGCTGGGTAGGGGACTTCAATGCGCCGGGTCGTGCAGGCACTGCTGGTTTCGTTATTGCTTGTCGCCATTCCGGTCGGCAGCGCCCCGGCGCAGCCTGCTGCCACACCGCAGAGCGAAGCCCGCCCGCCGAAAATCCCCGCATTGAACTTCGCCACGGGCAGCGGCTTGTCTGACGTCAGCCTGTCACCTGATGGATCGCAGATCGCGTTGCGCGCAACGATTGGCGAAAAGGAATTCATCGCGCTGATCGATCCCATCACCCGCAAGGCGCGCTCTAAAATCAGCCTGCCGGACAAGGCAGAACTGGAATGGTTTCGCTGGGCCGGCAACGGCAAGCTGATTGTGTCCATGTCAGCGCAGGTACAGTACTTCGGGGAAGACGCGCGGCTTACCCGTTTGTATCTGTATGATTTGACTACCAGCACGCTGAGTTTTCTGGGCAAGCTGGACATGGGCCTGTCCGGTGATGACGTGATCCACATCGATCCCGCCGGGCAGTATGTCTTGCTGGCGTTCCAGCGGACGATTTATGATTACCCCTCCGTCTGGCGGTTTCCGCTCGATGGCTCTGGTCCCAAGGGCGGCAAGCAATGGGAAAAGGAGAAGAGCGGTGTCTGGAGCTGGATCGCGGACAACGCCGGGGTAGTCCGGATGGGTCTGGAACCCTCCGCAGACGGGCGCAAGCTGAAGCTGTGGTATCGCAGCAAGGCCGGTGAGCCGCTGAAACTGATCGCAAAGCTGTCTGAAGATACCAAGGAAGACGAATTGTGGGACGTGATGCGGATCGTTTCCAATTCGGATGAAGGGCTGGTCCTGAAGCCCGATGCCAATGGCCGGATGGCGGTGCGCAAATTCAACTATGCCACCCGCACCGCTGGTGACGTGGTGTTTGCCGTGCCCGATTGGGACGTGCAGGACATGGCGTTTGACGATAATGACACCTTGATCGCGGCCTTCTACACCGATGACCGGGACCGGGTGGCGTGGTTCGAACCCAAGATGAAGCGCCTGCAAGCGCGGCTGGACAAGGCCTTGAGCGGGCTGGAAGTGTGGGTGGCATCACGCGCGCGCGACAATTCGCGGATGGTGGTGTGGGCGGGTTCAGAATCCGATCCGGGCGGCTATTTCATTTATGATGCCGCGCAGGGCAAACTGGACGCGTTCTTTTCACAACTGACCGGACTTGATCCGGCGCAGATGGCCCGACCCAAGCCGATCTCCTACACCGCGCGCGATGGGACCAAACTCAGCGCTTATCTCACCCTGCCGCGCGGGCGCGCAGCCAAAGATTTGCCGCTGATCATCCTGCCCCACGGTGGACCATATGGCGTGCGCGACAAGCTGGATTTTTCAGCCGAGGTGCAGTTCCTCGCCAACCGCGGCTATGCCGTGCTGCAACCCAACTATCGCGGCTCAGGCGGCTATGGCGAAAGCTTTGACGAGCTGGGCCAAGGGCAGATTGGCCGGAAAATGCAGGACGATCTTGATGATGCCATGGATTGGGCGGTCAAGGATGGCATTGCCGATGCCAAGCGCGTTTGCGTGGTTGGTTCCAGCTATGGCGGTTACGCGGCGCTGTGGGCGGTGACCCGCAACCCGGAGCGGTACCGCTGCGCAGCCAGCTTCGCCGGCGTAACCGATTGGGACCGCATCCTGAAATATGACGCCCGGTTCTTCACCCGCAAAGGCGCGCGCAAGTGGCGGGCGCGGGTTCAGGGGGACGACGCCAAGTTCGATCTCGGACAGGTCTCTCCATTGGAGCAGATCGCGCAGCTAACCCGCCCGGTCCTGCTGGCACATGGCGATGTCGATACCAACGTGCCGTTCAAACAGTTCACGCTGTACCGTGATGCCGCCTTCAAGGCGGGCAAGCCGCTGGAAACGCTGGTTTTCAAGGGCGAAGGCCACGGCTTGGTAAAGGATGAGAACGAGGCCAAATGGTACGATGCACTCGACGCTTTTCTGACCAAGCACAATCCGGTGGACTGAAGCAGAAATTTGCAGTCAACAACCGCTCCCCGCGCAACCTCCGGTTAGGTTGAGCCTCCTGCCCCCGTCAGAAACGCCACCAGCGCCTTGACCTTCTTTTGCCGCCATTGCGGCGGCGGGGCGACCAGCCAGTAGCCGCGGCGGCATGGTTCCGCTTCGCTCAACGTCACGCCAGAGTCCGGGTCCGTCCAGCTGTGCGCGAGCAGCGCGGGGATCCAGGCCTGCCCCAGTCCGGCCGCAGCGGCGGCGAGCGCCTGCCCGGCGTCGCTGACCATCAGCACCGGCAGCTCTGCCCCGGTTTCGCCCGACCCGGCCCCACCCGGATTGGCGCTGCCCGGCCAGCCGATCCATGCGCCCGATCCCGCCAGCACCCGCTCAGCCGCGCCCAGTGCCACGCCTTCCAGCTCGCCCGGTCCCTCGCCCCAGCGCACCGCGAGATCGAGGTTGGCTTCGGTAAAGTCTGCTGCGTCGTCGCTTATCAGATTGAACCGGACTTCCGGATTAGCCGTGCGGAACTTGGCCAGGCGCGGGGCGAGCCAAGCGGCAAAGAAATCGCGCGGGGCGGCAATCGTGAAGACATGGCTTGATTGCCCCGCCTGCATCGCCTGAACCGCCGCTTCGAAATGCAGGAACCCGGTGCGCAGCGCCTCCAGCCCGGCCCCCGCCTCGTCGGTCAGTTCCAACCCCTTGGGCGTGCGCCGGAACAGCACGACCCCCAGCAGGTCTTCAAGCGCACGGATCTGCTGGCCGACTGCGGCGGGAGTGACTGCCAATTCATCCGCCGCGCGGGTGAACGACAGGTGCCGCGCCGCTGCGTCGAACACGCGCAAGGCGTTAAGGGGGAGCAGCGTGCGCTTCATAGAGGTTTCCTATGGCGGGGAAGCAGATTGGGCAAGCGTCGCGCACATGCTTCGACAAGCTCAGCATGAGCGAAATTTGGAATAGGTACTACAACCGAACCCGCTCAGGCTGAGCCTGTCGAAGCTCGCCCCCATACGCTACATCACCCCGCAATGGCGGGCGCAGCGAGCGGAAAGAACGGGATCGCCGCTTCAAACAGCGCGCCGTCCGCTGCGCGGAAGGTGTAGAATCCCTCCATCGATCCGTGCGGCGTGGTCAGCGGGCAGCCTGAGACATAGTCATGGCTCTGGCCCGGCTGCAAGGTTGGCTGTTCGCCCACCACCCCGTCGCCTTCGACCAGGTTGACCATCCCGCGGCCGTCGGTGATCCGCCAGTGCCGGGTCAGCAATTGCACCGACCGGTCCGAACCGTTCTCGATCCGGATGTGATAAACCCAGAACCATTTGCCCGCGCCATCGACCGGGCTGGGGTGCGATTGCTCGGGCAGAAAGTTCACGGCGACCCGCACCGTGATCCCGTCGGTTATCGCCGCATGCTGGAAAAGCGCTTTCATAAGCCGCAAGGTAGCAACGCCGCCCGCATCCGACAATGGGCGAGCGACAAACGGGCAATGCCTTTTCCGCCACTTGGCGCGCTGGCAGCGCCATGATAGCGCGCGGTGGATGATCGCATGTGACCACCACCGAACTGTTCCTGTTGGCGCTGATCCTGATCTTCGCCCTGCCCTATGCGCTGTGGCGGCTGGGCCGGACGGACTATTACGCTCCGCTGGTGGTGGTGCAAATCATCACCGGCATCCTGCTCGGTCCCGGCGTGCTGGGGGCAGTTTTTCCAGACTATTACACCACAGTCTTCACCCCGCAGGTGATCGGATCACTCAACGGCATCGCGTGGTGGGCGGTGATGCTGTTCGTGTTCGTCGCCGGGATTGAGCTCGACATCAAGGAAGCCTGGCGCTGGCGCGGGGAGACCGGGGTAACTGCGGGGCTCGCGCTGGGTGCGCCATTGCTGCTGGGCAGCGGCGCGGCGGTGGTGTTACTGGCGCTGACCGGCCGCGCCGACTGGATCGGGGCGAAGGGCACCGATTGGCAGTTCGTGCTGGGCGTGGGCATGGCCTGCGCGGTCACCGCCCTGCCGATTCTGGTGCTGCTGCTGGAAAAGCTGCAATTGCTGCGCACGCCGATGGGCCAGCGGATCCTGCGCTATGCCAGTCTGGACGATCTGGCGATCTGGGCCGTGCTGGCGCTGATTCTGCTCGATTGGGAACGGGTCGGGCGACAGGTCAGCTTCATCGCGCTGTTCGTGCCCGCCGCCTTCGCGATGCGCTGGTCCATGGCGCGCTTGCAAGTGCAGGACCGCTGGTACATCGCGCTGGTCTGGCTGGCCGCTTGCGGCTTCGCGGCGGACTGGGCCGGGCTGCACTACATGGTCGGCGCGTTTCTGGCCGGTGCGGTGCTGGATGCGGACTGGTTCGAGCTGGAGCGGATGGACAAGTTCCGCGACATCGTGCTGCTGGCCTTCATGCCGGTGTTCTTCCTCTCCACTGGCCTGCGCACCAGCTGGGATGTAGGCGGGCCGCTGGTCTTCGGCGCGGCGGCGCTGCTGCTGCTGGCCTCGGTCGTCGGCAAGCTCGCCGGGCTGGGGCTGGCCGGAAAAATCCTCAACTGGGGCAAGGGCGAGGCCTGGGTGATCGGCTGGCTGCTGCAGACCAAGGCGCTGATCATGATCATTTTCGTCAACATCCTGTTCGACAAGCAGGTGATCACCAGCGCCACCTTTACCGCGCTGCTGCTGTGCGCAGTGGCGAGCACGATGCTGACGATCCCGGTGGTGACCCCGGCGCTGCGCAAGCTCGGCGGACTTGGTGGGAAAGCGCGGCTAATCCTCCCTCCGTGGAAAAAGGTCGGCGGAGTGGCACAGGCCTTCCTCTCCCGTGGGAGAGGGGGACCACGAGTGGTGGAGTGGCACCCGCCAGTACTCCAAACCTCGCGTTACTCTGGGGCACTGCCGCGCAAGCTTGGGAGTACTCGCTCGTGCCCCTCCCCCAGCTGCGCTGGGTCCCCTCCCCTGCAGGGGAGGAAGGATGTTAGAGCCCAACCTGGCCCAGCGCCTGATCCAGATCGTCGATCAGGTCCTGCGGGTCTTCCAGGCCCACGTTGAGCCGCAGCATCCCTTCGGTCACGCCCATTTCGGCGCGCACTTCGGCGCTGACCGAATAGTGCGTGGTCGACGCGTTGTGGCACATCAGCGAGCGGGCATCGCCGATGTTGTTGGAAATATCGATCAGTTCCAGCGCATTGAGCAGCGCGTGGGCCTGCGCGCGGTCTTCCACTTCAAACGCGAAGATCGATCCGCAAGCATCCATCTGCTGCATCGCCAGATTGTGCTGCGGGTGGCTGGGCAGCCCGGGATGCAGGATGCGCGGCACCCGCCCTTGCAGGAACGTGCCAACCTTGACCGCGTTCTCGCTCTGGCGCTTGACCCGCAGGTCGAGCGTTTCGAGGCCCTTGAGCACCACCCAGGCGTTGAACGGTGACAGGTTCGGCCCGGTATTGCGCTGAAACGGCAGCAGCACGTTGTTGATGAATTCCGCCGACCCACTGACCGCGCCCGCCAGCACCCGCCCCTGCCCGTCCATCAGCTTGGTCGCCGAATAGGCCACCACGTCCGCACCCCATTCGATCGGGCGCTGCAAGGCGGGGGTGGCGAAAGCGTTGTCGACCACGGTCACGATGCCGTGTTGTTTGGCCAATTCGCAAACCGCCTTCAGATCGACGATATCCATCGTCGGATTGGCCGGGGTCTCGAAGAAGAACACCTTGGTATTGGGCCGGATCGCGGCCTTCCACTGATCGTTATCGCGCGCGTCGATCGTGGTCGCCTCGATCCCGAAGCGCGGGAACAGCTGATCGACCAGCCAGCGGCAAGAACCGAACGCGGCGCGGCCAGCGACCACGTGGTCGCCATGGCTGAGCTGGCTGAGCAGTGCCGCAGTCATCGCCGCCATGCCCGATGCCTGGACCCGGCAGGCCTCGGCCCCGTCCATCAGCGCGATCCGTTCTTCCAGCATCGCCACTGTCGGGTTTTGCAGCCGCGAGTACGTCATCCCCGCATCTTCACCGCGAAACCGCGCTGCGGCGGTTTCGGCATTGTCATAGCAGAACCCGGAGGAGAGGAAGATCGCCTCGCTGGTCTCGCCCTGCTCGCTGCGCCAGGTGCCCCCGCGCACGGCCTGCGTGGCAGAGCGCCAGGTGCGGGTGATCGAACGGTCCATGCCAGTGGTGCGCTTCATGGCCAGCGCCATAAGCAGCGGCGCGGCGCGGGGCAAGCGCGGTTTACGGCGCAAAGGCCGCTGCCAGCACGGCATCGGCGACATCGCTGCGCCCCGCCAGATCGAGCACGACCGACCCTTCGACCAAGACCAGCATCGTCCGTGCGGTCTGGACCGGATCAGGATCATCAGCGGGCAGATGGTCCTGCACCCAGCCGAGCAACCGGTCGATGATCGTGTTGCCGGTGGCGCGATAAGCAGTCTCCCCTGCGGCCGAGGCCGCCAGCACCTGCATCCAGATCCGCATCATCGGGCCGCATTTCCGGCGAACGGGTGATCGCGGCGACCGTCGCGAGGCAGGCCGCGCGACTGGGCGCGCGCCGGGCTGCAAATTGCGTGTCGAGCACTTGCCCGAACAGCTCTGCCAGCGCGATCAGGATTTCCCCGATCAGTCCCTGCTTGCTGCCGAAATGATAGATCAGCATGCGGTCGCTGGTCCCCGCCGCGCGCGCCAGCGGCCGCAGGCTCGCCTCGGCGACGCCGTGTTGCAGCACGTGCGCGACCATCGCTTGCAGCATTGCTTCGCGCGCCAGCGCCATCACGTCAACTTTCCTGTAGCACACGCTACATAATCTGCTTACGTAGCAAGTGCTACAAACGAATCACGTGTCAGGGAGCCTTAGCATGACCACCTATGAACTGTTGTTTTTTGCGGGCTAGCAGCCGGCGTTCCGTTTATCGTGATGCTGGTTACCGGGCGGACTGGCGCGGGCCAGTGGCAAGTCGCCGCGCTGCTTTGGCGCTATTCATGGCCTATTCGCTGATCCCGATCCTGCGCGAAGGGCCGATCGGATTTGTGGCCAATCACACGGCGAGCCATTGGGGTGTGCAAGTGTTCTGGGATCTGCTGCTGGCGCTGTGCATGGGTCTGTATCTGGCTGCACCACGTGTCCGCGCGGTGGGGATGAACCTGGCGCTGTGGGTGATCCCGGTGCTGCTGCTGGGCTCGATCGGCATGCTGGCGCTGCTCGCCCGGCTGTTCTGGCTGGAGCAACGGCAGGCTGCTGCTGCCTGACAACCGGTTGCTCTGCGCGCTAAGCCGCTTTAACGGCTGGCTTATGCGCGCGCCCTTCACCACGGACAAAGACCCCTACGATTGGTGCGCGATCATCGCGGTGTTCTTCCTCGCGCTGCTTTGGCAGCGGCTGGCGATCCCCTCGACGCTGTACTTTGACGAAATCCACTACGTCCCCGCAGCGCGGAAAATGCTGGAATGGGCGCGGCACAATCCCGAACATCCGCTGTTCGCCAAGCAGGTGATCGCGGCCTCGATCTGGCTGCTAGGGGACAATCCGCTGGGCTGGCGCCTGCCCTCGGCGCTGCTGGGCGCGTTCGGGCTCTATGCTTTCGGGCGGCTGGTCTGGTTCGTCAGCGGCCGCCGCGCCGCGACGATTGCCGCCACCTTTCTGCTCGCGACCAACTTCACCTGGTTCGTGCAGAGCCGGATCGCAATGCTCGACATGGTGATGGCCGCGCTGGGCCTCGCCGGGCTGTGGCTGGTGGCCGCCGCGATCCGTTTGCCAGGCCAAGCCCGCTGGCGGCTGGCGCTGGCGGGGGTGCTGTTCGGGCTGGCGCTGGGCGCAAAGTGGTCGATTGCGCCACTGATGGCGTTGCCGGGGCTGCTGTTCCTGGGTTGGAAGATCAAGGACACCGGCTGGCGTTTTCCCTTGGCGCGCGCAGGCGGAGCAGTACCGGGGATGACGCTGGTAGAGGCCGGGGCCTGGCTCGGCGCGATGCCGCTCGCGGTCTATTGGGCGACGTTCTGGCCGGGGTTCTACTGGACCGGCAGCCCGATCGATCCGTGGTCACCGCTCGCCTGGCACCAGTACATGCTGGAGCTGCAGGATTCGGTGAAAAAGCTGCACCCCTACCGCTCGGTCTGGTATCAGTGGGTCGGCAACTGGCGCGCGATCTGGTACTTGTACCAGCCGGTCGACGGCAGCGCTTATCGCGGGGTGCTGTTGCTCGGCAACCCCTTCACCATGCTCGCCGGGCTGCCCGCGCTGGTCTTGGGCGGTCTGGGCCGGAATGCGGCGCGGACGGCGCGATGCGCTGGTCTTTGCCGCGCTCTATCTCGCTTCAATCGGGTTGTGGGTGATCACCAGCAAGCCGATCCAGTTCTATTACCACTACCTGCTGCCCGGCACCTTCCTGATGGCCGTGCTCGCGCTGGCATTGGACGATTTGTGGCGGCGGCGCGACCGCTGGCGCTGGCTCGCCCCAGCCGCGCTGCTAACCAGCGCGGGGCTGTTCGCGCACTTCTACCCGATCCTCTCCGCTGCGCAGCTGTGCTGCGGCAAGTCCAGCTTCGCCTGGTGGATGTGGCTGGATAGCTGGCGGTGACTCCGCAACGCTACTTTAGAACCTCGGCCGCATCGACCATCTTCGCGTCGGAAATCATATCCAGATAAGCGTCGTAGTAGCCCTTGTGTGAGGCCCCGACGATGTTGATCACCCGCGCGCCGGGGTGGTTGGCGATCGCAACACGGATATTGGCGACCATCCGCAGGTTTCTGATTTCGTTGTAGGCGGCATATTGACGGCCAAAATACTGCGGCGTTTCGTCCTTGAAGGCCGCGCCGAAATCGGTCCGCATGAAATCCAGCTGCGTCGTCGGCTGGTTGAGGAAGCGGTAATAGTTGAGCACGTCAGCGCCGGTCGCCAGTGCAGCGCTAAGCTGCGCGCTGGTGGTCTGCGATGGTGACTCCGATCTGGCCCAGATCTTCTGGATTGCCGCGCCGTAATCGGGTCCGGCAAGCGGTTCAACCATTCCCGCAGTTTGATCGTCCACTGCATAGACCCGCTCCAGTCCGACCCGCACTGCCAGAGCAACCGCGATGTCGTACCGCTCGTTCGGCTTGGCCCCTGCGCGCGTCAGGATCTTGCGCAATTCCGGCGTGATTCCGTCGCCATCGAGCCGTTCGTTTGCTGGCAAGCGCAGCCATTGCACCTGCGCGGAAGGGCGATCATTGGCGGACAGGAACAGCATCGCCAACCGGCGGCGCTGAGCCGCTGAGGGCGCAGCAGGCCAGTCTGCCAAAGTCTGTTCCACTGCCGCAATCGCCGCTGGAACCGTCAGTCCGGTGATCTTGCTGACTTCCGCCGGATCGAAGCAATAGGCCTCGCCAACCCCCGGATAACTTGGCGCGAACCGCAGCAACAAGTCGCACTGCTCGCCCGAAACGCCTTCTTGCGTGATGATCGTCGGTTTGAATGCTGCCAGCTTGTCCAGCAGCGGCTCCAGCATTTGCGCGGTGATCGTCACTTTCTCCTGGCCCAGATGCGTGCTGCCAAGCGTCAGGATCTGCGTCGGCGGCCCGGCGTGTTCGCCTTTCCAGGTACGCGGATCGAAAGCGGGGGTCTGTGCCTGCGCCGTCCCGATCAACACCAAGCCCAGCAAGCTCCCAATCACTACGCGCATTCTTTGCTCCTTGGCTGCCAACTGCCGTCAAGGAGCGTGTATTACACCTGCAATACAGACTGGCAAGCGCAGCGTCAGTACTTGCCCCAGACGAACCGGCTCGACAGGGCAAAGTTCCAAACCGAACCGATCACGATCCCGGTGATTGCCGCCGGGTATTCGTGGAAGCCATAGCGCACCAGCACGGCGGCGACGCCGATGTTCGCGAGCAGGCCGATCGAGCAGGTCAGCGCGAATTTGGCCCAGCCCTTGATCAAGGCAGCAGGACCAGTCAGCCGCTTGTCGGCATAGGTCAGCACATTGTTGAGCGCGAAGTTGAAGGTCATCGCGACCATCGCGGCGAGCGTCTGGCCGATTTCAAAGTCCGAGATCATCTCACCCTTCAGCGTGCCGCCTGACAGCGCGAGGTAAGTGCTGAGCACTGCCATGTGGACGATGACGCCCAGCGCGCCGATCGTGCCAAACAGGGCAAACCGGGTCGGGATGATCCGCCCCAGCCACTTGTCGTAGAGCCCGACCAGGAATTCGAACACCACGGTCTGGTCCAGCTTGCTTTCGCCTTCGGCCCGCGCGGCGAATTGCAGCGGCACTTCCTTCACCCGGATCGGGCGCTCGTATGTGGCGAGAATATCGAGCAGAATCTTGAACCCCACGCCCGAAAGGCGCGGAGCAACGTGACGCAAGTCCTTGGTCGGCAGCATGAAATAGCCGCTCATCGGATCGGTCAATTCGACCCCGGTGACCTTGTTGGCCAGCTTGTTGGCAAAGCCCGAGGCCTTGACTCGGTCAGGCCGCCCCCAGGCATCGGTGCTGGCGCCTTCGCAGAACCGCGAGGCATAGGCGAGGTCGAAGTCCCCGCCCTCCAGCGCCGCCAGCATCCCCGGCAGCAGCGCGGGATCGTGCTGATGATCGGCGTCCATCACCGCGACGAACGGCGCGGCCGTGGAACACATCCCCTCAATCGCGGCCGAGGCCAGCCCGCGCCGCCCGATCCGTTCGATCACCCGCACCCGCGGTTCTTCCAGACTGATCGCGCGCGCTTCCTCGGCGGTTCCATCGGGGCTGTTGTCATCGACGAAGATCGCTTCCCAGCTGAGGCCGGACAGCGCAGCGTTCAACCGCTCCACCAAGGCGCGCAGGTTTCCGCGCTCGTTGTAGGTCGGCAGGACAACGGCAAGCTGGAGAGGTTCAGGCATGAATAGACTCGACTAATCGCGGGTATCGCGCCCTAGCATGGCTTGGCGCAGGAAGGGTTAACGCGGTGGGGTTCGGCGGGAAGCCTTCGACAGGCTCAGGCTGAGCGGTCGTTGTTTGATGGCTCTCCCCCAAACCCTGCTCGTGCTGAGCCTGTCGAAGCACCTCGCACAAGCTGCGCGTTACAGCCGCTCGAGCACCGCTTCGCCAATCGCCGCCGTGCCCAGCGTGCCGCCAAGGTCCGCCCCGCGCACCCCGTCCGCCAGCGCCTTGGCCACGGCCGCTTCGATCTGCACCGCTTCGGCTTCGCGGCCCAGCGAGTGGCGCAGCAGCATCGCGGCCGAGAGGATCGTGGCGAGCGGGTTGGCCTTGCCCTGCCCGGCGATGTCGGGCGCGGAACCGTGGATCGGCTCATACAAGCCCATGGTCCCATCGGACAGCGAGGCCGAGGCGAGCAGCCCGATCGAGCCGACGCACATGCTCGCCTGATCGGACAGGATATCGCCAAACAGATTGCCGGTGACGATCACATCGAACTGGCCGGGATTGCGGACCAGCTGCATCGCCGCGTTGTCGACATACATATGGCTGAGTTCGACAGCGGGATATTCCGCCGCAACTTCAATCACCACATCGCGCCACAGCTGGCTGGTTTCGAGCACATTGGCCTTGTCGACCGAGCACAGCTTGCCGCGCCGACCTTGCGCTGCCTTGAACCCGACATGGGCGATCCGCCGCACTTCGTCTTCGGCATAGGCCATCATGTCCCAGCCCTGGCGGCGGCCATCGGGCAGCGTCCGCGTGCCCTTCTCGCCAAAATAGACATCGCCGTTGAGCTCGCGGACGATCAGCAGGTCAATCGCGCTGGCCACTTCAGGCCGCAGCGCAGAAGCATCTTCCAACCCTTTGAAAAGTTTGGCTGGCCGCAGGTTTGCGAACAGGCCCAGTTCCTTGCGCAGACCGAGGATCGCCTGTTCGGGGCGCAAGTGCCGCGCCAGCGCGTCACAGTCCGGATCGCCGACTGCGCCGAACAGCACCGCGTCCGCCGCGCGTGCCAGTTCCAGCGTTTCAGATGGCAGCGGGTGGCCATGACGCTTGTAGGCCACCCCGCCGACATCGCCTTCGAACAGCGTCAGCCCCGGCAGGCTGAGCGCCTCAAGCACTCGCACCGCTTCGCGCGTCACTTCGGGGCCAATTCCGTCACCGGGGAGAACTGCGATTTTCATTGTATTTCCTGTCTAGCCGATCCGGGCGAGCCGATCGCGCAGCACGGCGCGGGTTCCCATAACATCGCGATCCCGCTCGGCAAGGCCATAGCTGGCGAGTTGTGACGTCAAGCCGTCAAACGCGGCCAGCGTCGCGGCCCAGTCCGCGCCAGGTGGCGGCACTGCGCCGCCATAGCCCATTTCGCGTAGCAACAGCGTTTCATAGGCAATCAGCCCCGGCACCCAGCCGCGCGCCGAGGGTGCCATGCACACCGCATCGAGCAGGCCCGACAAGGCCGCATAGAGGGAGGGGTAAGCCTGCCGTTCCGGCAAGGCGGCGGCGGTCAGCGCAGTGGCCCAGGCCAACGCGGCGGCGGGCAGCGGTTCCGCCAGCCATGGCCCACGGCTCTGCACCAGTTCGACCCGCGCGAAGGGCAGCTGCGCGTCGTTGCGGCTGCGCAGTTCGATCTCGACCAGGTTGCCGGGGATCAGCACGGGTCGCAGGTTGCGCCCACGCGCGCCCGCAACATAGCCCGCGATGATCCCGTGCGCAGGGGTCAGGAACCGGCCAATTGCCGCCGTTTCACCGCTGGGCCGGGTGGCGCAGACAATTGCGGCGGAACGCAGCTCCATCGGTGCGCGCTGCCGGGCGCTCCGCTACTTCTTCTTCGCCAGCGCGGCTTCGAGCTTGGCAATCCGCGCAGCCAGCGCATCGTTCTGCTCACGCGCAGCGGCCGCCATGGCCTTGACCGCATCGAATTCCTCGCGGCTGACGAAGTCCAGCCCGCCGAGCGCTTCTTTCATGCGCTCGCGCGCGCCGTCGCGGGCTTCGCGGCCCATTCCGGCCATAGTTCCGGCCGCGCCGTTAATCAGCTTGGCCAGATCGGAGAACAAGGGGCTATCGTTTTGCATGACGGTCAGATGGTCCTTCGGCGGTCAGATTGCAACGCGTTCAATCGCGCCCGATCCCGCGCGGCCATCGGCATCGGGGTTCAGCGTCATGAACTGGTAATTCAGCGCCGCCGCAAACAGCACCCACAGCAGGAACGGCAGCATCAGCAAGCCCGCCAGTGGCCGGACTTTCCACGCCAGCCAGGTGGCGACCAGCGCCGCCAGATCGACCACCAGCAACAGCAGAAACGCCGCGCTGATCTGGTGCGCACCAAAGAACAGCGGCGACCAGCCAAGGATCAGCGCAAAGGTAACGATCCACGCCGCGATCGCTGGCCCACGCCCCGGCGCTCCGCGCGCAGTGACCAGCACGGCCAGCGCCAGTGCAATCAGCGCGAACAGCACCGGCCAGACGATCCCGAACAGCATGGGTGGCGGAAAAATGCCCGGCTTGGCCAGATCCTGAAACCATGCGCTGGTGGCATCGCCGCCTAGCCTTCCCGACATGAACCCCAGCAGTTCAACACCTGGCACAAGGACCAGCGCCCAGCGCAGAAAAGCGGCGCGCAACTGGCCGGAAGACGCAAGGGCGTTCATCGATGCTCCATGATTCGGGTGGCAAGATTGCTGCCGTTCTTGGAACGGCGCGCAGGCCAAGGCAATGGGCGCTGGTCAATCATTGTTTGATGCCGGATAGCGCCGGGCCGCGATCAGAAATTCGACATTGCCTTCAGGGCCGGTGATCGGACTGGGGTTTATCCCCAAAACGGACCAGCCGAGGTCCTCCAGCCAGGTCTGGACTTCGGCGCAGACACGCTGATGCAGCGCCGGATCGCGCACCACGCCGCCCTTGCCGACTTCGCCGCGGCCCACTTCGAACTGCGGTTTGATCAGCGCCACCAGCGTGCAGGTCGGCGCAGCCAGCTGCAGCGGTACGTCCAGCACCTTGGCCAGGCCGATAAAACTGGCATCACAGACCACCCAACTGCACGGCCGGTCGATCAGCTGCGGCGTAAGTATTCGCGCCGAGGTCTGCTCCAGCACGGTCACGCGGGGGTCTTGGCGCAATTTCCACGCAAGCTGGTTGGTTCCCGAATCGACCGCGAACACATGCGCCGCGCCTTGGGTCAGCAAGACGTCGGTAAAGCCTCCGGTCGAGCTGCCGATATCCATCGCGATGACACCTGCCGGATCGAGCGCGAAATGTTCCAGCGCATGGGCCAGCTTGATCCCCCCGCGCGAGACCCATGGATGATCACGCCCGCGCACCTCCAACGGAGCATCGGCGGGCAACAGTCTGCCCCGGCTTGGCCAGCTTGGTTTCGCCGCTGAACACCACCCCGGCCAGCACCAGCGCCTGCGCGCGGGTGCGGCTTTCGGCGAGGCCGCGATCAACCAGCAGCTGGTCAATGCGTTGTTTCGCGGCCTTGGTCGCGTTGGATTGAGACTTGGGCGGGCTGGTCATGCGGCTCCGGGGCTTGTGCGGCGGCATGCCTCATTCCATACGGGGGCGATGAAGGCAAATCGTCCCCGTATGAATAGGTTGCGCAGCATGGCGCTCGGTGCGCTGGTGTTGACCGTGACTGGGCTTACCGGGTGCAGCAGCGCCCCCAGCCCGGTTCCTCCGCCTGCGCCTGTCCCCAGTGTCGCGCCGTTGCCGCGCCCGATCGAACCTGCGCGGCCAGCCGAAGATTGGCGCGATCGCCCGATCACTGAAGGCACCTGGTCCTGGCGCAAGGATGGTACGCGCTCGGTCGCCAGCTTTGCGCGCGGCGACTATCCGCTGTTCAGCATGACCTGCGATCCCGCCGCACGGCAGGTGACCCTGCGCTCGGCGATGCTGAACATCAGTTCGCTAGCCATCACTACGACGAGTGTTCATCGCGTCCTGCCCGCGCGGGCGGATGAGACGGTCCGGCCGCATGATGACAGGTGCAGTCCTGGCTGCGCGCGATCCGTTGCTGGATGCGATGGCGTTCAGCCGTGGCCGGTTCATGGTCAGCGCGCTGGGCAATGCCCACTACCTGCCAAGCTGGCCCGAGGTTAGCCGGGTGATCGAAGATTGCCGCTGAGGGTCAAATTGGCACCCCACTGGGGTCGCGCGCCAAACCCCGGATACTGACGCCAAAATAATTGAATGCAAGACTTGTTGTGCGGCGCGGAATGATTCACACCATGCAGCAGGGCAAGCCGGAATTCGCCGGTAGCCCCGGGCCCCCTGTGATGGGCTGGCTCTTGGCTTTACAGCACGAAAGGAGGTGACCGATGTCTCATGGTTCAGCAAGGGGGTCGGTAATCCGCGTGATGGAGCATTATCGCTGAGCAAATCGCGATAGAGGTTTCCGCGAGCGGCGCTTCCGGCCGCTGACCATGTCAAGGGCTGCTTCCGGATTGACCGGGGCAGCCCTTCTCATTTTCCCAAGTGCGCACTACACCGGAGCGAAGTTCACTCGCTTGCCATTAGTTTCATTTTTCTTGCTTATCGCGCAATTTTCAGTCAGTGGCGCGCGATCTGCTATCGAAGGACTTACGACCATGGCGACGCGCGCCAATACCCAGACCCAGTTCACGCATCTGGCGCATCCCGCGCCCACCGCGGCAGCAGTGCGCGATGCGGTGCTGGCGGACCCGGGGTTTGGCAAGCACTTCTCCGATCACATGGTGACAATCGACTGGTCCGAGGAACGCGGCTGGCACAATGCCACCCTCGGCCCGCGCGGCCCGATTGCGCTCGATCCGGCGGCGGCGGTGCTGCACTATGCGCAGGAAATCTTCGAGGGGATGAAGGCTTACCGGCTGGCCGATGGCGCCATGGCGCTGTTCCGGCCCGAGGCCAATGCCGCCCGCTTCAATGCCTCGGCCGCAGCGGCTCGCGATGCCCGAACTTGCCGCCGGAACTGTTCGTCCAGGCCGTGCGCGAACTGGTCAGCGCCGATGCGGACTGGTTCCCCAGCGTCGCTGGCGGCTCGCTCTATCTGCGCCCGTTCATGATCGCGACCGAGGCCTTCCTGGGGGTGCGCCCGGCGAAGGAATACAAGTTCATCGTCATCGCCAGCCCGGCCGGCAACTATTTCAAGTCGGGCGCCCCGGCCGTGTCGATCTGGGTCAGCGACTATACCCGCGCCGCCCCCGGCGGCACCGGCGCGGCCAAGTGCGGCGGCAACTATGCCGCCAGCCTGGTCCCCACCGCCGAAGCCTTTGCCAAAGGCCACGATCAGGTGCTGTTCCTGGATGCCGCCGAGCACAAATGGGTGGAGGAACTGGGCGGGATGAACCTGTTCTTCGTCCACGCCGATGGCAGCACTCGTCACCCCGCCGCTCTCCGGCACGATCCTGCCCGGGATCACCCGCGACAGCCTGATCGCACCTGGCCCGCGAAGAAGGCCTGACCGTGCGCGAAGCACCCTTACAGCCTGGAGCAATGGCGCGCCGATGCGGCGTCGGGCGAACTGGTCGAAGTCTTCGCCTGCGGCACCGCTGCGGTGGTCACGGCGGTCGGCCGGGTCGCTGACAGCAGCGGCGAATTCCTGATCGGTTCGGGCGGTCCGGGCCAGTTAACCAGCAAACTCCGCGCGCGACTGGTCGCGATCCAGCGCGGCGAAGTGCCCGATCCGCACGGCTGGATGCTGCGGCTGGGGTGAATGGGGAGCGACGTGAGTTGGTCTGAAACTCAACTGCGATCAACCAACCGAGCAGCTAGTCTAATGAATTTGTTTTAACTTCACGCTCTCTGGCAGCGCGCATCTGTCCGAATGACGCCGCAACAAATACGATCGCGCCAAGCACGGCAATCACAATTCCGGCAATTTGTAGCACCTGAGTCATTTCATGCACTCATTCAGTTCGCGAACCGCATCATCATAGAGACGCTTTTGCGGTAAGCTGAGGTTCGTTTTTCCAGCATACCTTGTTTCGATCTGCAATGCCACTTCGCATTGCTTTTCGGCTGAAACTGGCGCCTCGATCAAGGTCGGAATGCCGGCGGTCAGCAACCCTGCTGCGATCGCAGCCAATGCGTAAACCTTTGCTTCCTTGTAAATTGTGAATGGCGTCCAGTTCATGCACAAAACCTTCTTCGCAGCCATGTGCTATTTACACTGAACTGAATGGTACATCAATAATTGGCTGCGCCGAACAAATCGCTTCACCACCTTGCGCCCATCGCGTTGCGCCGCCATCTTGGCCGCGCAATTGATGCGAAAGGCACTCCATGTCCGAACCCGATTACACCCCGCCTGCCGTCTGGACCTGGGACAAGGAAAACGGCGGACAGTTTGCCAGCATCAACCGCCCCACCTCGGGCGCGCAGGTTGAGAAGGAGCTGCCGGTCGGCAAGCATCCGTTCCAGCTCTACTCACTCGGCACGCCCAACGGCATGAAAGTGACGATCATGTTCGAGGAGCTGCTCGAGGCCGGCCACTCCGGGGCAGAATACGACGCCTGGCTGATCAACATCGGCGCGGGCGATCAATTCGGATCAGGCTTTGTCGCGATCAACCCCAATTCGAAGATTCCCGCGCTGCTCGACCGCAGCGGTCCCGAGCCGATCCGCCTGTTCGAAAGCGGGGCGATGCTGCTCCATCTCGCCGAAAAGTTCGGCGCCTTCATCCCCACTGACCCCGCCGGCCGCGCCGAATGCCTGTCGTGGCTGATGTGGCAGATGGGCTCTGCGCCGTTCATCGGCGGCGGGTTCGGGCATTTCTATGCCTATGCCCCGGTCAAGATTGAATATGCAATCAACCGCTATGCGATGGAAACCAAGCGCTTGTTTGACGTGGCCGACAAGCGGCTGGCAGTATCGCCTTATCTCGCCGGGGATGCGATCTCGATTGCGGACTTTGCCACCTTCCCGTGGCTCGGCGCGCTGTATCGCGGGCTGGCTTACAATGAGGCCAAAACCTTTCTCAGCCTGGACGAATATGTCCACGTCGGGCGCTGGGTGATGGAGCTCAATTCCCGGCCCGCGACCCGCCGCGGACTGGTGGTGAACCGCGCGCAGGGTGAAGAAGGGCGGGTCTTGCTGGAGCGCCACGCTGCCAGCGATTTCGACACGCTGTTGCCGGGCACGATTTAGCACAATCTCCCCCTTCCCATCCCGGCCCGCTCTGCTAAGAGCGCGCGGCTGGTGGGGCGTCGCCAAGTGGTAAGGCAGCGGCTTTTGATGCCGCCATTCGCAGGTTCGAATCCTGCCGCCCCAGCCAGCAAAGTGTTCCAGCAGTTTGCTTCCACCGCACCGCAGATGTTCGAACGAACACCTGTTCAAGTCACCGCACTGGCCTTAGCCGCCAGTCATGACCGAGAAGGTTGGACTGATGAGCGACTCCCGTCGACAGCCTGAATTTTGATCTGGTGCTGGTCGGTGGCGGTCTGGCCAATGGCCTGATTGCGCTGCGGCTGGCGCAGCTGCGGCCGGAACTGCGGGTGGCCTTGGTCGAAGCCGGGCCGACGCTGGGCGGCAATCACACCTGGTCACTGTTCGATGATGATCTGACGCCCGTCCAGCGCGAATGGACCGCAGCACTGGTTGCGCACCAATGGGACCACTACACTGTGCGATTTCCCCGGCGGCAGCGGGTGCTGCCGATGGGTTATCGCAGCACCACCTCGGAAAAGCTGGCCGCTGCGCTGACTGCTGCGCCTGCCCGCCGAGCATATTTTCCTCTCCGCCCCGGCGGTCAGCATTGCGGCAGACCGCGTCGTGCTGGCCGATCAGCGTCAACTCAATGCCAAAGCGGTAATCGACGGACGCGGCTATCGCCCGAGCCCGCATCTGGAGCTGTGCTGGCAGAAATTCGTCGGGCAGGAGCTGGAACTGGCCGCGCCGCATGGCTTGACCGGGCCAGTGATCATGGATGCCACCGTGCCGCAGTACGATGGCTACCGCTTCGTCTATGTCCTCCCGCTCGGCCCGAACCGGGTGCTGGTGGAGGACACCTATTTCAGCGACGCCGACGAACTGAGCGAAGCGGCAGTCTCCGCGCGGATCACGGACTATGTCGCAAGCCAGGGCTGGACCGTGATCCAGATCCTGCGTGAAGAAGCCGGGGTGCTGCCGATGGCGATCGGCGGTGATATCGAGCAGCTGTGGGACGATGGCACACCCGGTGTGGGCATGACCGGATCTGCAAGCCGCGCTGTTCCAACCAGCGACCGGCTATAGCTTTCCTGACGCCGCCCGCAGTGCCGATCTGATCGCAGCCTTGCCAGTGATCGATTCGGCCAGCGTCTATCGGGCTTTGCGTGAGCACAGCGTCCGGAATTGGCGCGCCACCGGATTCTACCGCTATCTGAACCTGCTGCTGTTCAAAGGGGCAAAGCCCGACGAACGCTACCGCGTGCTGGAGCGATTCTACGGCATGTCGGACGGTCTGATCCGCCGGTTCTACGCGGGCAAGTCGACGGTGGCAGACCGCGCGCGGATCCTGATCGGCAAGCCGCCGATTTCGGTGCGTCGCGCCATCGGCTTGACGCTGGGCGCGCTGGCGGGCCGTCTCCCGCGCGGTTAACCGACGGTGTTACAAGGCTGGCCGCTGCGCGCTCCGTAGTTCCACCTAATCTGCCGCTGACCATTTGCCAGCCCCGCTGCGGTAGACGCGCAGTGTACGCAGAACGCAGGGGGCCGTGCCAGCATGCTCAAGACTATCAATCCGTCCGACGTCGAGCTGGGCATGTTCATCCACAAGCTGGAGGGCAGCTGGTTCAAACATCCATTCTGGAAATCGAAGTTTTTGCTGGACGACACGACGACGCTGCAGGACCTGCGCGAATGCGACATTCCCGGCGTGGTGATTGACGTCAGCAAGGGCCGCGACCGCCTGACAGCGCAGCCGCGCCCCGCAGCAGGTGATGCTCCCACTGCAACCGCAACGAGCCAGCTTTCTCGCCGGGGCCTGGTCGCCCGGGCCCAGCCGTTTGACTATGCCTCGACCGCGCGGACAGACCTCAGCCGCGAATTCGGCCATGCCCGGACCGTGGCCAACCGCTCGGAGAAAGTCGTCAGCCGGGTGTTCCTGCAAAGCCGTCTGGGCAAGGCTGTGGACAGCACCGTCGTCGAACCGGTGATCAGCGACATCTTCGCCTCGGTCCAGCGTAATCCGCACGCATTCAATGGCCTGATGCGGTGCAAGCGCGACAATCAGTACGTGTTCCAGCACGCCCTGGCGGTCAGCGCGCTGATGATCTCGCTCGCGCGCCAACTCAAGCTTTCACCCGAACAGCTGCGCAACGCCGGCATGGCGGGGCTGCTGCTCGATGTCGGGATTGGCCACTTGCCGATCAACCTGGAGGAAGTCGGCGGCGATTATCGTGACTTCAGCGAAGAGGTGCTGCAACGCCACACCACGCTGGGCTACGAATATCTGCGCATGGGTGGGGACATTCCCGATGAGGTCGCGCTGGTGGCCTTGCAGCATCATGAGCGGCTCGACGGGTCCGGCTATCCGCAGGGCCTGCATGGTGAGGCGATCTCGATGTTGTCACGCATGGCGGCAATCTGCGACGTCTATGACAGCCTGGTGACTGATCGCGCGAACCATCGCGGGCTCGATCCCGGCACCGCAATCTTGGAAATGCAGGAGATGACGGGGAAATTCGATCAGCGCCTGCTCGATGCCTTCATCCTCGCGA
This sequence comes from uncultured Alphaproteobacteria bacterium, assembly GCA_963802015.1. Taxonomy (GTDB): domain Bacteria; phylum Pseudomonadota; class Alphaproteobacteria; order Sphingomonadales; family Sphingomonadaceae; genus Novosphingobium. The sequence goes on from CAWDHB010000005.1 coordinate 193,255, forward strand.
TCGGAGCGCATCCGGTGGGTTCTGTCGTCCGGCTCGAATCGGACCGGCTGGCGCTGGTGATCGATCAGGACTCCGCCGACCACACCCTGCCCCGGGTGCGCGCGTTCTTCTCGATCCGCACCGGACGGATGACGCAGCCCGAGGACATCGCGCTGGCGCAGTGTTTCGGGCAGGACCGGATTGTCGCGGTGGCCGATCCAGAGACTTACGGAATCAAGGATTTCGCCAAGCTGCGGCTGCGCATCTTCACCGCCGCTTGCAAGGCTTCGGATTAGGCGGCGTATGGTTCGGTTTTCCTACATTGGCACGGCCTGCTAAGCCTGTCGCTCAAGGGCTAACCTTATGCCCCTTTTTTCATTTTTCTTCCAATGTGTCACCCTGTAAGTGACCTGTAAATCTTTGTAGAATATAAATATTTGTACTTTCAGTCGGGTGACACTGTCACCCTGAGCCTGAGTTATTGCTTGGCTTCACCTGGCCCTTCAGGCTTGGAACGGCAGACTGTTGGATCAAGCCAATCTTGTCCCGATTATGGCTTACGCGCAAACCAGATCGTGTGGCGCGGGCCTTTGCCATCGGGCGGGCCCGGATGGTGAGCACTTCCACATCGAAACGCGCTTTTTCCAGCCGCCGGGTAAAAGCCGGGTCGGCGGCGGCGGACCAGATCGTCAGGATCCCGCCAGAGGTAAGCGCGGAACGTGCCGCTTGCAGCCCCACGCGCGAATAGATCCGGTTGTTCTCGGGCCGCACCAGCCCGTCAGGGCCATTGTCCACATCAAGCAGGATCGCATCGTAAGGCTCGGGCGCCAGCAGGATCGCATCGGCCACATCGCCCATTCGCAGCTTTAGCCGCCGGTCCTTCAAGGCTATCGCCGGTCAATTCCGCCATCGGCCCGCGCGCCCAATCGAGCACTTCGGGCATCAATTCGGCAACGGTGATCTGCCCTTTCGGCCCCATCGCCGCCAAAGCCGCGCGCAGCGTATAGCCCATGCCATAGCCACCGATCAGCACGTGCGGCGCTTTAACCTCCGGCAGCCGTTGCAGCGTTTCCACCGCCAGCGCCTCTTCCGAATTGTGCATCCGGGTGGTCATCAGTTCGTTGCCGCCCATCACGATCATGAAATCACGATCGTGCGCCACACAGTTGCAATTCGGCGCCGCCGGGCACCTGCGCGGTGGCCAGAGCCCGGCGCGGGATCACGCCGCGCGCTGCGCGCGAGTGGTTGCTTCCTGGTTGAGCATGTCAGCCAGCAGAAACGCCAGTTCCAGCGACTGCGCGGCGTTCAACCGGGGATCGCAATGGGTGTGATAACGGTCCGCCAGCGCTTCGCGAGCTGATCGCCACCGCGCCGCCCATGCATTCGGTCACGTCCTGCCCGGTCATTTCGATATGGATGCCCCCCGCATGGGTGCCTTCGGCCTGATGGACCGCAAAGAAGCCGCGCACTTCGCGCAGGATCCGGTCGAACGGGCGGGTCTTGTAGCCGCTGTTGGCCTTGATCACGTTGCCGTGCATCGGATCGCAGCGACCACACCACCGGCTGGCCTTCGCGCGCGACCGCGCGGACCAGCGGGGCAAGCCCGGCCTCCACCTTGTCATCGCCGAACCGGCTGATCAGCGTGATCCGCCCGGCTTCGCGCCCCGGATTGAGCAGATCGAGCTGGCGCAGCAGTTCGTCCGGCGACAGGCTGGGGCCGCACTTGAACCCGATCGGATTGCCGACCCCGCGCAGGAATTCGACATGGGCCGATCCTTCAAACCGGGTGCGGTCGCCGATCCACAGCATGTGCGCGCTGAGTATCGTACCAGTCGCCGGTCAGCGAATCCTGCCGGGTCATCGCCTGCTCGTACTTCAGGTGCAGCGCTTCGTGGCTGGTGTAGAAGCTGGTGCCCTGCAACTGCGGCACGGTCTGCGGATCGATCCCGCAGGCCTGCATGAAATCAAGCGCTTCGCCGATCCGCGTCGAAACTTCGGCGAACTTGTCCGCCCAGGGCGCAGCGGCCCATGAAATCGAGCGTCCACTGGTGGACCTGCCGCAGATTGGCATAGCCGCCGGTCGAGAAGGCGCGCAGCAGGTTCAGCGTCGCGGCGCTTTGCGAATAGGCCTGGAGCAGCCGCTGCGGATCAGGAATGCGCGCTTCGGGCGTGAACTCCATCCCGTTGATATTGTCGCCCAGATAGCTGGGCAGTTCGACCCCGCCCTGCACTTCGACCGGCGAGCGAGCGCGGCTTGGCGAACTGTCCGGCCATCCGCCCGACCTTCACCACCGGCTGCTTGCTCGCAAAGGTCAGCACTACCGCCGCCTGCAACAGCACGCGGAAGGTATCGCGGATGTTGTTGGGGTGAAATTCGGCGAAGCTTTCCGCACAGTCGCCGCCCTGCAGCAGGAACCCCTTGCCCGCCGCAACCTGCGCCAGATCGGCCTTTAGCGCGCGGGCTTCGCCCGCGAAGACCAGCGGCGGAAAGGTGGTCAGGGTATCGGTCACCCGCTCCAGCGCTGCCGGGTCCGGATAGCTGGGCAAGTGCCGTGCTTCGTGCGCGGTCCAGCTTGCCGGGGTCCAGTTCGATGCCACAATCATGCTCCTGTTCAGAGCGCGCCCCTTAGCCGCGCCGCTGCGCAATTGCAAAAGGTGCGCTGTCGAACGCGCCGAATGCGCAATAATGTTGCGGAATTACCGCCCGCCATCCGCCGGTGCTACCCGGCTACCAGGCCGCGCCGATGCTGGCGGCGCAGCAGCGACTCCCAGCACCTGACCCTGCGGAATCACTGCCAGCCGCCAGCTGCGCTCCTTGATCAGGTACTTGCCAGCCAGGGCCTGGACCCGCGCCGGGGTGACGCTGGTATAGTCGTTCAGCAGCGAGCGAACCGAACCGATCCGCGCCGGGTTCCTCGGTCGCGCCTTCCAGCAGGTACATGAAGAATGCGCTGCTGGTGGTGGCGCGGTTGAGCTGCTGGCGCAGCGGCTCAATCGTGCGTTGCAGCTCTTCGGCGGTCGGCGGCTTGGCCACCAGATCGGCGGCAATCTGATCCGCAGCGGCGATAAAGATCGGCACCTGCGCGGGCTCCAGCTGCGCCAGGGCATTGATCGCTCCGCCGTTTTCGAGATCGACTGGCCAGGTCGCATAGACCTGCGGCGAATAGCTGGCGCCCAGCTTTTCGCGCATCCGGTCCATCAGCCGGTTCGAAAACACCTCGGCCAGCACTTCCAGCTGGCGCGATTCGGCGATCCCGGCGCTGCCGCCGCCGGTGTTCCACGAAACCATCGCCGCCGCCTGGTTAGGCGCACCGCGGTGGTTGACCACGATGGGCGCAGCGGCAGCGGTAGGCTCGCTCACCCGGCGCGGAGCGGTTCCGGCAGGCAGACCACTGCGCTGCGGCAAGGCCCCGAAGGTCCGTTCAAGCGCGGCGAGCGCATCGGCACGGGTGAAATCGCCGAACAGTTGCACTTCGACCGGGCCAGAGCGTAGCAGCGGCTCCCAGACCTTGCGGAAACCATCGGGAGTCACCGCCTCAACCTCGGCCGGGGTCGGCGTGCGGAAGCGGGCGTCGCGGCCGCGCTGATAGAATTGCAGGTCGCGCTCAAACACGCCCTGCGGCGATGCGGCATAGCTTTCATATTGCAGCCGCGCGGCAGCCTTGGCGCGGGCAATCGGCGGGGCATCCCAGCGCGGAGTGCCAAATTTGGCCGCGAGCAGATAGAGCTGATCGGCCATATCGGCGGGGCGGGTATCGGCGGAAAATTCGAACGCGCCATCTTCGATCTTGAATTCGAACCCCAGCTTGCGGCCGGTAGCGATCCGGTCGAGATCGTTTTCGCTGAGCGAGCCGACGCCCGAGGCGATCAGCGCGCTTTCGCCAACCGCCGCATAAGGCGCGTCGGCGCTGGAAAACGCGCGCCACCCGGCCCCGAACCGAACTTTGGCCGTGACCCGGCCCGGCTCATCGCGGCTGGGCCAGAGCAGGACTTTGACGCCGTTGGCAAATTCGATCCGCTCGATCCCGAGCACGCCAATCGGTGCCGTGGCGACCGGCTTGGTCGGGGTGCCCAGCGCGGGCATGTCCGCGAACGAGATCGGCTTGGCCGATACCCGCGCGGCTGTGTCAGGCACCGCCGGGGCCAGCAGCGCCATGCGCAGCTTGCCGGCGTCAGCTTCGCTCGGCGCTGGGCGTCAGGTAGATTGAGCGCGTGACCGCGCCCTTGAACAGCGCCTGGCTGTGTTCGAGCACCGCTGCCGGGGTGAACAGCACTTTCGAACGTTGAAAGATCGAGAGCACGGTTTCGGGCGCGGCCACTGCTTCGCGGATATCGAGCGCGCGGGTGATATCGTCGGCCAGCCGCGATCCGGGCAACAACCGGCGCTGTTCGACCGAGCTTTCAAACGCCACGTTCATTTCCGCGACTTCGCGATCGATCTCTTCCTGACTGGGCGGCGTCGCCAGCGCGTCAGCGATTACCGCGCGCACATCGCGCAGCGCGCTTTGCCAGTCCTCACCCAGCGGCACGACCGAGACATAGGTCCCATCAACCGAGCGTGCGACGTCGTCCTGCGAAACTTGTGCGGCCAAAAAGCTGCCGCCGCTGCGCGCCTTGGTCTCCAGCCGCCGGTTGATAATCGCTTGGGCCAGCGAATCGATCATCAGGCCCTGATTATAGACGATCGTGTCGTTGACCGGCCGCCACGGCCGCAGCACCGCATAGGTCAGTGAACGCGGCAGGTCGGGTTCGACCAGTACGCGGGTTTCGCCGACCGGGTTCGCTGCATCTGCGCCAGCGGGAGCGACGGGATCACCGAAACCGGGGTCTGGCGTCTTCGGTCCAGTCGCTTTCCAATCGGCAAAGTACTTGGCCACCAGCACTTCAAGCTGCGCCGGATCGATGTCGCCAGCGGCCACGACCACTGCCTTGTCGGGCCGGTACCAACGCTTGTGGAAGGCGCGGACCGAAGCCTGATTGGCCGCGTTCAGTGTTTCGACCGTACCGATGGGTGAGCGTTCGGCGAGCAGCATGCCCGCAAACAGCGTCTGCTGCGTCGCGTCAGAGACCCGCTCGTCCGCGCCGCCGCGTTCGCGCTTTTCGGCGAGCACGATCGGCACATCAGCCCGCACATTGGCTTCGCTGAGCGTCGGCGCGATGATCATCCCGGATAGCAGTTTGAAACTGGTATCGACTGACGCTGGCGTGGCATTGGGCAGATCGAGCTTGAAGGTCGTGCTGACCGGCCCGGTCAAGGCATTGGTATCGCTGCCGAAGGTTGCGCCCAGTCGCTGCCACGTAGCGATCGCCTGCCCATCGCCCAGGTACTTGGACTGGCGGAACACCAGATGTTCAAGCAAGTGCGCATAGCCGCGCTCGTTTGCGCGTTCATACAGCGATCCGACATCCATATGGATCCGGATCGAAACCTGCCCCGGCGGCACCCCGTTGCGCCGCACGGCGTAGCGCACGCCGTTGGACAGCTCGCCAAACAGCCATTCCCGGTCCGGCGGAACGTCACTGCCGCGATAGAGCCATGGGGCCGGGCGCGGCGTGGTGGTGGTTTGCGGCGCGTCCTTGCCGTTCTTGCCGGGGCCTGACGCATTCGTCTGGGCACCAAGCGGCGGGGCCAGCAGTGCCAGAGCGGCGAACAGGGCGAATGGCGAAGCGGCGCGGATCAATCGGAACATGGTGCAGCTATAGGTTCGGCGAAGCTGAAGCGCCAGTGAATGCGCAATCGGTTTTGAACCGAAATGTCTGTCGAATGATATCGCGTTCGCGGCGCTGTTCGGCGCTTCCGCCCTTGACCAGACCAGTAGGCAACCTACATTCAGCCTATGTATATCGAAACCGAAACCACGCCCAACCCAGCGACACTCAAGTTCCTGCCCGGCGAGATCGTCATGAGCAGTGGCACGCGGGAATTTGTCGATCCGGACACAGCGGAAAGCTCACCGCTCGCCGCCACACTGTTCAGTCTGGGCGATGTGACGGGGGTGTTTTACGGTCGCGACTTCATCTCGGTAACCGCAGGGCCCGGGGTGGACTGGGCCGCCTTGAAGCCACAGGTCGTTGCCGTCCTGCTCGATCATTTCGTCAGCCAGTCGCCGCTGTTTGTCGAAGCGGCCAGCAACGGCATCGCTGTTCCGGCTGAAGACGAAGCGTTTGATGATGATCCGGCTGATGCGGATATTGTCGCGCAGATCCGTGAATTGATCGAAACCCGGGTTCGGCCTGCCGTCGCCAACGATGGCGGCGACATTGTCTATCGCGGCTTCCGCGAAGGCGTGGTCTATCTGTCGATGCAAGGCGCCTGTTCGGGCTGTCCATCGTCTGCGGCAACGCTGAAGAACGGGATCGAAGGTTTGCTGAAGCACTATGTGCCGGAAGTCGCCGAAGTTCGCGCTGCCTGATTTTGCTACTTTAAGGAAACTGAATTGTCAGAACCCCTTGACGATGCTGCGCTTGACCAGCTGTTTCGTACTGCCCGCACATACAACGGTTATCTTGACCGGCCAGTCAGCGAAGATCAGCTCCATGCAATCTGGGATCTGCTGAAGTTTGGCCCGACCAGCGCGAATATGCTGCCCGCCCGGCTGGTCTGGTGCACCAGTACCGAGGCCAAAGCCAAACTGGCGCAGTGCTGCTTGCCCGCCAATGCCGAAAAGGTGCTGGCCGCACCAGTATCCGTGATCATCGGCATGGACCTTGATTACCACGAGCAACTGCCGTGGCTGTTTCCGCACACCGACGCCAAATCCTGGTTCGATGGCAACGAGCCGCTGCGTGAAGTGTCGGCCATGCGCAATTCGTCGCTGCAAGGCGCGTACTTCATTCTGGCGGCGCGGGCGCTCGGGCTCGATACCGGGGCGATGTCCGGCTTTACCAATGAAGCGGTTGATGCAGCATTCTTTGGCGAGACCCCGCGCGTCAAGTCGAACTTCATTTCGACGCTGGGCTATGGTGATCCCGCAACCATTTTCGAACGTTCACCGCGTCCTGATTTTGCGGTGTTCAACCGGATCGTCTGATCAGGCCGATGCGGACATTGGTAATCGAAACGGCCACGGAAGCGTGTTCCGTCGCGCTGTTCGATGAAGGCCGGCTGATCGACAGTGCCTATGCGGTGCTGGGGCGTGGTCATGCCGAGCAGCTGATTCCGATGATCGCGGCGCTGCCCGGGCGCGGCCGCGCCGACCGGGTTGTCGTTTCGTTAGGCCCCGGCAGTTTTACTGGCGTCCGGGTCGGTCTGGCCGCAGCCCGTGCGCTCGCGCTTGCCTGGCAGGCCGAACTATTGGGCTATCCGACCCTGGCCCTGGTGGCCGCGATGGGCCGTGAGCATGCGGGCGCGACGGAGATAGGGGTGGCGATGACCGGCGGCCATGGCGAGTGGTTTGTACAGCAATACGATGCTGCCGGGATGGAATTGGGACCGCTGGCATCGCTACCGCCAGCTGCGGCTGCGGAAGCTTTGACAAGCGAGATCGTCGCAGGCTCACAGGCCGACGCTTTGGTGGCGCACCGACAGACGGGTGCAGCCTTGCCCATTCTGCCCGATGCGCGGCATTACTTGCAGCTGGATGCAACGCAGTTGGTGAAGACAATCGCGCCGCGCTATGGCCGGGCACCTGATGCACGAATAGCTTAGGTCGAGTTTGAATGCCTGCGCCTACCGACGATCTTGACCGGATTATGGAAGTGATGACGTCTGCCTTCGACCCGCAATTCGGAGAAGCCTGGACGCGACGGCAAGTTGAAGACGCCCTGCTGAGCGGTCTATGTCATTATCGCATCCTCCATGACGATTTGGCAGGGCAGGATTGTGAATCTCCACCAGCAGGTTTCTATTTATCGCGACATATTGCGGGCGAAGAAGAACTGCTGCTGCTCGCTGTAAGCCCCGCGAATCGACGCACTGGCATTGGAACCGCCTTAGTGGCAGCTTTTCGTCAAGAAGCTGCAATACGCGGGGCCAACCGGCTCTTGCTCGAAATGCGTGATGGCAATCCGGCAGAGCGACTTTATTTGAAGCTCGGATTTTTACCTATCGGAAGACGATCTAATTACTACCGAAATGGATCAGGTTTACCAGTGGCTGCAATCACTTTTGCTTGTGACATACAGACGAGCAATGCTAATATTTGACCGTTGCTGCAAAGATTTTAACCACTGCCGTTACTGACATCGATTAAAATAGCTTGTGCAGCATAAATCTGGGGATTACGGGGCCGAAGTCTGCATCGTGAACATCATGATCAGGACAACCTGTGGTAGGTAACAACTGTCACAACCTTGAAGAGGGACACTACATATGGAAAACAGTCAGACCGACATGAGCGAAATGCTCATCACGCTGACCTCGGACATCGTTGCTGCACATGTCAGCAACAACAATGTCGCGGTCGAAGATGTGCCAACCTTGATTTCGAACACGTACAATGCGCTGGCCGCGCTGGGCCAGATCATTCCTGAGCCCGAAAAGGCACTGGAACCAGCAGTGTCGATCCGGTCTTCGATCAAGCAAGACTACATCGTGTGTCTGGAAGACGGCAAGAAGCTGAAGATGCTGAAGCGCCACCTGATGACGCACTACAACCTGACGCCGGATCAGTACCGCGCGCGCTGGAACCTGCCTGCGGACTATCCGATGGTTGCGCCCAGCTATGCGGAAAAGCGCCGCGAGCTGGCCAAGAAGATCGGCCTTGGCCGCAAGCCTGGCGTAAAGCGTGGGCGCAAGGCGAAAGCCGCCTGAATCCAGCTGGAGTGCTGCGGAATGCGACCCCGCAGCCGCTCCTCTGGATAACAGCGTGACTACGGTTGAAGAATTCGCCCCGCCGGCCTAATATCCGGCGGGGCGTTCTTGTATTCGGGTAGCGGACATTCACGTGCACAATGCGATCGATATCGAAGCACTTTGTGCAGAGCGCGGGTTGCGCATCACCGAACAGCGGCGGGTCATCGCCCGCGTTTTGTCTGAAGCTGACGACCATCCCGACGTTGAAAGCCTCCACGAACGGGCGGCTGCCGTGGATCCGCGCATTTCGATCGCCACCGTCTATCGCACCGTGCGGCTGTTCGAAGAAGCCGGGATCCTGGACAAACATGATTTCGGCGATGGTCGCGCCCGCTATGAAGCGGCACCCGAAGCACACCACGATCACCTGATCGACGTTGAAACCGGCAAGGTGATCGAATTCGTCGATCCGGAACTGGAAGCCCTGCAGCGCATGATTGCTGAAAAGCTGGGCTATCGGCTGGTCGATCACCGGATGGAATTGTTCGGCGTCCGCCTGGACCGCAAGGAATAGCCAGTGGCGATCGCGCTAGACCGGGCTCGGCGCATCACGCTGTTTGGCTGGCTGCGCGCGACCTGTCGCCTGGTGCTATTGGTTCTCTGGCTGCTGGCCTGCATCCCGGTATTCTACCTGTTCCGCCTCAGCCCTCGCCGCAATCCAGTGCCACGCTGGTTCCTGAGCGGCGTTGCGACGATTGTCGGCGTGCGAATCCGGGTCAGCGGGCAGAAAGCGCCGCGCAGGGCATTCCAGCTCGCCAACCATGTCAGCTGGATCGATATTCCAGCGCTTTCCGCAACCACCGGCAGCGCCTTTGTCGGGCACGATGGTCTGGCGTCGATGCCGCTGCTCAAATGGCTCTGTGCGATGAATGACACGGTGTTCGTGGCACGGCATGACCGCACCAACGTCCACGGCCAGATCGAACAAGTCCGCACCGCGCTGCGCGATACCGGAACGCTGACGATCTTTCCCGAAGGCACCACCAGCGACGGCACGCGTTTGCTGCCGTTCAAATCATCGCTGCTGTCCGCGCTGGAACCGGTTCCCGCCGGAATCGCGGTTCAACCGGTGCTGCTCGACTATGGCCCCGAGGCCGCCGATATCGCCTGGATTGGCGAGGAACACGGCATCGACAACTTCCTGCGGATCCTCGCGCGCCGCCGCCCGGTCGCTGTAACGGTGCACTTCCTGCCCGAATTGACTGGCGAGGCGGTTCTGCACCGCAAGGCGATGGCTGCTGCCGGACGCGACGCGATCCTTCAGGCGATCCACGCTTAGCGCTTCAATTTTGCCGCCAACTGGCCTACCGGGCGCGTTACCATGCGCCCATCCCCGCCCCCAAAAACCTACCGCGTCAAAAGCTTCGGCTGCCAGATGAACGTCTATGATGGCGAACGGATGGCGGAACTGCTGACTGCGCAAGGCATTGCCCCAGCGCCCGAGGGGGAGGACGCCGATCTGGTAGTGCTCAACACCTGCCACATCCGCGAGCGCGCGGTCGAAAAGGTCTATTCGGACATTGGCCGCTTGCGCCGCAAGGATGGCACCGCACCGCTGATCGCGGTGGCGGGCTGTGTCGCTCAGGCTGAGGGCGAGGAGATCATCGCGCGCGCACCATCGGTCTCGATGGTCGTCGGCCCGCAGGCCTATCACCGCCTGCCCGCGATGATCACCGAAGCGGTGGCCGGACGCCGCGCGGTCGATACCGACATGCCGGCTGAAACCAAATTCGACGCCCTGCCCGCGCGGCGCAAGGTGGGAGCCAGCGCCTTTCTGACGGTGCAGGAGGGCTGCGACAAGTTCTGCACCTATTGCGTCGTTCCCTATACCCGCGGTGCGGAAATCTCGCGGCCTTTCAATGATCTGGTCGCAGAGGCTGAGCGGCTGGTTGCAGCAGGTGCGAAAGAACTCACGCTTTTGGGGCAGAACGTCAACGCCTGGCGCGACGAAGATGGTCGCGGGCTCGACAAGCTGGCCGAAGCGCTCGCCGCAATGCCCGGCCTTGCGCAAATCCGCTATACCACCAGTCACCCGGGTGACATGACCGGTGACCTGATCGCGGCGCACCGCGACAATCCCAAGCTGATGCCGTTCCTGCATCTGCCAGTGCAATCCGGCAGCGACCGGGTGCTGAAAGCGATGAACCGCAATCACACGGTGGCGAGCTATCTGGCGATTCTGGATCAGGTCCGCGCGGTCCGGCCCGATATCGCGATTTCGGGTGATTTTATCGTCGGGTTCCCGGGCGAAACCGAGGCCGAATTCGCGGAAACCCTGCGGCTGGTTGAGCAGGTCGGATATGCGCTGTGCTTCAGCTTCAAATACTCGCCCCGCCCCGGCACTCCGGCGGCGACCATGGCAGACCAGATTGCGTCAGAGGTGATGGATGAACGGCTGCAACGTTTGCAAGCGGCGCTGAATGCCACGCAGCTGGCGTTCAATCAGGCATCGGTGGGCAAGCGCTGCGCGGTGCTAGTCGAACGGCGCGGCAAGTTGCCCGGCCAATGGCTGGGCAAATCACCGTGGCTGCAATCGGTCCACTTCTTCGGCGACGCCGCGATCGGTGATCTGGTGGAGGTGGAACTGATCGACGCCGGAGCCAATTCGGTCAGCGCGCGGATTGTCTAAAGCCGAATCCCGGCCGGATTGCTCCAGCCGGGATCGGTCCTGATCAATAGAAGAACGAATTGTAGACCCGCAGCACGCGGCCGGTGCGCGCGTTGATCAGCAACACATCATTGCCATAGCGGACATAGCGGGTGCCAATTGACGCGCGCGGCAGGCGGTACTTGTAGGGATCGCTGATCCAGTAGCGGTTCTGGGAAAAGGCCGGGCGCAGGGTCACGCCCACGCGGACCGGGCGATAGGCATAGCCGCGTGGCGCGGCATAGCGGCCCTGGCGATAAACGCTCTGATGACGCTTGCGATATTCGCGCCAGTCTTCGCGGTATTCGCGCTGGTCCTCGCGCAGTTCCTGGCGGTCTTCGCGCGCTTCCTGACGGTCGCCGCGGCGCAGGTCGCGCTGCACTTCGGCGCGGCCCTGGCGGATTTCCTCGCGGCCGCGTTCGAGTTCACGGGTCTGCGCCGTTGCCGCAACCGGCATCAGCATGGTGGCGGTCAATGCGGCCAAAATCAGCTTTCGCATCTGCTATCTCCTGTGTGACGGTCGCGGCCGGTTGGGCTGCGACACCACGCGGTTTTGTCGCCGCCGCCCTGAACCCGCCGGGAATGGCGGGTTCACCGCCCCGCCACTTTCGTCGCGACTTGTCGCAGCGCGTAAAGGATCAAGTTTTCCGGCGCTTTTTCGTCGCAGCAGCAGCCCTGCTCGCTTGCGCTCATCCCGGTGCAGCCTATGTTACAGGGGCGGCCACCACTGACCGCAGCGAAAGGAGCGCTAACTCAGCCCCCTATGGCCCGCAAACCCGCCCGCGCCCATCATGAGGCCCCCACCCGCGCCGTCCCCAGCCGTGCGCGCGCCGAGTTAGAGTTCGAAGAAGCGACCATGCTGGGCGCGTTGTTCGGGCAGTTTGACGCCAATCTGGTGCAGATCGAGAACCGCCTGGGGGTCTATATCTCCGCGCGCGGCAATCAGGTGCAGGTCGAAGGGCCGGAGGACAACGTCGCCCGCGCGCGTGACGTGCTGAAAGGCCTGCAGCAACGGCTGACGCAAGGGCAGGATATTGACGCAGGCGCGGTCAATTCGATGATCGCGATGTCCGCCGAACCGACTTTGGAAGGGATCATCAGCGGGGGCGGGGAAGCCCCGCCGATCATGATCCGCACCCGCAAAAAAACCATCGTCCCGCGCTCGGCAATGCAGATTGACTATATGCGCGCATTGGCCAGCAACGACATGATCTTTGCCCTGGGGCCAGCAGGCACCGGCAAGACCTATGTCGCGGTGGCGCAAGCGGTTAGCCAGCTGATCACCGGGTCGGTGCAACGGCTGATCCTCAGCCGTCCGGCGGTGGAAGCGGGCGAGCGACTGGGCTTTCTGCCCGGCGACATGAAGGAAAAGGTCGATCCCTACCTGCGCCCGCTGTACGACGCGTTGTACGATTGCATGCCGCCCGAACAGGTCGAGCGGCGGATCGCCAGCGGCGAGATCGAAGTCGCCCCGATCGCCTTCATGCGCGGTCGCACGCTCGCCGATGCCTTCGTGATCCTGGACGAGGCGCAGAACACCACCCCCGCGCAGATGAAGATGTTCCTCACCCGCTTCGGCCAGAACAGCCGCATGGTGATCTGCGGCGATCCCAAACAGGTCGACATCCCCGGCGGCGCCGCGATGAGCGGGCTGAAAGACGCCGTCGACCGGCTGGAAGGCATCGAAAGCATCGCCGTCACACGGTTTACCAGCGCGGACGTGGTGCGGCACCCGATTGTTGGCCGGATTGTTGAGGCTTATGAGGGGAAGGATGGGTAGGTTTGGTGAGATGCGTGGGCCTGAGCTTTAGCGAGGTTTCAAGGACTTTGCAGGGTGGGTTGTGAAGCCAGGATGTTGGAGGAGCTGACTGTCTGCTTTTAAGGAGAAATCGGCGAAAGCAGAATCTCAGCGGGTTTAAACATTGTGTCCTCTGAATTCTGAGATATTGATCCATTTTAATATGCTAGGTTTGAGTGCCACTATGCCTTTTAGAGCGCGTTACACATTTTTACCTTTTGTTTTGTCGGCCTCCGCACTTGGTAGTTGTACGCCGGAGCAAGAAGCGCCGGTCGATCAGCTTAGGCTTGTGATGGCGACTGATCGGGGAGACATGGTGAAAGCTATATTAAACCGAGTTGGCGAAAATTCCTGGATAGTGGATCGGATGGACGGCGGCACCACAAGTGGCAACTTGCAGCTAAGTCCGGATCGCTTTGCTGCGGTGGTAGCGGCGATGGAGCCATATCGACGAACAGCGCGACCTATGTCGTCATGGACTGCTGAGGACTTGAGTAGTCCTGGTTGCGCACCGGGGGAGCCATATGTCGAGAACCACGGCGAATTTCAAATTCATTGGACGACGCGCAAAGGCACCGCACTCGCGATTTTGTCGTTCGGATGTAACCCTGATGGCAATGCAGCGCGGAACCTTGGCCTGCGCAGGCTGTTTAAGGAGTTAGGTGTCCGGGACATAGAAACACTTGACGATAGTTGGCGTTGATCAAGCTGAAAATTTGTAGTTGTACTTCTGTGACCCATCACACAACTTATGCATAATTTACATCCATCGGACTGCGCTTGCAGTGAATGAAGGCGTCGGCCATGTTGCCAATGACGCGACACTGATTATACTCGGTTTTGCGGAAAATTAGCGAGATAAGGGGGTCTAAGTTGGGCAAACAGAATTTGATCGTGGCTGGTTCCGCGCTTTTGCTTCTTGCAGGTTGCTCTGCATCGGGAGGGAAGCACGCGATCTGTATCGATGCAGAATCGACCGATAAATATGATACTGATTGGCAAAACGCGCTTCGTGAAGCTCGCAAGACAGGTAAAATATCGCATGAGACGGCCATGAAAGCGCAGGATCAGCGCTATGAAAAGCTTAGTAGTAAGAAATATGAAAAATCGTCTGTTTTCTGTGATAACCTAAATTCAGTTCGCGCCGAGATTGGCTTCTAATTCGGCAAATTGCGTATCTCATTCGTCCTTGATCATCACCAGATATGGAATCAGATCAGCACGGGATTTAGGGTCGGCTAAGCGGGAATTGGAGAAAGTCTTCTCTATGATCGCTTTGGGAATGTGCTTGAACGAGTGTCAGATTTTGACCCCCGCACAGGTCAGATCGAGCGACCAGAATCTTGTCGATACCTAGCATTCAGATTTCCCGCAGAATCTGCAAGTAGCAGCCCTACCGTACCTCAATCCAACCTTGTCCAAAGCCTCCCCCTGCCCTAGCCCCTTAACCATGCCTTCGCTCGAAATTGCAATCAAATCCCTCTGGTCTGGCGACACCGACTAGCCGGTCCTCGGGCAGGCGGCGGTTGAGGTCGTAGCTGGCGTCACCCCGAACTCGCCAACCTGGGCGTGTCCGCCAGCCTGCTGCCCACTTCCGATGCCGAGGTGTACAGGCTCAACCGCGAATGGGGGGGGGGGGGGAACAAGCCGAGCAATGTGTCGCCCCCCTCTCAAGCCACCTCCATCGCCACCCGCCCGGCAGCCTCCCCCACCGGATGCTCCTCGATCACGATCCGCACATGCCGCCCCAGCTTGGTGCAGGCTTTGATCAGCTTTTCGCTGGTGATGCCGCGCATCTTGCCGGCGAACAGGTTGGAGAGGCGGGGTTGGGGGATGTCGACCAGCAGCGCGAGTGCGCTTTGGCTGAGGCCGTGTTCCTGTTGATAGCGCATGATTGATCCGATCAGGCCCGCCTTATAGGCAAGGTCATCCGCGTCAGGCAGGCCGAGATCGGCGAAAACATTGCCGCTGCTTTCTTCAAAGTCGGTTTGGGTCTGGGCCATCAGCTTTTCCTTTGTCTGTCTGCGTGCAGCGCGCGGGCTGTTTTCAAACGGGTTTCGATCAAATCCAGATCGGGCTTGGGCGTTTCCGCGCCCTTCTTCGATTTCTTCTGGAAACAGTGCAGCACATAGACGCACCCTTCCAACTCGACCGTATAGACCGCGCGATAAGTGTCTCCGTGATAATCCTCGGACAATTGCGTCGCGCCTGCCGCTTTGCCCTTGAGCAATTTGGCCCCTGCGGGCGTCAGACCCTGTTGCGCAATATCCAGCGCGACGCCGAATTCCTTGCGCAGGGAGGCAGGCATTGCAATCAGGTCACGCTTGCTGCTGGCGATCCAGACCAGCGCCTGTTTGGGAGGAAGATCACCGAAGGGCATCAGGCGTTATATCCAATATGATATAAATTGTCAACGAGTAGATTCAGGCATGTGGCCAATGCAACGGCCGCTTTCAGAAAGGGCGCTCAAGCCTCAGACCAACCTTGTCGCAGCCCTCGCCCTGCCCTAGCCCCTCACCATGCCTTCACTCGAAATTGATATCGATTCCCTCTGGCCCGCCGCCACCGACTGGCCAGACCTCGCGGAGGCGGCTGCTGAAGCCCTCGCCCAGATCACCCCCGAACTCGCCAACCCGCGCTTGTCCGCCAGTCTGCTGTTCACCTCCGACGCCGAGGTTCATGCGCTCAACCGCGAATGGCGCGGGAAGGACAAGCCGACCAATGTGCTGTCGTTCCCGATGCTGGAGCGCGGCGAACTGCTCGCGCTCTCGGCGGATGGTCCGCCCGAACTGCTTGGCGATATCGCGCTCGCGCTGGAGACCTGCCAACGAGAGGCGGCGGACAAGGGGATTGCGCTGGAGCACCACGTGTCGCACCTGATCATCCACGGCCTGCTGCATCTGGCGGGCCATGACCACGAAACTTCGCCCGCCGATGCCGCCGCGATGGAGGCGCTGGAGATCAAGGCGCTTGCCTTGCTGGGCATCCCTGACCCATATGGCGACAGCGAATTGCAACAGGGAACTGACTAAGCCATGGCCGACGGCCCTTCCGGAGACGGAGACAGTAGACGCAGCCTGTGGCGCTTGATCCGCAGGCTGTTTGATGGAGACGCCGATCAATCGCTCCGCGCGCAGCTGGAAGAAGCGATCGACGAGCACGAAGGCGGCGGCGATGCCGACAAGGGCGGCGACGGCGATCTGACCCCGCTCGAACGGCAGATGCTGCGCAACCTGCTGCATTTCAGCGAGCATGACGCCGATGACGTGGCGATCCCGCGCGGCGAGATTATCGCGGTGCCGGTCAGCGCCAGTTGGGACGAGGTGGTCGCCGCGTTCGCCGAGCATGGCCATTCGCGGATGCCGGTATACCGCGAAACGCTGGATGAAGTGGTCGGCATGGTCCTGATCAAGGACGTGTTCACGCATCTGGCCAGCGGCAAGCCGCCCAAGGACTGGAACAGCCTGCTGCGCCAGCCGCTGTTCGTGCCGCAAGCGCGCGGCGCGCTGGACGTGCTGGCCGATATGCGCGCCAGCCGCGTCCATTTTGCAGTGGTGATCGACGAATATTCGGGCACCGACGGGATCATCACGATCGAGGATCTGGTCGAAGAAATCGTCGGCGCGATCGAAGACGAGCACGATGACGCACCGACCGAGCAGCTGGTGCTGCTGGAAAGCGGCGCATGGGAAGCCGATGCGCGGGTCGAGCTGGAGGAAGTCGGCGAGCGGGTCGATGCGCGGCTGGGCGATGTCGATGAAGACGTCGATACGCTGGGCGGGCTGGCATTTTTGCTGGCCGAACAGGTGCCGCCGGTGGGCGCAGTGCTGCACCATGACAGCGGCTGGAAGCTGGAAGTTATTGCAGGCAACGAAAAACACGTTACCCGTCTGCGCCTGCACCCGCCTGCTCCCCAGGACGGCGTGGAAGAGTAACCGCCGTGGCTATTCGCCGTCTGCCCCCCTTGCGCGCCATCGAGGCTTTTGTGCGGATCGTCCGGCTGGGATCGGCGCGCGCAGCGGCGGATGAGCTCGGCCTGTCGCCCTCCGCACTCTCGCGCCGGGTGACCGCGCTGGAAGAATTCATCGGCAAGCGGCTGTTCACGCGCCAGCATCAGGCGATGAAGCTGACCGATGAGGGCCAGGCGTTCTACACCGCCGTTGCGCCCAAGTTTGATGAACTTGCCGCAGCAGTCGAGGGCCAGGTGGAGGACAGCCGCGTGCTGCGGCTGCATCTGGGGATGCTGCCGCTGTTTGGCAGTCAGCGGCTGTTTCCGCGCCTGCCCGAACTGCGCAAGCAGTATCCCGCGGCTGCACATCGATTTCGACACCAGCCCGCATCTGGAAACCCGCGTAGGGGATACGCTGGACGCGGCGATCGTGCTGTCCAAGCGGCCCGAGCCGGGCTTTCACGCGGTTCAACTCGATCAGAACCGGGTCTATGCGATCACCAGCAAGGCCTTGGCTGAGGAAATCGGAACCACTCCGGACGAAGCGGTGCTGAGCCAGCAGACCTTCCTGATCCACACCGAACTGCCCGACAGCTTCACCGCATGGAAGGCCGCGATGGGCCTGCCCAAGCTGGCACCGGCGGCAATCGATCATTACGATTCGGGCCAGTTGATTCTGGAAGCGGCCGCCAATGGCCTGGGCATCGCGATCATGCACGATGATCACTTTGTGCGCGCGCACGATAGCCGACTAGCGCGGCTTTATGATATCGAGGTGCAGAGCCCCTATTCGTACTGGTTCATCTGCCGCCCGCACGCCCTCGATATCCGCGCAGTGCGGATTTTCCACGATTGGCTGGTCGGCGCGAAGCTTTAGGTCGCCAGCCGTTGCGCCAAGGTTCGTCCATCGCCATCGTCATCGTTGGCCGGATTTCTGGCAGTTCCAGGCGACCGCACTGTCCGGCCGCGCCGCTGGAACCGCGCCAACAGGTAATTGCGCAGACCGCTGGCACGCAGAGCTACGAAGGCGCTCCCGACCCCAATCAGCGCCTCGGTCAGGGTCGCGATTTCGAAAGTAACGAACCAGGCCGCGAGTTCGGGCAGGAACGCCGCCAGGATCAGCGGGGCATCGCCTTGCAAGCCCCAGACCGCTGCATAGAGCGCCAGCGCCATGCCGATCCCAACCAAGGCGTGCACTGTGGTGATATGCTTTGCGAGATAGTGGATCACGCCCAGCCACCCGGCGATGATCAGGCGCGACAGCGGTAAGTCGGGCCGCCAGAGCAGCAGGATCACCATCGCCCCCAAGATGATCTGTCCGCTCAGCATGCATCAGCTCCCATGGCTTCTCGGCTTGATATGGCGTCGGCTGGCGATCATACAAGGGGCCAAGCCACTGGCCAGCAACGCGGAAGTTCGGCAACCTGCGGCATGAACCACCGATTCGCTCTGCTCGCCCTGCCAATGATGATTGCTCTGACGGCAGCCGCTCCAGCGCCGCGCGCTGGCCGCGCCGCCCCGTCCCGGCCACCTGCCGCTGCGCCGCAGCCGCTACCCGATCTGGTGCGGGTGGTGTTGACCACCGAATATGGCGTGATCGAAGTTGAGCTGGATGCCAAACGCGCGCCGATCAGCAGCGCCAATTTCCTGCGCTATGTCGACCAGCGGCGGTTTGACGGGATCGTGTTCTACCGCGCGATGAAGCTGCCGTGGGGCGACCCGCCCAACGGCCTGATCCAGACCGGCGCGCGCGGCGAACCCAAGCGGGTGCTCAAACCGATCGCGCATGAACCGACCGACCGGACCGGGATCCTGCACAAAGCCGGCACGCTCTCGATGGCGCGGTATGCGCCCGGCACTGCGACCGGGGACTTTTCAATCCTGCTGTCGGACATGCCGGGGCTGGATGCCAACCCTGCCGCCGCCGATGCCGAGGGCAAGGCTGGATATGCTGCGTTTGGCCGGGTTATCAGCGGGATGGAGGTGGTGCGCCGGATCTATGATGCGCCGCTATCTGCCACCAAAGGCGACGGCGTCATGCGCGGGCAGATGCTGGAACGCCCGGTGCGGGTGCTGACTGCGCGGCGCGCGCCCGCTACACCAGCCAAACCGAATTAACCCCGCCTGCCCCGCTTTCGATCCGCACCTTCCGCCCGGCAACCGGCCCGCTGCGCAGTTCGCGCGCAACGCCAGGATCGCTGCTGTTGGCGCAAATTCGTGTGCCATTCACCCGCGCGATCACGGTTGCCACTTCGCCCTGCTTGCCCGGCTGGATCGTGAAAGCTTTCGGCCTCGGCCTCGCCATCATAGCTTTCTGCTACTGCAAAGCCTGGCGCGATCTTCGGCAGGCTGGTCCAGCGCGGCGTGGACCAGTCTCGCGGGCGTGGTGGAATAGACGCCCGCCGCATATTTGCTCATGATCCCGCCGTTCGCGCCGACCAAGGCCATGGCACCCGGTTCGCGGCGGCAGCGCGCGACGGCCTCGGCGATGGCGTGGGCGGAATAGTTGTTCCCCGCCCCGCCGAAGAACGGCAGCCCGCCGGTCAGCGTCCAGCCGCGCGGATCATCGCGCTGGAGTTTGAATGCATCGAGCAGATTGAAAATCGGGATCGCAAAGCACGAATACAGATCGATAATGCTGAGCTTGTTCCAATCCGTGCCAGCGGTTGCCAAAGCCGTCTGGATCGCCTGGACCGCGGCCGGGCTGCGCTCCAGACTTTCGCGGGTCAGCAGCGGCGGTTCGGCGCAATCGGCGACGGCGTGGATATGGACCCAGCGGTCCTCCGGCACGCCCAGCCGCCGCGCTTCGGCCACGCTGGCGAGCACGATCGCCGCGCCCTGGTTGACCTGATCGCGCGCCACCACCAGCCGCCCATAGGGTTCGGCCAGCAACCGGTTGCGCTCATCGAGGGTGGCGAGTTCCACCGCCGAGCGCGCGACCGGCGCGGCGGCATGCGGGTTCGCCGCTGCGACCCGGGTGAACGGCGCGAACAGCCGCGCAATTTCGTCGCGGTATTCCTGCAAGCTCAGGCCCAACCGCTCGCGCCGGACATTTTCGGCAAGCGCATAGCTGGCAATCGGCGTCCCCGCGCCGTGTTTCAGCAGGGTCAGGTCATAGACCCCCTCGTGACCATAACCGCGATCCTCAATGGTCCCGCGCCGGGTTTCGGACCAATCACGCTGCTCGCCCCGGCCCACCAGCGCGCGGGTGGTGGAGATCGCCTCTGACCCGACCACCGCTGCCAGCCCTGACCGACCCGCCGCGATTTCTGCCGCCAATTCCCCGACCAGCTTCTGCGGCCCTTGCCCGCCGACAATCTCCAGAATTGCCCGCGCCGGATTGGCCCCTGCCCGGCGCGCCACCGCGCGCGGCGGGTTGTTGGCATGGCCGAACGGTGCGCCATAGCGCGTGCCGGAAATCTCGAACTGGCGGATCGTGGCGATGGTATCGAGCGCCGGTCCAAGGCTGCGTTTGGCGCCGGCATCGGCGAAGGCCGCCTTCAGCGCATCGCCCGCAAGGTCCATCGGTGAGCGTTCCTGATAGCCGTCTTCGCCGACCCGTTCGGATACTTGTCCAGCCCCGATGATTACCGGAGTATTGTCATCCAGCTTGCTCACAGCACCTGCCCGTCATCAATCGTCAGCGTAGCCCCGGTGACATGCCGCGACGCATCGGAGGCGAGGAACAGCACCGGCGCATCGAGCGCGGTGATCGGGGTCAGGCGGCGGCGATGGAACGCATTCACATGCGCCTGCCCCGCCGCGCTTTCAAACCAGTCGCCCTGGATTTCGGTATCGATATAGCCGGGCTGCACGGTGTTGACGTTGATCCCCTGCCGCACCCATTCGCGCGCGAACTGGCGGCCCAGATGCGCCACCCCCGCCTTGATCGCGGCATAGGCGGCCTCGCCGTCGCCAGTCGACTCCGCCGTGATCGAACCCAGCAATACAATCCGCCCACGTTCGCTTGTCCGAAAGCCCGCTGCGATCATCCGCTTCGCGCCTTCGCGCGCGGTCAGGTACAGCCCGGTGAAGTTGGTTTCGACCACGGCCGCAATATCGGTGGCAGCCAGTTCGGTCGAGCGCCCGGGTTTGGCAATCCCGGCATTGGCGATCACTGTATCGACAGTGCCGAACCGCGCCTCAGCGGCATCATAGGCCGCGATCAGCGAGGCTTCGTCCGTCACATCCAGCGCCACGGCGAGCGCACGCGTCGCCCAGTTCCGCCGCCAGCGCTGCAACCTTCTCCACCCGCCGCGCACCGATCACCACATTCGCGCCCTCACGCACGAACAGCCGCGCAAAGTGCGCGCCGAACCCGGACGATGCTCCGGTAATCAGTGCGGTCCGGCCCGCCAGCGTCAATTCCATTGTCACACTCCTTGCACCCGCCCGGTTTAGCTGCTTGCATAAGCAGGGCAAGCGCGTTTGCGGCGGCAAATTTGATTGCGATCAATGCAAGCTGTCACGCGAGATGCAAATCAGGGTTGTGCGATGCAAGCGACCCTGTCGCACATTTTCTCCCCCACTGGAGCGGCCAGTCCCCGGATTGACCGCTCCTCCCTTTGTCCAGACTTGGCTTAGGGGAACGGCTGGTTGCCGCTGCGTTTGCGCGAACCGGCGGCATGACACCCCTTGGCGCAGCATGCGGCAGGGTCGCTGCCCGGCAAGGCAGGCTCGTCCAACGGAACCAGCATCAACCGCATTTGGCCACCGCCTGCGCAGATCGGCACCAGCATGGACTGACCAGCCGATGCCGGAGCGCCCCCGACGCTTGCCGGCACCAACGCCGCCAGCGCAAACAGAGTAGCCAGGGTCATTCGTCATCCTCGATCAGAATCCGCGCCGCCGCGCCGTCCAGATCCTCAAATTGCCCGCGCCGCAGCGCCCAGAAAAACGCTGCCAGCCCGGTCAGGCCCAGCCCCAAAGCCACCGGGATCAGGATCGCCAGGCCGTTCATCGTGCTGCCCTGACCAGCCGCAGCGAGTTGCCGATTACCAGCAGCGAGCTGGTCGACATCGCAATCGCGGCGATCAGCGGCGTGACATAGCCCGCCATCGCCGCAGGCACCGCGAGCAGGTTATACCCGATCGCCAGGACGAAATTCTGCCGCACCACCCGCATCGTCCGCCGCGCCGCGCCAACCGCACGCGGCAGGGCAAGCAGCGATTCCCCCAGAAACACCATGTCCGCCGCTTGCCGTC
The DNA here is from genome assembly GCA_963802015.1 of uncultured Alphaproteobacteria bacterium. Classification (GTDB taxonomy): domain Bacteria; phylum Pseudomonadota; class Alphaproteobacteria; order Sphingomonadales; family Sphingomonadaceae; genus Novosphingobium. Next base: position 215,626 of record CAWDHB010000005.1, read on the forward strand.
CGACATCGCTGGCTGAACCCGGGGCCAGGCTGGCATCGGCGGCGGCGAGCGCGGGGCCGTCGTTGAGCCCGTCGCCCACCATCAGCACCCGGCGGCCTGCACCTTGCAACCGCGCGATGGCAGCGGCTTTGTCCGCTGGACTCGCAGCGGCTTGCGCGGTGAGTCCAGTGCTGCGAGCCACTTCCGCGACGGCTGCGGGATTGTCGCCCGACAGGATCGAACATTCGATCCCCAGAGCTGCGAGTTGGCTGAGCGCCGCCAGGGCATCGGGCCGCAACCGGTCCGCAAACTTGATCAACCGCACCGGGCCAGTCACCAATCGCCAGCGCAGCCGCCATGCCGTTCGCCGCTTCCGGACGGCGCAGCGCGACCGTCTGGCCCTGCCAGGTTGCGGTTACGCCATGCCCAGCCTCTTCGCGTAACCGCAGTCAAGCTTGCCGCGACCGTACCTTGCGCACGCCAGCGTCGCCACCAGCGCGCGCGACAGCGGATGGCGACTGTGCGAGGCGAGCGCCAGCGCAACGGCGGCCTCATCGCCGCTCAAGCGCAGCGATTGCAGCTGCATCGGGGGTCGGGCGGCCCAGGGTCAGCGAGCCGGTCTTGTCGAGCAGCGCGCGGTCGATCCCGGCGAGCCGTTCAAGCGCCGAGCCATCCTTGACCATGATCCCCGCGCGCATCAGCGCCCCGCTCGCCACCACTTGCGCCACCGGTACCGCCAGCCCGATCGCGCAGGGGCAGGTGATGATCAGCACTGCAATCGCGATCACGGCAGACTGGTACGCCCCCGCCCCGGCCAGCATCCATCCGGCAAAGCTGAGCGCGGCCAGCGTGTGCACCGCTGGCGCGTAGAGCCGCGAAGCGCGGTCTGCCAGACGAACGTATTTTGACCGCGCCTGCCCCGCCGCGTCCATCAGCCGCGCGATCTCGGCCAGCGAGGTATCGGCCCCGGCAGCGACAATCCGCACATCGACCGGCGCATCGCAGTTGAGCGTCCCGGCGTGGACCCGGTCACCCACCGCCAAGCGCGACCGCCGCGCTTTCTCCGGTCAGCAGCGATTGATCGAACCGGCTGGACCCGCTCACGATCTCGCCATCGGCGGCGAGCCGCTCGCCCATCGCCACCCGCATCAGCATGCCGGGGACGAGGTCTGCGGCGGCGAGCCACTGCAGCCCCCCATCGCGCGCCACGACCATCGCCCCCGGTGCCGCCTGCCGCAGCAAGCCGTCGACCCCGGCCCGCGCCCGATCGCGCATCGCCGCATCGAGCGCGCGCCCGGCCAGCAGGAACAGCAGCAGCATCAGCGTGCCATCGAACCACGCATCTGCCCCGCCCGTCACCGTTTCGTAAAGGCTGAGCGTCGTGGCGAGCAGCACGCCGATGGAAATCGGCACGTCCATATTGGTGCTGCGCCGCTTCAACGCGCGCCAGGCAGACAAAAAGAACGGACGGCCCGCATAGAGGATCGCCGGCACCCCGATCAGCGCCGACAGCCAATGGAACAGGTCCTTGGTCACACCCTCTGCGCCCGACCAGACGCTGACCGACAGCAGCATCACGTTCATGCAGGCAAAGCCCGCCACCGCGAGCGGCGCATAGAGCGGCTTGGCGGCAGAGACCAGCGGGGTCAGCTCGCTCCCGCGCGGCTGGCTGGCGAACCCCGCAGCTGTGAGCGCATCGACCAGCCGGGGAACCGCAACGGAGCTATCGTGCTCGACGCTCACTTGCCGCGCGGTCAGATTGACCCGCGCGCTGATCACGCCGTCCAACGCGCGCAGCCCGCGTTCGACTTTGCCCATGCAGCCCGCGCAATGCATTGCCGGGACGACCAGCACAGTAGTGAGCCCCTCGGTCTCAATCGGCAGGCGCGCGGGCGCGGTCATGACAGGTCAAGCTCCTTGCTGCCAGCGCTCTGTACCCGCCTGCGCCGAAACCCGCAGTCGCCAGCGCCCCGAGCGGCAGTGGTGCCGTCGAAACAAACCGGCCGTCAGCTTCACGCACAAAGGTCAGAGCCGCATCGGGCATCCGGCCCAGCGGATGCCGCGCCACTGCCGTCACGGTCAGGCCAGTACCGGGCGTGCCGGAGAATGTCAGCACCACCCGGCCATCGGCGAGGCGGCTGGCCTTGGCGCTCCAGCCCAGACCGGCCTGCACCCGCGCCTGATCGAGCCAGCCGTTGAAGCGCTGGCTTGCAACATAGCTGTTGTCCACTACCACCCCGCCGAAGGTAGAACTGGCAAAGCCGGCCATCACGAAGTTGACCGCCATGACCACCCCGAAAAAGCGCGACCATGATCAGGGTAAAGTGCCGCCCGGTGAACGGCCTGGCGTCTGGCGTGTGCTTGCGGTTCATTCGTCCGTTCCTGCGGGTGCATCGAAGTGCACCGTGTTTGCATCGCCGCCACCTTCAGCGTCAGTTGCGGTCAGCACAAAGCTGAAGTCCTGCGGCCCAGTGCCATCGGGCGCGATCACATAGATCCGCGCCGGCAGCACCTGATCCGGTTCCACGGTGAACGTGAGCACCCGGGCCGCCGCATTCGCGCGCGATCGCATCGGTCCACATCGTGCCGCCCGGCAGACCTTGCAGTGCCACCGTCATCGGCCGCGGGCGGTTCTGCATGTTGCGCAGCTTGAGCGTATAGGCATTGCGCACCGCGCCGTCGCTCATCAGCATGAACGGCGGATTGCGGTCCTTTTGCACCGCCAGGTCAATCTGCTCGCGCACGCCCAGTGCAAACAGCAGCCCCAGCCCCAGCGCGGCCCAGACCCCCAGGTACGCAAAGGTCCGCGGGTGCCACAGCGCCTTAGCGAGCGGGCGCGGTGTGCCGCCGGCGCGTTCACTGTCGCAGTCTTCCAGCGTGGCATAGTCGATCAGCCCGCGCGGGCGGCCCAGCTGGACCATCACCTTGTCGCAGGCATCAATGCACAGCGCGCAGGTGATGCAGGCGATGTCGGGGCCATTGCGGATATCATAGCCGGTCGGGCAGACCGCGACGCATTGGTTGCAATCGACACAGTCGCCGATCACATCGGGCGCGCGCTCCTTGGCCTTGACGCTGCCGCGCTGTTCGCCGCGCCAATCCTTGTAGGTCACGATCAGCGACTTTTCATCGAGCATCGCAGTCTGGATGCGCGGCCAGGGGCACATGTAGATGCAGACCTGCTCGCGCATGAAGCCGCCGAACACGAACGTCGTGGCGGTCAGCACCGCGACGCTGGCATAGGCCACCGGCGCGGCGGTCCCGCTCCAGAAGTCGCGGGTCAGCGTGGGGGCGTCGGCGAAGTACATGATCCACGCCCCGCCGGTCCAGAACGCGATCACCAGATAGATCGCCCACTTCACAGATCGCTTGAGAACCTTGCCTGGACCCCATGGCGCAGCTTGCAATTTCAGCTGCGCGTTGCGGTCACCATCGATCCAGCGGTCAACGTGCTGGAACAGATCGGTCCAGACGGTCTGCGGGCAGGAATAGCCGCACCACGCTCTGCCAACCGCGCTGGTCACCAGGAACAGCCCGATCCCGGCCATGATCAGCAGTCCTGCCACGAAATAGAATTCGTGCGGCCAGATCTCGATCCCGAACATGTAGAACCGGCGGTTCGCCAGATCGATCAGCACCGCCTGGTTGGGCGCATAGGGCCCGCGATCCCAGCGCAGCCAAGGGGTGATGTAATAGATCCCCAGCGTCACCGCCATCACCAGCCACTTGAGGCGGCGATACCAGCCGTCCACCGCCTTGGGGAAGACCGGCTCGCGCTTCTTGTAGTACTCCGGCGTATTGGTGACCGGGTTAGGGCTGCGCATTTCCGCTTCCCGTCGCGGCTGGAGGGGACTGCGCAGGCGCTTCCGCAAAGTCTTCGCCGCCGCCCAGCGAATGGACATAGACCGCCAGCATCTTGATCGTGACCGGATCGAGTCTGGTGTTCCAGGCCGGCATCACCCCGGCGCGGGCGCGGGCAATGCTGGCGTTTACCTGGTCAGGCTTGCCGCCGTAGAGCCAGATCTTGTCGGCCAGATTGGGTGCCCCGAACTGGCGCAGGCCCTTGCCGTCTGCGCCGTGGCAGACCGCGCAGTTCGCGGCGAACAGTGTCGCCGCCGCGCGCCGTGGCCGGGCTGACCGGTTCCAGCCGGGAGAGGCTGCGGACATGGCTGGTAACATCGGCGATCTGCGCCGCGGTCAAGGATGCCATCCTTCCCGAAGCTGGGCATCAGGCTGGTCCGGGTCTGGTCATGGCCCGGCTGCCGGATCCCGTGTTGCAGCGTATATTCGATTTCCTTCAGATTGCCGCCCCACAGCCAGTCATCGTCGTTGAGGTTGGGATAGAGCCCCTGCACGCCGCCCGCGCCCGCGCCGTGGCACTGCACGCAGTTGACCCGGAACGCCGCCTTGCCGCCCGCAATCGCGGCCTGCATCAGTGCCGGATTGGCGGGAATCTGCTCGACCGGCAGGTTGGCCAGCGCCGCAACGGTGGCGGCGCGCGCCTTGGCTTCGCTGGCCATGTCGGCGGCGAGTTCGCCGCGGCTGGTCCAGCCCCACAGTCCTTCGGTGCCCTTGTTCAGCAGCGGGATCGCCGGATAGACGATCACATAGCCCAGCGAAAACACGATTGAAGCATAGAGCGTCAGCACCCACCAGCGCGGCAGCGGGTTGTTGAGCTCCTCGATCCCGTCCCATTCATGGCCGACGGTTTCGACGCCAGTCGGCTCGTCGATGCGCTTACTTGCCATGGTCGCCCCCTTCGGTTTCATCGGCGAAGATCAGGTTGGCCGCTGCTTCGTTGTGCGGGCGTGCGCCAGGGCGGAACGGCCACAGCACCAGCACCAGAAAGGTCAGCACCATCCCCAGCAGGCCCCAGCTGTCGGCAAAATGCCGCAGCGTTTCATAGGTGGAATGGGGCGCGCTCACCGGCCTTTCTCCCTGGCCAGATCTTCCTGCGCCGCCGCCGCGTTCACATCGACCATCGTGCCGAGCACCTGCAGATAGGCGACCAGCGCATCCATTTCGGTCAGGCGGTCGGGCTGGCCGTCAAAATCGCGGGCCTGCGCGCGCGGGTAGCGCTTGGCGATTTCGCTCGCATCGCCGCTGGCATCGGCCTGCGCGCGCAGATCGGCCTCGGCGTTGGCGATGTGGTCTTTGCCATAGGGCACCCCGACGCGCGACAGCGCGGTCAGCGTCGCGGCCTGATCGCCTGCATCCAGATCCTTCTCCGCCAGGAATGCATAGGGCGGCATCACCAATTCCTGCACCACCGAGCGCGGGTCCTTGAGGTGCTGGACGTGCCATTCATCCGAATAGCGCGCGCCGACCCGGGCGAGATCAGGCCCGGTCCGCTTTGATCCCCACTGGAACGGATGATCATACATCGATTCCGCTGCCAGGCTGTAATGGCCATAGCGCTCCACCTCGTCGCGGAACGGTCGGATCATCTGGCTGTGGCAGGTATAGCAGCCTTCGCGGATGTAGATGTCACGCCCGGCCTGCTCCAGCGGGGTATAGGGACGCATCCCTTCGACCTGCTCGATGGTGTTGTCGATCCAGAACAGCGGGGCGATTTCCACGATCCCGCCCACGGTCACCGCCAGAAAGGCGGCGATCCCGAACAGCGCGACGTTGCGCTCCAGCTTCTTGTGGCGGCGCCAGGCTTCCTTGGGCGCTGCGGTAGCGGCAGTTTCTGCGGTCATTGTGCAGCTCCCTTATTCAGCAGGCATTGCGACAAGCGGGCGATCAGTGCGCGCGTCGTACGGCGCGTTGCGCATCGGCGCTTCGCTGCGCAGTTTACCGGCCACCGTCATCCAGATGTTCCAGGCCATGATCAGCGCCCCGGCCAGGTACAGCAGGCCGCCAAAGGCGCGCGCGATAAACATCGGGTGCATCGCCGCAACCGTCTCGACGAAGCTGTTCACCAGGTAGCCGTCGGCCCCGTATTCGCGCCACATCAGGCCCTGCATGATCCCGGCCACCCACATCGAGCTGGCGTAGAAAACGATCCCGATGGTCGCGAGCCAGAAGTGCCAGTTGACCATCCGCAGCGAATAGAGCCGCGTCCGCCCCCACAGCCGCGGCGCGAGGTAATAGAGCGCAGCGAAAGTGATCATCCCGTTCCAGCCGAGCGCACCGGAATGAACGTGGCCGATGGTCCAATCGGTATAGTGCGACAGGCTGTTGACCGACTTGATCGACATCATCGGGCCTTCGAAGGTGCTCATCCCGTAAAATGCCAGCGCGAAGACCATCATCCGGATGATCGGATCGGTGCGGACCTTGTCCCATGCGCCGTTGAGCGTCATCAGCCCGTTGATCATCCCGCCCCAGCTGGGCATCCACAGCATGATCGAAAAGACCATGCCCAGCGTCTGCGCCCAATCGGGCAGCGCGGTATAGTGCAGGTGATGCGGCCCCGCCCAGATGTAGAGGAAGATCAGGCTCCAGAAGTGCAGGATCGACAACCGATAGCTGTAGACCGGGCGCCCGGCCTGCTTGGGCACGAAGTAGTACATCATCGCCAGGAACCCGGCGGTCAGGAAGAAGCCGACCGCGTTGTGGCCGTACCACCACTGCACCAGCGCGCCCTGCACCCCGGCCCACAGCGGATAGCTCTTCGAGCCGAAGAAGCTGACCGGCACGTCGGCGTTGTTGACCAGGTGCAGCAGCGCTACGGTGAGAATGAAGCTGAGATAGAACCAGTTCGCGACGTAGATATGGGGTTCGGTGCGCTTCATGATCGTGGCGACGAAGACAATCAGGTAGGAAACCCAGACGATCGTGAGCCACAGATCGACATACCATTCAGGCTCGGCATATTCCTTGCTCTGGGTGACCCCGAGCAGATAGCCGGTCGCGGCGAGCACGATGAACAGCTGATAGCCCCAGAACACGAAACGGGCGAGGCCGGGGAAGGCCAGCCTCGCCCGGCAAGTACGCTGGACGACATAGAACGACGTCGCGATCAGCGCGTTGCCTCCGAAGGCGAAAATCACGGCCGAAGTATGCAGCGGCCGCAAGCGTCCGAAGGTCGTATATTCAAACCCCAGGTTGAGCACCGGGAACGCCAGTTGCAGGGCGATGTACAGCCCGGCCAAAAATCCCGCGAGCCCCCAGAACACCGTGGCAATCACGCCCCAGCGGACCGGATCGTCATCGTACTTGCCCTGATCTGCCGGGACCTTGAGCAGGCCCCTGACAGCCGCCTGATAGTTCGGCGCGCGGAGCGAATAGACCAGCCCGATCAGGGCCGCCAAGCCGAAGATCGCCATGTGCACGGCAAAGCCGCTGTCCGCCGCCGCAGCGTAGGCAATGATTGCAAGCAACAGGGCCACCAGCCAGAGGCCGGAGCGCGCCAGAACGGTATCCATGAGGCCTTCCCTCTCATGAGAACTATGATGGGAACCCCGCTGCGCCGGTTTTTGCATTGCAACATTGATCGAAATCAAATTTCACTATCGCGGGAAAAATTCGCCGCAAACCGGGCATTATTGCGAAATATCAATGTTCCGCATCGCAACAGGCACGAATGGCCCGGCTGACGCCGCAAAAACCCTGGTTGCACTGGGCAGCCGCTGCGGCGCCGGATGAGGGATGATGAAAAAACTGACGATTGCAGCGGCCATGGCCGCTGCCGCCCTGCTCGCAGCGCCAGCCACGGCCAAGGCTGCGCCCGATGGCAAAGTGCAGGTGAAACTGCTGGGCACTGGTGTCTTGCCCGATGGCAAGATCACCGAAGTCCAGACCGACCTGATCGGCTTGCCAGTCGGCAGCCAGACGGCGGCCAATGACAATGTCGTGCCGACTCTGGCGATCGAATATTTCGCTTCGCCCAACATTTCGGTCGAGACGATCTGTTGCCTGACCCAGCACCACATCAGCGGTGCCGGTGCCTTGGCCGGAACCGAAATCGTCGATCACGTGCTGATCCTGCCTGCCACGGTCACGCTGAAGTACCACTTTGGCGATGGCACCGGGATCAAGCCCTATGTCGGCGCGGGTCCTTCAATGTTCTTCTACATTGATGAAAAGCCGGGCGCGACGACCGCCACACTGGGCGGCACCAGCCTGAACCTTGACAACAAGCTGGGCTTCGCCCTGCAGGCCGGGGTCGATGTGCCATTGAACGACAGCGGGATAGGATTGAACCTCGATGCGAAGAAGTACTTCATTGACACGACGCTGCACGTCCGCAACGCGGCGGGAACCGAAGTGCTGCGGACCAAGCACAGTCTTGATCCCTGGGTGCTGAGCGCCGGACTGGCCTTCCGCTTTTAACCCGCTTCGGCCACCAGTGCGCCGCGATCAAGGATCTGCACTTCGCGGCGCGATGGCAGGTCGATGACCCCCTCGGACTTTAGCCGGGTGAACTGGCGGCTGACGGTTTCGATCGTCAGCCCCAGCACATCTGCCACTTGCTGGCGTGAGAACGGCAGGACAAGTCGTTTGAGCGGTCCCTCCACCGGAGTCGCGCAGCCGGGCTCGACCAGCCGCTCGGACAAGTCGAGCAAGAATGTCGCAACCTTTTCGCCCGCCGATTTGCGGCCGAGCAGCAGCATCCACCCACGGGTGCGGTCCAGTTCGTCCAACGTGCGCTGCAGCAGCTTGTGTTCCAGCACCGGATGTTCGCGCGCAAAAGCGTCAAAATCCTTGCGTCCAAACACGCAGATCCGCGCATCGGTCAGCGCGGTTACGCCATAGGCGGTGGTCGAACCAAACGGGCGGCCAATGAAGTCTGATGGGTAAGCGACGCCGACAATCTGCTCGCGCCCATCTTCGGTGCCGCTGGATAGCTTGAGTACGCCCGCGATCACATTGGCGACGATCACCAAATCCTCGCCCTCCCACATCAGCGATTCGCCCGCCAGCAAGTTGCGGCGGCGACCAATGGTGTTGAGCGCGGCGAGCTCACCTTTATCCAATGCCGCACAAATCGCGCGGTTGCGCACAACGCAGGTATCACAAGCGGCCATGACCGCACCCTAGCAGCCAGCGCCCGTCCCGCAAGCTAGCGGTCAGACTATCTCAAGGCCTTGACCCAGCTGCTCTCGCAGGGCGGCAAGGGCTTGCGCCTTCAGCTGGTGGACGCGGGGGACGGACACCCGCAGCGCCTCCGCGATTTCTGCCAGGTTAAGTTCTTCGACGAAGTATAGCTGGATCACCAGTTGCAGCCGGTCCGGCAGGCCCGCGATGGCCTCCGCCAAATGGCCCCGCAATTCGTCATCGGCGAGCAAGGTGAAGCTATCCGGACTGTCGTCAGCAAAGGCAGCATTGGCATCCGAATAGGTTTCATCGAGCAATTCGAGCCGGATCGGCCGCTCGTCGCGGAACTGGGAGCGCGACAGCGGGATCTGGCGCCGGACCAGATCGACCATCGCCCCGCGCACCCGCAGCTTGGCATAGGCGGCAAAGCCATCTTCGCCCGGCCCCGTGTGTCGCTGTGCGGCTTCGGTCAGCGCAACCAGACCGGTCTGGATCAGGTCTTCTAGCTCGATCCCAGCGCGTCCACCGCCGTGGACGTGCCAGGCCAGGCGGCGGACCATCGGCAGGAACCGTCGCACCCGGTCAGCGGCTTCGGGGCGATAGGCACTGGCGGCGGCAAAGTGGCGGACGTCATGCTTCATGCGGCAAGTCCTTCAGGTTCAGGCTGGGTCTGCGGTGACGGCAGCGAGCCGCCGATCACCGCAAGCACTTCAATCGGTTGGGTAGCGGGCAATTCGGTGATCGAGAGGACCAGGCAGGCCGGTGCACGGATCCGCAGCAGGGCCGCCAGCGAGCGGCGCGCGCGCGGCTGGACTACCAGCGCAGCGCGGGGCACCCCCACGCTCGGCGATCAGGCCTGCAACATGCTCGCCAATCGTACGCGCCAGATCAGGCTCGATCAGCGGCTGCCCGGTGGTCGGATCGTGCAAGCCCTGGACAATCGCCGTTTCTAGCCCCGCATCGAGCGTCAGCACGGGCAGGCGTTCACTGGTCGGGCAGACCTGCCCAACCAGCAGACCGCCCAGTTCCGCGCGGAGCAGGTCAATCAGCCGGTCGTGATCGAGCGTCACCTGCACTGCCTCGCTCAGGCAGGCCAGGATCGGCACCGGGTGGCTGATCGGCACGCCGTCTTCGAGCAATGCGCGCAGCAAGCGGGTGAGCGCGGCCAAACTGAGCGGCTGCGGGTGAACCGTTTCGACCAGATAACCGGCATGATCTTTCACCCGATCAAGGATCGCGCGGACTTCGTCCGGCCCCAGCAGTTCCTGCGGGCGCGTTACGAGCAGATGGTTGAGCTGAGTCGCGATCACCGTGCTGGGATCGACCACCAGGAAGCCCTCACCCACCGCCTGATCGCGCTGCGTCTGTTCGATCCACAGCGCAGTGCAGCCAAAGCTGGGGTCACGGGTTTCGATCCCGCTGACCGCATGGCGCGGGCCGACGTCGCCAGTGTCAATGGCTAGCAGCCGGTCCGGCTGAAGCACCGCCCCGCCCAGCGAAACACCGCCCAGCAGCACGCGGTATTCGCCGGGTGCGAGGTCAAGCGAATCGCGCAGCCGGAATTGCGGCACGATGAAGCCAAAGCCTTGGCTCAGTTGTTTGCGGACGCCAGTTATCCGCGCCACAAGCGGCGAACCGCGCCGGTCATCGACCAGATGGACCAGCCCATAGCCCAGTTCGATCGTCACCAGCGTGTGGTCCGAGACATCGGCCAGATCGATCCGGCCGGGCTCGACCACTTCTGGGACGATTGCGGCTGGCAGTGCCAACTTGGCCGCGCGGCGACGCAGGCCATGCCACAGCCACAGCGTCAGCCCGGCGGCAGGGAGAAAAATCGTCTGCGGCATCGCCGGGATTGCGCCGATCGCAGCCAGGATCAACGCGACCGGCAACCAGGCGCGTGGATCAGCAAACTGTCCGCCTATTTGCCCAGACAAGTCGCGCGCGTCGGAAACGCGGGTGACAATCGTCGCAGCAGCAATCGACAGCAACAGCCCCGGGACCTGCGCGACGAGCGCGTCGCCCACCGCCAGCGTGATATAGAATTCTGCCGCTTCGCTGGCGCTGAGCCCGTGGCTGATCATCCCGAGGCAGAATCCGCCGATCAGGTTGACCGCCAGGATCAGCAGCGCGGCAACCGCATCGCCCTTCACGAACTTGCTGGCACCATCCATCGAGCCATAGAAGTCCGCCTCGGTCGCCACTTCGCGGCGGCGGGCTTTGGCTTCGTCGGCGGTCATGATCCCGGCGGCAAGATCAGCGTCGATCGCCATCTGCTTGCCCGGCAAGGCATCGAGCGTGAACCGCGCGGAGACTTCGGAAACGCGGCCCGCGCCTTTGGTGACCACCACCATGTTGATGATCATCAGAATCATGAACACGAACAGCCCGACCGCGAAATTGCCGCCAACCAGAAACGCGCCAAACGCCTCGATCACATGCCCGGCTGCCGCGCCGCCCTCATGCCCGTGGACCAGCACCACCCGGGTCGAGGCGACGTTGAGCGCCAGCCGCAGCAGTGTGGCGAACAGCAGAACCGACGGAAACGAGCTGAAATCGAGCGGCTTTTCGGCATTCATCGCCGCCATCAGGATCGCGATCGACAAGGCGATGTTGAGCACAAAGAAGATATCGAGCAACAGCGCAGGCACCGGCACGATCATCAGCCCGATCAGCGCGAGGATTCCTGCGGGCAGCGCCAGTCCCGAAATCTGCTGGATGTTGGGCAGCTTCACAGCCCGAACGCCTTCAGTTTGCCATAGGCGGCGCGGACCTGCTGACCCGCTGCGCTGCTGTCGCCGTTGCCCAGGGCGAAGGTTTCGCGCAGGGTTTCAGCCATCGATGGTCGCGCCGGTTCGCCCGCTTGAAACGTTGGCGCTGACGAAATTCCTGATCCAGTTTCTGCACTGGCCGCGCTCCAGCTTGCCCCGGCACCACGGGACTGCCGGGAAGGCCTGAAGGCAGGGGCTCCAGCGCATCGCGGCCCATCGCGCGCTCCATCTTCCCGCGCATCAGGTCCATGACCCCGCTGACCGAGCGCGGTGCGCCGCTGGCGGTGTAGAAAATTCCGCGATTGGCCGCTGCCGCCTTGGGCATCAAGCGCGGCGGCGGATTGGCCCGGATCATCGGCCAACGCGCGCAGGAATTGCCCCGCGCCGCCCGCCCCCAGAAAATGCGCCATATACAGTTCGGCCGCGTCAGGCGCGCGGCCCAGCACGCCGGACAAGTGATCGGCATTGTCGCTGGCGAGTTCTGCCGCCATCAGCGCCGAGGCATCGGGATCGAACCGCAGTGCCATGATCTGCTGGCGCAGCGCAGGATTTTGTACCCGGCCATCCTCGATCGCGGCGCTGGTCCAGTCGAGCCCGTGGTTGCCGCCGTGGCGGTCCAGCGTTTGCAACCAGGTTCCGCGCGTGAATTGGTAGAGCCCGGCGGCGCTCGAAGTGCCAGCGCGGGCTGAAGGGTCGAGACTCGATTCAAGCCGTGCCTGAGCCAGCAGATAGTTGAAATCGACCCCGGTACTGTTGGCTGCACGCGCAATCGCGGCGCGCACTGCGGGTGCGGCACCGGGACTTGCGGTGGGGCTCAAAGACGGAGGTGTGGGCTGGCTCAAACGAAACTCCCATTGCAGCACGGCAACGGGAGTGGATCAGCAAGGGGCGTGCCAGTTTAGCGAGTTGCTCCGGCATAGGCATAGGCCGGACGCGCGCCAGCGCCCGTGCGATAGAGCGCAGGCGAACCCGTCAAGGCATCCAGCCGCGCGGTTACATTCGCCGCCACAAGGTTGCGAATCTGGCGGTTTACCTCGTTCAAGCGACGTGCGGATTCCAGCAGGCCCCGGCATTCAGCGTCGGGCAGATCGCCTGCAGAACCCGCCTCAATCACGTCGCACAATCCGCGCTTGCTGACTGCGCAGCCCATGATTCCGTCAAGGTCCAGTCCGGCAAGTGCCTGCCGTTCGGCCTGGAGCACGGCAACCATTTGCCGCAGCGATTTCGGCGAGTTCGGTGGTGCGGGTCATTTGCCGCTCCTCAGCAGAATTCCAGCCGCAATCATCGCGTCGGCCACTTTGGCAGGCACGATCGGGTAGGTGCCTCTTTCAATCGCACGCCGGATCTCGACGACGCGTTCGGTATCGACCGGCGGCTCGCCGGGGTCGAGCGCCAGTCGGCGCTCCACCACCGGCTCACCGGTCGCACCGGCTGCTCGCGCCGGAACTTTAATCGTATCCTTGGACTGCGCCGCCATGGGGGCGGTGCGGCCTGATACTGCGCCAAGGGGGCGCGCCGGGTCGAGCCCCTTGGGGCCAAGCTCGATGGGCATGATGCCGCTCCTGTATAGTTCGTCACACCCCAGAACGGCGCGGGTCCAACGCGATTAAGGGCGGGCGGCAATTTTTTTCCGCTGGTCACGGCAAAACAATGCCGACCGCGCCGGGGCGCAGCACTTGCGCGCGCACGGGCTCGGTCTTTACCCCAACCAGGCGAACCTTGATCCAGGTCCCGGCCGCGCCGGGTTCCATTGCTTCGCCCTGTTGCGAAATCGCAAAACCGTCGCCGCTGACGGTGACGCTGACGGCATCCCCGCGCGCGATCAGCGGTGCGGCAGGCGCATCAGTCATGCCAGCGCTGCGCAGGGGGACATAGATTTTCCAGCCACCGGGCACCGGGCAGCTCACCTGCACAACATCCCGCCGTGCGCCGAACCAATCGAGTAGCGGCGCCGACGGACACGGCCGCAGCCGCAGCCGCCGGTCGGTCGGCATGGCCGCTCCGCCAGGCTGGCCGATTGGCACGCCGGTGAAAGCGGCCACTTGCGCATCAATGACGGCAAGATCGGCGAGCGCTTGCGCCTGCAGCGGATGCGCTCAGCGTCAGGCCCAGCAGGGCAAGAGATATGCGGATCATTGGTTTGGTTCCTGGGCAAAACGATCAAAGGCAAGAATGGCAATCGGCGGACCTTCAGCACGCGGATCAAGCACGATCCGGGCCGGACGGCCACTGCGCCGCGCCAGGGTCAGCGCCTCTTGCGCGGCGGCGATCGGCGCAACGATGGTCAATTGCTGGCGCGGATCACGCGGCTGCTCAGCCAACCAAGCGGTCAGCCCCGGCGCGCCTTCGGCCGCGCGCCACTGCGCCACGGGTTGCGGACTGCGACCGGGTTTCCAGCCGCGCCGGATGCGCATCACTGACCGCCGCCGCCATCACCATGAACAGGATCAGCGACAGGTCGGCCAGCACCGTTTGCCAGCCGCTGCCCGCGCGCGCGATCACGCTGCGATCTGCTTTGCGGCGTCGGGGCGGCGGGGCTTGAGTTCGACTCTCCAGCCGCGCGGCCAGCCAGTCGATCAGCCACTGGCGCTCTTCTTCTTCGGCCTTGGCCTTGCGCTCGACCATCCGCGCCAGCGGGGCGAGCAGCAGTTGGCAAGCAGCAAGCCGTAAAGCGTGGTCAGTACCGCCATCGAAATCGCCCCGCCCAGCGCCCCGCGCGCCAGGCCTTCCGCCGGCAATTGGCTGAGCGAGATCAGCGTCCCCGCCAGCCCGAATACCGGGGCAAGCTCTGCCGCCTGCGCCAGAGTGCGAACAGCGCGGTCGCTGGTACGCGATCCGCCGCGTGCGGTGGGCCGCATGCATATCGAGCACGCCGGTTAGCGAGCGCTGCTCAAACAACGCCTCGGTCGCCTCTTCAAATTCGCTGTCGTCATAGTGATGGACGGGCGCGCGCAGCAGAGCCATCTTGCTGGATATCCTGCACTTGCAGCGCCAGTTCGGTCTGCGTGGCGTTCGGCATCAAAGCCCGGCTGGCCCAGCTGGCTGAGCTGCGTCAGCGCGATCCCGCAATCCCGCCAGCCGCAGCGCAGCAGCGTGGCCAGCACTGTGCCCCCCAGCACGATTCCGGCCGAGGGGCCGTCGAGCAGATTGATCCAGTTCATCGCATGAAGCTCCTTCCCACCCCAGAACGACGCGGCGCGGGGCGTTTCAGCGGGCGGCGGCAATTTGCCGGATCCGGCAATCCTTTGCCGTCCGCGCAGACCGGAGGTTCCCGCATTTCCGCCATTTCGCGACTTGGCACGGGGCTTGCTGAACAATCCGCACGACGCAATCAGGAGCCACGATCATGGCCGAAAGCCTCTTTGGAATTCACGCTGCTGCACTGGAACTGCGATCCGCTCGGCTGGGGATGATCACAGGCAACATCGCCAATGCCGCCACGCCCGGTTACAAGGCCCGCGACATCGATTTCGCTGCCGCACTGCGCGCCCGGATGGGCGGCGCGGGTAGCGAGCCTGCGATTGCCAATGCCACGCGTTATCGCCTGCCGGTGATGCCCAGCCTTGATGGCAACACGGTGGAGATGGCAACCGAACAGACGGCCTTCTCCGAAAACGCGGTCGGTTATGCCACCACCCTCGCCTTCATTCGCGGCCGCGCTGAAACGCTGACCCGCGCGCTGAAGGGCGATTGAGCGTGCCCGCTCCTCTAACCCTGTTCGACGTTGCCCAGCGCGGCATGTCCGCGCAGCTGGTGCGGATGAACGCCGCTGCCTCCAACCTCGCCAATGCCGGGTCGGTCGCAGGCAGCCAGGACGCCGCTTACCGCCCGCTGCGCCCGGTCTTCGCCGAACAGCTTGACCGTGCGAGCGGCTTGTCCACCGTCGAAGTGCGCGGGGTCTACCGCGCCGATGCCGCGCCAGTGCGCGAACACAATCCCGATCACCCGCTCGCCGATGAGAACGGCGATGTCTGGGCCGCGCCGGTCGATGAACAGGGCGAGATGGTCGAAATGCTCGATGCCTCGCGCCAGTACCAGAACCTGATCGAGGCCCTGTCCACCGCGAAGCAGTTGATGCTCGATACCATGAGGCTGAAATGAACATTCAATCCGTAACCGGCAGCGCCTCGGCAGCCACCACCCAGACCCAGGCAAAATCGGGTTTCTCCGCATTGGGCCAAGGCGACTTCCTGCGCCTGATGACCGAACAGCTGAAGCAGCAGGACCCCTTCGCGCCCGTCGATAACAAGGAAATGCTGGCGCAGATGGCGCAGTTCTCCTCGCTCGCCGGGCTTGCCGAAATGGGCGACACCCTGAAATCGATTGCCTCCAAACTCGACGCCATGGCCGCCGCGCAAGCCGCAGCTGCCAACCCCACCACGCAAGTTTCAACCGGGAGCTAAGCCGATGTCTTTCTATACCTCACTCAATGGCCTCAGGAATTCGCAGATGGATCTGGGGATTGTGGCCCATAACATCGCGAACTCTGAAACCACCGGCTTCAAGAAAGGCCGCGCAGAGTTTTCCGACCTTGTCACTGGATCAGCCTATACCAATCCCAAGCAAGGGATTGGCGCGACGATCGAAGGCGTCTCGCAGAACTTTTCGCTCGGCCCGATCGAACAAACCGGCAATGCGCTCGACCTCGCGCTGAATGGCGATGGGTTTTTCACCACGGTCGCGCCAAAAACCGGGCAAACCCTGTTCACGCGCAACGGCAATTTTTCGCTTTCTGCTGATGGCTATATTTCGGACGGTGATGGCAACCGGCTGCAAGTGCTGGCAACCGATCCAACTGGCCTGGTCACCGGCACCGTCCCGTTTAGCGCGGTGGTCCCGTTGGCCAGCGCGACTGGATCAGGTTTCACCAGCATGCAGATCAACCAGGAAGGCCAGGTTGTCGCTGCTTTTGCTGATGGCAGCAACCAGATTGTCGGCACACTCTCACTGGCCAACTTTGTTTCGACCTCGGGTTTGATCCAGGCTGGCTCATCGAACTGGTATGCCAGCGGCATTTCTGGCCCGCCCAAATATGGCGCACCGGGCACAGCAAACTTCGGGACGATCCTCACCGGCGCGCTCGAACGGTCCAACGTGGACATTGCCGAAGAACTGGTCGGGCTCATCACTGCCCAGCGCAATTTCCAGGCCAATGCCAAGGCGATCGATACCGCCTCGCAGATTTCGCAAACCATCATCAACCTGCGGACCTGATTCAGGATTACCGGGAGCTAAGCGATGGACCGCATGATCTGGACCGCCGTATCCGCGATGAACGCCTCGATGGCGCAGCAGCGGATGATTGCGAGCAATCTGGCCAATGCCCAGACCACCGGGTTTCGGGCGGAGTTCATGCAGTTCACGCCGATGACCCTCAAAGGCCCGCAACTGGAGACCCGCGCCCTCAGCGACGGGGCGGTACGCGGCGCGCTGATGGACCCCGGCGCGGTAATCCAGACCGGCCGCCCGCTCGACCTGGCGGTCAATGGCTCTGCGCTGTTAGCAGTGCAGGCCAGCGACGGCGACGAAGCCTATACCCGGCGCGGAGACCTGACGGTTTCGCCCGCCGGACTGTTGGTCAACGGCGAAGGCTATCCTGTGCTCGGCGATGGCGGGCCAATCTCGGTTCCGCCGGGCAGTCTGGCTTCGCTTGCACCCGACGGCGGCCTGTTGATCCGCGATCCTGCCACACCAGACGCGCCGCCGGTGCTGCTGGACCGGCTCAAGCTGGCCTCACCGGTGGGATCGACCATCGCCAAGGGTTTGGACGGCCTGTTCCGCGTTGAAGGCGGCGGCGCGCTGCCCGCCGATGCAGCCGCCTCGATCACGCCCGAAGCGCTGGAGCAGAGCAACGTCAACACCAGCGAAGTGCTGGTCCAGATGATCGAAGCTCAGCGTCTGTTTGACATGCGTACCAAGCTGATCGCCACCGCCCGTGATCTCGATCAGGGCGGGGCGAGCCTGATGCGCCTCTCTTAACCCGAAGGACAACAACCGATGCCCACTTCCGCTCTCCACGTCGCCCGCACCGGGCTTGAGGCGCAAGACACCCGGATGCGGGTGATTGCCAACAACCTCGCCAATATCGGCACCACCGGGTTCAAGCGCGATCGCGCCAACTTTGCCACCCTCGCCTATCAGGATGCGCGGGTCGCCGGGCAGCAATCGAGCACCGAAACTGCCTATGCGACCGGGCTTAACCTGGGCACCGGGGTAGCGGTGCAATCAACCACGGCGATGACCAGCCAGGGCACGCTCAACCCCACCGGCAACCCGCTCGATCTGGCCCTGGACGGAGATGGCTATTTCCAGGTGCAGCTGCCCGGCGGCCGCACCGGCTATACCCGCGCCGGCAATTTCAGCCGCTCTGCCGATGGCCAATTGGTCACCGCGCAGGGCTATCCGCTGCAGCCTGCAATTACGATCCCCGAAGGCGCGACATCGATCAGCATAGCCGCCGACGGCACCGTCTCTGCCGCCGCAGCAGGAACTGCCGAACCAAGCGAACTGGGCCAGCTGACGCTCGCCAGCTTTGCCAATCCGGCCGGACTCCAGGCGATCGGCGATAACTTCCTGACCGAAACCGCCGCCAGCGGAGCCGCGCAAGTCGGTCCCGGTGGCCAGGCCGGACGCGGTAACATCCGCCAGGGCATGCTCGAAGCATCCAACGTCAACGTGGTGGAGGAACTGGTCGATATGATCGAGACCCAGCGCGCATACGAAGTTAACTCCAAGCTCATCTCCGCTGTCGACGAGATGCTGCGCAACGCGAACCAGACGCTGTGAGCACACTAGGCCACATGGTGCGTTTGCGCCGCACCCTGCCGCTGCTTTGCGCGGCACTCGCTGTACCAGCCTGCGCCAAGCCGCAACCGCCCGCCGGGTTCGAAGCCGCGCTGCCCCCGCCCCCGCCCGCCCCGCGCGCGGCGGATGGCGGGATCTTCAACGCCGCCGCCGGCTATGCCGCGCTGCATGAAGGCCGCCGGGCGCGCGCTGTGGGCGATCCGCTGACCATCGTGCTGGTGGAAAGCACTTCCACCGCCAAAGGCGCAAGCGCGCAAACCAAGCGCTCTGGCTCCGCCTCAATCACCCCGCCCAGCGCCGGTCCGTTGGGCTTCATCAACCCCGATGCCCTTAAACTTGGCAGCCAATCGTCGTTCAATGGTGGCGGAAATGCCAGCCAGACGAGCACGCTCAATGGCGAGATTTCCGTCACGATCACCGAAGTGCGCCCCAACGGGACCGCGCTGGTACGCGGGGAAAAACGCATGTTGCTGAGCCAGGGCCAGGAATGGATCCAGTTCGCCGGGATCGTGCGGCTGGCCGATATCGATGCCGACAACCGCCTGCCGTCCGCCCGCGTGGCCGATGCACGGATCGAATATGCCGGCAACGGCGCGATCCAGCGCTCCAGCCGCCCCGGCTGGCTGGCGCGGTTCTTTGACGTGATCAGTCCGTTCTGATGTTGCGCCAGCTCGCCCTCGCAGTGCTTGGCTGCCTCGCATTCATCCCCGCCCCGGCCTCGGCCGATCGCGTCCGCGACCTCGGTACCTTTCAAGGTGTCCGTTCCAACCAGTTGACTGGCTATGGAATTGTCGTCGGCCTGAACGGCACCGGCGATGACAACCTGGAATATCTGACCCAAGCAATGCGCGGCGTGTCAGGCCGGGTCGGGGTGACCTTGCCCCCCGGTGTCAATCCCGCGCTGAAGAACGCAGCTGCAGTGATCATCACTGCCGACCTCCCGGCTTTCGCCAAGCCCGGTCAGCGGATCGACGTCACCGTCTCCGCCATCGGCAAGGCCAAGAGCTTGCGCGGCGGCGCGCTGATCCTGACCCCACTTTATGGGGCGGACGGCCAGGTCTATGGCATGGCGCAAGGCAACCTTGCGGTCGGCGGCCTCGGCATTTCAGGTGCTGACGGTTCCAAGCTGACCGTCAACGTGCCGACTGTGGGCCGGATCGCCGATGGCGCCAGTGTCGAGCGCAGCGTCGCGACCGGGTTCGACAGCGGCGAGTTGCTGCGCTGGAATCTGTTCCAGGGCGATTTCCAAACCGCGACCCGCGTGCGTGATGCGATCAACAAATTCTATCCCGGCACTGCCGCGCTGGAAGACGGGGTCACCCTCGCCCTGGCATTGCCCAGCGGTGCGGACAGTCGCGCCAGCCGGATGGCGGCGATCGAGATGATCGACGTGGTGCCGGCGGAAACGCCCGCGCGAGTGATCATCAATTCGCGCACCGGCACTGTCGTGATCAACTCCGCCGTCCGCTTGGCCCCCGCCGCAATCAGCCACGGCAAGCTGGTGGTCCGGATCGAGGAAAAGCCGACGGTCAGTCAGCCCGGCCCGCTCAGCCGCGGGACTACCGCTGTGCAACAGGACTCGACGCTGACGGCTGAGGAAGAGGGCCGCAGTGTCGCGCTGTTCAAACCCGGCGCATCGCTGGCCAAGCTGGTCGATGCGCTCAACCTGCTGGGAGTTACCCCGTCCGATCTGGTCGCAATCCTCGAAGCGCTCAAGCAAGCTGGCGCGCTCAAGGCCGAGATGGTGGTGATATGACCGCGATCTCAGGCACCCTCCCCGCCACGCATGGTAATGACCGCGCCCGACTGGGCGAAGCGGCGCGGGGGTTCGAGGCGATCTTCATCCGCCAGATGCTCGCCGCCGCGCGCCAAGCCGATTTCGGTGATCCGCTGCTCGGTGGGCAGGGTCTCGATACCTTCCGCCAGATGCAGGACGATCGCTTCGCTCAGATCGCCTCTGAAAGCGGCGCGTTCGGCCTGGCCAAGCAGCTTGAAGCCCACTTTGCGCAAATGCTGCCGCCCGAGCCTGCGCCATGAGCTCGGACCTGCTCTCGATCGCCCGCAGCGGCGCCATGGCCGCGCGGATCGCGCTGGATGTGACCGCGCAGAACATCGCCAATGCATCAAGCGCTGGCTATGTCCGGCGCTCGGTCAGCTTGGCTGAAGTGACTTCATCCGGCGGGTTCGGGCGGTCAAACGACGTATCGCTGTCCGGCGTACGGCTGGACCGCGTTATCCGCAACGTCGATCAATTTCGTCAGAACGAAGTGCGCCGTACCGACAGCGACGCCGCGCGCGCTGGAACTGAACTGAACGCGCTGGAAAACATCGAAACCGCCGTTGAGCAATCGGGTCTGTACCCTGCGATCATCGGCTTTGACACGGCCTTGCAACGCCTGAGCACCGACCCGGTCGATCCTTCGCTGCGCTCCGCCGCGCTGGAGGCCGCGCGTACTTTGGCGGGCACGTTCAACCTCGCCGCGAGCGGTCTCGAAGCAAGCAGCACGCTTCAGCGGTTCGAAGCGCAGGACGAGATCAACCAAGTCAACGATATCGCTTCCGAACTTGGCCTGGTTAATCTGCGGCTGAGCCGCGCCGGGATCGATTCGAGCGATCAGGCGGCGCTGCTCGATCAACGCGATCTGCTGCTCGACCGGCTTGCGGGTTTCAGCGACATCACGACCGAAATCGCGCCAGACCAGAGCGTCACCGTGCGGCTGGGCGGCAGCACCGGACCGCAACTGGTCAGCGGCGGCACCACCCAGCCGCTGGCAATGACCACCGCCGGTGACGGGACAATCAGCTTCACACTCGGCGCTGGCTCTGTTGCACCCAGCGGCGGCTCGCTGGCCGGACGCGCCAGTGCGCTGACCACGGCGGCTGCGACACGCACGACGCTTGATGGGCTGGCAAACAGCTTGATCAGCGCCGCCAATGCCGCGCAAGCCAGCGGTGCCGCGCTGGACGGCGTCGCCCGGCCAGCCGCTGTTTGGCGGCAGCGGCGCAAGCGGAATCAGCGTGGCACTGAGCTGCCGGTGCCGGGCTTGCGACTGCGCCAGCGGGTTCAGCGGCGGGCAGCCGTGACCAGTCCAACCTCGGCGCTTTGCGCAGTGCGCTGTCGGGTGCTGACCTGGCTGGCGGCGCAGACGCGCTGCTGTTTTCCATTTCCAGCACCGTCGCCAGCCGCCGCACCACCAGCGAAGCCCTGGACGTGATCGCCGGTTCCGCACGGGTCGCCTTGTCCGCGCAGGCTGGGGTCGATCTCGACGCCGAAGCGGTCAACCTGATCCGCTTTCAGCAAGCATTTCAAGCCAATGGCAAGGCGATGCAAGTCGCCGCCACGCTGTTTGATACCTTGCTGGCAATCCGTTGAGCACAGGAGCGAGAGCCATGACCCGCATCAGCACCAGCGCCTTTTACGAACGTTCCCGCCTCAACATGGGGGGGCTGCGCGGGCAGGCCGAGGATTTGCAGGCCGCGATTGGCCGAGGCGAACGACTGGCGCGCTCGTCAGACGATCCGGTGGCCGCATCGCGGCTGCGCGGGCTGATGCGCGCCGAGCGACATTCGGCAATCGACACCAGCAATGCCAACCTCGCCAGCACTGACTTGCAGCTGGCCGATGGAGCCTTGTCCGAGTTCGCCGCCTTCACCATCCGCGCGCAGGAGCTGGCGACTCAAGCCGCCACTGGTACCTACAACGCCGATCAGCGCGCGGCGATCGGGCAGGAACTGGGGCTGCTGCACGGCAATCTGGTCGCGCTCGCCAACAGCCGCAATGGTGCCGGACATGCTCTGTTTGGCGGCGTGACGACGGGCGCGGCCTACAGCGTCGATGGCGCAGGCAACGCGGTATATGGCGGCACCCCTAGCGCGGGCGAGCTGGCACTGGGCGAAGGACTTAGCGTCAGCCGCGGGATCACCGGGCCGGACTTCCTGAATTTCAACCACAATGGCGTGCCCACCAACCTGATGGCGGTGGTCAAAGGCCTGGCCGATGCCTTGCAAGGCGGCGTGGCCGATCCGGCGGCGGCGGCGCGCGATGCCTTGGGCGCGCTTGATAGCGGGCTCGACACGGTCAGCACCGGGCAGACACTTGTGGGCGCACGACTGGCGTGGATTGACCTGACCACTGAGCGCCGGATCGACTTGAGCGAGCTGCGCCAGGGCGAGCAGGCTGAACTGGGCGGAACCGATCTGCCCGCCACGATCACCCGCTTGCAGGAAATCCTGACTGTGTTGGAAGCCAGCCAGGCCAGTTTCACCAAACTCGCATCGCTCAGCCTGCTCGATAATCTGCGCTGAACCCGCCCCGGGGCTGCGCCACAAAGGAATTGAAGTATGTTTGCCGCAATCGGCCTGGTTGTTCTGATCGTGATGGTATTCGGCGGTTTCGTGATCGCCGGCGGCTCACTTGGCCCGGTGCTCCACGCGCTGCCGCACGAAATGCTGATCATCGGCGGCGCAGCCGTCGGCGCGACGATCACCGGCAACTCGATGCACGAGCTGAAAGCGATTGGCAGCGGCTTTGCCAAGATCTTCAAAGGACCAAAGCACAACAAGCAGGATCATATCGACGCGATTATCCTGACCACCAAGCTGATGAAATTGCTCAAGGCCGAAGGCCCCGTGGCGATGGAAAGCCACGTCACGGAGCCCGCAAACTCGCCGATCTTCGCCGAATTTCCGCGACTGCTCAGCAACAAGCCGCTGATTGGCGTGATCTGTGACGCGCTGACGCTGATCGTGGTCTCTTCGGGCACACTGGAGGTTCACGCAGTCGAAGATGTGATCGACAATGCGTTGAAATCACACTTCCACGAAATGCACGAGCCGCAGCACGCCTTGACCACGCTCGCCGATGGCTTGCCCGCGCTGGGGATCGTCGCCGCCGTGCTTGGCATCGTCAAGACGATGGGCTCGATCGACAAGCCGCCGTCCGTGCTGGGCGGGATGATCGGATCGGCGCTGGTCGGAACTTTTCTGGGGGTGTTGCTGGCCTATGGCATGGTCGCACCGCTCGCTGGCCGCCTGAAGCAGATCGTCGAGGCCGACGAGCAGATCTTTCACGCGGTCAAGCAAGTGATCATCGCCTCGCTGCACGGCTGGCCGCAGCCGCTGGTGGTTGAATCGGCGCGCTCGGGCCTGGGCCACGCGTTCCGGCCGGGCCTGTCCGAACTGCTCGACGCACTGCGCGGACGCTAAGCCGTGGCCGCTGCCAAGAAAGGCAAGGCTGAGCCGCTGCCGCCGATCATCGTCAAGAAGATCACCGTCGTCGCGGGCGGGCACCACGGCGGCGCATGGAAAGTCGCCTATGCTGACTTCGTGACCGCGATGATGGCGTTCTTCCTGCTGCTGTGGCTGCTGGGCGCGACTACCGAAAAGCAGCGCAAGGGTATCGCAGACTATTTCACCCCCACTCTGGTCAAGATGAAAGAAGGGTCAGCAGGCTCAAATGGTTTGCTCGGCGGCTCCTCGATAACCGATGTGGATAGTTATCCCAACCGCAAGGGCCAGACCGGCAACCGCGCCATGACGATCCCGCGCGATGCCAGCGGCGGACCAAAGGAAGGGGCCGAACGGGTCAAAAAGATGCAATCCATGCAACAACGGCTCGCGGAAAAACTAGCGGCCAAGGCTGAGCTCGCGCGGCTGGCCAAGCAGGTGCGGATGATCGACACCGCCGAGGGGATCCGTATCGACCTGGTCGATGACGCCAATTTTGATATGTTCCGGCTCGGCACCACGATCCTTACCCCGGAAGCCAACGGACTGCTCGACGCGATCGCTGCCACCGTCGGCCCGGAAGCGGGCGGCCTGACGATCCGCGGCCACACCGATGCGCTGCCGTGGCGACCTGGCATGGGCGCCAACAACTGGTCGCTCAGCGCGGGCCGCGCCGAGGCCACCCGCCAGGCCCTGCTGCGCGATGGCATCGCCGAAGCCCGCTTCCGCCGGATCGAAGGCGTCGCCGACCGCGAATTGCTGATCAAGGACAAGCCGCAAGACCCACGCAACCGCCGGATTTCGATCCTGCTGATGCGGTGACTCGTATTTGCAGGTACTTCGAAGCCACGACGGCTTGCTCGATAGCGGGGCTGGTCTGCGCAATCAGACGAAAGTGGATGTGAACCTTCTGACATCGCCCGCACACAACGATAGCTAGCGCACCCTTCAGGCTTCGCAAGTTCGCGCAACCAGAACAAATCGCAAGCATAGCCGCACGTCAGCTAAGTTCGGATCATTCTGCGCTGTTCCAGCCTCAGTTATCGCGCCTTCTGCTTTACCAAACTTCGTCAATGTTGAGAAACTTTGGCTTGAACCGCTGCACAAGATTATGAATCTGCTATAAATAGTACGCATTAGAAGACCAGAGCTATGGCGTAAGTCGAACTAAGTAACTTGAACTAGCTTGACTACCGTAGTTTTTTGAGGTTTTCTCTCGCCAGTCCGTAGCCAATCTACAAATAGGAGTGCCAAAGCATGAGCACAAAATTTGACGGTAAGTCCGGAACAATCTCATCGATTTATCAGTCGGTTGAATCTGTCCAGGGTTCTGATTTGGCTCGGTTGATCCGACGTGGAAACAACATAACCAGCGTGGCGATGGAGCTTACTGATTCTTGGGGCGGGGCAATGTTCTTGCTCGACCCTGAATTTGTCAGCACAGTCTTCGCTGAACTCGGTTTTACCACGGCCGTTGCTGATAGCGTTTACGAAACGCTGCAAGAAATCCCATATGTTGAACATCGCCGGGTCGATGAACTGACAATAGAGCCGGTAACGTGGCACAAGATGGACGCGACCTGTCTCGCACTCCGCGGCGCGGGCGAATTACGAAGCGCCATGAGTTCAGTTGATAACAAAAAACTGGCTGAACTGCTTGCAAGCCATCGCGAGTTGTTCGATCGGCTGATGCAAATCATGCCTGATTTCACGAGCAAGCTTATGTTCGCTCCCGAAGTTGGTGAACGAGTGCTCGGAACCTTTGGGTCGAAAGTGACTGCTGACGGCCTCTATGATCTGAGCTGGGAGTACGCGGGGCAAATCACACGCGATCTGGAAGGTAGGCGCGGCATCCCGACGCAGTTTATTCGAAGCGCGTCGCTGATCATTTCGTCGCAGCTTTGATGATGTACCGACTGGGCCGGATGGCGACAGAAGATCGCCATTCGGTCCAAACTTGCAGCGGCGTACGCTTGCTGAACTTATCCTATGAGCTTAGCTGATTTCTCATGCTGGATTTGAGTCAACTGGCTCACCTGCAGAACCGAACTCCGCCAAATGGCGGGCTGCGGTTGGCGTTGCTCCACTATGGCTTCCGGACCTCACAAATTGGCTTTGTCAACAAGCGTGCCGCAGATTTTTCACCGCGGCATGCCTCACTTGGACTGTTAAATCTCGCCAGGTCTCTGGAGTTCGACTTCGAGCGACAGCTCGTCGCGACGAAGCCAGAATTCAAATATTTCGACGAGGACAACTACCAAGACAACTCGGAAATGGCTGTAGCCATTTCCGAATGGCTGCAACCTGCGGCATCCCGCTTCGTACTTGCCGGGCTCTATTCGCTCGCGTTTGAACGGACAGAGCAGTTTCTTGCGCGTTTCGATCCAACGGAGCAATGCATAGTTGTAGGCGGGGCACATCCCACTGTCTCTCCAAGCGTAGAGACTGCACATATCGTAGTTCGTGGTGAAGGTGGTGCTGCCTTGCGTCACATCGTCAATCTACTTGGCAAGCCGAACTTTGGCGAAGGACCAGATGCAAAAGGAATTTGCTACCGAAAAGGGGACTTAGAGCACATCAGCAAGCCTGCGTTCGACAAGTCACTCTCGGCAATCCCCTCTCCTGCCTTTCGCTATGAACTGTTCGCTGAAACACTCACCGAAGGCAGAGTCCAGAATGTCAGATGGTGGGAAGCCGTTGGCGACGAGACACAAATTTATGTCTGTACGCAAAGCTGCCGGGCGAGATGCACGTTTTGTTCAACCTATCTGATCCACGGAGCCCTTGTTTCCAGGCCGGCAACTTCAGTCAAACAGGATTTGGATCATATCGCAGGGATGGGTTATGATTCGATCAAGTTTCATGACGATGATTTGCTCCAGCATGGCGAGTTGGACAGCCTACTTTTAGCGATCAAGAATGTAGGTCTGCACTGGAGCTGCAATGCCAGATCAGAGCACATGACAACCGAATTGGCGCAAAAGCTGTTCGCGAGCGGATGCCGGCGGGTGTTTCTTGGACTCGAATCGATGTCACAGAGGACACTCGACTACTATCGCAAGACAACGACAATCGCGGATAACGAACGTGCAGTGCGCGCTCTGGATAAGGCTGGAATAGCAGTCATCGCTGGTTTTATCATTGGTGCGCCACATGACGATATCGTCAGCGTGTTGGAAGACCTCGATCGCGTGCTTGAATTGCCGATCTATTTTTTGAGCACGGCAATTCTGACGCCTGACATCGGAACAGTCGAGTTTAGTCGCGCGCTAAAGCACGTTCCAGAAATTGGCGCGCTGGTAGACGGTGGACGCAACGCTGTTCGGCCGCGTCCAGAACTGTTTGGCGAGAAAGCACCATTTGGGTTGCCAACAGTCTGCAGCTCGCTTTCAAAGGATGATTTGAACGAACTTTACCAGTTGGTCGGCTCTGCCTTCTTTCTGCGTGCTGACACGGTGGATCGCGCAATCCGCCATACACGTCAGGACCAACTCGTCGATTTGGCGAATTGGTTTCATTGGATTTATGATCAGACCGTTAAGCTCGCTGACGAAGCTAGCATGGAACCTGTAAGGCGACGGGCGCAGGCAATTGCGAAAGATGCAAAGGTTTTGCTGGAACGCACAGAGGTCTTTGCAGGGGTGTGACACATTGCGGTCTGGAATTTTCGCAACCAGTCGATCATCGAGGAAGGCGGCAAGCTACCAGGCCCGCCAAGCAACTATCGCGCTTGGTCTCGTGAGGGGTGCGGCAGAGTTGAGCGTATTACTCCGAGCCGTTCCCTCAACGCCGCTTCAGCATTGGAGAGACAGTTATCAACCCAATCAGCATTACAGCCTTCTACCGCCATCCGCCCCGTCATGGCCTGGGCCAATTTCCACTTCGTGTCAGCTGCGGTGAGCGGCCTGACTAATGGGGCGATCTGGGAAGAGAAAAACGGAGATGTCACAAAATCACGCTCGATTCCTGTCCCGTTCCCTTCGAACTCGACATGACTGAATTCAGGTCCAGGCTCAGCATTCTGCATGATCGAAAACGGAACCACCCGGTCGAGTCCAATCTTCAGCTTGCGATTACCTGAGAACTTATGAATTGCATAAAGTCGCTCTTTGGCAAAACCGGCGAGGATCGGTCCACGTGAGCGCAGCAGTGAAGCAATCGCATCATGCCCACGAATGATTTCGGATCGGCTCTCATGCTTCTGGCCGCATGAAAAAGTCTTCCATTGGACAGATGCGACAACTTCATCTGCTTCCCTCCATACGCGAACTCGCTCCTTGTTCACCTCAGTTGTTCCGCGCAAAAATAGGTGGACTGCTCGTTTTGAGCCGAACGTTTTTATCCGCCCTCGACCCGCATTACCCACGCCGTCGATCATTGTAACCCAGAGGCGTTCCTCTAGACGCGATAGATTGTGGCTTTCACAAAAAAAGCAGAGCTCTTCCTCGGGTCGCATCTGCGGAAGGTGCAAATCGCTACCATCGCTTTCAAGCGCGGACACGGCCGCTACTTCAACTCAGACCAAACACTACTGAAGCCCCATCGCGGATCGCATCCGCATCAGGGTTGCCCCGGCATGGTCTCGCGCCTTGAAAGCACCATCCAGAAGAATTTTTTCGAGCATCTCGGGGTCGGATATCAGTTCGGCATACCGCTGCTGAATCGGACGGAGCATCTCGATAACCACATCGGCAACCTCTTGCTTGAGAGCTGAATAAGGTTTTCCGTCGAAATGAGCTCGCGCAAACTCTGGAGTCAGTCCAGCGCAGGTACCATAGATTTCGACGCAGATTGCTTACACCATCGCTCATCTGCGCAATGTCTACTGCGGAACCCAAGTCGGTCTTCGCACGTCTTAATTTTCGCACAATGGTATCGGGTAAATCGACCAGCCAGATGGCGTGCCCTTGGTTTCGCTCTCCGGTGCTCTTGCTCATCTTGGCGCTTGGATCGTCAAGCCCCATAATTCGAGATCCAGACTTCTGGATCATCGGTCGCGGCGCCTTGAGGCAATTGGACCCGAATAACTTATTGAAACGCTGAACAATATCTCTGCATAGTTCAAGATGTTGCTTCTGATCCTCCCCAGTCGGTACAACATCGGCGTCATACAACACTATGTCAGCGGCCTGCAGGCAAGGATAAGTCAACAGACCAGTGCCGATGCTCACCTCGCGGTTTGCATCGGTCCGGTTTTGTGTTTTGGACTTGAACTGGGTCATCCGCTCAAGCCAACCAAGCGGGGTTACACAGGTCAGCAGCCACCCGGCATAAGCATGCTCAGCTACATCGCTCTGCCGGAATATCGTTGCCCGCTTCGGATCCATTCCGCAAGCGATGTACATCGCTGCTACCGAGGTTCTGGCTTCACGCAGCTTGGAAGGTTCGATCGTATCCGGAATCGTCACAGAATGCAGATCCGCAATGAACACATACAATTCGTACTGATTCCTGCATCGCTACCCAGTTTTTGATCGCACCGAGATAGTTTCCCAGATGGATTGTGCCGGTCGATTGAACCCCCGACAAGAGTCTCGGCGGAGTCGTGGTACTTGTAGTGGTCATACATCCGTTCCGGCAGCCTTTGACGTTCCCGTCGGACTGCCTTGAAGTGGCGAAAATCGAATTGCCAAACTGCGTAGCCTCAGCATTTGCCAGCAGTTGGAACGCAATTCAAGGACAGATCCAAACGCGCCCTAGCGGTCCGTATTCCGCGCCTGCCAAACGGCTCCTCTCGTTCCAACCTGTTTGCCATTTTCGCACCGACAGCGCCCGTTCCGGCAAGCATCAGCCATGACGCGGTAATCCGGGATAGGGGAAGATCAGGCCATTGCAGCGGGCTAAGTTACTCTCCAGGGATCGAATTCCCTTGATTGCCACATCCTCAATCGATGCCACAGAAATCCCAGCAGAAAAATACGAAAATAAAGTTGCCCGAAAGTTGCGGGTAGCCGAAATAGGTGATAAACAGAATAGTCCCCTACTCTGTAGCGGCGGGCATTGTTAAAATGCACAGGAGTTGATCATGCAGGACAAACGCGAAATCCAGGAACAAGAAGCCTTCGCTCAAAAGCTGATGGCCTTCAGTGAGACACTTAACGAAAAAGAGCGTGCTTCGCTGATCATGACCCTCACAACCGCTCAATCAGTCAAGCGGCCAAATCTTGAGTTCTTCCGCAAGGGTGTCATGAGTTGGTGATCTCCTCGTGTTGCAAAGCGTCGCCAAATGACATGCGAGCAACGCCGGGAACAAAAGCAACCAATTGAATTAATTCATCTTTGCCCTCTTGGCGACAAGGCTGGCTCCTTCTGCTCTCCAGCTTTGTCGGCTGAGGTCCTGCCGGTGGAGAGTCTCGCTAGACCGCGGCAGAGCCGCGAAGCGACCAAACCAGATCGTTGCCGGGTTGGAGAGAGCCCCGCTCCATTCGGAAAAATTGGTATTCAGGATGGTTTGGAACGCAGATTTGTCGAACCCTCTTGCTCTAACCAAAAAATTCAAGCGGTGATTCCGCGCGGCACGATGGATCGATGAGCACCTTTGCTGTTGACGGCCACGAAACCTTGGTTAGCGACCAAGAACTGCCGAGAGGGTTGTTATTGGTTCCAGAGCCTGAGGCCTACTTTGCTTCCGTAGCCAAATGGATCGGGCAGAGTCCCCGTTACTATGTTCCTGTGCTGGCTTCCCCGTCGGACCCGCTCGCTGGATTTGGCAATATTGCCACGACAGCATGGCATGATCCGCTGTCCTATTCGGCAGAATGTGCGATCACCGCAATTCGAAGCTATCTGGATGCGCGCTCACCAGACATACAAGATCAGCACCTTTGCCTGGCGCCCAACGACCCGTGGTGCCTGGCCGGGGCGGCTCTGCTTTGCGAGGGACGGACGAAGAAGTTTCTGTCGCTGCCAACTGAAGCACCAACTGTCGAGGTAATTCTCGATTTGATCAAGCGGCAACGGCCAAAATCTCTCACTTTCGTTACCCCCGTTCTGGGAACGCCCGCAGGGGAAGGTGCAGCGGCGCGGGCTTATCTGCGTGCGTTGATAGAGGCCGTGCGGGCTGCTGAGGAAGAACACTACAACACGTCATTCGGCTTCATTACGGGGATTAACCCGGCAGCGATCACCCAATTTGTCGCCAAAGCTGTACTCAATCGGAGCATTGCCGAACGCTATGCCGGCAGAGGAGTACACGTCGTTGACGAGACGGCATCCAGAGGACAAATGCCCGATATATCAAGCGCGATTGGGCGCGATCCTGTATCGAGCAGATTGGTCAACTTCATTAATCTGCCTGACCTGACGGCAAGTCGCGATGCAGTCAGTTTCGCCGCCGATCCGCGGGATTTGCTAGTCGTTAGGGCACATGGACGCAGCTACTGCGCGAGCAAGGGACTGTTGTGCGGAGCACGCCCCATCAACTACGATGCAACCCAACCTACTGAAGGCTGCATCTCTGGGTTTGAATGTCTCTCCAGCGAGTTTCATCGCCTGGATCCTCGCCGTCTTGATACACGCATCTTGCTGCTAGCGACCTGCGATCCCATCGATCTGACTTACGATGACTGGGGCAATGGACATGCTGCAATCGGCTTTCTCGCTGCGGCAGGATTTCCCAGCGCGGTAATTGCGGCCGATGGATTGGTTGTGCCGCTCAGCGGCAACGGATTTGAACTGCTTGCGAGCACCCTTGGCTGCTCAACAGTCGGTCACTGGTGCCAGCAGTTGAACGGAGTGGTACGTGGCCCGAACGGCCCCACCAGCTTCATTCTTTTCGGCGATCCTGATCTCCCACTTGCTCAAGACCTTTCCTCGTGGGTGACTCAAGCAAAAGTAGCGGCGATTCCTGAGGAGAGTGGATCCTTCGGCACGCGCAACTGGCAGATCACCCTGCCCTTCGGGCAGGAAGCGCATATTTGCGCGCATCTACATGGTGAAACGCCAGCTGCCGATGATGTCCTTTATGTTTGGTCAGAAACCGCGGGCTGCCAAGTTGTTTCGGCTGTATGGGACATTACGCCAGACACGTCGAAGCTCTGGCTCGAAGTTTACTCTGAGAATGAAACGGAAATCAGTATTCGGGCTGAACAACGTCGGCCTATGCCGCCCGTCTGGCCCCAAGCAGCCGCTGTGGATTCCGCGCTAATTAACGCACCAATATTCATCAATTCCACCCTAACCAGCGCATGGGAGGCCATGAGTGCTGCAGGTCAGCACCTGAAAAAAATCGGCTGCGCTTCAAACATGAATAACGGGCGCGTGAGAATTGAAGATCCCAATGATGTTGCAATTGCCAAGGCACATGCACTTGCTTTGTTCGAGGCAACCCAAGCGGCCTGTCTTTCAAAAGTGGCAGAGGAAGTTGAACATGTCACAAATGTCTACTTACCAGCGGTACTTTGGCGAGTGGAACTAAACGCGGTGAGGCGAGAAGGTCGGGTTTGCCCGCAGTGCAACGGCCCGACGCTGCTTGTTCGGGACTATTGTGCGGGAGACAGCCATTGGCGCTCCAGTTTTGATTGTCCAAACTGCTGTTTCATTCTCGACGATCTCCCTTTGAACCAGCCAGCAATCCTCTCCAAAATTATCTGCCCAGACGCCACATTCGTCAACGAACCCGTCTCAGTGGCCATTCACCTAACCAACCCCCATGCCGACCGCGCATTTGCAGGTGCCTTGCAGGTTTCGCTTAGCTTAGCGACCCATGGTTTGCGCGCGAAGGAACCTGTAATCCGCTTTGAACTGGCACAAAGTGCGACCGAAATCGTCAACGTACAATTCGTGCCATCGGAGAAGACGGCAATCCCGCATGACTATGCCGTTCGTGCCGTGGCGCTTGCTGAAGGATCCTGGCATTGGAGTGCGCGGAGAATGCACATAGTTAAGCGAGGCGGGTCATGACAATTATCGCCTCACGGGAGAAGGTGTCCTCTAACACATGCTTTGTCCGGCAAAATCGACTGGAATGGGGGTATAGCGTGCGCAAACGAAATGTTGTCGATGTTCGCCATCGAGCAGAAGACTGAGACCCGATGTTCATATTTTTCAACACTGAAAACGAGATCAAGCTGCGCACTGACCGCGCAGGGCTGACCTTCGCCGAAGATTGGCTTGTCAAGCGGACGCAGCAGAATAGCGGCGTGACATATTTCACACGTGATCATTTTTATTATGATGTTCCGGGCCATCTGCTATCTTCTAAAGGAGCTTCTTTTCGGCGATCAGTGAAAAAGCCATCTTATTGTTTCAAATATCTGGTGAATGACCGACCCGAGGCGATTGTCCGGCGGGAAGTTTTCACCAAATGCCCGAACTATTTCCTCGATCAGACGAATGCCATTCACCGGCGAACCCCGGTTATGGCGCGGTTGCGGCACTTTCTTGAGACCGAATGCGATGCCGAGTTGGGGGATGACTTTGGCCCGGTGTTGCGCATCTCGTGCTCGCGGCGGTACCGGATCATCTGGCAACCTAACGGCGACCGACTGCTGGGAGTTGCTTTCGATACCGTCAACGCCAAATGGTTCAATGAAGGTGGATCCGGAGTGCAGTGGTGTGAAATAGAACTCGAGACCGGTGCGAACATGCCAGAAGGCATTATGACAGCAGACAGGTTCGCCAGCGAATTAGCAGGCTGTGGACTGCAACGGACGATAGTAGGCAAGTATGCCACTGCGCTTCAACTTCTGCACGACGCTGCCTAAAATGCGCAGCATATCCAGCCATGAACTACACTACCGTGTGCCAACGCCCGAAGCTTTTGATTTGCTGTTGGGTCAGATTTGGCCCGATACGATGTTTGTCAATTTCGATGGGATAAATGCACGGCTTGAATCGGCTGAAATCGAGGCTGTTGTCCGAATTTCCAGCATCGCCGACGCGGCCAACCAACAACTCGACCTTGAGCTACGCATGCCCAAAAATCGGCTCGAGCTGATGCATATCCGTCGCAAAACAAGCCACGGCAAGATTGCTGTCGAAACGATCAGTCGGGACACGAAGAAGAAGAAAATTGCGCGAGCGGTAAACCACAGTTTAAAATTGACTCCAGCTATTACAGCAAACGAAGAATTGACCTTACGCTATTCCATACGCGATAATTCAGGACGCACAAAAATTGTAACGCTGCGACCCGCGAGATCTTTTACCATAACGTCTATGAGCGGCACAACGAGCGATCCTGCAGGGTATTCGATTGCCTTGCTAGCAGAAAGCCACGCCGAAATTGACGGGTTCCTTTGTTCAAAATTTCTGACTGCAGTTTTGGTTGAAGCCAATTGTGTCCCTATGAGCCGCCACGAGGCGGCCAAACCCATCATTCCTTGCCAGGGTTGTGAACACGAAAAAACTTATGTTGAAATCGAAAACCTATACAAGACTGTACGGAGCTTGTGCCATGAAAGCCATGAATTATAAGCCAAAAAAATTGTCCTGAAAGGTCAACGATCGAAACTTGCCTACACATCGTCAAGTCATCGGCATAAGTAAAAATCAGCACACGACAAGCCTGCGTCTTGCTGCGGCGTAAGCACTCTACGGGCAGTCATTCACACAGTCCAGAACCGTGCGGCCCGCCCGCGAAACAGGCTCCAGCAATGTAGCAGTTATTTGCTCGTCCCGCCGAATTCTCTCAAGTAGATTTGGTCGAAAAGGGCGCTCGAGCAATTTCAAAATTCCTCGGAAGGCCAACCAGCTGATAATTCCACAAAGTTCATTCTGAAAGGAAAATCTGCTGAATTGACTCGTTGTTGAAGCCTTGGCAGTTTCCTCATAACAACTGCACGCAAGGTAATCAGATCATGGATCAGCGAAAGATTGTTGAACTTGGAGTGTCTGAACTGGCCAGTGCGATCCTGCGTGAGCGCGGCCTGGACAGTTCAGTTTCGCACGACGCACTGCTATTGAACGCCGGTTTGAGCTCGCTTGATTTGGTAAACCTTTTGATTGGGGTTGAGTTGCGCTTCGACGTACACATTCCTGACGACGAAATTGATCTCGAAAACCTGGGAACGATAGATGCAATCGCGAAGATGGTCGTCAAGTTCGCCTCCACAAACATTGGTGATCCAGCTCGGTAGCGCCATGCGATCCGAAAAAACCTTATGACAATGCCAGCAACAGAGCTGAGCGGCGGATTGGACTTCCAATTGATGCAAGCGCTCGCGCGCCATACTTTCAGCAAAGATGATGTATCGAAGGCGAGAGACCTAGTCGAAAAAAACTCAATTAATTGGGATGTATTCTTCGGCAAATGTATCAAACAGAAGATTGCGGGACTTGTCTATCTCAACCTCAATCGTTGGGGCCTTGAGAGTAACGTGACACCGGCCGTGCGCATGGCGTTCAGACTGCTGTATTGCGCTCACCGCGAACGGAACCGACACATTTTGGCAACCATGCGAGACGTGGTGACAAAGCTGGCAGCGGCCGACGTTGATATCCGGCCGCTCAAAGGCAGTGTGCTTGTTCCACTTGTTTACAGCGATGAAGGCAGCCGCATCCTCAGCGACATCGACTTATTCATTCGAAAGAATGACACCACACGTGTCATAGCCATCATGCATGAAATGGGCTTTTTACAAGGTACTTATTGCGCCGAAACCAGCACAATTGAGCCGTTGACACGCGAGGAATATCTCATCTGGAAGCTCAAAATGTTCAATCTTCCAGGATTCATGCGAATTTCAGAGAATCCCTTCGTAGCCGTAGAATGTGTCGATTTTACATTTGGGCTGGGATTTTTGGATGATCGCGATCTGTCTGATGAGGTGATGTCTCGACGCGGCGTAATTGCTGGAATTGAAACGCTGGATCCGATCGATTTTTATCTACACGTCTGCAGCCACCTCTTCAAGGAAGCCTCAAACGACGCTTGGGTTAAGCTTGGTTTGGCTGTAAATCTGATAAAGTTCTGTGATGTACGCGAACTCTCACTGAGACTTTTTGGGCCGGATCAGCAAGGTGCCGAAAATCGAGATATACTAGCCCAGCGCATTACCGCGCTTGCTGCACACCGCTCAGCCTATTTTGCGGTCCATTTTGCCCACCAAATCTATGGTGACACGCTGTTAGCAGAAATCCTCACCTGCATTGGTCCCCCACCCAATGGGCAATACGAATTCATGGAAGACATCTACCTGCAAGGCGAAAAGACGATCGGACAACGCAGTCAAAGCGTCCTGGATGCAATTGACTCGCTTTAAGGGAACGACGGCTTTTTCAAGAAGCCCGGTTTCACGGGAATGCCAGGCACGCTATCATGCTCCTAATCGTGACAATGCTTTGACTGGCCTGATAGGCACCGCCAACCCAAAGGTGATTTGCGCTGATGTCGGTGTGCGGCATCGAATTTGGCGGGTCATCAACCTCCCGACGTCCTCAACTCGGCTGTTCTAGCGGATTTCTGGTCATTGTGGCAAGGCACGCCCCGAGCAGCCCGTGCGGAAGCTGCAGTTAGAAGTCTCCAGGTCACCCTTTGGCAAGCGGGTTGGGCTTGACGAACTTGAGCGTCCAGCGCTCTGGTGAACAACTGCACCGCCCGGGCAAGCTCTCGCGGTGGAAACGCACCATCCATTTTGCTCGGGATGATAGCGTCTTGCACAGTCGTGGTGGTGCGCTGTGTGAGCAGGGTCGCCGGGGTGGCACTCGCGACGGCCTTAGTCAGAACGAGAAGCCCCCCCTCGAGTTGATCATTCGCCCCTTTCATTCATTGGATAGCCTTGCGTTGGCAGTTGCGTGGAATGTTCCTGCCATCTTACTGGCGATAGCGTCAGGCTGTCGATAGGTGAGGCGCTTGCCGACTGCGCCCATGAGCGCAAGGTCTGTGCGTTCAGCATCGGTGATATTGCGGGTGTTGTAGCGGAAGTCGAACCGGCACAGTAGCGGCCAAGGTGCGCTTCGCTCATGTGGTGATAGATGCCGATCACGCCGCGCTTGAAAATCGAGAAGAAGTTTTCAGCGGTGTTGCTGTGCTTGAAGCGCCAAGAGGTGACGTACTCGCCAGCGGAATGATTGACCTTGCCGTGATAGGCAAATTCGCGGCCCATGCGGGTGTAAATGGGGCTTTCGTCGGTCATGAGTGCGCTGGCGCGGTCAATGTTGGTAACGACAAGGGCGCGAACGTCCTTTGCGTTGACGTTGGCAACGTGGAACCAAACAATCCCACCTGGCGCAACGCCGCTTCCTGTTAAAAAATCGGAGTCGAAATGAGCCGGAAATTGCCACGGGCGTGTGTGAGTTTTTCAGATCTTTCGCCTGAGGAATTATCCAAGTTCAATTGACGGGGCGAAGCGTCCGGCTTGCGTTTGCGCGCCTTGTCGCTGTACTATGAACAATCGATAGAAAGTCCCAACGAAATGGCCCGATCTGCAACTGGCAACGTGCTGTCGACGCAAAAAATTCCGATATATTGCGTTCATTTTGTTCAGGATTACTTACCACTGTCGCTGGGCATGCTGATCAGTTATGCGCGCTCGAAATTGTCCCCGCTCAGTTACGACCTGACACCGCGATTCGTCAGGTCGTTCGATGAGTTGCGCCAAGAAGTTGCTAGCTCTGGTTCTGGCGTGTTTCTTTTCTCTGACTACATCTGGAATTTGGAAAATCACCTGCAGGCATCTGAATGGATCAAGCGGACCTATCCTGCCGCCATTGTTGTGCATGGTGGGCCCAGCGTCCCGGCTTACCATGCTGCCTGTGAGGCGTTCCTGCTCGCAAACCCACACATCGACTTTTGTGCTCGCGGCGAGGGAGAGAAAACGGTTGTCGAACTTCTGGACCACCTTGCCGGGTCAGCAGCCCTGCCTCATGCGGTCGCTGGATTAAGTTTCCTCGACGGCGGGAAGCTTTTCCAGACGCCGAATCGGCAACGCAGTCACAATCTTGATGAATTTCCTTCGCCTTACCTTGATGGCGTGTTTGATGGCCTTCATCAAAACGCGATATATGCGATCCTCGAAACCAATCGCGGCTGTCCGTACGGATGCACATTTTGCGACTGGGGATCTGCAACTTTGCAAAAGATTCGCTGCTTTTCGCTAGAACGGGTTCGCAGGGAAATCGAATGGATTGGCGCTCATAAGATGCGTGACCTCAGCATAGCGGACGCGAATTTCGGCATATTGCCGCGCGATGTCGAAATCTGCAGAATACTGTGCGAAACGAAATTGAAGACTGGCTACCCCCACCGTGTGCTCATAAACTACGCCAAAAATACCCATCGCGACGTCCTCGCGATTGTTGAAATGATGGCTGGAGCAGGGCTAATCACATCGGGCACTATTTCCATCCAGACCCGCGATGAAAACACCCTTCAGGTTATCCGGCGGCGCAACATCAAAAACGTCGAATATGAAAAACTACAAATAGCATTTGAGGAAAAAAATCTCCCACTCGACAGTCAACTTATGCTCGGCCTGCCTGGTAGTACGCTTGAATCTTTTAAATCTGATCTCCGATATTATTTTTTCGAGGACATAAATGTCCGCGTGTTCAGGACCGTACTTTTGCCAAATAGCCCGATGGCTGATCCCGAATATCGTCAAACCTATCAAATTCGAACCGACGAAAGTCAAACAATCCTATCGACGTCGACCATGTCAGAGCAGGACCTTGACGCAGCAGAGT
The DNA here is from genome assembly GCA_963802015.1 of uncultured Alphaproteobacteria bacterium. Lineage (GTDB taxonomy): Bacteria > Pseudomonadota > Alphaproteobacteria > Sphingomonadales > Sphingomonadaceae > Novosphingobium. The sequence continues at coordinate 254,016 of CAWDHB010000005.1, forward strand.
TTCTGGCACGGCTTTTCCGATGCGCGCACGATTACGGCATGTTGCGCTATTTCCAAAGTTACCTGTACTGGGATCATGGCATTGATCCAATTAGCTTTCTAGAGCGTTTGGCCGATGATATGCGAGATGAAGATCCGATTTGCTCTCCCTACCCACTCCTGCGGGAGTTTTGTTCTGACGACGTGGAAAATGAACTTATGATCGAGGCTTTGATGTGTGCCTCAAAAGACATCGATCCCTCCAACAAGGCAGCCACGCCACGTAGATTGATAGCTGCGACGCACGTGAGCTTCCGTGAAAAGTTGAGGCAAAATGGCCTGTGGGCGTCCTTTTATGAGCAAGTGCTCGCCTATACGTTCGCTATTTACGGGATTGAAGATTCATCAGCAATGCGAACTGCGCTGGCTGCGCAATGTAACCTGATGCCGGCGCTTGGTAAGATCTACCCAGCTACGCAGTTGCTGGAGCACGATTTCCAGCAATACTACCTTGCCAATCGGCGGGAGCATTCGTCGCGGCGCAAGTTGGGTGATTTCAACCCCGGCCACATGACTGTGCAAGACCCGCTTTGCCTTGCAGAAAGCGGGACCTACCGCGGTGACTGGACACTTGCCGATTTCTGGCAGCTTGCCTCTGATCTGCCCGGAGCAGGACGCTCGACCTTGACCAAGCTCGTCAACGAACTGAAAGCAGAGGACGCGAAGCTAATAGCTGAAGCAATGTAAGGACTTGCGGCTAACGACGGTATCGACATTTGAATTTTGCGATCTGGCCGATCTATAAAATCAGACCATAATGATCATCTGATCTTTAAGATATCGAAGGAAAGCGGGAGCAGAGCAATGAATATGGCGCCTAAAATCGCTTCCTATGAACAATACATTGAAGAGTTCAATGATACTGGATATGTTATAATTCGGAACTTGCTCGACCCAATAGTTGATTTTGGCCGGGTGCGCGCGGAATATGAAACGGTGCTGGACAACCTGGCTGCGCGCTGGCTCGCTGAGGGATTGATCGCGAGCTATGACAAGTCGCAGAGTTTTGAAGATCGGATTATGGCGGTCATCCTTGAAACGGACGGAGCCTGCGCACAGCACATGGATATATCCCTGCCGTTGAACGGTGATGTTGACGAAAACACACCGATGCATACCGGACCTGCGGTCTTCGAACTAATGAGAAACAGGACCCTACTCGACGCCGTTGAGCAGTTCATCGGGCCAGAAATCTATTCAAACCCGGTGCAGCATGTCAGGATCAAACCGCCCGAACACCTGATGTCAAAGTTCATTCGTGATCAAAACTCGTTAGTCGCGAGCACGCGGGGATGGCATCAGGATCTCGGTGGATATAGTGAGGAGGCCAACGATTCCGATATTTTAAGCGTGTGGTTTCCGATTATTGAAGCCACTGCTGAGAGCGGCTGCTTGGTGGTTGTGGAAGGCAGCCACAAGGTCGACAAGCTACTCCCGCATCATTGTTCATCACTGCATAATGGAATACCAGAGCAACTCGTCGGTGGGCCTCGTACACCGCTACCGATGCAGCCTGGGGACGTATTGTTCTTGCACCGCCTGATTACCCATGCCTCCTTTCCAAACACTAGCCCAGGTCTTCGCTGGAGCTTTGATCTTCGTTACAATCCGACCGGACAACCCACGGGCCGCTCGTGCTTTCCCGGATTTGTGGCGCGGAGCCGTTCTAATCCGGATCGTGAACTGAAGGATCCGCAAGAATGGTCCGACATGTGGAAGCGTGCCCGGGTGCAAATGGCGGTTGAAGGGCGTGGTAGGCTAAATCGTTGGGAGCCCAACGAACTGGAGTTTGAACGATTTGCGAGAGCCTTAAGACAGCGCAAGCAGCACACTGTAAGTTCGGCGAACAGTGGCATTCGATCGCCAAGCGAAGATGATAGATTGGACCAGACGAATGGGTAGCGCCAAGCCAGGACAGACGGCGGATTGGGACACCTATCTGGAACGATACACCGCTGACGGTTACGTAATTGTACGGCAGTTGTTGGATGTACAGGAAGACATTTCACCTGTCATTGGCGAATACGATGCTCTGATTAATCGGCTGGCGAGAGGCTGGCTTGAGAGTGGGATGATTGCTAGTTTCGATCCGGATAAGCCCTTGCTCACCCGCCTGATCAACCTTCTTGAAAAGTCGGATGGTGCATGTTTTCAGTCCCTCGATATCTCGCTTCCCTTGGTGGGAACCATCCAGCTCGATACCCCGATGCACCACGGCCAGGCTGTTTTTGACCTCATCCGAAATTCGAAACTGCTTGACGGTGTGGGAAAATTCATCGGTCCGGAGATCTATTCCAACCCGGTCCAACACATGCGCTTCAAAGCTCCCGAACGCTGCCTAACAGAGCGGACGCGGGGATCCAATACTCTGATCGCACAGACTTTTTGGCATCAAGATTTGGGCGTAATCGAACCCGATGCAGACAATTCAAACATACTCAGCGTCTGGATCCCAATCCTTGATACTGACGAAGACAACGGATGCCTGATTGTTGCCAAAGGTAGTCACCACGGCGGACTGGCTCGTCATTGTCGTACGGCAAGCCGAAATGGTATTCCTGAGCAACTCGTGACTGGGGAGAGGGTGGCGCTGCCGATGAAGGCAGGTGATGTCTTGTTTCTGAATAAGTGTACAATGCATGCTTCGCTACCCAATCGCGGCAATGGGCTGCGTTGGAGCGCTGATCTGCGATACAATCCGATCGGCGAACACACCGGTCGCGCTTGGTTTCCGGGATTTTTGTGCAGTAGCCGGTCCAATCCGGAGGCGGAACTACGCGATGCCTCTGCATGGGCGGCGCGTTGGCGTGAGACACGCGCCTCGCTGGTAAATCAGGACCTGTCGTCGCATAACAGATGGAGCCCCTTAGATCCGCTTTGCGCTTGAGCTCCTCGGACGTTTGCGCGCAACGAGCGCCCTGATTTGTCATGTCTGAAGAGATAGATGCCCAACAAGTTCCAGAGTTCGAACTCTCGATTCTGCAATCTACAGATCGTCAGCCATCTGGGCGTGCCGGGAATTGCACTTTGCGACACACAAGGGACGAGAATCGAAATGACCGACAAGTCAGCCAAGCCGGAACCTGATACCAGCGCCGAGAGCCGTTACGCGACCAGTGACAGCTTTGAAATCGTCCTGCACTCGGTCCGGATGGCAATTCGCGCGTGGGGGCTTAGCCATGGCGCCGAAATGCTCAGTTTCCCGCCTATTATCAACCTGCCAGACCTCTACAAATCGGGCTATATTGCCAGTTTTCCAAATCTTGTGGGTGCGATCCATTGTCTGGATCACGTATCTACAACAGATCCTCGGTTCAGCATGCATGAATTCACTTTACCAGAGTGGTCATCTGCGTGCGGTTGCACGGAATTCGCGATGACACCGGCAGCTTGCTATCCAATCTACCCCATTGCGGCTGCGACGGGGGCATTGCCACAAGCAGGAAAGCACTATGGCGCATTTTCATACTGCTTTCGGCGCGAGCCGTCGCAGGAATCAGCGCGTCTTCAAGCGTTTCGTATGCAGGAGTTGATTTATTTGGGTGAGCAGTCCCAGGTCCTTGATTTCCGGCGGGAAGCAATCGCCTTTGCTGAAGAGCTTGCGCGGAGCTGTGGCCTGGAACCCACAGTTAAGGTCGCTCATGATCCATTCTTTGGCAGAGCCGCCAAACTGATTGCAGACATTCAGATTAAGAACGAAGAAAAATTCGAAATGATATTCGATCTCGGACCTGGCCAGGAAGAAGTGGCTTGCATGAGCTTCAATTACCATGCTGCCAGATTTGGAGAAATTTATGCGATAAAGCAGTCGTGCGGTCTTGCTGCACACAGCACCTGCTTCGCTGTTGGTTTGGAGCGATACGTAATGGCACTCTTTAGGCGGCACGGGTTTGACCTTGAACAATGGCCTATCGAAGTAAAACAACGGCTTGGGATTGGGTGCTGAATGCCAGAAGCACCTTCCAGTCGTTATCGACTGGAGCTGCCCGCTTGAACCGGTCCACCCGGTCATGGCCCGGCAAAGCATCATTGGCATCTTCAATCCGTGGAAACTCCCTGATCGCTACCTGTATGAAATGCGGGCTGGTTCGTTCAAGCCGACTGCGTGTTCGCATCCTGAACCTCATCTCAACGATCAGCTCCCAATTCAAGGAAATTGGGCGCAAATAGCCAAGCGTATCAGAGTTTTGGCACCTTAGCGGGCTGCCAGTCACCCTCGCTGGCAAAGCGGATCGGTGGTGCAATATGATGGCGCCCGTCTGACTCAATCAGCAGCCCTCGCTCGGCGACGTGGGGTTGGTCCAGAGCCTCGCGAAAATCAAGCACTGGCGAAAAGGCGACATCCTTGTCGGCAAACCAGCACACCCATTCTTCGCGCGTCCGGCTCGCAAACGTCTCACGCAGGAAGGATATCAATGCCCCTTGCTGGCCAGATTCGGCCTCGGCGACGGGGATCAGGTCCTCACGTCCGAGGGCGCCCAGCAGATTGCGCGCGAACTTGAGCTCACGCCCGCCAAGCACGACGTGTTTTCGGTCACTGGTTGCGTAGACCTGATAGAATCCCGCCCCGCCAAGCGAGCGCTGCTGGCTGGAAAGTGGAGCTGGTCCGTTCGCGATCGCCGACCCGGCTGTGTGAGCGCACCACGGCAGCAAGCTGTCAAACATAGCAATGTCGAGGTAGTCGCCTTCACCGCTTTGTGCTCGTCCAAGCAGTGCCATCAATACCGCAGCGAGCGCAGTTGTCCCGGCTGCAAGATCGGCCGAAGCTGCGCCTGGCACCACCGGCGTTCCATCCGGCCCGTCGTTGACGCTAAGGAAGCCGGCCAGTGCCTGTACCGCCAAGTCATGAGCAGGATGACGCGCTAGCGCGCCGGTTTGCCCGAAGGCTGAGATCGAGCAGTAGACGATCCCTTTGTTCAACGCCTTTACGCTCGCGTAATCAAAGCCAAGCCGCGCCATCACACCAGGACGGAAGCCTTCGACGAACACATCGGCCGCTGCGATCAACGCCCGCAACTCAGCTTTGCCAGCGTCGATCTTCAAATCAATCTGTCGGCTTTCCTTGCCGCGGTTTAGGTTCGAAAACCACACCGATTGGCCGTTCTCGAACGGACCTTGCCCACGTACCGGCTCGCCGCCAATCGGTTCGATCTTGATCACCCGCGCACCATGATCGGCCATCATCACAGTCATCATCGGCCCAGGCAGGAACTGGGTGAGGTCAATAACGGTTATACCTGAAAGCTTGCCCATCACACGATTACACCACGCCGTCCGCGTGCAGTCCAGTCGCCGTTGCAACATAATGACTTGGCTGGCTGTCGCTGAAATTCCAGTTTGTCTGGGACAACCGAGTGCTGCATCTGAGCCAGGTATGACCAATTCTGCGGTCGAACAAGCCTAATGCAGCGCGTCGGCTTTGACCAGCCCGGTGGGCTCAGGCTTGCGCATCAACAGCGCAAATGGCGTTACCAGCAAGCTTAACCACATCATCAGGTAGTAGTTGTCGATATAGGCCACCATCGCGGCCTGACGGTTGACCATGCCGTCGACAACCGCAAGCACCGCGGTACCCGCTTGCTGAAACCGGTCAACCGTCGAAAAGTCGATCATCCCTGTCATCGAAGCGGTTACATGCGCGGCGAGGTCGGAATGGCTGGTCTGCAGATTGCGGGCGAGCAGCGCGGTTGTGATGGCGATCCCGATCGACGCGCCCAGTGAGCGCGAAAGATTGAGCAGGCTTGATCCTTCAGTCCGCAGACTTGCTGGCAGCGTAGCAAAGGCGCTGGTGTTGAGCGGGATAAATAGCAATCCGATACCCAGGCCCTGGATGAAACCGCTGACAATGATCGGCCACTGGTCGACTTCAAGCGACCACTGCGACATCTGCCAGAACGAAAAAGTTGTCAGCAAGAAGCCCAGCACAACCACCAGGCGGGTATCCACCCCGCGCCGGACGAATACGCCCGACAGGTACATGCTCACCATCGTGCCCAGCCCGCGCGGCATCAAGGCCCAGCCAGTGCCTATCACCGAATAGCCAAGCAATCGCTGCAACATCGAGGGCATCAGGGCCATCGATGCGAACATCACCATGCCCATTGCAATCATGAAGAAGAACGCCGTGACAAACGAGCGATTGGCAAACAGCGCGCCATGGAACAAGGTCGGGTGCGAGGTAGTCAGAAAATGGACCGCCCCCATCCACACCGCGCTGGCGATCAGGATCGCATAGACCCACACCTCGGTCGAATCGAACCAGTCGACATGGTTGCCGCGATCGAGCATCAGTTGCAGCGCGGTGATCGCGATTGCGATCATCGCGAACCCAAACATGTCGAACCGGCGCTTGACGATCGCCCGGCTGGGCAGTTGGGCGATCATGATCGCCAACGAAACGAAGCCAAGCGGGACGTTGACGTAAAAGACCCAGCGCCAATTCCAGTTTTCGGTCAGCCAGCCGCCGATGATCGGCCCCAGGATCGGACCGGCCATCAACCCCATCCCCCAAATCGCCATCATCTGACCCTGACGGGATGGTCGGTTGATATCGAGCATCGCCGATTGGCTGAGCGGCGAAATGAACGCCCCCGACAATCCCTGGATGGTCCTGAACAGCACCATCTGGGTGATGTTCTGGGCCATCCCGCAGAGCATCGATGACAGCACGAACCCGGCCGTGGACAGTATAAACAGGCGGCGCGACCCGAACCGGTCCGCCAGCCACCCGGTGGTCGGGATCGCGACCGCGCTGGCCACGATGTAGCTTGTCAGCACCCAGCTGATTTCATCGGGCGTCGCGCCAAGCGCCGCCTGCATGTGAGGGATCGCGACGTTGGCAATGGTTGTATCGAGGATCTGCAGCAGTGATGCCATCATGATCCCGAACACCAGCAGATACGGATGTGACACCGGCAATGCCGCCACATCATCAATCTGACTGGTCGCCGGTGCTGGTATCGCGCTGGCAGAATGCCGCGGGGCAGCTGGTACGGTGGCCATTCTGGCGCGTCCTAGCGAGGCTTGTCGTCGATACGGACGGTTACATGGCTGGAAAGCCCTGCGATAAGGGGCCGCGGGCTGGCCTCGTCAATAGCGATCCGCACCGGTACGCGCTGGGTCACCTTGACCCAGTTGCCCGTTGCGTTCTGGGCCGGAAGCACAGAAAACTCGCTGCCGGTTCCGGCGCCTATCGAAGCCACGTGGCTCTTTAGTTTGATTCCGGGATAGGCATCGATTTCGACCGTCGCCGGCTGCCCGACCTCCATCTTGGCCAGATCGGTTTCCTTGAAATTCGCCTCGACATAGCTGTGCGCATTGTCAACGATGGTGACGACAGGCAGCCCCGTGACAATCGCTTGGCCCTGCAGAAGACGATCTGCCTGGGTGATCCGGCCCGAGATCGGCGCCCTGACGACCGTGCGCGAAAGATTAAGCTCGGCAGCTTGCCGCTGCGCCTGCGCTGCCGCGATCGCCGGCAGTACGCCGGGAACCTGGGTTCCGGTTGCCAGCTTGGCGCGCGCTTCGGTCTGCTTGGCCTCGGCCAGTTGCAAGCTTTCCTTGGCCTGGGCAAGCTGATGCTGCGCGGCTTGAAACGCTGCCTTGGTGGTGAAGCCGCGCTCCCACAGCGCGCGCTGGCGCTCGTAGTTCGCTTGCGCAAAGCCGATATCCTCGCGCGCAGCTGAGATGTCAGCCCCTGACAGCGCGGACGAACTGGCGAGCGACGGTCGCATTGGCCTGCGCGCTGGCGATCGCCGCGTCGGCCTGGGCAAGCTGGATCTGGAAGGGCTGCTGGTCGACCACGAACAGCACGTCGCCAGCCTTGACCTGCTGGCCTTCCTTGACCATGACCGAAACGATCTTGCCGCCCACTTCGGCGCTGACCGAAACCTTGTCCTGCTGGACATAGGCATTGTCGGTCGAAACCTTGCCTTGCAGGCTCTGCCAATATGTCACCGCACCGGCAATGATCAGCAAGGGAACGATCCCCATGGTGGCGAAACGCCGCCAGCGCCCAACCGCCTTAGACGGCGCTTCAGTTTGCACTGCCTGCGTCAGGTCTTCAATTGCGGTGGCATCGTCCAAGACAATGTTCGGATCGCGATCAGCCATTAGCTGCGGCCTGTTCAGTCAATTTGCGTGAGAGATTCTGGCGAAGCTGTTCCAACAATTCACCCAGCTTCTGCCGATCCGACTGATCGATCCCGTCCAGTGCCTCTTCCACCATCGCTTCGGCTAGCGGTCGCAATTGCTCGAGGATTTCGTGTGCCTTGGGCGGTCAGATGCAATCGCCATGATCGCCGATCGCTGGCATCGGCCCGCCGTTCGACCAGTCCGGCCTCCTGCAGCCGATCAACCATCCGGCACACAGTAATTGGTTCAACGTCAAGCTGTTCGGCTAGGCCGCCCTGATTGATTCCTTCGTTGCGCGCCAGCGTGACCAGAACCTGCCATTGCGGACGGGTAACGCCGATTGAGCGCGCGCGGGTGTCGAAGGCCCGCCGCATCATCCGCGCCGTATCCGCCAGGATCGATCCGATGTTTTCCATAGGCTTGCTATATATAACTATAGTTACAATCGTCAATATGAGAATCAGCATGACTGAAAACGGACTCGGCACGATTGACAAAGGCAGAGCGGCCCACTCAACAGGATCTGGCGAAGGCTCGCGAAACCTCTGGGTGGGTATGATTGGGGCGATGGACGGATTGCTGGAAGCCAGACTGCGCGAATTGATCGACCGGCAGGACATCTATGCAGTCCTGCTGAGGTACGCCCGCGGGCTTGACCGGATGGACCGCGAACTACTGCGGTCGTGCTATTGGGACGATGCGATCGACGATCACCACGGTTATGTCGGCTCGCCCGATTTCTTCATCGACGTCACGTTTGCGAACACCGCGTCGCACCGCATCGAGCATCACGGCCTGTCGAACCACACGTGCGAACTCGATGGTGATGATGCCTATTGCGAAACCCATTACACTTTCATGGGCACCCGCGACGAGTTGCCGCATTTGCTGTCAATCGGTCGTTATATCGATCACCTCCAGCGGCGGGGCGACATCTGGAAATTTGCCAACCGGGTGACCGTTATCGAAAAGAACTTTGCGCTCAGCCCTTATCCCAGCGACGCGCAGATCCTGGCGGGAGACACCCGGCCCGGGCCGCTTTTGCCGGCCACACGCGACCGATCAGACCTGAGTTACAGCAAGCCGGTGATTCCGCGCCGTCCAGTGGTGGACTAATCCATGCCCACCCTTCCCCTGAAGAATGAAATGCACTAGACTTAAACCAATTCAGACAAAGGCCCGATGCGATGAACCTAGCGACCAATGCCACCGTGTCCAGTGCGATGCGGTCAGTGGCAAAGTCCAAGCCGAAGCGCAAGAAGCTTAATCAGGCTGGCCGGCCCACCGCCGCCGAGCTTGAACGGCGCAAGACAAAGGTCATGGAAGTTGCGACGGAGATGTTCGTAACCCACGGATTTGCTGCAACTTCATTGGTTGATATTGCCCGGAATGCCGGCGTCGCCACCCGCACTTTGTACCAGCATTTCGGTGACAAGGAGGCGATTTTTCGCGAAGTGATTTTCGCGCGCGATGCAGAGGCCGTGTTTCTGCCGCCGGTGGTCGAAGCCGGTGATACGCTCCATTCGGTGCTGCTGCGGATCGCCAACTATGCCTATTACATCACCTATCGCGAACGCTCGGTCGGGCTGATGCGGTTGATGATCGCCGAGAGCAAGCGCTTTCCGGAATTCATGCAAGGCGTAGCCAATTCGATCTTTTCAAACTTCCGCCGCAACATCGAAGGCGTGCTGGAAGGCCTGGCCAGTAACGGGCTGATCCCCAAGGGCAACCATGCCCGATCGGCCGAACTGTTTGTCGATCTGGTGCTGGGCAGCCACCCGATCATGACCTACACCAATTGGGATGCCGCTCCGCCCAATGAAGCCGATGTCGACGAACGGCTCGACATGTTCATTCTTGGGCGGTTCGGTCCGGAAGTGGCCAAGACCGCGCGAACCAAGAAAGGCCGCCTAGGCAGTCGGCTGGCGCGGCGGCGGGATCAACAGAATCAGCAGCGTGGCAGCGATCACGGTTGGCACGGCGGTCTGGTAATAACTGGCGTAGCCGCCGGTATTATCGAACAATTTTCCCGCCAGCATCACCCCCAGACTCGCGCAGATCGCTACCGCAGCCTGGATTATGGCATAGATCGAGCCGAACAGCCGTGGATCGAAGCGCCGGGTGACGATATATGTCACCACGTCCATTTCCGATCCTGCTGCCAGTCCCAGCAGCGATGCCGCCAATCCCAATTGCCACTGTGCCGGATTATCAAGGCTGAGGAGTGCAATCACCGCCAGAGGCAGGCTGAACGCAATCACGGCCAAGGGTCTGGTCGGCAGGCGATCGAGCAGAAATCCGGTGCCGACCCGGCCGATAATCGAAAACAGCCCGGTCAGCGCCGCCAGGCGCGCCGCACCAGCAAGATCCAGCCCGGTCATTTTGAGGATCGGGACAAGATTGGCAATCAGCGCCAGCTGGACGCTGGAGAACAGCGCCGCCCCGGCCATCAGGCACAGGAACAGGCGTGAGCGCAGCAGCGGCCCCACTTTGCCCGGAGCTGTTCCGCCGCAGCAGAAACAGTGACCGGAGCCGGCTTGAACAGCACCAGCATCAAGGGATAGACCACCAGCACCCAGCCGAGCCCCATCGCCGGAAAGGCCAGCCGCCAGCCAATCTGCTGCGCCAGATAGGCGGCAATGACCGGCCAGATCGCGGTGGCGACCCCGATCCCGGCCAGTACCACCGAAATCGCCAGTCCGCGTGCGGTATCGAACCGGCTCATTGTCCCGGCAATCCAGGCTGCCGGGATCGCACCCATGGTGAGCGGCGCATAGATCGCCGCCAGCAGCCACCATTGCCAGACCGAGCCATTGGCCAGCCCCAGCAGCGACAAGGCCAGCCCCATCGGGGGAATGCCCCAGAGCAACATCCGCCGCGAACCGATCCGGTCGAGCAGGCGCCCAGCCAGCGGCCCCAGCACCACGCCGAGCAGCATCTGGATCGTCAGTGCGGCTGAAAAATCGGTATGGCTCCAGCCGAACTCGGCGGTCATCCGGTCCATGAACACGCCGTTGCTGTAGGCGAACGCAGCTGGCCCGGTTACGCCAAGCAAGCCGACCACGGGCAAACCCCAGCCGCGCGACCATTCCTGTCGAGCAGTAAGTGCGGTCATATCCGGGTTAAAGCCAATTCAGACCGCATAGCGCGCCTTGAGTGCCTTCTTGTCCGGCTTGCCGACCGAGGTCAGCGGAATTGCATCGACGAATTCGATGGTCTTTGGCGCCTGTACCGCGCCTTTGCGATCGCGCACCAGGGCAATCAGTTCGTCGGCAGTGACGGTCTGGTCGGGATCGAGCATCACAACCGCTTTGACCGTTTCGCCCCACTTGGGATCGGGAATACCGATCACCGCAGCCTGGCGCACTGCCGGGTGAGTGATAAGCACGTCCTCGACCTCGCGGGCGAAAACGTTGAACCCTCCGGTCACGATCATGTCTTTCTTGCGGTCAACGATCCGCAGGAACCCGTCTGGCCCGCGGATCGCGACATCGCCGGTGTGGAGCCACCCGCCAGCGAAGGCAGCGGCGGTTTCCTCGGGCTTGTTGATGTACCCGGCCATCAGCAAGGGGCCTTGCGCACAGATCTCGCCCGGCTGGCCATCGGGAACTTCGTTGTTGTCATCATCAAGCAGCGCAACCCGGGTCCACGGCGTCGGCCGTCCGCACGAGGACAACCGCACCGGATCGTCCAACAGATGCTCGGCCCGGCGCAACAAGGTCAGCGACATCGGCGCTTCGGCCTGGCCATAGAACTGGAAGAACACCGGCCCCAGCTTCTCGATCGCATCCTTGAGCCGGGCAGCAGGAAAGGCCGAGGCTCCGTAAAAGATGATTTCCAGGCTGGAGAGATCGAATTCGCCGAAGCGCGGATGGTCGATCAGCGCCAGCACCATGGTCGGGACCATCAGTACCGAGGTGATCCGGTGCTGCTCGATCGCCTGCATCACGCCAACCGGATCAAACCCGGGCAGGACCACCATCGAACCGTTCCTGACCAGCAGCGAAGTCAGCACCGACGATCCGGCATGGCTCAGCGGAGCGCAGATCAGGTGGCGGATTTCCGCCGGCCATTCCCACTCGGTCAGCTGGATCAGCGCCGAAGTCAGGATCCCGCGATGGGTGATCATGATCCCTTTGGGCTTGCCGGTGGTACCGCCGGAATAGGCGATCCGGGCCAGGTCTTCGGGATCGACCGATGGCGAAACCAGCGGCCTGGGAGCGTGCGCCTGGGCCAGTTGCATCAGCGACGGCCCTGCCCCGCCCGAACCTATCGCCAACAGATGTCGCAACCCCGGCGCGCGTGCAGCCAGCTCGGTCGCAACACCCGCATAGTGTTCCTCATCGTAGATCAGAACGTCGAAGCCGCCGTCCTCAAGAATATAGAGATAGTCCTCGATCGCCCCCATCGGATGCAGTGCCGTGGCGATGATCCCGGCAAAGCCAAGCGCGGTCATGATCGCGGGAACCTCAACCCGATTGCGGGCAATCACCGCAGCACGCAGCGGGTGCGGCGACAAAGCTTCAAGCGCCTGCTGGACCGAGCTGATCGAATCGCGCAGGTGCCCGGCCGAGACCGTTGTGCCGTCACTCAGCACCATCACGGTGCGCTCAAGATCGCGGCTGAGCGCATGGACCACAAGATCCGAGCCCAGTGCCGCGCGGTACATCTGCGGTGTCATCGATTTGCCTCGTTGCTCGCGCCGCGAAGTTTGCGGCGCAGGGGGATATTGGGCTGCCCGGTGTGGGCGGTGATTCCGCCATCGGCGACGATCACAGCCCCGGTTACGTAAGATGCCTCGTCCGATGCCAGGAAGGCCGCGACATTGGCGATCTCTTCCGGCGTGCCGGTGCGGCCGAGCGGGATCGGGGCCAGCCAGGCGGCGCGGTCGTCCGGCCGGGCCAGGGTGACGGCGCTGATCGCGGTTTCGACCAGCCCCGGGCACAGCGCATTGACCCGGATTCCATCGCGCGCGCAATCGAGCGCCAGCGAGCGGGTATAGTTGATCACCGCGCCTTTTGAGGCGTTGTAGGCCCCCATCCCGTAGTCACCGGCCAGCCCCGAGATCGAGGCGACATTGATGATCGATCCGCCTTGCTGCGCGCAGTGCCGGGATCGCCGCCTTGCAGAACAGATAGATCGCCCGGATATTGACCGCGAAAACGCTGTCCCACAGTTCTTCGGGCATGTCCGGGGTCTCGGCCAAGGTGCCGATCCCGGCATTGTTGACCAGCACATCGAGCCGCCCCCATTTGGCGATTGTCGCCGCGACTGCCGCTTCAACCTGCGCCGCGTCGGCAACGTCGGTCTGGATGAAGGCGATGCCGGCCCCGGCATCGGCGGGCGCGACCAGATCAGCGATCATCACCTGGGCGCCTTCGGAGGCGAGCCGCGCGACAATGGCCGCGCCAATCCCGTTTGTCCCGCCGGTAACCAAGGCAACCCTGCCTTCAAACCGCTTCATCCTATGCTCCCGAAATCAATGCACTTGCACATGTGCATTTATAGGCATAGCCACCGCCCAACGCCAACCGGAATCGACCAATGCCTGAAGATCTGACCCGTGCCATCCGCGAAGCCGAGCAACAGCGCTGCGCCGCGATGGTTGCCAACGATCCCGCCGCGCTCGACGCAATCCTCGACCCGCGGCTGCATTTTGCCCATGCGAATGGCGGCGTGGATGACAAGACTGTCTACCTGACCAAGATGGCCAGCGGGCGGATCGTCTATACCGCAATTGATTGGTCAGAAGAGGTTGTCACTCCGCTGGCAGACGATGTCGCGATGCTGACCGGGCGGATGGAAACGGCGGTCACAGTCGAAGGTAACGCCAAGCTCCTCAAGAACCGCGTGATCAGCGTCTGGGGACGCAGCGCCGGGAAATGGCGCTTGATCGCGTTTCAATCGACCCCTCTTGCAGCGTGAGGGGCGCGGCGATGCGTAAGTCAGTCCGCAAGTCCATCAGCCTGGGCCAGTTCAGTGGCAGTCCTGGCCACTTGCCTGATCCCCGCCCAGCACGCCGCTGTGGCGCAGACTGTTGCTGGCAATACTGCCCCTGCTGTGTGCGCCAACCTGCCGCCCGAAGATCCGCAGAAGAACGCCTACCTTACCACCCTGATGCTTGAGCCGCGCAAGTTTACCAGCATGGCCGACATGCTCAAAGTATTGCCTCCCGATGCCATGGCCAAGTTCGGTGCCGCCCAAGCGGCCGAGGCGCAGCGGCTGAAAAGCGATTGGGCCAACCTGTGCCGCTATGTCGCGGAGAATGAGCAGGTCGCGGCGAGCGGGATCAGGCCGCGGGTCATTTTCCTGGGCGATTCAATTACCGAGAACTGGAAGCTGGGTGATCCGGCACTGTTCGGTCCGGCGGTGCTCGATCGCGGGATTGGCGGGCAAACCAGCGCACAAATCCTGCTGCGGTTCTATCAGGATGTCGTCGCGCTGCGTCCGCGCACAGTGCACATCATGGCCGGGGTCAACGACATCATGGGCAACACCGGCCCGACCAGCGATGCGGCGATCGTCAACAATATCCGCGCGATGATCGATATTGCCAAGGCCAATGGAATTCGCGTGGTTCTGTCCGCGATCACGCCAGCGCAAAGCTTTGTCGCGCGACCTGACCTCGATCTCAGACCGCGTATTGCCAGCGTCAACTTGCTACTGCGCCAACTGGCCAGGGACAAGCGGATCGTGTTCGTCGATTACGCTCCGGTTCTGGCCAACAGCGCCGGCGGGCTTGCCGATGCACTGGGCAATGACGGCCTTCACCCCAACCGCAATGGCTATGCCGTGATGCGGCCTGTGGCGGATCGGGCAATCGCTCGAGCCAGCCGCTGACGGCAAGACGCACGATGACCGAGTCCGCAATCCATCCCGGCATAGCGATCAATTCATTGTGCTTTGCCGATCCCGATCTTGGCACGGCGATTGATACGGTGGCCCGGATCGGTGCACAGGCAATTACACCGGATCTCGATCCGGTTCTGGAACTGGGTGTCGCAAGAGCAGCAGCCAGACTTCGTGACAGCGGCTTGGCGGTGGCCGGGTTGACCCACCGCGCGTTTGCCTTTGCCAATGAGGGACTAGCCGCCCAGGCCCGCGAGCGACTGAACCGAACCATCGAAGTAGCGGCACGGATCGGCGCGCCAACGATCATCATGACTACTGGTGGACGCGGCGAACTGGATTGGGGAGAGTCGGTCACGCGTTTTGCCGATGCCGTGGCGCCGTGCCTTGCCCAAGCACAAGCAGCGGGAATCCAGCTTGCGATCGAGCCGACCTCGCACCTCTATGCCGATGTCTCGATCGCCCACCGGCTAAGCGACACGGTGAAGGTCGCCCAAGCGGCCGGGATTGCTGTGGTGATCGATCTGTTCGCCTGCTGGTTCGATTCTGACATCGCAACTGCGATTGCCGCCGCTAATCCCAACACCGCACTCATCCAAGTCAGCGACTATCTGCCTGGTGACCGTTCACTACCCTGCAGGGCAGTGCCGGGGGACGGCGAAGTGCCATTGGAACGGCTGATTGGTGCCATAATGCAGGCTGGATACCGCGGCTGGTTCGATCTCGAAGTTATCGGCCCACGCCTCCAGGCCGAAGGCGAAGAAGCCGGGCTCAGACGGGCGGTTACCGCGCTGGGAAAAATGCTGTCGGCCCGCATCCTGATCTGGTTCAGCCCCGGACCAGCATCCTGCGCTTCAAGGCTGCCAGTTGGGCTGGGCCAATTCCCAGTTCCTGCGCGAGATAGTTCTCGACCGAGCCATAGTCCTTGCGCAACTGGTCAAAGGCCGCATCGAGGTACTCGCCCTCGACGCCGACCAACGGCTGGATGACTTCAGGCGGCAGTTTGGCCAAATACGGCGAGATCGCGCCGGATAGTCCCTGCATACCCAAAGCGTTGTTCGAAAGCAGAAAATCCTCGCGCACTGTTGCATAGGGCACGCCCAGCGCGGTCAGCACCAAGGCGGTCGCTATCCCGGTGCGGTCCTTGCCGGCGGTGCAATTGACTACCACCGCGCCCTTGTCCGGAGCGATCAGCCGCGCAAACAGTTCGCGGTATTGCGGCGCCAGGACCTTGGGAAGAACCCGGTAACCGTGGGTCATCATCGCCCGGACATCGCTGGCCTTCAGGGCGGCTGGGTTCTGCAACATCAGCGCAAAGGCCCCACTATCTCCGCCCAGCTGATAGTCATGGGTCCAATAGCCCAGCCCGGCCATCGCCAGCCAGTTGCTGCTGTCGCGGCGGCGCTCATCGGTAGTGCGCAGATCGATGATGCTGCGAATGCCGATGCCTTGCAGCTTGGTCATCCCGGCTGGACGCCAGATTGCCAAGACTGCCCGCGCGATAGAGCCTGCCCCAGCGGACCTGCTGACCATCGGCGGTGCGATAACCACCGACGTCACGAAAGTTGCGCCCACCTTCGAGTGCAATCATTCGTTCCGGCTGCGAAGTTGCGATGGAGGGCGAAGTCTTCGCCGCCAATGGCTGGAGCGGGAGCAGTGCCAGAACCAGCGCGGCGGTGATGGGTCTGATCATGGAGCGATCCTTTCGGCAATGAAGCGGCGCAATTCGTTGTCGATTTCCTGCCCCTCAGGAGATCCGGGAAAGCCGGTATGCGGCCCAGCTTCGGTAACGTGCAATTCGGCCGAAACCCCTGCAGCGCGCAAGGCCCGGTGCATCCTTACAGTGTTCGAGAGATACAGGTCTCGCGTGCCCGTGGTGAGGATCGTCGGGGGAAAGCCAGACAGATCGCCGAACAGCGGTGACAGGAACGGATCGCTCAGATCGCGGCCATCGGCGTAAAGCAGGTTGACCGGCATCAGGCTGCGCAGGCCAGGATCAACGCCGAGGTTGGCCTGGAAACTGTCACCGGATTCGGTCAGGTCGATCTCGGGCGTGGCCAGGATCAAACCGGCCGGCATCGGCAGGTCTTCGGCGCGAAGCCGCAGGATCAGCGCCGCCGCCAGATTGCCCCCTGCCGAGCCGCCGCTGACGATGATTTCTTCCGGCTTCCGTTCGGCCAGCAAGGCGCGGTAGGCTGCCACACAATCGTCGAGCCCGGCCGGATAGGGATGTTCGGGCGGCATCCGATAATCGACCGACCAGACCCGCCGGCCCAGCCGGTTCGCCGATCCGATGCCCATCAGTTTGCAGGCTTCACCGCCGCACAAGATCAGCGCCCCACCATGCATTTCCAGCACCACCGTGCGGTCCGCCTGCTCGGCCGCGGGCGGCATGATATCAAACACTCGCGCTCCGCCCGCATCGCGCAATTCGACCTCGGCCGTCGCTTGCGCGCTGATCATTTGCAGTAGCGGCAGCACCGCCTGATCGACTGCGTCGACATAGGCCCGCCAGCCAGTCTTGTCGTCCTGTGCCGGATAGGGCGCGGATTCAGGTTGCGGGTTCAGATACATCCGCGCAATCGGGCTGAGGTATTCAGGAATGGGCAGGTCGCGCGCGGGAACCTGATAGGAGCCCGAACCGGTCATTCTCCCACCTCGTAAAAGCGCTGATAGGCCCGGCGATAGGCCAGCATCGGTCCGTCGCCTTGGACCAGCAGCGGCTGCTCGCGATAGATCTTGGCGTTCCAGATCGGGATGTCCTGATTGACCTGCTTGACCAGATCCTTGATCCGCGCAGCGGTAACCCGCAGCCGGCCTTCGCTGAGGCCGGGAGCATGATACATCTGCCAGCGCAAATGGGTATGCTCGGCATCGATCGGGGTCTGCTGCTGGTTGTGGACCACGTGGGTCACGTCGATATATTCGGTGATCGATTGGCCCGGGCCGGTCGCGGTGATGTCGATAATTCCGGTCATCGGTCCGCGCGGGGTCGGCATTTCGGCGACGACCTTGTTGCGGCGGACCCAGCCATCCATCTGGAAGTCGCCGGTTGGTGGCCCCTGCACGCCGTGGACCGCGTTGAAATGCGCGTGATCCTGCCCGTTTTCAGTGATCTCCTGAACATGGATGTTGATGATCCATTCAAAGCTCTCGAAATGGACCCATTCACCGTCGGGGCAGGCGGGCATCTTCGCCACCTCCCACTTCGGTTCGGCCTTGCCGGGGTGATACCAGACATAGATCACGCCTTCGGATTCCGCGACCGGCCAGGTATTCTGGCATTGCCGCTTGAGCCGGGGCGGGATGACCTTGGAATAGGGAATGTCGGTGACTTGCCCTTCCCCGTTGAAGCGTCCAATGGTGAAACGCACATTGCAGATCGTTGCCGATGATCGCGCTGTTGACGCCAAGATGCGCGCCCAGGTGCGGACAATAGGGATCGAGCGCGCGGACGGTGCCGTCTTCGCCGCGCCACATCACGAACTGGGTGGCAAAGCAGTCGATGGTCTTGATGTCGCCAACTGCGACTTCGTTGGTCATTGCGACCGCGAACCAGCCGAACGGGATCGGCAGGCTGGAAAATCCGCGATCGAAAGAAGGATTGGTAGCCATGGCTTTGCTCCTCAGCGCCCCGTGGGAATTTCGCGGAACGGCACGTTTTTGTCGACCCGAACGTCGCCCGGCAGCCCGAGTATGCGTTCGGCAATGATGTTCTTCATGATCTCGTCGGTCCCGCCGCCCAGCCGCAGCGCCGGAGCCCACAGGAAACGGTGCTGGAACGCACCGTTCTGCAAAGCGATCTCAGGATCGTCGATCAGACCGAAGTGGTCCTGGATATCCATTGCCTGATTGGTCAGTTCCTGCGTCTGCGTCGCCCACAACAGCTTGCCAGCCGAACCTTCCGGTCCCGGCGCATGCCCCCGTGAAAGCGCGGTCAGGGTGCGGAAACTGAGCAGCCGGATCGCTTCAGCGCCGACGTAATAGTCCGCCAGCCATTCACGAAACGCCGGGTCTTCCAGCGTCGAGCCGCCAAAGGCAGGGCTTTGCCGGGCCAGTTCGATCACATCACGCCAGGAAAGTCCCGTCCCCGAACCCAATGCCGCGCGTTCGTTCATCAGGGTCGAGATCACCACTTTCCAGCCATCACCCGGTGCGCCGATGCGCTGATTGTCGGGAATGCGAACATCGCTGAGGAACACCTCGTTGAGTTCGCTGTCACCCGACATCATCTTGATCGGGCGCACTTCCAGCCCCGGAGTCTTCATATCGACCCAAAACGCCGACAGCCCCTTGTGCTTGGGCACATCGGGATCGGTGCGGGCGATGATCATGCCATAGTCGGCCGCCTGTGCGCCGCTGTTCCAGACCTTTTGCCCGTTGATCACCCATTGATCGCCGTCCTTGATCGCCGTGGTGCGGGTCGCGGCCGAATCCGATCCGCTCGATGGCTCGGAAAACAGCTGGCACCAGATCTCATCGCCGCGCACCGCCGGGGGAACCCGCGCGAGCGATGCTTCGTCGGTGCTGAACTCCATCATGGCGGGCAGCAGCATGTGCAGTCCGGTCATGAAATAGGTGAACTGGACCCCGGCCCGCGCCTCTTCCTGGTTGAAGATCGCTTCCTCGATCGTGGTGCCGCCGGCCCCGCCGCGCTCTTTGGGCCAGGAAATGCAGGCATAGCCCGCGTCCGCCTTGGTGGCCTGCCACCGGGTCGCGATGGCCTTGTGCTTTTCCTGCCAGGGACGACGATCTTCGGGCGCGAGAATTGACATGTCGGGCGCGTTGGCTTCGATCCAGGCGCGGACCTTGGCGCGGTACTCAGCTTCTTGCGGATTGTCGTCGAAGTTCATGCCGCTTTCTCCGCTGCAACGCGCTGTTCAAGCTGGTCTGCCAGCCGCCGCTTCCATTCACGCGGCGCGCCGATCACCAGGCCAAGATGCCGGGCGCGGCGAAAAAAGAAATGGCAATCGGCTTCCCAGGTCACCCCGATCCCGCCGTGGGTCTGGATCATTTCCTTTGAAGCGAGCCAGAAGGCCGCCGATCCCGCGACCCGCGCCGCAGCGGCAGCCAGCGGCAGTTCGGGCGCATCGGTGGAGAGCGCCCAGGCGCCGTAATAGGCATTGGCGCGGGCGACCTCGTTCTTGACGAAGACATCGGCCAGCTTGTGCTTGATCGCCTGATAGGAGCCGATCGGACGGCCGAAGGCATAGCGTTCCAGCGCATAGTCACGGGCCATTTCCAGACAGCGGTCGGCCCCGCCCAGCTGCTCGAAGGCCAGCAAGATCGCGCCGCGTTCCTGGATCGCGCGAAGCAGTTCGAATCCTTGGCCAGCAGCGCCGAGTCGCTCAGCGGGCGCATCGGTGAAATCGATTTGGGCGCTGCCACGTGTCGGATCGATCGTCGAAACGGTCTTGCGGGCGACGCCGCCACCCGTGAGGTCGACGACGAACAGCGACAAGCCCTTACCGTCCTGCGCCAGCACAATCGCTTTGCCCGCAGCCATGCCATCGGCCACCGGGACCTTACGTCCAGTCAGCAGACCGTCGGTAACCCGGCAGCCGACCCCGGCTGCGGACAGCACGCCCGGACCTTCGGAAAAGGCGAGCGTGCCGATCAGCTCGCCGCTGGCGACCAGCGGCAAGAGCGTCAGCCTTCTGCTCTTCGCTTCCCGCCAAAAGCAGACCCTCAGCAAAGAAGTAAATGCTTGAAGAAAAAGGAATCGGAGCAACCGCGCGGCCCAGTTCTTCAGCCAGTGCGCACAGCTCGACATAGCCCATCCCCAGCCCGCCATAGGCTTCGGGAATGGCGGCCCCGCACCAGCCCTGTTCGACAATCCGCGCCCACAGTGCTGTGTCATAGCCTTCCGCCGGGTCTTCCAGCACCCGCCGCGCAACCGAGATCGGCGACGCCGCCGTCAAGAACCGCCGCGCCTCTTCTTTGAGTGCCTTCTGGTCATCATCGTAATCAAAGTTCACAAGTCACCTCGTTCCGTCAGTGCGGCGCGATATTCGTGCACGATCCGATCAATCACCCCAGCGGCTGGTTCCACGGATCGGATCGGACCTATCCCTTGCCCGCAACCCCAGATGTCAGTCCAGGTCTTGGCGGCAGAATCCTGCGCCGCGACATTAATCTCGCGGCGGTGCGTTGGGAGCGCATCAGGATCCAGCCCAGCCAGTTCGATCGAGCGCCGCAAATAGTTGGCCGGGGTTCCGCTAAACGCCGGGGTATAGACAATGTCCGCAGCGCTAGCGGCGACAACCGCCTGCTTCTGTGCGATTGAACAACTCGCTTCATCAGTTGGAATGAAGGCTGAGCCGACATAGGCGAAATCTGCGCCGAGCAACCGCGCCGCAGCGACCCCGCGCCCGGTGCCGATGGCACCCGCCAGCACCAGCGGGCCGTCAAACCATTCGCGCAGTTCTGCGACCATCGCGAAAGGAGACAGGTTGCCAGCATGTCCGCCTGCACCGGCCGCCACGGCGATCAACCCGGTTGCTCCTTTGTCGATTGCTTTGCGGGCGTGCGCTTGGTTGGTCACATCGTGCAGCGTCACGCCGCCATAGGCCTGAACCGTTCGGTTGACCGCTTCTCGGGCGCCCATCGAGCTGATGACCAGCGGCACCTGGTGAACTTCGCATAGTGCCAAATCCGCCTCGAGCCGGGGATTGCTGCCATGGACGATCAGGTTGACGCCGAACGGTGCAGCAGGCTTTTCCGGGTGCTGCTGATCCCATGCTGCCAAGGCGGCCGATATTTCTTCAAGCCATTCGGAAAATTGTTCCGATGTCCGCGCATTGAGCGCTGGAATCGTTCCGATGATCCCGCTGGTGCATTGGGCAATCACAAGTTCGACACTGGAGGCGAGGAACAGCGGCGCGCCAATAACCGGCGCGCGCAACCGATCCCGCCAGTCGCGCAATTTTGCGGCGCCAGCCTGATCCGCAACTTGTGATGACACTGCCAGCACCAACCTCTACCCTTCCCGAGGACGCAACTCTTCCTGCCTCAATCCAGCGTCCTTTACAATACACATCAGCTGTTGCATTAATTCAATCCACCCTCGATCCAAGGTAGATTCCATGCCCCGTCCTCGCGACATTGCCGCCATTGATACGCTGATCGGGTTTCGGGACAAGCAGCATGCGCCGCTGGTGGCGAGCGAGAAGGTCAAATGGGACCGGCACCCGGCGGAATACATGTTCAAGGACCTGCCCGGCGAGCTTGAGGAAGGTGCCAACCGCGACACCTCGATCGAGGAAACTCTGGGCGAGATGGACAAGCACAACATTCGGGTCGGCGTAATCCACACCAATGATGATCGCACGCCCATCGCCCTCAAACGCTATCCAGACCGCTTTGTCGGGATCATGCCGACCAATCCCCATCGCGGCATGGACGCGGTGCGCGATATTCAGGCCGCTTATGACGAATACGGCCTCAAGGGCGTGTCGATGTTCCCCTCGGGCCAGAACCCGCCCTGCCCGATCAACGACAAGCACTGGTATCCGATCTATGCCAAGTGCTGCGAGCTGAACATTCCGGTGTTCTGCACCACCGGCGTGCCGGGCCCACGCATTCCGCTCGCGGCTCAGAAAATCGAGCTGATCGACGAGGTCTGCTACGACTTTCCCGAGCTCAAATTCGTGATGCGCCACGGGGCCGAGCCGTGGGTCGATCTGGCGGTCAAGCTGCTGCTCAAATGGCCAAACCTCTATTATTCGACCAGCGGCTTTGCTCCCAAATACTGGCCCAAGGAAATCATCCACTTCGCCAACACCCGGGGCGCGGACAAGATCATTTACGCCGGTTACTTCCCGATGGGTCTGACGCTCGAGCGGATCTTTACCGAGATGGACACGGTGCCATTCAAGGACGAGGTCTGGCCGAAGTTCCTGCATGACAATGCGGCGAAGGTGCTGGGGATTTGATTTTCAAACGGAGAGGGCAAGGATAATGGCGACAAGAACAAAAGCCGCACTATTTTGCATCCTGCTGGCTGTGGCGGCACCCGCGCTCGGCGATCCTGTTGCAGTCCAGGCAACCACGGAGCTTTCCGCCAGCCATTTGACCTTCACCGACACCACACGCGGCGTCAAAGCGTCGAGCGGTTTCGCCGGATCGCCCACCCGGCGGCTCGACGTTACGGTCTGGGCTCCGGCTGGCGCACCTCCGCAAGGTGGCTGGCCGCTGGTGATCTACAGCCACGGCAGCTACAGCAAGGCCGACAGCGCGATGCATCTGGTGCGCGCGCTCGTCAACGCCGGATACGTAGTGGCCGCGCCCGACTATCCATTGTCCTCGCGCGCCGCCTACACCAAGGCGAAGGGCTCCGATCCAACCGACGTGATCGAACAGACCCGCGACGTCCATTTCATTATCGATCAGCTGTTGGCAAACAAGGCACTCGGCATCGACCCGGCCAGGATCGCCACGATCGGCCATTCGCTGGGCGCGGTGACCAGCTATTTCACCAGTTTCGGCAGCCAGAGCGCCGACCGGCGGATCAAGGCAACGGTTCTGCTGGGTGCGGGCGATCCGGTTCAAGCGGCGCTGGCCGCAAACATGGGACTGATCGGTAACTGGACACTGCCAGTCAAGACGCCGGTACTGTTCCTGTCGGCAGAGCACGATGCGTTCGCCGGGTTCACCGGCCGGCCGTTCGCGGCCTATGCACGCGTTTCGGGCCCCAAGTACGAACTGATGGTGCGCGGCGGGGTCCACGTCTGGTTCACCGACTTTGCCAACTACGGGCCAGACCAAAGCAATCCAGATTGCGCGATGCTGGGCGGCGGCAAGGGAATGCTTGGCTGTGAGGCCGGTAACAAGCTGACCACCCCGGTCCGTCAGCAGGAAATCACCCGCGTGGCGGTGATCGATTTCCTGAGCGGCTATCTGGGCGGTGACAAGGCTCGGATCAAGCACTTGCGCGGCCTGCCCAGATCAATGCGCGACGTGACTTTGCGCTACGAGGACTGATCAATTCGCTACTGGGCAAGCGGGACCCTCGCGCCCGCTGGCCCAGGCTATGGCCCCCGCAATCATCGCAAGATGCGCTGGTTCGGCATAGGCCGATGCCGGGTGGCCCAGTGCGGAATAGAACACCCGGCCTTTGCCCTCGCAGTGCGTCCAGACCATGGGGTGGTCACGGCCCATCCGCAGATCCTTGTCGACAAGCAACGGGATTCGCTCACGCGGCGAATAGGATGCCTCGTCGATGCTGATCAGCACGTGATAGCCCTTGGAGCGCGGGCTCGATGCAAACGAATACCATTCGTCATCGCGCACCCAGATGGCCGAAAGGTGGCGCGTTGCGGGGTGATCACGATCTTCCACCACCAGCCGGGCCTGCTGGATGTGCGGGCTGAGCGTATGACCGATGAATTGCACGCCGATCAGGTTCTCGACGTACCAGCGCCATTTGTATGACGGATCACCGCCGGACCCGTGCAGCGCGACAAATCCGCCACCCTGCTCGATCCAGCCCTTGATCGCTGCGCGCTGTTCCTCGGTCAGAACATCGCCGCTGACGCTGTTCCAGACCACGGCGTCGAACTGCGCCAGTTGCACGGAATTGAACACTGCGGCATTTTCTGTCGTGTAACTCGCCCAGCTTTGATCGCGAGCCAGTGCTTCCAAAGCTGCATTCGCGGCCCTGATTTGCGAATCGTCGCGAAAACCGTTGGTCTTGGAAAAAATCAGAATCGCGGGCCGCTTGAACACAGGAAGCTGCGGTGCCTGATGATCATAGCTGATACCAATGCCGAAGACCATCCGGCCCAAATTGCCCGGCCCGACCACCCACAGCACGAGGCCGCCCAGCAGCAACAGCAGGCCAAGCAAGGCCCAGCCGGTCCGCTTCGCCATGCGCGCCATCCGTCGGTCCTTCCAAACGCATCGCCTCAGGTGCTAGCCGCCTTGACGATATTCGACGGAATCAGCGTTGGCTGGCCGTGCAGCAACTGATTGGCGATGATCGCGTAATGCATTTCGGTCGCCCCTTCGGCCACGCATTTGGCCCGGGCATCGCGCATATAGCGGTTGACCCCGGTCGAGTTCATGATCCCGCTGCCGCCCCACATCTGGACGAGCTTCACACAGACATCGAAGCAGGTTTCGCCGATGAAGGCCTTGCAGATATTCCCCGCCTCCGGCGCGACCGTGCCCGCTTCAAACTGGCGGACAGTGTCGTACAGCAGCGCCCGGCAGGCCGTGATCTTGGCGTGGCATTCGGCCAGCCAGTAACCGATCGGTTGCAGATCAGCCATGTCCTTGCCATACAGCCGCCGCTGCTTCACATAGTCGATAGTCTTGTCAAACAGCCCCTGCGCGCAGCCGATTGAAGTCGCAACATGCGCGAGCAGATTGGCATGGTTCGCCGCGCGGTGCGAGAAGCCGCCTTTGAGCAGATCGCCAAGAATATCCGCCTCTTCGATCCGGACATTGTTGAAAGCGATCGAACCGGTATTGGTCCCGCGCCAGCCGAGCTTGTCCTCGTGCGGGGCGATTTCAAAGCCGGGATCATCGCGCTCGACAATGACGCAGCCATAGCCTTCGGAACCATCGCGTGCACGGGTCTTGCCCATCACGAGCCAGGTCATCGCGGTGCCTTGGGTGCAGTAAAGCTTTGATCCGTCGAGCCGGTAACCGTCATTTGCAGCGGCGTCTGGCACAATTTTGGTCAGGTGGCTGCCGATATTGGCTGCTCCTGCGGGCTCGCTCTGCGAATAGGCCATCAGCCGCTCACCCGATGCACTGGCGGGAAGAATGCGCTGTTTCTGCTCTTCAGTGCCCAGAATCTCCACTGCCTTGGGGCAAAGCACGATCTGCACGGTCAGCATGCCCGCAAAGGCTGGGCTGGCCTTGGCCAGTTCCTCGCTGACCAGACAAACGGAGACCAGATCCGCGCCCGAGCCGCCATAGTCCTGCGAAGTGTAAAGGCCATAGAGCCCCAGTTCCGCCGCCTTGCGGACCAGTTCGTCAGGGGTATGCTCCTCCATGTCGATCTGGTTGGCGATCGGTTCCACTTCCTTGCGGGCGAAAGTCTCGGCCATGTCGCGCAGCGCGCGCTGGTCTTCGGTCAGCCAGTCGAGCATCCTATCCTCCCTCAGATATGCCGTGCCAGATAGGCGGCTTCGTGGATCGCGTTGCCGTAAGAGCGCGGAGTGCGCGCATCGCCAACCACTTGCAAACGCACGCCAGTCTTGTTGAGCTTGCCGGCAAAGGGATCATAGGCAACTCGCCCTGGCGCGATGATCAGCGCGGCGCAGGCAATGGCTTCGCTGCGACCGTCGGCGTGTCTGACCACCACATCACCTTCGCGAACTTCCTGCAAGTTGACGCCCTGTTCCACTGCAAGCCCTGCAGCCGCCAACCAGATGTTCACAGCGGCCATCCGCGAGCCGAGATAGTTGGCCGGAACCAGCGTGGCCCCCGGATCGAGCAGCCGCACTGATTTGCCCGCCTGGGCGAGATCGAGGCCGAGCTCGATGCCTTCGCCCGCACCCCAGACGACCAGATTGCCCTCGGGCAGCGGATCGGAGGCCTGGCCCAAGACCCGGTCGATTGTCCGGGCAAAACCGCTGGCAAGGGCTGCGTCGAGACCGGGCACATCGGGCAGCGCGGGCTTCGCACCGGTTGCCGTGACCACCACATCGGGCTTGTCGGCGATGATCATCTCGACCGTCAGTTCGGTATTCAGCCGCACCTTGATCCCCGCCTTGGCGACCATCAGCCGGTGCCATTGCGGCTGATAGGCGATCTGCTCCATATTGCGCAGGGTCTTGTAGTTACCGGCCCAGTTCATCACCCCGCCAAGCTCACCCGTTGCCTCGAAAATCGTGACATCGTGGCCTACGGCATGGGCGGTGATCGCATATTCCATGCCACCCGATCCGCCGCCCGCGATGTAGACGCGTTTGGGAACGGGAGTTTTCAGGATGCGGTATTCGCGGTCACGCCCGAAAGCCGCATTCTGGGCCGAACCGGCCATCCCCTTGGCAAAGATATTTCCGGTCATTAGCGATGCACCGGTGCGGGTCGATTTACGAATTTCCTCTTCGCGACCCTCGGTGATCTTGCGCGGAAAATCCGGATCTTCGAGCGACTGGCGGCAGCTCGCGATAAAATCAGCCGCTCCCTCACCGATCATCGCGCGCATCTGGTCGGGCGTGTTGACATTGCATGATCCCATCAGCGGCATATCGATACCTTTGGCGATCAGGCCCGTGCGGAGTTCCTTAATGCTAGGCAGCGTGACGAGGTTCGGCACATAGAAACCGCCGCCGATATACTGCCCCGACGAGATTTCGGGGTTGCGGCTTTTGGCGGGCAGCATTGAGCCAAAAGTGCAATCGATCCCGTCGACACCCAGCGCGTGCAAACGCGTCGCATAATGATTGACGAAATAGTCGATGTCCGCCCCGCCTTCGTAATTCTCATCGCAAACCATCCGCGGGATCAGCGGGAAGTCCTTGCCGCAAAGTTCCTGCGTGCGTTGCAGAATCTGTTCACAGAACAAGAAGTGATCGGCATATTCGTCCTCACGACCCTGATTTTCGAGCAACGACAAGGTCACATGCGGCAAAGAGCCATGACAGAAATGGTATGACAGATAGTCGTAGCCTGCCTCACGTGCGCGCCGTCCGGCCTGCGCGAAATCCTCGACAAGGCTCTTGTATACTTCGGTCGGGACCACGCCGGGCTGCTGGTTGCCGATCGGATACTTGCCGCTTGGGCCCCACGCGACAGTCCCTGGAATCCAGCCCTTGCCGGGCTCCAACGGGAATGACGCACCGACACCCGGAATCAAGCCGCCATAAAACAGCTGGATGCCGGCGAGAGATTCATTGTGATGGATCACCTCGACCAATTCGCGATGGCTGATGATGTAAGTGTCATCATACATCCCCAGCATGCGTTCGTTGATCAATCCGTCCCAGCGCACATTGGTCGCCCCGACGCAGACCGCGCCGAAGCCGCCGGCCGCCAGCGACTCATACGCCCCGACTGCCTGACGCGTCACATAGCCGCGCTCGTCCGACATGTTCATCGTGGTCGGCGCATGGACCATGCGGTTCTTGAAGGTCAGGTGTTTGGTTTTGAACGGTTCGAGCAGCGGATCGGTCACGGGAAACTCCAATGGAAGGGCTCAGGCGCTGGCGGCGCGGTCAATGTTGATCGAAGCGCCCGAAACGTAGCTGGCCCGGCCCGAGGCCAGGAACACAATCAGGTTGGCGACTTCTTCGGGGGTTCCGGCGCGGCCGGTGGTCACAGCCTGACGGACCGCTTCGGGCGGACCAAGCTTGGCCATGATCGTGTAGAGATCCTCGGCCATTGGGGTTTCGATCAGGCCGGGGTGGACCGTATTGATCCGGATATCGTGCCCGGCGCGGATCGTCTGAACCGCAGCGCTTCGAGTAAAATGGGCAATCGCAGCCTTGCTTGCACCGTACGAGGCCATCATCGGATTGGCCTTGAGCGAGGCGGTTGACGAGACGTTGATAATCGCGCCCTTGCCCGCTTCACGCATGAACCGCAGCGCGGTGGCCATGCCCAGCACCGAGCCCTGGACGTTGATATCGAAGGTCTTGCGATAGACCTCCAGCGTCGGATCGCCGACGCTGTCCTTCAGCGCCACGCCCGCACAGTTCACCAGGATGTCGAGCCGCCCGAAATTTTCCTCGATCCAGTCGCCGGTCGCTTGCCACTGGTCTTCACTGGCGACGTCCAGCGCGCGTGCCGTGCCGGTGTTGCCGCCGACCGTCACCTGCGCACCATCCAGGTCAAGGTCGAGCGCAATCACCGTGGCACCGACTTCTTCGAGGCCCTTCGCCACCGCACGGCCAATGCCCGATGCCGCGCCGGTCACGGCGGCCACTTGCCCGGTCAGGTCGATCCAATTGGTCATCGTCACGCTTTTTCGAAGATATGCACGCCGGCAGCCGATCCAACCCCGAAGCCAAGCACATGGGTGAGGCCAATCCGCGCGCCTTCAACCTGCCGCGCGCCTGCCTCGCCGCGCAGCTGATCGACGATCTCGATCATGTTCGCGACCCCGGTCGCGCCGATCGGGTGGCCTTTGGACAAGAGCCCGCCAGACACATTGACCGGAATGCGCCCGCCCAGTGCGGTTTCGCCCGAATCGATCAGCCGCCCAGCTTCGCCATCGGCACACAGGCCAAGGTTTTCGTAATGAAGGATTTCAGCGGTCGCGAAACAATCGTGGAGTTCGACCAGATCAAGGTCCTGTGGCCCCAGTCCCGCCATTTCATAGGCCTGCTTCGCTGCCAGTCGGGTAACCTTGTTGGGTTCGAGCAGTTCTGGATTGCGCGCGTCGAACAGATCTGAGGTCAGGGCCGATCCGCGCATCCGCACCGCCCGGGCCAGGCCCAGTTCGCGCGCCTTCTTTTCCGAGACAAGTACCAAAGCCGCCGCGCCATCAACATTGGCCGAGCACATCAGTTTGGTCAGCGGGTAAGCGATCATCTCGCTCGCCAGCACTTCGTCCAGTGGGGTTTCCTTGCGGTAGGCCGCTTTTGGATTCATCGTCGCGTGGTGGTGGTTCTTGACCGCCACTTGGGCGAATTGTTCGATCGTGGTGCCCCACTGGTTGGCGTGGACCATGCCTGCCTCGGCAAACAGTGCGGGCATCGAAACCGAACCAAACAGACCTTCGGGCGGCGGACCATCGACGGGCGCCCCGCTCAGCATCCCGCGCGGGTTCTTTTCCGCACCCACCGCCAGAACCACGTCATAGATCCCGCTTTTGATCCCGATAAATGCCTCGCGCACCGCTGTCGCGCCCGAGGCACAGGCGTTGGAGACATTGACCACCGGAATTCCGGTCTGGCCGATCTGCATCAGGATTTTCTGGCCCAGCAGCGAGGCCGCGTTAAAGGTCGACGAGGCATAGAGCGCGCCGACATCACCAATCGCGAGGCCCGCATCGTCAAGCGCCATCAGCGCGGCTTCGGCACCAAGCTGAAAGTAGGTCTTGTCCGGATGGCGCCCGAACTGGATCATCCCCGCTCCCATGATGTAGACGTCGCTCATGCTGCGGCTCCCTCTGGAACGAAGTGAAATCCGACATAGGCCGAGCCATCTTCGGCTTTGGCCCCGCCGGCATCGTCATAGACCAGCTGCAGACGCATTCCGGCCGTCAACTGGTCCGCCTCGACCCCGCGCAGGGTGCCCTTGATCGACAATCCGCCATCGAGATCGACGAGCGCCGAAATGAACGGCACCGCGATCCCAGGATAGCTGCGGTGAACGATGCTCCAGGTGTAGAGCGCCCCGGCTTCGCCTGAGCGATAGGCTGCGGGCGGGGTGCGGCTGCCGCAAGCGCGGCAAGCCATGGTCCGGCTTGCCGTAACAGCTCCGCAGTCCGCACAGCGGAACGCCTCGATCGAAGGCTCGCCATTGGCGGCGACACGGACAACCTTGGTCCCGGGGCGCGGCGTGACAGTATCGGCGGCAGACACCAGTTCATCTCCCAATCGTGGCGTTGACAGCCCTGCCCCGAAGGCAGCGAAGGGCAAGCCGGAATCAATGCACATCCTCTATTGCATTATTCGCGGGGATTGCAATGCCCGATGCGCCGAACGCGCGGTCCCGGAACCGCTATGCCGATTTGAGATTGCGCAGGAAGGTCCCCCGATCCACTTTGCCCGAAGCGGTCCGCGGCAAGGCGATGTCAGTCAGAACAACCGCGCGCGGAACCTTGTAGATCGCCAGGTGTGCCTTGCAGAAATCCTTGATCTCCTGCGCTTCGGTAGCAGCCCCTGTAGCCATGACCACGGTCACCGCGAGCCGCTCGCCCAAGCGTTCATCCGGCAGTCCATAGGCAATGCAATCGCGCACGCCCGGGAAATCAGCAATGACCCGCTCGATCTCCGCGCAATAGATGTTTTCGCCTCCGGATATGACCATATTCTTCTTGCGATCGACGATCCGGAATATCCCGGTATCATCCTGGAACCCGATATCGCCCGAGGCGAGCCAGCCGTCTTGCAGCGCTTCCGCAGTAGCCTTGGCGTCGCCGACATACTCGTTCATCAGCCCCGCGCTGCTGACCCACAGTTCGCCCGGCTCGCCAACAGCACATTCGCTGCCATCGTCACGCCTAACGCTTACTTGCACGGTCGGCGCAGCCCAGCCGCATGAATCGGGATTGTCGAGATAGGCCGCGCCGCTGATCGAGCAGGTCCAGGCGGTGGTTTCGGTCTGGCCATAGGTGTTGGACAGCAGGCAATTGGGCATCCGCTTGCGAATCTCTGCCAGCAGCGAAGGATTCAGCGCCGCAGCGCCGTTGGCCATATAGGCGACCTTGCCCAGCACTTCGTCGGTGGCGCGCGGGCTGCGCAGCAAGTCCCACAGCATCGCAGGCACGAACGACAGCCGCGACATGCCGACCCGCTCGATCATGTCGATCGCGATATCGACGTTCCACTTGGTCATGATATGGATCGTGGTGCCCAGACTAAGCGCGCGGAAGATCGGCATGATCCCGGAAAGGTGGAACATCGGCCCCAGGATCACCGCCGGAGTGGCCATCGAGCGGCTGGATTCGGGCAGGGTTGTTCCGGTTTCGCGTTCGAAACGCAGGTCCTGCAAGGCCCCCATGAAGCAGGCAACCGAAACCGAATGGGCAATCGCGCCATGGCTCAGCAGCGCGCCCTTGGGAAAGCCGGTGGTGCCTGAAGTGAACAGGATGATCGCACCGTCTTCGCTGGCACTGTCGATGGGTTCGAATGTACCGGCTTCGCTGGCCAGCGCCCAGAAGTCCGCATCACGCTCTGGTCGCAGACCGTTTTGCGGCGCGCCGATCACGATCCGGGGCCAGGCCGGGTCCGGCTCAGCCGCCGCGATCAGATCGGCGCAATGCGCGTCGAGAATTGCGAGCTGGCAATCGACCGCCGCAATGGCACGCAGCATCTCCTCTGCCACGCCCCGGCTGTTGACCAGTGCGGCAACGGCACCAAGCGAGGTGATCGCCAGCACTGCGATGATCCATTCGGCCCGATTGGCGGTCACGATTGCCACTTTGGTTCCGGGTTGAACCCCATACCGTTCAGTCAGCGCAATGGCGAGCGATCCGGCCTGAGCGAATACCTGCGCATAAGTAAGCTGCTGTCCCGTCCTGCACGATCATCGTTCGGTCGGCATGCGTCATTGCCTGCTGGTACAGCCCGGCCAGATTGCGCGGCACGCCCGCAAACACCTGTTGCCGATGTCCGGCCACAAGTTCCTCGGTCAAATCCCAAGCCTTGCCCGTGCCGAGCATTTCCGCAACCAGCGGATCGCGTTGATTGACGCGCCATGGGGCGCTATTGGGCATAGCTTCACTCACCAAGTCTGTTCCTCGCGCCAGATCGCCGAACGCTATAGACGCCTGCCATAGCGCTCGGCTAGGCTTATGAAACGCGGGCGTTGCATTCAATCGGTGCGGCGCAACCCGAACAAGCACGGCACAGCGGGATGGTGGGGATGCAAAGCAACGGGCAATTGGAGGCCAGGGCAGAATGGCGCGCGCATTGGCCGGTGGTTTTGGCGGCGGCGGCAGGCTATGCCGCGTCCACAATCGTGACCTATTCCAGCAGCGTGTTCATCGCGCCGATGCAGGATGACCTGCAGTGGACCCGCGCACAAATCATGTCGGGACACAGTATCGCCGCGATCGCCGGGTTTCTGTTCGCGCCATTCACCGGCTGGTTTGTTGACAAATTTGGCCCACGCCGGATCGGGATTGCTGCTGTCATCGCAATCTGCCTTGCTACTGCACTGCTCAGCCAGACCGGGCCAGAGGTTTGGCAATGGCGTTTGCTGTGGATTCCGATCGCGTTCGCAATTGTCCTGATCCAACCTTCGGTCTGGACCAGTGCGGTAACCAGCCTGTTCAACAAGGGACGCGGGTTGGCACTGGCGGTGATGCTGTGCGGGGGTAGTATTTCAGCGATGATCACGCCCAAGCTCGCCGACGTCATGATCCAGACCTTTGGCTGGCGCAACGCCTGGATCGGGCTGGCGATCTTCTGGGCGCTCGCCTCCTTGCCATTGATCGTGCTGTTTTTCACCAGCGCGAATGACCGGGTCCGGCTGGCCGCACCGGGTGCCGGTACACTCCGTGCAGCGCGGCCGCCGCTGGCGCAAAGCGGCATGCTCAGCTGGCCGTTTGTGCAGATCCTGCTGGGCACCGTACTGATCGCTTCGGTCGTCGTGACCTTTGGGGTGAGCATCGTGCCAATTCTGTCATCGCGGGGGCTCAGCCGCGAGGTGGCCGTCAATCTGGCGGGAATACTGGGCATCGCGGCCATCATCGGTCGGCTGGGGATCGGCTACCTGCTGGACCGGATGCATGGCCGAATTCTGGCTGCGATCTGCGTGGCCATGCCCGTGACGGCAATGGTCATTCTGATTGCGTTACCCGGATCGATCCCGGCGGCGGCACTGGCAGTGTTTATCGTCGGTCTGTCATTCGGCGCGGAACTCGATGTGATCGCCTATCTTACGTCGCGCTATTTCAATACCGCCAACTTCGGCTTTCTGTTCGGGACCATTGCCGGGTTCATGGGTCTGGCCTCGGCCAACATGCCGGTGGCGATTAACGCGCTCTATGACCAGACCGGAACCTATCTGCCGGCCTTGTGGGCCGCGATTCCAGTGTGCCTGATTGCCGCAGTATTGTTCCTGTTGCTGGGGCCCTATCCGTCCGCCACGCCGCAACCGGCCCCGCCGACCGCCACTTGATCGAGAATTGCCATGCCCCGCTTCCAATACGTCATCCTGTCCCGCGCCCATCCCGGCCGCGAGCAAGAGTTCGAGACCTGGTATCGCGAGCAGCACCTGAAGGATGTCTGCCGCGTGCCCGGAGTCGTTTCCGGGCGGCTTCACCGGATGCAGTTCCAGAAGACTTACGAACTGGACGATGCGCCGCAGTGGCAGTTGATGACGATCTACGAGCTGGAAGGCGACGACCCCGCCGCGCTGGTCGAAGCGATCCGGTCGCGATCAGGCACAGCAGACATGCCCGGCACTGATGCGCTCAACAAGGCCGGAATGATCCAGGCGGTAGGACACTTGATTGCCGCGCACCCCTGATCAGTCGGACTGGCAGCGCTCCATCGCCGCGCGGGCCAGCTGGGCAAGCCGCGGAAAGGCCTGAGCGCGCTCCTGCGCGCTGGCCGAAGCGGCCGTTCCGCGCAGGACCCGCCCCTTGATCCCGTGGAAGATTGCCGCGAGCCGGAAGAAGCTGAACGCCTTGTAGAAATTCCAGTCAGTGATATCCGCGCGCCCGGTGCGGCGGCAATAGGCCGCGACGTATTCGGCCTCGCTCGGCAGGCCCAATGTGGCCGGGTCTGCTCCGCCAAGCCCGGCAACAATATCGGCGGGCATGTCGTACATCATCGCGTGATAGGCAAAGTCAGCCAGCGGATGACCCAGCGTTGACAATTCCCAATCGAGCACCGCCAGCACGCGCGGCTCGGTGGGATGGAAGATCATGTTGTCGCAGCGGAAATCGCCATGGACCAGGCGGGTTTCATCGCCTTCCGGGATCGCCGTGGGCAGCCATGCCACCACCGCGTCCATGTCTGGATCGCGCCCAGCCAGATCATCGCCAAGGTATTGCTTTGACCAGCGCCCGATCTGACGTTCGAAATAATTGCCGGCCCGGCCATAGTCGCCAAGTCCGATTGCCTGGGGATCAAGGCTGTGCATGGCCGCGATCACCCGGTTCATTTCATCGAAATAGGCGGCGCGATCTGCTTTGGGCACGTCTGTAAAGGCCGCGTCCCAGAAGATCCGGCCTTCGACCATTTCCATCACCACGAAGTCACTGCCCAGCACTTGGGGATCGTCGCACAGGCCCAGAATCTGCGGAACCGGAACGTCGGTGTGCGCCAAGGCTTGCAAAACGCGAGCCTCGCGGATGACGTCGTGCGCGCCTTTCAGGACCTCACCCGGCGGCTTGCGGCGCAGTACATAGCTGGCCTCTGGCGTGGTCAGGCGATAGGTCGGGTTGGACTGGCCGCCGTTGAACTGCGCGACTTGAAGGGGGCCGCGAAAGCCAGCGACATTGCTTTCGAGCCAACGCTCTAGCGCAGCCTCGTCCAAAGCTGTCCGGATCGCGCCAACGCCGGTGTTGGCCGCTGCATCAACCGCCATGTTCGGCCTTCCAGTCGCGCTTGATCTTCTTGGCG
This sequence comes from uncultured Alphaproteobacteria bacterium, assembly GCA_963802015.1. Lineage (GTDB taxonomy): Bacteria > Pseudomonadota > Alphaproteobacteria > Sphingomonadales > Sphingomonadaceae > Novosphingobium. Next base: position 289,237 of record CAWDHB010000005.1, read on the forward strand.
AGGCTCCATTTGTGGACCTCGGTCGGCCCGTCATAGATCCGGAAGGCACGCACTTCGCGGAACACCTGTTCGACGATGGTCTTGTCGGTAACCCCGGTCCCGCCCATCACCTGGACGCAGCGATCGGCGATCCGCATCAAGGCTTCGGACACCGCAACCTTGGCCATCGAACTTTCGGCGGTCCCGAGCGAGCCGGTATCGAGCACCGCGGCGCACCAGTCGATCATCAGTTCGCACTGCTTTAGGTCGATCAAGTTCTCGGCCAGCATGAAGCCGACGCCTTCGTGATCGATCAGCGCCTTGCCGAAGGCCTGGCGGCGATTGGCATAGTCGACTGGCGATTTCGTTCGCGCGAATGCAGCAGCCCAGCCAGCGCATGCAGTGCGAAAGGCGGGCGGGCGACAGGCGGATCTGGGCATATTTGAACCCTTCGCCGGCTTCGCCCAGCATCTGATCGGCGGGTACGCGCAAGTTGTCGATCGTGATCGTGGCGTGGCCGCCGGGCATCGAACTGTCGATCGTGTTGGGCACCAATTCGATCCGGATCGCCGGATCGGGCAGGTCGACCAGGAACATGCAGGCGCCGCCACCTGAAACGACGTCTTCGGCCTTGGCCATGACAATGCCGACGCTGGCGCCTTCGGCCCCCGTGATGAAGCATTTCCGTCCGTTGATAACCCAGTGGTTGCCATCGAGGCGGCAAGTGGTCTTCATCATCGAGGGATCCGACCCGGCACCGTCTTCCTCGGCGGGTTCGGTCATGAAGAAGGCTGATCGGGCGCGGCCAGAAACCAGCTGGTCAAGAAACCGCTGTTTGAGCGCGTCGCTGCCGACTTTGCCAAGCAGATACATGTTGCCCTCGTCCGGAGCCATGGTGTTGCAGGCCAGCGGCCCCAGCGGGGAAAGCCCGCTCTTGATCAGCACTACTGCGGTTTCGCGCTGGTTGAGGTGATCGCCGTCGCCCAGGATATGCGGGGTCAGGACCCCCGCCGCGCGCGCCTTTTCGCGCATTTCGTAAACCAGTTCATCCAGCGGCGCGCCGTGATGGTCGCGGCGCGGATCCTGCTCATAAGGAACCACAACATCGCGCACGAACGCTTCGACCTGTGCGGCGATCTCGAGGGCTAATGGTCGGATTGTCATGGTGATCGAAGGTCCCTTCATTCGGTTCGGACCGGCACAAGCATCATTCGCCGATTTATTAATGCACATCTAGCAATGCATTCTTCATTTGGCTATGGTCGCGGCTAAGCCGGTGATCAAGCCGGGCGATTCACAAGTGAGAGAGATGATGGCTCAAGACATTGCCGAGGCCTTGGCTGCGGTCCCGCTGCAAATCACCGATCGCGAACGGATCCCCGCAAAGCGGTACTACGATCAGGCGTTCTTCGATCTGGAGAAGGAAAAGCTGTGGCCGCATGTCTGGCAGATGGCCTGCCGGCTTGAAGAAATTCCCGAAGTGGGTGACTACGTCGAGTACACGATCCTCGATAAGTCGGTGATCGTGGTTCACACCAAGAACGGGGTGAAAGCGTTCCATAATGCCTGCCGCCATCGCGGCGTCCGGCTCGCAACCGGCCCGGGCAATTGCAAGAATGCCGGGTTCATCTGCCCGTTCCATGGCTGGCGCTGGAACTTGGAAGGCGAGAACACTTTCGTCTTCGGCAAGCAGGTGTTTACCGAAGATTTGTTGGATAAGGCCGAGATCAACCTGGTGCCGTGCCGGATCGAGTTCTGGGCCGGCTGCGCCTTTATCAATTTCGACAACGACGCACCGGGCCTGCTCGAAAGCCTTGGACCGGTGGTAGACCGGCTCAATGCCCGCAATGCCGACAAGCTCAAGATGGATTGGTGGTATGCCACCGTCCTGCCGACCAACTGGAAGCTGGCGATGGAGGCCTTTCAGGAAGGCTATCACACGATGAAGACCCACCCGCAACTCAACCGGCTGTCGGCGCTGGGCAATCCTTATGGCACCGATGCTGACGGGCTGGTTCCCAATCGCGGGATCAGCGCCAAGGACACGGTCAAGGTCAATCTTGAATTCATGGCGCGGCTCAGCTCGGGCATGGCCGGGATGGTGCACGAAACCGAAGTCGCCGCGATGCAGGCGCTCGCCGATATGGAAGTACCCGACGATCCAGTCGAAGCGACCATGCTGTTCTATGGCATGGCTAACGATGTGGTGACCAAAGACGGCTATGCCCGCGGCGCGCCGATGTTCGATGTGAACAAGGTGATGCAGGAACAGCCGTTCCACGCGGTGGAATACATGTTCCCGCATTTCTTCCTGCTGCCGATGATCGCAGCGATGTCCTCATACCGGATCCGCCCCTTGACGCCGGAAACCTGCCTGTTCGAGATCTGGTCGCTGGTGCTGCGCCCAGAGGGCGAAGAATACGACACCCCCAAGCAGCCGACGATCTTGCCCTACGACAGCCAGGAATTCCCCGAAATTCCGCGCCAGGACTACTACAATCTGCCGCTGCAGCAGCTTGGGCTGCACGCCGTGGGCTTTGAAGAAATGCGGCTGTCGTTCTCGCACGAAGGGCTAATCAGCAACTATCAGCGGCTGATCGACGGCTATCTCGCCGGGATTGACCCGCAACTGCTGGCCAAGGCCCAGCACGTGGTCAATAGTGGTTTCGAAGCGCCAATCGCGGACATCGGGTTCTAGGCAGAGCCTGATGCACCCGAGAATTCACGCCGGATCGCAGCCCGACAAGGTTGCGATCATCATGGCCGCCGATGATCACGAGCTGACCTATCGCGGGCTGGAAGCGCGCGCCAATCAAGGCGCGCATGCCTTGCGCGGGCTCGGCCTGAAAAAAGGCGATGCTGTCGCGATCTGTTGTGACAATCGGCTGGCGTTCTTTGAGATCTACTGGGCTGCGCAACGCGCCGGTCTGGTGTTGGTGCTGCTCTCGGCCCGGCTCAAGACCGACGAAATTGCCTATATCGTCAATGATAGCGGGGCCCGCGCCATTATCGTTTCCGATGCCATGGCGGAAACGGCCCGAAATTTGGTTGCCGCAAAGAGCGAGATGCCCAATGTCGCTCAGGTGGTCTCGATCGGACCGGTTGACGATTTATCAGACTGGAACGCTTTGTGCGAAGCGCAGCTCACTACACCGATAGCAGACGAGGAAATCGGCGGCCGGATGGTCTATTCCTCCGGCACGACCGGCAGACCCAAAGGGCTCAAATTCGCTTCCGCAACCGGCTCGCCAATCCAACCCAATCCGGGTGCGTTGCTGTTTGAGAAATTCTATGGGTTGGGCAAGGACACTGTCTATCTCTCGCCAGCCCCGCTCTACCATTCGGCCCCGATGGGGATGACAGCCAGCATTCAGGCAGTCGGCGGAACGGCTGTGGTACTGCCTAAGTTTGAGCCCGAAGCGTTTCTGGAAGCGATCAAACGCTTTGGGGTCACCGCAACGATGGTGGTTCCAACCATGTTCGTAAAGCTGCTCGAACTGCCCGAAGAGGTCCGCTCGCGCTACGACCTGTCCACGCTCAAGACTGTGATCCACGCCGCCGCGCCTTGCCCGATCCCGATCAAGCAGGCGATGATCGAATGGCTGGGGCCGATCGTAGAGGAATTCTATTCCGGCTCCGAGGGCGTCGGACATGTCACGATCAACAGCCACGAATGGCTGGAACATGTCGGCTCGGTTGGCCGTGCGGTCGTTGGCCAGATCCGCATTTGCGACGATGACGGCAACGAGTTGCCCCAGGGTGAGATCGGCACGATCTATTTCAGCGGGACCAAGCCGGTCAGCTATCATAATGATCCGGCCAAGACCGCCTCGGCCCGCAATCCGCTTCACCCAGACTGGTCGACGATGGGCGATGTCGGGCGCCTAGATGAAGAGGGCTATCTCTACCTGTCCGATCGCAAGGACTTCATGATCATCTCAGGTGGTGTGAATGTCTACCCGCAAGAGATTGAAAACTTGCTGATAACCCACCCAGCTGTGGCCGACGTTGCGGTATTTGGCGTGCCCAATGCAACCTTTGGCGAAGAAGTGAAGGCCGTGGTCCAACCCAAGGACTGGTCAGCAGCGGGCGAGGCTCTCGCCGCACAATTGCAGCAGTTCTGCCGCGACAATCTGGCCGATATCAAGTGCCCACGCAGTGTGGATTTTGAGCGCGAGTTGCCGCGCGCGGAGACTGGCAAGCTCTACAAGAAGGAATTGCGCGCGCGTTATCTTCCGACCGCCTAGCGCGGCGCGCGGGCCGTTTCGAATTCTGCCAGCGAACGCCAGATGCGTTGCCCTAACAACCGGGCGGCATCACCTTCAAGCGTATCGATATGCGCATGCAAATCCTGAAGATCGGAACGCAAGCGATTATTCTCCATGTCGAGTTGGCTGATCCGAAGACCTGGATCGGCTGATCTGGCCGATCCGGTAAGACGCTCGGCCAGGTCCGGGTTGGTTACCAATGCCGCCCCCTCGCCCAGCAAGCGACGAATAGCTGCATTCTCGGCAACCCGTATCGCCGCGGCATCGTCGACCCAGTTGGCGCTCAGTTTCAGCAGCAGTTCGGCCAGCCGGGCAGCTTCCCCGGCATAGGAATCCTGCACTGCCGGGTTGATCCGCTCATGCAGCATCCGGGCAATCCCGTGCAGCGTGGTCTCGATGGTCAGGATCATCCCATTGCCCCCCGCTCGGCCATTTGCGCCAAGAGCTGCTTGCGGTGAAAGTGTCCGGCGCGCAGGGCCGACATGCCGATGGTCATCTCGAAACTCTCCCCGCTGGCGAACGATGCCTCAGCCGTAGTCCAGATGGCGTTGGCTTTGACGGTCGAGAACATCTGCCACCAGTCAAGCGCGGTACGATCAACCGTCAGGCCGCTGGCCGCTTCCCAGATTGACAGGCCCTCATCCAGCGGCAAATGCCGGGTCATCGGCCAGAACGCATCGAGCGCCCAGGCCACGTCTTCCAGCGGATCACCGATGTGGCACATCTCCCAGTCAAGGATCGCGCTGATCTCGCCATCGGGGTTGAACAGGAAATTGCCCGAGCGGTAGTCACCATGCACGATCGCCGGCTTGATCGCGGCGGGCGGTGGATTGCTGCGCAGCCAGCGGATTGCTCCGGCCACAGCCGGTTGGAGCAAGGTCTCCCCCGCGGCAGTCAGGCGCTCCCAGTGGTCGAGTTCGTTTGACCAGAAACCGCCGTCTTGTTGTCCATTGCGCAGGCCTTCGAGCCCGACACTGCGATGATCGATCGCCGCCAGGGTGCCAAGATGATGCCAAAATCGGCGTGCGATCGCAGCACCCATCCCATCATAAGGATCACCGGGCGCATAGGGATGCCCTGGCTTGCCCGGGGCCAGATCCATCACGAAAAATGGCCGTTCCAGCCAGACCGGATCAAGCTCGAGGAAATGCACTTGCGGCACCGGCACGCCGCTGCCCCGCAGCGCGTGATAGACATTGTATTCGAGATCGCGCTCGGCCTCGACCAGCCCCGATACCGGTGCGCGGCGCAGGATCAACTGCCGCTCAACCGCCGTGTCCCCATCGCGCCAGCGCGCTGTGAAACGATAGGTTTCCTGACTGCTCCCACCGTGTATCCGCGACAGGTTGTCGACGGCCACTGCGGCCGCCTGTGGCATCCGGTGCTTCAGATATTCGGCAATTCTCGATTCCATCAGTCCGGCACCCCATCCGCAAAGCTCGTAAACCCGCGTTTGGCATTGGGCCCCATGCTCAAAGCCTCGAAGGTCCCGAAGCCGTGATGCGTCTCCCCGTTCGGCAGGGTTATGGTCGCACCGGCGAACGACTGCACATAAATGTGCGGTGCTTCATAACGGGTAATTTCGCCCGTAGCGATTTCGTCATAGCCGACCGCGAGCGGCCCCTTGTTCTTGCCATGCGACCATTCGGGATCGAGATAGCCAATTCCGGTCATGAAGAAGTCCGCTCTGGCCTTCAGCTCGATTCGGAACTCGCCATCCCGGCCCCGGTGTTCGATCACCCCCTTGGCGGGCCAGCGCGTGCCAGGCCGGTAGGTGATATCAATCTCGCCGCCATCAAGGTGGACCAGATCGCCATTATCATAAGCCAGCAGCGCAGCCCGGTTCCACACCGCGCCGTCCTCATCCTCGTTGACCAGGAAATGATATACGAAGCCCGGAAACTGCACCGGGGTCCAATACCAGTGGAAATGGGCAACCGGCGCGGGCACCTGTTCCTGCCCGTCGCGCTCGCCGATCGCCCTTATGCCCCATGAACGATCGCGGAAGCCCAGCAATTCGGTGCCGGCAGCCACCGTCTTGCCGCCAGCCCGAATCCAGCCGCTGTAAGCTCCAGGCTGGGTCATCCGGGTAAAATCCATCAGCGTGCGCGGCCCGTTGCGACGGGTTGTACGGGGCTCAGCGAATGGCGGAATGCGTCCGTCGAACGTAAGGTCTGCAGCAATCCCGTGTTCGTTGTCGTCAACGGTGATCCGCAAACGCTTCAGGGGCTCGATCACTTCGATCCGGATCGGCCCGACCTGGGTATCCATTCTTTCCATACCGAGGTGGCGCGAGGCTTTGATATTGTACTGCCGGTCGCCAATCCGAACGCCAAATGCCGCGTCCATGATGTTCAGATGCGGATAAACCCCCAAGGCGACCGCGAAATAGACTTCGCCATCCGGTGAGTAGCCGTTGAAGAAGTAGCGATCATAGAAATTCCGGTCGGTCCCCGCATATGCGATCGGTTCCGGAGTCTGGTGGATCGGATAGTCGTCGCCCTTGCTGATCATCGGACTGCCAATCACACCACTTCGCTAAATTCGTAGTCGATCCGGGTCCCATCTGCGGTGAAGCTCAGCGCACCTTTGCCGACGGCCTGGATCCGGTTGAGCCAAGCATAACGCTCATCGCCAGTTTCAAACACCGGATCGACGTAGGCCGTCAGCCCAGCGGAGGGATTGGACAGGTCGAGCCGTCCGCCATAACTGACGTAGATCAGTGCACCGTCATCAGTCTGAATCGCCAACCGGGCATCAATCACACCGATTGCCCCGGTGCGAACCAGCCAGTCTGCCGCGGCAGCGCCAGCCAACGAGCCCGACAGCCGCTCGCCCGTAATGGTGGCCGATCGGATCGCACCGATGCTGCGGTCCCCGGCAGGTCCTGTCCCGATGGCCAGCGAAGGCGCAAGCTCAAGCACGAGCGAACACAGCGGAACCAATTGCATAGTCATCAAAACCTCCCTTTGTGCCGCGCGGCACCAGACCTTAGCCGAGCGTTATTACCGTGCGCGCGACCCCGCCTTGCCGCAAGTCGTCGAACGCCAAGTCGATTTCCGCCAGCGGCCGTCGGCGCGAGATCAACTCGTCGAGCTTGAGCTGGCCGCGCAAATAGAGATCGACGTAGCGCGGGATGTCGATCGCAGTGCGCAGGCCGCCCATCATAGAGCCTTGGAGCCGCTTTTCACGCAGCAGTGGCAACAGCGGAATCTCGGCAACGGTATCACGCTTTCCCGCGCCCAGCACAGTCGCCAGCCCGCCCTTGGCCAGCATGTTGAAGGCATCTTCGACCGTTTCCTTGCGGCCGATCGCCTCGATCGCGTGATCAACGCCGATCCCGCCGGTCAGTTCCATCACTACCTCAACCACACCGCCGTCGCTCGCATCAATAACGTCAGTCGCTCCGAATTGTTTGGCCATTTCCAGCTTGAACGGCAGGCGATCTATGGCGATGATCCGCGATGCCCCGGCCACAACCGCGCCGTTGATCGCCGCCAGGCCGACCCCGCCGCAACCGATGATGGCAATCGTCTCGCCCGCCTCTAGCTTGGCACTGCGCACCACCGCACCGAACCCGGTCGCAACCCCGCAACCGATCAGGCAGGCACGGTCGAGCGGCATGTCATTTGGGATTGCAACGCAGCCGGTTTCATGGACCAGGACTTGCTCAGCAAAGGCGCCGATATTGAGGAACTGGCCTACCGGCTGGTCATCGAGCAGCAACCGCGCAGGCGCACCAATTGCCCGCGGTGCGTCGGGATTCTGGCAGCGATTGCCATGTCCGCCCTGGCATTGCCCGCAATAGCCGCACGGGAAAGTCAGCGACAGAATCACATGGTCACCCGGCTTGACGGCTGTCACTTCAGCGCCAACCCGCTCGACAACTCCCGCAGCTTCGTGCCCGAGAATTACCGGCAGCGGGTGCGGCAGATCACCATCGACGATGTGCAGGTCTGAATGACACACGCCTGCAGCAACCATCCGCACCAGAACTTCGCGCGAAGCCGGTGCGGCAACAGCGACATCGGCGAGCAGCATCGGCTTGCCTGCTTGGGTCAGAATTGCGGCCTTCACCGTTGCTTGCCTCATCCCATTTTCTGCACCGATTCGGTGGAACGCCACACCCAGCCAACAGCCGCTCAGCCTGCGCAATCAAAAGCCAATATTATTCAATTTTAACAATATATTATGGCAGTTCTTCAGAGTCTGCTTGAACGCCGATTATCACCAACCTATCGCCTTGCCGAATAAATGCAACTCTGCTATCGCATTTCAATATTGGAGAGGAACCATGAGCGACGCCTCGCAGCCGAAATTCGAAATCTTCCGCGCGAAAGACGCACCAGGTTTGGTCGAAGCGGAATGCATGTCGATCGAAGCGATGAACCCGGTCCAGCGCAGCGGCATCGATGCGTTGATCGCGGCGGGTTATCTCGAAGGCGATGACATCCAGGTGCTGTGCAACCTGCCGGGCTTTTCGCTGACCCATGCCTGGCTCAAGCGCGAATACCCCCTGCCCCTGCACAGCCACGATTCCGATTGCCTGTACTACATTGTAGCTGGCAGCTTGAAGATGGGCACCGAAGAGCTTGGCGCGCGCGACAGCTTCTTCATCCCGGCAGGCGTTCCCTACAGCTATCGCCCCGGACCGAACGGGGTCGAAGTGCTCGAATTCCGTCACGCGACTTCGTTCAACTTCCTCAACCTCGCCAAGGGCGAGCAATGGTGGTCGAAAGCACTCGAAACCGTCACCGCCAACCACGAAGCCTGGACCAACGCAACGCGGCCCAGCGAACTTGCTCCGGCGGGCGACTGACTACCACGGCACACTCCCGATATTCACTTCAACCCCGCACGCACGGTTTACAGAACATGACCATGATAGCAGAGCCGACCAATCTCAAGAACCTGGTCGCCGACAAGGCCCGCCTGGCCGACGCGCTGACGGCCGCCGACATTGTGCCGTTGCTGCTGGTCTACACCCACCTGTCGGGCGACGAGACGATGCTTGAGCGGTTTCGGCCGCTGATCAAAGGTGCCTGGAGCTTCGAAGTCGAAGGCAACGCAGCGCTTGAAGCCGAACTGCGCGACAAGCTGATCGCCACGCTGGAAGACTATGCCAAAAGCGGTCGGCCGCTGCCCCCCACACCGGATCAGGCGCAGCTTCAGCACATGTGCGACGTTGCGGTGGGCCAGTCGGTGCCGAGCGAATACCTGCCGATGGTGCTGGAAGAGCTTAACTTCGACCGTACCGATGCAAAGTCAGTGCGCTGGCGTAAGCCGGTGCCGCAGGAGGTGCTCGACAAGTACCACGTGCTGGTGATTGGTCTGGGCTATTCCGGGCTGGCGATGGCGATCAAGCTGAAGGAAGCCGGCATCCCCTTCACCGTGATCGAGAAGAACGACGATGTCGGCGGCACCTGGTACGAAAACTCCTATCCGGGCGTGGCAGTCGATACGCCCAACCATTTCTACTCATACAGCTTCCGCACCTCGTCGGACTGGGATCACTATTTCGCCCAAGGCCCCGAGATCATCAGATATATCCGCACCGTTTACGCGGAATCCGGCGTCCAAGAGCACATCCGATTTGAAGAGGAAGTGGTCTCTGCGGTATGGAACGCAGACGAAGCGCAGTACCGCGTAACCATCCGGCGCAAGGATGGCCGCGAATACGTCCAGCAGGCCAATGCCGTCGTCAGTGGCTCCGGCCTGCTCAATCGGCCTTCGATTCCTGACATTCCGGATATGGAACTGTTCAAGGGGCCGATGTTTCACTCGGCTCGCTGGGATCACAGTGTCGACCTCGCCGGAAAGCGCGTGGTCCAGATCGGCACCGGCGCCAGCGGAATGCAGATCGGCCCGGCGATTGCGCCAAAGGTCGCCCACCTGACCATCTTCCAACGCTCACCGCACTGGGCGCGCAAGAACCCGCTGCTGTTCGCTTCCGTCCCGGACGGGGTGAAGTGGGCGCTGGAAAACATTCCGTTCTATACCAAGTGGTACCGGTTCCAGCTGCTCTATGCGACCTCGGACGGGATGCTGCCCTCGCTCAAGAAAGACCCGAACTGGCCCGAACCGGAAAGCTCGCTCAACGCCACCAACAAGGAGATCCGCGAGCAGCTCATCGCGCACATGCGGAGCGAATTAGGCGGCGATGAGGAATTGCTCGCCAAAGTAACGCCCAAGTTCCCGCCCTATGGCAAGCGCATGCTGCGCGACGGCAACTGGTTCCAAACCCTGACCCGTGACAATGTCGAGCTGGTCACCACCGGGGTTGAGCGGATCACCGCGACCGGCGTGGTCGATAAGGACGGGGTTGAACACCCCGCCGATGTCATCATTCTAGCCACCGGGTTCAAGGCGCAGGCACCGCTGTTCCCGATGCAGATCGTCGGCACCCAAGGCAGCATCCGTGACCACTGGGGCGAGGACAACCCCCGCGCGCACCTGGGGGTCACAGTTCCGCACTTCCCCAATTTCTTCATCCTCTACGGCCCCAACACCAATGGCGGGCACGGCGGCAGCGCGGTGTTCAACTCCGAGTGCCAGGTCCGTTACACGATGCTGGCGCTGCGCGAACTGATCGAGCGCGGCGCTGCCAGCCTGGACGTGCTCGAAGAGCCGTTCGAGGAATATAACCGGCTGGTCGATGCCGAACACGCCCAGCTGGTCTGGACTCACCCCGGGGTCAACAACTGGTACCGCAACAAGGCTGGCCGGGTCGTGACCAATTCGCCCTGGCGCCTCAGCCACTACCGCAACCTGACCGCCGATTTCAAACCCGAGGACTATGTGTTCAACCAAGTTACCAAAAAGGCCCCGGCATGAGCGCTGCATCCTCCCTCGTCCCGCTGTTGAAGCCGCGCTCGATCGCAATTATCGGTGCGTCGGATAACAAGGCGCGGATCGGCGGCGTGCCGGTCGATCTGCTCAAGCGCGCGGGTTTTGCCAAGATCTACCCGGTCAATCCCAAGAACGAGACCGTCCAGGGTCTGACTGCCTACCCGGATATCGAAAGTGTTCCCGAACTGGTCGATCTGGCGATTGTAGCAGTCTCGGCAGAAGCGACGCTGCCGATGCTTGAGCGATGCCACGCTCTCGGAATCCCCGCGGCGATGGCCTATGCTTCAGGCTATGCCGAAACCAACGAGCCTGACGGTCAGGCCAGGCAGGACGATCTGATTGCCTTTACCCGGCGCACCGGCATGAAAGTTGCCGGGCCCAACTGCATGGGCAACGCCAACTTCACCGACGGCATATTCACGGCCTTTGGCCAGTCGTTCCAGCCCGGTGAGCCAGCCGGCAACACAGCATTGCTGACGCAGAGCGGCAATATGTGCGCCACAGTGTTTCGGATGGCGCGGCGCGCTGGCGTAACCTTCAGCCACGTGATCAACACTGGAAACGAAGCCTCGGTCGATTTCAGCGACTACCTCGATTTTCTGGCGGGCGACGACGCAACGCAGGCTGCGGTCTGCTATATCGAGGAGCTGCGCGACGGACCCAAGTTCCTCGCCGCCGCCGCCCGATTCCGCGCCGCCGGCAAGCTGCTGGCGGTCTACAAGGTTGGCGCATCGGAAAAGGGCGCTGAGGCCACGCGCTCGCACACCGCCGCGCTCGCCGGGGATAGCGCCGCCTATGACGCAGCTTTTGCCAGAGCCGGGGTGGCGCGCGCCGGATCGCTCGCCGAGCTCGCCGACCTTGCCTATCTTCACGCGCTGGGTGCCGGAAAGATACGGGGCAGCAATTGCGGCGTTCTGAGCATCTCTGGTGCCGCCGGGGCCATTCTGGCAGATGCCCTGGCACTGGCGGGCGGCGATACGCCTACTTTTCCGCAGGATGTGCAAGACGGGCTTGCGGCGCAAGTCCCAGGACATTCGATGGTGTCGAACCCGGTCGACCTTACCGGCAATATCGTCAACTCGAACGACTTCCTGTCCGAATGCATCAAGCTGGCGTTGCAGCCTCATGATATCGATGTGTTGCTGCTCTATCTGCCGGGCGCGTTCCTCACCAGCGCGCTCGATCAGGTCGAAAAGGCAGCGATCGAAACCAGCAAAACCCTGATCGTGATCGATACCTTCGCGATGGCAGATCAGGCCAGGCTGGCCGCACACGGAATCGGCTATTTCGACGATTTCGACCGCGCGGCACGGGCAATCTCCGCTTACGGTGGTTGGGCTAAAGGCGGCCAGACCGCGCCAGATCCGACCGCGACCAACGTCAGCTGGCCGGTCATCGCAGCCAATCGGTCGGCGCTGTCCGAAACCGAAGGCAAGGAAGCGCTCGCCGCGTTTGGCGTTCCTGTAGTGCACGACGCCTTGGTCAACTCAGTCGATGAAGCGCGCAGAGCAGCCGAGACGGTCGGCTTTCCGCTGGTCGCCAAGCTGGTCAGCCCCGATGTCGCGCACAAGACCGAACACGGCCTTATCCGCTTGTCGATCCAGGACAGCGATGCCGCAGTCGACGCGTTCAAATCAATGATGGCCAAAGCCCAGACGATGAACGTGCAGATTGACGGCGTTACGTTCGAACCGATGCTCTCAGGCGGGGTCGAACTGCTCGCCGGGGTTACGCGCGATCCGGTATTCGGCTGGATGTTGACGGTCGGTCTCGGCGGGGTTTGGACCGAACTGATGAAGGATGCCTGCCACGCCTTGTTGCCGGTCGATGCGGCTGGGGCCGAAGCAATGCTGCGCAGCCTCAAGGGCTTCAAGCTGCTCGATGGCTATCGCGGCGCACCGAAGGCAGATGTCGCTGCTGCGGCGAAAGCAATCGCCGCGTTGGGCGAAGCGGTGCTTGCCGGGGGCGAGCGTTTACGCGAAGTAGAAATCAACCCGCTGCTGGTCATGCCCGAAGGGCGCGGCGCGGTTGCAGTGGACGCATTGGTATTGCTCGATGCCGTCGCACAACAGGAACTGGAGCTGGCACAATGAACGATCTGGTCGAACCCAAAGCAGTCGAAATCGACTACGAAACCACTGAACCAATCCTCTACGAAGTGGTCGATGGCGTGGCCTGGATCACGATGAACCGGCCCGGTTTCAACAATGCCCAGAACGGCCAGATGACCTATGCGCTGGACGATGCCTTCCAGCGCGCCGTCAATGATGACGCGGTTGGCGCCATCGTTCTGGCTGGCAACGGCAAGCACTTTTCCGCCGGGCACGATATCGGCACCCCGGGCCGCGATCTGCATCACGAATTCGACAAGCGGCTGATGTTCGCGCCGCATACCAACAAGCCCGCCGCCGAGCTGCTCTATACCCGCGAGCAGGAACAGTATCTGGGCATGTGCCGCCGCTGGCGCGATATTCCCAAGCCGACCATTGCCATGGTCCAGGGCGCCTGCATCGCCGGCGGACTGATGCTGGCCTGGGTCTGCGATCTGATCGTCGCGAGCGAAGACGCTTTCTTCCAGGATCCGGTCAACCCACTGATGGGCATTCCCGGCGTCGAATACTTCGCTCATGCCTATGAATTGCCGCCGCGCGTGGCCAAGGAATTCCTGCTGCTGGGCGAGCGGATGCCGGCGGGGCGCGCCTATGACTTCGGCATGGTGAACAAGGTCGTCCCGCGCGAGGAACTGCGCGAAGCGGCCACCGCCTGGGCCGCTAAACTGGCCAAGCAAGGCCGCCTCGGCAACTGGCTGACCAAGCAATCGGTCAACCACGTCGAAGAACTGCGCGGCAAGCGCAGCGCGATGGATGCGGTGTTCCACATGCACCACTTCGCCCACGCCCAGAACGATCTGGTCAAGGGAGATTCGATCGCCGGGGTCAGCGGGAAGTCGGCAGCATCGGCGAACAAGCAGAGCGCCTGACGATGAAGCTTGACTATACTGCCGAGCAACGCGCCTTCCGTCAGGAAGTGCGCGCGTGGATGGAGGCCAACGTGCCTTCCGCACCGTTGCCTTCGTTCGACCTGACCCGCGAAGGCTTTGAAGCGCACCGCGAATGGGAACGCACGCTCAGCAAGGGCCAGTGGGGCATGGTGACCTGGCCCGAAGCCTATGGCGGCCGCGCGCTCGACCTGATCCGCTGGCTGATCTTTGAAGAGGAATACTACCGCGCTGGCGCCCCGACCCGGGTCAACCAGAACGGCATCTTCCTGCTCGGCCCGACCATGATGGAGTTCGGCACCGACGAACAGAAAGCGCGCTTCCTGACCCGGATGGCCGCAGGCGACGACATCTGGGCGCAGGCCTGGTCCGAACCCGGCGCGGGCAGCGATCTCGCGGCGGTTCGCTCGACTTGCACCCGAGAGGGCGACGAATACGTGCTCAACGGCCAGAAGATCTGGTCGACCCGCGCGGTATTTGCCGACTGGGCCTTCGGCCTGTTCCGCGAGCCGGGCAGCGAACGCCACAAGGGGATGAGCGCTGATCCTGTTCCCGCTCGATGCGCCCGGCGTTACTCGCCGTCCGATCGCGCGGATGGACGGGGAAATGGTCTTCGCCGAAATCTTCCTCGACAACGTCCGCGTGCCGGTGGCTGACCGGCTGGGCGACGAGGGCCAGGGCTGGCACGTCTGCATGGCCACCGCCGGGTTTGAACGCGGGCTGATGCTGCGTTCCCCTGCCCGCTATCAGGTTGCCGCGGCAAAGCTGATCGCGCTGTATGAGGCCAACAAGGACCGTTTGCCTGCCTCAATGGCCGAACGGGTTGCCGATCTGTGGATGGGTGCTGAGGCCTATGCACTGTCGATCTATTCGACCGCGTCACGGCTCGAGGCCGGAGGCAAGATCGGGCCGGAATCGTCGACAAACAAGATCTTCTGGTCCGAACTTGATATCGCGCTGCACCAATGCGCGCTCGATATCCTGGGGCCACAGGCAGAGCTGATCCGCCAGCGCCCCGATGCGGTCACAGGTACCGACTGGCTCGACGGTTATATCTTCGCGCTGGCCGGGCCAATCTATGCCGGATCGAACGAGATCCAGCGCAACATCATCGCCGAGCGCATGCTTGGCCTGCCCCGCGCTTAGAAAGGCTGCCGAGCCCATGGAATTCGCATTTACCGAAGATCAACTGGCGATCAGCGAGGCCGCGCGCGGGATGCTGCTGGACAGCTGCACGTCCGGCAGACCTGCGCAAGCTGTCCGATAGCGGAGCGGACTTCGATCCGGCGCGCTGGAGCACCATTACTGAGATGGGCCTATTGGGCATGCTGGTCCCCGAAGCCAAGGGCGGACTTGGCCTGGGGCTGGTCGATCTGATCGGGATCGCCGAGGCTGCGGGCTATGTCGCGCTGCCCGAACCGCTGGTCGAAATGGCTGGGATCGTCCTGCCGTTGTTGGCAGGCGCGGACGATGACAAGGGCTGGCTTGACCGCGCATTGGCCGGTGAAGTGATCGCGCTTCAGCATCCGTCTAATCCTTATGTGACCGGGCTTGATGAAGCCGCAGGGCTGCTGTCGGTCAACGGCGGCGAACTCCATCTGGTTCCACGCGCCGATGTGTTGGCGCAGCGCAAGGAAAGCTTCGATCCGCTGCGGCATCTCGATGCGGTGCAATGGACCGCTTCCAATGAAACTATGCTTGGCATCGCGCCAGCCGATGTGGCGGATCGCGGAGCACTGCTCGCGGCCGCGCAGATGATCGGTCTGGCCCAGCGCTGCATCGACATCGCGGTCGTCTATGCGAAGGACCGGGTCCAGTTCGGCAAGCCGATCGGCAGCACCCAGGCGGTCAAGCACATGATCTCCAGCGCGCAGGTCAAGGTCGAGTTCGCTCGCCCGGTGGTCCATGCCGCTGCCGCCGAACTGCCGCTGGGCACGTTGGCGGCGCGCGCGCGCGTCGCCCATGCCAAGATCGCCGCTGGTGAGGCCGCCGATGCCGCCGCGCGGATGGCGGTGCAGGCCCACGGGGCGATGGGGATGACCTGGGAAGTCGACCTGCACTTCTTCCTCAAGCGGGCCTTTGCACTCAACCATGCCTGGGGCTCACCGGCGGACCATCGCCGCACAGTGCTCAAACGGATTGGCGCCGCTGCGCACCGGACCCGATGCCACCTTTGCCAGTGAATTGAACCAGGCAGCCTGATCGATGACCAGGCCGCTGCGCTATGTCATCATGGGTGCAGGGATGGCGGGGATGCTCGCTGCGATCCGCTTGCTGGAACGTGGCGAAACCAACTTCACCGTCTATGAAAAGGGCGATGCGGTTGGCGGGACCTGGCGCGAGAACCACTACCCTGGTCTCGCCTGCGATACTCCGGCGCACAGCTATACCTATTCGTTCGCGCTCAACCCGGATTGGAGCGCGTTCTACGCCCCCGGCCCCGAAATTCGCGCCTATTTTGAGCGCGTTGCAGAGCAATATGGGCTGGCGAAATACATTGCTTTCAACAGCGCCGTCACCGCCTGCCGGTTTGTGGACGGGCGCTGGCAGATTGAAACCAGCGACGGTCGCCGCGACGAAGCCGACGTAGTGATCGCCGCGACTGGCGTGCTTCACCACCCCAACATTCCGGGCCTTCCGGGGCTGGACAGCTTTGCCGGCGCGGTGTTCCACAGCGCGCGCTGGGATCATTCGGTCCAGACCGAAGGCAAGCGTGTCGGCGTAATCGGCAATGGTTCGACCGGGGTCCAGATCGTCAGCGCGCTGGCCGGCAAGGCGGCCAAGCTGGTCCATCTGCTCCGCTCGGCGCAATGGATCATGCCTGCCGCCGACCATCCCTACAGTGAGGCCGACAAGCAATCCTTCCGCGACGATCCCGGCAAGATCGAAGAAGTCCGCAACGGACCCGATGCCGCCGCCCGCCGCGCGCGTTTCACCGCCGCAATCATCGACAAGGATTCGCCCGAACTCGCCGAGATCCAGCAGATCTGCGAAAAGAACCTGGAAGACAGCGTCCGCGATCCCGCCCTACGCGAAAAGCTGCGCCCCGATTACCTCGCCGCGTGCAAGCGGCTGGTCTTTTCATCGACCTATTACGACGCTGTCCAGCAACCCGGCGTCGAAGTGGAGCGCGGCGCGATTGAACGGATTGAGCCGACCGGCATCCGGATGAAAGACGGCACGTTCCACGAACTTGACGTGATCGCGCTCGCAACCGGTTTCAAGGTCGATCAGTTCGTCCGCCCGATGGTCGTCGAAGGCCCGGATGGCCAAAGCCTCGATGCCCTCTGGGCCAAGCATCCGCGCGCCTACTATGCCGTGGCCGTACCTGGTTTCCCCAACTTCTTCCTGCTCAATGGCCCGACCGGCCCGGTCGGCAATTTCACTCTGATCGATATCGCCGAAGCGCAGTGGGACTATATCGACCAATTGATCGACCAGTTGCGCAGCGGCCAGGCCGCTACGGTTGCCCCGACGATGGCGGCCCTGGAAGACTACGAAACGCGCCGGACCGAAGCCGCGAAACAGACCGTATTCGCGTCGGGCTGCAGCAGCTGGTATCTGGACGCCGATGGCGTACCGCTGGTCTGGCCGTGGAGCTATGCGCATTTCCGTGAGGTCATGGCCAAGCCCAGGTTCGAGGATTTTGAGTTGACGGCCTAGGGCGCAAACCACCCTGCCCGGTCGATGTATTCATCGAGCCGCGAAATCCTGCCATCAATTATCTCGGCTACGATGCACACGGGCCAAGCCATTTCACGGCCTTCGCCGGTTTTTGCGATCCAGATGTGTTGTTGAACGCAGCCCGTGGCGGTTTCTTGCCGCCGGACCTGTTCGACGCGTCGCTGCGGGAAATGCCCGACCATCGCTTCCCATTGTTCGGCAGCCTCGGCTGGCGTCATTTCGATCCGGTCAAAGCCGTGCCAGATCATCGCGGCAGAGGTAAAACAACTCGCAGTGGCGGCGATATCGCCGCTGCCGAGAGCATCGAACAGGCGATCAAGCGGGTGAGCTTGGCTCATGGTGGTCCTTCCAGGTCTGGCAAAAGTTGCAATTCGGTCATTCGGCGAAGCCAGTGAAGCAGGCTGTCCTCACTATCGCGGCAGGCCCCAAAGCCAGCCTGCCGCAATTTGATCGTGCTTAGCATCAGAGGCAACGCGCGCTGCGTCGGAGCGGCGACTGGTCAAGAGGTCGAGATAGTGGTGCGACTGGCCAAGGAACTGTCCCAGGTTCGTCTCGCGCAAACCGTGCCGGGCCGCCAGTGTCGACCAGGCTTCAGCGCTGACAGCACGCGCGAAGAACTCGGCGAAGCTGGGGACCGCCGGTCCTTGGGTGGAGCAGCCAATCCTGGACGCCAGACGGGACCAGCTTTGGCGCAGGACAAAGACATCGCCATTGGTGATGTTGAAGGTCTGATTGGCGGCAAGCGCGTTGGTCGCAGCCCAGGCGAAGGCTTCGGCAAGCAACCCGGCATCGACCGCTTCGAACAGCGCCTCGCCCTCACCGGGCAACACAAATGGCGCGCCGATTTCGCGGCAGATTGCAGCATAGGCACCAATTGCTGCCACTGGATTCATCGCGGCTCCCGGCGCGCTGCCAAACAAGACCTGCGGGCGGAAAATCGTGATGTTGAACTGCGCCTTGGCAGCACAACGCCGCGCATGGTCTTCATGCAGCCAGTAGAAATTGGGATGGTCATCGCGCGGAGCGCTTTCGCGCAGCGGTGTTTCAACACTATGCAGGTGCGCGCCGTATGCCTTCGTGCCTTGCAACAGCGAGAGATGACGCAGGTGCCCGGTTGCCGCGACCGGATCGAGCAGGTTTGCAAACATCCGCCCATTCAGTTCGATCAGATCGGCATCGATCCAGCCATCGACCAGCCCGCTGGCTTCGCGCACTGCAGCATAGACCAGATGGCTGATCGGCGGGAGCGCGGAAAGCTGCGCGGCACAGGCAGCACGGTCCTCCAGATCGATCGAGACATGGCGGAATTTCGCAGTCTTGCAGACAACGGGTTGCCGGCGTGAAAGTGCCGTCACATCCCATCCCGGCAGCTTCGAGAAGTGCTCAACCGCAGCTGAACCGATCACCCCGCTTGCGCCAACAATCGCAATGTGGCGACCCTCTGTCATCAGCGGGCGGGCGCAGCCAAAACGAAATGCAGGAATCGGTCACCGAGCAGTTCGATCATCAGCGGATCCGCGGCAACCCCCGAATCGAGCGCGGCATGGTTGCTTTGGTCGAGCAATTCGAACAGCAGCAGCCATGCCTCCAGCCAGCGCCGCCGATGGTCAGGATTTTCCTTGTCCAGCGCGAAGGCCGGAATGGATCGGCCCAGTTCCTCGATCCACGCGGCGATCTGTGCGTGGCCTTGCTTGGTAAATTCCGGTTCGATCGCGCTCGCCTGGATAAACAGGCGCAATAGCTTGCGATTGGCCCGGTCGGCGGCAAACAGGTCGCTCAGCCATCTGGTGACGACACTTCGATCGGTCCAGTCCATGGCCCCGATGCGCAGCAGGTTCGGCCCTGACTGCGCGACATTCTGACTGAACAGCGTTCCGGCCAGATCGGCCTTGCCGCGGAAATGCCGGTAGAAGGTCATCCGGCTGACTCCGGCCTCGCCGGCGATGTCTTCGACCGACACCGATGGATAGCCGTGCCGCCCGAACAGATCGACTGCCGCATCGAGCAGCCTGGCGCGGCTATCCTGCTTACGCTGGCGCTGGAACGCGGCGAGCGGCGATGGTTCCATCGCCGCCGCCGGGCTTGCCGCTTCGCTCACTTATTCGGCCGCGACCGCGAAAGGTTGATCGGCCTGCACCACCGGGCCAATGAATTTGCCCGGATAGCGCCCGGTAAACTCACCGCGATCGAAAGTTGGCTCACCATTGACCAGGGTCAGGCGCATCGGTGCGGCTTCGCGGGTATAGCGATAGGTCCGCCCGCCGGTGCCGTCCCACACGTCCCAGGTCTTGATCTCGGGGCGCATCTCGATCTCGTCGAGGTTGAACACGGTGATGTCAGCCGCCTTGCCCACTTCGATCAGCCCGCGATCGTGCAGCCCGAAGAAGTCCGCCAGCCGCCCGGTCAGCATGTGCACGCCCTGTTCAAGCGAGATGATCTTGCGGTCGCGAACATAGTCGGTCAGCAGGAAGACGTTGTAGCCCGCCCCGCAGAACAGCTTGCCGTGCGCCCCGGCATCGCTGACATTGGCCAGCGAATGCGTGTCGACCAGCAGTTTCTCGAGGATCGGTTCGCTCTTTTCCCAAGACTTCTTGAGGATCACCGATTCCTGCCCGTTGTTGAGCACCCATGCGGCCAGAGCGTCAGAGGCATGCTCAATCCCGGTCTGCGCCATGTATTGGGCCAGGGTAATCCCGATCGGGCCATAGCCACTCTCACTCTCGCGCAGGAACAAGGCATCGGGATGATGGAGGTAGCTGTGCGCGAACTGGTTGTTCCAGGCCTCACGGGCCTTCGCCAGCCACGACCGGATCGACCAGCATCGCCGCCTTGGCGTCCCAGCCATCGGTGTTGACCAGTTCCTGCCAGACCGGGTTGCCGTTCTGGCCGAACACCAGCGTCCGGCCGAAATTGATCACCGAGGTCGGCGAAAGGACGTTGAACGCGGTGTAGATTTCCAGACCCTCGGCCTTGAATTGGGCATGCAGTTCCTCAGCCCGCGGCAGCTGCGGCGCCATGTATTCAAGCGTCGGCATCCCAGCCCACTGCATGCGAATGCCGGCATCTTTGGCGAGCCGGCCAAAGCGCTCCAGCATGTCGTTGGCCGACATCCGCATGAAGTAATCGAGAATGACCTGGAAGGTTGCAGTAGGATAGCGCGCGAGCACGGCCAGCAAGGCTGCAAATTCAGCGTCATCGGCCTGCTGCGAAGGCAATGGGCGTTCAAACTTGTCATAGTCGAGATAGTTGGACGACAGCCCCATCGCGCCGGCCGCCAGAGCATCATCGAGCAACTCACACATCTGCGCGATCTCGTCAGCGGTCGCTGCGCGCTTCCAGGCGTCTTGCCCCATCACCGAAAGCCGCAGTGGGATGTGTC
Source organism: uncultured Alphaproteobacteria bacterium (assembly GCA_963802015.1). Lineage (GTDB taxonomy): Bacteria > Pseudomonadota > Alphaproteobacteria > Sphingomonadales > Sphingomonadaceae > Novosphingobium. The sequence continues at coordinate 310,394 of CAWDHB010000005.1, forward strand.
CGCAAAACGCGCAGAAGTTGAGCGGCACCCGGACATTGCGCTCCATCGAGGCCTTGTATTCGCTCCACTTCTTCCAGTCCCACGGCACGACATGGCGCATCGGCTCTTCGGGGATGTCTTCGAAGTAGTTGAAGATATCGATCACGTCCTGCCGGTCTTCCTCGGTCTGTGGGGCCGGTGCCATCGAGAACCCACAGTTGCCGTTGATCGAAGTGGTCGCGCCATAACCCGGCAGCGGATCGAGGTTGGGTGACCACCACACGCCGCCGTCCCAGTGGTTGTGCGTTTCAATCAGGCCGGGAGTGACATAACAGCCAGCGGCATCGAACACGCGCTCGCCTTGCGAGGCGGCAAGGTCCTGGCCGATCTCGACGATCTTGCCCTGGGCCACGCGGACATCGGCCGGATAGGCGGGTGCACCCGAACCATCGACCACCGTACCGCCCTTGATCAGAATCCGGATTTCCATGCCTCTACCCTTTTTGCCAGCGCCGCGCGCGAATCGTTATTGTTACACTGTGTAACATTGACAAGGGTGGACTGCAAACCGGTCGTTGCTCAGACCGTTGCCACCCCAGTTACCGGCGATCCGACTGCGCCGGGCAGACGCAGCGGCGGCGCCGTGAACAGGAAGCGCGAGCGGCCATGTTCGCGCAGCCAATCGGCCAGATCCGACAGCAGGAACATCTCGCCCAGCGGGATACCCAGCTTGAACAGGCACAAATGGTGCAGCGGCACCCGCGCGCCGTGCGCGTCCTGCCGCACGAAATCGGGCATGAATTCGACCGCCTCGTTGTCCGAAACCAGCGCGGCAACCCCGCTGTCAGCGATCCATTGCAGCAGCCTTTCGTCAAATCCGTCGAGCCCTGAGCAGCGATGCGGATCGAACACACTGGCGGGATCGGCGTACTGGGCCAGCAGCGCGCGATCGAACCCGGTGCGCAGGCACAACACATCGCCGGGCTCAACCGTCACCCCGTCTGCTGCCATGATCGCCATCAGCCGGTCGTATCCCACCGGCTCTGCCTCCAGACCGACATGGGCGTAGAGATCGACCATCACCCCGCGCGTTTGCAATCCGGTTTCGGCGATCTTCTCGATCCCCAGTGCGAAGGCTCCGTGCGGCCCGGGCACCGGCGCACGATCATGCAGGTAATCGAACGGCCCGCAGACATGCTCGCCGCCGCGAAAGCCGTTGTAATAGGTAACATCCTCGGCCCCCTCGCCGCGCGCGTCGAATTCATAGCCCATGTGGCACAGCGCGTCCCACTGGGTCGAATACTGCAGGCTGAGCGTGACCCGGTCATCGCAGACCACTTCCTTCATGCCGGGGATTGCGCGGCCGTAGGGATAGTTGATCACCGGATCCTCGCCGCGCATCGAAAACGCGCGTTCGGGCGCGAAGCGGCGCGGATTGAGCTGGACCCGCGGACAATCGAGCGGAAGCGAGAGGCAGAAGGCCAGTCCTTCGCGCACTTCGGCTGCCGCCTTGCGGCGATGCTCGGGCGTGATCAGGTTGAGCCGGCCAATCTGATCATCGGGGCCAAAGTCACCCCAGTTCGATCCATCGGGCCGGTTGGTCCAGCGCGGTTGGGCGGGATCGGTCATCGCAGTTCCTTTCAGACGAAGCTGACACCCGGGAACGCGCCCAGAATGATGCTCTCCATGTCGCCATAGCCGGCATTTTCGCCCTCGCGAATTCGCACCGGGCGGTCGCGGATCTGCCAGCGATAGTTCTCGGCGGTCTTTCCGGGCGCGTTGACATCGTCGATGCATTCGCCGTCGAGGAAATCCTCGCCCTTGAAGCTGCCGTGGATCTGGCCCTTCCATTCGCCGTACATGCCGGGCAGCAGGCGAAAGCCCATCTCGCTGTCGATCGCCTCGATCTCGAACACGCGCTCGATGATCTCGGCCCCGCGCCCGGCCACAAAGGCGTGAATGCGGCCCTGCATCGCTGCCTTGTCGCCCTTGCGGTAGGTCATTTCGGGATAGAGGTGCAGGATCGGCGTCTGGGTTCCGTCGTCTTCGTTGATATAGCCTGAGAGGAACAGCGGCGGGCCATTCTCACCGAAGTCGCGGAAGTAATAGGCCAGCTCATAGCGCGATCCATCGGGCCGCTCGATTTGCGAGACCAACCAGTTGAAATGAAAATCGCTGCCCGCCTTGTTCTTCGCCGTCGGCGCAAGGTGACCAGGGACCAGATCGGCCGGATCAAGCCCGACATGTTCACGTACCCCCCAGCTGTGATCGCGAAATCCGTACCATTCGTCGGGATCGACCGCGATCCGCTCGCCTTCGATTTCGATCCAGCCAGATACTGTCCCGACCTGGTGGTAGCGGATCACGTCAGACACTGTGCGGCCTTGCGAATGAACCACATCGCGGCGTTCGAAGAATGGCTGCATGGTGCCGGTAAAGGTCAGGTCATAGCTGATCGGTTGCGCCGCATTGGCTGCCAATGTGATCCGCACAACCTTGAGCGGATCGATCACCTCGAACGCTAGCGGACCCACCGCCATGTCCTCCAGCTGCGGGGCCAACACGCGGCTGGCCCGCACGGTCTGCTGGCGGGTGCCGCGCTGCACCCCGGCGAACCCGTCGATGATGTTGCGATTGGGATATTTGCCCAGACCAAAGCTGGCCTGCAGCGAGGCATCCTTGCGCATCAACGTGAACCAGACTTTCTCGGTCCAGCTCAGGTCTCCGGTCACCACCGCGGCATGGGTGTTGACGATCTGGTGATTGAAGAGCTCGTCCGCGCCGGTCAGCGGGGCAATTGTCGGGACCATATCAAGTTCTCCAGGTAGGCTTAGACGCCAAGGCTGCGCAGCATGGCGTCCATGATCCGCAAGTTGTCCGCAATGGGTCTCTCCCACCTCTGGAACCGCGCATCGTCGCTCTTGCCGCTGACGTAGAGGTTGTAGCCATAGGCAACGATTGCCGCCATCTTGCCGATCGCGGCCGCCTCATGCCACCGGATCCCGCTGGCGGGGCGGCCGGTGGCCTGCTCCCAATTGGCGATGATCCGGTCGCGCTTCCACATGCCCTCATCACCGCAGGCCTTGCCGGCCGATCGCGCATCGGATTCAAAGAAAGCCAGCATATAGCCCAGATCGGCCAGCGGATCGCCGTTATAGGCCAGTTCCCAATCGAGCACTGCGGTCAGATCCCCATCGGCCCACATCAGATTGGCGAGCTTGGGATCGCCATGCGCCGGTGCCGGGGCGCCACTACGCGGAGCCGGAATGCTGAGCAGGCGGTCGAAGCTGGCCACCAGTGGCTCGCAATCGGCCTCGCGCGCCATGGCTTGCCAGCGCCGCGCTTCATCTTCAGGCGTCACCGCCGGTCCCAGCACATCCAGCGGGGCCAGGTTGGCCAGGTCGCAGAATGCACCCATCCACTTGGCGCAGTAACCGGCGCGTTCTGCCGGCGCGGCATCGGCAAACCACGGTTGCGGCAGGTAATCGTTGATTTCCTCGCCCTTGACCCGGGCCATGACGAAGAACGGGTCGCCCAGTACCGCAGCATCATCGCATGTGAACAGCACCTGCGGGACTGGCGGCGCGCCCGGCGTTTGCGCCAAGACTTCCAGAATCCGGGCCTGCGCCATCACACCGTGACTGTCGGGCAGCAGCGGCGAGACCGTGGGCGGCAGGCGCAAGATCTGATCGAGCCCCTCGATCAGGTAGGTTTCGTTGGAATGCCCGGTCGAAAAGGCGCGAATGCCGGTTATCAGCTCCACCGCCCGGCAGGACGCGCAGCCAGAGCATCCCTTGAGCTGGTCGAGATCGCGGCTCACGCCAGGTGACGCTTGAGCCAGGCCGCCGCACCGGCCAGCGCCTCGGCCGATTGCGGCACCGCCGCTGCACCGGCGAGATAACCATGCAGCACGCCCGGATCGCAGCGACTCTCAACCTCAACCCCGGCCTCGGCCAGCTTGCGGGCATAGGCCAGCCCTTCCTCGCGCAGTGGATCAAGCTGGGCCACGCAGACATAGGCCGGGGGCAATCCAGCCGCATCGGCCAGGTGCAGCGGCGAGGCCAGCGGATCGGTCCGGTCAGATGCCCGGTGGGCAATAATGGTCCCAGAAGTAGCGCATATCAGCGGTGGTCAGCATCCAGCCGCGATCACCCAGCTCGGCATAGGATGCGGTGCCGAAATCGTGATCGGTGACCGGATAGGCCAAGACTTGCGCGGCAATCACCGGGCCGCCGCTGTCGCGGGCGCGGATCCACAAGCCGCAGCCAGATTGCCGCCCGCGCTCTCACCCATCACCGCAAGCTTGCCCTCTCGCTCGCGCGCGGCCCATTCGACCACCGCATAGCAATCGTCGAGAGGTGCGGGAAAGGGGAACTCAGGAGCCATCCGGTAGTCGACCGAGATCAGCTCGCACCCGGCGGCATGCGCCAGCCTGCGGCAAGTTGCATCGCAGAAATCGAGATCGCCGATCACCCAGCCGCCGGCATGAAAATAGACGCAGGTGCCCTGCACCGGGCCCTGCGGCAGGTAGCTGCGCACCGGGATCGGGCCATGCGGGCCGTCGATGGAAAAATCGCGAACCGCGGCAAGCTCGGGCAGGTCCGTCGGAGGCGGGGTGGCCACACGCCCTGCGCGGAGCATAGCGCGGCCTTCTTCGGGTGTCAGCTGATGGAACTGCGGGCGATCGAGCTCGCGGAAGATGTTCAATATCCCCTGATAATACGGGTGTATCGTTTCGAACAAATCGCTCACCGCATCACCTCTCGCCCGCATGCCGCATTGACAGCTCAACCATAACCGATACTTGCAATTGCACAACAGGCGTTGCATTAATTTGGGCAGCGCATACGAGGCAAGTTTTGCACCATGGACGGAGCCGAATGCATCATCGCAGCTGACAACCAGATCGGTGAATCACCGGTCTGGTCTGCCCGCGAAGGCGCGCTGTGGTGGGTCAATTGCGAGCACGAACCCGCAGTCCAGCGCTGGGACGCGGCAACGGGCAATGTCACGATCTGGCCGATGCCCTCGCGCGTGGGCGGCCTGGTCCTCAAGCAGAGCGGCGGCCTGCTCCTCGCCCTGGCTGATGGCGTCTATGATTTCGATCCCGCCAGCGCCAAGCTTTCGCTGCGCGCCAAGGCCGATCTTCCCGCTCACGTTACGCTGCACGAATGCGGCTGCGACCGGCAGGGGCGGTTCTGGGTGGGCTCGTTCGATCACCGTTTTCCGGCCGATCGCAATGCCGCGGGCGGGTCGTGGTTCCGGCTTGACGGTGACCAACTGACCAAGGTTGTCGATGGTGTCGCCGTGGCCAATGGGCTGGCTTTCAGCCCCGACGGCACGATCATGTATGCGTCAAACACCCCCAGCCGCACGGTCGAAGCCTTTGACCTCGATCCCGCCAGCGGCGCGCTGTCGAACCGGCGGACGTTTCTGTCGCTGGCCCCGGGTGACGGCCATGTCGACGGCGCCACAGTCGATAGCGCGGGCGGTTATTGGCTGGCAGTGGTCGGTAAAGGCGTGTTGCGCCGGTTCGATCCCGCTGGAAAGCACGATTTCGAACTGGCGTTGCCGTGCTCAAACCCCACTAAGCCAGCGTTTGGCGGCGAAGGTTTGGCCAGTCTGTTCGTCACTTCAACCAAACTCAAAATCGCGCCCGATGCCCCGGGGGACGCTCAAAACGGTGGACTTTTCCGGTTCTTTCTGGATTTCAAGGGGATTGCTGAACCGCTCTTTGCCGGTTGATCGCCGGACAGGCATTCAGCCAACGAAGCGCCAGGCCGAAATTAATGCTATTCCCCTGTTGCATTTCGTTTCGGACGAAGGGTAAGACAGGGGAGGATTCAGGCGCAGGCTGAGCAAATTTCCCCGCGTGCGCCGGTGGGGCGGAGAATGGTAATGTACCTCGTGCCAGATGGAGAGGAGCTGGAGATCGCGACGGCAGCGGCGGGCTACCTCGCTGATGCCATGCCGATCGAGCGCCTTCACCACGCAGGCAGTGCAGACATGAACGCCGATTTGCGGACAAGCCTTGGCGAAATGGGCTGGTTTGCCCTGTCGCTCGCTGCGGAGGCAGGCGGGAGCGCGCTTTCGCCGGTCGAACACGCGCTGTTCTTTCGCGAAGTCGGACGCCAATGTGGCCCGATCGACGTGCTGGCGCAGAGCCTCGCCGCCTTCGTCACCGATGATGCCGGGTTGCGCGGCGCGATCCTGACCGGATCAGTCGGGGTAGCGCTGCTTGTCCCGGATGGGGCAGGCTACCGTGCGCTTGGCGCTCCGGATGCCGAATACTTCCTGCGGGTGGACCGGCAATCGGCCGAACTCTATCCAGCTGGTGACAGTGCTGGTGATCGGCGCGCATCGCTCGACCCGGCCACTTCGCAGCACCTTATCTCCAGCTTGCCGCAAGCAGTCGCCAGGCTGGTGGGCGGACATGCCTGGACGATGGGGCAATTGGGCGTGGCCGCCATGCTGGTCGGGATCTCCGAAGCTGCGCTCGAGCAGATCGTCGAATATGCCAAGGTCCGCGAGACTTTCGGCAAGAAAATCGGATCGTGGCAGGCGGTGCGTCACCCCTGCGCCGATATGGCGATCAGGCTTGAGGCCGCGCGTGCGCAGTTGTGGTACGCCGCAACGGCGCTGAAGGAAGTCCCGTGAGGATGCGCTGGTCCACCTCGATGCGGCCAAGCATCTCGCCAACCAGGCGGCAGCAGCCAATGCGGATTCGAACATCCAGCTCCACGGTGGGATCGGCGTAACCGACGAGCATCACGCGCATCTCTATCTCAAGCACGCCATGGTTCTGGCCCGTCTGTTCGGCGGAAAGCGGGAACTGCTGGGCCGCATGCTGCATGCCAGGGTGGAAGACTGACATGGACCTGCAATATTCAGAAGCCGACCGGGATTTCCGCGAGAAGGCGCGCCAGTGGCTGGCCGGAAATGTTCCCAATGCGGTCCGGCCCGCCAACGGCCACACCTCTGCCCAATTCGATCGGGATTGGCAACGCAAGCTCTATGAACATGGCTGGGCCGGTGTCGCCTGGCCCAAGGAATATGGCGGGCTTGGCCTGACCGGCTTGCAGCAGGTCATCTGGTACGAGGAACTGGCCCGGGCCCGCGCACCGCATTACATCAACACCACCTATGTCGCGCTGATGCACGCCGGGCCGACCCTGATCGCGCGCGGTACCGAAGCACAGAAGGCGGCGCATCTTGAGAAGATCCTCAGCGGCGCATCGCTGTGGTGTCAGGGTTTTTCAGAGCCCAACGCCGGATCGGACCTCGCCTCGCTCAAGGCTCGCGGCGTGATTGACGGCGATGAGATCGTCGTCACTGGCGCGAAGATGTGGACCACCGATGCCCAGCATTCGGATTTCCAGGAATTGCTGATCCGCACCGATCCGGACTCGCAGCGCCACAAGGGACTGACCTGGGTTATCTGCGATATGAAGTCGCCCGGGATCGACATCAAGCCGATCCGCACGATGCTTGGCGATGAGCATATCAACACCGTGTTCTACGACGAGGTTCGTATCCCGCTGGCCAATGTCGTGGGCGAAGTAAACCAGGGCTGGTCCACTGCCTTGGCGACGCTGTCATTCGAACGCGGGCTCGGCTTCATTGGCGATCAGCTTGAGCTTTACGAGCGCGTCGGACGCGCCATCGACATGGCCGGCAAGGTCCGGCTGGATGATGGTACCCTGGCAATCGACGATTCCGGGATCGCGCAAAAGCTCGCCAGCCTGAAGGCCGATGCTCTTTCGATCCGGGCGATGACCCTGGCCGATATCGCCGAAACTGACCGGACCGGTCAGCCCGGCCCCAAGGGTTCGATGATGAAGCTGCTGGTTACCTCGACCCACAAGGCGCTGAGCGAGCTGGTCGGCGACATGATGGGCTGGGAATTCCTGGAATTCAACGGAGATCGCAGCGCTCACCCCTGGACTTACGACTTCCTGTGGAGCTGGGTCTTCTCGATTTCGGGCGGCACCAGCGAAATTCAGCGCGAGAACATCGCCGACCGGGTGCTTGGCCTGCCGAGGGCAAGGTGACCCTCGCACCGCTTCGGATCGGGTTTGCCGGAGCCAATGCCCAGCGCGGCTGGGCGCGCGATGCCCATCTTGCTGCGATCAAGGCAATTCCGGACCTGACGATAGGGGCAGTTTCTGCACGGACGCAAGATATCGCCGATGGCGCCGCGGTCTTGTTCGGGGCGAGCGCGGCTTACGCCGATTCGCTTGAACTCGCCCGCGATCCGGCGGTTGATATTGTCGCGGTGACAGTCAAGGTACCCGAACATCGCGCCATCGTGCTGGCGGCGATTGCCGCAGGCAAACACGTCTACTGTGAATGGCCTCTGGGTCGCGACCTCGCGGAGGCCGAGGAAATGCGCGACGCCGCCGTCAAGGCCGGGGTTCATGTGGCGATCGGCCTGCAGGGCGGAAACTCCCATGCAGTCCGCCACGCTGCCAAGCTGGTGCGAGATGGCGCGATCGGGCGGCCACTGTCGCTGCGGGTCGTTTCACCGACTGCCGGGTGGGGCGCAGTCTCGCCGCCGAACTACGCCTACCTTCAGGACAAGCGCAACGGCGCGACGCTTTCGACCATTGCTGGTGGCCACACGCTTGCCGCGATCGAGGCTGTGGTTGGTGCTTACTGCGAAGTCGGCGCACGGGCCTCGATCCTGCTCAATTCCATGACCCTGGCCGGCACCAATGAGACGGTGGCCCGCACTTGCGCCGATCACCTGCTGACTTTTGGGGTGCACGCCAGTGGCTGCGTCTCCTCGCTTGAAGTTGTTGGCGGGGTGATGGACGTGCCGTTCCAGTTCGAGCTGCGCGGCGAGACCGGCTCGCTCAAGATTACCGGCGGGCATGTCGGGGGCTATCAGGCTGGTCTGCTGATGGTCGAAGGTGAAGGCCTCCCGCCGCAGCCAGCAGCAAGCTACCCCGGAATCGCGGTGCAATCGGCCAATGTTGCCGAACTGTGGACCCGCTTTGCTGGCGATATTCGCAGTGGAACCCGCACGGTTCCGGACTTCGCCCGGGCAGTCAGCCTGACCCGACTGCTTGACGCAATCGACGCCGCGTCGGAAACCGGGCGCACTGTCGTGATCCCGGAGGCCTGACGTGTCCGCAGCGCTGCAATTCGCCCTGTCCAACCCCACGCCCGGTATGGAAGAAGAATTCAACGAATGGTACGGCGGCGACCATCTGGTCCATGGGGTCGAGACACCGGGGATCATTGCCGGTCAGCGGTTCCGCCGCGCCGACGGCCCGTGGCCTGCGGGCAAGCATGAATACCTGATGATCTGGGAGTTCGACGACCCCGCCTTCACCCTCGCTGAATTGGCCAAAGTGAAGGGCACCGACTCCATGCCGATCAGCCCGGCGATCAAGATGGACACAGTCCAGCCGCCAACAATGTGGCGCCGCGCCGAATTTCGCAGTGCCGCACGGCCACTCACCGACACCACTTCGCGCCAGAGCGTGATCTTCGGTCTCTACAATGCGGCAGAAGGTCAAGATCAGGCTTTTGCCGACGCGCTGTTGGGCGGCGGGTTGCTGGCAATGGCGGACCTACCGGGGGTTGTTTCGGCGCAGTACCTGACCCTGGCCGAGCAACAGATTCGGGGCAACTGCTACAAATACCCGCACGGAATCCTGATCGAGCTTTACGACGAGGCTGCTGCACTGGCCGCGCTGGAAATGACACTCGTCACCCTGCCGCATGCCGATGCCGAGCGCTGGATGGCTATCATGTTCCGCCCGATTGGACGGCGCACGACCAAGGCCGACCTGGCGTGAGCACCGCGATGCGCAGCGATCCGAGCGGCTTTGCGATCCGCTGGTCCGATGACCTGGCCTCGCGCTATCTGGCCGAAGGCTATTGGCAGCCCACCACACTCGTCGATGTGGCCCGCGCCGCAGTCGCGGCGGAACCAAGCCGCACCTTGCTGATCGAAGGTTCGGCAAAGCTGACCCGGCAGGACGCCTGGACCCAGGCGCTCCAGCTCTCGGCCTTTTTCAGGGCGCGCGGGCTGGTGCCCGGTGATGTGGTCTCGCTGCAACTGCCCAACTGGACTGAAGCCGCGATCATTGCACTGGCGGCGCGGATGTCTGGCCTGATCATCAATCCGATCCCGCCCATCTATCGCGGTAGCGAGCTGGGTTATATCCTGGCCAATTGCCGCGCCAAGCTGATCTTCGTGCCGCGCCTATTCCGAAAGCACGATCACACCGCGATGATCGACGGCCTGCGCGCCGATCTGCCCGAGCTGCGCGATGTGGTTACGGTGCGCGGTGAAGGGGCGCTGACCTGGGATCAGGCCACTGCAACTGCCCCGCTCGACGAAGCCGCCCTGCCCCCGGTCGATCCCGCAGCGGTGATGATGGTGATGTACACATCGGGCACCACCGGCCGGCCCAAGGGCGTGCTGCACACCCATTACAGCTTCGGCAACCGCGTGCGCGCAATGGGCGAGGCATGGAACATCGGGCCGGACGACGTGGTCTTCATGCCCTCGCCCGTCACCCATATCACCGGGGCATTCTGGTGTTTCGACATGCCGTGGGTGCGCGGTTGCAGCTCGGTGCTGATCGACGTGTGGAGCGCCGACGACGGGATCCGCTGCATTGCCGACAACCAATGCACAGTCAGCGGCGGCGCGACGCCGTTCCTGCAGCAGTTCCTCGAAGTAGCAGCAGACCAGCCAGATGTGCTGGCATCGCTGCGCCTGTTCTTCTGCGGCGGCACCACCGTTTCGCCCGACCTGATCCGGCAAGCCAGCGCAGCCTTCCCCGGCTGCCTGTTCTTCCGTGCCTATGGTTCGACCGAAATGACCTGCGTAACGCTGGGCATCCAGGACCGATCGCAGGCCGACCTTGGCGCAGAAACCGACGGTGTGGTCCTGCCACCGACTGAAGTGAAATTGCTGGACGATGCCGACCAGCCGGTCGCTGACGGCGAGGAAGGCGAAATCCTCGCGCGCGGTCCGGGCTTGTTCGCGGGCTATCTCGATCCGGCTGACAACGCCGCAAACTTCGATGACGGACGGCTACTTCCGGATGGGCGATCTGGGCCGGCAGGTCCACGGCAACTGCCTGGTGATTACCGGCCGCAAGAAAGACATCATCATCCGCTCGGGCGAGAATATCAGCCCCAAGGAAGTAGAGGATATGCTCGCCCTGCATCCTGCCGTCGCCGAAGCGGCGATCGTCTCGATGCCAAGCCCTGCAACTGGCGAAAAGGGCTGCGCTTTTATCATTCCGCGCGCCGGCGAAACAATCGACCTGGCCGAGATCAAACGCTATCTCGATAGTACCGGCCTAGCCCGCCAGAAGTTCCCGGAGCACCTTGTGCTGGTCGATGACTTGCCGCGCGTGCCATCGGGCAAGGTTCAAAAAGACGTCTTGCGCAAACGCGCCCGTGAAATCGCCGAAGGAAGCCAGCCATGACCGAAGCACTCGTTCGCTATGAAAATCCCGCCGATGGCGTCGCGCGGATCATGCTGGCGCGGGCCGACAAGTACAACGCGATCAACCCCGCGCTGATCTTTGCCGTCAATGAAGCGTTTGAAAAGGCATTGGCGGATGACAGCGTCAAGGTCATCATTCTGGGCGCGGACGGCAAGCATTTCTCGGCCGGGCATGACATCGCCGAAACGGTCGAGATGTACCAGGCCGACATGCAGGAACGCAGCCCGCGGGTTTCGACCTGGAGCGGGTTCAACGAACCCGGTGCGCATGGCTGGTACGCTTCGGAAAAGGAAGGCTACCTTGAAAGCGCGCGGCGCTGGCGCAACATTTCCAAGCCAACGATCTGCACTGTTCAGGGCAAATGCATCGCCGGGGCGCTGATCTTTGCCTGGGTCTGCGATATCATCATTGCCTCCAGCGACGCGGTATTCTCCGATCCAGTGACGACTTTCGGGATGCCAGCGGTCGAATGGCTGGGCCATCCGTGGGAACTGGGGCCGCGCAAGGCCAAGGAATTCCTGTTCACCTCTGACAGCTGGAGCGCCGAAGAAGCCCACCGGCTGGGCATGGTCAACCAGGTGGTCGAGCGCGACGCGCTGCAGGATTACGCGCTGGCGATGGCCCAGAAGATTGCCACCAAGCCCGCCTTCGCGCTCAAGCTGGCCAAGGAAGCGGTCAACAAGACGCTCGATATCCAGGGCCAGATGAACGCGATCGATGCGGCGTTCTATATCCACCACCTGGGCCACAACCAGAACTTCCGCCTGTTCGGCTGGGGCATGGATCCCACCAACGTGCCGTCGCTGGCCAAGGTGCCCGATCAATCCAAGAAGTAGCTATCGCGCTGGGATGAGTGCCTGCCGGATCGCCTCGGCCATCGCCTGCGCACCGGCCTTAGTCGGGTGAAATGGCGTTCCAGCCGGGTCCACCCAGCCATTGACCCACGGCTGCGCCGAACAGGCATGATGCTCCGCCCCGATCCGCTGCATATCTACCAGAATCGCGCCTTCTTGCGAAGCTGCTTCTGCCGTCACCGCGGCCAGACGATCCCCGACGGCGCGCATCGCAGCCACTTCGGCCCCGCTCAGCGCGAGGTTGGCACAAGTTCCGGATGGCGGCATGATCTGCGGATAGGTAACCAGCACGATCCGTGCATGCGGAGAACGCTGCTTGATCTGCCGCAGCATCGCTCTGAGATCGGCGAGCAGTTTGCCATATTCGCGTAGTGCCGCGATATCCGGCCCGGTTCCGAACAGCCGTGCCGCTCGCCCGGTCAGGCCATTGCTTTTGCGCGCTGCCAGAAAAGTCAAATCGCCGACGTAGCTGATATCGTTCCCGCCGATGGTGATCGTCACCAGCTGGGTATCCGGCCCCAGCCCGTCGAGCTGCGGCCCCAGGAACACCTGTCCGCCGCTGGCCACATGCCGGGTCGTCGCGCCCGAGCAGGTCATGTCGACCAGCGACATGCCCGTAAGCCGGGCCAGGGTCTGCGGATAGGAGTTGACCGTGCGCTGGCAGACCAGCGGACTGCCGGCCACGCGCTCACCCACTCCGATCCCGGCGGCAAACGAACTGCCCAGCGCCACATATTGCGGGATACCCTGCGGCTTGGCCTGGGCTTGCCAATAAAGGAAGCCGGTGAACACTGCTGCGGCTGCGAGCAACAACGCCAGAATTACCAGGATCGCGCGTAGCATCCGCAAAGGCCATGACCGGCGGAGCCTCGAGGCGAGGCCATTCACGCCGCGGGGCTACGCATCGCGCCGACACTGCCCCCATCGACCCGAAGATCGCAGCCGGTGATGAAGGCAGCATTGTCGCTGGCGAGGAATTGCACTGCCAGTGCGATCTCCATCGCGGTGCCCGAACGGCCCGCCGGTGCGGCATCGTTCATCTGCGCCGCGCCGTCGGTTTCAGCCAGTTCCTTGCGCCCCATCGAGGTCAGGATCAGCCCCGGAGAGACCGACACAATCCGCGCGCCGCGCTTGCCCCAGCTCGCCGCCTTACGCTCCGCTTGCCGAAGCACCCCGCGCTTGCTCATCGAATAGCTAATCCCGCCTGCCCCGGCTGGTCCCGCCATCGGCGCCATCGCCTCGACCATTGCGCCCACCGATTCGAGAAACGCCGGTGCCAGCGGGGCATCGAGCAGCTTGTCCAGATCCGGGATCGCCGGCATCGAATGGCCGGCCGTCGAAGCGATCAGCACTGCCACCGAGCCGGGGGTCAGCAACGGTTCAACCGCCGCCAGCAGCTTTTCGGTGGCGATCAGGTTGACTGTCATGATCGCTTGCCAGTCTGCCAGCGCGGGTGAGAGGCCTGCGGCATGGACGATCGTGATCGGACCATCGCCGCGCAGATCCGCGCAAATCGCCGCGAGCACGCTGTCATCGGCCAGATCGCCAGCGTGGCTGCCGATGACGGTATAGCCCTCCCCGTCGAGCTCGGCGGCAAACGCGCTTAACGGCTTTGCCGCAACGTCGCTCAGCACCAGATCGCAGGTCGCGCCCAGCAGCCGCGCACAGGCCCGGCCCATGCCGCCTGCGGCTCCGGTAATGAGTAGCTTCTTGCGAGAAATTTGCATCATTGTCTCCTTAGCGCCAGGCGAAGCCGCCATCGACTGGGATAGCCGCGCCGGTGGTGAAAGCTGAATCGGCGCAGCTGAGGAATAGCGCGGCCTTGGCGACATCGGCGGTTGAGCCCAGTCGGTTCAAGGCCACTCGCTCTGCCGCGCGCGCCTTGTGCTCGGGGTTTTCCCAGAGATAGCGGGTCATTTCGGTCTCGATCACACCGGGGCAGATGCAGTTGACCCGGATCGCCGGTCCCAGATCCATCCCCAGGCACTTGGTCAGCATGGCCAAACCCGCCTTGCTGGCGCTGTAGCCAGCCGTCCCCGGCATCGGCATCAGCGCGCTGGTCGAAGCGATATTGACGATAGTCGCCGCCTTGGCCTTGGCCAGCAGGGGCAGTGCGGCTTTGGTCAGGTTAAACGGACCGGTCAGGTTGACCGCAAGCATCCGGTCCCAGCTTTCATGCGTAAGTTCCGCAAAAGGCGCGATTTCGAGAATTCCGGCGGCATTGACCAGACCGTCGAGACCGCCCAGTCGCTCCCCGGCCTGCGCAATAACGCGGTCCACCTCGTCCCGGTCGGTTACATCGCAGCCTGCACCAAAAGCAGCCAAGTGCTTCAGCTGCTGCGGCGACGCCGGCCTGGTTGATATCGAGCAGGGCCAGACTGGCGCCCTCTGCCTTGAACAGTTCGGCAATCGCCCGCCCCATCCCGCTGGCCGCGCCGGTTATCAGGACTTTGCGGCCTTCGAGTTTGCGTTCGGACGACATCGGAACTCTCCCAGTTTCGCCGCACGCTCTAACCCAGCGCCCGCGGCGTTGCATCAATGAATTGCGTGATGCGCATTATTGGTTGGCCCGCTTGAATTGTTGCGATAACCCGTCCGAAATTCAGCCAAAGAAGGCCGCAGCATGCCCGAACAATCTCCCGGAACACCCACCGCACAGGCAGCCGATGCCGGCGCCTATCCGTGGTATGTCGTGACGGTTCTGATTGTCGCCTATATCTTCTCCTTCATCGACCGTCAGATCCTGACCCTGCTGGTCGGCCCGATCCGCGCCACCTTGCAAATCAGCGATACGCAGATCAGCCTGCTGCATGGCCTCGCCTTTGCGCTGTTCTATTCGGTCCTGGGCCTGCCGATTGGCCGGATGGTTGATCGCCGCAAGCGCACCACCATCATCGCTGTGGGGATTGCCGTTTGGAGTATCATGACCGCGTTTTGCGGGCTGGCGCGCAGCTTTTTGCAGCTGTTTTTGGCGCGTGTCGGCGTCGGTGTGGGGGAAGCCGCGCTTTCCCCGGCTGCCTATTCGATGATCAGCGATTACTTTCCGCCGCATCAACGGCCCCGAGCCATGAGCCTTTATATCAGCGCGGCCTATATCGGTGGCGGGATCGCGATTCTTGCAGGAGGGGCGCTGATCGCACTTATGCCGCCGGTCACACTGCCGATGATTGGGAATCTTGAGCCGTGGCAGGCGTTGTTCATGGTCGTGGGCTTGCCCGGGCTGCTGGTTGCGCTGTGGGTGTTGACCCTGCGCGAGCCTGCCCGCACCGGAGTCATGGCCGGGGATCACCCCAGCTTTGCCGAATTTGGCCAGTTCATGACGGCGCGCGGCCGCGCATTCGGCTTCCTGATCCTGGGCTTCGCGCTGAGCGGGGTGATGTGGAACGGCGCCATTGCCTGGATTCCAACCTATTTCATCCGGGTGTTCGGCTGGACCGCCAGCCAGGTCAGCCTGCCCTACGGCCTGATCACCATCGTCAGCGGGACGAGCGGGATCATCCTGGGCGGATCAATCGCCACGCGGCTGCGCAGCCAGTCGATTATGGACGCCAACATTCGAGTCGGCCTGCTGGCTGTTGCGATTGCCATGCCGTCCGGGATCGCCGCGACCTTTGCCGGGTCGGCCAATATCGCCATGGCGCTGTTTGCGGTGTTCCTGTTCGGCTGTTCGATGCCGTGGGGCAGCGCGGTAGCGGCGCTGCATGAAATTACCCCGAACCAGATGCGCGGCCAGGTTTCGGCGGTGTACCTGTTCTGCCTCAGCCTGCTTGGCATGGGCCTGGGACCAACTATGGTCGCCAGCTTCACCGATCATTTGTTCCACAACGACCTGGCTCTGGGCAAGTCGATCGCCCTGGCGATTGCCATCGCCGGTCCAATCTCGGCCGTGCTGCTGTTGCTGGCGCGGCGCCCTTATCGCGAGGCGCTCGCCGCGGTCGACTTTTGATCAACCCTTGCCAGGATAGACCGAAAGGTCCCCGGCATAGGCGATCCCGCCCGGCCATTGTTCGGTCCCGCTGATCTTCTTGTAATAGTGGACCGTGCGCGCCAGCGACCCAGCGGTCGAACGCGGCTCCATGGCGATTCCGCTGGGTGAATGCCCCAGCGCGCGGGCGACAAAATCGCCAATCGTGAACGGCAGGTCGTCGGTCTGCTGCGCGGTCATCACCAGTTGGTCGCCCGGGCAATACCAGCGCGGCTCGATCTGAACCTCGGCCAGCCCGCCACGCTTCATCGCGACGTGGCCCGGCACGTTTGCCACTTCGACGCTGTGGACGTTTTCGTACCAGGTCTGATATTCTTCGAACCGGCCCGCGATGTAGTTCCCCAGCAAAATGCTGACCCCGGATAGCGGCTTGTCCCGCTGCCAGTTCGGGCTGCCCTTCCAGTCGCCATACAGCCGATAACTGTAGATCCGTTCACTATCGTCAGGCCGAATCAAGCCGCCATCGCGCGCATCGGCCAGCAGCGGCCCAAGCGCCGGCAAATCAATTGCGGGCGTCGCGTAGTCAAAATCGTAAACGCTAACGAACCGCCATGGCTGATAGTGATCACCCAATTGGGCTTCATCGACTTCATACCGGTCTGCCTGCTGAAATCCACGCAGCCGCGCCAGCCCCGCGCGGTGCGGTCCATCGAACCAGGCGGCATAGGCCGCCAACTGGTCGTCCGGCACATTGTGCAAATGAAGCGTTGTATGGAGGGCCACTAAATCATCTCCCTGATTGGCCGCCCTGTCTGATCGTGCCGCTTGATATTGACACACAGGCGTTGCATTATCTCTGCAAGCAGAACAAAGCCGCGTCAACGCCATTCGATGAGAGGATCACCTTTGCGATGATCGCAAACAACCGCCCCGCCAGCGACATCACCATCCCGGCAACATTTGCCGATGACGACGGCCTGCACGGCATGCTGGCGCGTCTGCGCCGCGACGATCCGTTCAGCAAGGTCGAGGCCGAGGGGCACGAACCGTTCTGGCTGGCGACCAAGCACCGCACAATCACGGCCATCGAACTCGATCCCGTGCGCTTTATCAGTGCCCCGCGCCAGGTGTTGTTCTCGCTCGCGCACATCGAGCGCAGCCGCGCGATGGCCGGCGATGTCGCCCCCGCAGCAACGCATGCGGAATGTGACCGGCATGGATGGTAACGATCACCGGGTCTACCGCGCGATCACCCAGTCGCAGTTCCTTTCCAAAGCACTCAATTCGATTCGCGCGGATATCGAAGCGATCGCGACCGAATTTGTCGACCGGATGGCCCATCGCGGCGGCGCATGCGATTTCGCCGCCGATATTGCGCTGGGCTACCCGTTGCGGGTGATCATGAGCATTCTGGGCGTAAAGCCCGAGGATGAAGCTTTCATGCTGGGCCTGACGCAGCAAATTCTGACCAGCCAGGATCCGGAATTCAATGGCGCGGAAGCCAACCCGATGAAAGCGGTGGCTGAAATGTACGCCTATTTCCAGCCGATCATCGCCGATCGCCGGGCGAACCCGCAGGCCGACATCGCCAGCATTATTTCCAATGCCAGGGTTGACGGCGAATACCTGCCCGACCGCGATGTTTTCGGCTATTTCCTGATCGTTGCCACCGCTGGGCACGACACGACCAGCTATGCGCTGACCGGCGGGCTCAAGGCGCTGCTCGACAACCCGGAGCAGATGGCAGCCTTGCGCGCCGACCTGACTTTGCTGCCCAGTGCGGTTGACGAAATCATCCGCTGGACCTCTCCGGTCAAACACTTCATCCGCACGGCCACCGAAGATGTCGAGATCGAAGGCCAGCAGGTTCGCACAGGCGATCTGGTGATGCTGTCCTATCCGTCAGCCAACCGCGACGAAGACGTGTTCGACGATCCCTTCGCGTTCCGGATCGACCGCAAGCCCAATCGCCACCTTGCCTTTGGCACCGGCCCGCACCTGTGCCTGGGCCAGCATCTGGCCAAGCTGGAACTGACCAGTTTCCTGCGCGAACTGCTGACCCGGGTCGACAACATCGCAGCGGCGGGGCCATCGCGGCGAGTTGAATCGACCTTTGTCGGCGGGGTCAAGAGCCTGCCGATCAGCTACACGCCCTTTGATTGAAGTTGCATCGGCGCAGAATGCAACGCATGATGTGCAATAATCGAATCTGAGGCAGGACCCGACCCATGAATTTCGAACCCAGTGACGATCAGGTGATGATCGTTGAGACGTTTGCCCGTTTCTTTGACGAGCACAGCAGCATGGCCCGCGTCAGGGCAGCGTTGCCATCGGGCTTCGATCCCGAGCTCTGGCGCAGTTTTGCCGAACTGGGCGGGTTCGGTCTGCGGGTGCCCGAAGCGAATGGCGGATCGGATCTGGGCCTGTTTGATGCCGTTCTGGTGATGCAGGAAGCCGGGCGCATGTTGTTCTCCGGCCCATTGGCGGAAGCAATGGTCGCTGCGCGCATCTTGGCTGCGGCAGGTGTGGCCGGCCAATCACCGCTGGCCGCGCTATTGGCGGGTAACCAGGTGATTACAATCGCGCTGCGCGATGCCCAATCTGAGCCCAGCCAATGGGTGTCTGGTGGCGCAGTTGCCGATGGGGTGATCGCGCGCGACGGCGACTCGCTCTACCTGGTTGCCCCAACCGCCACCGAACGTCAGGTCGTGGTCAACCTCGCCAGCACTCCGATGGCGAAAATTCAGCTCGACGGCACCAATCGCACTGTGCTGGCCGAAGGCGCAGCGGCGATTGCTGCCTACGAAGCCGGACTCGAAGAATGGAAGCTGCTGGTCGCCGCGCAACTGACCGGAATATCGCTTGAGGCACTGCGGCTTGCAGCGGCCTATGCTTCGGAACGGGTCCAGTTCGGCCAGCTGATCGGCACATTCCAGGGCATCTCGCACCCGCTCGCCGATATCATGGCCGAGGCGGAAGGCGGAAAGTTCCTGGTTTGGCGCACTGTTCGCGACATCGCCGACGCCCTGCCTCGCGCAGCCGCCGAGGTCTCGCTGTCGCTGTGGTGGACCGCGCGTGCCGCCAGCCGCGCTGTGGCGCAAGGTCTGCACACTTTCGGTGGCTACGGACTGACTACCGAGTATGACATCCACCTCTACAACCTGCGCGCCAAGGCATTGCCGCTGATCCTGGGCGATCCGGCGCACTTGCTCGAAGAGGCTGGTCTGCGGCTCTATGCCGGCCGGACTGCGACTTTGCCCGAAGTGGGTGAGATCGGGATCGAGTTCGATTTCGGCGAAGAAGCCCGCGCGCTTAGCGAGGAAGTTGATGCCTTCTTCAACGCCACCCTCACCCCCGAACTGCGCGCCAAAGCGCACTACTCATTCGATGGCCACGATGCCGGGGTGCACAAGAAGATCGCCGAAGCTGGCCTGCTGTTCCCCAACTGGTCGCCCGAATTGGGCGGGCGCAATTCCGGTCCCTATGCCACGCATGTTGCCTATCAGACCTGGGAAAAGCATGGCTGGACCACCCATGCCGCCGGGGTGACCAAGCTGGTTGGCACGATCATCGCGCAGTTTGGCACCGATGAGCTCAAGGAAGACGTGCTCAAGGGAATCATCGCAGGCGATTTCACCTGCAGCCTCGGTTTCAGCGAGCCTTCGTCAGGCTCGGACGTATTTGCAGCCAAGACCAAGGCCACGCCCGATGGCAACGGCTGGCGGATCGACGGGTCAAAGATGTTCACCTCTGGTGCCAATCAGGCCGACTATGTGCTGATGTTGGCGCGGACCAATCAGGACGTCGCCAAGCACAAGGGCCTGACGATGTTCATCGTTCCGCTCAAGGCCGAAGGGGTCGAGATCCAGCCAGTCTATACCTTCCAGGACGAACGGACCAACATCACCTATTATGGCGGCGTGCATATCCCGGACAGCTACCGACTGGGTGAGGTTGATGGCGGGGTGCGGGTGATGTCGGCCAGCCTTGAAATGGAGCACGGCGCCTCATGGGAAAAAACCCAGTGGCACATGCTACACGAGGCCGAAACGTTTTGCCGTGAGACCAAGCGCGGCGGTGTGGCGATGATCCATGACGCTCGTGTCACGGCGCGGCTCGCGCAGGTCATGGCGCACAACCTGATTACCGAAATGCTGGCCTGGCGGGCTATGTGGGCCGGGATCGAAAAGAAGCCCAACGAGGGACAGGGTTCAATGGGCAAGCTGTTCTCATCCGAGAGCTTCCTTGCCGATTCGCGCGACCTGCTAGAGCTGTGCGCGCCCGAATCGCTGACCGAAACCACTGGCCCAGCCGCCTATCTCAACCTGCAATACCGCCATTCGCAGGGCACCACGATCTATGGCGGGACCAGCGAGGTTCACCGCAGCGTGGTGGCCGAGCGCGCGCTCAAGTTGCCCCGCACGCGGGCCTGACGCATAGAGGATGCCATGACCGACGAACCGCACCTGCTGATCAGCACCGATGGCCCGATCCTGATCGCGGAGTTCAACCGGCCGGACAAGCTCAACGCGATGAGCCTGCAACTGATGCGGGCGCTGGGCGAAGCGGTCGAACGATTCCGCGATACGCCGGAATGCAAGGTGATGCTGATCCGCGCGCGCGGACGGTATTTTTCCTCTGGGGCCGACTTGCGCGATCCCGAAGCGCAGGCAGGCTCACCGCCTTCGACCGGTTCCGGCATCCGCGAAATGCACCGCCGCCTGCCCAGTGACATGCGCCGGATCTGGGACGAGATGGAGCATATCGAAAAGCCGTTCGTGGTGGCGCATCAGGGCACCTGCGTTGGCGGCAGTCTCGAAATGTCGCTTTCCTGCGATTTCCGGCTGGCAGCGGAAAGTGCCAGCTATGCCTTCCCGGAAAGCAAGTTTGGCGTCCTGCCTGCCACCAACGGCGTCAGCCGTCTGGTCCGGGTCGTGGGGCCGCACTGGGCGCGCTTGCTGATCATGGCGAATATGCCGGTCGACGCGCGCGAAGCCTGGAACATGGGGCTGGTCCACAAGGTCTATCCCGACGCAACCTTTGCCGACGATGCGCTCAATTTCTGCCGCCATCTGGCGCAGCAAAATGGCGAGCAGATGGGCACCGCCAAGATCGCGATCGAACTGGCCCGCGATCTGGGCGCGCACCAGGCCGCCGCTGTCGAGCGCATGGCCAACAGTGCTTTAATGCTGTCGCCCGATTACCAGAAGCTGCTTGCAGGCCATGTCGCGAGTATTGGCAAGAAAAGCTAGCCGCCCACCGCGTGCCGGGCCGCGACATAGCCCCAGACAAACGATGGCCCAACACTCGCCCCGGCCCCTGGATAGACCCGGCCCATGACCGATGCGGTTGAAATGCCGGTGGCATAGAGCCCGTCGATCGGCGTTCCGTCCTCGCGCAGAACCCGCGCGTCAGGATCGGTCACCACCCCGCCATAAGTACCGACATCGCCGGGCAGCACCGGAACGGCGTAAAACGGCCCCTCGCTGATTGCACCGAGCGAGGGATTGGGGTGGAACTTGTCACCCAGCCAGTTGTCATAGGCGCGCTCACCGCGGTGGAAGTCTTCATCGCAATTGATGGCGACAAACCGGTTGAACCGGTCAACTGTAACGCGCAGCGCAGCCTGATCGACCTTGATCGATGCGGCAAGTTCCTCGATCGTATTCCCCTCGTGGAGATAGCCCTGCTCGGTCCAACTCGCTGGCTTTTTGGTGCCACCCATGGTGTTGGCCAGCATATATTTCTTGAGATACTGGCTATCCATGATCGCCCAGCTCGGAATGGCTGGAACGCTGCGGTTGCGTTCCAGCATGCCCTTGCAATAGGCCATGTAGGAACCGCTTTCGTTCATGTAGCGTTGACCCGATTGATCGACCAGGATCGCATGCGGTGCAGCGGTCAGGCCTTGAACCACCGATTTCATCCAGTGCGCTTCGTGGCCAGGTTGGAGTGTGATCTGATTGCCGACCATCTCCTCCATCTGGGCGATGGCAGCGCCGTGACGCATCATCTCGAGGATCATCTCGCCAGTGTCACCTTCGGCCGTCATGCTCCAGTCGCTTTGCGTACCCGGCTGATACTGGTCACGCATGGCTTGGTTATGCGAAAATCCGCCAGCGTTGACCAATACTCCCAGCTTTGCGCCAACCCGGCGCGGCTTGCCGTTTATAGTTGCGATCACACCCGATACCCGGCCGCCTGCTTCGATCAGTTCGGAAACGCCGGCGTCGGTCCGAAGTTCGACCCCGGCTTTCAGTGCCGCTTGCAACATCCGCCCCTGCAAGGCCGCGCCGGCAGTCACATAGTGTTTGCCGGTCAGCTTTGCGTAGATCGTGCGGAGAACCAGCTTTGCAGCGATCTTCTGTGCTTCCCAGCTGCGCTTGACGTAACGCAGCTTGAGCATGTGATCGAGGCTTGCCATCATCGACAGGAAATTCGGCCTCAGCTTGGCCTTCCATTCACCCAGTTCGTTGGCATCGAACAGTTCGGCCACCACCGTGCGGCCCTGTTCAGACCCGCCGGGTCGCTCGTCGTAATAGTCAGGCCAATAGGACACCCGGGTCAGCTTGATCCCCTGGTCCACCAGAAAATCGACCATCGCCGCGCCCTGGTCCACATAGGCTTCGCGCCGTGCCCTGGTTGCGCCGGGCGTATCGTTGTGATCACCGATCACCGCATCCATGTAAGTGATGGACTGTTCACGGCTATCCTCCACCCCATCACGTTTCATGAAGCGATTGTTGGGAATCCACATCACCCCGCCGGAACGCGCAGTGGTGCCACCGATCAGCGGGGTCTTCTCGAGGATCAAAACCGACTTGCCGGCCTGGCGCGCAACCAGCGTCGCACACATC
The DNA here is from genome assembly GCA_963802015.1 of uncultured Alphaproteobacteria bacterium. Classification (GTDB taxonomy): domain Bacteria; phylum Pseudomonadota; class Alphaproteobacteria; order Sphingomonadales; family Sphingomonadaceae; genus Novosphingobium. The sequence goes on from CAWDHB010000005.1 coordinate 333,486, forward strand.
GAGCCGCCGCCGCTGCCAACCACGACGAAATCGAAGGTCTCGTCAAACTGGCTCATGCTGATCGCTCTCCACGCGCCTGTGCTCAGGCCTGCTTGCTTTCGGGCTTTTCGCGCACCAGCGTGCGCTTGAGCTGGCGGCTGTTGAACAGCCATTTGCCATCAAGCTTCTCGTAGGTCTCGTGATAGAAGCCGAACCCGTGGATCAGCAGTTCGCCGCTGGCACTGTCGAAGATCAGGTCCTCCATGCCCCAGATGCTCTTGGCCGTGGTCGCGGATTGAAAGGTGATGTCGGGCGTATGCGAATGGTGCACCGAGGTCTTTGTTTCATCGAGCAAACGGCTGACATTCTCGATCATCACGTCGGCATTTTCCCAGCGTTCGTAGCCGTCGTTGTGCGATACGTGATGATCGGCGTGGAGCGAGCGGTACAGCGCCCAGTCCTTGGTATCGACCGCACGATCGCGCCGCGCCTTCAGCAGCCGGATTTCCTCCAGCGCGAGAAGATATTCGATGTCGCTCATACCGTGCATTGCTCTCTCCGTTTCAATCGATCTTGGGCGGAAAGATCGCGCCCGGCGATTTCCGCGTAAAATAGTATTTGAGCGCACGGCTGGTGAACAGCCAGCAGCCATCGCGCTTTTCGTAGCTCTCGAAATAGTGGCCAAAAGCCTGGAACCAGTGTTGCTGCCCATCCTGCTGCCAGAACGACATGCCTTCCATCGCCCATATGCCTTTGGCGCGGGTCGCAGTCTCGAACTCGATCTCCGGGGTGTGTGAATGGTGCAACGTGGTCAGATGCTCCATGCTCTTCTGCACGTTGACGATCATTTCCGCCGCCGTGGTCCAGCGTCCATAGTCGCCATTTTCGGAGACATGATCGGGCGCGTGGAGCGAAAGGTAGAGGTCCCAGTCCTTGGTATCGGCCGCCCGGTCGCGCCGCGCCTTGAGAAGCAAAATCTCCTCAAGCGCCTTTAGCTTATCGAGACCGGATAAGGCGTCCACTCAGGCCATGCTCACGCATTCAGTCTGGCGATGACGTTCTGCCCGAACCAGGCAACATTATCGAGCCAGGCCTGACGGCTGGGGTGCGGCAGATCGACCATGGTCCAGGTAACCCCGACACCCGC
>CAWDHB010000006.1:0-285725 GCA_963802015.1 uncultured Alphaproteobacteria bacterium
GCAGATGCTCACCCGTGTTGGGCATGACGACTGCCCTTGGCCGTGCGGCCTCTCGGTTTGGTGCAACGAGCCACCATTCACGAAAGGACGATCACATGGCCCGCAACAATTCGACACCCGCTCCCGAGGCCAAGGCCCCGGATTTCATTGCCTGGCACGTCGCCAACAAGGGCGAGAAAGCCTTCTGGACGAAGGTGGGAGCTGCCTGGTTCCACCGCGACCACAAGGGCATTTCGCTCCAGCTTGAAGTCGTGCCAATCAATGGCCGGATCGTCCTGCGCACGCCGATCGACGGCAAGTCCAAGGAGCGGCCGGGCGCTTAGCGCCCGGCCTGTGGGCAAAAAGGACCCGCTTGGCACGCATAGTTGAGAGGCGCGGCGGGTTCTATTGCCCTCAAATTAACTCCATTGCATTCTTCAGCAAGCACCGTGCAGACATGGATCGGAGGGCCCGATTGCAAAATCCAGGGCGTATGTAGACGTTCGATTTGAATACGTTATTGATACGGAAGTTCGATCGGGGGCCAAGTTGAAATACCTTAGCAATCCTCCAGATGCGTCAGCGCTTATGACTTCGGCGCGAAGCTTCGGGAATTACGATCTGTCGAGCGCGCTCGCAGATCTGCTCGACAACAGCATCAAGGCAAAAGCCCGCAACGTCGATATCAAATGCGTCCGAAGGGATGAAGGCCCCGAGGTGCGGCTTCTCGACGATGGGGTCGGGATGAGTGCGGACGAGCTCCACCGCGCCATGCGGCCCGCCAGCACCAATCCGGACGAGGAGCGGGCCCCGGACGACCTCGGTCGATTCGGGTGGGGCATGAAATCAGCGTCACTCTCCCAATGTCGGCACCTTACGGTTGTCACCAGACATCAAGGCATTCTTTCCGGCGCTTGTTGGGATCTCAGACGATCTCGCCAACTGGAAAATGGGCATTCTCGATCAGGACGAGATCGCAGATTTAGCAGATCAACTGCTTCTCCACCGTGATGGTACTGAAATTATCTGGTCCAAGTGCGACCGACTTTCAGAGTTCGGCAAGGTTGGCAGCAAAGGTTTCAATGATCTCGTCGCTCACGCCAAAAAGCAGCTTTCATTGATTTTTCATCGCTATCTGGGTGGTGAGCAAGGGCTTCGCAAACTGAAGGTCAGCTTCAACGGCGATGTGCTGAAGCCGGCGGACCCGTTCCTCCGCAATCATGATGCGACCCAGTCACAACCGCCGGAAACCCGTGAGCTCGACGGCAAGCCGGTTGAAATTCAAGCATTCATTCTCCCGCACTTTTCAAAGTTGACCGGTAGCGAACACGACCAAGTCGGTGGCGAGGAGGGTTTTGTCCGCAATCAGGGATTTTATGTCTATCGCCAGCATCGACTGATAATTCACGGGACCTGGTTCCGGCTGGTTAAGCACGGCGAGCTGTCCCAGCTGGTACGTATCGCCGTCAACATTCCCAACTCGCTCGATGCGATGTGGAAGATCACGCTCGACAAGGCGGATGCCCAGCTGCCGTCAGGCCTCAAGAGATGGCTAAAGGACATCGTCGATGGCCTCAAAAGGAAGTCGGGAAAGGTCTTCCAGTCGCGCGGCGGAAAGATCCGAGACGCATCTGGACAGACATCGGTCTGGGCAAAATACGTTCGAAACGGCGAGGTTCGCTACTATCTCAACCGCGAGCATCCACTGATAGCGGGCATGCTCGAGGACGAGGACCAAGAGAAGGCCAAAGCTTTTTCTGTGACACTCGGCATAATCGAGGACTGCTTTCCTGTGATCAGCATTGGCGAGGATTACAGTACTCGTCCGGAGATGATGAATCAGAGCGCGCTCGATCGGGACACATTTCTCGAGAAGCTCGACGCGGCCCTCCCTTCGCTGCTTCTTCATGCGGATGGAAGTTTTCGAACACTCTCAGAAATGCTGGCAAAAACAGAACCTTGGGCAGGCCAAGTCGCTCTCGTCTCGCAGCATCTGAAGAACAAAGGGTGGTATTAAATGTTTGACAGTGAACTTGCGTATTTCCGTTCGACAATCACGCGGGATCATGGTGACGATATCGCCCAGGGATTGGGCCTGCCTGAAGGCGCGATCAGTGAAATCGTCCGCAATGGACCCTTCCAGCACCTAGATGAATCGGCGATCAACTCGATCATCCGTGAGCTTGAAACCAGTTTTACGGTCACCCAAAAGCGTGGTGCGGTTATTACCAAGGATCACCGTCCTTGGCTTGCTGCGAAACGGCCAGAACTTGATTTTTATTACTGGAACCGTCTCCGGAAGTATTACCTTGAAACGGGCATTCTCCCATCTCACGTTCTCGCCACACTCGACTCCGATACGGACGAGGTGCTCGACCAATGCGGCAATCCCAAGGACGATGGATACGGTGCTGTTCGAGGGATGGTGATGGGCAATGTCCAGTCAGGCAAAACCACAAACTATTCGGCCTTGATCTGCAAGGCTGCCGACGCCGGGTACCGGGTCATTATCCTTCTTGCCGGGATCACCAACTCGTTGAGGGCGCAGACACAGGAACGGCTGGACGAAACCTTCATAGGCAAGATTTCCATGTTTGGTGCCGCTGCACAGCAATCGCTGCCCATCCAAAACTTCGCTGCGACGCGGCGAATTCCGTCCTACGGCACGACCCGGGTATCCGATTTTTCAAGCGGGAAGGACGGTATCTACTTCGGGCTATCCGGCCATCAGGAGCCCATGATCTTCGTCACCAAGAAGAATAAGTCGATCCTCGTACGACTTGCGGAATGGATCGAGAAACAGGGTGAAACCGGCGGCTATGACCTTCCGCTGTTGCTGATCGACGATGAGGCCGATAACGCCTCCATCAATACCGCAAGTGATCCGAAACGCACTACCGCTATCAATGGTGTCATTCGCCAGATTCTGTCGCGTTTTCCTCGCTCCGCCTATGTCGGCTACACCGCCACGCCCTTCGCCAACATTTTCATCGACCCGGAAACGACCGAGGAAATGGAGACAGACGATCTGTTTCCCGGCAATTTTATCAAGGCGCTCGATCCGCCCACCAATTATGCCGGTTCACACCGGATATTTCGCGAAGGCGGCGATCTGCGAGAGGGGATGGTCCGGATCATTGACGACTATCGCGCGCTGCTGCCACTCAAGCATAAGAGCGGCGACACGATTTCCGAAACTCCCGAAAGCCTCCGGCAAGCCGTCCGGGTCTTCTCCATCACACGGGCAATCCGGGTCCTTCAGGGCAAGGGCAAAGCCCACTGCTCTATGATGATCAACGTAAGCCGCTTCAACGCGATCCAGGACCAGATTCTCGGCCTCGTCTATGAGTATTTGAACGAAATCAAGGACGCCGTGGCAGTCCATGCCTCACTGCCGCCCGACGAAATCAGCGATGATGTTATGGATGATCTGGAGGCGAGCTTCCTCAAGGAATTCGGTGCATCTGGTCTCGATTGGCACGAGTTGCTGCCTGTTCTCAATGAGGGGGTTCAGTCGATCCAAGCCCGGACCGTTAACATGCGGGGCGGCAAGCTCGACTATTCACTGCACAAATCTGACGGGCTTCATGTCATCGCCATTGGCGGACTGGCGCTGTCACGCGGCCTTACGCTGGAAGGACTGACCGTTTCCTATCTTCTCAGGAATTCGACAGCGAGTGATACGTTGATGCAGATGGCTCGATGGTTCGGCTACCGGCCCGGCTATGAAGAATACTGCCGACTATATCTGCCCCAGATTTCCTTCGATCACTACGAGTTCGTTGACGAGGCGACCGAGGAGCTGCGGAGCGAGGTCAAGCGCATGCAGGCTGCCCGGCGAACGCCACGGGAATTCGGCTTGAAGGTGCGGCAGAGCCCTCTCGCGATCCGGGTGACCGCGGCAAACAAGATGCGCACAGCCCAAAAGCTCAAAATTGCTCAGGATTATTCAGCGCGCCACATTGAAGGCTTCGCCCTGCCGAATGATCCGTCTGCTGGCAAAGAACATCGCGAGGCGGTTGAGGATTTCCTGGTTGCTCTCGGTGACCCAGACGAAACGGGCAAAGGTTTCGTCCGCTGGTCTGCAAAAGGCCGAGACGTGCTGCGCCTCCTTCGCAAGTTCCGGTTCGCAGATCACGCGGACCTGTCCGTTATTTCTGAAACTTCCCTGTTTGAGGACTACGTCCAAGATCGCGTGACCGATGAACTGGCTGACTGGGATATAGTCCTTCCGATGCGTCAGACAGGTGTCGCGACTCTATTCGCCGGACAAAACATAAATCTCCGGTCGCGCGATCAAGGCACTGTCCAGAAAGGAATATACCGGGTTTACGGCAGCAAGAACCGCGTTGCAGATCCGGGTGATGCGGAGATTGGCCTTTCGGTTGGCCAGAAGTCAGCGGCTGAAGCGGCCTATAACGCCGAGCTTTACAAGAAGGAGCGTGCCGCCTGTTCGGTGCGCGAGCAGCCCATGGTGCTCGTGCATGTGTTCAATGCGAAGCTTCGCACGGATTCGGATCGACTGCGATGATTTGCTCAAGCTCGATTCTCCAGTGGTCACCCTATCCTTCTGCATGCCCGAGACCGGGAAGCCGGCAAAAGAGCGGACCTATCAGGTGAATGCTGTCTACCGCCAGCAGCTGGAGCTCTACCTGGCAGAAGATGATGATGACGCCGAACCGATGATGGAGGCACAAGATGCTGAGTGAATGGCAGGCGATCGTACCGCCAGCCGAGCATGGCGCGTGCAACGTGCGCCTCGCCGACAGCATCCATCCGCTCGATTTCGAATTGGCCGGGATCATCGAGGACGCTACGTTTTCCAGCTTGACGCGGAATGCGCCGAGCCTGTGGCGCTGGAGCTGCCGAAAATGGCAGCGCTAAGCTGCAACATTGACGAAGTCACTGGTGGCCGATCGAGGCTTATGCTCGTTCTCGGGAACGCTGCCGATTTTCGAAATTTTGCACTGTTGTGCACGAGCCTCATGCTGGCCACCGATGGCCTGACGCCTTCACAGTCCGGTGCCGGACTTGTTCGAACCGTCGAGGAGCTGCACCGCTGGCAGGAAATGCTGCGACGCAGGGCCGACAGGATGTTGTCGAAAAGCGAGCGCATCGGCCTTGTCGGCGAACTTCTGTTTTTGCGTGATGTACTTGCCGTGCGCCTAGGCTGGATCGCTGCCATCAATTGTTGGAACGGCCCAAGCGGTCATGAGCAGGATTTTGTTGTCGCCGGAAGCATTTTCGAGGTGAAAACCCAGATTGTGACCGCTGATCGCAGGATCAAAATCTCTTCGGAGGACCAACTGGATCCGCTCCAAGGACGAATATTGCTTTGTAACCAAGGCATCGCGCCGCTCTCGGCGGTGGACCCGGCATCGCGCACGCTCAATGCTCTCGTATCAGAAATTCGGGAGGCATCTGCAGGCTCTGGCGGAAGTGCGCCGGAGGTGCTGGACATTGCGCTGCTTGAGGCGGGTTATGAGGAACGGTCTGAATATGACGAGGAGTTCTGGGTCCTCATCGACCGCACCTACTATGAGGTCGTAAGAGACTTTCCGCGCATCGAACGCGCCGACCTTCGGCCCGGAGTGGAGATGGTGAAATACAGCATCCGTGTGAATGACTGTGTCCCGTACACGGTAAGCGTTGAGGATGCGTTCGGAGGCAAAATGGAATGAGTGAGTTGCAAGCAGCCTTCGAAGAGCTCCGTGAAGACGTCCTTTTGGAAGCCGAGGCGCGCGGCATATTTCAGCAGGAAGCATTTTTCGAACTTTATGCGGAAGCTGCTTCGGACAACGGGGATACCATCGACCTCGATTATGCCCATAGTCGCCGGGAAGGAGGCAGTCGGCCGTATCGGATAGACGGACATGCATTCGACAGCGATCGTGGCACCCTTTATCTTGCTATCTGTGATTATCGTGACGGAGCTGAGCTGGAATCTGTTGCAGAATGACCGGCTAACCTCGGCGCTCAAACAGGCTACCAATTTTTTCGAAAATGCTTGTTCGCCAATTTTCATAAACTCGCTTGAAGAAACAAGCCCCGCCTTCGCTGCGGCGTATCCAATCTATTCGTCGAAGGAGTTGATCAAGCGGATTCGCGTCATCCTGTTCTCCAATGCAAGGCTCGCGACAAAGCGGCCCCCGCAGCTGGGCGAGTTGGTCGCGGGCTTGCCCGTCGTTTACAGCGTACTCGATGCTACGCGCTTCTTTGATATTCAGAAGAGCTTCCGCTCGCCGGAGCCCATTGAAGTTGATGTCGCAGCAGTGGCCGGAGGCCCTATTGCCTGTCTGAAGGCATCGAATGACACGACCGAATACCAGTCTTACCTATTGGCAATTCCGGGGACAGTGCTGGCGGAAATCTACGGCCTCTACGGGGCCCGGCTGCTCGAACAGAATGTCCGAACTTATCTGCAAGCAAGGACCAAGGTCAACAAGGGCATCCTTGAGACGATCAAGAAGGCGCCCGAAATGTTCTTCGCCTACAACAACGGTCTTACAGCGACAGCTTCAGCAGTGGACCTTGAGACGCTTGACGACGGTCAGCTGGGTATCGCGGCCATCCACAATCTACAAATCGTGAACGGCGGCCAAACGACAGCCTCGATTTTGTATGCCAAGGATGTCGGGAAATCTGCGCTTGATCGGGTCCACGTACAGATGAAACTTTCGGTGGTGCCCCCGGCTCTGATCGAGCAAGTCGTGCCGAAGATATCGCGCTTTGCCAACACTCAGAACCGAATTTCAGAGGCCGATTTCTTCTCAAGCCATCCGTTCCACCTCCAGATGGAGCGCTATTCTAGAATTCTTGCCGCTCCTCCGCAAAACGGCGCGATGACGGGCGAAAAATGGTTTTATGAACGCGCCAGGGGTCAGTATCGCGACGGAATGTCATACGCCACAGCGGCCGATAAGAAGAAGTACCAACTCGAGTTTCCCAAAGAGAAGCTTATCGAGAAGACAGACCTTGCAAAATATGTCCTGGCGTTCGAGCGCAAGCCGCACATTGTCTCGCGAGCCGCGCAGAAGGCGTTCATGGCATTTGCTGACGAGACCGCAAAGGCTTGGAAGACTGCGCCAACACAGTTCAACGAACTTTGGTACCGGAATGCCTGTGCCATGGCGCTGGTCTTCCGCTGGACTGACAGGTTTGTTGCTGGATCTGAATGGTACAAGATTGATCGCGGCTACAAATCGCAGACAGTAGCTTACACGCTTGCCTGGATTGCGGAGCGAATTGTCAAGCAAGGGAAGTCCACGCTCGATTGGGGGCAGATCTGGAACACGCAATCAGTGCCGGATGAGCTGCAGGATCTCATTGTTTCGCTTGCACCACAGATTGCCGCTGCCATCCGTCGTACTCCACCAAACAGCCGAAACGTCGGTGAATACTGCAAATTCGAAGTTTGCTGGCAAAACATTCAGGCCGAGGCTTTTGATGTTGTGGACCTGCCCGACCACCTGACTCTCGACAAGGAAGAGCTCAAACTGGAAAACAAAGAAGGAAAGGCGACCGCGAAGATTGACACGGAGATCGACTTTGAAGTGTTGCTTCATACCCTTGTACCAAAGGCCGAAATTATCCGCTTGACCGCTGAGCGACGTGGGCTTCTCTCGCCGAAATCCAACATGGGTCTCCAAAAACTTGGATCTGGTAATCTCAACCTAGCCCGGCCGGAAAAGAATGCGATCAAGCTGTTGGTGAATAGAATGGCCGAAGAAGGGATGCCGGTTCAGGAGCTGTGACGCCTGCTTGACCGTGTGAACTAACGTAAGCTTGTGCAACAGAGACGGCTGAGCCGATCGTTCTTGACCGGCTCAACCATCGAGAGCGCGAGTGCAGGTCAGGCAGCGCGTTCGTATTTCATCGGTGAAATGGCATCCCCGCTCCGCAGCTGGTCCAGGTAGTCGCTCCACCACTGGTGCATCGCGACACGTTCCTCCCAGTATTTTCCTCGATTGTAGATGCCGCGAACGGCATCCTTGTCGGCATGGGCCAGGGATCGTTCGATTGCATCGGGGCTCCATTTCCCGCTCTCGTTGAGCAGCGTTGACGCCGTCGTTCGCAGGCCATGCGGGGTGACCTCTCCGACGCCATAGCCCATGCGGCGGAATGCCTGGTTGATGGTGTTTTCGCTCAGCGGGCGCTTCCACGTGTGGAATGCCGGGAAGACGTAGCCGTCTGGTCCGGTTAGGGGCCGCAACTCTTCGAGATAGCCAAGCACCTGATGGGAAAGCGGCACCATATGCGGGCGGCGCATTTTCATTCGTTCAGCCGGGACTTTCCAGACTGCCTCTTCGAGATCGAATTCCGACCACAGGGCCATTCGCAGTTCGCCGGGCCGGGACATTACGTGCGGGGCAACCTGCATGGCAAGGCGGGTCACCTTGTGGCCGGAATAGGCATCGATCGCCCTGAGCAGCTCGCCCACATCCTTGGGTTCGAGCAACGCCGCATGGTGCGTCGTTCTCGGCACGACAAGCGCGCCGCGCAGCATCGCGGTCGGATCGGTTTCGCCGCGACCGGTTGCAACCGCGTAGCGGAACACGCGGCTGGCAAAGGAACGGCAGCGGCGCGCGGTTTCATGCTTGCCGTGCGCTTCGAGGCGCTTGAGTGCGGCTAGGACATCGACGGGCTTGAGCAAGGTGATCGGCTGATCGGCAATCGGCTTCAATTGCTCAAGCAGCCAATGGGCCTTGCTGATCGTGGTTTCAGCCCGTCGGTCCCCGACCATCTTTTCGAGGTATTCCTTGGCCATGTCGCCAAAGGTGTTGGCTGCCTGGTAGACCGCAATCAGCTTTTCGCGTTTGCGATTGGCCGAGGGGATCGACCCGGTTGTCCAGGTTCTCCCTCGCCTCAAGCCGTCTGCGCCGCGCCTCGGCCAGGCCGACTTCGGGATAGCGGCCAAGCGCAATCCGCTTGTTCTTGCCCATGTAGAGATACTTGTAGCGCCAGAGCTTCGATCCGTTCGGGCTGACTTCGAGATAGAGGCCCTTCTCGTCGGTGATTTTGTAGAGTTTGTCCGCCGGTTTGAGGGAGCGGATTTGCACGTCTGATAATGCCATGAGTGATTCTCCTGCTTCAGTTGGAACACTGTTCCGCAGGGATCATCTGGCAGGTCGCTTTCAGCGTCGCCCATCGGCACGGGCCATGATTGCAAATGCGGGCCATTTGGGCCCGATCTCATGGCCCGTTTCGCGGGGAACTGGACGAAACCAGCTTGAACTCCACGGAACAGAACCAAGGACAGAATGGCAGATTTCTGCCGTTTTGTCGATGGTTTCGGTGTGCTCTCGGGAGAACAAATGGTGCCCAGAAGAGGACTCGAACCTCCACGCCCTTGCGAGCGCCAGCACCTGAAGCTGGTGCGTCTACCAATTCCGCCATCTGGGCACGGGTGCACCGGGCAATGTGCGCTCGGTGCCGGGTAGGAGCGGGCCACTAGCGGGGGGGACGGGGCTGTCAACGGCGGGTTCGACGGGGCCAAAAATGTCGGCTGCACGGCCTTTGGGCCAGTTGCGCGGGACCGGGCTTGCGGTGCATTGGGGCCGGGCAATGGCCGGTTGCGGCACCGAACGTGAGGTTTTGCAGGACGAGTAACCGGCGAAAGTACCTGAACGGCAAGCTGGTGGTCGTGCTCGGCGGCAGCGGGTTTTTCGGCCCGCATCTGGCGCAGGAGCTGCTGGCGCAAGGGGCGCGGCTGCGGATCGCGAGCCGCAATCCAGAGCGGGCGTTCCGGCTCAAGCCGCTGGGCAATTTGGGCCAGGTCCAGTTCGCGCTGCGACGTGACCAGCGCCGGGCAGCGTGGCGCGTGCTTGGCGGGGGCCGATGCGGTGGTCAATCTGGTCGGGGTTTTCGCGGGCGAATCTCGACGCGGTTCAGGGCGCGGACTGGGCGCAATTGCGGCGGCGGCGCGGGCGGCGGGGGCTTTCGGCGCTGGTCCATGTTTCGGCGAACGGCGCGGATGCGGACAGCCCGACAGCCTATGCCCGGAGCAAGGCGGCGGGCGAGGCGGCGGTGCTGGCGGCGTTCCCCGGCGCGACGATCCTGCGGCCCTCGGTGTTGTTCGGGCCAGACGACAAGTTCCTCAACCTGTTCGCGAGCTGATCGCGACGCTGCCGGTGGTGCCGGTGTTCGGCCCGGACAAGTGCTTGCAACCGCTGTTCGTGGACGATGCCGCGCTGGCGATGGCCGCTGCGTTGGCCGATCCTGCACGCCACGGCGGCAAGGTCTATGAGCTGGGCGGACCGGAGGTCTTGACCATGCTGGAACTTAACCAGCGGATTGCCGCCGCGCAGGGCCGCAAAGGCGCTGTTCGCACCCCTGCCCGACGTGGCGTCAGCGGCGTTTGCGACGGCGACCGGCTGGCTGCCTTCGCGCCGCTCAGCCGCGATCAGTGGCGGATGCTGGCGGCGGGCAATGTAGTGCCGGGCGAACACCCGGGGATCGCCGAGTTGGGCATAGAGCCGCGGCCGCTCGGGCTGTTCCTCGACCGCTGGATGGTGCGCTACCGCAAGCACGGGCGGTTTGGAGCGACGTCTGCAGACCTAACGGAAGCGACTTATCGCCTCCATAGTTTCGCGATAGCTGCGGTCAGTTCCGATCAGGGAAATGGCGATATCGCCGCCAGTCAGCGCTCGACTCGCTCCGGAAAGCTTGGCAAGCGGGCTAGCTGACGGAAAACGTTCCGCATCGTGCAAGTGCAGCACGATCCACTTTTGAAACCTGAATTGCCAGGTCGTGATGTCCGAAATCTCTGACCAAGGGATCATCTCTTCTGACCAGCTAATCCAGTGAATGCCGGAGGCGTTGATGCGCAATCGTTCGCGCTTGTCAAAGAACGCCTTGATCAATGCCAGCCCGCAACACCCAAAGAAGGCGATGCATAGCCAACCGATCGCATTGCTGACAGCTGGGCTGGCGCGACGCACGGGCGGCGGTCCGAAGGCTCCGACAGCCCAGAACCCCATTAAGACAAAACCAAACGCCACCAGAATGAGCAAGGCAATCTGCCAACGGGAAGGATAGGCGACAAATTCATCCATGCCGTTCACGCATTAGGATCCGCATAGTGGCTCGGCGGCTGGATCACTTCCATCCGTTCGGCCAGCAACGGGCGAAAGCTCGGGCGGCTCTTGAACACCGCGTACCAGCCGGCGCCTGATCGTGCCCGGTCCAGTCGAGCCCGCCGAGATAGTCCGCGACCGAGATCTGCGCGGCGGCGGCCAGATCGGCCAGGCTCATCGTCGCGCCGGCCAGCCAGGGGCGGTGATCGATCAGGTGATCGATGTAGTAGAGGTGTTCGTGCGCCAGCTTCATCGCCTCGCGCAGCACGCCTGAATCCGGCGACTGGCGATAGACCAGCCGCTTTTTCATCCGTTCGTGCAGCATCGGCGCGGTGACATCGCCAAAGAAATTCTCGTCAAACAGCGCGACCAGGCGGCGGATTTCCGCGCGGCCGGCCGCCGTGCCGTTGATCATCGGGTGGCTGGTCGACGGTCTCTTCGAAGAATTCGCAGATCGCACGGCTATCGAGCAGGGTCATCCCCCGTTCGGCGATCGTGGAGCACCGGGGTGCGGCCAGCGGGGTTCATCGCCAGAAATTCGTCGCGCCCCTCCCACGGGTTCTCGCGCCACAATTCATAGCCCACGCCCTTCTCACTGAGCAGGAGGCGCACCTTCCGGCTGAACGGGCAGAGCGGGAACTGATAGAGCTGCCACATAGCCGTGCCTCTTGCCCCAGCCGGGCAGGCCGCGTCCACCCGTGGCGGGCGGACGCGGCTGCATTTCAGGTGGAAAACCTACTTTTGTGCGCTAATCGCGGCGAGCGGTCGCGGTGGCGGCGCAATGGCTTCGCCCATCTGCCTTCAAGGCGTTTGCCCATGGCTTCGAGCTGCGGCAGCATCACCTCCATCTCGCCCGCCATGGTGCCCATCATGCCCATCATCAGCGGCAGCTTGTCGGCCAGCTCGCCCGGCATCCGGCGCGCATCGGGCCCGGCCAGATCGGCCAGCGTGGCATCGGCGCGACATCGCGGCGACCAGCGGCACCCCGGCCCGGTCCAATGCCTTCAGGAAGGGGCGACCTTCATGTCGAGCAGCGCAGTTCCCAGCGCTTCGAGCGCGCCCGCCATGGCGTCCTGGCGTGCCGGATCGTTGAGGTCCTCGGCGATCTGCCCGAGCGGACGGTCTTCGGCGGCAGCCGGAACCGCATCAGCGCCAGCGCGCCGAGCACAACGGCAGCGAAAACACGGTGCAGCACCATGGCAACAACCCTCAAACCCCGCCGAATGGCACGGGGCGCGCGCTTTATTGTTGCCTCGCTTGCGCAGGGCTGAACGGAGCGGCCAGCCGCCCTCAAACTGCGCTCAGAAGGAGCCCTTGACCTGGAACCGGAAGATCGGACCGATCAGCCGGTTGCGAACCTCCTTGAACAGCAGGGGAAACTGTCGCGCGGTCCGGCAAAGACGAACCGTTCCCATCTGCTCCGCGAATTGAGCCAATTGGAAAACCGCGCGCTCACCGTCAGCCCGAACACGTCCTTGTGTTCGATGAACATGCTGGCCCAGGTCGGCCCTTCGAACTGCGTGCCGTATTCGGTCTGGCGAAAGCTGGGCTGGATGCCATAGTTTTCCGCGCTCACCCCCCAGGCCCAGGCGTGCCGGGCACGTCATGGCGCAGGCTGACCTCGATGAGCCGGCTCGGTAAAGCCGGAATACTGGCGGGTTGAGCCGGTGAACGGGTCGGCCAGCCGAGAATGCCTGCAACAGCACCCGCACATCGAGCTTCGCCCCGCGCCAGCCGAGCGGATCGAACTGCAGCGTGGTGGTCCAGTCGATCGCCCCGGCGCGGGCGCTGGGCACATTGCCGGTCGATTCGCCCCCGCCGGGCAGCGGCACGACCGTGACATAGTCCTGCACATCGCGCGCGATCAGGCGCAGCTTGGTGCTGCCCCAGCGGCCGAACGAGCGGTTCGCTTCGAGTTCGACCGACCAATCCTGCTGCGGGACCAGCGCGGCATTGCCCGAATTCTCGTTCTCCTTCCCCAGAAAGCGGCGACCAAGGAATTCGTCGAGCGAAAGCTGCAACACGCGGCGCATCACCTTGACCGACAGGTCGAACCGCTTGCGACGGTTTCCACGCCAGTGAAACCGAGCCCTTCGGGCGGAAGAAGCTGCGCGACGACCGCCCGCCCGCGCCCTGCGAAATTGTCGAATATTCGGCAGCAGCGACAAGTTGCAGGGTCAGCTCGGGAGTCAAGGCGCGGCTGTAACTGAGGCTGCCGATCATAGCGGTCTTCCGCGACTGTGCCGGTACCCGGCGCAAACGGACTCGACCGAAAAGCCACCGCCGGTTTGCAGTTCGCCGACGGTAGAGTCACACTCCGAACCGGTTGAATGCGCCCTCGCCCGCCAGTTGCCAATCGCCACCCAGCATTTTCCAGTTGAATTCACCGCGCAAGACGGTTTCACCCAGCGGTGCTGTCCGCGCGGAAGATGTCGCCGCTGGCGTGGTGAGTTGTCGGCGAGCTGCGTGACCGCGTCTGGCGATAGTCTTCGCGCTCCAGCGGCGCAAACCGATCAATTTCAATTGGCCGCCAATGGCTCGAAACGCCAGATCGCCGCCAAGCTTCATAGCTGCGCTCGTCTTCATCCTCGCCGATCAGCGCACCCGGTCGATCCCGCCGGGGCGGATCCGGTTGCTGGTTTCGCGATAATCGAACCAGCCGATCGCGGCCGGTCGCGTTCAGGTTCGCGACGGTATCCCCCGGCAGGTCAAAGCCCAGCCGGGCGGTGACTTGCGGCCCGTCGTAGTTCCCCTGCCACACATCATCGCGCAGCTTCCAGCACCGAACCATCGGCGCGCGGTAAGCGTGGTCGGGCCGCCCGCGCGCTGCGGTTGCCGTTCATCTGCAGCGCGAGCGAATAATCGATAATCCCCTGCTTGCCGCTGATTGACGCTTCGCCCGGGTCAGCAGCGGATCGGCATAATGCGCGCGGAATTCCGGGGTCCAGGCAAATTGGCCTTTCATCCCGGATTTGCCGCATGACGATGTTCGCGACTTGCCCGGAGAGCCCCGGAATATCGAGCGTTGCGCCGTCGAGCACCTCGATCCGGATCACGGCACTGGCCGGGATGCGGCGAAAGCTGCGTGCCGAAATCGTCAGCTCTTGTTTGTGGGCCGCGCGCCGTTGATCAGGATATTGCCAGTTGCCGTTCCGATCCCCCGATTGCCATCGTTATCGCGCACGCTGAAGCCCGGAATCTGGCTGACCATATCCCAGGCATTGCGCGGGGCGAACCGGGCGAAGAAATCGAGCTGGTAGGTCTGGCGGTCCGGTTGGGTTACGACCGTAGCTTCATTGCTGGCCACTGCTGGCAACGGAGCCGCACTGGCCGTGTCCTGCGCTGCAACTGGAGCCGCGAGGCTGAACGCAGAGAGCGCAGTCATACCCAGCAAGCCTGACCTCAAGGTCCTGCGCACGATTGCCTTCTCCCGTCACGTCGGTCACTCTTGTGCACTGCCTTAGCGGACTAATACGCCACAGCCATGCCCCGCTCGACCAACCGGGTATAGCGCCCGATCAATGCCCGATTCCTTCGGCGAGCGCCCGACCGGGTCCGATCAACGACGCTGTGGCACGGTCAGATCAAGCACGGCCAGGCACGGAGTCATGATCGCCTTGAAACTGGCCGCCGGGTCTGCTTGCCGCCGCGACTTCGGACTGGAGCTTCGCGACTTCGGCGAGCAAGCGTTGCTGCATCGCCGGGCGGTCCAGCTTTTGCGCGTCCATCAGCCGGGCGCCGGTCTGAACGAAGAATTCGCGGCCACGCTGGTTCAGAGCCGGATAGTCCGTTCGCGCTGTCCCAACGCCGCGCGCCTGCTCTGACGCGACGATTCCAAATGCAGCAGAACAGCGCAGCGCAGTGTCGAGATCGACGACATTCGGCTGCGCGGTGGCGGAACTGGTGAAGCTCAGGGCGGCACCGCCGGCCAGCAGCATTTGCGATAGCTTGATCATTACCGCGATCTAGCCGCCCGATCCTGAACGTCCTACGACAAACTGCGCCAGCCGGTCAGCCACGATTGACGCAGGCGGAGAGGCCGCTAACACGTGGCACTTCGCAACTGAAAAAGGAGAGTGCCATGTACAGCCACAACATGGTCGGCAGCAACGATATTGCCCGAAGCAAGCAGTTCTATGACTCGCTGTTCACCGCCACAGGAGGTAAGCCCGGCGTGCAGGATGACAAGGGCCGGTTGATCTACATGCACAATGGCGGGCTGTTTATGGTCACCCAGCCAATCGACGGTGAACCCGCGACAGTCGGCAATGGCTCGACGATCGGCTTTGCAATGGACTCGCCTGAGCAAGCCGATGCCTGGCATGCAGCAGGACTTGCCAATGGTGGCGTGGCGATTGAAGATGCGCCTGGTGTGCGCGAAGCGGCGTTTGGCAAGCTCTATCTCGCCTATCTGCGCGATCCTGACGGCAATAAGCTCTGCGCGCTCAAGCGGATGTGACGGACCATCCCATCAAGGAATTGACCGCCTCCGGCACCCAGCGGGCGGTTTCACGCCGCTGGGTGCCGGAGGCTGCGGTCGCGCTGGAATACAACGGCCTGTCCTATGCGGTGATGATGGCGAGCCCGCAGGACCTTGAGGACTTCGCCTGCGGCTTTGCCCTGACCGAAGGGCTCGCGCGCGATTTCGGCTGTATCGGCGATGTCGGTATCAGCAAAGTGGACGCTGGCTGGATCGTCCGTACGACACTGAGCGGGCCAGGCATTGAAAAGCTAACCGAACGGGTCCGCATGCGCGTGGCTGAATCCAGCTGCGGGCTGTGCGGGATTGAAAATCTGGAAGAACTGGCCCGGCCGCTCCCGCCAGTAGCGGCGCATGTCCGGCTGGACGCTGCTGCAATCTTTGCCGCTCTGAAAGCCTTGCCGCCGTTGCAGCCCTTGGCCCTTGCGAGTTCTGCGGCTCATGCAGCAGCGTGGTGCTCCTTAGCGGGCGTGATCGCCTGCCTGCGCGAAGACGTCGGGCGGCATAATGCGCTGGACAAGCTGGTCGGGGCCATGGCCCGCGCCGGGCAGCCCTTTGCTGATGGATTCGTGCTGTCGACCGCACGCTGCAGCTATGAGATCGTTGAAAAAGCGGTCCGCGCCGGGGCGACCACGTTGGTCTGCATTTCCCTGCCCACCAGCTTGGCAGTCGAACGGGCGCGGGCGGCGGGGCTCAGCCTCTGGGCCCTGGCGCGCAGCGATTCGGTGCTGCTGGTGAACGACGCGTCAGCGTGACAGCAGCAGCACCGCATGCTCCGCGCGCCAGCTGGCAGCGGTGCCGCTGATCTGGCGGTCGCCGGACAGAAACCACGCCCCTTCGACCTTGATCCCGCGCGCCGCCACCAGATCGCGGAAATCCCGAACTGTCACGTGGTGAATGTTGGGCGTTTCATACCATGCCACCGGCAGCAGGCGGGTGACTGGCATCCGGCCATGCCACAACAGGCTCGCCCGCACGCGCCAGTGCCCAAAATTGGGAAAGCTGACAAATGCCTTGCGCCCTACTCGCAGCAGCTCGTCCAGCACCAGGTCGGGGCGCTTGGTGGTCTGCAGCGTTTGCGAGAGGATTGCATAGTCGAACGCCGCATCAGGGTAGCCCGCCAGATCGGAGTCCGCATCACCCTGCATCACGGACAGCCCGCGCGCCACACACGCGGCGACATTGTGCGGATCGAGCTCCAGCCCGCGCGCATCAACCTGCTTGCTGGTCCGCAAAGCCGCCAGCAGCGCGCCATCGCCGCAACCGACATCAAGCACTCGCGTGCCCGGATCGACGTTGTAGGCGATCACCGCAAGATCGGGGCGCAGGGTCACGATGCGCCCCTGAGAGCAGCAGCATAGTCGGGTGCAAGTCGCTCCATCAGGTTCTGCGGCCGGATCAGCCCATGGAATCCGAGTTCGGCATAGACACCATGGGCATCCTTGGTGGTCAGTGCGAACCGGCGAATGCCGACGTAAGCGGGATGATCAAGATACCAGCTCACCATCTGGCGGCCCAAGCCTTTCCCCCGTGCAGGTTCGTCAATCCAGACATCCGCGATCCAGGCAAAAGTCGCGTGATCGGTGATCGCCCGCGCGAAGCCCAGCAACTCCCCGGCCTGATAGGCTCCGAGCGCGTGCGATCCGGTGATGGCGCGCTCGACCACGTCGCGCGTAATGCCCGGCGACCAGTAGCTGCTGCTGAGCCAGCCATGGACACGCGCAATATCCAGCCGCGCCGGGTTGTCATCCAGTTCGATCATTGGTTCAGAAACCCTGCGATAACCTGGTCCTGCGCCGGCACATCAAGCAGGAAGCTGTCATGCCCATAGGGCGCGGACAGTTCGACGAAACTGACCGGCGCGCCGCCGGCGTTCAGTGCATGGGCAATGCTGCGGCTTTCAGCGGTGGGATAAAGCCAGTCGGTATCAAAGCTGATCAGGCAGAACCGCGCGGCAGACTTTGCAAATGCTGCTGCCAAGCGCCCGCCGTTTTCCTCAGCCAGATCAAAATAGTCCATGGCTCGCGTGATATAGAGGTAGGAGTTCGCATCAAACCTGTCAGTGAAGCTTAGGCCCTGATGGCGCAGATAGCTTTCCACTTGAAAGTCAGCATCGAACCCGAAGGTCTTGCTGGCGCGATCCTGCAGCCGCCGCCCGAATTTTTCATGCATCCCGGCTTCCGACAGATAAGTGATATGCGCCGCCATCCGGGCCACTGCGAGGCCGTTCTCCGGGCCCTTGCCGCGCCCGTAGTAGTCGCCGTCCAGCCACTTGGGATCGGCCATGATCGCCTGCCGGCCGACTTCGTGAAAGGCGATGTTCTGCGCCGAATGGCGCGCGGTGCTGGCTATCACCAGCGCCGCTTTGGTCCGCTCGGGCCAATGCGCCGCGAACGACAGCGCCTGCATCCCGCCCATCGATCCGCCGATCACCGCATGGCACTGTGCGATCCCCAATGCATCGAGCAGCGCGATCTGGGTGCGCACCATGTCGCGGATGGTGATCACCGGAAACCGCATCGCCCAAGGCCGCCCGTCTTCGGCCAGACTGGCCGGGCCGGTCGTGCCCATGCAGCCGCCCAGGACGTTCGCGCAGATCACGAAATAGCGATTGGTATCCACGGTCAGGCCGGGGCCGACTGACTTGCTCCACCACCCCGGCTTGCCCGTGCGCGAATTGTTGGAGACCATGTGCTGGTCCATTGTCAGCGCGTGGAACACCAGGATCGCGTTTGATTTGTCCGCGTTGAGCGTACCGCTGGTTTCATACGCAACCTGCACTCCGTGCAGCTGCTGCCCGCCGTCGAGCGGCAGCGGCTGGTCCAGGTCCAGCGTGCGATTGGTCGCAAGAAGTGCTGCATCGGCCATGGCGGCGGGATTGGGGGAGCATGGCCGGGCTGTCAATTGCCTGCAAGCCTGCTAAGGGCCGCGCGACCATGACTCAAGCGCCCTCTCCTGCTCCGGCTCCCAAGCAATGGATCGCTGCGATCCACGCCTATGTGCCCGGCAAATCCGCCGGAGCAGATGGCCGCCCGCTGGTCAAACTCTCGGCCAATGAGAACCCGCTCGGTACCAGTCCCGCAGCGCTGGCAGCGCGCGCAACCGTGGTCGAACCCAACCGCTATCCCGACCCTGCCAGCACGGATTTGCGCGAGGCGCTCGGCGCGCTCCACGGAATTGATCCGGCACGGATCGTGCTCGGCACCGGGTCGGACGAGCTGCTCAACCTCGCCGCACAAGGCTATGCCGGGCCGGGCGACGAGGTGCTGTTTTCGCGCTTCAGCTTCGCAGTCTACGATATCGCCGCGCGGCGCTGCGGCGCTACTCCGGTCGAGGCCGCAGACCGCAACTATGGCAGCGATGTCGAGGCCTTGCTGGCGGCGGTTACACCCCAGACCCGCGTCGTCTTCCTTGCCAATCCGAACAACCCCACCGGCACCTACCTGCCCGCCGCCGAAGTGGCGCGGCTGCACGCCGCATTGCCGTCTGATGTGGTGCTGGTACTGGATCAGGCCTATGCCGAATACCTCGCCCCCGGCGATGACGACGGCGGGCTGGTGCTGGCGGCAGAGTACAGCAACGTCCTGGTGACGCGCACCTTTTCGAAGATCTATGGTCTTGCGGGTGAACGGATCGGGTGGGCCACCGGCGCGCCCGGCTTGATCGATACGCTGAACCGCATTCGCGGCCCGTTCAACGTCACCAACAGCGGGCAAGCGATGGCGCTCGCGGCGGTTGGCGATCAAGCATTCGTTACCGCATCGCGGGACCATAATCTGGCAGATCGCACCCGCTTTGAAGGGGCCATTGCCGCGCTTGGCAACCACGGGCTGCGGTGCGTGCCCAGCGAAGCGAACTTCGTGCTGGTACTGTTCGAAGGCGCGCTGAGCGCCGAGACCGCGTACCACGGGCTGGCCGAACGCGGCACGATCGTCCGCTGGCTGCCCAGTCAAGGGCTCGGCCACGCCTTGCGGATCACGATCGGCACGGCGCCGCAGATGGATGCCATCGCCACGGCCTTGCGTGAAATGGCGGAGACTGCGCGATGAGCTTTGAACGGATCGCGATCATCGGTCTGGGCCTGCTGGGCGGGTCCGTGGGTCTGGCCGTGCGGCAGTATCTCCCGGATGCGACTACGCTAGGCTGGGATTTTGATCCGGCGACCCGGACCAGAGCGGCAGAGCGCGGGCTGGTAAACACTGTCTGCGAGACTGGTGCCGAAGCGGTCAGCACTGCTGATCTGATTATTTTCTGCGTGCCCGTGGGCGCAATTGCTCCGGTGGCGCAGGACCTCGCCCATGCCATCCCGGCCAATGCCGTGATCAGCGATGTTGGATCCAGCAAGCTGACCGTCGCGACGGCGCTGGCCGAAGCCCTGCCCGGCCATTGCATCATCCCGGCGCATCCCGTGGCGGGGACCGAACGCTCTGGACCAGAAGCTGGCTTTGCCGGGCTGTTCCAGGGGCGCTGGTGCATCATCACCCCGCCCGCCGATACCCCTGCAAACCAGATCGCCGCGCTGTCAGAATTCTGGGAAGCGCTCGGCGCGAAGGTTGAGCTGATGGATGCCCAGCACCACGATCTGGTGCTGGCGGTAACCAGCCACCTGCCGCACTTGATCGCCTACACCATCGTCGGCACCGCCTCCGATCTGGAAGGGGTGACGCAGAGTGAGGTGATCAAATACTCCGCCGGTGGCTTCCGCGATTTTACCCGCATCGCGGCGTCTGACCCCACGATGTGGCGCGACGTGTTCCTGACCAACAAGGATGCCGTGCTTGAAATGCTGCAACGCTTCAGCGAGGACCTGACTGCGCTGCAACGCGCGATCCGCTGGGGCGATGGCGACGCGCTGTTTGAGCTGTTCACGCGTACCCGCGATATCCGGCGGTCGATCATCGAAGAAGGCCAGGATGATGACCGGCCCGACTTTGGCCGCAGCGATCACGGGGTATGAAGCTGCTGCTTCAGGCTGCGATTGATTACACGCTGGCCGAACCTTGTGACGTGTTGCTCCAAATCGAGGCGGCTACGCTGCCCCAACAGCGGGTCATCGAAGCCCAGATCACGCTACCCAACACCGATCATTTCGCCCGTATTCCTGGCCATGACGGGATTGGCGAGCGGATCTGGGTGCGAACTCGGCGGCGAGTTGAGCCTGCGCTACCACGCCATTGTCGAAGTCGACCGCCAACTGCCCGATCTTGCAACGCTCGTTGCGGCACAGCCGCACGAATTGCCCGGCGAAACCGTCGAATACCTGATGCCTTCGCGCTATTGCCCATCCGACCTGTTCGGCAATTTCGTTGCTGCCGAATTCCGCGAACTGGCAGGCGGACCGCTGGTCCAGGCGATCCGTGACTGGATCGAGGCGAACTTCAGTTACGTGCCGGGGTCAAGCACTTCGGAGACTACGGCCCTCGACAGCTATGTGCGGCGCGAGGGAATTTGCCGTGACTTTGCCCACGTGCTGATCGCACTGGTTCGTGCCGCCGGGATGCCCGCGCGGATCGCCAGCGTCTATGCACTTGGCGTGCGACCGCCCGATTTTCACGCTGTGGCCGAGGTCTTCGTTGGCGGGGCGTGGCACCTAATTGATCCGACCGGGATGGCTCGACCCGATGCGATGGCCAAAATTGGCGTTGGTCGCGATGCGGCTGATGTCTCCTTCCTGATGGCATATGGCCACGCCACGCTGGTGGCGATGAGCGTGGCGGTGACCGCGCTTTAGCAATTCGGACTGACGACCTTAAAGTCGATAGGCGCGCGGCGAAACATGCCGTTAGACGGCATCCGCCAATTGAAAGCGTGCTTCCACGTTCTTGCCGCTTTCAACCGCCTCCGCAACTTCGCCAGTGTAGCCGGCATCGTCGATCACAAGGAACGCAGGGCCGATGAACGGTGATGCGGCAAAATCAGCGTCCGTCGGCGCAGAACCCCGTGGCAATTTCCAAGTGTAGGAGACGTATCCGCCGGTCGGCAAAACCGTATCCAGAGTTCCATCGTAGCTGCCATCCGCCGCCGGACGGACAATCGCAGCGGTGAAATCACCGTTGCCGAGCGCTTGATCGTAAGTGCGCGGCGGCCGCTCGGTGACCGGTTTCACTGCAAAAAAGAGATCGTAGTCTCCAAATCTGCCACCGCTTTGATTTGCCACTCCGGCCTTGAGCCGCGCACTGTTTCTGATCACGGGCACAGAACCGAAATCGTTTATTGCGCCTTGCGCTGGCGTCATAAATGCACGCGGTGCAGCGTTAGCTGAGGGAATCGAGAATATTTCGGTTCGCATTTGATTGATCAAATTCACACCATCGACGATCCACCCCAGATTGTCTGCAATTCTCCCGGCACGTTTGAACGCATATGCCACGTTAGCCAGTTTTATTGCACCGGCGAGCGCTCCCCCGATCGGGCCGGCAAAGGCAATCATTGAAAGATAAAAATCGACGTTCGACCAAATCAGCTCGGTCCCACTGGCTCCTCCAGCGTCGCCACTTTGACTGCTGCTGTCACCGCTACCTGACGGCGAACATGCTACCAGAGCCGAAGACAATCCCCCTGCGAGAACCGTCCGACGTGACAAGATAGAGCCATTTATCATGCGGCAACCCCCAAATATCGAAACTGTCGAATCGCAAAAAAGACTGCGCGACACGTGTGAACAGTGTCAACTATTCTTATCTGATTGGATCACATCAAACAAAATCATCGCAGGAAGAAGTCGACGCTGGATCGTAGCTATCCGAAATATGTCAGCAGCGGATCAGCGATTGAGCGCGTTGATTGCCGCCGTTACCCGCGCTTCGGCTTCCTCGCGCGGGAGCCCCGGCGGGATCATCTCACCGACCAGATAGGTCACCGTCCCGGGCCGCTTGAGCCAGTGGTGATAGAACCGCCCGGAATCAACCGCGACCGGCACGACCGGCAAGCCAAGCAGCTTGTAGATCCCGGCAAAGCCTGATTTCATCTCGGTTTGCTCGCCATGCGGCACCCTTGTGCCTTCAGGAAAGATCGCCAGCGGGCGGCCTTCGGCGCTGATCGCGCGCGCGGCGGCCAGCATATGGCGTAGCGCCTTGGCACCTTGCTCGCGCTGTACCTCAACCAGCCCGTAACTCCGCCCAATGGTGCCCCACAGCGGGATCTGCAGCAGCTCGGCCTTGGCAAATACGCCCGGATTGTTGAGCAGACCCGGCAAGTCGATCGCTTCGAAAAAGCTTTCATGCTTCAGCACGATCAGCACCCGCTCGGCCGGGATCGTGCCGTGGCAGACCACCTTGATTCGCAGGATCACGCGGGCACAGAACCGGTGCCAGGTGGCCCAGCTATCGACCACCGCGCGAAACCGGCGCTGCGATCCCAGCGCCAGCAACACGTTGGCCACCACCACGATCACCAGGCTGCCAAAGTAGAACACCGGGTAGAACAGCAGGCTGCGGAGCATGTCTGCAACGCGGCCCATGCTCAGGCCCCGCCGATGTCGGAAACCTGCCGCGCAATCAGCTTATGGTATTCCGTAAACAGGGTTCGCAAACTCGGCTCGCTGGGTACGGCATCAGGCACGACGCTGATGCCTGCTGGCAATACCCGCGCCAGTTCATATTCGGCGCGGCGCATGTGCCAGTCGTTGGTGACCAGCCGGATCGATTTGATCTGGTTGACTGTCACCCAGCGCGCGGTTTCATTGCCGTTGGACCGGGTGTCTTTCGCCTCAAACCCCAGTTGCACGCAGCAAGCCATTTCTGCCGCGCTGACCTTGTATTGCAAAGCAAATTCGTGCGGCTTCACGGGTGCGCCTACCCCGGACACAAACAACTTTTGCGCCTGTTTGCGGTGCAGCACATCCACTCCGTGCGCCACCCGCCCGGTTCCGCCGGTCATCACGACTACCGCATCGGTTTGCACCGTTCCGGCCGACTGCGGCAAAGCAGCGGCGAACCAGACAAACCCGAATGCCCACAGCAGGACAGTAATGGAGATAAGGCGGCGCAGCATGTCAGCCCCTTAGAGCATCCGGTGCAGCGCGCGCAACACGGTCAGCCGGGCGGTCAGCATTGCCAGCCCGGTTCCCAGCACCGGGACCAAGGCCAGCAGGATCCAGGCCCCGAGGCCAAGGCTGGCGGTTGAGAGCAATCCGGCCCCCAGCTCGGCAAAGCGGCTGGCAAACAGCAGCACCACTCCCGCGCCCAGCGCAAAGCCGACCAGCCCGCTGGTCAAGGCCTTGATCGCGACCGAGCGCTGGAACAGCCGCGCGATCTGCACATCGGTGCCGCCCAGCAGATGCACGATCTCGATTGTGTCGCGATTAAGCCCCATCGCCGTGCGCACCGACAGAATCACCGCCGCCGCCAAAGCGGAGGCCAACAGGCCGACCATGATGATCGCCAGCCAGCGCAAGGCATCGATCGCCGCGAAAACCGGCTGCAGCCAGGCCGATTGCGCGTCCACGCGCGCACTTGGCGCGACTTCACGGACCGAACGGCGCAGCGCGCCGAGAGTTTCGCCGTCAACCGAACCCGTCAGCAGAACGTCGACCAGCGCCGGGACCGGAATTGCATCTTCGCCATCGGTCTGGCCGCCCAGCCATGGCTCGATCAGGCGTTCTACCTCGGCCTGCGGAACCACCCGGACACTGGCCACGCCGGGCGTAGCGCGCAGCCGCGCCGCAGCGCGCTCGGCCTCGCTCTGCCGCACCTCTGGATTGGCCTGAATGATCTGGACCGTCACGCCGTTGGCCAGATCGGCCGCAGCCCCCTGCGCCACATTGCCCAGCGCGAGACCGGCCGCGAGCGCGATCACCGTCAGCGCCACCATCATCCCGATCACCCACGACATCGGCCCGGACAAGCGGCTTCCGGGAACCAGCTCGCCACCGGCCTGATCGGGGCCGAACATGCCGAGCTTTGCCGCAGACTGAAGAAATTCCGGAAGCTGGACCATCCGCATCACGCCCCGCTGCCCGAACGACGCGGCGGATAGCGCAGCGCGCCGGTCGGATCGGACAGCCGCCCCTTGTCCAGCCGCATGATCAGCAATTCGGGCACCTTCTTGAGCAGGTGGACATCGTGCGTCGCCACCACCACGGTGGTTCCCAACCGGTTGAGCGCTTCGAACAGGCGCAGCAATTTGACCGCCATCTCCGGATCGACGTTGCCGGTCGGCTCGTCCGCTACCAGCAAATCAGGCCGCCCGATCACCGCGCGGGCAATCGCCACGCGCTGTTGCTCTCCGCCGGAAAGCTGTTCGGGCAAGGCATGGATCCGGTCGGTCAGTTGCACCCAGTCGAGCATGTCGCTTACCGGCTTCATCAAGTCTTTTTCGGGCACCCCGGCCACCCGCAGCGGCAGCGCGACGTTATCAAACGCGGACAGGTGCGGCACCAGCCGGAAGTCCTGAAACACCACGCCCAGCCGCCGCCGGAATCCCGGCAAGCGCTCACGCGGCAAGGTGATCGCATCGGTGCCGAACATCCGGATCAAGCCGCGCGACGGGCGCTGCGCCAGATAAAGCAGCCGCAGCAGCGAGGTCTTCCCTGCCCCGCTGGCGCCAGTCAAAAAGTAGAAACTGCCCGGATAGAGCGTGAACGAGACGTCCGAGAGCACCTCCCGGTCGCTCCCATAGCGTAGCCCCACGTTGTCAAACTGGACGATCTCCGCGTCAGTGGCACTGGTCATTGGCGCTGGGTTCATCCGAAAAGCTGCTTCGCTCTAGCCTATAAGCACCAATCCATGTGGAAAAAAGGGGATAGCCGCAATATCCCCGCTCATGGCGGGTTGCCGCCGGGGGCCAAGCCATGGTTAACCCGCCAACGATGATCATTGCCTGCCCCGCCTGTTCCACCCGCTATGCCGTGCCCGATACTGCTATCGGCGTGGACGGGCGCACCGTGCGCTGCGCCAAGTGCAAGCATTCGTGGTTTCAGGACAGTGCCCCGCTGACTTTGAGCACGCCCGCGCCAGCTCCCGCTCCGGTTACGCCTCCCCCGTCCTCGCCCGCGCGGCCCTTGCCCGCGATGCCTGCGGAGGAGCCAGTCGATGATGCGCCGGTCCCGGCACCGACCGTAACTGAGCCCGAGCCGCATGCAGACTTTGCCGAACCAGCCTTTGCGGCACCACTGCCCTCGGCGCGTGAACGGGACGTGCCCGCGCCACCGGTCTACAGCGAGCCAGATTTCGACGAGGACCGCTCGCGCTTCGCCCACGAGCCGTTCCTGGCGCCCCGGCGTAATCCGGCCACGATGTGGATGTTCGCCGCCGTGCTGTTCGCGATCGTCGCGCTCGGTGCGATCGCCGCGACGGCGTGGTACGGCCTGCCTGCCTGGATGCCCTTCGCCCAGCAGACCTTTGCAGAAGAACAGCCCGGCCTCGTGATGGACTTCCCCGGCAAGCGCCAGGATCGGCGCAAATTGCCCAATGGCACCGAATATTTCGGGGCGAGCGGGACGATCACCAATGTCGGTCGCAGTGCACGTTCGGTCCCGACAATCCTGATCGTGCTGCGCGATCCGAAGGACCGGATTGTCTACAGCTGGGAAGTCGCCCCGCCCAAGCGGGTGCTGGCACCGGGCGAAACGATGACGATCAACGAAGCCGTCACCGATATACCCAAGTCAGCCAAGCTCGCTGAATTCGGCTGGAAGCCCGGCTAACGAAACTCCCACAACACGCGCCCGTCCGGCGCGGTGCGCGGGGCCGGGCGCAACGTCTCACTGCCTGGAGTCCCGCCGATCTGGCCAGATCGCAGCACTTCCGCGCTCGCCGCAGCCCGTACTTGCACAGGCATCGGCCGCGCACCGTCTGATCTGCCGGAGCAGCGCCGGGCTGAACCGCCACGGGTGCCAGCAACAGAAGCGACGGCAAGTGCCATGGATCAGGGTAAACGCAGTCTTAACCGCGATCACAACCGCGCATTAGCCGCTGTCCCGCAACGAAACGCGCGCTGCATGAAGTCTTTACGGCAGACATCGCTTGCCGCCCCCGCACCCCTTTGCTAAGGGCGCGCTCCTACCCCCCCGGGCCAGCGCGATCCAAGCGCAACTGGCCCGATGATTTAGCGGTCGTGGCGGAATTGGTAGACGCGCAACGTTGAGGTCGTTGTGGGCGAAAGCCCGTGGAAGTTCGAGTCTTCTCGACCGCACCAATCAGTCTTTCGAGGTAACTCAAATTAGCGTACGGGCGCACTGCCCCTGCGGAATGGCGCAGTTCCGGGAGGTTTGGTGGCATGTGCTTTCGAGGGTGAAGCCAGAGAGCGCTCTGCGCCGCTTTCTCGCCTCCAAAAATATGCCGGATTCTCTATCCCCGAGAACCCGGCTTCACCTCATTTGTTGGTTGCTAGTGCGCTCAGGCCGCAAGCCCGAACATGCGCTCCTGCTTGGCCCAGTCGATCGGCATGTCGCAGGCGATCAGCACGCGCCGGCTCAGCCCCTTGGCTTGATTGCCCTCAGCAATCGCCTCAACAATTCTCGGGCTCAAGAACGAGTTGCGCAGCAACCGGGTAGGCTGGGTCCGGCACCGCCCTTCCCGCCGAGCCAGATGAGCAAGGCTAAGACCGGAAGATGCCAACACGAGTTGCTAGATCGTCATGGCTTCGGCGACCTGTTCAAACAGATGATCCGAGCGGCCATCTTCAATGGCTCCGCCTTCAATCGTGATCCGAGCCTCGCGGAATGGACGCCGTTCCGGCAACGGGATGGTCCATCTCCAATTGCAGCCCTGTTCGATGCCCAGCGCAGCAGGTGTCAGCTCAAACAAGATGCCATCGCCGCGGATGGCGATGGCCGCAATGAAGTTCCGCAGGGTTTGCTCGCGCTTGCCGATCTCCCTGAGTTGAAGGGCCAAAAGGTGCGCGGTCGCGAACAGGGTTCGCAGTGCGCCAGCCTCTTCGATCCCCGACAGACGCCGATGCGCATGCTCGTCGTTGAGCAGTTGCTCAATGCGACTGATAAGGTGCTGCTCAAGCTGACCGCGCTGGAACCGGATGCCCGGTTGATCGCCGAGGCGGGCGAGATCCTTGCGGGTCTCATAGTAGGCGTAGCGCTTGACCCGGCTTGAACCATAGGTCGGGACCATCGACCGATTGTGGGGGTCGGTCAGCAAGTCGTGCAGCATGGCCTGCAGCGACCATTGGCTACTTCCACCACCCAAGGCCCTGCCGAAGGCATCGGTCAGGGCGGCAGCCGCTCATCCGGGCTGCGATGCAGTAACAGCACCAATGTTTGGTATGCAGGGCGAGTCCAATAGAATGTCGGCTTATAGGGACAGTCCGGAACGGCAGCTTTTGCGCGCGGATGGTCCTCTTTTGCCGTTGGTTCATGTTTGCCGATGGCGCTCACCAAGCGAAGGAATGTGGTTAAAGCCAGCTTCCATAGCAGATCGCGTTGAATGAAGATTCATTTTTATGACTACAATCAAAATTGACGTCCATCATAATTTATGATCTTCTCCGCGGCACAATGGGACCGGCCAAGAGCCGAGCGGCAGGAGGATGACGATGACGGCACGGACAAGCGCGCAGTATCTCGCGGGTATCAAAGACGAACGCGAGGTCTGGCTTGGAGCGAGGCGGATTGACGTTGCGAGTGATCCGGCAATGGCAGGATCGCTGGGCGGGATGGCTGGCTATTTCGACTGGCAGCGGCAGCATGCGGACGATTGCCTCGCGACTGATCCCGTTAGCGGCGAGCAAATGAACGCCAGCCTGATCCTGCCGCGATCAAAGGAAGCCCTGGAAGTCCGGCACCGGGCATTTGATCGCTTTGCCCGCTACTCGCATGGCATGCTTGGCCGCACGCCTGACTATGTCAACGTGACGCTGGCCGGGTTTACCGCCCGCCGCGATATCTTTGTGGCCGGCAGCGACGAGCGCTATGCCCAGAACATCGAGAATTTCTATCGCGAGGTCGTCGAGAAAGACCTCTCGATGACCCATACAATCATCAATCCGCAGGTCGACAAGTCGATCCCCGATACCAAAGGCATCAATGGCGATCTGACGCTGAAAGTTGTCCGGCGGACCAAGGACAGCATCATTGTGCGCGGGGCCAAAATCCTCGCCACGTTGGGGCCCTTCGCCGACGAGCTTTACGTCTATCCCGGCCAGCCGCAGTCGCCCGAGACCGATCCCGCAATGCTGCTATCGTTCTCGATCCCGATGGGCACCAAGGGCCTCGTCACCTTGTGCCGCGATCACTACGGCGTCCAGGGCGATCCGCATGACAGGCCGTTCTCCAGCAGGTTCGACGAGCAGGATGCCTTCATGATCTTCGACGATGTCGAGATCCCCAACGAGCGCGTGTTCATCGATGGCAGCCTTGAGGTCTACAACGGTCTGATGATGCATGGTTGGGCCGCCAACATCATGCAGCAGACTTCGATCCGGGCGGCGGTGAAGCTGGAGTTCGCCTATGAGCTATGCGTGCGCATGGCCCGGGCGACCAATTGCGAAGGCCGTCCCGATGTGGCCACCATGCTGGGCGAGCTCAAGACCTTTGGCAGCCTGACCCGTGCGGCGATTGCTGCCGCAGAAAATGGCGCGTCGGACTGGCCCAATGGGGTAATGCTGTGCAAGGAAGAGCCGCTGCGCGCGGTACGGGCGAGTATGCCGGGCTGGATGGTTCGCGCCAATGAACTGATCAAGCTGCTGGGTTCGCACAATCTGCTGGCGACACCATCGCTCGCGGCCTTTGACGATGCCCGGCTCGGTCCATTGATCCGCGAATTCATGCCCGGTGCGAACGGGATCAGCGCTCTCGAACGCGCAAAGCTATTCCGCACTGCCTGGGACTTTGCCGGTTCTGCACTGGGCAGCCGGACCGAACTGTACGAGCGGTTCTACCTCGCCAGCGCGCCGCGCAACATGGCGCTCGATCACATGTTCGCCCAGCGCGACCATAAGTGGGAAGAGGTTCCCGCGCTGTGGGACCGGCTGGGTATGCCGCAAGGCTGACGCTGACTTGAAGAAGCCCGAGAACCACGCAGGCTCCGGGGTCGTTTAGCCAGGCCAAATTGGATTGATCACTCGGCGGTGAATTCCACCGGCATGCCAATGATCGCGTTGAACCATACCGAATGCAGCCATGCGGGTTCACCAACCGGGTGAATGTCCGGGATCCGGGTTACAATCTGCGCCAGCAAGGAGCGTAGCTGCATCTTGGCCAGACGCGCGCCGACGCAGATGTGCGGTCCTGCGCCAAAGGCCAGATGGCGCTTGGCATTGCTGCGGGTGATATCGAAGCGGTGCGGGTCTTCGAATACCGAAGGGTCGCGATTGGCAGCGGCGTAGGACAGATAGATCTTGTCGCCCTTGCGCACCGGATGGCTGCCAATCTCCGTGCCGACCATTGCCGTGCGGGTGAAGTTGGTGGTGGTTGAGGTGAAACGCAGCACTTCATCGATCGCGTTATCGATGTGGGCATCGAAATCACTGCGCAACAAGGCATACTGATCGGGGTGGCGGCTCATCAGGTGGATGAAATGGGCGGCAGTCGAACGGGTTGTTTCGTGGCCAGCCATGGCGAAAACCAGGAAGAACTGGTTGATTGCCATCGGATCGAGATTGAGCGTGGTGTCATTCACCATCGCGCTCATCAACCTGCCATCGGGATTGCGGCGCTTTTCCTCGGCCAGTTGCTGGGCAAGGCCGAACAGCCCGATCATCGGATCGAGTGAATGGTTGGCCCGGCCTTCGACATCGGCCAGCGCATTGCCATAATCCGCCACCTGATCGCGCAAATGCTCCGGGATGCCCATCAGCTCGCAGAAGGTGTTGATCGGGAGCAGTGAGGCGACATCAAAAACGAATTCGCAGGTGCCTTTGCTGGCCACGGAATCGACAATCTCAGCTGCCAATCGCTCGATCTGCGGCGCGATCTCGTTCAGTGCCCTGGGCATGAACGGCGGCATGATGACCTTTTTGACCGCAGCGTGATCGGCCGGCTTCATCGACATGAAATTGGCCTGCTGGCGCGCCAGTGCCTCACCCTCAAAGTCCCAGACAACGATGCCGTTCTCGTGGCTGGAGAACAGCTGCTGGTTCATCGAAACGTCGTAGACGTCCTTGTAGCGGGTCAGCACCCAGAAGCCGCGCACCCCGCACGAATCGGGCATCGCGTTCACGTAGTCCGGGTTCTCCGGGTTCCAATGCACCGGATCGGTCGCGCGCCATTTGTCGAACAGCGCGTGCGGCGGCCCCTGCTCGGCCGGGAACAGGCCGGGATCGAGCAGGTTTTCGGTCAGTTCCGCAACAGACATCGCCTTTACTCCCAATCAATGCTCAGGCTTTGGCCTGGTCCTGCTTTGCCCACCAGTCACCGCCCAGCGCTACCCGTGTGACGGCATCGGTATCTGTCGGGCCGTGGCCGACCTGATGCGCAGGCGCGGGGATTTCCTGCACGGTGTTGGTCAGGCGGCCAACGCCGGTCACTTCAACTTCAACCACATCGCCTATATTCATCGGGCGGCTGTTGGCAGGCGTGCCTGACAGGATCAGATCGCCCGGCAGCAGGGTAATGTGGCGGCACAGGTCGGCCAGGATATAGGGAATATCGAAGGTCATCTCGCTCAGCGCGCCTTCCTGCACCACCTTGCCGTTGATGTAGGTGCGCACAGTTTCCTGACGGATATCGACGCCGCGGACAATTCCCGGACCGAGCGGGCAGAACCCGTCCATGCCCTTGACCCGCAGCATCGATCCGGCATCGGTGTCGCGGAAGTCTTGCGCGCCAACGTCATTGGCCGGAGCAAAGCCAGCGATGTGATCCCACACGTCAGCCGGGCCGACATTGCGCATCGGCTTGCCGACAATAACGCCGACTTCGCCTTCATAGTTCAAGTACTGGCAATCAGCCGGGCGCGACAGCATGCCGCGATGCGCGTTAAGCGTGGTCAACGGCTTCTGGAAATAGGTCGGCGTGACCAGCGCTGGCGCACGGAATTCAACCCGGCGGGAATCATAGTTGAGGTGGATGCAGATGATCTTGGTTGGATCGCAAGGTGGCAGATATACCGCATCCGCCTCAGCCACGCTGCGGCCATCACCAAGCCACAGACGATCGCCTTCGGGCCGAACCCACTGCGGGGTGCCTTCAAGCACGATGCGGCACCATTCTTCGCGCGGTCCGTCCAGTACTGACATATCTCTCTCCTGTGGATGCAGATTGGGCGGCGATCAGGCCGGAACCATGAACCCGCCCATATTTTCCATCACCGGCGCGTGGCCAAAGGAATCGCCCTGATAGTATTCGGATTGACCGGTCGGCTTGCGTCCGCCCCAGCCGATCTCGTTCATGAAGCCCGACGGATTCTTGAAATAGAACGAGTAATTCTGATCGTTGGCATGGCTGCCGGGCTCGATCACCACCGCAGTCCCTGATTGTGCGACCAGATCGTAGGCGAGGCCGACATCCTCGATGCGCTCTACTTCGAACATCAGATGGTTAATGCGCTTGCGTTCGGGCGGGCCGAAAGCGAGCGTGTGCTGGCGGTCATTGCAGTGCAGGAACATCAGCTCGACCGGTTCTGGAAGCCCAGGAATCGGCAACTTGTATTCAATCCCACCGCGCAGCCCCAGCAAGGTGTAGAAGGCGTGGATCGCCTCAAATTCCGCCTTGCGGTTAAGCATCATGTGCCCGAACCCACCGCTCGCGGTCTTAAAGCCGCCGTGCATGCGGTGCCCGGGATGGAACGGCAGGTTGTATTGCACCAACGGACCATGAAACAGTTCCAGCGGATAGCCGTTGGGATCTTCCAGGAACATGATTTCAAGCACCTGGCGCGCTGTGGCTTCCGCCGCAGTGCCTATCCGCACGCCGATCCCGGCTGCTTGTAGACGCTGGGCCATCGCGCGAAATTCCAGCACTCCGGCCAAGCGCAAGCCGATCACCTGAAGATCGTCGGTACCGTCTTCGACCAGCTTGATCCGGTGATGCCAGTAATCCATCCGCAGATAGCGGGTCTTGGCATCTTCGCCCGGCACCACTTCCAGCCCCAAAACCTGCGCGGCAAATTTGTCCCACGCGGCCAGATCACTGACCCCGATGCTGACATAACCCAGTTCGGTTACTTCGGTCATCTTAGGCGCCTTTCGCTGCGAATGAGCCCTTGCGGACTGCAATGTTCTTGATGTCGCAATAGAAATCGAAGCTGTGCGTGCCGCCTTCGCGGCCGATGCCCGAATTGCGGCTGCCGCCAAACGGTGCCGACAGGTCTCGCACGAAAAAGCAGTTAACCCACAGCGTGCCCGCCACAACCTGCGAAGCGATCCGCATCGCGCGGTCCTCGTTGCCGCAGAACAGCGTACCGGCCAGGCCGTATTCGGTGCCATTGGCAATCGCGATGGCTTCTTCGTCGGAGCTGAAGGTCTGCCAGGTCAGCACCGGGCCAAACACTTCCTTCTGCGAGATTTCGTCGCCCAGGCTCACCCCGGCGAACATCGTCGGCTGGAAATACAGCGCGCCAACATCCGACTTTGCCCCGCCCCACAACACTTCGGCCCCAGCTGCTTTGGCGCGCTCGACGAAGCCTGAGACGCGGGCAAAGTGTTCGGGGTGGATCAGCGGGCCGACCCGGGTGGTCGCCTCGCGCGGATCGCCGACAGTCATGTGGCTTGCGGCGGCGCGCACCTTCTCGAGGAACTCAGCCTCGATCGACTTTTCGACGAGGATCCGGGTTCCGGCGAGGCACACCTGACCGGCATTGATGTATTGCCCAGCAACCGTCTGCGCGGCGGCATCGAGGTCGGCGTCGGCGCAAACGATGAGCGGCGATTTCCCGCCCAGTTCGGAGCTCATCGCGGTGATCGAGCGCGCTGCAGCCTGGCCGATGATCTTGGCGGTATCAGTCGATCCGGTGAAGCTGATCCGGGCCAGATCGGGGTTGTTGACCAAAGCGTCGCCGGCATCTTCGCCGATCCCCTGCAGCACATTGAGAACACCAGGGGGAACACCGGCTTCATTGGCGATGTCTGCCAGCAGCGAGCACGTAAGCGGGGCCCATTCGGGCGGTTTGATCACGATCGTGTTACCAGCAGCGAGCGCCGGACCGACTTTCCACGTAGTCAGCATCATCGGTGCGTTCCAAGGCGTGATCAGCGCTGATACGCCCGACGGATCGTAGCGGACATTGTTGATGACCTCCTCATGCTCGATGACATGGTCGTTGAGACCCAGCGCCCACTCGGCGAAAAACGAGATGTTCTGCGCCGCGCGCGGGACCATGCGGTGCAGGTTGCCCATCAGCAGCGAACCGTTGTCGGCGCTTTCAACCGCAGCGATATCCTTGCCGCGCGCCAGAATGCCTTCGGCAAATTTGCGCAGGATCGGCAGGCGTCCTTGCGGGCCGAGCGCGGCCCAAGCGGGATAGGCCGCGCTGGCGGCTTCGACCGCCATGTCGGCTTCCTGCTGCCCGCCCGCTGCAACTGCGCCAAGATCGCTACCGTCAATTGGTGAGGCATTGCTGAAGCGTTCCGCAGAGGAAACCCGCTTGCCGCCAATCCAATGGTCAAGCGAGACGTCTACGCCCGCAACCGTTGCCGTGTTTCCTGCCATGCCACTCTCCCGGTTTTGGCCGGGGATAGGACACCCGGCCCACGCATCACCGCACCCTCGGGCAATCCCGTTCGGCACTGTAATGAATCGTTTCATTTCTGACTGCAGTCAGTTTATAGGGAAGAGATGGCAGGTCAAGCGAAACCTCGAATCAACTGGGAATGCCGCAATCGCAGGCGTTGACATCGCGGCGGTCGGACCGGAAGGAAGGCTCATGGCACAAACCGCAACCACCCGAGTCAAGGCCGAAGCTGCTGCTCCGACTACTCTTGGACGGCGAGAGCGTAACAAGCTTGAGAAGCGCAATCGGATCGTTGCGGCGGCACGGCTCTTGTTCGCCGAACAGGGTTTTGCGGAAACCACGACCCAGCAGATCGCTGAGGCGGCCGACATCGGCACCGGCACATTGTTCCTCTACGCCAGATCGAAAGAAGACCTGCTGGTCATGGTCTTTCACGAGGAGATGCTGGCCACAGCACAGGAAGCGTTCAACAACCTGCCAGCCGACATGCTGCTGATCGATCAGGTGATGCAGGTGTTCGAGCGCATGGTGCTCTACCATGAGCGCGACCTGGTGTTGGCGCGTCTGCTGCTGAAGGAAATCCTGATGCCCGATCGGCCGGATCGGAGTGAAGAGCTGTCCCATTTGATGGGCTCGATCTACACCGGGTTCACAAGTCTGATTGCTTCCGCGCAGCGCAATGGATCGATTTCAGAACGCTTCGACCCCGCGCTTACCGCACAGTCGATGTTTGCGATTTACTATCTCGGCCTGCTGAGCTGGCTTGGCGGTATCGCCACGCGCCAAGCGTTTTTTGCCCAGCTACGCAGTCAGTTGGCGATGCATCTCGACTGCCAATAGGTTCCCTTGCAATTGCATAATTGACTGCAATCAGTTTTGAGAATAGTCACCCTCAATGTGCACGCAGCAGGCACAGCGGGAGAATAAAATTGCCTGAATCCCTAAAATTGCGCTGGCAGCGCGGCGAGGTAACGCTTGGTGCCTGGTGCATGATCCCCAGCAGCCTGACCGCCGAAATTCTGGCGAAGGGTGGGTTTGATTGGGTGCTGGTCGATCTCCAGCACGGCTGCATGGGCTTTGAAACCGCGGTGGAGATGATCAGGGCGATCGACCTTGCCGGGATCACCCCGATCATCCGGGTGCCTTGGAACGAGCCGGGGATCGTCGGGCGAATGCTCGATGCCGGAGCAATGGGGATTGTTGCCCCGATGATCAATTCGGTCGCCGAAACGCAAAGTCTGGTCGACGCATGCCGCTACCCGCCCGCCGGGAAACGCAGCTTGGGTCCCGTCCGGGTCGGCGCACGCGACGGGATGGGCTATGTCGCGGGAGCCAATGAGCGAATCGCCGTAATTCCGATGATCGAGACCGTCGAGGCACTGGCGGCGGTCGAAGACATCGCAGGTGTTTCCGGTGTCGATGCGCTGTTCGTCGGGCCGTTTGATCTGTCGTTCTCGCTCGGCCTGCGCCCCGGCGATAATGACGGTGAGCCAAAGTTTGACCAAGCCCTTACGCGGGTCAATGCGGCCGCCCGGTCGCGCAGCATCGCCACGGCTGTACTCTCCACCGCAGCTCTTGCGCCGCTTCGCGCTAAGCAAGGCTTCCAGATGATCTCGGTGCTGACCGACAGTGGTGCACTTGCGGCCGCCGCCCACACCACTCTGTCTTCAGCGCGCAGTACCATTGCCGAAGGATCGAACAATGCTTGATTCCGCAACCCGCAACCAGATTGTGGCCGACCTGATTGAGACCCGCCGGACCCACAAGGCGCTACCGCTACTGACGCAAACCTACCCGCAGATCGAGATGGAAGATGCCTATGCGATCCAGCAAGCGTTCGTGGCCCATTCGCTCGCGCAGGGCCGCCAAGTGCGCGGATACAAGGTCGGGCTGACCTCCAAGGCGATGCAGGAAATGTCGAGTGCGACCGAGCCTGATTTCAGCGCGATGACCGACGATCTGTTCCTGCCCGAAGATACCCCGCTCGATCATGCCCGGTTCTTTCGCCCCTTGATCGAGATCGAAATTGCCTTTGTGATGAAGAGCGCACTCAAGGGCCCCGGCATACTTCCTGTCGATGTCTTGCGGGCAACCGATTTCATTCTCCCCGCGATCGAGATTGTCGATTTCCGGGTAGGCCCCGCGCCGGGCATGACCGTGCTGGATACAGTGGCTGACCTTGCCGCTTGCGGTGCTGCGGTACTGGGTGCCAACCCGCGCAGATTGGAAGATATCGACTTGCGCCGGGTTCACGGCCAGATGATCGTCAACGGTAAGGTTGAGCAGGAAGGCTATGCCTCGGCCGTGCTCGGCAATCCGGTCACCGCAGTGGCCTGGCTCGCCAACAAGCTTGGCGAACTGGGGATTACGTTCGAAGCAGGGCAGACGATCCTGACCGGGTCGTTCGTGCGGGCCATGCCGGTCAAGGCGGGTGACGAAGTGGTCGCCCGCTTTGATTCCGGCTTGGGCGATGTGCTCACCTCATTCGTTTAAGTTGACAAGAGAACACGCAGCCCTGACCGTAAAATCGATCTGGAACCGAACCGAACTGGATCCGGCGGAGATAACCTGGGGCGAAGGGCATTCCCTGTCGAACCATTTGGGAATCCAGGTCTCAGAAATTGGCGATGACCTTGTGGTC
This sequence comes from uncultured Alphaproteobacteria bacterium, assembly GCA_963802015.1. GTDB lineage: Bacteria > Pseudomonadota > Alphaproteobacteria > Sphingomonadales > Sphingomonadaceae > Novosphingobium. The sequence continues at coordinate 36,736 of CAWDHB010000006.1, forward strand.
GCGACTATTCCCATCGATGAACGAACCCTGCAGCCGCATGGCCGGTTGCATGGCGGGGCATCGGTCACGCTTGCTGAAACCGTGGGGTCAAGGATGGCGTGGTAGAAGCCACCGCTCGGCCAGAAGCACTGGGCCGAACCACCCAGATCTGGAGCATCCGCATTGTTAACGAACAAGACCGGCTGGCCTGCATTTCGCGCCTGACGATGGCGGTGATGTCCGTCGAGCGGAAATGACCGCGGTGCACGGGGCCTTGATGCAAATCGACCTCTCGGTCGGCCAACCTGTGGAAGTCGGAAGGGGCCGCCGCTGCATCCCGATCTCCGGCGGTGTGGTGACCGGCGCCTACAGCGGCACAGTGCTGCTGGGCGGGACCGATTGGCAGCAGATCGGAGCCGACGGGACGATCGATATCGATGCGCACTATGTGCTTGAGCTGGGCAAAGGCCCGGTCGAAGTGCGATCGCGCGGCCTGCGGACGGGCCCCGCCGAAATTCTCGCCCGTTTGGCCATGAGCGAAACGGTCGATCCGGTGTTGTACTATTTCCGCACTGCGATCCGCTTCACCGCCCAAGCCCCAGAGCTGGAACGGCTAAACCGCATTCTGGCGATATCCCATGGCCAGTGGCTGGCCGATGCTGTGCGGCTGACGGTCTACGAGGTGGCCTGACTTGGATCGCACACTCGACATTGCGATTGCCGGGGGCGGGATTGTCGGCCTGACGGCGGCACTCAGCCTCCACGCTGCGGGGTTCCGCCCGGTAGTCTATGAAGCAGTCAGCAAGCCTGCGCCGCTGGGCGTGGGCGTCAACCTGTTGCCCCACGCGGTGCGCGAACTGGCCGAGCTGGGTCTGCTCGAAAAATTCCTCGGTTTTGGCGTTGCGATAGAGGATCTGAACTACCTGACCGCCAATGGCGAACTGGTCTGGAACGAGCCACGCGGTTTGGTGGCGGGCTACAACTGGCCGCAGATCGCGATCCATCGCGGGCAGTTGCAGATTTTCCTGCTCGGAAAGGTGCGCGAACGGCTTGGCGCTGACGCGGTTCGGATGGGTCAAGAGCTGGTCGGCGCTGAAACAATTAGCCCGCGCGTTCACGCCCGGTTTGCGGACCGTGTTACGGGGCGGGATACCTCGGTCTAGGCTGACGTTCTGGTTGGCGCGGTCGGCATCCATTCAGCACTGAGAAGGCAGTTCTACCCCGAAGAGGGCGCACCGCGCTGGAACGGTATCACCTTGTGGCGCTCAACCTCGCCGGTCACCGCGCCGATGAGCGGCAAAGTGATGATTTGGGCCGGGCGTTCGGCGCAGAAATTTATAGCCTATCCAATTGGCAGAGAACCTGAAACCGGCCTCGATCGGCTCAATTGGATCTGCGACCTACAGGTCACCGAAGCAGGCGCACCGCCGCCGCGTGTCTGGAACCGGCCTGGCGACCACGCAGATTTCGTGCCGCGCTTTACCGACTGGCGCTGGGCCGGGGTCGATGTCCCGGCGATTGTTGCGGCTTCGGGTCCAATCTACGAATTCCCGATGGTCGACCGTGATCCACTGCCGCAATGGACCTTTGGCCACGCCACACTGATGGGCGACGCTGCGCACCCGATGTATCCGATCGGATCGAACGGGGCCACGCAAGGCATTATCGGCGCGCGTTTTTGCCTGGCATCTCGCGCAGGCTGGATCGGTCGCAGAAGCCCTAAGCTGCTCCGAGGCTGATCGCCGCGAGGCGACCGCCCGGATCGTGCATATGAACCGCCAACAGGGCCCCGACCGGGTGCTCGATCTGGCTGCAGAGCGGCTGGAAATCAGTTCAGGATCACTGGCGGAGCTGCTGCCGATGGCCGAGCACGAGGCTCTGGCGCTAACCTACAAGAAAACTGCCGGATCCGAACCTGCATTACTCAACAACAGAGACAGCAACTCAGTCTTCTAAATCCAATTGCAGATGAACGAAGGGCCGGCTTCGGGGAAGTCGCAGGTTTGATCCAGTGTCGGCTCTGTCAGCGTGAACGGCTATTAGGCTCCGCCCTGACTCAAACGTCCACTTCCGCCCCCTGCCGATCATGTGTCCAGACCCCAAGCTCAACTGGTCAGGTTGGTTCCCGATTAATCTGCCCCAATTTACTTCAGCTTCAGCACCATCCGCGCGCCGATGAAGTCCATGCCGGGGTTCTGCCCGCTCAGCAGGGTGGCATGGCTGGTGTGAACCCAGCTGAGTTCCGCCGCCAGATCATCGTTGATCCGCGCGCCCAGCGCCAGTTCGGGCTCAAACAACACGCGCGATCCCAGATCGAGCCGCTGGCCGTTCGGGGCATAGTCCTCGATCCGGTCATTGTGCAGCGCGATGCCGATGCCGGGGCGCAGATAGACGCGGGTGCCGATCTTCCAGCTGAGCCCGGCGGCGACCACGCTGGTCTGGCCATCGACGCTGACCTGCCCATGCAAATAGGCCGAGGGCTTGCCGATCGCGGACAGGCCTTCGATGGGATCAGAGCGGATGCCCATCTGCACATCCGCCCCGCGCTCCCCTGCCTCGAGCGAGAATGGCGTATCAACCCCGTGAAAACTCGCACCGAGGTAGATTTCCTCGGCCATCGCGGGTGCAGCAACGACGCTGGCGGTAAAGGCAAGCAGGCAGGCCGAAAACTTGAACATCGCAGCACCCCCGAGGCAAGACGGCGGCGGATTAGGGCCGTACAGTTGTCGCCAGGCTGAACGGACCGTCGTTCGCCAGATGTTCCCTTTTGCTTGCGGTCTGGCCCGGCCCGCGATAACCCACCCGGTATGATCGCCAAACTGACCGGCCTGCTTGATGATTTCGGCCCCGACTGGGCGGTGATTGACGTGGGCGGCGTCGGCTACCTCGTCCACGCCTCGGCCAAGACGCTTGGCGCCTTGGGCCTGCGGGGGGACACGGTAACGGTCCACACCGAACTGCAAGTCAGCGAAAACGACATGCGCCTGATCGGCTTCGCCAGCGGCGACGAACGCGCGTGGTTCCGCTTGCTGACCGGGGTGCAAGGCGTGGGCAGCAAGATGGCGCTGGCCGTGCTCTCTGCACTCTCGACCGAAGAAGTCGCGCGCGCCTGCGCCGCTGGCGACGCCGCGATGGTGGCGCGCGCGCAAGGCGTGGGGCCAAAACTGGCCGCGCGGATTGTGAATGAGCTGAAGGACAAGGCCGGGGCCTTGCCGACTGCGGTAGGCGTGGGTACGGTCGCGCTCCCAGCCGGTTCAGCCAGCGCCGACGCGGTTTCGGCGCTGCAAAACCTCGGGTTCAAACCGCCAGTGGCGACGATGGCCGTGGCGCGGGCGATCGAGGAACTGGGCGAAGGCGCGGGGCTGAATGAGCTGGTCCGGGTAGCGTTGAAAAGGGCGGCGGGGTGATGCGCACCGCCCAACTCCCCAAAACCCGTCACCCTGAACTTGTTTCAGGGTCCATCCCTCGTTTTAACCCGAGCCAGCGGTGGCAAGCCCAACCCCACCTCCAGGTCAGCCCAGTGCGGGTTCAACTCCTCGATCAGATTGATCTTCCACGGCCGGCGCCAGTTTTTGAGCTGCTTCTCGCGTGTGATCGCAGTGATCATATCGCCATAAATTTCAAAGTGAACGAGGCGGTGGATTTTGTGCTTTCGCGTGAAGCCCGGCAACACGTCGTTGCGATGCTGCCACATTCGACCGATCAGGTCGGAAGTCACGCCGACGTAAAGCGTACCGTAGTGCCCGCTTGCGAGAATATAGACACACGGAACGCGTTCCTGCCGCATGAACCTGAATGTGCGGCACGATGGACCCTGAAACAAGTTCAGGGTGACGGGATTGGTTCAAACTGGTCTTTTCCTTTTCCGAGTCATGCTGAACTTGTTTCAGCATCCATCGTGCAACAAAGCCCAACACCTCGATGACCCGCCTTGTTCGCCTTCTGCTCGCAATCGCACTTTTCGTTGGCGGCGTTGTCACAGGTTGCCAAACGGACGACTGGTTCGACATCGACACGTGCTATGATCGCGGTGGATACTGGGATCGCCAAAAAGACACCTGCATCTACTCATGACCGAAAATCCCCACCTCACCCCACAGCGCATGCCTGACGATGCTGACGCCGCCTTGCGGCCCAAGACGCTGGCCGAATTCGTCGGGCAGGCCGCCGCCAAGGACAACCTGCGCGTCTTCATCGAGTCCGCGAAATCGCGCGGCGAGGCGATGGATCATGTGTTGTTCTTTGGCCCGCCGGGGCTGGGCAAGACCACGCTGGCGCAGATTGTTGCGCGCGAACTGGGGGTTGGCTTTCGCGCTACCTCTGGCCCGGTGATCGCCAAGGCGGGTGATCTGGCGGCGTTGCTGACCAATCTGGAGCACGGCGACGTGCTGTTCATTGACGAGATTCACCGGCTCAATCCGCAGGTCGAGGAGGTGCTCTACCCCGCGATGGAAGACCGCGCGCTTGATCTGATCATTGGCGAGGGGCCATCGGCGCGGTCGGTGCGGATCGATCTGCCGGCTTTCACACTGGTCGGCGCGACCACCCGCGCCGGGCTGCTGACCACGCCGCTGCGCGACCGGTTCGGCATCCCGGTGCGGCTGAATTTCTACACCGAGCCCGAGCTGGAACGCGTAGTCACGCGCGGCGCTGGCTTGCTGGGGATCGGGATCGAACCGGCAGGCGCGCGCGAGATTGCGCGGCGCGCGCGCGGGACGCCGCGGGTGGCCGGGCGACTGCTGCGGCGGGTGCGCGATTTTGCCCATGTCGATGGGCTGCCGACGATCAGCCAGGACGCAGGCCGATGCCGCGCTGACCCGGCTGGAAGTTGACCGGCTGGGGCTCGATGCGATGGATCGGCGCTATCTGCACATGATCGCCGATATCTACAAAGGCGGGCCGGTCGGGGTGGAAACGCTCGCCGCCGGGCTCAGCGAACCGCGCGATACGATCGAGGATGTGGTTGAGCCCTACCTGATCCAGCTGGGGCTGGTGGCCCGCACCGCGCGCGGTCGCTGCCTGAACGAGCGCGCCTGGCAACACCTGGGAATCGCCCCGCCCAGCCGGAGCGCAGACCGGTCTGTTCGATCTGCCCGATTCGCCCGAGGGTTAACCGGGATCGCGCCAGGACTTTGGCATTTGGGCAACAATCGGTTTCAAATCGGGACAGGTAGGGCGCCAAAGCACCGACAACTGGCATTTTTTTGGCAGGCGCAGACCAAAAAGACGGTTAATAGCGTTGCTGCTTTACCAATCGTCTGCGTTTCTATGCGATACAGGGGTTGAATGGCAGGCATGGGGACCTGCATGATTGCCCCGAAGCATAAAGAGAGCAAAGCTTATGTCGGTACGGATGGCCCTGGCGAAATTGTCAGCTTGTGCAGCAGGCGGCGCAGTGATTGGTGGCGGAGCGGTGCATGTCGCCGAAGCGCCCGCTGCGCAGGTGCAATATGTGAAGAAGGGCCCCGCGACGGCTTCGGTCTGTCCGCGCGGTGACTTCAACGGCAGCGCACCCGGTTGCGGCCGCGCCCGGCGTCAGATCGCGACCACCGGCGCAACCAGCGCCGAACCGCGCCGGACCCGGCGGATCCGCCGCGTCGTGACCCGCACGGTCAGCTGCGCCCCGGCAGCTCCCGCACAGCAGATGGCGATGGCACCTGTGCCTTATATGCCCCCCCTGCCCCCGCAGCCAATCAGCTCTTCGGGCGGCGGCGGCGTGACCGTGATCGGCGGTTCGGGCGGCGTGGGCTTTGGCGGCGGGTTCTTCGGCGGCTTCTTTGGCGGCAGCGGTGGCGGCGGCGGCGGCGGCAGCGTGGTTGTCACCTCGACCACCACTGGCGGCATCACCAGCTCGACCTCGTCGGGCGGCTCGGGCGGCAGCTCCAGCTCAACCTCGGGCGGCTCCACTTCAACCTCGGGCGGATCGACCTCGACCACCAGCGGCGGCGTTTCGACCTCGACTGGCGGGGTTTCGACCTCCACCTCCACCGGCGGTGTTTCGACTTCGACTGGCGGCGTGTCGACCTCAACCGGCGGCGTTTCCACTTCGACCGGCGGCGTGACCAGCACCACCTCGACCACCTCGGGCAATGTCACCAGCTCTTCGGGTAACGTGACGAGCTCGTCGGGCAACGTCACCAGCTCGTCTGGTAACGTCACCAGCTCGAGCAGCAGCTCGTCGTCGTCCAGCTCATCGTCCTCGTCCAGCTCGTCCTCGAGCTCTTCGGGCGGCGCGACCAGCGGCGGATCGGGCGGTTCGTCGGGTTCGAGCGGCTCCTCTTCATCGTCGGGTTCGTCCGGCTCGTCGGGCAGCACCGGCGGCGCGACCAGCAGCTCGACCAGCTCGTCGTCTTCGACCAGTTCGAGCAGCTCGACCTCGTCGAGCGGCGGGACCACCGGTGGCACCACTGGCGGAACCAATGGCGGTACCGAAGTGCCCGCCCCGCCGATGCTGCTGCTGTTCGGCGCTGGCGCTGCGGCCATGCTCGGCCGCCGCCGTCTGCGCAAAAAGGATCAGGCAAAAGCTGCGGCCTGAACTCCGCCGCATCTGATGCCTTCAAAGAAGGGCGGCTCCCCGAAAGAGCCGCCCTTTTTGATTCGACCAGGCGCAGCGCTGGTTCAATGATCCCAATTGGCAATCACAGCGATCATGCCGCCATCTCACGTGACGGCTGAATCAGAACCTCAGCAGAAATTCCCAGCCGGTCATGCAAACGGCGAATCATGCCAATCGACAGGCTGCGCTTACGGTTCAACACTTCGGCAATGCGGGTGCGGGTGCCGATGATATCTTCCAGGTCTTTGCGCGTCAGGCCCTGTTGCTCCATGCGGAACTTGATTGCTTCCACCGGGTCAGGCGGGTCCATCGCATAGTGCTTGGCTTCATAGACATCGATCAGCGTCGCCAGGACATCAAGCCGGTCGCCCTTGGGTGTGCCTGACGCCGCTCCCCATAGTACCTCAACCTCGGCCAACGCCGCTTCATAGTCCGCCTCAGAGCGGATCGGCTTCACCTCATTGGCCATGTTTCACCTCTTTCACGTCGATGCGGTCATAATCCTTGTGGGTGCCAATCCACTTGATCCAGACAATGGCTTTCTCAAAATCTACCGCCACCACCAGCCGGTAATCATTGCCCTTGATATTGAAGACAATCCGGTCGGCACTGACGATGGTCGCGGTGGCATAGAGCCGCTTCACATCGGCTGTGCTGGCCCAGTCCGCCCTGCTCACTTCGGCAAACCACGCGTCAAGCGCCGCTTTCAATGCTGGCTGATCCTTATGGCCCGCCCGCATGACAATGAATTCGCGCAGCGTGCGACGGGCGATGATCCGCATGTCAGGTGCATACCATGCGCCCAATTTGGGCGCAAGGCAGCTATTCGTCAAAGGTCGTATTCAACACCGCGATAACACCGTTTAGAGCGAAATAGCATGACCGCCTACGAGGACCGTTCAATATGTCGCAGGCTAGATCGATTCCAGCGCCGGAAGTTCAGCTTCCCCAATAACATAAAAGATCATTGGTAGGGTCTGCATGGTCCGATCCGTACTGTATTACCGATGGCGGCGAGATGACGACGGCATTGCGGCTCGGCCATCGGTCGAGTCCGGGCCGTCATAGCGAACGTCTGATTGGATTGAAAAGCGCTGGAACGGAAGCGACCAGTTCCCGTATCCCACGATTGCTTCGCCGCGATTGCTTGACCTGAATTTCGACCAGATCGGTGATGCTGCAAACGTGCGATGTTCATGCCTCCGCATTGGGGGCGTCGCGGCTCGAGTGCCATTCCAACGATCTGCTCGAACAACTCACCGCGCAAATCGTTGCGAACAACCGGACTGACGTATTGCCTAGCGAAAAGTCGGGCCAGGATTCGCCGGCCCAAGGTTAAGCAGCCAGCTTGCGCAGCACGTAGTGCAGGATCCCGCCGTTCATGAAGTATTCGACCTCATTGGCGGTATCGATCCGGCAGAGTGCCTTGAAGCCGAAGGTGGTGCCGTCCTTGCGGGTCACTTCAACCTCAACCTCCTGGCGCGGCTGGAGCTGGCCGACGCCGCGGATGGTGAAGCTGTCATCGCCGGTCAGGCCCAGCGTCTCGCGAGTGGTGCCTTCGGGGAACTGCAGGGGCAGCACGCCCATGCCCACGAGATTGCTGCGGTGGATGCGCTCGAAGCTCTCGACGATCACCGCGCGCACGCCGAGCAGGTTGGTGCCCTTGGCCGCCCAATCACGGCTGGAGCCGGTGCCGTATTCCTTGCCTGCGATCACCACCAGCGGGGTGCCATTGGCCTTGTGCGCCATCGCCGCGTCATAGATCGACATGACCTCGCCCTCGACCACCGACATCCCGCCTTCGACGCCGGGAACCATTTCGTTCTTGATCCGGATATTGGCGAAGGTGCCGCGCATCATCACGTCATGATGGCCGCGCCGCGCGCCGTAGGAGTTGAAGTCGGCCTTGGCGACCTGATGCTCCATCAGCCAGCGGCCAGCGGGGCTATCGGCCTTGATCGATCCGGCCGGGCTGATGTGATCGGTGGTGATCGAATCGCCCAGGATCGCCAGCGGGCGGGCATCGATGATGTCCTGCACCGGGGCCGGGGTCATCGTCATGCCGTCAAAGTACGGCGGGTTGGCAACATAGGTGCTGCCCGCGCGCCACTGGTAGGTTTCGCTGCCGGTGACGTTGATCGCCTGCCAGTGCTCATCACCTTCATAGACCGTGGCATAGCGCGCCGGAACATCGAGCGATCGATGCAGCTGCGCCATGGTTTCGGCGACTTCGGCGTTGGTCGGCCAGATATCCTTGAGGTACACCGCCGCGCCATCGCTCCCGATCCCGATCGGGGTGGTGACGAAGTCTTCGGTCACGGTGCCCTTCAGCGCGTAGGCCACCACCAGCGGCGGGCTGGCGAGGAAGTTCGCGCGCACGTCAGGCGAAACCCGGCCTTCAAAGTTGCGGTTGCCCGAAATGACCGAGGCGGCAACGATATTGTTGCCGTTGATCGCGGCGCTGATCGGTTCGGCCAGCGGGTCCGGAATTGCCGATGCAGGTGGTGCAGCCATAGCCGACGAGGTTGAAGCCAACCGCGTCGAGATGCTCTTGCAGGCCGGCCTTGACGAAGTAGTCGGTGACCACTTGGCTATCCCGGCGCCAGGCTGGTCTTGACCCAGGGCTTGGGCCGCAGCCCGCGTTCGTTGGCCTTCTTGGCGACCAGCCCGGCGGCAATCATCACGCCCGGGTTGGAGGTGTTGGTGCAGCTGGTGATCGCAGCGATCACCACATCGCCATCGCCGATGTCGTGATCCTTGCCTTCGACCGCGACGCGCGACGCGGCCTTGTTGTAGACCTTTTCCAGATCGGCGTTGAACACGTCATCGACGTGCGTCAGCGCAACCTTGTCCTGCGGGCGCTTGGGGCCGGCCAGCGACGGCACGACCGAGCCCATGTCGAGCTCGAGCGTATCGGTGAACACCGGGTCGGCCATGTCGGCGGACAGCCACAGGCCTTGTTCCTTGGCATAGGCCTCGACCAGCGCGATCTGGTCTTCCTCACGCCCGGTCAGGCGCAGGTAGGCCAGCGTCTTGTCATCGATCCCGAAGAACCCGCAAGTCGCGCCGTATTCGGGGGCCATGTTGGCCAGCGTGGCGCGGTCAGCCAGGCTCAGTTCGGACAGGCCCGGGCCGTAATATTCCACAAACCGCCCGACGACGCCCTTGGCGCGCAGCATCTGCGTGGCGGTCAGCACCAGATCGGTCGCGGTGACGCCTTCTGGCAGCGTGCCGGTCAGCTTGAACCCGACCACTTCGGGGATCAGCATCGACACCGGCTGGCCGAGCATCGCGGCTTCGGCTTCGATCCCGCCGACGCCCCAGCCGAGCACGCCGAGGCCGTTGATCATCGTGGTGTGGCTGTCGGTCCCGACGCAGGTGTCGGGATAGGCGACGGTGACGCCGTTCTGGTCAACCGAAGTCCAGACGGTCTGCGCGATATGCTCCAGATTGACTTGGTGGCAGATCCCGGTCCCCGGAGGCACGGCCTTGAAATTGGCGAGGCTCTTGGAGCCCCACTTGAGAAAGTCATAGCGCTCGCCGTTGCGGTAATATTCGATCTCGACGTTCTGTTCGAAGGCTTTGGGGTGGCCGAATTCATCGACCATCACCGAATGGTCGATCACCAGATGGACCGGAACCAGCGGGTTGATCTTGGAGGTGTCGCCGCCCAGCTTGGCAATCGCATCGCGCATCGCGGCCAGATCGACCACGCAGGGTACACCGGTAAAGTCCTGGAGCAACACCCGCGCCGGGCGATACTGGATTTCGTTTTGCGACGGCGGCGGGGTTCTTTTGCCAGTCAATCAAGGCCTTGATATCGGCCGGTGGACACTGTGAAACCATTGTCTTCAAACCGCAGCAGGTTCTCCAGCAGCACCTTCATGCTGAACGGCAGGCGGCTGACATCGCCGAACTTCGCGGCGGCGGCTTTCAGCGAGTAATAGGCGTAGTCTTTGCCGCCCACGGTAAGCGTGCTGCGTGCGCCGAGCGCGTCCTGTCCGACCTGAGTCATGCCGCCAATTCTCCTGTTGCCTGGGGCCGCGCTGCCTGCCCCCTTCGCAGGTGCAACAGCCATGGCTTTCGGCGCCGCCGATGCGCGCGAACTGGCGGCGCGTCAAGGGGCTGGGGTGGGGATCGGCCCTCAAATTCGGCAGTTAAAGCGACGTCGGTTCGATATGCGCTGGCGGCGTTGCCGCACGTCCGCCACGCGCCGCGATCCAGCAACCGAGCACGATCAGCGCGACCCCGCCCAACGTGGCCACAGTCACCGGCTCGCCGAACATCCACCAGCCGAGCAGCGCGGCCCAGATGAACGCGGTATACTCGATCGGCAACAAGGCTTGCGCCTCCGCCCGGCCATAGCCCCAACTGAGCAGCATCAGCGAAACCGCCGCCAGCGCGGCGCTGCCCGCGATCTCGAACGTGGTGTCCGGCCCCTGGCAAGACCAGCAGCCACGGCGCGGCCAGCGTCAGGAACAGGCCGGACCAGCCCATCTGGAACAGCGCGACTTCCTGCGGGCTGGCGAGCTGGGCCTGCTTGCGCTGCAGGATCAGGTTGATCGCATAGAGCACCGCTGAAAACAGCACGGCGGCGATCCCCCAGGCCGCGTCAGGACTGAACCCGGCCCCGTTCAGCCGGGCCGCCGCGATCACCAGCACCCCGGCAAACCCCAGCAGCGACGCCAGAATCGCGCGCCGCTCGATCTGCTCGCCCAGCATCACCGCCGCCAGATAGAGGGCAATCAGCGGCGCGATGAAGGACAGCGCAATCGCTTCGGCCAACGGCAAGCGAACCAGACCCCAGAAAAAGGTGGTCGCCATCACCGCGCTGATCGCGCCGCGCAGGGCGTGCAGGCGCAAGGCCGCTGCGGCTGGCCAGCGGCCGCCGGTCAGTCGCCACAGCGGCAGCATCAGGACCACCCCAAAGACCGAGCGCACCAGCATCGCGCTATAGGCCCCGACCGCGATCGAGGCGTTCTTCATCAGCCCGTCCATCAGGCTGAATAGAGCAATCCCGGCGGCAGCGGCCAGGAACGGCAAGGCAGGATGGGCGGCGCGCATGGCCAGACCCCCTAACGCTGTTGCCGCGCTGCGTCACCCTGCCCATGATTAAGGCTGGTGACAGGTGCAATGCTTGAAGGACTGCGCCGAAACGGGCAAAGGATGCGCCAGAGGGCGGATCCGAACGGTGGAGTTGATGATGACGCAGTGGTTGATGCAAGGTTCGATAGGCGCGCTGGGCATGATCGCTGGCGGCGGCGAGCCTGCCCGCAGCGGCGCAGCGTGCGCCTGAAAACCTGCTGCCCCCACCCAGCCCGACGACCACGCCCAGCCCCGCTCCAGCAGCCACCGCGCCCGCGCCCAGCCCGACGATCACGCCGCAAGTGCCGATCGATGAACCCAGCCTCAGCTGGAAGCTGGCCCATGCCCGTGCTTTATTCAGCGCAATCGAACAGATCGACGCCGATGGCCTGATCCCGGCGGACTATCAGCCAGTGCAGCTGCGCGCCGCGATTGCCGCAGGTGAAGGCGCGGCGCTCGATGCCCAGGCCAGCAAGTCGTTCTCGTGGCTGATCGAAGATATGCGCGATGGCCGCACCCGGATGCGATTCGCGGGTGCAATGGTTCGCGGTTGACCCCGATGTCGATCTTAACCCGACCTCGGCGGTGATGGCGCGCGCGCTCGCCAGTCAGGACATCGCCGGGGCCATTGCCGCGCTCGCGCCCACCCATCCCGACTATGCCGCGCTCAAGGCCAAATTGGCCGCGACCCCCGCCAGCGACACGCGCCACCCGCAACCTGATCCGGGTCAATCTGGACCGCTGGCGCTGGCTGGCGCGCGATATGGGCAAGTTCTATCTGCTGACCAATGTGCCCGAGTTCCAGCTGCGGCTGACCGTCGACAATGAAATCATCCGTTCGTACCGCACCATCGTCGGCAAGCCTGGCCGCACTGCGACCCCGCAGCTGGCCGAAATCGTCGAAGGAGTGGTGTTCAACCCGACCTGGACCGTGCCGCAATCAATCGTCAAAGGCGAAGGCCTGGGTGCGGCACTGCTGGCCAATCCGGCGCGTGCGAGGCGCGAAAATTACCGCGTGACGCGCGGAGCAGGCGGCGCGGTAACCGTTGTTCAGCAACCCGGCCCCGGCAACGCGCTCGGCCTGATGAAGCTCGACATGCCCAACGAACACGCGATCTTCCTGCACGACACGCCGTCACGCGGCTTGTTCGCCAATGCCCAGCGCGCGCTCAGCCATGGCTGCGTGCGGACCGAACGCGCGACCGAACTGGCGATGACCATGGCGATCCTGGGCGCGGGCTTGACGCCAGATGACGGGGTGAAGATGGTGACTTCGGGCAAATACACCCGGGTGCCGATGACCAAGACCTTTCCGGTCTATATCACCTATTTCACCATGGCGACCGACATCACCGGGAAGTTCGGCCAGTTCAAGGACATCTACGGCCGCGACAGCGCCGGTGCTGGCGTCTTTCGCCGCACCGCGCAAACCGTGGGACGGCAAGCGCAAGAGCAGCGAAGCCGTGATCAAGCTGGATAATCCGCTGTAGGCCAGGTGCGTTCAAGCGTCGCATGGTCTGATCGAAGTGCCGCGCGCAATCCGGGTTCGCGCAGAGGACGCAAAGGAAGAAGAGAGGCGCAGAGGGGAGCGCTTGCGGCGCAGCCGCGTTTCGCTCCAAAAAACGAGCCAGACGCGGTGTAGAAAATCTAAGCGGCTCCGCCGCAAGCGCTACTCCTCTGCGCCTCTGCGGTTTTTCTTCTCTGCGTTCTCTGCGTGAAACCTTTGGACACGCCGACCATGCCAAATCACTCTGCTATCAACAGGTAACCTATGCCACTTCGATCCGGTCAGCATAAAGCAGCCGCCCGCCAGAGAGGTGCCACAGCGCTTCGTTGAACTGGTCCGGGGCCATGGCAAAGCAGCCTTCGCTGCGGCCGAGCTTGCCGAACTTGGCGATATGCGCCGGATTGGCATAAGTGGCCGGGTGCATCACGATCGCGCGTTCGAGCGCGGTGCGGTTGTCCGGATCGAGCCCTTCGAGCCGGATCGAAGTGCCGTATTTGCCCTTGTACCATTCGCAGGTGAGGTAAGCCCCGCGCGAGGTCGCTTCAGAGCCGGGTACGCCCGAGAACGCCTGCAAGAAACCCGAATGCTCCGGATCAGACCCGCGCCCATGGGCCACGTAGAACGAACGGACCGTGCCGTTTTCGAGATTGGCGAAGTGGAACCGGGGCAGCGAGGACGGCCGCGCAAAATCAGCAATCCCGACGATATCGCGCCGCCAGACCACGGCGCCAGCGCGTTCAACCTCGCGCCGGGCGATCTCCAGCACTTTGCGGTCATAGGCCGGGTTAGGGACAACCGCCGTCGGCAATGGTGGCGGGGCGGGGATGAGCGGCTCGACAACCGGACCCGCGACGGGCGGCACCGGGGCCGCGCCTAAGGCCTGGTCGAACTGATCGGTCAGCGATTGCGCCAGCGCGCGAGCAGGCAGCGCCAGCGCTGCCCCCGCCACCAGCGACCCCTTGAGGATATCGCGCCTGTTCATAGCCCTGTTCATAGCAGCGGCCAGTTAAGCGCTTGCTGAATGGGCCGCTACGCGAAAGCGGCAGAATCGCGTCAGTCTGCGGTGAATTGTTGCCCCAGATCGACGAGTTGCTGTCCATCGACCCGCATCCCGGTCCATTCAGTCGAGCAAGCGCGCACCCAGCGATTCGTAAAACCCGATCGCGGGGGCATTCCAATCGAGCACCGACCATTCCAGCCGCGCGCAATCGCGCTCCACCGCCAGCGCGGCCAGCCGGGCCAGCAAGGCCTTGCCAAGCCCGCTGCCGCGCGCCGCGGGCTGCACGAACAGGTCTTCCAGATAGATCCCCGGCTTGCCTTCGAAGGTGGAGAAATTGTGGAAGAACAGCGCGAACCCCTGCGGCGTGCCGTCAAGTTCGCCGATCAGCACTTCGGCATAGGGGCGTTCGCCGAACAGCTTTTGCGCCAGCACCGCGTCATCGAAGCGGACTTCGTGCGCCAGCTGTTCGTATTCAGCCAGCGCGCGGATCAGGTCGGCGATCAGCGGCAGGTCGGCGGGGGTGGCAAAGCGGATCGTGGTGGTCATGCGTGAGCCACTACAACATGATCCACAAAATCTGAATCAATTTGCTTAAACCCCGCTCATCCTGAGCCTGTCGAAGGACCATCGCGCGCACGCTGACCTGGCGTAAGAGGAGGGTGGTTGGCCTGCGGCCCCCTGCGGGACGACAAGCTCAGCATGAGCGGGTCTGGTTCTGATATAGTGCGCTGTGCCCTAACACCGCGCAAGTCCGCCGCAATCAGCGGCGGTGGATCAGCATCCGGTCGCCGCGCAGTTCCACGCCTTCCAGCTTGCCGAGAACTGACTGGCCGAGCAGGTTTTCCTCCAGCCCCTCCATCACCACGGCCTGCACATTGCGCACCTCGCTGCCGCCCACATCGATCGAATCGATGGTCAGTTCCATGCCATAGCCCACGCCCGAGGCGGTTTGGCCAACCGGCTGAAACGAATCGGGATCGACTTCAAAACCCAGCCGCTGCGCTTCGGCCACGGTCAGCGCGACCATATCGGCCCCGGTATCGACCAGAAACCCGGCCTCCTGGCCATTGACGGAAGCATTGAACCGGAACTGCCCGCTGGAATCGCGCACGATTTCAAGCGCATCGCCATTGTCGTCCCCGGTCCCCGCGCCTTTCGCTGCGCCGCCCGCGAGGCGGCTCGCCGCCTGGGCATCGGCTGGAATCTCATCCGATGGCGCAAATTCGCCCACCCCTTTGGCCACGACACCCATGGCGAGCACCATGGCAAGAGCGAGATAGACCGGCTTGTACATGTGCCCGGATATAGCAGGCGCGGGTTACTGCTTTGCAAAGACGCCGCGATAGCCATGATGCAGTGCGGTGCCTGCCCAGCAAGCCATGAGGCCCACGATGAGCGCGTCCCAGACCATCAGTGCCCAGACCAACCCTTGGGGCTGGCCCATCGCGAGCAGGTGATTGTACTGGTGCATCATGCTGAGCGGAAACCAGCCAAGCGGGACCAGCAGCGCGATCCGCACCGCTGCCCCCCAGCCGTTCCGGTAGGCGTTGCGCAGCGTCATCGTCTGGTCGCCAAACAGCGCGCCTAACAGCAGGACCAGCAGCGGAAACGCGGCAATCGACACAGCGACGTTAATGACCATCCAGACCGGTTCAGAAACGTGCCCTTCGATCGGCAGCAACAGCACAAACGGTATGACGTTAAGCAGCAGTGCGATTCCGGCAGCGGCCCAGCGCACCGTGTGACCGCCGCGCCGCGACCAGTATCCGGCGGCCGCGATAATCGCCAAGACCAGGCCCGCGACCTTGCAATAGCCGAACAGCATCCGCTGCGGATCGGCGCTCAAGGCCTTGAAGGCTGCGCGGCTGTCGAACATGCCCAGATTGATCTCAACGCCGTGCTGGAACAGTTCCGGCAGGACAACCAGCAGCGGGATCCAGATGGCGATGCGCCACAACCGCAGGGTGCCGAGCACTGTGCCGATAACCAGCGCGAGCGCCGTACGCCCCAGAGCTGCGATCTTGCCGCCGGTTTGCTGTTCAGGCTCCGTCATCAGCCGCCCCCTCCAAGCCGGTGCCATCACCGCGCACCCAATCGAGAGGTAAGTCTTGTCAGGCGCTGGCGCAACCTTGCCCGGTCAGGCGGCCTTACCCCGCTTTGCCGTGCAGCGCATCCATGCTCGCGACGTCGCCCGCGTCGATTTCCGCCGCTTTGGCTTCGACCAGGCGGACGATGTGATCGACCATGCCGTCGTCCGCGACGTGGTGATCGGTCACCCCGCGCAGATAGACCATGTGCTTGCCGTTGCCGCCGCCGGTGACGCCGATGTCGGTCTCGCGCGCCTCGCCGGGGCCGTTGACCACGCAGCCGAGCACCGAGAGGCTCATCGGCGTCTTGATGTGGCTCAGCGCGTCTTCAAGTTTCTGGACGGTGCGGATCACATCGAAGCCCTGCCGCGCGCAGCTGGGGCAGGAGACCACCCGCACCCCGCGCGTGCGCAGGCCGAGTGATTTGAGAATTTCGTAGCCGACGCGGACTTCCTCTTCGGGTTCGGCGGAGAGCGAGACGCGGATCGTGTCGCCGATCCCGGCCCACAGCAGGTTGCCGATGCCGATCGCGCTTTTGACCGTGCCGCCGATCAGGCCGCCTGCTTCGGTAATCCCCAGATGCAGCGGGCAATCGACCTGCTCGGCGAGCTGCATGTAGGCGGCAACCGCGAGGAACGTGTCGCTGGCTTTCACCGCGACCTTGTATTCGTGGAAATCGTGATCCTGCAGCAGCTTGATATGATCGAGCGCTGATTCCACCAGGGCGTCGGGGCACGGCTCGCCGTACTTTTCCAGCAGGTCTTTTTCCAGGCTGCCGGCGTTGACCCCGATCCGGATCGCGCAGCCATTGGCTTTGGCCGCGCGGACCACTTCGCCGACGCGTTCGCTGCTGCCGATATTGCCCGGATTGATCCGCAAGCAGGCCGCGCCGGCATCGGCCGCTTCGAGCGCGCGCTTGTAGTGGAAATGGATGTCCGCGATCAGCGGCACCCGTGCCGCCTTGACGATCTTGGCGAGCGCGGCGGTGCTTTCCACATCGGGGCAGGACACCCGGATCAGATCGGCCCCGGCCTCTTCACAGCGGCGGATCTGGTCGATCGTCGCCACTGCATCGCTGGTCAGGGTATTGGTCATGGTCTGGACCGTAATCGGCGCATCGCCGCCGACGGGGACCGCGCCGACCATGATCTGGCGTGACGTGCGGCGCGCAATATCGCGCCAAGGCCGAAGCGATGGACTGCTGGAGGACATGCCCGCGCCTATAGGCTCGCGCCGGGCGGGTGCCAAGCGTTAGCCGTAAGCGCGCAGCGGAACGTCCGCAGTTTCAACAGCGAGCGGCGCAGTCGTCCGCTCCAGCCCCAGCAAGACTTGCTGCGCGGCCACCACCGGCATTGGGCGGTTAAACAGATAGCCCTGCGCCAATGACACCTTCAGCGCTGCCAACGTGGCGCGCTCGGCCTCGGTCTCAACCCCTTCGGCGACAATGCCACAGCCCATTTCGGCGGCAAAATGCACCAGCGCATGGGCCAGCGCGCGCCGCGCCGGATCGCGCGCGATATCGCGGGTCAGGCTCATGTCCAGCTTGAGCAGATCGGGGCGCAGATCGACCAGATGGCGCAGCCCGGCATAGCCCGCGCCGACATCATCAATCGCGATCCGGGCATAGGGACGCAAGGCATCGAGCGCGGTGCCCAGCGCGGCATAATCGCTGACCTGGCTGTGCTCGGTAACTTCGATCACCAGCCGCGCCCGGTCATAGCCCTGTACCAGCGCCAGCAGGTCACCCCGAATCACCGCAGCGGGCGAGGCGTTGATCGACATGTAGCACGGGGCCGGAACGTGGCCGAACGTGCGCAGCGCAGCGCGGATCGCGGCGAGCTCAAGTTCGATCCCCAACCCGACTTCGGCGGCTTCGCCAAACCAGACGTCTGGCCCGCGCAGCGCCGCATCGGGGAACCGCGCGAGGCATTCGACGCCTACCGGCTTGCCGCTGACCAATTCGTGAATCGGCTGCTGGACGATGGTGATCGCATCGTAGGCCAGCACCGCCTCGACCCGCGAGGTGATCGCCTTGTCACGGCTGTGCAGCGCCAGATCGCTCTCGATCAGCTGCACCGCCAGATCGGCGAAGGCGCGCAGGGTGGCGGTGTCGCGGTCAGTCAACGTCCGGTCCGGGGTGCGGTTGACGCAGCAGAAGGTGCCGTAGAGGCTGCCATCGCGCAGCCGCAGCGGGACATTGAGATGCGAGGCGACCGGCAAGCCGAGCGTTATTCCAATCGGCAGGGCTGCCGCAAATTCGCGCGCATCATGCATCAATTCCGGCAGTTCGCCTTGCAGCACCAGTCCGCACAGCGTTTCGGCCAAGGGCTCTGCATCGCCGGGCGATACCGGCACCGGGCAGTCGGACCGGATGTGGGTAAATTCGCGCAGGTCATCGACGATCCGCGAGGCGAACGCGATCTCCATCCCGAGATGGCTGCGGACCGAATCAAGGATGCGGTCGATTGGGGAGAGCGTGCCCGGGACATCGCGCCCATCCGGCACCGCTGGGTGCGGGCTCAAGTAGCTGCTGATCGGAACTGCGGCCAAGTGTGTCATGCGGCGGAACTTGCCCGAATATGACTAATGCCAGGTTAAGCGCCCGAACTGGGAAATTGCTGCGCAAACAGGAACTCCGGATCGAGCTGCTCGCCCACCTTGAAAGTAATGTCCGCGACCTTCTCAAACCCATAGCGCTGATAGAACCGGTGCGCGGCGTGGTTTTCGGAATAAACCGAGATCTGGACTTCATCGGCCCCGCGCGCGGCGAATTCGGCCATGGCCCAGTCCATCAGTGCCGAGCCGAGCCCACCGCCGGTGGCATCGGAGGCGGTGTAAAGCTGCTTGAGCTCCATCACCCGCTGCCCGCGCGCATGATCCGGGAACCCGCAGGTAAGCCCCAGCTTGGCGAAGGCAACCAGCCGCCCGCCGCGCTCTGCCAGCCGGTAGAGCATTGACGGATTGGCAAGGTCCGCAGCGACCGCCGGTTCGGACAGGCTCTCGGCCAGAAAGCTAGCAAGGTCCAGCGCCGAATAGAGCGGACCGAATTTGGCGACGAAGGCCTCGGTCGCCAAGTGCGACAGCGCGGGGACATCCGCTGGGGTGGCGACGCGGAGGATCAGATCGCTCACAGCGTCCTCGTCATACAGATGGAAAAGTCATCGGAAACGTAATCCCCGAACGGCGGACACTCGGCAAAGCCAGTGGCCTCGTAAAGCCGCCGCGCGGGCAGGAACGGCTCCGGACGGCCGGTCTCCAGACTGACCCGCTGGTAGCCGCGTGCGCGCGCCACGGCGAGCAGGTGATCGAGCATCGCGCGCCCGGCCCCCTTGCCGCGGTAGTCCGGATGGGCGCGCATGGACTTCAGCTCGCCATGGTCTGCGTCCAGGTGTTTGATCGCCCCGCAGGCCGCCAGCCGCTCGCCGTGCCACGCCGCAAAGAACGCGACATCCGGTGCGCGCAGCCGTTCGGCGGGCATTGCGTGGACACTTTCTGGCGGCGACCACTGGTGCATCTCGTCCAGATGCAACTGCAACAGCGCGATGATGTCCGGGCCGGTCAGGTCGTCTTCAAGGATGAGCAGAGCTTTCACGATAGTCACTTGCAACGAAACAGCGCAGGCTTGCAAGCTTGAGCGTGAAGCTGGAACTCTGTCCAGACTAAGCTTAGCCTATTGGCCTCTTGGAGCCGGATAACAGTTATCCGGGTCGCTCCGTCCCCAAGGATCTGGCGTGAATGTGCCGGCATTGGGCCGCGTAATAGCGCGCCACTTGATGGAGGACTGCCTATGTTTGGATACCGCTGCGCGGCCGTTATGGCCGCTTCGCTGGCGCTTGCCTGCGCAACACCGGTTGCCGCGCAAAGCAACCCGTTCACTGACGGTGAATTCCTGGAGGTGAGCTCGATCTCAATCGAAGATGGGCACTATCTCGACTATGCCAATTACCTTGCCGATCAGTGGCGCAAGCGACAGGAATATGCGAAATCGCAAGGCTGGATTTCCGGCTATGAAGTGTTGGCCAATGTAAACAAGCGCGCAGGCGAGCCTGATCTCATCCTGGTCGTGCGGTTCCGCTCGGTGGCCGATGGCGCAGAAAGCGAGCGGCGAGGAAACGCGATGCGTGCGCATATGCGTGAAACTGATGCGCAGATGAATGCTGCTTCGGGTGAACGCGCCAAGTTCCGGCATGTGCTCGGTTCAACCCTGTGGCAGGTGCTGAATTTCAAGCAGCCATAAATCCACCGGGTGATGGGGTGCAGGTCGGATTGGCCGCACCTCGTCACCTTACGACGTCCACTTGTCTGCCTTGCGCTTGCCCATCCGCATCCCGCTCTCCAGCCTGCCGCGCAGCTGGGTATAATAGGCCTCCAGGAACGCGCGTTCGTCGCCCGCGCCGGGGTTCCAGCCGAGCTTGCGGCAGATCGCTTCGTGGACGGCGGCCATGGCTTCGGCGCGGTCATCGCGCAGCACGCGTTCCAGCGTCTGCAATTCGAATTCGCCGTAGGCCGCGAGGTCAGAATCGCTGAAGCGGTAGGCCGCGCCGGTGGCAGAGCTGGCCGCGCCGCGTGCGGCCTCACCCGTGCTGATCACTTCGGCCAGCTTTTCGCGCGGGGCTTCGACCACCCAGGTCCCCGCGATCAGATCGCCCGCGCGCAGCCGGTCGCGGTTGAACACCGGCAGCAGCGTGAAAATCAGGAACCAGCCCAGCGCCGCCAGCCCGGCTGCGCCGGTATCCTCGCCTGCGCTGGTCAGGAAATAGACCGGCGCGAATAGTTCGATATCGCGCACCAGATTGCGCGCGATCACCATTTCGGCGGTCAAGCGCCCGCCATCGCGCGCCGCGACGCGCAGGCCGGTCATCCGCTTGCCGGGGGTCGCCCCGCGCGGGCCGAGCTCGAAATAGAGGAAGTAGGCGTTGCGGAACAGAAAGATTGCCGCGATCCACAGGATGTAGAGGAATTGCAGCGAGCGGAACAGCGCCTTGGGCTGCTGTTCCAGCGCTTCCTTGCCCGGCAACATCCCCCAGGCGAGATAGGCGAGGCCCGCCGTAGTGGCGATGATCAGCACCGTGATCAGCACCAGGTCGATCATCAGCGCCCCGGCGCGGGCCGAACGCGAGCCGAGCAGCAGCGGCAGCGCGATCCCCTCGGGCGTCACGATCGTGCGCCGCCGCGCAGCATTGGCGGTCTGCCGGGTGAGTGCCGCCGTGCTCATCGCGCGTCCTCGCCTGCATCAGCCCGGCCCAGCCCCAGCCCGAAGAAATAGACCAGCCAGAACACCAGCATCGATCCACCCACGATCAGGCGGCTTTCGGTATCCTGCACCAGTTGCCGCGCGAAGCCTTCCAGGATCGCCGCGATCAGCAGCATCAGCACTACGCCCGCCATCACCTGCGCCGCACGCTGGCCCGCAGCCGCGGCGGAGGCGAGCACGGTCTGCTCACCCGGAAAGGCCACCGCGCGCCCGATATGCATCCCCGCCGCCCCCGCCAGCAGGATCGCGAACAATTCGGTGGTCCCATGGATCGAAAGCCAGCCGGTCAGTTCATAGAGCAGCCCCTGGCTGTCAAACAGCCACAGCATCGCCCCCAACACGGCGGTGTTCTGCACCAGCAGCAGGATCGATGGGATGCCAAAAGCAAAGCCCAAGGCGAAGGCCAGAATCGCGATCTGGGCATTGTGGCTGAACAGCTGCGCGGCAAAACTGGCGAGGAAATCGCGCTCGTCCTGATCGGTTCCGAACAATGTCCCGCGCAGCAGTTCGCGGCTGGCCCCCGGCACGCGGCCCTGCGCCATTTCGGGCGGGATCAAGGCGAGGTACCAATCCGGGTCCTGCGCCACCAGCATCCAGCCGACCACTGTTCCCGCCACCATCACCACCAGCGCCAGCAGCACTTCGGGCCAGATCGCGCGAACCGAGCGGCTCCATTCGCCGCCGAGGAAGCGCGTGAACCAGGCCCACAGCCCGGTACGCGGGCCATAAACGAGGAACCAGGCGCGCTGCACCAGCGCCTCCAGATAGGACAATGTCGCCGCATCAAGCGAGGTTTCGCGCGCGACCGACAGACTGGAGGCAACAGTGCGATACAGCACCGGCAGCGCCAGCAAGTCTTCATCTGAAATCTTGCGCAGCCGGTTCTTTTCCATCCGCGTGACAATCGCATCGAGCCGCTGCCAATCGCCCTCACGCTGCTGCCGGAACCGGTCAGAGCGCAGCGCGGCGGCTTCGATTGCAGCGCTTTGCGCATCGGCACGGTCGCCCAGCAGACCAAACAGCGCCATCAGATCGCTCCCTTGCGCTTGATGGTGAGGTAGGCATCGAGCAGCCGCAGCCCGATCCGGTCCCACGGTGCCTCGATCACATCGACGCCGATCTGGCGCAGGCGCGACAGCACCAGCGCGCGCTGGCGCAGCAGCGCATCGGCGGTGACCGCCATCGCCAGTTGCTGCATCGTATCGGGCGCGGTCTGCGCAATCCCGTCCAGTTCGGCATCGGCCATGGTGATGAACACCACCACGTGGCGGGTCACCAGCCGCCCGAGCAATTCGACCATCAGTTCGGCGCTGGTCGGATCGGTGAAGTCTGAGAACACCACGATCAGCGAACGCCGCTTGAGCCGGCCCGCCAGCGTCGCCAGCCCCAGCGTGAAATTCGGTTCCTGCGCGTGATAGTCCAGCTGAGCCGCATCGCGCTGCAGGCGGCGGAAATCGCGGGTGTCGGCGATGAACGGGGTGAACAGTTCGGGCCGCGCGGCAAAGCCATACAGCGCCACCCGGTCGCCCCCTTTCAGCGCGACATAAGCGGTGGCGAGCGCGGCGCTGACCGCGCGGTCGATCCGTGGCAGGCCCATGATCGGCTCACACATCGCCTGCCCGCAATCGAACGCGAAGACGATCTGGTTGTTGCGCTCGGTCTCGTATTCCTTGGCGTAAAGGTGCGCGTGGCGGGCGCTGGCTTTCCAGTCGATCCGCCGCCGGTCCATCCCCGGTTCGTATTCACTCAGCGCTTCAAACTGAGTGCCTTCGCCGCGCAGCCGCCGCGCGATCAGCCCGTGCTGGGCGTCGCGCAGATAGGCTTGCAGCGCGGGCGAGCGCACCGCCGCCACATTCGGCCAGACCCGCACGCTTGCCCCACCTCATGCCAGGCCTGCCGCGCGCCCAGCCCCAGCGGACCGGTCCAGCGCAGCCACAGCCGCTCGACCGCGCCGGTCCCGCGCCGGGTCGGGCGATAGGGAATGTCGGCGTGCCAGAGCCCATCGTCACCCCGGACCAGCGCCTGCTCGGCCTTGCCCCCGGGCAGCAGCCGCGGATCGGCGGCCAGCGCCATTCGACCTGGCGGCGCTGGCCTCGGCCGAATTCGGCCGACGACGTGGAACAGCTGATCTTCGCCCACTTCGACATCGCCGGGCGTGGTCAGCTGCACCCGCTGGTTGCCTCCCGCCAGCAAGGCATCAACCGCCACCAGCGCCAGCACGAGCAGCCCCAGCACCGGCGCGATCGTCCAGGCCCCGGATGCGCGCGCGGCGATCACCAGCGCCAGCAGCGCCGTGCCGACCAGCAGCGCGATTGCCCGCCCGGTGGGAACAAAGATGCCGGAAACGCTCATGCTTCCTCCCCGTTCGGGGAGGGGACCCATCCGCAGGATGGGGGAGGGGCACAGGCGGGTACTCCCAAGCTGTCGCGGCCCGGAGTACACGCGGGTGCCCCGCCCCCACTGCATGGGTCCCCTCCCCTGAAGGGGAGGATCATCTTGGCGCTTCCGTCGCTTCGACCAGATCGGCGACCAGCGCCTCAACCTGCTTGCCTTCGATTTCGGCTGCCGGGCTCAGCAGCAAGCGGTGGCGCAGCACCGGCGCGGCCAGCGCCTTGACATCATCGGGCAGGACATAGTCGCGCATGTCGAGCGCCGCCCGCGCCCGCGCGGCATTGGCCAGCAGCACAGCGGCGCGTGGGCTGGCCCCCGAAGAGAGGTCGGCGCTGTCACGCGTCGCGCGGATCAGCCGGACGACATAGTCGGTAATGCTATCCGCCAGGGTCACGCCCTTCACCGCCGCTGCCGCCGCCGCGATCGATGCCGGCATCGGCGACTTGCGCTCACGCCCAGATCGGCGGGCCGCGCGGGACCGCTGCGATCCCCGAACCGGGTGACGATCCGCGCTTCTTCTTCAAGGCTGGGATAGGGCACCAACAGCTTGAACAGGAACCGGTCCAGCTGCGCTTCGGGCAAGGGGTAGACCCCCTGGCTTTCGATCGGGTTCTGCGTCGCCACCACCATGAAATGCGGCGGCAACTGGTGCGCCTGCCCGTCCAGCGTGACCCGGCGCTCCTGCATCGCCTCCAGCAGCGCGGCTTGCGTCTTGGGCGGGGTGCGGTTGATTTCATCCGCCAGCAGCAGATCGCAGAAAATCGGCCCGCGCGTCAGGGTGAACTGGCTGGTCTGGAAATTGAACAGGTTCGACCCCAGAATATCGCCCGGCATCAGATCCGGGGTGAACTGAATCCGCCCGAAATCGAGCCCGGTGGTGGCCGCGAAGCACGAGGCCAGAAAGGTCTTCGCCGTCCCCGGCGGACCTTCCAGCAGCACATGCCCCTGCGCGAACAGCGCGACCAGCAAGGCGTCGACTGTCGCGGCCTGACCGACCACGGCCTTGCCGATTTCCGCCCGGATCGCGGCGGCAAGTTCGCCCACTTGCGGTAGTGTCGATGGGAACAGCAGTCATCGGGTCAGGATCCTTTCAACGGCATGAAGGTCTTGCGCCGCACGCACCAGATCGCGCGGATGGCGCGCGCGGCGCAGCGCGGCGGCGCGTTCGGAATAGGGCAGTGCTTCGGGCGCTCGGGCCGCCAGCGCGCGGTCAATCGCGGCTTCGCTCGCCGCCGCATCGGCAGCGGCGGGCAAGGCCAGCGCGCGCACCAGCCGGTCATGCGTGGCAGCGGCATAGGGCTGGCCCAGCAAGTGCAGCCGGCGCGCGCGGCGGATCAGGCCGGCGGCATTGCCGACCAGCGCGGTTTTGCCAAAGGCAATGGCGCGGGCCCCTACGCGCGCCGGGCCAAACCGCGCGAAGGCGCGCCAGCCCACCGCCAGCGCCGCCAGGATCAGGCACAGCGTCGCCGCCAGAAACGGCGGGGTGAACGCCAGCGTCAGCAGGTTCCGGCCCGCCGCATAGCCCGACTGGGTCAGATCAAAATTGATCGCCAGCTCTTCCCCGTTCATCGCCGCTGAAACCAGTTCAAGCGCCAGTTCGGCGCGGGCGCGGTCGGCCAGGCCCAGATTGTTGAGCAGATCGGGTTCGGCCACCACCACCACCGGATAGCGGTTTTCCTCCTCGGCATAGTCGCTGCTGGGCAAGTCGGCAGCGGCGGCCAGTTCAGGATAGTCGCCATCGTCGACATAGCCCGCGAGAATCCCCCCAGCCCCGCTGCTGACCAGCGGAGCCAGATTGCCCCCTGCACCGAAATACTGCACCGCCTTTTCCGGCGCCACCAGACTCGCCTGTCCCAGCCCGGTCCAGCGCCGCGCGCTGTCGGTCGCGGGGCGGTCAAGCGCGAGTTCAAACGGCTTGAGCAGGTCCAGCTCCTCTGCCCAGGGCGGCGACGTGGCATCCGCCAGTATCACCCAACCGGGCTTGGCCTTGGCGGTGCTTTTGGGCACGCGGAAGGCGGTCCATTTGGGCAGGATCAGCAGCGTCGGGCCCACAGCGCGGCGCTGTTCGATCAACGCCCGCACTTCGTCCGCATCCGCCCGCGCTGGCGGGGTCAGGACCAGCAGGTCCGGGCTGCGCAGCGCGGAAACGGTGCGGGTGCGGGCGACGGTATAGCCCTGCTTGTCGAGCAGGCTGGCGAGCGCGGCATAGCCGTTCAGCCCCCGGCCCGCCGCGTGATCGCCGCCATCGTTGGCATCGCCGTTGCCGCCGCCATTGCCGGTGCCGATCATCCACAGCAGCGCGATGAACAGCGCGAAACCGCCCAGCACCAGCAGCAGCACCGTGCGCGGAGCAAAAGGGCGCCGCGCCGTTCATGCCGGCAGCCGCTGCAAGCGCAAATTCAGCATAGGCCGCGCGCGCCGCCTGCCAATCATCGGCAGCAAGCTGCCGCAGGGCATAGCGGCTGCGCTCGACCCGCTCGGCGATCAGCGCGAAAGCGCGCCGCGCGGCATCGGGCAAGGCCCCGATCCCCGCGATTTCACGCGCCGTGCTCGCGGGGTGGACCCAGTCTGGCCGAGCATCGGCGATCTGGCGGACCGAGCGCCGCAGCAGCAGATGCGTCGCCTCGTCAAACCGGCCCTCAGCCGCCAGCCGGTCCGCATCTTCCAGCAGCGCCAGCGCTTCGGCCTGGTCCGGGCTCCAGTCAGGCTCGGCCGCCGCTGCGCGCGCCGGGCGATCGAGCCAGGGTTCGATCAGCCGCCAGGCCAGCAGTAATACACCCGCCGCCGCCAGTCCGATCAGGATCCATTGCAGCACCGGCCATGACATCCCCAGCGCCTGAGCAATCGGTTCAAATATCGCGCGAAAGAAGCGCCCGATTGCCTCCAGCCAACCCGGCACTTCGGGTACTTTGGGGGGCACGATTTGGACCGGCGCGAACTGGAGGTCGGCATTGGCGCGGACCGCTTCCCAATCACGCAGGGCGGCATTGGCTGCTTCGCCCCCTGCAATTGCCTGTCCGTCCGCCCTGCTCACGCCAGCGTGGTGGCATGGCTCGGCCCGGTCGGGCAAGCGCCAGATTGATCCAAGCCCGTGATTTTGCGGTTAGGATTAGCCGCGCGAACGCGCACTGCGGGTAGGTCCCCAGCATCCGCAGTTCCTTGCAGTGGAACGCCAGTTCTTCCAGCGCGCGGTCCACCGCCGGATCGCCCGGCGCGCCCAGAATGTCGGCGTAAAAGGTGGTAGCGGAAAAGCTCGCGCCCTTCTGATAGCTCTCGAGCTTGGTCATGTTGACGCCGTTGGTGGCGAACCCGCCCATCGCCTTATATAGCGCGGCGGGGATGTTCTTCACTTCAAACACGAAAGTGGTCATCGCCGCCTGCCCCGCCAGCAGCACCGGATCGAGCGGCGCGCGCGCCAGCACCACAAACCGGGTCATGTTGTCTGCCGCATCCTCGATGTGATCGGCATAGACCTCCAGCCCATAGAGCTCGGCCGCGATGATCGGTGAAACCGCGCAGAGCGACGGATCGCCCTGTTCCGCCACGAACGCCGCTGCCCCGGCGGTATCGGCATAGGCCAGTGGCACGATCCCGCGCGCGCGCAGAAACTGCCGGGTCTGGCCCAGCGCCTGCGGATGCGAATAGGCCGCTGCGAAGCTGCCATCGGCGGCTGGCAGCGCCATCAATGCGTAGCTGATCGGCAGGAAGTATTCGCCAACGATCGACAGGCCGCTCTCGGGCAGCAGGAAATGGATATCCGCGACGCGCCCGTGCTGCGAATTTTCAATCGGGATGATCGCCCGGTCGGCGCGGCCATCGCTGACCGCCTCCAACGCGTCTTCGAAACTGAAGCACGGCAGCGGCAAGGCATTCGCATCGAATTCACAGGCCGCGCGGTGGCCATTGCAGCCCGGCGCACCCTGAAACGAAATCGCGCGCGCCGGATCGGCAGCGGCAGCAGCAGCCAGTTCATTCACCAGGGCGAGCGCGGGAGCGGGG
Organism: uncultured Alphaproteobacteria bacterium; assembly: GCA_963802015.1. Classification (GTDB taxonomy): domain Bacteria; phylum Pseudomonadota; class Alphaproteobacteria; order Sphingomonadales; family Sphingomonadaceae; genus Novosphingobium. Next base: position 64,594 of record CAWDHB010000006.1, read on the forward strand.
TAAGAATGCATGATGCCAGCGCCGATAGGGCGCGGCGCAGTAAAAGACAATTCCCGGCTGACGGTCAGCCTGCGTGGCTGGGCACCGACAGCTTCGCCGCAGCGATCTGGCTGACCTGCGCATTCAGCTGGGCACCGCAAGCGGTGGCTGCGCCCAAACAGCACTTGGACTGGCTGGCATTCTGCGCATCGACTTCCAGCCCGATTACGACCTACCCTTGGCCAGTTGCGCCGTGGCTGCGGTAGCTTGAGTTAGTCATTACGGAGCCTTTTAATCCATTTAGCTGTTTCCAACGCAGCAATCATTGAAATGATCATGAAAGCCAAGCTGCGTATATCGTCGCGATTATGCCGCCATCAACGCCAATTTTGTTAGACACTGCAAATACAAATCCAACAGATGCAACCAAACTAAAAATATAAATTACCAAAAGCCACTTCAATCCCTCTATATATCTATTATATGCTTCCAATATAAAACCCGTTTATCCCCTTGACACACCTTATAGATGATAAACTAGCGACCAACAATTTTGCGTATGTCGGCTTGCGTCCAGAGAATCCCGATGGCACCGGCAATCAAAAGCTGAAAGGGCTCGTTCAGTAGAACTTGAGCCAGGTCTGGATCGAAGGGCATCAACGGCAGCAATAAATAGATTGGAATAGGGCCAGCGGCGAAACCGACCCTTAAAAGGTCGGAACCAGTCATCTTTTTGGGGTTTGCCTTTTTGCGTCTAGCCCAGCTAGCCCAAAGGGTGGCCACGAGAAAAATGAGAATGCTAAAACTATAAATTGCTATGGAATCGTGAGGCACCCATTCGTGGATAAAGCCACCAATGAGTGCCTTCAGATCGGTTTGCGTGCTTACAGCAGTAGCCGCCTCAAGCGATACGAGCACCAGCCGCCATACCAGCTAGACCGGCAAACAGTTCACCAGCTAGGGGAAGGCCAGCACCAGCAAGTGCAAACGCAAAACCAACGACCGTTATTGCAACGATACCGCCCCCGAGGATGATCGAGAGTGACTGCGGACTTTTGAATTTCTTTGCCATCTCGGACCTCCTTTCTTCAAAGAGGGAGGTAGGGGCGATGTAGCCGATAGGAAAGCTAATAACGCCTACAGGGCTGCATTGCATCTCTCTGAGATATGCCGTATGTAGGCCTCATGACAAACCATTTGACCATCCTTCGTGACCGCGTTGAGAGGGCGCGAACCAAAGTCCAGAGGCTTGAAAAATCCCTTGAATCTGCGGGATTGGAGCTTTCTGACCTCATGACAGCCTTGCGCGTAATCGAAGGAATCGAGCTTGATGGAGATTCGAACGCAGCAGGAACACATTCTACATCAGACCGACAAAATAGCATTGTTAGGCTTCTGGGCGTAGGCCTAAAAAATGCTCGCGCTCCTGCGGATTTGTACGCTGCCTACTGCCAATCTGGCGGAGAGGATATCACGATTGACACATTCCGCACGACCATTTGGCGGATGAAAGGGAAGGCGTTCCTCTTGGATGACACCCTATGGGAGGTTAGCGCGGGGAATGGCATGTATTGGAAGTCGGACGAAAGCCGACTGCCGGAGCAAGACCTAAGTATAGATGAGATGCTGGGGGACCAACCCCGAAAAGAGAATGAGCCACGCAGTGTTTCCACTAGTGGCCCAGACGCCGATCTCCGCTCCGTTCGTACCGGGGCGGTGATCGCAAGTTCAACTCCATCATGGCTGACCGGCTAGAAAGAGAGAAACCCTATGTGGCAAGCCGTCTTAAGATAAGGTGACATGCCAGGGCGGGCCTTCCGGCTCGCCCTGTGCTGTCGCTAGCAAATTGCACAGAATCCGTCTATAGGGAAGTGTATGGAAAGACTTTCCCTAGCGACGGCGCTTGCCTCTGAGAGATTAGAGGACTTTATAGCGCAGGCAGAAGCGGACGGCATCGGCCCCGCTGATCTCTCTCAATTTGACGCCTTAATGGGGCACGTCACAGCGCCCCTACCAGAAGGTCAAACATCCCGTTCACCCGCTCCCGGTTCGAAGCGCGGAACGTGAATTCCGAGAGATAGCGCTGCATATGCTTGGCGCTGATCTGGACGTGAGTTGACCGGATCGAAGCCTTGAACAGCCGCCAGAAGCCTTCCACGGTGTTTACGTGGAACGTCTCGCCAGTCCGGTAGCATAGTGCGCATATTCCTTCGCGCCGTGCTTCACTGCCCCGTGTGTGAACCCGTCGCCAGTGAGTAAGTTGTAGCTGTAGAGTTCATCGGTCGAAACAACCGAACCCGGCTCTACGTTGTCCAGCACCACGGCGCGCAGCGTGTCCTTCTTGACGTTGGGGATCACAACCGCCTTCATCGGGCCGTCGCGGCTGATAAGGCCCATAACGATGGTCTTACCCGGTGCGCCGCGCCCGCGCTTACCACCCGACCGGCGACCACCTACATAGGCCTCGTCAAGTTCTACGTGGCCAGACAGCAGCGCATCGAACGATTGCGCCTTCATAGTGAGTTCGCGGATTTGCTGGCCGATGCGGTAAGCGCACTTGTAAGTGACACCGAGTTGCCGTTGCAGTTCCTTACCGCTTACGCCGTGGCGCGTGGTGCAGAACAGGTACATGGCATAAAACCAGCTAACCAGCGGCGTGCGCGTGTCGTGCAGCACGGTGTTAGCAGTCGGTGCGATCTGAAACAGGCAATGCGGGCAGGCATAAACGCGGCGCTTGGCCAGCTTGTGGAACTGGCCTTCAACGCCGCAAGCCGGGCAATCAATCAAAGTGCCGCCAAAGCGCACCGACATGATGTGTTCAAGGCAAGCTTGCTCATCGGGGAAGCGTTGGAAAAACTCCCGGACGGAGAATTCAGGGCTGGCAGAGGGGCTACGTTTTGTCATGCCCCATTGTATAGCTGACTAGCTAACGTGGGTCAAGGGGATAAACGGGATATAAAAATAACAGACCATCCGTTTAGGATCAGAAGTCCAAATAGCTCAAATAAGTTTTCTCCGACAAATCCATCTTTTGAAATTGACAGTCCTAGAAATGCGCCAAGTATTCCTCCCATGACAATATTTATTGCGTCACGGTGACGCGATCAGAGCTGTTCGTAACTAGGAAGGTCCGTCATTACAAAATGCCTTTTTATATCTTGCAATTACCAAAACTTGTCAGTCGATTTCCCACGAGCTGCAAAGCACATGACGATCAAAAAAATGGCGGTTTGTGTACATCCGGAACTACTTCCTTCTCTTGGCCTTGCTAAAGCCAACTTGGCCTTCGGCTGTCACGAACCACTCGATCTTACCGCCTCCGATCAAGCCCATGGCTTTGACGATATCGCGAGGTACGAAGAAACGATACTGTCTGTCGATAATTGTCGACTTTCTTGGGGTTCTAATCCTCATCAAATCCTCCGGCATCCATCCGAAGGCAGATGCTGGACCAGATTCATTCTTCAACCAATATGCGTCACCATGAATCGAACCCAAAGTGGACGTAGTTGAGAATAATCTACCACCAACGCTCCGGCTTCGCCACAAACCCTGCCCGTGCTTCAATCGCCAGCCCGGCATTCAGCACGCCCTGCTCGTCGAACGCCCGGCCGATGATCTGCAAGCCGAGCGGCAAGCCCTGCGCGTTGAGCCCCGCCGGGACCGACATCGCAGGCAAACCGGCCAAAGATGCCGGCACCGCGAACACGTCGTTAAGGTACATCGCCAGCGGCGAATCCGACTGCTCACCCGGCGAGAACGCGGCGGTCGGCGTGGTCGGGGCCAGGATCACGTCGCACTGCGCAAAGGCCCGTTCAAAATCCTGCGCGATCAGCGTGCGGACCTTTTGCGCCTGGGTGTAATAGGCGTCATAGAAGCCCGCACTGAGCACATAAGTGCCGATCAGGATCCGGCGCTTGACCTCGGCCCCGAACCCGGCGGCGCGGGTGGCGGCGTACATGTCTTGCAGGCCTGCCCCATCGGGCAGATCGCGCAGGCCGTAACGCACCCCGTCGTAGCGCGCGAGGTTGCTGGAGGCTTCGGCGGGCGCGATGATGTAATAGGCCGGCAGCGCGTATTTGGTGTGCGGCAGGCTGATCTCGACGATCTCCGCCCCGGCGTCCTTCAGCCAGGCGATCCCGCGGTCCCAACTGGCGGCGACATCGGCGTCAATCCCGTCCATCCGATATTCGCGCGGAATTCCGACCTTGCTGCCGCGCATGTCAGCGTTCAGCCCAGCCTCCCACTGCGGCACTGGCAGGTCCAGGCTGGTCGCGTCCTTGGGATCGAACCCGGCCATCGCCTGCAGCATGATCGCGCAATCGCGCACGTCGCGCGCCATCGGTCCGGCCTGATCAAGCGAACTGGCAAAGGCGACTACGCCCCAGCGCGAGCAACGGCCATAGGTCGGCTTGATCCCGGTGATCCCGGTGAAGGCCGCAGGCTGCCGGATCGATCCGCCGGTGTCGGTGCCGGTCGCCGCCGGGCACAGCCGCGCTGCGACCGCTGCCGAGGTGCCGCCCGATGAACCGCCGGGTACCAGATCGCGGTTGCTGCCGGTCTGCCGCCACGGCGAGATGACATTGCCGAAATAGCTGGTCTCGTTGGACGAACCCATTGCGAACTGGTCGAGGTTAAGCTTGCCGAGCATCCCGGCCCCTGCGTCCCACAGCTTTTGCGAGACGGTGCTTTCGTATTGCGGGGTGAAGCCTTCCAGGATGTGGCTCGCCGCTGTGGTCTGCACGCCTTTGGTAGCGAACAAGTCCTTCATTCCGATCGGCACGCCGCCCATCAGGCCCAGCGGCTGACCATTGGCGCGCTTGGCGTCGGTGGCTGCAGCGGCTGCCAGCGCCATGTCCGGGGTGGTGACGATGAACGCGTTGAGCGCCCCCGCTGCGGCGACATTGGCGTTGAACGCGCCCGCCACTTCCACGGCGGTGAAATTGCCCGCTGCGCACTCCATCGCGGATCGCGGCAACGCCGAGTTCGGTCAGGTCAGTCATATTATTCAATCACCTTGGGCACGCCAAAGAACCCGTGTTCGTTCGCCGGGGCATTGGCCAGCACGGCATCGCGCACCCCGCCGTCGGTGACGACATCTGCACGCAGACGCAGGGCGTTGGGGATCACGGCGGTCATCGGTTCAACCCCGGTGACGTCCACTTCGCCCAGCTGTTCGACCCAGGCCAGAATGCCATTGAGTTCGGGCACCATCGCCGCGATCTCGGCCTCGGACAGTTTGATCCGGGCGAGCGCGGCGATCTTGGCCACGGTTGCGGTATCCACCGACATGACGGGTTACTCTTTCAATCCTGAAACGGGGAGGCTTACTTGCCTTTGGGCGGGGGTGGAGGCGGGCCGCCGGCACCACCTGGGCCGCCGGGGCCACCCGCGCCTTGGCCCTGCATCATCTGCTGCATCTGCATCATCTGTTCGAACTGCGCCTTGGGGATCACGTCCAGCACTTCGATCTCAAACAGCAAATCGCTGTTGGCGGGCAAGACCACTTCGCCGGTGCGCGGGTCCTTCTTTTCCTCAGGGCCATAGGCTTTGTCCGACGGAATGGTCAGCTTGTACTTGCCGCCCTTTTTCATCTGCAGCAGGCCTTCGGTGAAGCCGGGGATCATCCCTTCGAGTGGCAGCGGCACACCCTTGCCTTCATCGAACTTCTTCCCGTTGCGCAGCGTACCGGTATAGTTGACCAGCACCACATCATCCAGCTTCGGCGCAGTTCCGGTGCCAGCCTTCACCGTTTCGACCGCCACCGAGGCAGGCATGGTGGCATAGGCAATTCCGCCCGCCGCCAGCGCGACAGCGGCAACCCCCAGCCAGAGCTTGGTCAAGGCGCCCTTGGCAATGGGCTGCAACGGCACGCGGGTAATTTCGGTCATGAACTATCCTGTCTTTCGAAACGCAAAAGGGCGCGGAAATTATCCGCGCCCTCATGGCTTATTGGAATTGACGGTGCAAGCTTACTTGATCCCGTCACGCTCCATCCGCTTGCGATCCATCTTGCGGGCACGACGAACGGCAGCAGCCTTTTCGCGCGCGCGCTTTTCCGATGGCTTTTCGAAGTGACGGCGCAGCTTCATTTCGCGATAGACGCCTTCACGCTGCAGCTTCTTTTTGAGCGCGCGCAGGGCCTGGTCAACATTGTTATCGCGAACCATGATTTGCATAAAACGTAACACCTCAAAGCACTGCTGATCAGAACCCCGTAATCGTTCGGTACGGGGGAGCACCAGTCAGCGTAAAGCCGAAAACCACCGATTCCCTGCAGGGATCAGCTTGAACAGCCGGGCGGCTAGCAGAGAGTCGCTGGCAAGGCAAGTCGCGAGGGCGGCAATTTCAGCCCGCTTGTCCCCAAAGGATGCCTCCATTCTGGAAGCAAACCCGATGCATCTCCGCTTCAGCCTGCATGCCAGCATCTGTTAGCCTGCGTTACCTGCAATCCCTAGGGGGGAGGTTGCCCATGCATACGATCCGCAATCGCCGTGCTGCCAATCCGCGGTCAGTTGCCGCCAACGCCCATCTTTCACCCGCATGCGAACCGCGCAAAAAGCGCAAGCGAAGCATGGCTTCGAGCCAGCTTGTGGCGGGCCGGCCGCCGGCCTTTCCCGCATCGGTTTCCATTCCACCGCATCGCGGGGCAGTGGCCAGTTCCATGGCCGTGGTAGCCCCCCAAACCATCGTGGCGGCGGTCACGCCATTCGCGACGACAAAGGCCATACCTGCAACCCGCAAAGTCGCCGCAACCAAGCGCAAAGCCCGCAAGATGGCGCGCAAGAGCAAAGGCAAGCCAAGGCAAAGCCCAGCATCAAACCGCAACAGCACCAGCACGCAGCTATGCCCGCCTCTGCGGCTGGGTTGCCCGCACTCCCCCTGCCCGCGCAGGCCGAGGCTTTGGTTGTAGATCCGGCGCAGCCACCCAGCGCTGAACCGGCCCTGGTTCCAGCCCAGTCGCCCATCACCGTCAGCGCCCCCCAGCCGGCGGCGCACGCCAGACAAACAGCGACGGCACCCGTTCAGAGCCGCGCGCTGGCGGCACATCGTCCAGATGGCTTGCTGGATCATATCGCCGCTTGGCTGGCATCGCGTGGCCGGGCGATCCGTTTGGCGCTGATTGGTCAGCCGCGCAGAGCGCCGCAACCCAAGGCGACGTTGCAGCCGATGGCCGTCCATAAGCCGCGCCGCGACCCCCGCCAGGATGAGCTGGCCCGGCTGCGGCAGGAAAACCGCAAGCTTCAGCTGCAACTACAGGCTTTGCTGGCACTGCAAGGGGAGCCAGCCCGGCCAAAAGAGCCAGTGCAGTAGCGGTTAGACGCTATAAATCTTGCCAAGCAAGTTAAGCTGTGGTCTCGCGCATCGGGGGAGACCACTATGCATACCAATTTTGCCACTGCCGACTGGATCGTGCTGGGTTGCTATGCGCTGTTATTGGCCTTCGCGGGCTGGGCGACCACCCGGCGCGGGCTGGACAGCGAAGGCTATTTCCTGGCCGGGCACCACGCGCCGACCTGGCTGGTGGCGATCTCGGTCCTGTCGACCGTGCAATCGGCGGCGACCTTTCTGGGCGTGCCGGACAATTCCTATCGCGGCAATTACACTTATCTGGGCGGCGTACTGGCCGCGCTGCTGGCGGCGTGGATCGTCGCCAATGTCCTGATCCCGCGGTTCTACGCGCTGCAAGTGACCACGGTCTACGAACTGCTGGAAGCGCGGTTCGATGCCACCGCGCGGCGCGCGGCCGGGGTAATGTACTTGATCGGGCGGATCTTCGCGAGCGGGGCGCGGCTTTATCTGGCGGCGCTGGCGGTATCGATGATCCTGTTCCTCGATGTGGAGCCTTCGGCCACGTCGCCATCGCGGCGCTGATCCTGCTGGTGTTCGGGCTGGTCTTCACCTTCATGGGCGGGCTCAATTCGGTGATCTGGAGCGATCTGGTGCAGGTGGTGCTCTATGTCGGCGCGGCGCTGGTCGTGGCGTGGACGCTGTGGGCTAACCTGCCGATGGACACGGGCACTGCGATTGCCACACTGATCGATGGGCCCGATGGCCAAAACAAGCTGATGGTGATCAACCCCACCTTCGATCTGTCCGCACCGTGGAGCCTGTTCGCGGTGCTGACCGGGGTGATGCTGATGAACCTGGCCGCTAACGGCCTTGATCAGGACATCACCCAGCGGCTGCTGGCCTGCAAAGACGCCAAGCAAGGCGCGCGTTCGCTTTACCTCTCGGTCTGGATGTCACTGCCGGTGATTCTGCTGTTTCTGGTGATCGGGTCGCTGCTGTACCTCCACTATAATGGCGGTGCGGCGGGCTCATTCCGGGGCGAGAAGGTGACGGTGTTCATGCACTATATCCTCACCGAAATTCCCCCCGGGCTGCGCGGGCTGGTAACGGTCGGCGTGATCGCGGCCGCCGCTATCAATTCCGGGCTGATTTCGATGTCGGCGGTGCTGGTGAATGACTTGTACCGACCATTTGCCGCGCAGCACCGCAGCGAAGGCCATTTCGTGCGGATGGGCCGGATCGCCAGCGTGGTGCTGGGGCTGGCGCTGCTGGGCATGGCGTTGCTGTCTTACCACTGGCAGCGTTATGCCGATTTCGGCGCTGCTCGATTTCGTGCTGGGGGTGATGGCCTTCGCTTATTCGGGCCTGCTGGGGGTATACGGCGTGGCGCTGTTCACCCGGCGCGGCAATTCGGCCAGCGTGATCGCAGCCTTCATCGCCGGATTTGTGACAGTGCTGGCGTTCCAGCCATTCACCATCGATGCACTGGGGCTTCCCACTGCGATGAAGGCCATCGCCTTTCCGTGGCAACTGGTGCTGGGCACTGCCGTCGCCGCTGCCGTTTGTGCCGCCGGATCAGCCAAACCACAGGTCAGCTAACCATGCTCAAGGCAGAATTTTCAGCGAACAAACAAGCTCGCCAGTTCGACATGGGTTGACCAGCGGAACTGGCCGACCGGGCGCAGTTCGGCCAGGCGGTAGCCGGCCTCGATCAGTGTCTTGGCATCGCGCGCCCAGCTGGACGGGTTGCAGCTGATATAGACGATTTTTGCGACGCCGCTGTTCACCAGCCGCTCCACCTGATCGCGCGCGCCGGCGCGGGGAGGATCGAGCAGGACCGCGTCGAAGTCTTCCAGCTCGTCGGCTTGCAACGGGTTGCGGAACAGGTCGCGGTGCATGCGCATGGATTGGCAAATGCGCCTGTCCGGCGGCCGTGCGGCAGGCCTGATGGGTATCGCGCACGGCCTCCACCGCCAGCACCTTGGTGCCGCTCGCCGCCAGAGCAAAGGCAAAGGTGCCAAGCCCGGAAAACAGATCGGCGACCGTCGCGCAATCGCCCAGCCAGTCCTGCGCCGCCGCGACCAGTGCGGCCTCGCCATCGGCGGTCGCCTGCAGGAACGAACCCGGCGGAAACGGCACGCTGACCGCGCCCAGCCGGACGGTCACCGGTTCCGGTTCCCACACCGCTTCGGAGCCATAACCCTGATCCAGCGTCAACCGGGCGAGCCCATGATCGCGGGCGAAATCGAGCAGCGCCTCGGTTGGCCCCAGGCCTTCGACCGCCAGCCCTTTGATGGCCAGATCGACGCCCTGTTCGACCAGCGTCAGTTCGATATCGGTGGCGAGCTTGGCATGGCGATGCTTGCCTTTGCCCTGATCCTTGCCTTGACCGACCGCGATCAGCAGCTTGCGTAGCGGCGCGAGCAGCGCGGTGAACTGCGGCACCATCACATGGCATTCGCTCAGTTCTACCAGCCGGTGCGATTTCGCCTCGCGAAAGCCGATCACCACCCGGCCTTGCGAGGATTCGGCGCGCAGCGATGCGCGGCGGCGGCTGAACGGGGGCGACAGGTGCGGCGGCGTGAGCAATTCGGCCCCGAGCCCTTGACTGCTTGAGGCATTGGCCACGCGGCCTTCGACGAATTCAGCGAGCGCGGCTTCGTCCAGTTGCTGCAACTGACACCCCCCGCACTGGCCAAAGTGGCGGCACGGCGGGGTCTGGTGGCGGGGGCCGGGCTCGATCCGTCCGTCCGCGTGCAGCAGATCGCCCGGTGCTGTCCCCCAGGCAAAGCGGCCAGTGGCGGTGATGCCGTCGCCCTTGGCGGCGATACGGATGATGGGTTCGGGTGCTAAGGTCATAGGATGCTCACAGGCAAGCCGCGTAGGCGCTCTGGATCGCCTCGGCAAGCTGGCCCGCGCTGAATGCCGCGCCGCAGCGCCGCGCGGCTTCGCTGTGCAGCCACACCCCTTCGCAAGCGGCGTCGAACGGATCAGTGCCGGAGGCGAGGCGGCTGGCGATGGTTCCGGCGAGCACGTCGCCCGTGCCCGCCGTCGAAAGCCAGGCCGAGGCGCGCGGCGCGCAGGCGAGCCGGCCAGTCGGGCGCGGCGATCACCGTGTCGGGGCCCTTGGCGACGATCACCATGCCGCTGGCCTGCGCCAGCGCCGCCGCGCGCTCGGGCTTGGTCTCGCCGCCAGCGCAAGCAAAAGTCCGTTCGAGCGCGGCGAGTTCGCCTGCGTGCGGGGTGGCGATAGTCGGCGCGGTCCGCTCGGCCAAGTGCCGCAGACCGAGCAGCACCAGCGCATCGGCATCGAGCACCACCGGAACCGGATCAGCCAGCGCGGTCGCCAGCCGCTCCCGCGCTGTCGCATCGCGGCCAAGGCCCGGGCCGACGAGGATCGCGGTGTTGCGGTGATCGGTCAGCACATTGGCCAGCGCCCCGGTCTCGATCACCAGATCGGCGGGCGCTGTTATCGGCGCAGGATCAGCGAACAGCTTCACATAACCCGCCCCGGCATGCTGCGCCGCGCGCGCGGCCAGCAGTGCCGCACCGGGCATCGCCCCGCCAACCACGGCGAGCAACCCGCGCGTATACTTGTGCGCAGCGGGTGCGGGAGGGCTGAGCCGGGGGCGGCGGATCAGTTGCGCTGCCTGCGCGACCGCTCCGCAGCCAATCGGCACCAGCCGCAGCAGGCCCGTGGCCGCGCTGGCGGGCATCAGCACATGCGCAAATTTCCACGCGCCCAGCGCCAGCGTCAGATCATAGCCTGGCAGGCCCGGATTCAGCGCGAGGCCGCTGTCTGTCGCGATCCCGCTCGGCAGATCAACCGCGATCCGCTGCGGATGCGTGGCGGCGAGCCGGGTCAGCAGCGCATGGTGTTCGGGTGTCAGCGGCCGCGTCAGGCCGCTGCCGAACAGGCAATCGACGAGCACCGCGCCATGCGAATCGGCTTGCGGTCCCAGCACTTCGCCCTGGAACAAGCCGCGCGCGGTGCGGGCGGCGTCGGTCGCGGGCGCGGCTGCTGCAATCACCGTCACCGCCGCGCCGCGCTCACGCAGCGCCTGCGAAATCACATAGCCGTCGCCGCCGTTGTTACCTGGGCCACACAGAACCGTCACCGCGCGTCCAGCCGCCATGCGCCAGACCCATTCCGCCGCGCCGCGCCCGGCGCGCTGCATCAGTGCGTCAACCGAGGTCCCATCCGCAATCAGCGCCGCCTCAGCACTGCGCATCTGCGCCGCGCTGAGGATCTGATCATGGCTTGGCAGCATGGCCCTTGGCCGTTGCCGGGAAGCGGTACCGGTCAAGCCCGACGGTCACTTCCAGGTCCTTGCCCGCCATGGCGACCTGCGCCGTTTCCGCGCCGTCGGCCAGGGCCAGGCCTTGCCCGCCACCAAGCACCGCGAAACGGCGGAACGCGCCATCGGGGTGACGCACGATCAGCACCAGCTTGCCCTCGGCCTGCGCGCGTTCGACCGCGCAGGCGGGCTTGAATGTTTGAGCACCGCCGAGCGCGCAGGCAACATGTTCAACGCCTTCAGCACCTTCTGGGGCTTCCGGCGCGGGGGCATTGGACGAGCACGCGGCGAGCACCAGCGTGAGCGTCAGGCCAAGGCAGCGGGCGGCCTTCGACAAGCTCAGGCTGAGCGGGCTTGGAGGTAAAGGATTAAGACCCGCTCGTGCTGAGCCTGTCGAAGCACGCCCGCTGCGCATCAGCGACGCTCCAATTGCGATATATCGCGGACCGCCCCGCGCGCCGCGCTGGTGGTCATCGCGGCATAGGCCTGCAAGGCGACCGAAACTGCACGCGGGCGGGGCTTGGCCGGGACCCAACCCTTGGCCTCCTGCGCAGTGCGGCGCGCAGCCAGTACGTCGTCAGCCACTGCCAGATGGATCGTGCGGCTGGGAATATCGATCTCGATCAGGTCGCCATTCTCAACCAGCCCGATCAGGCCGCCCTCGGCCGCTTCCGGGGAGACGTGGCCAATCGACAAGCCCGAGGTACCACCCGAAAACCGGCCGTCGGTCAGCAAGGCGCAGGCCGCGCCCAGGCCCTTCGATTTGAGGTAGCTGGTGGGATAGAGCATTTCCTGCATCCCCGGTCCGCCGCGCGGACCTTCGTAGCGGATCACCAGGACATCGCCCGCCACGACTTGCCCGGTCAGGATCGCCGTGACCGAGGCATCCTGGCTTTCGTAGACTTTGGCCGGGCCAGAGAATTTCAGGATGCTGTCATCCACCCCGGCGGTCTTCACGATGCAGCCATCGCGTGCGATGTTGCCCGAGAGTACCGCCAGCCCGCCGTCCTGGCTGAAGGCGTGTTCCTTGCTGCGGATCACGCCATGCTCGCGGTCGGTATCGAGCTCGTCCCAGCGGCGGCTCTGGCTGAACGCGGTCTGTGTCGGCACCCCGCCCGGTGCGGCCTTGAAGAACTGCTGCACCGCAGGGTCATTGGTGCGCGAAATGTCCCAGTGCTCGATCGCGTGGCCCAGCGTCGGGCTATGCACGGTCGGCAGATCGGTGTGGAGCAGCCCGGCGCGGTCGAGCTGACCGAGGATCGCCATGATCCCGCCCGCGCGGTGGACGTCCTCCATGTGCACGTCGGACTTGGCCGGGGCGACTTTGGCCAGGCACGGCACCTTGCGGCTCAGCCGGTCGATATCCGCCATCGTGAAATTGACCCCGCCTTCGTGCGCAGCGGCGAGCAGGTGCAGGACGGTATTGGTCGATCCGCCCATCGCGATATCGAGCGACATGGCGTTTTCAAATGCGCGGAAGCTGGCGATCTGGCGCGGCAGCGCAGTATCATCGCCGTCCTCGTAATAGCGCTTGCACAGCGCCACCGCTGTACGACCGGCCTGCAAAAACAGTTCCTTGCGGTCCGAATGCGTCGCGAGTTGTGAACCATTGCCCGGCAGCGACAGCCCCAGTGCCTCAGTCAGGCAGTTCATCGAATTGGCAGTGAACATGCCGCTGCACGAACCGCAGGTCGGGCAGGCCGAGCGTTCGATATCCGCGACTTCTTCGTCGGTGTAACTCTCGTCGGCGGCGGCAACCATCGCATCGACCAGATCAAGCGCAACTTCTTTGCCGCGCAGCACCACCTTGCCGGCCTCCATCGGCCCGCCCGAGACGAACACCACCGGAATGTTGATCCGCAGCGCCGCCATCAGCATGCCCGGCGTGATCTTGTCGCAGTTGGAAATGCAGACCATCGCATCGGCGCAGTGCGCGTTGACCATGTATTCCACGCTGTCCGCGATCAAATCGCGGCTGGGCAGCGAATAGAGCATGCCGTCGTGGCCCATCGCGATCCCGTCATCGACCGCGATGGTGTTGAATTCCTTGGCCACGCCCCCCGCCGCCTCGATCTCGCGCGCGACCAGCTGGCCCAAGTCCTTGAGGTGGACGTGGCCGGGTACGAACTGGGTGAAGCTGTTGACCACTGCAATGATCGGCTTGCCGAAATCGCCGTCCTTCATCCCCGTCGCGCGCCACAGCCCCCGCGCACCCGCCATGTTACGGCCATGAGTGGAAGTGCGCGAACGGTAGGCGGGCATGGTCAGGCTCCTTGATCGGGTCCGCTCTTGCGAGGTTGGCGGGGTCGGGTCAAGGAGATTGGTTCGCGCAGAGTAAAAGCCGCAGAAGAAAGAGGTTCGCGCGAAGGCGCAAAGATGTTGGGATCGCGGCGAAGGACGTGCCCTGCCGAATGCCGCACATCACAGATAGTGCGCGAATGCGGCAAAGTCAGAAGCGGCCTTCGCCGGCAAGCCGCAACTCCATTGCGCCTTCCTTCTCTTTGCGGCCTTTGCGTGAACCACTTCTTACGCCAGCGCCACGGCCACACGGTTGCAGATCCGGTGCAATCGCTCGGCCCATTCGGCCTGCTGCTCCGCCGTCGCAATCTGGTCCTGCCGCACTTCGATGCCCAGATAAGGCCGCCCTTCGGCTTCGGCGTGGCGGTTCATCGTCGCGTTGAGCAATTGGCCCGAGTACGGCTGTTGATCGCCCACGATCAGACCTTCCGCTTCCAGCAGGGGGATCGCCAGCCGCGCGGCGCGATCATCCTGGTTGTAGAGCACACCAACTTGCCAAGGGCGCGCTTGCTCCGGGTGTGTGGATAACACTGGGGTAAAGCTGTGCAGAGACAAGATCAGCGCCTGCGGGGCGCTGTCCAGCAACGCCGCCAAACCGTTGTGATAAGGCCGGAAAAATCGTTCCAGCCGCGCTTCGTGGCCAGCATGGTCCAGCGCGTTGCCGGGGATTGCGTGACCATCGCTGGCGATCGGAACGACAGCGGGCTGGTGCTCCTCGCGGTTGAAATCGCAGACCAGCCGGCTGACGTTGCCCATGAATGCCGCGGTGCCGGGGCGCTGCGCCATGCGCTCCGCCACCTCTGCTACGCCAAGATCGATTGCAATGTGCTGGTCCTGCAAGGCCGGATCGATCCCGAGGTCAATGTCATCAGGCACCCGGTTGCTCGCGTGATCGGCGACCACCAGAACGCCGCCAAAGCGCGCGGTGCCGACGATGCGGAAGGCTTCCACGCTCACCGCAGGTTGCCAATCATGGTCCACCAATCGGGATGCGCGGTCTTGATCGCTGCCAGCGCAGAGTCGCGGCTGGCAGGCTGTTCGTATAACCCAAAACAGGTCGCGCCAGAGCCGGACATCCGCGCCAGCATCGGGATCAGTGGCGCGCAAAGCCGACCAGTACTTCGGCAATCTGCGGACATAGCGTGATGGCGCTAGGTTCAAGATCGTTACGCCCGCCCAGCGCCACCGCGCGCGCATCGCCCGCTGGCAGAGCGCCGCGATCCACGCCGTCCCATCCGGCAAACACCGGCCCGGTGGACAGCGGCACGCGCGGATTGACCAGCAGCACCGGCATTCCGGCAAGATCGCTGGCGATCGGTTCCAGCTCGGTCCCGGTCCCGCGCCCGATGCAGGTTTCAGACCGAACACAGGCCGGAACATCCGCGCCCAGCCGGGCCGCGCGCGTCCGCCCAGTCAGCGGGCAGGCCCTGCGCGCGCTCGACCAGCCGGAACACCGCCCCGGCATCCGCCGATCCGCCGCCGAGGCCCGCCGCGACCGGCAGGTTCTTTTCGAGCGTCACCGCCCAGCCCGTCTGACGCGGCAGCGCGGTCAGAGCTTTGGCGACGATGTTGTCAAACGGGTTGGTCAGCTGCCTGCCAAACTCGCCAGTGGTCCGCACTGAGTCTTGCGGCGCCAAGGCCGTACTCAGCCGGTCGCCCGCGTCGACGAAAGCGAACAGCGTCTCCAGCTCATGATAGCCATCGTCCCGCCGCCGCCGGACATGCAGCGCAAGGTTGAGCTTGGCGTAGGCGGTTTCGATCATCGGGTGCCGCGCAGATCAAACGGAGATGTCATATTTGATCGACGCATCCTCAAACCTCATGATCGGGGCGCGGATCGCACCGTCCGCCAGGCGCGTGCCGCCAAGCGGGTCAATCGCCTGAATATCGTATTCCGCCTGGGCCGGATCAATACCG
This sequence comes from uncultured Alphaproteobacteria bacterium, assembly GCA_963802015.1. Taxonomy (GTDB): domain Bacteria; phylum Pseudomonadota; class Alphaproteobacteria; order Sphingomonadales; family Sphingomonadaceae; genus Novosphingobium. The sequence goes on from CAWDHB010000006.1 coordinate 80,379, forward strand.
GTGATGATCACATCAAAGGTCCGCGCCGGGCCGCCCTGCGGCACGAACCAATGCACGTTGTCGCGCGCCGAAGACATCGCGGAGAGCATGCCGGTACGGGCGACATAGTCCCGCGTCGGTTTGATCACCATCGCCCCGGCTTCATCGCGCAGCCGGTCAAAATTCCGCACCCGAAACGCGCCTTGCACCACCAGATGCGAAGATACCATGTTCTGATGACCATGCGGCGTGATCACGTTCTGTGGCGTGAAATCAAACAAGGCTGCTGCGAACCCCAGTTTTCGAGGTTCGCCATGCTGGTCCAGAAACCGGATCGCACGTTTGCGCGGATCGTTGGTGGGGGACAGCGCAGCGGCGGTCACTAGCGCCCGGTCCAGTTCGGCCATCAGTTCGGCGACATCGACCTCCGCCGCCAGCCGTTCCACTTCGGTCATCCAGCCCACCGGGAGCAATTCACCCTGACGCAGCGTGCGCGCCAGTTCGCTCTGCCGGTCGATCCAGTCGCGCGCCGCCATCCGCCGGGCCGGGCGCGCGCAGGACGTTTCCCCGAGCAGCGCAAACAGCGTGAAGGCGGCGAGCCCGGCAGTCACGCAGCCGCGCCGGGTCAGCCCCAGCTCGTCGGGCCGGGCCGGTCTGGCCGCACTCCAGTCTACCGCTCGCATTTGCCACCTCCGCGCGGCGCTACATATTCGGATAGTTCGGCCCGCCGCCGCCGGACATGCAGCGCGAGGTTGAGCTTGGTATAGGCGGTTTCGGTAGTCACGCTTTCAAAACGTCATCAGGCTAGAGCATTTTCAATCGGGCATTTTGATCGAACTCATCCAGATAATAGACTTCATCCAACACCCATCGATCCGTACGAAAATGGAAATCGAATTCATAAAAGCACTCGTCCCAACCACGATTGCCATGTTTCACTCGTACCACAACGAGATTCTCGGACCGGTCAATATTTGCAATCGTGTCAGTCTGCGGGTTGAACGAAGGATCACTGGAAAATGTAAGAAGCTGTCGATTTTTATCGGGTCCGCAAAATTTCAAGATAAGCGCACCATATGATTTATCCGCCAGTGTGTCTCGCGAGGTTTTCTTGTATTCTGCCGATGCAAAGTCGCTCCAAGCTTTGTAATCCTCGAGAAATTCCAGAACCATCTGGGCCGGATCGGATGGAGGGACGCCATCAAATTTCGGGTAAGACGTCCTACCAAACAGGCGACGGATCAATTTCAAGATTATTTGCTCCCCGCTCACATATTCGGATAGTTCGGCCCGCCGCCGCCTTCTGGCGTGACCCAGGTGATGTTCTGGTTGGGGTCCTTGATATCGCAGGTCTTGCAGTGGACGCAGTTCTGCGAATTGATCTGGTAACGCGGGGTGCCGTCCGCATTTTCCAGCCATTCGTAGACCCCGGCCGGGCAATAGCGCGCCGACGGCCCGCCAAATACCGCGAGTTCGCTGGTCACCTGCAATTCCGGATCGCGCACCTGCAAGTGGACCGGCTGGTCCTCCGCATGATTGGTGAACGACAGCGCCACCGACGAGAGCCGGTCAAAGCTGAGCACCCCGTCAGGCTTGGGATACTTGAGCGGCTGGTACAGGTCTGCGCGCCCGGTCTTTTCGCAATCGCGGCGGTGCTTCATCGTGAACGGCATCCGCAGCCCCAGATATTCCAGCCACATCACGATCCCGGCGAGCACCGTGCCGATCGCGCCGCCGAATTTCGAGACGATCGGTTCGAAGTTGCGGACCATCCGCAGCTCCTTTTCGACCCAGCTCGACTGATAGGCCTCGGGATAGGCGGCCAGTTCATCATTGCCGCGCTGGCGCGAGATCGCATCGGCGGCGGCTTCGGCGGCCATCATCCCGCTTTTCATTGCGGTGTGGCTGCCCTTGATCCGGGGCACGTTAAGGAGGCCCGCGGTGCAGCCGATCAGCGCGCCGCCGGGGAACACCAGCTTGGGCAGCGATTGCCACCCGCCATCGCAGATCGCCCGCGCGCCATAGGATACGCGCTTGCCGCCCTTCAGGATTTCCGCAATCGCCGGATGCTGCTTCCACTGTTGCAGTTCCTCAAACGGCGAGAGGTGCGGGTTTTTGTAGCCCAGCCAGACGACATAGCCGAGCGCGACCTGATTATTGGCCTGATGATACAGGAACCCGCCGCCGAAGCCGTCTTCGTCCGCAATCGGCCAGCCCTGGGTGTGGATCACCCGGCCCTGCGCGTGCTGGTCTGCCGGGATATCCCACAGCTCCTTGATCCCGATCCCATAGACCTGCGGCTCGCTGTCCGCTTCCAGATCGAACCGGGCCTTGAGCTGCTTGGTCAGATGGCCGCGCGCGCCTTCGGCAAACAGGGTGTACTTGGCGTGCAGTTCCATGCCCGGCTGATAATCGCCCTTGTGGCTGCCATCCTTGGCCACGCCCATGTCCTGCGTCGCGACGCCTTTGACCGAGCCATCAGCGTGATACAGCACTTCGCTGGCCGGGAAGCCGGGGAAGATTTCCACCCCAAGGGCCTCGGCCTGCTCCGCCAGCCAGCGGCACAGACTGCCCAGGCTGCCGGTATAAGTGCCCTTGTTGTTGAGGAACGGCGGGGCGGCGAAATGCGGCACGGAGAACTTGCCGCGCTTGGTCAGCACCCAGTGCTGGTTGTCCGTCACCGGCGTTTCCGCGAGCGGGCAGCCTTGCGTGCGCCAATCAGGCAGCAGTTCATCCAGTGCCTTGGGATCGACCACCGCGCCCGACAGGATATGCGCGCCGACTTCCGACCCCTTTTCCAGGATACAGACGGTCAATTCAGGATTGATCTGTTTCAGCCGGATCGCCGCGCCCAGGCCAGCGGGGCCACCGCCGACAATGACGACATCATAAGGCATCGATTCGCGTTCGCTCATGGCCGGTTCCATCCCCGTTCCTGCTGATCTTCGTTGGGTTAAGCCTTGATTGCTGCGGCTGGACAGGTCAAGACCCGCGTGGTGCAAATGACGGATCAATCGGCAGCGCAATGGACGCTGAAAGCGGACATTGCCGCCGCGCTGGACTGGTGGCGTGAGGCCGGGGTTGATCATGACTATCAGGACGATCCGCGCGATTGGCTGCCGCCTCCGCCCGCTGCCGTAGCGGAAGCGGCACCGCAGCTTGCACCGCCTCCGCCGCCTGCCCGGCCTGCCTATGGCGCCGCGCCGCAGGTGATGGCAGCGGTTGGTGGTCCGCGCGAAAATTGGCCGCAGCGGCTGGAAGATTTTGCACCCTGGTGGCTATCCGAACCAAGCCTGGACCACGCCATCGTGATGGACCGGATCGCGCCGCGCGGGCCGGTCGGGGCGGCGCTGATGGTGCTGGTCGATCAGCCGGAACTGGATGATCGGGACAAGCTGCTGTCCGGATCGCAAGGCAGGCTGCTCGACGCGTTCCTGCGCGCAGCCGGGCTGGACCCCGATCAGGTCTATATCGCCAGCGTGCTGCCCCGGCATACGCCGCTGCCCGATTGGCCGGCCTTGATCGCCGCCGGGCTGGACGCAGTCACCGCGCACCACGTCGCGCTGGCCGCGCCGCAACGGGTGATTCTGCTCGGATCGCACCTTTCACCGCTTCCCGGCAACGATCCGACGAATAGCGCTGAATCTTTACGCGGTTTTAACCATGAGGGCAGGACTATCCCCACATTGGCTGCGCCCGGGCTGGAAGAGATGCTCGCGCGGCCACGTCGGAAAGCCGTGTTGTGGCAACGCTGGCTCGACTGGACGGGGCAGGATTCGTAAGTGATGCAATACCGCGATTGCCAAGATTTTAGCGCTGACGCTGGCCGCCGCCGCGGCGCTGCCCGCACCTGCGCTGGCGAATAGCGCAGCGGTCGATTACTTCCGCAACCGCGCGGACCGCTCAGCCGTGCCCGCGCTGCTCAGCGCCGATGACCGCGCCTACTACAAAGAGCTGTTCGCCGCGATTGATCGCAGCGACTGGGCCAAGGTCCAGGCGCTGTTTGCACAGCGCGCCGATGGCCCGTTGCATCAAGTGGCGCGCGCCGAATATTTCCTCGCTTCGGGCTCGCCCAAGATCGAGGCCGATGCGCTGGGTCAATGGTTGGGCCAAGGCACCAGCTTGCCGCAGGCCGAGCAGATTGCCGCGCTGGCGCAAAAGCGCGGGGTTGAAGCGGTGCCAGCGCTGCCCACGCCGCAACGGCTGGTCAGCCTGCCCAGCAACCCCAAGCGCATCCGCCCGCGCGAAACCGCCGATGGCACCATGCCAGGCGCGGTTGCCGGGTCGATCAACGCCCGGATCAAGGCCGATGATCCGGCTGGCGCGAAGGCGCTGCTCGACGGGATTGACACCCAGCTATCCGGCGGAGCGCGGGCTGAATGGCGCGCCAAGATTGCCTGGTCCTTCTACATCGAGAACGACGATGCCTCTGCCTATGCGCTCGCGCAGACCGCCAATGAGGGCCAAGGCCCGTGGGTAGCCGAAGGCTGGTGGACCGCTGGCCTCGCGGCCTGGCGGCTTGATGATTGCGCCGGGGCAGTCGACGCCTTTGCCCGCACCGCGCAACTGGCTGAAAATGCCGAGCTGACCGCCGCCGGGCATTACTGGCACGCCCGTGCACTGGTGCGCTGCCGCCAGCCGGAAAAGGCCGCCGCGCCGCTGCGCCTCGCCGCACAGCGCGATGAAACGCTTTACGGGATGCTCGCCGCCGAACAACTCGGGGTGAAACTGCCCGAAACTCACGCCGCCCCCGATTTCGACCAGAATGACTGGCAAGCGCTGCGCGACGTGCCCAATGTCCGCACCGCCGTGGGCCTCGCCGAAGTCGGCCGCGATGGCCTGGCCGATGAAGTTCTGCGCCATCAGGCGCGCGTCGGTGCTTCAGGCCATTACGAACCGCTTTCCCGCCTGTCGCGCGATCTCGGCCTGCCCTCGACCCAGCTGTGGATGGCGTACAACGCGCCCGCCGGTGGCCGCCCCGAACCGGCGACACGCTTCCCGACGCCAAAGTGGACCCCGGCGACCGGCTGGCGGGTCGATCCGGCGCTGGTCTATGCCCATGCCTTGCAGGAATCGGTGTTCCGCGCCGGTGCGGTCAGCCCCGCTGGCGCGCGCGGGCTGATGCAGATCATGCCCGCCGCCGCGAAGGATTTTGCGGGCGAGCTGGGCGTGAATGGCGGCCCGAGCGATCTCGCCAAGCCGCAAGTCAATCTCGCCTTCGGGCAGCGTTATATGCAGATGCTGGGCAATGCGCCGGGCACGCAAGGCCTGCTGCCCAAAGTGATGGCGGCCTACAACGCTGGCTTGACCCCGGTCACCCGCTGGAAGGACGAAATCCGCGACAAGGGTGATCCGCTGCTGTGGATCGAAAGCGTGCCCTATTGGGAAACGCGCGGCTATGTGAACATCGTGATGCGCAATTACTGGATGTATGAGCGTCAGGCCGGTGGGCCCAGCGAAAGCCGGATGGCGCTGGTCCAGGGCATGTGGCCAACCTTCCCCGGAATCGGCGCGGCCGAAGCCGTGCGGATGAACGCCAACGGGGTGATCCTGCGTGGCCGTTGATCTTGAACGCCAATTCAAGCCCATCAATATCGCCGTCCTGACCGTTTCCGATACCCGCACTGCGGCAGACGACACCTCCGGCGATCTGCTGGCGGAGCGAATTACTGCTGCGGGCCACAAGCTGGTCGCCCGCGCGATCGAACGCGACGATGCCGCCGGGGTCGCGCACAAACTCAACGGCTGGATCGACGATCCCGACGATTGACGCGATCATCACCACCGGCGGCACCGGCCTGACTGGGCGCGACGTGACTCCCGAAGCGCTTGACCGCGTGCTGGACAGCGGCGGCGGGCGGCAGATCCCCGGCTTTGGCGAATTGTTCCGCTGGATCAGCTTCCGCACCATCGGCACCAGCACAATCCAGAGCCGCGCCTGCGCGATCGTTTCACGCGGCACCTATGTGTTCGCGCTGCCCGGCTCGAACGGCGCGGTGAAGGACGGCTGGGACGGAATTTTCGCCGAGCAACTCGATAGCCGGAACCGGCCCTGCAATTTCGTCGAACTGATGCCCAGGTTGCGCGAGGTGTGATGCGCCGTCCTTGGATACTGGCCGCTTGTGTGATGATCAGCGGCTGCGCGGCGCAGGCAACCAAGCAGCAGTCCGCAATCGCGCCAGAGCGCAGCGAATGTCGCCTGACCGAAGCCGATCGCGTCGCCAATCGATCTTTGACCTGGCAGCAGTTTGATCAACAAACCGGCGCTGCTACCAGTTGGCGGTCGTTAATCGAAAAAGGTTGTGCGGACGCAGCTGTGCGCGCCTATGCCGACTATCTGGCATGGGGTCCGGTTCCAGCAGGTGAACGCTGGCAAACCACGGCGCGATTTCACCTTGGACAATCGCTGGCGCAAGCAGATCGAACAGAAGACGCGGCGCGGATGATCGCCACTGCTCGCCGCGAAACCGAAGTCGGCGGCTTGAAATGGAATCTCTATGTTCAGGGAACCGTAGCATTTCTGACCCGAGATCGACAGGCCCTGCAAGGATCCTTCGACGCGCTCGCCGCCGAACCAGGCTTCGCCAACGCGGTCAACGCGGGGGTTCTGTCAGGCTTGTTGAAGTGCTGGGATCGACCCTACCGCGAGGCTGCTGCGCCTGCTTGCGTCACGGCCAGCGGTTATCGTTCACCGACGGCAGACTAGGACTGGGCCGCAGATTCGCGCTTATCCGTATCGCCTGCCGTCCCCATTGCCGCGTCGATCAAGCCAGTGCGGCTCATCCACCAGAACAGCACGATTCCCGGTAGCGCCAGCACCGTGGTCAGGAGGTAGAAATTGACATAGCCCATCCCGGCAAATTCGCCGAGCCGGACTACGCCCGAAGCCACCCCGATTCCGACCCGCAAGTTCAGCGTCCCGCTCCAGCCTTCGATCAGCAGGCCCGCCGTGGTGCCGGTCAGCAAGCGGCCGACCACGCTGGCTCCCGCGGAAATCAGCGCATATTGCGCCGCCGTGAAATTCAGATCGCACAGCGCCGAGAAGTAGGCGACTACCACCACCCCGCCAAACCCGCTGGCGATATTTTCAAACCCGATCGCCCCGGCCATGCCGATGTTCGAATGGCCCGCTGCGGCCAGCGCCGCAAAGCTGAGGTTGGAAATCCCCATCAGGACCAGCGCTATCAGCACCGAGCGCTTGAGGCCCAGCTTCGAAAAAGCCACCCCGCCGATGAAAATTCCGATCAGGTAGGCCCAGAAGCCAACCCCGATATCGTAGAACGCGATTTCATCGTTGCTGAAGCCCATATCGTTGAACAACAGCCGGAAGGTCAGGTTGGCGAGGGTGTCGCCGATCTTGTGCAGCAAGATGAACAGCAGCACCAGCATGGCGCCTTGCCGCTGAAAGAACTCCACGAATGGTCCGGCGATCGACTGGAACGCCTGGACAAAGCCCTTGCGCGCGACCGCCGCGCGGTGGCGCGCCGGTTCGCCCAGCACCAGTGCGGTCAGCATCGCGGGCAAGGCAAACACCGCGCAGGCCATATAGGCCAGGCTCCAGCCGCTGCGCGCGGCCAGGTACAGTGCCAGCGCGCCCGCCCCGGCGGAACCGATCCGCCAGCCGTACTGGCTCATCCCCGAACCGATCCCGAGCTGCTCAGGCTTGAGCGTTTCGATCCGGTAAGCGTCGATCACGATATCAAAGGTCGCCCCAGCCGCGCCCAGCAGGATCGCGGCGGTGGCGGTGGCAACAATATCGGCGGTGGGGTCGACCAGCGCGAGGTTGATCACCGCCGCCATCACCAGCACGCCAGTGACCAGCATCCACGAAACCCGCTGGCCCAACCGCCCCAGCAGTGGCAGGCGCACCCCATCAATCACCCAGGCCCAGAGGAATTTGAGGTTATAGACCAGAAACGCCAGAGTGAAGGCAGTGACCGTCTTCTTGTCGATCCCGCCCTGTGCCAGCCGCGTGGTCAGCGTCGCGCCGATCATCGCATAGGGAAAGCCGGAGGAGATCCCGAGGAAAAACGCCGCCAGCGATTCGCGCTCCAGATACGGTTGCAGCGCAGGCACGCGCCGGGCGAGCACCGCCACGACGACGACGGCAATCAAAATGATCCACAGCGTTGTCGACATTACGCGCTCCCGGCGGTTGTTCTGGTCTTATGAAAATCGGTCCTGATCCCGGCTCGCGCCAAGGTCAGGACCGACGATAATTTTATACAGCTGCGTCGTCTGGCCCGCGATACCGGGCCAGCGCAGCATCAGATCTTGCGAATCTTCATCGGCCGCGCCGCGCCCGAGGCGTGTTCGAACACGCAGTCTGCCAGTTCGCCGTTATTCTGCCGGGTGAACGCCAGATAGCCCTTGGGCTGCTTGCCGTGCCAGGTGAAGCGGGTGTTGCGCAGCTGGAACCGGGTTGCGCCGCCCAGGACCACCGGCTTGCCATCAAACAGTTCGAAGTGTTCGTTCTCAATCACTTCGCCGCGCGCAAGCATGTCATTCAGCCGCTTGCGGTCAGCGCCAACGACTGCGGCGGAGGCTGTTGCGGGGATAATTGCCGCTGCCACTGCTGCCGCTGCCCCGCCAAATACTGTTCTGCGTGCTACCTTCATACCCTGAACTCCCCTTCATCACCGTCGCACCGGCAAGAAACTTGCTTAAACACGAGTAAAGCAAAAACCGGGCAGGACAACAAAGCAAATTTGCATTCCGGTGCGAATTGCATGATCCTGACGCGCAGGAGGATGCCGCCATGGCCCAGACCACGATTTTGCCTGATAGCCAGCCCACCGCCGGGCAACTGGCCTTGGCTCACGCCATCGCCGCAGGCACCATCCGCAAGCTTGGTGCGATCACCAGCGTTCCCGCCAGCGTCTATACCGATCCCGCGCATTGGCAGCGCGAACAGGGCGGCCTGTTTGGCCGCCTGCCGCAAGTGCTGTGCCCGTCCGCGCTAGTTCCTGCTGCCAACATGGCAGTGCCGCATGACCTGACTGGCCAGCCCTTACTGATCGCGCGCGACGGTGACGGGCAAGTGCGGGTGTTCCTGAACGTCTGCCGCCATCGCGGCACGCGGCTGGTCGAAGGCGGCGAGGTGCAATGCGGCAAGCGCTTCACTTGCCCCTACCACGCCTGGACCTATGCCACTGACGGGCGGCTACTTGCCCTGCCCCGGCCCGACAGCTTCCCTGGCCTGAACAAAGCGGACTACGGACTGAAAGAACTGCCGAGTCACGAAGCTGGCGGGCTGATCTGGTACGCCCCCCAGCCCGGCGCAGACTTTGCCGATGCGGCCACGCTCGGCGCTGATTTTGACCGGTTTGCGCTGCGGGACCTGCACCTGTTCCGGCGCAACACGCACGATGTCGCCTCCAACTGGAAGATGATCATGGATGCTTTCCTGGAAAGCTACCACGTCACCCGGTTGCACGCCGCCACGATCGGCCCGTTCTTCAAGGACGGGATCTCCAGCGGCGATCAGATCGGCCCGCACCAGCGCAGCCTGGTCTGCCGCGCGGAGGAACTGGACGGCGTGGACTTCACCGATATGGCCGCGCTGCGCCGGGTTGGGACCTTTGCCTATCAGCTGTTCCCCGCGACCGTGCTGGTGATCAGCCCCGATTACATCAATGTGATGACGCTGTGGCCGCAGGCGCATGACCGCACCTTGGTGGAAGACTTCATGCTGATCCCTGAAGCGCCGCAGACCGACAAAGCGCTGGCCCATTGGGAACGCAGCTGGAACCTGCTCGACGGCGGGGTCTTCGGCGGCGAAGACTTCCGCGCAGCGGCGCTGGGCCAGCAGGGTCTGACGACGGGTGCGGTGCCCGAACTGACCATCGGCACGCTGGAAGGCGGGATCCACCGCTTCCACGAGATCTGTACCGAACAGCTGGCGCTTGCCGAGGGGTGACGGCTGCGCCCCGCTCGCGTAAGGGCCGCGCATGACTGCACCAGACACCGCCCCCCGTGAGGGTGAGCGCATCGCCAAATTGCTCGCCCGCGCCGGTATCGCCAGCCGCCGCGAAGTTGAGCGGATGATCGCCGATGGCCGGATCAAGCTCAACAATGTGGTGCTGACCACACCCGCCACGGTCCTGCCCAACCTGCGCGGCGTGACCGTGGATGACCAACCGGTGAAAGCCGCCGAGGCCGCGCGGCTGTTTGCGTTCCACAAGCCCAGCGGGCTGATCACCGCCGAGCGCGATCCGACCGGACGTCCGACGATCTACAATGCGCTGCGCAATGCCATGCCCGAGGGATCAGGCCGGGTGATGCCGGTCGGGCGGCTGGATTTCAACACAGAAGGGCTGCTGCTGCTGACCAACGATGGCGAGCTGAAGCGGGCGATGGAACTGCCGTCGTCTGGCGTGCCACGCACCTACCGTGCGCGCACTTTTGGCGATATCACGCAGAACGAGCTGGAAGGCCTGATCGAAGGAATCGAGATCGACGGGATGCGCTATGGCAAGATCGACGCCAATCTGGAGCGCAGCACCGGGCGCAACCAGTGGATCGAGCTGACCCTGACCGAAGGCAAAAACCGCGAAGTGCGACGGGTGCTGGAGCACCTTGGGCTGGAAGTCTCGCGATTGCTGCGCACGTCTTATGGCCCATTTGAACTGCTTGATCTGCCGCGCGGTGCGGTGGTGGAAATCCGTCAGGTCGAGGTCGAACGGTTCCGCAAGGAACTGCGGATCGGCGGCGATGACACCCCCCGCCCTGCCGCCGAACAGGCGCGGCTGCGCGTCCAGCGGAACCGCCGCCGGTGAGAATCATCGCGGGCCAATGGCGCGGGCGCAAGTTGGTCGCCCCGGCGGGTGAGACCACGCGCCCCACGGCAGACCGCACCCGTGAAACGCTGTTTTCGATGCTGGTCAGCCGGGTCGGCGCGTTCGAGGACCTGCGAGTCGCCGATCTGTTCGCCGGATCGGGCGCGCTGGGGCTGGAGGCGCTGTCGCGTGGTGCGGCACACTGCCTGTTCGTTGAGCAGGACGCCGCTGCGATTCGCGCCATCCGCAGCAATATCGCCAACTTTCAAGCCGCCGCCCAGTGTGACGTGCGCGCCGCCTCGGTGCTGACGCTGGGCGTGGCGAAGGAACCCCTCGATCTGATCCTGCTCGATCCACCTTACCAGACCGGCGCGGGCGCAGTGGCGCTCGACAAGTTGCAGCGGCTCGGCTGGATCGGCCCCGCGACCTGGATCAGCCTGGAAACCGCCTACAACGAAGTGCCTACGATCAAGGGGCTGGAGGCCGTGGCCGAGCGCAAGGTCGGCACCGCGCGGGTCACGCTGCTGCGGGCTTTGCCAGCCTGAGGCCGATCAGGGTGAGGCCCGCAACAGCACAGAGCAGCCAGCCAGCCGCCGCCAAGTTGCCGCTTGCCGCCAGTTGCTGCGCCGCAATCGGGGTCAGCGCCCCGCCGACTATTCCGCCGAAGGTAAAAGCCAACGAGATCGCGGTGTAGCGCACCCGTACTGGAAACAGCCCGCTCAGCCAGTGACTCAGCGGCCCATAAGTTAGCCCCATCATCATCAGCGCGAATGACAGCATGATGAAGATCGCGGTGAGCGAACCGGAGGCCAGCGCCGGGCCGAACGCCAGCCCCGCCGCAATCGTCAGGACCGCCCCCAGCGTAATGATCCGCCCCGCGCCAAACCGGTCTGCGGCCATCGCCGCGCCGACAATGCCCGCAGCGAAGAACAGGTTTGCGCCCAATTGCACCGCCAGAAACGTCTGCCGGTCAATTCCCAGAGTGCTGGTTGCATAAGATAGCGCGAAAGCGGTGCAGAGGTAGAATGTAGCAAAACAGCAAGCCGCGCCCGCCGATGCAGCAAGCAACTGCCGCTTGTGCTGGCGCAGCACCGCTGCAATCGGCACGGCCACCGGCGGCGCTTTAGCTGCCGCAAATTCGGGCGTCTCGGCAATTCGCAGCCGGATCCACAGCCCCACAATCACCAGCACCGCGCTAGCCAGAAACGGAATGCGCCAGCCCCAGTTGATGAAGTCCGCCTCGCTCAAACCCAGCCCCAGCAGCAGGAACAAGCCGTTGGAAAACAGGAAGCCCAGCGGCGCGCCCATCTGCGGGGCCGCGCCAAACCGGGCTTCCCAGCCCTTCGGGGCATTCTCTACCGCGAGCAGTGCCGCGCCGCCCCATTCGCCGCCAAGGCCGAAGCCTTGCCCAAACCGCAACAGGCACAGCAGCAGCGGCGCGAGTGTGCCGATTGCGGCATAGCCGGGCAGCACGCCAATCAGCACGGTCGATCCGCCCATCAGCAGCAGCGAGGCCACCAGCGTCGCCTTGCGCCCGATCCGGTCACCAAAATGGCCAAAGGTGATCGCCCCCAAGGGCCGCGCGAAAAACGCCAGGCCAAAGCTCATGAAAGCGGCCAGTTGCTGCGCGGCGGTTGATTTGGATGGAAAGAACAGCGGCCCGAACACCAGCGCGGCGGCGGTGCCGAAGATGTAGAAATCAAAGAATTCCACCGCTGTGCCAACCAGGCTGGCGGAGAGGACGCGCGAATGTTGCCGGATCGGATGCATGGGCGCAGGTGCTGACCAGCATTGCTCGCCGTGTCAATCGCTCTTGGTTTGTTCTCCGCGCTATGGTATGCTCCGCATCATGGCAAAGCTTGATCCCATCGTCTCCGAATTCGCCACCACGGAAGAGGCGGAGGCCTATGACCTGTGGTTCCGTGCGCAGGTGGAGGAAGGGCTGAAGTCCAAGGGACCGTGGGTTTCTAACGAAGAGGTCATGCGCGAGGCTCGCCAGATCATTGCAGACGCTAAGGTAAATCGTGCGACAGCTTCGCTGGGAAGCTGAGGCCCGTCGCCAATATCGCGATTCGCTGACATATATAGCCACGCAGAATGCTGCCGCAGCCGAAGGGCTTGGGGATGAGATCGCGCGCAAGCTTGACCTGGTGGCTCAGTTTCCGGAAATCGGGCGGAGAGGGCGGGTCGCGCGTACCCGCGAACTCGTTGTCCACCCTAATTACATCGTGGTCTATGCGGTGCGGAAGAATACGATTGACGTGATCCGGTTTCTGCACGTCCGCAAACTTTACCCATGATGCCAGAGCCACTCACGCCTCCCCACGACCCGCTGCTGACCACGCTTAACGCGCCGCAGCGCGAAGCCGTGCAAACCACCGAGGGACCGGTGCTGATGCTGGCCGGGGCCGGCACCGGCAAGACCGCGGCGCTGACCGCGCGGCTGGCCAATATCGTGCGCTCGCGGCTCGCCTGGCCCAGCGAAATCCTCTGCGTCACCTTCACCAACAAGGCCGCGCGCGAGATGAAGGAGCGGGTCGGGCACCTGGTTGGCCCGGCGGTGGAAGGGATGCCGTGGCTGGGTACGTTCCACGCCATCGCCGCCAAAATGCTGCGCCGCCACGCCGAACTGGTCGGGCTGCAATCGAACTACACGATCATCGACACCGACGACCAGTTGCGGGTGCTGAAGCAGCTGATTCAGGCCGAGGGTGTTGATGACAAGCGCTGGCCCGCGCGGCAACTGGCCGGGTGCATTGATCGCTGGAAGAACAAGGGGCTGAGCCCGGCCGATCTGAGCGCGGCGGATAGTGAAACCTATGCCAATGGCCAGGGGCAGAAGTTCTATCGTTTGTATCAGGATCGTCTGAAAGCGCTCAATGCTTGCGATTTCGGCGATTTGCTGCTGCACATGCTGAACATCCTGCGCACGCAGCGTGATGTGCTGGAACAGTATCAGCAGCGCTTCAAATATATCATGGTCGACGAATATCAGGACACCAATCAGGTCCAGTACCTGTGGCTGCGCCTGCTGGCCCAGCCGCGCCACAACATCTGCGTGGTGGGGGATGATGATCAGTCGATCTATTCCTGGCGCGGCGCGGAAGTGGCCAATATTCTGCGGTTCGAAGTCGATTTCCCCGGCGCGAAGGTGATCAAGCTGGAGCAGAACTATCGCTCCACCCCCGATATCCTCGCTGCTGCCTCGGGGCTGATCGATGCCAACAGCCAGCGGTTGGGCAAGACGCTGTGGACCGAGGTCAACGGCGGCGACAAGGTGCGTGTGATCGGCGTCTGGGACGGCCCCGAAGAAGCCCGCCGGGTGGGCGAAGAGCTGGAACGGCTGGAACGCGAAGGCGCAAGCCTCAATTCCGCCGCGATCCTGGTCCGCGCGCAGTTCCAGACCCGCGAATTCGAAGACCGCTTCATCGCGATCGGGCTGAACTACAAGATCATCGGCGGCTTCCGGTTCTATGAACGCGCCGAAGTGCGCGATGCGCTGGCCTATCTGCGGCTAGTCGCGCAGCCGAGCGACGATCTGGCGTTTGAGCGGATCTACAACAGCCCCAAGCGCGGGCTGGGTGACAAGACGCTGGAAAAGCTGCACCGCCACGCCCGCGCGCGCGGCGTGCCGCTGAGCCTGGCAGCGGCGGAAATCTGCGATACCGACGAATTGCCCGCGCGGGCGCGCAACACCCTGCTCGCGTTTTGCCGTGATGTAGCGCGCTGGCGCGATCTCATGCGCCAAACCAGCCCGGCGGAGTTGGTCCGCACAATTCTGGACGAAAGCGGCTACACCACTGCGCTGCAGGCGGAAAAAAGCACCGAGGCGGCCGGGCGACTGGAAAACCTGGCCGAACTGGCGCGCGCGATGGATGATTACGAATCGCTCGGCGACTTTCTGGAACACGTCAGTCTGGTGATGGACAACGACGCCAGCGACGATGCGGAGAAGGTCACGATCATGACGATCCACGCCGCCAAGGGGCTGGAATTCGACAACGTGTTCTTGGTCGGCTGGGAAGACGGCGTGTTCCCTTCGCAGCGCGCGCTTGACGAGGGCGGGCTGGCCAGCCTCGAGGAAGAGCGGCGCCTCGCTTACGTCGCGATCACCCGCGCGCGGCGGCGCTGCACGATCCTGCACGCCGCCAATCGCCGGATCTATGGCCAGTGGACCAGCTCGATCCCCAGCCGGTTCGTGACCGAACTGCCCGAGGCGCATATCGAATCCGAAAGCACGCTCTCAGGCGGAGCCTCGTTGTGGCGCGCGCAGTGGTCCGAACACGCCGATCCGTTTGCGCATGTCGCGCGCGGTACGGGGCGCGGTCCCGGCTGGCAGCGCGCGGCAACACAAACCTACGATGCCACCCCGCGCCGCCTGACTGAAGCCACCCGCAGCGCCGCCAGCTTCGCCGCCAAGCCGCGTGGTGACATTGCTGTGGGTGCGCGGGTGTTCCACGAAAAGTTCGGTTACGGCACGGTCACTACGCAGGAAGGCAACAAGCTCGAAATCGAATTCGAGACCGCCGGACCCAAGCGGGTGATCGACAGCTTTGTGAAGCTGGCGGAGTAATCCTCCCCGGTTCGGGGAGGAACTCTATACCCCGAAGTTCAGGAACCCCGGGACCGGGCCGTTCCAGCTGTCTTCGCCGCCGGTATCGGCTTCGCGCCGGGGCGTGCTGGCGGGCTTGGGTGCAGCAGCAGACCGCTCGGCGCGGGGAACGCGCGGCGCGGGTTCGGCACGTTCAGCGCGGGGTTCGCGCGGTGCTGCCTCAGCTGTTTCAGCGCGCGGCTGGCGCGGTGCGCGCGGAGGTCTGGGTTCGCGCGCAGGCCGGGCCTCGCGGGCGGGACGGGCTTCGGCGGCCGGGCTCTCCTCGCGCGCGGCGCTGCCGCCCATTTCATAGAGCGGGATCTTGCCGCCGGTCAGCTTTTCGACATTGGCGATCGCTTCGGCATCTTCCTTCGCGACGAAGGTGAAGGCACGGCC
This sequence comes from uncultured Alphaproteobacteria bacterium, assembly GCA_963802015.1. Taxonomy (GTDB): domain Bacteria; phylum Pseudomonadota; class Alphaproteobacteria; order Sphingomonadales; family Sphingomonadaceae; genus Novosphingobium. The sequence continues at coordinate 96,123 of CAWDHB010000006.1, forward strand.
GGTGGCGCCGGCACGGCCGGTGCGGCCGATGCGGTGGACATAGTCATCGGGGTGCCACGGCGTGTCGAAGTTGAACACGTGGCTCACCCCCTTCACGTCGAGCCCGCGCGCGGCGACATCGGAGCAGCACAGGATGTTGATCGTGCCGTCCTTGAACCGGTCAAGCTCGGCGATCCGCGAGGACTGGTCCATGTCGCCGTGGATTTCCCCGGCGGCAAAGCCGTGCTGCTTCAGGTCTTTCGCCAGATCGCGCACGGTGGTCTTGCGGTTGGCAAAGATCATTGCGGTGCTGACGTTGTCGGTGCGCAGCAGTTCGCGCAGCACTTCGCGCTTCTTGCGCGCTTCAACGTGAACCTTGTGCTGGGCGATCTGGGTGTTGTTCGACGCCGGCCGCGCAACCTCGATATATTTGGGATTGGTCAGGAACTTGTCCGCCAGCTTCTTGATCACCGGCGGCATCGTCGCGCTGAACAGCATGGTCTGGCGGGTAGCGGGCAGCTTGGAACAGATCGTTTCGATATCGGGGATGAACCCCATGTCGAGCATCCGATCCGCTTCGTCGATGACCAGCAAGTCGCAGCCGGTTAGCAGTATCTTGCCGCGTTCGAACAGGTCCATCAGGCGGCCGGGCGTGGCAATCAGCACGTCAACGCCGTCCTTCAGCGCCTTGACCTGATCGCCCATCTGCACGCCGCCGATCAGCAGCGCCATCTTCAGATCGTGGTTCTTGCCGTATTTCTCGAAATTCTCTGCCACCTGCGCGGCGAGTTCGCGGGTCGGCTCCAGGATCAGGCTGCGCGGCATCAGCGCGCGGCGGCGGCCGTGCGCCAGAATGTCGATCATTGGCAGAACAAAGCTGGCGGTTTTGCCGGTGCCGGTCTGGGCGATCCCGATCAGATCCTTCATCATCAGCACGGCGGGAATCGCCTGGGCCTGGATCGCGGTGGGCGTATCGTATCCCGCAGCCGTCACGGCTTGCAGCAATTCGTCGGAAAGGCCGAGATCGGCAAATGTCATAGGCTTTACAATATCCGGAAAAAGTTCGGTGTCCCGGCCCCGGGCCGAACCCAAGGCAGCTTTCGCCGAAACTATCGCCATGAAACACATGGCAGCGCGCGCGCCCTAGGCGCAAATATCAGGAAAAGTCAAGAAAAGAGGGTCAGTCGTCCGCTTCGACCAATTGCCGCATTGCGCTGATCTGGCAGTTCGCGCCCGAGCGTGAACGGATTGCATCGCGGTCCACGCACAGTTGCCCGTCGCCATTGCGTGCGACATAAAAGCCCGAATAGTAATCGCGCGCGCTGCAGGTTTTTTCGAGCGTTGCGCTGACCATCCGGCGGTCGCGCAGGTACAGCACCAGCCGGTTGGCATCGCGGTACTGCACCCCCACGATCCCAGAGACTGGCACACACTTGCTCATCTTGCGCTCAGTAAAGCGCGGCCCTGCGCCGTTGGCGGGCAAGCGGTCAAACAGGATCGGAGTTGAGGGTGCGCGCGGCGCGATCCGGATCGTCACCCGCTGCTCGATGCTGACCTGGTTCTGGATAGTCGGGCGATAGCCGCCGAACATGACATGGTACTGACCGCCCGACGCATAGTGTTCCGCTGCCGCTGGGTCTGGTGTAATCTGCGCTGGCTGCTCCGCTTCAACCGCCACCGGATCACGCGGCAGATCGCGCGCCAGTTCGGCCCCGGCCATGCCGGGCAGCAACACCGCAATCGGTGCGAACAGAGGCAGCAACGGGTTCATGGCAAGCGGTTATGCGTCCTGGTTCCATAGCGGAGGATTGTCGCAGTAACCCCCCAGCTTGAACGACCGCTTAACTGGCCGCCCGGTCATTGCAAGCAACCGATTGCACCGATGCTACGGGCTGGCGCTGCGCGGCGCGCTTGTGCCATAGCGGCCAGCGATGACAAGCCCGACCGAATCCGCCGCCGGCACTCCCGCCACCGAAGCCTTTCTGGCCGAAGCCGCCGCACTGCTCGGGCGGCGCGGGCTGACCACCGATGCCGATCTGGTCACGCCCTGGCTGACCGACTGGCGCGGGCGGTTCACCGGCCAGGCACTCGCGCTCGCTTCGCCCGCTTCGACTGCCGAAGTCGCGCAACTTGTAACACTGTGCCAGGAATACGGCGTGCCGATCGTTCCGCAAGGCGGCAACAGCGGCATGTCCGGCGGGGCCACTCCCGATGCCAGCGGCACCGCGCTGTTGTTGTCATTGCGGCGAATGACGACAGTGCGGGCACTGGATGCCGCGGCCCGGACGATCACTTGCGAGGCCGGGCTGGTGCTGCAAACCCTGCATGAGTTGGCCGAAACACAAGGCCTGCGCTTCCCGCTGACGTTGGGCGGAAAGGGCTCCGCCACGGTCGGCGGGCTGATCGCGACCAATGCCGGGGGCACGCAGGTGCTGCGCCATGGATCGATGCGCGCGCTGGTCAAAGGCGTCGAAGCGGTGCTGCCCGACGGCACGGTCTATTCCGCGCTGACCCCACTGAAGAAGGACAATCGCGGGTTCGATCTGAAGCAGCTGTTCATCGGGTCCGAAGGCACGCTGGGGATCATCACGGCGGCGACGCTGGGACTGGTGCCCGCCGTGGCTGACCGGGTAGTACTGTGGGCCGGGACCGAATCGATCACCGCCGCGCGCAGTCTGTTGCTGCACAGCGCCGCATTGGCCGGGACCGCGCTGGAGGGGTTCGAAGTCCTGCCGCAGTCCTGCCTCGACTCCGTTCTGGCGCATCAACCCACCGCGCGCGCGCCGCTGGCGGAGCGGCATGCCTGGCATGTCCTGATCGAACTGGTGGCAGACGCCGCAACCGCTGACGGCCTCGGCGCGCTGGCCGAGAGCTTGCTGGGCAGCGCCTTCGAACAGGGCCTGCTCAGCGATGCCGTGATCTCTGCCAACGGAGCGCAGGCCGAAGCGTTCTGGTTATTGCGTGACAGTGTCGCTCCGGCCGAGCGCGCACATGGCCCGGCGATGCAGCATGACATTTCGGTGCCGGTCGAGCGCATGCCCGATTTCATCGACGCTGCGGTCCCCCTGGTCGAGGCCGAATGGCCTGGTACGCGCGCCGCCGCCTTCGGTCATCTCGGTGACGGCAACGTGCATTTTCACGTCATCGCCCCGCCCGGCGTAGACCGGGCGCAGTGGGAAGAGCACGACGGGAAGGCGATCAGCCGCCGGGTCCACGATCTGGTGACCGAATGGGGCGGCTCGATCTCTGCCGAGCACGGGATCGGGCAACTGAAGCGTGATGAACTGGAGCGGCTGAGCGATCCAGTGGCGCTGCAACTGCTGCGCAGCGTCAAGGCCGCGCTCGATCCGCAGGCACTGCTCAATCCCGGCAAACTCGTGGCGCTTGCGCCGTCAACACTCAGCGCCTAAAGGCGCGGTTTCGCGCTCGGGGCTGGTATTGCTAGGTCGGGGCCAATCCTATTGCACTGTTCGGAGACGCCCTATGGCCAGCGCGCCGCAAGCCAACCAACCTGCCCTTGTTCTACAACGATCTGATGCCGCTGAATTCGCGCGACCACGCGAACTGGCATTCGCCGCACCACGGACAAAGCACCGTGGCTGGTAACCAACCACGCCGTGCCGCTGACCGCCGAGGAGTTCCCGCAGGCGCAGCGGTTTTACCCGATCGTGTTCTCGTCCAGCGATGAGCCTGTGCCACTGGCGCTGATGGGGCTGAACGAAGGCGTCAACGTATTCGTCAATGACGAAGGCCAGCTGGTCCACCCGGGCGTCTATGTGCCGGCCTATGCCCGCCGCTATCCGTTCATGCTCGCACAAGCTCCAGTCGGACACCGAAGAACTGTCGCTGTGCTTCGACCCGACCACCGATCTGGTCGGCGAATTTGAAGACGGCACGGCGTTGTTCAATGGCGCAGAAACCGACCGAAACCACGCAGGCGATGCTCGAATTCTGCAAGCAGTTCGAAGAAGCCGGGATGCGCACCCAGGCCTTCGTCAAGGAACTGCAAAAGCATGACCTGCTGATGGACGGCGAAGTTTCGATCCAGCAGCAGGGCAGGAAAACCCCTATATCTATCGCGGGTTCAAGATGATCGACCAGGAAAAGCTGCGCGAAATTCGCGGCGATGTGCTCCGCACCTGGAACCAGAGCGGCTTGCTCGCGCTGATCTTTGCGCATCTCTATTCGCTCGGGCTGATGTCCGAAGTGTTCAATGCGCAGGTTTCGCAGGGCAAGGGTCCGGTTTCGATCGACGCCCTGAAGGCTGCTGCGCCAGCTTGATCTGCTATTGGAGGATGACCGTGACACCAGTAGGGCTTGCAACCGCGCCAGACTGGTCTTATCTTGGTCTTGCTTTGATGGGCTTCCCTCATGGTTCATCGAAGCAGGGTGCGCTCTGCGCACCTCCTCCCTGAACCTTGGCCACCTCGTGCCCCGAGCACGAGGTGGTTTTTTATGTGGAAACGCGGCGAAGCCCGGTGGAGACTGACTATTCGGCGGCTTCTGGCCAGTTGCGGCTGAGCCGCTCCTGTCCGAACTCGGCCGTTTCCGCCGCCAGCCGCTGCACCAGCCCGGTCACCAGCGTGACCATCGGCTCCAGCCCCGGGCCCAGTTCCACCAGCCGCGAATCGAGATAGCAGCTGCGATCGAGCTCGATCTGCACGGCATGGATGCCGTGCTGCGGATTGGCATGCCGCTCAAGCACATAGCCTCCGGCATAGGGCCGGTTGTGCGCATGCGGCACGCGCCGCCCGGCCAGGAAATCGAACGCCGCCCCCGTCAGGCGGCCATCACAGGCCGCGCCGAACCGGTCACCGAGCACCAGCTCGGCGCCGATTCGCCGCGCTCGCGCGCCAGCGGCGGCATCGAATGCAGATCGATCAGCAAGGCCGCACCCCAGCGCTCGCGCAGTTCGTCCAGCAGGGCAGCGATCCGCGCGTGGTAGGGACTGTGAATCTGCGCAATCCGCGCGTCCAGTTCTGCCTGCGTCAGTGGCGCCGCTTCCACAGCTCGCCCTGCCCCGGCAAGCGCCGCGGGATCAGGCCCAGCCCGCTGCGCACCCGGCGGCTCGGCACTTGCCGGGCTGCTCCGTCCTGTGCCAGCTCAGCGTTCAAGCATGTCCCAGTCGACATCATCCGGTGCGCGGTTGAGGTCGATCATCGCGCGCGGGGCCTGGGCCTTACCAGCGGCGCCGCCCGGTGGCCAGCGCGACTGCGCTCGGCCAGACGATCGGCATAGCGATCTTCCAGCCGCAGCGCCGCCGCGCCAGGGTTGCGCATCGTTCGTAGCAGTGCGTCGGGATAGGCGCGCCCGGCATGCGGCACCGCGATCAGCACCGGCACCTGCGATGGCACGCTGCATCCGCAGCGCAAAGGCGGGCGCTCCGGCGCGGCCCGGAATCGTCCCACCGGTTTCGCCAGCCGAATTAGCCGGGTTTGATCGCGCTGCGCCATCCATTGCCCGGTGATGCGCGATGGCTGGCGGCTGTGTCAAAGGCGGCCAGCAGTGAAATTGCAGCGAGATTATTAACCCGGACATGGTCTATACCGCTGCCGATGTCAAGACCCGTTGCACTGTGAGACAGCCCGACATGATCCGCATCCTGCTTGCCGAAGATGAACAGGCCATGCGCACCTATCTGGCGCGCGCGCTGGAAAATGCCGGCTATGAAGTGGTCGCGGTTGATCGCGGCACCGCTGCGCTGCCGCTGCTCGAAAGCCAGCATTTCGATTTGCTGCTGTCGGACATCGTCATGCCCGAAATGGACGGGATCGAACTGGCCCAGCGCTGCGCCGATGTCAGCCCCAAGACCAAGGTGATGTTCATCACCGGCTTTGCCGCCGTCACGCTCAAGGCCAGCCGCGAAGCGCCGCAGGCCAAGGTGCTGTCCAAGCCGTTCCACCTGCGCGATCTGGTGCTGGAGGTGGAGCGGATCTTCGGCACAGGCTCAGGCCTCGAATTGAGCCATCGCATCTAACGGGCTTGCCATTGCCAGGGGAGCGCTCGCTAATGGCGCTCCCTGCCCGGCGGCGACGGTCGTCGGGCAAGCCTTCCAGGCTGAATGGTGCGGGCGTATAGCTCAGTGGTAGAGCACTATGTTGACATCGTAGGGGTCGCAAGTTCAATCCTTGCTACGCCCACCATTCACTGAAAAAGGCCCCGGTTCGCGGGGCCTTTTCTGTGTCGGCGATCTGGCTCGGATCAGGTCCAATGGGGACGTTACTTGCCCTGCCAGTTGGGCTTGCGCTTTTCGGCAAAGGCCAGCGAGCCTTCGCGGGCATCTTCGCTGACGAACACCGGCGCGATGTAGCTGGCCTGCTTGGCCCACATCTCTTCATCGCGTCCAGCTGTGCGAATCGCGGATGATCGCTTTGGACGCGATCAGCGCCAGCGGGCCATTGGCGGCGACCGCGCGGGCCAGTTCCTTTGCGCCTTCCAGCGACGGGCCATCGACCACGCGGTTGACGAAACCGAGGTCATAGGCGCGCTGGGCGGTGATGAAATCGCCGGTCAGCGCCAGTTCCATCGCGATCCTTGGCGGGATCTGGCGCGGCAGCTTGATCAGCCCGCCAGCCGCGGCGGCCAGCCCGCGCTTGGCTTCGGGAATGCCGAACTTCGAGCGTCGCTGCTGGCGACGATCAGATCGCAGCGACATCGCCAGTTCCATGCCGCCGGCCAGCGCATAGCCATCGACCGCCGCGATCACCGGCTTGGTCGGGGTCCATTCGGTCAGCCCGCCGAACCCGCGCCCTTCGACGCTGGGGCGTTCGCCGCGCAGAAAGCCCTTGAGGTCCATGCCCGAGCAGAACGTGCCGCCCGCGCCGGTCAGGATCGCGCAGCGCAGCTCGGGATCCGCTTCCAGCCGGTCCATCGCCGCGCGAAATGCCTTCGGCCTGGGCCTTGTTCATCGCGTTCTTGGCTTCGGGCCGGTTCATCGTGACGATCAGAACGCCGTCTTCGACTTCGGTCATAACTTCGGGTGCATCGCTCATCGCTCAGATCCTCTCTGCAGGCATTTAAGCGAACGATTAAACCGCCGCGGCAGCGCAGGTCCAGCCCTTACTTGCGCGCTCTGCTTGCTCTGCTAAGGGAACCTGCGAAAATACTCCCCGGGAAAGACATGAACGCAATGGCAAAGATCAAGGTGCAGAACCCGGTCGTCGAGATCGACGGCGATGAAATGACCCGCATCATCTGGCAGTGGATCCGCGAACGGCTGATCCTGCCCTACCTCGACATCGATCTGAAATATTACGATCTGTCGGTCGAAAAGCGCGACGAGACCAACGACAAGATCACGGTCGAATGCGGCCAATGCGATCAAGCAATACGGCGTCGGCGTGAAATGCGCGACGATCACCCCGGATGAAGCCCGCGTTGAGGAATTCAAGCTCAAGAAAATGTGGAAGAGCCCGAACGGCACGATCCGCAACATCCTGGGCGGCGTGGTGTTCCGCGAACCGATCGTGATGCAGAACGTCCCCCGGCTGATCCCCGGCTGGACCGATCCGATCGTGGTTGGCCGCCATGCCTTTGGCGATCAGTACAAGGCGACCGATTTCCTGGTCCCCGGCCCCGGCAAGCTGCGGCTGGTCTGGGAAGGCGACGATGGCAGCAAGATCGACGAGGAAGTGTTCCAGTATCCCTCAGCCCGGCGTTGCGCTGGCGATGTACAACCTGGACAATTCGATCCGCGATTTCGCGCGCGCCTCGCTCAACTACGGCCTCGACCTCGGCTGGCCGGTGTACCTTTCGACCAAGAACACCATCCTCAAGGCCTATGACGGCCGCTTCAAGGACCTGTTCGCAGGAAGTGTTCGACAACCGAAGGCTTCAAGGAAAAGTTCGCCGCCGCCGGGATCGTCTACGAACACCGCCTGATCGACGACATGGTCGCCTCGGCGCTCAAGTGGTCGGGCAAGTTCGTCTGGGCCTGCAAGAACTATGACGGCGACGTCCAGTCGGATCAGGTCGCGCAGGGCTTCGGCTCGCTCGGGCTGATGACCTCGGTACTGATGACCCCCGATGGCAAGACCGTGGAAGCCGAAGCCGCGCACGGCACCGTCACCCGCCACTACCGCCAGCACCAGCAGGGCAAGGCGACCAGCACCAACCCGATCGCCAGCATCTTCGCCTGGACCCGCGGGCTGATCTATCGCGGCAAGTTCGACGATACGCCCGATGTGGTGCGCTTTGCCGAAACCATCGAACGCGTCTGCGTCGACACCGTCGAAGGCGGCAAGATGACCAAGGACCTCGCGATCCTGATCGGCCCGGAACAGCCGTGGCTGACCACCGAAGGCTTCTTCGAAGCGATCGTCGAAGACCTTGAGGCCGAGATGGAGAACTGGAAATGAAACCCGGCTGGCGCGGATGGCTGATCGGGACTGGCCGCGCTGGCCGTCGTCAGTCCATTCGTCGCCCCGGAAGTCCTGGCGTTTCCTTATCGGCAAGACTTCGGCGCGGACCGCGTCTGGTCTATGGCGCCGATCCCGCGTGAGCGGATGGCGGCCATCCTGGCGGAGAGCAACGCGCGGGTCGCGGCCAGTCCGCTGGCCAAAGGCGCGGAAGGTCGGCGCATTTTCCTGACCGATGGCGGCTGGCGCTGGCGCGTGCTGGCGCTGCAAAGCCACTATGCCTTCGGGCTGACCCGCGCGCTGCGCGAAGACATGATCCTGAACCGCAGCGACATCGCCACCGACACGCTCCACAACGGCCTTGGCGATGGCCGCACCCGCACGCTGACCGGCGTGATCGCGCACGAAAAATGCCACGGGATGGAGCGCCGCCAGTACGGGTTCTGGATCGATCTGACCAAGCCGGTCTGGCTGCGCGAAGGCTACTGCGACTATGTCGCGCGCGAAATCGACCCTGACAGACGCAGAAGTCGCGGTGATGCGGAAGTCAGACCCTGACCATCCCGCCCTGCCCTATTACGAAGGCCGGATGAAAGTGTCCGCGATCCTGCAAGCCAACGGCGGTAATGTCGACGCGCTCTTTGCCGAGGCGCGCTAGCCTGCCATAGACCAGGCATGGCCGGTCCCGTCACCCTCTCCCCCTCCTCCGCGCTCAGCGATGCCCTGGTGATCCTCGGCGCGGCCGGGATTGTGATTCCGCTGTTTGCGCGGTTGCGGATCACGCCGGTGATCGGGTTCATCCTGGTCGGCCTGCTGGTCGGGCCCTATGCGCTGGGGCAATGGGTGTTCGACTATCCGTGGCTCGAATACGTGACGATCTCCGACCCGGAAGGGCTGAAGCCCTTCGCCGAATTCGGGATCATCCTGCTGCTGTTCGAGATCGGGCTGGAGCTGTCGTTCAACCGGCTGTGGGCGATGCGGCGGATGGTGTTCGGCGCGGGCGCGCTGGAACTGCTGGTGGCGGGCGGGCTGATCGCGCTGGCGCTGGGGATGCTGGGGCAACCGCTGAGCGGCGCGATTGCGCTGGGGCTGGCGCTGGCGATGTCCTCCACCGCGCTGGTCCTGCCGATCACCGGGACCAGCTCCCCGGTCGGCAAGGCCGCGCTGGCGACGCTGCTGTTCGAAGATATTGCGCTGGTGCCGATCATCTTCCTGCTGGGGGCGACTGGCCCCGGTGGCGGCGGGCGCGGCGGGCGAGAACCTGCTCAGCACGCTGTTCTATGGCGCGCTGACGATCGTGGCGCTGATGGGCTTTGGCCGGTTCCTGCTGCCGCGGCTGTTCGCCCAGGCTGCGCGAACCAAAAGCCCCGAACTGTTCCTGGCGGCGAGCCTGCTGGTGGTGATCGTCGCCTCGCTTGCTACGGGTGCGGTCGGCCTCTCGCCGATCATGGGCGCGCTGCTGGCTGGCCTGCTGATCGCCGAAACCGAATACCACACCGAAGTCGAGGCCTTCACCCGCCCGTTCAAGGGCCTCGCGCTGGGCGTGTTCCTGATCACCGTCGGGATGAGCATCGACCTGCGCGTGGTGTGGGACAATCTGGGCCTGATCCTGCTCGCCACGCTGGGGGTTATGCTGGTCAAGGCGCTGGTCACCGGCACCGCCTTGCGGCTGCTGGGGGCGCGGCCGGGCACCGCAACCGAGGCCGGGATCCTGCTGGCCAGCCCGTCCGAAACCACGCTGATCGTGCTGACGGCGGCCGCGAGCGCGACCTTGATCCAGCCCGGCACCGCGCAGTTCTGGCAGATCGTCACCGCGCTGGGGCTGACGGTGACGCCGCTGCTCGACCTGCTCGGGCGGCGCGCCGGGCGGCGGGTCGATGCCGGAGCCAGCATGGCCGCAATCACCATCGATCCGCAGCAACCCCGCGCGCTGGTGATCGGCTGCGGGCGCGTCGGGCAACTGGTGGCGGAAATGCTGACCACCCACGGCAAGCCCTATGTGGCGATTGATTCGGACGGCGATCTGGTGCGCCGCGCGCAGGCACTGGGCATGGTCGCGAAATTCGGCGATGCCGCGCGCCACGAACTGCTCGAACGACTGGGCGTGGAGCGCGCGACGGCGGTGATCCTGACGATGGACGATCCGGTCGGCGCACAGCGCCTGGTCAAGAAGCTGCACGGGCTCTACCCCGATCTGCCGATCATTGCCCGCGCCCGCGATGCCAGCCACGCCGCCGCGCTGTACCGCGCCGGGGCCAGCCATGCCGTGCCCGAAACGCTGGAAAGCTCTCTGCAATTGTCAGAGGCGGTGCTGGTCGATCTGGGCGTGCCGATGGGCCCGGTGATCGCGAGCATCCACGAAAAGCGCGACGAATTTCGCGCGCAGATCATGGAAGAAGGCGAACTGGACGAGAAGCCGAAGCTGAAGAGTTCCGGGTCTGCGCGAGCGCGGCTGAGCGCGCGCTCAGCGCCGCCGCGAAACCTTCAGCACCAGTCCGCCGTCGCCCGTCAGCAGCTTCGTTTCGCCGGGGCGCAGCACAACCCCTTGTTCGAAACCCGACCGTCGACTGTCCAGCTCCGCCGCCGCACGCTTCGCGTGGATGAGTCCAACTGATCCGAACGTAAAATCCATCGATGTCCCGGTTCCAGTCGCGGCGTTGGAGTGACAGGGTCAGACGATCCTGCAACCCGGCTGCCATAAGACCGCTCATAATCGCTGACCGGGACACAGCAGCCGCGCCTGGCTCATCGTAGAGTTGTACTCACCGCTTTGTTGGTTGTTGACGCGCAGATTGCCAAGCCAAAGCCGCTCGCTGCCGCCAGTCACCTCGATATCCAGCGTCACGACTTCTTGCAGCGCGCGAATCCTGTCTGCCCGAATTCTGCCGGGCTTTCCATGACGGGAGGCGGCGGTGCAGTGCGCAAGATTACCGGCGCGGGCGGTGGCGGCGGCGGCATTGTCTGGGCCTGCGCTGCCAGACTCGCCGAGGCCGCTGCCGCAACGCCAGCGACGATCAGGTAGTAGAAAAATCCACTCGGCGTCACAATTTTCATGCCCTGCTCCTCAAGTCCTCTGGCGTTGAACATGTACCGGCAAAGGTTGCGAACGCGTTATCCTGCCAGCACTGCCTTCACCGCCGCAATCGCCTCTGCTGCCTTGTTGCCAGTCCGGCCCGCCGCCCTGCGCCATGTCAGGCCGCCCGCCGCCGCCTTTGCCGCCGAGCGCTTCGACGCCCGCACGGACCAGATCGACCGCGTTGATGCGGGCGGTCAGATCGTCGGTGACGGCAGCCGCAATGCTCGCCTTGCCGTCGTTGACCGCAATCGCCACTGCCACGCCCGAACCCATTCGCGCCTTGGCTTGATCGAGCAGCCCGCGCAGATCCTTGGCATCGAGGCCGTCGATCACCTGGCCCGAGAACTTGACCCCGCCGATCTCTTCGTCCGCCGCCTGCGCCGCTGCACCGCCGCCGCCGCAGTGCGAGCGCCTTCTTCGCCTCGGCCAGTTCGCGCTCCAGCTTGCGGCGCTCGTCGAGCAGCGCGGCAACGCGGGTTTCAACGTCCTCGGGCTTGGTGCGGAGCAGGCTCGCGGTGTTCTTCAGCGCTTCCTCACGCCCGACCAGCCAGGCCCGCGCGCCTTCGCCGGTCATCGCCTCGATCCGCCGCACGCCCGAGCTGACCGCGCTTTCGCGTGATGATCCGGAACACGCCGATATCGCCAGTGGCGCGCACATGGGTGCCGCCGCACAGCTCGACCGAAAAGGATTTGCTGTCATGGCTGCGGCCCATGCTGAGCACGCGCACCTCGTCGCCGTACTTTTCGCCGAACAGCGCCATCGCGCCGGCCTCGATCGCATCGTCGGGCGACATCAGCCGCGTCACCACCGCCTCGTTCGCGCGCACTTCGGCGTTCACTTCGGCTTCGACCGCCGCAATGTCCTCGGCGCTCAGCGCGGTCGGATGCGAGAAATCGAAGCGGAAGCGGTCAGCCGCGACCAGCGAGCCCTTCTGCGTCACATGCGTCCCCAAGCCGGTTCCGCAGGGCAGCGTGGACCAGATGCGTGGCCGAATGGTTGGCGCGGATCGCATCGCGGCGCGCCGCGTCGATATCGAGCTTGACCGTATCGCCGACCTTGATCGTCCCGGACTGCACCACTGCCTGATGCGCGTGCAGCCGCCCGAGCGGCTTTGCGGTATCGCTGACTGCCAGGGTCAGCGCAGTGCCGCTGATCGTCCCGGCATCGCCCGATTGCCCGCCACTTTCGCCATAGAACGGCGTCTGGTTGACGATCACCGCCACGCTGTCGCCGGTCGAAGCCGATTGCACTTCGGCCCCGTCCTTGACCAGCGCCAGCACCTGCGCCTCGGCGGTGGTCGGCGGTGTAGCCGGTGAACTCGGTCGCGCCTTCGCGCTCGGCGATGTCGAACCACACTTCGCTGTCCGCCGCCTGCCCGCTGCCCTTCCACGCCGCGCGCGCCGCGGCCTTCTGCTGCGCCATCGCCGCGTCGAACCCGGCGCGGTCCACCGCGATCCCGCGCGCGCGCAGGGCGTCTTCGGTCAGGTCATAGGGGAAGCCGAAGGTGTCATAGAGCTTGAACGCGGTTTCGCCGGGCAGTTCGCCGCCCTCAGCCATGGTGCCGGTCGCTTCGTCGAGCAGCTTGAGCCCGTTGGCCAGCGTGCGGCGGAACTGCACTTCCTCGCGCTGCAAGGTTTCCTCGATCAGCGGCTGCGCGCGGCCGAGCTCGGGATAGGCCGCGCCCATTTCGGTGACCAGCGCAGGCACCAGCCGGTGCATCAAGCGGATCCTTCGCGCCCAGCAGATGCGCATGGCGCATCGCGCGGCGCATGATCCGCCGCAGCACATAGCCGCGCCCTTCGTTGCCGGGCAGCACGCCATCGGCGAGCAGGAAGCTGGTCGAGCGCAGGTGATCGGCGATCACGCGGTGGCTGGCCTGGCTCTCGCCTTCGGCCTTCACTCCGGTGAGGCTCTCCGAAGCGGCGATCAGCGCCTTGAAAGTGTCGGTATCATAGTTGTCAGTGACGCCCTGCAGCACCGCCGCGACCCGTTCCAGCCCCATCCCGGTATCGATGCTCGGCCGGGGCAGTTCGCCGATCTGGACATCGTTTTCCTGCAGGAACTGCATGAACACCAGGTTCCAGATCTCGACGAAGCGGTCGCCATCCTCATCCGGGCTGCCCGGAGGCCCGCCGAAGATGTGGTCGCCGTGATCGTAGAAGATCTCGCTGCACGGCCCGCACGGACCATCCGCGCCCATCGCCCAGAAATTGTCCTTGGTCGGCGATGCGGATGATCCGGCTGTCGGGCAGGCCCGCGATCTTTTGCCACAGCGCGAGCGGCCTGATCGTCGGTGTGATAGACCGTCGCGGTCAGCCGGTCCTTCGGCAGGCCCCATTCCTTGGTCAGCAGGGTCCAGGCATGGGTGATCGCCTGTTCCTTGAAATAGTCGCCAAAGCTGAAATTGCCGAGCATCTCGAAGAAGGTGTGGTGCCGCGCGGTATAGCCGACATTGTCCAGATCGTTGTGCTTGCCCCCGGCGCGCACGCATTTCTGGCTGGAGGTGGCGCGCGGGGTGGCGCGGCTCTCCAGCCCGGTGAACACGTTCTTGAACGGCACCATCCCGGCGTTGACGAACATCAGCGTCGGATCGTTGTACGGCACCAGCGGCGCAGACGGCACCACCTCGTGCCCGGCGCGGCCGAAGTAATCGAGGAAGGAGCGGCGGATTTCGTTCGTGGAAGTCATAGCGTGCCGCCGATACGGCAGGGCGTTTATGGCGGCAAGCAAGAAGCGCCGATCAGCGCGTGCGGTGCCGCCGATCAGCCTTGGCGGTCACGATCCAGGCCGCGGCAGGCAGGGCGACCAGATCGCCCGCGCGGTGCCCGGCGAACCAGTCGCGCAGCCGCGCCAGCGCGGCGTCGCGCGCCGCGCCTTCCAGCTGGCGCAAGCGCCAGCGCTGCCGGACCGATCCGGGAACGAAGGCAATGCGCATCCTCGACCGGGTCTGCGCCGCGCCCGGCAATATAAGCGAAGTCGGCCGGTGCGAAATCGATCTCGCCCCAGCCAGCCTCAGCCAAAATCGCCTCGACATGCTGCGGATCGGCAAAGGCAAACGGGCCGGGTGCGAGCGGATCGCCCGCTGGCAGGCCCAGCAATTCGGCGATCCCGCTGGCCCATGGGTTCTCGCGCGGTGACCGGAAACACGAAAACACCAGCTTGGCGTCGGGCGTCGCAGCTGCGCGCAGGTGCGCAAAGGCGGCGACCGGATCGTCAAAGAACATCACCCCGTGGCGCGAGATCAGCAGATCGGGCGTGAACTGCGGATCGGTCCAGTTGGCGGCGTCGCCCAGCTCAAACCGAACTTGGCCTGGATCGGCACCAGCCCGTTCGCGCGCGGCATCGATCAGATCGCCCGACACGTCGAGGCCGACCACCTGCGCACGCGGCCGGGCGCGGGCAACGGCCAGCGCCAGTTCGCCGGCCCCGCAGCCGATGTCGAGCACCCGTTCGCCCGGTTCGCGCCCGATTCGTTCGAGCAGCTGCGTGGTCAGGCCGGAAAAGCTGCGGTCAGTCAATTGCCAGGACCGGGCCCAATTGCGGCCTACGGCGGCTTGCCAGTCTGCGATTGTTGTCATGAAAACTGGTTACGTCGCGGAGCTGTCTCGCACAAGCGTAACTGCTCCGGCTGATGCGTTGCGCACGGCGAGCGCGGCGAGTTCCTTGAGTAGCGTTGCGGCGACAATCGCGGTGCGGTCATGGCTGTCGAATCGCGGGTTGTATTCGACGATATCCGCTCCGATGATGGGCGCGGTTTGGCGGCGCAGCACGGCGAGCACTTCGCGGACGGTCAATCCGCCGGGTTCCGGGTGCGACACGCCGGGAGCTTCGGACGGATCGATCCCGTCGAGGTCGAGACTGATATAGAGCGGTCCGCTGAGTACTGGCACTCGGTCGGGCGTGAAATCTGCCATCGGGACAATTTCGACGCCGTAGTGTGCGGCTTGCGCCCGGCAATGGGCGTTGAGGGTGCGCACCCCCACTTGGACCAACCGCCGCACCAGACCGCGCTCCATGATCCGGGCGAAGGGCGAGGCGTGGCTGCGCGGGTTGCCTTCGAAATCGGCATAGAGGTCGGGGTGGGCGTCGAAGTGCAGCAGATCGACCGGGCCATGGCGGGCGTGGACCGCTTCGAGGATCGGCCAGGTTACGGAATGATCACCGCCGAGCAGAAGCGGGACTGGCCCCGGCGGTGAGGCTGGTTGTGACGCCGCGCATGATCGCCGCGTGATCTGCGGCGGTTTCGCTCAGCGGCAGGTCACCGCGATCATCGAATTGAAAGTCGGTGCCGAGTTCAAGGCCGTCGGCGCAGGCCAGATTGCCGCGTTCACTCCACAGGGCCGTGCGGATCGCAGGTGGTGCGAGGGCCGGGCCGCGTTCGAACGAGGAATTGCTGTCGGTCGGCAGCCCGAGCAGGTGGAAGGTTGGGGTCATGGAGCGTCCTTTGGTCCGCTCCTACGCTGTAGAGCCACGCGAAGTCGAGCCACGGTTCACCACAACGAAAAGACCGGCGCGGGACCCCGTGGGGTGCGCCGCGCCGGCCCTGTTTCGTGGAGGACGCCCGAGGGCTTGGGGAACGCGAGCGCCCTCCGCCTGGCCAGGCCCTGCACGCAGGACCGGCCAAAGCCTCGGAGATCAGGTGGCGTCGTCCCCGTCGGGACCGGCCATCATCTCCCCGGCTAGACCTTCGGTTTGGCCGCGAATCGCGGCCTCCAGCTGGTCGCAAAGTTCGGGATGTTCTTTCAGATAGGTCTTGGAGTTTTCACGCCCCTGCCCGATCCGGATCGAGTCATAGCTGAACCACGCACCGGACTTTTCGACGATCCCGGCCTTGACCCCAAGGTCAAGAATCTCGCCGATCTTCGAAATGCCTTCGCCGTACATGATGTCGAATTCGACCTGCTTGAACGGCGGCGCGACCTTGTTCTTGACCACTTTGACGCGGGTAGTGTTGCCAACGATATCGTCGCGGTCCTTGATCTGCCCGGTGCGGCGGATATCGAGCCGGACGCAGGCGTAGAACTTCAGCGCATTGCCGCCGGTGGTGGTTTCGGGGTTGCCGTACATCACCCCGATTTTCATCCGCAGCTGGTTGATGAAGATCACCATGCAGTTCGAGCGGCTGATCGAACCGGTCAGCTTGCGCAGGCTCTGCGACATCAGCCGGGCTTGCAGGCCGACATGGGTATCGCCCATCTCGCCTTCGATTTCAGCGCGCGGGACCAGCGCGGCAACCGAATCGATCACCAGCACGTCAATCGCGTTCGAGCGCACCAGCGTATCGACGATTTCGAGCGCCTGTTCGCCGGTATCGGGCTGCGAGACGATCAGTTCGTTGATGTCCACGCCCAGCTTCTTGGCATAGGCCGGATCAAGCGCGTGTTCGGCATCGACGAAGGCCGCAGTGCCGCCGTTCTTCTGCGCTTCGGCGATCACGTGCAGCGCCAGCGTGGTCTTGCCCGAGCTTTCCGGGCCGTAAATTTCAATCACCCGGCCCTTGGGCAGGCCGCCCACGCCAAGCGCGATATCGAGCCCGAGCGAACCGGTGGAGATCGCTTCAACCTCCATCGTTTCCTTCGAGCCGAGCTTCATCGCGCTGCCTTTGCCAAACGCGCGATCGATCTGCGCCAGCGCTGCTTCGAGCGCCTTTTGCCGGTCCATGCTTCCCTTGCCTTCCTGAATCAGCTTGAGCTGTGCAGCCATTGTTCGTCCCCTTGCCTAACCGGCTGACCCGGAAGGTCAACGTGCGACTCGATGTATTGCATTTGTTCCAAAAGAACAAGAGTGGAACGAAAATTTCTTGATCCGGCTTTGACGCTATTGAAATCAAGGCGACAACTACACCGCCTTCCTTGGCTACTGAATTTGCTGGAGACGCGCGAGTTATCGTGATCGCGAACCTCATTAGGTCGCCTGCCGTGTGTACCGGGAACGTTACCAGAATGCCACGCTCGCAAGAATTGTTGCCATACGACGGAGAATAGGATTGTATCCTTGATTGGCCCGGCTAGGCCTGCGGCGTCTTTCCAAAAATCATAAAAGCCGGGGTAACGCCATGAAGATTCGAACTGCACTTGGTTTCAGCAGTGCCACCGCCGTCGTCGCGCTTGCGGCCTTTGCCCAGCCAGCCATGGCGCAGACCGACGGCGCCAGCGACGCTGACGATGCGCCGCAGATCATCGTCACCGGCACCCGCTCGACCGGCCGCACCGTCGAGGATTCGCCGGTGCCGGTCGACGTGCTGTCGGCCGAAGCGATCAGCAACGGCGGCGCAGGTCGAAACCAACCGGATCCTCAGCAAGCTGGTCCCCAGCTTCAACTTCCCGCAGCCCGCGATTGCCGACGGTTCGGACGCGCTGCGCCCCGCCACGCTGCGCGGGCTTTCGCCCGACCAGACGCTGGTGCTGATCAATGGCAAGCGCCGCCATGTCTCGGCGCTGCTCAACATCAACGGCACGGTCGGGCGCGGCTCGGCAGCGGTGGACATGAACTCGATCCCGGCGCTGGCGATCGAGCGGATCGAAGTGCTGCGCGATGGCGCATCGTCGCAATATGGTTCGGACGCGATTGCCGGGGTGATCAACATCCGGCTGAAGCGCGCCGACGCGGCGGCCGCGCGACGATCAGCTATGGCAAATATGACACCACGATCGCTGGCGTTGCCAATGTCACCGGCTTGCAGACCTCGGCCGGCCAGCCGGTGCTCGATCCGACCGACAGCCGCTATTTCCTCGCCACCACCGATGGCGAGCGCCAGCGCCAAGGACGGCGAGAGCTATTCCGTTGCCACCAACATCGGCCTGCCGTTCTTCGGGACGACGGCGGCTATCTCAACTTCACCGCCGAGTACCGCCATCGCGGCTACACCAACCGCCAGGGCTTCGACCTGCGGCCCAACTACATCCGCCCGACCGCGACCACCTGGGACCCGCGCGAACTGACGCTTCAACCGGCTGCAATTCCGTTTCGGCGATCCCGAAGGCCGACGATTTCATCCTGTTCCTCAACAGCGCGGTGCCGATTGAGCGACGGTCTTGAGCTCTATGCCTTCGGCCAGCTTCAACCAGCGCGATTCGGTCAGCGCGGCAAACTACCGCCAGGCCAATGCCGCGGCGAACCGCGACTTTTCGGTGCTCGCGCCGAATCACGACGCCGACCAATGCCAACTTCGTCGGCGCTGACCCCGGACGGGTTCCTGCCGTTCATCCAGTCCGACCTGACCGACTATGCCGCGGCACGTCGGGCGTGCGCGACCACGGCGGCGAGTGGAATGCCGACGGCTCGTTCAGCTACGGCCACAACGCGATTCGACTACCGCGGTCGAAAATTCGCTCAACACCAGCTTCGGTGCCGGCCAGCTCAGCGCTGCGTTCGATGCGGGCGGGCTGGCGCTATGGCCAGTACCTCGCCAACATCGACCTCAGCCGCGAATACGACATGGGCTTCGCCAAGCCGCTGACCGTGGCGTTCGGCGTCGAATACCGCGCCGAAAACTTCAAGATCCGCCCCGGTGACATTCAATCCTATGCGGTCGGGCCGCTGCTTCGCGCCTCGATTGCATCCACCGCTGAGCTGCGCCGCGCAAGCGGGCGTGTTCAACGCCGGGACCGGCATTGCACCTTCCCGGCCGCGCCGCTGCGCCGGGGCGCAGGGTTTCCCCGGGCATTCCGCACGAGCAGCCACGACCGATGCAAGCGCGGCACAGCTATGCCGCCTATGTCGAACTCGACACCGACATTGTCGACCGGGCTGACCACGACCGTGGCCGGCCGGTACGAGCACTATTCGGACTTCGGCGACACGCTGACCGGCAAGTTCGCCGCGCGCTATCGAATCGCGCCGGGCTTCGCGCTCCGCGGCTCGGTTTCCAACGGGTTCCGCGCGCCTTCGCTGCACCAGCAGTATTTCACCACCACCTCGACCAACTTCATCGCCGGCGTGCCGATCGATATCTTGACCGTCGCGGTATCGCCAGCCCGGTCGCACGCCGCTGGGATCGAAGGATCTAAGCCAGAGAAATCGTTCAACCTGCTCGGCGGGTTCACCGCTCAGCCGATGTCCGGGCTGACGCTGACGGTCGATTACTACAACATCAAGATCAACGACCGGATCGTCCTGACCGAAAATCTGGGCGCAAGGCGCGGCAACCGATGGTCGCGATCCGCAAGGCTATGCTCGGCGCGCGGTGACGCGGCGACTGCGGCGCGGTTCTTCATCAACGGGCTCGATACCCGCACGCAAGGGCGTCGACGCGGTGCTCAACTGGCGCGCTGCCCGGTGACGGGCTTCGGCAAGATGGACGCTGACCGCCGCTTATAAGTACAACAAGCAGACGATCATCAAGCGTAACAACACGCTCGGACCGCTCGCCGGCGATCCCGGGCATCGTGCTGTTCGGCCGGGTTGAAAGCTTCCGCTTCACCGAAGGCCAGCCGCGTGACAAGGTCGTCTCAGCCTCGATGGGGATATGGGCGCTTCGGCCTGACCGCGCGCGACCACCCGCTATGGCAAGGTCACCTCGCCTGGTCCGGCCGACGCCGATCGCCGATCCGACCAGCCTACGGGCTACGGCCCGGATGACATCTTGCTGCGCGCCAAGTGGATCACCGATCTGGAACTGCGGTTCAAGCCGGCTGAAGCGGTCAGCATCGCGATCGGTGCGGACAACCTGTTCGATGTCTATCCGGACCGGCTGCCGTTCGGCACTGTCGGCGGGTTCAACTATGGCCTGAACAACAGCTTCCTGCCCTATTCGGTCGCAGTCGCCATTCGGCTTCAGCGGCCGCTTCCTCTACGGCCGGGTCAGCATCGACTTCTGACCCCTGATCGGCAGGCAAGATTGCAGACGGCCCGGTGCAAACCGGGCCGTTTTGCTGTGTGGGTACGCTTGGCGCGGTCAGCTGCAGGCGTTCAGCGAAGCGTAGCGGCATGGCTTAACCACCACCCCACCGGGACGCTTGAACTTGGGCTGCTGGGGCGAATCGATCCGGCGCAGATAGGTCCACAGCCCGCACTGCAAGCCGATCAGCATGAACATGAACGGCTGGAACGCGATCCCGACGAACAGCGATCCGACCAGATAGATCACCAGCGCCTGCTGCAGGGCATTGGCCAGCGGGGCCTGCCACTGTTCGCCGGGGCCAGTGCGGTCCTTCCAGCGGCGGCGCAGGCGCTCCATCTGCCACAGGCCGGACGCCATCAGCCACAGCCACAGGCCGAGGCCGAGATAGCCCTGCTCGCCCAGCATTTCGAAATAGCTGGAATGGTACGCGCGGCCCTTGTCCTGGATCTGGGTCACTTCAACCGACTGGTTGTTGTCAAACCCGCCCGATTCGCGGGTTTCGATCCGCAGCGTGTTGCCCCGGAACGCATCGAACCCGCCGCCGAACGGGTGATCCTTCACATAGTCCAGCGTCCACATCCACACCGCCACGCGGGTCGAGGCCGACTGATCGCCCTGGTGGTTTTCGATCGTGTTCATCCGCTGGGTATAACTGGCGGGCAGGAACGGCACCGCGACCAGCGCCAGCAAGCCCGCGCCGGCGACGTAGAGGAACCGCCGCTTGACGCTGCGCAGCGCCATGATCCCCAGCACGCCGATGCACAGCAGCCCGGTACGCGCCTGGGTGCCGATCGGGATCAGCAGGCAGGCGAACACCAGTGCTCCGGCAAACAATTTGACCCGCCAGTCGCTGGGAAAGACCGTGCCATGCTTCATCAGCCACAGGATCAGCGGGATGATCGCGATCGCCACGCAGGAAATGATCGAGCCTTCGTAGAGCCCGGTGTTGTCGTTCACCAGCAAGCGCAGCGTGCCATAGCCGCCGCCGCCAAGCGCGGTCTTGACCCCGCCGGTGATGATGATCGTCGAGGCCGCCAGCACCATCACCAGCGCCACGGCTTCGATCCGCAGCCGGGTGCGCAAGGTCAGCGGCAGGAACATCGCGAAGACAATCGCTTTCCACACCCACGACCACTTCGCGGCGGCCTCTTCGGGGAAATCGGCCATCGAAGTGGTCAGGCCGCAATAGATCAGCAGGCCAGCAACAGCCACTGGCGCAGCGAAAAGCGGCTATCGAGCTTGTAGTCGGCAAAGGCCCAGCCGCCGAACGCGGCGATGAACGCCACCAGCGAGATCTGCAGCGGATCGAGAAATTCCACCGCGATCTTCTGCGGCGCGACGATATCGACATAGAGATAGGCCAGCACCCAGATAAACGGACGGCGCAGGCCAAGGCCCAAAAAGGCCAGCACAAATCCCAGCAGCGCGAGACTAACCATGATCGGCCTCGCTGGTGCCGACCGGACTGTGCAGCCGCTCCTTCAGTTTGCGCTTGCCAACCTTGCCCGCCAATTCGGTGCCGGGATCGGCATCGATCGCATCGCTGTGCGCCAGGCGCCAGACGGCCAGCGCGATCAGCGCGTGCGAGAGAGCGATGGCAAGGTTGTCAATCATCCTGCACGGCCCTTAGCGGAACTGGGTTGACGCGGCGTTAAGCCTTGTGCCCCTAGTATAAGCTCATGACCCGCATCTTGCACATCCTTGACCATTCGCTGCCGCTGCACAGCGGATACACCTTTCGCACCCGCGCGATCCTGACCGCGCAGCAGGCGCGGGGGATCGAGCTGCGGGCGATTACTGGTCAGCGTCACCTGCACGACGGGCCTGACCCCGAAGTGGTTGATGGCCTGACCTTTCACCGCACCCCAGGCACGGCCAGCGGCTTGCCGGGTCTGCGCGAATGGCGTGAGATCGGCCAACTGGCCAGTGCAATCGACCAGCTCTGCGAGACTTGGCAGCCGCAGATTCTCCACGCCCATTCCCCGGCGCTCTGCGGTCAGGCTGCCGCGCGCGTGGCCAAGCGGCGCGGCTTGCCGCTGGTCTATGAGATTCGCGCGTTCTGGGAAGATGCCGCCGTCAGCAATGGCACCGGCAGCGCCGGATCGCCAAAGTACCGGCTGACCCGCGCGCTCGAAAACCACGTGGTTGCCCGTGCCGATGCAGTGTTCACCATCTGCCAGGGGCTGAAGGACGATCTGGTCCAGCGCGGCTTTGCGGCCGACAAGATCGCGCTTAGCCCCAATGGCGTCGACTTGGCACTGTTTGGCGAAGTCCCGCCGCCCGATCCGGCCTTGGCGGCGCAGCTGGAGCTCGGCTCCGGCCCGGTGATCGGCTTCATCGGCAGCTTCTATGATTATGAAGGCATCGACGATCTGATCGCTGCCATGCCTGCATTGATCGCGCGCCAGCCCGAGGCCCGGCTGCTGCTGGTCGGGGGCGGCCCCTGCGAAGCGGCGTTGCGTGCGCAGGCCGCGCAATCATCCGTGGCCAGCGCAATTCGCTTTGTTGGCCGCGTTCCCCATGCTGAAGTCGAGCGCTATTATGCGCTGATGGACATCATGGCCTATCCCCGCAAGGCCAGCCGCCTGACCGAGCTGGTCACGCCGCTGAAGCCGCTCGAAGCCATGGCGCAGCACAAGCTGGTCGCCGCATCGGCCGTTGGCGGACACCGTGAACTGATCAGCGACGGGGTGACAGGAACGCTGTTCGCGCCCGATGATCCCACCGCTTGCGCGGCTGCACTCGCGGATCTGCTTGATCAGCGTGACAGCTGGCCCGCGCGGCGCAGCGCAGGAAAAGCCCATGTCGCCGCACGGCATGATTGGGCGCGCAATGTTGAGCGTTATCTAGATGTTTACCAAAGCTTGTTAACCAGAATGCCGGAGCGTTCCGTGCGCCATGCGGCCTGACAGGCCAGTTCGCGGAATGCCTCAAGGTTAACTGACGGGGTATCGATCTTGGCACTGCAACTGAACCGGTCTGGCAAAGACACGTCCGCGGCGAGCACGTTTGGAACAGGCAAGTCCGGTACGGGCAAGCCTGCAAAAGGTGCGCCGGTTACGGCCCACCCGCTGTTTCCGGCGGTGGTCGCGCTGTGGTTCGGAGCCCTGTTCGGCCTCGGCAGTCTGGCCGTCAGGGTCGGCCTGCTCGAATCGATGGTGTTGGCAACGCGGATCGATACGCTCATCCCGGCCGCCGCGCCGCCACTCGGCATTTCCGCACGAATTCTGCTGGCCTTGACGCTAGCCGCGCTGGGCGCGCTGCTCGGTGCTGCGATCGCACGGCGAATCGCTGCGCCCAAAACGGTGGTGCGCGAACGCAAGCGCAAGGCTGCGCTCAGCCCCGAAGAATCCGTCAACCTGCGCAGCCGTGATGCCCATCCAGACGCACCCGCGCGCCGCCCGCTGTCGATCAACGATGCTTTGGGCGATGACGCTGCGGACGCTGAGCGGGGCCCCGCCGATCCGCTGGCCGGCCGTCGTCGCAGCGCGCTGGCGGTTGAAACCGACGATACGTTTGAATTGCACGAACTGGCCCCGCTGCCGGGCGGTAATCCGCAGATCCTGCCGATGACGGACGGGACCGGTGCACAGTTCGACGAATCACCACTCGAACTGGGCGACTATGCCGAAGCCGCTGAGCACCAGCTGGCGCCGCCATCCGCAGCGCCGTCGCTGGACTGGCACCATGCTGCCCCCTCCTCCGCACAGGCAGAGCCTGCATCGCAAGTGTTTCACGCCGATGGCGAGCGCGCTACCGAGTTTGTGCCCAATTTCGCCCCGCCGTCCGATGCTGTTTCCGGACGCCAGGTGTTCGGGATGTCGCATCCCCAGCCCGACGAAGTGCTCGACGAACTGGGCATTACCGATGCCGAATTCGAGCCGCTGCCAGCGGCAGAGCCGGCTTCGATGATCCATGGCGATGCCAGTTTCCCGGCCGCCACGACGCCAGCCGCGCATGAAGTGCCAAGCGCACCAGCCGTCCAGAGCGAGCCAATCAACAGCGAGCCAGTCGATCCAGCGGTGATGCCGATGACCGATCTGGCCCAGCGGCTGGCCCAATCGATGGAGCGCCGCCGGGCACGCGTGGCGCAAGCCGCCGATGCTGCGACTGCCGCAGCGGTTGTGGTTGCGCCGGAAACCGAATCCGGCGTTGCCGCAAACGTGCCGAGCAGCCCGGCAAGCCCTGAAGAGCCCGCTAGTTTGGCGCGGTTCGGTGGTTCGCCTGAGATCGGCGCCGAGCCTGCCGCAGCCCCCAGCTTTGCACATCCGAACGACGTCCCGTTCCTGCCCTTGGCGGCCCTGCCGTCAGCGGCGGCCAGTACACCTGCGTTTGAGCCGGTACCGGCGCCGATCACCAGCTTGAACTTTGCCGCGCCGTCTGCACCGTCTGGTGATGAATCGGCTGTGGCGGCACCCGGCCTCGCCGTGGTGCACGCGCAGCCGTTCGGCGATCAACAACAGGCCTTACCGGCTGCGTTGCGCCCGCTCTCGTTTGATGCCTACAGCGATGACGACGACGGCGATGATTTTGGCGGCTTTCTGCCCCCGCGCAGCTTCCCCGGTGTAGGCCGAGTCATGCCGGTACCTGCTGCTCCCGCTGCGCCGTTCGAAGCTCCGCCGGAACCAGTTCAAAACCCCTTCGCTGCGCAACTAGCTGACGAAGCTGCCGCCGATGACAAGTTCAGCTCGTTGCTCGACCTTGGGCGCAGCGCCGAACCACGCCAGACGTTCGTGCGGATCGAAGACAGCGCGGAACCAGCCTTGGCGATCGAGCCGGTGGTGATCTTTCCCGGTCAGGTCGCGCGTCCTGCCGCTGCCCTTGCGGTGCCGACGGAATTCGACCCGGCAGCGGCATCGTTCCGGCAGTTCAATTCGCCATCGAGCGCCGACGCCGGACAAGGCGTGGCCCAGGCTGCATCCGCGCCGCACGATCAAGGGGAAACCGAACGCGCCCTGCGCGCCGCGCTGGCCAACCTGCAGCGGATGAGCGGAGCCGCCTGATCCGCGCACCTGGGTCGCTCGTCTGACACCTGAAATCCTATTCATCCTGCCGCCCGGACGACCCCGGGCGGCTTTGGATTCTTTCGCAGTTGCAAAAACAGCTTCCTGTCGTCATGGGAAATTCTCGCGCAACATTCGCTGCTTTTCGTGGCAAAGACTCTTGCGCTTAATTGCCGGAATTGCGGCATTTTCAGGCCACGGCCTGCGAATCACGCGGTACTGGCTGACGACAGGACGATTTATCGATGGGTTTCCCGAAGCCGCAGGGGCTGTACGATCCGCGTAATGAGCATGACGCATGTGGTGTGGGCT
The DNA here is from genome assembly GCA_963802015.1 of uncultured Alphaproteobacteria bacterium. GTDB lineage: Bacteria > Pseudomonadota > Alphaproteobacteria > Sphingomonadales > Sphingomonadaceae > Novosphingobium. Next base: position 121,693 of record CAWDHB010000006.1, read on the forward strand.
TTGTCGCCCATATCAAAGGCGCCAAAAGCCATGCGATCGTCACCCAGGCGCTCGAAATCCTGCACAATCTCGATCATCGCGGCGCAGTGGGTGCAGACCCCTTGTTGGGCGATGGGGCCGGCATTTTGATCCAGTTGCCCGACGCGCTCTATCGCCGCTGGGCCGAGCAGGAGGGCCTCAAATTGCCCGCGCCGGGGGATTACGGCGTGGCGATGTGCTTCCTGCCGCAGGACCAGCCGAGCCGCGATTTCATCGTCGGCACCTTCGAAAAGTTCATCGCCAAGGAAGGTCAGCGGCTGATCGGCTGGCGCGACGTGCCGGTAACGGTTGAAGGGCTGGGCGAAACGGTGAAGGCCGAAATGCCCGTTATCCGTCAGTGCTTCATTGCGCGCGGTGAAAATTGCGCGGATCAGGACGCGTTTGAGCGCAAGATCCTGGCGATCCGCAAACAAACTCAGAACCCGCTCGCGGCGCTGGCTGAAAAGCATGGCATGCCGGGCGTGGCGAACCTTTATATGCCCAGTTTTTCCAGCCGCACGGTGGTCTACAAGGGCCTGCTGCTGGCCACGCAGGTTGGCAGTTTCTATGACGATCTGCGCGATCCGGACTGCGTTTCCGCGCTCGGGCTGGTCCACCAGCGGTTTTCGACCAACACCTTCCCGAGCTGGAAGCTGGCGCACCCCTATCGCTTCATCGCCCACAACGGCGAGATCAACACGGTGCGCGGCAACGTCAACTGGATGAACGCGCGCCGCCGCACGATGGAAAGCGACCTGCTCGGCGCTGACCTTGACAAGATGTGGCCGATCATCCCGCATGGCCAGTCCGATACGGCCTGCCTCGACAACGCGCTCGAGCTGCTGCTGGCGGGCGGGTACAGCCTGGCCCATGCGGTGATGATGCTGATCCCCGAGGCCTGGGCCGGAAATCCGCTGATGGATGCAGGCCGCCGCGCGTTCTACGAATACCACGCCGCGCTGATGGAGCCATGGGACGGGCCCGCCGCCGTCGCGTTCACCGATGGCCGCCAGATCGGCGCGACATTGGACCGCAACGGGCTGCGCCCGGCCCGATTCCTGGTCACAGATGACGATCTCGTCGTCATGGCCTCGGAAAGCGGGGTCCTGCCGATCAAGGAAGACAACATCGTCCGCAAATGGCGCTTGCAGCCGGGGCGGATGCTGCTGATCGATTTCGAACAGGGCCGGATCATCGAAGATGAGGAGTTGAAGGCGCAGCTCGCCGCCGAACAGCCCTATGAGCAATGGCTCGAAGCCGCGCAGTACAAACTCAAGGATCTCGATCTGATCGAGCCTGAGCTGGCCGCGCTGCCGCAGGAAACCACCACTTTGCTGGATCGCCAGCAGGCGTTTGGCTATACTCAGGAAGACCTTTCGCGGTTCCTGGAGCCGATGGGCCGCGATGGTGACGATCCGCTCGGTTCGATGGGTACCGACACGCCGATTGCGGTGCTCTCCAACAAGAGCCGCCTGCTTTACGATTATTTCAAGCAGAACTTCGCGCAGGTCACCAACCCGCCGATCGATCCGATCCGCGAGGAGCTGGTGATGAGCCTGGTCAGCATGATCGGCCCGCGCCCCAACCTGCTGGGCATGGAAGCCGGCACGCACAAGCGGCTGGAAGTTGATCAGCCGATCCTGACCAACGCCGATCTCGCCAAAATCCGCTCGGTCGAAGCCGCGCTCGACGGGGCGTTCCGCACCGAAACGATCGACACCACCTGGTCCGCCGCAGCGGGCGCAGCCGGTCTGGAACTGGCGATCCGCGAAATGTGCTGGGCCGCGACCGAAGCGGTACTGCAGGACAAGAACATCCTGATCCTGTCCGACCGCGCACAGGGGCCAGACCGCATCCCGATGCCTGCGCTGCTCGCCACGGCTGCCGTTCACCATCATCTGGTCCGCCAGGGCTTGCGGATGCAGACCGGGCTGGTGGTCGAAACCGGCGAAGCGCGCGAAGTGCATCATTTCTGCGCGCTCGCGGGTTACGGCGCCGAAGCGATCAATCCCTATGTGGCGTTTGAAACGCTGGAGGCGATCCGGATCAAGAAGGACCTGCCGCTGGATAGCGCGGCGGTGCAGAAAAACTATATCAAGGCGGTCGGCAAAGGCATTCTGAAGGTCATGTCCAAGATGGGCATTTCGACTTACCAGTCCTATTGCGGCGCGCAGATCTTTGACGCGGTCGGCCTGTCCAGCGCGTTCATTGCGCGCTACTTCACCGGCACCGCCACCACAATTGAGGGCATTGGCCTCGCTGAAGTGGCCGAGGAAGCCGTCCACCGCCACGCCGCCGCCTATGGCGACAATCCGATCTATGCATCGATGCTCGATGTCGGCGGAATGTACGGGCTGCGGCTGCGCGGCGAGGAACACGCCTGGACCGCCGACAACGTGGCGAGCCTGCAACACGCGGTGCGCGGCAACCTGCCGGACAAATACCGCGAATTTGCGCAGTCGATCAACGACCAGTCGAGCCGTATGCTGACCATCCGCGGCTTGCTGGAATTCCGCAACGCCGATGAGCCGCTTGACCTCAGCGAGGTCGAACCGGCCAGCGCCATCGTCAAGCGCTTCGCCACTGGCGCGATGAGCTATGGCTCGATCAGCTGGGAAGCGCATACCACGCTGGCTGACGCGATGAACCAGATCGGCGGCAAGTCCAACACCGGCGAAGGCGGCGAGGATCCCGGCGCGATTCAAGCCGATGGCCGATGGCCGTAACCTGCGCAGCGCGATCAAGCAGGTCGCCAGCGGCCGGTTCGGCGTCACTGCCGAATATCTGGTCAATGCCGACGACGTGCAGATCAAGATGGCACAGGGCGCGAAGCCCGGCGAAGGTGGGCAGCTGCCCGGGCACAAGGTGGACAAGACCATCGGTGCAACCCGGCATTCAACGCCGGGCGTCGGCCTGATCAGTCCGCCCCCGCACCACGATATCTATTCGATCGAGGATCTGGCGCAGCTGATCCATGACCTGAAGAACGTCAACCAGACCGCGCGGATCTCGGTCAAGCTGGTCTCCGAAGTGGGCGTCGGCACTGTCGCCGCAGGCGTATCCAAGGCGCGCGCGGACCATGTCACCATCTCCGGCTACGAAGGCGGGACCGGCGCGTCACCGCTGACCAGCCTGACCCACGCGGGCAGCCCGTGGGAAATCGGCCTGGCCGAAACCCAGCAGACGCTGCTGCTGAACAACCTGCGCAGCCGGATCTGCGTTCAGGCCGATGGCGGCCTGCGTACCGGGCGCGATGTCGCTGTGGCGGCCCTGCTTGGCGCGGACGAGTTCGGCTTTGCCACCGCCCCGCTGATTGCGGCGGGCTGCATCATGATGCGCAAATGCCACCTCAACACCTGCCCGGTCGGCGTCGCAACGCAGGACCCGGTGCTGCGCGCGCGCTTCACTGGCACGCCTGAACACGTGATCAACTACATGTTCTTCGTCGCCGAGGAACTGCGCGCGATCATGGCTGAACTCGGGTTCCGCACGGTCGCCGAAATGGTTGGGCGGGTTGACCGGCTGGATCTGCGCAGCGCGATCGATCACTGGAAAGCGCGCGGGATCGACCTTAGCCGGATCCTCCACCAGGTTCCGGCGGGCACGAGCCCCAGCCTGAACTGGTCCGACGTGCAGGATCACGGGCTCGACAAGGCGCTCGACCGCGATCTGATCGCCGCCGCCGCTGACGCGCTGGACCACAGAAACGCGGTGGTGGTCGAACGCAAGGTGATCAACGTCAACCGCACGGTCGGGGCGATGCTCTCAGGCGAGGTCGCGCGGCGCTATGGCCATGCCGGGCTACCTGACAACACCATTTCGATCCGCCTGACCGGGGTCGCCGGGCAAAGCTTTGGCGCGTTTCTGGCGCATGGGGTCACGCTCGACCTGACCGGCGATGCCAATGACTATGTCGGCAAGGGCCTGTCGGGGGGCCGCGTGATCGTGCGCCAGCCGGGCCATGTTGACCGCGATCCGGCCCACAACATCATCGTCGGCAATACCGTGCTCTACGGCGCGATTGCGGGCGAGGCCTATCTCGGCGGGGTTGCGGGCGAGCGCTTTGCGGTGCGCAATTCGGGCGCGGTCGCGGTGGTCGAAGGGACCGGCGATCATGGCTGCGAATATATGACCGGCGGGGTGGTGCTGGTGCTGGGCCGCACGGGCCGCAATTTTGCCGCCGGGATGAGCGGCGGGGTCGCCTATGTCTATGACGAGCGCGGCGAATTTGCGCAGCTGTGCAACCCCGCGCAGGTCGACCTGTTGCGGATTTCACCCGAACGCGATGAGGAAGACGGTGCGGGCCGACCGCAGCAGCGCACAAACGGTGTCGCCAATGCCGGGATGGGTGACATGCTGCGCCACGATGCCGAACGCATCCGGGTACTGCTCGAACGCCACCATCTTCACACCGGCAGCAAGCGCGCGCGCGCGCTGCTGGATGATTTCGGCATGGCGTTGACCCGCTTCATCAAGGTCATGCCGCGCGATTACGCGAAGGCCTTGCAGCAAATGGAAACCGAACGGCTCGCCGCCGCCGCGGTTGCAGCAGAGTAACGATCATGGGCAAGGAAACCGGCTTTCTCGAACTCGACCGCCAGGACCGCAGCTATGCGGACCCCACCGAGCGGCTTGGCCACTACAAGGAATTCGTGATCCCGCACGCCGAGCCCGCGCTGAAGGCGCAGGCGAGCCGCTGCATGAATTGCGGGATTCCATACTGTCACAACGGCTGCCCGGTGAACAACATCATCCCGGACTGGAACCACCTGGTCTACGAAGGCGATTGGCAGGCTGCGCTCGACGTGCTGCACAGCACCAACAACTTCCCCGAATTCACCGGCCGGATCTGCCCCGCGCCGTGCGAGGCGAGTTGCACGCTAAACATCACCGACCAGCCGGTAACGATCAAAAGCATCGAATGCGCGATCGTTGATCGCGGCTGGCACGAAGGCTGGATCCACCCGCAAGCCCCGGCGCACCGCACCGGCAAGACCGTGGCCGTAGTTGGCTCGGGCCCGGCTGGGCTCGCCGCCGCGCAGCAACTGGCGCGCGCGGGCCATTCGGTGACGGTGTTTGAAAAGAACGACCGCGTCGGCGGGCTGCTGCGCTATGGCATTCCTGACTTCAAGATGGAAAAGCATCTGATCAACCGCCGCGCGGTGCAGATGGAGGCCGAAGGCGTGCAGTTCCGCACCTCGACCGAGGTCGGGGTTCACGTTTCGATGGATTCGCTCAAGGAAAACTTTGACGCGATTGTCCTGTCGGGCGGTGCGGAAGACCCGCGGCGGCTGGACATTCCCGGCGCTGAGCTGCCCGGCGTACGCCTCGCGATGGAATTCCTGACGCAGCAGAACAAGCGCAACGCGGGTGATGACGAACTGCGCGCAGCCCCGCGCGGCTCGCTCACCGCGACGGGCAAGCATGTGATCGTGATTGGCGGCGGCGACACCGGCAGTGACTGCGTCGGCACGTCAAACCGTCAGGGCGCAGCCAGTGTGACCCAGATCGAGATCATGCCCAAGCCGCCTGAAAAGGAAGACAAGGCGCTGACCTGGCCCGATTGGCCGCTGAAGCTGCGCACCTCGTCCAGCCACGAAGAAGGCGTGGACCGCGACTGGGCGATCCTGACCAAGCGCGTGATTGGCGAAACCGACGTGACCGGGCTGGAATGCGTGCGCGTGGAATGGGTCGGTGGCCAGATGCAGGAAGTGGCTGGCAGCGAATTCATCCTGCGGGCCGATCTGATCCTGCTGGCGATGGGCTTCCTCGGCCCGCTCAAGCAAGGCCTGCTCGATCAGGCCGGGGTGGCGCTGGACGGGCGCGGGAATGTTGCCGCGACGGTCAGCGACTATCAAACCAGCGACCCGCAGATCTTCGCCTGCGGCGATATGCGGCGCGGGCAAAGCTTGGTCGTCTGGGCGATCCGCGAGGGCCGCCAGGCCGCGCGCGCAGTGGACGAACTGTTGATGGGGGCCAGCGAACTGCCGCGTTAGTTTCACGCAATTCGCGCTATGACGAATTCATGACATAGACCGGGCCGGGATTGCCTTCGCGCAATTCCGGCCCATATTGTTGTTTCGACGTGCCATTTGTTGGCCACTGGCGGAGCATATGACCATGGTATCGCAGCCCAAATCCAAACCAGACAAGCCCACCAAGGCTGACAAGGCCACAGCCAAGGCGGCGAAGCAGGCCGGGATTGCCAAGGCCAAGGCAATCGCGCCAGACCTCGCAGCGCCGATCGGGTCGACCCCGGCCACGCCCTTCCGGGGTGATCCGGCGATCTTCGGGCGGCTGGTAGAAGATCATGATCGCCACCGCGCACTGCTGGCGATGATCGGGCAGACCGCGCCCAAATCACCCGAGCGCGCGGCGCTGTTCACCGAATTCTGCCGCGAGGTCAAAGGCCATGCGGCGGCGGAGGAGCAGGCGTTGTGGTCGACTGTGCTGCGCAAGCCCGAAACCACCGAATTCGGCCGCCACGCCGTGGCCGAGCACCACGTGCTGGATGAAATGATGGCCGATCTGGCCGCGCGCGATCCGGCCACGAAGCTCTGGGCGACGCGCTTCGAAGGGCTCAAGGAAAAGTACCTCCACCACATCAAGGAAGAAGAGCAGGAGCAGTTCGTCGAAAGCGAAAAGCATCTGACCGACAAGGATCAGCGCTATATGCGCAAGGTCTTCAACCTCCGCAAAAAGGCCGAAAAAGCGGCGGTAAAGCTGGAGAAAAAGCGCAAGGTCAAAGCCCCGGCCTGACCATATCGACAGCGCTACGCTGCGCGGCTAATCCGCCGCGATGCGCATTGCTTTCCTCGCCTGCCCGGAGACCCTGCTTGGCTCGCCCACCCGCCGCCCCGATGCGTTTGAGCACGATCTGTACTTCGCCGCGCTGCACACCGGGCTGGCGGGCCGCGCGGAGCTGATCGCGACCGACTGGCGCGCGCCGCTGGAGCAGCTCGCGCTGTTCGACGCCGCGATCCTCGGCACACCGTGGGACTATACCGAGGCCAAGGTTGAATTCCTGGATCGGCTTGCCGCGCTGGAAGCGGCGGGGGTCGCGGTCTGCAATCCGGTGGAGGTCGTGCGCTGGAATGCCGACAAGCTGTACCTGCGCGACCTGGCCGAACGCGGTGCGGTGACTATCCCCACGCTCTGGCCTGAAGCGCCGACCGCAGCCGACATTACTGCCGCCTTCGCCGCATTCGATTGTGACCGGGTTGTGGTGAAGCGCCGCGTTGGCGCGGGCGCGATCGGGCAGGACTGCTTCACCCGCGCTGCGCCGCCGCCCACCGGCTGGCAGATGGACCAGCCGGGCATGATCCAGCCATTCCTGCCCGCGATCCAGCAAGAGGGCGAGCACAGCTTCATCTTTATCGGCGGCGCGTTCAGCCATGCCCTGATCAAGCGCGCCGCGCCGGGTGATTACCGCATCCAGTCGCTCTACGGCGGGCGCGAACAGGCCGTCACTCCGCCCCACGCCGACCGCGTCGCCGCCGACGCCGTCATGGCCCTGCTGCCCTTCGCCGCGCCCCCGTGCTATGCGCGGATCGACATGGTCCGGCTGGCCGATGGACAGCTCGCCGTGATCGAGGCGGAACTGATCGAGCCGTATCTGTACCCGGAACAGGGGCCGGAATTTGGCTCGATGCTGGCGGCTGCGCTGCTGCGATGCGCATCGCATAGCGACAAAAACTAATTTGATTTCCGCCGCTGTGGTGCCTTGGTAAAGCTCCACCCCTCAGGCGTGACCCGCGCGACCAGATTGCCGATGGACATGGCCTCGCGCGCCAACAGCGCGGCGAACAGCCGCGCGGTGGCGGAGCCGCGCGGAGCTTCGCCGTCGAGTTCGGCCACGATCCGCGCCAGCACCCGCAGCGCAATCGCCTTGGGGGCTTGCGGGCGATAGACGAGGCCCAGCGGGACCCGACTCACCGCCTCGCTCCATTCGCGCGCAGCTGCCCATTCCAGCGCCAGATCGGCATCCGCCAGATTGGCCGCGCTGGTGGCGAGCGCGGGCCGGTCCAGCCAGTCCGCCTGCGCTAACGCCTCGCGCATCCGCACACGGTCAAACCTGGGGTCAGCGTTGGACGGGTCCGCGACCGCGCCCAAACCGCTGTCTGCCGCAATGGCGACCAGCTCGGTCCGGCGCCAACCGAGCAGTGGGCGGACCAGCGGCAGCGCCGATCCGGGCAGCTTGGTCTTCGCCCGCACGCCTGCCAGACCGGCCACACCGGATCCCCGGTTGAGCCGCAGCAGCAGGGTCTCGGCCTGATCATCGGCGTGGTGCGCAGTCGCCAATGCCGCAAGCTCGCGCTCAGCCATCCACGCCGCTAATGCGGCATAGCGCGCGCGGCGAGCCTCTGCTTGCACGTTACCATCAGCGACTGTGACCGGCAGGATTGCATGCGGAACCTTTAACCGCTGGCACGCTGCGGCAACAAACTCTGCCTCGGCGCGGGCGGCACTGCGCAGGCCGTGATCGACTGTGGCGGCTTCGACTTGATCCGGTAACGTAGCCTGGGCCAGTGCAAGCAAGGCCATGCTGTCTGGCCCGCCCGAAACGGCGAGCGCCAATCGGCCAGGCCCGCTCCAGACCGCGCCCAGATCGGCGCGGAACCGGTCAATCAGCGCCGGGTCGAGCCCGGTCTCAATTGCACTTCACTCCGGCGCGAGTTTGGTCATATTGCGCCTTGAGCCGCGCCCCGGCTTCGCGCGGGAATTCGTTGGCGAACTGCGACAGCGCAACGCAGGCGCGCTGGGTGTCCTTCAACTGGCGCATCGATTCGGCCAGGAACAGCAAGCTGTCCGGCGCGCGATCGCGCGCGTTTTTATCCTGATAGTTCTGCAGGAACCACTGCGCGGCATCGCGCGGCTTGCCCTCATCGAGCAGCGAGCGCCCAAGCAGGTTGCGGGCATAGCTGATCCGGGCATGACGCGGATATTTGTCAAGGAACAGCTTCAGCTGCTGCTGCGCCTCGGGCTGGAATTTCGCTTCCCACAGGCGGTAGCCATAGCTGTATTCATCATCCCCCGCATCATCGGTCTGCGGCTTTTGCACCGCGCGGACTGCGGCGAGCCGCTGCGCTGAAGGACCGCTGGCGGCGGGCGGGCGTGGGGTCGGCGTCGGCGTTACAACAGGCGTAGGCGTTACCGCTGGCGTGGTTGCCGGAACCGCTGCCGCCGCGCCCTGCGCCGCAACCCGCGCTTCGAGCTGCGCCAGCTTGTTGGTATTGATCTCGGTCTGCGAAGTCAGTCGCGCTATTTGTGTTTCCAGCGCCTCCATCCGCACGAGCATATCGGCGACCGGGTTCGTTGCCGGGGTGCCCGTCGGGGTGACCGCACCGGTTCCAGCCTGGACCTGCGGCGGGAAGAACTTGCCATCGGTGCCGGGGAACACCACCCGCTGCAACGCGCGCATTTCCGCTTCCAGCTTGCGCATGCGCGCCTCTGCCGCCGGGTCCGGCGTGGCGGTTTGCGCGGCCAGCGGCATGGCTTGCACGCCGATCACCATGGCCATGGCCCAAAAGACTGGGGCCAGCAGCACTGGCCGGTTGGCCTTGAACAAAGCGGTCATATCACCCTCTTCACATTCATTTGCAGCCTAAAATGCCGCACGGCGGCCTAACCGCCGGTGAACCGACGTTCCGGCTTTAACCTTGCCGCCCCGCTCCTGTCGAGCGCGGGGAAGCACCTATCCGCAATTGCCTCGCGGCTCAGGTTGCTGCCGGTGCCGGAATTGGCGCTGCTGCCGGAGCAGGAGCCAGTTGCGGGATTGCGTCGATTGGCGGAGTCGGCGCGGCCTCACGTGACGGCGCGCGAGACTCAGACCGCCGTGCTGGCTGTGCCCGTTCGCGCCGTTCCGGGGCGCGGGCGGTGTTAGCCGTCGGTGCGGGAACAGAGCTGGCCGGAGCCACCGCTGTGCCGCGCGCCAGCAAGGCCGCTGCGGTAACCGGCACATCCTTCATCGTGCGCTGAACGTCGGACAGTTTGGGTACTGCCGTACCGCCAACCGTGATCGCCAGCGCTTCGGGCCGCGCGGTCCACAGCAGCACTTCGGCCGGGGCCGGCGGAACCGCATAGGTTTCGCCCTGCGCCAGCTGCTTTTGCAGCAATTGCGTGCCACTGGCATCGTAGAATTTCACCCAGATGTCCGGAGCCAGCGCGGTAAATACCACTGCGCCAGTTGCGGCCGGAGCCGGTGCGCTGGCAGCGGCAGTCGGGGCCGCAGCAGTTTCGCTGGGCAGCAAGGATGGCAACTGCCCGGCATCATCGCCGCCGCGCAGCAGGAACACCGCCGCAATCGTCGCCGCGAGCGCCAGCAAGCCGGCGACCCAGACGAGCGCCGAACTGGGCAGGCGGCTGGGATCGCCGGGTTCAAAGGTCTGGACCGTGCGCCGCTGTGGCTCGGGCTCTACTGCGTTCAGCTCTTCGCGCACCGCCGTGATGATTTCCGCTTCATCCAGCCCCAGCTGACGCGCATAGGACCGCGCGAAGCCGGTGGCATACGTCCGCGCAGGCAAACTGGCATATTCGCCCGCCTCCAGCGCCTTCAAATGCCGCTCAGGAATCTTGGTGCTCTCGGCAAGCTGCTTCAGCTCCAGCCCGCTTGCTTCACGCGCACGGCGCAAGCGCGTGCCCGCAGTCTCCAGCGGAAGTTCCGCTTCCGAAGTTGTCTCGTCTGTCATCCAGGTCCCGGCGGTTGTTGTTATTTCGATCCCGAGCGCGGGACCATCGCGGGTTGCACCCTAAAGTCAACGCTTTTTGGCATGGCCGCTGCACCTTTGGCGTCAGGATGCCTCAATGGCATGACAGACCGGTTACAGGCCCGGTTACAGACGCTCCCCCGCGCAGCCGGCGCTCAGTCGCAATCGATTTCACGCTCAGCCGCCCAGGCCAGCAGCGCGGCGCGCATATCGGGCGGCGGCATGGCCAGCCAGGCATTCATGGCCGAGGTGATTTCACCCAGATCAACTTTGCGCACCAGCTCCTTGATCGGGCCGACTGCGGCGGGCGTGATCGACAGCCGCCGGATCCCCAGACCGAGCAGCGCCAGTGCTTCCAGGCGGCGTCCGCCCATTTCGCCGCAGACGGTAATATCCACCGGATGGCCCGCCACCCCCAGCACGACGCGGCTCAGAAAGCGCAGGATCGCGGGGCTGAGCCAGTCATAGCGTTCGGCCAGCTTCGGGTTGCCGCGATCCGCCGCGAACAGGAACTGGGTCAGGTCATTGGTGCCGATCGACAGGAAGCTGAGCTTGGGCGCGAGCAGATCGAGCTGTTCGGCGAGCGCGGGCACTTCCAGCATCGCGCCATAGCGGATCGCATCGGGCAAGGGCTTCTTCAGCGTCTTGAGATAGGCACGCTGGCTTTCGAACATCGCCTTGGCGGCATCGAATTCCCACGGTTCGGAGACCATCGGGAACATCACATTGAGCGTGCGCCCCGCCGCCGCTTCCAGCAAGGCGCGCGCCTGGACCTTCATCAGCCCTTCACGTTCCAGCGCCACGCGCAGCGCACGCCAGCCCATCGCCGGATTTTCCTCCTGCTCGCCATCATTGTGCCGCAGATAGGGCAGGACTTTGTCGCCGCCGATATCGACGGTGCGGAACACCACCGGCTTGTCCCCCGCTGCGTCCAGCACATCGCGGTAGAGCCGCGTCTGGCGTTCGCGCTGCGGCAGAGTGGCGGAGACCAGAAACTGGAACTCGGTGCGGAACAGCCCCACCCCGTCCGCGCCGGACAAGCGACAGGCCCGGCATGTCATCGCGCAGCCCGGCGTTCATCAGCACCGTGATCCGGGTGCCATCGCGGGTGAAGGGCTCGACATCGCGCAATTTGGCATAGCTGGCCTGGCGTTCGCGCGTGCGCACGAACCGCGCGTCGAAGGCCTCGATCATTGCGGGATTGGGCCGCACTGTGACCGCGCCCTGATCGCCATCAAGCAACAACAAATCGCCGTCGCGCAGCTTGCCGCGGATCGACTTGACCCGGCCCAGCACCGGAATCCCCATCGCCCGCGCCACGATCACCACATGCGCGGTCAGCGAGCCTTCTTCCAGCACCACGCCCTTCAGGCGGCGCTTGTCATATTCGAGCAATTCGGCCGGGCCCAGGTTGCGCGCGATCAGGATCGTATCGCCGCGCAGCCCTTGCGAGGCTGCTGTGCCAAGTTGGCCCGACACGATCCGCAGCAAGCCGATTGGCCAGATCTTCCAGATCGTGCATCCGGTCCGCCAGCAGCGGATCATCGATCTGCCGCATCCGCATCCGCGTGCGCTGCTGGACCCGCTCGATCGCAGCCTCTGCGGTCAGCCCGGAATCGATCGCTTCGTTGATCCGGCGGCTCCAGCCTTCGTCATAAGCAAACATCCGGTAGGTTTCGAGCACCTCTTCATGCTCGCCGCCCATCCCGAATTCGGCCTGCGCCGCCATCCGGTCAATCTGTTCGCGCATCTTGTCGAACGCCAGATAGACCCGCTGGCGCTCCGCCTCGGTATCTTCGGCGACCACATGTTCGATAGTGATCCGCGGCTGGTGCAACACGGCGGTGCCGCTGGCCAGACCCTTGACCAGCGCCAGCCCCGGCAGGCGTTCGGGCCCGGTCGATGCAGAGCCCAGCCCCGCGCTGTCCTCATCATCGATCAGCCCGGCGTTGGAAATCAGTTCGGACAGCACCATCGCGACGGTCTGGAGCGCTTCGATTTCTTCTTCGACATAGCGGCGCGGATCGACATGCTGGACGCAGAGCACGCCGACTGCACGCTGGCGCCGCACGATCGGCACCCCCGCGAAGGAGTGGAACTTGTCCTCACCGGTTTCAGGACGATAGGAAAAGTCCGGGTGCGCGGTGGCTTCGGCCAGGTTCAGCGTTTCGATGTTGCCGGCAATCGTGCCGACCAGGCCTTCGCCGATCCCCATCCGGGTGACGTGGACCGCCTCTTGTGCCAGCCCTTTGGTGGCGAACAGTTCCAGCATGCCTTCGCGCAACAGGTAAACCGAGCAGACCTCGCTGTTGAGGCCGCCGCCGATCACGTCGACTACGGTGTTCAGCTTGGCCTGCGCGTTGCTGCGCGATGCCATCACATCGTGCAGGCGGGTCAGGATCGTCCGGGCAGAGCTGGCAGCTGTCATACTGCCGGGTCTAACCGATCACGGCCCCCTTTGGAACACAGGCGTTTCGCTATATTTTTCAGCCAGCAGCACCAGCGCTGCGCGGCCAGTTCAGGCGGCTAGCCAGTCAGGCGTCGGCCAGCTCTTCCTTGATCCGCAGCTTGCGCTTCTTCAGCGTCTGGACAAACGCCAGATCGGGCAGCGGACGATTAAGTTCGGCTTCAAGCTGCCGCTCAATCCCGGCGTGCTTGAGCTGCAAAGCGCTGGCGTGCGTTGATTCCATGTTGGAACAGTCCTTTCGCTTGCCCGACAGGGCAGTTGATGACCCTTGCGCCTTCGCCCGGCTCGAACCATTCGACTCGGCGAATTGTGACGGTCGGCGCGATTGTCATCGAAGCACATTAAGCTTATCTTGCGAAGTGGATAAGCGATGGGCCGTTCGGCTGCGGGTCGTGGGGAGCTGGCATGACCGAAGACGAGATGCGCAAACGCCTGGAAATGCTGCGGGTGGAGCACCGTGATCTTGATGCCGCGATTGATGCCCTGACCGCCGCTGATGGCAACGACCAATTGCAGATCGCGCGCCTGAAAAAACGCAAGCTGCGCCTGAAAGACCAGATAGCGATGATTGAGGATTATCTGATCCCTGATATCATTGCCTGATCGGCAGCGGCGGGCGGGCAGTGTCCCGCCTCGCCAATAGCGTCCCCTCACGGGACAGTCCCGATTTGGCCGTCGATTTCCCCCGTGCGGCCATTGGCAAGTGCCGGGCGGTCTGCCTATCGCAGCACACGATGGCAAAAACAGCGACCATAAGTTCGCGCATCGTCGAGGGGCTCTATTGCGAGGCATTGGTCCTGTCCGACGAAGTACGCGCAGCATTCGACTTGACCAGTCGCGCGCCCGGCATGGCGGCGGCTGAAGACCAGGCGACGGTCGCGCTGAGCTGTGAGGCGCTGCGCACCACCACCCGGATGATGCATGCGGTGGCCTGGCTGCTTAATCACCGCGCCTATTTCGCCGGCGAGTTGAGCGAATTTCAGCTGCGCCGCCATGGCCGGCTGGCATCCTTCCCCGGATCGGATCCCGCCCATCTGGCCTTGGTCGAACCGGCGGTCCGCAGCCTGATCATGGCAACCGAGCGGTTCCATGCCCGGCTGTTACCGGCTGGATCAGGGCTGGCGCGATCAGCAATCGGCGCAGCCGGGCGCGGTCAGCCGCCTGCGCGAACAACTGGGGCAAGCGCTGGCTGGTTAACTTCCTCGCAGACAAGTGAGTATTGCTTGGCGAAGTTGCGACGACGCGCCATATCACCTTGCGATGGACGCCCCGCCCAAACCCTGGCCGACCGGCCTCAGCGAACTGTGCGAGCCACTGGTGCGCCGGGTGCTGGCCCCCAATGCCTCGCCCTATACCTTTACCGGCACCCAGACCTATATCGTCGGCGCGGGCGATGAGGTGGCGGTGATCGATCCCGGCCCGGCCGATACCGGGGCGGAGACCGAACCCTCGCCATTCAAGGGCGCGGACACCAACGGCCGCGGCCATGTCGAAGCGATCCTGGCGGCGGTCGGCGATGCCCGGATCAGCGCGATCCTATGCACCCATACCCACCGCGACCATTCCCCCGCCGCCGCGCCGCTGAAGGCCCTGACCGGCGCGCCGATCATCGGCTGCGCGCCGCTGGTGCTGCGCGATGACGGCCCGCGCGCCGACAGCGCCTTTGACCATGGCTATGCGCCAGACCGGGTGCTGCGCGATGGCGAGCAGATCAGCGGCCCCGGCTGGACGATTGAAGCCGTCGCCACCCCCGGCCACACCAGCAACCACTTGTGCTACAGCGTGCTGGAAAGCGGCGCGCTGTTTACCGGTGATCACGTGATGGCCTGGTCAACCAGCGTCGTCTCGCCCCCAGATGGCGATATGCGCGCTTATATGGCCAGCCTGCAGAAGCTGTACGACCGGGATGATACGGTACTGTACCCCGCGCACGGCCCAGCCATCACCAAGCCGCGCCAACTGGTGCGCGGCATGCTCGGCCACCGCCGCCAGCGTGAGGCGCAGATTGTTCGGTTGCTGGACCAAGGCCCACAGACAATCCCGCAAATGGTTGCGGCGATGTACAAGGGGCTCGATCCGCGGCTGGCCGGGGCGGCTGGCCGCTCGGTGCTGGCACATCTGCTCGATTTGGAACAGCGCGGGCTGGTCAGCAGCAGTGGCAGTTCGACGGAAGCGGTGTGGACCTCCGCTCCCGGCTAACCAGGGCCAGCGTGACAAAACCCACACATGTCCAAGTGACAAAAGCCACATGCAATTGAGGAGTTGGAAGGTATCCCGAGCCGCGTCACGTCGCCTCCAGACGCGTGCAAGAGGAATTGCTGCATGAGCGAGTATCTGATCAAAACGGCAAGCGGAGAAATGGGCCCGTTCACCGCCGAAAACATGCCCGCCCATGGGCTGGACCGGACCACACTGGTGCGCAGGCCTGACAGTAAAATCTGGCTGGCGCTGGAATGTTTCGACGAGCTGCTGCCGATTGCCGAACGGATGGTGGCCATGGGCGCAACCCACTGGGGACCATTCAAGCGCGATCACATCACCAAGCCCGGATACCGTCAGTATTCATCGATCCTCTGGGACATTCCGTGGGGTCAGGATTGGGTGGACGCCTGCTATGCCATGCCCGCCACGATCAATGGCATCTACTTTGCTGCGCCGAGCCGCTGTGTGAACAACGGTATGATGTGGGGCGAATTCGATGTTCCGGAAATGCCCAACGCATTGGTGTTCATCAACCCCAACATCCCTTTGAATGCCGGGCATATTGGCTGGGGATTCAAACTGGCGGATGGCAACTATACCTATGGCTCGAAGGAAATCGCAGGTCAGCTTTCGGTGCCGAACGGCGAACCAAACGGCATGTTTGTCAAAACGGCCTCGTTCGAACAGATGCGCAAGGATATGCGAGCTGGGGGCACCCAGGGCCCCAGCAAGCACCCGATCTTTCAATACATGAGCTACAAGCAATTGTTCACAACCGACGCCAATCCGGCGTCCGCCAGATCAGCGGCGGATGCGGCCTTCAACGATGGCTATGGCTTGTTTGGCAACAATTGCATGGACAATGCCTATCGCATCCTGAAAGCCTATGGCGTCAGCGATGAAGCCCTGCCCAATCCCGGACACCTCCCCAACTGGGTCCCCAACAATTGGTACGCCCAGATCAAGGCCCCCGCTGAACCGCTTTGACCTAAGCCGATCATGCCTGCCTGGGTCATTCGGTGGGCATGATCGCTTCGGCGTCCACGCGCATGGCAATGTGGCGCTGAACCGGCTAGTCAATCGGTGATGGACAAGCTTGCACCCACGCCACGTACCCTCCCGCGCAAACCCGGCCGCAACCTGGCGCTGCTGATCATCGCCATCAACCTCGCGCTGGGCGGCTGGCTGCTCTGGCGCGCATTTGGCCCGCAGGATCATGGCGATCCGCTTGCCACCAGCCTGATCGCGTTTGAGCGCCAGAACCGGTTGACGGTGTTCAGCGCGCAGCTCGCCCCGGTGGTCGCCAGCAAAGACGAGCGCCTGCTGGGCCTGCTGAAAAGCCGCCAGATCGCGGTGATCCCGGCGCGGGTCGATTACACGCTGGATCTGTCGCGCGTCAACCCGCCAGCCGGTGGCCTGGGATGCGGCGGCGCAACGCGCTGACCGTCACCCTGCCGCCGCTGCACCGTCTCGCGGCCCAACCTTGACGAGGGCCGCGCGCAATATCTGCGCGAAGGGGTGTGGATCACCCGCACCGCGCAGGACAAGCTGACCCGCGACAACACCCTGCTGGCCGAACGGCAGGCGGTGCAGCAGGCCGCCAATCCGGTGCTGCTGGAGCTGGCCCGCAGCGCCGCGAAAGCGGCGATCGCAGCAAAATCTGGCTATTCCGCTGCAAGTTGCAGGCTATGGCGATGTCACAGTAACCGTCCGCTTTGAGGGCGAAAAGGAACTGCCATGACTGTCCAGACCGAAAACCTTTCCGGCATCGACATCCGCGCCGAGATCGACCGGCTGCGCAAGGACCGCAACGCGGTGATCCTGGCGCATTACTATCAGCGCCCGGAAATTCAGGATCTGGCCGATTTCATCGGCGATTCGCTGGAACTGTCCAAGAAGGCCGCGGCAACCGATGCTGAGGTGATCGCGTTCTGCGGGGTCAAATTCATGGCCGAAACCGCCAAGATCCTCGCCCCGAAAAGACCGTGGTCCTGCCCGATCTGGATGCCGGGTGCAGCCTGGAAGATTCGCTGCCCGCCCGAAAAGTTCAGGCCGTTCCGCGAGGCCCACCCCGATCACATCGCGCTGACCTACATCAACTGCTCGACCGAGGTGAAGGCGCTGTCGCGACATCATCGTCACCAGCTCCAGCGCCGAGACGATCCTGGCCCAGATCCCCAAGGACCAGAAGATCATCTTCGGCCCCGACCGGCATCTGGGCGGCTACCTGCCGCAAGTTCGACCGCGAGATGCTGCTGTGGCCGGGCGTCTGCATCGTCCACGAAGCGTTCTCGCGAAACCGAGCTGCTCAAGCTGAAAGCCCAGCACCCCGGCGCGCCGGTGGCCGCGCACCCCGAATGCCCGCCGCACATCATCGACCACGCCGACTATGTCGGCAGCACCAGCGGCATCCTCAATTTCGCCAAGACCTTCCCCGGCCAGACCGCTGATCGTGGCGACCGAACCGCACATCATCCACCAGATGGAACTGGCGCTGCCCGGACAAGGTGTTCATCGGCGCCCCGGGCGCCGACGGCAACTGCAACTGCAACATCTGCCCCTACATGGCGCTGAACACGCTGGAGAAACTGTACCTGGCGCTGCGCGATTTGCAGCCGCGGATCGAGATCGAGGAAGGGCTGCGGCTGCAGGCGAAGAAGAGCCTGGACCGGATGCTGGAGATGGCTGGCGGGACGGTTGGGCAAGGGGGATTTGGGGGCGCGGACGTGATCCCTGACTACCAGACGCTGATGGAGCCGTCTTGCGATCTGCGGTCGACAAGGAAGTCAAGACTGGTGACATCATCGAAACGATTGGCGGACAGTTTCAATCTGACAGAGGATGAACGAGCCGAGCAGATTCCCAGTGGTGGTCAGGCGATTTTTTACAACCGGATTCATTGGGCCAAGACGTATCTCAAGCAAGCTGGGTTGATCGAATATACCCGACGGGGACATTTCCGCGACCAGCGAACGGGGTAAGTCGATCCTGCAAAATTCGAATGTCTACGATCAACAATCGGTTCCTTCGAACGATCCCTGAATTCATAGCCTTTCAATCACGTGGAAAGATCGGAAGCGCAGACGCCACAAGTTGAAGTGGCACTGAATGATGCAACGCCTGAAGAGGCTCTGCGCGACGCATATGATCGGATAAACGCCACAATCGCCAACGAGTTGCTAGATCGACTGAGAGCTGGAACTCCCGCGTTCTTCGAGCGGTCTATCGTCCAGCTCCTACTTGCAATGGGCTACGGCGGAAGTTCCGAAGACGCTGGTCGCGCCATCGGTCAATCGGGCGACGATGGAGTTGACGGCGTGATTGATCAGGACCCGCTCGGCGTGGATCAAATTTACATTCAGGCCAAGCGATACAAGGAAGATAACCAGATCGGTCCAGGACCAATCAGGGAATTTTTCGGCTCTCTGAGTCTCAAGAAGGCGCAAAAGGGCATTTTTGTGACGACGTCCGGATTCTCAAAAAGTGCTCAAGAAACCGCACGTCAGATGGGTGGACGGATCGTGCTGATAGATGCGGTGCATTTGGGACGGTTAATGGTCCGCTACAATGTCGGCTGCCGCGATCAGGAAGTCATCCACATCAAGCGCGTGGATGAAGATTTCTTTGAATAATCCCCTACCCTTCAGGGGAGGGGCAGTGAGCCTTGGTCCTGCACAGCAGGGCCGTAGTCGCAGCGGGGTGGGGGTTCGCCGCCCGCGTCGCGCTCCATGGACAGCCCCCACCCCAACCCCTCCCCTGAAGGGGGAGGGGCTTTCGACTCCCTTGCGCTAGTGCATTAAATGCACTATCATCCCTCCCATGGTCACAATGCATCGCGGACCGAACTGGAAGGTATCGGTCTATGGCCGTGAACATGGCCTGGCGCATTTTCATATCGAGGGGCCAGGTTTCCGCGCCTCGGTGGAGATCGCAACACTTGCAGTGATCATCGGTGCGGTACCGTCCAAAGTGTTGCGTGATGCCAGTGAATGGGCGCGTGCGCACCAGGCCGAATTATTCGCCAAATGGCAGGAGTTGAACCCATGAACAGTGACACCATGCGGACCATTCGCGCGGTCACAGCGACCGGCGACAAGGCGCTGCGGCTCGAATGGTCAGATGGCACCCTGGCTGAGATCGCCCTGCCGCAAGACCGCGCCAGCGCAGGCGTCGTACTGGGCGATTGGGGCCACAGCCTGATCTGGCCCGATGGCTACGAGATCGGCGCGGACAGCCTGTGGCTCGACACGCTTGATGCAATCGGACGCAGCGATGCGCGGCAATTCCTAGAATGGCGGATGGCGGGCGGGCTATCGCTGGCCAAAGCTGCCGACGCGCTCGGCCTCGCGCGGCGGACGGTGGCCTACTATTCTAACGGCGACCGGCCCGTGCCCAAGACCGTACTGCTTGCCTGCAAGGGCTGGGATGCCACACACCGCCGCAAGGCAGCTTGACCCGCTACCGCACCGCCTCGCCAAACAGCAGCGCGCGGGCATATTTCACCGGGGGCGAGCCGAAGCTGAGCACCGTGTCGTGATACCGCCGCAAGGTGAATTCCTTGCCCCAGCGGCGCTCGGCTTCCGCCCGCAAGCGGCGGTGTTCTTCGTAGCCGGTGAAATAGCTGAGCAGTTGCACGGATGAGAGGTTGGCGCGGGTCCATTTGCCTGCCGCCTCGCGCTCTTGCTGGAACGCGCCCTGCATCATCAGTTCCATCGCCTGGTCGCGGGTCATGCCTTCGGTCTGGATGCCGATGTCGAGCAGGGTGTTGGTCACCGAGCGCAGCCGCATCTTGAGCACGGTCAGCTTGAACAGCGGATCGTGGTTCAGATAGCCTTCGTCCTTCATCACCCCTTCGGCATAGACCGCCCAGCCTTCCACGAACGGCCCCGACCACAGCATCGCGCGCAGCGTGGAGGGCGCGCGGTTGGAGTGATCGAGTTGCAGGTAATGCCCCGGCATCGCTTCGTGAATGCCCAGATCGTGGATCATGTAATCGTTGTATTCGGACAGGAAGCTGGTCGCCTGCGCGTCGCTCCAGTCGCCGGGAATCGGCGAGACCGCGTAGAAATTCTGCAGGTGCTTTTCCAGCGGCCCCGGCGGATCGTTGTAGGCCACGGCATTGCCCTGCTGAAACTTGGGCATGGTGATGACCTGCACCGGGCCATCGCCCATCCGGATGAAGCCCTTGGCGCGGACGAATTCGGTCGCTTCGGCCAGTGTTTCGCGGGCGCGCTGTTCCAGCCCATCGCGCGGCGGGCGCTTGGCGTAGCTAAAGTCCAACGCGGCCGCGATGACCTTTTGTTCAAGGCTTGGCGATGGCTTGGCCGGGCAGGCCAGGTTCGCGCCCTGCGTCGCCAGAAAGCTGCATGAAATCCGGTACATCTCCGCCCGCGCTCTCAGCCTTGGCCGTCAGCGCAGCAGCCTTCAATTCGGGCCGGGTCAGATCGCTCATCAGCGCGAACTTCATCTTCTGGTCGTAGCGCTTGGCTCCCAACCGGAACTGGCCCCTGGCCTGCGGGACCAGCACTTTATCCAGCCAGATCTGATGTTCGGCCGACCGCAGCTTTGAGCGTCTGCAAGGCTGCATCAAACCGCGCGCGCTCAGCGGGAGCGAGTGCATCCTTGTGCGGCGCGAGCATCTCCTCGGCGATCTGGAGTATCCCGGCGTTCTGTTTGGCAACGGTTTCGGCAAACACCTTCGGCACCCGCGCCGGGACCAGCTGGCGGCGGCTCTCGGCCAGGAACGCGGGTAAGGCTTCCATCCGCGCGGTCGCCGATTTCAGCCGCACTTGCCACGGCGCGAAATCGCGCGCGGCCAGGCTGTAGAGCGATCCGGCGGCGATATCGTTGTAGATTTGCGGGTTCCAGGCCCAGTCCTGCAGGACATCGTTGGTCCAGATGCGATAGGCCAGCTCGTTCTTGAGCATGGCGTGATCGACCTGATTGGCTGGGGTCAGCTTGGCCGGGTCGATCCCGGCCAGTTCCTGCTGCAGCCCGCGCCAAACCGCCATCCGCTCGGCCCGGGCGGCGGCGGTGATGGTGGGCAACTTGTCATCGTATTTGTGCTCGCCCAGCACGGTCGCGTCAACCGGTGACAGCAGCGTCGCGAACTTGATGAAGCGGTTGCCAGCGTTGGTCAGCTGCTGATCCCAGGTATGGCGCGAGATCGGGTGGACGGGTGCTATCCGCAGCGGGCGACTGGGCGGGCGGCGGCGCTGCGCCAAGGAGTGCGGTGGTGGCGAGCAGCAGGGCAAAGGGTTTGGTCATGCCGCGCATGCTAGCGCTGGTTTACGCGCCAGTCGATGGGGCTGGCGTCGATGGCTGCTCCGCCCCGCGCACCAAGACCAGCGCGGCGGCGACCAGCACCATGCCCAGCCCGTCGAGCGGGCCGAGTACTTCGCCGAACTGGTACCAGCCCGCCAGCACTGCAATCGCCGGTTGCGTCAGCAGCGCGAGCCCGATCACCAGCGGCGAGAAATGCCCCAGCGCATAGACCAGCAGCCCCTGCCCGATCAGTTGGCTGGTCAGCGAGAGCGCGATCACCGCGCTCCAGTCGCTCGGCCAGAACGGTTCGCCCAGCAGCAGCGCCGCGCTCAGCGTGACCGGCAGGCCGATCAGACTGGACCAGAACAGCAAGCTCCAGCTGCCCAGCGTATCGCGCGCGCGCTGCGCCAGCAGGATGTAGAAGGTGTAGAGGAACCCCGCGAGCAGGCACAGCAAATCGCCGATCAGCGTCGTGTGGTCGATCTCCAGACTGCGCCCGAGCAGGATCAGCCGATCCCAGAATCGCCGCGGCAAAGGCCAGCCATTCGTTGGTGCGCGGTCCACGGCGCAGCATGATCAAGCCCCATGCAGCGATCAGGATCGAGCCCGAATTGCCGAACAGCGTGGCATTGGCCAGCCGGGTCCGCTCGATCCCCAGGTGCCAGCTGGCGAGGTCAGCGGCGAAGAACAGTCCGCCGGCCAGCACCGCCAGCAGCACCTTCACCGGGAAGCCGGTCAGCCGCTGGCCATTGGTCCGCGCCAGCAAGGCCAGAAACGGGATCGCCAGCGCCAGCCGCCAGAACCCGGCAGAGACCGGCCCGCTATCGGCCAGCCGCACCCACAGCGGCCCCAGCGCGAGCGCGACGTTGCCGCCCAGCAGCGCCGCCAGATGCCAGCCGTTCCAGCGCGCCGGTGCCGTCCCCGTTGCAATCGTCATGCCCATGCCTTAGCCGGGCGGTTAAATTGCACAAACTCAAATCCGGGAGCTTCCATGCACGACGCCTTGTTCCAGCCGATTTCACTCGGCGCGATCGCCGCACCCAACCGGGTGCTGATGGCCCCGCTCACGCGCGGTCGTGCTGATGCTGGCGCCGTGCCAAATGCGATGATGACCGAATATTATCGCCAGCGTGCCGGAGCAGGCTTGATCCTGACCGAAGCGACCGGGATCAGCGTCGAAGGGCTTGGCTGGCCTTCGGCGCCCGGGCATCTGGAACGCCGCGCAGACCGAAGCGTGGAAGCCGAGCAACTGCGGCGGTCCACCGCGAAGGTGGCCGGATCGTGCTGCAAATGTGGCATATGGGCCGCACGGTTCATCCCGATTTTCTGGACGGTGCCGCGCCGCTGTCGGCCTCGGCCACTACGGCGCCCGATCATGCCCATACCTTCAACGGCCGCAAGCCCTATGAAGCGGCCCGCGCGGCCACGCATGACGATCTCAAGCGCGTGATCGATGACTATGGCGTCGCCGCGACCAATGCCAAGGCTGCCGGGTTTGACGGGGTCCAGTTGCACGCCGCCAACGGCTATCTGATCGACCAGTTCCTGCGCAATGGCACCAACTTGCGGACTGATGACTACGGCGGATCGCCGGAAAACCGCACCCGCTTGCTGCGCGAAGTGCTGGAACGGCTGATCGCGGTGTGGGGCGCGGGGCGCGTCTCGGTGCGGCTTTCACCGAATGGCGTGTCACAAGGCTGCGATGACAGCGATCCCGCCAGCATCTTTGGCGCGGCGGCGCAGGTCTGCCAGGATCTGGGGCTGGGATTTGTGGAACTGCGCCAGCCCGGCCCGCACGGTACCTTTGGCAGCACCGACGTGCCGCAGCAGGATGCGCTGATCCGCTCGATCTACACCGGACCGCTGGTGCTGAACAGCGACTATACCGCCGAGACGGCTGCTGCGGACGTCGGCTCGGGCCGCTGCGATGCGATCGCATTCGGCCGCCCCTATATCTCCAACCCCGATCTGGCCGAACGGATCAAGGCGGGTGCGGATTGGGCCCCCAATGTTAACGTTCCGAAAAGCTGGTACATGCCAGGACCAGAAGGCTATATCGATTATCCGGCGCTCCAGCCGGCTTGACGGGAGAACACGATGGCGCTGCGATCCTGGCTGTTTGTTCCCGGGGACAGTGAAAAGAAGCTGGGCAAGGCCGCCGCTGTGGGGGCCGATGCGCTGATCCTCGATCTGGAGGATTCGGTGGTCATCCCCAGCAAGCCGCGCGCGCGCGAACTGACCGCAGCCTGGCTCAAGGCGCATCGCGTTGGTCGGCGAAGGTCCGGCGCGCTGGGTGCGGATCAATGCGCTCGACAGCCGGATGTGGCGCGATGATCTGGTCGCGGTGATGGCCGGCGCGCCCGACGGGATAATGTTGCCCAAAGTCATCGGGCCCCGAAGCCGTGCAGCAATTGGCGGCTGAGCTCTATGAACTGGAGCAGCGCAACGGCATCACCACCGGCACCACCCGGATCCTGCCGCTGGTGAGCGAGACGGCGGCGGCGGCATTGACCATCGCGGCCTATGCCACCGCCTCGCTGCCGCGGCTGGCCGGGCTGACTTGGGGCGCGGAAGATCTCTCCGCCGCGCTCGGAGCCAGCCGCAAGCGCCACGCGGACGGGCGCTGGACCGATGCTTTCCGTTACGCCCGCACGCAGACCTTGCTGACCGCGCACGCGCGCGGGGTCAGCGCGGTGGAAACGCTCCATGCCGATTTCGCCGATGAGGCCGGGTTGAAGCTTGCCGCCGAAGCCGCGCGCGCCGATGGCTTTACCGGGATGCTGGCGATCCATCCGGCGCAGGTGGCGGTGATCAACGCCGCTTTTACCCCCAGCGATGCCGAACTGGCCGAAGCACGGGCGATCATTGCCGCGTTTGCGCAGCAGCCTGAGGCCGGCGCCTTGCAGATCGACCGGCGGATGATTGACCGCCCGCACCTGAAACTGGCGCAGCGACTGCTGGGGATCGCAGACGAGGGTTAGTCTTCGCTGACTGCCTCAGCAGCCGGTTCGGGTGCAGCAGCTGGTTCCGGAGTGGCCGCAGGCCTTGCAGCCGCAGTTCGCGCGGCACGCGGGTTTGGTGCGTCCGGCGCTGTCGCTGCTGACCACCTTGGGCGCGAGCGGTGCCTGCGAGCGCAGGGTATCGAGCGGCAACATGCTATCGCTGGCCGAACCTGGCAGGATTTCGCCCTCAGCCGTTGCCGCCGCAGTTTTTTTAGGGGCTTGGTCGCAAGCCGCCAGGCCAAGCGCTGCCAGACAGACCAGATAGCGTAGTTTCATCAGGCTCCCTCCACCGGGCAAGGCCGTTCCAGCGCGGCGAGGAAGTGCTCGCGGCGCGCCAGCAAGGCCGCGTCCCAGGCCGCGCTATCCACGCTGCGGCCCAGCTGCGCAAGACTGGTGACGCCGAATTCGGCGATCCCGCAGGGCACGATCCCGTCAAAATGCGTCAGGTCCGGATCGAGATTGACCGAGAACCCGTGCATCGTCACCCAGCGGCGGATGCGCACGCCGATCGCGCCGATCTTCGCCTCGCGCCCATCCGGTGCCGGTGGTCCAGATGCCGATCCGCCCTGGCGCGCGCCAGCTGTCCACGCCCAGATCGGCCAGGGTACCGATCACCCAGCCTTCCAGCGCATGGACAAACCCGCGCACATCGCGCGCGCGCCGCTTCAGATCGAGCAGGACATAGCCGACCCGTTGCCCCGGCCCGTGATAGGTGTGGCGACCGCCGCGCCCGGCCTCGACCACGTCAAACCGCGGATCGAGCAGTTCGCTGCGATCCGCGCTGGTCCCGGCGGTATAGACCGGTGGATGTTCCAGCAGCCAGATCAGTTCGGCTGCGGTGCTATCGGCAATCGCGGCGTTGCGCGCGGTCATCGCGTCCAGCGCGTCGCGGTACGGTACCAGCCCGTCGCTGACCCGCCATTCGATCAATTCCGCCGCCGTGCTGCTCATGATCCGTTGCGTGGCGGCAATTGCTGTGGTTATCAAGGGGGCAGATGCAGGGAGATGACAATGCGGTTTGACAGCAACAAGGCCTGGCAGGATGCCGTGCAAGCGGTTTCCGCCAACAAGGACGTGCTGTGGGCGCTGGCGGGGGTGTTTTATGTCCTGCCCAGCTTCGCGTTTGCCGTCGCCTTTCCCCAGCCCGAACCGGCAGCAGGTTCCAGCCCGGAACAACTGCTCGCGCAATTGGGCGGGTATTATACCACCGCTGCGCCGTTCATGCTGGTGACCATGGTGCTGCAACTGATCGGCACGCTGTCGATCCTGACCATGATGACGGACAGCCGCCGCCCGACCGTGGGCGAAGCAATCCGGATCGGCGCGGCCAGTGTACTGTCGGTATTGGCCGCGCAATTGCTGCTGGGCCTCGCGCTTGGTCTGGTTGCGGTAATCGTGCTGGGCCTGGCCGGGCTGAGTGGATCGATGGCGCTTGGTAGTGGCTTTGACGATCATGCTGGTGGGCGCGTTCTTCTATCTTTCGATCCGAACCGTCCTGGTCTCTCCCGCTGTCGCAGTAGACGGCCTGCGCAATCCGATCGCGGCGCTGCGCCGGTCATGGGACTTGACCAGCGGAAAAGCCGGGCAGCTGGCGCTGTTTTTCCTGCTGCTGGTGGTCGCCGTCGGCGTGATCTTTGGCATCGTCATGCTGGTGACTGGCGTCGTGCTGGCATTGCTGGCGGGGCCAGCGACCGCCAAGCTGATCGCCGCGCTGATCTCCAGCGTGTTGGTGGCAGGCGTGACCGTGCTGTTTGTCGGTGTGGTCGCGGCGGTTCACCGGCAACTGGCCGGGCCCGCTGCTGCGACGACGGCGAGCACGTTTGAATAGCACTGGTTACGGTAAGCCGACTCCAAATTCCGCTTATGCTGAGCTTGTCGAAGCACTGTCCTTGTCTTCGTGCCTCACGTGCAACTGCGTGAACAAAAAGCAGTGCTTCGACAGGCTCAGCACGGACGGGCTTGGTTCGGAGTGATGCTTACCCGGCAATTGCCGTGCCTGAGCAGACTATTCTTTCCAGCCCCAGAACAGCTTGCATGGCAGCACGTTGAGCGGTTCGTATCCGGCATCGATGTGGGTGAAGTGCTTCGCCATGAAATCCCGCGCTTTGGCTGAAAACTGATAGACCAGAAAGGCCCCGCCGGGGCGCAGCACGCGGTGGGTGGCGGCGGCGATCGCCGGGCCGATCCCGTCGGGCAAGGTCGAAAACGGCAAGCCGGACAGGACATAATCGGCATGGTCAAAGCCGTGGGCGCGGACGATGTCCTGCACGTCCGCCGCCGATCCCAGCACCGGGATGAACCGGCTGTCGGCAATCGTCGCCTTCAGATAGTCAATGAACAACGGGTTGGTATCGATCACGATCAGCTTGCCATCGCGCGGCAGCCGTTCCAGCACCGGGCGGCAAAAGGTGCCGACACCGGGGCCATATTCCACGAACAACTTGCATTCATTCCACTTCACCGGCCCCAGCATCTTGGCGATGGTGAAGCGTGACGATGGGATGATCGATCCGACCATCACCGGGTGTTCGATAAAGCCTTGCAAGAAGACGCCCCACGGCCCCATGGCGCGCATGATCCGGCGTTTCAGCCGCTGCGGCAGGGGCTCATGGACAAGCTCGGAACTCGGCATGCGGGGTAATGACCTCACCTGTGGCTACGCAGTGATACGCAGCGACAGGCGTTTGCAAATTTGCCCGCCCATTGCAAGGCAAGAGCGACAGGCTTAGCGACAGAACGATGTCAAATTCCAATCCGCTGCCCGCAGCGTCCACGCAGGCTACCACCATTACCCTGCCGCCCGGGCGGGTCGCGCTGCTGTTCGTGGTGATGCTGGTGACGGCGGCCGGCAATACCGCGATGCAATCGGTAATGCCTTCCATCGGCACGGCCTTGCAGGTGCAGGATGTCTGGATCAGCCTGGCCTATACCTGGTCCGCGCTGCTGTGGATGATCTGCGCACCGATGTGGGCGCGCAGATCGGATCAGCGCGGGCGCAAGGCGATGATGGCGATCGGGCTGCTGGGCTTCATCGCCAGCTTCACGCTGTGCGGGATCACCTTGTGGCTGGGGCTGAACGGCTGGCTGGGCGCAACCGCGACGCTGCTGATCTTCGCCCTGTGCCGCTCGCTCTATGGCGGGTTCGGCTCTGCTGCGCCGCCAGCGGTCCAGGCCTATGTCGCCAGCCGCACTTCGCGCGCAGAGCGGACTGAAGTCGCTGTCCTTGTTGTCATCCAGCTTCGGGCTGGGCACCGTACTGGGGCCAGCATTGGCGCCGCTGCTGATCCTGCCAGTGCTGGGGCTGGTCAGCCCGTTCGCAGCTTTCGCGCTGATCGCCGTGGTAGTGCTGATCGCGCTGCGTTGGCGCTTGCCCGATGATTCGCCTGGCTTTGCCGCGCGCGGCGATGTGATCGCGGCTCCGTTCAGTGCCAGTTCGGATTCACGGGTGAGCGCAAGCACTGACGAGGGACACAGCGACAGACCGGTGGCGAAGCTGCGCTGGACTGATCCACGCCTGCGCCCTTGGCTGGTCGCGGGGGTCGTGGGCGGGCATGCCCAGGCGGCGATGATCGGGATTATCGGTTTTCTGGTGCTGGACCGGCTGGGGCTGCGCGCCAATCCGGTGGCGGGTGCTGGCCCGACCGGGACGGTGTTGATGGCCGGCGCCTGCGCCTCGCTGCTCGCGCAATGGGGGATCATCCCGCGCTGGCATCTGGGACCGCGCGCCTGCTGCCTGTCTGGCATGGTGTTCGCCGCAATGGGCGTCGCCTTGCTCGCCGTGGCGCAGAATCTCCACGCAATTGCGATGGGAGTGGCGCTGGCGTCGCTGGGCTTCGGACTGTTCCGCCCCGGCTTTACCGCCGGTTCCTCGCTGGCGGTGAGCCGCGCGGAGCAGGGCCAATCGGCCGGGATCGTCGCCTCGGTCAACGGCGTCAGCCTATATTCTCGCCCCCGCCGTCGGGGTCTGGCTCTATGGCCATTCGGACTGGCTGGGCTTCATCGCGATCGAGGCGCTGTGTCTGTGGGTGTTCGTGCTCGGCACTGCGCGGGATGGCGCGCGACGAGGATCTGACCGGGGTGCGGTAGCCGCCTCCGCCGTCACAGAATCTCGCGCACCTTGTCCTGCGGACGGCATAGCCGCACGCCCTTTTCGGTTTCCACCAGCGGCCGTTCGATCAGCGCCGGATTGGCCGCCATCGCGGCCAGCACGGTTGCGGCATCGGCATCGGGCAGTCCACGCTCAATCGCATCGGTGCCGCGCAGCCGCAGGCCTTGCTGCGGGGTGATCCCGGCATCGCGATACAGCTGCGCCAGCTTGTCCGCGCTGGGCGGTTGCTTCAGATATTCCACCACCGTCAGGGCGACGCCGGGCGTCTCTTGCAAAATTGCGATGGTTTTGCGCGAGGTACCGCAAGCGGGATTGTGCCAGATCGTGGCGCGCATGGTCGTTCTCCAAATGTGTCCTGCTGAGCGATTAGCTTTATTGCGACTCCTTCGCAATTTGATCCTTGTCAATGCGAACGATTCGCATTAGCGCAAATGGAGTTGTTGCAAATCATTCTTAGAAAGACGTTCATCATGTTCTATCGCCGCTCGCTGTTTCTGCTCGGTAGCGCTGCAATTTCCGTGCTGAGTTCCGCGAGCGCGCTGGCCGAGGAGGAAGCGCCGGGGATCATCGTCTATGGGCGGCCTGAAGGTTACGATACTCGACGAAACCGGCACCGCGACCAAGACTCAGACCCCGCTGATCGATGTACCGCAAGCGATCACCGTACTCAGCCGCGAACAGCTTGACGATCAAGGCGTTGATCAGCTGGGCCAGGCGCTGCGCTATGTTCCCGGCGTGGTGCTGGGCCAGGGCGAAGGCCACCGCGATCAGATCACGATTCGCGGTCAGAACTCCACCGCCGACTTCTTCCTCGATGGCCTGCGCGATGATGCGCAGTACTATCGCGCGCTGTACAACATCGAGCGGGTCGAGGTGCTGCGCGGTGCCAATGCGCTGATCTTTGGCCGGGGCGGCGGCGGCGGGGTGATCAACCGCGTGTCGAAGGCCCCGGTGTTCAGCCGCACGAAGGCGTCAGCCTCGGCGGCGGTGGACAGCTTTGGCGCGTGGAGCGTGGCCGCCGACCTCGGCGCGCCGCTGTCGGACACGGTCGGGTTGCGGCTGAATGCGACCTACGAGGAATTTGACAACCATCGCCAGGACTATGCCGGGCACTTCATCGGCATTACCCCCACGTTGGGGATCAAGCTGGGTGATGCAACGTCGGTTGCGGTCACTTACGAATATGCCGAAGACCGCCGCGCTACGGATCGCGGGGTGCCATCACGCGGGGGCCTGCCAATCAGCGGCTTTGACGACACGTCGTTCGGTTCCGCCGCCGTGAACCGCAGCGATGTGACCGCACATCTGGTCCACGCCCGGCTCGATCACGAATTTTCAGACGCGCTGTCGGTCAACCTGTCGGGGCAATTCGCGGACTATGACAAATACTACGGCAACGTCTACGCCAACAGCGCGGTGTCTGCCGGCAAATACGCTGACGCTGGCCGCCTATCGCACCCCCACCCAGCGCCGCAACTGGATTGGCCAAGGCAATCTGGTGTGGAAGACCAGCACCGGCGGGATTGGCCACACCCTGCTGCTGGGCTTTGAAGCGGGCGATCAGCACACCGTTTCCACCCGCGAGAATGGCACTTTCCCGGGCGGCGCGACCGTTACGCTGGCGCAGCGGATCACGATCCCGACCGTGGCCTTCCCCGCCGTGACCAGTTCCACCGATTCAGCGGTGCAGACGCTGTCAGCCTATCTGCAGGATCAGATCGACATCGGCGAGCATGTGAAGCTGGTGCTTGGGTTGCGTTATGACGATTTCCAGATCAGCTCGGTCAACCGCATCAACGGCTTTGCTGGAGCGCGCAGCGACGGAAAATGGTCACCGCGCGTCGGCCTGATCCTGAAGCCACAGGACAATCTCTCGTTCTACGCCAGCTATGCGCGCAGCTTTCTGCCGCAGTCGGGTGATCAGTTCACCGTGCTCGATGCCACCACCCAGGCGCTCGCCCCCGAGGAATTCCGCAACCTGGAAGCGGGGATCAAGTGGGACCTGACCGAGCGGCTGGCCTTCACCCTCGCCGCCTACCAGCTTGACCGCAGCAACACCCGCGCCAACGATCCGATCAGCGGCAGCGTAGTGCTGACCGGTTCCAACCGCGTGCGCGGGATCGAGGCCGGACTGGTCGGTGAGGTCACGCCGGACCTGCACATGACGCTGGGCTATGCCCTGCAAGACGGCGAGATCCGCACCACCACCACCGCCGCCCCTGCCGGGCGTCCGCTGGCGCAACTGCCCCGGCATCAGGCCTCGGCCTGGGGGCGCTATGATCTGAGCAAGTGCTTCGGTGTGGCGCTGGGCGTGGTCCACCAGTCCAGCACCTTCGCGACGATCAGCAACGCCGTGCGCCTGCCCGCCTTCACCCGCGTGGACGCCGCGCTGTTCCTCGATCTGAACGACCGGATCGCGCTGCAGCTCAATGTCGAGAACCTGACCGACGCCGATTATTTCCCCAGCGCGCACACCGATAACAACATCAGCACCGGCGAGCCGATCAATGCGCGGCTGGCGGTGCGGGTGAAGTTCTGAGGAGCCAGGCCTAACGCTTGCGCTGCTTGCGCGCGGCGTACTTCGCATCACGCGCGGCTTTCAGCTCTTCCGCGGTCGGTACGGCCTTCACCGCCGCCTGGGCTGCGGCGAGCTTGTCCGCCTTGGCCTGCACAATCGCCGCCTTCTTCGCCGCGCTCTTTTCCGCGAGCGCCGCTGCGCGTGCTTCGGCCGCCGCCTTGCGCTCGGCCACCACGGCGGGGTCTAGCGGAGCCTTCGCGGCCAGCTTGGCCAAGGCCGCTGCGCGGGCTTGCTGGGCGAGCGCGGCGCGCTCCGAAAAACTGGGGTCTTTGTAGGATGCCATAGGGGTACGGGGTCTCTGCTGATTGCTGCGAGGGAGGGGTTCGCAGCGGCCCATACACGAGAATGCTGCGAATGCGAACTCTGCGCGCAGGCCAGCGCGCGCAAAAAGCATTTTCCTACACCGCCCCCGCTGTGCATGGTCCCCGGTTTCGCCCACAAAGGAGCCGCCGATGACCCGCCGCAAGGACCCTGCCGCCACCCGCCTGCCCCTCCCCCACGACCAGCTCCCCGCGTTCGAGCCGGTCCCGCGCAAGTTCCGCCATGATGGCTGGACGCCCGAGCGCCAGCGCGCGTTTATCGGCGCACTCGCCGATACCGGCAGCGTCAGCCGCGCCGCGCGGCACGTGAACATGAGCCCCGAGGGCGCCTATTACCTGCGCCGCCAGCCCGGCAGCGAGCAATTCCGCCGCGCCTGGGAAGCCGCGCAGGATTTCGGCGTCCAGCGGCTGAAGGACATTGCCTTCGAACGCGCGATCGACGGCCAGCTCTCCCCGGTGTTCGTCGCGGGCAAGCTCAAGGGCTTCCGCCGCATTCGCAACGACCGGCTGCTGATGTTCTGCCTGCGGATGAACGCGCGCGGCGCAGACGGCCGCCGCCTGTCCGCAAGCTACTTCGATCCCCAGGCCGCGCGGCTGTCCGGCAATCCCTTCGCCAGTCCCCTTGGCGCGAGCGTGACCATGCCCGCGCTCAGCCCCGCCGAGCAGGACGACATGAACGCCGCGATCATCGAAAACTTCGACCCCGTCCGCCTGACCCTGCCCGAGATCGAGGCGATGCAGCGCATGCTAACCGAAGCCGCCGCCCGCCACCGCGCCGAGCAAGCCGGCCCCGCCGACGCCAACCCCGCCCCGGACTTCATCCAGCTCAGCCCGAACAAGGACTGGGCGGAAATGGGCGAACTCGAAGGCGTGTTCGCGCAGGAGGACGATCTTGAGCCGTTCCTGCCCGACGGCGCGGAGGATGACTGGCGGGATTTGGGTTTGGGGGAGGAGGGGTAAGGCAGTGGATGGGCTGGGAGTAAGGGGTTGTTGGTAAGGGCAACCTCGACTACGCTGGCCGCTCGTTCTAGTGTAGGCTTGGAAAGTTTTTATGAATTCGCCTCCAGAAGTCGTAGATCTATTCTGCGGCGTTGGCGCACTTAGTCACGGCCTGAAACTAGCTGGCTGTAAGATTCTAGCCGGTTATGATACAGACGGACGGTGCAAGCACGCGTTCGAAACGAACAACGGCGGGCAATTCATCAAGCGCGACGTCGGTGAGATGTCGGCTCACGAAATTATGGGTCACTATTCCGGGACGGCACCCACAGTGCTTGCCGGATGCGCGCCTTGCCAACCCTTTTCCAGTTATAAACAGCGCTATGCAGAAGACCCACAATGGGGGCTTGTGACCAAATTCGCTGAACTGGCAGCCGAGGTTCAGCCCGACTTCGTAACCATGGAAAACGTCCCCGCGCTCAGGCGCTACAAAGACGGTGAAGTCTTCCGCAAATTCAAAGCTATTTTGAATGACGCGGGCTATCCCATCCGCGCTACAATTGCGAAGTGCGAACTTTTCGGCGTGCCCCAGAATCGACGACGCCTAGTCGTAGTAGCTGCTCACAAACGTAGAATCGGCAAACTTCATCCTACCGGCACTGTCGGGATGACGGTTCGACAAGCGATTGAATCACTGCCCCCAATTGCAGCCGGAGAAGCGCACTCAACGGATCGCCTTCACGTTGCGTCAGCGCTTTCGCCGCTGAACATGGAGCGAATGAAAATGGCGAGGCCCGGGGGCACCTGGCGCGATTGGCCTGAAGAGCTCAGGGCCGCCTGCCACCGTCGGACTTCCGGTAAAACGTATCCCGGCGTCTACGCCCGAATGGAATGGGAAAAGCCATCCCCGACCATGACAACGCAGTGCTTCGGCTTTGGAAACGGGCGGTTCGGCCATCCCGAGCAAGATCGAGCGATCAGCCTAAGGGAAGCCGCAATTCTCCATCTTCCCGCCGGACTATCAGTTTCTACCCATCGATGAGACCCGCCATGAAAGAGGTAGGACGCTGGATCGGCAACGCAGTGCCGGTCGAGTTGGGTCGAGCGATTGGGAAAACTATCATTGCGGGATTATGAGCCATGGCATTAGACCACGATGACAATGAGTATCAGTTCGCGATCTCGCTGAGCGTACTCAACCATCTTGGCCGAAATCTATATCGAAACTTTGTCACAGTTCTCGGAGAAGCGATCTCCAACTCCTGGGACGCGGATGCAAAGAACGTCTGGATTGACATTGATCGAGAAAACAACCGATTCATCATCTCCGATGATGGCGTAGGAATGACGGCGGACCATTTTGAGAACCGCTTTCTCAAGATCGGTTACTCCAAACGGAAGGAAGGCGGCGAGAAGAGCGATGGAGGCAGACCTTATATCGGTGCGAAAGGCATAGGAAAGTTAGCGCTCTTGTCATGCGCAGACCGAATATCTGTCTTCACCCATACCTCTGATACGGTTTTCACGGGCGGGGTAATCGATAACTCGGAATTGGATGCCGCAATTCAGAATGATTTAGTGCCAGATGACTATCCCCTTGAGGCTCTTGATTTTGATCTCATCGATGGGCTGTTCAGAGAACACGATCACGGCACCATAATCGTGTTCGAAGGCGCGGAGCGCGTGCTCAGAAACTCCGAGACATACATCAGGAAAATACTAGCGCTTTCTTTCCAATTCGCGTTGATTGATCCGAGTTTACAATACACGTGAATGATGACCCCATCACAGATGCTGACCTAGCCGATTTATCTGCCGCAACACAGTTTCTTTGGAACGTTAACGAGTTCGAAGGAACATTTCTCGGAACACTGAAACAGCTGGCCAAAGAGCAAATTTCGCTGAAAAGCGAACTTCCATTGGAAGGGTTTGTAGGATCCGTGCAACTCCCTCGGAATTTAAAAATTTATGGAATGGACGAACGGGTAACAATTGATCTATTTGTCAACGGACGAATTAGAGAGAAGAACGTAATTCGTCACATTCCTACTCAGAGAATTGTCGAGAGCTACATTTACGGTCAAATACACTATGCGGAGCTGGATCGCGAAGGCGCGGATCCGTTTACCAGTAGCCGCGAAGGCGTAGTCGAAAGTGACGAGAAGTTCCAAAGCCTGCTGGGATATCTGAAGCGTGAACTTTTGCCCAAAGTCTTCGACGATTGGGACAAGTTCCGGTTGGAGATCGGCAAGGAGGGCGACGACGACAATAAGCGAAAGTCGCGGAAGGATCGTAAAGCGGCAAGCTTTGTGGAGGCAGCCGAGGATGAATACCGCGGAAAAGATGATCAAGGACAGGAAGCCCTCGGTGTTGAGGACGCGCAAGGAGATGTCTCAGACAACGTGGACGGATGGTTGAAGGAACTGCGCCCCGACGCGGAGTTCAATGTCAGTGCCTACATGGACTGTTTTCTTTCAGAGAATTTGCTGCGCAAATTCATTCGCCAGAACCAGCCCGCCTTGGTTCCTGGCGTGAAGGACGAGATCACCGAGTGGCGGGAGAAGGAAGAAAAGAACAAGGAAGCCGCAAACGTCAGCATTACGATAAGGCGGGATGACGATGACCTAGAATTTCTTGGAATGGATGCTCTTGCTGTCACAGTCGAGGGAGACGGCGCTAAATCCAAACCGCAGTCTCTATGGAAAGACGCAATAGCGTACAAGCCGGTGCGAAACGCTGTCGGTCACACTGGCGTGCTAAGTGACGTCGCAAAGAAGCACCTTTCAATGACCTTCGAAAATATCAAGGGTCGAGTCCGGGCAATCATTAAGTCCTTGCCCTGACCTCACCATTTTATCACTCCTCACCGAAATCCGGGGACACGACGAAATCTGGGGATACGATACCTATTCTGCGGATCAAAATTTACCTTTGCGCAACTCTTGGGCGGAGATGTGAACGACCTTACCATCCCGCCAAGTCACAATCCCCGTATTGGTATCGATCGCGATCTGACGGGCCATTGCTGCTGCGCGGGGCAAAGCGTCAAGCGCGCGCTCTATTTCGTCCGAGAGGGTGCTCAGGTCAGGACAGGGCGAGCTCATGGGGCTTCTTTGCGCGCTTTGTGGCTTTGTGCGGATTACGTTTTCGCTGGGTTTGGGTGTGAAGCGAGGTTTGGAGTACTTGCGGGTGCCCCTCCACCACCTGCGGTGGTCCCCCTCCCCTGAAGGGGAGGATGGGGTTACTCCTCCCCCATCCGCAGCTGGATCCTTTCCATTTTTGGCGAATGCCACAAATGGGAAGGTGGATCGCCCGCTAGGGCGAGACGGATGGGTATCTGCCGTGCCGCAAGAACCCCTCCGTCAGCCGCCTGCGGCGTCTGCCACCTCCCCATTTGTGCTTCGCAAAAATGGGAAGGAACTTGTGGGGTTATTCTTCGCCCATCCGCAGCGCGGCGATGAAGGCTTCTTGCGGGATGCTGACGTTGCCGTACTCGCGCATCCGGGCCTTGCCCTTCTTCTGCTTGTCGAGCAGCTTCTTCTTGCGGCTGATGTCGCCGCCATAGCACTTGGCGGTCACGTCCTTGCGCATCGCGGCGATGGTTTCGCGGGCGATGACTTTGCCGCCGATCGCGGCCTGGATCGGGATCTTGAACAGGTGGCGGGGGATCAGGTCTTTCAGGCGTTCGCACATGTGGCGGCCGCGGGCTTCGGCGACGCCGCGGTGGACGATCATGCTGAGCGCGTCGACCGGCTCGTTGTTGACCAGGATGCGACATCTTGACCAGATCGCCTTCGCGCAGGCCGATCTGTTCGTAATCAAAGCTGGCATAGCCGCGGCTGATGCTTTTCAGGCGGTCGTAGAAATCGAACACCACTTCGTTGAGCGGCAGCTCGTAGCTGACCTGCGCGCGGCCGCCCACATAAGTGAGCCCGGTCTGGACGCCGCGGCGATCCTGGCAGAGCTTGAGGATGCGAGCCGAGGTATTCGTCCGGGGTGTAGATCACCGCCTTGATCCACGGTTCGTCGATCTGCTCGATCCGGCTGGGATCGGGGTAATCGGCGGGGTTGTGGAGCATGATTTCGCGCGCGTCGTCGGTCTTCGATTTGCGCAGCTGGATGCGGTAGACCACCGAGGGCGCGGTGGTGATCAGATCGAGATCGTATTCGCGGGTCAGCCGTTCCTGAATGATTTCCAGATGGAGCAGGCCGAGGAAGCCGCAGCGGAAGCCGAAGCCGAGCGCGGCGCTGCTTTCGGTCTCGAAGCTGAAGCTGGCGTCGTTGAGGCGCAGGCGGCTGATGCTTTCGCGCAGCTTTTCAAAGTCGGCCGCGTCGACCGGGAACAGCCCGCAGAACACCACCGGCTGGACTACCTTGAACCCGGGGAGCGCTTGCACCGCGCCGTTCTTGACCGTGGTGATCGTGTCACCGACCTTGGCCTGGGCGACTTCCTTGATCTGCGCGGTGATGAAGCCGATTTCGCCGGGGCCGAGCTCGGCCAGCTGCTCCAGCTTGGGGGTGAAGCAGCCGATGCGGTCGATCAGGTGTTCGGTGCCGCCGGCCATGAATTTGACCGAGAGGCCCTTCTTGATCACCCCGTCGATCACGCGGACGAGGATGACCACGCCGAGGTAGGGATCGTACCATGAGTCGACCAGCATCGCCTTCAGCGGCGCGTTGCGGTCGCCCTTGGGGGGCGGGATGCGGGTGACCACGGCTTCGAGCACTTCGGCGATGCCGATGCCCGATTTGGCGCTGGTGAGCACGGCCTGGCTGGCGTCGAGGCCGATCACCTCCTCGATTTCGGCGCGGACCTTTTCGGGTTCGGCGGCGGGGAGGTCGATCTTGTTGATGACGGGGACGATCTCGTGGTCGTGCTCGATCGACTGGTAGACATTGGCGAGGGTCTGCGCCTCGACCCCCTGCGCGGCGTCCACCACCAGCAGCGCGCCTTCGCAGGCGGCGAGGCGAGCGGCTGACTTCGTAAGCGAAGTCGACGTGGCCGGGGGTGTCCATCAGGTTGAGCTCGTAAGTCAGCCCGTCCTTGGCGGTATAGCTGAGGCGGACCGTCTGGGCCTTGATGGTGATCCCGCGCTCTTTCTCAATGTCCATGTTATCAAGGACTTGCGCCGACATCTCACGCTCAGTCAGCCCCCCGGTGTGCTGGATCAACCGATCCGCCAGCGTGCTCTTCCCATGGTCGATATGGGCGATAATCGAAAAGTTGCGTATCAGGGCCAGCTCAGTCATCATGGTCTTTACAAAGAGGGCGGTGCCAATTGCACCGCAGGCCCTTAGCCGCACAATGCCGCGCTGTCAGCAGCCCATTCAGGCGATCTTGACCGCCTTGTGCCGGGTCATGTCGACCTGCCCGAACTTGGGCAGGGTCAGCGGTGCTCCCGGCTGCTGCATCAGTTGCATCGGATACTGCCCCGGCGGCAGCGCCTGCAGCGGCATCCCGGCCTGCGCCATCACATAGGGCGAGACGCGGTGGCGGGTGCAGAGCCCGCCCGCGCCATCGTCCACCAGTGGCAGCTCGAATTCGAGCCCCTGCATCGATCCGGACGAACGGCGCACCCTGGCGACCGCGAGCTGGCCTTCGCCGAAGTCGACCACGAACGGCGTGCCTTCGGGCACTTCAAGCAGGCCCTCGACCATGCAGCCCGAGCGCGAGAGGTTGCGCATCATCACCTCATAGCGATGATCTTCGTGGATCAGGCCGACCCGGCGCAGCACGGTGCGGCGTTCGGGGCGGTACTTGCTGGGGCCTTCGGGCTCGATCAGCCATTCGCCGCTCGCCATCGCTTCTTCAACCACCAGGAAGGTTTGCGACGAGGCGTAAATGAAGCCCTGAATCTGCTTCACACCCAACTCACGCATCGCTTCGAGCTCATCGTGCGCTTCAATGCCCTCGGCGGTAGTATCCATGCTCAAGGCTTCAGCCAGGCTGACAATCGAGGCGATGATCGCTGCGTTGCGATTGCCTTCCGCGGTAACTCCGCGAATGAAGCTCTTGTCGATCTTGATCTTGTCGAATGGCGCGTGCTGGAGATAGCTGAGCGAAGAATAACCGGTGCCGAAGTCATCGAGCGCCAGCCGCACTCCGAGCATCTTGAGCGCAGTGAACATTTCCTGTGTCGCGGCTTCATCGCCCAGGAAAATCAATTCGGTCAACTCCAGTTCCAGCCGCTCCGGCGCAAGGCCGCTGTGAGCCAGCGCCTGCGCGACCGTGCTGGCGAAACCAGGGTTGGAGAATTGCGCCGCAGAGACGTTGACCGCAACCCGCACATTACCGGGCAACTGTGCGCAATCGATGCAAGCCTGACGCAAGATCCAGTCACCCAGCGCCCCGATCAGGTTACATTCCTCGGCAATCGGGATGAACACTGAAGGCGGAACCTTGCCGAGTTCAGGGTGAACCCAGCGCGCAAAAGCTTCGAGCCCGATCACGATGTTTGTTTTGGCGTCAACCAGCGGTTGATATTCAGCGTGCATCTGGTCTTTGGCCAGTGCATCGCGCAGATCTTCCTCGATCCGCCGCCGCCGCTCCGCCTCGTCATGCAGGTCGCTGGAATAGAACCGGAACTGGCCCCTGCCGCCACCTTTGGAGGCGTAGAGGGCCAAGTCGGCCGAGCGTACGAGTTCATCGGCGTCAAGCCCGTCATAGGGTGCAACTGCAATCCCGATCGACGCGCCGATTACACAGCGGCTACCTTCGATCTGGTAGGGCTGCGAGATCATGGTGATGATCGTTTTGGCGATCTCGCCCAGACGTCCACGGTCATCGATATCGGGCAGCAAGATCTGGAACTCGTCCCCGCCGAGGCGGCCGATTTCGCAGTTCTTGTCCGTCACCACGCGTTGTAGCCGCTGCGCTACCTGCTTGAGCAATTCATCGCCCGCCGGATGACCCAGCGTGTCGTTGACTGCCTTGAACCGGTCAAGATCCATCATCAGGATTGCACAGGACCGTTTGGCAGAACGATAGGCGGTCAGCGTTGCACCCAGCCGTTTGCCCATCCGGTGACGATTGGCGAGCCCGGTTAGCGAATCGAACTGCGCCAGCCGCGAGGCGTCCTGCTGGTTTTGCCGGGTTGCAGTGATATCGCTGCCATTGCCGCGGTACCCGATGAAATCACCTGCCGCGCTCGTTTGCGGACGCCCCGAGATCGACCACCAGACCTCGGTTTCTTCGGTGGCTGCACGGACGGCAAGATCGGCAAAGGTCTTGTGCGCACTAAGGATCAGGGGCAACGGACGTTCGCCGGTTTCGTCGCCATCGCGGTCAAGAATGAACAGCGACTGCACCGGCCGCCCGATCAATTCCTCGCGGCGCAGCCCCATCCGTTGCGCGACACAGTCCGAAATATAGGTCAGCTTGCCAGAAGCATCACTGGACCAGAACCAGCCCAAGCCTGACGTCTCGTAATCGCGCAGCAATGCCAGCGCCTGGCGCAATTCGGTGGCCGAAGCCCGCGCTGGATCGCTTGCCAGACTGGCCACAGTTTCGGTTTCACGGCTGGACTCGGCCTTGCTGCCCAGCAATGCCTTGAATCGTCCCAGTGGTGAATTGCCGTTCCCGGACACTGATGATTTCCCATTCCAACAGCCCTGCTGGCCGCGATATGTAGTCTTACGGTGGTGTGGTTACTTTTTGCCTAAGGAACCCATCTTGGATTGCCCAGGGAATGCGAAATTCTGCCCCATCAACCTAGCTTTTGTTGCCGGAATCCCGTCACGCTGGCGCCGCCGGAGAGCATTGCGATCCGCCCAGTATCATCCAGTTCGAGCGACTTGGCGAATTCTACTCCCATGCGGTCCTGCTGGCACCACCGCGCCGTCGCGGTCACTACATCGCCATCGGCGATGTAGATGCGAAAGATCGTTCCCGGCGGGACGTTCCAGAGTCCTTCGACCATTGCTCCGGTCGCCGAAATGTTGCGGATGGTTCCGTGATACTGCTGCCCGCCATGATCGAGCACGATCTTGCGCAGCATCGTCTGGCGGGGCGAACGTGCAGAACGCGGGCCGCGGGCGATCGCGGTCAGTCCGGTAGTGATCTTCTGCGTGGCGTCGGCGTAGCTCATCGGCTTGGCGTAGATATAGCCTTGAACGTGACTGCAGCCCAGCATGCGTACCAGGTCCAGCTCGTCCAGCGTTTCCACGCCTTCTGCTGTGGTTTCCATCCCCAACGATTCGGCCAGGCTGACAATCGAGGCGATGATCGCACCGTTGCGACTGCCGGTGATGGTCGCACCGCGCACGAAGCTCTGGTCGATCTTGATCTTGTCGAACGGCGCTTTTTTCAGATAGCCGAGTGAAGAATAGCCAGTACCGAAATCGTCCAGTGCAAGCCGCACCCCGACGCGCTTGAGCGCGGCGAACATCGCGTCGGTGCCTTCGTCGTCGTTCAGGAACACGCTTTCGGTAATCTCCAGCTCCAGCCGTGACGGATGAATCTGCGATGTCGCCAAAGCATTGGTGACAATCGCCGGAAGTGCTGGGTTGGAGAATTGCAGCGGCGAAACGTTGACAGCTACCCGGACGCTTGCAGGCCAAGCGGCCAGATCCTTGCAGGCCGTGCGCAGTGCCCATTCGCCGATCGGCGCAATCAGGCCAGTATCCTCCGCTACCGGAATGAACTTGGCTGGTGAGAGCCAGCCTTTGGTCGGGTGGTTCCAACGCAGCAGCGCTTCGAAGCCGGTGATCCGCTCGGTCGCCGTATGCACAACCGGCTGATAATAGAGTTCAAGCCCGCCAGTGGCGAGTGCATCGCGCAAGTCCTGTTCAAGCTGGCGGCGTTCTTCGGCATCGCTGTGCAGATCTGCGGCATAAAAGTGATGCCGCCCGCGTCCGCCATCCTTGGCGGCGTAGAGCGCCAGGTCGGCATTGCGGATGATCGCTTCGGACGTTACGCCATCGTCCGGCGCGAGGGCGATCCCGATCGACGCGCCGATCACCACCCGGTGATGTTCGATCGCATAGGGTTCGGACAGGCTGACGATGATCCGCTGTGCGAGCGCAGCCAGATCTTCACGCGGATGGCGTCCGGGTACGATCACCTGGAACTCGTCGCCGCCAAGTCGACCAACGCGACCATATTGGCCCACGGTGCCTTCAAGGCGGCCTGCGACCTGCTTCAGCAAGGCATCACCCGCCGGATGGCCCATGGTATCATTGACCTGCTTGAACCGGTCCAGATCAAGCAAGAGGACCGCGCAATGCCGGTGGTCGAGCCGCTGTGCAGCCAAGATTTTTTCCAGCGTCTGCGACATCTGGAACCGGTTCGCGAGCCCGGTGAGTGAATCGTAATGTGCCAGGCGCGAGGCCTGCTCGTCTGAACGGCGTTTCTCCGTCAGATCGCTGCCCGAGCCGCGAAAGCCGATGAAGTTGTCGAAATTGTCATAGATCGGGCGGCCAGTTACCGCCCACCAGCGTTCTTCATCGTGGGTTCCCGCGCGGACCGCGATATCATGGAACGAAGACCGCGCCGACAGGTGGAAAACGAGCGTACGCTCGCCCTTCTGGCCCTGGGCATCCAGAATGAACAGGTCGGTGAACTGGCGGCCAAGCAGGTGTTCCTGCTCAACCCCCAGGATGTACCCGACCGTGGCCGAGACGTAGGTAATCGCACCGCGCCGATCGGTTTCCCAGAACCAGCCTTGACCGGTCTGTTCATAGTCGTTGAGGATTTCCTCGGCCCGCAACTGATTGCGTTCCATTTCATCATGGCGTTCCGCTGCCATGCGATCCGCTTTGGCCTGGCGGAAAGTAACGATAACCCCGGCACCGGCTCCGGCGACCAGCACCAGCAGCGTCCCGGCCGTGCCAGACACCAGCGATACCCCGGCCCAGAGCATCACTTGTGCAGTGATGATGCTAGGCAGTCGGCCTTTGAGGATGATCGAAGCAATCGTGCTGACAATCACCAGCACCCCAACCGATCCACGCCAATCGACCGTAGCAACCTGGGTGGTCCAGTTCGCCATAGCGATTCCGTAAAGGAACATCGGCACACCAACCGCCAGCAACATCAGCAGCGAGCGCTGCCAGGTGTTGTGCAGGTGCTTGCTTTCAAAGCCGACCATGGTCCCCGCCGCCGCCGCGATCGCCATGGCGATGGTGGCGATCGTTGCGGCCAACATCGTCGGGAATGCTAGGTTAGCGAGGCCAGTCAGCAACAGTCCCGCCGCCATGACCGGCGCGATCAGCATCCATTCGCGCTCGATCAGGCTGGGTGTTTCGACAAACGACGTTGTGCGGCGGCGCGGCTGGGCCATCGGTGCCAGCAAGCGGACGCGGCGCTCGCCGGGATCATCATTGGCCACGACCGGTTCGACCATGCGCCGCACCGGAAGCGGGTGTGATACCGCCTCGGTCGCAGAGTCAGAACGTGCCGGTTTTGCCGTCATGGATCGCTGAATGGCGTAGATGCGCTTGAAAAATGGTTAATTCTTTGTGGAAATTCGTAAAAATCGCAGATCGACAGGCATTGCGCGGGGTGTGGGTTGAAAAGGTTTGCCCGCGCAGGCATGCTCCCATCCAAGCAGAACAACAGATTGCGGGGACAGGATGGCCAAAGCGGACACCAAGCTTGAACACGAGGCCGCGCAATCGACCACCGCACTAGGTCCATTGGTTGGCCTGGCGCGTGAGGATTTCGTCGGCGCGGTGGCGCTGTTGCTGCGCGAAACCGCCAGCGATCCGGCGCGAACCATCAAACATACCCAAGCGCTGGGCGATGATCTGGTCAAGATCCTCACCGGCAAGTCCGACCTCGCCCCCGATCCCAAGGACAAGCGGTTCAAGGATCCGGCCTGGCAGTACAACCCGTTCTTCCGTGCCGGTGCGCAATATTACCTGGCCATGCAGAAGGGCATGCATAACTGGCTGGCCGATCTGGAACTGGACGAATTGGAGCGCGACCGGGCCAACTTCATCTCCAACATCATCATCGATGGCTTGGCCCCGACCAATACGCTGATCGGCAATCCTTCGGCGCAGAAGCGGTTGATCGACAGCGGCGGGCTGTCGCTGATCAAAGGCTTGAAGAACGCCTACAACGATATCGTCCACAACCAGGGCATGGTCAGCCAGGTCGACAAGACGTCCGTTCAAGCTTGGCGAGAATGTCGCCACCTCAAAAGGCAGCGTGGTCTATCGCGATGCGATGATGGAGATCATCCAGTACGCCCCGGCGACCGAGCAGGTCTATGCGATCCCGCAGCTGACAATTCCGCCGCAGATCAACAAGATGTACATCAATGATCTGAGCCCCGAAAAATCGGTGGTCAAGCTGCAGGTCGGCAATGGCATCCAGTGCTTCGTGATCAGCTGGAAGA
The DNA here is from genome assembly GCA_963802015.1 of uncultured Alphaproteobacteria bacterium. Taxonomy (GTDB): domain Bacteria; phylum Pseudomonadota; class Alphaproteobacteria; order Sphingomonadales; family Sphingomonadaceae; genus Novosphingobium. The sequence continues at coordinate 165,639 of CAWDHB010000006.1, forward strand.
ACCCGACCAAGGAAGAAGGCAGCTGGGGGATGGACGATTACATCCGCAGCTGCGAAACCGCAGTCGATGTGGTCTGCGAAATCACCGGATCGGACAAGGTCAACATTTCGTCCGCCTGCTCGGGCGGGCAGACCGGGGCGATCCTGGCAAGCAAGATGGCCGCCGCCGGGCGACAAACGGTTGGGCTGCGCTGACCTATATGGTCACGGTGCTTCACCCCAAGCAGAACGACATCGAAGCCGGGTCGCTGATGACCGCCAATGGCCTTGAACTGGCCAAGAAGCGCGCGGCCAAGGCCGGGATCATCAAGGGCAATGATCTGGCGCGCGGGTTCGCCTGGCTGCGACCGAACGATCTGATCTGGAACTATGTGATCAACAATTACCTGATGGGCGACGATCCGCCAGCCTTCGACGTGCTGTTCTGGAACGCCGATGCCACCAACCTCTCAGCCACGCTGATGGGCGATTTCCTCGATCTGTTTGAAACTCTGGCCTTTACCAAGCAGGGCGAAGTTGAAATGGCGGGGCACCGATCGATCTCAGCAAGGTTACCAGCGACCTGTTCATCCTGGGCGGCACCACCGATCACATCACCCCGTGGCGCGCCTGCTATCGCTCCACCCAGCTGTTCGGGTCGAAGGACGTTACTTTCGTGCTCAGCCAGGCCGGGCATATGCAGGCGATCCTCAACCCGCCGGGCAACCCCAAGGCCAAGTATTATGTGTCGAAAAAGCCCGGTCAGCCGCCCGCCGACGTTGACGACTGGCTGAAAGGGACCGAGGAACAGGCGGGAAGCTGGTGGCCGTTCTGGATGGAATGGCTGCAAGCGCGCGCGGGCAAGCAGAAACCTGCGCCTGCCAAACCTGGGCAGCAAGCAGCATCCGCCGCAAGAGCCCGCGCCGGGCTTGTACGTACTGGACTAGGCCGCAAGCTGGCCTGAGGGGGAACCGGCGTGAGCAAGATTTGACCTGCCGAATTTACCGATGGAAGTCGTCGGCGGGCGCACACTGCGCGTGGCGCGCTGGCGCTGGGACATGGCCGAGCGACCACCTGCCGATCCTGTTCTTCAACGGCATCGGCGCGAATATCGAAGCGGTCGCCCCGCTGGCTGAGGCGCTGACCGACCGCGCCTTCATCATGTTCGACATGCCCGGCGTGGGCGGCAGCCCCGAACCGCTGGTGCCCTATAACCCCTTCACGATGAGCTGGACCGCCAAGGAACTGCTGAAGCGGTTCGGCGCGGAGCAGGTCGATGTGATGGGGGTCAGCTGGGGCGGCGCGATGGCGCAGCACTTTACCTTGCAACACCGCGACCACGTCCGCCGGCTGGTGCTGTGCGCGACCACGGCCGGGATGATCATGGTGCCCGGCAATCCGGCGGCGCTGACCAAGATGGCCAACCCGCGCCGCTATATCGATCCGGAGTTCATGGCAGAGCACTTCAAGACGCTGTACGGCGGGATGACCGGCGGCAAGAGCTGAACATATCGGCCGCCTGACCCCGCCCACCCCGCGCGGCTACATGTATCAGCTGCTGTGCATGATCGGCTGGACCAGCGTGCCCGCCCTGCCCTTCCTCAAGAAGGAAACGCTGATCATGATGGGCGAGGATGACCAGATCGTCCCGCTGATCAATGGCAAGATGCTGGAGGCGCTGATCCCCAACAGCCGCCTGGAAGTGTTCGAGCAAGGCGGCCACCTGTTCATGCTGACGCACAACGAACAGACCATCGCTGCGCTCCACGGGTTCCTCGACGCGCCCGATCACCCGGCAAAGCAGAAGGCCGCCTGACCCGGATGCGCCATATTGCGATCATCGGCTCGGGCCCGGCGGGGTACTACACGGCCGAAGCCGCGCAGAAGCACTGGGGCGACGAAGTGCGGGTCGATGTGTTCGACATGCTGCCGGTGCCCTACGGCCTGATCCGCACCGGCGTCGCGCCCGATCACCAGTCGATCAAGGGCGTGTCGCGCCGCTATGAAACGACCGCCTTGTCCAGCAATGTCCGGTTCGTCGGCAATGTGATGATCGGCAAGGACGTGTCGGTTGCCGAATTGCAGCAGCTCTACGATGCCGTGGTGATCGCCACCGGCGCGCCGCAATGATCGCCAGCTCGACATGCCGGGCGAGAACCTTGCGGCAATGTTATCGGCAGCGCCGCCTTCGTCGGCTGGTACAACGGCCATCCGCAGTTCGCCGGACTCGATCCGGATCTGTCGGGCGACACGGCCGTGGTGATCGGCATGGGCAACGTCGCGCTCGATGTCGCGCGGATCCTGGCCAAGACCCGCGCCGAATTCGCCGGCAGCGACATCGTCGGCCACGCGCTCGAATGCGCTGGACACGTCAAAGCTCAAACGGATCGTTATCCTTGGCCGGCGCGGGCCGCACCAGATCATGATGACGCCCAAGGAACTGGGCGAGCTGTCGCCACCTGACCCGCGCCGCACCGCGGGTCGATCCGCAGGACCTGCCCGATCCGGGCGAGGACGCGCTGCTGGAGCCGGGCCTGCGCAAATCGGTGACGCACCTGCGCAGCTTCGCCGCGATCCCCGCAAGCCACTATGCCGACATGCCGGTCGAGATCGAGTTCGACTTCTTCGCCAGCCCCAAGGCGATCCTGGGCGACAGACAAGGTCGAAGGCGTTGAAGTTGAACGCACCACGGTTGAGGCCGGCCGCGCGGTCGGCACCGGCGAGATCTACGTGATCCCCGCCGGGCTGGTGGTGGCCTGCATCGGCTATCGCACCTCGCCGATCCCCGACGTGCCGTTTGATGAACGCGAGGGCCGCTTCGCCAACGATGACGGGCGGATCCTGCCCGGGCTGTACTGCGTCGGCTGGGCCCGGCGCGGGCCTTCGGGCACGATCGGCACCAACCGCCCCGATGGCTTCAGCGTGGTCGAAAAGATCGCCGAGGATGCGGCGGCGGGCACGCTGGGCAGCGGCGGCAAACGCGGCCGCGCCGGCTTCGACGCCCTCGCCGCCGCGCGCGGGCTGGACGTGGTGACCTTCCGCGACTGGAAGAAGATCGAGGAAGCCGAAGAACGCCCGCGCCCGCGACGGCGCCCCGCGCGAGAAATTCGTCGATGTGGCGGACATGATCGCGGCGCGGGGGGAGTAGGCTCCACAGTCCGCTTTTCAGTGCAAAGGCCGTCTGCCCTGAGCTTGTCGAAGGGCCGCTCTGTCTTGGTCCCGCTGCACCCGAGGCACGAAGAACCAGGTCAGTGCTTCGACAAGCTCAGCATGAGCGGGTATGAATCGAATGTCACAACCTACCTGATTGCAACGCACTTGCTCTCAGTGTCAGTCCATGATTTAATCGCCCGGTTAAGAGCGCGGCCACGCAGAGTCGCAGTCTCAACCGGAGAGAGCCCATGCCCACCTATGATCTGATCATCCGCAATGGCACCATTGTCGATGGCACTGGCGCGCCGCGCTTCACCGGCGATGTCGCGGTGAAGGACGGCTTGATCGCGGCAGTCGGCACAGTCCACGGCGATGCTGCGCAGGAAATCGACGCGGCGGGCAAGATCGTCGACCCCCGGCTTTGTCGATGTCCACACCCATTACGATGGCCAGGCGACCTGGGATCAGGAAATGGCCCCATCGAGCTGGCACGGCGTGACCACGGTGGTGATGGGCAATTGCGGGGTCGGCTTTGCCCCCGCCGCGCCGGACCGGCACGAATGGCTGATCGGGCTGATGGAAGGGGTGGAGGACATCCCCGGCACCGCGCTCGCCGAAGGGATGAAGTGGAACTGGGAAACCTTCCCCGAATACCTCGATGCGCTGGAAGAACTGCCGCGCACGGTCGATGTCGGCACCCATGTGCCGCACGGCGCGGTGCGCGCCTATGTGCTGGGCGACCGCGAAAAGCCCGGCGCGGTTCCGACCGCCGACGACATCGCGCAAGATGGCCGCCATCGTCGAAGACGGCGTGCGCGCCGGGGCGCTGGGTTTTTCGACCAGCCGCACCGTGCTGCACCGCTCGATCGATGGCGAAGTGGTGCCCGGCACCACCGCGACCAAGGAAGAACTGATCGCGATCGGCCGCGCAATGGGCCGGGTCGGCTATGGCGTGTTCGAAATGGCCAGCGACATGCGCCGCGAATGGGACGAATTCGGCTGGATGGGCGCGCTCAGCCGCGAAACCGGGCTGCCCTGCACCTATGCCGCGCTGCAATCGATCGCCAAGGAAATGCCGCTCGACGAGCAGATCGCGGCGATGCGCGCAGAGAATGACAACGGCGCCAACATCGTTGCGCAGATTGCGCTGCGCGGCAACGGCATCATCATGGCGTGGCAGGGCACGATCCACCCGTTCCGCTTCCGCCCAAGCTGGCACGCGATCGCCGAGCTGCCCTGGACCGAGCAGAAGGCCAGGCTGCTCGATCCGGCGTTCAAGGCCCAAGCTCCTGAGCGAAGCGTCGGATTACAGCGAAGTCCCGACATGACATCATCGGGTCTGATCATGGTGGTCAGCGGCGGCTGGACGATGCAGTTCGAAATGGACGACGATTTCGATTACGAGCCACAGCCCGAGGCAAGCCTGGCCACCCGCGCCGCCGCCACGGGCGTAACCGCTGAAGACTATGCCTATGATCTGATGTGCCGCAGACGACGGGACCGGCTTCATCTACCTGCCGACTGCTCAACTACGCCGATGGCAACCTCGATTTCCTCGAAGCGCTGCAAGCCAGCGACGATACGGTCAATTCGCTGTCCGACGGCGGCGCGCATTGCGGGACGATCTGCGATGCGGCCAGCCCCACCTTCATGCTGCAGCACTGGGTGCGCGACCGCAAACGCGGCGGCAAGATCAGCCTGGAAAACGCGGTCAAGCGCCAGTGCCGCGATACCGCGCGGCTCTATGGCCTGGATGATCGCGGGATGATCGCGCCGGGCTATCTCGCCGATATGAATGTGATCGATCTGGACGCGATCAAGCTGGGCAAGCCGTGGCTGGCGTTCGATCTGCCGGCCGGCGGCAAGCGCCTGCTGCAAAAGGCCGAAGGCTATGACTGCACGATCAAGGGCGGCGTGGTGACATTCCGGCAACGGCACATGGACCGGCGCCACCCCCGGCGGCCTGATCCGCGGACCGCAGCGCGCGGACATGCTGGAAGCGGCTGAATAAGTCAGGACACCTCAAAACCCGTCTACCCTGAGCCTGTCGAAGGGCTGTCCTTTTCTTCGTGTGGTTGCGCACGACGCCCGAAGTGAAGGACAGTGCTTCGACAAGCTCAGCATGGACGGGTTTGGAATATTCAGGAGAAACTTGCATGACCATCGCCTGCGTCCGCACCGGCTCGCCCGCCAATCTTGATACCCTGCTGCCCGCGACCTGCGCCGATCCCGGCCAGCCCGGCCCCGGCGAAATCCGCGTGCGGTTGCAGGCGAGCTCGCTCAATTACCACGATTTCGCGGTGGTCGCGGGGATGATCCCGGCGCCAGCGGGGCGCATCCCGATGTCTGACGGCGCAGGCGTGGTTGAGGCGGTGGGTGACGGTGTAAGCGAGTTCGCAGTGGGCGACTGGTGGTCTCGCTGTTCTTTCCCGAGTGGCTGGATGGCGCACCGCCCGCTACCGCCTTCACCACCGTTCCCGGTGACGGGATCGATGGCTATGCGCGCGAAGTGGTGGTCACCCCGGCGCAGTGGTTCACCCGCGCCCCGGCAGGCTACTCCGCCGCCGAAGCCGCCACGCTGACCTGCGCAGGCCTGACCGCGTGGCGCGCGTTGTTCGTTGACGGTGACGTAAAGCCGGGCTCGACGGTGCTGGTGCAAGGCAGCGGCGGTGTATCGGTGTTCGCGCTGCAAATGGCCAAGGCGGCGGGCGCGCGGGTGATCGCGACGTCATCGTCAGACGCCAAGCTGGAAAAGCTCAAAGCGCTCGGCGCGGATGAGCTGATCAATTACAAGGAGACCCCCGCCTGGGGGATGAAAGCGCTGGAACTGACCGGCGGTGTGGGCGTGGATAGCGTCGTCGAAATCGGCGGCGCGGGCACGCTCGACCAGTCGATGCTGGCGACCCGCGTTGGCGGCCACATCGCGCTGATCGGGGTGCTGGCTGGCTATGCCGGGCCAGTCCAGACCGTGCTGCTGATGGGCAAGAACCTGCGCGTCCAGGGCCTGACCGTGGGCAGCCGCGCGCAGCAGCTGGCGATGATCGCCGGGATCGAGGCCAATGGGATCAAGCCCGTGATCAGCGATCACTTCCCGCTGGCAAACCTGGCCGATGCCTTCCGCCATCAGGCCGCGAACAAGCACTTCGGCAAGATCGTGGTGGATATTTAGGGTCGGATAATGATCCCCACGCTGGGGTCGGCCTGACCGGTCAGCGTGGCGTGGAACGCGGTGCGCGCCGCCTCGAGCCCGCTGCGTTCGTCGATCTGCACCGTATCCCCGGCGTCGCTCAGGAACTGCGCTCCAGCTTTCCGCAACCGCCTCGCCAAATCCTTTGGGGCCAAGCGCGGTAATCGCGGCAACGGCATGGTGCGGGGCGAAGAACAGCACCGGTGCGGGGCCGGGGATCGGGCCGTTGTCCTGCCCGAAGCCCGCACCAACATGCGTCGCGCCGACGGTGCAGGAATATTTGAGGTGATCGCCCAGCGCGGTGTGGATGCCATGCAGCAGCGCCGCATTGCCCGCGAAATCGACCGAAACGGACGCGGCCTGCGGCAGGCTCGCGACGTCCTCATAGGCCAGCACCGCGTCATAAAACCCGCCCGCGCGCACGAATGCGACGTTGCCCGCTGAGGTCAACCCGATCCGGCGCACCTGCGGCGATTTCGCGCGCGCTACACTGGCCAGCGCCATCGCGGTTTTGGACGAGGCACTGGTGCAGATCAGCGTCTCCGCCCCGAACCAGTCCGCGCTCCGGAACATGCTCTCGATCAGGAACCCGGTCTTGAACAAGGGACCAAACACCATCCGCTCGCCCTCGCGCGCCGGATCGTGCTCGGGATCGGCGGCCAGGCGGCTGTACTGGTTGTAGATCGGGCTCATCGGCTGGCGGTGCGCCGCGCTATCAAGGAACCCGCCGGGGGTGACATTGCCGGGCAGCACATCGAGGTGCGCTGGCCATCGGCAAGTAGCCATAAACCCGCTCGCCCACCGCGATCTCGGGATGGTTCGAAGCCTCGACCGTGGCATGCCCCCACATCGGCACCACGCCCCATTCGTCCTCACCAGGAAAGAAGTTCCAGTACCCGAAGGCATCGCCCACCACCGCATAGGTCACGTTGTTGGCGGTGACCGAGAACGACTCGATCCGCAACCGCACCGCGCCCTCAGCCAGTGGCGCAGGGGCGGACTCGACGATCCGCGACTGGGTGAGGTCGCTGCGGACGAACTGGACGGTGTGGATCATAACGCTGGCCTCGGATTTAAATGGGGACAGTCCCTATTTAATTCACTCTGTCTTGCAACACCAACGACATTCGATTTAAATAGGGACTGTCCTCGCTAACGAGGAGCAGAAACCCTAGCCGCAGACCGAAGTGGGCCGAAATGGTGGAGGCGGACGAAGAGCGAGGTCATTGGACCGACGGGATGACAAAGTGTGCGTCGAAAGGCTTCTATTGCTGTCACTGCATTATTGGCATCACTCGCTTCGTGCCAATCGATTCCAGGGACCGACGCCAACAAAATCGAGTTAGCTAAGGAAGCAGTTTCAACCGAACTAAAAGACCCAACATCCCCGATTTTTAGCGGACTGCACACTACCTCAGATGGTGTCTGCGGCTTCGTGAACGGGAAAAACAGTTTCGGAGCTTACTCAGGAAAAGGTCGATTTGTGTGGGAAGAGGGCTCCGACGTGCTTGTGGAAAACGCTGAACATCCAAATCCAGGCATCGCGGCGTCAAAAGCCTGCGAACTAGAGCATCTATTTGCTGCATGTCAGGCGAAATCGTTCACATCCTCTCGGAGTCAATCTCCTCATCCATCGAATGTTCAAACGTTGGCATGGGAGCGATCGAACTGAGCCTTATGGCGTCTTCCTGACGGAGCAATAAGTCGCATTACAGTCAGCAAGCAACCTGCTGCACCAAAAACAAAATAGCAGCGGCTTCGCCTACACCCGCATCGGCATCAGCACATACAGCGCCGGGCTCTTGTCGTTCTGCCGGATCAGCGTCGGTGCGCCGGCATCGGCGAGGTGCAGTTCCACCGTGTCGCCGTCGATCTGGCCGAGGATGTCTTTCAGATAATTGGCGTTGAAGCCGATTTCGAAGCCTTCGGACGAATAATCCGCCGGGACTTCTTCCGCCGCCGTGCCGTTATCGGGCGAGGTGACCGAGAGCGTGACCTTGTCATTCTCCAGCGCCATCTTGACCGCGCGGGTCTTTTCGGTGGCGATGGTTGCGACGCGGTCCACGCCTTCCCACAGGCTCTTGGGATCAAGCCGCAGCAGCTTGTCGTTGCCGGTCGGGATCACGCGGGTGTAATCGGGGAAGGTGCCGTCGATCAGCTTGCTGGTCAGCACCACGCCGTTTTCCCCGCCCAGGGTGAAGCGGACCTTGCTGGCCGAAAGATCGATCAGCACATTGGTATCGAGCGCTTCTTCGAGCAGCTTGCGCAGTTCGGCCACGCATTTGCGCGGCACGATCACGTCAGGCATGCCTTCCGCGCCATCGGGCCGGGCGAGCGTGAACTTGGCGAGGCGGTGGCCATCGGTGGCGGCGGCCTTCAGTTCCTCGTCCGAAACGTGCAGGAAGATGCCGTTGAGGTAATAGCGGGTTTCTTCGGTGCTGATCGCGAACCGGGTGCGATCGATCAGCTGCGCCAGCGTGGCGGCGGGCAGTTCAAAGCTGGTCGGCAGATCGCCTTCGACGATCACCGGAAAATCGTCGCGCGGCAGCGTGGGCAGCGAGAAGCGGCTGCGCCCGGCCTTGACCGCCATGCGGTTGTCGGCGGTTTCCAGGCTGACCTGGCTGCCATCCTGCAGCTTGCGCGCGATATCGAACAGCAGATGCGCCGAAACGGTGATCGCCCCCGCGCCTTCCACCGAGACCGCGCGCATGGTTTCCACCACTTGCAGGTCGAGATCGGTCGCCATCACCTTGACCGTGCCCGCGCTCGATGCCTCGATCAGCACGTTCGACAGGATCGGAATGGTGTTGCGGCGTTCGACAACGGACTGGACGTGCGACAGGCACTTCAGCAGCGTCGCGCGTTCGATGGTGGCCTTCATGGTCGGTCTTTCGTCCCCATTCGGCGCAGGATCGGGAATCGGCCCCGCACCGGTCATTCGGACCCACGTTCTTAACGCCGGGGCATGGCGCGGCAAGGCCAAAGCCGCACCATCCCGGCGAAACTGGGGATAAAAGCCGGACTCACGCTGCCTGCTCGGCGCAGCTGCGCTCAGGCGAACATCGCCATGCCGCCGTTAACGTGCAGCGTCTGCCCGGTGACATAGCCCGCCTCGCGGCTGGCGAGGTAGGCGACTGCCGCGCCGATATCCTCGCCTTCGCCCATCCGGCCCGCCGGGATCCGCGCGTTGAGCGCGTCCTTCTGCGCATCGGCCAGCACATCGGTCATCGCGGTGCGGATGAAGCCGGGGGCGACGCAGTTGACCGTGATCCCGCGGCTCGCCACTTCCTGCGCCATCGATTTGGACAAGCCGACCAGCCCGGCCTTGGCGGCGGCATAGTTCGCCTGGCCCGCATTGCCGGTTGCGCCGACCACGCTGGTGATGCTGATGATCCGCCCGCCGCGCGCCTTGATCATCGGGCGGCAGGCCGCGCGCATCAGCCGGAACGCGGCCTCCAGGTTAACCCGGATTACCGCGTCCCATTCCTCATCCTTCATCCGCATCGACAGGTTGTCGCGGGTGATCCCGGCGTTGTTGACCAGAATGTCGATCTTGCCGAGCGTGTCGACCGTGGCGGGGATCAGCTGTTCGACCTGTTCGGAGTTGGACAGATCGCAGGTGATCTCGACATGATCATGACCATAAGTGTCGTTCAGTTCCTCACGGAACGCCCGCAATTTGGCCGGATTGGTCCCCGAAAGCGCCAACCGCGCCCCTTGCCGCGCCAGCGCATGGCAGATCGCCGAACCAATCCCCCCAGCGGCGCCAGTAACGAGGGCGGTCATTCCAGTAAGGTCGAACATACGGTGTTCCATTGATGGCTCCATTTTGGTTCTTGCAGAGATCGCCGAGGAAGAGGAGATCGCAAAGATTCAGATATCAGGGCGATAGTCGTTGACCAGCCGTTTGATACCTTCCTTCATTGTCGCGTTGGAGAAATTTAGAAGCAGCCCAACGGGCTGCTTGAGCAAACGGAGGTAGTTGAGCAATTGTCTGGTGTGGGCATTGACGAGAGCATCCACTGCCTTGATTTCAAGCACAAGACATCCTTCAACGAGGATGTCGATCTTGAACGCGGCATCGAATCTGCTGCCCATCAAATACAACTGGGACGGGAACCTGTCGGTTCACCCGCAGTCCCAGCGTCTCAAGCCTGCCAGCCAAAATTGTCTCGTAGACACTTTCAAACAGCCCTGGCCCCAACTCGCGATGAATCCGAATTGCTTCTCCGATCACGATGTCACTTAACTCATCGATGCGATCCAAAGCTCAATCCTCTGCGATCTCTGCGAATTCTCGGCGCTCTTTGCGATAACCCCTTCATAGCTCGCTCGCCAACGCCTCAATATCCGCCATTGTCACCACGCTGGTCACCTGCACGTCAGCCACAGTCCGCCCGATCATCGGGCCGAGCACTTTGCCGCCCAGTTCCACGAACTGCTCCACTTCAGCGGCGTGCATTGCCAGCACCGATTCGCGCCAGCGGACACGGCCGCAGACCTGCTCAACCAGCAGGCGCTGGACTTCGGCGGGTTCGCTGACCAGCGCGGCGGTGACATTGGCGAACAGCGGCACGGTCAGCGCGCCGGGCGGGGTTGCGGCGAGCGCCTCGGCCATCGCGTCGGCTGCGCCTTGCATCAGCGGGCAGTGGAACGGGGCCGAGACTGGCAGGGCAATCCCGCGCTTGATCTCGAACTCTTTGACCATCGCAATCGCGCGCTCGATCGCGCCGGTGTGGCCCGAGAGCACGACTTGTCCCGGATCGTTGTCGTTGGCGACGGTGCAAACCTCGTGCTTCAGCCGCCGCGTCCGCCAGCCGCTGCGCCTTGTCGATGTCCGCGCCGAGCAGCGCACACATCGCGCCCACGCCCACCGGCACGGCGGCTTGCATCGCCTGTCCGCGCAGCTTGAGCAGCCGCGCGGTGTCGGCGAGCGAGAACGCCCCCGCCGCACAGAGCGCCGTGTATTCGCCCAGGCTGTGCCCGGCGACGAACTCGGCCTTCTCCGCCAGCGTCAGCCCGCCGTCCTGCTCCAGCACCCGCAGCACTGCGATGGCATGGGCCATGATCGCGGGCTGGGCGTTTTCGGTCAGAGTCAGCTGATCGTCCGGCCCATCGCGCATGATCGCGAACAGCTTTTGCCCCAGCGCATCGTCAACCTCTTCAAACACCGCGCGCGCGGCGGGGCTGGAGGCAGCGAGTTCCACGCCCATTCCGACTTTCTGGCTGCCTTGGCCGGGAAAAACCAACGCGCGCATGACTTGTCTCCCACAATCAAAGGTTACGGCGGTTATTGCCGCCCGCGCCGCTGCGCAAGTCCATTGTCAAATCTGGCCCATTGTCAAATCTAGCCCATTGTTAAATCTGGCCCGTTGTCAAATCCGGTCAGCCAGCATACCGAACCGGCCATGACCAACCTCACTTCTCACCCTTGGTTCTTCTGCGGCATCGGCGGATCGGGCATGCTGCCGCTGGCGCTGATCCTGCGCGGGCACGGCGCTGACGTTTCCGGATCGGACCGTAGCCGCGATCAGGGGCGGACACCCGAAAAATTCGCCTGGTTGGAGAGTCTGGGCTTCACGCTGTTCCCGCAAGACGGCAGCGGGATCGTCGCGGCGGAACAGGTGCTGGTCGCCTCGGCAGCGGTCGAGGACACCGTGCCCGAGATGGTTCGCGCCAAAGCGCTGCGCTGTCCCCGGATGAGCCGCGCCGAACTGCTCGCCGCGCTGTTCAACGCCGCGCCGACCGGAATCGCGGTTGGCGGGACCAGCGGCAAAAGTACGGTCACCGGGATGATCGGCTGGATCCTGACCGCAACGGGCCGCGACCCGACGATCATGAACGGCGCGGTGATGAAGAATTTCGTCAGCGCGGACGCGCCGTTTGTTTCAGCGCGGGTTGGACAGGGCGCTGAATTCGTCAGTGAAGTCGATGAAAGCGATGGCTCGATTGCGCTGTACCGGCCGCAAGTGGCGGTGCTGCTCAACGTCAGCCTTGACCACAAATCGATGGACGAACTGCGCGGCCTGTTCGGGGATTTCCTGCGCACGACCAGCATCGGCGTGATCAATCAGGATGATGCGGAAGCAAACGCCCTCGCCCCTGAATATACCCCATGGCTGGGCTATGCGATCCACAACCAAGCGGCGGAAATTGGCGTGATTGATGGGTCGATTATTGACGAACCCTTTGCCATCGCGGCGACCGTGATCGACCGCCGCGATGCCTCGCAACATCCGCTCCGGATCGGCGTGCCGGGTCGCCACAATCTGTCCAATGCGCTGGCGGCAATTGCCGCTGCCTGCGCGGTCGGCTTGCCGGTGGCCGACGCCGTCGCCGCGCTCGGCAGCTACGCCGGATTGGCGCGGCGGTTCGACGTTGTCGGCACCAGCCCATCCGGCATCACCGTGATCGACGATTTCGGCCATAACCCCGAAAAGTGCGCCGCCACGCTGCGCACGCTCAAGACGCACCCGGGCCGGGTCATCGCGTTCTTCCAACCCCACGGCTATGGCCCGCTGCGCCAGATGGGAGCGGAGCTGGCCGAAACCATCGCGAACCTGCTGGGCCCGGACGACCTGACGATCCTGTGCGATCCGGTCTATTTCGGCGGCTCGGTCGATCGCAGCGAGGGCAGCGAGCGGATCGTGCGACTAATCGGCGAGCACGGCGGGATCGCGGAATACGTGCCCGACCGCGCCGCTTGCGCTGACCGGATCGTTGAACTCGCCCAACCCGGCGACCGCGTGGTGATCATGGGCGCGCGCGACGATACGCTGAGCCTGTTCGCACGGGACCTGCTCGCCCGGCTTTGATCAGACGCTGCGGACCGGAGGTTTCAGCCATCATCGCAGCGCGTGGCAATTGCGACAGCGGCGGTACAATATCGTCGCGGCTTAGTTGGCAATCGCAAGCCCGGCTTGCTGACGGGTTTGAACCGGCAACATAATATGGGAGCCGAGAGGCCCGGCGACAGCAGAGCATGCCACCGGGCCCCGTTCACGATTTCGGCGCGGCCGTTATCGCATGGGTTACGTACACCCGCTCGGCCAGGCACGCAGCGGGGACCGGACCCGTCCACGGCAGTCCGGCTGTCGCCAGTGCCCCCCCCAGCATTATGCGGTCGCCAAGTCGGAAAGCAGCGCCATCAGCCGACCGCAGCGCTGCGCCGTTCCAGCTGATTGCTCTGTTGGTTACGCCAATCAGGTAAGTTACCGTTCCAGTTTCAAGCACCAGACAGCCGTTCTTCACCATGAGCGTCCCCGATTGCGCGCTGCCATCGCCGCCCTCGGCATCGGGCAACCGGGCGAGTATTGCCGCAGCGCCACTGCCTGTGGCTGCCATGCTCGGCGCGGGGGCCGCTGTCGTAACCGTTGAGTCTTGGGTAGTTGAGCCGCCTCCTTCAGGAGGCGACCCCGTTTGCGCGGAACATGCCGACAGCGCAGTCAGGCAGGCCAGCAGGAATAATTTATCCATACAGCAAACTCCACCCCGACGGCAGGCGGTCGGTCGACATATAGATGAACCAAGTGCACTGACCCTTAGCTGAACCACTTGCACTGGTCCCTTTCAGCAAGCCGAACGCCGTTTGCGCAGCAAACACCGGGCCACCGCTGTCGCCTTGATAACACGCGGTTTGCGAGTCACCATCGACACGGACCCAGACTGAATCGCACACCACGCTGCCGCACGCATTCGCGTATGTTGGCTTGAAATTTGTCAGCCCGACCAAGCCACAACTGTAGCCTGTCGTTTCGCCGCGATGACAAACCTGATTGCCAACGGCGGTACTCGATTGCAGCCGTTTGCCCGTCAAAATGCGGGGAGTGGTGGTGGTATCGGCATAAAACTCTGCACGTTCGACATAGCCGCTTGTGTGCAATTCAACATCCTGGTCCGCATCTTTGGTTTCAATGCCGGTATGCGTCAGAGCGATCGTGGTGCCGTTGGTATTGTAAAACGTCGTGATGCCTTCGCAATGCGCAGAAGTTGACATCGCAGTCGTTCCCGCAGAATTTTTTACCGTGAAACCGGACGTGCAATACCCACCTGTGCTCGTCGCAATCTTTCTGCCGCCACGGACGTCTGAATCCACCGCCTCTTGCGCAACTGTTTCGATCCGTACTGGATGTCCCAGCAGCTTGAACAGATCATCGCGCTTGCCTTTGGCGACTTGTGCGGCGGATCCGGTGGCATAAACGACAACCGCGATTTCACCGGTGCGTTCGTCCGTCCCGATCCCCTGCACAGTCGGGAACAATGCTTTAATTGCTGGGTAATTCCGGTCAAAACTGGCGACCATCTCTTCAACGCTGGCCGCTGCGCCGGTAACAAATTCAACGGGGACATCGCCGCTAACGGCCGAAAGCATCCGTTTGGATGGCGCGGCATTGCCTTTCAGCCGAACAACCACCTTGTATTCCGGATCGTAGACCACTGAAATTCCTGCAACCCGCCCGCCAAGTTCGCGTCTCAGCCCGTCAATTCCATCGCCAACATCTTCTTGGGCCCGCACAGCTTTCAAGGCTTGTCCGAAGGGAATGCCCCGTTGAGCAGCCAGCGCAGTTGCCTCCATCCGCAAGGCGTCATCGCGGCCCATCGCCCGTTCAGAACCCTCTCCCGGATCTTTCTCGTTGGCGGTAACCACTGTCCCATTGGGCGGATCTGCCTGCGCCGAGCCAATTACCAATGCGGCAAATAAGAAGGTAATACCAGCAGTCAATTTCGAACGTTTCATGGTTGCGACTCCATATCAGCCTGAAAAATTATCAGACTGTTACGATTTATCGCCGACAAAAATAATCACAACAGTACTGTTGTGTCATTCATGGCGTTTCGGACGAACCATTGCTTCAGCGCGTTTAATCGTTTTCCGCGTCATACGAAGCATTGTTTCAAATGATGCCACTGCAAAGCCAGCGTGTTATCTCGAAAAATGTCTGCAAGGCCATTTCAACGTTGTGTCTAAGCTAGGCGAAATGACTCTGCACATGCTGTTCTAAGCTTCGCGGGGCAAATACCACAGCCATCTGTTGGTGCAAAAGATCTCGCGCAATCATCGGCATATGTAATGCGCGCTGGCAAACTGCGTCTGGTGCTTTGGCCAGAACAACGACTAGCCTGCTGGAGCAAATGCTGGCTGCAGCACCTTGTGCGTCACCAGCGCCACGATCCAGCCCAGTACCAGCCCGACCACGGCAGATACCACTGCATAGGTCAGCCAGCCCAGCACGCCAGCCGCCGGACCTGTCGCGGCTTCCACCGCGTGTTGCACCGCATGCGCCACGTCGGACGGGCCATGCACGCCGAGTTCGTGGAAGCCGTGCAGAATGATCCCGCCTCCAACCCACAGCATCGCCGCCGTGCCGACGACGGACAGCACCACCAGCACGCGTGGCATGGCGCGCAGCAGGAACCGGCCGAATGCCTGCGCTGCAGCATTGGCGCGCTTGGTCAGATCCAGCCCGATATCGTCCATCTTCACGATCAAAGCGACCGCGCCATAGACAGCGATGGTGATCACAATGCCTACCAGCGCCAAAATCAGCCCGCGGCTGAGCAGTGGTTCGCTCGCCACCTCGGCCAGGGCAATCGCCATGATTTCGGCGGAGAGAATGAGGTCGGTGCGGATCGCGCCCGAAATGCGCTCTTGCTCAAATGCCGCGACGTCCTCGATCGGGTCTTCCAGCGTCTCGCCGTGATGTTCGCCGCCCAGCTTTTCCATCACCTTTTCCGCGCCTTCATAGCACAGATACAACCCGCCCAGCATCAGCAGCGGGGTGATCAGCCAGGGCAGGAATTCGCTGAGCAGCAGGGCGCCGGGCAACAGGAACACCAGCTTGTTCTTCAGCGATCCTTTGGCGATCTGCCAGATAATCGGCAGCTCGCGGTCCGGGGTAAAGTTGGTGACGTAACTTGGCGTTACCGCCGCATCGTCAATCACCACCCCCGCCGCCTTCGACCCGGCCTTGGCTGCCGCCAGCCCGACGTCATCGATCGAAGCCGCGGCCGCCTTGGCGATCACAGAGATATCATCGAGCAGTGCGACTAGGCCGGTTGGCATGGTTGATTCAGGTCCCTGATAAGATCAAACCAGCCTAAACCATGCTGCGCCGCGCCCCGCAAGGCTTGCATTCCGCCCATATCCCGCTATGCGCGCCACTTCCGTTGCTTCGGCACGGATTCGCAGAAAGCCGGAGGGGCCCCGCAATGGTGCGGATCAGCCAGCGATCGGTTATCAGTATAAGGAAGATGCCGTGGCTCTCTATGAGCACGTGTTCCTGGCTCGCCAGGATCTCAGCCAGGCGCAAGTCGATGCACTTGCCGCCGCCGCCACCGAGATTGTTGAAACCAACGCAGGCAAGGTCACCAAGACCGAAACCTGGGGTCTCAAGAGCCTCGCCTACAAGATCAAGCGCAACCGCAAGGCGCACTTCGTGATGCTCAACATCGATGCCCCCGCTGGCGTCGTGGCTGAGCTGGAGCGCCAGACCGCGATCAACGAAGACGTGATCCGCTACATGACCGTCCGCGTGGACGAGCATGAAGAAGGCCCTTCGGTGATGATGCGCAAGCAAGACCGTGAGCGCACCAAGCGCCGCGAACGCGAGGAGTTCTAAGCAATGGCCCGCGCCTTTTTCCGCCGCCGCAAGTCATGCCCGTTTTCGGGCAAGAATGCTCCCAAGATCGATTTCAAGGACGTGCGTCTGCTGCAGGGCTTCATGTCCGAACGCGGCAAGATCGTGCCGAGCCGGATCACCGCCGTTTCTGCGAAGAAGCAGCGTGAACTGGGCCAGGCGATCAAGCGTGCCCGCCAGATCGGCCTGTTGCCGTACCTCGTGAAGTAAGGGAGGACTAAACCATGGATATCATCCTCCTCGAACGCATCGAGAAGCTCGGCATGATCGGCGATGTCGTCACCGTCAAAGACGGTTACGCGCGCAATTTCCTGCTGCCGAACAAGAAGGCGCTGCGCGCCAACGACGCCAATCGCAAGGTCTTCGAAGCCAACAAGGCGAAGATCGTGGCCGACAGCGACGCCAAGCGCGTCGATGCTGAAGCCCATTCGAAGGACGTTGACGGCAAGTCGGTGGTACTGATCCGCTCATCGTCCAACGCCGGCCAGCTTTATGGTTCGGTTTCGGTGCGCGACATTGTCGACGCCCTGAACGAAGACGGTGCGAACCTGCAAAAGGGCATGGTCGTGCTGGAACGCCCGATCAAGACCATCGGCGTCTACGACGTGAAGGTAACGCTGCATCCTGAAGTGATCGTCAGCGTCAAGGTCAACGTCGCCCGTTCGGCTGATGAAGCCGAACAGCAGGCGGCCGGTGTCGACGTGCTCAAGGCAATGTTCGAAGAAGACGCGAAGCCGATCGGCTTCACCGAAGCTTACGATCCCAATGCCGAACCGGGCGAACTTCCGGCCGATATGGCCGACGAAGTTGCCGGTGACGAAGGCGCGACGCGAAGCCTGATCGCCTTCCGCTTGCCGAACAAATCATGGGGCGGTCGGGACTATTCTGGACCGCCCCTTTGATTTGTCACACTGGGCTTGCTATAGACCCGCGCGATGAAATCAACAGAAATGACCATCGCGGAATTGGTCCGCGTTTATGAAACCGCCGTCACCACGCTCCGATCGGACATCGCCGCATTTGCGGCGGACGGCACCCTCCCCCCCGCGACACGCCGCTCCAGCCGCGCCTGGTGCTATCCCGAATTGCGGGTGCGTTATCAGGGCGTGGAGAACCGACCCGACTTTGCCCGCGCCTTCGGCAAGCTCAGCCATGATGGCACCTATGCAACTACAGTCACGCGGCCGCTGCTGTTCGCCGGCTATCTGACCGAGCAGCTGGAGCTGTTGGCGAATGACTATGAAGTGGAAATCACAGTCGGCCAGTCGGCGCAGGAAATTCCGTTCCCCTATGTGATCGACGCCAGTTCAGGCCTTGGCACGATCAGCCCGCAGGATCTGGCCAAACATTTCCCTTCGACCGAACTTTCGGCGATTGGCGATGAACTGGCCGATGGCACCTTGCTCAGCGATCCCGATGGCACGATCCCGCTGGCGCTGTTCGACGGGCTGCGTACCGATTTCAGCCTGGCGCGGCTGGCGCATTACACTGGCACTGCGACCGAGCATTTCCAGAAGTACATCCTGTTCACCAACTACCACCGCTACGTCGATGAATTCGTCGATTGGGCGGGCGAACAGCTGGGCCAGGATGGCTATGTCGCACTGTCAGGCGCGGGCGGCTTGTTCCTCGATACCGCCGCCCCCAATGCCCGCGAGCGGCTGAGCGATACCGCCTGGCGGCGGCACCAGATGCCGGCCTATCACCTGATCCGCGAAGATGGTTCGGGGATCACGCTGGTCAACATCGGGGTCGGCCCGTCCAACGCCAAGACGGTCTGCGATCATCTGGCCGTGCTGCGGCCCGAAGCCTGGCTGATGATCGGGCATTGCGGGGGCTTGCGTGATACCCAGCGGATCGGTGACTATGTGCTGGCGCATGCGTACCTGCGCGATGACAAGGTGCTCGACACCGTCCTGCCGCCCGAAATTCCGATCCCGGCGATTGCCGAAGTGCAGATTGCACTGGCCCAGGCTGCGGAGATCGTCAGCGGGAATACCGGGGCGAACCTGAAAAAGCGGATGCGCACCGGCACAGTCGCGACCACCGACGATCGCAACTGGGAACTGCGCTATACGCAATCTGCGCGCCGCCTCAGCCTGAGCCGCGCGATCGGGATCGACATGGAAAGCGCGACCATCGCTGCGCAGGGCTATCGGTTCCGGGTGCCCTACGGCACGCTGCTGTGCGTTTCCGACAAGCCGCTGCATGGCGAAATCAAGCTGCCAGGGCAGGCCAACCGGTTCTACGAAGAAGCCATCGGCGCGCACTTGAAGATCGGCACGCTGACCTGCCAGCTGCTGCGCGAACAAGGCCCGCGCCTGCATTCGCGCAAGCTGCGCGCGTTCAACGAGCCGCCGTTCAGGTGAATGCGACCGACGCGGACCTGATCGAGGCCAGCCTGTTGCGGTTGGGCGACAGCGGGGTGGAGCTTCGCCACCAGCTCTACGAGCGGTTTTTCCTACGGTTCCCAGGGCGCCGCGCAGCATTCCTCTCAACCGAGGCGACCTCGGTGCGGATGACCGACGAGACGCTCCAGATCCTGTACGGACTCGCGCAGAGCGAAAGCTGGGCGGAAGCGTTGATTGCCGAACTGGTCGGCACCCATCGCAGTTATGGCACATTGCCGCTCGCGGAATATGATGCCTTTATTGACCTGACCATCGCCGTGCTGGGTGAGACGCTTGGCGCGGACTGGAACCCCGCCACGGCAGCGGCATGGGCCAGGCAAGCGGCGCAGTTCAAACGGCTGATTGCACAAGCAACCACCGACTGGAACCACCTGTTGCCAACCGGCTTGAAGGCTTAACCGGTCAGGAAATCGCGGATCGCCGTGCCTAGCGCGGGCCCGGTTACGCAGCCCATATGGGTGCCGGGGATGACCACATGGGTCGCAGCGGGCAGCGCCGCCGCAAGGGCAACCGGATCGCCGTTATCCCGATCCTCGTCGCCGCAGACTACCAGCGTGGGCATGGTCAAGGCGGTCAGAGCAGCGGGCGGAGTATCGGCGAAGGTGTGCAGCAACAGCCGCGCCGCCACCCGGTCCACTTTCATGCTCTTCATGAACTGCACCGCCATGAAGGCGGGGTCGCCGTGCTTCACGTCTGCAAACCGGTCAATCGCGTCGATGAAAAACGCCCCGCGCCCGGTCCAGCCCGCCAGCCCTTCCAGCCCCATCCCGCCGAGCGCCAGCCGCCGCGGTGCCAGCCCCCGGATCACTGCCCGGACTGATGTGCGCGAACCGAGCGAGAACCCGGCCAGATCATAGTCAGTCAGCCCCAGATCCGCCACCAGCGCCGCCAGATCAAGCGCTAAGACATCGTCAGGATAGCTCGCGGCATCGTGCGGCGCAGCGCTTTGCCCATGCGCGCGCAGATCGGGCATCAAGCATGCGAACCCGGCCTCGGCCAGAATCGCGGCGTGGCCGAACTTGATCCAGTTCATCTCTGCATTGGAGAACAGCCCGTGCAACAGGATCAGCGGCCGGCCGCTGCCCATGCGGTGCAGCGCGAGCTGCGTACCATCGAAACCGGGGTGGAATTCAGGTGCTCAGAGTCATGAGCCCCCTCATCGCACCGGCTCCGGCTTGAAGATTGCCAACCAGCCCGCAGTGTCCCTGGGCTGGGTGTCCATCACGATAACATCGTCCGGGATGATCACCCAGGGCTGCTTGCTCTGCACCCATAGGTGCGCCGCCGGGATCATTTGCGGGCTGTGATCCAGCGTTCCGGCCCGCAAGTTGGCGATCCCGGGACGCAGGCTGTTATCGGTATAGATCCGGGTCAGGCAGTGCTTGCAGGCATAGATCCCCGCGACCGCGCCGCTCGGCTGGACATGCTCGCCGCGCAGCAGTTCGCCCTCGACTGTCAGGTCGTTGCTGAGCACCGATTGTTGAATGCCGAACGCGCTGCCCGTTCTGCGCTGGCAATCGCTGCAATGGCAGGCGTAGGACTGGAAGCGCAGCGTCTGGTTCACGCTGTAGCGCACTTTGCCGCAGAGGCAGCCACCGACTATGATATTGGTCATCGCAGTGGCTCACGGGTGAACCAGTGCAGACCATTGGCTGCCGCGCAATTTGACACGAACTTGCATCAGCAGTCAGCAATTGCTCTCGAGTGCATTCGCTAACGGCAAGATAGAGGCCGTCATAATAGCTGTGATCGTGCAATGCCATTTCCAAGGCGCGTCAAGTTGCGGCGCGCTGCCATGCAATCTCCAAAATGCATGCCAATCGCGCCAATTTCGAATGCACCTCTGCGGCAAGCTCGCCGCCTCGAATACAACTTGGCCAGCGCGATACACGCGCTTCCGCATGGACTATAGACGGGGCCTTCAGACTATCATGCCGAGCCAACTATCGTCTGGCTTAGCTTCCTCGACCAGACCATTTAACGCGACACTGAGCGATCAACGTCATGATCGCGTGACTTCACTGGATCAAATCGACACCGAGACTTTGGTTGCTCCGAACGCGCGCTTTGCGGCTCATGCCTGCATCTCAGCAACCAGCGCCTGCCGTCAGCGACTGTATAGTCAGCGGCCCAATGAAACACGTCTACACGCCAGCATTTCCACCGAGCGGCGAGCAGCCTGCCCGCCCGAAGCCGGTCAGCCGGGCGTCGCAAGCGGTTCGCAGCGCCTCGCGAATTACCTGCGCTTGCCCTGTCAGCTTCCGATCTGCTGGCCTGCCGTGATTTGCCAGTTCGACGTCCCTTCTGGCACAAGCGGGCGTTCCGGCGTCGCTTTCGGCGCGGTTCCGATCGTTGCTGCTCGCGCCCCTCCAATTCAGCTTCATCGAGCGCCCGTTCGAACTTTTCCGCCCGCCCGTGATCGTCGGGCGCGAGTGCCTGGCGACTGTTTGCGGATGAGTCGCTGTTCCATGAGTATCGATGATACCACAAAATGCTCAGCACTCCTCAACCCTTCTGCAAATGCCGCCGCCCCAGCAGTTCCGCGATCTGCACCGCGTTGAGCGCCGCGCCTTTGCGCAGGTTGTCGGACACGCACCACAGCGAAAGGCCGTTGTCGACCGTCGGGTCTTCGCGCACGCGGCTGACGTAGGTCGCGCCATCGCCGACGCATTCCACTGGCGTCACATAGCCACCGTCTTCGCGCTTATCGACCAGCATTACGCCGGGGGCTTCGCGCAGCAGCTTCTGAGCTTCTACAGCGGACAGTTCGTTTTCGAACTCGATGTTGATCGCTTCGGAGTGGCCCACAAACACCGGCACCCGCACGCAGGTGGCGGAGACCTTGATCTTCGCGCCCATGATCTTCTTGGTTTCGACCACCATCTTCCATTCTTCCTTGGTCGAACCATCGTCCAGGAAGACATCAATGTGCGGGATCACGTTGAAGGCGATCTGCTTGGTGAATTTTTTCGCTTCGGCGCTGTCGCCTACGAAGATGTTACGGCTCTGCTCGAACAGCTCGTCCATCCCCTCTTTCCCCGCGCCGGAGACCGATTGGTAGGTCGCTACCACCACCCGCTTGATCGTCGCGGCATCGTGCAGCGGCTTCAGCGCGACGACCATCTGCGCGGTCGAGCAATTGGGGTTGGCGATGATCATTTTCGACTTGTAGCCGTCGATCGCATCGGGGTTCACTTCGGGCACCACCAGCGGCACGTCCGGGTCCATCCGGTAGAGCGAGGAATTGTCGATCACCACGCAGCCAGCCGCTCCCGCGCGGGGGGCGTGGGCGCGGGCCGTGTCAGACCCGGCGGCGAACAGCGCGATATCCCAGCCGGTGAAATCGAAGTTCTCGATATTCATCACCTTGAGCATCCGGCCGGTATCGCCGAACTCCACTTCGCTGCCTTGCGAGCGCGACGAGGCGACCGCGGCAATCTCGTCAATGGGAAATTCGCGCTCGGCCAGCACGGCGAGCATTTCGCGCCCAACATTGCCGGTCGCGCCGACCACCACTACCCGGTAACCCATGTTCTGCTCCTGAATGTCTCGACGGTGCGGCTAGGCTGGACTGGCAGCCGTGTCCACCGGCAAGGCGTCAAACGCCAGCGTCAGGCGCGGCACTTCGTCCACGAACGGTGTAGTGCCGTGCCACAGATAGGACGGGAACAGCACCAATTGTCCCTCGCGCGGCTGCACAATGCGGCGGGCGGGCAGATCAAGCCCCAGCGCGGCATCAGGCACGCCAAAGGCCAGCGCGCCCTCGCCTCCGCCAGCCTGCACAGCTGGCGGCAGCTTGAGGTACAGCGCCGAGCTGAGCCAGCCTTCAGGGTGGATGTGGCTGATGTGGAAGCCTTCGCTGCGCAGCCTGACCGACCACGCGCCAGAGAACGCGATGGAGCGCGTGTTGCGGGCGAGGAACGGGTGCGTGGGATCGGCGGGCAGCGCCGCCAGCCGCGTCTCCACCGCCCCCGCCAGATCACGCGCAAAGCCTTGGATCACCGGATCGGCGGTGTGGAACAGATTGCCGCGCGTCTGCGTGCCGCCGCGCAGCGATTGGTCCGCCGGATGCGCGGAGGTATCGTGCCGCGCCTCGACCGCTGCGAGCAGCTCGGCTGGCAGGTCCAGGTCGATTGCCATCACCAGCCGCTCATAATCGCAGAGCCAGTGCTCGCGCTCATCGTTCAGCAGCCGCAGGACCACGCCGAGCAGCGCCCAGCCTGCCTGGTCCATCGGGCGTTGCTGGGTGGCGGTGCCCGCCGCCATCGCCGCTTGCCGGTATTCGCCGAGTTTGATCAGGATCTGCGCCATCGTCGTATGCGCAGGGGTGTAGTCCGGCTCGGCCTGCGAGGCGGGACTCAACCGGTCAAACGCCTCGGCATCGCGCCCCAGCGCGGACAGCGCCGTGGCGGCGAAGACAGTGACCATCGTATCCGGCCCAAACCGCGCAGTGGCGGCGTCGGCCCAGCTGAGCAGTTGCCCCCATTCGCCTTGCGCCTTGGCGGCTTCCAGCGCCGCGACCCATAGCGGCCCGTTGCCGGGTGCGGCCTGCAGCGCGGCGTGATATCCTTGCAAAGCCTCGGCCCGCTGGCCGACCTGCGGCAACAGCGCCGCCAGCGCGGCCTGCGCCTCCAGCAGGTCGGGCTGGTCCTGCACCGCCGCCCGATAGGCCCGGATCGCTTCGTCAAATCGGCCCAGATCGGCGAGGATATGCCCCCGCATCGTCGCGGTTTCGGGCAGGCGCAATCCACCGCCCCAGGCATGGGTGATTGCCTCCAGCGCCTCGGCCGGACGGTCAAGCTTGCGCAGCTCCACTGCCAGATTGTGCCAGGCGACCTTGTCCCCCGGCACCAAAGCCAGCCGGTCACGCAATGCCTGCGCTGCCGCTTCCGAGCCGAGCGGGTCGATGCCCGGGGTCACAGCCGCCACCGGAAATGACCGGTCAGTTGATGGGCAAACAGCACGTCTTCCTCCTGCGCTCCCGCGCCGATGTTGTGGATCACCAGCGGATGGCCATTAGCGGCCAACCGGTCGGATACGATCCCGGTATGCGGCAACCGCCCGCCGACCAGCGAGGTGAAGACATCGCCCGGCCGCCAGTCTGCCGCCCGCTGCGACAGCGGCAGCCGGGCGCCCTGGCGCTGCCAGAACGTTTCCAGATTGGGCACCCGGCGGTGATCGATATTGCGGTCTGGCCGCCGCAGCCCCCAGCGGCGCGGATAGGCGGCGAAATGGCCGGCCATGTCCTGATGCACCGCGCTTTGCAGATCGATCCCCAGCCCATCACGATAGGCGCGGATCAGCACATCGGTGCAAACGCCCCTTGCTGCGGTCCACATCGCCGCCAGGATAGGCCAGCCGGGTGTAGGCCGGATCATAGGAGCGGGTCACGCCAATCTGCGCGCGTGCCGCCGCGATCAGTTTGCGCGCTGCCGGGCTGGCGGGCAAGGGCCGCGCCTGCACCGCCGCTTCACCGCAACCGGTCAGCAGCAGACCCAGCCCGCCGGCCAGCGCAGTCCGCCGGTCCAGCGGCATCATTCGCTCGGTTCGGCCGGCATGTTGCGGTCCAGAAACGCGAAGATCGTTTCCCACAGGTGCTTGCCCACCTTCGGCCCGCCGACGCGGTGGGTGTAGCCGGGGTAGAGCATCATTTCGAACGGCACCGCTTGGCCTTGCAGCTTGCTGACCAAGGCCGAGGTGTTTTCAAACACCACGTTGTCATCGGCCATGCCGTGGATCAGCAGCAGCGGATCGCTGATCTTCGCGGCATCGGCCATCGCGCCTGCGCGGGTATAGACCTCTGGCACCTTGGTGCGGATCACCCAGATAGCGTTCGGTGTAATGCGTGTCATACAGCTCCCACCGGGTCACCGGTGCGCCCGCGATCCCGGCGGCGAAGACTCCTGGATGCGCTTGCAGCATCTTCAGCGTCATATAGCCGCCATAGGACCAGCCATAGGTCGCGATCCGGGCGGGATCGACATAGTCGCAGCGTCTTGAGGAACCGTGCCCCGGCAACCTGATCCTCGACCTCGACCGAACCCATCGCGTGATAGATCTGGCTGGCGAAGGCGACGCCGCGATTGTCGCTGCCGCGGTTGTCGATCTGGAAATAGATATAGCCGCGATCGACAATCGCCTGTGCCAGCGGGCTGACCCAGCCCCGCGTCACCTGCTGGTTGGTCGGCCCGCCATAGTGATCGAAGAACACCGGATAGCGCTTGCCCTTTTCCAGCATCGGGCAGGATCATCCGCCAGTGCAGCACTGATGCCGTCAGCGGCAGTGCAGCGTGCCGATACTCAGGCGTGCGGTGGCCCAGCCGATACGGCGCATAGGGATGCGCGTCGTCGATCCGGTTTTCCTCGACCCAGGCGATGCCGCTTGCCGGTGGCGTCCGCCAGATAGACCTGCGGCGGCTGGCCTGCGGACTGGAGCGGCTGATCAGCAGCGTCTTGCCGTCCTTGTCCATGCTCGCAGCGTTGACCCAGCCAAGCTCGCTCAGCCGCTCGAGTCTTGCCGGGTTGCGTCAGATCGAGCGCATAGACCTGTGTCGCCAGCACATCGTCCCGGGTGCCGGTGAAGTAGACCCGGCCCCCCGCCTCATCGACGCCGACCAATCCAGTGACCACCCAGTCGCCCTTGGTCAGTTGCTGCCACTTGCCGCCCTTGAAGCGGTACAGATGCCCAAACCCATCACGCTCTGACCACCAAATCAGGCTACCGTCTTTCAGGAAGCGGTAGTCATTGCCCAGGTTGATCCAGCTCTTGGCTGCCGCTGTTTCGGTGAACAGCACCTGCGGCTGCGCCGGTTGCAGGATCGACGCTGAGCAGGTCGAGCCGGGTCTGCGCGCGGTTCTGGCGCTGGACGATACAGCGTCTTGCCATCCTTCGCCCAATCGACTCGCGCGAGGTAGATGTCCTTGTCCGGCCCCAGATCGACCTGCACGCGCGCCGCTGCCATCGGGGCGCATCACGAACAGCGAAACGTCCGCATTGGCCGTGCCCGCCAGCGGATAGCGCTGCGTGAAGGTCTGGGTATCTTCCGCGCCGATGGCGGTGCGGGTGACGGTGCGGACCGGGGCATCGTCAAACCGCTGCACCGCGACCCGGCTGTCATCGGGTGCCCACCAGTAGCCGGTGAACCGGCCCATTTCTTCTTGCGCGACGAATTCCGCTTCGCCCCAATGCACGGTCTCGGCAGCCTCTGTCGGGGTGACCGGTTGCGCCGCGGCACCCACCGCGCCGGTCCACAGCCGCTGGTCGCGCACGAACGAAACATAGCCGCCTTTAGGGCTGAGCGCGGGGTTGAGCTCGCTTTCGGGGGTATCGCTCAGCCGGGTGACTGTGCCGTCCAGCCCTGCGAGGTACAGATCGCCGTCGAGCGGGACCAGCACCGCCTTGCTGTCCGCCGCCCAATCGTAGGTCACGATGCCCTTCAGATCGCCGATCCGCTGGCGTTCGCGCTGCATCTTTTCCGCTTCGGACAGTGCGCGGCCTGATCCGAGCTGCAACGAATCGACCAGCATCGTCCACTTGGCGGTGGTGCGGTCGTAACCCCACAGGTCATAGCGCTCGCGGTCATCCGCGCGGGCGCGCAGCAGCGTCAGCCAGCGGCCATCAGGCGAAAGCTTGACCCCGCGCGGGACCGGACCGTTGAGGCTGGGGTTGGCGAAGACGCGTTCAATGGTGAGGTCGGTTGAGGCCACGGCTTGCTCCGGGGTTGATTGCGCGAGGGCGGGTGCAGCCGTCAGCAACGCTGGGACCAGCGCCGCAGCAGCCAGCAGAGTGAAGTGCGAACGCATCGGCGAACTTGGCCTCCGAAACAGGAAAGGGCGCCCCGGCCAAAACCGGGACGCCCTTCTCTAACCTGCTTTGCGGGCTATGCCAGCGCTTAGCGACGCCAGTCTTACTTGGCGTCCATGCGCGGATCGCGGCGCTCGGCAATGCGCGCGCGCTTGCCGGTACGGCCGCGCAGATAGTACAGCTTGGCCCGCCGGACCACGCCGCGGCGGATCACGGTGATGCTGTCGATGTTGGGCGAATAGAGCGGGAATACGCGCTCCACGCCTTCGCCGAAGCTCATCTTGCGGACGGTGAAGTTGCTGCTGATGCCCTTGTTGGCGCGCGCAATGCACACGCCTTCATACATCTGCACGCGGCTGCGTTCGCCTTCGATAACCTTCACGCCGACGCGGACGGTGTCACCCGGACGGAAAGCCGGAATTTCCTTGCCAGCTCCAGTGGTCGCCTTGGCGATTTCTTCGGCTTCGATCTGCTGAATCAGGTTCATGAACCCAAGTCCTCATTTTCCTGTCGCGCGCCAGAGGCAGACTGGACCCGAGCGCCATTGTGACGCTCCCAAAGATCCGGCCTGCGTAACCGAGTGTCGACCTCAGACTGTAGCTTGCGCCACGCTGCGATCTTCGCATGATCCCCCGATCGCAACACTTCAGGGATCGTGCGCCCTTCCCATTCCTGGGGGCGGGTAAAGTGGGGATATTCCAGCAAGCCGTTTTCAAACGACTCGTCGGCCCCACTCGAAGCCGCGCCCATTACGCCGGGCAGCAGCCGAATGCAAGCATCGAGCAGCATCAGCGCGGCCGGCTCTCCGCCCGACAGCACAATGTCGCCGACCGAGACCTCCTCGATCCCGCGCCCCGCAAAAATCCGTTCGTCAAACCCTTCAAACCGCCCGCACAGCACGATCACCCCCGGTCCTGCGGCCAACTGGCGCACCCGTGCCTGGGTGAGCGGCCTGCCGCGCGGGGTCATGGCGAGGATCGGCACCTCTGGCCGCGCTCGCCCGGGCATGATCCACCGCCGCTGCCAGCACATCAGCGCGCAGCACCATTCCCGCCCCGCCGCCTGCGGGCGTATCATCAACGGTGCGGTGCTTGTCCGCTGCAAAGTCGCGGATCTGGACCGTATCGAGTGACCACTTCCCCTCCGCCCGCGCGCGGCCCGCCAGCGACACGCCGAGCGGGCCGGGGAACATCTCAGGGTAGAGGGTGAGGACGGTGGCGGCGAAGGTCAATGCGGCCTCCTGGCCAGCGCCCATTCAAACATTCCACGAGGTCGCAAGCGTAACGCGGGAGCCAGAACATGCGCGAAGATCGCAGTCAACAGCCCTGTCCAAAAACCGATAGCTAGATAGAAAGCAACAAACAGTGCTGAGCCGCATAATCCGCGACCGCCGCGCCACCAAGTAGGCAACGACCCAGATAATTGCTGCCGGGACGATAAACATGGCAAGCAGCCAGAAGAGTCCATCAGGCTGTCAGGGCTTGACGGCACCAAGCATCAGGAACGGGGATAGCAGCGTCGAACAACCGATCGCGCCCCATTTTGACCCGGCCTTGGCCAGCACAGCTGGCACCGCGATCAGCACAGCAAACACCGCAAAACAGCAAACACCGCAAAGAAGCCAAGCGCAGTCAGTCCTTGGTGTTGCACATCAAATTTCCTTCGACCATCCGGTAGCAGTGCGCTCAAACCGTCCAGCTCTCAACCATCAGCCCCGGCACATCAGCGAAATCCTGCTCATTCCTGGTTACCACGATGAGGCCATTTGAAACCGCATGGGCGGCGATCAGGCGGTCGAAACTAGCGCGCTTGAATGGCAGTGATGCGTAGGCCAACGCTGCCTTGTAATCAAAACTGAGAACCGGCACTTCCTCGATAAAGGCTTCCAGTTCATCCATCGTGGGCGGATGGCCGCGCTCTGTCCCCAGCGCCACTTCTGCCAGCGCAACTGCAGATGTGACCATGTCGCCTTCATCGCATTCTGCGGCGCGACGGATAACCTCCGCATCTTCGTTGATCGTCAGCGCCACGATGATGTTCGTATCTAGCAGATACTTCATCGACGCTACTCGACCGAATCGGAAGCTGACGGTCGCAACTCAAACAGTCGCGATTTGGGTTCGACATACTTTAGTGTCCGTGCCGACCCCGCCACTTTATCGATATCGAACTTGCGCTTCGGTTGGTCGGCAGGTTTGAACGAGCATGATCCGTCGGCAGCCACCTCCAATTCCATTTCCATCCCAGCCTCTAGCCCCAGTGCCTTGGGTAGCCGCAATGCCAGCGAATTGCCTGACTTGAACACCTTAGCGCGATAGTGCCGTCCGCCACTACGGTGCAGCGGCACTACTGCCTTACCCGCATTGAAAGTTTGCGGCAGCTCGCGAACCGTGTTCTTTTCTGGCATGTCCATCGGAATCTCCGTATATACTTTTTGTATATACCTTCAGCTGGGAGCTAACAAGTGCCGCGAGTGACAACTGCATCCATTTTGGCCGCACTTGCCCTCGCCGCGCCCGCCCAGGCCGAGGACATCGGCGAGTGCCGGTTCGATCCCATCACCCTCACTTTCGCGGGCACTCCGCTGGAACAGGCCACCTGCCTGCTGCGCAAGATCGAACAGCTGGCAGTGCGCAAGCCGCAGCCGCTCCCGCCGGTGATCGTGCGGTTGATGCGCGAGGACGGCGCGCCCACGCTCGCCCAGCGTGACGCGGCGCTGGCCATTTTCCCCGAACCCTATCGCATTTATGCGCGTGACAATGCCGCACAGCCGATTTCGCGGACCGAGGAAGGCCTGCCCGCGCTCTACTTCGTGATCCACGATACCAGCACGCCGTTCTACGAAAACGATCCGTTCCCGCGCCGCCTGAACGAGGATCCGCAGGTCAACAGCTTTACGCCTTATCTGGACGGCAGCATCGCGCGCGCGCCAGTGGCGCATATCTTCCTCAACCGGCAGGGGCAGATCTGGGCCGGGCACGATTTCATGGAACCGTGGCGCGCGACCAAGCTGGAAAGCCGCGTGGTTGGACCGCGCGCGCGCGGGACGTTTCGTGCACATCGAAACCGTCCAGCCGCGCCGGTTTCTGCCCGGCGCGACCAGCCGGGGACGGACCGAAGCTCCCAAACCGGGCTTCACCAAAGCGCAATATCAGATGCTGGCTGCGCTGTACGTCTATGCCAGCGCGCGCGCCGGTCGTTGGTTGATCCCGGCGCAGCACAACACCGTGGATGCCGGCATTCCTGACGCCCACGATGACCCGCAGAACTTTGAATTGAAGGATTTCGCCAAGGAACTGGAACAGCTGTTGAAGCCCTGACCGGCCCCGCCGGTCAATCCTTGAGCCGGTCCGCAAAGCCTTGTTGAAGTTTGGCCAGCTTGGGCGGGATCACCGCCAGGCAATAGGGGTTGCGCTGCCCTTCGCCCTGCCAATACTCCTGATGATAGTCTTCCGCCGGGTACCACCGGGCCGGTCCTTCAATTGTCGTGACGGCCTGCTGCCCCGGGTGGCCTGCGTTCCAGCGGGCAATTCCGGCCATGCACTCGGTACGCTGCGCATCATCAAGCGGGAACAGCGCGCTGCGGTACTGCGTGCCGACATCATTGCCCTGCCGGTTCAGCTGGCTGGGATCGTGCGTGGCCATGTGGATATCGAGCAGATCGGCGAAGCTGACCACGCTATCGTCAAAGGTGATCCGGATCGCTTCGGCATGGCCGGTGCTGCCGCTGCACACTTGCTTATAGGTCGGATCCACCACCGCACCGCCGATATAGCCGCTTTCGACCGCGCCGACCCCGCTGATCGAGGTAAACACGGCTTCGGTGCACCAAAAACATCCGCCTGCAAAAATTGCCTCAGCCACGCTGTCGCTCCTCTGTCTTGATCGACAGATAGGGACGCAACCGCCGCTTGTCATCGCCCGCAAGGCGACTACTTTGCAGGCAGAGATTTTTCCGGGAGACTTTCTATGCGCCGCCTGTTTACCGCCACCGCCCTTGCCATCATCGCACCTGCCGCCTTGTTCGTTGGCAGTGCAGCTGTCTCAAAAGGGCCGAAGATCAACCCTGAGTTGGCCGCCGCCGTGGCCGATCCCAAGCGCGATGCGGACCGCCCGCGCGACCAATACCGCCGCCCGGGCGAAACGCTGGCGTTCTTCCAGATCAAGCCTGACATGAAGGTCGGCGAATATGCCCCCGGCGGGGAATGGTATTCGCGGATGCTGGGGCTGTACCTGGGGCCAAAGGGCAAGCTGGTCGGACTTTACTTCGATCCCACCTCGGGCCCTTTCAATGACACCCAGCAGAAGGGCATCCGCGATGGCGCGGCGAAGTACCCGGCGGACATCTCCGGCTGGTCAGGCATCCCGGCTGAGCGCTTCGCGGCCTATCCGCTCGATGCCGTTCCTGCCGGGGAAAAAGGCACCTTCGACCGGATCGTCGTGATGCGGATGATGCACAATTTGCTGCGCTGGAACATTGCTGACCGCGAGATCAAGGCGATGCGCGATCTGCTGAAACCCGATGGCATGATCGGGATCGAACAGCATCGCGCCAAGCCGAACGCACCGTTCAGCTATACCGACGGATCGAAGGGCTATCTGCGCGAAAAGGACGTGATTGCGTTCATGGAAGTCAACGGCTTTGCCTTCGTGGGCAAGAGCCAGGCCAATGCCAATCCGAAAGATCCGGCCAACTGGGAGATCGGCGTCTGGACCCTGCCGCCCGCACTGCGCGGGGCCAAGGAAGAGGACAAGGCCCGCCTGCAAGCCATCGGCGAAACCGACCGGATGACGCTGTTGTTCCGGAAACGCCCATGACCCGGGCCGCATGTGCGCTCGCCGCACTCATCGCGCTCAGCGCCTGTGGACGGAGCCATGATCGTCCCGATCCGCGCGGGGTCGATCACGATGAAACGCTGCTTTCGGTCTCTGCCACCGGCGAGGCCGAGGCGGTGCCCGATCTGGCCACGATCATGATCGGGGTGGAAACCTATGGCGTAAATGCGCAGGCGGCCAATGAAGCCAACAGCCGCAAGGCCGCCGGGATCGCCAAGGCGCTCGAGAAGTTCGGGGTGCAGGAGCGTGATCTGCAAACCGCTAACCTCTCGCTCACCCGCGTCGAGTATGGCGCGAAGAAAGGCCAGTTTCAGGCCAGCAACACTCTGACTGTGCGGCTGCGCGATGTGCCGCGCGCGGGCGAGGCGGTGGCGGCGGCAACGGCGGCTGGGGCCAATGTGCTGTCCGGCCCGTCACTGCAAATCGACGATCCTGAAATGGCCAATCGCGGAGCCTATACCGCAGCATATAAGGCTGCGCGCACCCGCGCTGAGGCCTATGCTGCGGCGGCAGGCATGCAAATCGCGCGCGTGCTGACGATCCGCGATGGCGGGCAGAACGGCGGCGGTTATCCGATGCCTTATGCGGCAGAAATGGCGGCTGACGCCGCCGCCGTTCAGGTTTCTGCCCCGCCGCCGCCCTCGATCCGCCCCGGGGTCAGCCGCACCCGTGTGTCGGTGCAGGTGGACTTCGCGCTGGAGGAGAAATAGAGCGCCCCGCATGACTGACACGCTGACCGTTGCCGCACTGCAACTCGCGCTTGGATCGTCCGACGAGGGCGATAACATCGCTGCCGTGGCTGCGCTGGTGGAACAGGCCGCAAGGCAAGGCGCGCAGGTAATCCTGCCGCCTGAGCTGTTTTCCGGTCCCTATTTCTGTAAGGTGGAGGATGAAGCGCTGTTCGCGCTCGCCCGGCCGACCACGGAGCACCCCTCGGTGATCGCGATGCGGGCGCTCGCTACAAAGCTGAAGGTGGCGATCCCGACCTCGTTCTTCGAACGCGACGGGCAGCATTATTACAATACCCTGGCGATGATCGGACCAGACGGAGCGATTATCGGGACCTACCGCAAAAGCCACATTCCCGATGGGCCAGGCTATGAGGAAAAGTATTATTTCCGGCCTGGCAACGATGGTTTCAAGGTCTGGGAGCTGTTCGGGCACACAGTGGGCGTCGGGATCTGCTGGGACCAGTGGTATCCCGAATGCGCGCGGGTGATGGCTTTGTTAGGGGCCGAATTGTTGCTTTATCCGACTGCGATCGGTTCCGAACCCTACGATACCGAGCTGGATACCAGCCGGATGTGGCGACGCGCGATGCTGGGCCACGCCGTCTCAAATTGTATGCCGGTTGTGGCCGCAAACCGGATCGGGGTCGAAGACGGCCCCAATGGCGCGCAACGCTTTTACGGCCACAGCTTCATCACTGACGAATGGGGTGATTTCGCAGCGGACTATGGCGACGCAGAAACAGGCGCGCTGATCGCCAAACTCGACCTCAGCCGCGCCGCCCGGCACCGTGCCGGCATGGGCTTTTTCCGTGATCGCCGCCCGCAGCTCTATGGCCGGCTTGCGCAGGACGTCTGATCCGCTGATGCGCTATGTCATCGCGCTTGGCTCCAACCAGCGGCATCATTTGCATGGCTCGCCGCCGCGCGTGCTGGCGGCGGCGCTGGCGGCACTTGGCTGCGCCGGGGTGACGGTACTGGCCAGCAGTACGATCCGCGCCACCCCGCCGCTGGGACCGTCACTGCGTTGCTATGCCAATGGTGCAGCGCTGATCGAAACGCCGCTATCGCCTGACGGCCTGCTCGATCGCTTGCAGCAGATCGAGGCGGCGTTCGGGCGCCGCCGCTTGGGCCAGCGGTGGCGCGCGCGGGTGCTCGATCTCGATATCATCCTGGCCGAAATAGGCGCGTGGTCCTCGCCCGGTCTGATCATTCCGCATCCCGCATTCCGCCAACGCCGCTTTGTCACCGCGCCGATACTGGAGATTGCCCCAGATTGGCGCGATCCGATCAGCAATTTCACTATACGGCAGGTGCATGCCCGCTTGACCCGGCCCCGCCCGCTCCCTAGGTGACCTCTCCGTGGTCGGGCCCTTAGCTCAGTCGGTAGAGCAACTGACTTTTAATCAGTAGGTCGCTGGTTCGAACCCAGCAGGGCTCACCACGTTTTGAAGGGTTGCGGCAATACTGAGGCTAAGCGCTAGCAGCGCGGACAATGAACTCGGCTTAGCATGTCGGCACCCGGCATGCCGCGAAAGCGGCTAGATCCTAAAGCATTAGGATCCATTGAAACGGCAGAATTGCTAAGCAGTGACGGTGCTGGCAGAAGGCAGGAAAGCTATTGTTTCGGGATCCAAGCTCTCCGCGTAATCTACCCCGGACACAGCAAAGCCAAACAGACTCAATTGTTCGGCACGGTAGCCCGGAAAATCGGCAAGCTTGTGGAGCGTATCGTTGGCGACAAGCGGCCAGCGTGCTGCAATTTCGGACTGAACTTCAGGATCCATTTCGCACCCGTCCATGCGGACGCGGCCCTCGGCGTCACGCCGCAATTCCAATTCCGAGATGCCATAAAGTCGCGCAATCTGATCCAGAGCATCTTCGTTGTTGCCACGTTCGCGCAGCACCTGGCGAAGGACCGAGGCGTAGAGCGGCACGATGGGGATCGCCGAACTCGCTTGAGTAACTGCAGCTGGCAGCACGACCACGCGGGCCACATCGCGACCAAGCTTTTTGACCAGTTCAACCGCCGCGCGTTCCACATCGGCTTTGGCGAGTCCGATAGTGCCATCACGGTAAATGGGGCGTGTGGCTTCTGCTCCGAGGTAGGTGTAATGATTAGTGCGGAAGTCCGGAGCTGCTAGACCCCGCGCCACAAGTAATTCGGTCCAGGCCTGCCAATCCTCCCCCCCCATTACCTTGATCGTGCCGCGAATTTCATCCTCACTAGCAGCAGCGATGTCGACCGTGATCACACGCCCGCGATCAGTGTCGAGGGATTTGACGCCGGACAGCGGCACAGTGGGCTTGACAGCAGCGTAATGCATTATGCCGGTGTGTGGATCGCGGCGCGCGGGAGCAGCAAGCGAATAAACCAAGAGGTCAACCTGGCCCCAGCGCTTCGCAATGGCATCGCATACCATGTCCTTGGTGTCTTCGGCGAACGCGTCTCCCTCGATCGTCAGTGCGTCCAAGCCGGCCTTGTTTGAAAGTGCTTCGAAAGCGCGATTGTTATACCAGCCGGCACTCGCAGTGCGATCTTGACACGGAGCGCGTTCGAAGGACACTCCTATGCTGTTCGCTCCGCCTCCGAAGCTGGTGACAATCCTTGTCGCTAAGCCATAGCCACCCGAGCATCCGATCACCAGCACACGCTGCGGTACGGCGGGCAGATTCAGCCGAGTAGCCCGCTCAACCTGACGCCTGACCAGTTCGACACAGCCAATCGGATGCGCGGTGGTGCAGATGAAATCGCGCATACGTGGTCGAATGATCATGATACCCTCATCAAAAGATTGCTGCGTTGAAGTGCGGCTCGGTCAAGATAATAAAACAAGAAACATTCCGCTACAAAATATCCAATTATTTATTGACCTCGCTTGCAAGATTTTTGATCATCCGATAGCACTCGAAAAAAGTTTGTCTTACCGGAACTCATTAGTGATTTACATCGGAAGTTTCGAAGGTAATAGTCTTAGTTACTTGGCAGAATTCTCTGCCGTGTGGGAAATATTTTCGATTTTGGGAACAGAAAACTTCGAGATCGTGAGAGAATGCTCCCCGGCGATGCATTTTCCAAACCATGCCCCTGTCGGGCGTGCCGCGCCTCGTTACAAATCCAATCACGATCAGACAGGTTTTGACCATCGTCTGCCCCCAGAAATCGTGGATCGAGCGCGGGGCGTGGAGCCATTCAGGCTACCGAGCACGAAGAGTTCTGCCCGCCTGCCACAAAAATTGAGCTTCTGGTTTCACCCGATGAGGTGTGCTTGATGTCGGCTAACACACCAGAACCGAATACGACTCATCGCTTCGTCCGTGAGGACTTCCGATCGCTAGCAAGCTATCTCGACATCGCACTGGAGACGCTGGAGAACGGGGTAGCCCCCACCACAGACGCGATCACCATCCTGCGTCGGGTCCGTTGGCACCTGACCGCGACACCCTCCCGTCATGACGAAATCACCTCGCTCACCGCTGATCAGAGTGCCTATCTTGCCCCACGCCGCGTCGCAACGCTAACCAAGCCACGTACAGTACTTGATGCGGTCGCACTCGAGAACTTGCTGCGGCAAGCGTCGCCGGAGCTGGCGAATCTATGCATTGAAGATCTCCACCCCCTCAGTGGAGGGCGATCCAAATTGATGGCTGTAGTGTTGCAATCCGGCTGCAGTGCACTTCCACCACGCTTCGTCTTTCGCCAGGACTGGTCCAGCGCGATCACCGGAACCTCAGTCACGAAAGAGTATGCGATCGCTTGCAGCGCGCATGCGGCAGGGATTGCGACCCCGGCTCCGCTGTTACTCTGTGAGCCAGAGGTGAATGGAGAAAACCCTTTCCTGCTGATGGAATTCGCGCCCGGCGTCTGTCCGGGGGATCTATTCTCTCCGCCTATGGATGCCGACCTCGCTTATCAGCTGGCTACGCAGCTGGGCCGATTGCATTCCATCCCCGTTCAGCCGCTTCTGAACGCCGGAGTTGAGAGACGCAGCGATACTCCAGCGATCCTTGAAAAGGCGCGCGTGCGCTTTTCAGCATCGAACGCAGCGCTTGGGCAAGGCAGCCCGATCATCAGCTTAGCGCTCACGCGGATGTCCGAAATGCTGCCAGATCAGCCGGCGGAACTTGCAATGATTCATGGGGATTTGGGCTTCCACAACGTCCTCGCTGTCGAAAACCAGTTGATCGGCCTCATTGATTGGGAGTTCTCGCATTGTGGCTATCCTGCCGAGGACCTGGGTTATATTCGCAGCGATATCGAGCAGGTGATAGAGTGGGACGCATTCATGGCAGCCTATCACGAGGCGGGCGGTCCACCGATCGCAGCGCTTGAGATCGATTTCTTTCAGCTGTGGGGATTGGTGCGTCTCTACATCCTTTTGATTCAAGCGCGTGCCGCGTTACGCGCCGGCTTCACGCGCGACCCAGGGGTCGCGAGGATGTGTGTCGACTGGATTCCACGGTTGCTCACAACGCTGGATGAGTGTCTTGCCAGGATCGGGCGAACAAAATGAGGCATGATCGGGCAACTGAAGGTGAGACTTCAAGCCGGGGCGTGCTGGCGTCGATTGCAAAGAGAGATTTTCAACCTAAGCCATCGCTGTCAAGTTTGGGCCTGATCTGGTCGCGCGCGCGCCGCTATCCTGGAAGAATAATTATCGCAATGCTGGCCCTGACTGCCGCGTCTGGCGCGATGTTGGCAGTTCCGTGGAGCTTCAAGCAAATTGTTGAACACGGATTTACCATCGGGGCCGATCCTGCTTCAATCGCACCACAATTTCAGACTTTGCTGATCCTAGTCTGCATCCTGGGCATTGCAACTGCGGTGCGGTTCTTCATGGTCTCGTGGGTAGCTGAGCGAATTGTTGCCGACATCCGCACCGAGGTACAGGACAACCTATTGACGCTATCGCCGTCATTCTTTGAAGAAAATTCTCCTGCCGAAATCGCTTCCCGCCTGACCGCTGATACCACGATTATCGAACAGGTCGTAGGCTCGGTCATGTCGATTGCTTTGCGGAACACGTTCACGCTCGTCGGCGGCATCGCATTCATGTTCCTTTACAGCGCCAAACTGGCGGCAGCGCTGGTAATTGGCATTCCGATCATCTTGACCCCGATCCTGCTGCTAAGTCGGCGCCTGCGTCGTCTATCACAGGATTCACAGTCCCGTGTAGCGGATGTAGGCACCATCGCCAGTGAGGTTTTGGGGGCGATGCGGATCGTAACGGCATTCGGCCAAGAGCGCCGTGAATCGCAGCGCATGCGGGATGCCGTCGAGGCCGTTTGCACGGCCGCCATGCGTCGAATCGGCGTTCGTGCGATCATGACCGCAGCGGCAGTTTGGCTGATTACCGGCACTGTAACACTAATTCTTTGGCAGGGTGCGATCGATGTGACGCAAGGTCGGCTCAGTGGGGGCGCGATTGCCGGCTTCGTAATGACTGCAGGGATCGTAGCCAGTTCGTTCAATACGCTTGCCGAAGTCTATGGCGATGTGCTCCGCGGAATCGGGGCGGCCAGCCGCTTGACCGAATTGCTAGCGGTCCGTCCGACGATAAGGGTCGCCGCAAACCCGCTACCACTGCCACCGGTAAGTGCCGGCAGGCTGGAGTTCGTTAACGTTGATTTCACATATCCCGCGCGCCCGGAGACCCCAGCATTGCTGGATCTTTCGTTGACAATCAACCCGGGCGAAACGGTAGCCGTAATTGGACCCTCTGGCGCGGGCAAGTCGACGCTACTTAATCTCGCTCAACGCTTCTATGACCCCGACGGCGGACGGGTTCTGCTTGATGGATTGCCTTTGACTCTGGTCGAACCGGCGGCGCTGCGGGCCCGGATTGCGGTCGTTCAACAAGACACGATTTTGTTCGCCGCCAGTGCCCGTGACAATCTTCGTTACGGACGTTGGGACGCCACGGACGAGGAAATCTGGGATGCCGCGCAAGCCGCCAACGCCGCCGATTTTCTCCGCGCTTTACCGGACAGACTCGATACAGACCTCGGCCAGGATGGTGTGCGGCTTTCCGGCGGTCAGCGCCAAAGGCTGGCGATAGCCAGGGCGCTGCTGCGCGACGCGCCGCTACTCCTGTTGGACGAAGCCACTTCGGCATTGGATTCCGAAAGTGAACGCTTGGTCCGGCTCGCCCTCGAACGGCTCATGCGCCGCCGCACTACCCTCGTTATCGCGCATCGGCTGGCGACGATCCAGCACGCTGATCGAATTTTGGTCATGAACCATGGTCGCATCGAAGAAGAGGGTTCACATAACGTCTTGCAGGCTGCGAATGGGCTCTATTCGCGCATGGCGAAGCTCCAGTTTCAGCCCTCCAAACGTTAGGCTTAGATTACACCTTCAAATCTCTTTGCGGATCGCCGTCAGGTGCCAAGCCCACGTGCTCGAATTGAAGAGCAAAATGTGGTCGCCGTCGCCGATTTCGCCCGCTGCACTGAGTGCAAGTAATGTGACGAGATTGTCATTGGCGTGAAGATGCGCGTGGTTCGCCAAGGTATCGCGTCGAATCCGCTCTACCGAGATACCCAGTAAACCACCGAAAGCTGCGGCAACGTCAGTCCGGATGTTCGGCATGAGGACATGTGTGTAATCGTCCGGCTTTAAAGCGGTTTGCCCAAACAGGGACAGCTTGACCTGGTTCATTGCTTTGACCGTGTCCAACATCGCCAGTGCGGGGCTTGAACGCCCGAAGATCACATGGGGATTAGCGAGCCGCGAACTCGATCGACTTGCATGGCCCAGCAACGCAAAAGGCTGCTTTTCGGCGGATATCAGGAAGGCAGCCGCTCCATCGCTGAAGATTGATGAACCGTTCGCCATCAGCCGTTCGGTTCCGCTCGGAATGCGATCAAACGAAACAACCATCGCATGGCGGTGTTGACCTGCTGCAATCAGCCCTCTTGCAAGAGCCAAGGTTGCACCGACATTGCCACAGGCTGAAAGCCAGTTTGCGAATGGTTGCGCGTTAACCAGACCGGCTTTGCGGGCAGCGTCCAAAAGGCGATAACGGCTTGCACCGTGCAGGTATTGACCGGTCCGCTGGATTTCACTTTCCCAGTAGCTGTCACTGGCAAACAATACGGCGTCTATTTCCCCCGGATTAATTTGGGCCGCTGCAGCCGCGTCGCGAATGGTTTCGCTCACCAAATCCACGATGTCAGCATCGAACTCGCGGTAGGATTTGAAGCCATCCGCAATCAGCCGAACTATTTCTCCGTCACGCGCCTGATTGCGTTCGGGTTCTTCCAGCAAGAGACTTATGGGGCGCTCCTCGCCGGCATGCACAACCGGCAGGGACATGAATGTCTGGCTCATTCGGCGCTCACACCTTCAGATGCGGGAAAGGAAGCGTAGTTGAGCACGTCCATCTGTTCGAACGCCCGCTGCGCACGGGGGCCCAGCAGACCAATGCTGCGCACCGCAGGCACAATGCTGCGGAACAGCGCTCGATGCATACTGCGATTTACCGGCGAACTGCGGGTCATCTCCATACATTGCTGCTTTGGCAAACCGAGCGGTTCCCACAGCTCGTCAGCGAACAGATAGTCATTGAGCAAATTGCATGCTTCGACGACATAATCCTCTCGCCGCCGCAACTCAGCTTCAGTCAATTGTTGGTGAAGCTTACCTAGGCTCATCTGGCCGGCGGCGAAATGTCGCGCCTCGTCTCGAATGACCAGTTCAACCACATTTCGCACAAGTGGATTTTGCGAATAGGCAGCCAAATTCTTGAAAAAAGCCAGCGCCAGACCTTCGACCATTATTTGAAGGCCAAGCGACACGATTCCCGGCTCGTTATCTTCGATAATATTGTAGAGTAGCCGGTCGAGGCTGGGCGAAATCGTGACTTCGGGCCCGATCTTGCCAAGCATGCGCGTATAGACCTCAATGTGGCGTGCCTCGTCGGCAGCTTGCAACGCGGCGCAGCTCTTTTCGGCAGGATCTTCGGAGGCCAGCATGATCTTGCTCGCGCAGAGCATCGAAGCGCGCTCGCCATGCAAAATCTGGGAGACATGCCAAGCTTGGAGATGTTGCCGAACCGCAGAGCGGTCTTTCTCGTCCATACGGATCCAAATCGGCGTATGAGCCAGTGGGATCGTCAAATCATGCATTTGCAATGGATTCGCCAGATCGAACTCGTCGCTCCAGTCGAAATCGTTGATCGACCACTGACTGCGGGTACCCTTGTAATAGAGGGATTGCAGGTTCTCACTTCCGTCTCCCGGTCCCAGCAGCACTGCGCTCATCCGAGCGTCAAGTTGGTGCGCGCCAGAAGGCAATTCTTGCCAGGCAGCCTGTCCAATCCTCTCGGGCATCACAGGTACGGCAACGGCGGAAATACTCATGCTGTAATTCCTTCAGCTTGGACTTTGGAGGCGAAGATCGCGTTTGATGACAGCAGATCGGGCTTATGGGACGCGAACTGCAAGCAGACAGCGTGATCGATCTCAGCGCGACCGGCTTGGCGGGTTTGGCACCGCGTTTGATGCGGACGGTTGCTCCGTAGGACTTGCGTTTCGCCATGGGCCCATTGATCGGCCAGTGGTCCTGATCGGAGCACTTGAGCTCGACGTGGCTCGTGCCAGGCGATCGTGCCGACCCCGCGAGCGTACAACGTTCGCAGCGTTACTTCGAGATTGGCGCACATCAGGACCACCGCTTACATCGCACGCGTGCTGCTTCTGGGGCAATCACGTCCGCCACCGCGAAATAGCCATTATAGGCCAACGTCCCCAAAGTGACTAAGTCGCCGGGGACGACCAACCCCTCGGCCAAATCCATCGCCAAACCTATCCAGGGATCAGATCCGAAGCAGTGGCCATCTTCCGCGTTCCGATTTCGCGTGGTCCGTTCCACGCCCACAATGCGGGTAGCAATGGCACCCAGATCTTCGCGGAAGAACGGCGCCATAACGCGTTTGGAACCGCTGCTGGTAGCGCGGTCACGCAGCGCGCGAATGAACTCCTTGAACCCGCTGTCAGGGAACGGGCCGGCAACTGCAATGCTTGCTGCAGGATCGCTATCAGGCAGGCGAAGTTGGACGCTCGTTATTCCAAAGCCGGATTTGCCAACACTGGGATGGCTAGCATAATGCGTGAAGCCATAGAGGCAGGCATCGACCACAGTCATCGTCAGACTGCGCGATGTCCCGTGACGCGCCTGGCATTGCCACACATGTCCC
This sequence comes from uncultured Alphaproteobacteria bacterium, assembly GCA_963802015.1. Taxonomy (GTDB): domain Bacteria; phylum Pseudomonadota; class Alphaproteobacteria; order Sphingomonadales; family Sphingomonadaceae; genus Novosphingobium. The sequence goes on from CAWDHB010000006.1 coordinate 207,573, forward strand.
CAGCTCGCGCATTCATAGGCCTGCACCAGCGCTAGTGGGCGTCGCCCCCCAACCTTAGCGACCCGGCTCAACAGGCGATCGACGCGCTCTGGAACGTCAATAAGTATCTTTGGCAAATAACTGCTGCACAAAACATAGCGCGTATCTGCCGCATTCTCGATTTCAGCCAATTCGCAAACCTGTTTTCCGATCAGTTCTCCCAGACAATCGATCCGCTCCATCAAAGGAGCGTCATAGTCCACCAACGGGGAAGCGAACCGCCAATCGACTAGACCTTCAATGGTTGTAGCAGCGATCGCTGGTACAACCACAGCACGTGATTGTAACGATTCGATACGATCAAGCTTAGGACCTAAAGGATGTGCCAAAGTCATGACAATACACCATGCACAAGTTCACGGTGAGATAGCTGAGCAATTAGCGGGCTGCTCGCTGCGAATTTCGGCAGCCCTGCAATTCCAGCCGCACCAATCAGAGTGATGGCCATTCCGTTGTCACCCGGTTCCACGCTGTCGGTGCGCAATTCTTGCCAGATCACCGCCACGCAATCCTGTGCAGTGAGGTCAAGCGCCGTGAGAAACCGCCAAGGGTCGTGAACCAGCAACACATCGGCTTGCAACAGACGCTGCGGGAGCTGCGTGCGATAATCGGGTGCGCCGAGCCGTACGAGGCACAGCCGAAGTGTTGGCATGGCCGCGACCAGCCCGTCTACGAGATCTGCCAGCAACCGGTAGCGCTGGCTGGGAGAAAGGATGACAGGAATGTTTGAGATTTGCTCGAAATCATTCACATGTCGAAATTCAGACGGCTTATGGAGCGGCAACATACTCAATTCGGCCCCATACAGCTCCCCATGGAATGGCGACCGCTCGAATCGACCGCGTAAGGTAGCAGTGGGCAAAGGCTTTGGCTTCGGACTGCCGGAATCGAGTGCTACTCTGGCCACGTCACGACACCACATATTGCATTGCGGGCTTCAGGTTCAGGAAGCCCGTAGGCGAATAGGTGTGGTAAGCGCCGCACTGGTCGAACACGATGACGTCGCCAGCGGCTGGCAGCTCGCCGCAGCGCACTTCGCCGATCTGATCCGCACGACTGCAACTATTGCCAAACAGCTCGATCGCGATCGGTTCGGCCGAGTCATTCGCTGCAACTGGCTGCAGCATTTCTCCACGCCGAGCTCGCTTGATGACCGCTTCAGTCTGACCAAGGGCAAAGCAATGCGCGATGCCACCGTCGCACACGCCGATCTGGCGCTGGTCGATGGATTTGACCGACACTAGACGCACTGCAAACACTCCCGCTGCTCCAAAAAGCGCCCGACCAGCATCGTGCAGAACCGTAAGATGCGCTGGCAATCGTCTTATTGCCGAGCGATAGGCCGCGAGCGGCAGATCAGAGGTTTCCCAATCCGCAGCAAGCCCTCCTCCGAGATTGAGGATGCTAAGCTTGGCATCTATTGCCCCCTCGACCTGCGAAATCAGGCGGCCGGCATTCTCCGCAATTGGCAAGGCCAGATCCGCAAAGCTGTTGGAGCCTCCGAACATGGCCACGCCGGACAGCGTGCAACCGGCCTGCGTCAGGGTCTGGGCCGCGCCAACGAGTGTTGCGGGGTCCATGCCGAACTGATCGCCGTGGCGCGTGCCAAGCTTTCCGCCGATCAGACTGCCGACATTCGCGCGTAACATCAGTCGGGCGCGGTCTTGTGCATCGCCAAAGCGGGCGATGTAGGCGGCCACGTGATGTGGTGAGTCAAGCACGATTGTCGAACGCGAAGCGTGGGCTGCAGCCATCAGGTCGGCATCCATCGCCGGGGTGTTAACGAAGCGCGGTGCAGCCAGCCGTCCAACGACAAGGTTCAGTTCACCCTGACTGGCAACCTCAACCCCGTCGGTAAAAGCATGTGCGCAGCGGACGAACAAGTCCAGAAGCGGATTAGCCTTGAGTGAGACGACAACGCCGCCACCAAGTGCTTCGCGCAGTCGCACAATCCGAGCTTCGACAACTGCTGGATCGAATACATAGCAAGGGGTCTTCAGGTCGGCAGGCAGTCTACTTAGTGCAAATCGTTGCGACATGAATCCTGTTCCCCTTTCCATTAGATCAAGCCGGCTCCATTTCCCGCATCTGCCGATCAAGATCCCGCAGCGTAGTGAATTCGTTGATCTCCAGCCGCTCCGGATCGAGGCTGATTGCGTACAATTGGTCGCAAACCAGGACGAGTTCGACCAGCTTCAGCGAATCGACTCCGAGTTCGTTCAGGCCGATATCTGGATCTACATTTTCGAGTTCAGCAATTTTAGCAACTTCAGCAGTTAATAATTCAAGAGTATTTGCGGACTCCATTTTAAATACCTTTCAAAATTTTGAGTCATTCAACATTAAATAACTCTTCAAATCTCGATTTTTTCACGTTCTATAAATTCGCCATCAGTAAGTAGACTTGCGATGATTCCATTTCGTCCCAGATACGATGGCCAAAGCTCCGCATCCCTGCAAAAGTCCTGATCTGTGAGCAGGATCTGGTGCATTTTTGGCAGGTTGTAGAACGGAACCATTGGAAACAAGTGGTGGGCGATGTGAAAATTTATGTTCAATGGCCCAATCGCATGTCGTTCGAACCAGGTTCCATCGACATGGCGTGTACGTGTTATTTCATTATCACTGACATCAAGGCTATGCTCAGCGATGATCCGCAAGCGAGTGAACGCCAGATTTAGCGTCAACAATGGCAACACCCACAATCCCAGAAAATAGGGCCACCAGCCTGAAACGATCATAGCTATCGTTGCTATCGCCCAGAACATGGTAAAACGCCGCCGGTCAGTGGGAGTCAAATACCCTTCAGGATCGCGAAGTATAAAAGCCCATCCTGTCCAAGCCCGTAGGATCGGCCACCAATTTTGCAGATTTAGCCCAAGCGCGTCGCAGATCAAAAGCTTGCGCAGCTTGTTTCGGACCATGGGGAAAACATAAGCTTCATCCTGGGACAAGCGGGCCCAGTAAGGATCGAAGGCCTTATTGGTGAAGGCGTGATGCGGCAAATGCCCGCGTCGGTAACTTGCAGTCAGCATGCCGATCGGAAACGCACAGAACAGGTCGCTGACCAGATCGTTGTTCTGCTTGGTTTCGAGCAGACGATAATGCGTCGCATCGTGCATGACCGAGCCCAGTGCGTGTTGCTTACAAGCAATCACAACAGCGCCAACGGCGAAGAGCGATGCTAGCAAGCAGCAAAGCCCTACAACCGCCAGCGTACCGTTGGTTTCTTCAATAACGATCAGCAATTGCGGAGTGATGTAGATGCAAACGGCAAAAACCAGCACAATGACAAGCCACTGGGCCAAGATTTGCTGCGCTACGGCACGTGGCGATATGCGCGAGAGCGCAAGGGCTTCATCCCGAAAAATTCGGCGATAATTTTTTGCTGGAATGGGCGACACAATGACTTGATCAAAGGATTCGGTCGCGCTCTTCGTTTTTTGCATCATCACACTCCCGCAGCCAAGGCCAACACGGCATTATGTCCGCCAAAGGCGAAGGAATTAGACAGCGCGAAAGCAATCGGCCCCGATCGCGCGATATCCGGCACGTAATCCAGATCACAGTCGGGATCGGGCCCGTCGAAGCCGAGAGTTGGCGGAATGAACCCATCTCGCATCGCGACGATCGTCGCCATCAATTCGAGGCCTCCGGCAGCGCCAAGTGCATGGCCATGAGCAGCTTTTGTCGAGGAAATTGCAAGCTTCGAAGCATGACGCCCCATGGCTAGATGCAAAGCCCGCGTTTCATTGAGGTCGTTGGCATAAGTGCCAGTTCCGTGCGCGTTGACATAATCGATGTCCTGCGGAACCAAGCCGCCATCCGTCATGCAGGCTGCAATTGCAGACGCGGCGCCCTCCGGCGTAGGTGCTGCCAGATTCGCTGCGTCCGAACTGGCGCCGAAACCGACAATTCGCGCGTGTATCTGGGCGTTCCTTGCGCGTGCATGGGAAATCGACTCTAGAATGAAAATGGCCGAACCTTCGCCAAGCGTCAGCCCGCGCCTGTTCAAGCTGAATGGCCGGCACTGATCAGGCGACATGATGCGCATGGCTTCCCAGCATTTGATCGCACCATAGCTCAGGCTCGCATCGGAACCCCCTGTGATCGCAACGTCCACCGCCCCGGTCGACACCATTGAATAAGCTAAGCCGATAGCCTGGGTCGTGGAGGCACAGGCGCTGGCCACGCAAAATGAAGGGCCGGTGATCGCCAGGTCAATGCTGACATTGCCCGCAGGCGCGTTGATCATCCAGCGTGGAATCGTTGCCGGGGGCACGCGCCCACCATCGCGATACAGTCTTGCATATGCGGCATCGACAGTGGTCTGCCCCCCAGTCGCGGACCCCAGTACAACTGCGGTTCGGCTTCCCAAGACCCCGTTAAATTCAAGCTGTGAGTCCGACGCAGCGACTTGTGCAGCCTTGACCGCGAATTGCGACACCCGGTCCATCGCTCGCCAATGTTTGCTCTCGTGCTCGTCGCGCTCCAGAAACTCAGGTACACGTGCGGCAGGGACTGCGTGTAGATCGCCAAAGGCGTCGCCCAGCAAGCGGATCGCTGAAACACCGCTGCGCAGCGCGCGTGAAAATTCATTCACCGTAACACCCAAGGGTGAGACGATACCAAGGCCTGTGATTGCCACCCCGGCAGTCATTTCACGCAATCCCGGTCGGCGCGCAGTAGGCGATTCAGTGCGGAGGCTAAGTCACCCAGCCCGTTGGCAAGGATGGAATGATGGTCACCAGGGATAACGATATCCCTTGCCGAGAGAGGAGCCAGCGTCGCTGACTGGGGTGTAACGGATTTCTCAACATCTTCTTTGCTCGCCGCTGAAATGATCTGACGCAGCGGTATTGCCTGTTCGCTGGGCTGATACGCTTCGAGCGATCGATAGTTGGCGGCATAGAGCGCAAACAAGCGTTGCTCCAAGTCCCGGTCCAGGCTCTGGTAAGCGATATCCGAACGAACCAACTCCATCCACATTTGTCCAAGCGTCGGCTGGTTGCCTACCTCGGTCGGCAACAGAGTATCGATGAGCACAACTTGCCGCACTGCCATACCCGCTGCCGCCATTTGCTGCGCCAGCTCATGACCAAGCACGCCTCCAAACGACCAGCCAATCACGGTCCATTCTCGCGGTCCAGCATCCGCCAGCGCTTGCAGGCCATAGCGGGCGAGCGAGTCCATCCCTTCGATTACCATCTCGCCTGGATCCAACCCCGGCAAGCCGAATGTCCATGCCTGTTCAGCACATTGGAGATCGTCGAGCAGGCGCTGATGAAACATGCCGCTACCCAAGATCGAAGGCATCAACAGCAGTGCGTGACCAGTGGTTGGGCCATCTCGGAGCTGGATGAGCGTTCGGTTTGCGGGAGTTAATGGGCTGCTGGCACGATCGAGCTCGGCAAGCCTTTCGGCAAGGGCGGCGGGGGTAGGAGATTCGAACACTGTGCGCAGCGGCAGCTCGCACGAGAACGCCGTCCGCACCCGCGCTGCCAGTTGCATCGTCAGCAAGGAATGACCGCCCAGTTCGAAGAAGCTGTCGCCCCGGCCAACCCGTTCTACCCCAAGCACTTCTGCAAATACCGTCGCCAGCAACTCTTCCTGCGGACTGCGGGGCTTGTTATCATTCGCTGCCTCGTTTGGATCATAGGTTTGCGGCTTGGGGAGTGCGCGCCAGTCAAGCTTGCCGTTGACCGTCAAAGGTACGGCATCAATGCGAGCAAAAGCCGCCGGCACCATATAATCTGGAAGGGAGATTTGCAGATGCGCCCGCAGCTTGGCTATAGCGATATCCTGTGCTGCAACGTAGTAGGCAATAAGCCTACGTCCGCCGCGTTCATCGTCGCTGGCGAGCACTACCGTCCGTTCGATCCCAGGCAACTGGCTCAGCCGCGCTTCGATCTCACCAGTTTCGATGCGGAAACCGCGAATTTTCACTTGCCCGTCATTGCGGCCATAGAATTCCATCGTCCCGTCGGCGAGATATCGCGCGATATCGCCGCTCTTGTACAACCGGTCGCCGCACACGAATGGGCTGTCGATAAATCGTTCGAATGTCAGATCGGCACGATTGAGATAGCCGCGCGCGACGCCTGCCCCGCCAACGTAGATTTCGCCGCGGACGCCGATCGGCACTGGCTGGCGGTGTTCATCGAGAATGTAAATGCGCAGATCAGGAATGGGTACCCCGATCGGACTTGGGCCGACCCGCGCGACATCCCTCCGCTCAATTTCAGCATATGTGGAATGGACGGTCGTCTCAGTGATACCGTACATATTGACGAGCACTGCGCCGGAGTTTCGGTCATCGGCGAACCAGGGAGCCAGTGACGCCATGTCTAACGCTTCGCCGGCCAATACTACCCGGTGGATGCGATGCGGCTTGTCGCTCCGCTGCTGCGCTTCCATGAAACTACGAAACGCCGATGGCGTTTGGCTAAGGATCGTGACACCATAATCACAAACCAACTGATGAAATTCGTCGGACAACCGGGCGACGAGATAAGGAACAATCACCAACTTGCCGCCATGGGCCAACGCGCCCCAAATTTCCCAAACCGAAACATCAAATGCTGGGGAATGGAACAGTGACCATACGTCGTCTGGTCCAAACCCATACCAATGATGAGTGCCGGCAAACAAACGCGACACCTGGCGATGTTCGATCATCACGCCCTTTGGAACGCCGGTGGAACCCGATGTGTAGATCACATATGCAAGGTCTTCCGGACTGGACGTCACTTGCGGCGCAGTCGCAGGCATGGCCGCCAGTTCATCGCCGATATCGTCGATTTGCAGGATATCCACCTTGGTTGTCCCGCATTTCTCGGACAAATCGACACTGGTTACCACTATGCGCGCCTCGGAATCCGCTAGGATCAGCGTCAGGCGCTCCGATGGCACTTCCGGATCAAGCGGCAAATAGGCTGCCCCGGTCTTCAAGATCGCCAAAATGGCTACAATGAACTCTGGAGATCGATTTAGGCAAATTCCGACCAGCTGCTCGCGACCTGCCCCCATCCGGCGAAGGTAATGAGCGAGACGATTGGCAGCCTCGTCAAGCTCACCGTAACTGAGTTCCCCGCAATCCCATTGTAATGCAGTAGCGGCTGGGTTGCGACTTACTTGCGCAGCAAACAGCGTGTGCAGGCATGGCAATTCGGCGAAAGAGCATGCGACATCGCACCGTGCCAGAATGGTGTTGCGTTCATCGGGTGTGGCGAGGGTGATGGCGGCGAGCGGTTGGTGGGCGTCGCGGACGATCTGTTCGAGCACATGGCGCCAATGCCCGGCGATCCGCGCCGCGGTCTCGGCATCGAACAGGTCGGTGGCATATTCCAGTCGCGCGCGCAGCCCGTCCGCGCCCTCGTTCACCGCCAGTGTCAGGTCGAACTTGGCGGTTCGCGCCTCCGCCCGCAGCGGCGTCACCGTCAGGTCAGGCAGGCTTGCGCCCACCGCCGGGGTGTTCTGCAACACAAACATCGTCTGGAAGATCGGTTGCCGGTCCAGCACCCGCGTCGGTGCCAGCGCTTCCACCAGCTTCTCGAACGGCAGATCCTGGTGTGCGTAAGCCCCCAGCGCTGTCTCGCGCACCTGGCCCAGCAGCGCTGCAAAGCTCTCCGCCTGCCCCACGTCCACCGGCACCGCCAGCGTGTTCGCGAAGAACCCGATCAGCCCTTCGCTCTCCGCCCGCGTCCGGTTCGCGATCGGCGTGCCCACGACCAGCCGCTCCTGCCCGCTCCACCGCGCCAGCACCAGCTGCCACGCCGCCAGCAGCACCATGAACAGCGTCGCGCCCTCGCGCCGCGCCAGCGACCCCAGCGCACCGGCCAGCTCCGCCGGAACCATAAACCCGTGCTGCGCCCCGGCAAAACTCTGCACCGCCGGACGCGGCCGGTCGGTCGGCAGGTCAAGGTTCGCCGGCATCCCTGCCAGCGCACCGCGCCACCACCCCAGCTGCCGCTCCAGCCGCGCACCCGCCAGCTCGCGCCGCTGCCAGGCGGCCCAGTCCGCATATTGCACCCCCAGCGCCGCCAGCGGGCTCGCCATGCCCGCCCGCCGCGCTGCGTACAGCACCCCCACCTCGCGCAGCAGCACCCCCATCGACCAGCCGTCGGTCACGATGTGATGCAGCACCAGCGCCAGCACGTGCCGGTTCTCACCCGTCCGCCACAGACCCACCCGCAGCATCCGATCCGCCGCAAGGTCGAACGGCGCCAGCACCAGCCCCGCCAGCAGCCCTTCAACCGCATCCTCCGCCACCGGGACCGCCGCCAGCTCCACAGTCCACGGCGCATCCACCACCTGCACTGCGCCCTCGGCACCGTCCGCCACCACGAACCGCGTCCGCAGCACCTCATGCCGCGCGACCAGCTCGCTCAGCGCCCAGCCCAGCGCCGCCACGTCCAGCGCGCCTTCCAGCACCGCCGCCAGCGGCACGTGATAGGCCGCGCCCGACCCGCCTAGCTGATCCAGGAACCACAACCGTTCCTGCGTGAACGACAACGGCAACGACAGCTCCCGGCTCGCGCTGGATACGGCGCTGCTGGCACGATCGAGCCCGGCAAGCCGTTCGGCGAGGGCAGCGGGGGTAGGAGATTCGAACACTGTGCGCAGCGGCAGCTCGCACGAGAACGCCGCCCGTACCCGCGCTGCCAGCTGCGTCGCCAGCAAGGAATGACCGCCCAGTTCGAAGAAGTTCTCACCCCGGCCAACCTGCTCTACTCCAAGCAGCTCCGCGAACACCGTCGCCAGCAATTCCTCCTGCGGGCTTTGCGGCGGATCGTGGCGGCGCGGCCCCGCTTGTGGTGCAGGCAGCGCCGCACGGTCGAGCTTGCCGTTGACCGTCAGCGGCAGCGCGGCCAGCACGACATAGGCTGCGGGCACCATATGCGCTGGCAGGCTGCGCGCCAGCAGGCCGGGCAAGGCATCGAGATCGGGCACCGGCGCGCCTTCGACCGGCACCACATAGCCCACCAGCTGGGGACCAACCGTGGTGTCATCGCGCAGCACCACTGCCGCCTGCGCAATCCCCGGCAGCCCCGCGAGCGCCGCTTCGATCTCGCCCGGCTCGATCCGGAACCCGCGCAGCTTGACCTGCTGGTCCAGGCGCCCGTGAAAGTCCAGTTCGCCGTCCGAGCGCCACCGCACCCGGTCGCCAGTCCGGTACAACCGCTCGCCATCGCCGAACGGATCAGGCACGAACCGCTCCGCCGTCAGCGCCGGACGATTGAGATAACCGCGCGCCAGACCCGCACCGCCAATATACAACTCACCCGCCACGCCCACAGGAACCGGCTCCATCGCCGCGTCCAGCACATAGACCCGCATGTTCGTGATCGGACGCCCGATCGGCACGTCACGTGACAAATCCGTGTCGGCATAGACACAGTGAGAGTGAGTCAGACATTGGATGCAGGTTTCTGTCGGTCCGTAGAGATTGGTAAGCGTAACGCCAGGAAGTTCCTCACGTACCGCGCGGCGCGTTCGCGCAGTCAGGGCCTCCCCTCCGGCAAAAAGCTGGCGTAATCGAACGAGCGACACATCTCGTTCGGCCAGGAAAGAAGGGAGGATCGAGGGAACAAGCTGAAGTGTCGTAGCGCCTGCTTTCGCCGATTCGGTGCGCAGCGCCAGCGGATCGCGGTGGGTGTCAGGGCCGGCTAAAACCAACTTGGTGCCCGCCAGCAAAGGCGCAAAGATCTCCCAAACGCTAGCATCAAAGCCAATCGGGGTCTTCTGAAGGATGACGTCATCACCAGTCAGCGGAAATGCGTCATTCATCCAACGCATATGGTTGTCCAGCGCGCGATGTTCGATGAGGACGCCTTTGGGTGTTCCGGTGGAGCCGGAGGTATAGATGGCATAGGCGAGGTGGTGGGGTTCGAGCGCAGTGGCGGGCGGCGCGTCGGCTTCTTCTTCGGCGAGGCCGGCCTCGTCCAGCAGCAGCAGCGTGCCGTCACCCAGCGGCGGCAGCAGCGCTGCGGTCGTCGTGGTCCCCAGAACGACAGGCGCGCGCGCATCGGCCAGCATGAACGCCAGCCGCGCCGCCGGATAGCCCGCATCAAGCGGCAGATAGGCCGCCCCTGCCTTCAGGATCGCCAGCAGCGCCACCACCAGCGCGGGCGAGCGTTCGGCGCACACGCCCACCAGCACGTCGGGCCCCGCCCCCAGTGCGACCAGCCGGTGTGCCAGCGCATTGGCGCGCCGCTCCAGCATGCCATAGTCCAGCACGGCCCCGTCCACACCCACCACCGCAGGCGCCTCGGGTCGCGCCGCCGCCCGCGCGGCGATCCGCCGATGCACCGGCTCCGCATCTGCCCAGTCTACCTCGGGGCCCTTCGCCCACGCCAGAATGGTGTTGCGTTCATCGGGTGTGGCGAGGGTGATGGCGGCGAGCGGTTGGTGGGCGTCGCGGACGATCTGTTCGAGCACATGGCGCCAATGCCCGGCGATCCGCGCCGCGGTCTCGGCATCGAACAGGTCGGTGGCATATTCCAGTCGCGCGCGCAGCCCGTCCGCGCCCTCGTTCACCGCCAGTGTCAGGTCGAACTTGGCGGTTCGCGCCTCCGCCCGCAGCGGCGTCACCGTCAGGTCAGGCAGGCTTGCGCCCACCGCCGGGGTGTTCTGCAACACAAACATCGTCTGGAAGATCGGTTGCCGGTCCAGCACCCGCGTCGGTGCCAGCGCTTCCACCAGCTTCTCGAACGGCAGATCCTGGTGTGCGTAAGCCCCCAGCGCTGTCTCGCGCACCTGGCCCAGCAGCGCTGCAAAGCTCTCCGCCTGCCCCACGTCCACCGGCACCGCCAGCGTGTTCGCGAAGAACCCGATCAGCCCTTCGCTCTCCGCCCGCGTCCGGTTCGCGATCGGCGTGCCCACGACCAGCCGCTCCTGCCCGCTCCACCGCGCCAGCACCAGCTGCCACGCCGCCAGCAGCACCATGAACAGCGTCGCGCCCTCGCGCCGCGCCAGCGACCCCAGCGCACCGGCCAGCTCCGCCGGAACCATAAACCCGTGCTGCGCCCCGGCAAAACTCTGCACCGCCGGACGCGGCCGGTCGGTCGGCAGGTCAAGGTTCGCCGGCATCCCTGCCAGCGCACCGCGCCACCACCCCAGCTGCCGCTCCAGCCGCGCACCCGCCAGCTCGCGCCGCTGCCAGGCGGCCCAGTCCGCATATTGCACCCCCAGCGCCGCCAGCGGGCTCGCCATGCCCGCCCGCCGCGCTGCGTACAGCACCCCCACCTCGCGCAGCAGCACCCCCATCGACCAGCCGTCGGTCACGATGTGATGCAGCACCAGCGCCAGCACGTGCCGGTTCTCACCCGTCCGCCACAGACCCACCCGCAGCATCCGATCCGCCGCAAGGTCGAACGGCGCCAGCACCAGCCCCGCCAGCAGCCCTTCAACCGCATCCTCCGCCACCGGGACCGCCGCCAGCTCCACAGTCCACGGCGCATCCACCACCTGCACTGCGCCCTCGGCACCGTCCGCCACCACGAACCGCGTCCGCAGCACCTCATGCCGCGCGACCAGCTCGCTCAGCGCCCAGCCCAGCGCCGCCACGTCCAGCGCGCCTTCCAGCACCGCCGCCAGCGGCACGTGATAGGCCGCGCCCGACCCGCCTAGCTGATCCAGGAACCACAACCGTTCCTGCGTGAACGACAACGGCAACGACAGCTCCCGGCTCGCGCTGGATACGGCGCTGCTGGCACGATCGAGCCCGGCAAGCCGTTCGGCGAGGGCAGCGGGGGTAGGAGATTCGAACACTGTGCGCAGCGGCAGCTCGCACGAGAACGCCGCCCGTACCCGCGCTGCCAGCTGCGTCGCCAGCAAGGAATGACCGCCCAGTTCGAAGAAGTTCTCACCCCGGCCAACCTGCTCTACTCCAAGCAGCTCCGCGAACACCGTCGCCAGCAATTCCTCCTGCGGGCTTTGCGGCGGATCGTGGCGGCGCGGCCCCGCTTGTGGTGCAGGCAGCGCCGCACGGTCGAGCTTGCCGTTGACCGTCAGCGGCAGCGCGGCCAGCACGACATAGGCTGCGGGCACCATATGCGCTGGCAGGCTGCGCGCCAGCAGGCCGGGCAAGGCATCGAGATCGGGCACCGGCGCGCCTTCGACCGGCACCACATAGCCCACCAGCTGGGGACCAACCGTGGTGTCATCGCGCAGCACCACTGCCGCCTGCGCAATCCCCGGCAGCCCCGCGAGCGCCGCTTCGATCTCGCCCGGCTCGATCCGGAACCCGCGCAGCTTGACCTGCTGGTCCAGGCGCCCGTGAAAGTCCAGTTCGCCGTCCGAGCGCCACCGCACCCGGTCGCCAGTCCGGTACAACCGCTCGCCATCGCCGAACGGATCAGGCACGAACCGCTCCGCCGTCAGCGCCGGACGATTGAGATAACCGCGCGCCAGACCCGCACCGCCAATATACAACTCACCCGCCACGCCCACAGGAACCGGCTCCATCGCCGCGTCCAGCACATAGACCCGCATGTTCGTGATCGGACGCCCGATCGGCACGTCACGTGACAAATCCGTGTCGGCGGTGATCTCGTAAGTAGTGCAGCCAACCGTTGCTTCTGTAGGACCGTATTCGTTGATCAGACGGACCTGCGGAGCGCGCGCGCGCCAATCAGCCACATGCGCGCCGGTTAACGCTTCGCCGCCGATGATCAGCGCACCAGCCGCATCGCCGTGCGCGATCCCGGAATCGAGGCTGTGCAAGGCGCCCAGATGCGCAGGGGTGAGCTTGATCAGCGAGGAACCGCCCGCCTCGACCACACGGGCGAGATACTCAATCTCTTCTGTCCCTTCGCGCAGCATGCGCACGGCTTTGCCGCTGATCAGTGGGCCCCACAGGCTCGTGACCGTCGCATCGAAAGCCAGCGGAGTGTTGATCGGCGCACCCACGCCGCTGCTCAACGGGAAGGCCGAGGAGATCGAGGAGAGGTAATTTCCAAGCGCGCGATGTTCGATGAGGACGCCTTTGGGTGTTCCGGTGGAGCCGGAGGTATAGATGGCATAGGCGAGGTGGTGGGGTTCGAGCGCAGTGGCGGGCGGCGCGTCGGCTTCTTCTTCGGCGAGGCCGGCCTCGTCCAGCAGCAGCAGCGTGCCGTCACCCAGCGGCGGCAGCAGCGCTGCGGTCGTCGTGGTCCCCAGAACGACAGGCGCGCGCGCATCGGCCAGCATGAACGCCAGCCGCGCCGCCGGATAGCCCGCATCAAGCGGCAGATAGGCCGCCCCTGCCTTCAGGATCGCCAGCAGCGCCACCACCAGCGCGGGCGAGCGTTCGGCGCACACGCCCACCAGCACGTCGGGCCCCGCCCCCAGTGCGACCAGCCGGTGTGCCAGCGCATTGGCGCGCCGCTCCAGCATGCCATAGTCCAGCACGGCCCCGTCCACACCCACCACCGCAGGCGCCTCGGGTCGCGCCGCCGCCCGCGCGGCGATCCGCCGATGCACCGGCTCCGCATCTGCCCAGTCTACCTCGGGGCCCTTCGCCCACGCCAGAATGGTGTTGCGTTCATCGGGTGTGGCGAGGGTGATGGCGGCGAGCGGTTGGTGGGCGTCGCGGACGATCTGTTCGAGCACATGGCGCCAATGCCCGGCGATCCGCGCCGCGGTCTCGGCATCGAACAGGTCGGTGGCATATTCCAGTCGCGCGCGCAGCCCGTCCGCGCCCTCGTTCACCGCCAGTGTCAGGTCGAACTTGGCGGTTCGCGCCTCCGCCCGCAGCGGCGTCACCGTCAGGTCAGGCAGGCTTGCGCCCACCGCCGGGGTGTTCTGCAACACAAACATCGTCTGGAAGATCGGTTGCCGGTCCAGCACCCGCGTCGGTGCCAGCGCTTCCACCAGCTTCTCGAACGGCAGATCCTGGTGTGCGTAAGCCCCCAGCGCTGTCTCGCGCACCTGGCCCAGCAGCGCTGCAAAGCTCTCCGCCTGCCCCACGTCCACCGGCACCGCCAGCGTGTTCGCGAAGAACCCGATCAGCCCTTCGCTCTCCGCCCGCGTCCGGTTCGCGATCGGCGTGCCCACGACCAGCCGCTCCTGCCCGCTCCACCGCGCCAGCACCAGCTGCCACGCCGCCAGCAGCACCATGAACAGCGTCGCGCCCTCGCGCCGCGCCAGCGACCCCAGCGCACCGGCCAGCTCCGCCGGAACCATAAACCCGTGCTGCGCCCCGGCAAAACTCTGCACCGCCGGACGCGGCCGGTCGGTCGGCAGGTCAAGGTTCGCCGGCATCCCTGCCAGCGCACCGCGCCACCACCCCAGCTGCCGCTCCAGCCGCGCACCCGCCAGCTCGCGCCGCTGCCAGGCGGCCCAGTCCGCATATTGCACCCCCAGCGCCGCCAGCGGGCTCGCCATGCCCGCCCGCCGCGCTGCGTACAGCACCCCCACCTCGCGCAGCAGCACCCCCATCGACCAGCCGTCGGTCACGATGTGATGCAGCACCAGCGCCAGCACGTGCCGGTTCTCACCCGTCCGCCACAGACCCACCCGCAGCATCCGATCCGCCGCAAGGTCGAACGGCGCCAGCACCAGCCCCGCCAGCAGCCCTTCAACCGCATCCTCCGCCACCGGGACCGCCGCCAGCTCCACAGTCCACGGCGCATCCACCACCTGCACTGCGCCCTCGGCACCGTCCGCCACCACGAACCGCGTCCGCAGCACCTCATGCCGCGCGACCAGCTCGCTCAGCGCCCAGCCCAGCGCCGCCACGTCCAGCGCGCCTTCCAGCACCGCCGCCAGCGGCACGTGATAGGCCGCGCCCGACCCGCCTAGCTGATCCAGGAACCACAACCGTTCCTGCGTGAACGACAACGGCAACGACAGCTCCCGGCTCGCGCTGGATACGGCGCTGCTGGCACGATCGAGCCCGGCAAGCCGTTCGGCGAGGGCAGCGGGGGTAGGAGATTCGAACACTGTGCGCAGCGGCAGCTCGCACGAGAACGCCGCCCGTACCCGCGCTGCCAGCTGCGTCGCCAGCAAGGAATGACCGCCCAGTTCGAAGAAGTTCTCACCCCGGCCAACCTGCTCTACTCCAAGCAGCTCCGCGAACACCGTCGCCAGCAATTCCTCCTGCGGGCTTTGCGGCGGATCGTGGCGGCGCGGCCCCGCTTGTGGTGCAGGCAGCGCCGCACGGTCGAGCTTGCCGTTGACCGTCAGCGGCAGCGCGGCCAGCACGACATAGGCTGCGGGCACCATATGCGCTGGCAGGCTGCGCGCCAGCAGGCCGGGCAAGGCATCGAGATCGGGCACCGGCGCGCCTTCGACCGGCACCACATAGCCCACCAGCTGGGGACCAACCGTGGTGTCATCGCGCAGCACCACTGCCGCCTGCGCAATCCCCGGCAGCCCCGCGAGCGCCGCTTCGATCTCGCCCGGCTCGATCCGGAACCCGCGCAGCTTGACCTGCTGGTCCAGGCGCCCGTGAAAGTCCAGTTCGCCGTCCGAGCGCCACCGCACCCGGTCGCCAGTCCGGTACAACCGCTCGCCATCGCCGAACGGATCAGGCACGAACCGCTCCGCCGTCAGCGCCGGACGATTGAGATAACCGCGCGCCAGACCCGCACCGCCAATATACAACTCACCCGCCACGCCCACAGGAACCGGCTCCATCGCCGCGTCCAGCACATAGACCCGCATGTTCGTGATCGGACGCCCGATCGGCACGTCACGTGACAAATCCGTGTCGGCGGTGATCTCGTAAGTAGTGCAGCCAACCGTTGCTTCTGTAGGACCGTATTCGTTGATCAGACGGACCTGCGGAGCGCGCGCGCGCCAATCAGCCACATGCGCGCCGGTTAACGCTTCGCCGCCGATGATCAGCGCACCAGCCGCATCGCCGTGCGCGATCCCGGAATCGAGGCTGTGCAAGGCGCCCAGATGCGCAGGGGTGAGCTTGATCAGCGAGGAACCGCCCGCCTCGACCACACGGGCGAGATACTCAATCTCTTCTGTCCCTTCGCGCAGCATGCGCACGGCTTTGCCGCTGATCAGTGGGCCCCACAGGCTCGTGACCGTCGCATCGAAAGCCAGCGGAGTGTTGATCGGCGCACCCACGCCGCTGCTCAACGGGAAGGCCGAGGAGATCGAGGAGAGGTAATTTCCAAGCGCGCGATGTTCGATGAGGACGCCTTTGGGTGTTCCGGTGGAGCCGGAGGTATAGATGGCATAGGCGAGGTGGTGGGGTTCGAGCGCAGTGGCGGGCGGCGCGTCGGCTTCTTCTTCGGCGAGGCCGGCCTCGTCCAGCAGCAGCAGCGTGCCGTCACCCAGCGGCGGCAGCAGCGCTGCGGTCGTCGTGGTCCCCAGAACGACAGGCGCGCGCGCATCGGCCAGCATGAACGCCAGCCGCGCCGCCGGATAGCCCGCATCAAGCGGCAGATAGGCCGCCCCTGCCTTCAGGATCGCCAGCAGCGCCACCACCAGCGCGGGCGAGCGTTCGGCGCACACGCCCACCAGCACGTCGGGCCCCGCCCCCAGTGCGACCAGCCGGTGTGCCAGCGCATTGGCGCGCCGCTCCAGCATGCCATAGTCCAGCACGGCCCCGTCCACACCCACCACCGCAGGCGCCTCGGGTCGCGCCGCCGCCCGCGCGGCGATCCGCCGATGCACCGGCTCCGCATCTGCCCAGTCTACCTCGGGGCCCTTCGCCCACGCCAGAATGGTGTTGCGTTCATCGGGTGTGGCGAGGGTGATGGCGGCGAGCGGTTGGTGGGCGTCGCGGACGATCTGTTCGAGCACATGGCGCCAATGCCCGGCGATCCGCGCCGCGGTCTCGGCATCGAACAGGTCGGTGGCATATTCCAGTCGCGCGCGCAGCCCGTCCGCGCCCTCGTTCACCGCCAGTGTCAGGTCGAACTTGGCGGTTCGCGCCTCCGCCCGCAGCGGCGTCACCGTCAGGTCAGGCAGGCTTGCGCCCACCGCCGGGGTGTTCTGCAACACAAACATCGTCTGGAAGATCGGTTGCCGGTCCAGCACCCGCGTCGGTGCCAGCGCTTCCACCAGCTTCTCGAACGGCAGATCCTGGTGTGCGTAAGCCCCCAGCGCTGTCTCGCGCACCTGGCCCAGCAGCGCTGCAAAGCTCTCCGCCTGCCCCACGTCCACCGGCACCGCCAGCGTGTTCGCGAAGAACCCGATCAGCCCTTCGCTCTCCGCCCGCGTCCGGTTCGCGATCGGCGTGCCCACGACCAGCCGCTCCTGCCCGCTCCACCGCGCCAGCACCAGCTGCCACGCCGCCAGCAGCACCATGAACAGCGTCGCGCCCTCGCGCCGCGCCAGCGACCCCAGCGCACCGGCCAGCTCCGCCGGAACCATAAACCCGTGCTGCGCCCCGGCAAAACTCTGCACCGCCGGACGCGGCCGGTCGGTCGGCAGGTCAAGGTTCGCCGGCATCCCTGCCAGCGCACCGCGCCACCACCCCAGCTGCCGCTCCAGCCGCGCACCCGCCAGCTCGCGCCGCTGCCAGGCGGCCCAGTCCGCATATTGCACCCCCAGCGCCGCCAGCGGGCTCGCCATGCCCGCCCGCCGCGCTGCGTACAGCACCCCCACCTCGCGCAGCAGCACCCCCATCGACCAGCCGTCGGTCACGATGTGATGCAGCACCAGCGCCAGCACGTGCCGGTTCTCACCCGTCCGCCACAGACCCACCCGCAGCATCCGATCCGCCGCAAGGTCGAACGGCGCCAGCACCAGCCCCGCCAGCAGCCCTTCAACCGCATCCTCCGCCACCGGGACCGCCGCCAGCTCCACAGTCCACGGCGCATCCACCACCTGCACTGCGCCCTCGGCACCGTCCGCCACCACGAACCGCGTCCGCAGCACCTCATGCCGCGCGACCAGCTCGCTCAGCGCCCAGCCCAGCGCCGCCACGTCCAGCGCGCCTTCCAGCACCGCCGCCAGCGGCTCGTGATAGGCCACGCCCGACCCGCCTAGCTGATCCAGGAACCACAACCGTTCCTGCGTGAACGACAACGGCAACGGTCCATCGCGATCCACGATTGGCAAGCCTGCGGGCCGCCGCCTAGCGGCGAGAAGTGAGACGAGCTCTGGCTTGTGACGCGCCAGTAAAACTCGGTCTTCATTCGTTACCGCACCGACCCGGCCGCGCACTCTCAATTGCCCATCGGCTAAGGAGAGAAAAACTCCGCGACGGCTGAAATCGGTGATGATTGATCCGACGGATTTATCGAGTTCGATTAGCTTCACAGCAAGAAGTCTTCGATTTCATCGGTTGACTGCGGTTCAACACACATCGCCGCAAAATCGCCAATCACCGGATAGGCAAAAATGCTTCCCGGGTCGAGTTCGCCGTCTACCACATCTTGGATGCGATTGAGCGCCAGCAGCATATGGATTGAGCTGGCGCCAGCTTCGAGCACGTTGGTTTTCAAAGACACATCTGCCGAACCCAACAAATCCGCCCAGATCGCGACAAGAGCATCGCCGCTGCTGGATCTGTCGTACAAATTTCCCGCCATAATCCCCCCTAGAGGACGCCACCCGTTGACGCACATGGAGCGTCTACTTCAAGTCATATTCTCTTATATATCCAACTTCATATCTATCGGCTCACAAGACGCAATAGAAAATCGTGTGGTCTCCGCTATTCTTGTGCTACAAAATTTAATCCTGTCTACGAATTTCTTTGACTTGATGAAACATTTTGGACACATATTGTACAGCTTGCAAGGCTAAGGGGTAATTTATGAATGACGACGGCGGAATGATTTTTCGGGTTACAGTAAGTAACGCCGGAGATTACTCCATTTGGCCTGATGATCGCATGCTGCCGCGCGGATGGAAAGCGACTGAGATTATCGGCGATCGGGCTACATGCCTGTCTTACATCGATCGCGAATGGACGCGGCTTTCGCCAGCGATGGCTGCAGATGGTTATCGCGTTAGTACTAAAGACGTCGGTTCTATTGTGGAGGGGAAATAATATGAATGTTGAAACGGAGGTGCTCGATATCATCGCTTCGTGCGGCAAGCTTGATCGCTCGACGCTCACGCGCAGCAGCGTATTGACCGACCTTGGCATTGAATCGATCGATGTCGTTGACATTATTTTCACTGTAGAAGAGCGGCTTGATGTGGAGATCCCCTTCAATGCCAACGCCCGGGGTGAGGATTCAGGCAATATGAAGTTCACCACCGCGGGCGATGTGATCGATGGTGTCCAGGAATTGGTGAATGCAAAGACTCGCAGCGGCCCAGCGGCCTTTGCGGTTATCTGACGAAATTCGATGGCTAGAGTCGCTGTCACTGGGATCGGAGTTGTATCCCCGATTGGCGCCAATGCCGACGCCTTCGCACGTGGGCTGAGAAATGGGACTTGTGGCATCGGGCCGCTGGATGTGGAGTCATTGGAGGGTGTCCACGCGTCACAGGTAGTCAATGGCGCGCAGGTGAAAAACTTCGATTCCGCAGGCTTCACATCCGAGCAAATGGTGCTGTTTGACCGTACCACCCAGTTTGCAGTCAGAGCGTGCGACGAGGCTGTCATTCAAGCAGGGATCAAGTTTACCGGTCCGCTGGCAGAGCGCAGTGCGGTCATTCTAGGTAGCGGTTTCGGCTCGGCAGACACAATCGACAGCAATTATCGCCGCCTTTACTACGAAAGAGCCAAGCGTGCTCATCCAATGACTGTACCGCGACTTATGATGAATAGTCCAGCCAGTCACATAAGCATTCTGAACGGAATCAAGGGTCCGTCTTACATGATCGCCAGCGCGTGCTCCGCCTCCAGCCACGCGATCGGCGCGGCATTCCAGATGATCCGTGCCGGCATTGTCGATGCCGCCGTGACTGGCGGTGCAGAAGCGTCGCTCACTCGTGGTGGGCTGAAGGCATGGGAGGCGCTGCGCGTCACTGCGCCAGACCGTTGCCGCCCCTTTTCACGCAATCGACTGGGGCTCAGCTTGGGCGAGGGCGCCGGCATTCTAGTGCTGGAAAATCGTGATCATGCCATTTCCAGAGGCGCGACTATTCTTGCTGAAATCGTCGGGGCGTCTGCGACATCGGACGCCTGCGACATTGTCGCACCCGACATAGCCGGGCTTCGGATAGCTATGCAAAGATGTCTTGAGGACGCAGGCTTGGCACCCTCAATGATCGGCTACATAAATGCCCACGGTACTGGCACTTATGCTAATGATCCAGCGGAAACACGTGCTATCCGTGAGGTGTTTGGTGCCCACGCAGATGCACTGGCGGTTTCTTCGACAAAGTCGATGCACGGTCACTCTTTAGGCGCAACAGCAGCTCTCGAGGCAATTGCAACAGTGATCGCGCTGAGTCAGTGCTTCCTCCCTCCGACCATCGGATTAGAAGAGCCGGATCCGGATTGCGATCTTGACTATGTGCCGCATCAAGCGCGGACTGCAACTATCGAATATGCACTTTCGAATTCCTTCGCTTTCGGCGGCCATAATGGCGTGCTCGCCTTACGTCGCGCATGATGGCCGTGCTCGACGCGCCATTCACAGAAGCTGGAAATGGCGATATTTCCGACCGCACGGTTGACCGGTCGAAGATTAACAGCGTGGACGGTCCGGCATCAAGCTATCTGTGGGATCCGCGCGAAATAGAATTCCTCCTCTGGGAATTATTCGGCATTCAGGATAACCTTGGCCAATCACCGTGCGAGAATATTACGCGCAGCAAAGTGGAAGCCCTGTTTGAGAATGCAATGCCGCACGTCAAGAAGCTTGCCGAAGCCAATGTCGCCGGGGACCGCGATCCAGCCCGATTGCTAGATGACGGTTCAGTCTATGTTCCTGAGGCCTTCGTGGATTTGTGGAAAGAGCATCGACGAGACTGGTTTTGGATCCGCCAACAAGTCGATGGAAGTCGCCACGTCGATCGTGGCGGGAATCAGCTCCCCCATCTCGTCATTCAGCTGTTAGGCGAGCTGTTTCTTGGTGCCAACGCATCCTTCATGACTTACGCAGGCTTCACGCCGGCGGGCGCCACTTTGATTCGCAAGAGAGGCACGCCCGAACAGCAGGCACTTTTCCTCGACAAGCTGGACTTAGTAACTTGGGATGCCTGCTTTACTGTAACCGAGCCTGAAGCCGGCAGTGATCTTATTGCAATAAAGACTTATGCCGAACCGTTGCACGGCGATGTTTATGAAATTCACGGAGAGAAATGCTACATCACGGCGGGACAACATGGTCTGACCGAGAATACTGTTCACATAGTTCTGGCGCGTACGCGAAAGGGAGTTCCGGGTCCGCTGGCGATGTCCTGTTTTCTGGTGCCGCGCCTGTGGCCTCAAAACGACGGCTCCCTCATACCAAACGGCGTGTGCTGCACCGAGGTCTTTGGCAAGATGGGCTTGAACGGTTGTGCGAACACCCGGCTGACTTTTGGCGTAGAAGCACAAACCCGTGGATTTCTGCTGGGAGGCAAGGAAAACGTCGCCTTTCTGCAGATGGCGCACATGATGCGGTTGGCACGGATCGGAACTGGCCAGATCGGTTTGGCGCTAGCATCTACCTCATATCTTCACGCACTAGGCTATGCACGTCGTCGCATCCAGGGTGCCCGTTTCGACGAAGCCGCTAACCCTCGCGCAGCCCGTGTGGCCATCATCGAACATCCAGACGTGCAACGTATGCTGCTTGAAATGAAAAGTCGCGTTGAAGGTGCGCGGATCCTGTTGGGCCGAATTGCACACAGCGGTCTCAAACTGAAGCAGATGGCACTTGCCGGAGCATCGCGCGAAGCGATGGCCAAGGTCGAGCGTCTTTCCATCTTGCTGGCTCCGGTGGCCAAAGCGCACATTTCCGACGACAGCTGGTACGTGATCTCGCTCGCACTTCAGGTTCATGGCGCGAAAGGCTACTTTAAAGACCTGCCGATAGAACAAAATCTGCGTGACGCCCGGATACTATCAATCTGGGAGGGTACCAATTATATTCAGGCGCAGGATCTTATCCGAGACAAGTTGCGGTTCGGATGCGAGACGTTGTTATTCGTCGATTTTCGTGACGCGGTGCGTGAAAGTATCGAAAAAGCCCGCCTTATGGACAGTCTCGCCGCAGACGCTTCCCAATTGGAGCAAGCGCTTGACGGCTTGCATCAGGTCATGGCTGCCATCGGCCAACAAGCATCGTCACAAGAATTCCTTCCTATTGCGCAATTTTGCACGCGCGTCATGGGACTGTTCGGCACGATCGCGATTGGGTGGTGCCTGCTCGACGCTGCGTGCGTCGCAGCTGCTGCAATCGAGCGAGATGCTGCCTGCGAAGCCGCTTTCTACCGTGGAAAGTTGAAAACTGCACATTACTACATGGCAAATGTCGTCGCGGAAGCCATCGCCCAGATTCCCCATCTCTGCGCCATGGCTGAACGTTATGAGCAAATGAATAGCGACGAGTTCGGATTTCACGGCGAGGGCAGTCAGGCTGGCCTGAATTGAATAATGACAAGAAAGAAATGTGGTGAGATGGACACTCTAGCAGCGCTCTTGGACTGCGCCGCACAGCATGCACCGGACCGCTTGGCGCTTGTCCACGGCAAGGACCAGATCAGTTACGGAGACTTGTCGGCACGAGTTGTCCGGATCGCATCTGCGTTGCACGGTTGCGGATTTGGACGGCTTGCGCGGGTCGCGGTGTTCCAAGAAAAATCAATCGATATGGTTGCCGTGCTGCTCGGTATTATGCGCGCTGGCCTGGTCGCGGTGCCTGTGAATCCAAAATTGAAGCCGGCGCAGGTTGCTCATATTGTTAGCGACAGCGAAGCCAGTCTACTGATAACTACCCCCTTCAAAGCCGCACCACTCGCCGCGCATTTGCCGCAGCACTGTTTACTTTTGACTTGTTTGGATAACCTCGAAGCCACCGACACCCGGCCGCCGCTTCACATGTTGGACATCAATCCCGCCGTCATTTTTTATACATCGGGATCGACTGGCCAGCCCAAGGGGGTGGTTGCTTCGCACCGCAACCTGGTCGCAGGGGCTCGTAGCGTGAATGCCTATCTCGGCACAACAGCGGATGACATAATCCTTGCCGCGCTTCCACTCAGTTTCGATGCCGGGTTCAGCCAGATCACTACTGCGCTCGATACGCAGGCTTGTGTGGTGCTGCACGAATTCCTGCGCGCCAGCGAACTCGTCAAGACATGCGCCATGCACGGTGTCACTTCGCTCACTGCTGTCCCGCCATTATGGCACCAGATCGCTGAAGCAGCTTGGCCGGCCGAGGTGGGTAACAACCTGCGCATAATCGCAAACACTGGCGGACACATGCCTGCCCCACTCCTTGCTCGGCTGCGCGCTCTGTTCCCGAAAGCAAAGCCATTTCTGATGTATGGCCTGACAGAGGCGTTTCGCTCGACCTACCTTGATCCTGACGAAATAGACCGCCGTCCCGATTCGATTGGCAAGGCCATTCCCAATGCGGAGGTAGTGGTACTGCGCGCGGATGGTAGCGAATGTGACATCGACGAGCCGGGCGAGCTCGTTCATCGCGGTGCGCATGTGTGTCTCGGCTACTGGAATGACCCAGACCGCACGCTTGCGAAGTTTCGGCCGTGGAGTTCGTTCCCCGGCGCTGTGCCTCAGCCGGAGGTATGGTCAGGCGATATCGTGCGGCGTGACTCCGATGGCTTCCTCTATTTCATTGGTCGCGGTGATGAACAGATAAAGACCTCTGGTTATCGGGTCAGCCCGAATGAGGTCGAACAGATCTTGCTCGCCTTTGAGGGGGTGTCCGAGGTCGTTGCCTTCGGAGTTACCGATCCGAAGCTCGGCGAGCGCGTAGTCGTGGTGATTACCGCCGTCGGCACATTAACTGACTTAGCTGGCTATCTTGGTCGGGCGATGCCGTCTTACATGATCCCGGAAGTGGTCGTATGCGAAGAGTTGCCGCGCAACGCCAATGGAAAGCTTGACAGACCGGCAATCACGGAGCGCTATCTCGCAGATCAGGAGTCAATGCGTGACGGCTCGATCACGAAGCGCAACGGCAGGCGCCTAGCGGGATGACGGCAGCTGTGTTTGTGGCTCCAGATGTGGGGGAGGTCAGGATATATCTGGCCAGACCTGGACCGGGAGATCTGAATGTCGAGCAAGCGCTCGCAGCTCTACTTGAAGAGCCCGAGTTGGCCCGGGGTGCGCGGCTGCTGCGACCGCAAGATCGGATCGTTCATCGACTCGCGCATGCGCTCTTGCAACGCGCGTTGCGTGGCGCGCTTGGGCGATCTAGCTGCCCGTTGGTGCGTGGTGAGTTTGGACGCCCTGAGCTGGCGCAGGCCCCTGAACAGCCGCTGTGGTTCAATCTCAGCCACACAGCTGGCATGGTTGTCTGTGCGCTAGCTCACGCACCAGTCGGTATCGATGTCGAAGGGACCCAAGGTGATCGGGATTGGCACGGGATTGCCTCCCGCTTCTTTCATCCCAACGAATTGGCATGGATCGAGCGTGCGCCGACAAGCGCGCGTCAGACCCGTTTCACAACAGTCTGGACGCTCAAGGAAGCAGTGGTGAAGGCGGCCGGTCGGGGGCTCACGATCCCGTTCAGTAGCTTCGCAGTTGATCCTGATCGCTTCCATCCGCCCGTCCGGACCAATGATCCTGATCTGGCAGGCGAATGGTGGCTGGAGAAACGGGCCTATCCCTCCCATCTACTGGGGTTAGCCTTGCGCAACCCAGCGCCCAAAACTGTAATTTTGACAGAATGCACGGCAGCACAAATCGCTGGCGTTTGTGGCCAGTTACCAACTGTCGAAGTTAGCAATCCAGTCCAATTGCAAGGGGCCGCGGCATGACCGCGCCGGCGTCCGAGACAAGATTCGAGTTCGCAAACGATACTACCAAACCCCATCGGCATAAGACACGGCGGCTCGAGGCCTCCACGCTGCTCAACGCGATTACGCCGCTGGTCATTGATCTTGGCTCCACACTCTTATTCTACGCATGTTTCGCAATCACGAACGATTCTCGCCTCGCCGCAGTGATGGGCATGGCGCTGGCACTTGGGCAGATCGTTTCAGCAAAGGTACGCAGTCGCCCGATTGCGCTCCTGCAACAAGCCAGCATCGCGCTGGTGTTCGTGGTCGGAGCGTTGACGTTAATCACCAACGACCCTCGCTTTGTGCTGATCAAGACTACGTTAGTATACGGCATCATTGGTGGCTGCATGCTCAAGCGCAACTGGATGGCGCGTTACATCCCGACCATCGCCGCCACGCACCTGCCGAAGAGGTTGCTGGGCTGGTTCGAAAAAGCTTGGGCGATCCTTCTCCTGGGTACAGGTGGGTTGAATCTTGCTTTGGTGCTCGCCATCAATTCTGGGCGAGCTGCACAAATTATGGCAATCTGGGTGATCGCATCAAAGGTGGCCTTGTTTGCAATTCAATATGTCTGGTGTCGCGCTGTCGCACGCCCAGCAATCAGGACCCAATTGAAGCGCCGCGAGGACTATGAATTTGACGTTTGAAAGTCATGCCAGGCTTGTAGCTGCACGCCCAACTGAGCCCTGCACTGGCCCGGACAAACCGTCTTTGACCGCTTTGCAATTCGCTGCACCACGCGAAGTGGTGTTATTCACAACAGTTCCGTGGCTTGGATCAGTTTTTTAATCAACTTGTATGAACTATCAAATCAATGTCTAATGTTCATTATAGTTGAATTCAGATTTCACAATACATCTCCATTATCCCTTTGAATATGCGATCTTGTAGGCTAATATAACCAAAATGACCGGAGGCTTCATTGCTATTCAATTTGGATCACGGATTTGTCTACGTTCATCTTTCGAAGACTGGGGGGACAAGCGTACGAAAAGCTCTGGAAAGCAAGAATGGAACGAAAAGTTTCACGTCTCGTGATAAGAAGCACATGTCTGCACGAGATATTCAAGTATACCTCGGAGAAGATGTTTACACATCAATGATCAGCTTTGCACATGTCAGAAATCCCTGGGACCTGGAGGTCTCCAATTATCATTATGTTTCGCAGAATGAAAATCACTATCTTTATAATATATTTAGTCGATTAGGTTCATTTGAAAACTATATAAATTGGAGATGTCGGCATATTCCATTTCAGCAAGCTGATATGGTGTCAGATGAATTTGGAAAACTGATTGTCGATCATATTCACAAATTTGAAAATTTGAATGAGAGCTTTACTCAAATCATGCGGGATCTTGACATTGAAGCATCACTTCCAAAATTAAATACTTCGAAACACGAAGATTATCGGCAATATTATAATAAAGGAACCAGGAGTTTGGTCGAAAATGCTTTCAAGAAAGATATAGAACTATTCGGATACCAATGGGATTGAGATCGCCGTCGACGACTGGCTTCACGAATTTGACCCCCTGCGAGTGACAATGAGGGAACTTAACGTTCGCGTGCAGGCAAGCGCTTGATAGAGCCAGAAAAGGCCAGAACCGGACGATTGCCACCGCTTGCCATATCATCTGCGTCAAAGACAATTCCGCGAACGAACACCATCGACAGTCCGGCGCGGATCACTTCGCCGCGCGCAACCAGCAGCTTGCCCGGCACGGCAGCGTTCACAAATTCACAGTTACAGGTGACCGTCACTCCGTGAATCTCATTGTTCATCCCCCCGGCGATCATAAACAATGCATAGTCGGCAAAGGTCATCAGCGAGCCGCCGTGAACATTGCCACCGGCATTGCAGTTTTTGGCCTCAGGCCGAAACCCGCAGACCAAAGCCTGATCTTCGGCGCGGCAATAGAATGGCCCGGTATGATCTTCAAATGCGTCAGAGGGTTGATAGTTGTACCAACCCGCCCAATCACCGCTGACCACCCTTTTGAGGCCCGCCCGCCTGGGTTCTGCATCCAACCCTTCGGGCAGCATTTTATCGTGCGGTTCCTCAGCCATTACGCAGGGTTCTCCCAGTGAGCGCGATCAATCACCGCGCCACACCACAATGCTGTACGAGGAGCAAGCGCTTAGAGCGCAATGGCATTGCGTTGCCGGATTTAAGATTTAACGACATTGCTGGCACACCCACGTGGATTGATGGCATCGCGCAATGACCTGCTGTGTCGGCAAACTTTTTTCAGCCGTTCATGCGGAGTTCTCTCGCAGCAGGTGCTTGCACCGCGATAGCGCCTTCAAGGCGGGGCAGTGTGGCGACAGTTAGAGCAGCCTGACCTTGCCGGCGCGGTAGCTTCGCAGACCGCTGGGCGTTAGTGCCAGACGAGGCTGTCCAAGATCGCGACGTCGCCCGGAGCCGGTGACCCTGCATTACCGTGCCGCTGACCGAAACACTAAAACGCGCCGCAGCCCTGCCACCTCAGCACAGAGCGCGAATCAGAAAATCGCACTCAAGGGAAACACCCGCG
Source organism: uncultured Alphaproteobacteria bacterium (assembly GCA_963802015.1). Lineage (GTDB taxonomy): Bacteria > Pseudomonadota > Alphaproteobacteria > Sphingomonadales > Sphingomonadaceae > Novosphingobium. The sequence goes on from CAWDHB010000006.1 coordinate 234,959, forward strand.
ACGCCTGCCAGTGTTCCTAGCTGCCATAGGTGTGCTGATAAACCTTATCGCGGATGTCGTCCTTGATCAGCCGATAGCCGACCAAGGACAGCGCATGGTTCAGCGTGCTCAGGATTTAGGATCCGGCGGTTTCGCGGTAAGCCAGGTCGGTCGTGTCCTGCTTATCCTGGGGTCTTGGAAACTGCCTTCTTGGCCGCAGCTTTCTTCGGTGCGGCTTTTTTCGGCGCGGCCTTCTTCTTCGCAGGAGCCTTCTTCTTCCCCTTCGCCGGGCCTTTCGCCGCGCGTTCGGTGATCAGCACGACCGCTTCCTCGGCAGTCAGCTCTTCCGGCTGCTTGTCGCGCGGCAGGGTGGCGTTAGTGGTGCCGTCGGTGACGTAAGGCCCATAGCGCCCCGCCATCAGCTTGATCTCGCCGCCGGATTCCGGATGCGGGCCGAAGGTCTTGAGCGGTTCCGCCGCCGTGCGCGCGCCGCGTCCGCCGCCGGCCGCGGCTTCGGCCAGTTTGACCACTGCCGCGTTCATCCCGGTCTCGAAGATCTCCGCGGTGCTGCGCAGCTTGGCGTATTTGCCCTGGTGCGCCAGGTACGGCCCATAGCGGCCGAGGCTGGCGGTGATCGGCTCGCCGCTTTCGGGGTGGGTGCCGACGGTGCGCGGCAGCTGACAGCAGCTTCACCGCCCAATCGAGATCAAGCTCGCCGATGTCCTTCGGGATAGACGAGCGCGCGGCTTCCTTGCCCTCGCCCATCTGCACGTAAGGCCCGAACCGCCCGGTCTTGCGGACGATCGGTCTCGCCGGTTTCCGGATGTTTGCCGAGCTCCGCATCGTCGCCGCCATCGGCAGTGCCGCCGGGCTGGGCGAACTTGCGGGTGAACTTGCATTCGGGGTAGTTCGAGCAGGCGACGAACGCGCCGTAGCGCCCGCCGCGCAAGTGACAAGCCGTCCTTCGCCGCATTTCGGGCAGAGCCGCGGATCGGCGCCGCGTCCTTGGTCGGCGGGAACAGGTAATCGGAGAGGAATTCGTCGAGCGCCTCGGTCACTTCCGAGGGCTTCTTCTCCATCACTTCGTCGGACTTGGGCTTGAAATCTTTCCAGAACTTTTCGAGCAAGCGGCTTCCACCCCTCGCGCCCGCCGGAGACTTCGTCGAGTTCGTCTTCCATGCCGGCGGTGAAATCGTAGCCGACATAGACGCGGGAAAAAGCGTTCGAGGAACGCGGTCAGCAGTCGCCCGCTTTCTTCTGCAAAGAACCGGTTTTTCTCGGTGCGGACGTAGTTGCGGTCCTTCAGCACTTGCAGCGTGGCGGCGTACGTCGAGGGCCGGCCGATGCCGAGTTCCTCCAGCCGCTTGACCAGGCGGCTTCGGAATAGCGCGGCGGCGGCTGGGTGAAGTGCTGGTTGGCATCGACCCCGTGCTTCACCGGCAGATCGCCATTGTTCATGATCGGCAGCAGGTTGCTGTCGTCCTCGTCACCATCGGCGCGGGCATCGCGGTCTTCGTCGTAAACTGCAAGGAAGCCTGGGAACTTGATCACCTGGCCGGTGGCGCGCAGCTCGTGCTGGCCGGTGCCATCGCGCAGGGTGACGGTGGTGCGTTCGATGTTGGCGCTAGGCCATCTGGCTGGCCATCGCGCGCTTCCAGATCAGTTCGTACAGCCGTGCGCCATCGTCGCTGCCAAAGCGGTCCTTGGCGAAATCGACCGGGCGGATTGCCTCGTGGGCTTCCTGCGCGTTCTTGGCCTTGGTTTCATAGATGGCGCGGCTTTTCGGGCAGGAAGTGGCCCGAATAGCGATCGGTGATTGCCTTGCGCGCGTCCGAAATCGCGCTGGAATCCATCTGCACGCCGTCGGTGCGCATATAGGTGATCGCGCCCGCTTCATACAGGTTCTGCGCCACCCGCATGGTGTGGCTGGCGGCAAAGCCCAGCTTGCGCGCGGCTTCCTGCTGCAGGGTCGAGGTGGTGAACGGCGGATAGGGATTGCGGCGGGTCGGTTTGGTTTCGACCTCCTCCACCCGGAATGCCCGGCTCTCGACCGCGACCTTGGCGCGGTTCGCGATCCCGGCTTCGCCCAGGCTCAGCTTGTCGAGCTTGGTGCCTTCGAACTTGACCAGCCGCGCCGTGAACGGCGTGCCGCCCTGTTCCAGATTGGCGACGACCGACCAGTATTCCTGCGGTTTGAACACCTCGATCTCGCGCTCGCGCTGCGACAATCAGCCGCAGCGCGACCGATTGGACCCGGCCCGCCGATTTCGCACCGGGCAGCTTGCGCCACAGCACGGGCGAGAGCGTGAAGCCGAACAGGTAATCGAGCGCGCGGCGGGCGAGGTAAGCGTCGATCAGATCCTGATCGAGCTCACGCGGGTGCTTCATCGCCTCGGTCACGGTGGCCTTGGTGATCGCGTTGAAGGTGACGCGCTCGACCTCCTTGGGCAGCGCCTTCTTCTTCGCAAGCAGTTCACGCACGTGCCAGCTGATCGCCTCACCTTCACGGTCAGGGTCAGTCGCCAGGATCAGACGGTCTGCGGTCTTGGCCGCATCGGTGATCGCCTTCACTTGCCGAGCCTTGTCGCCATAGAGCTCCCAGTCCATCGCGAAGTCTTCGTCGGGCCGGACCGAGCCGTCCTTCGGCGGCAAATCGCGGACGTGGCCGTAGCTGGCAAGGACTTTGAAGTCCTTGCCGAGGTAGCCCTCGATGGTCTTCGCTTTGGCGGGAGATTCGACGATGACAAGCTGCATGATGGGTATTGCAATCCTTACGCGTATACGTACGCGCGAGGGTGGGGCCGGTTTGGCGTTGCGGTCAAGGGGTCAGTCGAAGACATTGCTGATCGCATCCAGCGACGGCAGGATCACGCGGTAGCAGGCGTGGGCGACTAGCAGCGAGACCAGGCTCGCAGCTCCTGTCAGCGTTGCATCAAATATGGCAAAGGCATCGTCCAAGCTGCCGCCGGTCCACGGCCGAAGCAGTTCGCCCGACAGGAATAGCACAATTTCAGCGACCCACGGCAATAGCATCGCCCCGGTCAGCACCCCGCGCGAAGGTCGGGTCAGACGCCAGCTTTCTGACATCGCATCCCGCACCCCCTGACCTTCTGCAGCCACCAGTTGCGGCGCAATCAGCCAGCAAGTCGCCCAGTAGATTCCCGGCACGATCACCAGGATCAATCCAAGCGCTATGCCAAATGTGGTAAGGATCGCCATGCCCAGATAGCGCAAGACCATAGTCGGGGTCAGGCCTGTTGCGCGCGGTCGTTCGGCTGCCTGCTCAAAGCGCAGAATTGCAATTGCGCCAAGCGATCCAGGTGGCCAGTGTCGCAATGACACCATAATCGTTCAAATAGCGGGTCTCAACCCAGCTGACTGCGGCAAGACCGACGAAGATTGCTAGCACGAGCGCCGTGTGCTGCTTGGCCAAAGTTCGGACCTCTGCGGCAATCGCGCCAAAGCTGGCGGTGCGTGGCTCGGCGGGGATCATGCCGCGCGCACTTTCCGCCACGCCAGCCAGAAGCCCAGTCCCAGCAGCAGTCGATCCCGGCGAAGGCCGCCAGCGGCGCTTCGACCCGGCCTTGCGCGAACAGCGCGAGCGCGGGCACGGCGAAGACCAGCTTTTCCGCCACGGCCAGCGGCATCAGCGCGCGGTATTTCAGCGGGTCGCTGCCGATCACCCAGAACACGCCCTGAAACACCAGCGCGAGCCCGATGAAGCCCAGCAACACCTCCGCCCCGCGTTGCGGCAGCGGGGTGAGGTACATCGGCAGCAGCACGATCACGCCATAGATCGCGGCCCAGCGGAACATGCGGCGGGGGAAGGTGGTGTCGGTCATGGCGCTGTCTTTCGGACGGACCTGTTTCCCATGTCCACCGAAATATGAAACTCCCACCTCATAGCCCGACTGTCCTGAGCCTGTCGAAGGACCGAACTGTTCTTCGTGCGGCGGCGCGAAACGCACGAAGACCTAGGACAGTGCTTCGACAAGTTCAGCATGGACGGGGAGAGTGGGCGAAAAGTGCGATTGGCCTAGTCGAACCGGTGCCCCGGCGGGATGATGCACTTGCCCGTTGTCGTATTGCCCGACCTGCGGATCACCTCCTGCTCGCCCGGCTCGATCCGGCGGCCCGAGAGCTGGCTGTCGATCACCCGGCGCAGCAACTGTGTCGAGCCGGGTGACGAGGTAGCAGTCAATCGCCGGGGCGGCGTGCGGCATTGCCGATCCCGCTATCGTCGGTGAGGAAGGTGTAGCGCGACTGGGTTGCGGCGGCCATCGCGCGCATCGCGTATTCGGCCTTGTCGCGCGACGCCCGAGGCCGCGACGGGGACGATGTGGACGCGGTTGGCGCGCAGGTGTTCGGTCGCGCGCCAGGCGAGGCCGAACTTGTCGTCGTGCGGCGGGGCATCGGCGACCAGCAGCATGGTCTTGACCGCATCGGGCCGCCAGCGCCTGCCCAGCCGCGCGGATCAGCGCCTGTTCCATCGCTTCGGGATAGTCGCCCCCGCCGTTCGCGGAATGGCGCGCGAGCTCGCGCTGGCCCGGCGCGACATCGCGCGGTAAGCGGGAAGGTGGAGGTGACATAGTCATCGCCCACATCGCGGTAGAACACGAAGCCGACCCGCAGGTCGATGCCCTGGTGGCGCTGGCGGATCGCACCGACAATCGGCTGCAGTTCGGACTGAAGATAGCGGATTTCGTCGCCCATCGAGCCGGTGGTGTCGATCACCAGCATCAGGTCGAGCTTGCGTGACCTGCTGGCGCCTGACGCGCGACAGTGAAGTCGACCCGCTGGCCGCCCTGCCCGCCTGGCCGTGGCGAGCTGACCTCGCGCCAAGTCCGTCGCTGCCAGTCGCGGACCCAGACCTTGCTGCCAAGCCGGTCGAGCTCGGGGAAGAAGGCGACAGTGCCATCGGCCATGGTGTTCAGCGTTCAGCCGCGAGCCATCGGCGCAGGCCAGTTCGACCGGCGCGAACGGCACCGGACGGCCGGCGCGATCCTTGACCGCAACGGTCAGCACCCGCGCGGTGTCGAGCCGGGGCAGATCGGGCATTTGCTGCGCCAGATCGACTTTTGCGGACATAGTCGGCGTAGAGTTCGGGGTTGAGCAGATCGTCATGCTCGCCAGCGGTGAGCAGGCCGGATTGCGGGCGCGGGCGCGGCGGCATGGCATGGGGCGCGGCGGATAGCCGGGCATCGCCCGGTCAGCGACGGCGGGGGGCGGCGCGGCCGCTGCGGCGATATCGTCGGTAGCCGACCGATCCGGCGCTCGTCCTTGCTTACCGCGCCGTCGATCCGCGAGCCGGTGACGACAACATCACTCGCTGCGCTGTCGGCCTCGGCCACATCGACGCGAGGTTGTCGGGGCCGGCATTGCCACAGGCGGCGGCGATGCCATCGCTAGCGCAGGCGGCGGAGCTGACATCACCGCCCGGTCAGACCGGCGGCGCTCATCCCGCTGATCCTGTTGCTGCACCTGCTCGGCCCCGAGGCAGCGGCAATGCCGCAGGCGTGCGGCACAAACCCTGCGGGCTGGCCGCCGCGCTTGTGGCGGCGGCGCGGCGCTGCAGCGGGGCCAGCGCTGGCGGGCAATTGCCCCAGCACGGCAATCATGGCGAGCAGCGAAAATCCTTTGCGCATCGGGTCCCTCCTTGCAATCGGTAAGGCGAAGCGTGCGCTGCAGCGCGATGAACGGCACATGTATCGTTACATGATACAATGATTACATCAGGCGATGCTGACCCGTCCGCCCGCATGGCGTTGCAACCGTCCGGCCAGTTCCAGCTCCAGCAGGCCAGTTGCACCGCCGCCCGCTCTCGCCGCTCTGGCGGATCAGTTCATCGACCGCGATCGGGCGCGGTGGTGAGCAGTCCGGCAATGTCGGCGGGGTCATCGCCCAGATCGTCGGGCACGCCATCGAATTCCGCGCATGGTCTCCCGAAAGCGCGAGCGCGGCACGCCGTCGAAGCCGGACAGCAGCTCGATCACATCCGCGGCACGACTGCACCAGCACCGCCCCGTCGCGGATCAGCTGGTTGCAGCCCTGCGCTGCGGCTGTCGAGCGGCGAGCCGGGGATCGCCATCACTTCGCGCCCCGCCTCCCCCGCCAGCCGCGCGGTGATCAGCGAGCCGGACTTGGGTGCGGCTTCCACCACCAGCGTGCCTGCTGCCAGCCCAGCGATGATCCGGTTGCGCGCGGGAAAGTGCCGCGCGAGCGGTTCGGTGCCGGGAGGCTGTTCGGTCAGCAGCAAGCCCTTGCTGGCGACCTCCTCCTGCAAGTCGGCATGCTCGGGCGGGTAGGCAACGTCGATCCCGCTGGCGATCACGCCGATAGTCGCGCCATTTGCAAGCGCGCCACGATGCGCCGCACCGTCGATCCCGCGCGCAAGGCCGGAAACCACCGCGAACCCAGCCTCGGCCAGTGCTCCGCCAAATTCGCGCGCCAGCTTGACCGCCGCCGCCGAGGCATTGCGCGCACCGACAATCGCCACGGCAGGCTGCGCCGCGATCGCCCGCGACCCCGCGCGCAATCAGGATCGGCGGCGCGCTGTCAGCTCTCGGCCAGCAGCGCCGGATAGTCGGGCAAATCGTGGAACAGATAGCGCGCTCCGGCGCGGCTGACTGCGTTGATTTCCTCGACCACCCGCGCTTCGGCGGCGACGCGATAGGCCCCGCCGCCGCGCGCGGCGAGATCGGGCAAAGCCGCCAGCGCCGCTTCCGCCGTCGCCGAACCGGCGCAGCAATTGGCCGTAGCTGACCGGGCCGACATTGGGCGAGCGCAGCAAGCGGATCCGCGCGAAGGCCTCGCTCCTGCGAAAGCTCCGCCATCAGCTTTTGGCACCGACTTTCGGCTCGGTCCCGGCGAGCAAGCGCCGAATGTTGGCGCGATGCTGGATCACTACGATCAGCGCAATCACCGCCATCACCCAAACCAGCTCCGGCAGCCCCATCGAGCCATGCGACCAGCGGTGCCGCCAGCGTCGCGCGAGCGAGGATACCGAAGAGATCCGGCTGAGCGCCAGTGCCGCCGCCCAGACTGCCGCGCAGATCAGCATCACCGGCCAGGCCAACGCGCCGAGCACCCCCGCCGCCGTCGCAAAGCCCTTGCCGCCGTTGAACTTCAGCCAGACCGGGAAGCAATGCCCGGCGATGGCGCCGATGCGGCCATCCCTTCGCTGCCCGGCCACCAGCGTGCTGGCGAGCAACACCGCCGCAACGCCCTTGCCCGCATCGAGCAGCACCGTCGCTGCCGCGAGCCCTTTGCGCCCGGTGCGCAGCACATTGGTCGCGCCGATGCTGCCCGAACCGATGCAGCGCAGGTCGCCCGCCCCGAACGCCCGCGTCAGGATCAGCCCGAACGGCACCGAGCCGAGCAAGTAACCGAGCGCCAATGCGTAAAGCCATTCCATCGCCTGCTTCCCTTCCAGGCCCAAGGCTAGCTACAAGCGCGCCGCGCAAGCCACCGAGCTACCACCAGCAGGAAGATCGCACCACAATGGACCCAGCCGCGCCGATCCTGCTGTTCGATTCGGGCGTCGGCGGGCTGTCGGTGCTGGCCGAGCTGCGCAGGGTCTTGCCCGCTCGCGCCGGTGATCTACGCCGCCGACAACGCCGGGCTGCCCTATGGCACGCAAGAGCGAGGCGGAGATCGCCGCGCGGGTCGCGGGGCTGCTCGGGCGGATGACCGAGCGCTATCGCCCGCGCCTCGCCTGCATCGCCTGCAACACCGCCAGCACGATCGCGCTGGCCATGGTCCGCGATGTGCTGGCGATCCCGGTGGTCGGCACGGTCCCCGCGATCAAGCCCGCTGCCGCGTTGACCCGCAGCGGCACGATCGGCCTGCTCGGCACGGCCGCGACGATCCGGCAGGGCTATGTCGACCGGCTCGAGGCTGAATTTGCGGCGGGCAAGCGCCTGCTCCGCGCCGCCGCGCCCGAACTGGTCGGCCGCTGCCGAGGCCAAGCTGCGCGGTGAGCCAGTCGATCCGGCGGTCTATGCCCGCGCCGCGGCCGACGCTGACCGATCAGCCAGGCGGCGCAGAGATCGACACGGTCGTGCTGGCCTGCACGCACTTTCCGCTGGTCGAGGCCGAACTGGCCCAGGCGTTCGCCCCGGGTACCCGCTTCGTCCACGGCGCGGCGGGGATCGCGCGGCGGATTGCGGTGCTGACCGCAGGGCCAAGCGTTCGATCGCATCAAGCCCGACCGCGCCGTGTTCACCCGGCTGCGACGCAGGCGTTGCCTGTGCTGGCAGCGCGTGCTGCAGGATCACGGCTTGAGTGAGATGAGGAGCTATAGAACGATGCGGAAGTCAAACGCGGTGCTGCTTGCGCTGCTGGTCCTGCTGATCGCGGGCTGGTCTACTGGCTGCTGGTGGACAACCGCCCCGGCGACTGCCCAGCCCAAGCCGATCACAGTAGCGCAAGTTGCGCGCGCTGGCGGCGAGCCTGCCGGGTCAAGCTGCCCAGCGCGGTCGAGGTTGAGCTGAGTCGCCTGGCGCCGATGCCCGGCCACGTTGTTCGCCGCGGGCCGCGGGCTCGAACGCAGCGCGAAATCGGCGGTGATGGCATTCCGCCTGCCGGTGCCGGGCGGCAACGCCGATGGTGATCGACAGCGGACTTGATCGCGAGACGCCGCCGAAGCGATGGGTTTCGGACGTTACGATGCGCGCGGCGCAGGCGACGGATCGATGCGCAATTGCGCGGCGCGGGCTGGTGCTGATCACCCACGAACACATCGATCACCAAGGCGGTCTGGTCGCGCTGGATGATCCGGCAGCGCTGGCCAGGGCTGCGGTTCAATCCGGGGCAAGTTGCCCGGCAACCGCTGGACCGACATGCTGCCTTGGCCGAACCAGCCCCTGCCCAGCCGCAACCATCGCTGGCACCCAGCCGCAAGCGGTCGCCCCCGGCGTCGTGGTGATCCCCGCCCCCAGCCACACGCCGGGATCGCAGATGATCTTCGTCCGGCTGGCCGATGGCCGCGAGTTCCTGTTCGCCGGGGACATCGCGACCTGGCCGAAAGCTGGCAGCAAACGCGCGCCCGCTCGCGGCTGCTCGGCGATTTCATCGCCCCGGAAAACCGCGCCGAAGTGTTCGCCTGGCTGCGCACGATCCAGGCCTGGCACCGCGAGGCTCCGGCGCTGCAAATCGATTCCCGGCCACGATCTGCGGCTGGATCACGTCCGACCCTGCAAAGCGCGGCGTCCGAATCGGTTTTGCCCCGTGACAAAATGTGTTCAGCAGTTGTGGTTTATGCCACTGGCAAAGCGCACCCGTGCTCGGCTAAGGCGCGCAGGTTAGCGGCAGGGATGGTCCGTCACGTGAATTACGATCAGATCTTCGACCAGGCGATTGACCGGCTCCATTCGGAAGGACGCTACCGCGTCTTTATCGATATCCTGCGCAACAAGGGGGCCTATCCCAACGCGCGCTGCTTTGCCGGGCACAACGGGCCCAAGGACATCACGGTGTGGTGTTCCAACGATTACCTCGCGATGGGCCAGCACCCCAAGGTGATCGAGGCGATGGAAGCGGCGCTGCACGATGTCGGCGCCGGCAGCGGCGGCACCCGCAACATCGGCGGCAACACGCATTACCACGTCGATCTGGAGCGCGAGCTGGCCGATCTGCACGGCAAGGACGGCGCGCTGCTGTTCACCAGCGGCTATGTCTCGAACGACGCGACGCTGTCGACGCTGGCCAAGATCCTGCCCGGCTGCGTGATCTTTTCGGACGAGCTCAACCACGCCAGCATGATCGCCGGGATCCGCAATTCGGGCGCGGAAAAGCAGGTGTTCCGCCACAACGATCTGGCGCATCTGGAGGAACTGCTGGCCGCCGACTGATCCGGCGCGTGCCCAAGCTGATCGCGTTCGAAGCGGTCTATTCGATGGACGGCGATGTCGCGCCGATCCACGCGATCTGCGATCTTGCCGAAAAGTACAACGCGCTGACCTACATCGACGAGGTCCACGCGGTCGGCATGTATGGCCCGCGCGGCGGCGGGATTACCGACCGCGACGAAGCCGCGCACCGGATCGACATGATCGAAGGCACGCTGGGCAAGGCGTTCGGCGTGATGGGCGGCTATATCGCGGCCGACAGCCGGATCATCGACGTGATCCGCTCCTATGCGCCGGGGTTCATCTTCACCACCTCGCTCTCGCCAGTGCTGGTCGCGGGCGTGCTTGCGTCAGTGCGCCACCTCAAGGCTTCGGCGGTCGAGCGCGAAGGCCAGCAGGCCGCTGCCGCCTACCTCAAGCAGCAGTTCGCTGCGGCGGGCCTGCCGGTGATGCCCTCGACCACCCACATCGTCCCGCTGATGGTCGGCGATCCGGTCAAGGCCAAGCAGATCAGCGATATCCTGCTCGCCGAATACGGCGTCTATGTGCAGCCGATCAACTTCCCGACCGTGCCGCGCGGCACCGAACGGCTTGCGCTTCACCCCCGGCCCCGCTCACACCGAAGCGATGATGCAGGACCTGACCAAAGCACTGGTCGAAATCTGGGACCGGATGGCACTGCAACTGGCGGCATAGACTGCTGTAGGCAGGGCAGGTTAAATCGATTGCCGGGCTTGGCAACCAAAGCCCAACTCGCCGATTGACAGCGATTTTTTAACCTTCACAGTGCCGCGCACATAGGTCCGATTCCCACAGCGGTTTCGCGGGCAAAGTCCCGTGGCTGATGGATTGGACCGTGGTGGGTCGAAGGAGGATTTTATGGCCGAAGATTGGGCTGCAGACGTCAAGAAATATGTCACCAACGCGGACGACAACGCGATTGCCGGGATCATCCGCTATTGCGGGATCGCGCTGACCAAGCGAGATTCGTCGCTGGTGTCGTTCTCGGACAAGACCGAGACCGACCGGGTGCGCAACAACTTCCTGAAAAAGAAGCTGGCCCGCACCGAGGATGACAGCGTGCTGGATGCCGCAATCGCCGCCGTCGGGGATCTGATGAAAGCGGATCGCACCAAGAACCGCGTCACGGTCTATTATCTGCTGGCCGAAAAGTTCGGCAGCCTGACGCTGTTCCACAAGGCTGCGAATGCCAAGGCCAAGGCACCTGCCAAGGCGGCTGGCGCTGCGGCTGACAAGAAGCCTGCCGCCAAGGCTGCGCCCAAGACCGCCGCTGTCGGAGCCGCTGCTGCGGGCGGCGCGGCGCTGGGGCTGGCGCGCTATGGCGAGCGGCGATGATGCGGAACCAGCACCGCCGCGCCTGCGCCGGCCGCCAATGACGGCCTGGGCACCAAGGCTGCGGTCGCACTGGGCGCAACCGGCGCCGCAGTAACCGGCGTTGCAGCTTCGCTGGTCTCGGGCGCAGGCAATGCTGCTGACAAGGCTGGCGACGCGATCGGCAATGTGGCTGGAGCCGCCGCCGATACGGCGGGCAAGGCCGGTGCAGCGGTCACCGGCGCGGCAGCCTCGCTGGTATCCGGCGCAGGCGATGTCGCTGACAAAGCTGGCGACATGTTGAGCGACGCAGCCGGCGCGGCGGCGGATACGGCCGGCAAGGCTGGTGCAGTCGTAGCTGGCGCGGCCGGAGCGGCGGCGCTGGGCGCAGCGGCACTGGCGGGCAAGGCGACAGGCGCACTGGGCGATGCGGGCTCCAGCATCACCGGGGCGGCATCAGGCCTGCTGGGCGGGGACGATGAAGAAGGTTCGGGCAACTGGCTGTGGTGGCTGCTGGCTGGGCGCTTTGGCACTCGCCGCGATCTGGTGGTTCTTCCTGCGCAGGCCCGGCGGATGCCGATGGCGGTGCAGTGGCCGCAGCTTCGACCGAAGCGACGCTGCGGCAACCACTGCTGCCACGGGTGCGGGCGCCGATCTGGCTGCTGCCCCCGCCGAAGGCAGCGTCGCCATTCCTGCAGGCGCTGGCGTGACCAGCGAACTGCGCGACGGCAAGCCGGTGGTGAAGGTCTACTTCGACACCGGGAAGACCAACGTCGCCCCGGCGTTCACGCCGGCAGCGGGCGGGCTGAAGGCCTATCTCGAAGGTCATGCAGGCAGCAAGCTGACGGTATCGGGCTTTGCCGATCCCACCGGCAATGCTGCGCTAGAACGAAGCCCTGTCCAAGCGCCGGGCCGAAGCGGTGCAGGCACAACTGGTCGCAAACGGCATTGCCGCCACCGCGATCGAGCTGGTCAAGCCTGAAGCCAGCACCGACACGACGGTTGAAAAGTCAGCCGCGCGCCGGGTGGAAGTGGTCGTCAAGTAACCACGCCATTACGGCAAAACCATGCGGGCCGCGTCCTTCGGGACGCGGCCCGTTTGCTTTTGGGTAAATGCGTGATGCTGTTCCCGAGCGCGACCTTGCAGCAGCGCCGGTCAAGTTAACTCAGCAGCAGCAGACTCATCCCGTAAAGCTCAGCGCAGCGACACCACGTTGTCGCTCTGGCGCGGATCGCGGCGGTTGCCGAGGTACTGGCTGGCCATCGGCTCATCCAGCGCTTCGATCGAGATCGAGCTGGCCGAAGCCGTTGAACGCGGTCTTCATCGCCGCGCCATAGGCGCCGAGCATCCCGACTTCGATGAAATCGCCCGCGGCAATGTCCTCGGGCAGCATGAACGGGCCTTCCATGAAGTCGGCATCGTCACAGGTCGGGCCGTAGAACGAAAAGCTCTGCATGGCGCCGCCAAGTCATTGGCGGCATCGTCACGCAGCACCCGCACCGGGAAGCGCCAGCCGACATGGGCGGCATCATAGAGCGCACCATAGGCGCCGTCGTTGATGAACAGTTCATCCCCGCGCCGCTTTTCCACGCGCACCACCATCGAATTGTATTCCGCGCACAGCGCCCGGCCGGGTTCGCACCACAGTTCGGACGAGTAGGAGATCGGCAGCGATTCCGACGCGCGGTGGATCGAGGCGAAATAGTCTTCCAGCGGCGGCGGTTCCATCCCCGGATAGATCGAGGGGAAGCCCCCGCCGACATCGATGATGTCCACGGTGACCGCTGCATCGACAATCGCCGCACGCACCCGCTCCAGCGCCTGGACATAGGCAAACGGCGTCATCGCCTGGCTAGCCGACGTGGAAGCAGATGCCCGAGCGCGTCGGCGACCTGACGGGTCGCTTGCAGCAGCGGTGCGGCATCAGCCAGATCGATCCCGAACTTGGACGCGAGGCTCAGCTCGGAATAGTCCGATGAAACCCGCAGCCGCACGCACAGGTACAGATCGGTCGCCTGCGTCAGTCGCAGCCACGATCTTGTCGAGCTCTTCCTGGGTGTCGAGGCTGAACACGCGCACGCCGTGGACCTTGTAGGCCTCGGCAATCGCCGCGCGTCGGCTTGACCGGGTGCATGAAGCACAGCGTTGCGTCGGGCAGCGTCGCGCGGACCAGCCGCACTTCGGCAATCGAGGCCACATCGTAATGCGTCACCCCGGCATCCCACAGCACCCGCAGCAGATCGGGCGAGGGATTCGCCTTCACCGCATAGAGCGACTTGCCCGGAAACTTCTCAACAAAGAAGCGGGCAGCGCGCGCGGCAGCGTGCGGGCGATTGAGGATAACGGGTTCGTCGGGCGAAAGGGCGCGAACTACAGCCGATGCGTCAGGATACTGGTGCAACTCAAGGGACCCCCAATAGGCCTTGCGGCCAGAGCAATGAACAAAGCAGCCTTGCGGTTTGGAAGTCCCCTTGGGGCTGCGGAGGTCGCTCATAGAGATTTGCTGATTAACTGCAAGTGAAATTGGGGCCGGGACCGAGTCATTTTGCGGGTTTACGCCGACCGGCAAGTCAGAGGATCGCCCCGTTAAGGATTCGCCAGCAGGTGCTCCGCCAGCGCTGCGTAAGCGGGCAGCGAGGTGGGATCGAGCGCGGAATTGGCGGCGACCGGGTGCGAAGCGAAGCGCACCAGCGTCATTTCGGCCACCGGGTCGACATAGATCGTCTGGCCGTGAATCCCGCGCGCGGAGAACGCGCCGCGATTGTTGTGGGTGATCCACCACTGGCTGCGATAGGACCAGCCGGGCAGCATGGCATAGCCGGCCTTGGCGAAATCCTCTGGCCGGGCTCCGCCGCGAATCGATTCGGCGACCTTGGCCGGGATCACTTGCCGTCCGTTGCCCATGCCCATCACAGCGCATCGCCTCACCGAACCGGGCGAGATCGCGCAGGGTCACGATTGAGCCCGCCCCCAGCGAAGGGCATGCCGGTGCTGTCGGTCAGCCAATCGGCATCCTGCTGCATCCCCAGCGGCTGCCACAGGCGCTGCGACAGCACCTGATCGAGCCGCTGGCCTTCGGTGCGCGCCACGATCCAGCCGAGCACTTCGGTGTTGCAGGTGCGGTAGGTGAACCGCTCGCCATGGTCGCCCGCCGCCTTGATGCTGGGCAGATAGGTATAGACATCGGTCGGTCCGGCATAGCCCGGCGGGCGCGGGGTCAGGCCCAGAGCAAAGCTGAACGCGCCGATGCCCGAATTGGGGTCGGTATATTCCTCCGAAAAATCGATCCCGGTGGTCATGTCCATGACCTGCCGCAGCGTCGCATTGCCAAAGCCGCTGCTGGCCAGTTCTGGCAGCAGCGTCGCTGATCGGCGCGGCGGGATCGAGCTTGCCCTCCGCGATCAGCATTTCCGCCAGCGTGCCGACAAAGCTCTTGGTCACCGACCAGACGATATGGGTGCTGTCGGGCCGGGTGACGCCGAAGTAGCGCTCGTAAACGATCTTGCCCCGGTGCAGCACCAGGATCGCATCGGTGAAATTGGCGGCGAGCGACTGCTCCCAGGTCAGCTCCGCCCCGCCGCCCAGCGGGGTGAGCCGGACCGCGCTCGAAATCATCGCGCAGCGCCTCGGGCAGCTCCCACACCGGGCCAGTCCCTCGCCCCACCCGCGCAGTCGGCAGAAACTCGCGCATATTGGAGAAAGCATAGCGGTGCGTCGGGAACCGCATATGATCGGTCGCGGCCCAATGCAGGCGCTTGTCCGGCGCGGGCGGCAGGCCCTGCATCCAGCCCATTGCGGCGGGGTCGCTGGTCACCGCGTCCAGAACAGGCCCGTCCATCAGAACTGCACCGTTGGCACCGCGCCCACGGTGGCGCGCTCCTCGGCGGCCAGCTGATGAAAGTCTGCCGCCTGAAACCCGAACATGTTCGCGAACAGCACCGCTGGAAAGCTCTCCCGCGCCGTGTTGTAATTGGCAGTGGCGGCATTGAGCGCGCGGCGCGCGGCGGCGAGCTTGTCTTCCACGTCGGCCAGTTCGCCTTGCAGCGACTGGAAGTTCGCGCTCGCCTTCAGGTCCGGATAGGCCTCACCCAGCGCCAGCAGCCCGGTCAGCGCCTTGGTCAAGGCCGCCTCGGCCTCGGGCGTGGAGCCGCCCGCTGCCTGATTGCGCGCGGTGATCACTGCGTCCAGTGTGGCTTGTTCGTGGCTGGCATAGCCCTTCACCGTCGCGACCAGATTGGGCACCAGATCGTGCCGCTGGCGCAGCTGCGCATCGATATCGCCCAGCGCCTGCCGCACATTCTGGCGCAGTCCGACCAGCCGGTTGTAAATCCCAACGACAACCAGTGCGATCAGCACCAGCACGGCCAACACGATCACGACTTCCATCTCGCTCTCCTACCTGCAACAAGGTGGCATTGGCCTTGGCTACCACGCTGCGGGAGAGTGGCAAGCATGATCATGATCGAACGCCCCGATGCCAACGCCTTGATGGCCGGGCCGCTGGGCGCGTGGCTATCGGGCCAGAACGCCGAACGCGCGGCGGTGAAGGCCAAAGTTGCGCGCTTTCGGGCGTTGGCCGATCGTCGGCGCGGTCGCAGTGGTTGCGGTAGTGCTAGCTATTTACGCGGGGTAATTTCGTCACCGCGCTGCAGTTGGGTTTCTTCGCCGGCCTTGGTGGGCTGGGCCTGGCCGAACTGCTCAAGCGTCCGCTGCTGGACAAGCTGAAGGGCGGGATCAACGGCGCGATCGCACAGGCGCTGGGGCTGGAGTACAGCGTGACTTGCGAACCGGGGAAGACCTTCGAATGGGCGCGCCAGTTCGACATGGTGCCGGCCTACGATGATAGCGCGTTTCAGGACCTGTGGTGGGGGGTGATTGCGGGCCAGCCGTTCACCCTGCACGAAGCGAAGCTGACCCAGCAACGCGGATCGGGCAAAAACCGCCGCACCGTGACGGTGTTTTCAGGCAGCGTGATGTCGATCGGCTTCAACCGCCGGTTCCAGTCCACCACCCTGATCGAACCGCATGGCGAGCGGCGCAAGTTCCTGGTCGGCGGGGAAAAGGAACAAGTGACGATTGGCGACGTGCCGCTCGAACGGATCGACTTGACCGATCCTAGGTTTGAAGACCGCTTCACCGTGTGGTCCAGCGATCAGGTGGAGGCGCGCTATATCGTCCACCCCGAATATATGGAGCGGATCGTGGCGGTCGAAACCGCCTTCGCCGGGCAGGACGTGCGCGCGCTGTTCCACGAAGGCGATCTGCTGCTGACGATCAAGACCGGCGATCTGTTTGAAAGCGGCTCGCTGGACGCGGGCGAGGACCGCGCGCTGCTGGAGCGGACGATTGCACAGTTCGGTTCACTGGCTGATCTGGCGACGAAGATGAACGAGCGGGCGCGGGCGACGTTTCGGGATCCGACCTAACTCAACCGGGCACGGAAATCCTCGTAGCCAAACTGCTTGATACATTCGAGGCTGTCGGTTTCGCTGTCCCACAGCCAGATCGAGGGCAGCGGCACGCCGTTGAACGTGGTGGTCTTGACCATCGAATAATGCGCCTGATCCAGAAAGGCGAAGCGGCGGCCGGGATCGACCGGGCCATCGAACCGGTAATCACCGATCACGTCGCCAGCGAGGCAGGACGGCCCACCGAGGCGCACTGCACCGTCCTGCCCTTCATCGACCGCCTGATCGTCCTGCGGCAGCTCGCCCAGCATCGCCGGGCGATAAGGCGCTTCGATCACGTCGGGCATGTGGCAGGTGGCGGAGACATCGGTGATCGCCAGCGGCATCCCGTTCCAGCTGGTATCCAGCACCGTCCCGACCAGAATCCCGGCATCGAGCGCCACCGCCTCTCCGGGTTCCAGATAGACTTCGGCTTGGCTGTCCTCCTGCACGTCGCGCAGGAATTCGACCAGCTCGTCGCGCTGGTAATCGGCGCGGGTGATGTGGTGTCCGCCGCCCAGATTGAGCCATTTGAACTGGCCAAAGAACGGCTCAAGATAGTCAAACGCCACGTCCCAGGTCCGGCGCAGCGGCTCGAGATCCTGCTCGCACAGCGTGTGCATGTGCAGGCCGTCGATCAGGTCGATGTGCTCCTGCGTCAACTGATCGATCGGAAAACCCAGCCGCGAATGCGGCGCGCAGGGATCATAGCGCGGCACTTCGCCTTCGGGGTGCAGCGGATTGATCCGCAGGCCGATATCGAAGCTTTCCCCCCGGCTGCGCGCAGCATCGATGATCGCCGAACAACGCATGATCTGTTGCGGCGAGTTGAAGATCACATGGTCTGACAGCCGCAGGATTTCGTCGAGATCGTCGGGCTTGTAGGCCGCGCAATAGGTCGCGATTTCGCCGTCGTAGAACTCCCCCGCCAGCCGCGCTTCCCACAGGCCGGAGGTGCAGACCCCGTCAAGATATTCGCCAATGATCGGCGCCACCGACCACATCGAAAACGCCTTCAGCGCGGCGAGCACCTTGATCCCGGCCCGGTCGCGGACGTCGGCGAGGATCGCAAGGTTGGCGCGCAGCTTCGCGGCGTCCACGACGAAGGCGGGGCTATCAACCCGGGTGAGGTCAAACTGGGCAAAGGCGCCCGGATCGCCGGCTCTGGTTTCCATTATCGCGCATCCTTCGGACAGCGCTGGTAGCCGGTATCTTGGCGATCATCGCTGGTGTAAATACGCTGCCGGTCCGGCGAAAGGCGCAGATAGCCGGGCGCGTACATGGTGAAATCATCCTGCGGGGCATAGCGAATTCGGATGCCCTGCCGGGTCCGGCTCACTGACTTGACCCGCCACTCGTTCTCATAAAAACCCACGTAATTGGCGGTCACCGACAGCACCGAATCAAGGTTGTCACCTTCGACGCCGCAAAAGCGCTGTTCATTGGTCCATTCACCACGAAATTCGACCGGAACAACGTTACGATGCGGCGCGGCGGCACCGAGCAATACAGCGCCAACAACAACGCTGAACAGGGCGCGCCGCGAAATCAAAACGCCAGCGGCCCCGCCAGTTCCTTGACCTGCCACGGCAACCCGTGCGCGTTCAGCATGGCCATGAACGGATCGGGATCGAGCTGTTCGATGTTGAACACGCCTTCTCCAGCCCACTTGCCCGTCAGCATCAGCGCCGCGCCGATCATGGCCGGGACGCCGGTGGTATAGCTGATCGCCTGGTTGCCGGTTTCGTGGAACGCTTCCTCGTGGTCGCAAATTTGGTAGACGTAGAAGGTCTTTTCACCGCTACCATCGAGCGCCATGCCAGTGGCGATATCGCCGATATTGGTCTTGCCCGTGGTGGTGGCCCCCAGCGTTTCGGGCTTGGGCAGCACGGCGGCGAGGAATTGCAGCGGCACGATTTCACGGCCCTGATACATCACCGGCTCGATCCCGGTCATGCCGACGTTCTGCAACACGGTCAGGTGCTGGATATAGGCATCGCCGAAGGTCATCCAGAACCGGGCGCGTTCCAGTTCGGGCACGAACTTGGCGAGGCTCTCCAGCTCTTCGTGGTACATCAGGTACATGTTCTTCGGGCCGACCGCTTCGAAGTCAAACTGCTGCCGGATCGTCAGCGCCGGGGTTTCGACCCATGCGCCGTTCAGCCAGTGCCGCGCCGGGGCGGTCACTTCGCGGATGTTGATTTCCGGGTTGAAGTTGGTGGCGAAGGCCTGGCCGTGATCACCGCCGTTGCAATCGAGGATGTCGAGCGTGCGGATGGTCTTGAGCTTGTGCTTCTTCAGCCACATCGCGAACACGCTGGTCACGCCCGGATCGAAGCCCGAGCCCAGCAGCGCCATCAGTCCCGCTTCCTTGAACCGCTCCTGATAGGCCCACTGCCACTTGTATTCGAACTTGGCCTGATCCTTTGGCTCGTAATTAGCCGTGTCGAGGTAGTGGACCCCAGCGGCGAGGCAGGCGTCCATGATCGGCAAGTCCTGGTAGGGAAGTGCCAGATTGACCACGAGGCTCGGCCCGATCTGCTGGATCAGCCGGGTCAGTGCGGGGACTTCTTCGGCGTCGATTTCGTAAGTCGCAACGACCTGCCCGGTCCGTTCCTTGACCGAGGCAGCGATTGCGTCGCACTTCGCTTTGGTGCGGCTGGCGAGGTGAATTTCACTGAAGATATCGGGATTCATCGCCATCTTGTGGACACAGACCGAACTGACGCCGCCTGCGCCGATCACCAGAACTTTGCTCACGACGCGAATCTCCTTTAGCGCTTGGCCGTGCCGCCATATAGGTTTGTTTCATGACCACACAACAAATGCGAACCCCGACTCCGCAAGGTGTCGCGCGTGCTGCCGCCAAGCTGGCAGACCTGCTGCCGATGACACCCCTGCTGGAGGTGGAAATCGGCGGCCACACCGTCTGGTGCAAGGCCGAGAGCCTGCAACCGATCGGCGCGTTCAAGATTCGCGGCGCGTGGCACCGGCTGAGCGATCTGTCGGAGGCTGAGCGCGCGGCGCGGCGTGGTCGGCGTTTCCAGCGGCAACCATGCGCAAGGCGTGGCCTGGGCGGCGCAGCGACTGGGGATCGCCGCGACCATCGTCATGCCGGTGGACGCCCCCGCTGTGAAAATTGCTGCGACCCGCGGCTATGGCGCGGAGGTGGTGTTCTATGACCGGCCCGGCGGCGAGGACCGCGATGCGCTGGCAACCAGACTCTGCGCGGACAAGGGCGCGACGCTGGTCCACGCTTACGCTGACCCGTGGGTGATCGAAGGGCAAGGCTCCGCCGGGCTAGAAATCGTCAGCCAGATGGCCGCGCGCGGGCATGCTGCGCCGACGCGGGTCGTCGTGTGCTGCGGCGGCGGCGGGCTGACCGCCGGACTCGCGCTCGCCTGCCCCGAAGCGGAGATTGTTCCGGTAGAACCCGAAGGCTGGGACGATGTCTGCCGCAGCCTGGCCTCAGGACGGATCGAGCTGGTTGCAGCCGACGCTCCGCCCACCGCCTGCGACGCACTACAAACCCCTGCCACATGGCCAATCAACTTTGCGATCCTGAAAGAGCGCTGCGCCTATGGCGTGGCAGTCAGCTCTGCTGAGGTCCGCGCAGCGCAGCGCTTTGCCTTCGCAAAGCTGCACCTGGTGCTCGAACCCGGCGGCGCGGCGGCGCTGGCGGCGGTGCTGGCGGGCAAAGTTTCTACCGATGGCCGCACCGCGATACTGCTGACCGGCAGTAACACCGATCCTGAGAGTTTCGCGAAAGTGCTGGCGGGGAAAGACTAGCTCCCCCCACCCATGCCGGGGAGGAAGGGTTGCAATTGACAATCTGTTGTGCCGGGCACAGTCTTCGCCCGCAATCAAAGGGGAGGACATCATGCAAGCGCAAATTCTTGCTCCAGCGGCAACGTTGATCTTGTGGACGCTGGTCATGCTGGTCTGGCTCGCGGCAACGCGCCTGCCGCCGCTGTTCAAGCAACCGGGCGGTCTGGCCAATGCCAAACGCGGCGGGCGCGGCGCTGATCTGGAAGGCGTTCTGCCCGACAGCGTCCAGTGGAAATCGCATAACTATACCCATCTGCTGGAACAGCCGACGCTGTTCTATGCGGTCTGCGGGATCCTGGCGATTGTTGGCGGGACCAACGCTGGCGATGTCACAATTGCCTGGGGGTACGTGGTGCTAAGGATCGCGCATTCGATCTGGCAGGCGACGGTCAACACTGTGCCGGTGCGCTTCGGGCTGTTCATCCTGTCGACGATCTGCCTGCTGCTGCTCGCGATCCACGCTTTTGAACTTACTGCCCTTGCAACTGGAGTAGCCTCATGATCGGAATGGAAATCTTGCAACCGCTGGCCGTGCTGGCGGGTTGGACAATGGTGATGTGGGTGTGGATGTATGCCACGCGCATTCCAGCGATTAACAAGCTGCCTAAAAGCAGCGAAGCCAATGCCGATCAAGGCTGGACCGGAGCCAAACTGGAAGCGCTGCTTGATCCGAAGATTCAGTGGAAGGCGCACAATTACAACCACCTGCATGAGGCACCGACGGTGTTCTACGCGGTCGCGCTGGCGCTGGCGCTGATCGGGCAGGGTGACGGGATCAACGCGACGATTGCCTGGGCCTATGTCGCGTTGCGCGTGATCCATTCGATCTTCCAGGCGACGGTCAACAAGGTCATGCTGCGGTTTGCGCTGTTTGCGCTGTCCAGCTTGTGCCTGATGGCGCTGGTGCTGCACCTGCTCATGGCTGTGCTGTAACGCCACGGGTCAAATCGCGCGGTGCACCCTACCTGGCCTGTCGTCAGGAAGGGTAGCGCGCAGTAGCGGTTGTGCTAGAGGACCGGGATGCTATCCGGCCCCTCCTTCATGCAAGCCTCGGTTGCGGTCATTTGCGGCGGCGGCGTTGGCGCGTGGCTCAGATTTGCCGTCGGATACTTGCTGAGGGGCACGAATTTTCCCTGGGCAACGCTACTGGTCAACGTTGCTGGCAGTTTTGCAATGGGCGTACTCGTTGGCATGCTGGCGCAGCATAACGGCCCCAATGAGGGCTGGAGATTGCTGGTCGGCGTCGGATTTTTAGGCGGCTTCACGACCTTTTCGGCATTCAGCCTCGAATTGGTGCAGCTTGCACAGCGGGGCGCGTTTGGGCTGGCCGGGGCATATGCTGCGCTATCCGTGCTGGGCGGCGCGCTGGGCCTGATCGCTGGACTGGCACTGGGGCGAATGACATGAGTTATGATCCTGCTCAGGATGCGCAGACTGTGCGCCAATTCACTGTGGGTGCCGACGATGACGGGGCGCGGCTGGACCGCTGGTTCAAGCGCCACTTGCCGCAGATCGGCTTTGCCACGGTCAGCCGCTGGGCGCGCACCGGGCAGATCCGGATCGATGGCAAGCGTGCCGATGTTGCTGACCGGGTGACCAAGGGCCAGGTGCTGCGCGTGCCGCCCGGCGGCGAAACCCCCACCACCAAAGGCGCGCGCGTGCGCAAGCCCTTGACCGAAGAACAGCTCGCGCTGGCCGACAGCATGGTGATCACGCAGGACCGCGCGGCGATCGTGCTGAACAAGCCCCCGGGCCTCGCCACCCAAGGCGGCAGCGGTACCTTTCAGCATGTCGACGGCCTGCTCGATGCCTATGTCGGGGGTGGGTCTGGGGCAGAAAAAGGCGCTGGTCCCCGCCCGAGGCTGGTCCACCGGCTGGACAAGGATACCTCTGGCGTACTGCTGATTGCGCGCACGCCGGGTTCCGCATCGTACTTTTCCAAGCGGTTTTCGGGCCGCACCGCGCGCAAGATCTACTGGGCGCTGATCACTGGCGTTCCCAGCATTGACGATGGGCTGATCGAACTGCCGCTGTCCAAGCAGCCGGGCACCGGCGGCGAAAAGATGATGGTCGATCAAAGCGGTGCCGGACAGAGCGCACGGACCCGCTACCGCGTGCTGGACCGCGCCGGCAACAGCACCGCCTGGGTTGAGCTGCAACCACTGACGGGCCGTACGCACCAGCTCCGCGTCCACATGGCGGCGATCGGTCATCCGATTGTCGGCGACGGCAAATATGGCGGACCAGAAGCGTTCCTGTCCGGATCGATCAGCCGCAAGATGCACCTGCATGCGCGGCGGCTGCTGATCGACCACCCCGATGGCGATGTGATCGACGTGACCGCTGACTTGCCGGAGCACTTCGCCGCGAGCATGGCGCAGCTGGGCTTCGATGAGGAAGACGGCGCGGAACTGACCGAAGCGTTCAAGCCCGGCAAGGCTGAGGAAAAGAGCGCTGCGAAGGCCCATGCCAAGCAGATCCGCAAGGAGCGCCGGGGCGAACGCCGCAGCCGCGCCGATGGCCCGGTGGCGCGCAAGCCCGAAAAGAGCCGCGGGCCGACCAAGGGCAAAGGCTCGCCCAAGCCTGCTGCCAAAGCGGCTCCGGCCAAGCCAGTTTCGGCCAGGCCCGGTCCCGCCAAAGGTCCTCCCAAGCGACCCCGCACGGCCAAACCTTTGGGCAGCACAGCGGTGAAGCGTCCGTCCCGGGGCCGTTGATGCATCCCAATTCCGCCTTTCGCCATGATGATCGCGCGCTGCTGGAAGCGCTGATCGAGGAAGTCGGCTTCGGCATGGTTTTCGCGACCACCCCCGATGGGCCGCGCGTGGCGCACACGCCGTTGCTCTATACGCGCGACGGGGCCGTGCAGTTCCATCTGGCGCGCGGTAATGCGCTGACCACGCATTTGAACGGGATGACCGCACTGGCTGTAGTCAATGGCCCTGACGGCTATGTCAGCGCGCGCTGGTATGCTGATCAGGCGCAGGTGCCGACCTGGAATTACGTCAGCCTTGAGCTGGAAGGCAGGGTCCGGCGGATCGATGCGGACGCCTTGCTGGCGCTAATCGAAGGCCTGTCCGAGCGGCAGGAAGACCGGATCGAACGCGGCACCCCCTGGACGATGGACAAGCTGACCCCGGCGCAACTGCGCGGCTTGCTGGCCGGGATCGTCGGATTCGAAATGGAAGTGCAGGCTTGGCGGCCGACTTTCAAACTGAGCCAGAACAAATCAGCCGATGAGCGCGCGCGGGTGGCCGATGCGTTGGAGGCTGAAGGCTCGGCTGCGATCGCGCAGCTGATGCGCACGCTCGGCGGACCTGCATGACGCAGCGGCTGGCGGTGTTCGATTGCGACGGTACCCTGGTCGATGGTCAGGCCGAGGTCTGCCGCGCGATGGACGCCGCGTTCCGCGCCTGCGGCTTGGCTGCGCCCGATCACCACGCGGTGCGGCGGATCGTCGGGCTGAGCCTGCCGCAAGCGATGCGGCTGCTCGCCCCGGCGGGTGGTGCCGACTCTGCACCAGGAGCTCGACCGCAGCTACCGCGAGGCATTCCGTGCCGCGCGCGAGGCGGGGCAACTGGTTGAGCCGCTCTATGACGGGATTGCCGCGCTGCTGGACCGGCTGGATGGGGCTGGCTGGCTGCTGGGCGTGGCCACCGGCAAGAGCCGCCGGGGGCTCGAGCATTGCCTCGCCACGCACGGCCTGACCGGGCGGTTCGTGACTTTGCAGACGGCAGACACGCACCCGTCGAAACCGCATCCCGCGATGCTTGAGGCCGCGCTGGCGGAAGCGGGCGTGAGTGCCGCTGCCGCCGTGATGATCGGCGATACGGCATTTGATATCGCGATGGCGCGGAGCGGCCGGGGTGCGCGCGCGATCGGAGTTGACTGGGGCTATCACAGCGCGGACGAACTGCACGCCGCCGGGGCGAAGCGCCGTGGCGCGCGATCCGGCGCATTTGGGGGAACTGCTGTAATGACCGAAGACCTGGCCAAAGGCCGTTTCATCGCGCTGTCAGTGGTGCGTGTGCTGGGCGTCGCGCTGGCGCTGCTGGGCCTGGCGATCATCGCGGGCAAAGTGGGTGTGCCGCGCGAAGTGGGCTATATCTTCTTTGTGCTGGGGCTGCTGGAAGCCATGATCCTGCCGATCATCCTGACCCGCAAGTGGAAGACGCCGCGGCCATGAAGCGGTTCTATCGCGACGTAACGGTAACGCAGAGCGCAGACGGCTGGCAGGTTCTGCTCGATCAGCGCCCGGTCAAGACCGTCGGCGGCGCGCCGCAAATCACACCGACGCGCGCGCTCGCCGAAGCGCTGGCCGCCGAATGGGCGGGGCAAGCCGAACTGATCGAGCCGGGCAGTCTGGTGCTGCGCGATCTTGCCGATTTCGCGATCGACTGCATCCTGCCCGACCAACCAGCCGCTATCGCCGCGTTGCTGCGCTACGCCGAAACCGACACGCTATGCTATCGCGCGGAACCCGATGAGCCGCTGGCCGCGCGGCAACTGGAGGTCTGGGAGCCGCTGCTGCGCCGCGCCGAGGCGCGCTGGGACGTGCACTTTGAACGCGTGGCCGGCGTGCTCCACAAGCCGCAGCCCGCCGCGACGCTTGACCGGCTCTATGCAGTGCTCGCCACGCTCGATCCGTTCCGCCTGTCTGCGCTCAACACGCTCGCCTCGCTCGCCGCCTCGCTGGTGATCGGACTGGCCGCGCTGGAACCCGATGCCGCAGCCGCACCGCTGTGGGATGCCGCCAATCTGGAAGAGGACTGGCAAGCCGAGCATTGGGGTCAGGATGGCGGCGCGCTGGCACTGCGCACCCGGCGGCTTGAGCTGTTCGAGGCTGCGCTGCGGTTTGGGCAGCTGGCGCAGGTCTGAACAAGCTCCGCTTGCTTCCGAAAGGTGCTTGCGCCAGGCAGCGAGTCCGGGTGATCCTGCCCCCCGCAACCGGGGGGACGCATGTTCGATTCGCGCAGAAAAGTTCTTGTCTGGCGACTGCAATGGCTGCTGGTCGCACCGCTGGGCGCGCTGGCCTTGACCGGGCTGATCCTGGGAGCGGAATGGCTCGCGATCGAATCCGATACCTTCGGCATCGACGGCAGCCTGATCGATGCGGTTCAAAAGGGTGCGGGTGCTGCCCTGAAAGCCGTGGGCCTGGGCAGCTATTACATCCCGCGTTGGTTGCTGATCGCCGTAATCACCTATCCCTTTGCGCTGGTGCTGTGGTCGCGCAAACTGGCCGACAAACTGCGCGAGCGGCTTTTTCCGCTCTATGACGACAGCCGCTTTCGTCGAGTCACCCGGACCATGCCCGAGATCGGCGCGGCGCAGGCCATGCCCTGGGCCAAGGGTTCGCGTCTGGATTCGATCGCCACAGACCTGCTCAAGCTGCTGCGCGATCCGGCACAGGTCGGCAGCGATGCAGTGGCCTGGTACCAACCCTGGCGCAGCGCCAAACCGCCGCTGGCATTCGATCATCTGGTCGTCGCCGGTCGGCCCGGCGCGGGCAAATCGCGGCTGATCCACCGGCTGGCGCGCGAGCTTGGCCGCCGCGACGTGCTCGGCAATGGCGGGCGCGACCGGCCAGGCAACGAGGCCGCCGCGATCGCGCTGGAACGCGGTGAGACCCGCCGCCGCCGCTGGTGGTTCAAGCCGCGTTGGCCGCAAGACCCTTGGGACAGCGGGATACTGCCCCATACTATGCCCGAAAGCTTCGCCACATGGC
Organism: uncultured Alphaproteobacteria bacterium; assembly: GCA_963802015.1. Classification (GTDB taxonomy): domain Bacteria; phylum Pseudomonadota; class Alphaproteobacteria; order Sphingomonadales; family Sphingomonadaceae; genus Novosphingobium. Next base: position 261,116 of record CAWDHB010000006.1, read on the forward strand.
GCCCGGCGCGCCCGACGCTGCTGTGGCTGGACGATCCCGCTGCCGAGCGCGCGGCAGAATGGATCCACCGCTTGCGCGAATACAGCGCAAAATACCGCTTCCCGGTTCGGCTCGCGGTGGTGGGGCAATCGGCGCTGGACGGCGTGCCGCGATCGAAACACTTCCCCCCGGTCACGCTGGCCCGGCATACCTATTTCACCGTGCCGGACCTGACCGGGCTGACCCGCAGCACCGGTCTGCACCACATCGGCGAAGCCACCTGTGAGCGGATCCACGCACTGACCGAAGGTAACCCGCTGCTGGTCGAACTGGCGCTGGACTTTCTGCGCCAGGGCAGGCCGGTGGCCGAGCTGAGCGAGGACGCAATCATCGCCGAACGGGTTGGCCGGATCCGCCAAGCGCTGGACAATTCCCATGCCGATTTCCGGCTGTCCGCGGGCAAGCACGCAGTCGCGCTGGGAACGCTGGCGGGGCCGGATTGTCCGATTGGCAGCGTGCTGGCGCGGTTCCCCGGGATCAGCCTGAGCCGTGAATCGCTTGCCGCCGCCTTTCCTTCAGAAGCGCAACGCGGAGTCGATCTGGCGCAAGTGATGCCCAGCGTGCGTCCGCTGATGATCGGCGATGCCTTCGTGCGCAGCATCGCAGCCGACCGCGCGGACCTGCCCGAAGTGCTGGCCGCCGGTACGCTCGCCGCCAGTCCGGAGCGGTTTCTGGAGGCGCTTGGCCGGTTCGGGCGCAAGCCCGGTCCGCTGACCGATGCGCTGTGCAATCCGGCGCTGTGGCGCAGTGACTGGCCGGAGGAGTTCCGCCTGCGCTATCACCAAACGCTGATCGGCCTCGCGCTGCGCGGCTGCCGCGATGGGCCCGCCACGGCAGCGCAGGTCGCGGCGCAACTGGACGGCCTGCCTGCCGCCGAACGCGCCGCCGCCGAAGACCAGCTCTATGGCTGGATCGAAGCCGAAGCCGCCGCACTCGCCGCGCGGATCGCCGCGAGCGACCAGCGCTGGCACGCCGACCTCGCCGCCGGTCTGACTCCCACCGAAGCCCGCCGCGCGCAGGACCAGGAAGCGTTGGAAGCCCCGGCCTTCCGCTTCTTCGCCGGACGCCCGCTGGCGATTTTCTGGTCAATGCTGGCCGCGCGTTCAGTGGGGCGGGCCGCAGTGCTGGCGTGGGACCGGGAGTTTGTTGAGAGCCGCAGGGGATTGGTTGAACGTTATCATGACCTGCTGTCGCAGCTCGATACCGCCTATCTGACCGAAGCGGACACTTTGGACAACTGGCATCAGCTGTTCCCGCGTCCGGCCAAGGCAAGTTCAGCGGCGCTGTTTGCATTCGAGCTAGACCTGGCTTCGGCGATTCCATTCGGCGTGACCAGAAACGTCGATCTGTCCCTTCCGCTACGCAAGGCAATGGCAGTGTCCAGCCGGCTTGGTGAGACGCAGATTTCCGAATTGATCGATTTGCAAGATGAGGCGGGCCGCTGCACCGATCCGGTCGAGGCGGTAAGCATAGCCCGCCGGGCAGAGCGCGTCGCAGAGGTGGTGCGGCAAGACCCGACCTCACCCTATCGTTCCTTTACCCAGTCAATCGTCGCGCTGTGCTGGTACGCGGCGACTAGGGCCGACGGCATTGCCGCCGATGCAGTGATTGAGATTGAGGCAAAATTAAGCTTCTGGGATAACGCTATAATTTCCAATCACGAAGCCGACTTGATCCCGGGTTTGGCCTTGACCACGATCGGCCTTGCCGGCAGCCGCCTCGCTGCATCAGCGCGCACTACCCCAGCCCAGCGACCGGGCCAGATTGCGCAGGTTGAACGGATCATCACGGCGCTGCAGCAACGCGGCCTGGCGATTGGCGCAGTCAGCGAAGGATTGATCGGCGCGCTGGCGCAGCGGTGTCATGATCTGTTGGGCGAGCCCGAAAGCTGCCGCTTGGTGCTGGACCGGATTGACCGGATCATTGCGGAGCATGACTGGATTGACGCCGCATCCGTGGCCTTGGATGTCATTTCGGCATGGCGATTTCACGCCGGCGGATTGCAACACGATCCCGACCGGTTCGCAGCGGCACTTGGCAGGGTCGAAGCAATATCCCTGCGCCCCAGGTTCGCAAACGACAGCGATTTCAAAATCGAGCTGGCCAAGGTCTACGCCTATGCCGTGTTTGCCTATTCAGCGATACCAGCGGTGGCCGAAGACTATTTTCTCCGGATGCACTTGATCGCCAGCCACCCCGCGCTGGCTGGTCCCGGCGACGCCCAGCTCAGCCGCGTTTTAGCCAATCTGGAGATTGCGTTGATTCACCGTCACGACCCAGCAAAATATGTCGAGTTTGAAAACATGCTGCGAGACTTCGTTGCCAATGTAAATCCCAAGTGGCATGAATACGCCAGGTTCCAGGAAGCTGTCCGAACCCTGGAGCAGTCGCGTCCCTTAGGCCACAACACGATCAGTTGACCGCGCAGTAGCCACTCGCCAAGCCTACCAAATGTCTGGCTTCTCTAAAAAACCTCGTCATTGCGAGCGCATCGAAGCAATCCAGAGTTGCGCAAACCGCCCTGGATTGCTTCGCTGCGCTCGCAATGACGAAAGCTGGGGCTGGGTAGTGAAGAAACACCGACCGCGATTTGAAGCGGCAAGAACTTACCCCGCCAGCCAGTCCGCGACCTGCCCCGCCACTTCGTTCGCAGCCTGGTTCAGCGCCGGGGCGACCTGCACGGCCTCGGCTGACACACCAGTGACCACGCTTTCGAAGCGCTTGGTAGAGACTGTGCCCGTGCCGTCCGTGCGAACTGCGTCGAACCGCACGATCACACGCAGCCCGGGGGCGTCATAGCCCATGTCGAGCAGGCGGCCTGACAACCGCACTGCGCCAGTGCCCGGATTGTCATCGGCCAGCATTACCAGCTTGCCGCTCTTGCTGCGGATCGATTCCGCCAGCAGCGTCTGGAACAGCCGCGCGGGGCGTTCCACCCACATCGCTTTTTGGAGGTAGGCCACGTTGGTTGGATCGATCTGCACCGCGACGCGCTGCACCGCCAGCCGCCGGTCGGTTTCGGGCTCGAACACCACGATCGCTTCGGCGGGCTTGCCGCTGATCGCGGTTCCCGCTGCGACCGGCTTTTCAGCAGAGTCAGCGTAAACAGCGTATCAGGCACCTTGCCCCCCAGGCTGAGGCAGCCACCGAGCAGCAGCGCAGGCAAGCACCGGAGCGGTCTTCAGCAGCAGGTGTGCACGCATTGTGGGCCTCTTCGCAGCGGTCTGGGTCATGGCTTGTAATCCGGCAGCTTGGGCCCGCCGATCAAGCCGCTGGCGCCCTGATCTTCAATCTTCTGGGTCACATCGCGGAGCGCGCGGGTGGCAGCGCGCAGATCGCGCATCGCGGCTTCGGCAGCAGGCAGAGTGGTATCGTTAAGCCGCTGGGTGGCGGGGCTGATCCCGTCGAGCGTGCGGGTCAGTTGCGCCGCCGCGCCTTCGGCTGATTTCAGCGTGCCGCGCATCTGCTGGGCGAGCGAGGCCCCTTCGCCCGTTGACCAGCGTATTGGCCGACGCTGCCGCGCGCTGAAATTCCGCCAGCGCGCTGTTGGCCGAACGCAGCGTCGCTTGCAGTTCGGACATCGTCGCCGAAATCTGCCCCGGCGTCTGGATCATTCCGGCGCTCAGCTTGTCAGTATTCGACAGAATATTTTCCAGCGATTTCTGGTTCTTGTCTGAAAAGGTATTGGTCAGCCGCTCGGTCAGCGTCGCCAGCCGTTCCAGCAGCAGCGGCGCATTGGCGAGCAGCGCGCCCAGCCCGCCCTGCTGGGTCGGGATCACCGGCACGCCTTCGGGGCAGACCGCCTTGGGGTTCTGCTTGGGGCAGACCAGCCGCGGCGCGCCCTTGATCGCGCCGGTCAGCTGGACGTTGGAAACCCCGGTAAAGCTGCCCTGGACCGTGGCGGTGGTGCCGACGCGGATCATCACCTTTTCATCCACGGCAATCCGCACGCGGACAAAGCTGGGGTCTTTGCGCCACAGTTCGATCTGCTTGATCTGGCCGACCGGCACGCCAGAAAAGCTGACCTGCGAGCCTTTGGACAGGCCATCGACCGACTGGCCGAAGAAGATGTCATATTCGCGCTGGCCGGCCTGGTTCAGCCGCACCATCCAGACGATCGCCGCCGCCAGCAATGCCAGCAGCGCCAGCGTGACCGCACCGACCCAGACGTGATTGGCTCTTGTTTCCATCGCCGCCTTATTCCCCTGCTTTGCCCGGCTTGTCCATGGCCTTCGCCCGGTGCTGCGCGGTTATCGCCGCGCGGCCGCGGGGGCCGTTGAAGTATTCCTGGATCCACGGATGATCGAGCTTGAGCAGGTTGGGGATCGTATCAACCGCGATCACTTGGCGATCCGCCAGCACCGCCACCCGGTCACAAATCTCGTGCAGGGTATCCAGATCGTGGGTGATCAGAAACACGGTCAGGCCCAGCGTATCCTGCAATTCCTTGGTCAGCTGATCGAATGCCGCCGCGCCAATCGGATCGAGCCCGGCGGTCGGCTCGTCCAGAAACAGCAGTTCGGGATCGAGCGCCAGCGCCCGCGCCAGGCCAGCGCGCTTGCGCATCCCGCCCGAGAGCTCGTTGGGAAACTTGTTCGCGGCGTTCTCTGGCAAGCCCGACAGCTTGATCTTGAACTTGGCGATTTCATGCCGCAGCGCGTCCGAGATTTCGGGGTAGAATTCCTTGAGCGGAACCTCGACATTTTCCGCGACGGTCAGGGTGGAGAACAGCGCCCCGCCCTGAAACAGCACGCCCCAACGGCTGCGGATGTCGATATCGTCATCGTCGCGCGCATCGGTGATCGAATCGCCCAGCACGTCGATCTGCCCGGCATCGGGAATTTGCAGCCCGATGATCGAGCGCATCAGCACCGATTTGCCCGTGCCCGAACCGCCGACCACGCCCAGAATTTCTCCGCGCCGGACCTCCAGCGACAAGTCCTCGTGGATCACCTGTTCGCCAAAGACATTGGTCAGCCCGCTGACCACGATCGGAAATTCGCCCGATGAACGGCCCCGGCATCACGCGCCGTGCGGCGTCTTCCACATCATCGATCAGGTCTTCGATGTCGTCGCGGTCGGCCATCTGCTCAGCCCCAGCCGATGGTGCTGAAGAACACCGCGAAGAACGCGTCGAGCACGATCACCATGAAGATCCCCTGGACCACCGCCATCGTGGTGCGCAGGCCGACTTCTTCGGAATTGCCCTCCACCTGCATCCCCTGATAGCACCCGGCCAGCCCGATGATCAGGCCGAATACCGGCCCCTTGATCAGCCCGACCCACAGATCATGCGCGGGGACCACTTCCTGGATCCGCGCGATGAAGGTCATGAACGGGATTTCCAGCGTCAGGCTGGCGATGAACGCCCCGCCGATCACCGCCGCAATCGCCGCGTAGAACCCCATCAGCAGCATCATGAAGGTGCAAGCCAGAATCCGCGGGATCACCAGCGCCTCCATCGGCGAGACCCCGATGGTGCGCATCGCATCGATCTCTTCGGTCAGCTTCATCGTCCCGATCTGCGCGGCAAAGGCACTGCCCGAGCGGCCCGCGACCATGATCGCGGTCATCAGCACGCCCAGTTCGCGGAACGAGATCCGTCCGGTGAGGTTGATCGTGTAAATCTCCGCGCCGAATTCGCGCAGGTTCTCCGCGCCTTGCTGCGCGATCACGATCCCGACCAGAAAGCTCATCAGGCCGATGATCCCCAGCGCGGAGACCCCGACCAGTTCGAGCTGGTGCACAAACGCGCGCCCGCGAAAGCGCGTCGGATGGCGGATCAGGCTGCCACAGGCGATCATCACCGCGCCCAGGAACGCGATCATCCGCAGCGTGCCTTGCAGCCAGCTGATCACCTGATCGCCGACCGCATCGAATACCCGCGGCAGGAACGGCAGGCGGTGCGGGCCGCTGTGCCCTTCGCCCTTGGCGGTGCTGACCGCCGCAATCAGCCGCTCGGCCTTGGGCGTCGCGCCGACCAGCGCCGCGCCATTTTCGCGCATCACCCGCCAGACCGTCCAGGCCCCGACCGTGTCGATCTCTGAAATGCCGGAAATATCGATCTGCGCGACTGGCCCGTCGAGCTCGCGCAGGCGGCGGTCGATCACCCCGATCGAGGACACCACCATGGGCCCGGTCAGCGCCAGGCTGACGCTGCCGCTGTCATCGGTCGTGCTGGTAAAGTCCGCCCAAATCCGCATCGGCACGGTCATGCGGGAAAAGCCGCCCCGGGACAAGTGGGGACCGGCAGCGGGGCGCGGGCTCGCCTTAATCCGCCAGCAGGTCCACCGCCAGCCAGGCCCGCGCCAGCCGCAGTCGCCGCGCGCCGGTGAGCTGCTGCACCGCCTCGTCGTGCAGGTAGGATCATCGTTGCAACCACCGCGCGCCGAACCACCCACCACGGTAAAGTCCACCCCGTCGATACTCCGCAGGTCCGGGTCTTTGCCGAGCAACTTGAGCGCCGCGGCGGAGGTCAGCGGCGGCGCTGGGCGCGGACAAGATCGAGCAAGTCAGCGGTCGCATCGGCCACCGCCTGTAAAGCCCGCTGGCGGCCTGCCGCGTTCAGATTGGCTCGCAGCGGAGGAGCGCCGCCGCAATCGGGATAGGCGTTGAAGCGCTGGCGCTGACCATTGGCGGCGAGCAGCGGCAGCAGCCGCTCCAGCGCCGCATCGGGCGCCCCGGCCAGACGCGGGCGCACGCCGATCAGCGCGGTGATCAGAGCGTTGCGCGCGGCATCCTCACCCGCCACCCCGCCGTTGCTTTCCCGCCAGACGTCAAGCAGCGCGGTGTCATAGCGCGCGCGGTCACGCCGCTTGAGCACTTGCCAGAAACGCTGGCGCTGCAACCCGGCCTCCACCGCTGCCAGACTGACTGCATCGGACGGCAACGCCAGTCCGGGGGCGGCGCTGACGGTGCCAGTCAGCCATCCCCGCGCTGAGCAGCTCCGCCGCGCTGGGGTTCCAGGTCTTTTCGGGCGGGGTCCGCATCACCGTGGTCAGGAAAGCTGTCCGAAACCCCGGCCCAGCGCAGCGAGATCACCATCATCTGGTCCGAAGCATTGGGGCCTTTGTACTTCGACGTCTGGTTCAGCAGCACGTCGAGATCGGCCTTGTCCGAATAGTCAGTGCCGGTGGTCGCCCCGGTCAGCGAATTTTCGGAATAGGTCTGGTGGAACCCCAGCCGCGCCTGCGCCCCCAGCAAGCGCCGCGCGCCCGCCGCGAAAATCTGGGTGCAGGCCGAAACGCATTCGTGCTCCACCCAGGTATCCAGCTTGCGCTGCCGCACCAGCGCGCCGATCCAGTAACTCGACAGCACGATCCCGCCGGGCGAGGCGAGGTAGACCGTGCGGGCCTTGGGCGCCGCTGCCAGCACTTTGGCAAAGTCCTTGAAACTGTCATCCTCGATCTCGCCGACCAGATAGATCGTGGTCTGATCGGGCGAGGTCCAGATCTTCGCAGCCTGATTGTAGCGATAGCCTTCGACCGCCGGGGTCACCGCGCTGCGCTGTTCATCGCTGAGCCCCTGCTGCACCTTGGGATCGCGCGGCGGCAGGTCTGGAACGGCGGAGCGGCTGGACTTGGTGGCCGGAGCTGGAGTCGCAGTAGGTTGCGCCAGCGCCGCCGCGCTCAGCGCGCCCAGCATCACCAGTCCCGTCAGAAAGCGCCCCAGCATTGGCGCATATCACCATGAAGCCGGCCGCCTGACAAGCCGCTTCCGGGCTTGCCGCCCCCGGCGCGGGCTGGCAAAGGCCCGCCATGACTGACGGCACCGCTCTGGACAAGACTTTCGACCCCGCCGCGATCGAGGCGAAATGGTACGCGCATTGGGAAGGGAACGGCCTGTTCCGGCCCGACCGGCCAGACGCCGTGCCCTATACCATCGTCAATCCGCCGCCGAACGTGACCGGCAGCCTGCATATCGGCCACGCGCTGGATAACACCTTGCAGGATATCATGATCCGCTACGAGCGGCTGCGCGGCAAGGATGCGCTGTGGGTGGTCGGTACCGACCACGCCGGGATCGCGACGCAGATGGTGGTCGAACGCCAGCTGGAAGCCGAGCAGGACAAGCGGACGAACTATTCCCGCGAGGACTTTGTCGACAAGGTCTGGGAGTGGAAGGCCGAAAGCGGCGGGACCATCACCAGCAGCTGCGGCGGCTGGGCTGTTCGATGGACTGGTCACGCGAGCAGTTCACGATGGACCCGCACTTCACCGCGCGCGGTGGTGAAGGTGTTCGTCGACCTGTATAACAAGGGCTTGATCTACCGCGATAAGAGACTTGTTAACTGGGATCCCAAGCTCAAGACCGCGATTACCGATCTTGAGGTGGAAACGCGCGAGATCAAGGGCCACTTCTGGCACTTCCGCTATCCGCTCGCCGACGGGGTGCGGCTGGCGGATGGCAGTGACCAATCGTCGTCGCCACCACCCGGCCCGAGACGATGCTCGCCGATATGTGCGTGGCGGTGAACGCCGACGATCCGCGCTATGCCGAGCGTGATCGGCAAGGTCATCGTGCAGCCGCTGACCGGGCGGCGCTTGCGGATCGTGGCGGATGAACACGCCGATCCGGAACTGGGTTCTGGCGCGGTGAAGATCACCCCGGGGCACGATTTCAACGACTTCGAAGTGGGCAAGCGCGCCGGGATCAAGCCCGCCGACATGCTCAACATGTTCGATGCCGAGGCCAAGGTGGTGCAGACCAGCGATGGCCTGATCCCGGACAAGTACCTCGGGCTCGACCGCTTCGTGGTGCGCGACATGATCGTCGCGGACATGAAAGCAGCGGGGTTCCTCGTGCCGCACGTGACCAAGGACAAGGACGGCGAGGAGGTTGTTGCGGACGCCGAACCGCGCACGATCGCAGACCCCGTTCGGGGATCGCGGCGGGGTGGTGATCGAACCGTGGCTGACCGATCAGTGGTACGTCAACGCGGCGGAACTGGCGAAGGCGCCGCTGGACGCGGTGCGCTCGGGCGCGGTGGAGATCGTGCCGAAGTCTTGGGAGAAGACGTTCTTCAACTGGATGGAGAATATCCAGCCGTGGTGTGTCAGCCGCCAGCTGTGGTGGGGGCACCGGATTCCGGCTTGGTATGGGCCGCAAGTTAAGCGATTCGGCAGACTGAACTGGATTTGACCTGAATCTTGCTGACGACTGTGATCTTTGTCGCCGACGTCACGATCGAAGCACAAGTTGCCGCCAAGCGAATATTACTATGGACCATGGCGTCACACGTCGGCCGTAGCTCGTTGAGACTCACCTGCCCATTGGAAAGCAGCGATAAAAGGTGGTCGGAAGCGATCCTGATGAGCGAATTTGCCATCTTGGCAAGACACCCGACGTCCTCGACACCTGGTTCTCCTCCGCGCTGTGGCCGTTTGCCACGCTGGGCTGGCCGGACGAAAGTCCTCCCCGGAACGGGGAGGTGGCAGGCCCGCAGCGGACTGACGGAGGGGTCCCACCTCTCCGCAAGCGCTGCGCCCGGCGGCGAGGCGGGTCCCCTCCGCCCCTCCGGGGCACCTCCCCGTGCCGGGGAGGATTTACTGTCGCCCGCCACTACCCCAACGACCTCCTGATCTCCGGCTTCGACATCCTGTTCTTCTGGGATGCGCGGATGATGATGATGGGGCAGGCGATGACCGGGCAGAACCCGTGGCCGCGGCTCTATCTGCACGGGCTGGTCCGCGCGCCCGATGGGCAGAAGATGTCCAAGAGCAAGGGCAACGTGGTCGATCCGCTGCTGCTGATCGATCAGTTCGGCGCGGATGCGCTGCGGTTTTTCATGGCGGCGATGGAAAGCCAGGGCCGCGACATCAAGATGGATGAGCGCCGGGTCGAAGGCTATCGCAACTTCGCCACCAAACTGTGGAACGCGGCGCGGTTCTGCCAGAGCAACGGGATCGGGGCTTCGACCTCGCTTGCCGCGCCCATTGCCACCAGCGCGGTCAACAAATGGATCATCGGCGAGGTGGTCGAAACGCTTGGCCTTACTCGATCAGGCGCTGGCCGACCTGCGCTTCGATGCGGCGGCGAACGCGGTCTATCACTTCGTCTGGGACCAGTTCTGCGATTGGTACATCGAACTGATCAAGGGCAACTTCGACGCGGAAACCAAGGCTGTCGCCGGGTGGGTGCTCGACCAGATTCTGGTGATGCTGCACCCGTTCATGCCGTTCGTGACTGAAGAGCTGTGGAGCGCGCTGGGCGATCGCGCGGGCTATCCGTTGATCACGGCGAAATGGCCGGAGCCGGGGGCCGAAGTGGATGCGGCGGCGAAGGCTGAGGTTGAGTGGCTGATCGCGCTGATTTCTTCAATTCGATCTGCACGTGCCGAAGTTGGAGTCCCTCCTTCGACCAAGCTTTCTATGAGGATGCGCGCTGCCACTGTTCACGATGCGAACTCAGAAATCGTTCGTAGGAACCGGAACGTCCTAGAACGAATGGCACGCATTGCTGAACTGGACATGGTGTGTTTCCCCGGTGATGTTTTCAACGCGCCAAATGCTTGGACTGAGCAAGCCAAACAGGTTGGAGAGGAAATTAAAAAGGGTTCGCTTTTCGTCAGTGTTGCGGGATTTGAAGCGTTCCTACCTCTCGACGGAGCTATCGACATTGCGGCCGAGAAAATTCGCCTATCTAAAGCGTTAGAAGCATCCGAAAAAGAAGCCAAATCGCTGAACACTCGGCTAGGCAATCCTAACTTCGTCGAAAAGGCTAAGCCCGAAGCCATCGAAAAAGCTCGTGCAGACTATTATTTTCACACATCTGAAGCCGAGCGACTGGCAGCAGCGCTGGCGCGGCTGGGGTGACATCCTCCCCTTCAGGGGAGGGGACCCATCGCAGATGGGGGAGGGGCACGCGCGGGTACTCCTGACGGTGCCGGGATAGGCCGGGGCGGTGTGGGAATACTCTCCGGTGCCACTCCACCCCCCGCTAAGCGGGCGGTCCCCCTCTCCTGAAGGAGAGGATGAGGTGGTGGTCCTACCGCCCCTGGGCGCGCCAGCGTTGGACGGTCCGCTGGACCATTTCTTCTTCGCCGCCGGTGCCGTTCCACAATTCGCTGAACGAAGGGTCGGCTGAGGCGGGGCGCTTGGCCTCGTCGAGATTGTCGAAACTGACCCGGATCGGGATCGATACGCCTTCGCCGCAGATGATGCATTCGCGGTTGCGCAGCGCCGGGATTGAATCGAGGAAGCCGCGCGCGCCTTCGGGCATCGCGGCCTTCACGAAGGCCTGGTCGCGATCGTTGTTGAGCCGCATCGAGATGATCGTGCCGCACTGGGAAAGCACGCCTTCGGCCAGATCCGACGGACGCTGGGTAATCAGGCCGAGCGAGATGCCGTATTTACGGCCTTCCTTGGCGATCCGGCTGAGAATCCGGCCCACCGAAGAACCATCGGCGTTCTGCTCGTTCGGCACATAGCGGTGGGCTTCTTCGCAGACCAGCAGCACCGGCCGGGTCTTTTCCTCGCGCGCCCAGATCGCGAAATCGAACACCATCCGGCTGAGCACGGCAACCACGGTGGAGGTGATGTCCGAAGGCACGCCCGACACGTCGATGATCGAGATCGGCTTGCCCCGGCTGGGCAGACGGAAAATCTTGGCGATGAATTCGGCCATCGTATCGCCGACCAGCATGCCCGAAAACATGAACTGGAAGCGCGGATCGGCCTTGAGTTCGTCAATCTTGGTGCGCAGCCGCATGAACGGCGCGGAGGAACTGGCCTTGTCGAGCTTGCCCATCTCGTTCTGGATCAGGTTGGTCAGATCGGACAGCAGATAGGGGATCGGCGAATCGACCGTGATCTTGCCCATTTGTTCGGCCAGGCGATTCTTTGATCGCGCGGCGAGCAGGCATTTGGCCAGGATGTCCGAATCCTCCTGCCGGTCGTTGCCGGTCGAGGTCAGGAACACTTCGCAGTGCTCCTCAAAGTTCATCAGCCAGTAGGGCATATTGAGGTTGGACACGTCAAAGATCATGCCGGTGGTCTTGAACGCGGCGGAATATTCACCGTGCGGATCGATCATCACGATATGGCCATCGGGCGCGGCTTCGCAGATCCGGTGCAGGATCAAGGCGACGCTGGTCGATTTGCCGGTACCAGTCGAACCCAGCAGCGCAAAGTGCTTGCCCAGCAAGCTGTCGATATAGATGCCTGCACGAATATCGCGAGTCGGATAGACGGTGCCGACCTGGATGCTGGAGCGGCCATCGCTGGCGTAGATCTGGCGCAGGTCGTTGCTGGTCGCGGGATAGATCAGCGCGCCGGGAATCGGGTAGCGGGTGACACCGCGGCGGAAACTGTGGATCCGCCCGGTCAGCCGCTCTTCCTCGCCTTCGCCCAGAAAATCGATTTGCGCGACGATGCCCCCGGGCGATCTGCTGTCCTGCCGCTGGGTCCGGACCGAGGCGAGCAGCCAGGCATTGCCGACGCGGATCTTGATCTGGCTGCCAACCTGGCCGGCCAGGCCGATCGAGGGATCGGCGTCTTCAGCGCATTCCTGCAGGCGTTGCAGATCAAGCGCGATCTGGCTGCCCGACCCGGCAATTTCCAGCACGACCCCGATCGGATCGCGAGCATTGTCCACCCGTGCGGACAGCCCATGCCCGAAATCTTCAGGTTGAGCCGGGGTTGCCTGTGAAAACCCCTGATGACCCGTCGCGTCCATAGCTTGTCCCCAACCTGGTCGCGAGCTGCGCCAGGTTCAGGCAGGTGGTAGGAAAAACCGGTTAAAATTGGCCTAATGGGTCGAAAGTACCTGCGCTTCCAATGGCTCAAACCAGGGCGAACAGTCGCCCGGCCATGAAGCCCATCGCGACCGAAAGGGCGACCGCCAGCAGGCCGTAAAGCAACGACTGCTGATCGGCGAACCGCGCGACCAGCCGTTCAAATCCCAGCTTGCGCACTTCGACCCGGGCAATCGCCGAAGCGACCACTTCGCCGCGAGTGATGGCAAAAGTTTCGGCGGTGTAGGTCCCGGTCTGGACATTGGACGGCAGCGAGATCCGCGCCTGATAGAGCACCTGCTCGCTGACCTGCACTGCCTTGTTGTCTTCCTTGTACAGCCCGCCACGTTCCATCAGATCGACCAGCCCGGCAGCAAACCGGCGCTGTTCCTTGGGTTCGAACGCGCCGATCGGCGACAATTGCAGCCAGTCCAGCCCGAGCTCATAGATTGCAGCGGTTTTGTCATCGACGATCCGCTTGATCGGCCGGGACGAGGCCAGCGCGAAGAACGCAGGGGCCGAGCGAAACTCGGCGCTGTCGGCATTGATCCAGATCCCGGCAATCCGCTGCTTTTCGCGCAGCACGATCGACTGGGTTGGTCCCTTCAGCACCACCACAATATCATAATCGCGCCCGGCGCGGGTGCCATCGGGATTAAGGATCGCGCCGAACAGCAGCAGCTCGGTGCCAGTGAAGCCTTGCCGCACCTGAACTTCATGCTGCGACACCTCGGGCACCAGGATCGGATCGCGCGCGCCGATCAGCACCAGCGCGAGCAGGGCAAGCAGCAAGCCCTTCATAGCGGCGTGACCATATAGATCTCGTCCGGACGCCAGGCGAGCCCTAGCGCCATCCGCGCCGCCACGATCAGCACCACCGCCGCCAGAATGAACCGCAGTCGCTCCGCCGGGATCTTCTGCGCCAGTTGTGCCCCGATCTGTGCGCCCGAGACCGAACCGATCAGCAGGAACGCGGCAAGGACGATATCGACCGCCTTGGTGGTCATCGCATGCATCATGGTGGTCGCCATGGTCACGAACAGGATCTGGAACAGCGAGGTACCGACCACCACATTCGCGCTCATCCCCAGGATGTAGAGCATCGCCGGGACCAGCACGAAGCCGCCGCCGATCCCCATCAGCATGGTCAGGATCCCGGTCGCAATGCCAAGCAGCAGGGGCGCGAGCGGCGAGATATAGAGCCCTGAACGGTAGAACCGCCAGCGCAGCGGCAGGCTCGCCACCATCGGATGGTGCCGCCGCTTGGCCGCGGGCAGAGGCACGCCGGTGCGCTGGGCGCGCAGCACCTGCCAGCTTTCGCGCGCCATGATCCCGCCGATTGAGCCAAGCAGCACCACATAGAGCACGTTGATCACGGTATCGATCTGGCCCCATTGCTGGAGCAAGCGGAACAGCAGCGTGCCGATCCCGGTGCCGATCAGGCCGCCCAGCACCAGCACCCCGCCCATGTGATAATCGACCCCGGCGCGCTTGGTATGCGCGAGCACGCCCGACACGCTCGCTCCGGTCACCTGGCTGGCGGCTGATGCAGCCGCCACCGTGGGCGGGACGCCGTAGAAGATCAGCAGCGGCGTGGTCAGGAACCCGCCGCCGACCCCGAACATCCCCGACAGGATCCCCGTCAGCGCGCCCAGCGCGACGATGACCAGGCCGTTTACGGCAATGTTGGCGATGGGAAGATACAGGTCCATGGTGCTGACCACGCTCTAACCCAGCAGTGCCGGTTAAGAAACCCCGCGCGGTGCGGAAGCCTAAAACCCCGTCGCCAATGTAACCGCTAGGCCAGAGTCGGGCGCGGCTTTGCCCGCGACCCGGTAGCGCCAGTCCGCTGACAGCCGTGCCTGCGCTGGGCCGAGCGGGAAGCTGAGCGTCAGCCCCGGTCCAGCGTCAAGCCGCGCAGCATCGCGCTGCGCCCCGCCCCAGACCCCTGCTCCCGCGCGCAATTCGGCGCGACCATGGCGCAGCACCCGGCGGTCCACGCGGAGCTGGCCGTCCGCGAACCAGGTGCCGCCGGTGCCCGTGACATAACCCGCCTGGCCATAGGGTTCGGCCTCGAACCCCAGCGGCAGACGCTGCGGCCCCATCGCCGTAATAACCCCGGCGGACAAACGCGCCCGCAGATTGCCACGCTGTCGGTCTCCGCGCACTTCGGCAAAGGTGCGCAGCGGCAGGCGCCGTAGCGGCTGGGCTTGCAGGCCCAAGGCCAGTTCAGAGGCGTCGGGCTGGTCCAGCGGCGCGGAGCTGCGCAGATAGGCTGTCAACGCGGCGCGGGCTTGATCGGTCAGACGGTAGCGGAACACCATCCCGGCCTGGCTTGCGCCGTAAGACCCACCCGGTGCCGCCGTTGACAATAGCCCGATGGAACCCTGCCGCCAGAGCAGCCAGGCGTCGACCGACCAGCGCCGCTGGCCCGGTTGGGCGGACGCCCGGCGGGCTTCGAGCGCGGCAATTTCCGCTGGCAGCGGCAGGGCACCAAGCGCCGCCGTGTACAGCAGCTGATGGCCCGCCACCATCCGCATCGCGCCCTTGCGCGTCCGCAACGGCACCGCGCTGCGCCCTGGTGCAGCGCGGACCGGAGCCGCTCGCACGGGGCGTGGCGGCGAGGGCAGCTGCTGCAACGCCCAGATTGGCGTCACTGTTGACGGAGCGGCGGCGACCGGTTCACGTGATGCCTGGCCGGGAGCTGCGCCAAATTGCGGCGCAGGTGCGAGGGGCTCTGCACCTGGGTTCGGCTGGACCGTGATCGCATCACGCCCTGCTATACTCGCCGATTGATCCGCTGTCTGCTCCGTCAGACCAGCGACCGGGTTGACCCGCGAACTGGCCGGGTTTGCCGGCAGGACTGCCGCCGGGCCGCTCATCGGCCCCAATGACAAGGCCGCCGCACGCAGGGCGCACCAGCTCAGCAGCAACCCGCTCAGCACGATCAGCGGCTGGCCTCGGCGGCGCGGGCGCGCGATCATGCCGCTGCACCGGTCACTGAAACGCCACGATGCCGCGCCGGGTGTTCGAAGTGCTGGGTCTTGTCCCATTGCGGCCCTTCACCCCGCAGCGCGCGCAGATAGGCCAGCACCGCGCGTCGTCCGGCCATGATCGCGATGATATTGCCGACCGGCAGGCGCAGGACCGACCGCAGCCCTTCTGCTGCACCATATTCGCGCCAGACGAACAGGCAGCGCAGCGCCATCCGCCAGACCAGTCCGGCAAAGGTCAGCAGCAGCAGCGTGCGAACCGCTGGAGCCAGTGGCACCAGCGGCGCCAGACCCGTCCAGTCAGCCAGATGCAGCACCAGTTCGAGCAGCAGCAGGACGTAGGCGCAGGTCAGGACCAGTGCCGTCAGTGGTCCGCGCCGGTCACGCAGCGCCATCCAGATATCAAACGGGCGGCCCTGCCACCCCATCCGTTCCCAGGACTGGAACGCGATCCCGTGAATCCAGCGGGTCTTTTGCCGCACTGCCGGAACCAGCTCGGCTGGGAAATAGCTGCGGGTGGCGATCAGCGTTCCGTCGTCTGCGCGCATCCGCAGGAACCGGCCGCCACGGCCCTGCCGCGAAACCCGCAGACCCAGTTCATAATCCTCGGTCAGGCACTGGGCTTCGAACGGCCCGGCATCTCCCGCCAGGCCGCGCTCCCGGGCCAATTCGCCCAGCGCCGCCCGGCTGAACCCGCAGCCGACCCCGGCCGCCGGGATCGCCCCGCCCATGGCGGTGCGTACCACCAGCAGCTTGCCGTGCGCTTCGGCGAATTCATCAGTGTAGTGCCCGGCAATCCACGGCGACGCCGGGTTGGGTTCGGGCAGAACCGGCAACTGCACGAAATCGACCTCGTCGAGCGCCTGATCGATCGCCACCAGCGCGCCCGGATGCACCATGTCCTCCGCATCGTGCAGGATCACGCTGCGCACTGCCTGCCCGGCCCGCCGCTCATCAGCGCAGAGCGCGGCGTAGATCCGGTTGAGGCAATCGGCCTTGGTGGTGGGCCCGGGGCGGTCATTGATCACCAGTCTGACCCGCGGATCACCCTTGGCGCTGGCCAGCACGGCCAGCCACCGTGGGCGCATCGTTGGGATAACAGCCGACATAGATCCGCAGGTCCGGGTGCGGCCAGACCCGCAGCGCCTCGCGCAGGGTGGTGCCGACTACCGCCGCCTCTTGCCAGGTCGGAATGAACACGGCGGTGCGCCCGTGCAGCGGCAAGGCGGCATTGCGCGCTGGCAAGCGTCCGGTCTGCGCCCGTCCTGCCAGTCGCAGACCGAAATAACAGGCGTCCAGCGCCAGTTCATCGACCAGACCGACAATAATCCAGAATATGGAGAACAGCGCAAGTTCATCCCTGATTGCGGTCAGCGCAGTCAGGAGCAGATGCAATAGCTGATCAAACCTCCCCCATTACTACAGTACGCCCCCGAACTAGTGATATGTACTTAGCGGTCAATTAGCACGCTCGCGAAGCCTTGCAACCAGCTATCGCATCGGCAATGAACCTATTTCATGACCCGGACCCGCGACAGATTTGGCCATATCTCACGCCTGCTCGGCCGCCTGTTTGGCGGAGAATCCGGGGCGGGCACACTGCTGATCGTGGTTGCGATTGCGGCGATCGCGATCGCCAATTCACCATTGGCTGAGCAGTACCATGACTGGTTTCACCATGAACTGGGCTGGACCCCGATTGCCAAGCTGAACACCTGGCATCTGTGGATCAACGATGCGCTGATGGCGGTGTTCTTCTTCGTGGTCGGGCTGGAAATCAAGCGCGAGGTGCTGGACGGCGAACTGGCGACGCCCGCGCGGCGGCGCTTGCCAATCATCGCCGCTGCGGCCGGCATGGCGGTCCCGGCGGCGGTTTACCTGTTCGTGGCGCAGGGCGAAGCCGCCTTGAATGCCGGCTGGGCGATCCCGGCGGCGACCGACATTGCCTTTGCGATGGGGGTGATCGGACTGCTGGGGCGGCGGGTGCCGCCGTCGCTGCGGCTGTTCCTGCTCAGCGTCGCGATTGTCGATGATCTGGGCGCGGTGGCAATCATCGCACTGTTCTATACCAGCGCGATCAAGCTGACCTGGCTGGCGGCGGCGGCGGCGATCCTCGCCGCGATGATTGGCCTGAACCGCTGGAAGGTGACGCGGGCGCTGCCCTATGTGCTGCTGGCGCTGGCGCTGTGGTTTGCGGTGCTGCATTCAGGGGTTCACGCCACTATTGCGGGCGTGCTGGCGGCGCTGACCATTCCGCTCAAGCTCGACCGCGCGGGCGACAGCCTGCTGTTGCGGCTGGAGCACGCGCTGGTGCCGTGGAACGGGTTCCTGATCGTGCCGCTGTTCGGCTTTGCCAATGCCGGGGTCTCGCTCGCCCACGCCGGGGTTTACGGCCTGCTCGCCCCGCTGCCGCTGGGGATCGCGCTGGGATTGTTCCTGGGCAAGCAAGTCGGCATCTTCGCGGCTGTGCTGGCGGCGGACAAGCTCGGTCTGGCCAAACGGCCCGCCGGGGCAAGCCTGTGGCAATTGTGGGGGGTGGCGGTGCTGTGCGGGATCGGCTTCACCATGAGCCTGTTCATCGGCGCCCTCGCCTTCCCCGCCGCGCCCGAACTGGCGGAGGAAGCCAAGCTGGGCGTGCTGGCCGGGTCGTTGCTCTCGGCGCTGCTGGGCTATGCGATTCTGCGGCTGGCTCCGCAGCCCGACTGAGCCAATTGCGGCCCTACCAGGTCCCCACATTGGGCATCGAGGCCCAGGGTTCCTGCACCGGTAAATGCCCGTCCTGCAGCAGTTCGATCGAGATCCCGTCCGGGGTGCGGATGAACGCCATATGCCCGTCGCGCGGCGGGCGGTTGATAGTGACCCCCGCGTCCAGCAGGCGCTGGCACGTGGCATAGATATCCTCCACCCGGTACGCGAGATGGCCGAAATTGCGCCCGCCGGAATAGTCCTCCGGGTCCCAGTTGTGCGTCAGTTCCACCTCGGCCACGCCCTCTTGCCCCGGCGCGGCCAGGAAGATCAGCGTGAACCGGCCCTGCTCACTGGAAAAGCGGCGCACCTCGTGGACTCCGATCAGGCCGAACAGCGCGATCGTCGCGTCAGGATCGCTCACTCGGATCATGGTGTGGAGATAGCTGGTCACGGGTCACCTTAATTGATCGATAGGTCTGCGCTCGACTATCGTTCGGCACAGCACTCCTTACCCTTGATCCGGCCCCGGCTGCCAGCACCTTTTGCTGCGACGCCCCCATCCCAAAACCGACGCGGCCCGCCCTTCCCAAAAGGAAGGGCGGGCCGCACCCTCGGTGAAGGGCTGGATCAGAACGCGAGTTTGACCGAACCAACGACCGCGTCGTTAGAGAAGCCATCAATCGAATTGCCGTCAACGCCGACATAGCTGACGCCGAACGTCAGGTTCTTCGATGCGGCAAAGGTCGCGCCGACCGAATAGTCCCAGCCGCCGTCGGTGCTGGCCAATGTCAGCAACTTGGGCGAAAGTGCGCCGCTGGTATAGCCCGCGTGGGCCGACAGCGAGATTGGTGTGTCCGGAATCCCAACGCCCAGGTCTGTGAAGACATACAGGTTGTCATCCCCGCCGAGCGAATCCTGTTTCCAGGCATAGGCCGCGCCGGCTTTGATCGTCGCTGGGCCAACCGCTGCGGTCAGCGAGGCATAGGGTTCGAACACGTTGGCATCGCCAACCGTGCCGTTGGGATAGACGTAATAGAGCAGGCCGACATCGGCGGTCAGCCCGCTGGCGACCGCGCCGGTCCAGCCCGCGTAGAGATCAACCTCGGTGTGACCATAGATCGTGCTGTCTTCCAGGCTCGAGGCCCAGACCCCGGCATAGAGGCCGCTGGAATGGTTGACGTTGATCGAACCTTGCACGGCAATATCGCCGCCTGACAGCGAGAGCCCGCGGAACCGGTAATCGGTGACCAGCGTGGCGTTGCCAGTAATGGTGATGTCCGCTGGCGGATCGGTTTCTTCAGCAAATGCGGGGGCCGCAGCAAGGCTGCAACCGGCAACAAGAGTTGCGGCGATAAGGCCGCGAATGGACGTGAGCATGGCAATCTTCCTTGCGATTGTGAACGCTTCGTCCCGCCTGCGCGTGGGCTGCCCGGTCTCGTATGCGGACCGGATCGTGCCTTGCGCATTCCGCTTCGCACAAGATTGCTGCACTGCACAAGATGAAAAGCGCACAAAGGTTGCGCAATCGCGTCCGGCTGTGGCGCATTGGCCACGCTGGACTGGCACAGCTTGTCGCTGCGCCGCCCGGCTCCTATAGAGCGCGCGACAATTAGGCGACCCATGCTCACCACTCTACGCAAGCTGCTTGGCGCGAATGACGCCGCTGACCGGGCCAGCATCCCCGCTGGCGAACGCGTCTATGCCGTGGGCGATATCCACGGCTGCGACGATCAGTTCGCGGCGCTGATCGCTGCAATCGAAGCCGACGATGTGGCGCGGGGGCGCGGCGGATACGACCGTAATCCTGCTGGGCGATCTGATCGATCGCGGTCCCGACAGCGCCGGCGTACTGCGCCGCGCGCGCGCCTGGCAGAGCCGCCGCAAGGTGCGCATACTGGCGGGCAACCACGAAGAGATGTTCCTGCTCGCCTTTACCAAGCGCGACGTACTGAAGTCCTTCCTGCGCTACGGCGGACGCGAGACCCTGCTGAGCTATCCGATCGATCCGGCCGAATTTGCCGAGGCCAACTTCGCTGAAACCCAGCGGCTGATGACCGCCGCGGTCCCGGCCGAAGACCGCGCGTTCATGGCCGCGTTCGAAGATCAGATCACCATCGGCGACTATCTGTTTGTCCATGCCGGGATCCGCCCAGGCGTGCCGCTGGACGCGCAGCGGCGATCCGATCTGCGCTGGATCCGCGAAGACTTCATCGATCATCGCATGCCGTTTGGCCCCATCGTGGTCCACGGTCACACGATCACCGCCGAAGCCGACGTCCGCATCAACCGGATCGGGATTGATACCGGGGCCTATAAGTCCGGCCGCCTGACCGCGCTCGGCTTGCAAGGGTCTGACCGCTGGCTGATCGAAGCGAGCGGCACTGGCGCAGCTGTGTCCACCACCCAAAGGAAGCTCGCATGAAGATCGCGATGGTCGGTTCGGGCTATGTCGGCCTGGTCTCTGGTGCCTGCTTTGCCGATTTCGGCCACGATGTGGTCTGCATTGACAAGGACCCCGCCAAGATCGCCGCGCTCAATGCCGGGCAGATGCCGATCTATGAGCCGGGGCTGGCCGATCTGGTCGGTTCGAACGCGCGCGCCGGGCGGCTTTCGTTCACCACCGATCTTGCCGAGGGGATTCGCGGGGCGAGTGCGATCTTCATCGCGGTCGGCACACCCAGCCGCCGGGGCGATGGCCACGCGGACCTGTCGTTTGTCTATGCCGTGGCCGAAGAGATCGGGCAGAACCTTTCGGGCGACGCGGTGATCGTGACCAAATCGACCGTCCCGGTCGGCACCGGCGACGAGGTCGAGCGGATCCTGAGCGAAGCTGCGCCCAGCGTGCGGTTCGCCGTCGCCTCCAATCCCGAATTCCTGCGCGAAGGCGCGGCGATCAGCGATTTCAAGCGGCCCGACCGGATCGTGATCGGGACCGAGGACGACTGGGCCAAAGGCGTCATGCGCGAGGTCTATCGCCCGCTGTTCCTGAACAAGTCGCCGATCCTGTTCACTGCGCGGCGCAGTGCCGAACTGATCAAATATGCCGCTAATGCGTTCCTGGCGGTCAAGATCACCTTCATCAACGAAATGGCGGACCTCTGCGAAAAAGTCGGCGCGGACGTGCAGGATGTCGGCGCGCGGGATCGGGATGGATGGGCGGATCGGCGCAAAGTTCCTCCACGCCGGGCCGGGCTATGGCGGATCGTGCTTTCCCAAGGATACGCTGGCGCTGCTCAAGACCGCCGAGGACTATGAAGCCCCGACCCGGATCGTCGAGGCCGTGGTCAAGGTCAACGAAAGCCGCAAGCGTGCGATGGGCCGCAAGGTGATCGAGGCGCTGGGCGGTATGGACGAAGCGCGCGGCAAGAAGGTCGCGATGCTCGGCCTGACCTTCAAGCCCAACACCGATGACATGCGCGATAGTCCCGCGATCGCGATTGCGCTTGCTTTGGCCGATGCCGGGGTGGCGGTGGCGGCTTATGACCCGGAGGGTATGGCCGGCGCCGCGCCGCTGATGCCCGAAGTGGCGATGCAGCCCAATGCCTATGCGGCGATCGAGGGTACGGACGCGGTGGTGATCGTGACCGAGTGGGACGCGTTCCGCGCGCTCGATCTCGACCGGGTCAAGGCACTCGCAAACAGCCCGGTGCTCGTCGACCTGCGCAATGTCTACGATCCCGCCGAAGTGCGCGCCAAGGGGTTCGCCTACTCCAGCATTGGCCGCGCCTGAGCCTGCTCCGCTGAAGCGGAAGCGGCACCGGCCCGCTCCCCCGCCCGACCACCCATAGGGTAACCTAGTGTTGGGTGGCCGGCCCCTTCGGCGAAAATGTCCCCCGGACATTTTCTTGCACCTCGGACGGGAGCGGGCCGGTGCCGCTTCTGTTTCAGTTTAACTGAAACAGAAAATGGCCTGATCAAGCAGCTTCCGCCGGGAGTAGCTGGCGCAGGCTTTGCCGGGCGTGGAACAGCCGCGACTTCACGGTTCCTTCCGGGCAGCCCATGATTGCGGCGATCTCATCGAGCGAGCGTTCTTCGAAATAGCACAGCAGCACGGTTTCGCGCTGATCGAGGTTCAGCTGCGCCAGTGCGCGGCGCAGCCACCCGGCGGCATCGGCGGCCATGGCGTCGGCTTCAGGACTGGGCCGTTCGTCGCGGCGGGTATCTTCGCTCGGCACCCACTCACCGTGACGTGATCGGCCCGACTTGCGCAGCCAGTCGACCGCCTTGTTGCGCACGATCCGGCGGATCCAGCCGGCCGCGCTGCCGCTGCCGGCAAAGGCCCCGGCCTGACGCCAGACATCGACAAAGGCTTCGTCAACCGCATCCTCCGCCGCCGCCCGGTCGCCCGCCAGCAGCCCGGCGGCATAGGCCAGCATCGGCCGCTGCTGCGCACGATAGAGCTGGTCAAACGCCGTGCGATTTCCCTGCGCGGTGGCGCGCAGCAAGGCATCAAGATCAGTCATGGTTTTCCCCTTCCGGACTGTGATTGCTGAGCGGCGGCGTGGCGCAGCTCGGCCCAGATCAGACTGCCGCTGGCTCCGCGCATGTGGCGGATCGTCAGGCCGGCGCTGGCGGCGCAGCGTTCCAGCGTGGTTTCATCGTGGCAGACCAGATCGCGCCCCAGGCACACGGTCTGCCAGCCAAAGCCGAGATGGCCCGGCGCAAAGCTTGAGAGATAGAGCACCCCGCCCGGCGCAAGCCGCGCGGCCAGTTCGGACAGGCGCTCCGCGAGCGCACCCCCATCAAGCTGATCGGCGACACTTGCGACCAGCACCACGTCAAACGTCTGGTCAGACAAAGCAGCGGCAGTCAGCCCGTGCTCCTGTGTGAGCGCGGCCAGAACCGCTGGGTCGCTGTGGCACAGCGTGACATTGTCGAGTGCGGTGCTGCGCAGCCGGTCCAGCTCGCCCAGCTCGCCGCAATCGATCAGCGCAATCCGCTCGCCCCGGCGCCAGGCTGGTTCGATGGCCTCTGCGCCGAATGTGCGCCGTTCCTGCAAGCCTTGCGCAAAACCCAGCCCGCTAACCGCGCGAAAAGTCTCCGCTCCGCAGCGCGACAGGCCGGATGGCACCACGTCATGCGCGATCAGGGCCAGCGCGCGGGGTAGATCGCTGGCAGCAAGCTGCACGGCGGGGTCGGCGCCAAGGAAATGCCGCAGCGGATGCTGCGCCAGCGCCGCGCGGGCCAACGCAATGCCGACGGCATTTTCAGCCGCTCCATCGAGCATGCCCGCGAGCAGCAGCACACCTTGTCCGATTCGCCCGGCTTCGAATTCGCCGACCAGCTGGTCGAGCAACAGTTCCGTATTGAGTGATGCAGGTGCCATGGCGACTGAATTAGAGTCGCCCCGTCCCGCGATGATCCGGTCAGCGTCCGCAGCGCGTGAAAAAGTGCGTGAAATTGCTGCGCAAGTGGCTAGGCTGAGCCGCGAAGGGGGTCTGACCGGATGGGGGAATCCGCATCAGCCTGTAAACTCAGCTTGCTGGGTCCGTTTCGGCTTGAACGCCGCAGCGGCGGGCGCATCGATATATCCAGCAAGCGCGGGCAGGCCATGCTCGCCATGCTCGCAACGTCCGGCGCGGGCGAGCGCACCCGCGCGTGGTTGCAGGACAAGTTGTGGGGATCGCGCGGAGCCGAACAGGCCCAGGCCAGCTTGCGGCGGGAACTGTCCAACCTGCGCCAGATCGTCAACCAGTCTGGCAGCGATATCCTGCACGCTGACCACCAGCGCATCTGGCTCGATCTGGCGCAAGTGCAAGTCGATCTGCGCGATCTGGATCACGCCGGTGCTGGCGAGTTTCTGGAGGGCTTCGACCTTGCCCAGGAAGAGGGGTTTGAAGACTGGTTGCGCAGCGAACGCCAGCGCGCCGACCTGCGCCGCGATGTGCCCCGACCGGCCCCTGCACCCGAAATCGCGCCACCTCCGGCCAAGCTTGACCCCGGCTTCGCCGACCGCCCCGCGCTGGCCGTGCTGCCGTTTGGCAATGGCACCGGCGACCCGGCGCACGATCTGCTCGCCGAAGGGCTGAGCGAGGATCTGATTGACCGGCTTTCACGGTTGCGCTGGCTACCCGTAATCGCGCGCAGTTCCAGCCATGCGGCGGCGGCCGATGATCCGCGCAATGCCGCACAAGCATTGGGCGCGCGCTATGTGGTT
>CAWDHB010000007.1:0-520441 GCA_963802015.1 uncultured Alphaproteobacteria bacterium
GCCAGCCTTTCAGTTTCGACTTTTCGGCATCGGCGCGGTGCAGCAGGTTGATCAGGATGAGGGTCAACGTGGTCAGTCTTTGCTGGCCATCGACGACATAGACCCGGCCATCGATTGTGTTGGTGACATAGGTATTGAGGTAATACCAAGGATACTTCGCTGCGACCGTTTCAGGAGAGGGATCAAGCGCCTTGTTCGTCTCATACGCGGCATCGAAGGCATAGAAGACATCGTCCAGGAGGCGGCGAACCGTTCCTCGTCCATTTGTAATCACGCTGATAGAAGTCAATGTAATAGGCCGTCGTACCAAACAGCTCATCAATGTTCTGTTTGTCGGTGAAATATCCATAAAATGCGCCCCTATTCCTCAATATCGCCCGATGAACTTAGGTTTCACGGCTGTGTTGTACATTGATGGCTATCATGCGCGCGCCAACTGGTACATGTAAGCCATCGGGTTCTTGTCCATCGCTTTGCGCTGTCTTTCATCGAAGCCGATCCCAGCGCTGAACATGTCGGTCAGGCCCTTGAGAGCCGGGCCAGCAGCAAGTCCGGCGATTCCCGCAAAAGGGCCTGCCGCGAGGAAACCACCGATACCATGACGGCGCTGACCACGACGGGCTTCAGCAGCATTTCGGCCTTTGCCAATCCGATCGCACGATTTAGTTCAGCCAGATATCTGGCCATTTCATCCTGAAACTCTTCTTTTAGTTGATCGCGATGGTTTGCGCTTTCAACATCGCGCAAGCGCGCGACGTGAGTTTGCACTGCGTCCGCATATGCATGCCTCAGCGCCTTGTAGTCACCACCCCGCCGTTCCCGCTCTTCACGACGCCGAAAATCGACTAATTTTTCGAGGGAGATCGCGTTCGCGTCGATCAGTTCAAGCGTAAGCGGCACAACGTGTGACTGGGCCAGCACCGGTTCGTCGCGATCACCGATCAGGCCATATGCAAGCATCTTGTCCGTCACCCGCGCAAAGGTCGTCCCAGCGCAAGCATCGGCCAGTTTTGACATGATCGTGATGCCGGCTTCGTGATCCAAAGGATAATCGCCGTTTGCCAAGGGGCCAGACGTCATGCGGCTTTGCTTGAGCAGCTCCCACGTCTCATAACCAAGCTTCTGTATCCAAATATCGTAAGCTTGATCGAGTTGCAGATCTCACGGTACTGAATTTGCCGGGGAACGCCCGCTGCCAGCATCGTTTCAATGCTCTTGTGCGCCTGGCGCTTGTTTTCATCGTCCGGAATTAGCGGCTTCCCGATCAGCTCCCACGCCCCGGCCATATCGCAATTGTCGTATTCGATCCG
This sequence comes from uncultured Alphaproteobacteria bacterium, assembly GCA_963802015.1. GTDB lineage: Bacteria > Pseudomonadota > Alphaproteobacteria > Sphingomonadales > Sphingomonadaceae > Novosphingobium. Next base: position 1,311 of record CAWDHB010000007.1, read on the forward strand.
GTAGCCATCAAACGGAACGATGACCCGCAGCTTGTCCCACAGCAGCATGGCCGAAGCCATGGCCTGTGGCGACTGGAGGTGCGTGTCCGGGTAGTGGATCGCTGATCGCATCGCCATTGGCCTATTCCTCCCCGCCCACCTTGAACGCCCCCGGCCAGCCGCCGTGCTTTCGATCACCTTGTCGATCTCGGCCATGATGCGGCGGGTTTCGGTTAGGGCGGTGACCATGCGGCGGTAGTGGAGGGTGTCTTCGTCGGTCAGGACGCGGCCATCGGACTGCTTCTTGCCGCCCTTGGCAGCGCGGTCCTTGAGCCATTTTTCGCAGGGCTGATAGCCGCCGACGTGGAACTCCCAGGTGGCCTTGGGCACGTCTTCGAACCAGCGGGAGGCGTTGATCATCACCTTGCCATTTTGTATTCTGGATAGCCCTTGCCGACCCGCGCCTCGCCAGTGCCTGCGAAGCGGATTTCGGGGGTCTTGAGCGCCGGGGCCTCATCGGGCTTGAGCAGGTGCAGCGCGACCAGTTCGCGGCCCAGCGGCACGAGATCGGCGAACAGCGCGCGCGATGCCGGGGGTGGGGATGCGCGGGAAGTCCGATTTCAGGAATTCGGCATAGCGGCTGCGATAGCTGGGCGCGTGAAGCACGGCATAGATATAGTCGAACAGGTCACGCGGGCCGAAAGTACTTAGAAGATCGCCGCGCCCATCCCACGGCGTGTCGAGCAGACCGATCTGCTCAGCCTTGGGCTGGATGAAATCGTTGCCCAGACTGCCCTGCTGACCGCGTGGGATGCCGTCTTCGTAGGCGAGATTGAGCGCTTTACCGACAGTGACCGCTTATCGCCATCAATGTTTGCACGACGAATGATTTACCAGGAATGGGGTTAAGCCAGAGCGGACAGATGTATGCGTTATTTGAAGATTTCGACGATAAAGAAATGATCTCCACCATGGACTGGCTGACCATTTCGTAAGCACTATCCTCTCCTTTGTTTATTTTAGAAGTAACTAATGCAATATTTTCATATATTTAATCCATTCATTACGCGCGCGTTTGGATACGTTACCAAATCCGGGCTATAGTAAATTACCCGATTGTCAAATGGGCGATATAAAATCTTCCGTATTAAAGACGCTCGATCTTGATGTGCGCGCAGCCTTTTTCTAGCGACCGGGACATTCCAATTTCTATAAGGTTTGAGGCCGTACATCTGCGCGACCTGCGTGTCTGTTAATAACTCTGAACAGAAGTTCTCGATTTTGAGCGCAAGGTCTGCCTCAGTAAAATCTATCGCAATCTGATCTCGCACGGTCATTACGCCGCTGCTATTTGCTGGAAAGAGCTTGGAAACATCTTTCCAAGACTAAAAATCATCGTATCCGTCTCTCGGAGAATTTTTAAACAAATACATCGAATTTGAAGGATTTATGCATCCATCAAGAGTGCTAATTTTTGATTGCAACAAGCGATCAAGCTTTGAATTTCTATCTCCCCAGAAGTCATCCCTGCTGAGTAATTTGCTTGATTGATCCCCGGCAACGAAGCAGGAAATGGAAACTCCGGTCGTAATATCAAATACATTCTGATTCAAGCGGACCGAATCCGGCCTACCGTCAGGATTGAGTTCTCCATGTAGGCTCAGTATTCTAACTCGACGCGCTCGATCCAAAAAATATTTGCGCGCACCTCTAAAAAGCATGCCTTCATTAAAATTGTGATTTGTTATCATACATATGATAGAGTGATTGACCTTTTGAGAAAAGTGAAACCCCAACGACAGAAATTTGAGGTAATCATCCTCCAAGGGTTGTTGATTTCTCTCATCACTGACCGCGTCTTTAAACGGTTGGACCAGGCTCCGTGCGAAATTTCCTTTATTGCGCGAGACTTCAAGAATACGGCGGGTTACCGACAACAACTGTGAATGGCGTCTTTTCCTTTGCGCCGTTTGCCGCAGAGGCTTCATGCGCCAGTGCAGACGTCATGAAATCAAACGCCATGTCGAGATCATGAGCTGGCTCCAGCGCATTGGTCAGGAACACATGCGCCCGCTCGTCCGATCCAAAGGTGTACCCGGTCTCCACCAGCTTCAGCCCGATCTTCATATGCGCGATGGCATAGGGCGCCATCATGAGCTCGAAGGCGGTTAAGCGCGGCAGCAAGTGCTTCGGCACATAGGAGTTCCACGCCGCCTTGATCTCCGCCGCTGCCTTGCCTTCCGCCTTCCACGTCTCGACCATCCGCTTGTGGATGAGATCGATCACCTCGACCAGAAAGGTGCCGGTGCCGGTGGCGGGATCGAGAATTGAACGAAAGGCGCCTTGGGATCGACATGATCGGGAATGGTAATCCTGTCATTCCGCGAGGCAAGTTCAGCCCAGGTGCTGGTATCGGCCAGCCCAATGGCAGGCCGAATTCCGTCCGCAGGATTTCATCCACGCCGCGAACGATGAAGTTCACCACCGGGCGGGGCGTATAGAAGACACCGCGCTGCATCCGCTTTTGCGGATCGTATTCCTTCAGGAACAGCTCGTAGAAGTGGATGACAGGGTCTTCCTTGGGGTTCTTGTCCCCGAAATCGCGCAGCACGGCTTCCATGTTGGCGCGGTTGAGCATGTCCACGACATCGCGGACGCCCAGCTCGTCGAAATCCATCCCTGCCGCTTGTCGCGCCCGCCAATGTTGAGGAAGTTGGCAAACAGCTCCTTCAGGAACGGGTTGGTCTTCGGCACCATGTCGGCCAGATTGTCAGCGATGATTCCGACGGGCCGTGATATCCGAGCCGCCAGCATGCCGTAGCAGATCGTCTGGGCGAACATGTCGGCAAAGCCATCTTCATCCAGATCATGGATCAGGTTCTTGCGGAACGCCTCCAGCATGGTTCGCATCGGGCCTTTGTCGGTTTCGGCGTCGAGCAGTTGATTGGCACGGGCGCGGATATCCCCGGCCAGCGCGGCCAAGCGGACGGCGAGTTCCTTTGACGTGGTGATGACTTCGCGGTGGCCCACTTCGAAGGCGCTCGCCCACTGGTTGCGCCAGCCGTTCTGGTCCGACTGATCATCCGGCCAGGTGAGGCGCTTGGCCAACAGGTCGGCAGCGTGGCGGTTGTGCAGCGTGGTGTCGCGGTGGTTCCAACCGAGCACTTTCATCACCGGCAGGTCGCCGGTCGAAGCCCCATCGCTGAAATGGACGAAAGCCAGCTCGCGCTCACCGGATTTCCGAAATTGGCGGCGAAGATCAGGTCTTCCTTTTCCACGCCGCGCGGTCCGCGCTCTGGCCGCTGGCGCGCTTGTTTCACCACCAGCGCGCGCAGGATGCGGCGTAGCACGGTGACGGACATGGTCTTGTCGTCGAACGACAGGAAGAAGATGCCCCAGGGCTGTCCAGTCACCAGCGGTCGGAGCTGGTGGATTTCCCTAAGCTTGGCGGTTTCCTCCGCCTTCAGGCCCAGTTCGTGCGGTTCGTATTCGAAGATGACATCCTCGAATTCATATTCCTCGTTGATCGGCCATTCGAGCTTGTCGCGCAGCAGGCCGACCAGGCGAGGGAAGCTGTTGACCTTGGCCAGCTCTTCGGCGGTGATTTCCGTCATTGTTTCTTGGCCCGATGGTGGCTCAGTTCAGTTCCATCCAGGCCTTCAGCATCGGCTTGACGCCGAGCGGGGCCTGGACCTTGCGCAGGAATGTTTTGGCGATGTGCTTTTCGACCGCGATGCGAATGTCGGAGAGCTTGGCTTCCTCCATTTGCGTGACGCGCGGGGTTTCCGGCGTGGAGCGGATCGAGCCGACGATCATCGGGGCATCCTCGCGGATTCTCCCGAGGCGACATCGTAGAGATACCATTGGACGTCGCCGGCCTCGGCAGTCCAGACATCCTCGCCCGAGGCATCACTCGCCGCCTTGTCATGCGCAGGCCGGGCATAGCAGAAGAACACCTGCTTGGTGCCGGGCTTGAGGTTCTGTTTCCCTGAGAAGATGCCGTTGGGATAGGCGCTGACCTGCTCGTCCAAGCCGGGGTTGGCGTTGAGCAGGTCCTGCCATTCGAGGTGCATATCCTCATCTGGGCTGCGCTGGCCTTCGTATTGCTCGCTGAAATTGCGCAGGTCTTCATAGTCGTCATCTTCGCGCAGGAGCTGGCGGCCCTCGATGCCCAGCGTCTTGGAGATGCGCAGGGTCTTGTGGGCGACCTTGCCGTAGAGTTTGAGCAGTTCGTCGAGATCGTCGGGCGGCAGGAAGTTCCAATAGGCGACAGTGCCGCGCAGGTCCTTCTGGTCGGGATGATCGGCGACAATCCGCGCTTCGATTTGCGGGTTCATGCGGCGATCGACACGGCCGATGCGCTGCATCAGGCGCACCGGGTTCCAGTGCAGGTCGTAGTTGATCAGCCGGGTGGCGTCCTGAAGGTTGAGGCCTTCGGACAGCACATCGGTTGAGACGAGAACGCGGATTTCCTTGTCGCCCTGCTCGGCGCTGGAGCTTTCGTTGTAGTATGGCGCGAACCGCTGGATGATCGTCGCGCGGTCGCCCTTGGTGCCGCTGTCGATCTGGTCAACGCCTTCGATTCCCGCATCCTTGAGCTGCTGCGCTGACGTAGCGCGCGGTATCGCCGAACTCCGAGAAGATCAGGACCTTGTGCTTGGACAGCACGGGGTCCTTGGTCAGCATCTGGATTAGCTTCTTGAGCTTCAGGTCCTGGCTGGGTTTGAACTTTTCCAGCTCGTAGAGGAAGTCCGCCACCTGTTCGAGATCGGCCAGGGTATCGGCTATGATTTCCTCGACCTTGAAATCCTTGCGATCACGCTTCTCAACCCCATCGAGCAGCTCGGGTGGGACGAGATCGTCTTCCTCCTCCTCGTCGAACATGTCCTTTTGCGGCGTGTAATCCAGCAGTTTGGCGTGCTTGCGCTTCCAGCGGGTGAGCGAGGCCTTCTCGTGTTCGGTCTCGCAGTGGACTTCCATCCAAGCGAGCAGCTTCATCATCAACCGCCAGCACGATTGCTTGAACGCTTCTGCTGAACTCTCGAAACGCTTGAGGAAGCTGGTGCGGATCAGGGCGACGACTTGTTTGAGGCGGCCACGTTCCAGCGCGGTGGCCACTTCCTCACCATCGCCTTTGTAGTAGGCATAGGGGTTGTAGATGCCGAGCACGAACAACGGATCACGCTTGTGGAAGGCCTCGGCCACCATATCTAGCAGCTTGCCGTAGGTTTGGCGCACCGAGTAGTCCGCCACAGTCGGCTTGCGCGGTTCGGGGAACATCACTTCCCCATCGCCTTCGCGCTTCATGCTCTCCTTGACGTAGCTGCGGCTGCGCTGGACGACGAGAGCGTCAAATAGGGGATCGGCGGAGAGGCGAACGGCAACGTCAGGCGAGTTCAGCTCTAGCTGCCCCTGATCGCTGGTGTTGCCGAAGATCTCCGCCTCGATCTTCTTCTCAAGCTGACGGATATAACCCGGAAGGGAATGGATACCGAGTGTGCCGCCTGCGAAATGGTCGGCCCTGCGCTGGGTGAACAGCTCCGCCATATGCTGGAAATCGGTGAGGCGGTTGTTGATCGGGGTGGCGGTGAGCAGGAACATCTGCTTTCCCTGGGCCAGATCGTAGAGGCGCCAGTAGCGAGATTTCCGAGATTCATCGTCTTCGCCTTTGGTCCCGGTGTTCCGGAAATGATGCGCTTCATCGATGATGATCACGTCGGCTTCTTCAGCCACGCGATCGAGCTCCTCCTCTTCGCTCTTTCGCATCAGGTCGGTGTGGCTGAAAATCTTGAGGCGACTGTAGCCTTTGAAAACATCGGGCAGACGCTTGCGCAGCTCCCGCTCCCAGACGGGTTTCTTAGCCGACTTTGGCACGAAGAGGGCGACGTTCTTTTTTTCATGAACGGCAAAGCGTTCGATCAGCATCAGGCCTATGAAGGTTTTGCCCAGACCGACTCCGTCGCAGAGGAAAGCACCGCCGTATTTGTCGGCGCGTTTGAGCAGCCCCCCATATCCGTCTTGCTGATAGCGCGCGAGGACCGGGAAAATGCGCGATCCATCCTTTTCCCATTCGCTGGCGGTTTCCTCGTGCCCGAGGAAGTATTGCTGCAAAGAACGAGCATAGACTTCGAATGGCACATAAGCACGGACGTGCCGCTCAAATGTCTTTAGGATGTCCGGCGTTACATCTTCCGCCTCCTCCCAATGTTCATCGTACCATTCCTGCAAGACCGAAACAGGTGTGCCGGTAATTTGCACGTTCAGTTCGATGTTTTCGGTCAAGCCAGGCAATGTGAAGTTCGACGAACCTACTAGCGCGCTAGAGCCTACGACCTCCATGCGAGCATGGGTAATATAGGCCTTCGCGTGAAACTTGTCCTTGCGGTAGACCCGGCACTTTATCTTACCACTCTGAAGCGCTTCGACGATTGACGCGACACCGCGGAGAAAGTGGTTTTTCTGCTTTTCCGATTCAAGGCTACCATCCAGCACTGATGCTGCCGATGAAAGTGCTGCTTCGAATGCACGTTTGGTTCGCCGCGAGACCTCGTCGCCCATGAGTATCCGGATACCGTCGAGTTTTTGCCATTCGCCGTCGAGCGCGAGAAGCGCGCCAACCTCGAAGTAGCCTGATGCAATATCTATGCTCTTAGATAGTCCACACCAATCTTTGAGATACCTAAGCGCCTTCCAATCATCTTCGCTGTTATCGACGATGAATAGTTCGCTTCCGGTACGGGAACTGCTGCGTTTTGGCATTAAATCACCTCTGTCAGAAGCTTAGGCGGCAGGATTTGGAATCGCAATGTGTATGGGCTGCCCTTCGGGCGACCCGCTCTATCCGCTGGCGCGGACCGGGCCTGTAGTCCCGGCCCATCCGGGTGACGATCGGGAGCAGGGGAAGTTGAGCGGGAGGGGTTGCGGTCGCACTCTGTCCCGCGCTGCGCGCTCCTGAGGGTGCGGCGTTTCCTGTCCTGACCCGCTGGCACTCTTGCCTCTCTCATTGCCGGACGCCCGCTGGCGCACTTGCGCGCGCGCAGGGCGTCCGGCGGCTTCGCGCCGTTGCAAGGGTGCCGTTTCCTGCTGGATCGCCGGGCGATCCGGGCGGGAACGCCAAGGGCTTTGCCCTCTCGTTCCCCAAACCGGAATAGACACCCCCGTGTGGCGGGCGGTGCCCGCTGGCCCGCGCCAGGGCATCGATTCCGGTTTCCCCTCCCCCTCCCATCCTCGCCGGAAGGCAGGCCGCATGTCGCATGTCGAATGCGGCTTTGCCGGAAGAAGGAGGCAGAACATGACGGACAATCTGTTGAACTACCATGCTTGCGGAGCCGAGACCCGCGAAGACTGGTTGCGAATGCTGGCGAACGACAATGGCTTGCCGCTGTGTTTGGTGCAGCAGGCCGCTGAGCACTTTGGCGAGGCCGAGGAGTTTGGCGCACTGGTTGCCTATTGCGAGGGAGGGCCGGTGCAATGACCCGCCCAGCTTTGGAAGCCGCGAACCGTGCCGAGGCGATTGCCCGGCTGAATGATCTTGCGCGCAGGGCGATGGGCTTGGCTTGCACCGCCGTCGCCACGTCAGGCTTCCGGGCCTTGCCGCAGACCGAGCAATCCCGCGTCCGCGAGCTGATCGAGACATTCGACGCATTTACGCCGGACAACGATCCCTACGGCGAACGCGACTTTGGCGCGATCTATCAGGATGCGTCAGGCAACTGGACAACCCAGCGCCCGCGCAACCCCAGCGAGACCGTGTTCTGGAAGATCGACTGTTACGACCGGAACCTGGAATGGGCGAGCGACGATCCGGCCAATCCCGCGATCACGCGAAGGGTGCTGACGATCATGTTGGCGGAGGAATACTGACCCGCCCAGCCCGGCATCTGAATCATCTTTGCTGGCGAATGCGATTGACTGGCCGGCCGATTGCGTCCGGGAAGTGCTCCCGGTTGGAGAGGGGCGCAGTTCAGGCCGACGAGTCAATCGCCTCGTCGATTGCATTGACCGCATACATCAGCCCTACCCTGAGCGAGATCAGGCTCAACGCCGAAACGATCAGCTCCCGCTTGGCGAGCACCAGTAGCGTTGCCATCACGGCCTCGGATTCGCGCGCCAGTGAAATGAGGTGCGGGCCGCTTGGACAGTGCGTTCCGGCCAGCCAGTTCTTTGCCGTTTTCTCGTTTGTGCCCGTCCACCGGGCCACGATGATAGCGGCCATATGCTTCGATCCCAGCTCCTTCCGCAAGGTCTTGCCAATCTCCGTTGCAAGCTCGTGCGCCGTTATCCCTTTCATCTCTGGCGGAAACTCTTTGCCCTTCTTTGGAAACATTTTTCCGATCCTCTCGTGATAGGGCGCAGAGGCACGACACACGTCGCAGATCATTTTTACGGTGAACATTTTGATGGTCATCAATTGGGATCAGCCAACCGCCGGAGAACAGCCGGAACTGCCGCTTGTCAGGGCGGCTGAATATGTCCGCATGTCTACCGAGCACCAGGAGCATTCGACTGATAATCAGGCAGCGGAAATCCGTCTGTATGCTGCAAGACGCGGCTACGAAATCGTCCGCACCTATGCCGACGAAGGCAAGAGCGGCCTGAAGCTCGACGGGCGCGATGCGCTCAAGTCATTGCTTGACGATATAGAACAGGGCCGCGCCGACTTTGAGGTCTTGCTTGTTTACGACGTGAGCCGCTTCGGGCGCTTTCAGGACCCCGACGAGGCGGCCCTGTACGAGCTTCAATGCAAGCGCGCCGGGATCACAGTTCACTATGTCGCCGAGCAGTTCGAGAACGACGGGACAATCGGCTCATCGATCATCAAGACCGTCAAACGGGCAATGGCCGGTGAATACAGCCGCGAGCTTTCGGTCAAAGTGTTTGCCGGTCAGGCCAATCTGATCGGCTTGGGTTTTCGGCAGGGCGGCGCGCCTGGCTTCGGTCTGCGCCGGATGCTGGTCGATCAGTCCGGAGCGCCCAAGGGAGAACTCGCCCGCTGCGAACACAAGAGCATCGCGACCGACCGGATCATACTGGTTCCCGGCCCGGACGAGGAAATCGCGATTGTGCGGGAAATCTATTCCGACTTCGCCGACCACGGTCGAAGCGAGCGGGAGATCGCCGAGCAATTGAACGGACGCGGCGTCCTTTCCGACCTGGGCAGGCGCTGGACGCGCGGCACGATCCACGAAATCCTGATCAACGAGAAATACATCGGCAACAATGTCTGGGGACGGACGTCTTTCAAGCTCAAACGCAAACACGTCCGAAATTCGCAGTCCGACTGGATCAGATCCGATGGGGCATTCGCGCCCATCGTGGATCAGACCATGTTCGACCGGGCCAATGCTATCATCGCTGCCCGGTCGAACCGGTTGTCGGATGACGAAATGCTTGAGCTGCTGCGAACGATCCTCGGCCAGAACGGCGCTTTGTCCGGCCTGATCATCGATGAAGCCGAAAACTGTCCGTCGAGCAGTGCATTCCACTCGCGGTTCGGCAGCCTGCTGCGCGCCTACTCGCTGGTCGGATTTAGCCCGGATCACGATTATCGTTACCTCGAAATCAACCGCTCGCTGCGCCGCTTCCATCGGGTTGTTCTTCTGGATGTCATCCGGGGCATTGAGGTGTCGGGCGGAACGGTCGACCAGAATCCGTTGAACGACCTTCTCACCATCAACCGGGAATTCACAGCCGCTGTTGTGATCGCACGGTGCAAGCTGACTTCAGGCGGCTCCAGCCGCTGGAAAATCCGGCTCGACACCGCGCTCAAGCCCGACATTACCATCGCCATTCGCATGGACAGCCAAAACGAGCATCCCCATGACTTCTACATCTTGCCCCGCCTGGACATGCGCGAAGCTGTCATGCGGCTCGCCGAGCACAACGGGCTTTCACTCGACGCCTACCGGTTTGACGTGCTCGACGCATTCTATGAATTGACGAGCCGCTCCACTCTCCGCCGGGCAGCATGATGCCTGCAACCCCGGCCATGCCCGTCGAGATGATACCCATCGACCGGATCACAATCGTCAACCCGCGCATTCGCAGCAAGCGCGTCTTCAAGGAGATTGTCGCCAATATTGCGGAAATCGGATTGAAACGACCGATCACCGTTACCCGCCGGACCGAAGCTGACGGTGACCATTTCGATCTTGTTTGCGGGCAAGGCCGGCTCGAGGCCTTTCGCGCGCTCGGACAGGTCAACGTCCCGGCGTTCGTGGTGATCGCAGACCCCGAAGACTGCCTTGTGGCCAGTCTGGTCGAAAATTGCGCCCGCCGCCAGCATCAGGCCGTTGACCTGTTGCAAGACATCGGCGGAATGCGGAAGCGCGGATATCAGGACACCGAGATCGCCCGCAAAACCGGGCTGTCCTATGACTATGTTCATGCCGTCGCGCGGCTGCTTGAACGCGGCGAGAAGCGGTTGCTGCGGGCAGTCGAAGCAGGTTATCTGCCGATCAGCGTCGCGATGCAGATCGCCGAAGCTGACGACGAAGGCGTTCAGGCGGCGCTGCACGAAGCCTATGAAAACAAGCTGTTGCGCGGGCGAAGCCTGCTTGCCGCCAGACGATTGGTAGAATTGCGACAAAGGGGACGGAAGCGGCAGAGTTCGGATGCCGGACGCAGCAAGCGACCCTTGTCCACCGCTGGCCTGGTGCGGGCCTTTGAGGAAGATACCGAACGCAAGCGCCTGATGGTCAAGCGGACGCAGGCCACCCGCAACCAATTGCTGTTCATCACCGAGGCGCTGCGGCAACTGGCCACCGACGATGACTTCGTGACCCTGCTGGAAACCGAGGATTTGGCTTCGCTGCCAGCCCGGATAAATGCGCGGGTCGAGAGCTTTCCGGCAGCAGCGCCATGAGCAGTGACATTGCCGTGCCGCTCGTCAAGCTGGGGTTTGAGCTGACCAGTATGCGGATTGCGATCAGCGACATCGAGATGTTGCGCCCCATGACACCCGCAATCCGTAAGTCGCTCAAATACAGCCAGATCGCAGCCGCTGTCATGGAAGTCGGCCTCATCGAACCGCCAGTCGTGTTTCGCAAGCCGGGCAAAGGCAGCGGCTACCAATTGCTCGACGGGCATATCCGGATCGAGGTCATGAAGGAGCGCGGCGACACCGAAGTTGTTTGTCTCATCGCGACCGAGGACGAAGCCTTCACATACAACCGGAGAATCAACCGCCTCGCCACGGTGCAGGAGCATAAGATGATGCTGCTGATCATCGACAAAGGCGTGCCCGAGGAGCGGCTTGCCCGCGCGCTCAATGTCAATATCAGCAACATCCGCCTGAAGAAGCGGCTGCTGGACGGCATTTGCGATGAAGTTGTCACGCTCTTCCAGGACCGGCATGTGCCGGTCAACACCTTCCGGGAACTGAAGCGCTTGGTGCCGATGCGCCAGATCGAAGTCGCCTCGGGCATGATCAACATGAACCGGTTTTCATGGTCATTCGCCAAATCCTACGTGGCTTCGACACCGCAAAATCAGTTGGTCGCGGGCGAGCGAAAATCGGGAAAGGGCCTGACTGACGAGCAACTGGAAAGGATGGAGCGCGAGTCCGCCAATCTGGACCGCGAATTCCGGCTGATCGAGAAGGACTACGGCACCGATCATGTCGATCTCGTTCTGGCGACAGGCTATCTCGGCCGTTTGCTCGACAATGTGCGGGTCGTTCATCACCTCGCCCAGTTTCACCCCGAGATTCTGGCGGAATTTCAGAAGATCGTCCGGATTCGCGCGGCAGCTTGAGCCTGGCCAGCGAGCGTCACTTCCCGTGTCCAATCGCCTCGTTCTCAGCACCCTTCCCTGACCGCACGCGGCCACCCGTCAATGCCCGGCCCGCGCCAGTGCGCCCAAAGTGATAAGGGGGACGCACCCGTGTAGGGCATGACGTGCGCCCTTTTCCGTTCGGTCCTTGGTTCGGTGCAACGAGCCAATCAGACACGAAAGGAATTCAACATGGCCCGCACTTCAACTTCACCCGCCAGCGAACCCAAGGCACCCGACTTCCTCGCCTGGCACGTCACCAACAAGGGCGAGAAAGCCTACTGGACCAAGGTCGGAGCCGCATGGTTCCACCGCGACCGCAAGGGGCTGTCGCTCCAGCTTGAAGTTATTCCGATCAACGGGCGCATTGTCCTGCGCACTCCGCTGGAAGATACTGGCGATCACCGTTCGGACGGGTGATCTGCTTCGCGATGGGCTGCCTCACGGCAGCCCATTTGAACTTTTGCCGATCATTCCCAAGGTGAAGACCTACCCAACAGTTCGCGCATTTCTGGCACAGGCTTTGCTGGACGATCCAGCATATCGACAAAATCGCCAAAGCCTTTCGGCGACATGCGGACGAGGGTGCTGTCCAGAATCACTTCCTCGGCTTTTCGCACTGCCGCATCGCGAATGAATTCAGTCCGGGAAAGGCCTCGCAACTTTGCCGCGCGGTCGATAGTCGCGATGTCGGCATCGGAAAGCCGCATCGAGAGCAGACTCATCTTTCGCGCCCAGTTCAGCGGCTTAGGCAATGGCTTCGATGCCCTTGCGGTCGATAACGTCGAGCAAACGCGCCGATGCGCCGCTTGGCTTCTTGTTACCCTGTTCCCATTGGGCAACCGTGCTTGCGCCGACGCCCACCATCACCGCAAAGATCGGCTGGCTCATCCGCGTCCGGCTGCGGATACGGCGGATTTCGGCAGCCGTGAAGATCCGCTTCTTTGGCAGGCACAGCTCGTCCATCATCCGCATCGTAATCGCGTCCATGGCGCCGACCGCATGGAGGTCCTTCGCCATGTCATGGGCCATATCGAGAATTTCGCTCATTTTCCGCACTCCAATTCCAGGATCGTTCCTTTGGCTTTCAACTCTTCGATTTGCCGGTCCGCCGCATCCACCAGGGCCGTTGCGTTCGCGCTGAGGGCGCTCCGCTCCTTCGTGGTGATGTTCGCCCGGACGTTCTTGGGGAAGCCGTAGAGAAAGAAAATCCTTTGCGAATCCGATTTTCTGAACCCCAATATCGTCCGGTAACCGCCAGACTTTCCACCATCTTGCCGGGCAATCCTTTTCTTGAACAGATAACCGCCCAAGTCGGCTTCATATTGACCGGCAAAAGCCTCTGCCGCCGCCTGACACAAATCGGCATCGCCGATTGCTTCTCCGGCTGCCCATCGGCTGAACTGCTTGCCTTTGAACACCCGCATAACGTCTCCCTATCACTCAGTGATAGTTTTGTCGATACCAATTCTGACTATCGCGGCGTAGTGGCCAGGCCTTCGATCAGTTCCGCCCACTGGCGCAGCACCCGCTTGCGCGGCTCGAACAGCTCGGACTTGTTGTAGACCCGCATGATCTTCGAGGTCGTCGCGGTGGCGACGTGGTTCAGGATGCGATCGACCACGGAAATGTCCGCGCCCAGCACTTCGCAGGCCAGGGTGCTGAACGTGGTCCGCAGATCGTGGATGGTCCAATGCTCCATTTCCACCGGTTCGCGCCCGGCTTCCTTGGCCGCCTTCTCGCGCCGCTCGCGGATGATCCGGTCCAGTCGCCGCTTGGCCTTGGCGTATCCCGAAACCGAGGTGTCGCCGGTCATGCTGAAAACGAACGGGCTGTCCTTGGGACGTTCAGGCGCGGCCAGCGCTTCGTTGATCAGCGCAATAGCCAGGGGCGACAGCGGAACACGCAGAGCATTGCCGCGCTTCGTCCGGCTTCCAGGCAGCGTCCAGACCGCATCATCGGCATTTCCGCCCGGCTCCAGGTCCAGTTCGGCAATCGGAATTGCCGCGACTTCTTCGCGGCGCATCGGCACGACGATGAGCAGCCGATACAGGGGGCCGAAGGGATAGCCCAGCTCTCCCATCGCGTCCCAGATTTCCATCAGCTCGCCGAGCGAATGGAATCGGTCGCGGGTGCGTTCCTTGGCGGGCTTCTTGATGGTTGCCGCCGGATTGCTCTCGACGATTTCCTGATCGATGCACCAATTGAAGAACGCCTTGACGTAAGCCAGGTTGCGGTTGGCGGCCATGGGGGCCTTTTCGGCATGCTTGCGCACGGCATCGACGATGTCGGTGCGGGCGATTGAAGCAATGTCCTTCGAGGCAAACTTCCTGAGCAGTCCGCGCTGCCCGTCGATACCTCGCCGCGCCGGTGCGCCGCGACGCAGCTGCGACAGTTTCACCCGCTGGTAGTCGTCGAGCACATCGCACAGCTTTCGCTGGGTTCGCGCCGCTCGCACCGCTTCACGCTGCGTCTCGCGCTTTTCTTCGTTGGGGTCGGAACCTTCGACGACTTCGTTGTGCTTCAAACGCGCCGCCTCTCGCGCGTCCGAGAGGCCCATTGCGGGCCACGCGCCGAGCTTGATCCGCGTGCGCTTGCCATTGCGCAGCCTGGTACAAAGAAGCCACGTCGCAGAGCGTTCGCCTGCGCGGATTCGCAATCCAGCCACCTTGTTGTCCGCCAGCTCGAATTGCTTGCCCTTGACGGTTCGAGCCTGCGAGATCAGACCTTCGATTACCTGCCTGTTGAGTGGATTGACCATATGCCGCGCCGGAGCCATTTCGCTATAGGCTCCATATAGGCTCCACTTTGCGGAAGGACAACGGCAGTCAAAACCGATGCGGATCGAACAATTTTGGTCAGGACCCGGTGATAGATATGATACTGTATTTACAGTATGTTATGCGAGATAATTCAGGACACTTCTGGACAAATTTGGACATCCTCGGACAGCCCCAAAATCACCCCCTGAAGCTTCTCTTAATCAGCGGGTCCTTGGTTCGAGCCCAAGTGCGTCCACCATTTTTCAATGACTTAGATGTGGTTTGCGAGCTACGCCTTCCGGCGGGGCACCAATGGGGCATCAGAGTTGATTGCGCGGGTCAAAATACCTGAACCAGCACGTTGTATGCGGCCCTACAAGGTGCCGCTAAGCTTCATCGGTGGCCTAAGTGCTTGGGCAGGATTCAATGCTTAAAGGTGTCAACATTGGCTTCGATGCCGTTGAGACGTAGGATCAATGCCACTCTTCGTGCCCAAGCGACTGAGCGGTCATATGATTGGCTCGAGACCGGACTCGACGCAATCACCCCGCTATAGCCATCCTTTTGACCGAAACCGGAGCGTTTCAACCATCGCGCCAATCCGCGTCTTGCGTCGGCTACCCGGACAGCGGCGCTGCCGATTTCACCTTCCGCAATGGGTTCATAGCCCACGATATACATCGGCGTCGGAACAGTCCTCTCGGCGTCTAGAATGCCGGCCTCGGTGGCCCACATCCAGAGTTTCAACCAGTCTGCATCTGTGCGCTCGCCCGGCGGAAGGATCGGCACCTCGCCTGCTTCGACAGCGTCTGCATCGTGCTTGCCGGAAACGCAGTCGACAAAGACGGCAGTGCGTCTGGATTCATGTTCCAGCCTGTAACGAGAACGCCCGTCTTACCGCTGCGCCCTCGCACTCGCATCGTGACCTCGAACCTTGCGTCATATCCGTCTGTCCACTCGTTCAGTTTGACAGATTCTGAATCCGCCGAAGCAAGCCCAAAGTAGAATTGTGCGGCAAGATAACGCCAATCCTCTGGATCGAAGCCTATATCGTTGATGTTGAAATTTGCCTTCGAGCCGCCATTCCTTGTGCTCACGATTGAATATATACTTGGTGAACTTACCTTCGGGCATAATCGCTTCGAGGATATCGTCAGGATCGCCGGTCACTTTGAATTCATATGTCTTCTTCGCTGAGTTTAAGAAAAGCACCTCGCTCAACGCCTCGATAACGCGCTGTTCAACATTCGGTGCGTGCTTTCGCGCGAGGGTGGAAGCGGTAGTCCCGCCGCGCTCAGAAAGGTCGGTTTTGGGCAAGCCCTCCGGCCCTTGCGACCATAACCACCCATAATCTTGCCATACAAGGCCGCCGGGACGAAACCGGTCAGCGCCCTCGAGCGGCCAGTCTTCATCGCCCTCAATGGTGCGCTCTTGGACAACCGTGCCATCGACAATCGCTGCCGCGTATATCAGGAGTTCGAAGAAACCGCCGCGATGCAGCGGGTTTCCGGGATCGATTGCAAACGCGCCGACATAGCCGGGCACTTCCCACAGTTCCGCATCGGCCCGATCACGAACATCATTGCTCAAGGCCGAAAGCGAGACGCACTCATAGGTGTGACGGCGAATGATCGTTCGCCCCATTCGCGATCAACGGTATTCCACCCCTCACCGAGCGATTCCAGCCAATGCATGATGACAAGCTTGTATGTATCGAGGTCCCGTGAAACTGTCTGGCCGCTGCTTTTTTCGTTACCATGTACCGCTGTCGTCCGCTCAGCAAAGTCGAGCAACGAAGGCAGCCCGAGCCGAAATTGAGAGCGGATGGTACCACGCGGGGCGGCTACACATATGGCGTCGAGAACGGCTACTGTAAAGAAAGGTAACTGCGGCTCGGGCAAACCATCGGCGCTGCCGTCGAACAAGAAAGCACAGCTAGACGTCACTGATTGCGCGTCCACCAGCAATTGCCGAATGTAACACCACCGCGCTGTCTGGCTGACGAAATCAAAGTTTGAATGCCCATGATTCATGCGCAAGCGGCAAGCTGTTGAGCTCCGCTCGGATGGAGCGCCAATTCGGCATAAGACGGCTACCACCGTACTTTGCTCCAGAGCCTGAACGTCCGGGCCATGCTCGATGCTGACGGCATCGAAACCGGCATGCTCGGAGTTCCCGCCGGCGGCCGCCGTTTCCGCGCGCTCGAACTGCTGGTCAAATCCAAGCGGATGGCGAAAGACCAGCCAGTTCCCTGCGTGGTGCGCGAAGCGGGCATCGCCGAAGAGGACTCGCTTGCCGATAATATCATGCGCGTCGGACTTCACCCGCTCGACCAGTTTCGTGCGTTCAGTGCGCTGATCGAGCGGGCTGGACACCGCGCACCGGATCACTGGTCAACCATCGCACTTTGACCGCCGCCATGATCGACAGCCGCGACTTCCTCGCCGCAAAGCGCCGTTCGAAAATCGAGCCGATGATGCCCGTCGGCACCCGCATCGCATCCACATCCGGCCCGACCTATCAAGATCACAACCGCATCTGGACCGTGCTCGACAAGGTGCTCGCCAAATATCCTGACATGGTCCTGTTCTACGGCGGCAATCCAACTGGCGGCGAGCATATCGCGACGCTCTGGGCACGGGCACGCAAGATCACCCACATCCCATTCCGGCCCGACCGGGACCGGTTTAAGAAGACCGCACCGTTTCGCCGCAACGATCAGATGATCGAGGCGCTGCCCAAGGCTGTGGTTGCCTGTCCGGGTAATGGCATAAATGCTAATCTGGTCGACAAGGCACGGAAGATGGGAATCTGCGTGTGGGCAATCGATTGACTGAATGCGAGACATTCGCGACCTTACGGGCTTCGCGCTGGTGCTCCAAAGGCGACATCCGTTTCGGCTGCAAACGCGAACAAAGTAGGCATCGAACCTAATCTCACGATCTCCGCAAGAGCAGCCCTACTTTCAAACACTTCCTAGCAGTATCCTCGCGCCCTTTAAATCAGCCAACTTTGTAAATCGATGCTTTTGAAGGTGCTCAAAGGCATGATTAAGTTTTTACCCTTGGCAGTCAGATTACCAATCATGAAGGGAAACACAGTTGTGTCAATTCACTATCAGCTTAGCACAAGCACGTACCACAAGTACTGGTGCCGCAATGGCATGTTCCGCACGAAGCGGTACCACAGGCACATGTGCCACAAGTATTGGTATTGGCCCCCGAAATTGGCTCACCACCAAACATGCTCAATACAGGATCGGCTGCTCCAACCGGATTCGCGAACGCCATTTCAATGAACCGCTCGCGTCCAAAAGCTTCGGCATATTCCGCCAGTTCTTCGCGTTCCATGCCGATGGCATTCGCAACAGAGTCGATAGCATCCGCTTGACTACCTTGTCCCTGCAGACCGCAAAGCCATGCGTCAACTATTGCTGTTTTTGCGAGTTCGACGGCAGCTTGCGTGTCGACAACTGACCTACGCGGACCAAGGGTTTTCTCCATCATTAAGACTCCTATTGCAATCTTGCGATGAAAGCGAAACACAAGACACATGTCAACATTTGGACGCACCACTGAAGCAGATGGCTTCGCTCAAGCTATCGCAAGCCTACCAAAACGACTCCGTGATCTTTTCGATGGCATTGATCGCATTGCAGTAGCGTCCGAGGTTTCTGGCATTGAACTTGGCTCACTGCCTAAAACAAAGAGTTCAAGACTAACTGCGATAGAGAAAAAACTGCTTTTTTTTGGAAGTCGAAACATTGGCGGTGAAGATCCTATGCAGATATGTAGCCCAATCATCGACGACATTGCTCGGAATTTCGAGAACGCCTGTTGTTCCGATCTTGGATCTGTCCAAAGTAAGATTTCGGAGAGCTTCCGGGCAGCGCTTTGCAGAGATGTAAGCGATCTAACTGCGCAGTGTGCGACATTTGAGACCCGCTCACGTGCATTGGGCCTCCGCCACGACGATCGCTTAGGTTTTTTTTCATGTTATCCCGTGGTCGCCAGAATTCTAGCGGCACGCCTCGCTGGGCGCGAACATAGCGCGAAATTGCTAGCTAAACGATTGGCATCTGACTCGCATCGTCTTCAATCGAAATGGGGTTGTCCTATTGCTACGCTTGAAGCAATTGATTGGAATTTTAGCGATCCACATTGGGGAGGCGCCAGTGTCGCAAGACTGTCGTTTTCAGGTGGATTGCAATTATATTATAAGCCCCGGTCTTTCGCGGCAAACTCCTTTCTTCTGGGGTTGGCTGAAGCGATTGGGCTGGATCTTCCCGAATTGGTGCCCGAGCATCTCGACTGTGGCGGGCATGGATATGCATTGTCAGTGCCCTCAAAGCCGGCCGAAGACGAATCCTCGGTCAGGAAATATTACCGTCGATGCGGGCAGCTTGCGGTTTTGGCTCAGATCGCCGGCTTGACTGATGTTCACAGTGAAAATTTGGTCGCCAAGAGCGATAGGCCGGTTGTTATCGACAGCGAGACGATCGGCGATCCTTCACCGTTAGATGCGGCTTATGCGGCATCTCGGCAGGGAGTTGATTTTCTTATCGTACGCCAGACGCCTTTGCGGAGCAGCTTGTTTCCAATGCCAATGCTAGCGGGTGATAGGATAAGTGACTTATCCGCGTTTGGCGGAGTTGGTGAGCAGGCTTCCCCCGTCGAGACGCGCAGTTTGCGTGGAGATCGGCCAGCTAAAACTGAGCGAAGAACGCTTGCCGCAAGGGCAAATACCTTGCTTTTCAATGGAGAAGTCCAGCACCCATCAGATCATTTCGAGCAAGTCTTGCAAGGTATGCAGGAAGCCAGTCAATTGATTGACGAGAGGCAAGCGGCGATCGCAGCTTATGTCAACGCTTACAGCGATGCATCCTTAGACGCTCGATGGGTAGCGCGCCCAACGGCGTTCTATGAAAAACTTATCGAGAATCTGACCCATCCCTCACTCGCTGCAGACTTGCTGGCTGCAGATGCTTTTTTGGTTTCACGCCTCGCAACCCATAGCACTTGGAGCAAGTCATCACTCCTTTCCTCAGAGCGTCGGCAAATTTGGGAAGGGGATATACCGGCATTCCGCCTACAGGGAACGGACCTATGGGCGCATGATGATCGCCGAGTAGCTTGTGTCGAGTTCTCAAACACTTTGCTCCGCGAAGTCACCCACAGGCTATCAGACAACAACAATCAGGTGACGCTGAGGCAGCAAATTGCCAGTTTATCGCTAGCGGCCGATCTGAGCTGCAAAACAAGGACGAACAGCGGACCCTTTGTTGGTCCTGAGAACGCGGGGCTTCCGCTCGATCTAGACGACATAATTAATCTCCTAAATGCAACAGCAATTGAGACCGAAGCCAACATCGGGTGGCTTGCGCTCCGATCGCTGCTAATTGATCGATATTCACCAGCAACGACTGATCTTTCACTTTATGACGGAGCGGCAGGGATTCTAGTCTTTACTTCCGCTTGTACGGCCTTGTTGGGTAATCCGGTAGCAGAGAGGCTTTCAAGCAAGTTGCTTGAAATGATCTTCCACAACAGCGAAGACCTAGTTCAGTATGGCGTCGGCGGTTATGATGGTATCTCGGGAATTTGTTATGGCGTGGAACAGGCAGGCCGGTTCCTTGGACGAGACACAAGAGCGTTTCGCTCAGTCTGTCTAGCAGCTTTGCGCGAAAAATTACGAAGTGCCGGTGAGTATGAGCCAATGGACCTCGTATGCGGGTGGGCAGGTTGCCTGCTTGTTACCGCTCGGCTGCTGGATCTAAATAGCCTAGCAGACATCGAAAGGGCGGAGTGGCGTTGCTTCGGTGACGACGTTGCCGTCCTAATCGGCAGCCGTGCGCAGTTTGATGAGCGGCGGTCAACGGCCCGATGGACACCCATTAGAGCGCTGAGCCAATTGCCCCATGGGCTAGCCCATGGGGCTGGCGGTATTGCGCTGGCATTGGCCGAATGGGCACGTATATCGTGCGACGAAGATGCGCTAAGGCTAGCTTGCTTGGCGGGGCGGCATGAAATGGCGGCTTTCAATTCACAGTCAAATGGCTGGATCGACTATCGCACTGGCCGTATTTCGAACTTCTGGTGTTACGGTGCAGCCGGCCTTGTCTATGCCTTTGAAGGGTTGGCGCGCCACAATGCGGAAGATTGGGGCGATGTGCTTGATCAATCGAAATTGGCCGCGACTTTGTTTAACAAGGAGCAGTGTGGTAGTCTTTGCCACGGCGCCATAGGAAACATGCGTAGTCTTGAGGAGAGTAGGCATGAACTCCCTTGGAATGAGGTCGACTTGTCCTTACCGGGAGGCTCTACAATTCCTGGACTCATGACTGGAATTAGCGGGGTTGGCATATCGCTGTTGGAGCGACACGTTGGACGGAAATTGCTCCCAAATGTTTTGACGCTAAGTTTCCGAGAGGAGGACACGCGTTAGTTTCGCTAAGATTGCGGACGTACAAGCTGATTCAGTGGTTCGTTGCGGCTGACCACATCGCGCTAATGCCGATTATCAATAGCGCGGCGCTGGATCGCGATGTCTGCTTACTGGCGCACCGATTCATGAACCTTCCGTTCCGGACTGTTGTCCAATTGATTTTCTCATGGGTACTCCTTCTCCCGGTGCCAATGGTTGTCTTCGAGATCATCGGACGGCGTTTGGTGGCGGTGTGTCCGAGCCTTCATGATCGCGGTCGGGCGAAAAGGGTGGGTGTCTCTGGGTCCAACTCGAGGTTGTGGCCTCTACAGTCCGGGCGAGATCACCTTGGCATCGCAGACCGGGAAGAAGGACGCTGGCGTCATGCCCAGCGGAACTCCGTCTCGTTCAGCCAAAGCGAATTGAGCAGAACGGCCAGCTTGCGGGCAACCGCAATCAGGGCGCGCATGTTACCTTTCAATTCTGCGATCCTCTGACCCTATTGCCGGAGCGCAAATGGCCGCTGCACACGGCACAGCATGATGTTAGCGGCCCAACAAAGCGATCGACGGAGTATCGGATCGCCGGCCTTAGATATGCTGCCACGGACATCGCGTTCGCCCGACTGGCTTCGCCGGGGTGCCAGCCCAGCATAAGCTACCAGACCTGACTCGGTCGCGACGTGCGAGTCATAGCGGTCAAGAAGGGGTGTTTATTTCCCCTCGGCATTCGAGCATCCTTCGTAACGCTCGCCGAGCGCGTTTTTCATCCCGGGCCGGGCGGCAGACCGGTTGCCAAGGAGGTCATTAGCCGTTTCATCACGACCCCGCCGACGACAAAAACTTACCCTGCCGTCAATCAACCGTTCGATGGACGCGACTTTCCGGCGTCGCGTCTCGTCATGCAGATGCGGCGGACGCCCAACCTCATCGATCCCACGTCAGTCGACGGGGGATCGCTGGCGATCGACGAGCAATCGCGCAAGGATGCCTAGGCGTTCTGGCCGCGTATCCGCGCCAAATATGGAAAGACTGCGGACTTCGAGTGGAAGATCGAGGTCGATGGCGACGCGGTCCCAATGACGGTCAATCTCATTTTCGTGTTGAACTCAGTGGCGGCGAAACGCTCGTGACGCGCTACAATGCCGAGCTGCTCGCGCGCGGGGGAGAGGCACGCATCGGCAAGGCCGGTGCCATGGCCGCCCAGCTCAGCCAACTCGATCTCGTGGTGCTCGATGAACTGGGATATCTGCCGTTCGCCCGATCCGGCGGACAGTTGTTGTTCCACCTGATCAGCAAGCTCTACGAGCAGACCTCGGTCATCATCACCACCAACCTGGCCTTCGGCGATTGGCCCACCGTGTTCGGCGACCCCAAGATGACCACCGCGCTGCTCGATCGCATCAACCACCATTGCGATATCGTCGAGACAGGCAACGACAGCTGGCGCTTCAAAAACTGCC
Organism: uncultured Alphaproteobacteria bacterium; assembly: GCA_963802015.1. Lineage (GTDB taxonomy): Bacteria > Pseudomonadota > Alphaproteobacteria > Sphingomonadales > Sphingomonadaceae > Novosphingobium. Next base: position 23,709 of record CAWDHB010000007.1, read on the forward strand.
GCTGAGACCCCAGAAAGCCGACTTCGCGCTGCTGACGCCTCCGGTCGGGCTCCGCCCTCCCTACGCCGCCAGCAGCGCGAAACACGCGCCCAGCGTCAACCAATCCTCGCAACCGCAAAGGGGGCCCTTTTGCGCGCCAATAGGGGGCCCGATTGAACGCCGATTGACACATCATGGCAGCGAGCTTCGGGAACTTCTCGCGCAGCGCATCGACGACCTGCTCCCACTGCTAGTGGGCGACCTCGCTCCGGGCTGCGCTTCGATCTCCAGGTCCATCATGCGTTCGGCAGCAAACGCCAGCATCTCGCGCACCAGATCGCTATCAGCCCCTTGCTCGATTAACTTGATCAGTGCCATTCTGTTATCGGTCATCGTCGTCGTCTCCAGGTTCGAGTTCGCATCCGAACCCTACCAGAAGATCGACGGTGGCTACCCCGTTAGGGAAACCTTCCTACTCCACCCCGCGGGGCACGACCGCTGGCCGGCATTAAGCACCGCGCGCCCAAGAAAATTAAGCGCTACTCTACACGACCAAAATAGAGGCGATTCCATGAGCAAACCGATTCCCCTTCTCGATTTGGCGGCAGGGCACCGCGAACTCGCAGCACAGCTCAATGGCGTGTGGTCGCGGCTGCTGGGCGCGCCGAGCCATACCTTGGGCCCTGATGTTGAAGCTTTCGAAAGTGCTTTCGCAGGCTATTGCGGTGTAAACCATTGTATCGGAGTAGCTTGCGGGCTGGACGCATTGAATTTGATCTTGCGGGCAGCCGGCGTGGGCCCCGAAGATGAAGTGATCCTGCCCACCCACACCTATATCGCGCCGTGGCTGGCAGTAAGCCACTGCGGCGCCATCCCGGTGGGCGTCGATTGCGAAGCGGACGGCTTCAACATTGATCCGGAGGCGGCTGCCGCGGCGATAACGCCGGCTACGCGGGCGATAATCGCTGTTCACCTTTACGGACAGCCGGCCAACATGGATGCCCTGGCCGATCTCGCCAAGGCGCACAGCATTCTGCTGATCGAAGACGCTGCCCAAAGCCACGGGGCGAGCTGGAGGGGTCGCCGGACGGGAAGCTTGGGTGACGCTGCCGCTTTTAGCTTCTTCCCAAGCAAAAACCTCGGCGCGTTGGGCGATGGCGGCGCGGTGTGCACCAACAATGCGTCGCTCGCCGAAGCGATCCGACTGTTACGCAACTACGGGCAGCGCAGCCGTTACGATCACGCCGGCGACGGCTACAACTCGCGACTAGATCCGCTACAGGCTGCCATCCTCACCACCAAACTTGAAGTGTTAGACAGCTGGCAGCAGCGACGGGCCGCCCTCGCGGCGACCTACAATGGCGCGATCAGCCACCCGGGCGTAGTGCTGCCATCGCCCGACCCGCGGGGCGAACACGCATGGCACCTGTTCGTCGTGCGCGCCGCCAACCGCGAAGCGCTACGCCAACGCCTTGCTGAGGACGGGATCGAGACGGTGGTCCACTACCCGTTGCCCAGCCATCGCCAACCCGTTTATCGCGACTTGCCGATGCGCGTGCATCCTACCCCGCACGCAGACCGCCTGTGCAGCGAGGTGCTGAGCCTGCCAATGGGGCCACACGTGACGAGCGATGACGCGCGACGCGTCATCGCTGCGGTAAACGGCGACTAGCCCCGTCAGATATCGAACAGCACCTTGTCCGGCGCGAGCTTCGCAGTTTTCATTTGGTTACCCTGATAAAGCGGCAGTGGCGATACATCGTTCTCGGCCGCGGCATCGTCCACGCTCACCGTCGGGAAATGCGCCCGATCGAAGACTTCGTGCAGATTGGTTTCGCAATTGCGTGGCAAGGCGACTTCGGCGCCGGTTTCCTCGTCCGAGCCGCGCGAGATGATAAACCGGTAGCTTTCACCGTTCGCGAGCGGGATCGCGGTCCAGTCGGTATGCGACCCACCGATCTTGTGGCGTCTGTGGTAAACGTGAGCCGGGCCCTGCTCCTTGTTTCGCACCTGGACATGGATCGACCCGATGGCTCCGTGCCAATCGAATTTACGCAGGTCCAGCGCGCCAGGATCGGACAGCGCTGCGACCGTTGGGGACGGGCTTGCCAGGAACGGTTCGGAAAAGTGATGGTCGCGACCACAGTTGCGACAACAACCCTTGCTGTCGAGGCCGCTTACCGAAGCATTCAAGCCGAACCGTTCGACTAGCAGGGAATCGCAATCGCGGCAACGAGTCGCCGACAGGCTCTGATCGAACACGTTGCCGATATAAACGTGTTCCATCCCGACCTCCCAGGCGATCTCGCGAGCCCGGCTTAGCCGGTCGACCGGAGTCCGCTGCGTATTGCGCAGCTTATAGTCGGGATGGAAGCGGACGAAGTGCAGCGGGGTGGTCGTGCCGACATTCTTGGCAACCCATTCTGCTAGAACCCGAGCATCGTCAGATCCGTCGCTGATATCGGTGATCATCAGGTTGCTCAATTCCAGATGCCGATCACTTTTCTTCACGTGAAGGATCGCATCAAGCACAGGCTGTAGCCGTCCCGTGGTATAGCGCCGGTAGTACTCTTCGCTCATCGCTTTTAGCGAGATCGAGAAGATGTCGATTGAAGGCATCAGTTCGTCGATCGCCTCGGGGGTGATGTACATCGCCGACTTGAACAGGCTGCGGATACCGGCCTCCTGACCGAGCCGCGAGGTGTCACGCACGAATTCGTGCCACACGACCGGATCGTTGTAGGTCCAGGAAAACATATTGATGTCGTGCTTTAGGGCGACATCGACGAGCTGTTCAGGCGTATAGTAGTGGACGTCGCCATCAGAAATGTATTTGGCCTGCGAAGTCTTCCAGTTCTGGCAGTAGCTGCAATTCAACATGCAGCCGATGTTGCCAAGCGAGAGGGTTCGCAAGCCCGGCGCGTAGTGGAATATCGCCTCGGTTTCGATCGTCTCCTCGGTCAGGTGGACGCTTTTTCCGTAGTTGTAGCTGACCAGCTTGCCGCCGACGTTGCCGCGCACCTTGCAAAAGCCAAGCTTGCCGTCACCGATTACGCAATTGCGTGGCGACAAGTGGCAGCGTAGGGAACCGTCGGGAAGCGGTTCGGAGAAGCTCGCTGGTACAAATTCGTTCATCCAGTCCATCTTGCCTATCCTTCCATCTGAACGATCATGACTTGCTATTTCTGCGTGGCTCCGAGCGCAGCGAACGCGTCGGCCAGATCCCGTTTAAGATCGTCCGGGTGCTCCAACCCGAAGCACAACCGGATGAGGTGAGGACTCAGTCCCATCGCATCTTTCTCCCGGTCTTCGAGCGAAGCATGGCTGCCGGTGTAGGGGCGGGCGATCATCGAAGTTACGCAAGCCATGCCGGTGCCGGTCCCGAACAGGCGCAAATGCCCGGCCAATTCGGCGTAGCAATCGCCCAATTCCGCATCGGGCAGAATGAACAGGATACCGCCATAATCGATGAGCTGATCGCCGACGCGTGGTTCGTAGACATGAGCGACGCCTGGCAATTCCCGCAGAAAATCAGCCATTTCGGCCGTCGTGCGCACCTGGCGCTCAAGCCGCACGTCAAGCGTCTGCAAGCTCCGCCGCAACAGCCAGGCGGCATGCGGGTCCAGCACCGCGCCGCCGTAAAAACGGTTGGCGTTCATCTCAACCGCTAAGGCATCATCGTCAGCCAGCACGAAGCCGCCCATCACATCGCTGTGACCCGAAATGTATTTAGTCGCGCTGTGCACCGAAAGATCGGCCCCATGCCGCAGTGGCTGCTGGTGGATCGGCGTCGCCCAGGTATTGTCGACCACGACCAAGGCGTCCGGATTGCCAGCCTTCGCGCACCGCGCTACGTCCGCGATATTGATCGTCTCAAGAAACGGATTGGTCGGTGTTTCGAACAGCACCATGGCAGTGCCTTCGGGGATTGATTCGATGCCCGCCGCGCTGGTCAGATCAAGGATGCACAGATCAAAACCGCGGCGCTCCGCCGTGCGCTGAAAGAACTTATAGGAACACCCATAGATCAACCGGTTTATTGCCAAAATCTGGCCCGGTCTCAGCAAATCGATGACCGATTGCAGCGCCGCCATCCCCGTGGCGAAGGCGGTCGCAAACTTCGCCCCTTCAAGCATCGCCAGCGCCTGCTCAAGTTCTTCAACGTTGGGGTTGTTCTTGCGGGTATAAAAATAGGGCGAACCGTCCTCGAACGCGCTGTTCTGGAAAATCGGCGTGACCGAGGGCCTCGCCACGTCGAAATCGACCCGATGGTGAAGAAGCTTGCTGAACTGTCTCACCGTGCAGGTTCCATCGCTTGCCTCTAGAGCTTGGATATCGTTGCGATTGTGCCCGCTGGCACAAGCTCGACCCGGTATTCGCAAAGCCCATCCTCAACCGCGCTGCGCAGCGCCGTCGACCGGGCGAGGATGGCTTGCGCCAGCCGTTCCGAAATATTCTCGCCGGTCCATTCTATCCGCGTGATGACACCTGGGCGTTCGCCATCGCGCCATTCGCTGGCGAAGCAGAGAAAGCCGGTCTCCTTTCGGCGAACCACTTCGGGATACTCATCGATCACATCGGCGACTTCGGTCGGGAACAGAACGTAACGCGCGCCATCCTCGGACTGCCGGATGATGCTGTGCCGCGCTCGGCCAAGGAACCGGTAACCTGGTTCGTCCATGCCGCATTGCGGCCGCGCGTCGCGCCAGACCAGATCGCCCAGCGCGTAACGGATTTTCGGTGCGACTTGGTTGAAGGGAAACAACCCCGTGAGGATGAGCTCAGCCGGCCCGTTCTCGACCGGTTGACCGCTGACCGGATCTACTGCCTCGGCAATCACGAAGGGATCGAAATGGAACGCGCCGCAGCTCGGGCATTGTTTGGAATCGCCGTTGACCTCTGTAACGCCATAGCGGTCGAGAAGCGTTGCGCCCCAGAAGTCTTCGATCATGCGCCGCTTGTGCGGGGTGACATACCAACCCGTGGTAAGCACAAGTTCGATGCCGAAATCGCGCCCGTCGACACCCTTCTCGCGCATCATCGCGATCAGCTTCATGTGCGTCAGCAGATTGCCTTCGAGAACCGTTATGCGCGATGCGACACCGGGCAATTCGAAACTGCGCCCAAGCAGGTCGATCACCTGGTCCGGCCCATAGGAAACATGCGCAGGTATCATCGGCACCGACGGACTGAAATGCTGGCTGCCGTGGCCCACTCTTACCAAACTGAGCGTCAGTGGTTTGGTGTCACCCACCAACTGCGCATAGCTGCTGCCGAGCAGCTGTTCGGCCGAAGCGATTTCCTCGATCGAAACCGGAACCAGCATTTCCCTGCCCTCGGTGCCCGAGGTGTACATGATGGTTGCCGGAAACGCCGTCGGGCGGCAGATGCCATCGTAGTCGTTGGTCAGGTCGGCCTTCGACATGACCGGAAGGTCGCGGAGCGCGTCCAATCCCATCCGGTCGATCGGCAAACCCGCGAAACGCTCGACAAAATAGGGGTTGGACTTGGCCGCATGGATTAGCGTACTGCGCAACAAAAGATCGCGCAGCGTGTCGGAACTCGAGCGCTTAGCGCGGTGTCCGACCGATTCCCCGGCAAGCAGTGCCATTGACGCCATACCCACTCCGCTTTGTTATAGGCAAAAAACCCCATCGCGAGAACCGGCTCGCCCGATGCGAAATCCCGGTCCCACCGTCGTGGGACGTATCAGATGGTGGCGATTGCCGATCCCATGATCCGGCCCATCCTGATATCGTCGAAAACTCCCGCGCGCTCGATCAGCGTCTTGGAAATCAAGTCCGCGAGCTCATTGGAGTTGGCACGCGGAAAATCCGCTAAGGCACTCATCTTTTTGACGATCTCTGCGGCAACTGTGTGAATATCACCCGAAAGAGGATGCTGGTCATCCATTTTCATTGTCATTTCTTGTCTCCATTCAAAAGAGGGAAAGACATTGGCCGGATTTACATACCACCAACCCGACTTCCGGAAAAGCAAAAATTTGACCGGCGGCGCAATTTAGGGATAGCATGACTGCAATAACGGTCGCAAAGGTGATTACATCAGTCAGAATATATATGACGCGAGATTGAACAAATGAACCATGCTGAAGTGCGTCCAGCCATTGGCAATACTCCCCTTGTGTCATTGGGCGGATCGTCGAAGGGGCGGATCCTGGCCAAGCTCGAACAGTACAACCCGGGCGGGAGCATCAAGGATCGCATCGCCGCGTTCATGATCGAAGAAGCGGAGGCGCGCGGCACCCTGCGCCCGGGAATGGTGATCGTGGAAAGCTCCTCGGGAAATACCGCGATCGGACTGGCGATGATCGCCCGGCAGAAAGGCTATCGAGTTTATGCGGTCTGCGATCGCAACGTCCCAGCGGCCAAACTTGCGCGGATATCGGCACTTGGAGGGCATATCGTCTATCTTCCGCCAACCCCGGCGGGGTTCGACACCGTAGAGCTGCGGATCGCCCTGGCTGATGAAATCGCCGCCTCGACCCCGGATGCCATCTCGACATCGCAATTCTCCAACCCGGACAACCCGAGGGCTCACGAGCTGACGACCGGGCCGGAAATCTGGCGGCAGGTCGGCGGACGGATCACCCGGGTTGTCGCTGCGGCCGGCACCTGCGGCACTGTGACCGGCGTGGGGCGCTTCCTCAAATCGCAGGATCCCGAGATCGAAGTCCGGGCGGTCGAACCCCTGGGCTCGACAATTTTCGGCGGAACCCGCGGCAACTTTCTGATCCAGGGTGGCGGCCTGTCATTCACTCCGACCATCCTCGACCGCAGCGTGGTCGATGTCAGCACCCATGTAACCGATGCCGAAGCCATCGCCGCCGTCTATCGTTTTGCGGACGAGACCGGATTGCTGGCCGGTGGCACCGCGGGCTGGGTGCTGCACGATCTATACCGGCTGGCCGATGCGGTGAGCGACGGCGAGGTCGTCGTCGGCATTCTGCCGGATGGCGGCGACCGCTACCTCGACACCATCTATGCGCCCGAGTGGCTTGCCGCCCATGGCTTCAGCGTGCCGGCCGCAACGCCGAACGCGGCAATTGCAAAGGCCGCGGCAATCCTGAGCTGCGGGGTTGACTGCTTCGCTGACGCCGGAAGCGGAGTGGTTGCGGAACTTTATACCCGCATGGGCATGACGGTGCCCAACTCGCTGCTCCAGTCGGCGGGGTAAATGCAATGGTCGGGCATCCGCGCCGCGGATGCCCGACCGCCCAGTGAAATGGTTTGCCCAATCACGTCTGCGGCGATTGCCCAATGCCGTCGACGCTTTTGCCCGCAAGGGGCGTACACGGTGAAACGAGGCCGTCCGAATGGTGCGGCTGCCGCGCGGGGATGGACATCCGGTCAGCGCGCGCCGCGAAGTTCAAACGTTACCGCCGAAACCGCAGGTGGACTTTGCCATGGGTGGGCCGAAGCTTAGCGCTTCGTGCTGGCCTACTTGGCCAGCTAGGCCTTCACCGCCTAAGCTGCCTAGGTGGATTCCATCTAGACTTTCTAGGCGCTGACCTATTCACCCTAGGCCCTGCCCTACAGCCGCAAAGCGCTGACCGCCTAAGCAGCCTAAACCAGCTAAGAGCTGACTGGCTACATCGTGCGCGCCTAGCTTAGCTAAGCACTTACGATCTAAGCGCGCGCAGCGGCCTAAAGCTGCGTCATCTAAAGTGCCATTCGCATTCACCTCCTTTCTGCACATGGCTACGACACCGACTGTGCCGGTCTTCGGTGTTCCGTAAATAATGGCGCCGAAGGCGGGGATCGAACCCGCAGGTTCCCGGCTGATTTTCAGGCTGAATTCTTGCTTGCGCGGGGCTGATTCCGTCAGGGCCTTTCGATGGAGAGGTCAGTCCGATCGAAACTCGGACCTGCCACCCAACCCCTTCTCGATCCGCCTGCCGGACGACCAGGCCATTGGGCCAGCCTTGCCGCCGGACGCGTTCCTCGCATGCCATTCAAAACCCGTTCGACCAGGAACAACAGGATTTAGAGTCCTGCGCGTTTACCAGTTTCGCCACTCCGGCTTGTTCGGTCTCCTTTTGCTCAGCTGTCTCCGAAAACTATGCAGCTTCCGGTCTTCGTCTTGGGAAAAGCGATAACGTCGCGAATATGGTTGCAGTCCGCAAGCGATGCGACAAGGCGGTCGAAGCCTAGGCCGAACCCGCCGATTGGCGGTGCGCCGTCCTGCAACGCATCGAGCGCCGCACCGAAAGTCTCGCGCACGCCTCCCCGCGACAGGCCCAGCGCATGGAACACCCGCATTTGGAGTTCGCGGTCGGAAATGAGCATCGAGCCCGATCCCAGCTCCTCACCATTCATGACAAGGTCGATCGCCTGGCCGCGCTGGGCCAGCAGTTCGCTGTTGCGGGTTGCCCGCATCGTCGCATCCGGGTCCTCCGGCAAGAGGAACGGATGACAGGCGAAGGCGAGCCGTCCCTTGCTGGCGGTATCCTCTTCGAAAATGGGGAAGGAGGTTACCCAGACCAGCGAATCGCCGCTTGGGCGCTCCGGGCGCGCGGCGAGCGCTCCGTAAAGATCGCGCGAGAGCCGCTGGTGGCGTCGCCACTCACCGGCGAAAATCAGCCAGTCATGGTCGTGACCGCCGCGGTCGAGCCCGACGGCCCGCGCCAGTTCGGGTTCGGCGACCTCTACCGCCAGACCGCGATCCTGAAACCTCTGGCTGTTGCAGCTGCCAAGAAGCCGGGCATGGCGTTTGCCGGCCTCGACCGCCATGATGTCGGCCAGCGCGGCATCGACGGTGAGGCCTGGCGGCAGCTTGGCGGCGAACAGCGCGCCCTCCTGATCCTCGGCTAGTCGGTAGGGCAACAACAGGAACTCGGGCGCAATCCGCAGGTCGGGCTTGTCGGTCCCGAATGAAGCCATTGCAGCGTCGTAGGTCAGCCGCCCTGGATCGCACCAGGCGCGCCGTGCGATGGCGAAGGCGCGCGCCACCACCGCCTCGACCACGGCGATGATCGCTTCGCGATCGGCGAAGGCCATTTCCAGGTGAAGCTGCGTGAATTCCGGCTGCCGATTAGAGCGCGGGTCTTCGTCCCTGAAACACCGACTCCACTGGAAATAGCGCTTGTAGCCGCTGATCGCGAGCAAGTGTCCGTAGATCTGCGGCGATTGCGGCAAGGCGTAGCGCCGCCCCGAGCGCGTCAATTCGGTCAGAAACTCGCGCGCCCCGCTGGTCGAAGGCTTGGCCAGGATCGGCGTTTCGACGTGGCGAAATTCCATCTCCGACAGCAGGTTAGACAGGCCCAGCCATAGGTCGTGACGCAGATCGAGGCGTTGACGCAGCGCCGGTTCGCGAATCGCAAGGTAAGCGGGATCGGGGCCTCCGCGCACGCGCGCGGATCCCACGACTTCAATCGCGCCGACGCAAGCTTCGTCACCAGTATGATCGACCCGCAGCATGACCGCCGAGCCGCGCGCCACCGCGGCCGCAGTCTTGCTCTGCGAAGCTTCGAGACGGAATTCGCGATCGATGCTGCCGTCGAACAGCGTCAACGTCCCGCTGTCCGGATCGCAGCGGGTCAGCCAGCCTTCGATGCGCTCGCTGTTGGCGGCCATCGCCAAGGCGTCCGGCGGGGTCGCGCCTGCAACCGCTGCGATCAGGGCGAGCTTCGAGCTCACCACGCCACCGCCATTTCGGGTCGCCGCAACAGCGTATCGCCCACGACCACCGCATCGATCGACGTCTTGCGGAAGGTCGCCAGCGCGTCGGTCGGCGTGCAGACGATCGGTTCGCTGTCGTTGAACGAAGTGTTGAGCAGCAACGGGACCCCGGTGCGCTTGGCGAACGCACTGATCAGGGCATGGTAACGCGGGTTAGTTTGCCGATCGACAATCTGGACGCGCGCACTGCCATCGACATGCAGCACCGCCGGGATCTCGTGCGCGCGCTCGGGCCGGACCGGCACGGTGAACAGCATGTAGCCATGACTGGCGGTGATGCGCCCCAGATCGAACCAGCGATGCGCCTTTTCGCGCAGCACGCTTGGCGCGAAGGGCCGGAAGTCCTCGCGATGCTTGACCTTGCGATTGAGGATTTCGCGCATCGCCTTCGAGCGCGGATCGGCCAGGAGTGACCGGTTCCCGAGCGCCCGCGGGCCGAACTCCATGCGCCCCTGGAACCAGCCGACGATACGTTCGTCGCACAAGAGATCGACGGTTTGCGCGATTGTCCGATCGAAATCGCCGGTCACCGTTCCCGGCCCCGATTGATCGTAGTCCGGCCCCAGATAGGGCGACTGCGTCACCGGTTGCAGCGATCCGCCGACGGCACTCCAGACATGCAGCGCCGCACCGATCGCCGTGCCGGCATCGTTGGGTGCCGGCGGTACATAGATATCGGCGAACCGCGGGTCGCGGTTGAGCGCGGCATTGGTGACGCAATTGAGCGCCACGCCCCCGGCAAGACAAAGCCTGTCGTAGCCGGTGACCCTGACGGCGCGGTGCGCGAGCGCGGCGATCGCCGTGGTTGTTGCGTCCTGGAGCGCAGCGGCAACATCGTAGTGGTGCTGGGAAATGGCCTCATCATCGCGGCGCTGCGGACCGAACAGGCGCTCGAGCGCAGTGAATTCCGGCAAGCGGAAGCGCGCCAACGTGCGATCGACGCGATAGCTTCCGTCACTTCTGACGGAGAACAGCGATGCCATTGCCTTCGCGAACCGCTGAGAATCGCCATAAGCGGCAAGCCCCATGGTCTTGCAGGCGTCATACTCGCTGAAACCGAGATAGCGGCTCAACTTCTCCCACAGAAAGCCGATCGAATCCGGATAATCGAAGCTATCACGCTCGATTAGCCGAACTCCTTTCCCGGCGTAGATGGCGGATGCGGCGTCCTCACCGATCCCGTCCGCAACCAGCACCGCCGCCGTGTCGAAGCCTGACGGATAGAACGCCGATGCAGCGTGAGCGAGATGGTGCGGGACTTCGACGATGCGACCCGCGAAGCCTTCGCCGATGGCCAGCCGCACGGCTTCCGGGGTCGCAGCGAGCCCGGCCGCGAAGCGATCCTCGCCGCCGCGACTCCCCCAATCGCCGGCGACACTCAGTTCATCTACCTCGAACCGGCTTGCCCGCAGTGCGGATGAAAACGACAGCGCGACCACATCGATGTCCTTGGGGTGGATGCCTGCAATGTCCAGGCAGGCGGCGATCGCTGCAACCGGGGCTTCGCTGGCGGTGTCGACCCGGGCCGACTTGCCGTGCTTGATGCGATTGAAGCGTTCTTCCTCGCACGCGGCGACCAGCTCGCCATCGACCACCAGCGCGGCAGCACTCTCATGGAAAGCCATGTTGACCCCCAATACGGCCTTCACGACGCGCCCTCCGAACCCGTGTCAACAAACGACAGGACGAGACACCGGAGCGACCCGCCGCTCTTCTTGAATTCCGACATCGGACAGATGACCGGTTCGAACCCATGGGCTCCCAGCGCGCGCGCGAGGTCCGGCGTAGCGCCATCGATCAGCACCCGGTTGCCGATAACCAGGTTGTTGCATGCGAAGTGACCGCAGGCATCTTCGTCGCTGGCCGCGATCACGCGCGGCAGCGCGGCCTTGAGGCGCGCTACGCTCTCTGCATCGAAGGCCGGGGGATAATAGAGAACCGTATCATCGTCGAGAAAGGCCAGTGCCATTGCCAGATGGAAGAACCGGTCGTCGACTATCCGCATCTCGCAAAGGATATCGAGATCGGGTACGAATCCGCGCAAGAGGTCAAGACTGCGGCGATCCGACCGTACCCCGAAGCCAAACACTGCCCGCCGCCCGCTGAACACGACATCGCCGAGGCCCTCGAAATGAATGTCGGGATCGATCTGTGCGATCTCGTAGCCCCGCTCAGTGAACCATTCGACATAATGGCTCACTTCGAGCGCGCGCTCGGGGACCCGAAAATTGCTGGGCACGAAGTTCTGGTCGACCACCAGGCCACCATCGCCGGAAAAGGTCATATCGGGACAGCGCGGGTCGGGCGCGATGAACTCGATCTCATCACCCAAGGCCCGCAGCGTGTGAACAAGGTTATCCCATTGCTCGCGGGCCAAGCCTTGATCGACCCGGTTGGCAGTGTCCATCCAAGGATTAATGACATACTCGATGTCGAAATAATCGGGGGGGCACATCAAGCGTCTCATGACAATTGCCCTCCCCGCGCGCGCGCCAGCCTGCCGATCTGGGCGGCCTGGTCGCGCAGCCCCTCGATCAGCGCTTCGCCGAAGTCTTCCCCGGCCCGGTAGATCGCCTGCGCCTCGTCATAGAGCGAGGCTGGACTGGTCCGGGCGACGACCCGGACCCGTCCGCCGTGCAGTGCAACCTTGACCGAACCGGTCACATGCCGGTCGGCAGCCAGGAAATAGGCATCGAGGCTTTCCCGCAAGGGATCGAACCACCCGCCGTCGTAGACGAGGTCGGCCCAGAAGCCGCGGGCGATCTCGCGGAATCGGCTTTCCCGACGTGACCCGGTAAACCGCGCGAGATCGTCGTGCGCTGCGGCGATGATGTCGGAGGCCGGATTCAGGTAAAGCGCGCGCGACTTCAGCCCGACATTGCCGTCTTCGACCAAGTCATGCCAAGGCACCCCGGCAGCGACTCCCAGAGCGGTCAGCCGTTCGATCAGCGACGCGAGCGTCATGTCGGTGCCATCCAGCCCGATCGGCAGGCCCTCGCAAAAGTTGATCGTGACTTCGCGCCCGACTTGCTCTGCCTCGCGGCCCTGGCGGTGGGCGACTCCCGGAACTGTCAAACCCGGGATCGCCGAGCGGTCCCGCCTCAAGCGTTTCTCCCCACAGATTTTCGCTGCGAGTAAAGCCGTCGGCGTTGGCGTGTGTTCGGCTGCCAATGAGCGAAGCAACCGCAACGATTTCAATGTCGGGCTGCACGACCGCGAGAGCGGTTTCGAACCTGAGCCGGTCATTGCCGGCAAAACCGTGCACGACAACCCGGCACCCGCGATCGCACGCCAATTCCGCGGCGGCTTCGGCGAGCGCCGGCCGTGCGAGCGCGGCAGAAAGATTGTAAAGCTGCTGATACCGAGCGCTTGCCCGTATCGCGCGGGCAACAAACTCGTCGGCAAACCACTCGCGCTTGTCCACCACCTCGATAAGGGATCCTTCGGCAGCGAACCCTTCACCCATCGAGATGCGGATTGGCAATATATTGCCAAGAACGGCGCGCAAGCGATCAAGCGGCGTGTGATAATCGTCGTAGAAGATAACAAGCGACACAGCCGAAGACGCTTGCATCGAATTGTCAACTGGCTTGAGTTGATGCACCGCTTTGCCTCCCAATCGCGACTCACAACACCTATTATTTTGTATTAGTGTTGCCTGCTTTATTTGGTCTGTCAATCGTGCCGCACTCGTTTCGTAGTGATCAATATTCGCAGTTCCGGATCGATTGGAACCACACAATTTCTACTTCAAGGCGCGCGCGCCAAACGAAGGAGTTGGCATCCATGCGAACGCCGATTTCAGGGGGGGGGCAGGCGCCCTTCGAAGTGACTGGCAGAGAGGGCGGAATTCGAAAACTCCATCTTTGATCTTGATTAACAGGCGTTTTAGGGCTTGCGGGGATTTAAGATGCCCATTTGCCAGATTATGTGGTTCACGCTTTGGATGGAACGCTTCGTACTAACCGACGCCCAATGGGCCAAGATTGAACCGCCAGCCCCCGGGCGCAGTGCAGGAATAACCGACTGTTTCAGGAGGTGGTGCTGTGGATTGTCCCGGGCGTGCAATCCATGGCACCCCCTGCCTGCCAAGTTCGGCAACTTGAGCACAGCGTTAAGACGGTTCCGCAATGGCTGCGATGAGCATCGCGCCGCTAGTCCCTTCTCGGCTCGCGAACTTCGCGAGCCAGTGGTTCTTGTAGATGCGGGTTCGCTGCTCACCGGTCATGGATCGGCCCCCCGATGTCACACTTAGTATTATGGTTCAATGAACGATCATCGCCCTTTGCATCGGCAATGAGTTCGCCGATCCGCTCTGCCGCGTCCAAGACTGGGCCATCATCAAGGTGGGCATAGCGGGAGGTGGTCTGCAAACGTGCGTGGCCAAGAGCTTGCCGATCATCGGTAAGGTCTCGGAGCGAGCCGCAGCATGGCTGGCAAAGCTGTGGCGCAAGTCATGTATCCGTACGCCGGGCAAGTTCGCCTCGGCCTTCACTTCTTTCCAGAACTCGCCAATACTGCGGACTGGACGCTTGGTCAGCTTGTTCCAGAAAACCGGATCGGAACCGCCGCGCCGTTCCAACGACGCAAAAAGCGTGCGCGCCTCGTCGCCGAGTCAGACAGTGCGCGGGCCGATCTTGCTGTCGTGCAAGAGCAGTCGCCCGCACTTCACCTCGCTCCAGGTGAGATCCATGATCTCAGACATCCGACAGCCGGTCAGCAGGAGCAGATAGACGATCATGGTGTGCAGCGGTTGCGTATGGATTTTCCGGCTCAGCACCTCGCCCAGCCGTCCAATCTCTTGATTGGAGAGGAAACGCTCGCACTTCCGGCGCTTGTTGGGCCGGATGTAGGTGCAAGGGTTGCTCCCTTCGGGGCGCAGATGCGAGCAAGAGAGACGTGGGTCATGCTGCGATCCCCAGGCACTTGTCTAGCGATCCCAATACGCGCTTGGCAGCATCGGCAAACCGGCTGGTTTAGAGCCTAATGACGTTAGTTTGACCCGCCGTGACGGAGCCGATTTTGGTCTGTGGCGAGGCGCGAGGAGTGAGCGATGCCATAGCATCGTGATCGAAGGGCAACGCTGTCCGCAGGGCAAAATCGGCCCGCCCTGCAATGGTTGCCGCAGGAAGCCTCTCGATCAGCGTCGCCTCGCTTGAACGGGTTCCCGACGCGCTCTACGCGAGGCTCCTTGCCGACAAGCTTCCTGCGACAATCACGGCGGATCAAACTAACGTCATCAGGCTCTAACACACGCAATGTGCGGTGGGGCGAGGTTTGGCCCGGGCGGCGCAGTCTGATCAGATCAGAAAACCATTTTCCTACACGTACCAATCTGGTTATGTGACACGGCTCCAAATTCAACCAGGAGCGTACAATGGCCATATTTGAAGCCGTCATCGGCCCCATTGCCAGCATTATCGACAAAGTCATCCCCGACAAGGCCGCGCGTGAGCGGGCCAAGCTGGAGCTGCTGAAGCTGCACGGCACGCAGGAGATGGAGACCATCAACGCCCGCCTTTCGGCAATCGTCGCCGAAGCCAACTCGGCCGATCCGTGGACTAGCCGGGCCCGGCCGAGCTTTCTCTATGTGATGTATGCAATCATCCTGTGGGCGGTGCCGATGGGGGTAATCGCTGCGTTCAGCCCGGCGTCTGCCACCGCCATCGCCAATGGCATGACCGCCTATCTGCGCGCCCTGCCCGAGCCGCTTTATGCGCTGTTTGGTACTGGCTACCTTGGCTATACCGTGGCGCGGCAGTGGGGCAAAATCGCGGGCAGCGATGCCTGAGCTACGGCTTATCTCGGGCGTTAGCTTCGGGTAAGCTTTTTGCGCTATAGCCAGTGGAACTTGACCGTTTGCAAGTCCCAAGGAGTTTGCCGTGAAGACCATCGCAGCCCTGTTCCGCCTGCCTGTGCTGGTCGCCGCCGCGCTGGTGATCAGCGGGTGCTCGGGCCGCGATACCGACCTGGCCGAAAAGCTGGCGGCGGTTGAAGCTGCTGCTGCGCGGGCCGATGCCGCCGCTGATCGCGCCGAAAAGGCCGCCAAGGCTGCTGGGGCTCCGGCCCCGGTAGTCATGGACGCAGAGCCAGAAAGCAACGATGCCGAGGGTGAGGTAATCGAGGATGACTCATCTGAAGCTGACACTGCGCCAGTCCCCGCTGCTGCCAACGCGCAACCCGCCGGCTGATCACGCGCGGTTGCACCGGGCGCAGGCTCGGCTATGGCTGCAAATGTTGCCGATGCGGGGGATGCTGACACGATGACCGCCAAGACCATTCACGTTCTCAACGGACCCAATCTCAACCTGCTCGGCACGCGCGAGCCCACGATCTATGGCAGCCAAACCCTCGCAGACATCGCTGCCATGCTGGATGTGCGCGCCGCCGAGCTCGGTTTGCATATCGTCTTTCACCAGACCAACAGCGAGGGCACGCTGGTCGACCAGCTGCATGCCGCGCGCACCGCTGGCGCTCATGCGGTCTTACTTAATGCGGGGGCCTATACCCACACCAGTGTCGCGCTACTCGATGCGATCCGGGCTATTGAGCTACCGGTCATCGAAGTGCATCTTTCCAACCCGCATACGCGCGAGGCGTTCCGGCACATCAGCTATGTCGGAATGGCCGCCAAAGGCACCATCTGCGGCTTTGGCGCGGACAGCTATCTGCTCGCACTGGAGGCTGCAGCGCGGTTGTGAACGGCGCCGGTTAGCCATGGGCACTGGGTAAAATCCTGCCCTGCCCTCTTGCCTAGCCAGCCCCCACCGCGCATAGGCGAAAGCCCAGTTTCAAGGTAGAGGATCGCATGAGCGAAACCAAGGGCGCCAGCCGATCGGGCGGCATGAACATCGACAGCAAGCTGGTTCGCGAATTGGCGGAATTGCTGGCCGAAACCGGTCTGACCGAAATCGAGGTGGAAGACGGGGATCGCAAGATCAAAGTCGCCCGCCAGATGATCGCTGCGCCGATGCAGAGCTATGCCGCTCCGGCTGCCGCACCGCACGCGGCCCCGGCGATGCCAATGCCCGCCGCCGTTGCAGAACCGGCGGTTGCTCCGGCAGCCGATCCGAATGCGCTGAAATCGCCGATGGTCGGTACGGTCTATCTTTCGTCCGAACCCGGCTCGCCGCCATTTGTCAGCGTGGGCCAGCAGGTCAAAGCCGGCGACACCTTGTTGATCATCGAAGCGATGAAGGTGATGAACCCGATTACCGCCACGGCGGCAGGAACGGTCAAGGCAATCCTGGTCGATAATGCGCAGCCGGTTGAATTCGACCAGCCGCTGGTTGTGATCGCCTGAGGACAGACACATGGGCATTTCCCGCATCCTGATCGCCAATCGCGGTGAAATCGCCCTGCGCATCCACCGCGCGGCGCACGAAATGGGGATCGAAACGGTCGCGGTCCATTCCACCGCCGATGCCGATGCCATGCATGTGCGGCTGGCCGATCACGCAGTCTGCATCGGGCCGCCGTCGGCCAAGGACAGTTATCTGAACGTCGCGGCGATCATCTCGGCGGCGGAAATCTCGCACGCTGATGCGATTCACCCCGGCTACGGCTTCCTCTCTGAAAACGCCCAGTTCGCTGAAATCGTCGAAAGCCATGGCATCATCTGGATCGGCCCCAAGCCGGAGCATATCCGGACGATGGGTGACAAGATCGAAGCCAAGCGTACAGCGGGCGCGCTTGGCCTACCCTTGGTTCCTGGATCGGATGGCGCAGTCAGCAATATTACCGAGGCCAAGGAAATCGCCGCGAAGGCAGGCTATCCGGTGATCATCAAGGCGGCATCGGGCGGCGGCGGGCGCGGGATGAAGGTCTGCAACGGGCCGGACGAGCTCGAAACGCTGATCTCGCAGGCCGGAACCGAAGCCAAGGCGGCGTTTGGCGACGCGACGGTCTATATCGAAAAATACCTCGGTAATCCGCGCCACATCGAATTCCAGGTGTTTGGCGACGGCAAAGGCGAGGCGATCCACCTCGGCGAGCGCGACTGCTCGCTGCAACGCCGCCACCAGAAAGTGCTCGAAGAAGCGCCGTCGCCGGTAATCAGCCCGGAAGAGCGCGACCGGATGGGCGGCATCGTCGCCAAAGCCATGGCCGACATGCATTATCGCGGCGCCGGCACGATCGAATTCCTGTGGGAAAACGGTGAGTTCTATTTCATCGAAATGAACACCCGCCTGCAGGTTGAGCACCCGGTTACCGAAGCGATCACCGGAGTTGATCTGGTGCGCGAACAGATCCGCATTGCCGATGGCAAGGCGCTGTCCGTGCGGCAGGAAGACATCGAGTTCAACGGCCACGCGATCGAATGCCGGATCAATGCCGAAGACCCTTGGACCTTCGCCCCCTCGCCCGGCCTGGTCTCCAGTTATCACGCGGCCGGCGGTATGAATGTCCGCGTCAATTCAGGCCTCTACACCGGATACAAGGTGCCGCCTTACTACGATTCGATGATCGCCAAGCTGATCGTCAAAGGCCGCACCCGCGAAGGCTGCATCATGCGCCTGCGCCGCGCGCTGGAAGAAATGGTGATCGGTGGGGTCAAAACCTCAATCCCGCTGCACCAGGCGCTGATGAGCGAGCCGGACTTCATCCACGGGGACTATACGATCAAGTGGCTGGAGGAGTGGCTGGCGAAGCGGGCGGGTTAATCGGCCAACAGTTCGACAGGACTCCGAACTGCCAAACCTCCAATCAGTCCTTCGAAATGACCGATATTCCATGTTACGAGTGCTTTGGCTCCCGCAGCATCTGCCGCGCGGGCGATCAGGAAATCGTAAATCCGCGCTCCGATGTGACCGGCCCCAGCGAAATCCCGAACCGCAGCAAAGCTTTGTGCGGGGGTCAGGCCAACCAATCGAGTTATGGCAGCCACGCTCTCGAGCGCGGCCCAGGCTAAGGCAGGCGGCCTTTTGAAGGGCGCATGCACGCCCCGGCGGGTCAGCGTGGTAAAAGCCTCAGCATAGCAATGAGCGGCGACTGCAAGCTTCAACCCCCGTTTTGCAGTGAACACCGCAAGCGATTCGGCATGATGTTGATGGTCTTCGGCGAGCGCTGCGACGATCACGTTGGTATCAACCAAGATCAGCCCGTCCGCCACGCTTCAGCGCTCGTCGCGCGAAGCTTCGAGCGCCGCATTGGCCGCCGCCAGACTAACCTTGCCCTTGCCTGTGCCCGGCAGCACCAGAAGCGGTCCCCGCCGAACAAGCTTGCCGTGCGGCTCAGCGACCGGCGGAGTGTAAGCCCGCAGCGCTTCTTCGACCACCTGCGTTGTCGTCATCCCGGTCGCCTGCGCCAACACGGCGGCGCGTTCCCGCGCGTAAGGCGATCTGACATTGAGTTGGGCGGTTGAGCGGTTCATTCGCAATGAGGTATCGGCAATTTGCGCGTTTGTCTAGCCATATGCAATAATGGCTAGACATTCCAGGCTAGCCTTCGGTCCAAGAAGCTATGCTTGATCAGGGCCAAAACCTCGTTCTCGCTGCACCTGGCGCTGATGAGCGAGTTGGAATTCATCCACGGCGACTATACGATCAAGCGCCTGAATGAATGGCTGGTGAAGTGGGCGGGTTCAAGGTGAAATATTGAGCCGACGCCGCATCGAGTTCCCGCAAAACTTCAACCGAGAAGTCTTTAAAACGGAGTGCATCAGTCACGGTAACATCTCCTTGATGCACTGCGGCATTCCGTAGTCCACTTAAGTCACGGAGCATCTCGTGCACTGATAGAGAAATCACACGGCGCTTCAGAAGCATTAACATCATCTGTCGTGGCGCATATGACCTCGCCGCTGGATCTACATCAGAAGAGATAGACCGAAGCTTAAGTTCGACTGGGCCCCACGCATCAAGAACAGCAGCGGAAGGAGCAAGATCAAGCAGTTGCTTGAATGTGATCATCGGCAGGAGGCGGCAACGCTTCGATAACCGGCGTAGGAATTGACTCGGCTTTGACGTCTCTCGAAATCGTTTCCAATTCGTCAAGCTTCTCAGAAAAATCAACTGACGCTTCGCCCCATGATAGTCTTTTGATTTTATCCAACAAGGTAGCAATTTGCGAGCGGAAGATCAGAGCGATGCAAAAAGCGGCAACGGGCCATGCCAAGGAGCCAATGACTGACGACGACCATTCAAGCCACCCCATGCTTGCTGCCTCTGTCCCGGTTTTCAGCTCAATCACTTAGAATGTATCCTACTCCAGCGGCACCCCAGGCATCTGCTTCGCTGTCCTAATCGTCAGCGAAGTCTTCACACTCGCCACATTGGGCGCGGGCGTGAGTTTGCTGGTCAGGAATTCCTGAAAGCTTTGCAGGTCCTTGCTGACGATCTTGAGGATGAAGTCGATCTCGCCGTTGAGCATGTGGCATTCGCGCACTTCGGGCAGATCGCGCATCGCTTCTTCGAACTGGCGGAGCGAATTTTCGGCCTGGCTTTTCAGGCTGACCATCGCGAAGACGGTGATCGCAAAGCCCAGCTTGGACGCATCAAGATCAGCGTGATAGCCGCGGATCACTCCGGCTTCCTCAAGGCTGCGGACGCGGCGCAGGCATGGCGGCGCGGTCAGGCCGACGCGGTTGGCCAGCTCCACGTTCGTCACGCGGCCTTCGTCCTGCAATTCAGACAATAGACGCCGATCAATCTGATCCAGACTCGCCATCAGTCCCCACCCTTTCGATCCGGCAAGCGCAGGACAATGCCGGGCTTTCGCAAGATTTACAACCTGTGATGTCGGCATAGGCTAATTTTGTTGTCTGGCGCGAATTTTATCGTGTGGTTTGAATCTTGTGTGGATTACCAACCGTCCCGCTTTGCGACGGCCGGTCGGCAGGCCTTCCGCCCGCCACGCAACTTGCTATGGCCTGCACTCGCACCCTCCTGCGCGGACAGTCCAACCACCATGAAGTTCGATGATCGTCTGGCAACGGCACTGCGCATCGGCGCATCTGGCCCCGCCATGGCGCGGATCGAGCTGCGCCAGTTGCTGGATCTGCTGGGGTCCAGCCCGGCCCATGCGCGCAGTCCGGCGATGGAAGCCGGCTATGCCCAAATCGCAGCCCTGTCGCAGCAGATCCCGCCCGGTGTCCGCGCTGCGATTGTCCGCGAACCGGGTTTGCGCCTGCGCTCTGCCCGGTTGGTCGCCTTGCTTGCCTCCAGCGAATACGACGTTGCCGAAGCGGCTGTCGACCGCGCCAGCCTGACCGAGGAGGAATGGCAGGATCTGATCCCCGCGATTTCCCCGGCCGCGCGCCGCGCACTGCGCCAACGCAGCGACCTCACCCCGCAAGTGCTGCGGCGGCTGAACGATGTCGGTGCCTATGATCGCGGACTTCCGCCGGGAGAGGTCTCGGAAGCCAGCGTTGCGCCAAGCCTCGCGCCATCGGCGGTGACTGAACCCTTAGCTGTCGTGGCCCCGCCCATAGTGTCCCCGAATGAAGAGTTTGATCCCGGAACGATCGGTGCGCTGGTGCGGCGAATCGAAGCCTACCGTCAGGCCCGCCAGACGACCGCTACGATCCAGCCCGACGGCAGCGGCGATGCCCCACGCCTCCCGCTAGGTGAAGAGCATGATCCGGCTCATCACCACCGGGTAGCGGTGATCGATTTCTCCACGGGTCCGACCGGCGCAATTACCTGGGCAGATAGCTCTGCAGCGCCAACCATCATTGGCCTGGCCCCGTTCGGTACCGCAGCGCTCGAAGCCGCGTTCAAGCGCCGCCGCCCGGTGGCTGCGCAAGCGCTTGAACTGGACGGCGGCGGCGCGAGTGCCGGGACATGGCAGCTCGACGCCGCGCCACGCTTTGCACCGCAGACCGGCGCTTTTCTTGGCTATGCCGGGCGGTTGCGCCGGGTGGTCACTGATACAGCAAGCACGCCGTCTGCGCAGGACAGCGAAGCTGACCGGATCAGGCAACTGCTGCACGAGCTGCGCACGCCCGTGAATGCGATCCAGGGCTTTGCCGAGGTGATCCAGCAGCAGCTGTTTGGCCCCGCCCCGCACGAATACCGCGCGCTTGCTGCGAATATCGCGGGCGACGCCGCCCGCATGCTCGCGGCATTTGAAGAACTTGAACGGCTGGCGCGGCTGGAAAGCGGTGCGCTCGACCTTGATCCCGGCGGCGCTGATTTTGTCGCCACGCTGCGGTCGGTGGCCAGTCAGCTGCAAGAGCGGATCGCCCAGCGCAAGGTCGCTTTTTTGATCCCCGATTCACTGCCGCCCGCTTTGATCGGATTGCCCGAGAGTGATGCCGAATTGCTCGGCTGGCGGCTGCTGGCGACGCTGGGCGGCGCAGCGATGCCTGGTGAAACACTCAAGGTCGCAATCAACCCGGCGCTTGGAACTGCTGGCGTCCAGCTTGCAATCGACTTGCCCGCGAGCCTGCGCGACAAGCCAGCCGATGCGGTGCTGCATGCCGCGGTTGGCGCAGTTCCGCAGGCGCTGGCGGCAGGCATGTTCGGGGTCGGCTTTGCCCTGCGGCTGGCCCGCGCCGAACTGCGCGCAGCAGGCGGGGAGCTGAAACTTGCCGGCGGGAAACTGCTTTTGCAGCTGCCGGACTTGACCAGCCGAGATGCCGGGCATAGCGCACAACGCTCGGCCTGAGCGGGTTGGGCGCCAGCTTGGCTCCGCGCGTGGGCGAACATTTGCACAGGGGGATTGTTACTGTGGCCAGCGGGCGAATTATCGATTTGCCGGAACCGGGTAACCGGGTTTCGTTCAAATCGGGCACGCCGCGCCGGTTCGTGGTAACAGTCGACACCGAAGAAGAATTTGACTGGACCAAGCCGCTTCAGCGTGAGGGCCATTCGGTCCACACGGTCGGCCGGCTCGCCCGCTTTCAGGAGTTCTGCGAAGCCGAGGGCGTCGTCCCGATCTATCTGGTCGACTATCCGATCGCGACCTCGCCCAGCGCTGCCGAGGTCTTGCGCGATGCGGTGGCCGCAGGCCGTGCCGAAATCGGCGTGCAACTGCACCCTTGGGTCAGCCCGCCGTTTGAAGAAGAAGTCACGCAGGCGAACAGCTATGCCGGCAACCTTCCCGAACCGCTGGAGCGCGCTAAGTTCGAACAATTGCGCGCGGCAATCGCCAAAAACTTCAACACCGCGCCGCTGATCTATCGTGCCGGGCGCTATGGCGTGGGGCCCAATACCGCGCAGATCCTGATCGACAATGGCCTGACCATCGACAGCTCGGTCCGTTCGCATTTTGATTATGAGGCCAGCCACGGTCCAAACTTTCGCGGGTTTCCGCTGCACCCTTATTGGCTGGACCGTTCGGCAGGATTGCTCGAATTACCGCTGACTACGGTTTACTGGGGGCCGTTGCGCCAGCTGGGGCCGTGGCTTTACCCCCGGATGTGGCGGGTGCCGCAACTGCGCGGCGCGCTCTCCCGCGTGGGCCTGATGGAGCGCATTCCGCTTACTCCGGAGGGAGTCACGCTGGAGGAAGCGATCCGCGCGATCGATATTGCGATCGACGACGACCTGCCGGTGCTGGTGTTTTCATTCCACAGCCCGTCTCTCGCCGCTGGGTTCACGCCCTATGTTCGCAGTGAAGCTGATCTGGACGCATTCTATGCCTGGTGGCGCGGGGTCTTTGTCTATCTGCGGCAGCGGCAGGTTGCGCCAAGCTCAGTAGCAGGGATAATGGACGCGGTGGAACTTGCACAAGCGCAGGTCACCGGCTAACGCTCGGCAGCCCTAAGGATGGGCCTGTAGCTCAGTTGGTTAGAGCAGGCCGCTCATAACGGCTTGGTCGCGGGTTCGAGTCCTGCCGGGCCTACCACCCCCCTACCCTGCCTGGCCGCAGCACACTATAATCAGGGGGATGGAAATATGCGCCGCAAGCTGGGATTGACGCTGGTGGGCCTGCTGGCCGCCACCGGGGCCGTGATCGGATACAACACTGCAACTTTTGCGCCTGCCGATCTGGCCAGCGCTGATGGGATCAAAGTGGCCGATGCACTGGCGCCGGATGCGCAGGCTGCTGCCGCGCGGCTGGGGGCAGCGATCCGGTTTCAGACCGTCTCCAACCAGGATCCTGCGCAGAATCGTCGCGATCAATGGACCGGGCTACAGGCCTGGCTGCAAACCAGCTATCCCGCCGCACACGCCGCAATGACCCGCACGATTGTTGGTGACGGCACGCTGATCTACCAATGGCCGGGCAGCGATCCCGCTTTGCAACCAATCATCCTGATGGCGCACCAGGATGTGGTCCCGGTGACCGCCGGGACCGAGCAGGATTGGAAGCACGATCCATTCGCCGGTGTCATCGCCGATGGCAGCGTCTGGGGGCGCGGCGCGGTGGATGACAAGGGCTCGCTGATCGCTCTGTTCGAAGGTCTTGAGCTGCTCGCCGCCAAGGGCTTCAAGCCGAAGCGCAGCGTGATCGTAGTGTCCGGCCACGATGAAGAGGTCGGCGGCACCGGCGCGCAGGCCGCCGCCGCAGTGCTGAAGGCGCAGGGCGTGAAGGCCTTGTTCACGCTCGACGAAGGCAGCGCAATCATCACCAATGCGCCGATCATGAACGGCCCCGCGATCATGATTGCCGTGGCGGAAAAGGGTTATGCGACGCTGCGGGTCACCGCGAAAGCGCCGGGTGGTCATTCGTCCATGCCGCCCGCAGAAATCGGCACGATCACGCTGGCCAAGGCAATCACCGCGATCCATGCCCGGCAGTTCCCCACCCGGTTGCAGCAGCCCACGTTGGGAACAGTCCAGGCGCTCGCCGCCAAGCAGGGCGGCATGATGAAAGTCGTCGCCGCAAACCCATGGCTGTTCGGGGGACTGATCAAGGCGCAGTTGGCCGAAACCCCGGCTGGCGCGGCGCAGCTGCACACCACGATAGCGCCAACCATGTTGCAAGGCAGCCCTAAGGAAAACGTCCTGCCGCAGGAGGCCTTTGGCCTGATCAATTATCGCCTGGCCCCGTGGGACGGGTCTGCCGACGTGCTCGCCCACGCCAAGGCGGCAACGGCGCGATTGCCGGTGACCTTCAGCTGGGAACGTCCGCCACACGAGCCATCGCCCGTTTCCTCCACAACCTCGCAAGGCTGGAAACTGATCCGTGCCGCAGCAGAGGCAGAAGCGCCCGGCGTCCCGGTCACACCGTACATGGTGGTCGGCGGGACCGACAGCCGGTTCCTGAACGAAATATCGCAAGACACCTACCGCTTCCAGGCGCTCCGCCTCTCGACCAAGGACACCGCGATGATCCACGGGACCAACGAACACGTCTCGATCGAGAATCTCACCACAATGATCCGCTTTTTCACAAGGCTGGTTGCAACCTCCGCAAGCTAGGCCTAAGGCCCCCTTCTCGGTCGGGGAGTGGCGCAGCCCGGTAGCGCGCTTGCTTTGGGAGCAAGATGTCGCAGGTTCGAATCCTGTCTCCCCGACCAACTCCTTTTTCCCAATCCGCTGGCCAAGATCAAACGCCGCGCGCGGGATATGTCTCCAGCATTGGCGGGCGGTGCAAGCATTCCGCGAAATCGAACGGCCGCGTTGTTAGCGGTGCAACCATCGCCGCGTCCGGATGGCGCGGATTGAGCATGATCACATCCGCCTCCGGCAAGACCTTAGACGGCAGGGCGGCGAGCAGACTGGACTGCGCCGCCAGCCACTGCGCCACCCATGCGCGGATCTCGGCTTCATCGTCACAGTGCGGCACGCGGATGGGCACGGCGGTTACTTTGGTCCAGCCCAACACGTAATCAGGGGCTGCTTGGGTAAGATCGACCGGCTGGTAGCGCAGCGCAATCAGCACCGCGAGCGCCGCCTCTGACGCCAGACTTACCAGCGGCAACCCGGCCGCAGCATAGCGCGAACCGTGCAGCTCCGCCCCGCGCCCATCGAGCGCCACATAAGGCGCGCGGGTGAGCCGCCAGAGCTTCACGCAAGGGCCTGACGAACCGCACTATATGCCACGAACGCCAGCACCGGCAGGCCGATCAGGTCTACCCGTGCAATCTTTTGCAAAGCGGCTGGCGCGCCGGCGCGGTAATACAGCAGCAGGAACGCCAGCATGCTGATCGCCGTGATGACTGCGGCCAGCGAGCGGCTGGGCGGATGCAACGCCGCGATGATGCAGGCTGCGAACACCGCCACGAACAGCGCGGCCCGGTGGTGCAGCAGCAGGAACAGCGGATTGTCCGGCCCCACCCGGTACAGCGCCTGCAGCTGCTGCGGACGCAAGAACGCCAGCGCCGGAAGCGCGTGGATGGCGGCGAGGATCAGCCAGGCGATGGTTTGCAGCATGCAATCACCCTATCGCCGTCGCCGGGTATGGCAAGGCCAGCCAACTTCCAACCGCCATTCCTTAAACCCGCTTATGCTGAGCTTGTCGAAGCATTGCCCTTTTATTCGTGCTTCGCGCACGACGGCAAGAACAAGAACAGCCCTTCGACAAGCTCAGGGTAGACGGGTTTTGGGAAGTTAGATTGACCTTATTCTCCTAGCTTCCAATCCCACCCCAGTGGATCGCCGTCCATCACCTCGACCCCGTGCGCGGCGAGTTCGTCGCGCAGGCGGTCGGAGGTGGCGAAGTCCTTGACGGCGCGGGCCTCCCTGCGCTGGGCGAGGATTGCGTCGATTTCGGGCTCGGCGATGGTCGCGCCTTTGGGGCGAATGCGGAGCGAGGTTTGAGAGACAAATCCTGCTGTTGCTTCTTGAATGTCGAGTCCGAGAACTTCAAGCATCATAATGACTACCGATGCCTTCTGGGCCGGATCAACTCGCTTGAAAGCAAGGACTCTGTCCAACGCTACAAGTGCCTCGGCGGTGTTGAGGTCTTGGCTAATCACCTCTTCAAACTGGTCCAAAAGCCGGACGAGTTCGGGATGACCAATTTCGCTTCTCAACGGTGCGCCAACTTGCAGCCTCTCATATTCATCGAGCTCTTGTGCTTCCATGTGCTTTAGTAAGCTGCTGGCCTGCGCGCGAAGGTCGTCGAATTGCCTGACCATCCGCTTCAACCGAACCAGCGCCGCCTGTAATCCCTCCCACGAGAACTCCAACTCGCTCCGGTAATGCGCCTGCAAGCACATCAGCCGGTAAGCCAGCGGATGATAGCCCTTGTCGATCAGCAGTTGCAGCCGCAGGAACTCGCCCGACGATTTGCTCATCTTTCCAGAGCGTTCGACCAGGAAGTTGTTGTGCATCCAGATGTTGGCACCGCTATCGCCGCAGGCTTCGTGAGCCTGGTTCTGCGCGATTTCGTTCGGGTGGTGGATTTCGCGGTGATCGATCCCGCCGGTGTGGATATCGAACGGCATGCCCAGCAACGCCTTCGACATCACCGAGCATTCCAGGTGCCAGCCCGGCGCGCCCATGCCCCATGGTGATGGCCATTCCATTTGCCGCGTTTCACCAGCAGGGGTCTTGCGCCAGATGGCAAAGTCCGCCTGATTGCGCTTGCCGCTGACTTCGTCGATCCGGCCCTCTGCCCCAGAGTCATTGGCATCCGTAACCGCCCGGGCCAGACGGCCATATGCGGGGACCGTCGAGACATCGAAGTAGAGCCCGCTATCGAGTTCGTAGCAATGCTTGGCGGCAATGGTTTTGCCCCAATCGATCATCGCATCGACATATTCGGTCGCGCGCGGGTGCGCCGGTTTGCGGATGTTGAGCCGTGCCAGATCGGCTTCAAAATCGGCTTGATAGAACGCCGCGATGTCCCACGCGGTTTTACCTTGCGCCGCAGCGGCCTTCTCCAGCTTGTCATCGCCTTCGTCCGCGTCAGAGGTCAGATGGCCAACATCGGTGATGTTGATCACATGAGTCAGCTTGTAACCCTTGTAGCTCAGCACCCGCCCCAGCGTATCGGCGAACACATAGGCGCGCATATTGCCGATGTGCTGGTAGTTGTAGACCGTTGGACCGCAGGAATACACGCGCGCCTCACCCGGATGAACGGGTTTGAATTCCTCCAGCTGGCGGGTCAGGCTGTTGAACAGTTTGAGCGGGGTTTCAGTCATGATTCGGCCCGCATTTCTGTTAAATTCCAGCCAGCAGCCTGCGCGCAAAAACCCGCAGGAAACTGCGCAAGGTTACATATAAACGGTACGCGCTGACTGGGGCGGGCGATCGGCGAGGGGAACATGCAGGTCATGCGGATTCGCTGGCAGACCAAATCCTGCATTGCAAGCGGTTAGAACCCTTCCCAGCGCACCGCCTGATCGAGCGGCACGCGCGGCACCGGGAACTGGTTGATCGCCGCCTCGCGGTTCCCCCACCCAATCGCGCAGCCGCAGAAGAAGATGTGATCGTCCGGGATCGCCACGACCTCGCGGATCTGCTTCTGATACACCGCCCAGGCCTCCTGCGCGCAGCTGTCCAGTCCGGCTTCGCGCAGCAAAAGCAGCACGGTTTGCAGCCACATCCCGATATCCGACCATTGCGGCAGGCCCATATAGCGCGGGGTGTGGACCAGCATCAGCACCGGCGCCCCGAACGCACGGAAGTTGTTGCGGAACATTTCCAGCCGCTGCGCCTTGTCTTCACGCGGGATCTCCAGCGCCTTGTACATAGCCTCCCCCACGCCGAAGCGGCTATCGGAATAGCGGCCTTCCAGCTCGGCCGGGTAGATCGGGTACTCGGCGGAATAGGCCGCCAGACCTTGTGGAATCACGCCTGCCACCAGATCAACCAACCTGGTCAGCGGCTCCCCCGTCAGCATCACCGCATTCCACGGTTGAGTATTCCCGCCCGACGGGGAGTGCTGCGCGGTTTCCATGACTTTCCGGAGCAGTGCCGGGTCGACCGGCTTGTCCTGAAACGCCCGGATCGAGCGGCGGCTGGTGACGGCTTCGGTGACTGTGACTGTTTCGCTCATCCCCGTTTAATCATTCGATTAAACCATTCGGTCAAGCGGAACCTCAGGGATGGCACACAGTCTTCAAGCGAATCATCTAGAGACCGCCGATACTGTTCGATCAGCTCAGCCGGTCGGGCTTCGGCGGTGATGTCCAAGAGGATAACCTTGGGGAGGTCAATTGTCGGGTGAAATGCACACAACCCGCAATGGAAAAATGCTTCCTCGAGCGGCTCGTTTTCGTGCCACGTGGTCATCACAAACTTGTCATCCGGAATTTCGATGGAATCAACAGCTCCAAGATTTGCCCAATCAACAGAGTCATCCCAGCTCGAACATTCCAACCCCCATGCCATCATATAAAGGCAGCCAATGGCGATTATCCATTCGCTGACCATCTCCTGCCATTCGGTAGTCAAATGTTGATCGATTATGACGACCACCCGGCAAGGTTCGGGTTTGATCTCCGGAAGTTCAGACCCGGCAGGCAAATGGACGTAGAACAACTGGTCTGTCCGAACGCCCATCACTCCTCCTCGAACAGCCCCGCCAGTTGCTCGATCATCGTCCCGGCGAGCTGTTCGACATCCATGATCGTCACCGCGCGCCGGTAGTAACGGGTCACGTCGTGGCCGATCCCGATTGCCACCAGTTGCACCGGCGATTGCTTTTCGATCCAGTCGATCACCTTGCGCAGGTGCATCTCCAGATAGCCCGCATTGTTGACGCTGAGCGTGGAATCATCGACCGGCGCGCCGTCTGAGATCACCATCAGCACCCGGCGGTCCTCGCGCCGTGCGAGCAGACGGTTGTGCGCCCAGATCAGCGCTTCGCCGTCGATATTCTCCTTCAGCAAGCCTTCACGCATCATCAGGCCCAGGTTCTTGCGGCCCCGGCGATAGGGTTCGTCGGCCTGCTTGTAGACGATATGCCGCAGATCGTTGAGCCGCCCGGGCTGCGCCGGTTTGCCGCCCGCCAGCCAGGCCTCGCGGCTTTGCCCGCCCTTCCACGCGCGCGTCGTGAAGCCCAGAATCTCGGTCTTGACCCCGCAGCGTTCCAGCGTGCGCGCCAGCACATCGGCGCTGATCGCGGCGATAGAGATTGGCCGCCCGCGCATCGATCCGGAATTGTCGATCAGCAGCGTGACGACGGTATCCTTGAACTCGATATCGCGCTCGCTCTTGTAGCTGAGCGACTGCCCCGGTGAGATCACCACCCGCGCGAGCCGGGCGGCGTCCAGAATGCCTTCTTCCTGGTCGAAATCCCAGCTGCGGTTCTGCTGCGCCATCAGGCGGCGCTGGAGCCGGTTGGCGAGTTTGGTGACGATGCCTTGCAGGCCTTTGAGCTGGGCATCCAGATAGGCACGCAGCCGGGTCAGCTCTTCATCGTCGCAGAGCTCGGTTGCGGCAACGACCTCGTCGAACTTGTCGGTGAACGGCTTGTAGTCGAACGTGTCAGGCAAGTCGGTCCAGGCGCGGTTTGGCCGGGTTGGCAACATACCTTCCTCGCCCTCATCCCCGGCTTCGGCGTCGGAGGTGTCTTCCTCGGTCTCGCGTTGCTGCTCGCTTTCGCCGTCCTCATCGCCTTCGCTGGCTTCGGAGGCAACCTCGCTGGGGGTCTGGTCCT
This sequence comes from uncultured Alphaproteobacteria bacterium, assembly GCA_963802015.1. Taxonomy (GTDB): domain Bacteria; phylum Pseudomonadota; class Alphaproteobacteria; order Sphingomonadales; family Sphingomonadaceae; genus Novosphingobium. The sequence goes on from CAWDHB010000007.1 coordinate 53,834, forward strand.
CGCCGCTGTCGCTGGCTTCGTCGTCCTGGTCCTGCTCGTCTTCGCCGTCTTGATCTTCGCCCTCGTCGGGGTCCGTCGCCAGTTCCTCGGACCGGGTGAGTTCGAGGTGCTGGAGCATGTCGAGGCTGAGCGACTGGAACGCGCGCTGATCGTCGAGCGACAGCGCGAGCGCGTCAAAATCAGCCGCCGCGCGGCTTTCGATCCAGTCGCGCACCATCGCCACGCCCGGCTCGGCGGCGGCGGGGACCGGTTGGCCGGTCAGATGCTCGCGCAGCAGCAGCGCGAGCGCGGCCTGCACCGGCACTTCATCGGGGCGCGCTGCGCGGGTGATCGGATCGCCGCCCATCCGCACCATCAGCGCCGCATCCAGATTGCTGCGCATCCCGGCATAGGCCTTGGACCCCAGCGCTTCATAGCGCACCATCTCAACCGCATCGTAACAGGCCCGCGCGGCGGGTTCGGCCGGAGCCTTGCGGTTGTGCAACGCTTCGTTGTGATGGCGCAGTTTCAGCGCGAAACTGTCCGCAAACCCGCGCGCTTCCATCGCTTGTTCACGCGGCAGGTTGCGGCCTGGCATCGGGATGCGCAGGTTGGTGCCATTGGCGACTGGCGCATCGGCCGTCCAGGCCACCTCCAGCTCCGGCTCGTGCGAAATCGCCCGACTGGTGCCAGCCAGGACGCTCTTGAAGCGGTCGAGTGGGGTTTCGTCGGACATCAGACTAAGCAAACAACCTATTCAAAATCGTCATGCTGAACTTGTTTCAGCATCCATCATGCCGCCAAATCAGCGCCTCGCCTTGCCAAAGCAAACCTTGCCGCCCCGTCTTTCCGGCACCCTCTGACTGTGCCTCACGATGGACCCTGAAACAAGTTCAGGGTGACGACTTTTGTTTGAAGCTAAATCGACTGCCCGGTCTTGGCCCAATCGGCCATGAAGCCTTCTATGCCCTTGTCGGTCAGCACATGTTTGACCAGCCCCTTGATCACCGCGGGCGGCGCGGTCATCACGTCCGCGCCGATCTTGGCGGCTTCGAGCACGTGGATCCCGTGGCGGACCGAGGCGACCAGGATTTCGGTGGCATAAGCGTAGTTGTCGTAAATCAGCCGGATATCGCTGATCAGCTGCATCCCGTCGAAGCCGTTGTCATCGTGCCGCCCGACGAACGGCGAGACGAAGCTTGCCCCGGCCTTCGCCGCGAGCAGCGCCTGATTGGCCGAAAAGCACAGCGTGACGTTGACCATGGTTCCGTCGCTGGTCAGCGCCTTGCAGGTCTGCAAGCCGTCGATGGTCAACGGTACCTTGATGCAGACGTTGTCCGCGATCTTGCGCAGCACTTCGGCCTCGCGCATCATCCCGGCGTGATCAAGCGCGACCACTTCGGCGCTGACTGGACCGTCAACGATCCCGCAGATTTCCTTGGTCACTTCCATGAAATCCCGGCCCGATTTCATGATCAGGCTGGGGTTGGTGGTCACGCCATCAAGCAGGCCAGTGGCGGCCAGTTCCTTGATGTCGGCAATTTCGGCGGTGTCGGCGAAAAATTTCACGGGGTTGCGGCTCCTGATCGCGAGTCTCGCGCCGCTATAGGGAAGCCTCCGCCGCTTCGCTAGAGCGCCTTGAACACCGCGATCAGCAGCGGATCGTTGGTCTTGGCGGGGTTGGCGCGGATGTCGGTTTCTTCCTGCCCGATCTGATACCAGATCGCGTTGTCCGCGCTGTTGGCCACTGCCTGCGCCACACCGTTCACGTCCACCCCGGACAACGCCCGGATCGCCTGGCCAACCACCGGATCGCTGCTGATCCGGATCGCGTCACCGACCGCCGGGATCATCGCGTTGATCAAGGCCGGGCCCATGTTCTGGCGCAGGTATGAGGTCGCCGCCGTCGGTCCGCCGCGAATGATCGCGACCGAATTTTCGAACCCGATCGTCCGCACCGTATCGGCCACGATCGGTGCCGCACGCCGCGCACCGTCTTCGGCCAGATAGTTCAGCCGCCGCTGCAATTGTTCACGAAACGCGCCCGAGGTCAGGATTCCCTGGATCACCCCGCCCCGGCTGCCGAACAAATCGGGCAGCGCCAGCCGCGCGACCTGGCTATCCCAGAACCCACCCGAGGCGGTCAGCCGGGCGAAGGCGTTCTCGGTCGAAATCTCCAGCAAGCGGCGGATTGCCTGGGTAAAGCTGAGCCCGCCAAGCGAGGAACAGCCGGACAAGGCCAAGGCCGCAACCGCGCCCGACCCGGCGATGAATGCCCGGCGCTGCATGCCAGGGTTGAGAGCCTCAACCATTTTCCACGTCTCCTTCGCTGCGCCGGGTGTCGCACCAAGGCAGCCTAGCCCATATAGCCACGAATATGAACCGGGTCCAACTCCTTGTTTTCAATCCCGTCCTCTCGGTGCTCGACTACCGCGAGTCCGCTGGCATGCGGCTGGAACCGGGCAACGTCGTGCTCGCCCCGCTCGGGCCGCGCCAGGTGCTGGGGATCGTGTGGGAGGCGGAACGGCTGCCGGGCGAAAGCGTGCCCGATGCCAAGCTGCGGCCGGTGCTGGAATGCCTGCCGGTCCCACCGCTGGCCGAACCGCTGCGCCGCCTGATCGAATGGTGCGCGGATTATTATGTCGCGCCGATGAATTCGGTCGCGCGGATGGCGCTGGGTTCGATGGCGGCGCTGCGCGGCGGCGGGACGATCACCGAATACCGCCTGTCCGGGACCGAACCCAAGCGGCTCACCCCGCAGCGACTGGCCGCGATTGATGCCCTGCACGGCGAGCAGGCCTCGATCCGTGAACTGGCCGCGCTCGCTTCGGTTTCCGATGGCGTGCTGCGCGGCATGGTCAGTGCGGGGATTCTGGAGCCGGTGACGGTCGATCTGGACCGCTGCTATCCGCGCGCCCGGCCCGATCACGCCTTGCCCGATCTGTCAGCGGATCAGCAAGCCGCTGCGGACCGGTTCGTGGCGGCGGTTGCAAAGCCAGGGAATTCCAGCCGTTCCTGCTCGACGGGGTCACGGGTTCAGGCAAGACCGAATGCTATTTCGAAGCCATCGCCGAGGCGCTGCGCAGCGACCGTCAGGTGCTGGTGCTGCTGCCCGAAATCGCGCTGACCCAGAACTTCCTGCGCCGGTTTGAAGACCGGTTCGGGGTCCCGCCGGTGCTGTGGCACTCCAGCCTGAAAGCCAGCGAGCGCCGCCGGGCCTGGCGCGCGATCGTCTCGGGCGAGGCGCAGGTGGTGGTCGGGGCGCGCTCTGCCTTGTTCCTGCCCTATGCCCGGCTGGGGCTGCTGGTGGTCGATGAAGCGCACGAGGTATCGTTCAAGCAGGACGATGGCGTGCGCTATAACGCGCGCGATGTCGCGGTGATCCGGGCGCGGTTTGAAGGCGTGCCGGTGATCCTGGCCAGCGCGACCCCGGCGCTCGAATCGATGCAACTGGCCGAGGCCGGGGATCTATGAAAAGCTGGAATTGCCCGCCCGGTTTGGCGGGGCGCAACTGCCGACCATCGCCACGCTGGATCTGCGAACCAGCCAGCCCGAACGCGGGCGCTGGCTCGCGCCGGAACTGGTGGCAGAGATGGCGCTGCGGCTGGAACGCGGCGAGCAGAGCCTGTTGTTCCTCAACCGCCGCGGCTATGCCCCGCTGACACTTTGCCGCCACTGCGGCTACCGGTTTCAATGCCCCAATTGCAGCGCCTGGCTGGTCGAACACCGGCTGTCGCGGCGGCTGGCCTGCCACCATTGCGGGCATGAGACCCCGACCCCAAGCGAATGCCCGGAATGCCACACCCCCGATTGCCTGGTCGCCTGCGGCCCCGGAGTGGAGCGGATCGCCGACGAGGTGACTGAGCGCTTCCCCGAAGCACGGGTCGCCGTCGCCACTTCGGACACGCTCAACACGCCAGACAAGATCGGCGACTTTGTGGCGGCAGCCGAGGAAGGCCGGATCGACGTGATCGTCGGCACGCAACTGGTGACCAAGGGCTATCACTTCCCCGAACTGACCCTGGTGGGCGTGGTCGATGCCGACATGGGGCTGGAAGGCGGCGATTTGCGCGCGGGCGAGCGCACTTATCAGCAAATCGCGCAAGTCGCCGGGCGCGCCGGGCGCGGGGCCAAGCCCGGTGTGGTCTATATCCAGACCCGCCATCCCGAAGCGGCGGTGATCGCGGCGCTGGCGGGCGGCGACCGCGACGCCTTCTACGCCGCTGAAACCGAAGCCCGCCGCGATGCCGGAGCCCCGCCGTTCGGGCGCTGGGCCGCGATTATCGTCTCCAGCGAAGACGAAGCCGAAGCCCGCGACGCAGCCCGCGCCATAGGCGGCGCGCGGCCCACCGTGGCCGACGTCCTGATCCTCGGCCCCGCCCCTGCCCCGCTCTCGCTGCTGCGCGGACGCTATCGTTATCGCCTGCTGATCAACGCCCGCCGCACGGTGCAGATCCAGCAAATCATCCGCGAGTGGCTGGATGCGTTGACCTTCCCGCCGGGGGTGCGGGTGGGTGTGGATATTGATCCGTATAGCTTTGTGTAAATGGCTTAACTCCCCTCCCCGCCGGGGAGGGGCTGGGGGTGGGGGAGCGAGGCCGCCAGGCCGCGCGTCCACGCCAGCACCGAACCCCCATCCCCAGCCCTTCCCCACCGGGGAAGGGAGACTGTTGCTTCACCTCCACCATGGCGCAAACGCCAAAAGCACCAGACCGACCTTTACCTCGGACGCCATCTCAGCCACACCGCCACTATGAATAACGAACTCTATTACGGCGACAATCTGGACGTACTGCGCCGCAAGGTGGCGGGAGAGAGTGTTGATCTCTGCTACATTGATCCGCCGTTCAATTCGAAGCGCAACTACTTCCAGATCTACAACAATCAGGGCAGCGAAGACCGCGCGCAGGCGCAGGCGTTTGTCGATACGTGGAACTGGGGCGATGAGGCGATCGAGGGGCTGAATGGGCGCGCGGGCGAGACGCACTGGACCGAACAGACGGTGGAGCTGATCTAGCCGTGACGGACACCTTCCCTTTCTCCGATTACATCGTGTTCGCCGATGAGAGTGGCGATCATGGGCTGGACAAGATCGACGCGGAGTTTCCGATGTTCGCCTTGTCGTTCTGCATGATCGAAAAGGCCGAATATGTCGGAAAAGTTGTGCCCGCCTTCCAACAGTTCAAGTTTGATTTCTGGGGCCACGACGGCGTAGTTCTGCATGAACATGAAATCCGCAAGCGTAAGGGGCCGTTTACCTTGCTGCTGACAAATCCCGACTTGCGCGCCGATTTTTATGAGCGCCTGAACACGTTGATGGCCGATACGCCCATGTCCATTGTCGCGTCGGTGATCGACAAAGTGAAGCTTAAGGCGAAATACGCCCACTCTTCCAACCCGTACGAGATTGCCCTGCTCTTCTGCATGGAGCGGTTGCTGGCACAGCTTTTGGCCAAGGAGCAAAAAGGCAGAACGGTCCATGTGCTGTTCGAGAGCCGGGGCAAACAAGAGGACGCCGATCTCGAACTGGAGTTTCGCCGTATCTGCGCGAACCAGAGCAATTGGGGATGGAAGCAGACCGACTTTACCAAAATCCGGTTTGAGCCGTTTTTCGTGAAGAAGGCGGCCAATGCGACTGGCCTCCAGCTTTCCGATCTGACCGCGCGACCGATAGCCCTGCATTATCTGCGTCCCGATCAGACCAACCGCGCCTATGAGACCATCGCACCTAAGCTGGGAGGTGTGAAATGCTTTCCCTGACCGCCGCCACCGGGCGGCACAAAAACAAAGGGACCCCGGATGTTCCCAGAGTCCCAATGCCGACCAGGTAGGTCCCAATCCGATTTTCCAAGTAGCTTATATTCAAAAAATGTCAATGATGGGAGCTGCGGCACCAGCGTTGCGGTCGCGCAGCGGCTGGGGCGGCGCTGGATCGGGATCGACATCACGTATCAATCCATCGCGCTGATCCTGAAGCGCTTTGCCGATACCTACAAAGATGACTGGGCCGCGATCGAGGCGAATATCCTGCTCGATGGGGTGCCCAAGGACATCGAATCCGCAATGGCGCTGGCCAATCGCAAGGATGACAAGACGCGCAAGGAGTTCGAGAAATGGGCGGTGCTCACCTTTTCGCGCAATCAGGCGCGGATCAACGAGAAGAAGGGTGCCGATGGCGGGATCGACGGGATCGCCTATTTCCTGCTGGACCGCACCGACAAGGGGGACACCAACGGCAAGGCGATCTTTCAGGTCAAATCACGCCCCGGCAATCGCGGCGATCTCGCCACGCTGAATTCGGACCGTCAGCGCGAAAAGGCCGAATTCGGCTTCCTGATCTGCACCAGCCTGCCGACCAAGCCGATGCGTGACGAGATCGCGGCGGCGGGCAAGTTCAAGCATCCGCTGCTCAATCGCGAGGATGACCGGTTACAGGTGATCACCGTCGCCGAACTGTTCGCGCCGCACAGTGTCCGGCTCGACCTGCCGATGGCCCGCACCGACGCAGTGAAAGCCGCCGCCGCCAAAGGCGATGACGACAAGCAACTGGGGTTGATCTGACCTGCAATGCTTTGCGCAAGCCGATTAACGCCGAGCCCGCAAGAACTGTATGCGCGAGCCATCCAACTCCGCACCATAATCGATCAATTTCGCCAAGCGGCTAGCAAGAATTCACTGGCAACAGGTACGGCACAAATATAGCATGAACCAAGTGGGCTAATTTGGGGACGTTGCGGTGCGGATCGTTCTGGCATTATTGACGGTTTTGTGGTCAGGCACTGCATTGGCGGCCGAGTGGCGCGAAGCGGAAACGCAGCATTTCCGGATCGTCAGCTCGGGCGAAGAAAAAGACCTGCGCAAATTTGCTGAGCGGCTGGAATATTTCCACACGCTGCTGCGGATGGCGACCGGCACCAGCGAAACCAGCCAGCGCATCGTCAAAGTGCGCGTGTTTCTGGTCCCCGCAATCGGCGATGTAAAACGCCTGATTGGTGACAGCAACAGCGACGTCGCCGGATTCTATAATCCCGGCAATGCCGGCGCGCTGGCAGTTGTACCGCGCTCAACGGGCGATGGGACATTTACCGGTCAGGTCATTCTGTTTCATGAATATGCGCATCACTTTATGCTGCAGTATGCGCCGGCCGCTTATCCATCCTGGTATGTGGAAGGTTTTGCCGAGATTGCCGCGACCGCTTCGTTCGAGCGCAAGGGCGCGATCACCTATGGCAAGCCGGCCTCGCACCGGCAGTATGAACTGGAAGGCGGACGCTATCCGGTGACCGCGATGATCGACGGTACCTATCTCAAAGACCGCGGCACCGGGCGGGGCTGGTCCTATGGTGATGCCTGGCTGGTCACGCATTACCTGACATTTTCAGACACGCGGCGCGGCCAGCTGCGCGGCTATCTGAACGCGATCAACGCTGGCAAATCGCCCAGCGCCGCCGCGCAGGTGTTTGGCAACCTGACCGATTTGCAACGCGAGATCGGCATCTATCTCAACGGCCGGAGTTTTCCTTATCGCGCGGTGCCCATTGCGCCGGAAGCCATCGGGGAGGTTGCCCTCCGCACGCTGGGTCCAGCGGAAAGCGCGCTGATCGATTACACCATCGAACTTGAGCGTCAGACCAGCTTACCCACCGCGCCGCCCGTGCCCGATCCCGGCAACCCAGCGGCGGCGGACAAGCCAAAAGACGGTGCAGATCCGCGTGACGACTTTGAGCAACGCCTGGCCAAAGCCACGCAGCGGCGCGCGGAATGGCTGACCAAACTGGACGCAATCGCTAATCGTCACGCCGCTGATCACGCCGGATGGCAGCTGCTGGCCCGGGCACAGTGCGCCAGCGAAGCGTTTGCGGCTTGTGCGGCTGCGGCGGACCGCGCACTAGCCCTGCATCCGGCGGATGCCAGCGCTGTTTCCAGCAAGGCCGAAGCCGCAATCGCGCTGGCCTTGAAGCTGCCTCCGGATGAGCGGGCACCGTTGGTCTATGCCGAGCAAGCACGATTGCTGAAAGCCATTGCTTCTGAGCCCGACAATCCGCTGCCGCTAATTGCATTTTACAACAGTTTTTCCGCCTTAGGCCGGGGTGCCGACGCCGATGGGTTGAACGCGCTGGCCACTGCCGTCTTGCTGGTTCCGCAAGAAGAAGACCTGCGGATCAACCTGGCGCGGGAGTATTTCGCGCGCGGGCGGCTGAACGACGCGCGGGTATTGCTGGGGCCGCTCGCCTATTCTGCGCACAACAGCAGCGCCGCAGCACTGGCGCAGGCGATCCTGGAAGCGATCGAGCGCAAGGCGGAAGACTCAGCTCCCTGATATCAGCCAGGATCCATCGTTAGCCCGCGTAAGGCGCCAACTCGCCAGCAAACACTGCTTCCGCTTGCCCCGCCAGCCAGTCCATAGTCGCCGCCCACGGACCGTGGCCATAGCTGATCCGCGCCACGCCAAGCGCGGCGAGTTCGGCCTTGGTTCCGCGTCCCGGCCCCCACAAGATGTTGACTGGCAGGACGGCCCCCGCGCAGATCGCCTTTATTGCTGCGTGATCGCCAAGGAATGGCACAAACAGCCCGCTTGCGCCGGCCTTGGCGTAGGCCGCTCCGCGCTCAAGCACGGCATCGATCAGCCCCTGGTGATAGTCCTCCGGCTTGACCCCGCGATAGACGTCACAGCGCGCGTTGACGAACAATCCGCTGTCTGCTGCGGCAGCAACGCGCTCGGCAGCCTGGGCGAGCGGGAGCAGTGCCGTCTCTCCCGGCATCCGGTCTTCCTGATTGATCCCCGCTGCACCAACATCGCGGGCGCGGGCGACTGAAGCGGCGACTTGCGCGGGCGTCTCACCATAGCCGGTTTCAAAATCGAGCGTCACCGGCAGGTCGGTGACGCTGACGATCCGTTCCAGATTGCGCAGCGCATCCTCGATGGAAAAATCCTCGCCATCGTTGAAGCCTTGAGCCTCAGCCACGCCGTAACTGCCGGTGGCGATCGCCTTGGCCCCTGCCCCAGCCACGGCTTTGGCGCTGCCCGCATCCCAGATATTGAACAGCACCAGCGGATCACCGGGCACATGGAGCGCCGAAAACGAGGCAACTTGATCGGTCATTTCGCTTCCTTTTCCAGCAACTTGCGCTTGATTTCCAACCCATAGGCATAACCGCCGAGTCCTCCGCCAGTGCGGATTACGCGGTGGCACGGGATCAGCACCGCGACGTTGTTGGCACCATTAGCCGACCCCGCCGCGCGGACCGCCTTGGGCTTGCCAACGGCGGCGGCGAGCTGTGCATAGGTGCGCGTTTCGCCCGCCGGGATGCGCTGCAATTCACGCCAGACGGCTTCCTGAAACGCGGTGCCCTTCACGTCGAGCGGAATGTGACTGAAGTCTCCGGGAGCCTCCACTGCCGCTACCACGGTGGCGAGCAATGCGGCAAAGTCTGCCTCGCCTTCCAGCAGATCCGCCTTTGGAAATCGCGCTGCCAGTGCATCCGCGCCTTCATGGAATGACAACCGGCAAACGCCTTTATCGGTCGCGGCGACCAGCATTTCCCCCAAACTGGTGCCAACCACCGCCCAATGTATCGTCACCCCTGCCCCGCCATTGACCCAGGCCGATGCCGCCATCCCCAGTCTCCTGCTGTTGTTGTCGTAGAACCGCGATGGCGCGGAATAGCCCGCCGCATAGATCGCATCGGTCACCCGCGCCTCCCCCGTCAAGGCCTGCGCTGCGCGCTCCTGCATCAAAGCCCGCGCATAGGCCGCGGGCGAAAGCCCGGTATGGCGCGCGAACACCCGCTGGAAATGCGTCGGCGAATAGCCAGTCTCGTCCGCCAGCGCGGCCAGTGCGAGCGGTTGCCCGGCCGCCTTGATCGCAGCGATTGCCGCCAGCACCGCGCGTTCATCGCGACTGACATCGTCGGGTAGACACCGCTTGCACGCGCGCAGACCAGCGGCACGCGCTTCGGTCCCATTGGCAAAGAACCTCACGTTCTCGCGCTTTGGGTGCCGCGCCGGGCAGGATGGGCGGCAATAGATCCCGGTGCTGAGCACCCCTGAGACGAAGCGTCCGTCAAACGCGCGGTCGCGCGCTAGCGCGGCTGCCCAGCATTCGTCGTCGGCAAGCATCACTGCTGCTCCTCAAACCGGTCGATCCGTGCTGCAAAACAACCATAGGTCGCAAAATGGGCATGAATGTAAGTGATCAGTGGATTTTGGAAGAGTTTGCGGATGATCGCTTCGCATTCACCCGGCGGAGCCAGTTCAGCGATTTGCAGATAGCCTGCTGCATCGAACCCGCGCAGCGCAAATGCGCGGCTGGCGAACATCGGCGGCAGGGCGTTGACGAACCGCGCAGGCTCCGGCGCATCCTTGCGCACATAGATGGCGTAAGCACTGCGATAGGGCGTGTTCACGTCGTGGCTGGTAAAGTGCAGCAGCAGCACGTCTTCGCCGGCCGTCGCTTCCGCCAGGCTCACCCGGCAGCAGAAACCCGGTCCATCAGCGGTGACCCGCATGGCTTGATGCCCCGCCAAGGTCGCCTCGTCCAGATCGAACAACGGTGCAAACTGGAGCGGGTCGAGACCGGTAATCTGATAGGTCATACTGGAAGTGCCTTTTTAGAGTTACAGGCACTTAGTCCCAGGCTCCTCCGCCGTGCATCCTGCGTCTTGCGTTCAAAGCAAGTCAGGCCGCCAGCGGCTCCCCGGTCAGGGTGATGCGGTGCATCAGGCGGCGGTGGCCGTGGTAATCGTTAAGCGCCAGGTGCCAGGTCGCGCGGTTATCCCAGATCGCCACGCTGCCGGGCCGCCAGTCCACCCGGCACTGGAATTCCTCACGCGTGGCGACGGCATAGAGAAAACTGAGCAGCGGCGCGCTTTCCTCCCGGGTCCAGCCTTCGAAATGCAGCGTGAACGCCCCGTTGACATAGAGCAGCTTGCGCCCGGTCACGGGGTGGCGGATCACCACTGGATGGATGGCACCTGTGGAAAGGTCCTGCCCGGTCATTTCGTCCGCCAGATCGGTCTTTGAATAGTACCCGCCCGGCTGATAAATGTGGTCCGCCGAATGGACCGCGCGCAGCGTGCCCAGCGTCGCCTTCAGTCCGTCCGAAAGGGCATCATAGGCCGCGCCCATGCTGGCAAACAAGGTGTCACCCCCAACCGGCGGCAATTCACGCGCGACCAGGATCGAGCCCATTGCTGGAATCTGATCAAAGCTGTGATCGGTGTGCCAACCGCCGCCGATATTGTCCTTCTGCGTTTCAGCCTTGCGCACTTCGGCGATTTCGGGCCAGCCGCTGTTGGTGGGGAAAAACGGATTGACGTCAATCCCGCCCCAGCGCTTGGCAAAGGCGATGTGCTGTTCGGGCGAGAGGTCCTGATCACGGATCACCGCGACGCCGTTGTCATAGACCACGCGCTTGAGTGCATCCAGCGCTGCACCTTCAAGCGCGGCGAGCTGCACGCCGGTGACTTCGGCACCGACATGGTCGGCGAGCGGGGTGATCTGCATGGGGCCTCTCCTCTGTGCGGGAGACTATGCTGAACTGGTCCGAAACTGCAAGAATCAAGAATGGAGTTGGCGAGCTATCCCCCCAAAGCCTTGAACAGTCCCAACGTCCGCGCCTTCGCCAGCTCCGCGCTTTCCGGGTGATAGTCCTTGCGGCGGTCGGAGTTGAACCCGTGCCCTGCTTCGTAGACGAAATGTTGCGCGGTGGGGTGCTGCTTGGCGATCAGCGCGTCGACCGGCGCGAAATCGACCAGCTTGTCGAACCGCGCGAAGTGCGTGATCGCGGCGCATTGCGGTGCTTCGTCAGCAAAGCGCGTGGCGATATAGCCGCCGTAATAACACGACGCACCGTCCAGGTTCGGACTGATCTGCGCCATCCGCCACGCAACTGACCCGCCGAAGCAATAGCCGACGATGAACACCGGGCGGCCCTTTGCAGCCAGCCAATCGATGCAGCGCTGAGTATCGTCCAGCCCTTGCTCCCAATTATGCTCGGTCCGCGCGATCTGCACCGCACGTTCCCAATCCGCACCCGAGTAATCCAGCGCGCAGCCCGGCTCGATTCGCTCGAACAGGCCGGGGCTGAGCACTTCATAGCAATCGGCGGCATACTCATCGCACAGCTCGCGGATGTGATCGGTAACCCCGAAGATTTCCTGCACCAGCACCAGTCCGGCTTTTCGCTCGCCCTGCGGCACAGCGTGATAGACCGGCATCGCGCAGCCATCGGCCATCGTGATCGTGATTGTATCGCCCATCCTCACCACACTCCCGCATGCTTGTGTCACTTGTTCCCCTGCCCCACCTTGCATCGCAGCACAATCATGGCTATGCGCGCCCCCGTCTGCGGGCCTGCCGTGCATTCTTGTACGGCGCTCAGTGCCTCAGCCCACCCGATGTAAGGAACCCAGACGCGTGGAGAATTCCGGCGGCATTACGGCCAGCTTGCAGGGGCGTTACGCCTCAGCGCTGTTTGACCTGGCCAGCGAACAGAAGGCCGTTGCCGCGGTCGAATCCGATCTGGAGAAGCTTGACGCAGCGCTGACCGAATCAGCCGATCTGGCCGCATTGATTCGCAACCCGCAAATTTCGCGTGAAACCGCATCGGCAGCGCTGGGCGGCGTGGCCAAGCTGCTGAAGCTCTCACCGCTGACTACCAACCTGCTCGGCGTGCTGGCCGCCAACCGCCGCCTCGACAAGCTGCCCGAGGTCATCCGGGCTTTCGCCGCCATCGCCGCCGCAGCGCGCGGGGAAGTGACCGCCGATGTCACCAGCGCGCACCCGCTATCCGCCGCCCAGCTCAAAACGCTGGAAGCAAAGCTGAAGTCGCGCGAAGGCAAGGACGTCATAATCAAGACGAGTGTCGATCCTGATCTGCTGGGGGGCCTGGTGGTCCGCGTTGGCAGCCAGCAAATCGACAGCTCGATCCGCACCCGTTTGAACACACTCGCACAGGCGATGAAGGGCTAAGCGCCCCTTCTGCCTACAAATAGAGTCGATGAAAGGCTGAACATGGATATCCGTGCCGCAGAAATTTCCAAGGTCATCAAGGACCAGATCGCCAATTTCGGCACCGAGGCCGTCGTCTCGGAAGTCGGTTCGGTGCTCTCGGTGGGTGACGGTATCGCCCGCATCCACGGGCTGGATAACGTCCAGGCCGGTGAAATGGTCGAATTCTCCAACGGGGTGAAGGGCATGGCGCTCAACCTCGAAGCTGATAACGTCGGCGTCGTGATCTTTGGCTCGGATGCCGAAATCAAGGAAGGCGATGTCGTCAAGCGGACCGGCACGATTGTGGACGTTCCGGTGGGCAAGGGCCTGCTGGGCCGCGTTGTGGACGGCCTTGGCAATCCCATCGACGGCAAGGGGCCGATTGTGGCCGACAAGCGCATGCGCGTCGAAGTGAAGGCACCAGGCATCATCCCTCGCCAGTCAGTCTCCGAACCGGTGCAGACCGGCCTCAAGGCGATTGACGCGCTCGTGCCCGTCGGCCGCGGCCAGCGCGAACTGATCATTGGGGATCGCCAGACCGGTAAGACCGCGGTGGCGATCGATACCTTTATCAACCAGAAGGAAGCCAACCAGGGCACCGATGAAAACAAGAAGCTGTATTGCATCTATGTTGCTATCGGCCAGAAGCGCTCAACCGTAGCCCAGATCGTGCGTCAGCTCGAAGAAAACGGCGCGATGGAATATTCGATCGTGGTTGCTGCAACCGCGTCGGAACCTGCTCCGCTGCAATACCTTGCGCCTTACACCGGCGTAACGATGGGCGAATTCTTCCGCGACAACGGCATGCACGCCGTGATCGTCTATGACGACTTGTCCAAGCAGGCCGTGGCTTACCGCCAGATGTCGCTGCTGCTGCGTCGTCCTCCAGGCCGTGAAGCCTATCCGGGTGATGTGTTCTATCTGCACAGCCGCTTGCTGGAGCGCGCCGCGAAGATGAATGAATTCGATGGGCAGCGGCTCACTGACCGCGCTCCCAATCATCGAAACCCAGGCGGGGGACGTTTCGGCCTATATCCCGACCAACGTGATCTCGATCACCGATGGCCAGATCTTCCTCGAGACCGGCCTGTTCTATCAGGGCGTGCGTCCGGCGATTAACGTCGGACTCTCGGTGTCGCGCGTGGGCGGTGCCGCTCAGACCAAGGCGATGAAGAAGGTTTCGGGCTCGATCAAGCTGGAGCTGGCGCAGTACCGCGAAATGGCGGCCTTTGCTCAGTTCGGTTCGGACCTCGATGCGTCGACGCAAAAGCTGCTCAACCGCGGTGCGCGGCTGACTGAACTGCTCAAACAGGCCCAGTTCAGCCCGCTGCCGTTCGAAGAGCAGACCGTGTCGATCTTTGCGGGCACTAACGGCTACCTCGACGGCGTGGCGACCACCGACGTGGTCCGCTATGAAGCCGAGATGCTGAGCTTCATGCGCGACAAGCATGCCGACGTCCTGACGCTGATCCGCGACAGCCGTGATTTTGGTGACGAAGCCAAGAAGCAGACGTCCGCCGCGCTTGAAGCGTTCGCGAAACAGTTCGCCTGAACGAAGCTGACACTGTGTTAGAGATTATCGCCTGGATTGGTTGCGGTTTGTTAGTGCTGAAAGGCGCTGACATTTACTTGAGCAGCATGCTCGATGAATTTCCCGAACTCAGGCGGCGTATATCTCTGATTGTGCTGGTGGTTTCGGTGCTACTCGCGATTGTGTTTGCAATCATGATCGTTCGCGAGGCAGCGCGAGTTTCGCCGCTGATCGAAGCCTTTCAGGAACTGCAAGGTGCGACGGTGAAGTCGTTCGAAGCAACCAGTCGCGCGCTTGATAGCGCAACCGCACCGGTTGAAAGCCCGTCAAACGGTGCTGATGAAGCGGCCGCAGCCGCCGACGCAGTGACCAAGGCGATGGGCGAAACGGGCAAGGCGATGGCAGAGGATTCCGGAGAATAACCATGGCAAGTCTCAAGGAACTCAAAGGGCGGATCAACTCGGTCAAATCGACCCAGAAGATCACCAAGGCCAAGCAAATGGTCGCCGCCGCCAAGCTGCGCAAGGCGCAGGCCAATGCCGAAGCCGCGCGCCCCTATGCGGCGCGGCTGGCCGAGGTGATGGGCTCGCTAGCCAGCAAGGTCACCGTTAGCGAAAGCAGCCCCAAGCTGCTCGCGGGCACCGGCAAGGATCAGGTCCATCTGCTGGTCGTCGCCAACAGCGACAAGGGCCTGTGCGGCGCGTTCAATTCGAACATCGTCAAGGCCGCGCTGGTCACCGCGCGCAGCCTTGAGGCTGAGGGCAAGACCGTGCTGTTCTATCTGATCGGCCGGAAAGGCCGCGCAGTCGTGCGGCGGCTCTATCCCAAAGCCGTGCTCGCGATGTTTGACACTACCGCCGTGCGCGAGCCGGGCTATGCCGAGGCCGAACGCGTGGCGGATGAGCTGATCGCGCTGTACGAAGATGGCAAATTTGATGTGGCACACCTGTTCTTCGCCAAGTTCAAGTCCGCGCTGCAACAAGACCCGACGCAGCAGCAGATCATCCCCGTCCCTGCGCCCAAGGTCGCGCTCGCCGATACCGGCGCGGTGGTGGATTATGAGCCTGATGAGGCTGAAATCCTCGCCGCACTGCTGCCGCGTTACCTGAAGACGCAGTTGTTCGGCGCATTGCTGGAAAATTCAGCCTCCGAACAAGGCGCATCAATGACCGCGATGGACAACGCCACGCGCAACGCAGGCGATCTGATCAACAAGCTGACCATCCAGTACAACCGCAGCCGCCAGGCCGCGATCACGACCGAACTGATCGAAATCATTGCTGGCGCGGAGGCGCTGTAATGGGTGCTTGGGGACTTCAGTTTGACGAGAACGACGACGCAGCCGATTGGATTGCCGAGTTTAGCGATTCACCGGGTTGGCCTGCTATCGATGCCGCTTTTGGGAATTGCAGCGGCGAATACATTGAGGCTCCCGAATGCTCCAATGCATTGGCGGCAGCTGAAGTTGTTACTGCCGGACTCGGTAAGACATCACCGCGTTTAGATGGCGAACTCGCGAGTTGGGCAATTTCAATGCCTGAAGAAGCGCAATCTCGCCGCGATGTCGCCGTTCAAACGCTTTCCCGCGTGCGCGACGACAGTGAGCTGAAAGAGCTCTGGGAAGAAACCGATGAATTCGCGGACTGGACTGCGTCCGTAAACGAAACACTAGCTAGACTTTGAAATCGGAAGGTAAAATCATGGCCACCGCCACCAAAACCAAGAAGGCCGCTCCGGCCGCTTCCGCCGCCACCGGCAAGATCAGCCAGGTCATCGGCGCTGTCGTCGACGTGACCTTCACCGGCGAATTGCCCGCAATTCTCGAAGCGCTGGAAACCGACAACAACGGCAACCGGCTGGTGCTGGAAGTTGCGCAGCACCTGGGTGAAAACACCGTCCGCACCATCGCGATGGACGCCACCGACGGGCTGACCCGCGGGCAGGCTGTCACCGCCACCGGCGTGCAGATTTCGGTGCCAGTTGGCCCGATGACGCTGGGCCGGATCATGAACGTGATTGGCGAGCCAATCGACGAGCAAGGCCCGGTAAACGCAGCCAAGCGCAACCCGATCCACGCTGAAGCCCCTCCGTTTGTCGACCAGTCGACCGAAGCGGCCATTCTCGTCACCGGCATCAAGGTCATCGATCTGCTCGCGCCCTATGCACGCGGCGGCAAGATCGGCCTGTTCGGCGGCGCCGGCGTCGGCAAGACCGTGCTGATCCAGGAACTGATCAACAACATCGCCAAGGGCCACGGCGGCGTTTCGGTGTTCGCCGGCGTGGGTGAACGCACCCGCGAAGGCAACGATCTGTATCACGAATTCCTCGACGCCGGGGTTATCGCCAAGGACAAGGACGGCAACCCCACGCCGGACGGCTCCAAGGTCGCTCTCGTGTTCGGCCAGATGAACGAACCTCCGGGTGCCCGCGCCCGTGTGGCGCTGTCGGGCCTGACCATGGCCGAATATTTCCGCGATGAAGAAGGCCAGGACGTGCTGTTCTTCGTCGACAACATCTTCCGCTTTACCCAGGCGGGTTCGGAAGTGTCGGCGCTGCTCGGCCGTATTCCTTCGGCGGTGGGCTATCAGCCGACGCTAGCCACGGACATGGGCCAGTTGCAGGAACGCATCACCTCGACCAACAAGGGCTCGATCACCTCGGTGCAGGCGATCTACGTGCCGGCCGACGATCTTACCGATCCCGCGCCTGCCGCTTCGTTCGCCCACTTGGACGCAACGACCACGCTGAACCGCGCGATTTCGGAGCTGGGGATTTACCCGGCGGTTGACCCGCTCGACTCCACCTCGCGCGTTCTGACCCCGGCCGTTGTCGGCCAGGAGCACTACGACACCGCCCGCCGCGTTCAGGAAACGCTGCAGAAGTACAAGTCGCTGCAAGACATCATTGCGATTCTGGGCATGGACGAGCTGTCGGAAGAAGATAAGCTGACCGTCGCCCGCGCGCGCAAAATCCAGCGCTTCCTCAGCCAGCCGTTCCACGTCGCCGAAGTGTTCACCAACATCCCGGGCAAGTTCGTCCAGGTGGAAGACACCGTGCGCTCGTTCAAGGCCGTGGTTGAAGGCGAATACGATCACTTGCCCGAAAACGCCTTCTACATGGTCGGCGGGATCGATGAAGCGATTGCCAAGGGCAAGAAGCTGGCCGAGGAAGCCTAAGATCATGGCACTGCACTTCGAACTCGTCACCCCGGCGCGCCTCGTCCGTTCGGATGACGTCTACATGGTCGTCGTCCCCGGCACCGAGGGCGAAGAAGGCGTGCTCGAGGGCCACGCCCCGTTCATGACCACGATGAAGGACGGCACCCTGCGGATTTACAAGACCGAAGGCGCCGCCCCCGAAGAGATCATGATCGAAGGCGGCTTCGCCGAAGTCAGCGCCAACGGCCTGACCGTGCTGGCTGAGCATGTGACGGGCTAAGGCTTTCGAGCCGATCCGGAACTCCAAAGGGCGGTCCATTGGGCCGCCCTTTTCCGTCAGGTCCTTCCCATTTTCGACGACGGTCGCAAATGGGGAGGTGGGCATTTCGAGGCCGTGACTCGAAATGCCCCGTCTGGGCCAGACGGAGGGGCTTCTACGCCAGCGCCGCCACCCCTCCGTCTCGCCTGCGGCGATCCACCTCTCCATTTGTGGCATTCGCCAAAAATGGGGAGGATCTTGGGCTTGAAGCGGTTAGGTTTTCCTACATCGGCCCAGCGTGTTAGCTGTGTAACTTGAACATCGTCGGCGACCCTAATTTTTTATTTTTCTTGAAAAGTGTCACCCAAGCTTCTATTTTCAAAGTATTGTAATAAAAGAATAAATCATTCTTGAGTTTGGGTGACGCCGTCACCCTAGAGGGTAACTTTGCCCTCAATACAAATCACACACTGCCCGCCGATGTGGATGTCCTCCCCATCGATCCGCACTGAGACTTTGCCGTCACGCCCGACCTGGCGTCCCTGACTGGCAACGTAGGCATCTCCAGCCCCGATCTGCGCCGCCTGCAACCGATAGGCCGCGACGGCGGCGTTGCCGCTGCCGCAGACCGGGTCTTCGGAGATGCCATCGCCGGGGGCGAAGCTGCGGACGACCACGCGCTCGCCTTCCACGGCAAACAGCGTTGCGCCGGTCATTCCGCGCGGGACGTAGAAGGCCGCCAGCCGGGCCTCATCATGCGCGAGCTGCTCCAACGCGCCTACTTCGTCCAACTCAGCCACCAGCCAGACCGGGCCGACATCGACCGCTTGTGCCCTGCCCTGCACCGCCGCGCCGATCCACGCCGTCGCTTCAGGATCAGCCAACGCGGTCAAACCATAGCGCGGCAGTTTGAACGACAAGCCGCCCTGCCCCACCGTCAGTTCAACCAGCCCCACCGCGCATTCCTGCACCAATCGTCCATTCCGCGGCGTAGCCAGTCCCGCTGCCATTACCGCATGCGCCGTCCCCAGCGTGGGATGCCCGGCGAAGGGCAGTTCGGCCTTGGGCGTGAAGATCCGCACCCGGTAATCCGCCGCCGGATCGCTGGGAGGCAGCACAAAGGTGGTCTCGCTGAGATTGGTCCAGTTGGCAAAGCGCTGCATCTCTAGGTCGGACAGCCCCTCCCCATCAAGCACCACCGCCACCGGATTGCCGAGGTACGGCACCGCCGTGAACACATCGACTTGCGCAAAAGCGCGCGCGCGGCTCATTTGCTGCCGCCCATCGGCTGATAGGTCCATTCGAACGCTTTGCTGCCATCCATCAGCGAAATCCGCGCTCTCAGCAGCGGTCCCTCGCGCCAATAGCGGATCCGCTGCGGGTAATCGTGGGCAGCATTGGCAAATTCGATCCAATCCGCGCCGATTGCTACAACTGGAAATTCAGCCGACGTCGCACCGCGTGGCTGCGCGAAAAAGCTGATCATCCCGTCGGGTTTGCGGACGATGCGGGTATGCTCGAACAGCTCAAGCTTGCTACCCGATCCGATCCGCGCCGCACCGATCATGATGTCACCACGCGGCGGCGTCCAGAATTCGTCATTCCAGCGCTCGCCTTCGATCTGCTCCCAGGCACCCGCCATCCACGCCGGGAGTTCAGGCGCTGCTTCGCGAATGGTTATGGCACCCACTGGCGCGGCCAGTACCAGAGCCAGTCCCAGCAAGATCCGGCGCATATTCGATCCTCCACTCATTCTGGCAGCGAACTGCTGCGCGGCGGCAGCGCCGGGCCTGCACGCAGCAGGATCAACCCCGCCACCACGATCACCCCGGCACCCAGCATGTGTCATCATATCGGGCCAGTGGCCAAAATACAGCAGGCCAATCACCGCTGCCATCAGCAACTGCACATAGGTCATCGGCGCAACCCGCCCAGCCCCGGCACGGCTGGTCCCGATAAAGATCAGCCAGTGCGCGGTCGTCGCGGTCACCGCTACAACCGCGCACTTCAGGACCACGGCCAGACTTGGCATGCCGATCTGAAGCGACGCGATTCCGCTGAAATGTCCGGCAATTGCAGCCAGGATCAGCATTGGCGCAGCACACAGCGCGAGGGTAAATTGCATCGCCAGCGCACTGCCTGCGCCAGCCAGCAAGCGATTTCCAATCAGCAGAACGCTGAACCCCAGTGCCGCCGCCAGCGGCAGCAAGGCAGCGGTGCCGAACGCCGCCACATTGGGGCGCAGCACGATCAACACCCCGACAAACGCCAGTCCGATCGCCAGCCAGGTGCTGCGCCCGGCTGGTTCGCGCAGTACCAGCGCGGCCAGGACTGCCGTTAGCATTGGACTGGTAAAGGTAATCGCGGTCGCCGCAGTCAACGGCAAGACAAACAATGCCGCGAAAAATCCAATCGTCGCGAACATGATTCCCAGTCCGCGCAACAGTTGCACTTTAGGATGCGGCATCACCAAGGCGCGCGGTCCTTCACGAAGCAGCAGCACCGCGACCAATCCAGCCAGGCCGATCGAATAGCGCAGCGCCGCAACTGCGGTTGGCGGCCACTGCCCGGCCATTGTCTTTACAACTGCGTCACCGCAAGTCAGCAGCATGAAACCCAGCAATGCGAGCACCAGTCCCGAACGCTCTCCACTTTTCAACACATTGAACTCCCGTGTGTTTTTATCGAACTTCACGGGAGCGGTGAGGTATTTCCGACACCGGCCAAATGTGTGAAATGCCACACCGCGCTGCACCCATCTTATCAAATTTTCAACCTTATTGGTCAATTACAACCGGACGCGCAGCTCCGGCTGTGCAGCAGTTATGTGATGGGGTAGGCGACAATGAGCGCATTCGGGCGAAAAAATGGCATCAGCGGGATGGCGCCCGGCGCGCGGCCCAGCTTTGGTGTCGCACGGCCGATGAAGACCGGGATGGAGGGCAAGTCCTCCGGTTCGTCTGCGCCCGTCCCGTCCGAACCAATTCCCGTCCCCGGTGAAGATCCCAACATGGCGCTCGGCGGTTTTGACAGCGGTTCCGGCAAGCAGCAGGATGCGATGTCGCGCCTGACTGACCGGATGAATACGACGGTTGAAAGCCAGCACAACGCCGAAGGGTTCGAAGCGTCGGTTCACAAGATCAAGGAACAGGTGCTGCCCCGCCTGCTCGAGCGCGTCGACCCCGAAGCCGCCGCGACGCTGAGCAAGGATGAACTGTCCGAAGAATTCCGCCCGATCATCCTCGAAGTGCTCGCGGAACTGAAGATCACGCTTAACCGCCGCGAACAGTTCGCGCTGGAAAAGGTGCTGATCGACGAGTTGCTGGGCTTTGGTCCGCTGGAAGAGCTGTTGAGCGATCCCGATGTTTCGGATATCATGATCAACGGCCCTGATCAGACCTACATCGAAAAGAAGGGCAAGTTGCAGCTTGCCCATATCCGCTTCCGCGACGAAGCGCATCTGTTTCAGATCGCCCAGCGAATCGTCAATCAGGTCGGCCGCCGGGTCGATCAGACCACGCCGCTGGCCGACGCCCGCCTCAAGGACGGCAGCCGCGTCAACGTGATCGTACCGCCGCTGTCGCTGCGCGGCACCGCAATTTCAATTCGTAAGTTTTCCGAAAAGCCGATCACGATCGACATGCTACGCGATTTCGGCTCGATGTCGGACAAGATGGCCACCGCGTTGAAAATCGCCGGGGCCTGCCGCTTCAATATCGTCATCTCGGGCGGTACCGGTTCGGGCAAGACTACCATGCTCAACGCCATGTCGAAGATGATCGACCCGGGCGAGCGCGTGCTGACGATCGAAGACGCCGCCGAATTGCGCTTGCAGCAGCCGCACTGGCTGCCGCTCGAAACCCGCCCGCCCAACCTTGAAGGCCAAGGCGCGATCACCATCGGCGATCTTGTGAAGAACGCGCTGCGTATGCGTCCTGACCGGATCATCCTGGGCGAAATTCGCGGGGCCGAGTGCTTCGATCTGCTCGCCGCGATGAACACTGGCCACGATGGATCAATGTGTACGCTTCACGCCAACTCGGCGCGCGAGTGCCTGGGGCGGATGGAAAACATGATCCTGATGGGCGACATCAAGATCCCCAAGGAAGCTATTAGCCGCCAGATCGCCGAATTGGTCGATCTGATCGTTCAGGTCAAGCGCCTGCGCGACGGCAGTCGCCGCACCACCGGGGTCACTGAAGTGATCGGGATGGAAGGCGACGTGATCGTAACCCAGGAACTGTTCAAGTTCGAATATCTGGACGAGACCGACGACGGGAAGATCATCGGCGAGTTCCGCTCGTCGGGCCTGCGCCCCTACACGCTGGAGAAAGCCCGCCAGTTCGGGTTCGATCAGGCGTTTCTGGAAGCCTGTCTCTAAGACCTAGCTGACGATCCAGATCCTTGCGGCCAGCCCCAGCAATACCACTGCGCACAGCGAAGCCAGCACAAACACCGTCGTCCACGGCACAAACCCGACCGCATCAGGTGCTGCGCGGTGACGGCGTCGGTGATCGCCCAGCCAGGCAATCAGCGCGAGACCCAGCGCCAGCAAGCCAGACCAGAGCAGCCAGGCCACGCGCTCATCATTCCACCAGTGCCACATGATCGCTTGCCCCCGTCTGCCCGCCGGTTAGAGCGGTAGGATGGAGCCTGTCCAGTATCCGATGCGCGCACTGGGGTTGCGCCTGCTCGCCGTGGTGGTGCTCTCGACGCTGATCATGCTGGTGAAGTATACCGCATCGACCGGGGTCAGCTTTGCGGAGATCCTGTTCTGGCGGCAAGCGCCGGTGGTGGTGATCCTGTTTGGCTGGCTCGCACTGCAAGGTCAGGTGGCGCGGCTCAAGACCACCCGCTTGCGCAGCCATGCCGGACGCGCGGTGACCGGGATGATCGGGATGGTTTGCACCTTCGGCGCGCCGATCGTGCTGCATCTGGCCGAAGCAACCACGCTGGCCTTCACTACGCCTTTGTTCGCTGTAGTCCTTTCGGCTGTGTTGCTGAAGGAACGGATCGGACCGTGGCGCTGGCTGGCCGTGGGACTGGGATTCGTCGGCGTGCTGGTGATCGCGCAGCCTGGCAGCTCACCGCTGCCCGCATTGGGCGCAGCGCTGGGTCTGGGCGGCGGGCTCATGGTCGCGTTGATCAGCATCCAGATTCGTGACCTTGCGCGGACAGAAGAATCGATTGCCGTCGTGTTCTGGTTTTCGATGATCTCGCTGCCAGTTTATGGGCTGTTGCAGCCATTCTTCGCCACCTCGCACAGCCCGGAGCAGTGGGCGCTGCTGATCGGAGGCGGCGTTCTCGGCTGCATCGCCCAGCTGTTGCTGACCGCTTCACTGCGGTACGGTCAGGTCGCCAGCGTGATCGTGATGGATTATACCGCGCTGATCTGGTCCACCTTCTATGGCTGGCTGATCTGGGACGAGCTGCCCGCCGCAGTGACCTGGCTCGGCGCGCCGCTGATCATCGCGGCCGGAACAATCATCGCCTGGCGCGAACACCGCCTCAGTAAGGCTGCGCCGCCCGCTGTACCATTTGCGGCGGATTGAGGCGGATAAGGGCTTCGTTCAGGCACGGTTAGCTGCTGGTGGCGTCAAGTGCGCCGACACATACAAGGAGACCAGCCATGATCCGCAAGACCATCCTCGCCCTGGCCGCCGCCGGATTGATCCTGGGCGCTAGCGCCTGCAATACCGTCAAAGGACTAGGTCGCGATATCGAATCTGTCGGTGAGGCCGGCGACCGCGCGGTTCGATAAGCCCCTGTCGTCTATCGGATTCGCATGCAATTCGGTCGAGCACGATTGGAATTGTTTCCTGCGCAGACTAAAGCGATGCGGCGTTACAGGAGTTCGCTGCATGCCCCGTCTGTCCTTTACTACTTCTAGCCGCTTAGCTGTCATGATGGCGTTGCTATGCAGCGGCGCTCCCGCTGCGCTGGCCCAAACGCAAGCGAAGCCTGCAGCCGCATCACAGCAGATTGTAGTCACCGGACGTTCGCTCAAGGATACCGCAGCGGCGCTGAAGGCCTGTATCGAACGCAATTGCCCGCCCGATCAGGATGTCGCTGCCAGCCTTGCCCACGCCGAAAACCTCCTGGTCAACGGCGATTACGACAGCAGCCGCAGCACCTTGCGCTCGTCGATCAACCGCAATCGCAAACACGGCGATGCTTACCCTGAACCCGTGTCCGGCCTCTACCGCGCCAATAGCCGCGTCGCTGAGCACATGGGCGAAGCCAAATCTTATCAACTTTCGGTACTGTCGATGCGCGATGTGCTCCGTAATGGCCTCGGCCCTGACGATTTTCGCACATTGGTCGCGCAGGTCGAAGTCGGTGACAGTCGCGCAAAGCTTGGGTTTCCTGATGAAGCGCTGCGGATTTACAAGGACATTGAAGGCCGCGCGCTGAAGCTGGGGCAAAACCGCGTGGCCACTTTTGCACGGCTCCGGCAAGCTTTGCTTTTTGCCTCGCAGGTAAAAGCCGATCCGCAGGACCGGATCGCCCGCGAGGAGGCTACCAAGCGCTTTGATCAGATTGCCAGTGCGCCACTTCCCGGTGGGGAAGAGTTCGTGATTGCGGCGGAAGTCATGCGGGCCAAACTTGACGCAGACAATCCTGATGCCACCGCCGCGCTGGTGCGTCGGTTTGCGGAGCGCGGCGGGGCGAGCCGCCCGCTGCTGCTGTTCAGCGAGCCCGTTCCCCGGATCGACTTGTCAACCGGCTGGGGTGAGGGCCAAGCGCCGGCCAGTTCGCTAAGTCGGCTTGCTGCACTCGACTACCGCGATCAATGGGCCGATGTCGGGTTCTGGATCGGTCAGGATGGTGTGGTCACTGACGTGGAAGTGCTGCGCTCATCAGGGTCTAAGGCGTGGATCAAGCCTGTCCTCACCAATATTGGCAAACGTATCTACGCGCCACTGCGCAAGGATAGCGACGCCGCACCAGGGTTTTACATGATCGAACGCTATACCCTGACCGCGCGATTTGAAACCGACAACACCGGCACGCACATTCGCCGCCGCGAGCCAACTCCACGGATCGAGCGGCTGGATATCACTCCGGAAAATTACGCTGCTCCGGTCGATCAGGCTGCGAAGTAAATCACCCCCGCCCGGTCGCCCGGGCGCGCTTCTCGCGCAGCACCAGCCAGCTCAGCAGGCCGATCGGGCCGAGCATGAAAGTGAGGAACAGGAATGGCAGCTGCACCAAGCGGCCGAAACCCTTGGCATCAGCATCGCGCGCGATCCACATGCCGGTGAACAGATCAAAGGCCAGATAATGCGTCCAGCCAATTACTACTCCGCCGTCTGACTGAAAGAACGCGCGGATCCCGGCGATCGAGGTCAGACTGATCGGCGCAGAGGTCGCTCCCAGGGCTAGCCCGCGATCTACCGTGCCGCTTGCTACAAGGGCAAAGCAGACCAGATAGACCAGGCATAGCAGCGCAACCCCCAGGTACAGAATCGCGCTGTGCGTCAACGGCTTGCGCGGGGCTGCGAGCAACAGCAGCCAAGCGGTGACTGCAATGACGTGAATGACTACGAAAACTGTGTCCCACATGGCCCGAATCCTTGGTAGATTTACGTCAATTGCTCGGTTGGTCTCCACGCCAGGCCAGCACTGGCTTGCGCGCCGCCAGCGTCTCGTCGAGCCGCCGCCTCGGCGCATAATGCGGCGCGGACTTCAAGCTGGCGTCGCTTGCCTGCGCGCGTTCGGCAAGTCGCCGCATTGACCCGATAAAGCGGTCAAGCCCGGCCTTGCTCTCGGTCTCGGTCGGTTCGATCAGCATCGCACCGTGAACCACCAGCGGGAAATAGACCGTCATCGGGTGGAACCCCTCGTCGATCAGCCCTTTGGCGATGTCGAGCGTAGAGAAGCCGTCGGGCAGATTGTCATCGCTGAACAGCGCCTCGTGCATACACGGTCCCGCTGCGCCGAACGGGGCATCGAGCACATCGTCAAGACTGCGGAGGACATAGTTGGCGTTCAGCACCGCGTCTTCCGCCACTTGCCGCAGCCCATCAGCGCCATGGCTCAGCATATAGGTCAAAGCGCGCGTGAACATCCCCATCTGGCCATGGAATGCCGCCATCCGTCCAAACGACTGGGCATGATCCATCGCGGCGGCATCTTCCTCTTCGATCAAAAGAACTTCGCCATCGGCCATGCGCGCGGTGAACGGCAGTGGCCCGAATGGTGCCAGTGCTTCAGACAACACTACCGGCCCGGAACCCGGACCTCCGCCACCATGCGGGGTCGAGAATGTCTTGTGCAGATTGATGTGCATTGCATCGACGCCAAGATCGCCCGGGCGGACTTTGCCGACGATCGCGTTGAAGTTCGCGCCATCGCAATAGACGTAGCCACCAGCGGCATGTACGGCATCAGAAATCGCTTTAAGATCGCGCTCGAACAATCCGCACGTGTTGGGATTGGTAATCATTACTCCGGCCACATCAGGGCCGAGTCTGGCGGTCAGTGCCGCCAGATCAACCCGGCCTTCGGCGGTCGCGGGGATGTTTTCAATGCTGAACCCGGCGAACGCGGCGGTGGCGGGATTAGTGCCGTGTGCGCTTTCGGGCACGAGCATCACTCTGCGCTGTTCCCCGCGCGCCTCCAATGCGGCCTTGATGCAAAGCACTCCGCACAGTTCACCATGTGCGCCGGCTTTCGGAGTCATCGCCACTCCGTACATGCCGGTCAGCGTAATCAGCCAATGCGCCAGTTCGTTGATCGTCTCCAGCGCGCCGCGCACGGTCTGCTGCGGGGCGAGCGGGTGAATATCGGCGAAGCCGGGCAGCCGCGCCATCTTTTCGTTCAAGCGCGGATTGTGCTTCATCGTGCACGAGCCCAGCGGGAACGGCCCCAGATCAATCGCGTAGTTCTGGCGGCTGAGCCGGGTGTAATGACGCACAGTCTCGGGCTCAGTCAGGCCAGGTAGCGCAGGTGCATCCTTGCGCAAGAAGTTGGACAACGCGTCTAACGGTTCCAACGCGGCAGGTTCGATATCAACCCCGGTCGCATCGAACCGGCCGAGTTCGAAGCTGAGCGGCTCTTCCAGCATCAGCGCATAGTCGCCGCTCGACGTCTTGAACTCAGCAGTATCGGCGCTGCCCATTGCAGGACGCCAACCGGCGGTGTTGGGGGCGTTCATGCCAGCACTCCTTCCAGGGCCTCAGCCAGGGCGTCGATGTCTTCAAGGGTAGTCGTCTCGGTGGCAGTGACGAGCAGGCCATGAGCCAGTCCGCCTTCGCCTGGGTAGAGCCGCCCGAGCGAAACCCCGCCGAGAATTGAGCGATCTGCCAGCACGCGCACCACGTCACGCGCATCTTTGGGTAGGATCAGCGTGAATTCGTTGAAGTAGGCGGTATTCAGCACCGTCACCCCTGGCACTTGCGCCAATCGCTTCGCCGTCTGCTGCGCGCGGGCATGGTTGACCCGCGCCAGCTGCGTCAGCCCCGTACCGCCCAGCAGCGTCATGTGGACGCTGAAGGCCAGCGCGCAAAGCCCGGCATTGGTGCAGATATTGCTCGTCGCCTTCTCGCGCCGGATATGCTGTTCGCGGGTTGACAGCGTCAGCACGAAGCCGCGTTTTCCCGCTGCATCCACAGTTTGTCCACAGAGTCGTCCCGGCATCTGCCGCACGAATTTCTCGTTGCAACCGAACAAGCCCAGATATGGTCCGCCGAACTGGAGGCCCACGCCCAGCGCCTGCCCCTCGCCCACGACGATGTCTGCTCCGAGTTTGCCCGGTGCTTCGATCAGCCCGAGAGCAACCGGCTCGGTCACCACCGCCACCAGCAGTGCGCCGTGCGCATGTGCTGCTTCGGCAATAGCTACCAGATCGGGAATCCGCCCAAGAATATCGGGGTATTGCACGACCACGCAGCTGGTTTCACCGTCGATTGCGGCGATCACTCCGGCCGTATCGGGCTCGGCATTCAGCTTGGGTGCCTTCCAGTCAATCGCATCGCCGGTAAACTTGGCCATGGTCTGGATTGTGCTGACATAATGCGGGTGCAGCCCGCGACACAGCACCGCCTTGGCCCGCTTGGTGATCCGCCCAGCCATCGCCACGGCTTCCCAGGCTGCGGTGGAGCCATCGTACATCGAGGCATTGGCGACATCGACGCCAAACAGCCGCGCGACCTGCGTCTGGAACTCAAACAGCACTTGCAGTGTGCCCTGCGCGATTTCGGGCTGGTACGGCGTATAGGCAGTCAGGAACTCGCCGCGCTGGATCAGGTGATCGACCGAAGCCGGAATGTGGTGGCGATAGGCCCCTGCCCCCAGGAAGAACGGCACCGATCCGGCGCTGACATTCTTCGCCGCGAGCGCAGCCATGTGCCGCTCGACTGCCATCTCGCTGGCGTGATTGGGCAAGCCTGCGATTGGGCCGGAGAGGCGCGCCTCGGCAGGCACGTCGACGAACAGGTCTTCGACCGAGTCCGCACCGATCACGCCAAGCATGGCGCTGCGGTCGGCGGGGGTTAGAGGGAGATAGCGCACCAGATTCTCCAAACACAGATCGCTTGATCAAACCCCGCTCGTGCTGAGCTTGTCGAAGCACCTTTTCGGCAGCGGCAACGTGAGCCGCGGGGCCTTCGACAGGCTCAGGCTGAGCGGGTCAAAGCCTTACAGTCCCGCTACGTACTCATCGTAAGCTGCACGGTCCATCAGGCCGTCCAGCTCAGCGCTATCTGCCAGTGTCAACCGAAACAGCCAGCCGCCGCTTTCGGGCTGAGTGTTGACCAGCTCTGGCTCGCCTTCCAGCGCACCATTGGCCTCGATGACTTCGCCCGAGACGGGGGCGTAGACATCTGACGCCGCCTTGACGCTGTCGACCACGCAGGGCGCATCGCCCTTCTTTACGGCAGTGCCGGCGGCGGGCAGATCGACATAGGTAATGTCGCCAAGCTGGCCCTGCGCATAGTCGGTGATCCCGACGGTGCCGGTATCGCCGTCAACGTCGATCCATTCGTGATCCTGGGTATAGAAACGGGGCATGATCAAGCTCCTCGATAGTAGCGATGGGGAACAAACGGCAACGGCGTGATCGCAGCGACCAGCCGCTTGCCGCGAACGTCAATTTCAAGCGTGGATGCCGGATCGATTCCGGCCTCAACCAGCGCCATGGCAATCGGACGCTCCAGGCTGGGCGAAAACCCGCCTGACGTCACGACGCCAACTTCGCGCCCGCCCGACAGCACCGCAGCACCTTCGCGCGCGGCCTGACGGCCTTCGATCAACAAGCCAATCCGCTGACGCGGTGCGCCGTTCGCGATTTCAGCGAGCACGCGCTGTGCGCCGAGGAAACCGCCTTCAGTCCGGCGGCGTTTGTTGATCCCGAACAGCAGTCCGGCGTCAATCGGGCTGGTTTCCGGCGAGAGATCGTGCCCGTAGAGCGGCAGCCCGGCCTCCAGCCGCAGCGAATCTCGCGCACCCAAGCCAATCGGCTTCACTTCGGGCTGAGCGCAGAGCAGGTCTGCCACTGCCTCCGCCGCATCTGCCGGGATCGAAATCTCAAACCCGTCTTCGCCAGTGTAGCCTGAGCGGCTGATCCACGCGTCATGGCCAGCCAGGGTAAACCGTCCGCCCTTCATGAAGGTCAGCGCGGACAGCGGATATTCACCTGTGACAACCCGCTCCAGCGCGGTGAAAGCCTCCGGTCCTTGCAAGGCCAGCAGCGCATGATCCTCGAGGTGATTGATCGTCACTGCATCGGATAGTTCTTCGCGCAAGTGCCCCAGATCGTCCCACTTGGTCGCGCCGTTGACCACGAGGTAGAACCCGTCGTTCCAGCGCGTCACCATCAGGTCATCAAGCACGCCGCCGTCCGCGTCCAGCAGCAGCGAATAGCGGGGCGCGAAGGGTTTCAGCGTGGAAAGGTCGATTGGCAGTACTGCTTCCAGCGCGGCTTCCACGCCCCCAAGTTACCATCGGCACCAGAGATGAACAGCTGGCCCATGTGCGAAACATCGAACAGCCCGGCGTGCTGGCGGGTCCACAGGTGTTCAGCGATGATGCCGTCATACTGGACCGGCATCCAGTAACCGGCGAATTCGACCATCCGGGCCCCGCGTGCGCGGTGCCAGGCGTCGAGCGGCAAAGTGCCGGTTTCGGGTGGAATTTCGAGGTCTTCGACGTCAGAATTATCAGTCACTGGGCACGGCTCCGCGATGGCGCGGCCCGGCAAGGACCGCAGATCAGGAGCCCCCTCTGTCACGGAAACCTGAGAGCTTTCCCCTGTGCTGGCACAAGGTTACCCCTTCGGCGGCCCCGGTCGTGCCGGAGCTCTTTCCAGAGCATCACTATCGACCCACGCGGTCCATTTTGCCTGAGAGATTCCGGGGCGGTTGCTCCTTCGGCGTCTCCGCTTCAGTTACCCGAATCGAAGAACTCTCCCGCGCGATCAGCGACGGTCAGGCGATGGCGTTTGAGGCGATGAGAGTCAACCAGCGCTGCCATCCTCTCCCCATGGGAGAGGGGGATCGCCGCAGACGGCGGGGGTGGAGAGGCAAAGGCGGGTACTCCTTCACTCGCAAGCGAGAATTGGGCGGCACGCGCAGCCCTGCCGCAACCTGCGCAGTGAGGTTCGGAGTACCCGCTTGTGCCCCTCCCCCACCTTCGGTGGGCCTCCTCCCTTGAAGGGGAGGATATTAAGCCTTCCGCGCGGCCCTTAGAATAGCGTCGTGTTCGAACACGAACCGGCCGTTGGCTTTCTCATGCGTCAGGCCAATGATCGCCTGCGCTAACTGCTCCGCCTTGATTGAGCGGTATTTGCGGAATTGGCCGTGCATTGCCAGATCGAGCAAAGGACTGGCGATCATGCCCAACCGCTCTGCCGGACGCACTTCGCCGCGCGGTCCGCGCAGCAGCCCGGGGCGCAGGACATCAAGGCGCGGAATGCCAAGCTTGCCCAATTGCTGCTCAACTTCGCCCTTCACCCGCAGGTAAAAGCTTTTCGCACCGGCATCCGCCCCGACTGACGAAACTACGATCATCTGCCGGATCCCCGCCGCCTTGGCGGCCTTGCCGCACGCCAGCACCAAGTCTTGATCAACCGCGCGGAACGCCGCTTCGTCCTTGCCGGCTTTGGCCCAAGTCGTGCCGAGTGCGCAGACCAGCACATCGGCATTGGCCGCCGCGATCGCATCGGGCCAGCCCGCAGCATCGGCCACCAGCAGTTCCATCCGCGCGCCATTCGGCAAGGGGGCCTCGCGCCGGGCAATGCCGATAATCCGGAACAGGTCGCTCTTGCCCAAGCCATAACGGATCAGGCTCATCCCGATCAGGCCGGTTGCGCCTACCAGCGCGATACGGACCGGTTTAGACATTGCTCAATCCCTCGGGTGTCTTGCCATAGATTTTTGCGTGCGCCGCGATGGCATAGCGATCCGTCATGCCAGCGATGAAATCTGCGATATGGCGGCTGCGCGCGGGTTCTGCAGCAGGTAGCCGTTCAAACCAGGCCTGGTCCATCATGGCAGGGTCTTGCGCATAGGCGGCGTAGAGCTCGGCCGTAACCTCGCGCGCACGCTCGGCTGTCTCGATCTGCTGCGGGTGATGATAGAGCTGTTCGTACATGAATGCCTTGAGCTGCCGCTCCTGCCCCGCAAGCTCAGCCGAGAACGCCGCAGTCGACTTGCCTGCCCCGCGCACATCGGTAACGCCGGACATACCCTGCGCACGTGCCGCGGTCTCGCCGATCACATCGTTGACCATCCAGCCAATCTGGCTGCGCACCAGTTCGCGCAAGCGCCGGTCCTGCGGCGCACCTGGGAACTTGCGCTCGATCGCACGCCAGTGCTCGGCTACGAAATCGAGTGTCAGCAATTCGTCCAGCTGAAGGAACCCCGCACGCAGTCCGTCATCGATGTCGTGATTGTCATAGGCAATGTCATCAGCCAGCGCCGCGACCTGCGCCTCCAATGACGGCCAGGTCGGCAGATCGAGCGGATAGGCCGCGTCGAGTTCGGTCAAGGCCCAGCCCGGTTGCGAGACCGGGCCATTGTGTTTGGCCAGACCTTCCAGCACCTC
The DNA here is from genome assembly GCA_963802015.1 of uncultured Alphaproteobacteria bacterium. Classification (GTDB taxonomy): domain Bacteria; phylum Pseudomonadota; class Alphaproteobacteria; order Sphingomonadales; family Sphingomonadaceae; genus Novosphingobium. The sequence goes on from CAWDHB010000007.1 coordinate 85,801, forward strand.
CCAGCTCAGGTTCAGCCCGTCATGCTCGCAATAGGGGCTTTCGAGCCGCATCAGCGTGCGCAGCGTCTGGGCGTTGTGATCGAACCCGCCGTGCTCCTGCAGCGCGGCGTTAAGCGCATCTTCCCCGGCATGGCCAAATGGCGGATGGCCGATATCATGCGCCAGGCACAGCGCCTCGGTCAGATCCTCGTCCAGCCCCAGCGCCCGCGCGATCACCCGCCCGATCTGCGCGACTTCCAGGCTATGAGTCAGACGGACGCGATAGTGGTCACCATCCGGCGCGATAAACACCTGGGTCTTGTGGCGCAGGCGGCGAAAGGCGATCGAATGGACGATCCGGTCCCGGTCCCGCTGAAACGCGGTGCGCGGGCCGCGCGCGAGCGAAGCCTCCAGCGAGAAATCACGGCCACGTGATTGATCAGGGTCTGATGCGAAGTGCGCGCGAGTCCAAGGTCAGCCGCCCATAGATCCAATCGACCGCAACCTCGGCATGGATCCGGGTGCAGTCATAGATCGGCAGGACATTGGCATCGACATCGACCACCATTTCCAGCTCAGTGCAGCCCAGCACGACCGCCTCGGCCCCGTCCTGCTCAAGGTTGGTGATGATCGTTTTCAGCTCACGCTCGGCCTGGCGGCTGGCTTTGCCCAGCAGCAGCTCGTCATAGATGATCCGGTCGAGCGTATCGACAAAGGCCATTTCCGGCGGCAGCAGCTCGATATCGCGCTGGATCAGCTTCTGGCGATAGAACCCTTCGATCATCACGTTGCGCGTGCCGATCAGCGCGGCTTTGCTTGACGCCTTGGCGACCATCCGGTCACCCACGCAATCGGCAATATGGATGATCGGCACCGAGACTGCCTTGGCGACGTCGTCGTAAACCTTGTGCATCGAATTCGCGCCGATGATGATCGCGGTAGCCCCGGCCTTTTCCAGCCGCTTGGCACTGTCCGCAAGCACCTTGGCCGCCCGCTTCCAGTCATCAGCGCAGGACAGGCGCACCAGATCGCCAAAGTCGAGGCTTTCGATCAGCAGCGGCGCAGACGCGCGCAGCCCGGCCTTGGCCTGGACCAGCTGGTTGATGTGCTCGTAATAAGTGCGGGTCGACAGCCAGCTCATGCCGCCGATCAGGCCAAGTTTGCGCACGTTCGAAATCTCCCCGGGACTGAATGCAATGCCCTTGCACCCGCGCCCTTACGCGGGCGAGCGCAGCGGCGTCCAGTTCAGCCGGGCTTGCCGGGGAGACCTTTGGCCGCGAGGAACGCGGCGACATCAGCGGCGCTGCGCTGCGCCGCTTCCTCCTGCGGCAAGTGCCCGATACCGGGATAGATCGTTACCGTGCTGCCGGGAATGGCCTTGGCATACCACTGCGCAGCGGCGGGGCCGATCAGCGCGTCCTGCTCTCCCCACAGGATCAGGGTCGGCACCTTGATCTGCCGCCAGCTTGGCCGGATCAAACGTCACGCGCGGTGCGGTCATCCGCAGCATCGTTGCTTCGCGATTGCCGGGATAGCGCAGCAGTTCCCAATAGCGGTCAATCGCAGCCTCGGTAACAATCGCCTGATTGGTGACCGACTGGCTGAGGCTCTTGGCGACGATAGAGCGCGGGGTGATCACATTTCATCAGCTGGTTGACGCCCGGCGTTGCCGCGATCTTGAACCCGATATTGCCCGGTTCACCGCCCGGCTTCGGCGCGCCGCCCGCATCGACCAGCACCAGCGCCGACAAGCCGCTGCGGATGCGCCATCGCATAGCTCGCCGCGACCGCCCCGCCCATCGAATTGCCCGCGAGAGCAAACCGCTCCAGCCCCAGCTTGTCCGCCACCTGGCCGACCAGCGCGGTCATCGCTTCGGGCGAATAGTCCTTGCTCGCTACGCCGCCAGTCAGCCCGTGGCCGATGGTATCAAACCGGATCACCCGGTATTGCCCTTTCAGCGCCTGCACCCAAGGCTCCCAGGTGTGCAGATCAGCGTTGGAGCCGTGCAGCAGCATGATCACAGGCGCATCACGCGGGCCTTCGTCGCGCAAGTGGACGGTCAGGCCGTCCCCCAGATCGACGAACTGCGAAGGTGCGCCGCCATATTTCGCACGCATCGCGGCGGGATCGGTATCCGGCGTGCGGAATATCAGTAAGGCGACGCCTAGCATCAGTGCGATGCCAAACAGCCATTTCATCAAACGCTTCATTGCTTCATCCCCCTGATCCAGCGCGCGATCACCGCCATCCCGTCCGGATCGAGGCTGGAGCGGCCGACTTCGGGCATGGAAACTCCGCCTTCCAGACTCGCCATCCGGTAATACAGGATCGAGTGCGCCGGATCGCCCGGCTTGATATCAAAGTCCAGCCCGCCCGACCCGCGCCCTGCCGCGACCGGGCGCTTGCCGATCCCGAACTTGATCGGGTCAGTTTGCTCCCAGCGCAGATCGAGCCCTGAGTTCGAAGCCGAGCCCGCCGGATTGTGGCAATGGGCGCAATTGACGTCGAGATAGCCGCGCGCGGCTTGAGCGACCGGCACCTGTTCCCGATCTTCCCACAGCGGCACGCGGCTCGCCACCGTCGGCGCAGCGTCGATCCGGCCAGCCAGATGCCACGCCGCCAGCCAATCCTCAGACAGATTGCGTGCCTTCGGCCCAATCGGCGTCACCGCGCCGGACAGCGCGTGGCATTCCTTGCACTGGTTCTTGTTGGGGATCGCATAGCTGATCGCCTGACCCGCTGGAGTGGTCAGCATCCACCCGCGCCCCCGCCAGCACCAGCCGCGCCTCGGTCTGCTCCGCATTCCATTGATAAGGTAGCGCGACCCAGCCCGCTTCGCGGTGGAGCAAGACGCGCGTTTCGATCAGCCGCTCGCCCATCTCTGAAGGTCTTGATCAGCGCCGATCCGACCGGCAGCTTGAGCAGGCCCTCGCCATGCGCCAGTGCCTGCTGCCCGTCCGGCACGTAGACAAACCGCAGCTTGTCCGCCCCGTCCGACCACAGCGGGGTGTTGAGCCGGTATGGGGTGACGCCCTTTACCGGCACTTGCCGCGCAGGATCGCTGAAGAAGTGGAAATCGGCCAAGGTCGCCGGATTGACCCCGGACTGGATCGCCGCATCGTTGACAAACGCAATGTGCGGCGAGCGCGCCGTTACCGCCGCTGCGGTCAAAAGCAGCACTGCGGCAGCCAGCAGCCTCATTGCGCCGATCCGGGCATCCAAAGCTTGGCGGGCGCCCCGGCATAGGGATGTCGCTGACGCAGCCGGCGGTGGCGGCCGCGCAAGCGTCAACGGTCCCGGCTTGGCCTGTTCGAGGCCCGCACCTTGCTCGGGCAGATTGAGGTCGATCGCGGTGCATGGCCAGCACCCGGCACGACAGCCTGGCACTCCGCCCAGACCATCCCACAGCACCGGCGGCAACGCGCCCGCCGAAAGCGGCCAGCTAGCATGCGCTGCGCCATCGATCTGCGGATCATAGCCGTTGCCGACCGAACATGTTGTCGCCGACCAGCACCTTGCGCGGCATAGGGGTTGTAGCGCGTGATCGTTGAAGGCGTTCGGATAGCTGACCACCATGACCTGCGCGGTCGGGTTGCCCATCGAACAGATTGCCGCGAACGCTAACATCGTCGTTGGCCATGACCATGATCCCGGTGCCGCGCGGCACCCTGGCCACGATATTGCCTTTCGGCGCAAAATTCGGCGTATCGTTGGCCGATCACCAGATTGTCCGTCGACCACGACGTTGCCGCCGCCCATCACCGGCAAGTTGGGCAGATCGAACACCAGAATTCCGCCGGTGTTGCGGGTCACATAGTTGCTCGAGACCAGCGCGTTGCGGCTGTTCTCGATCTCGATCCCGGCGACGTTGTTTTCGGCCAGCGAATATGCGGACCGTGATCGCCTTCGCTCTGCCCGACATAGATCCCCGCATCAGAAGCGCCCGAAACCTTGCAGCCATCGATCAGCACCCCGGTGCTTTCGACCGGATAGATGCCGTAGGCGCCATTGGTGGTCAGGGGCCCGCCGGTCCACGTTACGCGGACGCGGTAATAGACGATGTCGTCCGCGCCCTTGCGATTTGATCCCGTCGCCCTTGGGGTTCTCGACCGCGAAATCGCGCAGGGTGACTTGGTCAGATGTAACCAGCAGCCCCTCGCCCGCGCCCTTCTGTCCGGTGAAGTCCAGCACGCTGGCTTCCATCCCCGCGCCGCGCAGGGTCACGCCGTTGACATCAAGCGAGAGCCCGTCGGTCAGCACGAACCGCCCCGCGCCCAGCTCCACCACATCGCCTGGCTCGGCGACAATCAGCGCCTCCTGCAAGCGCCGCTGGGCATCGGCCCCGGCGGCAACCGCGATGGTCTTGGCATGGAGCAGGGGCAGTCAGGGCCAGCGCCGAGACCGCAGCGATAAGCGTTGCGAGCATCCTCATGCCAGGATGATGGACTGACAGCGTTGTAAGTCAATCCCAAGCTTCCTCTCCCGTGGGAGAGGGGGACCATCCGCAGGATGGTGGAGTGGCACAAGCTGGTACTCCTGACGCTTCCGGCCAGCGCCGTCCGGATAGGGCGGGAGTACTGCTTGTGCCCCTCCCCCACCTTCGGTGGTCCCCCTCCCCTTAAGGGGAGGATGCTACTTCTTTTCTGGTGCCAAGCCGCTCGCGCAGAGCGCCGCCGCGCTGCTGGTAACGCCCAGCACTTCGGCATCACCGACCTTGCGCACTGCGCTGACATAGTCCCAGACCGAGCGCTTGTCGCCCTTCAGCGCTTCCAGCTTGCGCAGCTGGCCAATGCTCAGCCGATCGGTCATCCGCTCGGCCATGCAATCGGCATTGGGAGCAGACAGCCCCGCTTCAACCAGCGCTGATTTCACCCGGCCCTCGGCCAATTTGGAGACGCAGCCGGTCAGCGCGAGCGTGCCCAGGCAAAGCCAAGCCATGCGGTTCAATGCGCCAACGCCTTGTTGATATCTTCAACCATCTTCTTCGCATCGGCCAGCAGCATCATGGTCTGGTCCATATAGAACACGTCGTTATCGACCCCCGCATAGCCGACCCCGCCCATGCTGCGTTTGATGAACATGATCGTCTTGGCCTTGTCCACATCGAACACCGGCATCCCGTAAATCGGCGATGACTTGTCGGTCTTGGCCGCCGGATTGACCACATCATTCGCGCCGATGATGAAGGCGACATCGGTCTGGGCAAATTCACCGTTGATATCTTCCAGCTCGAACACATCATCATAGGGCACGTTGGCCTCGGCCAACAGCACGTTCATGTGCCCCGGCATCCGCCCTGCCACGGGATGGATTGCATATTTGACGCGGACGCCTTCCTTCTTCAGCAGGTCGCCCATTTCGCGCAGCACGTGCTGCGCCTGCGCCACGGCCATGCCGTAGCCGGGGATGATGATGACCTGTTCGGCTTCCTTCAGCAGAAACGCCGCATCTTCCGCCGCGCCGCGCTTCCACGGGCGCTGCGCCTTGGCTTCTCCGCCCGCCGCTGCAGCATCAACGCCAAACCCGCCTGCGATTACTGACAGGAAGCTGCGGTTCATCGCCTTGCACATGATGTAAGATGAAATCGCACCCGAGGAGCCGACCAGCGCTCCGGTGATGATCATTGCGGTGTTGTGCAGCGTGAACCCCATCGCCGCCGCCGCCCAGCCCGAATAGGAGTTGAGCATCGAAACCACCACCGGCATGTCCGCGCCGCCGATCGGGATGATCAGCAGGAACCCGATCAGGAACGCGAGCGCGGTGATCGTGGCAATCACCCACAGGCTCTGGTCGGTCATGAAGAACGCCGTCAGACCAACTATCGCGGCCAAGGTGCCGAGATTGATGACATGCCGCGCCGGCAACATGATCGGCGCACCGCTCATCTTCCCCGCTAGTTTCAGGAACGCAATGATCGAGCCGCTGAAAGTGATCGCGCCAATGGCGATGCCGAGGCCCAGTTCGAGGCGGCTGACCGGGTTGATGATCGCCATTTGAGCAGTGGCAGTGTCTGACAATGGCCCGGCCCAACCCAATCTTGCTGCCTCGCCTGGGCTTAGAGCATACGACGTGGAATTCTGAACGATGGTTCCGACGATGCCAAAGGCTTCCGGGTTGAGATAGGCCGCCCAGCCCACCAGCACAGCCGCGAGGCCGACCAGCGAATGGAACGCGGCAACCAGTTGCGGCATGTCGGTCATCGCGATCCGTCTGGCGGTCACTATCCCGATTACTGCGCCGACCGCGATCGCTCCGAGAATCTGTGCCAGGATCACCAGATCGTCCGGTGTCGGTTGCGGCAGGAAGCCGCCATTGGCTATGGGAGCGCCGAGCAGCAGCGTCGTACCCACGGCCAGTGCCATGCCAAGCATGCCCATCCGGTTGCCGCGCTGCGACGTGGCCGGCGACGACAGCCCGCGCAGGGCCAGGATGAAGCAGACCCCGGCGATCAGGTAAGCCAGCATGACCCAGGCGGGCGGTGCGCTGTGCGGCATTATTTGCGCTCCTTCTTTTTATACATCGCCAGCATCCGCGCCGTCACCGCGAATCCGCCGAAGATGTTGACCGAAGCCAGCACCACCGCCAGCAGCCCCAACCACTTCGACGAGGCCGAGCCCGCCGCCGCCGCCGCGATCAGCGCGCCGACGATGATCACCGAGGAGATCGCATTGGTCACCGCCATCAGCGGCGTATGCAGCGCCGGGGTGACCGACCAGACGACGTAATAACCCACAAAGCAGGCCATGACGAAGATCGAAAGGATTGCGATGAAGTCCATTATTGTGGCCCCTTGCCCAACGATTTTAATTCGATATCGACCATGGCTTCGAGATCGGAAAGGGCCTCTGCTGCCTCCCATACCCGGTCAGCGGCAACACGATGATACTCGTGCGACACGATGTTTCTGAAGGCAATCATGTCTCGCCACGGCAATCCAGCGTGTCTCGCCTTGAGAACTGATGAGAGCTTGTTCGCATTTTCGCCGATTATGGAAAGTCTGAACGCCATCAAAGCTTGCTCGTCCCGGTCTGAAAGAAAAGAGGTGATCTCACTCAGGGCCATCCGGCGCTGGATGTCAGCAATGGCCTCCGCAATCAGGGTGAGGTAAAGGCCGTCGCGGTCCGCGCTCATCCAAACACCTTCACTTGTTCTGCTTCCACCCTTGCGCGAATGTAAGGATGGAGTTCATTTCGAGGCACCAAATCGACCTTCGCACGCAAAGCTTCACTTAATTCGCGTGTCATCCGCGCCTGTTCAAACAGGCTGAAGCGCTTGCCCGGCACCATATCGAAGGCCAGATCAATATCGGAGTTTTTCGTGTTATCGCCTCTCGCAAACGACCCGAACAGATACAGCGCCTCTATGCCCTGCGCGCGCAATTCGGGCTCCAACGACCTAAGCTCGTCCAAGGTTCGCTGAGCTGCTGACATCACCCCAGCAACCTCGCGTTCACAACCTTGCCCGCCAGCGTCAGCCGCACGGCATCGCCGATTTCCTCGTCGAGCACCGGTCGCCCGGCCTCCTTGTCCCAGAAGGCCGAGAGGAAGTTGTAGAGGTTGCGCGCGAACAGCGCCGAGGCATCGGTCGCCAGCCGCGTTGCGGTGTTCGACCAGCCCAACACCTTGACGCCGTGGATCTCGACTACTTGATCAGGAACCGAGCCTTCCACATTGCCGCCTTGCGCCACGGCGAGATCAAAAATCACGCTGCCGGGTTTCATGCTGGCGATCTGGGCGTCGCTGATCAGGCGCGGCGCGGCGCGGCCGGGGATCAGTGCGGTGGTGATCACGATGTCCTGCTTGGCGATATGGCTCGAGACGAGTTCGGCCTGCGCGGCCTTGTATTCGTCTGACATTTCGGTGGCATAGCCGCCCGCGCCTTCGCCTTCGATGCCGGCGACCGTCTCGACGAACACCGGTTTGGCCCCCAGCGACAGGATCTGCTCCTTGGTCGCCGAACGCACGTCGGTCGCGCTGACCTGCGCGCCCAGCCTCCGCGCGGTGGCGATGGCTTGCAGCCCGGCAACGCCAACGCCCATCACGAAGCATTTTGCCGCCGAAACCGTGCCCGCCGCCGTCATCATCATCGGGAAGGCGCGGCCATAGAGGTTCGCGGCCTCGATCACCGCCTTATAGCCGGACAGGTTCGACTGGCTGGACAGGATATCCATCGATTGCGCGCGGGTGATGCGCGGCATGAATTCCATCGCCAGGGCTTCAAACCCGGCCTTGGCATAGGCATCGATCCGGGGGCGCTGGCCGAAGGGATCCAGCCCGGCAACCACCCAGGCCCCGTCTTTTGCGCCTTTGAGCAGCTTGGGATCGGGGCCCTGCACCCCGAGCACGATCGCCGCGTCCTTCACCGCACTGTCCGCATGGACTATTTCCGCCCCGGCTGCGGCAAAGTCCGCATCGGGGATCGAAGCCCCTTGCCCGGCACCGCGCTCAACTGCCACACTGGCACCCAAGCCAATGAATTTCTTCACCGTTTCGGGAGTTGCGGCGACCCGCGCTTCACCGCTCGCGCGTTCCTTCAGAACTGCGATCTTCAGGCCCGCACTCATGCGGGGTCAAGCGATCAAAATGACGACGATGGCCGCAAGGATGGCACTGATGATCGTGCCCCACTTCAGCATCACCAGAAATCCGCCGTAGGTTGCGCTGGCTGCCTTGATGTCATTGCCCGAAGCCATGATGTCCTGTCCCCGATTGTCAGATGTGATTGAACGTTGCGCGGCTCTATCGCGCCAGCCCGCGCGGCTCAAGGGCCAAAGCCGCCGGACCCGACGAATAATCCGCGATTTTCGTCAGCCTTAATCCGGTCTTTACCCAATACCCCTAAGGCCGGTGCAGTAATTTCATGGGGGTCCAGGACAGTAACATGGCCGAATTCGAGCAGCGCCTGTTGATGCTGATCGATGATGAGCCGGCGCAATGCCGTCTTATCACGGCCCTTGCTGCGCGTGAAGGTTGGCGCACGATTGTTGCACGCGATCCCGAAACCGCGATCGCCACGCTCGGCACGCGTCAGGGCATGCAGCTCGCTGCGATCATCCTTGACCAGTGGGTGCCGGGCGACGACGCCTGCACCCTGATCGCCGAATTGAAAAGCCGCCGCCCTGCCTTGCCGATCCTGATGCTGACCACCAGCGCCTCACCACTGCTGGCGGTGGAAGCGATGCGCGCGGGCGCGACGGACTATCTGGTCAAACCGGTCGCTCCCGACCGGCTGATGCAAGCCTTGCGCGCCTCGACCACCCGCGAAGCCCCGCGCGACGAATTGCAACCGCTCACCGAAAAGATCATCGCAACGCTCGATTTCGATTCGATGATCGGCGCTTCGCCAACCTTCCGCACCGCGCTCGCGGTTGCCGCCAAAGCTGCGCGCAACCACACGCCGGTGCTGATCGAAGGCGAGAGCGGGACCGGCAAGGAAATGCTGATCCGCGCGATGCACGCGGCCAGCCCGCGTTCCAAAGCGCCGTTCCGCTTGCTCAATGTCGGCGGAATTCCGGCCAATTCGGTTAAATCGGCATTGTTTGGCCATGAAAAGGGCGCCTTCGCCGGCGCGTTTGATCAGCAGATCGGGGCGCTACAACACTCTGATGGCGGCACGCTCGCGTTGGATGAAGTTGATCGCCTGCCGGTTGCCATCCAGCACCGCCTGCTTGAATCGCTGCAACGCAGCGATGTCCGCCCGATTGGTGCGCGCCATTCGTTCCGGGTCGACGTGCGCCTGATCGCTGCCAGCAACCTGCCGCTGAAAGACATGGTTGCGGGCGGGCATTTCCTGCCTGAATTGCTGCAGCTGATCGGCGGAACCCTGGTCAGCTTGCCGCCGTTGCGCGAGCGCACCGGCGATATCCCCGCACTCTCCCGCCATTTCCTGGCACGGATCGGCGAACAGCCCGGCCTGCGCGCCCTGGGCATTACCGATGGCGCGCTGGCCTTGCTCGCGGCCTATGACTGGCCGGGTAATGTCCGGCAGATGCAAGCCGTCTTGTTCCGCGCCGCCGTATTCTGTGACAGTGACGCCTTGACCGCCGATGATTTTCCGCAGCTGTCCAACATGCTCGGCGGAGACCGAGCGCTCCCCATGAACTCGGTGCAGGAAGCAAGCGGCGTGACGCTTTATACCCCCGATGGCAATCTGCGACCACTGGAAGATATAGAAGCCGACGTCATCCGCCTCGCCATCGGCCACTACCGCGGCCGGATGACCGAAGTCGCGCGACGGCTCGGGATTGGCCGGTCAACGCTGTACCGCAAGCTCAGCGATCTGGGGATCGGCGACGTCGCCTGATCACCCCATCTAATCGACCAATTGCGTAAAATCCGTCAGTGCCGCATCGCGCAGCCCGCGCCAAATCGCGCATTGCTTGGACCGTTTCAGGAACATCGTGGACGCGCAACAGCTGCACCCCGGCCTCCAGCCCCTTCATCGCAAAGGCCAGACTGCCGCCGAGCCGCCGGTGGGCCGGAGCTTCGTTGTCGAGCGCGCCGATCGTCCGTTTGCGGCTGGCGCCCAGCAGCAGCGGCTGCCCCAATGCATGGAACAGCGGCAAAGCGTTCAGCAGCGCCAGATTGTGCGCCACGGTCTTGCCGAACCCAATGCCGGGATCGAGCACGATCTTCTCGCGCGCAATCCCCGCTGCCAGTGCGGCGTCGCGGCGATCCGCCAGCCAGTCAAACACGTCGAGCACCACGTCACCATAAGCCGCATCACCGTGCAAATCGTTGCCATCGCCTGGCGTGTGCATCAGCACCACCGGTACATCGGCGCGGGCGGCAAATTCCAGGCTGCGCGGATCGTGGCGCAGAGCGGAGACGTCGTTGATCACATGCGCCCCGGCCGCCAGCGCGGCTTCCATCACTGCCGGACGGCGGCTGTCGATGCTGATGGCCATCCCCATCGCCGCCAGCCGCTCCACCGCCGGGATCACGCGCTTGAGCTCATCGCCCTCCCATACTGCCGCTGCTCCGGGCCGTGTGCTTTCCCCGCCAACATCGATCAGTGCAGCACCAGCTTCAGCCATGCCGGCGGCATGGGCATCGGCCACCGCCGGATCGTCCATGAACTGGCCGCCATCGGAAAAGCTGTCCGGGGTCAGATTGAGAATGCCCATGATCTGCGGCTGATCCAGCCGGATCGTCCGGTTGCCGCAAACCAGTGGCGGGGGGACATGCTGGAAATTTTCGAACTGGGTCTGCACTGCATCGGGCAAGCCGGGCAGCGCGGCGCGCAGTTCGGGCACCGAAAAGTGAGTACGCCCGGTAATCTTGCCGTCATTCCGCGCGATCAGCGCAAACCGGCTGGCAAAGACCAAGCCGCCCGCCAGGCGGATTGTGTTCCCATCCTCGCTTTGCGGACTGTCTGCCAGAGCAAGCGGGCGCAGGTAATGGCGGATACTCAATCTTCTGTCGCCAGCAGATAGCGCTGCCGGATCACGTCGAGTGGTTGCAGCACGCCGTCCAGTTCGATGTGCCAGTAGGTCCAGCCGTTGCAACTGGGCGCGCTTTGCAGTTTGGCACCGAGGCCGTGGATCGAGCCGCTGTCTGCGCCCGCGAGCAGCGAGCCGTCAGTCCGCACGGTGGCTGCAATCTTGCGCTTCTTGTCGGTGATAGTTGCCCCCGGCGCGACCCAGCCGGTTTCGACCAGCGTGCCGAAGGCGACTTTGGGCGCAGCGCGCGGAGTTTGCATCGTGGTGATCGCGCTTTCGTCCAGCGGCAGCGCCAGCTCGATCCGCTCCAGCGCGGCGGCGCGATAGACGCTTTCGCGCTCGCAGCCGATCCATTCGCGGCCCAATCGCTTCGCCACCGCACCGGTGGTGCCGGTGCCAAAAAACGGATCGAGCACCACGTCACCCTTGTTAGTCGTAGCGAGCATGACGCGGTACAACAGCGCTTCGGGCTTTTGCGTCGGATGAACCTTGGTCCCGCCTGATTTCAGCCGTTCCTGCCCGCCGCAGATCGGCAGCACCCAATCGCTGCGCATCTGCAGTTCGTCATTCAGCGTCTTCATGGCGCGGTAATTGAACGTGTACCGCGCTTTCTCGCCCATCGAGCACCAGATCAGCGTTTCGTGGGCATTGGTGAAGCGGGTGCCTTTGAAATTCGGCATCGGGTTGGCTTTGCGCCAGACCACATCGTTGAGTATCCAGAACCCCATATCCTGCAGCATCGCGCCCAGCCGGAAGATGTTGTGGTAGGAACCGATCACCCACAGCGCGCCATTGGGCTTCAACACCCGCCGCGCTTCGGTCAACCATTCGCGGCTGAACTTGTCATAGGCGGCGAAGCTGTCAAACTGGTCCCAGTGATCGGTCACGGCATCTACGTGGCTCCCGTCCGGTCGGGAGAGGTCTCCGCCCAGTTGCAGGTTGTAAGGCGGATCGGCAAAGATCAGATCAACCGAGGCGTCGGGCAAGCTGCGCATCGCAGTGATGCAGTCGCCATCCAGGATCTGGCCAAGCGGCAAATCCGGGCGAACGACCTCTTTGGCAGCGCGCAATCGCGCCTTTTCGCCTACCAGCATTTCACCCATGACGCCGCCTCGATCCTCAATCTGAGCGCGCAGGGTGAGTCAATATCGACTCCACGTCAAGCAGCGACTCGCCGGAAATCCGTGGGATTTTCCGCCATCACAGCTGCCTTGCGGGCGGAACGAAACGAGTCCCCCACTGGATATAGAGTCTGCGTGATTCCGGCGAGACTTTAGATGTAGTGGTGTGGCTGGCCGGACTCGGCAGCGAAAATAATTCCTCGCCCACCGGGCGAGGGGGACCACGAAGTGGTGGAGTGGCACAGGCGAGTACTCCCAAGCTCGCATCTGCACGCTTGGGAGTACCGGCCAGTGCCCCTCCCCCACTTACAGTGGGTCCCCTCCCCCACGGGGGAGGAAGGTCTGCGCCACTGGGCTAAAACTACACCGATGCAGCGGGCTTGCGCCATGTTCGTGCAGCGCGGCCAGATGCTCCGCCGTGCCATAGCCCATGTTGCGCTCCCAGCCGTAGTGCGGGTGGTCCAGCGCGGCGGCGCGCATGATCCGGTCGCGGTGTTCTTTCGCCAGGATTGATGCGGCGGAGATGCACGGTTCAAGCGCATCCCCGCCAACGATTGCGCGCGCGGGCCAGCACCAGTCTGGTACCCGGCCCTGCGGGGTCATGTTGCCATCGATCAGCACCTCGTCGGGCGCGCAGCCCAGCGGGGCGAGTAACGCCGTGACTGCACGAGTCATCGCCAGCATGGTCGCGGCGAAGATATTGATCCGGTCGATTTCATCCGCCTCAACCACACCCACAGCCCAATGGCAGCTCGACTGGATCAATGGCTCCAACACCGCGCGGCGCTTGGCTGACAACTTTTTGGAATCATCCAGCCCCGGCGGCACATGCAATCCCAGCACACAAGCCGCCGCCACGACCGGTCCCGCCAGCGGTCCACGACCCGCTTCGTCGACCCCGATCACCAGCCGGTCGGGCAAGGACTTGGCAAGCCGTTGCCGATCGCCGATGTTGCTGACCATGAACCGCTCACTCCTCGCCGCTCTTTCGACCCTTGCGCTGCTGGCTGCAAGCTGCGGCCCCAGCTCTGCCGGGGATAGCCCACGCACCACCGCAGCTGCCGAACAGGCTGACGCTTTTGTCGTGACGCCGCTGGCCACCTTCAAGGAGCCATGGGCGCTCGCTGTCGCGCCGGGAACCAGTCTGGGCTTCATCACCGAGAAGGCAGGGACCGCAAAAATAGTCGATTGGAAGAACGGTCGGCTGGGCACGCTGACCGGCCTGCCGAAAGTGGACTACGGCGGCCAAGGCGGTTTGGGCGACATCGCGTTCCTCCCGTCTGAAAAGTCACCGAGCTTTCAGAATCGAACGATATTTCTGACCTGGGCCGAAGCCGGTCCGGGTGAAACCCGCGGCGCGGCGCTGGGCCGCGGCACGGTAAAATGCTTGGTTGCTGATGAGTGCGAAGTTACCGGACTGGAAGTGATCTGGCGTCAGACCCCAAAGGTTTCCGGGCGCGGACACTATGGGCATCGGATCGCATTTTCACCGGATAGCAAGTATCTGTTCGTGTCCTCGGGCGAACGGCAAAAGATGCAACCGGCGCAGGATCCGGCCAGCGATCTGGGCAAGATTATCCGCATTCCGATCAACGGCGCTGGAAAGCCGACTGGTCCGGCAGAACGGTACACGCTTGGCCATCGCAACATCCTGGGCCTGGCCTTCGATGCCAAGGGCCGCTTGTGGGATCTGGAACACGGCCCGGCGGGCGGCGACGAACTCAATCTGGTCAAAGCCGGGGCGAACTATGGTTGGCCGCTGGTGTCCGAAGGCAATCACTACGATGGCCGCGACATTCCGCCGCATTCCACCCGGCCAGACTTTGCCGCGCCTGCGCTCAGTTGGAACCCGGTGATCGCGCCGGGCGATTTCCTGTTCTATTCGGGCAAGCTGTGGCCGCAATGGAAAGGCCAGGCGCTGATCGCGGGGTTAGGCTCGCAAGGGCTGGTCCGCGTGGGGATCGACGGCGCTGGAGCCAGCGAGTTGGCGCGCTATCCACTGGGCAAGCGCATCCGCGATATTGCCGAGGCCGAGGACGGCACGCTGCTGGTAATCGAGGACGGCAGCGACGGGCGCCTGCTGCGGCTTTCGCGCAAATAGGTCGGCGTAATTAGGTCGACAGGGCACAGCCCGCGCCCTATCGGCGCGCGGCTATGACTGATGCTGCGAACCTGATCCCGCTCGACGCGGTGGACCCCGCCATGATCGAAGCCCTGCTCGACCGGGCGTTCGATCCCCAGCGACAGCAGCGCACCGCTTACAAGGTGCGCGCCGGGATGGACTGGCTGCCCGCGCTGTCGTTTGCGGCGCTCGACAATGCCGAGCAACTGGTGGGCACGATCCAGTGCTGGCCGGTGGCGCTGACCGATCCAGCGGGTCGGAGGCATCCGCTGATCATGGTCGGCCCAGTCGCGGTGTTGCCCGAAGCGCAAGGCGGCGGCTTTGGCAAGGCGCTGATGACTGCCTGCCTGGCGGCGTTGTCACCCCAGGCGCCCTTGCCGCAAGTGATGATCGGCGACCCGGAATACTACGAGCGCTTCTTTGGCTTCACCAATGCCCACACCGGGGGATGGGACTTGCCCGGGCCGTTTGAACGGCACCGCTTGCTGGTCCGCTGCGACAATCCGGCCGTGCTGCCCGCTACCGGCACGCTTGGCCCTTGGCGCGGGTGAGGCGATCTGGCATCGCACCGCGCAATGCCTTACGAACCCGCCCCTGACCTTGCCGCGCTGACGCTTGAACAAATTGCAGCGCTGGTGGCCGCGCAGAAGCTGCCGCCGGTCGACCAGTGGAACCCACAGGTGACCAGCGACAGCCTGATGGTGATCAAGGCCGATGGCCGGTGGTTCCATGACGGCGGTGAGATCAAGCGCCCTGCAATGATCCGTGCCTTCAGCAGCTTGCTTTGGCGTGATGCGCAGGGCCAGCACTGGCTGGTCACCCCGCATGAAAAGCAGGTGATCGCGGTGAAGGACGCCGCGTTCATCGCCACCGATGTCAGCGCGGAAGGCGGCAGTCTGGCGTTCCGGCTCAACACCGACGAGATCCTGATTGCTGGTCCGGACCACCGGCTGATCGCATGCGGCGATCCTGATACCCCGGCGCTCTATCTTCAAGTCCGCCACGGGCTGGAGGCTAGGCTTAACCGTAGCACCTGGCTGCAACTGGTTGAACTGGCAGACCAAAACTTGAGCGTTACAAGTCAGGACCAGCGCTTTTCGTTGATACCCGCATGAGTCTGATCGCCCGCCTCACCCGGCTGCATGCAGAAGGCCACGCGCTCGATCTCGAGACGCGCGATGAAAGCGGCTTTGCCGGCTCCGCGCTGACCCCGGCGGCGGTACTCGCAGCGGTAACCGACAGCCCGCGCCCGGCATTCCTGATGATCCACCGCCCGTCGAACATGCGCTCGCATCCCGGGCAAGTGGCTTTCCCCGGCGGCAAGATCGATCCGGGCGAGGATGCGGTGCAAGCGGCGCTGCGCGAGGCCCACGAGGAACTGGGGATCAAGGCTAGCGATGTTACCGTGATCGGCCCCAGCGATACCTATCGCACCGGCAGCGGCTATGCCATCACCCCGGTGATCGCCGTGGTCCCGCCCGATCTGGAGCTGAACCCCAGCCCGACCGAAGTGGCGCAGTGGTTCGAAGCGCCGGTTGATTTCGTGTTCGATGCCGCCAACCATGTGTCGCATTCAGGATTTTGGCAGGGACAGGAAAGGCGCTACATCGAAATCCTATGGGAACAACACCGGATCTGGGGCGTGACGGCGGGAATTATCGCCAATCTGGCGCGGCGGATCGCTTGGTAATGCCGTGCCTCTCCGCAGATTGGATGCAGCGCGCCGATCTGGTGGTGCTGATCAAGGCGCTTGGCGCGGGTCAGGCGCGCTATGTTGGCGGCGCGGTGCGCGACACGCTGCTCGGGATCGCGGTCAAGGATATCGACATCGCCACCCCGCTCGATCCGCAGGAGGTGATGCGGCGACTGAAAGCGCATGCGATTCAGGTGGTTCCCACCGGGATCGAGCACGGCACCGTTACCGCGATACTCAGCGGCAGCCCGGTCGAGATCACCACCTTGCGCCATGACGTCAGCACCGATGGCCGCCGCGCCACGGTGGCCTTTGCGCAGGACTGGCAGGAGGATGCCGCGCGCCGCGACTTCACGATCAACGCACTCTACGCCGATCCGGATTCGGGCGAGGTGTTCGACTACTTTGGCGGGCTGGACGATCTGGCCACACGGCGGGTGCGGTTTATCGGCGATGCCCGGCAGCGCATCCGCGAAGATCATTTGCGGATCCTGCGCTACTTCCGATTTCAGGCGCGGTTTGGCTCGCAACCAGCTGATCCAGAAGCTGAAGCAGCCTGCGCGGAGCTGGCCGCGACGCTGAAAGGCCTGTCGCGCGAGCGGATCGGAATGGAGATGCTCAACCTGCTCGGCCTGCCCGATCCCGCGCCGACTGTGGCGCGGATGGCGGAGCTGGGGGTGCTGACAGTTGTGCTGCCCGAGACAGCGGTGGCCGGCTTGGCAGCGCTGGTGGCTCAGGAGTCACAGCATGACTTAGAGCCCGACGCACTGCGGCGCTTGGCCGCGCTGCTGCCCGCTGATGCAGCGGTGGCGGAGCATGTCGCCAGCCGGTTCCGCCTGTCTGGCGCACAGAAAAAGCGACTGGCCCTGGCGGCGGGACGCCTCCTCCCCCTCGGGGGAGGGGACCCACGCAGTGGGGAAGGGGCACAGGCGAGTACTCCTGACGCTGAAAGCGCGCGAGCACCCGATGGTGCCAATCCACCATCCTGCGGATGGTCCCCCTCTCCCACGGGAGAGGATGCCCGCGCGCTCGCTTATCGCTTGGGCCGGAAGGCGGCGCTTGATCGTTTGCTGATCACTGGCCAGCCGATCGCGCCGCTCGATAACTGGACCATCCCCACCTTCCCGCTCAAAGGCGGCGAAATAGTTGCACGCGGGGTAAAGGCCGGCCCAAAGGTGGCGCAGACACTCAAAGCGGTTGAAACGGACTGGATCGCGAGCGGTTTCGATGACGCGCTGATCCCCGCCCTGCTCGCTGCCGAACTGAAGAAACCGGCATGACCGGCCTCACCGACCTCGCCACCAGCGAGCCGCTCCTGATCTTCGTGATCCTGGGCATCCTCCTCGCCGCAGCCGGGTGGATGGTTGAGCGCGAGCGCCCTGCGCTCGCCAAAGCCCTCCGCAACTCGGGCTATCTAGCGATGCTGGCGGGCGGCCTGCTGCTGATCGGGCAAGTGGCGCACCAGACCAAATCGTCCGATTCCAATTACTGGCTAAACAGCCGCCCGGCCCTGCAGGTCAGCGGTGCTGAAACCGTGATCCCGCTCGCCGCAGACGGGCATTACTGGGTCGAAGCGCAAGTCAACGGCGCGCCTGTGGAATTCCTGATCGATACCGGCGCGACCTTCACCGGGCTATCGCGTCCGGCGGCTACTAACGCCAAAATCACCCCAATTCCTGGGGAGCCGCCGTTCGAACTCAGCACCGCCAATGGCCAGATCTTGGTGCAGATGGGCCGAGCTGAGACCCTGTCCTTCGGCAACGTCGCCGTCCGCAACCTTGAAGTAGCCATCCCGCGCGATTTTGACGATGACACCAACGTCATCGGGATGAACCTGCTCTCGCAACTCGCCAGTTGGCGGGTCGAACAAGGCAAGCTGATCCTGAAACCGAAGGGGTGAGCTAAAACCTATTATCCCGCGGGAACCCCTGTGGCGGCAGCCGCCCCGCCGCCCCTCGCGCAACCTTCCACAGCCGCATGTCGCTCTCGGTCCGCACCCGGCCGCTGTCGCCGCCCATCTTCCAGCTGAGCCCTTCGTCGAGTTTCAGCGTGGTTGCGTCGGCCATGCCGCCGTCGCGGTAGCGTTGCAGCGCAACCCCCTGCCCTTTGGTCATCACCGGCAGTTCTTCCAGGCTGAACAGCACCAGCTTGCGGTTGTCGCCCACCACCGCGACATGATCGTGCTCGGGCGGAATTTCGCGGACGATCGCCAGCTTGACGCCGGGCTTAGTGGTCATCACCCCGCGCCCTTTGCGCGTTTCGGCGAGCAATTCGTCGGCCTCCGCGGCAAAGCCCCGGCCCTGGTCGCTCGCCAGCAGCAGCTGCGCCTTGGTACGGTAGACCAGCAACGCGACGATCTCGGTGCCGGCATCGATATCGAGCATCGTCCGGAGCGGTTCGCCAAACCCGCGCGCGCCCGGCAGCTTGTCACACCCGAGCGTATAGAACCGGCCATTATCGCAAGCGATTAGCAGCTTGTCCGTGGTCTGCGCGTGCAGCGCATAGGCTGCGCCGTCGCCCTCCTTGAACTTGAATTCCTTGTCCAGCGGCTCGTGCCCGCTGGCCGCGCGGACCCAGCCCTTGGCGGAGAGGATTACCGTGAGCGGGGCCTTTTCGATCATCGCATCCATCGAAAACTCAACCGTCGGCGCGGCTTCGGCGATGGTGGTACGGCGGCGGCCAAGCTTGGTTTCTTCGGCGTAATCCTTGCGCAGCGTCGCCATGTCGCGCTTCAACCGCGTGCGTTGCCGGGCCGGGCTTTCGAGCAGCTTGTTCAGCTCGTCCTGTTCGGCCAGCAAGTCGTCACGCTCGCGCCGCAGCTCCATTTCCTCTAGCTTGCGCAAACTGCGCAGCCGCATGTTGAGGATCGCTTCGGCCTGGCGATCAGTCAGCTCGAACTCCACCATCATCACCGGCTTTGGCTCATCCTCGCTGCGGATGATCTCGATGATCCGGTCGAGATTGAGGTAGGCGATGATATAGCCGCCGAGCAACTCCAGCCGCGCTGCGATCTTCTCCAGCCGGTGTTGGCTACGGCGGACCAGGATCTCAATCTGGCTCTTGATCCATTCCTGCAGGACCAGTTTCAGACTGAGCACGCCGGGGGTGCGGCTGGCATCGAGCACGTTGAGGTTGAGCCCGAACCGGATTTCCAGATCGGTCAGCTTGAACAGCGATTCCTTCAGCAATTCGGGATCGACGTTGCGGCTCTTCGGCACGAACACCAGCCGGATCTGCTCGTCGCTTTCGTCGCGGATGTCTTCCAGGATCGGCAGCTTCTTGTCCGCGATCAGCTGGGCGACCTGCTCGATCAACTTGCCCTTCTGGACCTGATACGGGATTTCGGAAATCACCAGCTGCCACTGTCCGCCGGGCAGTTTCTCGATGCCCGTGTCTTCCCACGTTCCATCTGGATTGCGCCCGGTGGCGAACCGCCCGCGCAGGCGGATCGCGCCCTTGCCGGTCTCGTAAGCGCGGCTGATCACCTCGGGGCTGTCCACCACCACGCCCCCGGTGGCGAAATCCGGCCCTTGGAACAACGCCATCAATTCGGCATGTTCAGCATGCGGATTTTCAATCAGCAGCAATGCCGCGTCGATGATCTCGGCCACGTTGTGGCTGGGGATATTGGTCGCCATCCCCACCGCGATCCCGCTGGAGCCATTGGCCAACAGGTTGGGGAACAGGCCAGGGAAAATCTCCGGCTCTTCGTCTTCGCCGTTATAGGTCGGGTGGTAATTGACCGTGCCTTCGTCCAGCCCCGCCATCAGCTGCATCGCGGTCTTGGTCAGCCGCGCTTCGGTGTAACGATAGGCGGCGGCGTTATCGCCGTCGATGTTGCCGAAATTGCCCTGCCCTTCGACCAGCGGATAGCGCAGGCTGAAATCCTGCGCGAGCCGCACCATCGCATCATAGACCGACTGGTCGCCGTGCGGATGGTACTTGCCGATCACATCGCCAACCACCCGCGCCGACTTCTTGAAGGCATCGTTGGGGTTCAGCTTCAACTGCCGCATCGCCCACAGCAGGCGGCGGTGGACCGGCTTCAAGCCCGTCGCGCAGATCGGGCAAGGACCGCGCAGTGATGGTGGACAGCGCATAGACCAGATAGCGCTCAGACAACGCCGCATCGAACGGCGCGTCGACAATGGCATCGAAGGGATCGGGTTCGGAAGGAGGCTTGGCCATGGGGTCGCCCTAGCAGCACTCAATTCCGCCCCCAAGCCGGGTTCGCGCCTTATCCATAGGGAATAGTCGTTGACGGCGAACCAGCACCGCTCGTTCCGGGATCATTCATGCGTAGCAGTCGATTTGGGAAGCTCTGGCTGAACCAGTGTGCAATCACAGTGTTCTATTTGTAGCTGCCAATCTGAATTATTAGGAATTTCCCATGAAAAAATCGGTTCTGCTCATCGGCCGCTCTGGCCCCCATGTTGCTGCTTGGCGCATGGTCGGCATCAGGCGCTGCTGCGAATGATAACGGCCAACGCATTGCGCAGCGCGCCGATCAGATCGGCGATTACGGCTCGGACTGGAAGGATGGCCAGAAGGACGTCACCAAGGGCCAGAAGCTGATTGACACCAGCGCCAAGAAATCCGCTGACGCTGAAAAGAAGCTGGAGCGCGCCCGCGAAGCCATGGCGAAGGCGGAAGATCAACTGCAGCAGGCTCAGTCGGACCGTGCCAAGGGTGAACAACTGATCACCCGCGGAACTGCCCGGATGCAGGAAGCTGAGGCCAAGTATGCGGCATTGCGAGCCGGTCCATCCGCGCTGCCCGGTGGTGGTAACTGACGGCTTGAATCGTCAAGTCCGATAAGAGGCTTATGTCAACAGCAGGCGCTGGGATCGCAGAGGACGCTCTAATCCCGCTCATCCTGAGCCTGTCGAAGGACCATCGCACGCACGCTACCGTGCCGTAACAGGCGGGTGGTTGGCCTTCGGCCCCCTGCGGGACGACAAGCTCAGCATGAGCGGATTTGGTTAGATGTATGGCACGCCGATCAACGCCGCTGCATATCGCGGCTTTCCCCCGGAATTCGCACTTCCAGCCCGTCCAGCTCTTGGGTCAGCTCGATCTGGCAGGCCAGGCGGCTAGTGCGGGCGACGCTGGCGGCGAGGTCGAGCATGTCCTCCTCGTCCTCGCTGGCGCGCGGCAGTTTGCCAAACCAGTCCGGCGCGATGATCACGTGGCAGGTGGAGCAGGCCATCTGGCCTTCGCAGGTGCCCTCCAGCGGCATGTCGGCGTTCTGGGCGACCTCCAGCAGACCGACTCCGGCTTTGGCCTCAGTCGCAACACGCTCGCCCTTGGCGGTGATGAAGGTGACGCGCACCATTACACCCCCTGCGCCCGCACCGCCGCTTCCAGCGCGTGGCAGGCCGTTTCGACCTCTTGACGGGTGGTGTAGCGGCCAAAGCCCAGCCGGATCGAATTGCGTGCTTCCTTTGGCTCCAGCCCGATTGCGCTGAGCACGCGGCTGGGCGCGCCGGTGCCGCTGCCGCAGGCCGAACCGGCCGAGAAGGCCAAGTTGCGGCAATCGCTGAGCAGGCGCGGAAAGTTGAGACCTTCAAGCCGCAGGCTGAGATTGCCCGGCCATCGCGCGGTCTCGCTGCCGTTAAGGATCCAGCGGCCCAGGATCGAACGCGCCAGTGCGGCGAGGCCGGAGAGGTGCTGAAAATCGGCATCCATCCGTTCGCGCGCCACCATCGCAGCCGCGCCAAATCCCGCACACAGCGCCGGGCTGAGCGTGCCCGAGCGCAAACCGCCTTCCTGCCCGCCGCCTTCGATCAGCGCGGCGATCTTGACCCCGTCACGCACCCACAGCGCGCCGATGCCTTTGGGGCCGTAGAGCTTGTGCGCGGTGATCGCGATCAGATCGGCGTGTTCGGGCGGGGCCAGCTTGCCCGCGCCCTGCACCGCATCGCACAGGAACAGCGCTCCGGCTTCGTGCGCGCGCTCGGCCAGTCGCGCGACCGGCTGGATCGTGCCGATTTCATTGTTGACCTGCATCACTGCGACCAGCCCAGTGCCCTCGGCGAAATCCACCTCTGGATCAACCAGTCCGGCGGCGCTGACTGGCAGTTCTTGCACTGACGCGCCAGTCGCCAGCGCGGCGTTGACCACCGCCGAATGCTCAATCGCGGAGCAGGCGATCGACTGCCGAGAGACCGAACGGAGCGCCTGATTAAGCGCTTCCGTTGCCCCGCTGGTGAAGATCACGCGCCCGCCCGGGGGCAGCAAGGACGCAACCTGTTCGCGCGCCAGCTCCACCCCGGCGGCGGCGGCGCGGCCGGGTCGATGCATCGAATGCGGATTGGCAAAGCCCATCGACTCCGGCCCCGCCAGCCAGGTCAGCATCGCCTGGCGCGCTTCGGGGGCAAGCGGCGTAGTCGCCTGATGATCAAGGTAGATCATGCCGCGCCGCACCCGCTGTCGCAGGCAATCCGGATTGGGGAAAATCGAGGCGGCGGGACTGGCATGTTCACAATCGTTGCTTTTCGGACCTTCGTTTCTATATAGCGCTCGCTTCGCAATCCCAGCCCCAACTCGTCCGGACCGCCGAATTTCCCCGGCATCCCGGTTGGCGCACCCGAAAGGCCAGGTACAGACCATGCCCGCAGTCATCTTTCCCGGCCCCGAAGGCCGCCTCGAAGGCCGGTTTCAACCCGGCAGCCGCCCACGCGCACCGGTCGCGATGATCCTGCATCCGCACCCGCAGGCCGGGGGCACGATGAATGACCGGATCACACAGGCGATGTACAAGACGTTCGTCGCGCGCGGCTTTGCCACGCTGCGGTTCAATTTTCGCGGCGTTGGCCGCAGCCAGGGCAGCTTTGACAACGGCATCGGCGAATTGTCCGATGCGGCGGCGGCGCTCGATTGGGTGCAGTCGATCCATGCTGAAGCCAGCACGACCTGGATCGCGGGCTACAGCTTTGGCGCGCTGATCGGGATGCAACTGCTGATGCGCCGTCCGGAGATCCGCGGTTTCATCTCGGTCGCACCGCCGGCCAACATGTACGATTTCAGCTTCCTCGCGCCCTGCCCAGCCTCAGGCATCGTGGTGCAAGGCGTGGCCGATACCGTCGTTACGCCAAATGCGGTGCAGAAGCTGGTCGACAAGCTGCGCACGCAAAAGCACATCACCATTCACCACGACGAAATCCCGCGCGCGAACCATTTCTTCGAGCACGAGCTGGTCGAGATGATGCGCTCGGTCGACAACTATCTCGACTTCCGGCTCTCGCCCGATTGCCCGATCCGGTAATCAATCCAGCTTGCGTTCCAGCGGAGGCGTGCCGCTGAAACCGGGCACCGCCAGGATCGCCACGTTAACCGCCGTCACGACCGCGAGAATCGCCATCAACACGGCTTTCTGCCGCGCGCCCTTGCGCCAGGCCACCACCGCGCCAAATAGCAGCGCGATGGTGGCCAGCACCAGGATCGACAGGATCAGGTCAAGCGACAAGGCTTACCGCCCCAGCTTGGCTGCCATGCCGAGCAGATCGTCAAGCGGATTGCCATCGCCGTTCATGTCGATCAGCGAGCCGAGCCCGCCCAGCATCCCGCCACCTTGCGCGGGCGCGGCTGCTGGAGCCGCTGCCTGTCCGCCGCCCAGGATCGAACCGAGGATCGAGCCGAAGCCGCCGTCTTGCCCGCCGCCACGCGATGACAGGTAGCCGCCAACCAGCATCGCCAGCAGCGGCAGCATCTTCTTCAGCAGTTCGGGGTCGAGCCCGGTCTGGCTGGCACCGGCGGCGGCAACCGAGCGGCTGACATCTTTCGAGCCGAAGATCTGCCCCAGGATTTCGTTGCCCTGGCCGACATTGGTCGGTTCTGGCGCGATCACATTGGTGGCAAGCGCCCCGCCGCCAAGCTGGCCCAGCATCCCGATCAGGCTGCCCAGCCCGCCCGAGCCGCCGCCCGCAGCGTCGCTCTGCTTCTGGAACCCGCCCACAACGGCTGGCAGCAGCACCGAAGCGCCGGTTGCCGCCATTTCAGGCGAAACGCCCAGCTGCCCGGCGATCGCATCAAGCCCGCCCGTAGCGCGCAGCATGTCCAGCATGTTCATTGGTAAACCTCCAGAATATTCCGGCGCTGCAACCCGCGCGCCTTCGGGCCAGTCTCTATCGTCAAGCCCTTGACCGTGCTAGAACAATCGCGCAGCAGGGATTTAACGCCCGGCATGTCGTCGGGTCAGGGTCAGGAGAATTCAACATGTCCATTTTCGGCAAGATCAAGGATGCGATCTTCGGCAAGAAAGCGGAAGCCGCCACCCCGGACGTCGCCGCTCCCGTCGCGGCCCCGGTCGCGGCAGAGCCGGTGTCTTATGCAGTGGCTGACGTCGATGTCGTCGGCAATCTGGCTGCAATGCCGGGCGCAGACGGCCTTAACTGGCGCTCGTCGATCGTCGATCTGATGAAGCTGCTCGATATCGATTCGAGCTATGCCAACCGCAAGGAACTGGCAACTGAGCTGGGCAATGCCAGCTATGAAGGTTCGGCCGAAGACAACATCCTGCTGCATAAGCAGGTGATGAAAGCACTGGCCGACAACGGCGGATCGGTTCCCGCCGAACTGCTCGACTGAGTTTCAACAGTCCACCGAGAGGGCCGGGTCACTGCGAGGTGGCCCGGCTTTTTTGCGGGCCCGGCTCGCAATGCACACGTTGTGTTCCCCCAAACCCGTCTGTCCTGAGCCTGTCGAAGGACCGCCTTTTTCTTCAAGCTGTAACGAGTGAGGCACGAAGAAAAGGTCAGTGCTTCGACAAGCTCAGCATAAGCGGGTTTGGGTCGAGCCGATCTGTGTTGGCCAAATCGCGGATCGCGAAGGATTGATCGACCAGCGCGTTTGACTTGCCCGCCCGGCGCGGACACTCTCCGCGTATGAGCCAGCCAACCTTCTCGCGCCGCCAATTCGCTGCCACGCTCGCCGCCACCTCCGCACTCGCCGCGACCGGTTGCGCCACTCGCCCGAACCTGCCGATGGTGCCGCCTACCGTCGCGGACGCGCTGGATGGCATTGCGCAACGGTTGCTGGCGCTCTCGCCCGAAGGCGCGACTTCGCTCGGGATTGATACGGGTGCCAACGCCGCATTGCGGTCAAGGCTGGGGGATCGTTCAGCCGCCGGGCAAGCAGCTGTCGCCGCGCTGCTGCGCGATTCGCTGCGCACGGTTGAAAGCCTTCTGCCGCTAGCGACCAACCCGGCGGACCGCACCAACCTCGCGGTGGTCAAAAGCGCCTTTAGTGTGGCGCTAGAAGGCCTCGCCCTACCCTACGGCGATGTCTCCGTCGGCGGGTGGCGCAACACACCCTATGTGGTGATCCAGAACGTCGGAGCCTATCTCGATACGCCGCGTTTTCTGGACAGCGACCATCCGATCAAGACCGTCGATGATGCCGAGGCCTATCTGGCGCGGCTGGCCGTGATGTCGGATCAACTCGATGGCGAATTGGAACGGATGCAATCTGCTGCACGGATTGGCCTGATTCCGCCCGCGTTCCTGATCGACAAGACTTTCACCCAGCTGACCGCGACAATTCATGACGCACGCAACGGCGGCGGATTGGTGGAAAGATCCATCAAGCGCGCGCGCGACATTCCGGGTGACTGGGATCGCCGCACCCGCGAAATAGTACTGACGAGCATGCTACCGGCGCTGACCAGGCAAGCAAGCGAGCTGGCCGCGCAGCGCGCTAGGGCTAGCGACGCCCCTGGCCTCTGGGCCCGCCCGCACGGCGACGAGTTCTATGCCTGGGCGCTGCGGGCCAGCACCACCACCCGGATGACGCCCGACGAGGTCCACCGCGAAGGACTGGATCAGGTCAAGCTGCTGCAAGACCGGATGGACCCGATCCTCCGCAAGCTGGGCTTTACCAGCGGCACGGTCGGCGAACGGATGGCCGCGCTGGGTGATGATCCGCGCTTCAAGTTCCCCCAGAGCGACGCGGGCCGCGCCGAGATCATTACAACAATGCAGGGCAAGCTGGATTACATCCGCACCCGCTTGCCGCAGATGTTCCGCCGCCTGTCGCGTGGAAATATCGAGATCCGCCGTCTGCCGCTGGCCGAAGAAGCAGGCGCGCCGGGGGCTTACGGCGGGGCAGGTTCAATCGATGGGACGGTGCCGGGCAAGATCTGGCTCAACCTCGGCGATACCGATCGGCACTCACGCTTCGGCGTGGCGACGCTTGCCTTCCACGAGGGCATCCCCGGCCACGTCTGGCAGGGTGAATATGCCAACCAGTTGCCGCTGATCCGCACGCTGTTGGCGTTCAACGCTTATTCCGAAGGCTGGGCGCTCTATTCCGAAACGCTGGGGGACGAGTTTGGCGCTTACGAGGGCGACCCGGTCGGCCAGCTCGGCTATCTGCAATCGATCAGCTTCCGCGCCTGCCGGCTGGTGGTCGATACCGGCTTGCACGCAAAGCGCTGGGGCCGCGAACAGGCGGTCGACTGGTTTTCCAAAACCAACGGCTCGGGCCGCGCCGAGGTTGCGTCTGAGGTTGACCGTTACTGTTCGTGGGCCGGGCAAGCCTGCGGCTACAAGATTGGCCACAGCGAAATCCTGCGCCAGCGCGGATTGGCGCAAGCGGCGCTGGGATCGCGCTATGACATCCGCGATTTCAACCAGGCCGTGCTCGACGGCGGTAACGTACCGTTGGACGTGCTCGCACAAAACGTGGCGCGTTATATCGCGAGATGAATGGAATTCCCCTCCTCCGAAAAGGAGGGGGAGAATATTCAGCTCTTGCCGAACAGGCCCTTGGCCATGTTGGCAATGCCGCCCAGATCGTTGAGCGGATTGCCGTCGCCATCGCGGTCAAGCATGCCGAGCAGGCCCTTGGCCGCCGGGTGTTCCTGCAGGGTCTTGGCATATTGGCCCAGCGAGCCTTCGCCGCCGATCTGCTCTACGATCTGGCCCAGCATGCCTTGATCCATCCCGGTCTTGGCGGCAGCTCCGGCAATCGTATCGCCCGGTTCGGCATGCGACTGACCCAGCGCGGCGATCGCCTTTTCGGCCATTTCCGGGGCAATCCCCAGCTTCGACGCCAGATTGCCGACGTCGGCGTGCTGGCCGACCTGGCCCAGAATGTTGTCAAAAATACCCATGATGCGACTCCTGTGAAAGTGAGCCACTATCATGCGCTCAATCTTGACGACCGTGCAATGATTCAGCGCAAATTTGTTCAGGCCGCTGTCGGAGCCGCCTGGCGCACGCCTTCATCGACATAGTCTTCAAACTGCGCAAAGTTGGCGATGAACTTGCCGACCAGTTCCTGCGCGGTCTGATCATAGGCTGCGGCATCAGCTCCAGGCGGCGCGCGGATCGAGCAGGTTGCTGTCCACTCCGGCTACAGCCACAGGTACTTCGAAGCCGAAGTTCGGATCGCGCTTGAACTCGACATTGTTGAGTGTGCCATCGAGCGCCGCATTCAAGAGCGCGCGGGTGGCCTTGATCGGCATGCGCTTGATGCCCGGATCGGTGGCCTTGCCGCCTGACCAGCCGGTGTTGACCAGCCAGCATTGCGCCCCGCCCTTGGCAATCCGTTCTTTCAGCAGGTTGCCATAGACGCTGGGGTGCCGCGGCATGAAGGCTGCGCCGAAACAAGTGCTGAAAAGGTCGCTTCCGGCTCAGTCACGCCGATCTCGGTACCCGCGACCTTGGCGGTGTAGCCCGACAGGAAGTAATACATCGCCTGGTCCGGTGTCAGCCGCGCGATCGGCGGCAGCACGCCAAAGGCATCGGCAGTCAGCATGATCACGTTCGACGGTGCCGGGCCGAGGTTCTTTTCCGAAACGTTCGGAATGAACTCGATCGGGTAAGCCCCGCGGGTGTTCTCGGTCTTGCTGGCGTCGGTGAAATCGAGCTCGCGCGTTGCCGGATCCATCGCCACGTTTTCCAGGATAGTGCCGAACATCTTGGTCGTGGCGTAAATTTCCGGCTCACCCTCAGCCGAAAGGTTGATCATCTTGGCATAGCAGCCGCCTTCAAAGTTGAAGACTGCCTGATCGGACCAGCCATGCTCGTCATCGCCGATCAAGGTGCGGCTGGCATCGGCCGAAAGCGTGGTCTTGCCAGTGCCCGACAGGCCGAAGAAGATCGCGCTCTTGCCATCCGCGCCGACGTTGGCCGAACAGTGCATCGGCATCACGCCCTGCGCGGGCAGCAGGAAGTTGAGCAGGCCGAACACGCCCTTCTTCATTTCACCGGAGTATTCGGTGTTGCCGATCAGGATCAGCTTCTCGGTGAAATTGACCGCGATCACCGTATCGCTGCGGCAACCATGGCGTTCCGGGTTCGCCTTGAAGCTGGGCAGGTTGATGATGGTATATTCAGGCGCGAAGGTACCCAGTTCATCCGCCGTGGGCCGCACCAGCAGCGTGCGGACGAACAGGCTGTGCCAGGCCATCTGCGTGATCACACGCACGTTGACCCGGTATTCGGGCTGCGAGCCGCCGAACAGATCAGCCACATACAGCTCGCTCTGATCCGCCACTGCGGCAAGGAAATCGGCCTTGAGGTTGGCCCAGTGCGCGACATCCATCGGCTGGTTGATCGCGCCCCAGTTGATCGTGCTTTCGGTGGTTGCATCGCGGACAACAAATTTGTCCTTCACGCTACGCCCGGTGAACTTCCCGGTATCGACCAGCAAGGCACCGTCCTTGGTCAGTTGTCCTTCGCTGCGCTGCAACGCATGTTCTACCAGCGGTGCCGTGCCAAGGTTGGCATGGATCGTCGCCGATGTGGTGATCCCCTGAGCGGCAAGCGAATGGTTGAGCGAAACTGACAAGGTCGTCTCCAATTTGTGTGTGGCCTCGCGAGCGACGCTCGCCTGACCGCTTGTGCATACCTATGCGAAGAATTCGCTGCCGCGCATAGTCGAGCGCACCGATTTCGTCAAATGAACGGCTGTGAATAGCAAAGCAGCGCTTAATCAAGCGTTTACATAGACTGCGTAGCGCGCGTTTGCTTGATCCGCATGGAGCGGCTAAGTGTTTGATCCCGCGCAACTGTTATACGGTCGGCCCACCCCTTATGTCTGAGCTGCCGCCTTCTGACCACGCGCCCAAAGTCATCGCGCTGGTCGATGATGACCGCAATATCCTGACTTCGGTCTCGATTGGTTTGCAGGCAGAGGGATTCGTTACCCGGCTCTACACCGACGGCAGTACCGCGCTCAAAGCCTTGCTCGACAATCCGCCGGATCTGGCGGTTTGCGATATCAAGATGCCGCAGATGGACGGGCTGGAACTGCTGCGCCGCCTGCGCGCGCAATCCGCGCTGCCGGTGATCCTGCTGACCAGCAAGGACCAAGAAACCGACGAAGCGCTGGGGCTGGCGACCGGGGCAGATGATTATATCAGCAAGCCGTTCAGCCAGCGGCTGCTGGTCGCACGGATTCGCGCAATCCTGCGCCGGGTTGAGCTGGCGGCGGGGCCGCCCAGTCTTGCGGGGGATCAGCCGCCGCTCGAACTGATCGAGCGCGGATCGCTGACCATAGACCCGCCACGCCACATGGTGACCTGGAAGCAGCAGCCGGTCTCGCTGACCGTCACTGAATTCCTGATCCTGGAAGCGCTGGCAACGCGGCCAGGCATGATCAAGAGCCGTAACCAGCTGATGGATGCGGCCTATGACGAAGACGTGTTCGTCGATGACCGCACGATTGACAGCCACATCAAACGTCTGCGCCGCAAGTTCCGCTTGGTCGATCCGGGATTTTCCGCAATCGAAACGCTGTATGGCGCCGGATATTCCTTTGCCGAAAAGTGAGCAAAGCACGCGGCAGCGGTTGCGGGCGCTGCCGGCGCGCTTGGCCTGGACCCGCCGCACATCGCTGACCGTGCGGATCCTGGCGGTGAACATCATCGTGCTGGGGCTGATGGCGGGGAGCCTGTTTTACCTTGATTCGTACCGCAACCAGCTGCTCGCCGAACGCTTTGGCCTCGCGCAGAGCGAAGCCTCGATCATTGCCGATGCTTTGGCTGAAACGCCGACGCCCAACCGACGGCAATTGCTTGCCCGGATCGGCGCGGAGCATGACCTGCGGCTGCGGCTTTACGATGGCACGGGCCGCTTGCAGATCGACACCTTCCAGATCGCCGATCCGGCGTTCCGGTTCATCGATCCCGCCACCGAACCGTGGTATCAGGACGTGGCGCGCGGGCTCGATCAGGCGATGGATACTGTGCTCGGCAGCCCGGTGATCCCGCCCTATCGCGACCCGGCAGTCGATCAAACCAGCGCCTGGCCCGAGCTGGTGAGCGCGGCAAAGATCGCCGCGCCGATGGTGGTACAGCGCGCTGCACCGGATCGCACGCCCGTGATCAACGCCGCTGCGCCGGTCGGCATCGTCGGCGAAATGCTGCTGTCCACCCGCAATGCTGTGGACATCACCCAAAGCGTCCGCGATGCGCGCCAGACGCTGGTGATCGTGATCGGTGTAACCCTGCTGATCTCGATCCAGCTCTCGCTGTTTCTCGCGCGCACGATTGTCCAGCCGCTGCGGGTGCTGGTGCGCGCCGCGATCCGGGTCCGGCTGGGCCGGGGCCGCGATGTGGAAGTGCCGCGCTTGCCCGAACGCCGCGACGAGATCGGCCTGCTGGCCCGCGCCCTGTCTGACATGACCATTGCCCTGCGCCAGCGCATCGACTCGGTCGAGGCTTTTGCCGCCGATGTCGCGCATGAACTCAAGAACCCGCTGGCATCGTTGCGCAGCGCGCTTGAATCACTCGAAAAGGTCGATGACAAGGACTTGCGCCGCCAGCTCTCCGCGATTGCCGCGCACGATATCCAGCGGATTGACCGGCTCGTCACCGAAATTGCCGAGGCCAGCCGGATCGACGCCGAATTGAGCCGGACGCAGTTCGTCGACATCGATTTGGCCGCGCTGACGCAAGCCGTGGTCGGGGCGCAGGGCAATCTTGTCGAAGGTCGGTCCGCCACGCTCGCCTTGCACCGCGCGGGCGACGGCCCCTGGCTGGTTCAGGGCGATGCGGCCCGGCTGGAACGGGTGATCGTCAACCTGATCGACAACGCCGTGTCATTCTCACCCGCAGGTGGCCGGATCGACGTTACGGTTGAGCAGCTTGATAACGTGGTCGAACTGAGCGTGGCGGATCAAGGCCCCGGCATTGCCGAAACTGCGCGCGACAAGGTGTTTGAGCGGTTCCATTCGCTGCGCCCCGAAGGCGAGGATTTCGGCAGCCACAGCGGGCTTGGTCTGGCCATTGCCCGGACCATAGCGACGGCGCACGAGGGCAGCCTGGAGGCGACCGACCGCCCCGATGGCGCGGTGGGAGCCTGCCTGGTGCTGACCCTGCCCGCGCTGCTTCCCGAGCCTGAGGAGGCCTGACCATGCTGTTGCAAGCGACCTGCGTGTCGATTGCCGGCCGCGCGGTGCTGATCACAGGCAAACCGGGAATTGGCAAATCCAGCCTGGCCTTGGCACTGATCGATCGCGGTGCGGTGCTGGTCGGCGATGACGGGGTGAGCTTGTCCGCAACCGCTGGACAATTGCTCGCCTCCCCCCCGCCGCACACCGCTGGCCTGCTGGAAGTGCGCAACCTGGGTCTGCTCCCGTTCGCGGTTGCCACGAATCAACCTGTCGGTTTGGCTGTGGACCTGACCTCACAAGCGCCGCGATTTATCGATGAAGCCAAGACCAGGCTGATTTTCGGCGTGCCAATTCCGCAACTATACTTATGGCCCGATGCGTTGAATTTGGCCCGCAAGGTAGAATTGGCGCTCGAACGCTTCGGATTGCGCTGAGCGGCTGGACAATCGTCCATGCGCCGCGCAATGCTCAGCGCCATGCCAGCCACCGCCACCCCCGCCGGAAAACACCGGGTCCTGCTCGTTACCGGCCTGCTCGGCGCGGGCAAATCGACTGCGCTTAACGTGTTGGAGGATCTGGGCTGGGAAACGATCGACAACTTTCCGATCCGCCTGCTCGACCGGCTAATCGATAATCCCGATGCTGCGGCGAGTGACCTGCGCCCGCCGCTCGCGATCGGCTTTGACACGCGCACGCGCGGGTTCAATCCGCACAAGGTGATCGACCGGGTCAAGAAGCTGACCGCGCGCGCCGATCTGGAACTGACCACGCTATTCCTCGATTGCTCGGGGGCTGAGCTGGAGCGGCGCTACAACGAAACCCGCCGCCCGCACCCGCTGGCTGACAGTCTGCCTGCCGCTGCTGGGATTGCCGCCGAACGCGAACTGCTGGAGCCGCTGCGGCGCTGGGCCGACATGGTCATCACCACCACCAGTTTTTCCACTAATGATTTGCAGCAAGTGATCCGCGACACTTTTCTGCTGCAGGCGAACCGGGCGATGACCATCACCGTCACCAGCTTCGGCTTTGCGCGCGGCATGCCCCCGATTGCCGATCTGGTGTTCGACATGCGGTTTCTGGACAATCCCCACTGGGTTGACGGCCTGCGCGACCTGACGGGCCAGGACGCGCCGGTTGCAGACCACATCCGCGACGCGCCTGCCTTTGCCGAAGCCTGGCAGCGGATCCGCGATCTGGTGCTGTTCCTGCTCCCGCAATATCAGGCGCAGGGCAAGGCCTACGTCAATATTGCCTTTGGCTGCACCGGCGGGCGGCACCGGTCAGTGTTTACAGCCGAGCAGATGGCGGCTGCCCTGCGGACGGCCGGCTATCTGCCCACGCTGGTCCATCGCAACCTGGGTTCGCGCGCGGCCGATACGGTGGAAGGCGTGCGCGAGCAGGCCAAGCATTGACCGTAATGGCAAAGCGCTGCATGGGCTTGCGCCACCTTGAGCCGCGATTCGGTCGTAGTTTGCCAAGGTCGAAGTAGCGGAGCCGCTTGCTGTCATGATCGGATTGATCCTCGTTACGCACGGCAAGCTGGCTGAGGAATTTGTCCACGCGATGCAACATGTGGTCGGCCGCCAGGAGGCGGTGGCAACGGTCTGCATTGGCCCCAACGACGATATGGAAGCCCGGCGCAAGGAGATCGCGGCAGCAATTGCGGCGGTCGATAGCGGCAGCGGCGCAATAATCCTGACCGACTTGTTTGGCGGCACCCCGTCCAATCTGGCGATCTCGCTGATGCAGGCGGGCAAGGTCGAGGTCATCGCCGGCATCAACCTGCCAATGCTGATCCGGCTCGCGAAGGCCCGGCACAGCATGGAACTGGGCAAGGCAGCCGCCGCCGCGCGCGATGCCGGGCGTAACTACATCACGATCGCGTCCGAATTTCTTGGGCAGGACGCATAGGGGATCTGGGGCATGGGCGAGGCACGCGAGACTGTTGAAATCGTCAACAACCGGGGCCTGCATGCGCGCGCCAGTGCGAAATTCGTCAACATGGTTGCCGCGCTGCCAGAGGACGTTGACGTCCGCGTGGCCAAGGATGGCAATGATGCGGCTGGCGGTTCAATCCTGGGGCTGATGATGCTGGGCGCGGCCAAAGGCGACAGTGTCGACATCATCGTGCGCGGGACCGAATGCGAGACCTCACTGCTGCGCCTGGTCGGACTGGTCAAGGACGGTTTTGGCGAGGATTGAGCCGGTGTTACCCCGCCGCCAAATTACCGGGTTCTCCAACCCGACCGTCAAGTATCTCCGCAGCCTGCGCGAAAAGAAGCACCGCAAGGCCGCGCGCCAGTTCCTCGCCGAAGGGTTGCGCCTGCTGACTGACGCGCTGGACAGCGGACATGTTCCGCAAGTGCTGGTGATGGCAAGCGGGCGTGCCCCCCACCCTCTGCTTGATCGGCTCGAGGCCGCCGTTGCCGCCGCAGGGGGCGAGGTGATCGAGATGGACGAGGACATTCTCGCCAAGGTCACCGGCAAGGACAATCCGCAAGCGGTGGCCGGGGTGTTCGATGAATTCGGCACCGCGCTGGCCGGGCTTGATCGCAGCACCGCGCCAATCTGGCTGGTTGCGCAGGCGCTGCGCGATCCGGGCAATCTCGGCACGATGCTGCGCACCGGCGATGCGGTGGGCGCGGGCGGGCTGATCCTGATCGACGATTGCGCCGATCCGTTCTCGGTCGAAGCCGTGCGCGCGAGCATGGGGGCTGTGTTCACGCAGCAAATCGCGCTGGCAAAGTGGGAAGAGTTCGTGCCGTGGTTGCGCGGCGGAGCGGGGCAATTGGTGGCGGCCAGCCTGCGCGATGCGGTGGACTATCGCAGCGCCCCTTACGCCAGCCCGTGCTTTCTGCTGGTCGGCAATGAATCGCGCGGGTTGCCCGAAGAATACGAGACGGAATGCGACTTGCGGGTGACCATGCCGATGCTGGGCCGCGCGGACAGCCTGAATGCGGCCGTCGCAGGTGCAGTGCTGGCTTATGAGGCGCTCGCGCGGTTGCGGGCATGACGCCTGTTCAGCGGGCGATAATGTCGCGCCGGTTACCAGGCGGCTATGACCAAATTCGCTCTTATTCTCGCCCTGCCCCTTCCTCACCGCCTGCGCCACGGTTCCCGCGAGCAGCAGTGACGGCCTGACCGGCAGTAGTCTGGCGCTTTACTGCGATTGACGGGGCTGCGCCGGTTTCGGGCAAGGCCAGACTGGAATTTCTGCCTGAGCGGATCAGCGCCTCGGTCGGGTGCAACGGAATGGGCGGCGAGTGGCGTGCCAAAGACGGCAAGCTGATCACCGGCCCGTTCATGTCAACGAGATGTATTGCGATGGCTTGATGGATCAGGAAAGCGCGATTGCGCGGACAGATCAGAGGCGCAGCCCAGCTATGCGTTGAACGGCGACCGGCTGGTGCTGACCGGCGGCGGCCACCGGCTGGAACTGCGCCGCGCGGACTAGTCTCCCGCAGCTTCGCTGTTGGCACTCTCGGCAGCGAGCATCAACGGATCGTCCGCCTGCGCGCCATAGCGCGGGGCGGCTTCGACCAGCGCCACATCCTCAATCTCGCGCTTGCCGATCTCGATACCCTTGTCCTTCAAACGCCGCCCTGACGACAGCACGTTGCGTTCAAAGCTGCCGACGAAATCATTGTATTTCCGCACCGCCCGGTCCAGTCCCGC
This sequence comes from uncultured Alphaproteobacteria bacterium, assembly GCA_963802015.1. GTDB lineage: Bacteria > Pseudomonadota > Alphaproteobacteria > Sphingomonadales > Sphingomonadaceae > Novosphingobium. Next base: position 121,174 of record CAWDHB010000007.1, read on the forward strand.
GCCCATGCCCTTGAGGTGATCGGCGGCCACCGCCAGCCGGTCATACAGCTCCGCCCCGGCCTTGCCGATCTCCACTGCCTCGCGCGCCAGCTGGTCCTGCTTCCAAACCATCGCCACGGTCCGCGCAATTGCGACCAGATTGGTCGGAGTGGCGAGCAGAACCTTGTTATGGAAGGCAAAGTCCCATAGCTCCGGATCGTGTTCCAGCGCCGCCGCGACGAAGTGCTCGCCCGGCACGAACATCACCACATAGTCAGGCGCGTCGGCAAACTGGCTCTGATAGCTCTTCGCGCCCAGCGTCTGCACATGGTTGCGCATCGAGCGCGCGTGGAGGTCCAGATGCCGCTTGCGTTCGCCATCGTCGTTGGCCTCGAACGCGGCCTGATAAGCGTTGAGTGAAACCTTGGCGTCGATCACCAGCTTCTTTTGCCCCGGCACATGGACAATCGCGTCAGGCCGCAGCCGTCCCTCTTCGGTGTCGAGCGAGTGTTCGAGCATGAAATCGGTGTGCTCGCTCAGTCCGCACTGTTCGAGCACGTTCTGCAAAGCGCGCTCACCCCAGCGCCCGCGCGCCTTGGGGGCATTGGTCAGCGAATTACCCAGCCGCGCAGCCTCGGCCCGGACCTGCTCCTGCCCTTCGCGCAAGGACTGGATCAGCCCGCCAAGCTGCCCGAAAGCATCAACGCGGTCCTTCTCCAGCTTGCCGACCTGCGCCTCGTAGCTTGCCAACCGCTGGCCCACCGGCTCAAGCAGCGCCTTGATCCGGGCTTCGTTCTTCTCCTCGGACTGCGCAAACCGCTGCTGCGCGCGTTCCAGCAGCACTTCTTGCGCCTGCCCCAGAATCTTCGCCCCGGCCGCTTCAAATTCGGCCTTGAGGCTGGCCTGGGCCTGCATCAGTCCAGCCTTCTGTTCATCAAAATTGGCGGCATTGGCCTGCAAGGTCGCCACTTCGATCCGCGCATCGCCTAGTTCCGCAATCGCCTGGCGAAACCGCGCATCAAGATCCTTCATCTCACATTCGCTTGCACCCAGCCGAAACTGCAAATCGGCTAGCGGGCGCGAGGCGAGGAACCAGCCCAGCCCGCCACCAAAGGCGAGGCCGAAGAGCAAGATGACGATCATGGTAACTGTGCTGTCCATCGCGGCAGGCTAATCGGAACGGAGCGGGAACGCCAGCCCTTGATTCAGATATCCCCAATTGTCGACGTCACAGTAAGCATCGGTTTGCGCGGATCGCCGTTGCGCTTGAGCCGGACAATCGTCGCACCGCCGCTCGACTTTTTCGCCCGGCGCAGCAATAGCAAGCAGCATGTCCCTAACCCCGCAATGGCTTGATGAACTGCGCGCCCGGATCTCGCTGTCGGGCGTGATCGGGCGGACCACGCGGCTGACCAAGGCGGGGCATGAGTTCAAGGCCTGCTGCCCGTTCCACAACGAGAAATCGCCCAGTTTTACGGTCAACGATTCCAAAGGTTTTTACCACTGCCTGGCCGGTGAAACGCGGGTAATTACAGACACTGGCCGAATCCCGATTGCGCAACTGGCTGGCGGGACCCACCGGGTTTTAACTCGCAACGGCCAATGGCTGGAAGCGCCCTTTCGATCTTATGGCGAGCAGCGGCTATGGCGTATTGAACTTTCTCGAAATCGCATACGCAAGATCTTGTTTGCGACCGAAGGCCACCGTTGGTTTGTCCGGGGACGTAAATCTGAAATTTTGACGATTGGCCTGCAAGCGGGTCACAGGCTTGAAACCGCCTTCCCAAAACCCCGCGATGAATGGCAGTTCGACCCTGAAGGTGTCAGGCACGGGATCGTTTTCGGCGATGGAACCCTGTTTAAACAGACATATGGCACGGTAAATTTGCATGGCGACAAGGACGCTCAGCTAAAAAGCTGGTTTCCGGATCGGGACCCGGTGCAGCGCGAACGCAGCAACGGCATGGCATATCTGAAAGTATACGGTGGACGCGCTTTCGGCCACATGAAAGGCCTGCCGCCGTACGATGCCAGTCCGGCCTACCTTCTGGGGTTTCTAGCGGGATATTTCGCAGCTGATGGCCATGTTGCCAAAGACGGCACCGTTATCCTCAATTCGTCGAATGCGGAGCATCTGGAAGCGATTAGGGATATTGCGACCCGGCTGAGTATAGGCACGTTCGGGCGAACCTCTCAGGCCAGGCTGGGCCTGCACGGGCGAATGTCTGAGGTGCACCGGATTCACTTTGTCGCATCGTCGTTGGTAGACGATTTCTTTTTGCTCTCCGAAGCGCGATCCCGCCACGCAAACGCGCGCAAAAAGTTTGAGCGTTTGCGCTGGCAGGTCCTCTCTGTAGCGCCAAGCGAGCGTTTCGAAGAGGTCTTTTGCGCCGAAGTTCCGGGCACACACAGCTTTGCGCTTGAAGACAATATTTTGACTGGAAACTGCTTCGGATGCGGGGCGCACGGCGATGCGATCCGGTGGATGACCGACCAGCGCGGCATGAGCTTCATGGATGCGGTCAAGGAACTGGCGGCAGAAGCCGGGCTGGAGGTCCCCGCCCCCGATCCGCGCGCGGCCAAGGCGGCGGAACAGCGCGATTCCCTGCATGACGTCATGACGGCGGCACAGGCGTGGTTCGCCGAGCGGCTGGCATCGGATGAAGGCACGAAGGCGCGCGCCTATCTCGCCACGCGCGGGTTTGATGCGCATACGGTGAAGCGGTTCGGGTTCGGCTTCGCGCCGGAGGGTCGCCAGGCGCTCAAAGCGGCGCTGGCGCAATTCCCCGAAGCGATGTTGATCGAAGCGGGCCTGCGGATCGCTGTCGAGGACAAGGAACCTTACGATCGGTTCCGGGGCCGCCTGATGCTGCCCATCGAGGATGCGCGCGGGCGCGTGATCGCCTTCGGTGGCCGCGATTCTGGACGCGGCGAAGACTGACGCGCCGAAATACCTCAATTCGCCCGATACGCCGTTGTTCGACAAAGGCCGCACGCTTTACAACCTGCACCGCGCCGGACCAGCCAGCCGCCAGACCGGGCGGCTGGTGGTGGTCGAAGGCTATATGGACGTGATTGCGCTGGCGGCGGCGGGGATCGAGGATGCGGTGGCGCCGCTCGGCACCGCGCTGACTGAACGCCAGCTGGAAATGCTGTGGCGGCTGGTCGAAACCCCGGTGCTGTGCTTCGATGGTGACGCAGCGGGGCAACGCGCCGCAATGCGCGCGGTGACGCGAGCGCTACCCATGCTGAAACCGGCGCACTCGCTCAAGATCGTGCGGCTGCCCAGCGGGATGGATCCCGATGATCTGATCAAGCGCGATGGCAGCGCCGCCATGGCGCGCGCACTGGGTGAAGGTCGCAGCCTGCTCGACACCGTCTGGGAGCATGAGCGCAACGCTGCCCCGCTCGAAACCCCGGAGGACAAGGCCGGGCTGAAAGCGCGGTCTGCTGGCGCATGTCGAAACGATTGCGGATCGCGATATCCAGTCGCTCTACCGGCGCGACCTGCTCGAACAGTTTTCGGCCTTTGCCTTCCCGCAACGCGAGCAGCGCGAATGGACGCCGGGGCGTAAATCATCTCAGAAGACGGTTGTGCGGTCATCCCCCGCCAGCACTGGCCGCCTGCGCCGCGCGATCAGCGGTGGTTCGCGCGATAGCTTGCAAGTTGCCGTTGTCGCAGGAATGCTGCGCTTTCCCGACCTGATCCAGCGCCACGGCAGCGCCTTGATCCGCGCCGGCCTGGGCGATCCCCGGCTTGAGGCGCTGGTCGAAGCTGCAGAAGATGGCGCAGTGCTTGAAAAAGCAGCACTGACAACCATATTGGCCGAGCAGGGATTTCCGATTCCTGCCCCCGGAGACTATGCCGAGATGCCATTCGGCTTTCTGCGCGATGACCTGCCCGAGCATGATGCCCGGCGGGAACTTGAGCAGGCTGCCGCTTTGCTGATCGAACGGCCTGCGCTCGAAGTTGCCTTGGCAAACGCCACGGCGCGCTTTGAAAGCGAGCTAAGCGACGGGGCCTATGCAGAACAACAGCGGCTTTTGAAGAGAAAGCTGGAATTTGACACGCGTCTGAGGCAAATGGCCGGCCAACGAGCGTCGGGCCAGCCCGATCAGGCGCCCCAACCTACGGCGGAATAATGGACGAAGAATTCAACTCGGTGGAAAAAGAAAGCGGTGATGCACCGCTGATTGATCTCAACGAAGCCTCGATCAAAAAGCTGATCGCGCGCGGCAAGCGGCGCGGCGTGATCACGGTTGACGAGCTGAATGAGGCCCTGCCGCAGGACCAGATGACGTCTGAGCAGATCGAGGACATCATGTCTGCGATCAGCGAAATGGGCGTGAATATCGTCGAATCTGACGAAGACTCGGTCGATCCGGATGAGAAGGACGTCGACGAAGTCGATGAGCCCGATTCGGGTGCGGCGGAACGCCCGGACCTGGTCAAGAAGAAGGAAATCATCGAGCGCACCGATGATCCGGTGCGGATGTACCTGCGCGAAATGGGCGCGGTCGAACTGCTCAGCCGCGAGGGCGAAATCGCCATCGCCAAGCGGATCGAATCGGGCCGCGACACGATGATCCTGGGGCTGTGCGAAAGCCCGATCACCTTCCACGCGATCATCCAGTGGTCCGAAGCGCTGAACGCCGGTGAAATGCAGCTGCGCGAGATCCTCGATCTCGACGCCATGCTGTCCAAAGGGCCTCCCCCCGAAAACCTGACCGAAGACGGTGAAGAGGCAGGCGACGGTGAAATCACCGAAGCCACTGCCGGCCCGTCCTACAAGGAAGAGGAAGAGGTTGAGGAACAACCCGCTGCTGACGCCGACGAGGAAGACGAAGATGGCGAAAGCAGTCCGCGCCGCGCGGTCGAAGAGGAAGAGGAGGATAACACCCTCTCCCTCGCGCAGATGGAAGCCCAGCTAAAGCCGGCTGCGCTGGAAAAGTTTGCCGAAATCACCGCGCTGTTCAAGAAGTTTGAGAAGATCCAGTCGGACCGGCTGGACGTGATGGCCGCTGGCAGTGCATTCTCCACCGCGCGCGAAAAGACCTATCACCAGCTGCGCGAAGATCTGACCGCGCACGTGGAATCGGTGAAGTTCCACGCGACCAAGATCGAATATCTGGTCGATAACCTCTACGCGTTCAACCGCCGCCTGACCGCGCTGGGCGGGCAAATGTTGCGCCTGGCCGAACGCCACAAGGTCAACCGCAAGGACTTTCTGGATAGCTACGTCGGTCACGAGCAGGACGAAGCCTGGCTGCAAGCGCAAGCCGGCAAGGACAAGAAGTGGGCCGCCTTCGCCGAAGCCGAAGCCGATCCGGTCGAACGGATTCGCGCCGAAGTGTCCGACATCGCCAGCGCCACCGGCATGGCGCTCACCGAATTCCGCCGGATCGTCAACATGGTCCAGAAGGGCGAGCGCGAAGCGCGGATCGCCAAGAAGGAAATGGTCGAGGCGAACCTGCGGCTGGTGATCAGCATCGCCAAAAAGTACACCAACCGCGGCCTGCAATTCCTTGATCTTATTCAGGAAGGCAACATCGGGCTGATGAAGGCGGTCGACAAGTTCGAATACCGCCGCGGCTACAAGTTCAGCACTTATGCCACCTGGTGGATCCGCCAGGCGATCACCCGCAGCATCGCCGATCAAGCCCGCACGATCCGCATCCCGGTCCACATGATCGAAACGATCAACAAGCTGGTCCGCACCAGCCGTCAGTTCCTGCACGAGCAGGGCCGCGAGCCCACGCCTGAGGAAATGGCCGAGCGCCTCTCCATGCCGCTTGAAAAGGTCCGCAAGGTGATGAAGATCGCCAAGGAGCCGATCAGCCTCGAAACGCCAATCGGCGACGAGGAAGATTCGCCATCTGGGCGATTTCATCGAAGACAAGAACGCGGTGATCCCGGTCGATGCCGCGATTCAGGCCAACCTCAAGGAAACCGTCACCCGCGTGCTGGCATCGCTCACCCCGCGCGAAGAACGCGTGCTGCGGATGCGCTTCGGGATCGGGATGAACACCGATCACACGCTGGAAGAAGTCGGCCAGCAGTTCAGCGTCACCCGCGAACGCATCCGCCAGATCGAGGCCAAGGCGCTGCGCAAGTTGAAGCACCCGAGCCGGTCACGCAAGATGCGGAGTTTTCTGGATCAGTAGGGCGGGTTATTGGAGAAGTTCGATGCAGATGACCGACGGTGAGCGTCTAATTGTTGTTATGTTGGCCGAGGTTATGGAAGCCATGGGTCTGAACGGTGAGATTGACCCATCTATGGTTAAGCGGCTGGCCATCAACCGCGACGACTGGGCTATCAAGACGCAGTATCATGGTTTCCTTCATGATGAGGGGGGACCGACTGAAGCCGAGGTCGCGGAAACCCATGACATTCTGGCGATGTGGTCGTTCATTGAGTATTCGATCGGCGAACTAGTAGGTGAGGAAGCCAAAGAGGCTGCCGGGTTTCGGCACACCAGGTTTAGCGGTTTCGACGGAAACAACGATCCGCACCACGGCATTGCACACACGCTCATTAACGATCTTGGCCGCTGGACAGAGTTCAAAGACCACCCATTGAACAGTCACAGCATGGCTTCGATCGCTCGATATCGTGCGATGCTGCCAAAGTTTGAAACTGCCATGCAGACCTATGGTTCAAATGCTCTTCCGATTGATGGACTTCGAAAATTGCTGACTTAGGAGTAGTGGCTTCAGCTCATTGATCACCCCACCCAAACCCCCAACCTAACCTCCTTCATCACCTCCCCTACCCCCCAGACCATCGCATCGGCGCAGTCGGGTGATCTCCCCGGCCCTTCGTAGCCTCCACCTGCGATCATCCCAACAAGCTGATATTCCCCCGTCCGTCCTGAGCTTGTCGAAGGACTGTCCTGTTCTGCAGAGGTCTCAGAAAAGGACAGTGCTTCGACAAGCTCAGCATGAGCGGGGTTTGGATGGTGACAAGCTGCGCCAATGCGCTGTGCTCGGCTTCCCCTTCCGGTTTGGGATTGTTGAAATTGCTGAGGGCGAGCAGCCTATTTTTTGAGCGTTCAGCCCTTACTATCCGCATAGACTGCGCGGGTATCGGCGGGGGCGTCGAACTGCACCCACAGCGCAACGCCGACCGCCAGCACCAACAAGCCACACGCCGCTTTCACAGCAGCCCGGCGGCTGAACTGCGGCCACAGCGGCAACAGCGCCAGCACCGCGACACTCAGCGGCAGGGCCGCCGCCATCGGCATGGTCGGGCCGACGCCTTGCATCAGCTGGTGGCCCAGCCCCAGCATATAACCACTAACGATTGCCGCCACCATGCCTGATCCAATCCGCCCCGGCAGGTGGAGCGCCAGCGCCACCAGCAGCAGCGGGACCACGATCACATAAGCAGCCGTTGGCGCGAACCATTGCGCCGAGGCGCCCAAGATCAACAAGACCACGCCCGCGCCCGCAACCGCGCTCTTGCCGGCGCGCCACCCGCCAAACGCGAGCAGCGCCGCCGCGCTGGCGGCGAACATTGCCATCAGTTCCAACTGCGGAATTGCGGCGAGGCGATCATAGTATTCGCCTTTGGCAAACGCGGTCGACAATGCGTTCAGCGCAAAGAGCAGCACCCCAGCCCCAACGATCAGCCCGGCCAGCCGCGCCGCGCCGCCGCGCGCTGCGCGCAGGTCACCATCCTTGAATGCCAGCACAAATGCGGCCAGCGTCGCTGCCAGGATCAGCCAGCCGAGCCAGGCCGGGTAGGTGATCGTTGACCCGAAGGCATCGAAGAACACCACGTCCGGAGCCTTGGCTGGCATGTCCGGCGCGGCGAGCAGCGCGCCGGACAGGTCGAGCACTTGCCCGCCCATGTCTTGCAGCGAGCCTTGATCAAGGTTGGCGGGGGTGGCCTTGGGCGAATGGTACAGACCAGACCGGCCAATGAACGCGAAGTTATAGGCGGTATACGGCCCCTCGATCACCGGGGTCAGATCGGTGTCGTTGGGCAGGATCGAATAGACAAAGGCTGACAACGATGACGCAACCGGATTGCTGACTGCATCGGCATAGACTGCCATCGCTGCGCCATTTTCGCGTGAGGTCTGGAACAGCGTCGTGCGCCCGCCGCCGCCGCGCGCCTCCATGTTGATCACCGCGCCCACTTTCTCACGCAGCGGGTTCGTGGCAAAAAATTGCTCGGCCCCTTCCAGCCCCAGTTCCTCGGCATCGGTGATCAGCACGATCAGGTCACGCTGTTGCGGCCCGCGCGCTGTGATCGCCCGCACCACTTCAAGGCTGCTGGCAACCCCCGCCGTATCATCCGGCGCGCCGGGCGAACCCCAGACGCTGTCATGGTGGACTCATCAGCAGGACGGCGGGCAGGCTGCGGTCTTTGCCGGGCAAGATGCCGATCAGGTTGCTCAGGGTTGCGGGCGGATCATTGCGCCCGCTCCAGCGGTTGAGCCGCTCGGTGCCTTTTGCGCTGACCACGCCCGTATTCTCCGTCACGTCCATGCCGAGCGCACGCATCCGTTGCACCAGATAGGTCCGGACCTGCGTATTTTCGGCGGAACCTGTCGGATGCGGTTTGGCGGCGATCACCCGCACATCCGCCATCGCCCGCTCCGCAGAAAACACGTCTGGTGCAGCGGATGCGGGCACCGGCGCGAGCGGCGTGGTCCCCCAAATCCCCAGCAGCAGCGCGCCGAGCAAAGCGGCGATAATCGGCACGGCGCGGTTCATGATCATTCCCTCAAGCGTTGATCGCGATGCTGGCGCTGACCGCAGCACAAGTCAAATCCGGATGACTTACGCGCACCTGTCCTGCGGGCCACTGGCAATCTGGTGGCGGCGCGACTAAGGGGACCGCAGCGATTCCCTTCCAGCTGACAGGCCCGCACCCACCATGCGCATTGCCATCGCCTCTGACCATGCCGCCTTCGACCTGAAGGCCGAATTGCGCGACTATCTGCGCGCGCAGGGGCATGAAGTGGCGGACCTTGGCCCCGATAGCGCGGACCGCGTGGACTATCCCGATTTTGGCTATGCGCTGGCCGCAGCGGTTGCGGACGGTAAGGCTGAACGAGCGTGGCATTGTGCGGATCAGGGATCGGCATCTCCATCGCCGTCAACCGCCACCCGGCGCTGCGCTGCGCGCTGGTCAGCGAGCCGCTCTCCGCTGCGCTCGCGCGCGAACACAACGACGCCAACGCCATTGCGATGGGCGCGCGGCTGATCGGGATCGATCAGGCCAAGGCCTGCCTCGACGCATTTCTTTCGACCGAATTTCGGCGGCGGCCGCCATAGCCGGCCGCGTCGCCAAGCTCACCAATCCGCCCTGCTGAGGACTTCCACGTGACCACAACCCTTGAGGCTGCTCCCGCCATCCGCTCCGCCGGGTTCTTTGACGCGCATCTGGAAGCCAGCGATCCCGAAGTGTTCGCCGCGATCCGGGGCGAGCTGCACCGCCAGCAGACCAAGATCGAACTGATCGCGAGCGAGAACATCACCAGCCGCGCGGTGCTCGAAGCCACCGGCTCGGTCTTCACCAACAAGTACGCCGAAGGCTATCCCGGCAAGCGCTATTACGGCGGCTGCGAATATGCCGACGTGGTCGAAACGCTGGCGATTGAGCGCGCCAAGGCGCTGTTCGGGTGCGACTTTGCCAATGTGCAGCCCAATTCGGGCAGCCAGATGAACCAGGCGGTGTTCCTCGCGCTGCTGCAACCCGGCGACAGCTTCATGGGGCTGGACCTCAATTCAGGCGGGCACCTGACGCACGGCTCGCCGGTCAACATGAGCGGCAAGTGGTTCAAGCCGATCCCCTACGGCGTGCGCGCGGATGACGAGCAGCTGGATATGGACCAGGTCGTTCGGCTGGCGCGCGAGCATAAGCCCAAGCTGATCATCGCGGGCGGCACCGCCTATTCGCGGGTGTGGGATTTCCAGCGCTTCCGCGAGATTGCCGACGAAATCGGCGCCTGGCTGATGGTCGATATGTCGCCACTTCTCCGGGCTGGTCGCGGGCGGCGCGCATCCCTCGCCCTTCCCGCACGCCCATGTGGTGACCAGCACCACCCACAAGAGCCTGCGCGGCCCGCGCTCGGGGATCATCCTGACCAACGACGAAGCGCTGGCCAAGAAGTTCAACTCCGCCGTGTTCCCCGGCATGCAGGGCGGGCCGCTGGTCCATGTGATCGCGGCCAAGGCGGTGGCGTTTCAGGAGGCGCTTGCAGCCCGAATTCAAGGCCTATGCCGCGCAGATCGTCGCCAATGCCCGCGCGCTGGCCGCCAGCCTGACCGAAACCGGCCTGCGGATCGTTTCGGGCGGGACCGACAACCACCTGATGCTGGTCGATCTGACCGCGAAGAACGTGACCGGCAAGGCCGCCGAAAAGGGCCTCGACCGGGCCTGGCTGACCTGCAACAAGAACGGCATCCCCAACGATACCCGCTCGCCGTTCGTCACCTCCGGGCGTCCGGCTGGGCACGCCCGCCGGCACCACGCGCGGCTTCCGCGAGGAGGAATTCCGGCAGATCGGCGCGCTGATCACCGAAGTGGTAGATGGCATGTCGCGCAACGGCGATGAGGGCGACGGCCAGATCGAAGCGCGCGTGCGCGACCGCGTGGCAGACCTGTGCGCGCGCTTCCCGATCTATCAGGAGCTTTAGAGCCATGAGCGACGACATCCTCCAGGACGCCAAGGTCGAAATCACCGGCATGGCCAAGGAAGGGCATGCACCATCCCTCGACCAAGCCGGTGCTGATCGGCGGCGCAGTCGGTGCCGCGGCGGGATTCTTGCTGCCGGTGCTGAGCATTCCGGTGGGCTTGCTGCTCGGCGCGGGCGCGATGTTCTACAAGCGCATCAGGCCCTGAATGCGCTGCCCGTTCTGCGCGCATGATGACAGCCAGGTCAAAGACAGCCGCCCGACCGAAGACAACACCACGATCCGCCGCCGCCGCCAGTGCGACAGCTGCGGCGCGCGCTTCACCACGTTCGAACGGGTCCAACTGCGTGAAGTGACCGTGGTCAAAAGCGGCGAAAAGCGCGAAGCCTTTGACCGGGCCAAGATCGAACAGTCGGTGGCGCTCGCCACCCGCAAGCGCGGGATCGCGCAGGAGCGGCTCGATCAGCTCGTCTCGGGCATCCAGCGCCAGATCGAAACGCTGGGTGACAGCGAGGTTCAGGCCAAAGTGATCGGCGAAATGGTGATGGACGGCCTGCGCCAGCTCGACGCGGTCGCCTATATCCGCTTCGCTTCTGTCTACCGCGATTTCACCGAAGCGCGGGATTTTGAGGAATTTGCCGGGGCAATCAAGGACGTTGGCGGGCGTGATCCGGGCCATGGCTGCAACCGTTCGTTACCTACATGCTGCGCTGCGCCGACACGTCCTACTACGTCGGCCATACCGATGATCTGGACGCCAAACTGGTGCAGCACCACGCCGGAACGCTGGATGTCTACACCGCCACGCGTCTGCCGGTCGAGCTGGTCTGGTCACAGCCGTTCGCCGATCAGGCCGCAGCCTTCGCCGCCGAGCAGCGGCTGAAGGGCTGGTCGCGCGCCAAGCGCGAGGGCCTGATTGCCGGGGACGCGGCGCTGCTAGCGCAACTGACCACACGCGGTTCGGCGCGAGCAACCGCAAACCGTGCAGGCGGCGCACTCACCCCGGTTGCGGCGCAAGTCCGCCAGCCGGTGATCGTGCTGGTCCGTCCGCAACTGGGCGAAAACATCGGCAAGGCCGCGCGGGCGATGCTCAATTTCGGGCTGACCGAGCTGCGGCTGGTCAGTCCGCGCGATGGCTGGCCCAACCCCAGCGCCGGCCCTGCCGCCGCCGGGGCCAATATGGTGCTGGAACGCGCGCGGGTGTTTGAAACGCTGGCCGATGCTGTGGCCGATTGCACGCAAGTCTATGCCACCACCGTGCGCCAGCGCGAAGTGACCAAGCCGGTGGTCACGCCCGAGCAGGCCGCGCGGCAGATCCACGCCGAGCCGGGCCAGTCGGCGCTGGTGTTCGGGCCGGAACGCTCCGGGCTGGAAACCGACGATGTCGCGCTGGCGCGCGCAATCCTGACCGTGCCGATCAATCCGGAGTTTCCCTCGCTCAATCTGGCGCAGGCAGTGATCCTTTGCGCCTACGAATGGTCAAAGGGCCTCGCGCTGGCGCAGCCGCCGGTCGAAGACCTGCTGCCCCCCGCCCCGCAGGCCGAGCTTGAGGGCATGATCGGCCAGCTTGAAGCCATGCTGGAGCCGCGCGGCTACTACACCCCGCACAGCCGCGCCGTCGCCACCCGCCGCACGCTCCGCTCGGTGCTGACCAAGCCGGGCTGGAACCATCTGGAGGTTCGCACCTTGCGCGGGGTGCTAACCACACTGGGCCGAAAGCCGCGCCCACCCGAAATCTGAATCACTTCGCTCCATTCCCGCTCATCCTGAGCCTGTCGAAGGACCATCGTGCGCACGCCGCTGCGCCGTAACAGGCGGGTGCTTCGACAGGCTCAGCATGAGCGGGTTTGGGACTAACATATCGCTCGCCGCCGCCTCCGCCAAGCTTGACTTTGTGCCGCGCCGCAGCAATAGGCCGCGCTTCGCAATTGAGCGGGCACTCCGGTGAAGCCCTGCTCGCATCATGGCTTGTCCGTGGTGGTGCGGATCCGGACCAGAAGCCCCGGCCATTGCGGGGCATGCAAATTGAAGGACGACGCGCCATGTCAAAGCGCAATGCATCGAAGTACAAGCTTGATCGCCGCATGGGCGAGAACATCTGGGGTCGCCCCAAGAGCCCGGTCAACAACCGCCCGAACCCGCCCGGCCAGCACGGCGCCCGCCGCAAGAGCAAGGTCAGCGATTTCGGCATTCAGCTGCGCGCCAAGCAGAAGCTGAAGGGCTATTACGGCGAAGTCACCGAAAAGCAGTTCAAGCGCACCTATCAGGAAGCGTCGAAGATCAAGGGCGATACCGGCCAGAACCTGATCGGCCTGCTGGAACAGCGGCTGGACATGGTGGTCTATCGCGCCAAGTTCGCCCCGACCATCTTTTCCGCGCGCCAGATCGTTTCGCACGGGCACATCTATGTCAACGGCGTGAAGTGCAACATCGCCAGCCGCCGCGTGCGCCCCGGCGACGTGGTCAGCCTCGGCAAGAAGGCTCAGGACATGGCGCTGATCGCCGAAGCTCAGGGTCTGGCTGAACGCGAAGTGCCGGACTATGTTTCGGCCGACGGCACCGACAAGGTCACCTTCGTGCGCGTCCCGACGCTCGACGAAGTGCCTTATCCGGTGAAGATGGAACCGAACCTGGTCGTCGAATTCTATTCGCGCTAAGTTCGGGCTACAGCCTGAAATCGAAAGGGCGGTCCTGCGGGGCCGCCCTTTTCGTTTGTGCGTTCTTGCCGCTTGCGCAATTTAAGCGTGCGGTTAAAAATGCGTCGAGAACAGAACAGGGAGCCGGATGTGCAATTTGACGAAGTGATCATGGGTCGCCGTTCGATCCGCGGCTATCTGGACAAGCCAGTCCCGCAGGCGCTGCTGGAAGAAGTCCTGGCCTTGGCCATGCGCGCGCCATCATCGATGAACACCCAGCCGTGGAATTTCCACGTGATCACCGGCGAACCGCTCGCCAAAATCCGCCAGGGCAATACCGAGCGCACGCTGGCGGGCGAGCCCGACAGCCGCGAATTCCGCAAGGGCGTGCCCTTCGCGGGAGTCCACCGGGATCGCCAGATCGGCGTGGCCAAGCAGCTGTTTTCCGCGATGGGCATCGCCCGCGACGATCCCCCCGCGCGGCAGGACTGGGTCTTGCGCGGCTTTCGCCAGTTCGACGCACCGGTCTGCGTGATCGTGACCTATGACAAGGTGCTGGAAGGCAGCGACGACACCCCGTTTGATTGCGGCGCAGTCACCACCGCGCTGGTCAACGCCGCCTGGTCACGCGGGCTCGGTTGCGTGATCAACAGCCAAGGGATCATGCAAAGCCCGGTGGTGCGCCAGCATGCGGGCATTCCCGACGATCAGGTGATCATGAAAGCCGTCGCGCTTGGCTGGCCGGACGAAAGCTTTCCCGCGAACGCGGTGGTTTCGGAGCGCAAGAGCGTGACGGAAACGGTGCGGTTCGTGGGGTTCGAGGGGTAAAGCCTTGTTCCAATAGGGAAAGTGGGCCTTCGCATTGGCTCGACCATCCCTTGCGACCTTAGCACCACTTCTCCGCAAACACCGTCTATGCTGAGCTTGTCGAAGCACTGCTTGTTCTTCGATCAGTTGCGCGTGAGGCCCGAAGAAAAGGACAGTGCTTCGACAAGCTCAGCATGGACGGGTTTTTTCCGTTGAGGCAATCAAGTTCAATCCCTGCCCCGCCTAATTCGCCGCCATTCCCAGCGACCGCCGCAGGAACGCGTCACTATCAGCCAGCAAGCGTGTCCGCGCGGCGCGGTCGATCAGGCCGTGGGTAAGGTCTTCGAATTCGACCAGTTCCACCTGCTTGCCCGCCGCGCGCAGTTTGGACGCCATCAGGCGGGATTCACCGATCCCGACGTTCTGATCCTGGCTGCCGTGGAACAGCAGCACCGGGGCCTTGATCGCCGCGGCGTTCTGCGCGGGCGAGCCTTCACGCACATGCGCGCCGCGCCCGATGAAGCGGTCAACCAAGGTATAATTGGTGAAGTTCCGCGATTCCTCGCGCAGTGTCTCAAGATCGGTCACTGGGGCGATTGCAACGATGGCCTTGAACAGGTTGGGATCGAGCACCGAGCTCTGTAACGCCGCATAGCCGCCGTAAGACCAGCCGACGATGGCCAGCTGATCGGGCTTGCCGATCCCCTGCGCCACCAACCAGCGCCCAGCATCGTTCACGTCACCAATGGCCGTGCGCCAGGATTGAAACCCGTTCTTTTGATACCACGCCGCGCCATAGCCGGTGGAGCCGCGATAGTTGGGTTGCAGCACGGCATAACCGCGCGCGGCGTAATACTGCACCAGCCAATCAAACCCCCATTCGTCGCGCGAACTCGGCCCGCCATGCGGCATCACGATGGCCGGCAGGCCCTTGCCGTCGCTGCCCGGCGGCAGGGTCAGATAGCCGGGGATCAGCGTGCCGTCGGCGGCGGGGAAGCTGACCGGAGTCATCTTGCCCATCGTCACCCCGGTCAGCTCGGGCCGGACCGGCAACAGCTCGGCAAGTTGCCCGGTGGCCTTGGTGTAGAGGTAGGTCATCCCCGGATTGGTATCGCTGGAGGCGATGATCAGCAGCTTGGCCTCGCCCGCGCTGGCATCGATGAAGTCAATTTGCGGCTGTCCGGGCAAGGCCTTGTGCAAGGCCGCCGCCAGCTTCTTAAGCGCGGGATCGAAATAGGCCACCTGGCGCCGCTCGGTGGCATAGCTCGCGCCGACCACGCGGTTGTCGCGCCCGATCCGTTCCAGGCCGTCAACGTCTGCATCCGGGCGGCTGAGCACCAGCGTGCGTTTGCCGGTGCCGTCCAGCGCGACCGAATAGAGCCCCATGAACCCGTTCACCGTATCGAAGCCATAAGCAACATTGCTGGCGTGATCGACCGCATAGGGTTCGAACCCCGAAGTCTGACCAACTGCGGACATGGTCACATTAGACAACGGCAGCCACTCATTGTCAGACGGCTTGCGGTACATGTAGCGCACCTGCGCCTGGATCCGGCCGCTATCGTTGATGTCCCGCATACCCATGATCCGCACGGTCCCATGACCGTCGGAAATATACTCGCTCGCGGTCCGGCGCGGCCTTTCGATGACCTGTCGTTTCAACGTGCGCGGATCGACCAGTTCGACCGCAAGGCCTAGTTCCTCCTTGGTGATGTTGCTGCCAATCGTCTGCTCGGGCACAAAACTGCAAGTCATCAGCACCGAACCCGGCTTGCCGGCGACGTCCCAATCGATCACGGTCCCACCGTTCTGGACGATGCTGAGCGAATTGCTGTTGCTGCCCGGGCTGAGCCGCGCGACATTGTTGCCATCGGCATCCAGCGAGATCATCCGGTTGAAGCCGAGCAGGTTGATCCCGTCGGTGGTGACCAGGCTCATCATGCAGACCAGCCGGGTATCGCTGGCCCAGGCGCACCAGTGCAGCCGCTCGCCGGTGCGGCTGGCTCCGATGATCGGCTTGGGCAGACCGCCCTTCACCACATCGGCGATATACAGCGCCTGCCCGCCGCTGGCGCGCGGCCCGACATAGGCCACCTGCGTGCCATCAGGTGAAATGCTCATCTGGCGCACTGCTTCCAAAGCGCCGAACTTGTCCGCCAGTGTTTGGCCTGCTTGGGCCGAGATTACCGAACCGGTGCTGCCAAAAACCAGCACGGCGGGCAGGCAGAACCGGATCAGACGCATGCTCAACTCCCAAACATAATCACGGCATGTTGTGCCACAACGATCTTTTCATTCAAGTGCTTGCATGAGAAATCAGGAGCGGAAGCAGGCACTGTGACGCGGCCATCTAATTACGGGAGGATTATTGATTCGACGATTGCAAGAAAGTGGATTAACTATGATCACGCAAAACAACGGTTCGCATCGTCGTAAGTAACTCTCGGGGGACTCACCATGCCTAACGTTGTTGAATCGCGCTCATTCCGTCCATCCTTTTACAAATTGACCGCACTGGCGCTCTCCGTGGTGCTCGCGGGCTGCTCGCAAGATGCCGCTGTACCTGGCGGCGCAGAAGCAGAAGCGGAGGCTTTGGCCAGCGGCGGGACAACCCCCGATCAGGTGGCGTGGCAGCAGTTTGTTCTGGCGGTCTCACCGTCGACCAATGCTGGCAAGGTGAACTACGAGACCTGGGCATCAGATCAGGACATCTACGTCACCCCTTGCACCAGCCCGAACACACCAGCCGGCTGCAGGGTTCCAGCCTGGCCCACGAACGCGGCGCTGGATGCGCCTAAAGCGCTCACCCAAAGCAAGCTCCTGCTGGCACAGCACAGTGCCGCTCCCAAGGCACCGATCACAGTCGATGTAATCGGCCCAGCGCAAGGCTGTATCGTTCCGGCCAGCATCCAGCCAGGCGGCGCGGCAGCTGGATCGGGGTTTCCCACCACCGGTTGTGTGGGTGAGGAAGTGCGGCGTGACCGTGCGTCATTTGATTATATGGTGAAGAACGGACTATGGTCCACTCCTGGATTGACCAAGTTCTATGCCTCCAACGGCACAGTCGCCTTCCCGGCCAATTCGCTGCAAGTGAAGGCTGACTGGATCCCGGTGGCGACGCTGGCGACATGGCTGAGCAAGCCACAGAGATTCGTCACTCAAAACTTCTACACCGCCAGCGCCGTCGCCACCAAAGGCGGGCCCTCGGTCGCCTATGCGATGACCAGCATGCACGTATCGGTAAAGACTGCCGCCTTCCCCAACTGGATCTGGGCCAATTTTGAGAACGCCTATACCCCAGGCCGCTGCGACCAGACCGGCTGTACCGACAGCTTTGGCGCGCAAGTACCCAAGGTTGCGGCCAACGCCAAAGCCTGGGGGCAATATGGGGCCTGCGCCAAGTCCCCCGCGCTGGGCCAGATGATGAGCGCGGGCAAGCTCGCCCCGCAGTTCGCCAACTATTGCATGACTGGCACGCAGACCAGCTATGGCTCAGCCGCAAACCCGACCCTGCTCGGCAGCCCGATAATCGAGCCGCTTAACGCCAACGTACCGCTGGCCCAAAGCTCTTGCATTTCATGTCATTACAACGCGGCGTTCAACCAGACCGGGACCCCGAACTTCGCCCATATCGGCGGAATCGGACCGCAAAAGCTGGCTCCGGGGTTCAAGCAGTATGACTTCATGTGGGGTCTGCTGGGCGCGAAATAATCCGGCCGCGGCGACTTAGTTTGGGACGCCATAGTCCCGGCGAAAGGCCGCCGCGAACCCGGTGAACTGCCCGGCTGCAATCGCTTCGCGCATCGCCGCCATCAGTTGCTGATAGAACGTCAGGTTGTGTTCGGTCAGCAGCATCGCGCCCAGAATCTCGCCGCTCTTGTGCAGATGGTGCAGATAGGCGCGGCTGAACTGGGTGCAGCAATCGCCGGGGCAGCGCGCGTCCAGCGGGGCGCTGTCTTCGGCGTGGCGGGCGTTGCGCAGGTTGACCGGCCCCGCCCATGTGAACCCCTGCCCGTTGCGGCCGGAGCGGCTGGGCAGGACGCAATCGAACATGTCCACCCCGCGCTCCACCGCCCCGACCAGATCGTCGGGCTTGCCCACGCCCATCAGGTAGCGGGGCTTGTCCGCGGGGAGCTGATCAGGCGCAAAATCAAGCGTGGCGAACATGGCTGCCTGGCCCTCTCCGACGGCCAGCCCGCCGATTGCGTAACCATCGAAGCCGATCTCGCGCAGCGCCGCCGCGCTTTGGCTGCGCAGGTCTTCGTCGAGCGCGCCCTGCTGGATCCCGAACAGGGCCGAACGCTCGGCATGGTCCGCGCCGCTGTCAAACCCGGCGCGGCTGCGCGCGGCCCAGCGCATCGACATCTGCATCGACTGTTCGATCACCGCGCGCGGCGCGTCGGCGCGGGGGCATTCATCGAAGGCCATGACAATGTCGCTGCCCAGCAGCCGCTGGATTTCCATGCTGCGCTCGGGCGTAATCAAGTGCTTGGAGCCATCGAGGTGGCTTTTGAAAGTCACGCCCTCCTCAGTGATTTTGCGCAGCTCGCTCAGGCTCATCACCTGATAGCCGCCGCTGTCGGTCAGGATCGGGCGGTCCCAGTTCATGAACCTGTGCAGCCCGCCCAGCCGCGCCACGCGCTCGGCGCCCGGGCGCAGCATCAGGTGATAGGTATTGCCGAGCAGAATATCCGCGCCAGTCTGGCGCACCGACGCAGGCTTCATCGCCTTGACCGTCGCCGCCGTCCCGACCGGCATGAACGCGGGCGTGCGGATCTCGCCCCGGCGCATCCGGATCATGCCGGCGCGGGCTTTGCCGTCGGTGGCGTGAATGTCGAACTGGAAGCGTGGCGTAGTCATGCGCGCGGCCCTAGTGCAAGTTCGCGGTGTTGTGAATTTTTGGTTCACGCAAAGGCGCAAAGCAGCAGGAAGGCGCAAAGGTGTTGCGTTCGCCGCAGGCGACTTAAGTCTCGCAAAGCCAGCGTAATACGCCAATCATGATGCAAGAGAGCGGCTGCGCCGCCAACACCACATCTTCGCGCCGTCCTGCTTCTTTGCGCCTTCGCGTGAACCCCTTAACTTCTTAACCGCCAGCCGGTCTTGAACATCCACGCAATCACGCCAGCGCAGGCGAAAAGGAAACCAAGGGTCAGCCCGAAGCTTACCCAGATGTTCACGTCGCTTTGCCCGGTAAAGGTCCAGCGCAGGCCGTTGACCAGATAAACGATCGGATTGACCAGTGCGACTGAGCGCCAGGGTTCGGGCAGCATCTCGATCGAATAGAACGTGCCGCCCAGAAAAGTCAGCGGTTGCAAGATCAGCATCGGCACGATCTGCAACTTCTCAAAGCCATCGGCCCAGACCCCCAGCGCAAATCCGAACAGGGCGAAGGCGGCCGCGATCAGCACGATGAAGCCAAGCGCCAACACCGGATGAGCGATGGTGTAATCGACGAAGATACTCGCGGTGACGAGGATGATCGCTGCCAGGATCAGCGATTTGGCCGCTGCTGCTCCGACAAACCCGAGCAGCGTTTCGGCCACCCCGACCGGAGCCGAGAGCAGTTCATAGATGGTTCCGGTGAACCGCGGCATATAGATCCCGAAACTGGCATTGCTGGTGGTTTCGCCCAGCAGGGTCAGCAGCAGCAGCCCAGGGATGATGAATGCGCCATAGGACACGCCGCCAACCTGACTGATCTGCCCGCCAATCGCCGCGCCGAACACGATGAAATAGAGCGATGTGGTCAGCACCGGCGCGAAGATCGACTGGAAGAAGGTGCGGAACGCCCGCCCCAGCTCAAAGCTGAAAATCGCAAAGGCCCCGCGCCAATTGAACCGGGTCATCGGCCTTGCTCCACCAGATCAACGAAAATGTCTTCCAGGCTCGACTGGCGCGTATCGAAGCCGGTGAAACTGATCCCCTGAGCGACCAGCGCCTGGATCAGCCGGGCGACTTCCGTGCGGGCCTCGTCGGTGCTGCCGGTACCGCGATAGGTCAGTTGCAGGCCGTCTGCGTTCAGCACCAATGGGAATGCCGCCAACGCTGCTGGAACGGCGGCGAGCGGGGCTTCGAGCGCGATCACGGCTTCAAGTCGCCCCATATGCGCCATCAGGCTGGCCTTGTCCTCAACCAGCAGCAGCTTGCCGTGGTTGATCACTCCGACCCGGTCGGCCATTTCTTCGGCCTCTTCGATATAATGGGTGGTCAGGATGATCGTGGTGCCGGCTTCGCGCAGTGCGCCGATCTGTTTCCACATGTCGCGGCGCAGTTCGACATCGACCCCGGCGGTCGGCTCATCAAGGAATAGCAGGTCAGGTTCATGCGCCAGCGCCTTGGCGATCAGCACGCGGCGCTTCATCCCGCCCGACAAGTGGCGGATCTGGCTGTCGCGCTTGTCCCACAGCGTCAGGCTGCGCAGCACGGCCTCAATCTTGGCTGGATCACGCTTCAGGCCGAACAGCCCGCGCGAATAGCCGACCGTGTCGATCACCTTGGTGAACATATCGGTCGCCATTTCCTGCGGCACCAGCCCGATCCGCGCCCGCGCCGCGCGCCAATCGTGCGCCAGATCGAGCCCGAACGCCCGGATCGTGCCACCGCTGGGCCGGACCAGCCCGCAGACCGCGCCGATCAGCGTGGTCTTGCCCGCACCGTTCGGCCCAAGCAGCGCAAAAATCTCACCCTTGCGGATGGACAGGTCTGACATCGTCTAGCGCGACCAGGCCATCGGGATAGCGCTTGGTCAGGCCAGTGATTTCGAGAATCGGTTCCATAGGCGGCAGACCATTGCCGTCCGCCGCCCGGTTTGCCAAGCGATATAAGTTTCGATGAAAAACTTAATTCGCGTCAGGAAGCCAATTGCCATGGAACCCCGGCGGAATCCGGTGCGGAATATGCACCGCAGCGACCGGCGGCGCGGCGATATCTGCCGGCATCCAGAATCACCAGATCGGTGGTCTCGGTCGCGGTGTCGATCACATAGCCGATCATCCAGCCCTCGCCCTCGGGCGCATCCGCCGCGCGCGGCACGAACACGAATTCGCCGGGGACGCGGCCAAGGCCGAAATCGTGCTGGTTGCGGGTGCCGGTCTTGAGGTCGTGGCGATAGAGCGGGTGCGCACCAAGGAACGCGGCGTTGCCATCTTCGGGGATGCCGATGGCCCAGGCAAAGCGATAGTCCTGGCCGAACCGGCGTTCGTCGGGGCGCGGGAACTCTTGCGCGGCTGGCATCGATGGTTGCGCGCGTCACAGATTTTGCTGCCGGTTCAATCGTCCAGCGCTCCAGCCCGAGCGGCTTGCCGTTGGGCCCTTCGGGTCCGCCCGAGAACATCGTTTCATAGACCGCCGCATCGACGATCACCCGGCCCTCAGCATCCTCATAGGCATTGGCGATGTGGAACACATAGCACGGATCAACCGCGCACCAGATCACCTCCTCGGCGCTGCCATCCTTGGGCAGCAGGCCGACGCGCGCCGTGTGCTCGGGGTTCCAGCGGTAGGGGAAGCCCTGCCCCGCGAGCAGCGACTTCATCGAGAAGGTCACCGGCAGGTCGAAGATCAGCACATAGTTCGCGGTGATCGCGCATTCGTGGATCGAAGGGCCATGCTCGACCGGCACCTCGATCTGCGCGGGTGACTGTACCTTCGGGCGAAAGCCGCACGTACCAGACCCGGTCGGGCGTCATCGCGTCATAGGTGATCGCGTGGAATTCGCCGGTCAGCGGATCCTCATGCGGATGCGCGGTAAACGGCGCGGTCAGCGTGCCGCCGAAATCGGTGTAGGCGACCGTCTCAAGGTTGTCGTCAAGCACGGCAGGCGAAGAGCCCGCCTCGACAATCGCGGTGATCTTGCCGCCGATCTGCACGACATTGGTGTTGACCCCGTCGCGCGCAGAGCGGCGCGGCCCGGGCGCCGCTTTCGGCCCGCCTTGCGCTTCGAGCACCTGGCTGCGGATATAGCGGTTGCGGTACCATTCGGCCTTGCCGTCCGTTCAGCCGCACCCCGTGGACCATGCCATCGCCGATGAACCAGTGATGCCCGCGCGGATCGGGCTTGAACGGGTTAGGTCCGATCCGGACATAACGTCCAGCCAGCTGCGCCGGGATCTCGCCGGTGACCGTTAGGTCGGTCAGCGTCAGTTCTTCGCTGACCGGGGTATGGATGCCAGTGAGAAACGGATGCGCGGCATCCTCATCCATCCGGTTGCGGTTGAACCCCGCAACAGCGGTGATCCCCTTGGTGACGACACCCGCGAATCGAGTGTTTCGACTGCGCTTGCCATGATGCGAATCTCCGTTTAATGTTTATGCTGTAAACATAGGGTCTATGCTAACAGTGTCAACTTCAATTCCCGAAGCCGGTCCTACCACCATGGCGATCTGCGTTCGGCGCTGCTGGAGGCCGGGCTGACTGCACCTGGAAACGCAGGACGATCGGCGAAATTTCGTTGCGCCAACTGGCCCGCGAAGCAGGGGTTTCGGCGACGGCAGTCTATCGCCATTTCCCCGACAAGGCGCGCGCTGCTCGCTGCGCTCGCGGGCGCCGGGATTGAGCGGCTGGCCGCGTTCCAGCAAGCCGCGCTGGCTGGCAGCAGCCGGCAGGACAACGGCTTTGCCACGGCCGGCCGCGCCTATGTCCGCTTGGCGCTCGCCAACCCGGCTTGTTCCGGGTGGTCTTCGTCCATGCCTGCCCCGAAACCAATGCCGTCTTGGGACGACAGCGCCGCCGCGCGGATGTTGCAGAGCTATGCGGCGGAGGTCGCGCGAGATCCCGAGCAAGCACAACAGCTGGTGGTTCAAGCCTGGGCGCTGGTCCACGGGCTCGCGATGCTGATGCTCGATGGGCAGTTGCCCAACGATGACGCCCTGATCGACCAGGTGATCGATCCGCGCACGCTGTTCGGCATTCAGTCCGGCAGCAAGCAGCGAGGCGTCGCCATAGCTGTAGAACCGGTAGTCCGTCGCAATCGCGTGGGCATAGGCCGCCTGCATCCGCTCCAGCCCGATCAGCGCGGAAACCAGCATGAACAGCGTGGATTTGGGCAGGTGAAAATTGGTCAGCAGGCCATCGATCGCCTTGAACCGATAGCCCGGCGTGATGAAAATCGCGGTGTCACCCGCAAAGGACCGGATCACGCCATCATCGTCCGCCGCGCTTTCCAGCAGGCGCAGCGAGGTGGTGCCGACCGCGATCACCCGCCCGCCGCCCGCGCGCACCGCGTTGAGCCGCTCCGCTGTCGCGGCGTCGATCTGCCCCCATTCGGCGTGCATCGCGTGCTCGGCGGTATCCTCGGCCTTGACCGGCAGGAAGGTCCCTGCCCCGACATGCAGCGTCAGCGTTTCATGGCCGATCCCGGCAGCGCCCAGCGCGCCCATCAGTTCTGGCGTAAAGTGCAAAGCTGCGGTCGGTGCAGCCACCGCGCCGTCCTTGTCCGCGAACATCGTCTGGTAATCGCTGCGGTCCTGCGCATCGGTGGGGCGTTTGCCCGCGATATAGGGCGGCAGCGGCATCCGCCCGGCGCGTTCGAGCAGCACCTCGACCGGTTCGTCGCCCTGAAAGCCAAGGTCCAGCTGCCATCATCATGCCGCGCCTCAGCCAGCGCGGAAACATCGGCCGGGAAAGTCGATCCGGTCGCCAATCCGCAGGCGCTTGCCATTGCGGACGAAAGCCTGCCAGCGGCGCAGATCGATCCGCTTGTGCAGCGTTGCCCCGATCCGGGCATTTCCGCGTGTGCCTTCCAGCTGGGCAGGGATCACCCGGGTATCGTTGAACACCAGCACATCGCCGGCGCGCAGCAGGCCGGGCAGATCGCGCACGCCGTGATCGGCTAGCGCGCCGCTCCCCCGGACGAGCAGCATCCGCGCCGCATCACGCGGCCGTGCCGGGCGCAGCGCGATCCGTTCGGGCGGCAGGTCAAAATCAAACAGGTCAACGCGCATTGGCTTTGGCTGGCTTTAATTGGGGACAGTCCCTATTTAAAAATCTTTACTTTTCAGATAGGCGTTGCAGTAAGTTTAAATAGGGACTGTCCCCAATTAAGCTCAATTCGAAGACGAATTGCTGAGCATATCCGCCGTGATGGCACTGGCCGGGACCGCTGTCGGAGCAATCACCGGGCGCGGCTTGTTTTCGCTGAGCAGTGAGGCCTGAACCACCCGCGTCGGTGCCGTCGGCGGTTCGCCGCGCACGATCGCATCGACCACATCCATCCCCGCAATCACGCGGCCGAAATTGGTATACTTCCGGTCGAGCGCAAAGCGCGGGTAGAACACGATGAAGAACTGGCTGTTGGCCGTATCGGGCTCATTGGTCCGCGCCATCGAGACTGTGCCGCGCACATGCGGGATCGAATTGAATTCGGCCTTCAGGTCGGGCAGCGGCGATCCGCCTTGCCCGGTCCCGGTTGGATCGCCGGTCTGCGCCATGAAGCCGTCGATCACGCGGTGGAACACCACCCCGTTATAGAACCCTTGACCCGCCAGCGTCTTGATCCGCTCAACATGGCCCGGAGCCCAGGCCGGCATCAGCCGGATCAGCACGCGGCCGCCGTTGGACAGGTCAAGCGCAAGGATATTCTGCGGATCGACCGCCAGATCGCCACTGACGGCCGAGCTGAGGATCGGCGCGGGCGCCGTGGCAGCAGCGGGTGCTTCCGGGGCAGGCGCAGCGACTGGCGGCGCAGGCTTCTTGCGCGGCCAGCGGCATGGTGACGGACAAGCCCAGAGCGAGGGCAAGCATGGGGCGAAGGATCATGAAACAGTCTCGCAAATTAGGGCCGCACCGGGAATGGCAGGCGAATAGCGGCGCAACGCTGTCGTGGCAATGAACGGTTCAGTAGTCGCCCAAGCGTCCCGCTGGTGGCCGCGATCCGCGCGACCACTTCATCGCGCACCGTCGGGCTGACGAACTTGCGGATATCGCCGCCAAACAGCGCGATTTCCTTGACCAGCTTGCTCGCGATCGGTTGCAGGCTGGCGTCGGCCATCAGGAACACGGTTTCGATCCGCGCGTTGAGCTGCTGGTTCATTCCCGCCATCTGATATTCGTATTCGAAATCCGCGACGGCGCGCAGCCCGCGCACGATCACCGTGGCCCGCTGTGCTTCGGCAAATTTCATCAGCAGCGCGTTGAAACCGACCACTTCGACATTGGCGATACCCATCGCGGCGGCCTCGCGCGTTACCATCGCGATCCGCTCCTCGGCGCTGAACATCGGGTTCTTCGAGGGATTGGTGGTCACCCCGATGATCAGCCGGTCAACCAGTTTGGCGCCGCGTCGGATGATGTCGGCATGGCCCAGGGTCATCGGATCGAAGGTGCCGGGGTAGACGCCGATACGCTCGCTCATCAGTGGTTCCTCTCAACAACGTAGCGGGCAATCGCGCGCAATAGATCGGCTTCGCGGCCATGCTGCGCGAGGTGCGCCACCGCCTGATCGACCAGCATCCGCGCCTGATCGCGCGCGCGCTCTGCGCCGAGCAGCGAGACAAAGGTCGCCTTGCCCGCCGCCGCATCCTTGCCCGCCGCTTTGCCCAAGGCTGCGGTTTCGCCTTCATGGTCCAGCAAATCGTCGGCAATCTGGAAGGCGAGGCCGAGGTCGCGGGCATAGCCGCGCAAATGCGTGCGCCCTTCCACCGGAACCCGCCCCAGAATCGCGCCCATCTCGACCGCAGCGGAGAGCAAAGCGCCGGTCTTGAGCTGTTGCAGCCGCGTGACGGCGGGCAGATCGAACCCGCCTTTTTCAGCCGCCATATCCATCGCCTGTCCGCCGACCATGCCACTGGTTCCCGCCGCCAGGGCCAAGGCTCGCACCAACTCGATCCGGACGAAGGGATCGCCGGCGGTATCGGGATCGGACAACAGATCGAAGGCGAACACGTGCAAGGCGTCGCCCGCCAGCACCGCCGTCGCTTCATCGAATGCCAGGTGGAGCGTGGGTTTGCCGTGCCGCAAGGCGTCATCATCCATGCACGGCAGATCATCGTGGATCAGCGAATAGACGTGGACCGCCTCGACCGCCGTGGCCGCGCGCACGGCAGCATTGGCGTCGGCTCCAAACAAGCTGGCGGTTTCCATCAGCAGCAGCGGACGCAACCGCTTGCCGCCGCCAATTGCGGCGTAGCGCATCGCATCCAGCAATGGCGTGCGGCCATCATCACCGCGCGGTAACAGCGCATCGAACGACGTATCGATCTTTCGCGCGATCGCTGCCAGCGGTGCAGCCAGTCAGCCGGAAGCGCGGTCGGGTTCACGTTACCGCTCCGCCCCCGGATCGAACGGCTGGGTGCCACTGGCCTTGCCATCGGGTGCGGTCACGATCTTTTCGATCCGCGCATGCGCTGCATCCAGCCGGGCCTGACAATGCTGGCGCAGGGCATCGCCGCGCGTGTAGAGGTCCACCGAATCGTCCAGCGGCACTTCGCCGCTTTCCAGCTTGCGCACGATGTCCTCCAGCGCGCGCAAGGCGTCTTCAAAGGTCAGGGCGGCGATATCGGAATTGGGCTGGGTCATCGCCGACAAGCATTGACCGCACGAAGCCACACGGTCAAGTTAGGACAAAGGGAGAATCTCTGAATGAACGTGTTTGCACCCTACGCGGTGGCCCTGGTTGCTGCCGGACTCGTGTTCGGCTTGCTCGATGCCATGTGGCTGCGGTTTGCCGGCCCACACCTCTACCGGCCGATGCTGGGCGATCTGCTCGCGCCGTCATTCCGGATGGCTCCGGCGCTGATTTTCTACGCGCTCTATATTGCCGGGATGGTCTGGTTCGCTGTGCGTCCCGGCGTGCAATTGGGGGTGCCGTTCGGTGTGCTGAACGGCGCGCTGCTGGGGCTGCTATGCTATGCGACCTATGATCTGACCAACCAGGCGACACTCAAGACCTGGCCGTGGCAGCTGACCCTGATCGATATCGCCTGGGGTGCGGCCGCAACCGCGTGTGCCAGCGGCGCGGCGTCGTTTGCGGTCAAGAAATTCATCGAAACTCAGGTCTGATGTTCATCGGGCACTGGGCTCCGGCACTGGTCGCGGCGGCAGCGAGCCGGCGTGCGCCCAAGCTGGGCCTGCTGTTTGTTGCCGCGCAGCTGGTCGACTGGGCGTTTTTTGCACTGGTCCTGATCGGAGCGGAAAAGATGCGGATCACCCCGGGGATCAGCGCGATGAACCCGCTCGATCTTTATCATATGCCCTATACCCACAGTCTGCTGGGCAGCGCGGTGTTCGCCGCTGGATTCGCCGCGCTGGTCTGGGTGTTGACGCGTGATCGCAGCGCAGCCGTAATTGGCGGCGCGGTGGTGCTGTCGCACTGGTTCCTTGATCTACTGGTCCACGTGCCTGACCTGACCTTGGCGGGCAGCCCGCCCAAATTGGGACTGGGCTTGTGGAATTACCCGCTGATCGAAATTCCGCTGGAACTGGGGATCACCTTTGGCGCGCTGTGGTGGTACAACCGCAAACGCCGCCCGGCACCGGGGCGCGTGCTGGTGCTCGGCGGCGCGTTCCTGCTGCTCCAAGCCGTCCACTGGTTTGGCCCGGTGGACAGCGAAGTGACCGCCGGAACCAGCCTGCTGGCGCTATTCGCCTTTGGTTTGATTACGGCCATCGCTGTGTGGGTGGGGAAAAGCGAGCGGGCAAGGCGTCAAGCGCTCTAGCAGGACGGCCTGCGCGGCGCTAAAGGCGCGCCATGCCTGAAACTGTCACACCGATCACGCCAGATGTCGTCGCTGCTCACGGGCTGTCCCCGGAGGAGTACGCGCGCGTGCTGCACGCGCTGGGGCGTGAACCCAATCTGGTCGAGCTCGGCATCTTTTCGGTGATGTGGTCAGAGCATTGCTCGTACAAATCGAGCCGGTTGCATCTGAAGAAGCTGCCGACCGAAGCCCCCTGGGTGATCTGCGGTCCGGGCGAGAACGCCGGGGTGATCGACATCGGCCCCGGCCCCAATGGCGTTGGCCAGGCCTGCATCTTCAAGATGGAGTCGCACAACCACCCCAGCTACATCGAACCCTATCAAGGCGCGGCGACTGGCGTCGGCGGGATCCTGCGTGATGTGTTCACGATGGGCGCGCGACCTGTTGCCAACCTCAACGCGCTGCGCTTTGGCCGCCCCGATCATCCCAAAATGAAGGCGCTGGTCAAGGGCGTGGTCGCCGGGATCGGCGGCTATGGCAACTGCGTCGGCGTGCCCACGGTCGGCGGCGAGACCAATTTCCACCCGGCCTACGATGGCAACATTCTGGTCAACGCGATGACCGTGGGCGTCGCCGATCAGGACAAGATCTTCTATTCCGCCGCCACCGGGCTCGGCAACCCGATTGTCTACGTCGGCAGCAAGACCGGGCGCGACGGGATCCACGGCGCGACCATGGCCAGCGCCGATTTTGGCGATGACATCGATGAAAAGCGCCCGACCGTGCAGGTTGGCGATCCGTTCGTCGAAAAGCTGCTGATCGAGGCTTGCCTGGAACTGATGGCGACTGACGCGATTGTCGCGATTCAGGACATGGGCGCGGCCGGGCTGACCAGCTCCAGCGTGGAAATGGCGACCAACGGCAAGGCCGGGATCATTCTCGACATGGACAAGGTACCGTGCCGCGAAACGGGGATGACCCCCTATGAAATGATGCTGAGCGAGAGCCAGGAGCGGATGCTGATGGTGCTGAAGCCCGGCAAGGAGCCGATGGCCGAGGCCATCTTCAAAAAGTGGGAACTGGACTTCGCGGTGATCGGCGAAGTCACGGATACCGGCCACATGGTGCTGACCTGGCAGGGCGAGACCGTCTGTGACATTCCGCTGGGTCCGCTCGCCGAAGATGCCCCGCTCTATGATCGCCCGCATATGCCCACGCCAAAGCCTGCGCCGCTCACCAAAGTGCCGCTGAGCAGCGATGTTGCCGCCGATCTGCTGACGATGATGGCGAGCCCGGCGCTCACCTCGCGGCGGTGGATCTGGGAGCAGTACGACAGCCAGGTCGGCGCGGATACGATGCAGAAATCGGGCGGCGATGCGGCGGTGGTGCGGATTCACGGCACGCAGAAGGCGCTGGCGATGAGCACCGATTGCAACCCGCGCTATTGCCAGGCCGACCCTTACGAAGGTGGCAAGCAGGCGGTTGCCGAAACCTATCGCAATATTTCCGCAGTTGGGGCGACGCCGCTGGCGATCACCAATTGCCTGAACTTTGCCAACCCGCAGCGGCCTGAAATCATGGGGCAGATCGTCGGCTGTCTGGAAGGCATGGCCGACGCCTGCCGCGCGCTGGACTATCCGATCGTCAGTGGCAACGTCAGCTTGTACAATGAAAGCAAGGCGACGGGCGGCGGCTCCGCAATCTTGCCAACTCCGGCAATCGGCGGGGTCGGCCTGATGCAGGATCACACCAAGATGGCGACGATTGCCTTCAAGGACGGCGCGCAAAAGATCATCCTGATCGGGGCCGACCCGCGCGCTGCGCCCGAATTGGGCCAGTCGACCTGGTTGCAGGTCTGCCACGGCCGCGAGGACGGCCCCCCGCCCAAGGTTGACCTCAAGGCTGAGCGCAAGCACGGCGAATTCGTCCGCAAATTGATCGCGGAGGGCTATGTCACCGCCGTGCACGACGTATCCGACGGCGGCATTCTGGTGGCGGTCGCCGAAATGGCGCTGGCTGGCAACGTCGGCGCGCGGCTGGAAACTACCGCCTTCGAAGACCGCGTCGACCGCGAAAAGATCAACCACGCCTGGTCACTGTTCGCCGAAAATCAGGGGCGTTACATCGTGACCGAGCGGTTCGATTCGGACGCGGTGGAAAAGCTGGCGCGCGATTCCGGGATCGGTTGCTGCTTTATCGGCTGGACCGGCGGCGAGACCATTGCAGTGTGCAAAGGCGAAGGCGCGATCTATCCCGAAGTCGCGCTGGACACGCTCCGCACCGCGCACGAAAGCTTTTTCAAGGACTGGATGGAAGGCTGAGCAGCGTTGTGATGCGCATCAATTGATGCTATAGTGCGTGCATGCGTACGACGGTAACTCTTGATCCTGACGTGATCGAAGATCTTCGCGAGGGTCTGGGCATCGGTGAGACAAGCGTCTTGATTCGCCGGGCGCTCGTTGAAATGCGCCAGCGCCTTGCGGCTGATCGGCTGATTGCGCTTGGCGGTTCAGACCCCGATGCCAAGGCAGCGCCGCGTCGCCGTCCACCAGACTTTTGCAATCCTGACTGATGCTTCGTCCGCCGGTATTGGCCGACACATCGATCTGGATTGATCACATCGCTGGAAAGCCCACGCCGCTGTCCGGATTGCTGAAGGAGCGACGGGTATCGCTGCATCCGCTGGTCATTGGCGAGCTTGCCATGGGATCGCTCACCAACCGCAAGCTTTTCATCAACGAGCTTCAACAGATGCCGAAAGTCCAAGTCGCCAGCCACGCAGAAGTGATGGCAATGATCGAGTGGCAGAAACTGTTCAGTGCCGGAATTGGCTTCATCGACGCTCATCTGCTTGCTGCGACGAGGATGACCGAACATGCGACACTGCTGACCAAAGATGATCGCCTCAAAAAGCAAGCCGAACGACTTGGCGTTGCTTACACGCCGATCGCTTAAATTTCAGGCTGCCTGTTCTATCGATGCCAGCAGATCATAGGGATCGACCCCAGCTGCGCGCCATTTCGCATGCGCTTCGACATAGAACCGAGTTGGCTTGATCCCCAGCATCGCGCGTGCCTGTTCCACCGGCATGGCCAGCAGATCCATGATCGGCATTTCGATCAAGCGCGGGATTGTCGATCCCATCTTCTGCGCTTCGCGAACCGCGCGCAAGATCGGCACTTTAACCTTCATCCGACGGCGAATTTCCAGCGCCCCAGCATAACCCAGGAACAAGTGCGCCAGCGCGGGCTGCTGGCCATAGGTGAAGGCCAACACGCATTGTTCGCCCAGCGCGTCGCGGCCGTAGCCCGACAGGATGTGCATCAGATCATGGGTATCGCGCATCCGGCGATAGTACCAATCAACCTGATCATCGAAAATCTGGTCTGGGCGGCGATAGGTGTTGAGCTCATCAACCAGCCCCTGTGCAGACAGCCCTTCGCGCTCCATGAAATCGCAATAGGCTTGCGCGACCGAGCCAACAGGCAATTTGCGCAGCGCGGCATGATCGTCGAAAATACTGACAAGGCAGGGTTCAGCACTGTAAATTGCCTGCCCGCGTTCGGTGCTCAGGAACGCACCAGCGGCATCATAGGCTCCGCGCCATGGCAGTGCTTCAAAGATCGGAAACACCTCCGCCGTGTTTTCCTTGTCCTTGACCAGTTCCCTGAAATGCCGCCAGGCTTTCGGGAAATCGTAGCGCAAGGTGGGGCGGCCCGCCGCCATGAACGGCAGGTCCGCGTGGGCGGCGGCGGCGATGGCAGCATCAAACTGCGCAGCGGAGGTCGGGCTGTTCATGGCGAAAGAATGATCACTGCTTACATCAATGTCAATGGAAAATGAGTTGCACTTGGCAACTTCGTTCGACTTAGGTTATCTGCAACGGGCCTCCAGGGGAGGGTTTGCTGGTGAAAGAACGCTGGCCATTATTGCTGGGCTTGCTGGCCGGACTGGCTGCGATTGCGGCGGGTTTCCTTTACGGTACCAGCCCGGCACAAGACTGGCAGCTGGCGGCGCGATGGACCGCGCGGATCAGTTTTCCGCTGTTCTTGATCACCTATGCGGCGTCTTCGCTGGCCCGGTTGTGGCCCTCACCTTGGACCCGCTCGGTTCTGCGCAGTCGCCGCTGGTGGGGCCTGGGCTTTGCCGCGGCCCATACTGTACACTTGGGCGCGCTGACCTATTATCTGTCCGCTTTCGGCGAGCCTCCTACCATCACCACGATCCTCGGCGGCGGCCTGGCCTATGCCTTGATGTTCCTGATGGCACTGACCTCTACCAATGCAGCAATGCGCGCGCTGGGCCGTAGCTGGAAATGTCTGCACAGCTCAGGCATCCACTGGCTGTGGCTTATCTTCACGTTCTCTTATCTGGGCCGCGTGCTGGCGGAGGCGGAACTACCCTATTCTGCCGTAGCTTTAGCCATGGCCTTGGCCGCGTTGGGTTTGCGGCTCGCGGTGTGGGGCAAATCTGGATAGGGACAGTCCCTATTTACTCCCACACCCACTCGCCGCGCGGGACGCCGAGCAGATTGCAACACGCTGGTCAGATCACCGCGATCAATCGCGCCGTGGGCAGCGGCGCGGGCTTTGGGCTTGGCGTAATAGGCGATCGCCGTAATCGGCTGCTTGCAGCATCGGAATGTCATTCGCGCCATCGCCGGTGGCGAGGCTGGTGCCGCCGCACCGCTCGACTGCTGCGCGCAGGACGGCTTCCTTGACTGCGCTATCGACGATCCCGCCGACCAAGCCGCCGGTGAGCTTGCCATCGGCAATCGCCAGCCGGTTAGCGACCACCCGCTCGAACCCAAGCTGTTCCGCCACCGGATCGGCGAACTGGTGAAATCCGCCGGTGACCAGCACGGTGTAGCAGCCGTGCGATTTGAGCGTTTCGACCAGCACCCGCGCGCCGGGCATCGGCGCAATCCGCTGGTCGAGGCAATGCTGGATCGCGTCCTCGCTCAGCCGCCGAGCAGCCGCACCCGCTCGGTCAGCGCCTCGGCGAAATCGAGTTCGCCCTGCATCGCGCGTTCGGTGATCGCGGCGATCTGCGTCTTGAGCCCGGCGAAATCGGCGAGCTCGTCGATGCATTCGGCGGCGATCATGGTGGAATCCATGTCGGAGACGAAACGCGCGGACCATCGGCACGTCATGCGTCACCAGCAGGTCGCTCGGCAAAAATTGCGCATCGAGCACGCGCGGATCGCGGCAGTTTGGCCGAATTCAGCGCGAACTGGAACACGGCCGCATGCTGCCAACGGCTCGGCAGAGCGCACCTCAGCCCCAGCGCTTCAAATGCATGACCGCTGCCGCACAATTTGCGGACAGCGCGGCAGGTTCTGCTATCAGCCGGGCAATGGGCAAGGCGGAATCCTTCAATAACAAGTGCGGCCAAGCCGCCGCTGGCGCTCATTGCAGGGCCGACCGCGAGCGGCAAGAGCGATCTGGCGGTGCGGCTGGCCTTGGCGCTGATTGCGCGGGCGATCGGCGACGGTGATCAATGCCGACAGCGCGCAGGTCTATGCCGATCTGCAGGTGCTGAGCGCGCGGCCCGATGCCGCCGAAATGCAAGGCGTGCCGCACCGGCTGTTCGGCGAATGGGACGGGGCGACGGCCTGTTCTGCGGCGGACTGGGCCGGTGCGGGCGCGCGGCGTGATTGCCGAAGTCCACGCCGAAGGGCGGCGTGCCGATCCTCGTCGGCGGCACGGGGCTCTATCTGCGAACATTGCTCGACGGGATAGCGCCGAGTCCCGCCGATTGATCCGGCAATGCGCGAACATGTCGCGCGCTGCCGGTGGCCGAGGCCTATACACAATTGCTAGCAACATGACCCTGATCGGGCCGCGCAGCTCTGCCCCCAATGACACGGACCCGCGTGGCGCGTGCGCTTGAGGTGGTGCGTTCCACCGGTCGGACGTTGGCGGCAATGGCAAGGCGAGGAACGCAGCGGCGGGATCGCGTGCGGAGGTCGCGCTGGCACCGCTGGTGCTGACTCCCGCCGCGCGACTGGCTCTACGCCCGCTGTGACCGGCGCTTTGCGGCGATGCTGGCAGCGCGGCGCGATCGCCGAGGTCGAGCAGTTGCTGACCCGCCAGCTTGATCCGGACCTGCCGGTGATGCGCGCTATCGGCGTGCCGGAAATTGCGGCATTCATCCGCGCGGCGAGCTGGACCATGCGGCGAGTGGTGCGCGCGGGCGCAGGCCACCCGCAATTATGCCAAGCGGCAATATACTTGGTTCCGCGGCCAGCCTCCGCCCGATTGGCCACGCCTTGAGTCACATGATGCCGATTTGGATGTGATATTTGCAAGATTATTCCAACATTAGCACTTGACACGATATATACTGTCGCATAGAGCGCCCCTCAATCTCGCCCGGCGGGACTTTGATGCGTTTGGAGAGGAGACCCGGTACGGCTAGACTGTGCCGGGTCATCCATTAGATGGGGCCTGACCAGCCGCGACGAAGGACAAATGACGTGAGCGAAGAGCGCAGCGGCGCGAGCATTCTGGTGGAAAGCCTGGTCCGGCAGGGGGTCGAATTCGTGTTCGGCTATCCCGGCGGGGCGGTGCTGCCGATCTATGACGCGCTGTTCGGCGACGAGCGGATCCGCCACATCCTGGTCCGGCACGAGGCCGGCGCGGCACATGCTGCGGAAGGCTATGCCCGCTCGACCGGCAAGCCCGGCGTGGTGCTGGTCACTTCCGGCCCCGGCGCGACCAATGCAGTCACCGGGATCGCCGACGCCTTCATGGATTCGATCCCGCTGGTGGTGATCACCGGGCAGGTCCCGACCGCGCTGATCGGCATCGGACGCGTTTCAGGAAGCCGACACCGATCGGCATCACCCGCCACTGCACCAAGCACAACTATCTGGTGAAGGACCCGGCCGAGCTCGCGGCGATCATCGACGAGGCGTTCCAGATCGCGACCACCGGCCGCCCCGGCCCGGTCGTGATCGACATCCCCAAGGACGTGCAGATCGCCTCGGCCACGCTGACCGACGCCGCGCCGCAGCGCCGCAATCGCTACACACCGCAGCTTGAAGGCAGCCAGCGCGACATTGCCCGCGCAATCGAACTGCTCGCCAATGCCAAGGCACCGATCCTTTACACCGGCGGCGGGGTGATCAACTCCGGCCCGCGCGCAACCGAACTGCTGCGCCAATTGCAGGCGCTGACCGGCGCGCCGGTGACCTCGACACTGATGGGCCTCGGGGCCTTCCCGGCCGATCATGCCGACTGGCTCGGCATGCTGGGGATGCACGGCACTTACGAAGCCAATCTGGCGATGAACAAGTGCGACCTGATGGTCTGCGTCGGCGCGCGGTTCGATGACCGGGTGACGGGACGGCTCGATGCCTTCAGCCCCAATTCGACCAAGATCCACATCGATATCGATCGCGCCTCGATCAACAAGACCGTCCGCGTCGACCTGCCGATCATCGGCGATTGTGCCACAGTGCTCGAGCAACTGATCGACGGCCTGGGGCAGCCGCAAGGCGCAGGACCTGACCGAGTGGAAAGCGCGGATCGACGGCTGGCGCGCGCGCGAAAGCCTGGCCTATCCGGCGCGCACGGATGCGATCATGCCGCAGCTGGCGGTTGAGCGGCTCTATGCGCTGACCAAGGCACAAGGATCCGATCATCGCCACCGAAGTCGGCCAGCACCAGATGTGGGCGGCGCAGTATTTCCCGTTCTACGCGCCGAACAAGTGGCTGACCTCGGGCGGGCTCGGCACGATGGGTTATGGCCTTCCCGCCGCGATCGGCGCGCAGTGCGGCAATCCCGACGCGCTGGTGATCGACATCGCCGGTGACGCCTCGATCCAGATGAACATCCAGGAGCTCGGCACCGCCACCCAGTTCCGCCTGCCGGTCAAGGTCTTCATCCTCAACAACGAGTGGATGGGCATGGTCCGCCAGTGGCAGGAACTGACTTATGAAAGCCGCTATTCAGAGAGCTATTCCGACAGTCTGCCCGATTTCGTGAAGCTGGCCGAGGCCTATGGCTGGAAGGGCATCCGGATCGAGGCAACGAAAGCCAGCTGGATGCCGGCATCAAGGCGATGATCGACCATGATGGCCCGGTGATCGTCGATTGCCGCGTGGCCAAGGAAGCCAACTGCTATCCGATGATCCCGAGCGGCGCGGCGCATACCGACATGATCTTGTACGGCGATACGGTTGCCGGCACGATGGACGACGAAGCGAAGGCGCTGGTGTGACTTTGCCGTAATTCACTTTGCCCGTTCGTGTCGAGCGAAGTCGAGACACCGCGCGCGGCGTATGGTTTCTCGACTTCGCTCGACACGAACGGATGTGGGTTTAGAATTCCATGATGAAAATCAAACAACAGGCGTCCGAACGCCACGTCCTCACCGTCACGGTCGATAACGAGGCGGGGATTCTCGCCAAGATCGCCGGGCTGTTCACCGCGCGCGGCTATAATATCGACAGCCTGACCGTGGCCGACATCTCGGAGAACCACGCGGTCAGCCGGATCACCATCGTCACCCACGGCCCGCCCGAGGTGATCGACCAGATCCATGCGCAACTGGACGGCTGGTGCCGGTCCACAAGGTGATCGACC
This sequence comes from uncultured Alphaproteobacteria bacterium, assembly GCA_963802015.1. Lineage (GTDB taxonomy): Bacteria > Pseudomonadota > Alphaproteobacteria > Sphingomonadales > Sphingomonadaceae > Novosphingobium. The sequence goes on from CAWDHB010000007.1 coordinate 157,472, forward strand.
TGACCGAAGCCGGTCCGCACGTCGAACGCGAACTGGCGCTGGTCAAGGTCGCGGGCACCGGCGACGCGCGGGTCGAGGCGCTGCGGCTCGCCGACGTGTTCCGCGCCAAGGTGATCGACACCACCACCAGCCAGCTTCGTGTTCGAACTGACCGGCACACCGGACAAACTCGACCGCTTCATCGGCCTGATGCGCGAACTCGGGCTGGTCGAAGTGGGCCGTACCGGCGTGGTCGGCATGATGCGCGGGGCCGAAGAGGCTTAGGCGCCCTGACACGGATTTCATTCTCCAAATTTAGCAAGAACGGGAACTACCATGAAGGTTTACTACGACGCCGACGCCGATCTCAATCTGGTCACCAGCAAGAAGATCGCGATTGTCGGCTACGGCTCGCAGGGCCATGCCCATGCGCAGAACCTGCGCGACAGCGGCGTGAAGGACGTGGCGATCGCGCTGCGCCCCGGCTCCGCCAGCGCGAAGAAAGCCGAAGCTGCGGGCTTCAAGGTGCTCGGCAACGCAGAAGCCGCAGCCTGGGCCGACGTGCTGATGATCCTCGCCCCCGACGAGCATCAGGCGGCGATCTGGGCGATGACGTCAAGGGCAACATGCAGCCCCGGCGCAGCGCTGGCCTTTGCCCACGGCCTCAACATCCACTTCGGTCTGATCGAAGTGCCCGCCGATATCGACGTGATCATGATCGCGCCCAAAGGCCCCGGCCACACCGTGCGCAGCGAATATGTTAAGGGCGGCGGCGTGCCGTGCCTGATCGCGGTCCATCAGGACGCCACGCGGCAACGCGCATGACGTCGGCCTGGCCTATGCCTCGGCGTCGGCGGCGGGCGCTCGGGCATCATCGAAACCAATTTCAAGGAAGAGTGCGAAACCGATCTGTTCGGCGAGCAGGCCGTGCTCTGCGGCGGGATCACCCACCTGATCCAGGCCGGGTTCGAAACGCTTGGTCGAGGCCGGTTACGCCCCCGAAATGGCCTATTTCGAATGCCTCCACGAAACCAAGCTGATCGTCGACCTGCTCTATGAAGGCGGGATCGCCAACATGCGCTATTCGATCAGCAACACCGCCGAATACGGCGACATCACCACCGGCCCGCGGATCATCACCGCCGAAACCAAGGCCGAAATGAAGCGCGTGCTGGCCGACATCCAGTCGGGCCGGTTCGTGAAGAACTTCGTGCTCGACAACCGCGCCGGTCAGCCCGAGCTGAAGGCCGCCCGCAAGGCCGCCGAAGCGCACCCGATCGAGCAGACCGGCGCGCAGCTGCGCGCAATGATGCCGTGGATCGGTGCCAACAAGCTGGTCGATCAGGCGAAGAACTAAGCTCTGGTTGGCGTGCGCGGTTTTACGGGTTAGGCTGCGCACGCCACTTGACCGGAGTCTTCCCCATGACCGCATTCTCAAACCGCACCCGCCTGCTGATCGCCCTCGCTGTCGCTGCCCCGTTGGGGGTGATCGCAGCCATGCCGCTGACCGCACAGACCGCCGCAGCGCCCGCCCTGCCTGGCTCCAAATCCACCGCGGCGATCACTGGCGGTACCTATCAGGCCGACGCCGGCCACACGCTGGTGAGCTGGAAGGTCGATCACTTCGGGTTCAGTCCTTACACTGGCCTGTTTGGCGGCGTGACCGGCACCTTGACGCTTGATCCCAAGCGGCCGGCCGCTGCGACGGTCGATGTGACGATCCCCGTTGCAAAGGTCACCACTGCCAGTGCTGGCCTGACCGCGCACCTGCTGCGCGCGCCCAAGGAGGCTGGCGGCAAGGCTGATTTCTTTGGCGCAGAGCCTGCCCCGGCGCGGTTCGTTTCCACCCGCGTCGTCGTCACGGGCAAGGATCGCGCTCGGATAACCGGCAATCTGACGCTGAACGGCGTGACCAAGCCGGTAGTGCTCGACGCCAGCTTCTACGGCGCGGGCAAGGCTCCGGCGATGATGGGCGGCAAGGAAAACGTCGGCTTCACCGCGCGCGGCGTGCTGAAGCGGAGCGAGTTTGGCGTCGGCTATGCCATCCCGATGGTGTCTGACGCAGTCACCCTGGATATCGCCGCCGCTTTCCAGAAATAGCCATCCTCTCCCTTGGGAGAGGGGGACCGCGCCCGCAGGGCGGGGTGGAGTGGCACAGGCTGGTACTCCAGACCTGTCAGTCGTGATCCTGATTGCGACGTGAGGTGTGGAATACTCGCTTGTGCCCCTCCCCCATCTGCGATGGGCCCCTCCCCTGAAGGGGAGGAGGTCAGCGCATCAAGGCGAAGGCTGTGCGCAGTTCGCCCACAAAGGCATCCGGCTGTTCCCACGCAGCAAAGTGCCCGCCGCGCTCCATTTCGCCCCAGTGGACGAGATTCCGGTAATTGCGCTCGGCCCATTTGCGCGGCGTGGGCAGGATTTCCTTGGGAAACGCACTCACGGCCACCGGCAGGGTGATCTGCTGCGGGGCGAACGAGGCGAAGCTCTCCCAATACAGCCGCGCTGATGACGCGCCGTTCGCGGGCAGCCAGTACAGCATCAGGTTATCGAGCATGGCATCGCGGCTGAGCGCATCCTCGGGCCGGCCGGCATTGTCAGTCCAGGCCCACATCTTTTCGTAAATCCAGCCCGCCAGACCGACTGGCGAATCCACCAGTCCATAACCCACAGATTGCGGCCGGGTCTGTTGCTGTTTGGAATAACCCAAATCCCAGTCCTGATAGTGCTTGAGCGCACCGAGGGCTTTGAGATCAGCGGCGGTCAGACTTTTGAGGTCTTCCGGGCTCGGCCGCCCGATCGGCATGTTCAGGTGGATACCTGCACAGCCCGCCACCTGCTGCAACGCAATTTGGGTTGTCACCGCGCTGCCCCAGTCCCCGCCCTGCGCCACCCACCGTGCATAGCCGAGCCGCGTCATCAGTTCGCCCCAGGCCCGCCCGATCTTTTCGACGCCCCAGCCGGTTGCGGTCGGCTTGCCGGAAAACCCGAACCCCGGCAGCGACGGCACCACGACGTGAAAGGCATCTTCAGCCCTGCCGCCAAACCGCTCGGGATCGGCCAGTTGCTCGATCACGCCCATGAATTCGATCACCGATCCGGGCCAGCCATGCGTCATGACCAGCGGCATGGCGTCCGGATTGGGCGAGCGCAGATGCAGGAAATGGATGTCCAGCCCATCGATCTCGGTCATGAACTGCCCCAGCCCGTTCAGCCGCGCCTCGCACCGCCGCCAGTCATAGTCATGCCGCCAATAGCGCACGAAATCCTGCAACGCGGCCAGCGGCGTGCCTTGCGACCAGTCATCCACCGTCTCGCGTTCCGGCCAGCGGGTCTGGTCGAGCCGGCGGAAGAGGTCATCCAGATCGGATTGCGGCACGGCGAGGGTGAAGGGGCGAATCTGTGTCATGCTGCGATGCTAGGCCAAGATGGGCCTTGTGTTAACCGTTCGATTAAGTCCACACAGGCCAGCACGCAAACAGGACCCGCGCCATGCAGCCAGCCATGCTTGAAGGTATCAAAGTCGTCGATCTGACCAGCGTGGTGTTCGGGCCGTACTGCACGCAAATCCTGGCCGACTTGGGCGCGGAGGTGATCAAGGTAGAGACGCCGGGCGTCGGCGATGCCTTCCGCTGGTCCGCTGCGGCCCCCGCCAGCCCCAACATGGCACCGGGGTTCATGGCGGTGAACCGCGGCAAACGCTCGATCGCGTTGGACCTCAAAACCGAGGCCGATCTGGCGGTGATGCACGCGCTGCTGCGTGATGCCGATGTGTTCGTGGTCAACGTGCGCGGCAAGGCGCTGGAGCGGCTGGGGTTGGACTATGCCGCCGTCACGGCCTTGCGCGCCGATATCATCTACCTGCACTGCGTCGGCTTTGGCCAGACCGGGCCCTATGCAGATCTGCAAGCCTACGACGATGTGATCCAGGCCGCCACCGGCACCACCACACTGTTGCCGCGCACCGATGGCGATCCGCGCCCGCGCTACCTGCCGTCGCTGATCGCAGACAAAGTGGCGGGACTGCACGCGGCCTATGCCGCGCTCGGCGCGCTGTTCCACCGCGAACGCACGGGCACAGGCCAATATATTGAAGTGCCGATGTTCGAGACGTTCACCAGTTTCATGATGCTGGAGCATCTGGGCGGGCAGACCTTTGATCCGCCGCACGGCCCGGTCGGCTATGCCCGCCAGATCGATCCGGATCGCCAGCCGTTCCCCACCAGCGACGGCTATATCAGCATAGTGCTGTACAATTTCAGCGCGTGGGACCGCGTGTTCGCCTTGCTGGATGATCCCGCTTTCATCGCCGATCCGCGCTTTGCCGAGCCGCGCGCGCGCTTTGCGCAGCAGGCCGAACTCTATCAGCACATTGCGGCACTGACTCCCGGCTTCACTACCGCCGAGCTGCTGGAAAAATGCCACGCGGCGCAGTTGCCCGCGCAGCCGGTACGCGATCTGGGCGAGGTGATTGCAGATGCGCATTTGTCCGCAGTCGGATTTTTCAAGCAGCGCGAGCACCCCAGCGAAGGGGCCTATTTTGAACAGGTGCAGCCAGTGCGGTTTGGCGCTGGCACGCCGGAAGCGGGGCGAATGCCACCCAGGCTGGATGAGCACGGGGCGGAAATTCGCGGGGAAGTTACCAATCGGACGCGTTAGCCGCCCGTCGCAGCCTTCGCCGCATCTTCCACCCGGCGGCGATCCGCCAGCAGGATCGTGCTGGTGGCCTTTGCCAGCACATTTCCGTCACCATCCTTCAGGCAACCTTCGTAGAAAGTCGTGCGCCGTCCGTGGCGTTCGACCCAGCCATGCGCGAACACGCGGCCCGGGCGGGTCGGGGCGAAGAAGCTGACCTTGATCTCCAGCGTCATCGGCGTGACCTCCGCTCCGTGCAGCGCGATTGCCGCATTGGCCATTGCCGCGTCGATCCAGCCGGTCACGAACCCGCCCTGCACCACACCGCCAGAATGGCACATCCCCGGTGCGGCTTCGTATTCCAACACTGCCCGACCGCTATCGGACAGCTCGATCACCCGCACAAAGCCCATGGTGACAAGCAGCGGTTCCAAGACCGCAGCGCTCACTTCAGCGCCGCATAGATCATGGTCTTCAGCTCGCGCCGCACCGGGTAAAGGCTGGACGGCGAAATCTGCGTCATGAAAATCATGTGGATCCGTTCAACCGGATCGATGAAGAACGCGGTGGAGAACATCCCGCCCCAGTAATATTCGCCGAGCGAGCCCGGCACCAGCGTGCTCGCCGGGTCGATATTCACTGCAAAGCCCAGCCCGAACCCGACGCCCGCGTTGGTCGCCTCGCTGAACAGCGAGCGCGACATGCTCGCGAGGTCCGATCCGCCGGGCAGATGGTTCATCCGCATCAGATCGAGCGTCTTGCGGCTGACAATCCGCGCCCCGTCCAGTTCGCCGTCGTTCAGCAACATCGAGCAGAACCGGTGGTAATCGAGCGCGGTCGAAACCAGCCCGCCGCCGCCCGAAACCTGCTTGGGCGGGCGGCTCCACGCGCTGTCCGCGCCGCGATCATACATCACGCGGCCTTTGCCCGGCGCGAAGGTATAGCAATCGGTCAGCCGATCGATCTGGTCGGCAGGCACGTGAAACCCGGTGTCATGCATTTGCAGCGGCGCGAAAATCTGCTCGCGAAAAAAGTCTGCCAAAGGCTGACCTGCAATCCGCTGCACCACGGCGCCGAGCACGTCGGTGGAGACCGAATAGTTCCACGCCTCCCCTGGCGAGAATTCCAGCGGCAGCTTGCCCAGCTCGGCGATCAGCCCGTCGAGATCGAGATTGCCGTGCCAGTTCTCAAGCTTGCCCTCCCGATAGGCGGCATCGATATTGCTGCGGTTCTGGAAGCTGTAGGTCAGCCCGGAGGTATGCCGCAGCAGATCGACCATCAGCATCGGCCGCGCGCAGGGCTTGGTCAGGAACGGCAAGCCGCCTCCGCCGCCATTGTAGACCCCCAGATCCTTGAATTCGGGCAGCACGTGATGCACCGGCGTATCGAGCGCGACCTTGGCCTGTTCCAGCAGGATCATGAAGGCGATCGAGGTGACCGGCTTGGTCATGCTGGCGATGCGGAAGATCGAGCGTTCATCAATCGCCGCGCCGCCTTCCCGCGCGGTACCCTGGGACGAGAAGTGCGCGATTTCGCCCTCGTGCGCGATCAGCAGCTGGGTCTGCGGCAGCTTGCCGGTATCAAGGTAGCGCTCCTTGAGGAAGCCATCAATCCGCGCGAGCCGGGCGGGATCGAATCTGGCGGTCTTCGCTGTCATTCCGTGCATGCCGTCACCTGTCTGCTGCTTGCTGGCGCGGGTTGTGCCGCGCAACCAGCCCCATGGCAATCCGGCAGACCAGGTTAAGGCTGAATTAGCGCGAACTGCGCGCCCAATGCCTGCGCCATCCATGCGCTATCAACCTGTTCAAATTCAGCAGTAACAGGCTCGGCCTGGCGCAAGGTGTATTTGCTGCGCTCGATCGGTTCGGACTGCACCGAAACCGTGTTGCCGGTCAGCCGCAGCGCCAGCGCCATCACACGAAAGCCGTGGACCTTCAAGATGAAGCGCCGCAAGGCACCACCCGAGCCCTCGTCCGTCAGTTCAAAGTCCGGACGCTGCGCCACCGCCGCCGTCGCCAGCTCCACCAGGTGGGCGAGCTTGGGCGCTTCATCCCGCGCCCAGCGCATCCGCTCAAACTGCACCGCATCGACGGTATGCGACAACTGATCGCAGGTCAGTTCCAAGGCTTGATGCGGCACGAAGATGTCCTTTGCGGCCGAGGTGCCGGCCGGTCACACCTAGACACCAAAGTCCTAACAATCAGTTCGCGCGCAAACGTGCCAAGGTCATGTGATCAGCAGGCCGACCCGCCGGAAATTTCCCGGCAGGTCAGTCTGCGCTCAATTCAGAACTTCACCTCAGCCGAAACCGTGAACGAGCGCCCGCGCGGATCGGCGACGCGGGGTTCCCAGCTGCTGCCCGAGCCGGTGTTGCTGTCATAGGTGATCGCGAACGGCGGATCGGTGTTGAAGATGTTCCGCACCCCGAAGGTCAGCGCAAACTGATCGCCGATCTTCTGCGAGGCCGACAGGTTGTAGATGTGATAGGCGCTGACCCGCGGGTTGTAATCGGGGCGGGTGGCGCTGACATTGTTGACCAGGTTGGGCAGCCCGGCGTTCTGATAGCTGCCGCGATAGATTTGCGAGAACGTCAGCGCAAAATCGTCCTGAACGAAGCTGATATAGGCGTTGTGCTTCCACTTCAGGCCCAGATCGCCGCTGAGTGTGAACACCCCGCGCAGATTGGAATATGCCAGGTTCGGCAGCAGCTTTTCCTTCTTTTCCAGCAGCAACGTGCCATCAAACCCGGCCGAGATCGTCCCGCCCAGCGCATCAAAGCTACCGCGCGCGGTGAAATCGATCCCGCTGGTGCGGCGCGACCCGAAGTTGCCGGTGCGCAGATCGACCAGCGTGATGATCCCGTCGGTCCGGGTGATCCGTTCCGGGAAAGCCGCGATATTGGCGAACAGCTGCGGAATGGTGATCGATCCGATCACGTTATCGACCGCAATGTTCCAGTAATCCGCCGACAGCGTGATCCGCGAGGTCGGGCCGCAACACCAGCCCAAAGGAGTATTGCTCCGACGTCTCCGGTTCAAGGAAGCGGTTGCCCCCATTCTGCGAATCCGGGGTGATCGCGCCGCAACCGGCGGTGACGTTGACCGTGCCGCCCGCCGGGCAGGTGGTCGGATCGGTCAGCGAGTTGCCCGGATTCTGCGTCTGGGTGACGCCGTTGAAGATCTGATTGAAGGTCGGCACGCGGAAGCCGGTGCCATAAGACGCGCGCGCCATGACCCAATCGAACGGTTGGAATTTGAGCGTGAACTTCGGATTGACAGTGGTCTGGTCAGAGGCTGGCCCGACGCCGTCAGTGGTATGATAGTCATCGACCCGCACTGCGCCGGTACAGCTCCAGCATATCCAACACCGGCACCAGCACTTCGGCATAGGCGGCCTTCACATCGCGGCGTACTGGCTTGAGCTGGTTGGCGTTGTCGAACGCGACATTGAAAATCCCGGCTGACTGGGTTTCATCACCCGCAACCGAGCCATCGAAGCCATAGCCTTCGCGGCGATAGTCCAGGCCGACGCGCAACACTGACCATCCCGCCCGGCAGTTCAAACAATTCGCCCGTGATCGAGGCATCGGCCTGCCACAGCGTGTACTTCCCGCCGTAGAGCCGCGACGCCCTTGGCCGAAACCGCATCAAGCGCGGCCAGCGCCTGCGGGGTCTGGGTCAGCGAGAACGGATTGAGGATGCCGCTGTTGAGCAGGCCGACGATGCCCGGTGCAGTCGCGCCCGGCGCAATGGGCGCGCGCGAATCAGCGTTGAAGTTGGTTGCCCCGGGAACTCCGGTTGCCGCCAGCTGTTGCGCGATGGTCTGGGTCGGGGTGTTGGAAAAGTTGAAAATGCCGCGATAATGATACCCGCTGCCGAGCACCGAGGTCGCCTGGCTTTGCGCGTAAGAGCCGCCCATGCGATAGTCCCAGCCGCTGCTGATCGGCCCTTCAAGGCCCATCGCCGCGCGGAAGGTGGTGGTATCGGTTTCGTACTCGCGCGGCCCGCAAGCGACGCAGCGCCAGCGGTACGCAATCGGCAGACCGTAACGGCCAGATCGGCAGGCCGGTATTGGGCGTGCGATCACCCACCGCGCCAATCCCCGGCAGCACGGCGGCCAGGCGATCGTAGACGTCATTATAGGTTGCCGCAGTCAGCGTGTTGAGCGGATAGGCAATCGGCAGCGAAGTTGCGTTGCCGGTATACTGGTTGTTCGAGAAGATCTTGCTCGATTGCGCATCCGACCCGGTTACTTCGGCGTGGAGCTCGTGCTCGCCAAGTCGCACCGTCGCGCGGCTGTAATAGGTCAGCGTTTCGAGCGGCTGTTGCAAGGTCGCCGCGCGGCCCGTGTCCCACGCGCAGGCAAATTGCGCGCTGGGGTTGTTCCACAGCACTTGGTCGTAAGCCAGACCGCCGTCCACTGAATCGCAGCCAGCCTCCGCCGGGCAGGTCCAGAATATTGACCCCGCCGTTCAAGCGGACCCCGCCCACGGTCAGGTTGGTCAAGCGTGCCGGTGGCATTGCCGAGCAAGGTGCCGTTCTGCTGGATGCCGATCCCAGCGCCCGTTGCGTTGATCGGAAAGGCCGTCGCGATCGGCGTGCCGCGGGTATCGATCGACAGGCCGCGGTTGGGCTGGTTGCCGTTGACGAAATCGCGGTCCGCGCCGAACAGCGCGCCGCTCCAGCGCTTGCTGACCGCGGCCATGATGTTGAAGCCCTGCTCATCCAGATCGCCATAGCCGACCGTTCCGGATACCCGGTAGATCGGGCTGTCGCCCTCCTCGGTCATGTCGACGAAGCCGGTCAGATCGACCCCGGTGAAGCTCTTCTTGGTGATGAAGTTGATCACCCCGCCGATCGCGTCGGTGCCATAGATCGCCGAGGCGCCGTCCTTGAGCACTTCAACGCGGTCGATCGCCGCGAGCGGCAACTGGTTGACGTCCACCGCCGAACCCGACAGCCCGTGCGCTGCGACCCGGCGGCCGTTGAGCAGCACCAGCGTGGAGGACGCGCCCTGCCCGCGCAGGTTGGCCGATGACAGCCCGTTGGTACCGCGCGCCGCGCCGCTGACCACGTCTGAGTTGGACGCCAGATTATCCGCGCCATTGCCGTTGGAGGCGAGGAACGAGATCAGCTGTTCGGGATTGGTGATCCCTTCGCGGCTCAGGTCGTTAGTGGTGACGATCTGCAGCGGCAGCGCGGACTTGCTCGGGTCCTGCTTGATCCGCGAGCCGGTGATGATGATCGCGGCGCCTTCGTCTTCTGCCGCTGGGGCATTTGCAGGGGTAATGCTGGCATCGCTCTGCGCCAGCGCGGGCGCGGACAGCGCTGAAAGCGCGACGCTGGCGGCGAGCAGGCTGCGGGTGGTGGTGGAAATCGCCATGGAGGGCCCCCTGTTTCGGATAACGAATTGATTGCGGGCAGCTTATCAAAGCAATTGCGCCGCGCCAGTCCTGAACAGCCATTCAGGTTCGGTTATGCCACGGATTTTGTGCTGACTGGCAGTTATGTTGCAGCGCAGCCACAATCCGATGACGGAATTGTTCAATTCTGCGCGGCGACCAGCAGCAGCACCGCTTCCATCGCCGGAACCGCGCTCTGTCCATTGGGGACATCGTTGGCGTAGAACGCAAAGGTCAGCTCCTGCCCGCTCGCGGCGGTGAAGTAGCCGCCCAGCGCATTGGTGGCGTTAAGCGTGCCGGTCTTCGCGCGCAGATTGCCCGCCAGCGGCGTGCCCAGAAAGCGCCGCCGCAGGGTGCCGTCGATCCCGGCGATCGGCAGGCTGTCGCGCCAGGCCGCGCCCCACTGCTGCCTTGCGCCCCAGCGCAGCAGGCCCACCGTCGCACGCGGGCTGACGCGGTTGTAGGTCGACATGCCCGAGCCGTCGGAAAAGTCATAGCCTGTGCGCGGCACCCCGGCGGCGGTCAGCATCGCCTCAATCGCCGCCGCGCCATTCTCCAGCGTCCCGTCCCCATCCTCCAGCGCCACCCGCCGCAGCAGCAACTCGGAGTGGAGGTTCTGGCTGACCTTGTTGATGATCACGATGTCTTCGATGCAGCGAGCGCCGGATCGAGCGCGGCCAGATCATCGGGCCGCAAGGTTGCCGACAGCGGCTGGCGCTGTTCCGGCCCGTCGTCGATCCCGGCAGGGCGATAGCGCGAGCGAGCCTCACCGCGCACCCGCACCCCGCGCTCGGCCAGCATCCGCTTGAACGTCCACGCCGCATACAGCGCCGGATCGTCTATCCCCAGCCGGTCGCGATAGGGCTCGCCCACCGGGATCCGGCCATAGACCCGGATCACCCGGCCATTGACCGTCGGCTTTCGAACTGCAATGCGCGCGGGCCACTGGCGACGGTCTGCGCCTGGTTGATCACGGTGAGATAGGGCGAGACGGTGATCGGTCGGCGGCTGCCCCGGCGCGGTCGGCGTCACCACCATCGGCAGCTCGTTGTCATCCAGGCTGAGCGCCGCGACCGCCGTGCCGGAATCGGTGCCGATATTGTTCCAGCTCATCCCCGGCGACCAGCGCTGGTCGGGAAACAGCGTGGCATCGCCGATCACATCGCCGACACTGCGCGTCTCCTTGGCCACCGCATCGGCCAGCGTGCTGAGGCAATGGGCCGTGCAATCGGGCGCGCTGGACAGGCGCGGTATCGCCGCGCCCGAGCAGCACCACATCCTGCCGCCCGCGTGCGGCCAGGATCAAGCCGCACCCGCGTGCCCGGCATCAGCCCGGGCAGCGCGCCAGCGCCAGCGCCGTGGTGAACAGCTTGGTGTTCGACGCGGGAATAAAGCGCTGGTCCGGATCGATCGCCACCACCACCGAGCCATCGGCCCGCGTCACCAACAACCCAAACCGCGTGCCCTGCGGCGCTGCGGCCAGCACCGCCCGCACGCGCTGTTCGAGCGTGACGGGGTTTGCACTGGTCGGCGCAGGCTGCCGCGATTGCGCCAAGGCCGCGCCGGGCTGGCCAAGCGCCAGCAGCGCCACGGCCAGAATGGAAAATGCTTTGCGCTGCATGGGACTGATAGTGCCGAGCGCGCGGCGCGATGTCCATGGGCTTTGGCGTCCAAGGGCTTTGGAGTGCGGACGCAATCACGCGAAGCGTTCCCATGGCCACACGATCCATTTCCCTGGCGACTTCCTGCCGCACATCGACCAGTGGCCGCCAAGGGTTTGCCAATCTGGAAGTCACCCACGCGGGCGCGCGCTACCGGCTGTCGTTCGTCGATCCCGGCAACATCACCCAAGGCCTGACCGGGCAAGGCGAAGATGCCGGCCACTTCGCCGAACCCGGCATGGTCGCCGTGCAGGAGATCTCCGAAGAGCATCCTCCGCAGCGCCGTGGCGAAGCTCGCGAAGACCGGGTATTTTGATACGCTGGTGCCGGTTAGCGGCGATTGATCTGGCGCGGCCTGCGGCGTGGTGAGCTGCGCCGCAGGCTGGGCGGTTGCTGGGGGTGCTACGGCGGGTTGGTTGTCGTGACTGCTTCCGAAAAGGTTTAGGTCATTAGTTGCACCCGGTGCTTCCCCCAAAACCCGCCGTCACCCGGGGTGAGGTTGATTTGCGATGTGGCCGCGATTGGCAAGCCTTTCCTAGCTGAGACTAAGCCAAGCCCCGTGTCGAGCACGGGGCGACGGGGGCGGTATGTAGGCTGCAACTGATAGTGCCACTCTAATCGGTCGCAAGGACGTTTAACAACCCGCCAAATTTCACGAATATCAATTCATCAAATTTGGAAAACGCTTCACCATAGGTATCGAGGTCGCTCGTCGCTGCTAAAAAGATGTGGAGATTTGAATGAAATCCAACCATCGCCACCAGCAGTGATTTATCATCGGAATTAAAGCGATAACCAAATTGTTCTATTGATCTCTGGTTGCCCTGTCTTAGTTCCCCGGCAATAGGCAGAATGGAAAGGTAACCGAGCGCTTGTTTCTCACTAAGCCCTGCGTTCAGGAACCATTTAACGAATACGCCCGAGCCTTCCACTAGAGGCTTGCCAACGTGTTCTCTAAATAAAGCCATAGCTAATTTTGCCGAGAACGCAGTCATGTTTCGCTTAATGATTGGTCCATTCGCCTCAAATTTGACGACCGGCATACGGAAGCCAAACTCGTTTTTGCGATATCCCCTTTGGGTTTTCTGTTGGCTGAAAAACTCCTCATGGAACCCTGGCTCAAGCTGATCCGCTGTGTTGCGCAACTTCTTCATAGCTGGCAGTTGCCACTCATTATGGGAACCGTCTGTAGGCGAAAGATGCGCTAGAAATGATGCAATCGCGTCAGAGCCCTTGGTTCCAGTATTACATGATTCGCAGCACCCAAATTCCATGCCGCTTAATCGATGACGATTTTTGAACATTGCTCGAGGCGGCATATGCTCAACTGTTGTGGCGGGTGATGTGCAGTATACACAGCGAGGATTTTCAAGCAGAATTCTCTGCTTGTTTCGGCTTCTCCGTGTTGCTTCGCTCATGATGACGTTGTCTATAAGACCATCTGCTTCTCGGGGACACTGATTCCGTCAAAAAATAATTGATTTAATTGGGGTCAGCTTCTTCGCTTATCAGCCCCAACACCCGCCTGTCAGCTCCCCCCAACATTCTAGCCACTCACATCCGCACCGCCACTCCGGCACAAGCCATTTTCCTACATCGCCGCGATCTGGCACGGTTGCTGCTCCGCGCGTTGCTTTTGGTGTGGCGTGTTCTTTCTCAGCCTTGGCCGCATGGACAGCGCGCGCATAGCATTGGCGCAAGCCGGCCGGGTGTGATGCCAGGCTGCGGTGGGCTTAACGGATGGCTCCCCTTCCCCATGGGGAAGGGTTGGGGGTGGGGGAGCGGGGCCGGAAGCCGCGCGTCTGCGCTAGTGTGGCACCCCCCACCCCAACCCCTCCCCCATGGGTAGGGGCTCTTTGATTTTTGAAAAAACGCGAATGTGTCACCCTGTTATTTCCTTAATAAGTACTATATTTCAACACCTTAACCACCCACCCCAGGGCGACACCGTCACCCATCTGTCACCCTATACCCCACCCCTTCCCCGGCCCGCAACAGCGGTTCATCGAACCAGCGCTTGCCCTCGTCGGCGCGGCCCGGCACAACTTGCTCCATTCCGCAGGCACACTGCCTTGAAGGGGCCACGATCATGAACAAGCTGCTGCTCGCCTTTACCGCGCTCACCCTCCCCGCCGCGCTCGGGAGACCGCATTACTGGCGCAAGACGCCGCGCCCGCGCCGGTTGCCGCCAAGCCGGCCGCGCTGGTTGCCGATGGCATTCCGGCGATCCCGCAAGCTGTCGTCGATGCCACCCGGCCCTATATGGAGTTCCGCACCGCCAGCTTCATGGGCTGGAACCCGGACGACCGGTCGATGCTGATCTCCACCCGGTTCGGCAATGTGGCGCAGCTGCACACGGTCTCCGGCCCCGGCATGGCGCGGCGGCAGATCAGTTTTGAGGCCGAGCCGCTGAACGGGCGCTATGCCCCCAATGACCAGACGCTGGTGGTCAGCAAGGATACCGGCGGCAGCGAGTTCTGGCAGCTCTACACGCTGAAGGATGGCCGCCTGACGCTGCTGACCGATGGCAAGAGCCGCAATGAACTGGGGCCGTTCAGCCACGACGGCAAGATGGCTGGCCTATAGCTCCACCCGCCGCAACGGCACCGATGCCGATCTCTACGTGGTCGATCCGCGCGATCCCGCCAGCACCCGGATGGTGGCGCAGGTCAGCGGCGGCGGCTGGGCGATCACCGGCTTTGCGCCCGATAATGCGACGGCGGTGGTGACCAACTATGTCTCGGTGACCAAGAGCGATCTCTATCTGCTCGATCTGGCATCGGGCAAGCTGACCCCGCTGGGCGATCACAAGCAGGCGATTGCCCAGGGCGGCGCGCAGTTCGCGCCCGACGGCACGCTGTGGGCAACCAGCGACGCCGGTTCGGACTTCCAGCGGCTGGGGACGATTGACCGCAAGACCGGCAAGTTCACCGCGCGCTCACCCGATCCGCGCTGGGACGTGGAGAACTTCGAGATTGCCCCCGATGGCAGCTTCATCGCCTATGTCGTCAACGAAGCGGGGGTCTCGCGGCTGAAGCTGCTCAATCCCGCGACCGGCGCGGTGCGCGCGGTGTTCGGGCTTGCCCAAGGGCGTGATCGGCGGACTGGGGATTGCGCCGTGGGGGCGGATCGGCCTGACGCTGTCTCGGCCGCGCGGGTGCCGACCGATGCCTTTACCGTCGATCCCGAAGGGCTGACCGTAACCCGCTGGACGGAAAGCGAAACCGGCGGGCTGAACCCCGCGCGCAATGCCGAGCCGGAGTTGGTCGAGGTGAAGAGCTTTGACGGCGAGGCGGTCTCCGGCTTTCTCTATCGCCCCGATCCGGCGAAGTTCCCCGGCAAGCGCCCGCTGATCGTCAACATCCACGGCGGCCCCGAAAGCCAGACCGTGCCAGTCGTTCCGCGGGCCGCGCCAATTACCTGATCAACGAGCTGGGCGTCGCGGTGTTCTATCCCAACGTCCGCGGCTCGACCGGGTTCGGCAAGCGCTTCGTCAGCCTGGACAACGGCCCGTTCCTGCGCGAAAATTCGGTGCGCGATATTGGCGCGTTCCTGGATCACTTGCAGGGCGATGCCGCGCTCGATGGCGCGAAAATGGCGGTTCAGGGCGGGTCTTATGGCGGCTACATGTGCTATGCCAGCGCGATCCGCTATGCCGACCGGTTCAAGGCGGCGGACTGCATCGTCGCGATCAGCAACTTCGTGACCTTCCTGGAAAACACCCAGTCCTATCGCCGCGATCTGCGCCGGGTGGAATATGGCGATGAACGCGATCCGAAGCAGCGGACCAAGCTGATCGAAATCTCGCCGCTGACCAGCGTGAACAGCCTCTCGATCCCGCTGCTGGTGGTGACCGGCGGCAACGATCCGCGCGTGCCGCAAAGCGAGGCTGACCAGATGGTCGCCGCCGTCCGCCGCAATGGCCGCTCGGCCTGGCATCTGGTCGGCACCAACGAAGGCCACGGGTTCGGCAAGAAAGAGAACCAGGACTATCAGTTCTGGACCGAGCTGATGTTCTGGAAAGCGAACCTGCTCGGCGAGAAATAGCCGCCGGGCTCAGCCAAAAAAGTGGGCGCCGGGATCGATCCCGGCGCCCTTCATTTTGCCACCACTGCGCGATCAGAAGTCTTGCGAAATCCCGATCTTGGCAGTGAAGCCCAGCGGGCTGGCGGTGAACGGATCGTAGTTCTGGTCCAGCCGCGCGAACGGCGGATCGGTGTTGAGGATGTTCAGCGCCGACAGCGCGATCGTCGTCCCGGTGCTCATCCGCAACCGGTAGGTGAAATCGACCGTGGTAAAGCTGCCGATGTCCTTGCCGGTAGTTATAGCGGCGCCAGCCAGCGCCCCGGCATTCGGGCCAAAGATCGCTGCACCGCGTTGATCGGTATAGCCATCGAGGTAGTTGACCTGCACGCGCACTTCGTGATCGCCAAACTCGCCTTGCAGGTAGGCATTCCCCTTCCACTGCGGCAGCGGGTAAGCAGTGGTCTGATAGTTGAGCAGGCCGACGCCATCGAAGGCCGGCTGGACAACAATGCCTTCCACGGTCACCGCGTCGGTCTGGTATTCGATCACGTAGGTCCCGGCGACACCCAAGGTGACTGAGCCCGCGCCGACCGGCAATTCATAGCTGGTCTGGAAATCGACCCCGGAGGTGGAGACATTGGCGGAGTTGATCGACGTGGTCCGCAGCCGCTGCACGTTGCCAACGCCGCAACCTGCGCCGGTAAAGGTAAACCGCGATTGCAAGGCGGCATAGGCCGCGACCCCGCAATTGGCGTTGCCCGTGGCACCAAACAGGGCTGAGACGATCCCGCTGACCGGCTCGCCTTCGATCGGCCCGCTGAAGTCATACCGGAAGTAGTCAAAGCTGGCCTTGAACCCGCCGGTATTGATGATCACACCGCCGCTATAAGTGGTGGCGCTTTCCGGGGCGAGGTTGGGGTTGCCGTTGATATCGATCGCCCGGAACGAGCTGCCGATGATCTGCAACGAAGTGAGATTGCCCGCCAGGCTCTGCGAAGGCGGACCGCGGAAGGTGGTGCCCATCCCGCCGCGGATCGAAAGCCAGTCGGTCAGTTCGAACTTGGCGCGGATCTGCGGATCGAAGGTCGAACCGACGGTGCCACCGTAGTTTTCATAGCGTGCAGCAAGCTGAACGTTGAACGCATCGGTGATCGGGACCTGCAATTCAGCGAAGGCCGCGAAGACATCGCCTTCGCTATCACCGTTGCGGTTGGTCCCAAGGAAGCCAAGCGCACCGGTTTGCGGCGTGCAAGTGGCAGCCGGGTTTAGCGGGGTGCCTGGGCACGGGAACACATCAAGGTTGGCTGTGGCGCTGTATCGCCGCGCATAGGTGTTCTTGCGATATTGCCCGCCGATGGCGAAGCCGACCGCGCCGCCCGGCAGGGTCAGCCCGGTTTCGCCCGACAGCACCAGATCAAACACCGTCTGCGTGGTCGCTGCTTTGGTGTAGCTTTCCTGGAACAGGTTATCGAACGTCGCGAGATCGTTGATCAAGCCCGCGCCCGGTGCAGTCGTCAGGCCGTTGGTGGAACGGCTGCCGGCATAGTTCGGGTTGGTCTGGCCGGTGACCGGATTGGCCGCAACGGCAGTGGAGAACGGGTTGAAATAGGTGCAACCATTGGTGCCCGCCAACGCAGCGATCTGCGCGGCGCTCAGGCCCGCCCGCGATGCGGTGGAGGCGTAGGCGCAATTGGCCCCGCCAAAGCCCGCCAGCGCATTCTGGAACAGATCGCCAAAGGTATCAGTGCCGCCAAATCCGCGATCATAGATGCTGTGCGTGCCACCAATCGTGCAGATTGAGCTTGTCGCTCAGCTCGATCGAGAACTCGCCAGAGACCAGCATCTGGTCCGAAACGCGCGGCGATGTTGCGGAACCGCGCCCGTCAAACAGCGGGTTGCCGCCCAGCAGGACCGGCCGGAACAGCACCGGAAACGCCAGCGCCGGGGCGAGCGGATTGCCGGCGCCATCGACCAGGCAGTTCGAAGCTGCGCCATAGACCCGGCAATAATCCCGCAGCGCGGGGGCATAAGTCGGGATCTGGAACACGCCGCCGCCGCCGCCAGCTGCGTTGGCCGATGGCGGCAAAGTGGGCAGATAGCTGGGCGAAGTGGTGATCCGGGTTTTGGAATGGCCATAAAGCGCATTCATCCGGAAGGTTACGCTGTCGCTCAGATCGACTTCGGCATCGAGGAACACCTGGAAACGCTCTTCGGGCTCGACCAGATTGCCGAACAAGCCGTACTGGTTGAAGCAGCGGTCGGTAGTGGAACCAGTCAAGCTGCGGAAACCGCCGAGTGCAGTACAGCCCAAGTCGGTTGTAAACGCGAGCCCGCCAACCGTGGCGTTGAAATCGAAGTTGCCGGGATTGCCGCCGCCGGTCCAACCGCCCTGCGGATTGTCGGGATAGGGCTTGATCACGAAATCGCGGTCGGTGGTCTGCAATTCCGAGCGGCGTTGATAGCCTGCTGAAATCAGGAAGCGGCCTGCACCCAGTTCGCGCCCGAAGCTGATCGCGCCGCCGTAATCGCCGTCAGACCCCTTGATATAGCGATAATCGCCCGAAACCCGGAATCCGTCCTGATTGGTGCGGGTGATGAAGTTGACCACCCCGCCGATGGCATCCGAGCCATAGGTTGCCGCCGCGCCGTCTTTCAGCACTTCGATCCGGCCAATCGCGGCCGATGGGATCATGTTGACGTCAACAATCGGAATGCCGCTGCCGCCCGATTGCACGATCCGCTTGCCGTTGAGCAGCACCAGCGTGCGCTGCGGACCAAGCCCGCGCAGGTTGACCGAGGCGACGCCTTCGTTGCCTTGCGCGCGCGCATCAAACTGGTTGGCATCGCCGATCACGCCATTGGATACCGGCAAGGCCTTGAGCAGATCGATGGCTGATGGGCTGCCCTGGCGAGCCAGCTCTTCCGCCCCGATAACGTCAATTGGCGCGGGCGCCTCCTCGCTCGAGCCGCGGATCAGCGATCCGGTAATGATAATCGAAGGTTCATCGGCAGCGGGATCGGCTGCCTCCTGCGCATAGGCCGGCATCGCCAGCGATCCGAATGACAAGGCAAGTGCAGATACCGCGCCAAGGCGCCGAAAATTCGCCATCAATCCTCTCCTCAAGAACACCATCGGGGACGAAGCGCCGCCATTATTGGCTTGCTGTTTCGCCAGTGCATGCCGCCTCTGCTGGGCAACTTGCTGGCATGTATTGGGGAAACCGGTGACAGCGTCAATCACCGTTCGTCATATGTTGTGTTTGGCACCGGTTTCCGCGCAATAATCTTTCCAAAGCGTCAGACTTGGCTGCGCAGTTCAGGCGCGACGTCAAACAGTGCTTGCACGCCGCAAGGTCTAGCCATGGGCAACTGCTTTTCGCCTAAGGCAGTCTTGCCCTGGCGGGTTAGCGGTCCTGACTGCAACTGCCGGGGCTTGCTGTTTTCTGTTACAGGAATGTACTCATGTCGCGTCGCCGCCAGATCTACGAAGGCAAGGCCAAGATCCTGTATGAAGGCCCCGAGCCGGGCACAATCATCCAGTATTTCAAGGACGATGCAACCGCGTTCAATGCCCAGAAAAAGGGCACGATCAACGGCAAGGGCGTGATCAACAACCGCATCAGCGAGTATGTCTTCACCCGGCTGAACCACATCGGCATCCCCACGCACTTCATCAAGCGGCTCAACATGCGCGAGCAGCTGGTGCGACAGGTTGAGATCATTCCGATCGAAGTGGTCGTGCGCAATGTCGCAGCGGGATCGATCAGCACGCGGCTGGGCATTCCCGAAGGCGAACCGCTGCCGCACACGTTGATCGAATATTATTACAAGGACGATGCGCTGAACGATCCGCTGATCGCGGAAGAGCACATCGCCTGCTTTGGCTGGGCATCGAACGAGGAGATGCAGGACATTTCCTCGATGGCGATCCGGGTGAACGATTTCATGAGCGGGATGTTCGCCGCGATCAACATTCGTCTGGTCGATTTCAAGCTGGAATTCGGGCGGATCTGGGACGGCGATTACAGCCGCGTGATCCTGGCCGACGAAATCAGCCCCGATGGTTGCCGCCTGTGGGACATGACCACCGGCGAAAAGCTCGACAAGGATCGCTTCCGCCGCGATCTGGGCGGCGAAGAAGAAGCCTATCAGGAAGTCGCCCGGCGACTCGGCCTGCTCGAAGCCGACAATGGCCCCAGCGAAGTCTTCGACCTGACCGCGCATCGCAAGCTGCGGGGCAAGTAACAAGACCGCTTGCTCAGCGGCAAGGGTTCGGCCACCACGGCGCAATGCGGTTCCGTGCTCTGTTCGCCCTCACCTTTTCCTTTTGTGCTCTCG
This sequence comes from uncultured Alphaproteobacteria bacterium, assembly GCA_963802015.1. Lineage (GTDB taxonomy): Bacteria > Pseudomonadota > Alphaproteobacteria > Sphingomonadales > Sphingomonadaceae > Novosphingobium. The sequence goes on from CAWDHB010000007.1 coordinate 177,509, forward strand.
CCGCCTGCGCGCCGCAGCAGCGCCTCGCTTCGACGGCAGCTCCAGCGCCAGACTGGGCATTCCAGGCCAGCGATGTCCCGGTCGATCCCGGCTATCGCTTTGGCCGCCTGCCCAACGGCATGCGCTACATCATCCGCCAGAACACCAAGCCGCAGGGCACGGCGGTAGTCCGGATGCGGATCGCGGCCGGGTCGCTGGATGAAAGCGACGCCGAACAGGGCTTTGCGCACTTTGTGGAACACATGGCCTTCAACGGCAGCCGCAATGTACCCGAAGGCGAGATGCTGAAACTGCTCGAGCGCAAGGGGCTGGCCTTCGGGGCCGATACCAACGCCTCGACCGGGCACGAGCAGACGGTCTATTCGCTCGACCTGCCCGAAGCCACGCCGGACCTGCTCGATACCTCGCTGATGCTGATGCGCGAGACCGCCAGCGAGCTGACCATCGACCCCGCCGCCGTGGAACGTGAACGCGGGGTGGTGCTGGCGGAAATGCGCGACCGCAATTCCTATGCCTGGCGCAATTTCATCGCTTCGGTAACGTTCAACCACCCGGATTCGCGCTACCTCAAGCGCATGCCGATCGGCACGGCGGCAACCCTGAACGCCGCGACAGCGGAAGCGCTGCGCGCGTTCTGGCAACGCGAATATGTGCCCTCCCAGACCACCGTGGTCGTAATCGGAGACTACGATCCCGCCGTGGTGGAGAGCGCAATCCGTCAGCGCTTTGCTGACTGGCAGGCTCGCCCGGCGGAACCGCAGCCTAACGCCGGACCGGTTGATCCGGGCCGCAAGGGGCTGAGCGGAATTCATCTCGATCCGGCTTTGTCCGAACAGATCATCGCCACCCGCCACGCCCCCTGGCTGGACGAGCCCGACACGCTGGCACAGCGCCGCGAACGGGTACTGCGGCTGATCGGCTATTCGATCATCAACCGCCGTCTGCAGCGCCGGATCCTGGAGGCCGATCCGCCGTTCCGCAGCGCCGCGATCGGTTCCTACGAGCTGTTCAAGGCCGGGCGCAGCACCAATCTGCTGGTCAACACGGTTGACGGCAAATGGCGGCGCGGCCTGACCGAAGCCGCAACCGAATACCGCCGCGTGATGTTGCACGGTTTCACTGCCGCCGAACTGGCCGAACAGCTGGCGCAGCTGCGCAAGAATGCGCAGAATGATGCCGCCTCCGAAGCAGACTCGCAGCAACGGTACCCTGCTCGGCAACGCCCTGGCGCTGCTGGAAGAAGAGATTGTGCCTGACACCCCAGCCAACTCGCTTGCCCGGCTGGAAGCATTCATGCCGCAAATCACCCCCACCAGCGTGCTGGCCGCGCTGCGGCGGGAACTGGTGCCGCTGGATCAGCCGTTGCTGCGGTTTCAGGGCCGCCGGGCGCCAGAAGGCGGCGCAGCGGCCTTGCGCGCCACCTGGGACGCCGTCGCGCGCGCGCGGATTGCGCCGCCGGTCGAAGTAGCAACCACCGCGTTTGCCTATATTGACTTTGGTCCCGCAGGCGCAGTGGTCAGCGATCAACGCGAACCGGCACTGGGCATTCGCCAGATCCGCTTTGCCAATGGCGTGATGCTCAATCTGAAGCGAACCGAGCTTGACCGGGACCGGGTGCTGGTCCGGCTCAATCTGGATGGCGGACAGATGCTGCAAACGTCCGCCAATCCGCTGGCGGTGCAAATGTTCGGAACTCTGCCGATGGGCGGACTGGGCAAGCACGATGCCGACCAGCTCCAGACCATTCTGGCGGGGCGAACCGTCGGTAACAGCCTGGGCACCAGCGATGAGACATTCACCGCGGGCGGCACCACCACGCCCGCCGATCTGGAACTGCAGTTGCAACTGCTGACGGCCACCTTGACTGACCCAGGCTATCGCCCGGCGGGGGAAGTGGCTTACCGCCAAGCAGTCAACAACTGGTTTGCCGCGCTCCGTGCCACTCCCGGTTCCGCGCTTGGGGCAGAACTCGGCGGGATCGTATCCGACAACGACCCTCGCTTCGCACTGCGTCCAGTCGAAGAATATCGCGCGCTCAGCTTCAGCAAGCTGCGTGCCGACATCGCCGACCGATTGGCCACGGGCGCGCTTGAAATTGCGCTGGTGGGCGATCTGGATGAAGATCAGGCGACAGCGCTGGTCGCGCGCACCCTGGGCACTTTAGCACCGCGCGAACCGGCGTTCCGGGATTATCCGGAGCAGCGCAGCCGCAGCTTCACCAGCGCCCGCACGCCCCGCGTGCTGCGCCATACCGGGCCAAACGATCAGGCTTTGCTCTATTTGCTCTGGCCCACCCGCGACGGCGAAGACCCGGTGGTGGTGCAGCAATTGCAGCTGTTGGACCGGGTCTTGCAGATCACGATCACGGACACTCTGCGCGAAGAACTGGGCAAGGCCTATTCGCCCGGAGTATCCAGCGAGACCTCACGGACCTGGCGCGGCTGGGGCACCATCGCCATTTCGGCTTCGCTCGCCACAACCGAAGTCAATTCAGCGCGGGCCGCGATCCGCAAAGCGATCACCCGGCTGCGCGATGAGCCAATCAGCGCCGACCTGATCCAGCGCGCCCGCGCGCCGATGCTGGAAGGGCTGGCCAACCGCCTGAAGGGGAATGGCGGCTGGATGGGCTATGCCGAACGCGCACAGTCCAAGCCGGACCGGATCGACCGCTTCAAGCAGGCCGAAGCCCGCCTGGGCACGGTAACAGCGGCTGACCTGCAAGCGTTGATCGCGCGCTATCTGGCGGTCGATCAGGCGCTGGAGGTGCTGGTGCTGCCCGAAGCAGCATCGCCCCACTGATTCCTGTCGATTGCCCCGGCCGGGATGCTTGCTCAAACGCCGGTCTGGCGGCATAGGCGCGGGCGAGTCTCCTGCCCCGTGAAAGGCTGTTGCCATGAAGGTCCGCGTGTTCGTCAGCCTCAAAGCCGGGGTGCTTGATCCCCAGGGGCGCGCCATTCACCATGCAATCGAAGGGCTGGGCATTGCCGGGGTCAACGATGTCCGCGCCGGCAAGATGTTCGAACTCGACGTCGATGACAGCGTCAGCGATACCGATCTTGAAACCATGGCACGGCAATTGCTGGCCAATCTGGTGATCGAAAACTACCGGATCGAACGGGGGCCCGCGTGACCTTCCGCGCGGCAGTTATCACCTTTCCAGGGTCAAACTGCGACCGCGACATGGCAGTTGCGATCCGCCAGATCAGCGGCGGCGAAGTGGCCAATGTCTGGCATGGCGATGCAGAGCTGCCCGATCAGCCTGACCTGATCGCGCTGCCGGGCGGTTTCTCTTACGGTGACTACCTGCGCTCGGGCGCGATGGCTGCACGCAGCCCCGTGATGCAAGCGGTGATCGCTGCTGCAGCGCGCGGCGTGCCGGTGCTGGGGGTCTGCAACGGGTTCCAGGTGCTGACCGAGGCCGGGCTGCTGCCGGGCGCGTTGATGCGCAACGCCGGGATCAACTTTGTCTGCCGCGATGTGCGCCTGACGGTGGAAAACAACCAGACGCTGTTCACAGCAGGCTATGGTGCCGGGCAGGAAGTGATGATGCCGGTTGCGCATCACGATGGCAACTACTTCGCCGAAGTTGCGGTGCTGGACCGGCTGGAAGGCGAAGGGCGGATCGCGTTCCGCTATGCCGAACCGGTCAATGGTTCCGCGCGCAATATTGCGGGGGTGTCTGAGTGATGCCGGAAACGTTTTGGGCATGATGCCGCACCCGGAACGCATGATCGAACCGGCGCATGGCGGCTCTGGCGGACGCGCCTTGTTTGAAAGCCTCGTGCGCGGCCTGCTCGACGCCTGATTAACCGCGCACGGGCACGCCTACCCGGCCTTGCATGAACAACGCCCGCGCATCTGCCGCAGGCATCGGCCGACCGAAATAGTACCCCTGAATTTTCTTGCAGCCGAGCTGTCGGATCATCGCCAGTTCGGAATCGGTTTCCACGCCTTCAGCCGTGGTCGACATTTCGAGGCTGTCTGCCATGGCGACAACCGCGCGGATAATCGCCAGGCTCTCCCGATTGCCGGTGGCCGCGCCCTGGACAAAGCTGCGATCGACCTTGATCGTCGAAAACCGCAAGTTGCGGATATAGCCCAGCGACGAATAGCCGGTGCCGAAATCATCGAGCGCGATACCGCAGCCCAGCGCCATAATCTGCTCCAGCGCGGCCCGCGCGGTGGTGGCATCGCGCAGGAAAATGCTCTCGGTCACTTCGATTTCAAGCCGATGTGGCGGCAATCCCGTGCTCGCCAGTGCGCTGACCACGGTGCCGTTGAAGTTGGTGGAGAGCAACTGCTCGCCCGAAACGTTGACCGCCACTTTGACGTTGCTGGGCCAGTTCATCGCCTCGCGGCAAGCCTCGCGCAGCACCCATTCGCCGATCGGCACGATTTGACGGGTGTCTTCGGCGAGCGGGATGAATTTGGCCGGACTGACGTTACCGTGATCTTCGCTCTGCCAGCGCAGCAGCGCTTCGAAGCTGACGATCTGCTCATTGTTGGCATCGACCACCGGCTGATAGTTCAGCCGGAATTCGTTCCGCTCCAGCGCCTTGCGCAGCGACAATTCCAGCTGGCGGCGTTCTTCGGCCTGGGCGTGGAGCACGGGCTCATAGACATGATGCTGCCCGCCGCCTTCTTCCTTGGACCGGTACAGCGCCAGATCGGCATTGCGCATCAGGGTTTCGACGGTTGAGCCATCGCGCGGCCCGGTCGCGCTGCCAACGCTCGCGCCGACATAGAGCGTGTGGTTATGGATTTCATACGGGCGCGACAGCAGTTCGATCACTGCGTTCGCGACGCGGCTGACCCGCTTCTGATCGGACGCATCGCGCACCACCACGGCAAATTCATCGCCGCCCAGTCGTCCGCACAGCTCGTTCTCCGTCACCAGGCTCTTGAGCCGCGCCGAAACCTGCGCCAGCAACTGATCGCCGACCTGATGCCCCAGCGTATCATTGACTGCCTTGAACCGATCAAGATCGATCATCAGGAACGCGCACTTGGCCCGCCATTGCTCGGCGTAGCTCATCGCATCACCCAGCGCCTCGGTCAGCATCATCCGGTTGGGCAGGCCGGTCAGCGTGTCATAACGCGCCATGTGCGCGATCTTCTCAGAGCTTTCGCGCTGTTCAGTGACATCGGAACCGACCCCACGGAACCCGTCGAAATTGCCATTGTCATCCAGCTTGGGCGTGCCAGACAGCTCCCACCAGCGTTGTTGCCCGCCGATCGAGACCTTGACGATCAGATTGGAAAAACTTTCACGCCGTTTGAGCCGCTCGGCCAGATCGTGCAGCGAAGCAGGGAATTTGCCGGTTTCCCAGGCACTGCCCGCAATCAGTTGCACGAACGACTGGCCATCGATCTGATCAGGGTCCAGCCCCAGCGCAAAGGCAAAGCGCGGGCTGATCGAACGGACCCGCCGCGCGGTATCGATCTGCCACAACCAGTCGGCCTCGCCTTCTTCGAATTCGCGCAGCAGCAGCGAGACGACCTCGTTCTTTTCGGCCATGCCGGCCTCGGCGATCCGCGCGGTCAGAAAATTGCGCGCAGCTTCCAGCGTGCCGATGGCGATCACGGCGACGAACAGCAGCGTCAGCCCGGCCATGTCGAACCCGCCGATGGTGGCAAAGCCGACCGCCGAGGCGATCCCGACGATCCCGCCGAACAGCATCGTCCCCAGCGGTACTGCCGGCAGCACGATCGCCGATGCCGTCATCAGCATCGCGGCGATCGCCCAGAATTCCAGCCGCGATTCGGGCGGCGCGAACGGCGCGAAGAAAGCGACGGGAACCGTCCAGATCAAGGCGTTGGCAATTGAAGTCAGCGACTGGCGGTTGACCTCGTCGGTGCTGAGCCGCCGCTTGTCGGCATCGGCCAATGCGCGATCCTGCACCACGCCATACAACAGGCTGCCGCCCAGCGCCACGAACCAGCCCGCCAGCCAGACCAGATGAATCGAAGCGAAGAACAGCTTGAACACACCCAGCGCCGCAATCGCCTGCGTCACAATCCGCAGGTTTGATGCTTTGGCCAGGCTCGAATATTGCAGCCCGCGCAGCCGTCCCCAGTCGCCATTGCTGGGGGTAGAAAGGCCGAGCACCGCCATCACCGGGAGTTCCCGGGGCAAATGGGTCTGGGTCTGGGGCTTTTTGCTCGTCACCCAAACGCCTTAGCCGCGCAAGTGTTAGCACTGCGTAAAGCCTGGCGAAATTCAACTCGGTTTGCGCGGCGGCTGGTCGCTATTCCACTGTCACCGACTTCGCCAGGTTCCGCGGCTGGTCCACGTCCGTACCCTTCACGCAAGCGACGTGATAGGCCAACAACTGCACCGGCACCGAATAGACCAGCGGCGCGATCAGGGGGTGGACCTTGGGCATTTCGATCGTGGCGAGGCAACCCTCGCCCGCTTCGGCCAGGCCTTCGGCGTCGGAAATCAGCACGACTTTGCCGCCGCGCGCGCGGACTTCCTGCATGTTGCTGACGGTCTTTTCAAACAGCGGCCCGGACGGGGCGAGCACGATCACCGGTACCGCCTCGTCAATCAAGGCAATCGGGCCGTGCTTCATTTCACCTGACGCATAACCTTCGGCGTGGATATAGCTGATTTCTTTCAGTTTCAACGCGCCTTCCAGCGCGAGCGGATAGTCCGGCCCACGCCCCAGATAGAGCACGTCGCGCGCCGGTGCGATCAAGTGCGCCATTGCGGCAATTTCATCGTCATGTGCCAGCGCAGCGTTAAGCGCAGCGGGGGCCTCGATCAGATGCTTGACCACCTCAGCCTCTTCCGCGCGGTCGAACTTGCCCTTCTTGACCGCCAGATGCGCCGCGAGCGCGGCCAGCACTGCCAATTGGCAAGTGAAGGCCTTGGTCGAAGCGACCCCGATTTCGGGCCCGGCATGGGTCGGCAGCAGCAGATCGGCTTCGCGCGCCATCGAACTGGTCGGCACGTTGACGACAACCGCAATCGTCTGGCCCGCCTCCTTGCAGTGGCGCAGCGCCGCCAGTGTGTCGGCGGTTTCGCCCGACTGCGAGATGAATAGCGCAAGCCCGCCCGCTTCCAGCACCGGATCGCGATAGCGGAATTCGCTCGCCACATCGATATCAACGGGGACGCGGGCGAAGGTTTCGAACCAGTACTTGGCCACCATCCCGGCGTAGAAGCTGGTGCCACAGGCGACGATGGTGATCCGCTTGACCGTCGAGAGATCAAAATCGAACTGCGGCAGCGCGACTGACTGGTCGCCCTGGCGGATGTAGCTGGCGAGCGTCTGCGCCACTACGGTCGGCTGTTCGAAGATTTCCTTCTGCATGAAGTGGCGATAATTGCCCTTCTCGATCGCTGCCGCTGAAGCGCCCGAGGTCACAATCGCGCGCTCGACCTGCTGGTTGTCCTTGTCAAAGATCTGCGCACCAGCGCGGGTGATGATCACCCAGTCGCCTTCTTCCAGATAGGTAATCTGCTGCGTCAGCGGGGCAAGTGCCAGCGCATCAGATCCCAGATAGGTTTCGCCATCACTGTAGCCGACCACCAAGGGCGAGCCGAGCCGCGCGCCGATCAGCATATCCGGGTGCGATTTGAATGCGATCGCCAGCGCGAAGGCTCCGCGCAGGGTCGGCAGCACGGCCTTGCACTGCGGCCTCAGGAGAAAGCCCCGCCTCAACCTGTTCGGAGACCAGATGCGCAACCACTTCGGTATCGGTTTCGCTTTCAAAGGTGCGGCCCCGCGCGGTCAGGCCTTCCTTCAGCTGGCGGAAGTTTTCGATGATCCCGTTGTGGACCAGCGCCAGTTCGGGTGTGGCATGCGGATGGGCATTGGCCGCCGTCGGCGCGCCGTGGGTGGCCCAGCGCGTGTGCGCGATGCCCACGGTCCCCGCCGCTGGATCGCGCGCGAGCACGTTCATCAGATTGGCGAGCTTGCCCTCAGCGCGGCGGCGGACCAGCTGGCCCCCGTCGAGCGTGCAGATGCCCGACGAATCATAGCCGCGATATTCCATCCGCCGAAGCCCGTCGACCAGCCGCTCTGCGACGTCCGATTTTCCGACGATGCCGATAATTCCACACATACTGAGCTGCTTTCTATGGTGTTGTGTAGGGAAGGCGAATTCCCGGCATGTGTGCCGGAAAGTCCTTGATATTTCTTGTAACGAGGATCGAGCCGTTCACCTGCGCCGTCGCGAAAATGTATGCATCCAGCAACTTGATCCGCATCCGATAGCGTAGATCCGCCGCGGCCAAGGCGATCCGCGCATCGAGTTCGACGACTTCGAATGGCGCAATCAAACGTTGGACGGTATCGCGGCTTTCCAGCGGTTCGCCGGCCAGAATTTCGGTCCAAACGATCCGGCTAATGCGGTGGCGCGGATAGCGCTCAAGTTCACTCGTCGCCGCCTGAGAATCATTCAGCCAGTCGATCACGATGTTGGAATCAAAAAATGGATCGGACATGAACTACAGTTCGTCGAAAGGTGTGCGATCCTCGCGGATTGCAAACTGGTATTCGAGTCCGTCGCCGATGTCCTTGCGGTCTTTCCAGTAGCCCCGCCCGCGCTTGATCCAGCTTTTGTTGCCACCAGCCGGAGACTGCGCCTTGAATTCACGCACCACGTCGCGCAGCACCGAGGCGCGCGATTTGCCTTGTTCGGCAGCGCGCGCGTCGAGCCACTTGATATCGTCTTCGGGCAGATCGGCGAGGATGCGGGTCATAGTGATATATTGATATCATATCATGATATCATGTCAAGTGATGGTCGCGTCACGCAAACGCTGCGGCCCGCCGTAACAGCTGATAGGCCTCCACCACTGCCTGCAAGCGCGTTTCAAAGCTACGGTCGCCACCATTCCGATCAGGGTGATATTTGCGCACCAATTGCGAATAGCGCGCGCGCAAATCATTGCGGGTAGCGTCCAGCGCCAGCCCCAGCAGTTCCAGCGCGCGGCGCTCGTCCGGTGTCACCGCGCAGCCATCAGCGCGCTCGGTTGGCTTCCTGGCCCGCGCCCGCGCCGCGATCGCTTCCAGCGGGTCGCTGAAGTCCGCCCAGCGCGGGGCCGCGTCGATCCCGGCGGTGGGGGAAAAAGCGCGGGTCTGACGGTCCCAGCCGTGAATCGGGCTCTGCGCCGCCATGATCTCGTCCGCGCTCATTCCGGCGAACCAGTCATAGCCCGTGTTGAATTCGCGGACATGGTCGAGGCAGAACCAGCGGTAGTCCCCCGGCCCGTCAAATCCCGGCGCGCGCGGGCCGGGCGCGCGGAATTCACCGTCTTCGCGGCAACCGGGACGGTCACATGGCCGCCCTGCCCGATTTACCCGGCCATGGAATCGATCTTGTTTCACCGCTTCCACATGGCGCTGGGCTTGCTAGAAGTGAAGCCATGACCACACCCATTGCACACGAAATCGAACAGATTCTCACCAAGGCCTTCGCGCCAAGCCAGTTGGCGGTGATCAACGACAGCGCGCGGCATAGCGGCCATGCGGGCGATGATGGCTCGGGCGAATCGCATTTCACGCTGGAGATCGAGAGCGCGGCCTTCACTGGGATCGCCCGGCTGGAACGCCAGCGGATGGTCAACCGGGCGTTGGGGGACATTCCCGGCCAGCGGGTCCACGCGCTGGCGATCAAGGCCAGGGCGCCGGGCGAATGAGCGAGCCCGCGCCACGCCGCATCCGCCGCGCCGCTCGGCTGCTGGTTGAGGCTGGCGACGCGGTCCTGCTGTTCCGCTTTACTCCCGCTGACCGCCCGCCGCTGTGGGCCACGCCCGGCGGCGAATGCGATCCGGGCGAGGATTACCCTACTGCCGCGCGGCGCGAACTGCTGGAGGAAACCGGCCTTGCGGCCGATCCCGGCCCAGTGATTGTGCAGCGCCGCAACGATTTCACCACTTTTGACGGCGAGGAAGTGACCGCGCATGAGGCGTGGTTCCATGTCCGCGTTGCTGACCGGACAATCGACACGGCGGGGCATACCGACCACGAGCTGCAAGTGATGCAATCGCACCGCTGGTTCACCCGCGCAGAGCTAGCGAACTGGCCCGAACCGATCTTTCCTGAGGAAATCCTCGCCATCCTGCCGCCGGAGCGCGCTTCATGACTTTGCTCACCACGATCCAACCGGTCACGCACGACCTTGGCGCGCTTCAGGTGCGGCGCGCGCTGCCGTCGCCGGGGCGCACCATGGTCGGGCCGTTCATCTTTGTGGACCAGTTTGGCCCCGCGCACTTGCCGCCCGGACAAGCGATGGACGTGCGGCCGCATCCGCATATCGGGATCAGCACGGTAACCTGGCTGTTCGAAGGCGCGATTGATCACCGTGACAGTCTGGGCAGCTTTGCCACGATCCGCCCAGGCCAGGTCAACCTGATGACCGCAGGGCGCGGCATCGTCCATTCCGAACGCTCACCGCAGACCGAACGCCCCGATGGGCCGCGCTTGTACGGCATGCAAACCTGGCTCGCCCTGCCCGATGGCGAGGAGGAAATCGCGCCCGCCTTCGAAAGTCTGAGCGACTTGCCGTTGATCGAAGACGGGTGCGCAGTCGCCCGCGTGATCATGGGGACGCTTTGGGGCAAGACGGCTCCCACCACGCAGCATGCCGCAACGATCTATGCCGAAATCCTGCTTGCCCCCGGCGGTGCGCTGCCAATCGATGCAGGCGCAGACGAACGCGCAGTGATGCTGGTGGGCGGCGAAGCCAGTCTCGATGGCACGCCGCTGGGCCTGTATGAACTTACCGTCCTAGCTCCCGGTGCCGCGATGCGGCTGGCGTCAGAGCATGGCGGGCGGGTGATGCTGCTGGGCGGAGACGCCTTTGCCACTCCGCGCCATGTCTGGTGGAACTTCGTTTCCAGCTCGCGCGAGCGGATCAACCAGGCCAAGCAGGACTGGCGGCAGGGAGCTTTCCCCAAGGTGCCGGGCGATGCGGAAGAATTCATCCCGATTCCGTCTGTTCCACTGACCAACAGCGATTTTGGAGAACAAGTCATGAGTTTCAGCGGACAAGCAGTGTGGATCACGGGCGCATCATCAGGCATCGGCGCGGCAATGGCGCGGGCGCTGGCAAGCAGGGCGCGCGGCTGATCCTGTCAGGCCGCAACGAAGCGGCGCTGGCCGAAGTTGCGGCAGACTGCGGCAAGGCGCTGATCCTGCCGTTCGAGGTGACGGATATCGCCGCAATTGCTCCGGCAGTGGCGCAGGCGTTGGCATGGTCTGGCGGCATTGACTTGCTGGTCAACAACGCCGGGATTTCGCAGCGCAGTCTGGCGCAAGAAACCGAATACGCAGTCTATGAACGGGTTATCGGCGTCGATCTGCTTGCCCCGATCGCGCTGACGCAGGCGCTGCTGCCAGCGATGGTCGCGCGCGGCTCTGGCCGGATCGCGATGATCAGCTCGATCGCGGGCAAGGTCGGCGTGCCGATGCGGACCGCCTATTGCGCTGCCAAGTTCGGGATCGCTGGCTATGCCGATGCCCTGCGCGCAGAAGTCGGCCATCTGGGCCTGCAGGTCCACAATATCTACCCCGGATCGATCGCGACTGACGTGTCGCGTAATGCCCTGACCGCGGATGGTTCAAAGCGCGGTGTTTCGGACAAGGTGATCGACAACGGTATCGCGCCCGATGCCGCCGTCAGCCAAATGATCGAGCAGATGCTGGCTGGGGCACGCGAGATTATCGTCGCCGAAGGAGCCGAACTGGCAATGGGCGAGGCCCGGCGCACCCCCGATGCGCTGCTCGATCAGATCGGCGCGTTCATGGCCGCCGGATACGTTCAGCGGTTGAACGAAGGGGCGCAATGATGGAACAGAAGCGCGTCAAACTCGGTAACGGGATCGAACTCGATGTGGTCGATGTCGGCCCGCGCAATGCGCCGGTGCTGATCTTCCTCCACGGCTTCCCCGAAAGCCACCGCACCTGGCGGCACCAGATCGCGCACCTGTCCAGCCGGTTCCGCTGCATCGCGCCGGATCAGCGCGGCTATCGCGGTTCGTCCAAGCCGCAGGACGTCGCGAGCTATACCCCGGACAAGCTGATCGGCGACGTGTTCCTGCTCGCCGCTGCGCTGGGGGTGGATCACTTCACCATTATCGGCCACGATTGGGGCGGCGCGATTGCCTGGGGCGTGGCCTTGATGGGACAAGGCACCGGGCGCTGCACCCGCGCGGTGATCGCCAATGCCCCGCATCCCACATTGTTTCCCAAGCTGCTCTGGACCAACCGCCAGCAACGCGAGGCCAGTCAGTATTTTCGCACCTTCCGCGATCCCGCCAACGATGCGCTGGTCCGCGAACACGGGCTCGGCGGGATGCTGGCCAAGGCGTTTGAAGGCCGGGTGATCACGACTGACGCGATGGAGCCGGAGGAACGTGCGGCATTGGCGGCGGACTGGGAGAACCGCGAGGCCGCCTTCGCCATGCTCAACTGGTACCGCGCCAGCCCGATGGATGTGCCGCCACTCGACGCACCCTATGCCCTGCCCGCCGGGTACAAGTCGGTTCCAATTCCCGACCTGAAAATCCCGGCGCTGGTGATCTGGGCCATGGACGATCTGGCGCTTGCCGCCGGAAAACCTTGACGGAATGGACGCGATCATTCCCGATCTGACCATGGTAAAAGTGCCCGATTGCGGCCACTTCGTACCGTGGGAAGCACCGGACGCGGTCAATGCGGCGCTGGATGAATTCCTGACGCGCACGGCCGATGCCGGCTGAGCAGCAACGCCCCGGAATCGGCGCAGCGATTGCCGCCGCGGAGCGCGCAAGCGCGCCGTTCGATGCTGCGCAACCACAACGGCGGCTTTGCGGCGGTCAACACGATCGAGCTGTTCTTTGATCTGGTGTTCGTCTTCGCGATTACCCAGTTATCGCACTTCCTGCTGGCCGAACTGACTCCGCTGCGGGCTCTGCAGACGCTGATCCTGTTCGGCGCGGTCTGGTGGGCGTGGATGTGGACCACCTGGGCGACCAATTGGCTGGACCCGGACCGCGCCGTGGTGCGGCTGATGATCGGTTGCGTCATGCTGGCCAGCATGGTGCTGTCGAGCGCGATTCCGCATGCTTTCGCCGGATCAGCAGTGCAATTCGCGCTGGCCTATTGCAGCATTCAGGTCGGCCGCTGCCTGTTCACTGCCTGGGCCATGGAGCGCGATCAGCCCGGGCGCGGCAAGAACATGCTGCGCGCCTCGATCTGGTTTGCGGCCGCCACGCCATTGTGGATCGCGGGCGCGCTCGCGGACAGCAGCGAGGCCCGGATCGCGCTGTGGCTGGCCGCGCTGGCTTTGGAATATACCGCGCCGCTGGTCTACCTGTGGGTGCCGGGACTGGCGGCGTCCAAGATCTCCGAATGGCATGTGTCGGGCAGCCATATGGCCGAACGCTGCGGCTTGTTCATCATCATCGCGCTGGGCGAAGGGCTGATCATCACCGGCGCGACTTATGCTGAGGCCACCGCGCAGCCGGGGCTGGATCTGGCGCTGCTTAACGCCTTTATCGGTTCGTTCGCGATGTGGTGGCTCTATTTCGATATGGGCGCGCGGCGCGGGCGCGCATCATATCGAGCACCATGCCTTGCCCGGCCTGGTGGCGCGGCAGGCGTTTACCTATTGGCATATCCCGATTGTCGCCGGGATCATCGTGCTGGCGGTAGGTGATGAGCTGGTGCTGGCGCATCCGCTGGAGCCGGCTCACCCCGAATTCGTGCTGGTGGTGGTGGGCGGCGCGCTGCTGTTCATCGGCGGGCTGGCGGGGTTCAAGCGGATTTCCAGCGGCAACCCCTGGTTCCCCGCCTCGCACGGTTACGGCATGGGGATCGCTCTGGCGCTGGGAGCTTGGGGCTGGTTCGGGCATCCGCCGTCGCTGGCGTTGTTCGCCAGCATCACCGGCTTGTTCATCGCGATTGCGGTGTGGGAATGGGTCAGCTTTCACGGCGGCTGGATCGAGCGGCTGGAGGCGCGCGATCTGTGGCTGGGCCGCGCCATGCGGCGCACCTTTGATCGCCGCCGCGACGCGCGGCTGGCAAAGCAAGCCGCGCGAAACCGCTAAACCGTCCGGTCGCTGCCGCCCCAGGCGATCCAGGCACCGTGCGGATGCGCGCGGGTGACGAGTTCCGGCTCCGCCCCGCCCGGCCAATAGCGCACGGTCATTTCGTGGACGTGCATCACCCGGTTGGCCTCCAGCGAAACCCACGCCAGCGGGCGATCCGGGGTGGCGCGTGCACCCGCCGCTTCCATCGCCGCCGTCACTCGCGCCTGCTGGTCTTCGGGCACATATTGCCAGACAATCGAGTGCATCAGCACCCGGGTGGTGCCGGGCTGCTGCGGCTTGGCCAGTTCGGCCTCAACGAAGTCAGCCGCGTTCATTGCCACCAGATCGGGCGGGGACTTCCCAGCTTCGACAATCGCCGCCGCCATCCGTTCGAACCGCACGGTATGCTCGGGCCAGATATAAGCCTTCAGCCGCAGGCCTGCGCCGGGTCGGTCAGATCGACCGGCGCGACATCGCAGCCTTTGGTCGAAACAATCTCGATGGCCTGCTCAGGCGGCGCAGCGCCTTGCCATTCGGGCGTGAACTGCATTGCCCCCGGTTGCGGCCCGACTTGCACCCCGCCCAGATCATAGTGATAGCGATCGAGCATCAGGTTGATCCCGGCGCTGGAACCGATCTCCAGACATTCAAACCGCGACGGCAGGCCTTTGTCCGCTAGCCATAGCATCGCGCCGATGAAGTTGGCCGAGCGCCCCGCCTCGTTGGTCTGCGGCGGGCCATCGAGCCACGGCAGCAAGTCTGCTTCATGCGCCCGGATCACCCCGGCGACAATCGCCGCGTCATCAAGGCCGGGCTCATCGCGATAGATCGCCGCCAAGGCTGGCGCAGACCCCGCCAGTTGCAGCGAGTGAATCCCGCCCGCAACCCGCAGCGGCAGGGCATCGGCGAGCGGCGCACCCGGCCAGTTGCGCAAGGCATCAAAAAACATGCCGCCCTCCCCGCGCTCGATCAGATCGCGCACTGCTGCCACCACGCGCGCGGTCACAGTTGCGCCTGATGCCGCGCAATAGGCGACCTGGTTGTCAAATGCCTTGGCGACAATCCCGTCACCGCGCGCTGCAATATCGGTAAACTGATAGGGTTCCGCCATCCGCCTGCTCCTCCAGCCAGTGCTGCTCCGGCGAATGGTGTGCCTTCCAATGCTGCATTGCACAAGTGGCAATCGGCGGCGCTACGGCTTGCCCTTTTGCCCCCTGCCGCCTAAGGCGCGGCGGCCATGCCCGCACCCATCACCTTCGCCATCCCCAAGGGCCGGATTCTGGACGAAGCGCTGCCGCTGATGGCGCGCGCCGGGATCGTTCCCGAAGCCGCGTTCCATGACAAGAGCAACCGCGCGCTGTCGTTCGCCTGCGAGGATCCCGCAATCCGCCTGATCCGCGTGCGCGCGTTCGATGTCGCCACTTTCGTGGCGCACGGCGCAGCGCAAGCCGGGATCGTCGGGTCGGACGTGGTCGAAGAGTTCGCCTATCCAGACCTCTATGCCCCGGTTGACCTCGCCATTGGCCACTGCCGTTTGTCGGTGGCGGAACCGGTCGGGCAAACCGGCAGCACCATGCCAGCCACCTGCGCGTGGCCAGCAAGTATCCCAACCTCACCCGCCGCCACTTTGAGCGGCAGGGTGTGCAGGCTGAAGTCGTCAAGCTCAATGGCGCGATGGAACTGGCCCCAGGGCTAGGCCTCGCCAGCCGGATCGTCGATCTGGTCTCGACCGGGCGCACGCTGAAGGACAATGGCTTGGTCGAGACCAGCACGATTGTGCGACGTTTCGGCGCGACTGATCGTCAACCGTGCGGCGCTTAAAACCGATGAGCGGGTCGGCGAACTGGTCGAACGGTTCCGCGCGGTCTGCGCCCAGTTACAGGCGGCCTGACATGCAGCGCTTGAAAACCTCTGATGCCGGCTTTGCGCAGGCATTTCGCCGACTGGTCGCGGACCGGCGGGAAAGTGACGAGCGCGTGGCGCGCGATGTCGAAGTGATCCTGTCTGACGTCCGCAATCGCGGTGACGCCGCCTTGACGGACATGACCCGCAAGTGGGATGGCCATACGCTCGCCAGCGATGCCGACTGGACGATTTCAGCCGAGGCCTGCCGTGAAGCGTTTGACGACCTCAAGCCAGACCTGCGCGCCGCGCTGGAACTCGCAGCCAAGCGCATCCGCGCTTACCACGAAGGCCAGAAACCCGCCGACCGCGATGAGACCGACAAGCAAGGCGTCCGGCTTGGCGCGCGCTGGCTGCCGGTCGATGCAGCGGGGCTCTATGTGCCCGGCGGGCGCGCGGCCTATCCCTCCTCGCTGCTGATGAACGCCATCCCCGCGAAAGTAGCCGGGGTTGAGCGGCTGGTGGTGGTGACGCCGACGCCCAAAGGCGCGGTCAATCCGCTGGTGCTGGCCGCCGCGCATCTGGCCGGGGTGGACGAAATCTGGCGTGTTGGCGGGGCGCAGGCGGTTGCCGCGCTGGCCTATGGCACTGACCGGATCAAGCCGGTCGATGTGGTGACCGGCCCCGGCAACGCCTGGGTGGCAGAGGCCAAGCGGCAGCTGTTCGGCGTGGTCGGGATCGATATGGTCGCGGGGCCAAGCGAGATTCTGCTGATCGCTGATGGCCAGAACGATGTCGAATGGACCTGTGCCGACCTGCTCAGTCAAGCCGAGCATGATCCCGCCGCACAATCGATCCTGATCACTGACGATCCCTTGTTTGCGGACATGGTCGCGGACCGGATGGGGATCGAATTGGCCATGCTGCCAACTGCGCGGGTCGCGGCGGAAAGCTGGAAGAACCATGGCGTGATCATCGAAGTGACCAGCATGGATGAAGCCCCCGCGCTCGCCAATGCGCTGGCGGCCGAACATGTCCAGATCGCCACCGATGATCCTGAAGCGCTGTTCCGCCAGATCCGCCACGCGGGCTCGGTGTTTCTGGGCCGTTACAGCCCCGAAGCCGTCGGGGACTACGTCGCCGGGCCGAACCACGTGCTGCCCACGGGCCGCCGCGCGCGGTTTTCATCAGGCCTCTCGGTGCTCGATTTCATGAAGCGCACCAGTTTCATCCAGCTCGACGAAAAGGCGCTGGGCAAAATCGGCCCCGCCGCGATTGCCCTGGCCGAAGCCGAAGGTCTACCTGCGCATGCGCGCTCGATCGAAGTGAGGCTGGGAATATGAGCAAGTCACAAGCGCGATCAGCGGCCCGTCTCGCGGCGGTGCAGGCGCTGTATCAGCATGCGCTCGACGCGACCCCGCAGGCGCAACTGCTCGACGAATTTCACCGCCACCGGCTGGGTGCGGAGATCGAGGGCGAGCAATTGGCCGCCGCTGAAGTCGCGTTCTTTGACGATGTTGTCAAAGGCACCCTGGCCCGCAGCGCCGAGATTGACGACCTGATCGCCGGCAAGCTCGCCGCAGGTTGGTCATTGACCCGGCTGGACAAGACGATGGTCCAAATCCTGCGCGCCGGCACCTACGAACTGCTCGCCCGCGCCGATGTCAGCGTCGGCAGCGTGATCAGTGAATATGTCGACGTCGCCCACGCCTTCTTCGAACCGCGCGAGGCGAAATTCGTCAACGGTGTGCTTGATGCGATTGCGAAGGTGGTGCGGCCGTGAGCAAGCGCGATCAAGCACTGCCATTCGGGGAAGGCCGCCCCATGGCACAGATTGCCGCTGATCTTGCTCGAATTTCCAGCACTGAAGACCGACTGGCAGCCCGCACAAGCATCAAGGAACTGGCATTGTTGCTAAGACAGCAGAGCCGACGCTATCTGACAGGAAGTAAGCTGGCCGATGCCGTTGCGAAGTTCGGCGGTGGTTCTTTGCTCACGGCAACCTTGTTGCTGATAGTCGGCGGGCAAGCCGGAACCGCGATCATTGCGACTGCGGCGTTGACGTTGCTTTTGTTCGTCGCAGGCATTACCTTCTGGGTAAAGCTGGACCTTGAAGCCGCTCGGCGCGAGTTTGAAGCGGATTGGTTGGAAGCAATTCTGAAAGAAACGGAGCGATAAGATGACTTTAGCAGATGCTATCCTCACCATCGCCATCGTTGTGACGATTTCCGGAATAGCCAGCCTCGGCTTGATGCTGCGCTATCTGCGTCGCACCGAACCTCAGCACGAGATTCCCAAGTTCTGACGTTACAGGGCTTGCACGAACTCACCTTCATCGCCGCACTGCGCTCGCTCGCCACGCACCCTGCCGCGCGTGGGCTGGATGATGACGCGGCGGTAATCGAATTCGGCGGGGAGGCACTAGTGCTGACTCATGACACGCTGGTCGAAGGCGTGCATTTTCTGCCCGGCCAGGACCCCACCGATATCGCGTGGAAGCTGGTCGCCACCAACCTCTCCGATCTCGCCGCCAAGGGTGCGGAGCCGCTGGGGGTGCTGCTGGGCTATATGTTTGGCAGCGATGATGCGCGGTTCATTGCGGGCCTGCGCGCGGTGCTGGACACTTTCAACGTGCCATTGCTGGGCGGTGACACGGTGCGCGGGTCTGGCCCGCAAGTCCTGGGCCTGACCGCGTTAGGGCGGGCTATGCACCGCCCCGTCCCCGCGCGCAGCGGCGCCGCAGTCGGCGATACAGTCTATCTCACCGGCCCGGTGGGCGCGGCGATGCTGGGGCTTGCGGCCTTGCGCGCTGGCAGCGGTGACAGTCTGGCCTATCGCCGCCCGCAACCGTTGCTGGCCGAGGGCCAGGCGCTGGCCCCGCATGTTACTGCAATGATGGACGTGTCTGACGGACTGCTGCTGGATGCTGCGCGGATGGCGCGTGCTTCGGGCGTCACCATCGCGCTGGAAGCCGCCGCAATCCCGCTCGCCGTCCCGGATAGCCGCCGGGATGAAGCGCTGCGCTGGGGCGACGATTACCAGCTGCTGTTCACCGCGCCCGCCGCTACTCAGCTCCCAGTCACCGCCTTCCGGATCGGCACTGTCGCACCCGCGAGCAGCTCGCCGATCCTGCTCGACGGGGCACCACTGGCTGAATTTGACGGACTAGGATACCAGCACTAGCCTGCGGCGATGTGCGAAACCCGGCAAAAGCCGCCCGGTTCCGCCGCAAAAGGGTTGCTTTAACCGGTCGTTTACCGCTAGCCAGCCGCGTCCGGTCCCGTCAATGGGGCTGTTCACCATGCGCAAACGGATACAAAAGGGGGAGCGCTTCGTGGATCTCGTCGTATTATCAATCATTTTGGGACTGGTGGCCGTCTTGTACGGTGCCTTCACCAGCCGCCAGGTGCTGAACGCATCGGCCGGCAATCAGAAGATGCAAGACATCGCCGCCGCCATTCAGGAAGGCGCACAAGCCTATCTTGGCCGCCAATACCGCGCCATCGCCATCGTCGGCGCTGTCGTTGCAGTGCTGGTCGGTTATTTCCTCGGCGCGGTCTCTGCGGCCGGCTTCTTGCTCGGCGCGATCCTGTCGGGCGCGACCGGGTTCATCGGGATGAACATCTCGGTGCGCGCCAACGTCCGCACGGCCGCAGCCGCGCAAGTCGGCTTGCAGAACGGTCTCACGCTGGCGTTCCGCGCTGGCGCGATCACCGGCATGCTGGTGGCCGGCCTCGCCCTGCTCGCGATTGCCGGGTTCTTCTATTACCTCACTTCGATCGCTGGCCACACCGTCGGCGGTGCTGACCGCACCGTAATTGACGGCCTCGTCGCGCTCGCGTTCGGTGCTTCGCTAATCTCGATCTTCGCGCGCCTCGGCGGCGGGATCTTCACCAAGGCGGCTGACGTCGGTGCGGATCTGGTCGGCAAGGTCGAGGCGGGAATCCCCGAAGACGATCCCCGCAACCCTGCGGTGATCGCCGACAACGTTGGTGACAACGTGGGCGATTGCGCCGGGATGGCCGCTGACTTGTTCGAAACCTATGTCGTTACCATCGGTGCGACCATGGTGCTGACCGCGCTGCTGCTGAAAGGCGCAGACAACCTGATGGCGCTGATGAGCCTGCCGCTGCTGATTGGCGGCGTCTGCATCATCACCTCGATCATCGGCACCTACTTTGTTCGCCTTGGTGGCGGCAAGAACATCATGGGCGCCATGTACAAGGGCTTCCTGGTGACTGCCGTGCTCTCGATCCCCGCGATCTGGTGGGCGATCAGCTATGCGCTGGGTGGTGACATGGAAACCGCGATTGCGGGCCAAGCCTACAACGGCCGCACGCTGTTCTACTGCGGCTTGCTTGGGCTGATCATCACCGGCCTGATCATCTGGATCACCGAGTACTACACCGGCACCAACTACCGCCCGGTGCGCTCGATCGCCAAGGCTTCGGAAACCGGCCACGGCACCAACGTGATCCAGGGTCTGGCAATCAGCCTTGAATCAACCGCGCTGCCGACACTGGTGATCTGCGCCGGGATCGTCATCGCGTTCCAGCTCGCTGGGCTGATGGGCATTGCCTATGCCGCCACTGCAATGCTGGCCTTGGCCGGGATGGTCGTGGCGCTCGACGCTTACGGTCCGGTTACGGACAACGCTGGCGGCATTGCCGAAATGGCTGGCCTTGACGATTCGGTCCGTGAAAAGACCGACGCGCTCGACGCAGTGGGCAACACCACCAAGGCGGTGACCAAGGGCTATGCC
The DNA here is from genome assembly GCA_963802015.1 of uncultured Alphaproteobacteria bacterium. Taxonomy (GTDB): domain Bacteria; phylum Pseudomonadota; class Alphaproteobacteria; order Sphingomonadales; family Sphingomonadaceae; genus Novosphingobium. Next base: position 198,139 of record CAWDHB010000007.1, read on the forward strand.
ATCGGTTCAGCCGGTCTTGCCGCGCTGGTGCTGTTCGCAGCCTACACCACTGACCTCAAGGAGTTCTTCCCGAACCTGCAGGTCAGCTTCAGCCTTGAAAACCCCTACGTCATCGTCGGGCTGCTGCTCGGCGCATTGCTGCCGTATCTGTTCGGCGCAATGGGCATGACCGCTGTGGGCCGCGCGGCAGGTGAAGTGGTGAAGGACGTGCGTGACCAGTTCGCCAAGAACCCGGGCATCATGACCTACGAATCCAAGCCCGACTACGCCCGCACGGTTGACCTCGTCACCAAAGCGGCGATCAAGGAAATGATCATTCCATCGCTGCTGCCAGTGGCCGCACCGATCGTGGTCTATTTCGTGATCACCGCAGTGGCCGGTCAGGCCAATGGCTTTGCCGCACTCGGCGCATTGCTCCTCGGCGTGATCGTCGGCGGACTGTTCGTCGCGATCTCGATGACTTCGGGCGGCGGCGCTTGGGACAATGCCAAGAAGTACATCGAAGACGGCAACCACGGCGGCAAGGGTTCTGAAGCCCACAAGGCTGCAGTGACCGGTGACACGGTCGGCGATCCTTACAAGGATACTGCCGGTCCCGCCGTCAACCCGATGATCAAGATCACCAACATCGTCGCGCTGCTGCTGCTCGCGGCGCTGGCCGGGCATGCTGGCTGATCCAGCCAGCCCGTCTGGGTAAAGCTAGAACCCCGTCCGGAGAAATCCGGGCGGGTTTTTTTGTTTGCCCTGACAGGGAGTTTCATTAGTTAAGCATCATGAGATCCGCCAGAATGGCGCGGCCTGGTTGCATGGGAACAAACTATGATTTTGGGTAACAGGAACATCAAGCATACTTTGGCGCTTGGTTTGGCTGCAACCGCATTGACCGCAGGAGGAATCGGCTGGGGCGCGATTTCGGTTGCGCAGACTGCCGCACCAACAGTCGGCACGACCATCCCCCCCGCTGAGTTCGTCAAAAAGGCAAATATGCGCAGTCCCCGCATTTCGCCGGATGGTAAGCATCTTGCCTACTTTGCCGCTGCGGCCGGAAAAGAAGTGCTGGTGGTGATGGACCTCACCAACCTCTCGAAGCCACCCAAGCTGATCCTTGCCGCCGAAGAGGCGCGCGAACGCGGTGACCGCACAGTCAGCAGCTACCGTTGGATGGGTAACGACCACGTCGTGATTACGGTGCTATCACGCGAAAATCTGGGCAATGGTCTGGTCGATTTTCGGCGATTGATTGCCTATTCGCTCCCCACGGGCAAGATCATCCAGCAGGCGTGGGACAAGGCCGGCGGTGATGCGTCAAATGTGTTGTGGGTCGATCATACGACAGGTGACTACCTTCTCGAACGTGACTCCGTCGGTGAAAGCACCGAGCGCTGGGGGCTACCGGAAGTGGTCAAGGTCACGGTCGCGACGGGCCAATATAGCACCGTTCAGCGGGTCAACCCGATCGTCACAGCTGGCTGGGCGGCAGATTCCGATGGCGTCGTGCGCGCTGGATTCGCAAGAAATCGCGATAATGGCAAGTTGAGGATGCTCTACCGTTCCAACGCCAAGGAAGCTTTCCGCACGGTTTATAACGCCGCAGACAGCACTTTTACCGAGAGCATTCCTGCACCGCGCGTATTCATCCCGGGCACGGACAAAGCTTATGTGATTTCAAACAAAGATGGATTCGACAAGGTCTATACCATGGACCTCAACACCCTCGCGCTGTCGCCGCCGGTGTTTGAGACTGCGGGCTTCGACGTGCAAGGCATCATCACCGATTATGACGATCGCAGCGTGATCGGTTATGAAACTTTCAACGGCACAATGGGCAACCTCTTTACCGACGCCCGCTATAAAGAGATCCAAGGCTTGCTAGACGACACGTTTGGCAAGGGCGAAGCTCAGGTGATCAATTCTGATCGCGCCAGCAATCGCCTGATCGTCGCGGCGGGCGGTACGTCCAAGGGGCTTGGCTTCTATCTCTACGATGTCACCACGGCGAAGATCAGTCTACTCAACTGGCAAAAAACCGCGATCAAGGGCGCAACGCTCAATCCAGTAAAATCAGAATGGATTACCGCCAGTGACGGGGTCAAACTCCAGGTAATCGTCACGTATCCGCGCCACCGCAGTGGCAAGAATCTGCCGGTGGTGATCATGCCCCACGGCGGGCCGTTCGGTGCGCTTTCGGCTACCAACTCAACTGAGCCATGGAACCAACCCTTGGCCGAAGCCGGTTTCGTAGTTATTCAGCCGAATTACCGCGGTTCAGGCGGCTACGGGAAAGACTTCGTCAAACTCGGGCGTGATCCCGGCGGCTATGGCAAACGGATGCAAGACGATTTGACCGACGTACTCAATGCCTATGCAGGTAAGGGAGTGGTCGATGCCAAGCGCGCTTGTGTGATGGGCTGGTCCTATGGTGGCTATGCCGCAGCACGCGGTGCACAACGTGATCCGGCCTTGTGGCGCTGCGCGATTGCTGGTGCCGGTGTTTACGATATGCCGCTGATGAACCGTTGGGATGCCGATAACCTGGGCCGCTTCAGTAGCGGATTCCAGGCAACCTCTGATGATCCGGTAGCGATTTCTCCGGCACGCAATCCGCGCGGACCTTGGGCCCCGATCTTGATCGTCACGGCCGAGCGTGATTCCCGGATCCCGATGGAACAGGCGCGCACGTTGGTCAGTGCACTGCGCGGCGCAGGCAAGATCGAAGGCACAGATTTCCGGTACGTAGTCCAGCCCAAGGGCACCCACAATTTGCCCTACGACGATGTCCATATCCAATGGCTAGACGAGGCTATGGCTTGGCTGGCTCGGTTCAACCCGGCCTATGTTCCTGGCGATACTGACAAACCGGTCGGTTGATCATCCAGTTGGCTTGCGCGCGTTAGTCATTCCTTGAGCTTCACCTGCTAATCCCTCAATAGCGGCAAATAATGCCGCGATAAGGGATTGGCAGGTTTGGCGAGCATGGCTCCGCTGGCATTGCAGGATAGTAACCGGCATTACGCAGGGGAATGCCGTGCGCCCATAATGGGGATCCGCGCGGTTAACTGGCAAGTGCTTGACCAGCCCGACGAGTGCAAAGCTTGGGACGCCCTGACCGCCCGCGCAAGTGAGCCCAATCCGTTTTTCGAGCGCTGGTACCTGCTTCCCTCGCTGCATGCGCTAGATCCTGACGGCGCGGTAAAGTTGCTGCGATTTGAAGTGGACGGAACGCTTGCCGGGCTGCTCCCAATCAAGCGCGAGTCCCGCTATTTCCGTCGCCCGATCCCGCATTGGCGCGGCTGGGCGCATGACAATTGTTTTCTGGGTGCCCCGCTGGTCGCGACCGGGCAAGAGACCGCGTTCTGGCGCGCGCTGCTCGATTGGGCGGACCGACAAGGGGGCAGCGGGCTGTTCCTGCACTTGGCACACCTGCCGCTTGACGGACCGCTCCACACCGCATTGACCGACGTGCTGGCCGAGCAGCAGCGGTTGGGCGCGCTGGTTCACCGCGAGGACCGTGCCATGCTGCGCTCGGAGCTTTCGCCGGAGGCCTATCTGGAACACTCGCTTTCAGGGAAAAAGCGCAAGGAATTGCGCCGCCAGTTCGCGCGCCTGTCCGAACTGGGGCAGGTCCGCTTCACCCGGCAGGAAGGCCCATCTGGCATCGGCCGCTGGATCGATGAATTTCTGGCGCTGGAGCACTCGGGGTGGAAAGGCTCGGTCGGATCGGCGCTATCTTCTCACTTTACCACCGAAGCCCTGTTCCGCGATGCTATCGCCGGAGCGGCGCAGGTCGGCAAGCTTGAGCGGATCACGCTGTGGCTGGATGACGCGCCGATTGCGATGCTGATCAATTTCCTCAACCCACCCGGCGCATTCAGTTACAAGACCGCATTTGATGAACGCTATGCCCGCTTTTCGCCCGGTGTGCTGCTGCAACGCGAAAACCTCGATCTGCTGACCCGGCCCGGGATTGACTGGTGTGACAGCTGTGCAGCGGCGGACCATCCGATGATCGACCACCTCTGGCGCGAGCGCCGCGCAATTGGCCGGGTCTCGCTCGCCATCGGCGGACCGCTGCGCCGCAAGGCCTTTGGCCTGCTCGCCCGCGCAGAGCTGGGCCGCACCCCTACTGGAATAGCCGCATGACCGTGTTTTCGCCCGAAGCCCGCGCCGCCTTCGCCGTGCAGTATCCCGAAGTGCCGCACAAGCTGGCGCACCGGCTGGGCCGCCATCCCCTGCTCGAACTGGACGCGCTCGCTGCGCTGGCCGAGGCACTGCCCACCGCGTCAATCGAATACAACAAGGCCAACCTGCCGATTGGCGTTGACGGCAAGCCAGATCCCACCGGCATTCCGATCGGTGAAACGATCCGCAGGATCGAGCAGAGTGGCAGCTGGGCGGTACTCAAGAACGTCGAGCAAGTTCCGCATTATGCGGCATTGCTGGCCGATCTGCTCAGCGAGATTCAGCCGCAGATTGAAGCCCGGACCGGGCGCATGCTGAAGACCCAGGCCTATATCTTCATAACCAGCCCAAACGGCGTGACCCCTTACCATTTTGATCCCGAGCACAATATCCTGCTCCAGATCCGGGGTAGCAAGGTGATGACGCAGTTTCCGGCGGGCGATCCGGACTATGCCCCCGATCAGGTTCACGAGGGCTATCATACCGGCGGCGCACGCGAACTGACCTGGAATGACAGCATGTTGCGCGGCGGCACCGAATTCCCGCTGGAACCCGGCGAGGCGCTGTACGTTCCGGTGATGGCGCCGCATTTCGTCCGCAACGGCCCGCTGCCCAGCGTGTCATTGTCGATCACCTGGCGGTCTGAATGGAGCTTTGCCGAGGCCGATGCCCGCGCCTTCAACGGTGTACTGCGCCGGATTGGCCTGCAACCGCGCCGTACCGGCCGCTGGCCGCGGCGCAACCGGCTGAAAGCCATGGGTTGGCGCGCATTCCGCAAGCTTTCCGGGCGCGCTTAACCGAACGGTTGAAACCGGATTGACGCCGCCGGTCCTGCGCCGCAAAGCGCAGGGCATGGACGAACCTGAAATCTCCCCCGAACGCCTGGTTTCCGGACTGGTGCGCTTGCTGACAGTTGACCCGGTGGCAGACGATGGCTTCACCGGGCGTCGCAAGCGCGGCGGGATCGGCCGCGTGTTTGGCGGCGAAGTAATCGCGCAAGCCTTGAACGCCGCGCAGGCCACCGTTGCCGAGGGCCGCGCCGCGCATTCGCTCCACGCCTACTTTCTGCGCGGCGGCAGCGAGGATCATCCCAGCCACTATCAGGTGATGCGCGATTTTGACGGCGGCTCGTTCTCCAACCGCCGGGTGATGGCGAGCCAGCAGGACAGCCCGATCCTGAACTTCACCGCGTCGTTCCACCGCCACCATCCCGGGCTCAGCCACCGCGATGCACCGATGCCTGACGTTCCGCCCCCTGAAGAGTTGGAACCCGAAGCCGACGTGCGCCGCCGCTTTGCCGAAACGGCCCGGCCAGAAGGACGCCACCACTTCCTGGACCCGCGCCCGGTTGAAATGCGCGCAGTGGAAGGGCGGCACTGGATGAGCTCGCAAGCCGCCCCGCCACGCTCGCATTCGTGGTTCAAGACCGTCGCGCCGTTGCCCGACGACCCGGCAATTCACCGCGCGATCCTGGCCTATGCCAGCGACATGACGCTGCTGGGCACCTGCGCGCTGCCGCACGGGCTCAGCTGGGCGCGCGGCGAGATTGTCAGTGCCAGCCTGGATCACGCGGTGTGGTTCCACGATGATTTCCGCGCCGACGAATGGCTGCTCTATGCCACCGACAGCCCGTGGAGCGATCGCGGCCGTGGCTTCAATCGCGGGCAGATTTTCACCCGCGACGGGCGGCTGGTCGCGAGCGTCGCGCAGGAGGGCATGATCCGGAAAGCGGTGCCCAAGCAATAACACCGACCCATTCCCCGTTCGTGTCGAGCGCAGTCGAGACACAGGGCGCGGTGTCTCGACTTCGCTCGACACGAACGGAACTCTTGTGCTGAATGGGACGCAACAAGCGTGGGAGAAATTGAAATGCGCAAACGCACGGTAGCCTTGGGCGCAATCGCCCTGCTCGCTGCGGCAGGCGGCGGCTGGTTTGCCAGCCTGGACCAGGAAACGCGCGGGCTGCTGGCCACGATGCCGACCGACAGTGATGTGCTCGCCTGGAACCAGGCTCAGCGCGACGCCGCCTTCCGGGCGCTCGATCGCTTGCCGATGCTCGCCAAGGCCAGCCAGATCGCCCCAGCCGCCGCGCCGCTGCCCCTGCCGCAAGGCAAGCCGCTGACTATTCCGGGGATCGACACCTACCTGACCGGGCAGCGCGCCGCCGGGATCGTGATCCTGCAAGGCGGCCAGCTGCGATTTGAGCGGTATGGGCTGGACTTCAGCGCGCAAGGCCGCTGGACCAGCTTCTCGGTCGCCAAATCGTTTACTTCCACGCTGGTCGGCGCGGCGATCAAGGACGGCGCAATCAAGAGCCTTGAGGACAAGGTCAGCACCTATATCCCCGATCTGCGCGGCTCGGCCTATGACGATGTCTCGGTGCGGCAACTGCTGACGATGAGTTCGGGCGTACGCTGGAACGAGGATTACGAAGACCCGCAAGGCCGACGTGGCGCAAGTTCAACACCGCCACGCCCGATCCGGGGATGGACGCCACGGTCAGCTATCTGCGCAAGCTGCCGCGCGCGCATCCGCCGGGCGCGGTCTGGCACTACAACACCGGCGAAACCAACCTGATCGGCGTGCTGGTTTCGTCGGCGGTGAAAAAGCCGCTGGCGCAGTATCTGCAGGAGAAGATCTGGCAACCCGCCGGGATGGAAGCGCCGGCCACCTGGCTGCTCGGCAGCACCGGCCACGAAATCGCCGGCTGCTGCATCCAGGCCGCGACCCGTGACTATGCGCGGTTCGGCCAGTTCGTGCTGAGCGGCGGCAAGGGCGTGGACGGGCAGCGATTGTGCCCGCCGACTGGTTCGCGCAGGCCACCACCAAGCAGAAGGACATCGGCGAGCCCGGCCACGGCTATGGCTTCCAATGGTGGACCTACGACGACGGCAGCTTCGCCGCGCAAGGCATCTTCGGCCAGGGCATCTTCATCGATCCCAAACGCCAACTGGTGATCGCCAGCAACGCCAACTGGACCCGCGCCACGATGGGACCCGAACCGGCGGCAAGAGAGGCGTTTTACCGGCAGGTGCAGGCGCTGGTGGATGCCGGGGGGTGACGATGGAGAACGCAGCACTTGCGGCCTACCACGCTGCACTGACCAACCGCCCGGTATTGCACACACCGCGCTGCGTGCTGCGCCAGCCGGGCGCGGCCGATATCCCGGCGCTGGTCGCTATCCTCAGCGACTGGGACGTCGCCAGCCGCCTGGCGCGCATCCCCTACCCCTACACCGCCGATCACGCGCGGTTCTTCGTCGAGCAGATCGCTCCGGCCGAGCTGGCCTGGGCGATTGTCGAGCGCGCCTCGAACGGTCTGATCGGCGTGGTAGGGCTGGCACCCTACGCGCCGGAGCCAGGCACGCTCGAGCTTGGCTATTACCTGGGCCGCCCGCACTGGGGTCGTGGCTTCGCGACCGAGGCCAGCGCGGTTGTGGTCGCATACGGCGCAGGGTTGGTCGGCCAGCGAGCCCTGCGCGCCGGGTACTTCGCGGAAATTCGGCATCGGGCAAAGTACTGGAAAAGCTGGGCTTTGTCGCGACCGGCACGGCGCAGCGCGATTGCCTGACCACCGGGGAGGTGAAGGCTTCGGTGGAGATGAGGCTTTAGGGCAGGAGTTCGGATTTTTTAGAGAACTTGGTTCGGACAGCAACCCATCACTCTTCAATCAATCAAACCCAACACCCGCTCAGCCCCGGACCTGATCCGGGGTTGTCGAAGCCCCTGCACCGGCATTAGCCCAGCAGCATGGACCGCTATTTCTACACCTACATGCTACGCTGTCGCGACGGGACCTATTACGTCGGCCATACTGACGACCTCGACCAACGCATGGCCCAGCATGCTACCGGAGCCTTCGGCGGCTACACCGCGCGGCGACTGCCGGTGACGCTGGTGTGGTCCGACCGCTTCCTGACCCGCGACGAATCCTTTGCCGCCGAACGCAAACTCAAAGGGTGGAGCCGCGCCAAGAAGGAGGCCTTGATCGCGGGGGACTGGGAATTGGTCAGCCAACTGGCGCGCAACCGCCAGGGCGGCACGTAATCCGCAGCGCCGCTGGCGGGCTTCGACAATCCTGGATCAATCCGGGCTGAGCGGGGTGGGGTAAGGCCGGAGTGGTGGCGGCGGACGGGAAGTGTCAAACCAAACCCTCAAAAGACCGCTCATCCTGAGCCTGTCGAAGGACCCTCGTTTGCGCGCGGCGGCAGCATCGGAGGCGGCGGCAGAGACTTCAACCGCGAGAAGATGATCATTTCGACGATAGCAAAAGACTGATATCTGGCCCATATATGCGAGTGGACAGTACCAGTTGGGGTTGAAATGTTAAAGTGTCTGACTGTTTTTCTAGGCCTTGCTGTGGCTTCATGCAGCAATCAGGCACCGGCTGATAAGGATGTTGATCAAACACCCGAGACAACTTCTCTTACTGCAGAACCGCAGAATTTTCTCTCCAATGCAGACTTCATTCGCGTGTGTCGCGGTGGCGCTTCATTCAGAAATGGAACACCCGTTGCCAGCATCAAAGCCCGCAAAACTGACCAGAACATTGTTCAAATTTCTTACACCCGAGACGACGGGAAGTTCTTTGTCTACGACTGCATGACCGAGGGAAATGTAGTTCGCTTTCGCATGATTGATGAAGCCGGCCCGGGGACGGGCCCCGGAGCCTGGTCAGGGCGCGGATAAAACTATTTCGAACTCAAACCCAATGAAATCGATTTCAAGGACGATTTCTTTGATGGTTCCATCGACCAAAGTCGTGTTAAGATTTGACTGCAAGGAAAGACGCGGACCCTACCACCCTTCAAGCCGGATACTTCCGCGCTGCATGGATGATCGTCAGGATGTCGAGTTCGGTCGGAGATTCGATGCGATAGACAATCAGGTATGGCAGACCGGTGACCTTGAACTCGCGCGTGTTCGCCACATCGCCGGGATGGCCGAGTAACGGAAATTGTCTCAAACATCATCACGGTTTGACGAATGCGGGCGATGACCCGCTCAGCGGCGAGATCGTCGTCGGCTGCATCCACGCGCGGATCGAACCAAGATCGTCCAAAGCCTGCGGCGTGAAGTTAACGTTCAAGGTCGAATTCGCGCCAGACTTGTTCGGCGGGGATCAAGGATATCGATCCTTGGCCTGCGCCAATCCGCGTGCAACTTTGGCATGTTTCCACGCCGCGTGACCTTTTTCGTCCGAACCGGCTAGGTCGGCTACTTTCGCCGGGTCCAAGGTAACTTTAGCGGCCATGCGGCTTTGGTATCACATCTGGCCCGGTTCACAAATAGCCTCTGCCCCCCCACCCGCCCGGATGGTGAATCATAGACCACCTGCGCCACCGCCGCGCTGACCCCCGGCGCGCGTTGCAGGTCTTCCAGCGATGCCGCCCGCACCCCGCCCGCCGTGCCGAAATGCAGCAGCAGCGCGCGCTTTCGTGCCGGGCCGATGCCGGGGATTTCGTCCAGCGGTGACGCCGTGATCGCGCGGCTGCGCTTGTCGCGGTGGGCGCCGATGGCGAAGCGGTGGACTTCGTCGCGCAGGCGCTGGAGGTGGAACAGCAGCGGGGCGTTTTCGGGGAGCATCTTTTCGCGCCCGTCGGGGAAGTGGAACACCTCGCGCCCCTCGCGCCCGTGGTGCGGGCCTTTGGCGATGGCGATCAGCGGCACGTCCTCGATCCCCAGTTCCTCCAGCGTGTCGCGCACCGCGCTCATCTGGCCCTTGCCGCCGTCGATCAGCACGAGGTCGGGCCACATGCCGCCGTCGCGGTCCGGGTCCTCGTCCTGCGCGCGCGCGAACCGCCGCTCGAACACTTCGCGCATCATCCCGAAGTCGTCGTTGGTCTGCGCGGTCTTGATGTTCCATTTGCGGTACTGGCCTTTGAGGAAGCCGTCCGGCCCCGCCACGATCATCGCGCCGAGCGCCTGCGTGCCCTGAATGTGGCTGTTGTCGTAGACCTCGATCCGCTGCGGCGGTTCGGGCAGTTCGAGGAATTCGGCGAGCTCGCGGTTGAGCCGGCTCTTGGTGCCGCTTTCCGCCAGCCGCCGTTCCAGTGCCTCGACCGCGTTGCGACTGGCCTGCTCCATCAGCCGCCGCCGGTCGCCGCGCTGCGGCACCGAGATCTCGACCTTGCCGCCCGCTGCGCCCGCCAGTGCCTCGGCCAGCAGCTCGGCCTCGGGCAGCGCGCGGTCGAGCAGGATCGTGCGCGGCGGGGGCACTTCCTCATAGAACTGCGCGAGGAAGCTGGTCAGCACCTCTTCCGCGCTCAGCCCTTCGGTGTGGCTGGGGAAGAACGCGCGGTGGCCCCAGTTCTGCCCGCCGCGAATGAAGAACGCCTGGACCCCGAACTGCCCGCTGCGCTCGGCAATCGCGAACATGTCCGCACTGCCCACGCCCTCGGCATTGATCGCCTGGCTGCCCTGGATGAAGGTCGCCGCGCGCAGCCGGTCGCGCAGGATCGCCGCAGTCTCGAAGTCGAGGCTGGTCGCCGCGGCCTCCATCTGCGCGCTCAGCTTGGCCTGGACCGCGCCGCTCTTGCCGCCGAGGAAGTCCTTCGCCTCGCCGACCAGCTCGGCATAGCCCGCGCTGTCGATCCGCCCGACGCAGGGCGCGGAGCAGCGCTTGATCTGGTAGAGCAGGCACGGCCGGTCGCGGCGGCTGAAAAAGCTGTCGGTGCAGGAGCGCAGCAGGAACAGCTTTTGCAGCGCGTTGATCGTGGTGTTGACCGATCCGGCGCTGGCAAACGGGCCGTAATAATTGCCCTTGGCCTTGCGCGCGCCGCGATGCTTGGTGATCCGGGGAAAGTCGTGGTCGGCGCGCAGCAGGATGAACGGAAAGCTTTTGTCGTCGCGCAGCAGCACGTTGTACGGCGGGCGATAGCGCTTGATCAGCTGCGCCTCCAGCAGCAGCGCCTCGGCCTCGCTGTTGGTGGTGACGATGGTCATCGCGCGGGTCTGCGCCACCATCCGCTTCAGCCGCAGCGGCAGCCGCTCCACCTGCGCATAATTCGCGACGCGGTTCTTGAGCGCCCTGGCCTTGCCGACATAGAGCACATCGCCGCGCGCATCGAGCATCCGGTAGACGCCAGGCTTGGGCTTCAGCGTCGCCTGCACCTCGCGGATCGCGGCCACGCCCGTTGCCAGATCGGGCTGGCTGCCCTGCATGGTATAGGTCGCCCGGTCCTCGTTGAACCGGTCAGAACTGTTAGGCAGGTCGGGGCGGCCGGCTTTGGTCATTGGCTTAGTAGTGATAGCGGCACTGAGCGATTTCCAGTGTTTGCGTGATGCCGCTGCCGGTGACACGGTAGACCAGCCGGTGTTCCCGATCGATCCGGCGCGACCACCATCCCTTCAGATTTTGTTTGAGCGGTTCCGGCCTGCCAGTACCCGAGAACGGATGGCGCTGGCATTCGCGAATCAGGCCGTTCAGCCGCTCAAGCAGTTTGGCGTCATCCTGCTGATGTTGTAAATATTCGTCCCACGCTCGCGTGGAAAAGGTGACTATCAAGGCTCGATCAACTCGCGAACTTGACCATTTCCGGCATCAAGCTCAGCAATCGATTCCGCCAGCCGCGCGGCATTCTTCGGAGAGGAAAGTAAATGCAGCGTCTCTTCGATTGACTCCCAATCGCTTTCGGAGATCATCACCACACTTTCACCGCGCTGGCGGCTAATCTTGATCGGCGCACTGATCTGCCACAACCCGGTCCATGACGGCTTTGAGATTGCTGCGAGCGTTTGAAAATGTTTCGACAAGCATGCTCCCATTTGCACTAAAGTATGTACAATGTCAAGCCGATTGACGCCCCTCCCCCATCTGTTACGCTCCAGCTCCAACGACCCGCGAGGCGGGCACAGCGGGAGGGGATCGGCTTGCGGCAACTCCAAGGCATGGACGCCAGCTTTGTTGCGCTGGAGACGCGCAATTCGCCGATGCACATCGGGTCGATCCTGATCTACAATCCGGAAACCGCGCCCGGCGGGTTTGTGCGGTTCAAGGATATCCTGCGGTTCTTTGAAAGCCGGATGCAGCTGTCCAAGACCATGCGCCAGCGGCTGGTGCGGGTGCCGTTTGACCTCGACTATCCCTATTGGATCGAAGACCCCGATTTCGATCTGGAATACCACGTGCGCCACGTCGCGCTGCCCAAGCCGGGCGACTGGCGGCAATTGTGCATTCAGGCCGCGCGGATCTTTGCCCGCCCGCTCGATCTGACCCGCCCGCCATGGGAATTCACGGTAGTGGAAGGGCTGGACAATGTGCCGGGCGTTGCCCCCGGTTCGTTCGCGATGGTTACCAAGGTGCATCACTCTGCGATTGATGGCATGAGCGGCATTGATCTGATGGAGGCGCTCCACACGCTTGACCCCAATGCGCCGCCGCCGAACCAACCCGATACGTGGCAACCAGAGCCGGTCCCCAACATCGTTACCTTGCTCGGAAAATCGTGGTTGAACAACGTGATGAACCCCGCCCGGCAGCTCGATGTCGCGGCGCGCGCGGTGCCCGGATTGGCCAAGGCGATCAAGGGCCTCGCGGTCAAGGATTTCAAAATTCACGGCGAAATGCTCGCCCCGCGCACGCGCTTCAACGCCGTGATTTCCGCCGGGCGGGTGGTGGAAGGCCGCTCGTTCGCGTTGGCCGAGATCAAGGCGATCCGCGCGCTCGATCCGGGCTGCAAGGTCAACGACGTATTCCTGGCGATCATCGGCGGAGCGCTGCGCAAGTACCTTCTGGCGAAGCAGGACCTGCCCGACAAGACCCTGACCGCGATGGCGCCGATCTCGGTCCGGTCGGGCACTGAAAAGGGCGATATGGGTAACCAGGTCGCGGCGATGATCGCGCCGCTGGGCACGCACATCGCCGATCCCGTCGAACGGCTGGCCTATGTCCATTCGCAGACGGTCAATTCGAAGGCGATGACCGACGCGATCGGCGCACGCAACATGACCGAGATGAGCAAGGTCAGCCCTGCGCTGTTCATGGCGCTGGGAGCGCAGCTTTATACCCGGCTGGGCCTGGCCAACCGGGTCGGTCCGCCCTTCACCACCGTCGTCACCAACGTGCCCGGCCCGCCGGTACCGATCTATTCCACCGGCGCGCGGCTGGAAAGCATGATGGGCTTGCTGTGCCTGACCGACGGCATGGGGCTGGGTCACGTGGTGCAAAGCTATTGCAAGGAAGCGACAATTTCCTTCACCGCCTGCCGCAAACTGCTGCCCGATCCGGAATTCTACGTGGCCTGCCTTGAGGAAAGCTTCGCCGAATTTCGCGATGCTGCGCTCAAGGACGCAGCGGCGAGCGCGGCGGCCAAGCCGGTGAAGCCAGCCAAAACAAGGCATTCTGCCTCGGTTAAGGCCAGCACGGCCAAACCGGCCGTGAAAGCAGCGAAGCCCGCCAAGCAACAAGCGGCGAGGGGCAAAAAACCCGCCGCCAAATCCACTGCCAAGCCCCGAAAGGCCGCACCCAAATGACCGCAACCACCGCAAACCGCGCCGCATTAGCGCACGAAGCCCGCCCGCCGCACCGCTTGCTGGCATTGGCGGAGGGCCGCGCAGTGTTCGAACTTGCGGCGTTCTATGCCACGCGCCACCTGCTGTCCGCCCTGCCGCGCGGCGATGGCCACCCGGTCTTGGTACTGCCCGGTTTCCTCGCTTCGGACAGCTCAACCGCGCCAATGCGGCGTTTGCTCAAAGATCTGGGTTACGCTGCCTTTGGCTGGGAATTGGGCCGCAATGTGCGGGTTGATCTGGCGCGGGTGCGCGAAATGGAAGACCTGCTGAAATCGATCCATGCCGAAACCGGCCGCAAGATTTCGATCATCGGCTGGAGCCTTGGCGGGGTGTTCGCGCGCGAACTGGCCAAGCTGCACCCTGAACTGGTGCGACAGGTGATCTCGCTCGGTAGCCCGATCCACGATGATCGCCGCCACACCAATGCCAGCCGCCTGTTCGAATTTCTCAACGGCAAGGAGCCCGAGCCGATGAAGGAAGGCCACTTCGCCGATCTCGATCTCGCCCCGCCGGTCCCGACCACTTCGATTCTGACCCGCACCGACGGGATCGTCCACTGGCGTGGATCGGTGCAATATCCCGATTCAGGCCATGCCCAGACCGAGAATATCGAAGTCCGCGCCAGCCATTGCGGGCTGGGCGTCAACCCCAGCGTGATGGTCGCTTTGGCCGACCGGCTGAAGCAGCCGGAGGGCAAGTGGACGCCGTTCAAGCCCTCGCTGGCGAACCGCTGGATGTTCCCGCAACGTAAATTGCATTGACAGGCCAAGCGATCAAAACTGTTTGCGCCACTCTACCGCCATAAACCGTCCACGCGGGTCGATATAGTCGGGCTGATAACTGAGCGGCACCACGCCCGCGCCGTCGGTCACGCGTTGGCGCGTGCCCAGCACATTGTCGATCCGCAGCGCGAACCGTGAGCCTTTGAGGAGTGGCAGCGCCTTGATCAGTCCCGCCTGCTGATCGAACACCACGAACGCGCGCAGATCGAACCCGAACAGGCCGCCAAAGTTGAGATCGCTCGAACCCGGCAGACCACTCGCGCGAATGCTGGTGGGGGCGGTGTAGCGCCCGGTCATGCGCAGGCCGAGACCTTTGCGGAAAATCCCGGCGTCCAGTTCAAGCGCGTGACGCGCCACCCCGCCGCCCGTCAAGGCATCGCCGTTCAGCAGATCGAGCACTGGCCCGCCGGGCGCGAGCAAGACCTGCTCGCTGATCCGGTAGGTGTGATAGATGCCCACGTTCCAGCGCCCCTGGCTGCCGCCGCCAAACATCGCCATCATCCCCGGCGGACCACCGCCGCCACCGGGGCCGCGTGGCCCAGCACCTGGCCCGCCGCCCGGCCCGCCCGGAGCTCCACCGGACCACGCCCGCCCGGACCGCCGCCGCCCGGTCGTCCGCCGCCAAGCATCCCGGCTCCCGGACCCGGCGCAGCCTTGCCGACGGTGCCCGACAGGTTCAGCCCCCAGCGCAACCGTTCGCTGGTCTGGCTGGCAAGCGTGATCGGACGGCGATCAATCGACAGCAGCCGCCCGCTGGCATCGCGCTCCACCCGCGCCGCATAGGCGGCTTCGACCGCCGGGGTCAGCAGCGGAAAGCCTGTCGTTACGTCGCTGGATCGGTTGCGGAAATATTCGCCGACCAGATTCGAATTGGTGAGGAACGGCAACTGCCAGTTGGCCGAAAACTTCCAGTCGCGCTGTTCTTCCGCACGCAGCAAGGGATTGCCGCCGCCGGTGACCGTCACCAGCACGGTTTCATTGCGGGTAAAATCATAGACCGTGACGTTGAACGACTGCGTAGCTGGCGCGCCAAGCTGGCTGATCGTCGGGCGCTTCCTGATTGGCGATATAGCTGGCCTGCAAGTTCAGCTTGTCCGTCGGGGCCCAGGTCAGCCCGGCGCTCCAATCGTTGATTGCCCCGAAATCGGACACGTGGCTGAGATTGGCGCTGAGGTTGAGCGTCAGATCGCCGAGCCCACCGCCGAATTGTTCGCGGCGGCTGGTCAGCGGCAGCGCGAGATTTACCCCGCCTTGCACGCGAAACCGGCTCAGCGAGACCGGACCCGTGCCCGAGCGCGAATCCTCACTCGCAAAATCGATCCAGGTCGTCCCGCCCTTAACCGTCAACGCCGCAGCGCCTGCGGGCATCCGGAACGGTTCGCCGGACAGGGTCAGCAGGCTTTCGATCCGCTCGGAATTGTTCTCCGCCCGGTCGAACCCGGCGTCTTGCAAATTGGGCAGCGGCCCGGTGATCGGCAGCGTTCCCGCCAAGGCAGCGGCAACCAGCGCGGCGGTATCTGCACGGCGATCGATCAGCGTGACGGATTCGGCGTGGGTATAGTCCAGCGTCGCGGCAAACAGCCACCGCCCGAAATTGGTGGTGAGCCCAGCACCGCCGACCGCCGAGATCGACCGGTTCGCCTGCTCCAGCGGATCGGGCAGCGCGCGCAGTGCGGTCGCTCCGCCCAGCCCCGGTGCGGTCAGTTGCACCAGATCGAGCCCCGACAGGCTGGTGCTGTCGGCTACGTTGATCCCGCCGCTGAAGCTGAGCGAGCCGCCTTTGCCCGCCTCGCCCAGCCCGGTTGCCCAACTGGTGTTGAGATCGAACGAGCGCGCATCGGGGATCAGCGTCCGGAAATGCCGCCGGATCGGGATCGCTCGCCACGCGTCGGAAGGCTGCCCGCGGTCTGGATAATCGGGCGTTCGGCCTCGGTCAGCGGCGGTGGTGTCTCCGGCCGAGACGGTCAGGTTGAAGCGGTTCGGCCCGGCGATCTGGAGCAGCGAGGCTTCGACCTCCAGCTGCGAACTGCCCCCCGCCCACGGCTGGCGATAATCGCAGTTCCACCGCGCGGCTGGCGTAATTGTCCTTCAGGATGAAGTTGATCACGCGCTGATCAGGCGGAAAACCATAGCGCAGCGCCACTTCCTCGGGCAGCACTTCCACCCGCTTGATCGCTTCGGGGGTGAAATTGCGCATTTCGCGGAAGTTGGCGATCCGCTGGCCGTTGAGCAGGATCACCGGTTGCCCGCCGCCGCGCCCCCGGCCCGAACCAGTTTGCGGCGCCAGCGCGGCGAGCAAGTCGGTCAGCGATGAGGCGCCGTAGGAGGCAATCTCCGCCTCGTTCAAGGTCAGCACCGGGGCTTGCGCCGCGTCAACTTGACCTTTGATCCGGGTCGCGATCACCAGGATCTGCCCGCGTTCAGCCGGAACAATTGTCGGTTCCGGCGGCTCCTCATGCGCCAGCATCCGCCTGTGCCGCAGGATCGGCTGCGGGGACCGGCGCGGCAGCTTGCGCAAGCGCCGGTTGAGCCAGCATCACGAAGGGCAGGGTCGCAGCGCTGAAGAAGTGCTTGTTCACGGGAAACCTTTTGAATTGTATCGACGTGTTTACACTTCCCTCTTCCCGCGTGCGGCCTGCGCGAAGCGGCGCTGCATGGCAAGCACACGACGCCGTAACAAAGTGTCGCAGCGCCGCTGAATTCGACAGGCTGCTGACCAGCGCCGACGGGTGGCTTGGGCTTTTCTTTTGGCAGTTTCGCCGCTATGGCGCGCGCACTCGAAACGGGACAACAACGGATTTCACGGTCGGATGGCGAAAGAAGAGCTTCTCGAAATGCGCGGGCGGGTGGTTGAACTGCTGCCCAACGCCATGTTCCGCGTCGTGCTTGAAAATGACCATGAGATCCTTGGCCACACCGCCGGCAAGATGCGCAAGAACCGCATCCGCGTGCTGGTGGGCGATGAAGTGCTGGTCGAACTGACCCCCTATGATCTGACCAAGGGCCGGATCACCTACCGCTTCATGCCCGGGCGCGGCGGGCCCGGTCCGGGTCGGTTGAGCCAACGCTAGTCCTGGCATCGTCCTCGCCGCGCCGGGCTGAATTGCTCGCGCGGATCGGCGCAGTGCCGCACCGCTGCATCAGCCCTGATATCGACGAAACCCCGCTGCCCGCTGAAGTGCCGCGCGCCTATGCGCTGCGGCTGGCGCTGGCCAAGGCGCGCGCCGTACCGCGCGGCGCGGGCGAGATCGTGCTGGCGGGGGATACCACCGTTGCGCTTGGCCGCCGGATCCTGCCCCCGGCCGAACCGCCGAGATCCAGCGCGGCCTGCTGGGCAAGCTGTCCGGACGGCGACATCAGTGCATTTCGGCGGTCTGCGTGATCGACGCCAGCGGCCACGAGCGCACCCGCGTGACTGAAACCATCGTCAGCTTCAAACGGCTGAGCGCGGACGAGATCGACGCCTATGTCGCCAGCGGCGAAGGGCTGGGCAAGGCCGGCGGCTATGCCATCCAGGGCCGCGCCGAGGCGCTGATCCGCGTCGATCGCGGGCAGCCATTCGGGCGTCATGGGCCTGCCGCTGTATGAAACCCGCGCTCTGCTGCGCGCGGCGGGCTTGGCGCTTGGCTGAATGGCTGATCGAGGCGGGATCGGCGAGCACCGCGCGGTACTGGTCGAGCACGGCCGGGTGATCGCCGCGCGGCTGCGATTGGCCCGGCGGGCTGGCGGCCGGCGCGGTGATCGATGCCGTGCTGATCGCGCGCGCCAGCGGCCAGCCGCGCGGCACCGCGCGCGCTGCTACTGGTGAGGAGCTGCTGGTCGATGGCCTGCCCGCCAATGCCGCCGAAGGCGCGCCGCTGCGCCTGCTGGTCAACCGCAGCGCCATGGCCGAGCGCGGCCGCAGCAAGCGCGCGCAGGCCCGCCCCAGCGACCGCGCGCCTGCTCCCGCCCCCTCACTCGCCGAAGCGCTTCACGCCAAAACTGTCCGCGCGCTGCCCGAATGGGACGAGCTGTGGGGTGAGGCGTTCTCTGGCGAGGTTGCCTTCGCGGGCGGCGCGTTGCGGTTTGAGCCGACCAGCGCGCTGACTGCGGTGGATATCGACGGCACCCTGCCCCCGCTCGCGCTGGGCCTCGCCGCAGTGCCGCCGCTCGCCGCCGCCTTGCGCCGGTTTGATCTGGGCGGGACGATTGCGGTCGATTTCCCCACGCTGACCACCAAGGCCGAGCGCCAGCAGATCGACGCCGCGCTGTCCGCCGCGCTCGCCGATTGGCCGCACGAGCGGCTGGCGATGAACGGGTTCGGGCTGGTGCTGCTGGTTGCCCGGCTGGAGCGGCCTTCGCTGCTGCACCGGCTGGCGCACGATCCGGTCGGCGCCGCCGCGCGGCTGCTGTTGCGCCGGGCCGAGGCCGTTACCGCGCCAGGCGTGCTGGAACTGACCGCGCCGCAGCGGGTGCGCGATGCGATGACCCCCGCCTGGCTGGCCGAGCTGGAGCGCCGCAGCGGCCGCACGCTGACCTGGCGGATCGACAACACGCTTGCCCTGCCCGGCGTCTTCGCGCAGGCGCTGACCGCATGACCGCCTCCACTCGCAAATGCTCGCTCTGCCGCAAACCACGCAGCGCAGAGCACAGCCCGTTCTGCTCCAAGGCCTGCAAGGACCGCGACCTGCTCAACTGGCTGGCCGATGGCTATGCCCTGCCCGGCCCGCCCGCCGATATCCCCCACGATCCGGATGACGGCGCGGACTGGCGGGCATTTTGCTTGTCTTAAATACGCATCAAGCCCGCTATCCTGAGTGTGGAGGGGTAGGGGGTAGGCGGCGGCCATCGCGCGCACGCTACCGTGCCGTAACAGGCTGGGGCTTCGACAAGCTAAGCCTGAGCGGGTCTAATTCGATATGTCGCGGATGCGCTTACCGCCCCTGCCTAAAGTCCCCCCTTGCCAACCCGCACCCGCTTCGCCATAGGCGCAGTCCAGCCGCGCGAGGGTTCCTGCCAAGGGACCACCGCCGCCGCGCTGCCCGGGTAGCTCAGTTGGTAGAGCAGCGGATTGAAAATCCGCGTGTCGGCGGTTCGAATCCGTCCCCGGGCACCAGTTTTCGCGTATAAAAATCACGCGGGGCGTGAATTTAGCGAAAACTCCCGAGCGACAGCGAGGGGACGCTCTCCCCACCTCAATCCCGGTTCCGGCACCGACTGGGTCCGGGGGACATTCTCCCGAAAACTCCCGAGCGATAGCGAGGGGCACGCTCTCCACCCTGCAATCCCGGTTCTTTCAACTCTGCAATTCTGGACAAGAGACCGCAGGCGGTAGGCGCGAAAGAAGATCGTCTCGCTCGCTCTAGCCAAAGCTGCCTGTCGGGGCCGCTCCACGCCAAGCTTATAAGCAGGCTTGACGCTGTTCCTATTTTGTTTCACCACTGGGAAACGAATTGACAAACTGTCCAATTCTGTCCCAGGGAGTTACACCATGCTGGAACGAAACACGGAATTTGCCAAGCTTCGCGAACGGGCTGGCCTGTCAGTTGAAGATGCCGCGCTAATGCTGCACGTCAGCGAGCGGACCATCAGGCGATACGAAATCGTCGGCCCGCGTGGATCGGATGCACCGCCACTCGCGATGGACTTCATGCAACGGATGGCGAATGTACAGGTTCCAATGATTGCGGCAGCTGCGACAGATTTCAAATTTGTCGATCTGTTTGCCGGTATTGGTGGATTGCGTCGCCCCTTCGAGGAAATCGGGGGAAAATGTGTTTTTACTGCGGAATGGGATCGATATTCTCGCCAAACTTATGCCGCCAATTTTCATGACAATCCGTTTGAGCATGAACTTGCCGGTGACGTCCGGCCTTATGCGAATGAACCTTGGAAGGTGCCAGAGCATGACGTTTTGCTGGCGGGCTTCCCATGCCAGCCCTTTTCGATTGCGGGCGTCTCCAAAAAAAACGCACTGGGTCGCCCTCACGGATTCCTCTGCGACACCCAAGGGACGTTATTCTATGATCTTGCCAAGATCATCGGTTTCCATGAACCCTCTGCGTTTTTGCTAGAGAATGTCAAAAATCTAGAGCGCCACGACGGCGGTCGCACGTTTGCAACAATCATGCATGTCCTGACAAAGGAGCTTGGTTATCATGTCGACTACCGAGTTATCAGCTCCGCGCCTTGGGTTCCACAAAAGCGCGAACGGGTCTTTATCGTTGGTTTCAAAGATAAATCGACGTTCAATTTCGATGATCTCAAAGTCCCGGAAGGTCGTCACCCGGTACTAGGCGACATTCTCGAGCGGCACGTTGATCCGAAGTATACCCTGACGGAGCACCTTTGGAGTTATCTCCAAGCCTACAAGGAAAAACATGCGAAGGCTGGAAACGGATTTGGCTTCTCCGTGTTTGGACCGAACGATGTTTCAAGAACTCTTTCGGCGCGATATTACAAAGACGGCTCGGAAAGTCTGATCTTGCAACCCGGAAACCGTCCACGCAGGCTGACACCTCGTGAATGTGCGAGGCTGATGGGATTTGACGATCCTCACGGGAGCAATTTTAGAATTCCCGTTTCGGATACCCAAGCCTATCGACAATTTGGCAACGCCGTCGTTGTCCCAGTTGTACGCGCTGTTGCCGGTATTATGGCTCCGCATATTCGAGCAGCAATTGAGCAAGACCGGGCTGGTATCGTCGCAGAACAAGAGCTAGTTGTAGCGCATGGCTAACCCAACTTGCGCCAATCGAACAATCAAAGAAAAATGAACAAGGGTCATCTTTCTGAATATTTCGAAGGTGTCGCGGTCAAGCGGTTAAGTCGTGTTGACGCAAATCCGAAAATCTCAAACCAGCACGAGGTTGGAACCACCAAGGAAATGCGCTGGTTCCTAGGCGAAAACCACCAGCAGAAGTTTGACGCGAGCTATATTTGGCTAGGCAATGAGCAAGACGGATTTTCAGTCGGTGATTTCGCAACTCACTATGATACAAGGCTGAAACAGCCAGATCGCAGCGCCGAATGGCAACTCTATTATTCCTCAAATGCCGTAACAGATTTAATGAAGGAGGGGGATACGCTATTCCTCGCGAAGCGGCCCGGTGACGTCCTACTGTTCATTGTCGTTCCGGCTGATTCAACGATTGAAAGCCAGTTGCTCTGGCTATTCGGCTTTGACAGCCAGCCAGGCCTCAAGTTTTCAGCACAGCAATATTCTGGCGACAACAATTCCACGCTAGATTTTGCTGCCCGCTTCGTCCTCGACGAACTAGGCATCGAATTTGAAGACCCCGATGCCAATTCTCTCGAATTCTGTGATCGAACGTTTTGGGCTGAATTTTCCAAAAACAATCGAATTTTCTGCCTTGGCTAGGCTTACGCTGCCGGGTCTAAGTGCGAAAGAAGAGCCTGATCAAACTCTTATGGCATGGCTAGATCATGAAGAAGCTCTTTTCCGTCGACTTGAAAGGCGCATCGTTTCAGCCCGCATAGCAGAGGGATTCATTACGACCGATGGCATCGATGTTGATGGTTTCATCAAGTATTCTCTTTCAGTTCAAAACACTCGCAAGTCACGGATGGGCCACTCATTTGAACACCATTTAGCTGCCGTATTTGACGCGTTTGATTTGAGTTACACAAAAGGTGGCAAGACCGAACGCAACAACAAGCCGGATTTTCTTTTCCCCGGACAAGCAGCCTATTCAGATCCGGATTTTCCGGAGAGCCAGCTCACCATGCTGGCGGCGAAATCAATTTGTAAGGAACGGTGGAGGCAAATTCTGCCTGAAGCTGACCGCATTTCCGCCAAGCATCTTGTAACCCTTGAGCCAGGCATCTCGTCGGCCCAAACTGACCAGATGCAGGCCCACAATATCCAATTGATTGTCCCAGCATCTATTCAGTCAAGCTACTCCAAAGCGCAAAGCGAATGGCTGTGGTCGATCGATAGGTTTATCGAACATACTGTTGCATTGACGAATTTTTGAACGATCCACGGAGACCTGCATCCCTCAATCATCGCGACAACCAAAACGAGTGCTTGAAAATCCACTTCGCTCCGAGAAGCCACCCCACCCCCTCTTTACAACCCGCGCCGCAGCCAGCATAGGTTGTGCCATGAACCGCGCGCGCTTTCTGGCTTTGGGCCTAACCCTGCGACTTATCCGCCCTTGGGCGTGAACCGGCGTGCGCTGTTGCGGCACGCGGTGTCGCTCAAGGGAATGAACTCCGCCCGATAATCGCCCAGATGCCTGGGACCCCAAAGCCGAGACCAGACCATGACCATGCTGCAAAACCCTGCGGTCAAGTACCGCCCCTTCCCCCCGATCAACCTGCCTGACCGGCAATGGCCCAGCCGCCAGATCACCAGCCCCCCGCGCTGGCTGTCCACCGATCTGCGCGATGGCAATCAGGCGCTGGTCGATCCGATGGGCGCGGAAAAGAAGCACCGCTTTTTCGATCTGCTGCTGAAGGTCGGCGTCAAGGAAATCGAGGTCGGCTTTCCCGCCTCGGGCGCGACCGATTTTGATTTCATCGCCGGGCTGGTCAAAGGGGACCGGATTCCCGCCGATGTGATCCCGCAAGTCCTCACCCAATCGCGCCGCGATCTGATCGAAACCACCTTCGCCAGCCTGGAAGGCGCGCGGACGGCCATCGTCCACGTCTACAACGCGGTTTCCCCCGCGTGGCGCCGGATCGTGTTCGGGATGAGCCGCGAGCAGATCAAGCAGATCGCCATCGACGGCGCGAAAGTGATGCGCGATCAGGCGGCGAAGTATCACGGCACCGACTGGCGCTTTGAATATTCGCCCGAGACCTTCTCCACCGCCGAGCTCGATTTTTCGGTCGAGGTCTGCGCGGCGGTGATGGAGGTGCTGGCCCCCACCCCGGACAAGCCGATCATCTTCAATCTGCCCGCCACGGTCGAATGCGCGACGCCTAACGTCTATGCCGATCAGGTCGAACTGTTCGGGCGCTTGATCCCGAACCGCGATGCTGTGGTGATTTCGCTCCACACCCACAACGATCGCGGTACCGGCGTGGCCGCGTGCGAGCTGGGGCTGATGGCCGGCGCGGACCGCGTGGAAGGCTGTTTGTTTGGCAATGGCGAGCGCACCGGCAACTGCGATCTGGTGACGGTCGCGCTCAATATGTACACGCAGGGGATCGATCCGGGGCTCGATTTTTCGGACATCGACGGCATCGCCAAGACGGTCGAATATTGCAACCAGCTGCCGATCCACCCGCGCCATCCCTATGTGGGCGAGCTGGTCTATACCTCGTTTTCCGGCAGCCATCAGGACGCGATCAAGAAGGGCTTCGCCGCGCGCGAGGCGCAGAACGACGAGACCTGGGAAATGCCTTACCTGCCCATCGATCCGTGGGATCTGGGGCGCAATTACGAAGCGGTGATCCGGGTCAATTCGCAAAGCGGCAAGGGCGGCTTCGCCTGGGTGCTGGAACAGGATCAAGGGCTGAAACTGCCCAAGAAGATGCAGGCGCATTTTTCTGGCCACGTCCAGAACCTGGCCGACGAAGTGGGCCGCGAACTGTTTGCCGAGGATATCTGGGAAGTGTTCCAGCGCACCTACAAGCTCAGCACGCCCCAGCGCTATCAACTGGTCGATTTTGACGAAACCCGCGCGCCCGATGGCACGCGCATTTTCGCGGGCAAGATCGGCGTCGATGGGCAAGAGCAATCGGTCTCGGGCCGCGGCAACGGGCTGATCTCCTCGGTCGTCGCGACGCTCGCCGGGACTTTTGGCTTGGAGCTGGAGGTCAAGGATTACTCCGAACACGCCATGGGCGCCGGCTCCGACGCGCGCGCGGCGGCCTATGTCGAATGCGTGGGGCCGAACGGCAAAACCGTGTGGGGCGTGGGGATCGACGAGGACGTCGCCACCGCCAGCGTCCGCGCGGTGCTGAGCGCGGCGAACGGGGCGGTTTAGGCCAAACGTGGCAACTCCAAACCCGCCGTCGCCCCTGCGCAGGCAGGGGCCTATCTAACCCATCGCCGCCCGCCGCCTGTTTTGGGAAAGGCCAGGCCGGGATAGGCCCCTGCCTGCGCAGGCGCGACGTGCCTTTTTGGGTGCGGGCAAGTGGTTTGCGCTTGCTCCGCTGACCTGCGGCGTGACACGTTGCTCTCAATGACCAAAGGGAGCGGCCATGACCGAAGCGATTCTCGAACCCGATCTGCCGATCATCGATCCGCACCACCACCTATGGGATCTGCGCCCCTTGATGGGGGCGTTTCCGGAGCCGCTGCACCCGTTTATCGCGACGATAGCGCTGTCGCCGTACTACACCTTCAACGAACTCCACGCCGATACCACCAGCGGGCACAATGTGATCGGCACCGTGTTCATGGAATGCGGGGCGTTTTACCGTGCCGGGGCCGACGATGCGCT
Organism: uncultured Alphaproteobacteria bacterium; assembly: GCA_963802015.1. GTDB lineage: Bacteria > Pseudomonadota > Alphaproteobacteria > Sphingomonadales > Sphingomonadaceae > Novosphingobium. Next base: position 223,009 of record CAWDHB010000007.1, read on the forward strand.
GAAGGTGCTGGGCGAGGTTGAATACGTCAACGGCGTCGCCGCGCAAAGCGCCAGCGGGCTCTATGGTAACCAGCGGCTCTGCGCCGCGATTGTCGGCCATGCCGACCTGACGCTGGGGGACGGTGCGGGCGCAGTGCTGGAGGCGCAAATGGCGCTGACGCCGCGCTTCAAAGGCATCCGCCACGCCGCCGCATGGGATGCTGACCCCGGCGTGCTCGGCCCGCCGTTCCATGCGCCTGAGGGCTTGTACAATGACGCGCAGTTCCGCGCGGGCTTCGCGCACCTCGGCCGCCTGGGCCTCACCTTCGACGCCTGGCTGCTCGAACCACAACTGGGCGATGTCCTCGCCCTCGCCCGCGCGTTTCCAGATCAGCAGATAGTGCTCGATCACTGCGGCACCCCGCTCGGCATGGGCAGCTATCACGGGCGCTTGCACGAACGCTTCGAGACCTGGCGCAGCGCGATCCGGGAGCTGGGCCAGTGCCCTAACGTCTCGGTCAAGCTGGGCGGCTTGGCGATGTCGTTCGCCGGAATGCCCGATCACGGCCCGGCGGCGGGGCTCTCGTCCGAATTGCTCGCGGCGCTGTGGCGGCCCTACATCGAAACTTGCATCGAAGCCTTCGGGCCGACCCGCGCGATGTTCGAAAGCAATTACCCGGTCGACAAATGGGGCGCGAGTTACGCCGTGCTGTGGAACGCCTTTAAGCGCCTGACGAGCGGCGCCAGCGCGGATGAAAAGCGCGCGCTCTACGCGGGCACTGCGGCGCGAGTCTATGGGCTGGAAGACTTGCTGACCTGATGGCCGCGATCCACCTCCCCCGCGCGCTCCGGATTGGCGGGGGCGTGCTGAACGAACTGCCCGAGGCGCTGGGCCAGCTTGGCCTGTTGCGCCCGCTGGTGATTACCGATGGTTGGATTGCGAAATCGGGCATGCTCGAGCGCTTGCTCGATCTGCTCGCCAGCGCAGGCCAGCGACAGCCTGGTCCACGCGATCGAAGCCTATGTCTCGAAGCGCGCCAACCCGTTCGCGGACGCCGCCGCGCTCTCCGCGATGCGGCTGATCTGGCCCAACCTGCCGCTGGCCTGCGCCGACGGCAGCAACCGCGCCGCGCGCGAGGCGCTGATGCTCGGCGCGCTGCAAGGCGGGATCGCCTTCTCCAACAGCTCGGTCGCGCTGGTCCACGGCATGAGCCGGCCCATAGGGGCGCACTTCCACGTCGCCCACGGCTTATCGAACGCGATGCTGATGCCGGTAGTAACCCAATGGAGCGCCCCCGCCGCCCTGCCCCGCTACGCCCAGTGCGCCCGCGCAATGGGACTGGCGGATGACGCGGTTGGCGACCAATCCGCCGTGGCGCGACTGGTGGAAGCACTGCACCAACTCAACGCCGACCTCAACGTGCCCAGCCCGGCCGCCTACGGAATTTCGCGGGAGCGCTGGGACGCCCTGCTGCCGCTGATGGCAGAGCCAAGCGCTGGCAAGCGGCTCGCCGGGGAACAATCCCAGGGTGCCGGGGGTGGAGGAGATTGTGGGGTTGTATGGGATGGCTTGGGGGTGATGGAGGTAATCGGATGGGACGCGAGAAATCGTTTAGGGTTAGCTCCTCAATCCAAGGGGGTGCTTCTTAATTTAAATCAGCTTTTCATGTTTTTGGCATAAGCTGGACTTCGTTGGGTCAGTTTGCTAATGAGATTGTTCCTATTACGTTCCGACAAAAGGTGGCTTTGCGCATGAACGAACATCGCCCCATGAGAGTTGGCCGATGCTAATCTACCGCCGCACCAGCATTTTTGAATCGCCAGCGCAGACACTTGTGAACACGGTAAACTGCGTTGGAGTCATGGGTAAAGGCTTAGCTCACGCCTTCAAAGAGCGCGAGCCAGGTATGTTTCGCGCTTATAAGCGAATTTGCGACCAAAATGCGCTCGAGCCTGGCAAGCTTTGGCTTTGGCGAGGAAAGGGTAGCTGGGTGCTGAACTTTCCAACAAAGATCCATTGGCGCAATCCTTCAAGAATCGAGTGGATAGAACAGGGATTCTCGAAATTCGTCTCTGCCTACGCTGATCAGGGCATAACTGAGATATCTTTTCCTCAGCTAGGCTGCGGCAACGGCAATCTCGAGTGGACTGAAGTCCGCCCTCTAATGGAACATTACCTCGCGAAGATTGCGATCCCAGTCTACATTCATGACTACACTGTCGATGTTGGATTGCCTGAGCATCTTGAGCCGATCGCGCGAGCGCTGAAAGAAGCTCGTGTCTCGAGCAGTAGTTTTGAAAGCTTCATGAGTTCAATAGGCGCTGCACTCACTGTTTCTCAGGGTGAACTTACGACATTGGACGCACGCTCCACCTTTCGAGCCTATCTAAACAATCGAGAATCGACTGACGATTGATACCGAAACCAATAGCTGCATGCTTGAGGAAGACGATCTTCGCGGCGTTTGGTTTGATATGCGTTCTGGCCTGGTCACCAGAGAGAATGCAGGTTGGTCGACTAAATCTAGCGGGGAGCCGTTGCTCTCGCTGCTTAGCGTCCTTCCGGACATGCGAGCTGTAGAAATCCAGCGTGCAGACAGGCCCAATCCCGAATTCGCGGTTGAGCCTAGACCTGTCTTTCGAGAAGCGATCTCAACAGATCAAACTAGCGAACAGACCGAACTCGCATGGCATTGAGCGTAGCGTTTGTAGACCAGCATATAGCGAGTTGGCAACGCACGCTGACTAGCCCTTACTATGCCCATCGAAGGCACTGGCCATCGCACCTATTCCACCATGCCCCCCTCGAGAATGCGGTCAGCATCCTGCGTGATGGATGCTTGCGTGCTCGAAATGACGCGGACAACCAGAGGCCCCGTGATGTAGCCGCACCGGGCGTAATTGACGCGCGCGATCATGCGCACAATATCTGTCCGACTCTATTTTCGACCCAAGACGCCTACCCAGTGGCATATCGAAGGAACTCGTAAGCTCGGCGAATGCCATTACGGGGACGCCACCCATGCGCCGGTCCTTGTAATGTTTCTGCTCGATGCTCGCTCAGTGCTCACACAACCGGGTGTCAGTTTCTCTGATAAAAACATGCAACTTGCTGATACTAATCCGGGAAATGATGAAACGTACTTTGCACAAATCCCATTCGTGAAGGTTTTCTCAGAAGGGAACACTGGAGGCGACCGTTCCATCACGGAAGCGCGTTGCGCCGAGGTTCTTGCACCTACTCCGCTAAATTTGGGGGGTACTTTGCGCAGTATCTGTTTCCGCTCAGAACCCGAGAAGGAGACACTGCTGCATATGCTCGGCGACCAGCGTGCAGACTGGGAGGGCTTTTGCCACGTATCAGACGCATTGAAGGTATTCCAAAAGGAATTCGCGTTCGTCGATATGTTGCGGCTAACAAGCGAAGGTGTCATTTTCCGCCTCAACGCTAGGAAGGATGGCAAGCTTATCGAGCTGAAAATTGACGTTTGGGACAGCAATGAAAGGCATATCGTTGATTTCTACAATGCCGCTCACGCACCGGTACCAGAAAATCCAAATAGGAATTGGATTTGGCAACAACGCCTGCCTCACGACACGTACCGAGTCGAAGTTCATCTTGAAGGCCATCTAGCTTATCAGAGTTACATGGTTCTTGGTGATACTTTGTTTTGAGAGTTTATTGCGACGTGCAATTATTTAACGCCATGGTATGATGGGAAAATTTCAATTTCCATCCAGTTCGAAATCAGATTGAGATGGCGATTGCCCCCCTCAAACCACCCCCAACGCCTCAAACTCCGCTGGCACCGAGGCCAGCGTAATCGCATCCCCCACCCGCACGACGCCGCCGGTGATCACCACCGCCATCACGCCGCTTTTGCGGATCAGCGCTGCCGTCGGGGGCCTTGTCCAGCATGGCGGCCATCAGGCCTTTGGCGAGGCCGTTGATCTATTTGCAGGGGCTGCGCAGGCCGGTGATCTCGATCAGCGCTTCGTCCCCCAGCCGCAGGCGGGTGCCGCGCGAGAGGCCGAGCAGGTCGATCCCGCGGGTGGTGACGTTTTCGCCCAGCTGGCCGGGGCGAGACGGTGAAGCCCTGGTCCGCCAGTTCCTCGAACAGTTCGGCGTGGATCAGGTGGACCTGGCGCAGGTTGGGCGCGGCGGGGTTCTTGCGCTGCGTCATAGCGGTGCTGGACCGTGCGCCCGGCGTGGGCATCGCCCTCGACCCCCAGCCCGGCCAGCAGCGTAAGTTGCTGCGACGGCGGCTTGGAGAAATTGTGTTCGCTGTCGCGCGACAGGCTGATGATGGTGGCGGTCATGGCGTGAAGGTGCGCAGGATTTGGGCGCGCTTCAACAGTCTTCAGCTGTCCCGTCTTGACCAACATATATGGGTGTCCGTCAGCCCTGAACTTGTTTCAGGTCCATGGTGCGGCATTGCCCTGCTGTGTCCGAGGCAAGCCGCTCTGCCGTGCTGCTGCTCCAGGCCTCTGGTGAAGCCGATGGATGGATGCTGAAACAAGTTCAGCATGACGGGCGGTTTGGGAGGGGTGTGGCGGGCGCAGCAACCGTTTTCCTACAGCTGCCCGCGCTGCTAAGGCCCCGGCCATGATGCACCCCGCCCTCACCCGCTGCTTCCGCGCCGCTCATTCCGGGCGCTTCGGGCCGAAGGTGACACATGGCGACACAAGCTGACGCTACGGTTTTCACACCTCATGGACCCTGTGCAATGTGTGAAGTTCCGCCCCTCGACAGCGGCAATTAAGTCTCATAGGAAAACCCATAACTCCAGCGAACAGGATACTTCCGCACCATGCCGCTTCCCGCCCCGTTTGACCGCCTGCGCCTGCCCGTTATCGCCTCGCCGCTGTTCATCATTTCCGGGCCGGAGCTGGTGATTGCGCAGTGCAAGGCCGGGATCATCGGCAGCTTTCCGGCGCTCAATGCGCGGCCATCGGGGGTGCTGGATGAATGGCTGCACCGGATTACCGAGGAACTGGCGGCGCACAATCGCGACAATCCGGATCGCCCCGCCGCGCCTTATGCGGTCAACCAGATCGTCCACAAATCGAACAACCGGCTGGAGGAAGACTACGAGGTTTGCGCCAAGTGGCAGGTGCCGATGACGATCACCTCGCTGGGTGCGCGCGAGGATCTGAACGCGGCGGTGCACGGCTGGGGCGGGATCGTGCTGCACGATGTGATCAACGACCGCTTCGCGCGCAAGGCGATTGAAAAGGGCGCGGATGGCCTGATCCCGGTGGCGGCGGGTGCGGGCGGGCACGCCGGGGTGCTCTCGCCCTTCGCCTTGATGCAGGAAATCCGCGAATGGTTTGACGGGCTGGTGGCGCTGTCCGGCTCGATCGCCTGCGGGCGTTCGATGCTGGCCGCGCAGGCGATGGGCGCGGACTTTGCCTATATCGGCTCGCCGTGGATCGCGACCAAGGAAGCCAATGCGCAGCAGGGCTACAAGGACGCGATCGTCGTCGGGCAGTGCCGATGATATCGTCTATTCGAACCTGTTCACCGGGGTTCACGGCAACTACCTGCGCCCCTCGATCGTCGCGGCGGGGCTGGATCCGGACAACCTGCCGGTCAGCGATCCCAGCGCGATGAACTTCGGCTCGGGCGGCAATACCGAGGCCAAGGCGTGGAAGGACATCTGGGGTTCGGGCCAGGGGATCGGCGCGGTCAAGGCGGTTGAAAGCGTGGCCGACCGGGTCGACCGGCTGGAAGCGGAATACAACGCTGCGCGGGCGGAACTGGCGGCGAAGGCGGGGATGGCGCTGGCCTGAGCGCGGCTACTCGGTCGCGGCCCACAGGCTGGCGGCCATCGCATCGAGCGCGGCGAAATCTGCGTTTGAGCGCGCGTTGCTGGCGGCGGTTGAGTTGCAAGCGGCGGGCGGACCGAGCAGCAGTCGCCGCCGCAGCGCGCTTTGCAGCAGGTCGAGCCGGGCGAGCGCCTCGGCCAGCGCCTGCCGGGTCACAGCGCGGCGCGGTGCGCGACCATTCGGCCTCGATCCGGCCGAAGCGTTCGAACACCAGCTCGTTATAGCGCCGGTGCGGCCCGCGGTGCAGCGGCAGGCCAAGGCCGGCGGCGGCATCGATCGTTAGCGGGCAGCAGCAGGCCGTTGCGGCGAAAGTCATGCAAGCGGCTCTGCTCAGGCCCCAGCGCGGCGATCACCCGGGCAAAGCAGCGCCGGGTCAGCACCTCGCAGCGGGAACAGGTGGTGACGTTGCAGCCCCGGGCGATAGCCGGGCGCATCGCGGCGATTGACCGCGCGGAACGGGATGATCCGGCGCTCACTGGTCACGATCTGCCGGTTGCGGGCGGATGCACCAGCGTCTGACCCCGGTCGACTGGCACCACCAGCACCGGCGGCATCCCCGCCAGCGCGATGGAGCGCGGCTCGGCCACGCGGCCATCGATGCACCAGCTGGTCGATCAGCCGGATCGCCAGCTGCGCCATCCGCTGCGGGCGAGAGATTGAGCCGGGCCTCCAGCCGCAGCTCTTGCCCGATAAAGAACGCCAGCCCGTGTGAGCGGAACCCGCCATCGGGCAGAGGATGCAAGGTTGCCAGCCCCAGCGCGGGGAAGGCCCCGCCCTTGATCCAGTCGCTGGCGATTGTCTGGAAGTAGTCCGGCTCCATCCACGCCTGCGCCGGGTGCCAGCAGACTGCCAGAACCCCCGGCAGCCGCGCCAGCGCTGCCCCCAGCCCGAGCAAGGCCTGGGTCACCGGCAGCAACGCAGCCCCGGCGGCGATGTGCGGACCGGGTTGCAGCGACAGGGCCTCTCCCGCCGGAAACTGCTTGAGCCCCAGCAAGGCACCCTGCTCGGGACTGGCCGCCGAATCGCCCGGTGCCAGCCCGACGCAATCAAAGGTCAGCCCCTGGACCAGCAGCTCCGCCGCAGCATTGCACAGCCGTTGTTGATTCGAGCGCATCGACAGCAAAGCCATCAGAGCCCGCCGCCGTGCCAAGCGCGATGAGCGCGGCCAGATCAGGTCGTTGCCCAGTAACAAAGACCAGCGACAGCAATGGCTTGGCAGTGGTCCCCTTCATCTTCTCTGCCCTCGGTTGCACAACACTGCTCCGGCAGGGTCTGCCACCATCGCGGCGGTCTAGTCGAGTCCCAGAGTGCAAAAACTGGTCCGATCTGGCGCCAATTGTTCCGTTCAAATCAGAACACCCCCAGCGCCAGACCGGTGCCGAGCGCCTCGCCCAGTTCCGCAGCTGCCACCAGCCGGTCTGCCGGAACCTGCTTCGGCGCGAGGATCTCTGCGCTGGTCTGCGCGCCCGGATTGACGATCAGTGGTTCGGCCACCCGGCGCAGCCGCCAGCCGGTGACAATCCGGTCAAGCTGCGCCTGCGCGCCGTGCCCGTCGAACCCGCCGCGATGATGGTGGCATAGGGCCGCCCCTCCAATTGCCCCAGCAGCGGATAGTAGCAGCGATCGAACAGCTCTTTCATGGCACCTGACCAGCGACCCCAAGTTTTCCGGGCCGATGAACAGATAGCCCTCTGCCGCCAGCAAATCCGCTGCCTGCACCTGTTCTGCCGCGATCAAGCGTGCCCTGCGCGCCAGCCCCCTGCCCGCGGCCTCGGCCAGCGCCGCACTTGCTCCGGTGCGGCTATGCCAGATGATCGCCAGCACCACTCAACTCCTCTGCTCAAGATCATTACAACAGACCATGCGCTTGGCCGCTTGGCAATGCTGTGCTACCGCGCCCGGCATGCTTACCCGCACCCCAGTAACGGCATTTCGCAGTCACTCACCGGCAAGGCTGGCACTGGCGCGGCGGCAATATGGACCTGGCCGGCGACGGCGTCAGCGGCGAGAGGATCTGGTCAACCAGCTGCTGCTGGCGCGCGGGGTCAGTGCGGACGACCTGGAGCGCAACCGTAACCCCGTCGCTGCGCGGGTTCCTGCCCGATCCATCGATCTTCCAGGACATGGACCGCGCTGCCGAGCGGCTGGCCGACGCGGTTGGAGCGGCGAACCGATCACCGTCTATGGTGATTATGATGTCGATGGAGCGACCAGCGCCGCGCTGCTGATCCGCTTGCTGCGCGGGCTTGGCCCGATGCCAGCTATTACATCCCGACCGCCTGCTCGAAGGTTATGGCCCATCGGGCGAGGCGTTGGTCAAACTGGGCGCAGAGGGATCGCGGCTGATAGTCACAGTTGATTGCGGGGCCATGGCCTATCAGGCGCTGGCGATGGCGCAGGATGCCGGGATCGAAGTGATCGTGGTCGATCACCACAAATGTTCGGCCGAGCTGCCGCTGGCCATGGCCTTGGTCAATCCCAACCGGCTGGACGAAACCCAGAAGCGGCGCGGCGCATGGCCATCTGGCGGCCGTAGGCGTGGCCTTCCTGCTGGCGATTGCCACGGTTCGCGGCTGCGCCAGCGCGGCTATTTCGCCGCACGCGCGGAGCCGGATTTGTTCGCGCTGCTGGATGTGGTAGCGCTGGGCACCGTCGCCGATGTCGCGTCCCTGCGCGGGCTTAATCGGGCGTTCGTTGCACAAGGCCTGAAGGTGATGGCGCGGCGTGAGATCGTCGGCATGGCCGCGCTGATCGACGCCAGCCGCCTCAGCCGTGCCCCCACGTGCAGCGATCTTGGTTTTGCGCTGGGTCCGCGCATCAATGCGGGCGGACGGGTGGGCGAATCGACCTTGGGGGTGCGGCTGCTGATCACTGCCGACCCCGATGAAGCGCGCAATATCGCCGCCCAGCTCTCGCAATTGAACGAAGAGCGGCGTGCGATTGAGGCTGCCGTGCAGGAACAGGCCGAAGCGCAGCTGGCCGCGCAGCACAACCGCGCGGTGATCGTGCTCGCCGGGGACGGCTGGCATCCCGGCGTAATCGGCATCGTCGCCGGGCGAATCAAGGAGAAGACAGGCAAGCCGACACTGGTGATCGCGCTGGGCGCGGACGAGGCAGGTAACGGCAAGGGCTCGGGCCGGTCGATTGCCGGGGTCGATCTGGGCGCGGCGATCATCGCGGCACGCGAGCACGGACTGCTGGTGGCCGGCGGTGGCCACGCAATGGCGGCGGGGCTGACGCTTGCGCCGGACCAACTCGAGGCGCTGGCCGACTGGCTCAATACCAGCTGGAACGCGATGTGGCAGAGGCATCGGCTAGTCAGGCATTGCTGCTCGATCTGGCGCTCGCCCCGCGCGGACTGACTCCGGAACTGGTCGCCACGATGGATGGCGCGGGGCCGTTCGGCATGGGCTGGCCGGGCCCGCGCGTGGCGATTGGCCCGCTGCGGATCGTCAAGGCTGACATCGTCGGCACCCAGCACTTGCGGCTGATCGTGCGCGGTGAAGATGGCAGCAGCTTCAAGGCCATTGCATTTCGCGCGGTCGATAGCGAAATGGGGCAGGCATTGCTGAAGCATGGCCGGGATCGCCGGGTCTGGCTGGCCGGCCGCGCCAAGCTGGATGACTGGGCCAGTCGCCCTGCCGCAGAACTGCATGTTGAAGACGCCGCCTGGGCGGACTGAAACAAGATCATGGCCATAGGTTCACAATGTTGCGAACGGGGCTTGACCAGCCCGCCACCCTTCCCTAGTTGCGCGATCTGCCCACGGCACAGACCGTGGCCCCTTCGTCTAGCGGTTAGGACGCGGCCCTTTCACGGCTGAAACACGGGTTCGATTCCCGTAGGGGTCACCATCCTTTCTGTCCGGGGCGTTCACACCAGAACAAACGTCAGCCTTGCTAGTCGGTCCAAAGTCGCCTGAAATTGGCAACACGGATTGCCGATGAGCAAGAGTCGCGGCGATTGTCTTGAAACTATCATCTTCGCCGGTAATGGATTAGGCGACATGCCGATGGCCGACCGCTCCCTTTTCTCGTTGCCGGGTCTGGCGTTGCTGGCGCTGGGGCTGGTCGGTTTGTTTGCCAGCGGCGTGAATTGGTGGCTGATCTTGGCAGTCGGGCTGATCTGGGGTGGGTCATTGTGGCTGGCCAGGCCTGAGCCTGAAATTGCGGCCACCCACATCGACGCTGGCACGGTTTCGCGGGTTGCGGTGAGCGAAGTGATCGAACCGCTCGGTCAGCCCCTGATGATTATTGACCAGAATCGCATTCTGATGGCCAATGCCGCAGCACGAGCGGCACTGGGGGGGCACATCATCGGGCAGGACGCGCGGATCGCTCTGCGCCATCCCGAAGCCATGCGTCTGCTGGACCAGCAGGAAGATGCCGTCGTCAGCATTTCCGGGTTCACTGGCGCACGCAGTCTGTGGGATTTGACCCGCCGAAGGATCGATGCCCGGCGCTGGTTGCTGGAACTGGAAGACCGCACCGCAGAAGCGGATATCGGCCGGGCGCACACCGATTTTGTCGCTAATGCCAGCCATGAACTGCGCACGCCGCTGGCCTCGGTGATCGGCTATCTGGAAACGCTGGGTGATGGCGGCGACACAGTCGATCCGGCCACGCGTCTGCGATTTGTCGCGATCGCCAAACGCGAGGCCGAGCGGATGCTGTCGCTGGTTGAGGATTTGATGAGCCTCAGCCACGTCGAAGCCGAAAAGCATGATCGCCCGACCGACCGGGTCGATCTGCGCAACCTGACCGAGCGCGTAGTGGCCGAGATTGTCTCGGTCCGCGGCAAGGAACGCGTCGTGATCGAGACTGGTTCAGCGCCGCTGCCGGTTGCGGGAGACGCAACGCAGCTGGAACAACTCGTCCGCAATCTGGTCGACAACGCCCTGAAATACGGCGATCCGGAAAAGGCGGTCGCGGTGACTGTCGAAGCCGGCGGGACAGAGGCCATCACGCTGCGGATTGCCGACCAGGGCCAGGGCATTGCGCCCGAACACCTGCCGCATCTGACCCGGCGATTTTATCGTACCGATCCTGGCCGCAGCCGCGCTTCTGGCGGGACCGGACTTGGGCTCGCCATCGTGAAACATATTGTGGAACGCCATCGGGCTCAGCTTGATATAGCCAGCACCCTTGGTCAGGGAACAACTGTCACGGTAGCATTTCCTCTCTATCCGCAATCAGCCGCTCAAGGACTGTCATAAACTTGTCACGAAACCCCGTCAGAGCGCGGGCAGCCCCAGTAAACGGAGTCCATTCGATGAAGAAATCTGCTGCACTGCTCACTGTCGCTGCCACGCTTGCGCTTGCCGCTTGCGGCGCGCAATCGACCTCGCGCGAACAAATCCGCGCGGTTGGCTCGTCCACGGTCTATCCCTTTGCCAAGGCAGTCGCGGATTCGCTCGCCAAGTCGAACGCAGAATTCAAGTCGCCGATCATCGAATCGACTGGGACCGGTGCCGGAATGAAGCTGTTCTGCGCCGGCGTGGGCGTGCAGCATCCTGACATCGCCAATGCATCGCGCCGGATGAAGAAGTCCGAATTCGAAGACTGCCAGAAGAATGGTGTCAAAGACATCGTCGAAGTACAGGTTGGTCTCGATGGGATCGCTTTCGCCGAGGCCAAGGGCGGCATCGGAATCAATCTGACTCAAGCAGATGTCTACAAGGCGTTAGCCGCCAACCCGTTTGGCAAGCCCAACACCGCTAAGACCTGGGCCGATGTCAACCCGAAGCTGCCTGCCCTGCCAATCGTGGTCTATGGCCCGCCATCCACCTCTGGCACGCGCGATGCGCTGAAGGAGCTGATCCTGATGAAGGGCTGCGACACAGACCCGGCGATGAAGGCCTTGAAGGACACCGACAAGGCACAGCACGAAAAGATTTGCACCGAAGTGCGCAATGACGGCGCCTATGTCGATGCGGGTGAAAACGACAACCTGATCGTCCAGAAACTGGAAGCCAACCCCAAGGCGATTGGCGTGTTCGGATTTTCCTACCTGGAAGAAAACATGGACAAGCTGAAGGGCCTGTCGATGAACGGCGTGCAGCCGACCTATGCCTCGATCAGCGATTTCAGCTATCCCGGCGCCCGGCCGCTGTACATCTATGTCAAGGCCGCGCACGTTGGCGCGATCAAGGGCCTGAAGGAATTCGTAGCACAATGGGCTACCAGCTGGGGCAAGGATGGCCTGCTGGCAAAGCAGGGCATGGTCGTCTCGCCCGCAGATGTGCAAGAAAAGAACGGAGCTGTTGCCACCGCTCTAACCGTGCTTGATGGTGCGGCGCTGAAGTAAGCTCGGAACCACAGGACCCGCACGAACGATGTCGCCAATTATTCCTGTTTTGCTCGCCCTCGGGCTGGGCTTGATCGGTTGGTTGGCGGCGCGTTCGCGGGCCTGGGCGTTCAAGCGGGCGGCGGGCGCAGTGCGTGCGCCGCTCCATTCCTTGCCAAACTACCACGGCTGGTATGTTGCCTTGTGGGTCGCCGTGCCCGCCATGCTGTTTGCGGCTGCGTGGAGCGTGATCAGTCCCGGACTGATCCTGGCGCAGGTGACCAGCCATCCTGCCGCTGCGGCTCTGCCAGCCTTCGGGATCGAACGCGATTCGGTGCTGGCAGATGCCTATGCGGTCGCCTCGGGTTCCGCTTTTGGTGCTTTCAATCCGGCCGCAAACGGTCTGGTTGAACCGTTCCGCGAGGCGCTGCGCTTTTATGGCCTGATCGGTATCGTCGTCACGCTGGTGCTGGGGTTTGTCGGCGGGGCCTTTGCATTTTTACGGCTCAAGCCGGATTTCACCGCGCGCACTCGGGTCGAGCGGGCAGTGATGCTCGCACTGCTGACTGCCTCCTTGGTCGCGATCCTGACAACATTCGGAATTCTGGCCTCATTACTGTTCGAGACAGTCCGCTTCTTCGGGTTTGTGAGTCCGCTGGAATTCTTGTTCGGAACGCACTGGGGACCCGATCCGATGGCGACCCCGGGCGCGAACCTGAGCGAGAATTACGGCGCTTTGCCGTTGTTCTGGGGCACGGTGGTGATCGGTGCGATCATCGCGATGATCGTCGCAATTCCGCTGGGTCTGATGAGCGCGATTTACCTGACCCAATATGCCTCAGCCACGGTCCGACGCTGGATGAAGCCGCTGCTCGAAATCCTCGCGGGGGTGCCGACGGTGGTCTACGGCTATTTCGCGGCGTTGACCGTCGCACCGTGGATCCGCGACTTCGGTCAGGCCATCGGGATCGCCAGCGCCTCCAGCGAAAGCGCGCTCGCCGCGGGGCTGGTGATGGGAATCATGATCATCCCTTTCGTTTCCTCCATGGCCGACGATTCGATCGCCGCTGTCCCGCAAGCGATGCGCGATGGCAGCTTGGCGATGGGCGCAACCACGTCTGAAACGATCAAGCGTGTGCTGATCCCCGCCGCCCTACCGGGGATCGTCGCCGGTGTGATGCTGGCGGTGAGCCGGGCAATTGGCGAAACCATGATCGTCGTGATGGCGGCAGGTGCCACCGCGCGGCTCACTGCCAACCCGTTTGAATCGATGACGACTGTCACCTTCCAGATCGTCGCCATGCTGACCGGCGAAGGCAGCTTTGATCATCCCGCAACTTTGTCAGCGTTTGCGCTTGGCTTTGTCCTGTTCCTCGTCACCCTGGCGCTCAACTTCATTGCCTTGCGCGTCGTCAAACGGTTCCGCGAAGCCTATGAGTGAACCTGCAACTCTTGCCCGCGAACAAGCGATGGCGACGCGGCTGAGGCGGCGTTACGCCGCCGAACGCCGTTTCAAGGCACTCGGATTTCTGGCGGTCGCATTTTCCGCGCTGACGCTGGCGTTCCTGCTGTGGACCATGGCGGCCAATGCCATTGGCGGGTTCAAACGCGCCGAACTGCAATTCGCCGTCGCGCTGAGCGGCAGTGCGATTGCCGTCGATCCTGCGCAACTGGATGGGCCAGACGGACTCGCGCGGCTGGAAAGCGCCGGACTGCCAGCAGCCCTCGCGCTGGAGGCTGGCAAGGCCCTGGGTCCAGACGGAGCGGCCGAACTGGATCCGGGTGCCTGGCGTGAGCTGGCGGCGCGGATCGCCAGCGATCCGGGCTTACTGCGGCAGACGATCACCGTATCGCTGCCCGCCAGCGATGATCTGGCGGCTGGGCTGCGTGGCGATGGCCCCGATGGCACCAAGGCGCTTGCCGCGCGGCTAGAACGCGAAGGGAAACTGACTAGCGTCTTCGACCCAGGCTTTCTGGTGCGGTCTGACGCAACTGAGCCGCAGTCGGTAGGGATCTGGGGCGCGCTTAAGGGATCGATGCTGACGATGCTGATCACGCTGCTGCTGGCGTTCCCGGTCGGTGTACTCGCGGCAATCTATCTTGAAGAGTATGCGCCAAAGAACCGTTGGACTGAGGTTATCGAGGTTTCGATCAACAACCTTGCAGCTGTCCCCTCGATCATCTTCGGGCTGCTGGGCTTGGCCGTGTTCCTCGCGATATTCCCCAACTATCGCTCCGCTCCGCTGATCGGCGGAATGACGCTGGCCTTGATGACGATGCCGGTGATCGTCATTTCTGGTCGCAACGCCGTGAAGGCCGTGCCGCCTTCGATCCGCGACGCGGCGCTGGCAATTGGCGCAAGCCGGGTTCAGACCGTGTTCCATCATGTCCTGCCGCTGGCCCTGCCCGGAATCCTGACCGGCACGATCATCGGCATGGCCCGCGCGCTGGGCGAAACCGCGCCGCTGCTGATGATCGGGATGCGCGCCTTTGTCGCCTCACCGCCCGATGGTTTCACCTCGCCTGCTTCGGTGCTGCCGGTGCAGATTTTCCTGTGGTCCGATGAAATCAACCGTGGTTTCGTGGAGCGCACTTCTGCCGCTATTGTCGTTCTGCTGGTGTTCCTGCTGGTGATGAACGGCCTCGCCATCTATCTTCGCAACCGATTTGAGAACCGCTGGTAATGACCAACTATCATGAACTTGATCCGATCAACGCGAAGATCACCGCGCGCGATGTCTCTGTGTATTACGGCGACAAGTGCGCGATCGATAAGGTCTCGATCGATATCGCCCCGCAATATGTGACGGCCTTCATTGGTCCGTCCGGTTGCGGCAAGAGCACGTTTTTGCGCACGTTCAACCGGATGAACGACACCATCGCCGGGGCCCGGGTGGAAGGCGAAATCAAGCTCGACGGACAGGATATTTACACCTCCGGGATGGACGTGGTGCAATTGCGCGCACGGGTCGGGATGGTGTTCCAGAAACCCAATCCGTTCCCCAAGTCGATCTACGAAAACGTCGCCTATGGCCCGCGCATTCACGGCCTGTCCGGCAGCAAGGCCGAGCTTGACGCGATTGTCGAAAAGTCGCTCAAGCGCGCGGGGCTGTGGGACGAGGTCAAGGACAGGCTCACCGACAGCGGCACCGCCCTGTCAGGCGGCCAGCAGCAGCGGTTGTGCATTGCTCGCGCGATTGCGGTCGATCCCGAAGTCATCCTGATGGACGAGCCGTGCTCGGCGCTCGATCCGATTGCGACGGCGAGGATCGAAGAGCTGATCGGCGAATTGCGCGCCAAATATGCGATCGTGATCGTCACCCATTCGATGCAGCAGGCCGCGCGCGTTTCACAGCGCACCGCCTTCTTCCATCTGGGCAAGATTCTGGAATACGGCAAGACTTCGGACATTTTCACCAATCCCCGCGAAAAGCGGACTCAAAGACTATATTACAGGTCGTTACGGTTAGGACTTCGCATGGCACAGGAACATACCGTCAAGGCGTTTGACGAAGACATCACCAAGCTGCGCGGGCTGATCGCTGAAATGGGCGGGCTGGCCGAAGTGGCGGTGGGCGAAGCAATGGAGGCCCTGGTCAAAGGCAATCTGGACCTGGCCAAGGAAGTGATCGCGCGCGACAAGCGGCTGGATGCGCTGGAAGCCGAAATTGACCGGCTGGCCGTCCGCGTGATCGCCCTGCGCGCGCCGATGGCGGACGATCTGCGCGAAGTGATCGCGATCTTCAAGATCGCCGGGGTGATCGAACGGATTGGTGACTATGCCAAGAACATCGCCAAAAGCGCGGCCAAGATTGAGACCCGCAAGAAGTTCGAGCCACTGACCCTGCTGCCCGCGATGGCAGATATTGCGCGCGACATGGTGCATGACGTCATGACTGCCTTCGCCGCGCGCGATGCTGCGCTGGCCAAGGAAGTGGTCGAGCGTGATGACAAGGTCGACGCGTTCTATGACAGCATATTCCGCAATCTGGTCAGCCATATGATCGAAAACCCCGCCTCGATCAGCAGCGCCGCCGAATTGCTGTTCGTGGCGCGCAATATCGAACGGATCGGTGATCATGCCACCAATGTCGCCGAAATGGTCCATTATGCCGCGACTGGTGCTTATTTGACCGACAAGGAAGATCTGGCGGGAACCTGACCATGCTCCAACCCCGCCTCCTGCTCGTCGAAGACGATCCCGCGCTGGCTGAACTGCTGGAATTCCGGTTCAAGGCGGAAGGCTATGCAGTCACCTCCACCCCGGACGGCGATGAAGCGCTGCTGCTCGCCAGCGAGGAAGCACCCGATCTGGTGGTGCTCGACTGGATGGTCGAAGGGACCAGCGGGATCGAAGTCTGCCGCCGCCTGCGCAAGAGCAAGGCCACCGCACATGTCCCGATCATCATGCTCACTGCGCGCGGCGCTGAAGACGACAAGATCCGCGGGCTCGAAACCGGGGCGGATGATTACCTGACCAAGCCGTTCTCCCCGCGCGAACTGCTGGCGCGGGTCGCCGCGATCATGCGCCGGATCCGACCGGCGCTGGCGGGCGAGACGCTCACCGTCGGCGATCTCGCGCTCGATGCCACCGCACACAAGGTGCTGCGGCGCGGCGCGGCAGTCGCACTCGGCCCAACCGAGTTCCGCCTGCTCAAGTTCTTCATGGAACACCCCGGCCGGGTATTCAGCCGCGGCCAGTTGCTCGACGCCGTCTGGGGCACCGACAGCGACATCGAACTGCGCACCGTCGACGTCCACATCCGCCGGCTGCGCAAGGGGATCGAGATCGACGGCGTGCCTGATCCGGTGCGGACGGTCAGGTCGGCGGGCTATTCGCTGGAGGCGGTTTAGGTTGTCGATGGTTGCTTAGATTGCGAAATGACTGTCACGGGGGCATAGTCCTTCGATGAGCAGTCGGCTGGTCCTGAAATATCGCTTCGATCCGAGCTATTTTGATCAAAAGCTTGTACCTGACAGCTTTGGTCGTCTTTCGGTTTCTGTGACGACTGATCGGTTTTCCGGGAACGGTGGCTTTTGGGTTCAATGGCAAGACGTCAAAGACTTCGGTGAGGCTTTGAATGTTTACCCAATCCTGAAAGATTCCCCGGTCATAGTGCAGTGGGGCCTCAACATGCAGGTTGGAGACGACCTGATTTTGCGGCTGGAAATTGTTCCTAAAAATGTAAGAGGTGATTTGAAGGTCAACTTCGAAATTGCTGACGATTTCGCTCCGCAGGAGCGGGTTCGTGGATCGTTTTTGACGAATTACCCAGAACTTGAGTCGTTCAGGTTGGACATTGCCAAACTGATGGATAGCCTTATCGACGAAGCAGTTTTGTTGGGGCAGTGATTCAGCGAGTTGCTCCCGCAAATCAATGAAAATCCCGCGATTTCGGGATCACCCGCACATCCCTTGGATGGCCGCCCCGGCTGGTTGGCAAAGGGTGCGCCACATGATCCGCGCGGTCGACGTGGTGCGGTAGCAGATCATCCGACAACCCATGGAGCGCTTCGGTGGCGTCGGTCAGATGCGTGGCGATAACGTGGATCACCTCGTCGTCGTATTCCACCCGCCCCTTCACCTCCATCAGCCGCGCGGCCATGATCACCTTGCGCTGCTTTTCCATCAGATCGGGCCAGATCACCAGATTGACGACCCCGGTCTCATCCTCCAGCGTGATGAAGCAGACCCCCTTGGCGCTGCCGGGGCGCTGGCGGATCAGCACCACGCCCGCGACTTGCACCGGGGAGCGGTACTTGCGCTCGCGTAGTTCCGAGGCGCGGATAAATCCACGTTCGCCCAGCGAGGCGCGCAGGAAGGCGAGCGGGTGCGCCTTGAGGCTGAAGCCGCTGGGTCTGGTAATCGGCGACCACTTCCTCGCTCAGCGGCATCACCGGCAGCCGCGTGGCGGCGCGCTCCGCCCCCTCATCGCGCGCGGCGGCGGCGGCGAACAGCGGCAGGTCCGGCGCGGCAACCAGACTGCGCGCATCCCACAACGCCTGCCGCCGGGTCAGCCCGAGCGAATTGAAGCAATCCGCCGAAGCCAGCCGCTCGATCAAGGCGGGGACAGCCCGGCCCGCTCCTTGAGTTCGCGCACATCGCGAAACCGGCCATCCTCCTCCCGCGCCGCCACAATCCGCGCGGCGGCAGCCTCAGGGAACCCATCAACCTGGCGCAGGCCAAGGCGGAGCGCCACTTCCTCTCCCGTGGGAGAGGGGGACCGCCCGCGCAGCGGGGGGTGGAGTGGCACCAGCGGGTACTCCTGACCTGGCGGGGATAGGCGAGTGTGGTCACGCGCGGTTTGGAGTACTCGCACGTGCCCCTCCCCCACTACGTGGGTCCCCTCCCCTGAAGGGGAGGAAGGGTGGGTCCCCTCCCCCGAAGAGGGAGGACGTTCCAGTGCATTATCCCACGCCGAAAAGTTCACATCGACCGGCAGCACTTCCACCCCGTGCTCGCGCGCATCGCGAACGATCTGGGCCGGGGCGTAGAAGCCCATCGGCTGCGAGTTGAGCAGCCCCGCCGCGAAGGCCGCCGGGTAGTGGCATTTCAGCCAGGACGAGACGTAGACCAGATGCGCGAAGCTGGCCGCGTGGCTTTCCGGGAAGCCGTATTCGCCGAAACCCTTGATCTGGTTGAAGCAGCGCGCCGAAAAGTCGGGATCATAGCCGCGCGCAATCATCCGCCCGACCATCAGATCCTGCAATTCATCCACCATCCCGCGCGACCGGAACGTCGCCATCGCCTTGCGCAAGCGGTTCGCCTCAAGACTGGTGAACTGCGCGGCATCCAGCGCGATCTTCATCGCCTGTTCCTGAAAGATCGGCACGCCAAGGGTGCGCCCCAAAATGCTGGTCAGTTCATCCGGCGGGCCAAAGGCTGGCCCCGGCGCGGGGATTTCCACCCGCTCCGCCCCGCGCCGCCGCTTGAGGAACGGATGGACCATATCGCCCTGAATCGGCCCGGGGCGAACAATCGCCACCTCGATCACCAGATCGTAGAAACAGCGCGGGCGCAGCCGGGGCAGCATGTTCATCTGCGCGCGGCTTTCCACCTGGAAGACCCCGAGCGAGTCGCCCTTGCACAGCATGTCGTAAACCGCCGGGTCTTCACGCGGCACGGTCGCCAGAATCAGCTGCTGGCCGTGGTGCTGCCCCAGCAGATCGAGGCATTTGCGGATGCAGGTCAGCATCCCCAACGCCAGAATATCGACCTTCAGAATGCCGAGCGCGTCGATATCGTCCTTGTCCCATTCGATGAAACTGCGGTCCGCCATCGCGCCGTTGCCGATCGGCACCGTGGCGCTCAGCGGGCCTTGCGTGAGGATGAACCCGCCGACATGCTGGCTGAGGTGGCGCGGCATGCCGATCATCTGTTCGGTCAGCGCGAGCACGCGGCGCAGGTGCGGATCGCTGAGGTCCATCCCGGCCTCGCGCGTCACATGCGCCTCCTTGATGCTGCGCCCGTGCCCGCCCCAGACGGTCTTGGCGAGCGCGCTGGTCACGTCCTCGCTCAGCCCCATCGCCTTGCCCACCTCGCGGATCGCCATGCGCGGGCGGTAGTGGATCACCGTGGCGCAGAGCCCGGCGTGGTGGCGGCCGTATTTGGTATAGATGTGCTGGATCACCTCCTCGCGCCGTTCGTGTTCGAAATCGACGTCGATGTCCGGCGGCTCATCCCGGTCTTCGGAGATGAACCGTTCGAACAGCAAGGCATGCTCGACCGGGTTGACCGAGGTGATCCCCAGCACAAAGCACACCGCCGAATTGGCCGCGCTGCCGCGCCCCTGGCACAGGATCGGCGGCTGGCGGCTGCGTGCGAAATCGACGATGTCCTTGATCGTCAGGAAGTACTGCGCCAGTTCCTTCTTGCCGATCAGCGCCAGTTCCTTGTGCAGCGTTTCTGCCACCGTTTCGGGCACACCGCCGGGATATTTTGCGGGCGGATAGTGCTCCGCCGCGCCCGCCCAGGTCAGCCGCGCCAGATAGCCCTGCGCGTCCAGTCCGTCTGGATAGGCGGCCTGCGGATATTCATAGCGCAGTTCGTCCAGACTGAACGCGCAAGCATCCGCCACCTCCCGCGCCGCCGTAATCGCATGCGGCCAGCGCGCGAACAGCCGCTGCATCTCCTGAGGCGATTTGAGGTGGCGTTCGGCATTGGGCTGCAACAGGTGGCCGGCCGCCGCGACGGTGGTCTTGTGCCGGATTGCGGTCATCACGTCGTGTAGCGGGCGGCGCTGCGGCGCGTGATATAGCACCTGATTGGTCGCGAGGATGGTCAGGCCGTTGGCGCGCGCCAGTGCGTCCAGTTCCGCAATCCGGGCGAGGTCATCGCCCACGTAGAGATAACTTGCGGCGAGATGGCGGAGGGTGGGCAGTTGCTGGGTCAGGTGCGGGAGCAGGTCGGAGAACGGGGCAGTGAAGAAAGTTGGTTCGCGCAGAGGGCGCAGAGGAAGCAGAGATCGCGGAGAGGCAGCGCCTGCGGCAAAGCCGCTTGTCAAATCAGCGTTGGGACGGTCGCACGGGTCCGTTTCAAAAGCGGCACTGCCACAGAGACCGCCATCTCTGCGCCTCTGCGGATTTTCTTCCTCTGCGATCTCTGCGTGAACCCCTTTTCCTTTTCCTGGGAAAGGGACGACATTGCTCTCGACCGCAATTGTCAGTTCCACATCGAGATCGTTCGGCGGCACCAAAACCAGTTGCACGCCCTCGCTGTGCTCCGCCAGCATCGCCAGTGAAATGTCGCACAGGCCCTTGTCCTGCCATTCCCCCGCCAGCGTCCGCATCCGTCCGGCAGAGATCAGTTGGCACAGGCGGCCATAGGCGGTGCGGGTGGCCGGATAGGCTAGGAAGGCCAGCCCCTCGGTGGTTTCGATCCGGCAGCCAATCACCGGAGTCAGCCCCAGCGTTTTCGCCTCAGCATGGATTCGCACTACCCCGGCCATGCTGTTGGCATCCGCGATCCCCACCGCGTCATAGCCCAGCGCCCGCGCGGTCATGACCAGATCGACCGGGTCGGACGCACCGCGCAGGAACGAAAAGCAGCTGACAAGGCCCAGCTCGACAAACGCCGCGCGCGGCGGCGGGCCAAGCCCGTGGCCGGGATCAACCCGGCGGCGATCAGGGGTGAGCGGAGCCTCTGGCATGCGTCATGCCGCCAACCCGGCCAGCCGCGTCGCCACCGCGTGCAGGTCTGCCGCAAAGCGCGCCTCCTCCACCGCGCGCGCCGTATCATCCAGCCGCAGCAGATAGGACGGGTGCGTGGTGATCCACAGCTCCACTCCATCCTCAAGCAGCAGCGCCTGCCCGCGCACCGCCTGCACGCTGACGGTCTTGCCCAGCACCGCGCGCGCCGCGCTGGCCCCCAGCGCCGAGCACCAGCCGCGGCTGGACCAAGGCCCGTTCGCTTTCCACCCACCAGCGGCAAGTATCGATCTCCTTCGCGGTGGGGTTCTGGTGCAGGCGGCGCTTGCCCTTCGGGACGAATTTGAAGTGCTTGACCGCATTGGTCAGCCAGGCCTGCCGCAGATCGATCCCGGCATCGCCCAGATGCGCGCGCAACAACTGCCCGGCGGGCCCCACAAACGCCCGCCCGGCCAGTTCCTCGCTATCGCCGGGCTGTTCGCCGACAATCATCAGCGCGGCGTCGGCCCGCCCCTCGCCTGCCACCGCGTGCGTGCCGTTGCAGCCGATGGCGCAGCGCTGGCACGCGGCAAGCTCAGCCGCGATTCCCGCCAGCGAGGCCGGGCGTTCCGCGGCTAAACTGCGCGGCCCCGGCATCGACCATCGCCGCTTCGCGCGCCTGCGCCCCCGCGATCAGGCCGGGGATCAGCGCGGCTTCGGGCATGTTCTTCCAATAGCGGCGCGGCATTTCCTTCAGCATCGCCCCCACTTTCAGCCGCGCGGGGTTGAAGATCGAGGCGTAATACTTGCGCCACAAGTCTTCGGCCGGATCGCCCGCCGGGGCATCCTCGCGCCGGGCGGGCGGGCCTTCGCGCAGCACTTGCCCGTCCCAGTGCAGCGAGCCCGCCGGGGTCAGAATCGACCAGTGCATCGCGGTGAAGCGGTTCACGAAAAACGCCGCATTGGCACGCAGGATGTGGTGCGATGGTTCGAACCAGGCGACATAGTGCTCGGCCCCGCCCTCCACCTCCACTACACGGAACCGCACGAACGCGCGCATTTTGTGAATATCGCGCCGCACCGTGCGGACCAGGTCGTGCAGCTTACGCACGTCATTGTCGGCGGCATCCTCCAGCAAGCCGGGCTTGGTCTGAAGCCGCCACAGCAAACGGTAGAGCAGCGCGAACCGGGTATGATCGGCGTGCAGCGCAGCTCTGCCTGCCAGCGCCAGAAACGCACGCGGCACGCGCGGCTGAGGGGCATTGGCGGGCGGCGCGGGTGGAATTTGGCCAAGCGCGAACAGATCGCCTTCACCCTCACCCGGGACCTGCCACAGCACCCGCTCCGGCGGAACCTGCGCCTGTAACAACCGCCGCGCCTGCTCGCGCCAGCCGGCAAAGTCGTCCGGCCCGGCGAGCGGCACGGTGCAGACGGCGGCAGTCCTGGCCTCACGAAGCACAGTCATCGCGGCGCACCCGGCGGAGCGGAGGGAAACAAGGATCGGTTCACACAAAGCCACGAGGAACAGAAGGTTTTCGCGCGCAGAGCGCAGAGAGCGCAGAGGAGTTCCGATTGCGGCAAAGCCGCTCTCCATTTGTGACGCTATCGTCAAACGCTGCCATGTCAGAAGATGAAATACCTGCGGCGCTTACATTCTTCTCTGCGCTCTCTGCGTTTCTGCGCGCGTCAGCTTGTTCTGCTCTTCGTGCCTTCGTGACTTCGTGTGAACCCTCTACCATCCACTCCTCTACCCCGCGTTGAGCAACTCCCCGCCTCATGCCGCGAACAGTTCCAGCTGCTCGCTGCGCTTGGGCGCGACCAGGGCTTTCAAGTCAGCGCGGTCGGTCAGCAGCACCGGGCGCCAGTCAGCCGTGATGATGAACGGGCGCAGCTTCGCCACGGAAACGGTCAGCTTCGCCACATCGTCCAGCCGCAGCGTGCGGTGCCGCCGCGCGGTCAGGATCGCGCCCACCGCGCGGGTGCCCAGCCCCGGCACGCGCAACAAGGCCTCGCGCGGGGCCTTATTGACATCGACCGGGAAGCTTTCGCGGAATTTCAGCGCCCAGGCCAGCTTGGGATCGATATCGAGCGGCAGCATCCCATTGGCATCCGCCGCTGCCTGTACCTCATCCGGGCGATAGCCATAGAACCGCATCAGCCAGTCGGACTGGTACAGCCGGTGTTCGCGGATCAAGGGCGGGCGCTGCAACGGCAGCACCGCGCTGGCATCGGGGATCGGGCTGAACGCCGAATAGTACACCCGGCGCAAGCGGAACTGGCCGTACAGCGCGCTGGCCTTGGTCACGATCTGCGCGTCGCTGGCCCCGTCTGCGCCGACGATCATCTGCGTCGATTGCCCCGCCGGGGCAAACCGCGGGGCCGATTTGAAGCGTTTGCGCGCGTCCTTGTTCTCCACGATCGCGTGCTTCACATCGCGCATCGCTCCGTCGATCACCCCCGCGTTCTTGTCTGGCGCGAGCCGGGTCAGTCCGGCCACGGTCGGCAGTTCGACGTTGATCGAAACCCGGTCAGCATAGAGCCCGGCGCGGTGGACCAGTTGCGGATCAGCCTCGGGGATCGTCTTGAGGTGGATATAGCCGCGAAAATCATGCTCTTCACGCAAGATCCTCGCAACTTCGATCAGCTGCTCCATCGTGTGGCTGGAGCTTTTGATGATCCCGGAGGAGAGGAACAGCCCCTCGATATAATTGCGGCGATAAAAGCTGAGCGTCAGGTCCACCACTTCCTGCGGGGTGAACCGGGCGCGCCGCACGTTGCTGCTTTTGCGGTTGATGCAGTAATGGCAATCGAACACGCAGTGGTTGGTCAGCAGGATTTTGAGCAGCGAGATGCAGCGGCCATCGGGGGCATAGGCGTGGCAGATCCCCGAGCCCTCGGTCGAGCCGATCCCGGTGCCGCCCTTGCTGGTGCGTTTGCTGGTCCCGGACGAGGCACAGGATGCGTCATATTTGGCGGCATCGGCGAGGATACCAAGGCGTTCGGTGAGGCTGAGTTGCGACATATGTTCACTATACGTTCTTATGAACGGTGACGCCAGCCCCTTTCATGCACCCCACCCTTTCAGGCACCCAACGCCCTTCACGCACAGAGCCCCTGCAAAAACCATTCGGGCGTGCCGCCGCGCCCGTCATTGGCGAGGCCGTGGCGGTAGATCCAGTAACGCCGCCCGATGTGATCCTCGATCCGGTAGTAATCGCGCAGCCGCACGCTCCCCCGTTCACGCCACCATTCGGGCGCGATCCGCTCGGGTCCCTCGGCGCGGGCGATCTCATGCACTTCGCCGCGCCAGCGGAACCGGCGGGGGAGGCCGTCGGGCGTGGCATAGAGCACCGCGATCGGTTCGGCGCGGTCCAATAGCTTCAAGGGGCGCGCGTGGAAGGCGAGTTCGCCTTGGCTCGCAGGCTCCGGTTCCAGTGGCCCCCGCCATTTCTGCGCGCGCTCGGGCAAGTGGCTGGCATGCAGCACCGGGCGACGCACTGCGGCTTCGCCCAAGCGAATCGTCAGCCGGTCGATGCAGGCGGCCAGGCTGGTGCCGTGGGCTTCGGCGGCGGCTTCAAGGTCGCGCTGGCCGAGCGGCAAGGGCTCGGCCCAAGGCACCCGCAGCCGCGCGAGTTCGATCCCGAACCCGGCGTCAACATCGTCGAGCTTGCGCCCGAATAGCCCGGCGATATGCCCGGCATCGCGGCTGACGGCGGCGAGTTCGAGGCGGCGCAGCACCACTTCGCCATCGACCTTCCACAGCCCCAGCTCCAGCCGCCGCGCGCCCAGCGCCTGGCCTTCCAGCACCCGCGCCAGATCGGCGCAGAGATCGCCCAGCACCTGATCGAGCAGCGCGCGGTGGCGGATCGGCTCGAGCAGGCGGCGCTGGACCAGCGGGGCTTCGACTGTGCGCACCGGCAGCAGCGGTTCGGGCACTTTGCCCAGCAGCTGGTCCAGCCGGATCAGCGGATTGGCCGCCGGGTTGCGGGTGTTGCGGAACCGCCGCGCCACGGCATCGCGCGCCACGCCGGACAAGTCGCGCACCCGCTTCAGCCCAAGGCGGTGCAGGATCAGCACCGTCGCGGGATCAAGCCGCAGCGCCGCGACGGGCAGGTCGTCGAGGCTTCCTCCCCCATCGGGGGAGGGGGACCAGCGCAGCTGGTGGAGGGGCACCGGCGGGTACTCCTGAGTTCGCTGGCCAGCACCGTCGGGATTACCCGCCTGTGCCCCTCCCCCACTACGTGGGTCCCCTCCCCTAAAGGGGAGGAAGTGCGCCAGCGCCCAGGCTGCGCCTGCCGTCGGGGCAATCGCCAGCCGCGCGGTCAGCCCGCGCTGCGCCAACCGTGACTGGGCATCGGCGAGCAGCGCGGCCTCTCCCCCGAACAGATGCGCCACGCCGGTCACATCGACCAGCAGGCCATCGGGCAGATCAAGCGCCGACCACGGCCCCCAGCGCTGCGCCCACAGCGCCAGGCTGTCCAGCAGCGCGCGGTCGCCCGCCGGATCGCCCGGGGCCACCGCCAGCTGCGGGCACAGCGCGCGGGCATCGGCCAGCATCGTGCCGGGGCGCACGCCCGCTTCCCGCGCCGCAGCGTTGATCGCAGCAATCCGAGGGCCATGCGCGGTTTCGGTCAGCAACGCGAAGGGTGCGGCGCTTTCGCCTTCAGCCAGCCGCCAGCGATCGAGCGCCAGCGCCGCCAGCCAGATCGAAAGGATGCGGCGCGCTGGTTGCGGCGGCGGTGAGGGAGCGTCCTTCATCGCGCAATATCCATTGTCCGGGAGGGTGCGCCCGCGCGCGGAACAGTTCGGCGTGCCAAGCAGGAATGCCGGGGGCATGATCATCCCAGCGCGGCGGGTGCGACGGGGCGGCGCGCGCTTCCCAGCGCAGCCGGGCCGAGGAGAGATCGCGCGCGGCCGCGATCCGCACCAGCCACAGCGGGGTGCCGTGCCGCTCCGCCGCGAGCGACAAGCGGCGCTGCGCGGTGAAGCTGAGCGCCTTGGGATTGCCGGCCAGCTCCCCCAGCACGAACGCCATATCGCGGCAGCGCAGCCCTTCTTCCAGCGCGAACAAGGCGTCTTCGGGGGTCTTGGCGGTAACATGGATCAGGCGGTGGCGCAGTTCCAGCGGCAGGCCGGGGCGATAGGGTCGCCCGGTCTGGCGCAGGCTGGCCGTGTCTTGCACCCACAACCACGGCCGCTGATCCAGCACATCGGCGCAGGGATCGGGGGCCGCGCTGCGCAGCCGGTCCAGCGCGAAGGCCAGCGACAAGGCTGCGCCGCTGGCCTCATCCGCGCGCGCAAACACCTCGCCATGCAGCGCGGCAGCAGCCGACCCAGCTTTTGACCCGGGCTGCCAACGCGCCGTTTCACTGACAGCAGGCATACCGCGCGGCAGCACTGGACGGGCCGGACGGCGCGCGAATGCAGCAAGAGGAGAGAGCGTCGTCATCGTGGGAATCACACCTTATGTTCTTACTATGTTCCCATCCTCTCTGATTCGCAACTCCCCTTCTCCACAAATGCAAAAGGCCGCACCCGAAGGAGCGGCCCCTGCATGATCAAAGCTAACGCCGGATCAATCGTTGATGTCGATCCCGCCGGGCAGCGGTGCCACCGGCTGCGGCGGAATGTTCGCATCATCCTCATGCACTTCCACCAGCCCGCGACCAACGTGGCTGCGATGGCGGCTGTAAGTGAAGTACACGATCAAGCCGATCGCGGCCCAGCCGACAAACAGCATCAGCGTATAGGCGGACAGGCTGAAGAACAGGTACAGACACCCGGCCACCGCCAGCGGCGCAACCAGCAGGATCGCCGGGGTGCGGAACGGACGGATCCGGCTGGGATCGGTGCGGCGCAGGATCAGCACTGCAATCGCCACCATCGCAAAAGCGAACAACGTGCCCGAGTTGGAAATGTCGGCCAGCGCCCCTACCGGGAACAGCGCCGCAAACATCGCCACCACAATCCCGGTGATGATCGTCACCACATGCGGAGTGTGATACTTCGGGTAAATCCGGCTGAGCGCTTCGGGCAGCAAACCGTCGCGGCTCATCACGAAGAAGATGCGGGTCTGGCCGAACATCATCATCAGGATCACAGATGGCAGCGCGAGCCCGGCGGCGAGCCCCACCAGGTTGCCGATCTGCACCCAGCCGATTTCACGCAGGGTCCAGGCCAGGGCTTCCTTCGAGCAGACCACCGCCTGCGCGCCATTGGTGGCGCATGCTGCGGCCAGCTCAGTGCTGCCCGGTGCAATCCCGTTACCCGCCGCATCGAACAGCGGCTGCGCACCAACCGAACCGATCACGCCCGACGCCACCAGAATGTAGAACACGGTGCAAATTGCCAGACTGCCAATCAAGCCGATCGGCATGTTGCGTTGCGGGTTCTTGGTCTCCTCAGCCGCAGTCGAAACCGCATCGAACCCGACATAGGCGAAGAAGATCGAAGCCGCTGCCGCTGAAATCCCGGCGAAGCCGAGCGGCGCAAAGGGTATGAAATTCTCGCTCTTGATCATCGGCACCGCCAGCACCACGAACAGCGTCAGCGCAGTGATTTTGACCATAACCAGCACTGCGTTGACGTAAGCGCTTTCCTTGGTCCCGATAACCAGCAGCCAGGTTACCAGCAGCGAGATCAGGAAGGCCGGCAGGTTGATATAACCGCCAGTGGCAATCGCAGTCTGGATCGCTTCGCTGTTGGCCGCGCCAAATGTCAGCTTGATCGTGGCGATCAAGGCATCGGCATTAACCAGTTCGGTCGGCAGCGTGATCCCCAGATATTCACGCAGCAGGCCGACGAAATAGCCGGACCAGCCGACCGCCACGGCCCCCGCCGCCACGGCATATTCCAGCACCAGTGCCCAGCCGACCATCCAGGCGATCAATTCGCCCATCACCGCATAGCTATAGGTATAGGCCGATCCCGAAACCGGAACCATCGACGCCATTTCCGCATAGCACAGCGCCGCCACCGCGCAGACGAACCCGGCGATGATAAAGCTGACCAGCATCCCCGGCCCGGCCTTCTGTGCGGCTTCTGCCGTCAGCACGAAGATCCCGGTGCCGATGATGGCCCCCACACCCAGCATCGTCAGCTGGAACGCGCCCAGCGACCGATGTAGCGATTTCTTTTCTGCGGTCGCCAAGATGGCGTCCAGCGATTTGACCCGACCGAACATGCGGTTCCCCTAACCCTGATCGACGCGCAATTGTTCGCACGCCTGCAATTAAACTGCGCGGAAGCTAGCGGCGCAGCCCATATTGGCAAGGGCAAACTGCCCGCCCTTCCCCAGATTTGCATCAGCGGCTATGACATGCGGATGTCCACCACCTTCCAGCTCGACACCGCGACCAGCCGCGCCAATCCCACCCCCGCGCCAATGAAGCGGCTGACCGTGCCGGCGATCCGCAAGCGCAAGGCGGAAGGAGTCACCGCGCAACCGGTCGTGATGCTGACCGCCTATACCGCGCGGCAGGCCCAATTGCTGGATGAGCACTGCGACATGTTGCTGGTCGGCGACAGTCTGGGGCAGGTGGTGTACGGCTTGCCATCCAGCATTCCCGTAACGCTGGAGATGATGATCGCGCACGGCGCGGCGGTGGTGCGCGGTTCTTATCACGCAGTCGTGGTGGTCGATATGCCGTTCGGCACCTATGAAGCGTCCCCCCAGCAAGCCTTCGAGAACGCCGCGCGGCTGCTGAAGGAAACCGGCTGCGCGGCGGTAAAGCTGGAAGGCGGCGCGGCGATGGCGGAAACCGTGGCCTTCCTGACCGCGCGCGGGATCCCGGTAATGGGCCACATCGGACTGACCCCGCAGGCGGTCAACGTGCTCGGCGGTTATAACGCGCGCGGACGCAGCGCCGCTGAAGCCGCGAAGATCGTCGCTGATGGCCAGGCGCTCGATCAAGCCGGCGCTTTCGCTATGGTGATCGAAGGCGTGGTGGAACCGATCGCGATTGAGGTGACCAAGGCCGTCGCCAGCATCACCATCGGCATCGGGGCGTCGGCCCAGTGCGACGGGCAAGTGCTGGTCACCGAAGACATGCTCGGCATGTTCGAACGTGTCCCCCGGTTTGTGAAGCGCTATGAGGAAATCGCCACAACGATCTCCGCCACTGCGGCGAAATATGCCGAGGAAGTTCGGGATAGGTCGTTCCCGGGGATTGAACAGACGTACCAGCCGAAATAGGGCGCACGCTATGTTAATGAAATTCTACAAGGGCTCGATCCTGTTCACCATCGTCTGCCTCGCCCTTGGGGTGTGGTATGGTTGGTCGCAATCAGGCAGTGTTTCGGCGACCCTGTCGATGCTGTGGATCATCGTGGTGCTCTCGATCCTCGAAGTGTCGCTTTCATTCGACAATGCCGTGGTCAACGCCTCGGTGCTGAAAGAGATGGACGAAGTCTGGCAGCGCCGCTTCCTCACCTGGGGGATGCTGATCGCGGTGTTCGGGATGCGGATCGTGTTTCCGCTGGCGATCGTGGCGATTGCTGCCGGGCTTGGGCCGATTGATGCGCTCAACCTGTCGCTCAACAATCCGCGCGAATATGAGGCTATCGTGTCCAGCGCGCATGTCGGGATTGCGGGCTTCGGCGGGGCATTCCTCGCGATGGTCGGGCTGTCGTTCTTTTTTGATGGTGAAAAAGACGTCCACTGGATTGCATGGATCGAAGCCAAGCTGAGCGTGGTTTCCAATATCAAGGCCGCCGAAATCGCGCTGCTGCTGCTGGTGCTCTACCTGATCTCGCTGATGCTCAGCCCGGCTGATGCCCTGACCTTCATGGTCTCGGGCACGCTTGGTCTGGTGACATTCATCGCGGTTGAAGCGATCAGCACGATCCTGGAAATGCGCGAACACGCCATGAAACTGCAAGGCGCAGTGGTGCGGTCTGGCCTTGGCGGGTTCCTCTATCTCAACATCCTCGACGCGTCGTTCTCGTTCGACGGGGTGATCGGGGCATTCGCGCTGTCCAACAATATGGTCGTGATCGCGCTGGGCCTCTCGATCGGGGCGATGTTCGTGCGCTCAATGACGATCCATCTGGTGCAGAAGGGCACCTTGGCGGAATATCGCTATCTGGAACACGGCGCGTTCTGGGCGATCATCGCGCTGGGTGCGATCATGCTGCTGTCGGCCAAGTTCCACATCCCCGAGGTATTTACTGGGCTGATCGGCGCGGTGTTGATCGGGCTGTCGCTATGGTGGTCAGTCCGGCACAACCGCAAATATCCCGATGCTGAGATCGAGGCGGCGCTCAGGTCTGATTGAGTCCTGAACTGAACCGCGCCGCCAAAGGCGCAGCGATCACCAGTTGCACCAGGTGATACAGCAGGATCGGCAGCAGCACGATCCCGGCGACCTTTGGCGCAAACAGCACCGTGGCCAGCGGCGCGCCCATCGCGATGCTTTTCTGCGCACCGGCGAACAGCATGGTGATGCGGCTGGGCCGGTCGAGTCCGACCAGTCCGCCAAGCAGCCACGCACCGCAATGGCCGAAGACCAGCAGCAGCACGGTTCCGCCCGCCAGCCACAGCCAGCCCTGCGCATCGATCAGCGTCCAGAACTTCTGCACAACCGCGCCCGAAAAGGCGACATAGACCGCAATTGCAATTGACGTGCGGTCCATCCGGGTCGCCAGCGTCTTGTGTGCCAGGACCCACCCGCCCAGCCATGCTTGCAGCAGCTGCCCCAGCACGAACGGCAGCAGCAGAATCGCGATCACCTTGACCAAACCATCACCATGGAACGCCGCCGCGCCGGTCCCTGCCAACAGCGCAAACAGCGGCGCGGTGATGAAGACGCCGAGCACATGGAGCAGCGCCGCCGCCACCACCGAGCCCGCCACATTGCCGCCTGCCAGCGAACTGTAGGCGGTCGCTGACTGCACGGTTGAAGGCAGGCAGCCGAGGTAAAGGAAGCCCAGCGCCAGCAGCGGCGGCATCCAGCCGCTGCCCAGCTGCCAGACCAGCCACCCCGCCAGTGCCATCGCGCCGAAGCACCACAGGGCCAGCGGCCAAAGCAAGCGGTGGTTTGACAGACCTTGCCACACCGCTTGCCGGGGCAGCCGCAGGCCGTTGAGGAAGAACAGCAGAAATACCGCAGCGTTGGAAATCCACTGCGCAACGTCGCGCGCGCTGCCCTCCACTGGCCGCACCAGCGCCAGCGTGATTGCCAGCATCAGCAATCGCACCATCGGATCAATCCGCGCCAGAATCGCGATCAGTTTCACCAGCATTGCCTCGGCGCAAGTTCACAAAGTTCACAGGGTACCAGATAAAGAAAAGTCGCCCGGTTTACCCGCTGTTGTGGACTATGACAGCGAACCGCGATGTAGGAAAATCCTAGCTTCGCCCCGCCATGTTTACCGGCGGCGCGGGCGTGGCTGAAAAGCGCGGTGCGGGTGCGGGTTGGACCATCCCGCCGTCCTCCACGAAGGTGCCGCGCGCCAAATTGTGCGGATGCTGCGGCGCTTCCCTGAGGCTTAGCACCGGGGCAAAGCAAATGTCAGTTCCATCCATGATCGCGCACCATTCATCGCGAGTCTTGGTCAGGATCAGCGCGGTCATCCGGTCTTTCAAGTCGTCCCATTTGGCCGGGTTCATCTGCTGGGCAAAGTCAGGGTCGCCGGTCAGGCCGGTCTTTTCCAGCAGCAGCGCATAGAACTGCGGCTCGATCGACCCGAGCGAGATCCACTTGCCGTCGCTGGTTTCATAGGTGTCGTAAAAATGGGTGCCGCTGTCGAGCAGGTTGACCCCGCGCTCATCGCGCCACTGGCCGTTGCCGAGGAAGGTATAGGTCATCGCCGAAAGGATCGCCGCGCCATCCACCATCGCGCAATCGACTACCTGCCCTTCCCCGCCCGAGCGGACATGCAGCAGCGCCGCGACAATCCCGAAGGCGAGCATCATCCCGCCACCGCCGAAATCGCCCACCGCGTTGACCGGGAAACTGGGCTTTTCACCCTTGCGGCCATAGCTGTGCAGCGCGCCAGACAAGGCGATGTAGTTGATATCATGCCCTGCCAGCGGTGCCATCGGGCCATCCTGTCCCCAGCCCGTCATCCGCCCGATCACCAGCTTGGAATTGACGTCCAGCAGCACCTCCGGCCCCAGTCCCAGCCGCTCCAGCACGCCCGGGCGATAGCCTTCGATCAAGGCATCGGCAGACTGGACCAGCTTCTTCAACTGCGCGACGGCAGCCGGGTCTTTCAGATCAAGCTCGATCCGTTCACGGTTGCGATTGAGGATATCGCGGTTACCGGCATCGCCGAACCGTCCGCTGGTGCCCGGCCGCTCAACCCGGATCACCCGCGCCCCGTGATCGGCCAGCATCATTCCGCCAAACGGTCCCGGCCCGATCCCGGCCAGCTCGATTACCGTCACCCCTGCCAATACACCCGCCATACCGCCCTCACCGTGTTGATTTAATCAAGCGGTTAAGCGTTTGATCGCGCCGTGTCGAGAGGCCACCAGCCGGTTAACTTTTGCGTGCTGCATCCAGCTGCTTGCCCGCTTCGAGCAACAGCGGATTGCTCCCCGCGATCCGCTGCGCCTTGGCCAGCAGCTCCGCCGCCAGGTCAAGCTCTTCGCGGTTGGCAATCAGCGCCATGGCATAGGCCTGTGACGCCACTGGCGATCCGCGCTGCAAACGATAGGCTCTCCGTGCCGTCTCCAGCGCAGCAAGGCGATCGCCGCTGCGCAATTGCGCCAGCGACAGGTCGCTCAGCAGCCGCATATCGCGTCCGGCCCCGCGCTGCCGCAGATTAGCGAGCACCATCGTACTGCGTTGCCAATCACCGCCCAGCGCCGCATAGCCTGCCGCCATGCGCGCGGCGAGGCGGCTGCCGGGGTAGGCTTGCAAATAGCCGAATACCAGCGCCGGATTGGCGTTACTCGCACCGAGCCGGTTGTTGGCCTCGCTCATCCGCAGCAGCATGGTATCAGGATAACGGATCCGCGCTGCTACACTATATCGGTCCAGCGCCGCTTTCGCCTTCCCGCCCGCCAGTTGCACGTCACCGGCCAGCGACAGCGCATCGGCCGAGCCCGGCCGCGCGCTGCGCAGCCGTTCGGCAACCTGCTCGGCCCCGGCAAAGTTGCGGGCATCGAGCAGCCTTCGCAGATAAGGGACTGCGGCAGTCGAACTGGCAGGATCATCGCGCCAACGTGCAGCCAGTACCGGCACCGCGTCCGGCTCGGGGATCGCCATGACCGGCGGGACGGTTGCAGCGGCGGCACGGTCGAGCAGACTGGCGGCCTTTGCGCGCTCACCCTGCTCCTCATGTGCGCGGCCTAACAAGAGCAGCAAATAGGCCGGAGCATCAGGCCGGTCAGCCAGTCCCGCGAACCGGGCAAACAGATCGTCGTATTCGCCCGCTTCGTACATGGCCCGCGCCAGCAGCAGCTGGACCCGCAAGTTTGCGGGCTGGCGGCGCGCCAGCCGGTCGAGCAGTTCGACCGCAAAGGTAGGATTGCCTGCTTCCAGCTCCAACGCGCCGTGTAGCAGCATGGCCGCAGGCACATCGCGCAGCCGGTCTTCGGTGCGGTTGAGCAGCGCCCGTGCCAGCTCGATATTGCCGGATCGCGCCGCCAGCACTGCCTGCAACTGGAAAGCTTGCGGATTGCGCGGTGCGAGCGTCAGGATCTTGCGGGTAACCACCAGCATATCGCTGGCACGCCCCATTTCACCCAGCGTCGCAGCATAGTCGGTCAACAGCGCGACATCATCCGGAGCCTTGGCCAGCGCAGCCTCAAACCACGGCAATGCCGCTGCCAGCCCATAGCGATCGCGCACCAGTTGCGCGCGGAATTCCAGCGCGCGGATGTTGTCCGGGCCCAGTGCGACTGCGTGATCGGCGGCTTCGACCGCCTGCAATTGCTCCCCCCCACTATAGCGCAGACGGCCAATATCGACCCACAGCTGGCTGTCGCGTGGGGTGAATTTCAAGGCCTGATCATAGGCTTTGCCCGCAGCAGGCAGATCGGCTTCGATCCGCTCTAGCTGCCCCAGCATCCGCCAGCCCCAGGCCTCTTCGCCTTTCGCAAAGGCTCCCGATGCCAGCCAGTCGCGCGCCTTCTTGCGCTCGCCTTGATAGATCAGCGCTTCGCCCATCCGCGCCGCCACAGCCTCGCGCGGCGCGCCAGCCTTGATAATGCGGCGCAGGTCCGCTTCAGCGGCAATCCCATCGCGCTTGTCCAGCGACGCACGCGCACGCGCCATCAAATCTGCGCGCGACTGGCTCCAGGCCTCGCTCGCCAAGGTGGTCGCGAGCGCGATCCCCACAGCGATCAGGCCGCGGGACATCAATTTGCGGCGTGGGTGCGGTTCACGTCTGGAGGTCATATTGCTTGAGCAGATCGTAGAGCGTCGGGCGGCTGATGCCCAGCAACTTGGCCGTGTTGGAGATATTACCTTCGCTCCGCGCCAAAGCGTGGCGGATCATCCGGCGGTCGGTCTGCTCGCGCGCAGCTTTCAGGTTCAAGGCGGCGTCCTGCTCCGCTTCGGGATCACCGAGGTCGAGATCCTGCACACTGATCAGCTTGCCATCGGCCATGATCACCGCGCGCTTGATCCGGTTTTCCAGCTCGCGCACGTTACCGGGCCAGGGCCAGGCGTCGATCGCCGCCAGGGCATCGGCGGCGAGACCTTTGACCTGCGGGTTCATTTCCTTGGCAAAGCGCGCCAACGCCGCTTTGGCCAGCAGCACCGCGTCACCGGGGCGTTCGGCCAGGCTGGGGATTTTTACTACGATCTCGGCGAGGCGATAGAACAGGTCCTCGCGAAACCGGCCATCGCCGATCATTGCTTCCAGGTCTTGATGCGTCGCGCAGACAATCCGTGTGTCGACCGGGATCGATTTGCGCGACCCGATCCGCTCGATCACCCGTTCCTGCAGGAACCGCAGCAGCTTGACCTGCAAGGGCAGCGGAATGTCCCCGACTTCATCGAGGAACAGCGTGCCGCCGCCAGCCAGTTCGATCTTGCCCTCGGTGGTCTTGACCGCGCCGGTGAAGGCGCCCTTCTCATGCCCGAACAGCTCGCTTTCCAGCAGGTTTTCCGGGATCGCCGCGCAGTTGATCGCGACGAAGGCCCCGTGCCGCCGGTCGCTCGCCTCGTGCAGCCCGCGCGCGAGCAGCTCCTTGCCGGTGCCGCTGGCCCCCAGCAGCATGACCGAAGCATTGGTATTGGCGACTCGCTCGATTGTGCGTGCCACTTTGACCATTTCAGGCGCGCCGGTGATCATCCGCCCGAGCACGCGGTTGCCATCATCCGAGCGGCTCGCCAGCAAGCGGTTCTCGCGCTCGATTGTATGCAGCTGGAATGCGCGGTGGACGATCAAGCCCAGCGCCTCGATATCGATCGGCTTCTGATAAAAATCATAGGCCCCGCGAGCGATTGCATTAAGCGCGCTTTCGCGGGCACCGTGACCCGAGGCGACGATAACCTTGGTATCGGGTTTCAGCGCCATGATCGCGTCGAGCGCGGCAAACCCTTCGGTGGTGCCGTCGGGGTCTGGCGGCAGCCCCAGATCCAGCGTGACCACGGCTGGCTCTTCCGCCCGCAACGCGGCCAGCGCGCTTGCGCGGTCACCCACGATGATGACTTCAAAGTCGGGATAGGCCCATTTCAACTGCGCCTGCAGCCCGGCATCATCCTCGACGATCAGCAATTTCGGCTTGGGATCAGACATCATGCAACCTGCTTGTCCCGGCCAGCCATCGATTCGAGCATGCGCGAAGTCGAGGCGAGCGGAAGGTGAATGACAAAGCGCGAACCGAGCCCTTCGCGCGATTCAACGTCGAGCCGCCCGTTCATCGCGCGCAGCAATTCGCGGGCTTCGTAGGCGCCGATCCCGAACCCGCCTTGCTTGGAGGAAACGAACGGTTTGAACAGCTTGGCGCGAACGAATTCGGGGCTCATGCCTGCGCCCGAATCGATGATCTCGATGATCCCGCTCGTGCCGCGCGTGCTGACACTGACGAACACCGGCTGGCCCGCCCGCACTGGCTTCGACCGCGTTCTGGACCAGATGCACCAGCGCCTGTTCCAGCGGTTCGGCATTGGCGATGACTTCGCATTTGTCACTGCGCACCAGTTCAACCTGATGCAGCGACGCAAACCCTCAACCACGCTGCCAGCCAGTTGATCAAGGCGGCAGCGGCTGGAGGTTTTCCTTCGATCCTGCGCCATAGCGTGACAGGCGCGCCAACAACATATTCAGCTTGTCGGCAGAATTGCGCAGAGTGACCAACATGTCGGCCCGGAATTCAGGATTGTCGGCGTGCCGCTCGGCGTTGCGCGCCAGCAGGCTCAGTTGGCTGGCGAGGTTCTTGACGTCGTGCATCACGAAGGCAATCCGGCGGCTGAAATCGTCGAACCGGCTTGCTTCAGCGAGGCCTTCTTGGCTGGCATGCTCGGCCAGATAGCTGGCGAGTTGCTGGCCCGCTACGCGCAACAGATCGAAATCCTCCCAATCGAGCTGTCGCGGCAGTGGAGGTCGCGCCAGCACCACCAGCGCCACCAGCCGGTCAAAATGCAGCAGTGGCACCGCCGCCCAGGCCCGGGCGTCGCTGATCAGCCAGTGCCGGCAAATCGAGTTCTGCCAAACTGTGTCCAGCGCGGACCTGATCGAGATCGACAATATAGCCAGCGCTCTCCAATACGCCTGTCGCTGTGCGTGCAAGTGCTTCAGCCGGGACGTCGGCCGTGGGCCATTGCCAGCGCGCGGCCAGCACCAGCTCACCGTGATCGCCCGGTACCAGCAGCAGACCCGCAGGACTGTCGGTGATATCCGCCATCGCCTGGACCACGCGTTCCTGCAGCGGGGCGGTGCCCGAACCGTCTTGCGAGCCAGAACCATCCTGGGAGATCGTGCGCGTAAAGCGCAGCCATTCTTCGCGGTAATCATAGCGGTGCTGGAACAAATGCTTGGTCAGCGTGACCCGCAGCCACCCCCGGATCCGCCGCGACGGCAGGGTGACCAGCGCGAGCCCGGTTGCTGCCGCCACAAAGGCAATCTGGAATGCCGCTGCGAAGTCTCCACCGCGCGCGCTCAACCATTGGGCCAGTAGCCACATTGCCAACAAGTAAGCGCCGATCACCAGCAGCGATGCCGATTGAAACGCGATCGCGCGCGAAGGGCGAAAGCGCAGGTTGGCTGAATTGTCAGTCGCTCCCAGCACCGCCAGACCAGCAAACAGCACGGCACCGAAACCGCGCAGTCCTGCGAGCAAGACCGGATAGCTGTCCGCCAAATAGGCAATTGTGTAATGATTGAGATCAATCAGCCACATCGCGCCGAGGCCAGCGGCGGGCCAGCGTGCAGCAGTCGCCAATCCGCTGCGTGCACCAAGATAAAGATTGTGGACCAGTACTAGTCCGCCGACTGAAACGAGCAGCCGCAGCAAGATCGCCGCATGCAGGATCACCGCTTCACTGCTGTGACCGCGCAGCAGCGCCAGGCCCAGCAGCACCGGCTGCAACACTTCAATGATCGCCATAACTGCGATCATCCAGCGCACCGGCCGCAGCGACACCGTCTGGGCATCCAGCGCGAAATAGCGGTGAATCGCTGCGAGCCAGGCCAGGTTACGCGCCGTTTCGGCCAGCAGTTCCCACGCGCTGTCAGTACCGGTCAGCGCGGCAGTGACAGACCACAGCGCGGTAAACCCGCAGGCCGCGATCATGCTGGCAGGGGCGCCGCGTCCGCGACGATGCGCGGCGGCCAGGCGACTGGCGGCAAAGGTACAGGCAATCGCCCCCAGCCAGAACCCGGCCTGGACCAGCATGGTCAGGACTTGATCGAACAGCATCAGCTCAGCGTGCTCCCTCGTGCCACAGCACCACCCGCAGCGTTTGCAGCAGGATCAGCAGGTCAAGAAACGGGGTGTAATTCTTGGCATAATAGAGGTCGTATTCGAGCTTGTGCCGCGAATCCTCCATCGATGCGCCATAAGGATAGTTGATCTGCGCCCAGCCAGTAATCCCGGGTTTCACCATATGCCGCTCAGCATAATAGGGCAGTTGCTCATCCAGTTCGGTTACGAATTCGGGGCGTTCAGGCCGGGGGCCGACAAAGCTCATTTCGCCCTTGAGCACGCTCCAGGTCTGCGGCAGCTCGTCGATCCGGGTCTGGCGGATGAAGCGGCCTATCCGGGTAACGCGCGGATCGTCCTTCTGCGCAAATTGCGCGCCGTTGACTTCTGCGTCGGTGCGCATCGAGCGCAGCTTGATCACGTCAAACACTTCGCCATAGAGCCCCACGCGCGCTTGCCGGAAGAATGCTGGCCCGCGGCTGTCGAGCCGGATTAGCAGCGCAAACAGCGCGATGATCGGTGCGGTCAACAACAGCAGCAGCAGGCTGACTGTAATATCGAACACCCGCTTGGCCGCGCTGGATATTGCCCGGCCGGACGAGAATCCATCCGAAAAGATCAACCAGCTAGGATTGAGCGTATCAAGGTCAACTCGCCCGGTTTCGCGTTCGATGAAGCTGGAAAAATCGTTGACGTAAACGCCCGTGGTCTTGATCCGCAGCAGATCGGACAGCGGCAGGGCATTGCGGCGTTCCTCCAACGCGAGCACCACTTCAGCCGCCCCCAGATTTTCGACATGGCGGGTCAGATTGCTGATCGCGCCGCGATAGATCGCCTCGGCCACAACCGGTTTGGCATCCGTCATCGCGACATAGCCGACGATCACAAAGCCGCTCTCCTCACGCTCGGCCAGTTTGCGCAAGCGTTCTGCGCGCGAGCCGGCGCCCAGCACCAGCACGCGGCGGCGGAACGCGGTTGCGCCCAGAATTCCGCCCACGATCAAGCGGTTAAGGACCAAGGCGAGCACCGACAGGCCCATCGCGTAAGCCAGCGTCGAACGCCAGAAGGTGTGGCCGCCCAGAATAAAATCAACGAAAGACAGCGTCAGGATCGCCAGCGAAATCGCCACCAGCAAACGCGCTGTGGCGAACCGCATCGATCGCAATGAATCCGCGCCATAGACGCCGACCGCGATCATCGCGATCTGCATGACCCCAGCATAGGCTAGCAACTGCCAGCCGCGATCAAGCGAGGAGCCGGGACCGATCCCGATCTGCGCCGCACGGATCCGCCAGGCGGCATCTGTCGCAATGCCCAGCAGGACAAAGTCGATCAGACCCAGCAGGATCACCGCATGCGGGATGTAATGCTTGAACAGGCGGATCATGCGGTCGCTCGTGTGCCCTTGCGCGGATTTCAGAAGCGACTGGGTAGCAGGGATAGATGAACTGTCGGTAAATTTT
Source organism: uncultured Alphaproteobacteria bacterium (assembly GCA_963802015.1). Taxonomy (GTDB): domain Bacteria; phylum Pseudomonadota; class Alphaproteobacteria; order Sphingomonadales; family Sphingomonadaceae; genus Novosphingobium. The sequence goes on from CAWDHB010000007.1 coordinate 262,513, forward strand.
ACACCACTCTGCTAGAGAGAGTTCTGGCTAACACCCAACGTATACCCTGCGTTTACCATAGCTCGGCGCAGAGCCTTAACGGGCGCGCGTTAAGGCAGCAGGATGAGCCGCTATGCCCCCAAGACCACCGTGTCCCCCAAGATGTTCCGGCATTTCGCCGTGATCACCATTGGTGTCACCGCCTGCCTGGGGATGTTCACCAACGGTGAAGAAGCGGAGCACCTTGCCAAGGACCTGGACGCGCAGCAACGCGCCGCAGCGGCGAACGTCTCGACCGCCGTGCAGCAACGGGTCAAGCCGGTCGCCAAAATCAACGCCCAGTTTCACGATGCGCGCCGCACCTATGTGCCCTTGGCGGGCGAAGGGGACGAGGGTGGATCCTACGGTCAACCGATGGATGGCAGTGGCAGTGGCGGTGGCGAGCTCGCCGGAAGTTCCGCTGTTACAGCGCAAGCTCAGGGGATTCCGCTCAATACTCCGGGCGCAGCGGATGGCCCCAAGGGTCTGCCAACCACGCGCCAAAGCGCGGGCCGTCAAAGCCGTCCGACCAAGCGGCAACTTGAACAATCAGAGGCCGCCTCGGCAGCGCGCTCGGGTTAAGTCGGTCACGCGCCAGCGCTATTTGCGCAGCAGATCCAGTACCGCAACCGTCATCGCTTCAGTCGCCGTAGCCACGACCTTGTCCGCCTGCGGTGCAAAAAACGGGCTGTGGAGAGAAGGCAAGATGCGGCCATCGCGCGCTGCCGCCGCCAGCTCCGCCGGATCACGCCCGCCGACCCAGAAGATCAAAGACTGGATCGGCGGCCCTGCGGTGCGGGCAAATTCGCCGAAGTCTTCTCCCGCCATCACCGGAGCCGCATCGGCCACCCGCGTTTCGCCAAAGTGCTGGCGGAAGCGGCCTGCCACGCGCGCCGTGAATTCCGGCGTGTTCCAGGTCGCGCGGGCATAGGGCTCCATGATCCGCACTTCGGGCATCCGATCATCGGGGATTCCCGAGGCCAATGCCTCGGCCCGGGTGATCCGCTTGATCCCGTCGAGCAGCAGCTTGCGCGAGGCATCGCTGTAACTGCGCACGGTCAGTTGCAGCTTCACTTCGTCCGGAATGATATTGTGCTTGGCCCCGCCGTGGAACGCACCGACGGTGACCACGGCGGGATCGAACGGACTGCTTTCCCGGCTCACCAGCGTTTGCAGCCGCATCACGATCGCGCTGGCCAGCACGATCGGGTCCTTCGTCGTGTGCGGATAGGCCCCGTGCCCACCCAGCCCGCGCACGGTGATGTCCACCGAATCGACGTTCGCAAGTGCGAAGCCCGATTTCAGCCCGATTGCGCCAGCAGGCAGGTCTCCGGTATCGTGAAACGCCAGGGCATAATTCGGACGCGGCCAACGGGTCAGCAGCCCGTCCTTGATAATTGCCAACGCGCCTTCGTTGGTTTCTTCCGCAGGCTGCCCGATCATGATCAGCGTGCCGGACCACTGGTCCTTCCGTGCCGCCAATAGCCGCGCTGTACCGATCCATGCCGCCATATGCGTGTCATGCCCGCAGGCGTGCATGATCCCGCTTTCGACCCCGGCGGTCGAGGTGCCGCGCGCCTTGGACGCAAAGGCCAGCCCGGTCTGCTCCACCACCGGCAAAGCGTCCATGTCCGCCCGTACCAGCACCACCGGCCCCGGCCCGTTGCGCAGCACCGCCACCACGCCGGTGCGCCCGATGCCTTCCGTCACGTCAAACCCAGCCTTGCGCGCTTCTGCGGCCATGATCGCGGCTGAGCGGATTTCCTGAAAGCTGAGTTCGGGGTTCTGGTGAAAGTCGCGGTAATGCGCCATCAGCGACGGCATTTGCGCCTCAACCGCCGCACCCACCGGCTGCGCCGATAGCGGGGTTGAAAGTGTGGTCGAAAGCGCCAGCGCGGCGAGCAGGGTCCGGGTCATGCCCCGGCATAAGCTGATGGCGGCGGTTCGGCAATGTGGTTGGTGCCCCAGGCCGGACTCGAACCGGCACTCCTCTCAGAACAGGATTTTGAATTGCTTTTGAGTCAGGTAAATATATGCCTATCTATTTGTAATATATAGTAATTTATCAATTCCAATGCGCTAGTGTGCTAATCACTGTGCTAATTTATGATGGAAAAATGAGGGCTATTTTGCCTCTCAAAGCGCAGTCAGAGCGGTAATTGACCCTTATCGGCTCCGTCCGGGTAAATCGCGCTCAGCGCCCTTTTGCTGGGCCTTTTCTCTTCGCCCCTTTTCCTGTTTGAGCAAGGTCAGAAAAGCATCCATGCGCAGCCGGTTGGCGTTGCTCTGATCGGGATGGTCCTGCGCACGAGCAATCAGCCGGTCGATGGCTTCGATGGGATGGCGGTCGAGTTCGCTCATCAATTGGCGGTCGTGGTTCGACATGCCGATTACCGCACCGGACGGCCACCGCTCTATCATGGCATCCATGACATTCGCGTTGATGATGTCATCGGGCAAGGCGCTGGTCGGCTTGCTGACATAATAGGTGCGCGTGGCGATCTCCGCGATGGTGGCAAGCGCTTCGTTGACTTGGGCCTGATGGGTGGCGTTTGCCGCCTCCATCGCATCAACGCACGCGGAAAGCGTCGCCACACCTTCGGCAATGTCGGTCAACAGCCCCAAGAGTGGATCGTCCTGCGTGTCGCTCATCGTCCTGGCCCTCCACGATCAAGGTCGCGATCCTTTGTCCGATCACGATCCCGCTCATCATCCTTGCGCACCTGCTTGCCCAGTTCGGCCATGCGGGCGCGGAGACGGTTCGCAGCGGTGTCGGTGCCGCGATCCTGCCCCGGTTCCTTGTCAGCAGCTACGGGTGATGCTGATGGCTCACGCCCCAGAGCCTTGTCGAGACGGCCTCGTAAGGCCGCGATGCGGTCAGGACGGGCAACGGCGCGCTATAATCCGCTCGACCAATTGCAAGCAGACAGCCTCGATCTGGCCGAAGATGCGATGACGCTCGCCGATGCACTGGTGTTCGATGAAAACGAAACCGAAGCGCATTGGAACGAGGAAGCCAAAGCCCTGATCTCGGGCATCATCCTCTATGTCGTTTGCCACGATGATGCGGCACACCGCAATCTGACCAGCGTTCGGGAATATCTGACGCTGGCCCCCGATGACTTCGCGGCGCTGCTCACGGTGATGCAGGCCAGCGACGGCGCGGGTGGATTGATCGCGCGCGCCGCCAATCGGTATTTGAGCAAATCGCACCGCGAAGCGGCGGGCGTGTTGTCGGGCGCACAGCGCCATACCCATTTTCTCGATAGCCCGCGTATCGCGCGAGTGGTGGGCGGTTCTGATTTCGCCTTTGCCGATCTCAAGGACAGCGTGGCGACGGTGTTCCTGATCCTGCCACCTGACCGGCTCGATACCTACAGCCATCCTATCGCTACTGTCCGACGACCTGCGTCTGACAAGATCGCTGGCAAGATACTTGGAATGATAGTCTGTCAACACGCGCTATTTGCCCTCAGCGGTTAGCGCGGCGAATTTGTTTTGCGACGAATTGCTTATTCAACATGATGATATGCACCCCTACTTGACGTCGCCGGGGTGGTTGGAAGCAAGCACGCTCGGTCTGTTATTGCCTTCCTACACACTTGGCGACTGTAACGCAGGGCAAAATTTGCGGTTGTGAGGATTTGCTAGGTTTACGGCGATGGCCGAATCCCGTCCGGGATTCTGGTGGCCAGCATGACAGGCGTTCGGCTGTCATTTCGCAGGTTCGGGTGATGCCCGTTCGGGTTCATTTCACCCCGATCAAACATGATCCAAAGCCCAGTTCTGGGCCGCTTTTGGCTCATGTGAAGATGGTGCCCCCGGCCCGAATCGAACGGGCACTCCTTGCGGAACCGCATTTTGAGTGCGGCGCGTCTACCAGTTCCACCACGGGGGCACGCGAGCGAAACCCATAGACGCGGAAAAAATTTTAGCCAACTGATTTGATGGACTATTGCCACAAAAAGGGTCGGACTTGCGAATGCTCGGCCTATCGGGCGCGGCGCACATTGATCGCCGAAGCATCAAGCATGTTCTTGATGTGCGACGCATAGTATTTCTCGATCATCTCGACGCTGGTGCGGCAGTTTTTCGCAACTTGATAGATGTCAGCTCCCTCCATCAACCGGAAACAGATGTAGGTGTGCCGCAAGCTGTAGCTCGTGCGCGGGTTGCCCTCGCGGTCATGCTTCATGCCGAGTTCGTCGAGCAGCGTGTTGAAGAGTTCCCGCTGAAATCTTGGGGAACAGGAGCTGGTTCGACTCCATGCTGTGCCGCTCCTTCATCCGTTTGAACGAAATCACGGCACCGGGCATGGTCTTGCAATAGCCAACACCCCGCTTGCCGCGAACGGCAATGTGAAGGATTTCCTCGTTGCCCGGTCCATCGGCAACAATGTCGATGTCGCGTATCTCGATGCGCTTGGCCTCATCGGGGCGAAGGCCGCTGTTGACCATGAAAAGCACGTAATCGTGCAAATCTTCGCAAGCCGACCGCCAGCGTTCCTTCTTCGGATTCTTGGCGCGCTCGCCGGTCGCCTTGTAGAACGCCTTATACTCATCGGGTGAGAACCACGCCCGATGGGCGATCTTGCCCGACATTTTATAGGGAGCCGAGATGTCCGGCAAATAGGGAAGCCAGCCGTGGCGGTTCGCGGTTTTGAGGACATGCCGCAGGGCGATAACCTCGTGGTGCATCGTTGACCGCGAAGGCCGCTTGGGCAGGCCGGTCTTTCTGTCGATCCGCGATGTCATCCGGTGGACGCGGTATTCCTGGACAAGTCCGGGGGTTATGTCCGTCACAACGCGGTCGCCCATGAAAGGCAACAGGTGGACGTTGAGCGAGATCGAGAGGCTTTTGATATATTCCTTGTTGCGCTCGCCCTCGGTGATGACCTCGAACTCTTTGACGAAATGCTCCGCTGCCGTGCGGAAGGTCACGCCTTCCTTCAATTCACCGGCGCGGTATTTTCCCATCAGGCCAAGATACCAGTCGCGCGCAACATCCTTGGCGCGCGAGAGGCTTTCCTCCTTGGTCGAGGTGCGGCGCTGCTTTCCGGCAATCGAACAGGGATAGTTTGCCAGTGCGGACTGTTGGGCCGCATGTAGAGCTGAACCTTGTTGTCCAGCAGAGAGTGCCTTGTGGTCATGGTGCCATCCGATGCCATTTTGTGCTAGCAGTGCGCTAGATCATCTGGCGAAAAATATGGCTGAAAACCAATGTATTTGCAAGGTTTTTGTGGTTTTCAAAGGTTTTTGAATCTCCAGCGCGTCTACCAATTCCACCACTGGGGCATTCCATGCGAGCAGCGCCTTAGCCGCACAATTTGCTTACTTCAATGCCGCTGCGATGATCTTGTGCAGGCGTGAGTGGACCACATCGTTCCCGGCCACGACTTCGGCGTCGCAGATTGGCTGCGAGCGGCCGCGCCAATCGGTGATGAACCCGCCCGCTTCGCGCACCAACAAGCACCCGGCGGCCGTGTCCCACGGCGAAAGGCTGCTTTCCCAGAACCCGTCAAACCGCCCAGCGGCAAGCCAGGCCAGATCGAGCGAGGCCGCGCCAAAGCGCCGGATCCCGGCTACTTCAGGTGCCAGCTTCCCATAGATCCGCGTCCATTCCGCGCTATCGCCGCGTCCAGCGAAGGGGATGCCGGTGGCGATCAGGCTTTCATCCAGATGCCGCCGCGATGACACGCGCAAGCGGCGGTCCTGCAACCACGCACCGCTGGCCTTTTCGGCCCAGAAGGTTTCGTCGGTGATCGGCTGATAGACCACGGCGGCGGTCACATCGCCCCAGCCTTTGCCGTCCAGCCGGGGTTCCTGCACCGCGATCGAGATCGCAAAGTGCGGGATGCCGTGGAGGAAATTGCTGGTGCCATCCAGCGGATCGATGATGAAGCGCGGCTTGCCATCTTCACCCGGAATATCCCCGCCTTCTTCCAGCAGGAAGCCATAGCCCGGACGGACTGCGCGCAGTTCATCCCACAGGATCCGCTCCGCCGCTTGATCGGCCTTGGACACGAAATCGGCCGGCCCTTTGCGGCTGACTTGCAGATGTTCAACTTCGCCAAAATCGCGGCGCAGGCGGCTGCCCGCCTTGCGCGCGGCTTTTTCCATCACGCGGATGAGGCCCGAAAGTGCTGCCATGGTGTGGTTCAGCCCACCTTGCTGACGTAAGTGCGATCATAGACGTCGACGATGATCCGGGTGCCGCTGGCGATGTGCGGCGGCACCATCACGCGCACGCCGTTGTCGAGGATTGCGGGCTTGAAGCTGGACGACGCCGTCTGCCCTTTGACCACGGCGTCGGCCTCCACAATCGTCGCTTCAACCTGTTCGGGCAGCTGGACCGAGATCGGGCGCTCGTCATACATTTCGAGCAGCACGGTCATCCCGTCCTGCAGGAACGCATCAGCCCCGCCGAGCAGGTCCTTGGGCAGGTTGATCTGATCATAGGTTTCCACATCCATGAACACCAGATCGTCGCCATCGGCATAGAGGAACTGGAAATCCTTGGTGTCGAGCCGGACGCGCTCGATGGTGTCCTGGCTGCGGAAGCGGACATTGGTCTTGCGGCCATCGATCAGGTTCTTCATTTCAACCTGCATGAACGCACCGCCCTTGCCCGGCTGGGTGTGCTGGGTCTTGGCGACTTTCCAGATGCCCTTTTCGTATTCCAGAATGTTGCCGGGACGGATGTCCACGCCGCTGATCTTCGCCATGTGCGATGCCTTCAAGGTTGAGAAAGACTGCCCACCGACGATGGAATCGCCAAGCGGGGAAGGCGCGCCCTTAGCCTGCGCGCGGCCCTACGGCAAGCTTGGCGCTGGCAGGCCCGTTCAGCTTTTGCTAAGCCCGCCGCGCAAAGGGACTTTTCAATGATACGCACACTTCCCCCGCTCTTGCTGGCCGCCGCCGCCAGCGCCGCCTGGCCGCGCCGGGCGGGCCGATCGATACGCTGCAACTGGGCACCTATGCCTGCGAATTGCCGGGCGATGCTGCGGGGCCAGCAGGGGTGCGCCAGCCGGGCGATGATTTCGCCATCGTCAATGCCTCCAGCTACACCGCCGGCGGCAAACGCGGGACCTATCTGCTGACCGGAACCGTCGTGCAGATGACCAGCGGGCCGCTGAAAGGCGCGCGCTATGCCAAGCTCAGCGACAACTTCCTGCGCAAGCTGACCGCCGCAGGGACCCACAGCGACCTGCGCTGCGTGCGCGCCGTCACCAACAACCGCTAGCTTTGCACCGCCTGGCGGGTGCGGGTGTAGAGCCAGGCAATCGCGCCCGCAAACACCACCACACCCGTCAGCGCCGGCCAGGGATTGCCTTCGCCCAGCGCCAGCGCTTCGGGGTTGCCGGTCGCGGCCGCGATCCCAGCGAAGGCCACACCGAACAAGCTTTCGCCAACGATCAGCCCGGTCGCAGCGAGCACGCCCATCCGCTCGGCAAAGTCGGGATTGGCCTGCCGCGCAGCCCACTTGTTATAGAGATGCCCGATCACCGCGCCGACCGGGATCAGCAGCGTCAGCCCCATCGGCAGATAGATCCCCATGCCCACCGCGAGCGGCGGCAGGCTGCGCTTGCCGGTCTTGCGGAGCAGTTCATCAATCAGGATCACCCCGGCGCCAATCGCCGCGCCAAGGCCGATCAGGCCCCAGTCGAGATTGCCGCCCAGCACGCCTTGCGCAATCGCGGTAATCAGCGCGGCTTGCGGTGCGGCCAGCGCGTTCTCGCCCGCGCCCGGCGCGCCTTGGAAGCCGAAGGTGCTGTTGAGCAGATCGAGGATCGGCGGGATCACCAGTGCGCCGAATACCACCCCCAGCACCAGCGCCACCTGCTGCCGCCACGGCGTTGCGCCGACCAGTTGCCCGGTCTTCAGGTCTTGCAGGTTGTCATTGGAAATCGTCGCAATGCCGAAGACGATCGCGGTGACGAACAGCGCAAAGGCGACCAGCGCCTTGGTCGTTTCCGCATCGCTGCTTTGCCCGAACAGCGCCACCAGCAGCAGCGAAATGCCCAGGCTGGCCAGGATGCCGACCCCCGAAATCGGGCTGTTGGAGGCCCCGATCAGCCCGGCCATATAGCCGCAGACCGAGGCAATCACGACGCCCGCGATCAGAATGAACAGGATTGAGACCAGCACGGTTGAACCCAGCGCCGCCGCAATCGGTCCGCCTGCGGCAAAGTGCGCCAGCAGCAGCCCGATCGGCAGCATCGAGAGCAGGATCGTGCCGCCAACCACGCTGATCGGCAGATCGCGCTCGGTGATGTCGAGCGTATCGCCCTGCCCGGCCTTGCGCGCTTTCGCAGCGGCGAGCGCCCCGGCAATCCCGCGCACAATCGGCCCGAGCATCTTGATCAAGGTCCAGATCGCGGCGACGCCGATGGTCCCCGCGCCGACGAACCGCACTTTCTGGCGGAAGGTCTGCGAGACGAAATCGGCCAGTTCGGTTCCGGCGGGCGCGCCACCAGCGGTGAACTGCGGCAGCAGCACCAGCCAGCCGATCACCAGCCCGACCAGCATCGCCACGCCCACCGCGATCCCGACCAGATGGCCGACCCCGATCAGCGCGAGCGAAAATGACGCCGAAAAACTGGTCGCGCCGCCGCCGAACTTGACCGCGGTCCCGGCTTCTTCCGCCACCAGCTTCATTTTCGCAAGCAGGGTATATCCCGCCGACAGCAGCGCGCCGAGCACGATTGCGGCGAGGCCCTTGCGGTTTTCCTCCGCCCCGCCCACGCCCGCGCCAACCTTCAGCACTTCCGCCGCCGCGACGCCTTCGGGGTACGGCAGGTCCGATCCCGTCACCAGCGCGCGGCGCAGCGGGACCGAATACATCACCCCCAGGATACCGCCGACCGCGATCACCGCGACCGAGAGCCAGTAGGGGAACCCGGTCCACCAGCCGATCATGATCAAGCCCGGCAGCACGAAGATGATCGCCGACAGCGTCCCCGCCGCCGAGGCAATGGTCTGGACGATGTTGTTTTCCTGAATCGTGCTGTCCGAAAACGCCTTGAGCAGCGCCATCGAGATCACCGCCGCCGGGATCGAGGTGGCAAAGGTCAGCCCGATCTTGAGCCCGAGGTAGACGTTGGCCGCCGTGAACAGCACGGTCAGCACTGCCCCCAGCACCACCCCCCGAATCGTCAGCTCTTTCATCGCGCCCCTCCGTTCATATCTTGCGGCTAGCCGCTGCACTATTCGGCAGAATAGCCGGACCGCCAAAATTCACAATCGGCGTTCGCCCATCCTCCCCGTTCGGGGAGGGGGACCAGCGCAGCTGGTGGAGGGGCACAAGCCGGTATTCGTGACCTGGCTTAACCCGCTGGCGCGGCGAAGGCAGGAGTACCCGAGTGTGCCCCTCCCCCACTTCGTGGGTCCCCTCCCCGTCCGGGGAGGACGAATCAGTCCTCGGCGAAGGCCCCCGGCAATGGCTCGCCCAGGTCTTCCATGATCTTGGCGAGGTCGGCCGTCCGGGGATCGAAAGCGGCAGTTTCGGCGATCAGCGCGTTGAACTCGGCGACCGCCGCAGCCGGTCCCGCAGGGTGCGCCCAGACCCCAGCCGAAACCGCCAGAAAATCTGCCCCAGCGGCGATTAAAGGCTGAGCATTGTCCAACGTGATCCCGCCAATCGCGACGCAAGGCATTTCCGACCAGACGTGCCACCAGCGCAGCAGCGCCGGATTGGCCTGATGCTGCAGTGGCTTTGGTGGTGCTGGGAAAAACGCGCCGAACGCGACATAGTCCGCTCCGGCCTCGCCCGCTTCCAGCGCCAGATGGCGGCTGTTATGGCAGGTCACGCCGATCTGCGCCTCGCGCCCCAGCCGCTCGCGCGCTTCGCGCACATCGCCGTCCTGTTGCCCCAGATGGACGCCGTCTGCACCCAGCCGCTTGGCCAGGCTGACCGAATCGTTGACGATAAACGCCACGTCGCGGTCCGCACACAGCCGTTGCAGCGGTTCCGCCAGCGGCGCAGCGGCGTGATCATCCAGGTCTTTCACCCGAAACTGAAACGCCGCGACCCGCCCGCCATCGAGCGCCGCAGCCAGTTGGTCGGGAAAGCCACCGGACACATCCAGCGGTGAAATGAGGTACAGTTTGCAATGGGACATAGGAACTCGTTTCGGGCTAAAAATCGAACTGCGCCATCAGGTCTGGCGGAATGGACCCAGCAGCAACCCGTGTTCGCGAACCCAATCGTTGTAGGATGCAACCGCCGCAGCATTTTCGGCGCGCCATTGTGTCTGACGCTCGGGCTGCGCTGTCCGGTCAACCGTCAGGCCGGGCGTTCGCCGCGTGATCGAAGTAGCCTTGTTCATCGCCGCAATATGTACCGAATGCCGGTTTGCCACAAGCCCCGGTTCCAGCGCCGTTCATGATCCGGCGCTATCGTGACAGCGATGAATACAGCTTACCTTCTTACCGCTCTGGCCTTGTCCCTTACAGCCTGCGCCACGGTGCCGCCCAGCTCCGACGGCATTACCCGGCTGGCCATTGGTCAGACCGGCACGGTCGACGGCCCGCGCGTCACGCCAATCGCCGTGCTGGAGGACAGCCGCTGTCCGATCAATGCGCGCTGCGTCTGGGCCGGGCAGGTGCGGCTGCGGATCCGGGTGACGCTGGGCTCGGGCAGCCGCGAGCATGAGATCGTGACCGGCAAGCCGCTGGCGATTGCCGACGGTCAACTGGAACTGGTCGAGGTTGAGCCTGGACGAATGGCGGGGCAAGGGTCTGAGAAGCCACTCGATTACCGCTTTGGTTTCCGTTTCGCGGGCGGGTTGTAGCGCCCGCTCAACAGCGGCAGCTGGGCTGCTTGCGCTCGGGCGGCTTGGTCGTGGCGAATTCCTCGCGCGTCAGCGCCTGATCGCCGTTGCGGTCTGCGCCTTTGAAGCGGTTGCCGGTGGCGACGGCCCATTCTTCAAAGGTCAGCAGGTTGTTGCCGTCGGTATCGAGCTTGCGGAAGGCGGCAGTGCGGGTCGAGAGCATTTCGTTGCGGGTGATCCGGCCATCGGCATCGCGGTCCATCCGGCCAAACCGGCGCTGTTCCTTGGTCGCTTCAGTCGCGGCGGGCGGCGCTGGACCGCGCTTGCCGCGCACATCGGCGAAGGGCAGCGCGCCCGCCACCGCTGCGGGTTCTTCCTCGGCGGGCGGCTCGGGTGGTGGCGCACCCACTTCGGTCGCGGCGCGGCCTTGCCACCAGAACAGCCCCGCCGCCGCCAGTAACAACGCGGCAACCGCGCCAAAAATCATCCGGTTCATGGCTCACCCAACAATGCTTGAGACCGCCAGTCTAGATCGAAGTACCTATCCAAACAAGCCGATCCGCAGCATTACGGACACGTCTCTCCAACCGGCGCGCAAGTCTTCGGACTGTTGTTGGGAAACCGCCACAGCCCAGCCATCGAGCATTGCCAGACTTCTTAAACTGCGTGGCATTCGTAGCCTCGGGGATACGAGCCGGTTCAGTTCGGCCCGCGCCAGTTTCCCGATTTCGCCCGCGCCGTCCTGCACTGCCAGGTCGGCCAGTGCCCAGCGCCGCCCGGCCAACCGCGCGGGTTCGGATTGCGCGGGTTCCCCCGCCGCTGCGGCCAGCGCAGCAAACAAGGCCCCGCGTGTTTCGGCCAATGCGGAAACAGCCAGGGCGTGATCTTCGGCCAGCAGCACCGCTTCCCAGCCATCGACCAGCGGAGCCAGCAGCGGCCCGCGCAACTGCGCCGCAGTGCAAGCCGCCAGCAAGGGCTCGCCCGCTGGAAGCTGCGGCAGTTCTGCCAGACGCTCGCGCCACCAGGCCAGTCGCACCTGGCCCAGGATCGGCTCGCTGGTCTGGCGCACTTGCCGCTCAAGCCGCTGGTCAAGCGCAAACAGCGCCGCCAGCGCCGGGCGCACCCCGCGCGGCGCATAGGCCAGCGCCAGCCGCAGCGGCGGGGTCAATTCGTTAAGCAGCAGGTCAGTCATCGCCCGCACCGACCACCCGCACAGCCACGCAAAGTCAAGCTGCAATCGTTTCGGTGAAATGTTTGCTTAACCACGTAACTGCACGGGGCGGTTATCATGACAGCCTAAGGCCGGATGATTGAGGTGGATATTGCTCCGCCGGGGATCGCACAATGCTTGACAGGATCTGCCGCAGCTTGCGCCGTCTCAGGAAGAGCGCGAGCGGCAATGCCAGCTTGCTGGTGGCGCTGGGTATGCCCGCTTTGATCGGCGGCTCCGGCCTCGCGGTGGATACGGCGCAATGGTACATGTGGAAGCGCGAATTGCAGTTCGCAGTGGATCAAGCCGCGCTGGCGGGGGCATGGGCACGCACACAGGACAGCACCAAACCCAATTTTCAGGAACGCGCGGAGCAGGAATTCGAATCCAATCTGGCGACTACTGCTGATTTTCGGTCCGATCCGGTCGTGTCGCTGTCTAACTATGCCGGGGGCACCCAAAACAGCGTGATGGTTTCCGCCACCGCGTCAAAGCCGCTGCCGTTCTCCAGCTTCATCACCGGTAACGCTGCGGACGTTTATGTCTTTTCGCAGGCTTCGTTCGCGGCGGGCGAGACCTTCAACAGTTGCATCATCGCGGTTGACGAAGATGATAGCGGTGCGGTGACGATCGGCGGTAACGCCAGCCTGACCGCCAGCTGCGGGATCGCGGCACTGTCCAATTCGGAAACGGCGATCGTGATCAATGGCAACCCCACGGTCGATGCCGGCTGGGTGCTGTCCGCAGGCGGGATCGATGACTGGTTCCACGTCAACACCGATGACGATATCCATCAAAACATCGAAGGCCTTTACGATCCGTTTGCCGAACTGACCCCGCCGGATAATTCCACGCCGCGGACCTATGCCTGTGTTCAGGGTTCGGAGTCAGCGCTCGCAGACCGCAGCTATTATGTCGAAACCTGGAAATACACTTATTCGGGGTCCAACCAGAACAACATGACGCTGCTCTCGCAGACCAAGACCGCAACCAGCGCCACCACCACGCAAACGCAAGTCGCCGTGCCGATTGCCACGCAGAACGGCACATCTTCGTCTTCATCGACGCAGACCGGCGGCAATTCCTCCACCGGCAGCGGCAAGAACCGCGTCTATAGCCGGACTGATACGGTCTACATCACCTATAACACCTATTCGAACGTGGTGATCACCAGCACCCAGACCCAGGCTTCGCTTAACCCGGGAACCTATTCGGACATTCACGTATCGTGCAAGACCGTGTTCAACCCGGGGGATTACGTGATTGACGGCGGCTCGCTGCGGGTCAGTGGCCAGCACGTGATGACTGGCGCCGGGGTGATGTTCGTGCTCAAGAACGGGGCCTATATCCATATCAACGGCGGGTCCGAAGTGACCCTCACCGCGATGACCACTTCGCAATTGCAATCCGCCGGGGTCTCTGCCGCCGATGCGGCCAAGCTGGCGGGGATGCTGGTGTTCGAGGACCCGAATCGGAGGGCACCAACAACCGCAATGTCCTGAATGGCAATGCCACGACCGTGCTTAACGGCACGATCTATCTGCCGCGCAGCGAAGTGACCTTTTCCGGACAACCCGGTGACCAGCCAGTGCCTGATGATCGCAGCCGGGCGGGTGACGATCACCGGGCACGGCCGAGATGGAAACCTTCTGCCCGGCCGGGATGAACGAAGAACCGAAGTCGCCAGCGGGCGGCCACGGTCAAGCTGGTCGCATGATCGTTCTGCGCACCTTCCTTGCCCGCCTGCGCCGCGACGCGCAGGGTGCGATGCTGGTCGAAACCGCAATCGTCGCGCCGGTACTGGTGCTGATGAGCCTGGGCGCGTTTCAGGTCAGCACCATGGTCGCCCGGCAGAACGAGTTGCAGACCGCAGCGGCCGAAGCCTCGGCAATCGCGCTGGCCGCCATGCCCAGCAATGCGGCCGAGCGTGCAACCGTGAAGCAGGTGGTGATGACCTCCACCGGACTGCCCGCAACCAAAGTGCAGATCAGCGAAGTCTACCGCTGCGGCCATGATGATGACTACACCACCAATTCAAACGGCTGCGGATCGGATGATCGATCGCGCTATGTCAAGCTGTACCTGACCGACGAATATACGCCGATCTGGACCAGTTTTGGGGTGGGTTCGCCGCTGACCTTCCGGATTACGCGCCACGTGATGCTGGAGCAGGAGGAAAGCTCATGATCGGCACCTTCGCCCGCCCCCTCGCCCGCCTGCGCCGCCTGACGGCCTGCACCGACGGCAACGTGATGATCGAATTCGCGCTGATCGGGCCGACCTTTATCGCGATGATGTTCGGCGTGCTGCAGTTCGGCATCGGGATGCAGAACTACAATGCCATGCGCAGCGCCGCTGCCGACGCCGCGCGCTTTGCGGTGGTCGCCTATCAGGGTGAGAACAACCTGACCGACGTGCAGATCGAATCCTACGCGCGCAGCGTCGCCACCACCCCACCCTATGGCTTGCTGCCGCAGCGCTTCAACGTGCTGGTCAGCGAGGCGGCGGTGCAGCGCGTGGCTGGCGTGCGCGAACTCGAAATGACGATGGAGTACCGGATTCCGACGGTGCTGACCGTGATCGGCATCGAAGAAATCCCGATCAACTACACCCGGCCGATCTTCCTGATCAACAACTGAGCGGCAGCCCGGTTAAGCGGATCAGGTCGCCGGACCGGCCAGATTGCGTGGATTCTTCGCCTAATTAGCAACCTGTTAAGCATGATCGTTGGCAATGCCCTCACCCCTTGCAGGCTATGCCGCAGGTGCAAATTTGCTCTGCCTTGCAAGGGATTGGAACCGGGTTACGACGATGCTGGCCAAAACGCATCATCTGCCGCTGCTGCGCCGCCTGGCGCTGGATCGCTCGGGCAATACGCTCGCGCTGATCGCGGCGTCGCTGCTGCCGATCCTGGCGATGGTTGGCGGCGGGGTCGATATGGGCCGCAGCTATCTCTCCAACGCGCGGCTACAGCAGGCCTGCGACGCCGGGGTGCTCGCCGCGCGCAAGAAGCTGGGCTCGGCCGTGGTCGTAACCGGCGAGGTGCCTACTGATGCAGCTGACGTCGGGGTCAGATTCTTCAACCTGAACTTCCGCGACGGCGCCTATGGCACGCGTGATCGCGATTTCCAGATGACGCTGGAAGATGACTACTCGATCAGCGGCACCGCCACGGTGGAAGTCCCGGTGACGGTGATGGGCGTGTTCGGCTTTTCACAGGTTGACCTGAAGGTCGATTGCCAGGCCAAGCTCAACTTTTCCAACACCGACGTGATGATGGTGCTCGATACCACCGGATCGATGCTGGAAACCAACCCCAGCGACGCCGCGCCCCGGATCGATGTGCTGCGCAATGTGGTCAAATCCTTCCACGGCCAGTTGGAAGGTGCGAAGAAACCCGGCACCCGGATCCGTTATGGCTTCGTGCCCTATTCCACCAACGTCAACGTCGGGTTCCAGCTCAAGTCAGACTGGGTGGTTGACGAATGGGAATATCACGGGCGCGAAAACAAGGATACCGGCGCGACCCGCAAATACGACATCTATGACAACCAATCCAGCTATGTCAGCGGCAGCTCCACCGCGATCACGCCCTATTCCGCTGCAACTTGCCCGGCGAGCACGGCCACCTGGACCAGCCTGTCGAGCTCGACCGACGCGGACGGCACCCAGCGCGGCCGCAACCGGGTGGACGGTGTGGCACTACAGCTGCAACATTGGCTCGGACGGCACCAATCTGATTGTCAGCGGCACCACTTACACCGCCTATACCTATGACTGGTCGAGCAAGAAGACCGGCGAAGAAACGCGGCCGGTCTACAACTGGCTCTACCAGAAGATGCCGTTCGACGTGACCTTCGTCAAAGGTGCATCGGGCAATGACCCATTGCGTGTCCGGTTCCATCGACGTGCTGATGGACGGCTACCCCTCGCCCACCGCCGCTCAATCTGACCGCCTGGTTCCGCGGCTGCATCGAAGAGCGCGATACCTACGAAATCGACGATTACGACAACGTCGATTTGACCAGGGCGCTCGATCTCGACATCGATCTGGTCCCGACCCCCGGCAATCCGGCGACGCAATGGCGGCCGATGATCAACGAATTGTCGTTCGAGCCCGAAATGTGGTGGGACGGGACCGGCACCTTCAAGACGCCGAACAACTCGGAAAACCATTACCTGATGGCGCAATGGGGCGGTTTTTCCGCCTGCCCCGAGCCCGGCGCACAAGCTGGCACGAAATGACCTCAACCGAGGTCAGCGACTATGTCGATAGCCTGGTCCCGGCCGGCAGCACCTATCACGACATCGGGATGATCTGGGGCGGCCGGTTCCTCTCGCCGAGCGGCATCTTTGCCGACGAGAACGCCGATCTGCCTGGCAAGCCGACCAGCCGCCACCTGATCTTCCTGACCGATGGCCTGACCGCGCCGCTCGACATTTCCTATGGCACTTACGGGATCGAACCGCTGGACGAGCGCCGCTGGTCGCCAGAAATCGTCCGAAACGCTGACCGAAGTGGTCGAACACCGGTTCGGCGTCGCCTGCAAGGAAGTGAAGAAGCGCAACATCACCGTCTGGGTGATCGGCTTTGGCACCACGCTCAATCCGATCATGACCGAATGCGCCGGGCCGGGCCACTTCTTCGAGGCCAGCGATGCCGCTCAGCTCAATTCGGTGTTCAGCAAGATCGCGGCGTCGATCGGCGAACTGCGGATTTCGAAATGATCCGCGCTGCGCTTCACCGGATTCGATCAGACCAGCGCGGCGCGACCGCCGTCGAATTCGCGTTGGTGGCGCCGGTGCTGCTGATGATGGTGTTCGGGATCTTTGACATTGGCCACAACATGTACACCACCAGCATGCTGCAAGGCGCGATCCAGCAGGCCGCGCGCAAGGCGACGATCGAAGGCGCGGACGAAGCCGCAGCTCGACGCGCTGGTAACGCAGCGCCGTCCATTCGGTCTCGCCCTATGCCGACGCTCGAATTCGGCCGGACCGCCTATACCAATTTTTCCGATGTCGCCCGGCCCGAAGACTTCACCGATATGGATAGCGACGGCATCTGCAACAACGGCGAATCCTTTGAAGACGCCAATGGCAACGGCACCTGGGATACCGATCGCGGGGTCGCAGGCCAGGGCGGCGCGCGCGATGCAGTGCTCTATCGCGTCACCATCACCTATCGCCGCCTGTTCCCGGTTGCCGCAGTTCATCCCGGGGCAGACCGAGGATATCACACTGGAAACACAAACCGTGCTGCGCAACCAGCCGTTCGGCATGCAGGCCGTGAATGCCAGCGCCGTGCTGGGGAACTGCGCATGACCATGCTTTGCCACCTTGCGCCGCCTGCTGCGCGACCGCTCAGGCCTGGCCATGACCGAATTTGCGCTGGGCGCGCCGTTCCTGCTGACCGCCGGGCTGTGGGGCATGGAACTGGCAAATTTCGCCGTCACCAACATGCAGGTCGGCCAGCTGACGGTTCACATCGCCGACAATGGCTCGCGGATCGGCGACACCTCTACCCTCACCGACCGCAAGATCTATGAGGCAGACATCAACGACATCTTCATCGGCGCGGCAGTCCAGTCCGGGCGAAAAGATGGAACTGCTCAAGCATGGCCGGGTGATCATCTCCAGCCTGCAGGTGGATGATGCCAGCGGCGATCAATACATCCACTGGCAGCGCTGCCGGGGGATGAAGGTTGAAAACTCCAGCTACGGCAACACCGGTGACGGGCTGGCCACCCCGATTGCCGGGCTTGGCCCGACCGGCGAAGAAGTGGAGGCTCAGCCCGAAGACGCCGTGATCTTCGTCGAGGTATTTTACGACTATCAGCCGATCATCTCATCGGCGTTCCTGTTCAAGACCAGCACGATCCAATCGATCGCCACCTTCACCGTGCGCGATGACCGCGATTTGACTCAAGTCTATCAGCGCGATCCGGCCAAGCCCGACGAAGTATCGGGCTGCAACACCTTTAACGATACCCCGGCGATCATCGGTTGATCTGCCGTCTTAGAGCATCGATCAAAGATCTGAATTACTTCGCTTAAATTCCGCTCATCCTGAGCCTGTCGAAGGACCATCGTGCGCACTCTGCCGTGCCGTAACAGGAGAGTGCTTCGACAAGCTCAGCATGAGCGGGTCTGTTTCTGAACTCATTTCTAATTTTTCGCTCGCTGGTCTAGCGGTAACAAGCCCGCTTGGTCGCCGCGACGATCCGGCGGCACGTCGATCAGCGCGGCCTTTTCCAGATTGGCGGCATAGGGCAGCGGCACGTCTTCGTTGCAGACCCGCTGGACCGGCGCGTCGAGGTGATCGAAGCCCTGTTCCATGCAGACCGCGATCATTTCGGACGCGATCCCGCAGACTGGCCAGCCTTCTTCGGCCACCACCATCCGGTTGGTCTTGGCGAGCGAGGCCAGCACCGTTGCCGTATCGAGCGGGCGCAGCGTGCGCAGATCGATCACTTCGGCGTCGATCCCTTCCCCGGCCAGCTCTTCCGCCGCTTCAAGCGCCAGGCCGACGCCGATCGAATAGGACACGATGGTCACATCACTGCCTTCGCGCATGATCCGCGCCTTGCCGATGGGCAGGACGTGATCGTCGAGTTCGGGCAGTTCGAAAGTCCGGCCATAGACCAGTTCGTTCTCCAGAAAGACCACCGGATCCTCGCTGCGGATCGCGGCTTTGAGCAGGCCCTTGGCATCGGCTGCATCATAGGGCGCGATCACGATCAGGCCGGGCACGCTGGCGTACCACGGTCCAAAGTTCTGGCTGTGCTGCGCGCCGACCCGGGTGGCGGCGCCGTTGGGACCGCGGAACACCACCGGACAGCGCATTTGCCCGCCCGACATGTAATTGGTCTTCGCCGCCGAATTGATGATGTGGTCAATCGCCTGCATCGCGAAGTTGAAGGTCATGAATTCGATGATCGGTCGCAGCCCGCCCATCGCCGCGCCCGCGCCGATCCCGGCAAAGCCATATTCGGTGATCGGGGTATCGATCACCCGCTTGGGGCCGAATTCTTCCAGCAGGCCCTGGGTGACCTTGTAGGCCCCCTGATACTCCGCCACTTCCTCGCCCATCACGAAGACGCGGTCATCGCGGCGCATTTCCTCCGCCATCGCATCGCGCAGGGCTTCGCGGACGGTTGCGCTTTTCATGTTGGTGCCGTGGGGCACTTCCGGGTCGGCCTTCGCGGCGGCAGGAGCCGGGCGCGCTGGTGCCTCGGCGGCGGCGGCGGCGGCGGGAGCGGCGGCGACAGGTGCTGTTTCCGGCGCAGCAACAGGAGCAGGCGCTTCACCCTCCCCGCCCATCGTCGCGATCACCGTGCCGACCTTGACCCCTTCGGTTCCTTCAGCAACCAGGATCGCGCCGACCACACCTTCGTCCACGGCTTCGAATTCCATCGTCGCCTTGTCGGTTTCGATCTCGGCCAGGATATCGCCCGACTTCACCGTGTCGCCAGCCTTGACCAGCCACTTGGCCAGCGTGCCCTCTTCCATCGTCGGCGAGAGCGCGGGCATCTTGAGTTCGATCGCCATCAGTAGCGCTCCACCAGCACGTCAGTATAAAGTTCGGCCAGCTCTGGCTCAGGCGAATTTTCTGCAAAATCAGCTGACTGCGAGACTCTGCTGCGAATCTGCTTGTCGATGTCCTTGATCTTGTCCTCGCTCACCCCGCGCTTGATCAGTTCGGCCTTGGCGGCTTCGATCGGATCGTGGTGATCGCGCATGTCCTGCACTTCTTCGCGGCTGCGATACTTGGCCGGATCGGACATCGAATGGCCGCGATAGCGATAGGTGTTGAGCTCCATCAGCACCGGGCCGTTGCCGGCGCGGACATAGGCCAGCGCCGTCTCAGCCGCCTTGGCGCACTTCCAGCACGTCCATCCCGTTGACCTTCATCCCCGGAATCCGGAACGCGGTGCCGCGGCGATAGAATTCGGTTTCAGCCGAACTGCGCTTGACCGCAGTGCCCATCGCATAGCCGTTGTTTTCAATCACGAAGATGATCGGCAGCTTCCACAGCGCCGCCATGTTGAAGCTTTCGTAGACCTGGCCCTGGTTGGCCGCGCCGTCGCCGAAATAGGCCATGCAGACCCCGCCGTCCTCGCGGTACTTGTGCGCGAAGGCGAGGCCGGTGCCGAGCGCGACCTGCGCGCCGACGATGCCGTGGCCGCCGTAAAACTTGTGCTCGACGCTGAACATATGCATCGAGCCGCCCTTGCCCCGGGAAATGCCCGCGCCGCGCCCGGTCAGTTCGGCCATGATCACGTTGGGATCGATCCCATAGGCCAGCATGTGGCCGTGATCGCGGTAGCCGGTGATCACGCTGTCCTTGTCCGCATCCAGCGCCGATTGCAGCCCGACCGCGACCGCTTCCTGCCCGATATAGAGGTGGCAGAACCCGCCGATCAGGCCCAGGCCATAGAGCTGTCCGGCGCGTTCCTCAAACCGGCGGATCAGCACCATCTGTTCGTAAAACGCCAGCAACTGCGCGTCGTCCGCCGCGATAGCGTGGTTCTGCCGCAAAGGCATCCTGCAGGCTGCGCAGCGCGAAATTCGGGTCCGCAGCGGGCGTTGCTGCGGCGGGCCGCTTGGTGCGGCTGGTGGCGGGCTTGGCCAAGTACGATCCCCTGAGTGAACAGTTACGCCCCGGCTATAGGGGGTGACTGCCGTAAGGGAAACCGCCTCATACGTATTTTATGACTGGCTTGGCGCGACTTTTATCGCTGCAACACCGCTACTCCGCCCGGTCAATCGACCATCAGCACCATTTCGTCGGGATGGACTACGTTGAGGTCCTTACGCAACAGTTCGCCGGTCAGATCAGGATCGGTCTGCGCCGGATCGAGCAGATCGACCCGGTTGCGCAGTTCATCGCGCTCGATGCTCAGCCGCGCGACCTCCTTCTGCCGTTCGGTCAGCAAGTGGCTGTTTTCGCTCCACGACAGCACGCCGCTCGGCCCGACCAGCGCCAGCCCGCCCAGGAACAGCAGGCACGCCAGCGCCATGCCCTGAGTCACGTTATCGCGTTGGAGTTTGCCGGTCGGTCGCACAGCTCCAAGAATCACAGTTGATTCAGCAGTTCAAGCCCTAATTCTGGCAAATGACGCGATTTGCGACGGACCGAGTTGTCACCGAGTCGATTTGGGCAGAGCAGACTTGACTTAGGCCCGTTCCAGCGCGACAATCCGGTTTCGTTTGAAACTAAATTCGGACCCACCATGACCGACCTGTTCGAAAACCCGCTGGGCCTCGACGGCTTCGAATTCATCGAATTCTGCGCGCCGGACAAAGGCGTGCTCGAACCGGTGTTTGCCGCGATGGGCTTCGTGCAGATCGCCCGGCACCGCTCGAAGGATGTGCAGCTGTGGCGGCAGGGCGAGATCAACCTGATCGCCAATTACGAGCCGCGCAGCCCCGCCGCTTACTTCGCCGCCGAGCATGGTCCGTCGGCTTGCGGGATGGGTTTTCGCGTGAAAGACGCCGCCAAGGCCTATGCCGAAGCGATCGAGCGCGGGGCGGAGCCGGTCGAGTCCCAGCACCGGCATGATGGAACTGCGTTTGCCTGCTATCCGGGGGATCGGCGGCTCAATCATCTACTTGATTGACAGGTATGGTGACGACCTTTCGATCTACGATATCGATTTCGTCTACGCAGCCGGGGCGGACCGCAACCCGGTCGGGGCCGGCCTCAAGCTGATCGATCACTTGACCCACAACGTCTACGGCGGGCGGATGGCGCACTGGGCCGGGTTCTATGAGCGGATCTTCAATTTCCGCGAAATCCGCTATTTCGACATCAAAGGCGAATATACCGGCCTCACCAGCAAGGCGATGACCGCGCCCGATGGCAAGATCCGCATTCCCTTGAATGAGGAAGGCAAGGCCGGCGGCGGCCAGATTGAGGAGTTCCTGCGCGAATATAATGGCGAGGGAATTCAGCATATTGCCTTCATCTGTGACGATTTGCTGGGAAGCTGGGACCGGCTGAAAGCCACCGGCACCCCGATGATGGCCCCGCCGCCCGCGACCTATTACGAAATGCTCACCGAGCGTCTGCCGGGCCACGGCGAGCCCGTGGAGGAACTGCAACAGCGCGGCATCTTGCTTGATGGCTCAACCGCTGACGGCGATCCCCGCCTGCTGCTGCAAATTTTCTCGCAGGCGCAGATCGGCCCGGTGTTTTTCGAATTCATCCAGCGCAAGAAGGACGAAGGCTTTGGCGAAGGCAACTTCACCGCCCTGTTCGAGAGCATGGAGCGCGACCAGCTGCGCCGCGGCGCGTTGACGGTGGAAGGGGTGCCATCATGACGTCACCGATTTCCCATCCCATCACCCTCGGCGGCATCCACCACGTCGCCTATCGCTGCAAGGACGCGAAGGAGACGGTCGACTGGTATGCACAGATGCTGGGCATGACCTACAGCACCGCCTTTGCCGAGGATCACGTGCCTTCAACCGGCGCCTATGATCCCTACATGCACGTGTTCATGGAGGCCGGGAACGGCAACGTACTGGCCTTCTTCGAACTGCCCAATCAGCCCGCGATGGGTAGCGATCCCAACACCCCCGCCTGGGTCCAGCACCTGGCCTTCCGCGTCGCCGATGTGGCCGCGCTGCATACGGCGAAAGCGCATTTGGAAGCCAATGGCGTCGACGTGCTCGGCCCCACCCACCACGGCATTTTCCAGTCGATCTATTTCTTCGATCCCAACGGCCACCGCATCGAACTCGCCGCCGATATCGGTACGGCCGAGCAATACGCCGAACTGCGCCGCGTTGCGGAGCCAATGCTGGAAGAATGGAGCGTGACGAAAAAAGCGCCGCGCCATGCGGACTGGTTGCATACTGCCGCCAACGAGTAAGTGGTGCGCCCGACGGGATTCGAACCCATGGCCCCCAGATTAGGAATCTGGTGCTCTATCCTGCTGAGCTACGGGCGCGCCGAGGGAGGCTTTACGGTCCCGACGCTAGCTGCGCAACCGGCCCGACGGGATTGACCTGCGCTGCGCTCCGGTCGTCTCAGCCGCTACGCGGCTTCGGCTCGAACCCATGGCCCCCAGATTAGGAATTTGGTGCTCTATCCTGCTGAGCTACGGGCGCGCCGAGGGAGGCTTTAGGCGGCGGTGCGGGGGCTGGCAACATGGCACCGCACGCAGCCAAACTCCCACCGTCGCCCCTGCGCAGGCAGGGGCCTATCCCAATCTCGCCACAAAACCCGACGGCAGCGCTTGAGACGAGGGTTCGGATGGGCCCCTGCCTTCGCAGGGGCGACAAGATTTGTCCGTCGCAACTGACAATCAGTTCGTCTCATCCGGTGGGGCCACCGGGAATGGCAGCGGCATCACGGCGATGCCTTCCTCGAGCAAATCCTGCGCCTGTTTCAGCGTCGCCTGGCCGTGTATGGTTTCGGTTTCGCGCTCGCCATAGTGCTGGGCGCGGGTTTGTTCGGCGAAATCGCCACCGACCCAGCGGGAGGATTTCAGCGCTTCGGCTTGGACCTTGGCCATCGCCTTGAGCAGTTTGGCGGCTTCGGGCGGCAGATCGCCCGCCAGCATCGGCTGCGGTTTGGCTGGAGCGGCTGGCGCAAGCGGGGCGGCTGGCCGGACGGCGACCGCCTGGTTGCCTTTGCGCCCAACCGCAGGGGCCATCGGGGCTTTGTCCACCGCCGCTAAGCCGCACTGCGGGCAGCAGACCAGCCCGCGCGCCTGCTGGGTGGCAAAGTCAGCGGAGGAGCCGAACCAGCCTTCGAAGCGGTGCCCGCCGGGGGTGCAGATCAGATCGAAGACAATCATCGTCCGGCCTATCTGGGGATCGGGCGGCGGTTGGCAAGGCTGGGGACTTGCCCGCGCACCTCCGCAATCCGCGCCGGATCAAGTTCGGCGAAGGCGAGCCCCGGCGCGTCGCTGCCCATATCGAGCAGCACTTCGCCCCACGGATCGATCACCAGCGAATGGCCATAGGTCTGCCGCCCGTCTTCATGTGTACCCACTTGCGCGGCCGCGACCACAAAGGCGCTGGCCTCGATCGCGCGGGCGCGTTGCAGCACGTGCCAATGCGCTGCGCCGGTCGGCCGGGTGAAAGCGGCGGGCACCGCGATGACATCGCAGGCCGCTTGCCCCAGCGCTTCGAACAGCGCGGGGAAGCGCAGATCATAGCAGATTGCCAGCCCCAGCCGTCCCAGCGGGGTTTCGGCAGTCACAACCGCGTCGCCCGCAACATAGGCGGCGGATTCGCGCCAGCTTTCCCCGTTCGCCAGATCGACATCAAACATGTGCAGCTTGTCATAGCGCGCCGCGACCTGTCCCTGCGGATCGATCAGGAACGAGCGGTTGGCCCAGCGGCCATCTTCGCGGGCAATCGCGAGCGAGCCAAGCGCCGCCCAGATCCCCGCGTCCGCCGCCGCCGCACGCACCATCGCCAGCACCGGATCAGCGGCCTCGGGCACAATCGCCTGCGCGGCCCGGGCGCGATTGCGATCCAGCAGCCCGGACATTTCGGGGGTGAACAACATGCTCGCTCCGCCCATCGCCGCTGCGCCGATGGCGCCAACGATGGTCTGGCCGTTGACCAGCGGATCGATGCCCGACGTCATCTGTAAGACCGCGATCCGCTGCATCATGCTGGCTCAGCGTCCAAGCAAGGCGTCCAGTTTTCCCGCGCGATCCAGCGCGTGCAGATCGTCGCTGCCGCCCACCGCTTGCCCAGCGATCAGGATTTGCGGAACGGTCTGCGCGCCGGGCACGCGCGCCTGCATTTCCGCGCGCTTGAGCCCGCCGAGGGTGATGTCGTATTCGTCGTAGGCTACGCCTTTGGCGTCGAGCAGCGCCTTGGCGCGGACGCAATAGGGGCAGCCCCACTTGGTGTAGATCTCAACTTTGGGCGTGGTCATCCGGGGCACCTCTTGAAACAGACCAGCGCTATCATATCTCAAGCGCGGTGTCATGGCCTGCTCTGCCAATCTGGAGAGCGGGACACGGCGCCGCCACGGAGCGCCTGCGGGGCTCCACCCGTCGTAAATTGCTCACACGAGGATTTGTGCCATGAACCGTTTTGATTTTACCCCCTATCGCCGCTCGATGGTCGGGTTTGACCGGCTGTTTGACCTGCTGGAAAACCAGTCACGCGCCGGTTCGGGCGATAATTATCCGCCGTTCAACATCGAGCGCCGCGCAGAAGATTCCTACCGGATCACGCTGGCTGTCGCCGGGTTCAAGCCCGCCGATATCGAAATCACCGCGCAGCAGAACCTGCTGGTGGTCCACGGCAAGAAGGGCGACGATGCCAGCAACGCGCAGTTCCTGCACGTCGGGATCGCCCAGCGCGGGTTTGAGCGCCGGTTCGAACTGGCCGACTATGTCCGCGTCGATGCCGCCAATCTGGAAGACGGCCTGCTGGTGATCGATCTGGTGCGCGAAGTGCCCGAAGCGATGAAGCCGAAGTCGATCCCGGTCGGCACGCAGCGCACGCTCGGCGGTTATCGAACCTGCCCAGACCAAGGACAGCGCCGCCGCCTGACTATGTCCGGCGATCGAAACAGATTGGGGGTGAGGTATTGCTACCTCACCCCCGCGACGTTTGCACGCCGCCAAGCCAGCCCGTGAACGTCCGGGTCGCATAAGACGATCAGAGCTGGCGAGCTCGATCTGGTTGGTTCTGGGAACATGGTATTCCCGCCGCGATGTTCGACCATGACAGAATGGCTGAAAAGATATCGCTAAGGGAGATGGTTGGTTTTGCGTAAGCATGCGCGCAGGTAGGCTGCACAACTGCAGCCGCCCTGCCCCCTTGCAGCGCCAATCCCGCACGTCTGATGGGCACTTGCCCAGTCTCCCCAAGGTTCGATCTACGGCGCGACCCGTGTCGAACGAAGCCGCGTGAGCGCTTCGAGCGGTGCGCTAGGATATGCCCCTAGCTTGTGGCAAGCGCTTTTCCGCAAGGCACCTGAAGTGGCGCGTTCATATTGCTGAAATTACAGCAAACTCGCCCCGAAAAATTCTGTGTATGGCTTGCCTCAGACCAGCCGCGACTGTTGCAAGGCCGCGCCGATGAACCCGGCGAACAGCGGATGCGGATCAAACGGGCGGCTTTTGAGCTCGGGGTGAAACTGCACGCCGACGAACCACGGATGATCGGGCCGCTCGACGATTTCGGGCAGCAGCCCATCGGGCGACATCCCCGAAAACACCAGCCCGCCCTGCTCCAGCGCATCACGGTAGGCACCGTTAACTTCGTAGCGGTGGCGGTGACGCTCGCTGATCGAACTCGCCCCGCCATAGATTGCCGAGACGTGGCTGTTGCCCGCGAGCTTCGCCTCATAGGCCCCCAGCCGCATCGTGCCGCCAAGATCGGTATCAGCGCCGCGCTGTTGCAGGCCTTCGGCGCTCATCCATTCGGTGATGATCCCCACCACCGGTTCGCTGGTCGGCGCCGAATTCGGTCGAGCCGGCTGCGGCGATCCCGGCAGTGTTGCGTGCGCCTTCGACGCAGGCCATCTGCATCCCCAGGCAAATCCCGAAAAACGGCACCTTGCGTTCGCGCGCAAACCGCACCGAGGCGATCTTGCCTTCACTGCCGCGCACCCCGAACCCGCCGGGCACCAGAATGCCGTGCATCGGCTCCAGCCGGGCCGCGATTTCCTCGTCCCCTGCTTCGAACAGTTCGGCGTCAAGCCACTTGATGTTGACCTTGACCCGGTGCGCCATGCCGCCGTGGACCAGCGCCTCGTTGAGGCTTTTGTAAGCGTCCTGCAGGCCGACATATTTGCCGACTACGCCGATCGTCACTTCGCCTTCGGGATGCTGATAACGCTCAACGATATCGTCCCAGCGCGCCAGATCGGGTGCGGGCGCTTCAATCCGGAAGTGGTGCAGCACTTCGGCATCGAGCCCTTCGGCGTGGTATTGCAAGGGCACCGCATAGATACTGGAGGCATCGAGCGCCGGAATAACCGCTTCTTTGCGCACGTTACAGAACAGCGCGATCTTGGCGCGCTCATTGTCCGGCAAAGGATGTTCGCAGCGGCACAGCAGGATGTCCGGCTGAATGCCAAGGCCGGTCATTTCGCGGACCGAATGCTGCGTCGGCTTGGTTTTCAGTTCACCCGCTGCGGCAATGTAAGGCACCAGCGTGACGTGGACGAAGCAGGTCTGCTCGCGCCCCAATTCGTTGCGCAGTTGCCGCAGCGCCTCGATAAACGGCAGGCCTTCGATATCGCCGACCGTGCCGCCGATCTCGCAGAGCACGAAATCAAGGTCCTCAGTCTCAGTCTTGGCAAAGTCCTTGATCGCATCGGTGACGTGCGGGATAACTTGCACCGTAGCGCCGAGATAGTCGCCGCGGCGTTCCTTGGCGATGATGTCGCGGTAGATCCGGCCCGAAGTGATGTTATCGGCCTGCCGCGCCGAGACGCCGGTGAAGCGCTCATAGTGGCCAAGGTCGAGGTCGGTCTCGGCGCCGTCGTCGGTGACGTAAACTTCGCCGTGCTGATAGGGGCTCATCGTGCCCGGATCGACGTTGAGATAGGGGTCGAACTTGCGGATGCGGACCTTAAATCCACGCGCTTGCAGCAACGCCGCAAGACTTGCCGCCATCAGACCTTTGCCGAGCGAGGAGACCACGCCGCCGGTGATAAATATGTACCGCGCCATGGGAGTTGAGCCTTAAACAGAGAATGCGATTTTGGGCAAGCCGCTGCGGAATGAATCCACAGGCTGGCAGGACTTGCGCGCCGGGAACCCGCAGGATCCCGGCGATGCTTTGACGAATGGGACGTCTATTGCTTGGTGGCAGGGGCCGGCGCGCTGGCCGGAGCCGCAGGTGCCGCAGCCGAAGGGACGATTGCAGCAGCCGGAGCAGCGCCCGGATCAACCGGCGCGGTCTGGATCGGTGCAGCCGCCGGAGCAACTGTCCGGTCAAGCGAGGTATCGATTGTCCGCGACGAACCGGCGTTGACCGCCAGCACCGCGAGCACGATCGACAGGCCGACGAACAAGGTTGCGAGCACAGCCGTGGCGCGCGGTCAGGAAATCGGCTGCACCGCGTGCCGACATCAGCCCGGTGGGGCTGCCGCCCGACGCCCAGCCCGCCGCCTTCGGAGCGCTGCATCAGAATCACGCCGACCAGCGCGGCGGCCACCAGGGCCTGAACTACCGTGAGGAAAATGAAGATCGACATGAACGTACTCTGCAATGAAAGCGGGCATTAACGCCGCAAGCCTGGCGCGCAGATAGGCGCACCGGGCCAGTAGTGCAAGCTTCAGTGCCTATTCGGCGTCAGTCCCGCCAGCCGCCACGACAATTGCCAGGAAGCTCTCCGCTGAGAGGCTGGCCCCGCCGACGAGCGCACCACCGACATCGGCGACAGCCAGCAGCTCGCTGGCATTGCCGGCATTGACCGAACCGCCATAGAGGATGGTCAGCTCGGCCCCGGCGTCCCCATACAACGCGACCAGTTGCGCGCGAATGGCGGCGTGCATCGCTGCGACGTCATCCACCGACGGCACCCGGCCTGTGCCGATCGCCCAGACCGGTTCGTAGGCGACCGTGATCCGCGCGGCTGCCTCATCACCCGTTGGCAATGAACCGGCGAGCTGCGCGGTAACCACCGCTTCGGCCTGGCCCGCATCGCGCTGCGGCTCGGTTTCCCCAACGCAAACGATCACTTCCAGCCCAGCGGCGAGCGCGGCCTCGGCCTTGGCGCGCACGGCAGCGTCCTGCTCGCCATGCAAGGTACGGCGCTCGCTGTGCCCGACAATCACAAACCCGGCCCCGGCATCGGCCAGCATGGCTGCCGAAACGTCGCCGGTGAAGGCTCCGGAAACCTCGGCGTGGCAATCCTGTCCGCCGATCATGGTTTCGCTGACGGCTTCGGCAGTGGCGGAAATCAGTGTGAACGGCGGGGCAATGCCCACCCGCACTCCGGGATGCCGCGCCGCACCGCGATCAATCGCGCGCGCTTCGGCCAGAGTGGCGCGGACGCCATTCATTTTCCAGTTCCCGACGATAAAGGGCCGGTTTGCCATGTAAATCTCTCTAATCTTTGAAAAACGCCGGAAATCCGGCTGTGGTTGCAGGCCCGGTTAGGCCAGCAGGCATAGTGCTGTCAAAGCCCATGCGGTGAAATCAGCGATAAATCCGGGTGCGGAGCGCTGCACTTTCCACCTTTCGCCCGCTGCAACATATTGCGGTTGCAGGCGCAGCAACCTAAAGCCCGGCGCTGTGCCGCTTGGCCAATCCAGATTGCAGGACCCCCGCCACCATGATCCAGTTCTTCCGCCGGATGTTTGCTTCAAAACTCGGCCTTGCGCTCACATTTGGCTTTGTGGCGCTGGTGGCCGTGGCTTTCGCCACCGGCGATGTCGCCTCCAGCGGCAACTTTGGCGGGGTAGCAGGCGGTGACCGCGTGGCGAGCGTGGGTGGGCGCAGCATCAGCACCGCCGACCTTTCGCGCCGAGCGACCAGCTCGGTCGATGCGATGCGGGAAAAGGACCCGCAGTTGACAATGAAGGCCTTTCTGGCCGACAAGGGCCTCGATGGAGTCCTGACCGATCTGATCAATCGGGTCACGCTGCGCGAATGGGGCAGCAAGAACGGCTTCGCCCCCAGCGACCGCCTGATCGACAGTGAGCTGGCCCAGATCGCGGCATTCAAGGGCGCAGACGGCAAGTTCAGCCCAGAAGCGTTCCGCCAACTGATCGCCCAGCGCGGGCTGACTGAAGCATCGGCACGCGAAGAACTCGCCCAGGGGCTGAGCGCGCGGTTGCTGCTGTCCCCGGCAGACATGGCCGCCACGCTGCCCAGCGCGGCGACGCTGCGCTATGCCAGCGTGCTGACCGAACGGCGCAGCGGCGCGATCGCGCTGCTGCCATCGGCTGCCTTCGCGCCCAAGACCCCGCCCAGCGACAAGGAAGTGACCGACTGGTACAATACGCAAGCGGCGCTGACTACCTGCGGCCCGAACGCCGCACGATCCGTTATGCCACCTTCACCGACGCTGCGCTGGGCACAGTCGCCGCGCCAACCGACAAGGAAGTGCAGGACCGCTACAACGCCTCCGCCGAGCAATATGCTGCATCGGAAAAGCGCAAGCTGACCCAGCTGGTCCTGCCCACCGAAGCCGCCGCCAAGGCCGTCATGGCCGAACTCAAGGGCGGCAAGTCGCTCGAAGCCGTCGCCAGCGCCAAGGGCCTATCCGCTGCGCCGCTGGGCAGCCTCAGCAAGCAACAGCTGTCGGGTCAGGCCAGCGCCGCAGTCGCCGACGCCACCTTTGCCGCGCCGCGCGGCAGCATCGCCGGCCCGGCCAAGAGCGGGCTCGGCTGGCACCTGATGCGGGTCGACGCGATCGAGGGCACCCCTGCGCGCGCGCTGGAACAGGTGCGCGGCGAGATCGTCAAGGAGCTCAGCGCGGTGAAGCAGCGCGAGGCGCTGACCAATTTTTCCGCCGAGATCGAAGATGAATTCGATAACGGCGCGGCGCTGGGCGATGTTGCCAAGAAGCTGGGGTTGACCTTGGCCACCACCGAACCGCTGCTGGCCAGCGGTGCGGTCTATGGCAAGGAAGGTGCGACCGCGCCGCAGGTACTGGCCCCGGTGCTCGCCACCGCCTTTGGGATGGAAGGCGAAGGCCAGCCGCAGATCGCCGAGATCGAGCCGGGCAAGACCTTCATGGTCTATGATGTCGGCGCGCTGGTCGAAGCCGCCCCCGCCCCGCTCGCTGAAATTCGCGCGGCGGTGGTGCAGGACATGCAACTGTCCAAGGGCGCGGTCGCGGCCAAGGCAGCGGCGCAGAAACTGGAAGCTGCACTCAAGAAGGGCATGGACATGGGGCTGGCGATGGCCACGCTGGGGGCCACCCTGCCCCCGGTCGACCGGGTCGACATGGGCCGCGAGGACCTGCAACGTTATGGCCAGCGCGTGCCGCCGCCGCTGCAGGTGCTGTTCGGCATGGGCAAGGGCACGGTCAAGCTGATGGGCGCGCCGCGCAATCGCGGCTGGTATGTGCTGCAACTGGACGGGGTCACTCCCGGCAAGGTCGATGCCGCCGATCCACGCCTCGCCGGGTTGCAGCGTGAACTGTCCTCCAGCGTCGGGCGCGAATATTCGGACCAGCTGATTGCGGCGATGGCAGCTGAAATTGGCGTCGAACGCAACGAAGCCGGGATTCAAGCGGTCCGCGCCAGCCTGTCTGGCGGCAACTGACCCCAGCGATGACCAGCGGCTCCGGTCTGGAAAACTGCGCGAGGTGCAGCGGCCGCATTGCGGGCGGGCCAACCTGCGCTGATCTGGCGCACGACTGGTCGCCGATACCGAAACCCCGGTCGGCGCGGCGGCCAAGCTGATCGAGCCGGGACGCGGGGATTTCCTGCTCGAATCGGTCCAAGGCGGCGAAGTGCGCGGGCGCTACAGCCTGCTCGGGTCTCGATCCCGATCTGGTGTTCCGGGCGACTGGCGCGGCCTGCGAAGTCAACCGCCGCTGGGCGCATGACCGCGCCGCCTTCGCACCGCTGCCCGGCGACAGCCTGACGAACTGCGCGCGCTGGTCGCATCGTGCCGGATCGACGTGCCCGCCGCGCTGCCGCCGGTGCTGGCCTGTCTGGTCGGCTATTTCGGCTATGAAACCATCGGCCTGGTCGAAAAGCTGCCGCGCCCGCCGCAAAGCGACCTCGCCCTGCCCGACATGCTGTTCGTGCGCCCGCGCCTGATCCTGGTGTTCGACCGGTTGAGCGACGCGCTGTACTGCGTCGCGCCGGTCTGGCCGGAAGCGGCGAGCCCGCGCGGCTGATCGATGCAGCGGCGGAGCGGATCGACGAGGCGCTGCGGCGGCTTGGCGCAGCCCGGCCCCGCCGCCGGCCCCGGCGCAGGACCTGCCTGAGCCGCACCTGACCCCGCTGCTCGCCCCCGGGGCCTATGCCGCGATGGTCGGCGCGCGCGAAGGACTATATCGACGGCGGGCGACATCTTTCAGGTCGTGCTGGCGCAGCGCTTCACCTGCCCCTTCACCCTGCCCGCCGTTCGCGCTGTACCGCGCGCTGCGGCGGGTGAATCCCTCGCCGTTCCTGTATTTCCTCGATTTGCCCGGCTTCGCGCTGACCGGATCGAGCCCCGAAATTCTGGTCCGGGTACGCGATGGTCGAAGTGACGATCCGCCCGATCGCGGGCACGAGACCGCGCGGGGCCACGCCCGAAGAGGACCGCGCCAACGAAGTCAGCCTGCTCGCCGATCCCAAGGAACGCGCCGAACACCTGATGCTGCTCGATCTGGGCCGCAACGATGTTGGCCGGGTGGCTGAAGCGGGCACGGTGCGAAGTGACCGAGAGCTATACCGTCGAGCGCTACAGCCACGTGATGCACATCGTTTCCAACGTGATCGGCGAGCTCGACAGCGCAAAGCACGACGCGCTCGACGCGGTCTTCGCGGGCTTCCCGGCCGGCACCGTCAGCGGCGCACCCAAAGTCCGCGCCTGCGAAATCATCGCCGAGCTGGAACCCGAAACCCGCGGGGCTTACGCAGGCGGCGTCGGCTATTTCAGCCCCGACGGCAATCTCGACACCTGCATCGTGCTGCGCACCGGCGTGGTCAAGGACGGCGTGCTGCACGTGCAGGCCGGCGCCGGGATCGTCGCCGACAGCGACCCGGCCTACGAACAGCGCGAATGCGAGGCGAAGGCCGGGGCGTTGATTGCAGCAGCGCGGGAGGCGGTGCGGGTTGCGGGGGAAGCGGGGTTCGGGCAGTGAGAATTCACGCGAACGGATTGACCACCAATACTCCGTTCCATTCAAACCCGTGCTGCATGTCCTCCGAATAGAGCACCTCGCACCCGCCCTGCGCGGCGGCGGCGAGGATGATGGCATCGTAGGTTTGCAATGGTGCCTTTCGGCGAGTTCGAAGGCTTCGGCGAGCACCGCACGCGTCTGTTGGGATCGTGATTGCCCCGGCAGAGAATTTTGCCACCCGCATTGCCGCGTCGAATGCCGACAGCTCCTGCCTTTTTGCGCAGCAAATTGTGCAATTCGGCTTGCACCTGTGCGGGCAGAACGAGTTCTCCTTCGGCCAGGAGTGGCGCGATCAACAGGCTGGCGCTGGCAATCTTTGCCTCGTCGGCCTCGACTTGTCGCAAGCCCACGGCATAGGCGAGGATGTTGGTGTCGAAAGCTGCTGTCAAGGTCAGTCGCGCTCGTACAGTTCTTCACGGGTCCACGGGCCAATGGTGATATGCTCTTGTGTTGCCCACATTTTTTGGAGCTCTTCCAGCGCCGCCAGCCGTTGCTCGCGCGTCGGACCGGGCTTTTCGGCAGGCTCCATAACCGCTACCTTGCGCCCGTGCGAGGTGATCACCACCCGCTTGCCGCGCGCGACTTCGCGCAACAGCTTTGACAGCGAGCGGTTGGCTTCTGTGGCTGTGACAGTGATAGGCATGTCCATGGTGACATGATTATAGTGAATTTCACTACTTTTGCAAGTTGTCCTTGGTTGGCCGCAAGCGCTAGAGTGCTCCGATGCGCAAACTCCTCCTCCTCCTGCTCGCCCTGATCGCCGCCCCTGCCGCTGCCGAGGACTGGGCCAAGCGCTCGGCCGAGCGCGACGTGACACTGCCCGGCTTTCGCTTCGGCACCGGCGAGACCATGGACTTGCGGATGCACGTCACCACGCTCGGCACGCCGCGCCGCAATGCCGCGGGAGAGATCGACAATGCGGTGATGGTGCTGCACGGCACCGGCGGGAGCGGCAAGCAGTTCTTCCGCCCGCAATTCGCCGATGAGCTCTATGGTCCCGGCCAGCCGTTCGACATCACCAAATACTACGTGATCCTGCCCGACAATATCGGCCACGGGCAAAGCTCCAAGCCCAGCGACGGGCAGCGGATGGCGTTCCCGCGCTATGCCTATGGCGACATGGTGCTGGCGCAGCAGCGGCTGCTGACCGAAGGGCTTGGGGGTCACCCGGCTCAAGGTGATCCTCGGCACCTCGATGGGCTGCATGCACGCTTTCGTCTGGGGCACGACCTATCCCGGCTTTGCCGAGCGGCTCGCGCCGTTTGCCTGCAACACCATGCAGATCGCCGGGCGCAACCGGATGTGGCGGCAGATGTCGATCGACGCGATCAAGGCCGATCCCGCTGTGGAGCGGTGGCAACTACACCCAGCCGCCCGAAAGCGGCCTGCGCACCGCGCGCTATCTGTCGATGATCGCGGGCGGCAATCCCGGTGGCACTGCAAGCCGAACACCCGACGCGCGAAGCCGCCGAAGCTTACCTCGCCAGCGCCTACGCCACCCGCGCGGCGAGCGATCTGGACGCCAATGACCAGATCTATCAGCTCGACAGCTCGCGCGATTACAACCCGCTGCCGGGCCTGGCGAAGATCACCGTCCCGGTGCTGTGGATCAACAGCGGCGACGATTTCATCAACCCGCCCGAACTCGCCCTGGCGCAGCAACACGCCCGGCTGATGCCGCGCGCGCGGTTCATCCTGATCCCGGCCAGCCCCGAGACCAAAGGCCACGGCACCCACACCTGGGCAAGTTCTGGAAGCGCGATCTGGTGAAACTGCTGGCGAAATGACGCTCGGCTTGCCTAGAGCGCGCCGGCATGATACCTCGTGATCGACAACTACGACAGCTTCACCTGGAACCTGGTCCATTACCTGATGGAGCTGGGCGCCGAGGTGGAGGTCGTGCGCAACGATGCGATCTCTGCCGGGCAGGCGCTATCGAGCGGCGCGGCGGGGTTCCTGATCTCGCCGGGGCCCTGCACCCCCAACGAAGCCGGGATCAGCCTCGATCTGGTCGGGGCCTGCGCCGATGCGGGCAAGCCCTTGCTCGGCGTATGCCTGGGCCACCAGTCGATCGGGCAGTATTTCGGCGGCAGCGTGGTGCGCGGCGGGCTGATGCATGGCAAGACCTGCGCCGGTGAGCCATGACGGCACCGGGCTGTTCGCCGGGCTGCCCTCGCCTTTCACCGCGCACCCGCTATCACTCGCTGATCGTCGACCGATGTGCCCGACGTGCCTGATCGTCAACGCCACCAGGATGACGGCCACGTGATGGGTTTCCGCCACGCCAGCCTGCCGATCCATGGCGGTACAGTTCCACCCCGAAAGCATCGCCACCGAACACGGCCACGCGATGCTCGCCAACTTCATGCGGCGTCTGCGGCCTGCCGGTGCGCGAACTGGCATGAGCCTGACCCTGCCCGAAGCCGAAGCGCTGTTCGGGCGATGCTCGACGGCGTAATGGCCGATGCGGAGATCGCCGAAACGCTGGTCGACACTTGCCGAGCGCGGCGAGACGGCTGCGGAAGTCGCGGGCGCGGTCACCGCGATGCGCGCGCGGATGCAGCGGATTTCCGCGCCTGCCGGGGCAATCGACGTTTGCGGCACCGGCGGCGATGGCCAGCACAGCCTGAACGTTTCGACCGCCGTCGCGCTGGTGGTCGCAGCCTGCGGGGTGCCGGTGGCCAAGCACGGCAACCGCGCTGCCTCCAGCCTGGCCGGGGGCGCGGATACGCTGGAAGCGCTGGGCCTCAATCTCGCCCGCGCGAGCGAACTGGCCGAAGCGACCCTGCCCGATCTCGGCATCGCCTTCCTGTTCGCCCAGGCGCACCACCCCGCGCTGGGCCGGATCGCACCGATCCGCAAGGCGCTGGGGCGGCGGACGATTTTCAACCTCTGCGGGCCGCTGGCCAATCCCGCCGGGGTGACCCGGCAACTGGTCGGCGTGGCGCACCCGTCGCTGCTCGCGCTCTACCGTGATGCGATGCCGCTGCTCGGCACCGAAACCGCGCTGATCGTCTCGGGCGAAGAGGGGCTGGACGAACTGTCGATCGCCGGGCACCAGCTATCTCACTCACGTCGGCATGGCCGATATCGCCACCGAATTGCGCCCCGAAGACGCCGGGCTGACCTCGCACCCGACTCGCCGACCTGCGCGGCGGCGACGCCGCGTTCAACGCCGCCGCGCTGCGCCGCATGCTGCTGGGCGAACCGGGGGCCTACCGCGACGCCGTGCTGCTCAATTCCGCCGCCGCGCTGCTGGTGGCGGGCCAGGTCGACGACTGGCTGGAAGGCGTGGAGGAAGCCGCCGAGGCGCTCGACAAGGGACTGGCCAACACGCTGCTCGATTGCTGGATTGCGGCGGTCAAGTAAGACTGGTTCACACGAAGACACGAAGAGGTTGGTTCAAGCCGCAGGCTTGTTTCTGCCCTTGGCGGTTAGTCCTTGCACCATCAAGGATTTTACAGGCGGCTTTGCCGCATCGGCTGACATCTTGGTGTCTTTGTGTGAACCCAAAAAAACTCGACACTGCCCAAAGCCCCGCGCTAGAGGCCGCGTAATGACCGACAAACTCGCCGAAATCTGCGCCACCAAACGCCTTGAAGTGACCGCGCGCAAGCCGCTGGGGCTGGGCCACTGGCCGCAGCCTTCGTCCGTGCGCGGGTTTGAGGCAGCGTTGCGGGCAAAGGCTGAAACGCAATTTGCGCTGATCGCAGAAATAAAGCGAGCTTCGCCATCCAAAGGATTGATCCGTGCTGATTTTGACCCTGCCGCCCATGCCCGTGCCTATCAGGCGGGCGGTGCGGCCTGCCTTTCGGTGCTGACCGATGCGCCGTATTTTCAGGGCCACGAGGACTATCTGATCGCCGCACGCGCGGCCTGCGACCTGCCGGTGATCCGGAAGGATTTCATGGTCGATCCGTGGCAATGTGCCGAAGCCCGCGCGATGGGGGCCGATGCGATCCTGATCATCGTTGCGGCGCTGGACGATGCGCAGATGTGCGAAATCGAACTGGCCGCGCGCGCCGAGGGATGGACGTGCTGGTGGAAGTTCACGACGAGAGCCGAGCTCGACCGTGCGCTGACCTCGGCTGCAATCGCGACTGATCGGGGTCAACAACCGCAATCTCAAGACCTTCGAGGTCGATCTGGCGAACACCGAGCGGCTCGCCGCGCTGGTGCCAGCGGACGTGCTGCTGGTCTGCGAAAGCGGGATTTCAACCCACGCCGATTGCCAGCGGATGGCGGCGGTCGGGGTGCGGACGTTTCTGGTCGGCGAAAGCCTGATGCGGCAGGATGATATCGAAGCGGCAACGCGGGCGCTGCTGGAGGGGTAATCCTTCACCTCTCACCAAATCCGCTCATGCTGAGCTTGTCGAAGCATCGTACTTTTCTTGGTGCCGCAGGCACTACTGCTAGAAGGAAAGGACAGTCCTTCGACAAGCTCAGGACAGACGGTGTTGGGTCGTTTGAGGATCTTCCAGGCGCTTTGACACAGGCTGTCCTACAACCGAGAAATCTGGCATGGAGCGCGGATGAGCCAGCCTGCGTCCTATCCAACCTGCCAGCCCCGCAGCGGTGCCGCGTGGACAGCACAGTCAGGGCGTCCTGCGCAGAATAATTTCTCCCGGACCCTGTCAACTTCGTCAACTTATTCAGGACCAGCGCACCCAGGATGAACAAACTGACCCACCTGGACGACCAGGGCAAAGCCCGGATGGTCGATGTCGGCGGCAAGGTGGCGACACAGCGCGTCGCGGTGGCGCGCGGGCGGATTCGGATGTCCGCCGCAGCGTTGATCGCAATTCGCGACGGTGCGGTACCCAAAGGTGATGTGCTCGCCGCCGCACGGATCGCCGGGATCATGGCGGCAAAGAAGACCGCCGACCTGATCCCGCTGTGCCACCCACTCGCGCTCGACAGCGTCACGCTCGATTTTGCGATCACCGACGCGGCGGTGGAAGTCACCGCCACCGCTTCCCTGACCGGCAAGACCGGGGTGGAAATGGAAGCCTTGACAGCCACTTCGGTGGCATTGCTCACAATCTATGACATGGCCAAGGCGCTCGACAAGGGCATGGTGATCGAAGACCTGCGGCTGATCGAAAAGCGTGGCGGCAAGTCGGGCGATTGGCGGGCGGACGCGCTTGATGCGCGCCGCTGACACTGGACGAAGCCCAGGCGCGGTTGCTCGCGCTGGCGGAGCCACTGCCGCTCGAACGGGTCGATGTGGCGGGGGCGCTGGGGCGCTATCTCGCCCTGCCGCTGGTCGCCGAACGCACGCAGCCCGCCTGCGATCTCTCGGCGATGGATGGCTATGCCGTTGCAGCGACCGATCTGGCCGGGCCGTGGCAACTGGTCGGCGAAAGCGCGGCGGGGCATCCCTTTGCGGGAGCCATCGCGCCCGGCCAGGCCGCGCGGATTTCCACCGGGGCGGTGATCCCCGACGGCGCCGGCGCGGTGATCGTGCAGGAGGACGTCGACACGCAGCCGGGCCGGATCGTGCTGACCGGCGATGGCCCTGCGCGGGCCGATCAACACATCCGCCGCCGGGGCAGCGACTTTTCCGAAGGTGCAGTACTCGCCCCGCTGGGTACGCGCGTCGGCCCGGCGCTGCTCGCGCTGGCGCTGGCAGCAGGGCAGCGCCATCTCGCGGTCCGGCGCCTGCCGCGGATCACCGTGATCGATTGCGGGGATGAACTGGCCGGCCGAGCCGACCGACTGCGCACCGCACCAGGTACCCGCCAGCAACGGCGCGATGCTGACCGCGATGCTCGCGGCGCTGCCCTGCGAAGTCACACGGGTCGGCCCGGTGCCAGACCGCGCCGAGGCGCTGCGCGCGGCGCTGGACGGTGCCGCCAGGGCCGATCTGATCGTCACCAGCGGCGGGGCATCGGTGGGCGATCATGATATCGTCCGCCCGGTGCTGGCTGAATGGGGCGCGGCGCTGGAATTCTGGCGGGTGGCGATCAAACCGGGCAAGCCGCTGCTGGTCGCTCGGCGCGGGGCGCAGCTGGTGCTCGGCCTGCCCGGCAATCCGGTGTCTAGCCATGTCACCGCATACCTGTTTCTGCTGCCGCTGGTGCGCGCGCTGCTCGGCGCAGCGGAGCCTCTGCCCCGCCCGCTGCGGGCCGTACTTGCTGCACCAATGCCGGCAGGCGGCGCACGGCGCGAGTTCCTGCGCGCGCAGTGGGACGGCGAATCCGTCACCCCGCGCAACGGTGCAGGATAGCGGAGGCCTCGCCGCACTCGCCCGCTCGAACGCGCTGATCGACCGCCCCGCCCACGCTTCGGCAGCGGCCGAAGGCAGCCCGGTTTCGATCTATCTGCTCCAGAATGGCGGGATCGCTTGACTCGCGCAAACATGTTGCTTAGTTGTTCCGCATTCGTTCACTGAACGGCGCGAGAACATCTGGTTCGTTCCGCGCCCTGATTGGGAGTGCGCCCGGATGCTAACGCGAAAGCAGCACGAATTGATCCGCTTCATCCAGACGCGGCTGGAGGAGACCGGCGTGTCGCCCTCCTTCGAAGAGATGAAGGAAGCGCTCGACCTGAAATCGAAGTCAGGCGTCCACCGGCTGATTTCGGCGCTGGAAGAACGCGGGTTCATCCGCCGCCTGCCCAACCGGGCGCGCGCGCTCGAAGTGCTCAAGCAGCCGGAAAATATGTCGGCCAAGGCTCCCGCAGCGGCGGACAATGTCGTCACGCTCAAGCGCCCGCAGCCGACGCGGCCCGCGCCCGCCAACGACGTGCTCGAAATTCCGCTGCACGGCCGGATCGCGGCAGGTATGCCGATCGAGGCGATGGAGACCGGGGCGATGCTGCCGGTCCCGGCCGCCTTGCTCGGCGCGGGCGATCACTATGCGCTCGAAGTTTCGGGCGATTCGATGATCGATGCTGGGATTCTCGATGGTGACTATGCGCTGATCCGCCGCACCGACACTGCGCGCGACGGCGAAATTGTGGTCGCGCTGGTGCGCGGCGAAGAAGCCACGCTGAAGTATCTCCACCGCGATTCGGGCCGGGTCCGGCTCGATCCCGCCAACGCCGCGTACGAACCGCAGGTCTATGATCCGCGCGAAGTGGTGGTCCAGGGCAAACTCGCCGGACTGCTGCGCCGCTATCACTGATCCGGTGCGCTGTTGGCTGGTAACGGCGGCTGTGTGCGCAAATCCGGCGCGATTGGTGCAGGATTTGTAACACTGGTTTGCGCTGTTGGTGCGCCGCTTTGTCCACGTGGTGCTGCGGTTGTGCCGGGTTTAGGCGCTGTTGAACCTGAGGGCTTGACGCCGGGGTGGTCGCGGCAGCGGCTCGCGCCACCAGCCATGCGCACCCTGATTCTCTGCCACAGTCCGAAGGCGCGGCGGATCAAGCTCGAACGTCAGGCCGCCGGTCCGGTCCAGCAGGTTGCGGTCGGCCTTGAGCCAGCGCGGGCGGCATGAGCGCGGCAGCCAGCGGTCCGCGATCACCACATCGACTCGCTCACACGCCGCCGCCAGCGCGCGCTCCTCGACCCGCTCGCGCCCGGAAGCCACCAGAAACCGCCATTCGCGGCCGTTCCGCGGTCAGCTCAAACGCGCAGAACTCGCGTGCTGCACCGCGCGCCGGTCCCAGTCGGCAAAGCGCCGGGTAGTCCCGTTCATTCCGGCGGTTTCGAGCAGATTGTCGCGCGCGAAATCGCTGCGGCTATCGCGCAGCACCAGCAGTTCGCCGGGCCGCTCGCCCGTCACCCCGACATGCCGCCCATCGCTGGAGACCATCACATCGGGCGGCTCGGCCAGGCTAAGCAGCAGCAAACCCGGCCAGCGCCGGAACCAGCCCCAGCAGCCGCTTGCGCCCGCGCCACAGCGCCAGCCACAGCAGCCCCGCCACGGCCAGCGCAAACGGCAATCCGGCCGAACGCGGGCAGCAAGGTCACCGCACCTGGCTGCGCGGCAGTCCAGTGCGCCAGCCCCAGCAGCAGCCTCCAGCGACTGGCCCGCCAGCCACCAGAACGGCGCGCCTGCTCCCACCAGATCAAACACCAGCGCCAGCGCGATCAGCGGCATCGACAGGAACGTCGTCAGCGGGATCGCGATCACATTGGCGAGCGCGCCATAGACCCCGGCGCGGTGGAAATGGAACAGTCCGATCGGCATCAGTGCGGCTTCGATCACCACGCCCGGTCACCAGC
This sequence comes from uncultured Alphaproteobacteria bacterium, assembly GCA_963802015.1. Lineage (GTDB taxonomy): Bacteria > Pseudomonadota > Alphaproteobacteria > Sphingomonadales > Sphingomonadaceae > Novosphingobium. Next base: position 303,472 of record CAWDHB010000007.1, read on the forward strand.
AGCATCGACGAACAGCCGAACCCCGCGCTGCCACCAGGCCTCGGCGCGCGGGGCGAGAAACCGCCGCACCGGCATCGGCCCCGTGCACCGCGACAATTGCAATCACCGCTGCAAAGCTCATCTGAAAGCTCGGTCCGACCAGCGCCTCGGGCCAGACCAGCAGCACCACCATCGCCGCCACCGCGACCATCCGCATGGACAGCGCCTCGCGCCCCAAGGCCAGCGCCAGCAGCACCAGCACCGCGCCGATGCAGGACCGCACCGTCGGCACCTCGGCCCCGGTCAGCAGCGTATAGCCAATCCCCGCCCGCGCCCCGACCGCCGCCGCCACCAGCGGCAACCGCACCCGCAACACCAGCCACGGCCACAGCGCCAGCAGCCGCATCGCCAACAGATAACCCGCCGCAACCACCGCGCTGACATGCAGCCCGCTGATCGAAAGTAAGTGCGTCAGTCCCGAATCGCGCATCGCCTCTTCATCGGCCTTGGCAATCGCGCCGCGATCCCCGCTGGCAAAGGCCGCTGCAATCGTCCCCGGCGAACCGCTTAGCTGCGCGCGCACATGCCGGGCCAGCCGCGTCTGGGTGGCTGCCAGCACGCCGCCGCCATCGCCCGCGCCCGTCACCTCGACCTTGCCCAGCACGGTGCCAGTCGCCGCCAGTCCCGAAAACCACGCGGCGCGGGCAAAATCATAGCCGCCCGGCAGCATTGGCGCGGCGGGCGGCATCAGCCGGGCGCGCAGCCGGATACGCGCGCCGGGGATGATCGCCGGATTGTCCTGCTTCAGCGGCAGGTTGACCCGCACCTTGATCGCCCGTCCCGCCCCCGGCCCGTCACCCGGCTCGCGGGTCGCCAAGACCAGCCGCACCCGGCCCTCGGCGGGCTGCTCTTCGCGGTCGAGCACTTCGGCGGCCAACCAGGCGACCACCGGCCCGCGCACCGCCGTGGCCCCGACCAGTTCAGACTTGGTCCAGACGACCCCGCACCCGGCCGCCACGGCCAACGGCACCAGCATCCCGGCCTGCCGCAGGAACGGGAACCGTCCGTCCGCAGCCAGCAGGCCCGTGGCCGCCAGAGCGCCCGCTGCGCAGAGCAGCAACAGCGCCAGCCACTGCCACGGATTGGCCAGCACGAACCACGCCGGCGATGCCGCCAGCAAAGGCGCACTACCAGCCACGGCGCCCGGTCAAATCCAGCGCCAGCGAGCGCCGCTTCGACCCGCTCGACACCGCTGGACAAGCGCCGAACGCTTGCGCCAAGAGCCATGTTGCAGTGCAGCGCCAAACGGCGGCTCATTGCCCATGGGCACAGAGTGGCGGGGCGCTGGCTGGCCATGGCTTGATCAGACAGGATGGAACCGACCTTGGCAAGTATCGTGGCAGTGCAGGACAGCGATGGACAACGGCGGGCCAGATCGGCGCAAGTCGTCACGCGGTTTGCCCCTTCGCCCACCGGATACCTGCACATCGGCGGAGCCCGTACTGCGCTGTTCAACTGGCTGTTCGCGCGGCATCATGGCGGACAATACTTGCTGCGGATCGAAGATACGGATCGCGCGCGCTCTACCGATGCTGCAATTGCCGCCATTTTCGATGGATTGTCCTGGCTGGGACTGGAAGGCGATGATCCCGCGACGTTCCAGTTCGCCCGCTCTGCCCGCCATGCCGAGGTTGCCGCGCAGCTGCTGGAAACGGGACATGCCTATCGCTGCTATCTGACCCAGGAAGAGCTGCAGGCCCGCCGCGGAGCCGCGCAGGCCGAACGGCGGACGTTCCGCCTGGCCAGCGAATGGCGCGATGCCGATCCTGCCACCTGGCCGACCGACAAACCCTATGTCGTCCGGATCAAGGCCCCGCTCGAAGGCGAGACGGTGATCGAAGATCTGGTCCAGGGCCGGGTCGCGGTCCAGAATGCCGAGCTGGACGATTTCGTGTTGCTGCGTTCGGATGGCACGCCCACCTATATGCTCGCGGTCGTGGTCGACGATCATGACATGGGTGTCACCCATGTGATTCGCGGCGATGACCACCTCAACAACGCCTTCCGCCAGTTGGCGATCCTGCACGGGATGGGCTGGCCCGAACCGATCTATGCCCACGTTCCGATGATCCACGGCCATGATGGCGGCAAGCTGTCCAAGCGCCACGGCGCGACCGGGGTCGATGCCTATCGCGACGAACTGGGGATCCTGCCCGAAGCGATGTTCAATTACCTGCTGCGGCTGGGCTGGGGCCACGGCGATGACGAAATCATCAGCCGTGATCAGGCCATTGCATGGTTCGACATCGCCGATGCCGGCAAGAGCCCATCGCGGTTCGATCTGGCCAAGCTGCACAGTCTGAATGGGCACTATATCCGCGAAGGCTGACGATGCGCGGCTGGCCGGTCTGGTCGCGCAAGCGGATGGCCGGCACGGTCGATGAAAAGTTGCTGACGCAGGCCATGCCGGTGCTGAAAGTCCGCGCGAAGGACCTGAACGAACTCGCCAGCTGGCGCGGCCTTTCTGTTTGCCCAGCGCCCCTTGGCCATGGAAGCCAAGGCCGAGGCACTGCTGACCGACGACGCCCGTGCTTTGCTGGACCAGGTAAAGGCCCGGATCGAAGCGGAAAATGACTGGACACTGGCGGCGCTGGAAGCCAGTCTGAAAGCGATGGCGGAGGACTTGGGGCTGGGGCTCGGCAAGCTTGCACAACCCCTTAGAGCCGCGCTAACGGGGCAGACAACCTCCCCGGGTATATTCGATGTGCTGGTTCTGCTTGGACGGGACGAAAGCCTGGCGCGGATTGCCGCGCAGGCGCGGTCCGCCCCGGTCCAGCCGCAAGTTTGAGGAGTAGATAACAGTGGGCAAAACGGCAACTCTGGGCACAGCAGGCTCGAACCACGAATACCCGGTGCTGTCGGGCAGCGTCGGCCCCGATGTGATCGATATCCGCAAGCTCTATGCGGAAACCGGGATGTTCACCTATGACCCGGGCTTCACCAGCACGGCGAGCTGCGAGAGCGCGCTGACCTACATCGATGGCGATGAAGGCGTGCTGCTGCACCGCGGCTATCCGATCGGGCAACTGGCCGAGCATTCCAGCTTCATGGAAACCAGCTATCTGCTGCTCAACGGCGAGCTGCCGGGCAAGACCGAGCTGGACGACTTCACCTACACGATCAGCCGCCACACCATGCTGCACGAGCAACTGATGCAGTTTTACCGCGGCTTCCGGCGTGACGCTCACCCGATGGCGATCATGTGCGGCGTCGTCGGCGCGCTGTCGGCGTTCTATCACGATTCGACCGACATTTCGGACCCGACCCACCGCAAGATCAGCTCGCACCGCTTGATCGCCAAAATGCCGACCATTGCGGCGGCGGCCTACAAGTATTCGGTCGGTCAGCCGTTCGTCTATCCGGACAACTCGCTGTCCTACACCGGCAACTTCCTGCGGATGACTTTCGGAGTTCCGGCTGAAAAGTACGAAGTGAACCCGGTGGTGGAAAAGGCGCTCGACCGGATCTTCATCCTCCACGCCGATCACGAGCAGAACGCCTCGACCAGCACGGTGCGGCTTGCCGGTTCTTCGGGCGCAAACCCGTTCGCCTGCATCGCCGCCGGGATCGCCTGTCTGTGGGGCCCGGCGCACGGCGGCGCGAACGAAGCCGCGCTCAACATGCTGCACGAAATCGGCACGCCGGACCGGATCCCGCACTACATCGAGCGCGCCAAGGACAAGAACGATCCGTTCCGCCTGATGGGCTTCGGCCACCGCGTCTACAAGAACTACGATCCGCGCGCGACCGTGATGCAGAAGACCGTGCGTGAGGTGTTTGCGGCGCTGAAGGTGACCAACCCAGTGTTCGAAGTTGCATTGCAGCTGGAAGAAATGGCGCTGAACGATCCGTACTTCATCGAAAAGAAGCTGTTCCCGAATGTCGATTTCTACTCCGGGGTGATCCTGTCCGCGATCGGCTTCCCCACCACGATGTTCACCGCGCTGTTCGCGCTGGCGCGTACCGTCGGCTGGGTCGCGCAGTGGAACGAAATGATCAGCGATCCCGGCCAGAAGATCGGGCGTCCGCGCCAGCTCTACACCGGCCCGACTGAACGCGATTACGTGGGCCTCGACAAGCGCTGAACCGACGGAGCGCGGACTGGGCTGCTGAGTGCCGGTTTCTCAAGAGAAACCGGTTGGCAGCTCCAGCTCTACACCGGCCCGACCGAGCGCGATTACGTGGGCCTCGACAAGCGCTGAACCGAAGGAGCGCGGACTGGGCTGCTGAGTGCCGGTTTCTCAAGAGAAACCGGTTGGCAGCGCCAGCTCTACACCGGCCCGACCGAGCGCGATTACGTGGGCCTCGACAAGCGCTGACAACGGCGCGATAGTCTCGGCCAACGACATTGGGGGACGAACTATGGTTGGCTTTCGGAACGTGCTGCGCCTGCTATACATGGTAATCGCCGCACTGATGGCCCTTTTTGGACTATTCTGGGCCCTGCAGGGGCTTGGGATCATCATGTGGCCGCCCGAAAGCTTCATGCTCGCGGATCGTCGGTGGACGCTTTACGGAGTGCTCTGGGCCGCCGGATGGGCAGGCCTAATCTGGGTGCTGCGCGGTCTTCGGCGCTGACGCGAGCAAATCGGCCGGCACATCGAGTGTGAACCGCGCGCCCTGACCCGGCGCGCTGTCTACCGTCAGCTCACCGCCCATCGCTCGCGCCAGACGGCGCGAGATGTACAGGCCGAGGCCCGAGCCAGAAGCGTCGCTGCGTCCCAGCCGCTCGAACTTTTCGAACACCTTGGTCTGTTGTTCAATCGCCATGCCCGGCCCCTGATCGGCCACGATCACCCGGGCGCGGGCGCCCTCACCTTCCAGCCGGATCCAGACTTGCGAATCGTTGGGCGAATAGTTGATCGCGTTCCCCACCAGGTTGAGCAGAATCTGCAGCACCCGGCGGAATTCGGCGATGGCCGGCATCGTCTCGCCCTCACGCGGGGCATCAATGGTGATTCCGCGCTCGGCGGCGCGGACGCCCAGAATCCCCGCTGCACGGCGCGCGACATCGGCCAGGTCAATCCGGTCAGGTGCCGTATTGAAATCCTCGGATTCCACGATTTCCAGATCGGCCAGATCATCGACCAGTGACAACAAATGCTGACCGGCGGCGGCGATATCGGCGGCATAACGGCTGTATTCCTCGGCCAGCGGTCCCGCCAGCCGGGTGCGGATCGTTTCCGCATTGGCGATGATCCGCGCAATCGGCTGGCGCAGCACCGGGGCGACATCGCGGCCAACCAGCCCTTGACTGTTGCTCGGCATATGCCGGATCGGGACCACCTGCCGTGCAGCACTGGGTGGCGGCTGGTCCGACAGCAGCAGCAATTCGAACCCTTGCGGATCCTGCCCCGCACCAGCGCGCGGCAGCAACCGGGCGCGCCACGGCCGCTGCGAACCCTCAACGCGCAGATTTGCCCCGTCGAGCAGGCGCCAATGCAGCGGCTGGTGGTGATTGCTACCCTCAATTTCAACAAAATCGGTCCAGTGACGGCCCTGCCCGGTCGCCATCGTGCGCGCCAGATCAGCCAGGTCACCAACACTGGCTTCGACCGAACGGACCCGCTGCTGGGCATCAAGTTCGGCGACCAGTTCGGCCACTGTCCGATCGATTTCAGCCTTGCGTTCAGCTTGCCGGTCAGCATCCTCGACTGGCAGCGGTGCCTTCTGCCAAGACCGCACCACGATCTGCAGCAGGGCAGGCTCCGCCTTGTCCGGGCTCACTTCAACCCAGGCCTGAATCCGATTTTCACCATCGCTGGCCTGGATCAGCCGCGCCAATTTGAAGCCGTAGTCGCGGGCTTTCAGCACCATCTCGCGCAGCTGCGGGATCGCGATCTCTCCGGGAATCTCACCACCGCAGCGCAGTTGCAAGTCAGCCAGCGGTTGCCCCACCTGGACCAACCGGTTTTCCGCATCAACTGTGGCTGCGGCAATGATCTTGCCGGCATCGGCCACGGTCACAGCCTTGGATAAGCGGCAGAATTTGCCAGCAGCGCCGCCGCCCGGTCTGCGCCCAGCGCGTCAAAGCCTTCTGGCAGTGCAATTTCGGGATGGAGCGAAAGGAATGCCTCCTCCACCGCCTGAGTCTTGAGCCCTGCCGAACGCAGCGACAAGGCCAGCCGCGCCAATTGCCCTTCATTGGTGGCGATCACGGCCATGTCGCGGTCCTGGCCAGAGCCGATCGCGAGGGCGGAGAGGAACATGGCCACACCGGCGTGGCTGACCGACAAGGCCGCCGCCGCGCCGCCGCCCATCCCGGTGATCATCCGCGCGATCAGGCCCAGACGGCTGCGGGCTTCGTCATGCTTGCCGCGAATGGCAGCCTCGGCCGCCGCCAGTTCCGGCCCGTTCGCCGCGACCGTGCGAAACGCCAGCAAAGCACCGTGCAGATAGTCCCCCGGCAATTCAGCCAAGGGCAACGCCATCCGCCGCTGCTGCTGTGCAAATCGCGCTTGTGAAGCGAGTAATGCCATCGCGATCCCCGCCGTATGTGCTTCGCTTGAGGCGATCAGGGCCTGCAACAGCGGTGACAGCACCGGATCAATCCCCAGCCGCGCCTGCATCCGTTCGGTCAATTGCCATTCGAGCGCCAAGGCGTGGCAATGGCCAACCAAGGCGGAATTCTCCACCAGGCATTCGACCAGTTCCGCAACTGCAGCGCCGTCCCGGTCGACTGGGTCGAGCTCGCCGCTGGCAAAGGCGAGCGCATCAAACAGCTGCCCGGCCACATCATTGAGCATCCCGCGAACGCGCGCGATCACCGCATCGCCGAACACCGAATGATCATTGTTGGCGAGCAGATGGCGCAGAATTGGCGCAATCGTTCCGGTCAAGGCATCGGCGTGCACCAGTTCATCCTGCAGAACGGCGTCAACAGGTCCGGGCGATTCGGCTTGGGCAGGCTTATCGGTCATGTCTGCCGCCATAGTTATAGTTGGTTAAAGCCGCGTTAGCCGGGTTTCGTCCGGGAGAACAGAATTCCGAGACCTGCGCATGCCAGAATCGCAACCTGCACGGCCACTCCGGTTGTATTCAGAGCGATCGTGGAGCCGAGCGCCAGCGCCAGCACGGTCCGATCTGCCAGCCATCCACGCCACCGCGGCGGCGCCAGCCCCGCAACCAGCCGCAACAGCAGCAGCAGGGCCAGTGCCGGAAACACCCAATCGAACAACGACGCACCAGCCGAACGCACCTGGCCCCAGGTCGCCAAGGCAATCAGAGCCGCATCCTGGGCGCATTCGAACGCGGTGGCCACCCATTGGCTCAGCTCTGCCCCCGGCATGATCCGCCTGATCATGATGTGGATGGTCCAAGCCATCCCCGCCAGACCCGCAAATACCAAACCGACTACCGGATAGCCAAACCACCCGGCCCCTACCGCCAACAGCAACAGTACACCGGCTCCGACAAGCAATGACGCCATACCGCCAGCACTGTCCAGCAGCGTCGCTCCGAACGCGCGCACAACGTGGCGCATCAGCCACTGCGTCGGCGTCGCCGCGCCATCGGGTTGGGTCCGCACGGCAATCCAGTGCGCCTCGAGCCGCTCAGCCTGGGCTTCACAGCGCACTAGTGTCCAGCACGCTGCGGCCTGATCGTGCGGCGGGATCATCCGCAGCGGCACCGCCGCTTGCAGGGCAATCCGTTGCAGCGCCGAAAATACGTTCACATCGTCAGGCAAATCGGCCAGCCGCGCTACCTGACTACCGCTTAACCGCAAGATTCCGGCCGAGGCATGGTTGAGATCAATCCGTTCAAACCCGGCCGCCAACCCCGCATCGATCGGCTGGACATAGACCACCGGCGGCCCCGCGCGCAGATCGGGCATCAATCCGCTGGTGACGAACAGACCGTCTTCCAGCACCAGCACCGTATCATCAGCCGTAACCAATCCGGCCAGGCCACGCGCGCCGGTGAGGCTGTGAAAGCGCGCACCGGCAGCTTCGGACAGATGCTGCAACGCGATGATGTCCGGGGTCAAGTTCACGGTGAAACAGACGATCCGCTCGCAATCCTGTCGCAGCGCAAGCTCGACTTGATGCCGCGCCAGCGACACGCCGCCAAGCCGGACCAGCGCGCGAAGAGCTTCGCTGCCGTCCAGTCGCTCTTGCACGAAAATCAACGCGACACGCAGAATGCTTCTCCGCCCTTGCCCGATGCAAGGAGCGGCGTTCTAGGCCAAGGCGATCAAGCTGCCAAGCGGCAGGCGCGCTCAGGCTGCGGCAAACTCACCGATGAAGCTCGCGATCCGGCGCAGGACAGCTGGATCTCCGGGTGCGCCCTCGAGCGCCTCATCGGCCAGAACCAGCAATGGCCCGGCGTGAAAACTGGCGGCGAGACCTTTCAGCCGCAGCGCCGCGACCCGCCAGTTACCGTCGCAGCGTGATCGGCGGAGCAGATCGACCTGGCGTTCAGCGCTTTCGATAAAGGCCAGGCGCAGCTCGCGAAACAGCGCCGCATCTTCGCCCGCAGCAGCGGCGAGAGTGGCGTCCAGAGCTCCGGATTCGTAGACCATCGGCGCAGCCTAGCGGCAATGCGTTAATCTGGGGTTTATTGCGGCGACAAGCGTGGTATCGTTAACCATGGCTGGGAACCCGCAAATCACTCCGATCGACAGCACCGACGGCGAATTTATCGCCGCGCCGCTGCCCGCAGACACTGAAGCCGCAGCGGCTCCGGTGAGTGACGACTGGTGGGTGGAAGAACCATCACGCCAGCAGCACAACTCGCGCAGCTTGATCGCGGCCACGCTGGCGATCGGACTGGCATTCGGCTGGACCGGGTTCTTCGTCTGGGCCAACCGCACGGTCATACTGGCCCCGGCCAGCCCGCTCGACTGGATCGGCTGGATCAGCGATTGGGCCCTGCCCCTCGTCCTGCTGGCTTGCCTGTGGCTGATTGCAATGCGCAACAGCACCCGCGAAGCCGCGCGGTTCGGCCAGACCGCCACGGCGCTGGCTGATGAATCTGCGCGGCTCGAACTGCGGCTGACCACGATCAACAGCGAACTTAGCCTGGCGCGCGAGTTCCTGGCTGCCCAGGCGCGCGATCTCGATTCGCTGGGCCGCGTGGCAGGCGATCGCCTGTCCGAACACGCCGACCGCTTGAACAGTCTGATCGGCGAGAATGCCACCCGCATCGATGCCATCGGCACGGTCAGCGATGCCGCGCTCGACAATATGGAAAAGCTCCGCGGTCAATTGCCGGTGATCGCCAGCGCGGCCAAGGACGTGACCAACAACATCGGCAGCGCGGGCCGGATGGCCCATACCCAGCTGGAAGATCTGATCACCGGCTTCACCCGGCTCAATTCGTTCGGCCAGGCAAGCGAACGCCAAGTGATTGCTCTGCGCGACATGGTCGACAGCACGCTGGGCGAATTCAGCACCCAGGCCGCGCAACTGGGAGAACTCAGCGAAGCGCGGTTCGCCGCGCTGAGCGAGCGCGGTGCGGAATTCCGTGCGCAGCTGGACAATCAGGAAATCGAAGCGCTCGCCTCGATCCGCACCCGGGCCAAGGCACTGGCCGAAGAGCTGGCCGAGTCATCCTCGGCACTGAACACGCAGGAAGCCGAGAGCCTCGCCTCGCTCCGCGCGCGGCTCAACGCTCTGCGCGATGAAAGCACCAACATGACCCGCGCCGTGCGCGATGGCGAGGCGGCCGCCGTAGCCGCCTGGCAGGGTTCGATCAGCCGGCTGGAAGCCGATCTTGCGGCCGCCGTGGCGCGGATCAGCAGCATCGACCAGCAAGCGCTCGAATCCGCGCGCAAGCGGCTGGATGAACTGACTCAGGAAGCCGAAACGCTCGACACCCGCTTTGTCGAACGCGACCGGCACTTCTCGGATGAACTGGCACAGCGTCAGACGGCAGCAAATGCGCGGCACGAAGAACATGTCGGCAAGCTCGCCACGCTGTTCGCCGAGCTTGACCAGCAAGTGGCTGAACGGCTGGCGCAGCAGCAAGACCATGTCGACCTCGCCCGCACCCGCGCTGATACCCTGACGGGCAGATCTGGAAGGATTTGCCGCACGGATGACCGAAATCGCGGCGCTGGGCAGCACTGCCGAAGCGCAGGTTGCGGCCAGCCTTGCCGCGCTGGCGGACAAACTCACCGCCAGCCGCGAGGCCCTAACCGGTACCGATATAGCCATCGCCGAACTGACCGACTCCAGCGTGCGCCTGCTCGAACTGATCCAGGGCAGCGTCAAGCACAGCAGCGAAGACCTGCCCAAGGCGCTGGATGTGACCGAAGCCCGGCTGGCAGCGGTGGAAGCGCGCGCCATCGCGCTGCGGGAGGTCGCGAGTGCAAGCGAAGACCATGGTGCGCGGCTGTCGGACTATGTTCTGGCCAGTACGACCGGCCTGTCTGCAAGCGGTCACGATCTGAAGACCCTGCACCACGAATTGACGCTGCAGCAGGGCGAGTTGCGGCGCGGAATCGAGGGTCTGCGCGAATCGCTGACGGCACTCGACACGCAGAGCCAGGCCGTTGCCACGCAGGCCCAAGGGGCGCTGGTCCAATCGATCACGCTGCTGACCGACAAGGCCCAAGGCGCAGTCGCGGCGATCGAGAGCGGCAGCGCCGCTTCAATCTCCGCCCTGGCCCAGCGGCTGGGTGAGGAAAGCAGCCAGGCGATCGAAGCCGCCCTGCGCGAGCGGACGGCGGAAGCCGCCGGTCAGCTTGAGCAGGCCGCGCTCAGCGCTTCCGCTGTCAGCCGCGAGGCGGCGGTGCAGCTGCGCGATCAACTTGCCAAGGTCAGCGAGCTGGCCGGCAATCTGGAACGACGCGTGGCGCACGCCCGCGTCGCGCGCCGAAGAACAGGTCGACAATGACTTTGCCCGCCGCGTCGCCCTGATCACCGAAGGGCTCAATTCCAACGCTATCGACATCGCCCGTGTGCTCGATACCGATGTGACCGATACCGCCTGGGCCTCCTACCTGAAGGGCGACCGCGGCATCTTCACCCGCCGCGCGGTGCGTCTGCTCGATGCCGGCCAGGCCAAGGCCGTAAGCAAGGTTTACGAGGACGACGCTGGTTTCCGCGATCACGTCAGCCGCTATATCCATGATTTCGAAGCGATGCTGCGCCAGTTGCTGTCCACCCGCGATGGCCACGCGCTGGGAGTGACGCTGCTGTCTTCAGACATGGGCAAGCTCTACGTCGCGCTCGCTCAGGCGATCGAGCGGTTGCGGAACTAGCGGCTGCTGCGGTCAGATTTTCCTACAACGGCTCGGTCTGTTAGGAAGAGTGCTCACTGAGCGACTGCGTGCGCCAATTTCGATTTTTTGCAATGTGTCACCCTGCAAAAAACAACTAAATTATTGTAAGGAAAATGAAATGTTGCTCGTCTTAGGGTGACGCTGTCACCCTGTTGTCACCTTTGCGGTTTGGATCGAACCATCCCTATCCCGTTCGGAATGGCTGACGGTTGAAGCAGCCTGATCTCGTCTTGCCCAAGGCTCAAACCCTACTCCACGAACAGGCACGCCATCGTCATTGCGAGCGCGGCGAAGCAATCCAGGACCGCTCAGACCCAGCGCGTGACGTCGAGCATCTCGACCTTGATCCAGTCCTGGGTGTAGTTGAGATAGAACAGGCCGAACAGCACCAGCGCGAGCAGGGTCGCGCGTTTGGCGACGCGGGCGACGCTGAAGCTGGCTGGAGCGCTGTCGGCCTGGCCCGCCACTTTTGCTACGCCCGCTTCATCGGCAGTGCGCACACCGAAGGGCAGGACCAGGAACGCGCTCATCACCCAGAACAGCACAAAGATCGCGGCAATCGAGGTCAGTTTCATCGCCTCACCCCTCGGTCATGATCACTTTGACTTGCGGCTTCTTGCCTGACCAGCGCTGCGCCGCCGGCGCGCCGCAAGCCGGGCGGCTTCGCTGATCACATCGCGATCATGGCGCTGACCGCCCTTGAGCTTGGCCAGCGCCGCCGCCACGTCTTCACGCGCTTCGGCGACGAAATCAGCGTAGTCTTCATCAAGCGGCAGGCCGATGCCTTCGACCTCAACCCGGCCTTTGCCGCCCAGCACGACGATCGACGATGCCGTTCTGCGCCAGCCGCCGCCGCATCACGATCGCTTCGCCATCGGCAGGCGCAGATGATGTCGCCATCGAGGATCAGGCGGCCTGCGCGCACTTCTGCTGAGCTTGCCGGGCTTGCCCGGGGCCAAGCCGGCACAAGATCGCCGTTCTGCTGCGTCACCGCCTTGGGGATCCCGCAGGCAAGGCCGAGCCGCGCCCTGTTCCTTCATGTGGCGCACTTCACCGTGGACCGGGACCAGAATTTCCGGGCGGATCCAGCTATACAATGCTTCCAGCTCTGGCCGACCGGGGTGGCCGGAGACGTGTATTTCGGCCTGACGGTCGGTAACGATGGTGACGTGCTGCCCCGCCAGCCGGTTCTGGATTCGGCCAATCGCGACCTCGTTGCCCGGGATCTGGCGGCTGGAAAACAGCACGACATCGCCCGCTTCCAGCGCGATCTGGTGATTGCCTTCGCTGATCCGGCCCAGCGCCGCGCGCGGCTCGCCCTGCCCGCCCGTAGCGACAATCAGCACTTCGCCGCGCGGCAGGTTCATTGCCGTATCGAAGTCGACGATCTGCGGCAGGTCCTGCAGATAGCCGCAGGCCTTGGCCGTCGCGGATGATCCGGTCAAGCGAGCGGCCCGCGACGCAGAGCTTGCGGTTGCTGGCCTTGGCGACCTCCCCCAGCGTATCCAGCCGCGCAACGTTGGAGGCGAAGGTGGTGACCAGCACCCGCTTGCCGCGATGGCGCGCCACCTCGGCGATCAGTGCGCGGCGCACTTCGCCTTCGGAGCCCGAGGCCTTCGGATTGAACACGTTGGTCGAATCGCAGACCAGCGCCAGCACGCCCGCATCGCCAATCGCGGTCAGTTCGGCCTGGGTGGCCGGGGTGCCGACCAGCGGCTCGTCATCCAGCTTCCAGTCGCCGGTGTGGAAGATATTGCCGTAAGGCGTATCGATCAGCAGCGCGTTGCCCTCGGCAATCGAGTGCGCCAGCGGCACATAACGGATCCCGAACGGGCCGAGCTCGAACCGGTCGAGATGGTCGATCACGTTCAGCTTCACGCGCTTGGCGATCCGCGCCTCTTCCAGCTTTTCGTTGACCAGCTTGGCGGTAAACGGCGTCGCGATAAAGCGGCACGCCCAGTTCTTCCGCGAAATAGGGCACCGCGCCGATATGATCTTCATGCGCGTGCGTCAGCACGATGCCGATCAGATCATCCTTGCGCGCCTCGATGAAATCGAGATCGGCGAAGACCAGTTCGGTACCGGGATATTCGTTCGCGCCAAAGGTCATGCCCAGATCGACCATCAGCCACTTGCCGTTGCAGCCGTACAGGTTGACGTTCATGCCGATTTCGCCCGAGCCACCAAGCGCGAGGAACAGCAGTTCTTTTCCGGGTTTCACTGACAATCGCCTTCAAATTACGCAGTATGCGCCGCGTTATGCCGCATCCTTACGCCGTGCGTAGAGCAGCGCAAGCCCGCGCAGGGTGAGATCGGGCTCGACCCGGTCAAACAGGTGGCCGTGCTGCTGAAACAGCGCCGCGAGTCCGCCAGTTGCGATCACCTTGACCGGTCGGCCAATTTCGGCCTTCATCCGCGCGACCATGCCTTCGATCAGGCTGACATAGCCCCAGTAGATCCCGATCTGCATCTGCCCAACGGTGTCGCGGCCGATCACGCTGGCAGTCGGCGGCGGTTCGATCCCGATCCGCGGCAGCATCGCGGCGGCGCTGTACAGCGCATCAAGCGACAGGTTGACCCCGGCGAAATGCTGCCGCCCATATAGGCCCCGTCGGCGGCGATATGGTCAAAGGTGGTAGCGGTGCCAAAGCTGATCACGATCTTGTCGCCGGCCTCCAGCGCTTGCGCGGCAATGGCATTGACCGCGCGGTCTGCCCCGAGCGCTTTAGGCTCATCGACCTTGAGCGCGATGCCCCATTCGACCGGCGCGCGCCCGGCAATCAGCGGCTTCGGTGCCGAAATACTTCTGCGCCAGCACTTGCAGGTTATAGAGCGCGCGCGGGACGACCGTGGCGATGATCACCGCAGTCGACATCGCTGCGGGCAAAGCCTTCCATCCGCAGCAGCTGGTCGAGCCACACCGCATATTCATCCGCCGTGCGCTTGGCGTCGGTGGCGATCCGCCAGCCGTGCAGAATCGCGCCGGCATCATCGACCAGCGCGAACTTGACATTGGTGTTGCCGTTATCAACCGCGAGCAGCATCGCCCCGTCCCTCAGTCTCGTGCGCGGCCAGGCGAACTTCGCCCGCGTGGATCACCCGCGTCGTGCCGTCCGCCAGCCGCAGTTGCAAGGCCCCATCGCTGGTCAGGCCCGCGAATGCTTCCGGCAAGCGGGGTCTCGCCCGGCTCACCAACCTGCAGCGGCGTGCCGAGCGGATGGCCGCCAGCCAGCCAGCGCGCGACCAGCGGCTCCAGGCCGTACGGTCCGCCAGCGCTCGATTTCGCTGGCAAAGCAGCGCGCCAGGCTGGCGGCGAACAGATCGCGATCCGGTGCACGGGCCGTAGACGCGGAGAGCGCGATCGTCGCCCGGTCCGGCAGATCAGGCGCGGCGGCCAGATTGACCCCGATCCCGACGATCACGACATCGCCCACCCGTTCCAGCAGGATGCCAGCCAGAGCTTGGCTGCGCCGATCAGCACATCGTTGGGCCATTTGAGCATCGGCGCGATCCGGCGGCGGGATCAGCGGCGCGACTGGCTTCATCAGACGGCGAGACCCGGCGACCAAAGCCAGCGTGCCAGCCGGAGGATCGCCACCGACCAAGGTGAACCGCGGTCGAGCCCATGAAGTTGCCCGCGCCATCGAACCACGCCCGGCCTTGCCGTCCGCGCCCGGCGGTCTGGCGGTCGGCGATCAGCCACTCGCCCTCTGGCACATAGTCCGCCCGCCGCTAGGCGCGCAGACAAGTCCGCGTTGGTCGAGCCGGTCGCGGGGACGATGCGGATCAAGCCGCGCCGAACAGTGCCGCTGCCGCCAACCGCGCGTAGTGGCCGAGCGGCATGGTGGCGAAATAGCCCAGCGGCGAGATCGCCAGCACGCACAGCGCCAGGATCGCCTGATGCATCCAGTCGCTCTTGCCCAAGGCCTTGCCCACCGGTGCGTCAAAATACATGATCTTGACGACCTTGAGGTAATAGAACGCGCCAATCACCGAGGCTGCGATGCCGATGGCGGCGAGCGGGATCAGGTCCGGCCTGCGACCGCTGCCTGAAACACCACGAACTTGCCCCAGAACCCGAACAGCGGGGGGATGCCCGCGAGGCTGAACATCAGCATTGCGAGGCACGCGGCGAGCACTTTGCGCTCGCTGGATAGCCCGGCCAGGTCGGCGATGGCTTCAACCGGATTGCCGTCGGCATCCTTCAGCATCAGCACGGCGACGAACGAGCCAACCGTCATCGCCACATAGATCGCGAGGTACACCAGCATCGCAGCCGCGCCTTGCTGCGTCGCCGCCGCCAGTCCAACCAGCACGAAGCCGACGTTGTTGATCGAGGAATAGGCCAGCAGCCGCTTGATGTTCTGTTGCCCGATGGCACCCAGCGCGCCGACCACGATCGAGGCCAGCGCTACAAAGATCACGATTTGCTGCCAGACCGCCACTTGCGAGCCGAACGCCTCGAGCGCCACGCGCATCGTCACCGCCATTGCGGCAACTTTGGGGGCCGAGGCGAAGAATGCGGTGACCGGAGTAGGCGCACCTTCGTAAACGTCGGGCGTCCACATGTGGAACGGCACGGCGCTGATCTTGAAGGCGAGGCCCGCCAGCATGAACACAATGCCGAACACTGCGCCGGTGGCAAGCTCTCCGGTCAGCGCCGCATGAATTCCGGCGTAACTGGTGGTACCGGTGAAGCCGTAGATCAGGCTCATCCCGAACAGCAGGATCCCGCTGGCGAGCGCGCCGAGCACGAAGTATTTCAGTCCCGCTTCGGCCGAGCGGCTCGTCACTGCGCAGGAACGCCGCAAGCACGTAGGCGGCGAGCGAGTTCATCTCGAGCCCGATGTACAGCGTCATCAGATTGCTGGCCGAAACCATGATCGCTCATGCCCAGTGCGGCGAACAGCACCAGCACCGGATATTCGGCCTGCATCGCCCGCAACCGCTCAAAATAGGCAGGCGCAATTACCAAAGCGGCGATGGCCGAGGCAAAGATCAGCAGCTTGGCGAAGCGAAGCAAAGGCATCGGCCCGGAATTGGCCGAAGAAGGCTTCGGTCGCTGGGCCGCTCGCGCCGCTGCACAGCGCGGGCGCGACCATTGCGCTCGCCACCACCAGCACGGCAATCGCCAGCCACGAAATCGGCCGCGAGGCACGGTCACCGCGCCAGGCGGCACAGAGCAGCAGGATCAGACCGGAAATGCTCAGCAGTTCTTCGGGCGCGACCAACGTGATGGATTGCAGCAAGTCCATCAGTGCGATCCCTCATGCGCGGCTGGTTTGGCTGCGTGGTGCTGTTCACCCGCCTTCACCGGTTTGCCCGCAGTTGGCTTGGCATCGCCGTCAGGCTTGGCCCGCGCCAGCCGCGCATCAAGCGCCGCAATATCCTGCCGCATCGGGGCAAGGAAGCTTTCGGGATAAACCCCCATCCACAGCACGGCGGCGGCGAGCGGCACCATCATCAGCCACTCGCGCAGTGTCCAGATCGGGCATCGCGGCGGCATCGGCATTTTTCTGCGACACCGAAAATCACCCGGCGATAGAGGTACAGCATATAGGCCGCGCCCAGGATGATCCCGGTGGTGCAGACCAGCGCAACCCAGCTCGACACCTGATAAATTCCGCCCAGCGCCAGGAATTCGCCAACGAAGCCGCTGGTCCCCGGCAAGCCGATGCTCGCCATGGTGAACAGCATGAAGAACAGCGCGTAATACGGCATGTTGATCGCAAGGCCGCCGTAGCGATCAATCTCGCGGGTGTGCAGCCGGTCATAGATCACGCCCGACGGCAAGGAACAGCGCGCCCGAGACCAGCCCGTGGCTGAGCATGACGATCATCGCGCCTTCAAGGCCCTGCACGTTGAACGAGAACAGCCCGACCGTAACGATCGCCATGTGCGCGACTGACGAATAGGCGATCAGCTTTTTCATGTCGTGCTGCACCAGCGCGATCAGCGAGGTGATGATCACCGCCGCCATCGACAGCGCGAACACCAGCCAGGCGAACTGCGCGGAGGCTTCGGGAAACATCGGCAGGCTGAAGCGGATGAAGCCATAGCCGCCCATCTTCAGCAGCACGCCCGCCAGAATCACCGAACCCGCGGTCGGCGCCTGCACGTGCGCATCGGGCAGCCAGGTGTGGACCGGCCACATCGGCATCTTCGACCGCAAAGCTGGCGAAGAAGGCCAGCCACAGCCAGGTTTGCGCTTGCGGCGCGAAATCATAGGCCATCAGCGTCGGGATGTCAGTGGTCCCGGCCTCGTTCACCATCCACAGCATCGCGATCAGCATCAGCACCGAGCCGAGCAGCGTGTAGAGGAAGAACTTGTAGCTGGCGTAGATCCGGTCGGCCCCGCCCCAGACCCCGATGATCAGGTACATCGGGATCAGCCCGGCTTCGAAGAAGATGTAGAACAGGAACAGGTCCTGCGCCGCGAACACGCCGATCATCAGCGCTTCCATCAGCAGGAACGCCGCCATGTATTCGCCGACGCGCTTGTCGATCGAGATCCAGCTCGCGCCGATGCAGATCGGCATCAGGAACACCGACAGCAGGATCAGCATCAAGGCGATCCCGTCGATCCCCAGGGCCCAATCGAACCCGGCGAACAGCGGCAGACGCTCCGCGAATTGCCACTGCGCGCCGCCGATATCGTACTGGTTCCACAGCACCAGCCCGAGCGCGAGGTTAAGCAGGGTTGCACCGAGCGCAATGATCCGCGCCTGGCTGGCGCTGGCGAACAGGCAGATAATCCCTGCCACCAACGGCAGGAAGAGCATCAGCGAAAGGATCGGGAAAGCGTTCACTTTACCGTCACCCCGGCGTAGGCCGGGGCCCAGCCCCGCGCAAAAATTCGACGCGAAGCGGCGTCACTTGGTTTGGTCTGGATCCCGGCCTTCGCCGGGATGACGCGGCGCGGGGAAATCATCGTGCGATCACCCAGCTAACCGCCGCGACAAGGCCGAGCAGCATCACCAACGCGTAGGAATAGAGATAGCCCGACTGGATCCTTCGCGCATAAGTCGATCCTTGCACCACCACCCAGGCCGCGCCGTTCGGGCCGAACCGGTCGATCAGACCAATATCGCCCAGCTTCCAGAACTTGTCCCCCAGCCAGAACGCGGGGCGGACGAACAGGAAGTCATAGAGCTCGTCAAAGTACCACTTGTTGTAGAAGAAGGTGTGCACCACGCCGAACTGCGCGACGAAGGCGGCGGGCAGGCTGGTGTTCTTGATGTAGGCCAGCCAGGCCGTGAACAGGCCAAGCAGCATCACCACGGTGGCGGACAGCTTCACCCACAGCGGCACTTCGTGCATCGCGTGCATCAGGTGCTCGTTGTAAGCGATCGAGCCCTTCCAGAACGCGGCGCTGTCCAAGAAGGCGTGGCTGAACAGCCAGCCCGCGAACACCGCGCCCAGCGACAGCAGGCCGAGCGGGATCAGCATCGCTAGCGGGCTTTCGTGCGGGTGATAGCCTGCGGTGCCGTCGTGCGACGCGTGCGTGTCATGTGCGTGATCGTCATGGCCGTGGTGGGCGTCATGGACCGCGTGCTGGATATGCTCCGACTGATCCCAGCGCGGCTTGCCGAAGAAGGTCAGGAACATCAGCCGCCACGAATAGAAACTGGTCAGCAGGGCCGCAGTAACGCCAACCCAGAAGGCGAAGCGCCCGCTCTCGCCGCCGCTGGCATAGGCCGCTTCAAGGATCGCGTCCTTCGAATGGAAGCCCGCAAACCCGGCGTGGAGCCAGTAAATCCCGACCCCGGTGATCGCCAAGGTTCCGCCATCATCGCCCAGAACGTCAGCGGGATATGTTTCCGCAGGCCGCCATAATAGCGCATATCCTGCTCATGATGCATCGCGTGGATCACGCTGCCAGCGCCAAGGAACAGCAGCGCCTTGAAGAATGCGTGCGTGAACAGGTGGAACATCGCCGCGTTGTAGGCCCCTACTCCGGCCGCAAAGAACATGAACCCGAGCTGCGAACAGGTGGAATAGGCGATCACCCGCTTGATATCCCACTGGCTGGTGCCGACCGTCGCCGCGAAGAAGCAAGTCGCCGCGCCGACATAGGTCACCACGTTCATCGCGGTCTCGCTGGTCTCGAACATCGGCGAGAGGCGGCAGACCATGAACACGCCCGCCGTGACCATCGTCGCGGCGTGGATCAGCGCGGAGACCGGGGTCGGCCCTTCCATCGCGTCGGGCAACCAGGTGTGCAGGCCCAGCTGCGCCGATTTGCCCATCGCGCCGATGAACAGCAGAATGCACAGCACGGTCATCGTATCGAGCCGGTAGCCGAGGAAGCCGATGGTGCTGCCCGCCATGCTGGGCGCGCGGACCAGGATTTCGGGAATGGAAACGGTGTTGAACACCAGGAACGTTCCGAAAATTCCCAGCATGAAGCCCAGATCGCCGACGCGGTTGACCACGAAGGCCTTGATCGCGGCGGCGCTGGCGCTCGGCTTGCGGAACCAGAACCCGATCAGCAGGTATGAGGCGAGGCCCACCCCTTCCCAGCCGAAGAACATCTGGACCAGGTTGTCGGCCGTCACCAGCATCAGCATCGCGAAGGTGAACAGGCGAGAGGTAGGCGAAGAACCGCGGCTGATCCGGGTCTTCCTCCATGTAGCCCCAGCTATAGAGATGCACGAGCGCGGAGACGGAAGTGATCACCACCAGCATCACCGCCGTCAGCGTATCGACCCGCAGCGCCCAATCGAAACTGAGGCTGCCCGATTGCACCCAGCTGCAGCACCGGCACCACGTATGGTTCGGCGTTGCCGCTGACAAAGCCAAGGAAGATCGGCCAGCTGAGCGCGCAGGACACGAACAGCGCGCCGGTGGTCAGCAGCTTGACCGCCGTGTTGCCCAGCATGCGGTTGCCCAGCCCGCCGACGATGGCCGCGAGCAAAGGCAGGAAGACGATGAGGAGGATCGAATTCAACAGATCATCCCTTCAACTGGCTGACATCGTCAACCGCAATGGTGCCGCGATCACGGAAATAAATCACCAGGATCGCCAAGCCGACAGCGGCTTCACCCGCTGCCACGGTCAGCACGAACATCGCGAAAATCTGTCCGGTAAGGTCACCGAGGAAGGCCGAGAACGCGACCAGGTTGACGTTCACCGCCAGCAGGATCAGCTCGATCGACATCAGGATCACGATCACGTTCTTGCGGTTAAGGAAGATCCCCAGCACGCCCAGCACGAACAGGATCGAACTGACAGTAACGTAGTGTTCGATGCCGATCACAGCGCGCCCTTCCCAACAAATCCAAGTTCGTCACCCTGAACTTGTTTCAGGGTCCATCGTGCCGGAAGCGCGGTGGATGCGGAGAGCGAGGAAACGGCACGGCCTGGCTGCCCCACAGCGCTTCGGTCTGCGCTGAGAAATGGACCCTGAAACGAGTTCAGGGTGACGGGGTTGGTAAGAAGGCTGGTAAGCTCACAACACCACCCCCTTGCCCACTTCCGGGTGCATATTGATCGTCGCATCCTGCGGCCGGCGCTGGTTCTGGCGCGAGATGTTCTGGCCGCGCACGCCGCTGCGCTGGCGGTGCGTCAGCACGATCGCGCCGATCATCGCCACCAGCAGGATGATCCCCGCCGCTTCGAACAGGAACAGGTATTTGCTGTAAAGCACCTGCCCGATCGCCTCGGTATTGCTGGCACCCGCTGTGCCCTTGGCAGCATCACTGCCAGGCTTGCCCAGCTTGATCCCCGCCCCCCCGCGCGCGATCAGGCCGACGAACAGCTCCACAAACAGCACCACCGCCAACAGCAGCCCGAGCGGGAAATTCTTGATGAACCCAGCGCGCAGTTCGGCGAAATCGATGTCGAGCATCATCACCACGAACAGGAACAGCACCGCCACCGCGCCGACGTAAACGATCACCAGCAGCATCGCGATGAACTCCGCGCCGACCAGCACCATCAGCCCCGCCGCGTTGAAAAACGCCACGATCAGCCACAGCACCGCATGGACCGGGTTGCGCGACAGGATCGTCAAAGCCCCCGCCAGCAGCATCAGCCCGGCGAACAGGTAAAAGGCGAAGACGTGGATCATGCGCCTGCCTCCAAAACCCTTCTCAAACCAACGCCCGTTCGTGTCGAGCGAAGTCGAGACACAGCCGAGCTGCGCATGGTGTCTCGACTTCGCTCGACACGAACGGCGTTGGTGTATGTGGGCATGTGTTCCGAACATCGCGCCGCCCCTACCGATACGGCGCATCGGCTTCAAGGTTTGCGGCCAGTGCCCGCTCCCACTTGTCCCCGTTCGCCAGCAGTTTGGTCTTGTCGTAGAGCAGCTCCTCGCGCGTTTCGGTCGCGTATTCGAAGTTCGGCCCCTCGACGATCGCATCGACCGGGCAGGCTTCCTGGCAGAACCCGCAGAAGATGCACTTGGTCATGTCGATGTCGTAGCGGGTGGTGCGGCGGCTGCCGTCGTCCCTCGGCTCGGCCTCGATCGTGATCGCCTGCGCCGGGCAGACCGCCTCGCACAGCTTGCACGCGATGCAGCGTTCCTCGCCGTTGGGATAGCGCCGCAGAGCATGCTCGCCGCGAAAGCGCGGGCGACAGCGGGTTCTTCTCGAACGGATAGTTGATCGTCGCCTTGGGCTTGAAGAAGTACTTCAAGGTCAGCCAGTGCGCCTTGACGAACTCCCACAGGGTGAACGATTTGATGAGGTGGGAGAGGCTGCTCATGGTTTGGCCGTTTCCGGAGTTGCTGCGGGCTTGAATTCGGCGGTGCAATCGCCGTTGGCATAGGCTGACATGGTGCCGCCTCCCGTTGCCGGATCGCGGCGGAAATAGTTGATGGTGACGAGACCATCGTCATCGTGCAGCAGATTCAGCATCAGGTTGTAATGCCCGGCAGCACCATCGCTGCCGATGACGTAGAACCGGCGCACCTGATCGCCAACGCTGAACGGGCTCGCCGCCTGCTTGCCGACGCAGCTGCGCAGGCCCGGTCCCATCGATCTGGGTTGGCATCGAGCGGTTGGGATCCCAGCCAGCAGGCACAGCGGCGAAAATCCGCTTCAGCTCAAATCGCGTGCCTTGGGTATCGATCATGTCGCACCGCCAGGCAGTTGCGCTAGCAGGCGCCAAAGTTGGCGGCGCGGCCATGATCACCGACTGCGCGGCCAAAAGGGTAGCGAGGCCGATCATCCGCTTACTCCGTAGCTCGTCAGCATCAGCCACCCGCTCA
Organism: uncultured Alphaproteobacteria bacterium; assembly: GCA_963802015.1. Lineage (GTDB taxonomy): Bacteria > Pseudomonadota > Alphaproteobacteria > Sphingomonadales > Sphingomonadaceae > Novosphingobium. Next base: position 325,954 of record CAWDHB010000007.1, read on the forward strand.
CCAGCACCACAAACCCCAGCGAAACCGGCAGGAACACCTTCCAGCCCAGCCGCATCAGCTGGTCATAGCGATAGCGCGGCACGGTGGCCTTCACCCAGCTGAAGATGAAGAAGAAGAACAGGATCTTGCCGAACAGCCAGATCCAGCCGGGCACCCAATAGAGCGGGGCCCAGTCAAGCGGCGGCAGCCAGCCGCCGAAGAACAGCACCGCGTTGAGCGCGCACATCAGCAGGACGTTGGCATATTCGCCGAGCCAGTAGAGCGCGAAGCTCATGCTGGAATATTCGGTCTGGTACCCGGCGACGAGCTCGCTCTCGGCCTCGGTCAGATCGAACGGCGCGCGGGCGGTTTCGGCCATGCCGCTGATCAGGAACATCACCCACATCGGGAACAGCAGCGGGTTGAAGACGAAGCCATTGAGCGGCCCGACGTGGCTGCGCTGCGCCTGGACGATCTCGTTCAGGTTGAAGCTGTCCGCCCACAGCACCACGCAGATCAGGATGAAGCCGATCGAGACTTCATACGAAATCATCTGCGCCGAAGCGCGCATCGCGCTGAAAAACGGGTATTTCGAGTTCGACGCCCAGCCCGCGATCACCACCCCGTAAACCCCCAGCGAGGAGATCGCGAGGACATAGAGCAGCCCGACATTGATATCCGCCAGCACCGCCCCCGAATTGAACGGGATCACCGCCCAGGCCATCAGCGCGACGGTGAAGGTGATGATCGGCGCGATCAGGAACAGGCCCTTGTTCGCCGCCTCGGGAATGATCGGTTTCCTGCAGGAACACCTTGAGGCCATCGGCAAAGCTTTGCAGCAGGCCCCACGGCCCGACCACATTCGGCCCCCGCCGCAGCGCCATCGCCGCCCAGATCTTGCGATCGGCATAGATGATCATCGCCACGCTGAGCATCAGCGGGAGCGCGATCAGGAGGATGCCCGCGATGGTCGCGAGCGCCCAGGCCCAGTCGTGGCTGAGGCCCCACTGCATGAAGGTCTGAGTCATACTTCCTCTCCCGTGGGAGAGGGGGACCATCCGGACTTGATCTGGTGGAGTGGCACCAGCGCGTAATCCTGACGGTGCCGACTCGCGAGCTTGGGAGTACGCGCGCGTGCCCCTCCCCCACTGCGTGGGTCCCCTCCCCTGAAGGGGAGGATGTGTGACTGGCCCATCATTCCTTCCCTCCGCCAATCTTATCAAAGATTGCGATCAAGACATGAAGCATCGCACCCGTTCCCACAGCGTAGGTAGCCTCAGCAACGCCCCAATAAAGGGCAGTGGATTTCGCCAAAAGAACAGCTGGATTACCGTCCTCACCGTATTGCATCGCCAAGGAAGCAGCAGACCAGTCGTTGTAAACGCGCCAGATGCCCATAACCACCGCGAGCCCGTAAAACACGTAGGGGAGCCTGCGCACGAATTGAGGAAGTCCGCTCATTCCGCCGCCTCCGCAAAGTCTTCGCCGTGGAGCAGTTCTGCCGAGCAGCGCTGCATCGTTGCGCTGGCGCGGGCGATCGGGTTGGTGAGGTAGAAGTCCTTGATCGGATAGGCCGCAATCACGCCAGAAGCCTTGGCCTTCGCCGCCTTGGGCAGCGCGCCATAGTCCGCGAGGCCTTCCACGCCCAGCGCCGGAACCGCCGCTGATCATCGCGCTGCGCAGCGCGTCAAAGCTGTCAAACCCAACCGAAACGCCCAGCGCATCGGCCAAGGCCCGCAGGATCGTCCAGTCTTCGCGCGCATCGCCCGGCGGGAACACGGCCTGATCGGCGAACTGCACCCGGCCTTCGGTGTTGACGTAGGTTCCGGCCTTTTCGCTGAACGCAGCGGCGGGCAGGATCATGTCCGCCGCATGCGCGCCCTTGTCGCCGTGGTGGCCGATGTAGACGACGATGCTCTCGGCGAACTGGGTATAGTCCACTTCATCCGCGCCCAGCGAAATCAGCAGCTTCGGCTGCGCGGCAGCGAGATCGGCAATTCCGCCCGCCTGCGCATAGCCCAGCATCAGCCCGCCCATCCGGCTTGCGGCCATATGCAGCACGTTGAAGCCGTTCCAGCCATCACGCACCAGCTTGAACGTGGCTGCGAGGTGCAGCAAGGGGCCCAGCGCGCCCTTGCGCCAGCCCGGCGCCGCCCAGGATGATCGCCGGGCGCTCCGCCGCCTTGAACGCGTCCAGCGCATCCTTGGGCAGCTTGTCCAGCACCGCCAGATCAGTTGCCGAGGATTGGTCACCGGATAGGTCGCGTCCCATTCGGGCCCGACCACGAACACCTTCGCCCCGCGCTTCGCCGCCTTGCGCAGCCGCGGGTTGACCAGCGGCGCTTCCCAGCGGACGTGGCTGCCGACGATCAGCACCGCATCGGCAGTCTCGATCCCGGCCAGCGCGGTGTTGAAGTTCACGGCGGCGAGGTTCGAACAATCATAGGCCAGCCCGGTCTGGCGGCCTTCGAGCAAGGTGGAGCCAAGCGCCCCCGCCAAAGCCTTGGCCGCAAACATCGTTTCGCAATCGACCATGTCGCCCGCGATCACCGCGACGGACTTGCCAGGGTTGACCTTGGCAACTGCGGCAAAAGCCTCCGCCCAGGTCGCCGCCAGCAGCTTGCCGTCGCGCCGGAGCCACGGCTTGTCCAGCCGCCGCGCGGTCAGGCCATCGACCTGATAGCGGCCTTTGTCCGAGAGCCATTCCTCGTTAACGTCATCGTTGATGCGCGGCAAAATCCGCAGCACTTCGCGGCCCCGGCTGTCGAGCCGGATGTTCGCGCCGACCGCATCGGACACGTCGATGCTCAGCGTCTTCTTCAGCTCCCACGGCCGCGCTTCGAACGCGTAGGGCCGCGAGGTGAGCGCGCCGACCGGGCAGAGATCGATCACATTGGCCGAAAGCTCGTGCGCCGCCGCCTTTTCCAGATAGGTGGTGATCTGCATGTTCTCGCCGCGATAGAGCGCGCCGATTTCATCCACGCCCGCCACTTCCTCGCTGAACCGCACGCAGCGGGTGCAGTGGATGCAGCGGGTCATCGTGGTCTTGATCAGCGGCCCCATGTACTTTTCGGTAACCGCGCGCTTGCTTTCGTCATAGCGCGACGCGCCGCGCCCATAGGCGACCGACTGGTCCTGCAAATCGCACTCGCCGCCCTGATCGCAGATCGGGCAATCGAGCGGGTGGTTGATCAGCAGGAATTCCATCACCCCTTCGCGCGCGGTCTTGACCATCGGCGAGTCGGTCTTGATCACCTGTCCCTCGGCGGCGGGCAGCGCGCACGACGCCTGCGGCTTGGGCGGCCCCGGCGCGACCTCGACCAGACACATCCGGCAATTGCCCGCGATGCGACAGCCGCTCGTGATAGCAGAAGCGCGGGATTTCCTTGCCCGCCAGCTCGCACGCCTGGAGCACAGTGGCCCCGGCGGGAACTTCGAGTTCGATGCCGTCTACGGTGACTTTAGGCATTATGCCGATCAGGTCCCTGATACCGTCAGCATGGTCTGAGCAATGGCGATTGATACATCGCATCGCCTGTCAGCTGCACTACACGTTTGTCAATAAACAGGCTTTCGCTGCCGGAAGGCAGACATCCATGTCAGCATCGTCAAGGCCAACGTGACGTTCTTTTCTCCATGAACCGGTCTTGGCCAGAACGAGTGCGCGCGATCAGCTCAGTTGCGCGTCACCACGCAATGTCCGATAGCTCCGAACCAAGCTCGCCGGTGTAAGTCATGCTGAGTGCGGCCAGTTTGCACGAAACCAAGTTGCACTGCTTCGGCATGAATGCTATAGAACCTGACTGATCTTCTGACCAGAAATGCCGTTCTCGATGAAAGCGGCTCATGCGAAACTCAAGTTCATCGCCTTCATGCCAAATTATCGGTCGATCTGGCAAACATCCAGGCACTCAGAATTTGGCTGAACTTGCGTCTTGCTCGGGCGCATCGGGCAGCATTCAAGAATTCGGCTGCCTGCTTGGATAGCGCCCTACAAAGCACTCAGCGTCAAGTACCAACTCGGCTTGTGCCATGACCGGCTCGCAGCCGGTCTACTGGCTGATGCGACACCGACATGCTACGGCTGCGATCACAACAGCGGCCTTAGCTGCGGACCGGCCTCATCGGTTGGATGTACGTTTAGCCATCACTCCGCCGCCTCCCGCACATGCTCGTTGATCCGCCGTTCCAGCTCGGGCCGGAAGTGCTTGATCAGCCCCTGGATCGGCCAGGCCGCCGCGTCGCCCAGCGCGCAAATCGTATGGCCTTCGACCTGCTTGGTGACCTGCTGGAGCATGTCGATCTCGCCAATGTCGGCGTCGCCGGTGCGCAGGCGTTCCATCACGCGGTACATCCAGCCGGTGCCTTCGCGGCACGGGGTGCACTGGCCGCAGCTTTCGTGCATGTAGAAGTGGCTTAGCCGGGCGATGGCGCGGACGATGTCGGTGCTCTTGTCCATCACGATCACCGCCGCCGTGCCGAGGCCGGAGCCGACCGCCTTCAGCCCGTCAAAGTCCATCGGCGCGTCCCAGATCTCCGCCGCCGGGACCAGCGGCACCGAGGAGCCGCCGGGGATAACCGCGAGCAGATTGTCGCGCCCGCCGGTGATCCCGCCGCAGTGCTTTTCGATCAGTTCGCGAGAACGGAATGCTCATCGCTTCTTCGACCACGCAGGGCTTGTTCACATGCCCGCTGATCTGGAACAGCTTGGTGCCCTTGTTGCCCTCACGCCCGAAGCTGGAGAACCAGGTCGCACCGCGCCGCAGGATCGTGGGGGCGACTGCGATGCTTTCGACATTATTGACCGTGGTCGGGCAGCCATAGAGCCCTGCCCCGGCCGGGAACGGCGGTTTCAGGCGCGGCTGGCCCTTCTTGCCTTCCAGGCTTTCGATCATCGCGGTTTCTTCGCCGCAGATATAGGCGCCCGCGCCGCGATGGACGAAGACGTCGAAATCGTAGCCCGACTCTTGCAGGCGTTCTTGCCGATCAGCCCGGCGTCATAGGCCTCCTGCACGGCGGCAAACAGCACTTCGGCCTCACGGATATATTCGCCGCGGATGTAGATATAGGCCGCGCGCGCGCGCATCGCATAGCCCGCCACCAGCGCGCCTTCGATCAGCTTGTGCGGATCGTGGCGGATGATCTCGCGGTCCTTGCAGGAACCCGGCTCGGATTCGTCGGCGTTGATCACCAGGAAGCTGGGGCGGCCGTCCTTCGATTCCTTGGGCATGAACGACCACTTGAGGCCGGTCGGGAACCCCGCCCCGCCGCGCCCGCGCAGGCCGCTGCGCCTTGATCTCGTCGATGATCGCGTCCTGCCCGCGCGCGAGCAGGGCCTTGGTATTATCCCAGTCCCCGCGCTGCTTGCGCCGCCTTCAGGTTCCACGGCTGATAGCCGTAGAGGTTGGTGAAGATGCGGTCTTTGTCGTGGAGGCTCATGCTGCGCCTCCGGACGCGAAAGGGAAAAGGCGTTCACGCAAAGGCGCAGAAGCGCGAGACGTGAAGGCGCAAAGGTGCTGCGCTTGCGGCGCAGCCGCTCTCAATTCTCGCTCGTCGGCATTTGGCGCGACGAAAGCGACTGCAGCTGCGCGCAAGCGCTCCACCTCTTTGCGTTCTTTGCGCCTTTGCGCGAACCAATCTTAACCGAGGCCATCACCATTCCCCCCGGTAATCGTGATTGGCCTTGACCATATCCTTCAGCGTAGTCGGCCCGCCTTCCGGCTCGACCGTGTGCCGCCCTGGCAGCTGGGTCCCGGCCTTGGGCGTCTTGCCCGCCGCCAGCGCATCGAGCACCTGCGTCGAGGCTCTCGGCCGTCAGGTCTTCGTAATTGTCATCGTTGATCTGGACCATCGGGGCGCGAGGCGCAGTTGCCCATGCATTCGACTTCGGTCAGCGTCCACAGCCCGTCGTCGGTGGTGTGGCCCTTGCGCATCCCGCGCGCCTTGCAGGCGGCCAAGATCTCGTCGCTGCCGCGCAGCATGCACGGCGTGGTGCCGCAGACCTGGACGTGGAACCGGCCGACCGGAACCAGATTGTACATGAAATAGAAGGTCGCGACCTCGACCACCCGGATCACCGGCATGTCGAGATAGCTGGGCGACATATTCCATCACCGGCAGCGGCAGCCAGCCCTGCGTGTTGGTCTCCGCCCCAACCTGCCGCTGGGCGAGATCGAGCAGCGGCATCACCGCCGAGCGCTGCCGCCCGGCCGGATAGCGCGCGACGATGATCTTGGCCTGCGCGGCATTGTCCGTCGACCACGCAAACGAACCCCACCGCGCGCGCAGTTCGGGGCTATCGGGTTCGAGATGACGATCAGCCATTAGCGCTCGCCCCCGCGCACAAAATCCGCCCATGCTGAGCTTGTCGAAGCACTGCCCTTGTTCTTGAGGTCGCGCGCGCCGCACGAAGCAAAGTGCAGCCCTTCGACAAGCTCAGGGTAAACGGGGGTGGAGGCGGAACTCATCGAATAAACTCCACGCGCGAGCACATCTCGCCCTCGAACGAATAGATCGACATCACCTCGAACGGCTCCGCGCTGGCCGAGCGCCAGACCTTTTCGTGCAGCACAGCATAGTCACCCAACTCATAGCCGGTGACGATCTCGGCGCGGTTTTCCGGGAATTCCGCGAACATCGCGTTCAGCCCGGCGCGCATGCCTTCCTTGCCCTCACGCAGCACCGCCCCGCGATAGTTCGCCTCACACGCGTCGTCGGTCATCAACGCAACATAGGCGTCGGCATCCTGCGCATTGTAATGCGCGATCATCTGCGTCGGCGATGGCGAAGATCGTTTTGCCATCGACCTGACATTGCAACAGCGCGACTCATGCGCAATGACAGTCTCCACTCACCGGTCACACTCCCCGAACACCACGTCGATCGCGCCGATGATCGCGGTCACATCGGGCAGCATGTGGCCCTTGCACATGAAGTCCATCGCCTGGAGGTGGCTGAAGGCGGTCGGGCGGATCTTGCAGCGGTAGGGTTTGTTGCTGCCGTCGGCGACCAGATAGACGCCGAATTCGCCCTTGGGGCTTTCGGTGGCGACATAGACTTCGCCGGCCGGCACATGGAAGCCTTCGGTATAGAGCTTGAAGTGGTGGATCAGCGCTTCCATCGACTGCTTCATCTCGGCGCGCTTGGGCGGGCTGACCTTGCGGTCGTCCGAGCTGACCGGGCCGCTGGGCATATCGCGCAGGCACTGCTTCATGATCCGGGCGGACTGGCGCACTTCCTCGACGCGGACCATGAACCGGTCATAGCAATCGCCGTTGGTGCCGACCGGAACGTCGAAATCCATCTGGGCGTAAACGTCATAGGGCTGGCTCTTGCGCAGATCCCACGCGATGCCCGCTGCCGCGGATCATCGGGCCGGAAAAGCCCCACTTCACCGCGTCGTCCTTGCTGACCACGGCGATATCGACATTGCGCTGCTTGAAGATGCGGTTGTCGACCACCAGGCTCATCGCGTCTTCGAACAGGCGCGGCAGGCGGCCATCGAGCCATTCGCCGATATCGACCAGCAGCTTTTCGGGCACGTCCTGATGGACCCCGCCGGGGCGGAACCAGGCCGCGTGCATCCGTGCGCCGCGAAGCGCGTTCGAAGAAGTTGAGGCAATCCTCGCGCACTTCGAACATCCACAGGTTCGGCGTCATCGCGCCGACGTCCATCACATGGCTGCCGAGGTTGAGCATGTGGTTGCAGATGCGGGTCAGCTCGGCAAACAGCACCCGCAGATATTGCGCGCGCGCGGGCACCGCCAGGTTGAGCAGCTTTTCGATCGCGAGCACATAGGAATGCTCCATCGCCAGCGGGCTGCAATAGTCCAGCCGGTCAAAATAGGGCAGCGCCTGCAGATAGGTCTTGTGCTCGATCAGCTTTTCGGTGCCGCGATGCAGCAGGCCGACGTGCGGATCGATCCGCTCGATAATCTCGCCATCCAGCTCCATGACCATCCGCAACACCCCGTGCGCCGCCGGGTGCTGCGGGCCGAAGTTGATCGTGTAGTTGGCGATGATTTCGTCGCCGGTGGTGGGGGACTGTTCGAGAGTTAAGGCTCACTTGCCAGCCTCCCTTCGTCGCGCGCGGTTTGCGGGCCGGGCGGGCTTCGGTGGCGTCAGGCGCGCCGGGTTCGGCTTGCCTGGTCGCCTTGGGCGCGCCTTTGGCCTTGGCGACTTCGGCGGCCGCAGCCTTGTTGGTCGCGGCGCCAGCGCCGGTATCGGCGGGCTTGTCGGTGGTCTTGGGCGTCGGCGGTGGTGGTGATGCGGCAACGACCGGCGCAGCGGCTTTCTCATCGCCCGGCAGCACATAGTCTGCGCCTTCCCACGGCGACATGAAGTCGAACTGGCGCAGGTCCTGCGCGAGCTGGACCGGCTCATAGACCACGCGCTTGTCTTCTTCGGAATAGCGCAGCTCGACATAGCCGGTCAGCGGGAAATCCTTGCGGAACGGGTGGCCTTCAAAGCCATAGTCGGTCAGAATCCGGCGCAGATCGGTGTTCCCGGCGAACAGCACGCCGTACATGTCAAACACTTCCCGCTCCAGCCAGCCCGCGACCGGCCAGAGGTGGGTGACGGTGGGGACCGGGGTATTTTCCGCGGCGCTGACCTTCACCATGATCCGGTGGTTCTTGGTCAGGCTGAGCAGCATGTAGACCACTTCGAAGCGCTCGGCCCGGCTGGGGTAATCGGCCCCGGCGATCTCCATCAGCTGCTGATAAGCGTGGTCATCGCGGAGGGTTTGCAGCGCATCGGCAATCCGCGTCGCGCGCGACGGTCAGCACGATCTCGCCATGCTCCTCGCGCTCGCAGCGAGCAGCATCATCGCCTCCAGCGCGCGCAGACAGCGTAGCCAGCACGCCTTCGTTCGACGTGCCATCTTTGGGCGGAGTGCGAGCGACGACACTCACCGCTCCAGCGTCCCGATGCGGCGGATTTTGCGCTGGAGCTGCATCACGCCATAGAGCAGCGCCTCGGCGGTCGGCGGGCAGCCGGGGACGTAGATGTCCACCGGCACGATCCGGTCACAGCCGCGCACGACGCTATAGCTAGTAGTGATAATAGCCGCCGCCATTGGCGCACGATCCCATCGAGATCACGTACTTCGGGTCGCTCATCTGGTCATAGACCTTGCGCAGCGCCGGGGCCATCTTGTTGCACAGCGTGCCCGCGACGATCATCACGTCCGACTGGCGCGGGCTGGCGCGCGGGGCGACGCCGAAGCGCTCCATATCGTAGCGCGGCATGTTGACGTGGATCATCTCGACCGCGCAGCAGGCGAGCCCGAAGGTCATCCACCACAGCGAGCCGGTGCGGGCCCACTGGAACAGGTCCTCGGTGCTGGTGACGAGGAAGCCCTTGTCACCCAGCTCGCCGTTGAGGTCGTTGAAATAGGCCGCGTCCGGGGCCGTCACGGCTCCGCCCGTTGCGAGTGGCTGGCCAGCGCTGTTCACCAGAGTGCTCATTCCCAGTCCAACGCCCCCTTTTTCCACGCATAGGCCAGGCCAATGCCCAGTTCGGCGAGGAACACCATCATCGTGATCCACCCGGCCCAGCCGGTGAAGTCGAGGCTGACCGCCCAGGGAAACAGGAACGCAGCTTCCAGATCGAACACGATGAACAGGATCGCGACGAGATAGAACCGCACATCGAACTGGCTGCGCGGGTCTTCGAACGCGGGGAAGCCGCATTCGTATTCGCTGTTCTTTTCCGCATTGGGGTTGTGCGTGCCGGTCAGCCGCGCCACGCCCATCGGCAGGAACACGAACAGGCTCGACAAGGCCAGCGCCACGCCCAGGAAGATCAGGATCGGAAGGTACTGCGACAGGTCGACCAAGGGACTGACTCACTACGGCATTCGTTGCCCCGCGCCCTAGTCCTGCCGATTGCCCGGCGCAAGTGGGGGAAAGTGCGGTATCGCCGGAAAAATCCCCTCCCACGGATGGGAGGGGAACCTGCGAAGGCTACTTTTTCAGTTCGCGCGCCAGTGTCGAATGGGTGGCCTTGCCGTAAGGCGGCTTGAAGCCCGACAGCTTGGCAATATCCAGCCCCGGCTGGCGGTAGACCGCGCGGGCATGGCTGAAGGTCTTGAACCCGTCGGCGCCGTGATAGTTGCCCATGCCGGATGGCCCGACCCCGCCGAACGGCAAGTCCTCCATCGCGTTGTGGAACAGCACGTCGTTGATCGTCACCCCGCCCGAGATCGTCCGGCTGAGCACCTTGTCCGCCTCGGCCTTGTCCTGCCCGAAGTAGTAGAGCCCCAGCGGGCGGTCGTGCGCGTTGACGTAATCGATCGCGCTATCGATCGTGTCATAGGTCATCACCGGCAGGATCGGCCCGAAGATTTCCTCCTGCATCACCTTCATGTCGTCGTTGACGTTGCGGACGATGGTCAGCGGCATCTTGTGGCCGTTGGAGCTGGAGAAGTCCTCCCCGCCGGGATTGACCTCGATCAGCTCGGCCCCCTTGGCCTTGGCATCGGCCAGATAGCCTTGCAGCCGGTCATAGTTGCGTCCGTTGACCACCGAGGTGTAGTCATCATTGCCCAGCAGCGTGGGGTAGAGCGCGGAGACCCCGCTGGCGACGCTGGCGATCATCTCGGCCTCCTGATCCTTGGCGACCAGCAGATAGTCTGGCGCGAGGCAGATCTGCCCGGCGTTCATCATCTTGCCCATGGCGATCCGCTGGGCGGCTTTGGTCTTGTCCGCGCTGCGGCCGATGAAGGTCGGGCTCTTGCCGCCCAGTTCCAGCGTCACCGGCACCAGATTGTCCGCCGCCGCGCGCATGATATGGCGGCCGACCGATGTCGCGCCGGTGAAGATCATGTGATCGAATGCCAGCTTGCTGAATTCGGTCGCGACCTCAACCCCGCCGGTGAACACCGCCATTTCCTCTTCGGCGAAGTACTGCGGCACCACTTCGGCAAACAGGTCGGCCACCCGCTCGGTATATTCGCTCGGCTTGATCATCGCGCGGTTACCCGCCGCCAGAATGCCCGCCATCGGCACCATCACCATGCCCACCGGGAAGTTCCACGGCGCGATCACGCCGACCACGCCCTTGGGCTGATACATCACCTCGGCCTTGGCCCCGAGCAGGCCGAGCGGGAACATGGCCTTGCGCTTTTCGTTGCGGCCCCAGGCTTCGAAGTGCTTCTTTGCGTGCTTCAAGGCGCCAACCGAGGGCATGATGTCCGTCATCAGCGTCTGTTCGGTGCTGCGGTGGCCGAAATCGGCGCTGACCGCCTTGGCAAACGCGTCCTTGTGATCGATCAGCAGCGCAATCGCCCGGTCGATCCGGTCCCGGCGCACCGCCATCGATTCCGGCAGCGCAGCGGTGAAAGCGGCGCGCTGTTTCGCCAGAACGGTGTGCAAGCGGGTGGTGTCAGTATCGGCCATAGTCTCTCTCCCCAGCGGGTTTCTATTTGCCACCCTTTTCGCGCAACCCATACCCATTGGCAAGCGCCGCGCAGCGCGGGCCAATTGCCATCGCCGCAGTGCAGCATTATGGCGTTGCCGTAACGACACCTGTTTGAGAGAGGCATTGCCGCCATGGCCCAGCTTTCCGCGCATGATCCCATCGTCATCCTGTCATACGCCCGCACCCCGATGGGCGCGATGCAAGGGGCGCTGTCCGATGTATCCGCTACTGACCTTGGCGCTGCGGCGATTCGCGGCGCGGTTGAGCGCGCAGGCGTGGACGGCGCGGATGTGGAGCGCGTCTACATGGGCTGCGTTCTGCCTGCTGGACTTGGCCAGGCCCCTGCCCGGCAGGCCACGATCAAGGCCGGACTGCCCAAGTCGGTCCAGGCCACCACAGTCAACAAGGTCTGCGGATCGGGGATGCAGACCGTGATCATGGGGGCAGAGGCGCTCGCCGCTGGTTCAATCGATCTGGTGATCGCGGGTGGAATGGAAAGCATGACCAACGCGCCGTACCTGCTGAAAAAGCATCGCGGCGGCGCGCGGATCGGGCACGATACCGCTTATGATCATATGTTCCTCGACGGGCTGGAAGACGCCTATGAACCCGGCCGCGCGATGGGCACTTTCGCACAGGACACCGCCAACGAATATCAACTGACCCGCGAAGCGCAGGACGATTACTCCATCGAATCGCTGCGCCGCGCCAATGCCGCCATCGCCGACGGGGCCTTTGCTGCTGAAATCGTGCCGGTGACGGTCGTCAGCCGCGCTGGCGAAACCGTGGTTTCGAACGACGAAGGCCCCGGCAAGGGCAAGCCCGACAAGATCCCCGGCCTGCGCCCTGCCTTCGCCAAGGACGGCACGATTACGGCGGCCAGCTCCAGCTCGATCTCTGACGGCGCGGCTGCTTTGGTGCTGACCCGGACCAGCGTGGCCCAGACCAAGGGACAGACTGCGGTTGCGAAAATTGTTGCTGTCGCTGCGCACGCGCAGGAACCCAAGGATTTCACCACTGCCCCGGTCGGTGCGATCACCAAAGTGCTGGCCAGCGCTAACTGGACAGTTGGTGATGTCGATCTGTTTGAAATCAACGAAGCCTTCGCCTGCGTCGCAATGTTTGCGATGCATGATCTCGGCATTCCGCACGACAAGGTAAACGTTCACGGCGGCGGCACTGCGCTGGGCCACCCAATCGGAGCCTCGGGCGCGCGGATCATCACCACGCTGATCGCAGCGCTGCAACGCCATGGCGGCAAAAAGGGCGTGGCCAGCCTGTGCATCGGCGGGGGCGAGGCCACCGCGATCGCCATCGAGCTGGCGTGAACCGCGATACACTACGGTAAAATGCTGAATAGGCCGTTCGGCGACTGTTCAGACGGAGCGGGGTAGAAAACTTTCAAGCGGTCGGGGTTTCTCCTCCCCTTTTCCCCGGCCGACAACCTTCGGACGCAAGTCCAACGGGCCGTACCCCAGTGGTGCGGCCCGTTTTTCATGGGCAACCGTCACCCCGGCGCAGGCCGGGGTCCAGTCCACTAATTCAGGGTGCCCCATCGCCCCACAGCCGATCGTCGCGGATCTGGCCGCCCATCGTGCCGACGCGAAAGGCGCACCAGCCCGCCGCACAATCGCCCAGCAGGCCGACCACGCCTGGTTGCACCCGCCACAGCAGCTTTCCCGCCGCGCTGCCTTCGCGCATCTCGGCATTGCCCTGGCCAATCACAATCGCGGTGCGTTCGCGCGTCAGAAACCGGGCGAGCACCCAGCCTTTTGCGCCGCCGGGGTCCTCGACGAAGCGCCAGCCTTCTTTCAGCCGCAACACTTTCAGCGGCAGCTGTTCGCGGCGGTAGACCCAGTTGATCTTGTAATCCTCACCCGGACCAACCCGCATGTTGACTTCGCTGGCGCGGATTGAGGCCCAGTAGGGTGTTTCGGTGTCTTGCGCCGCGACGGGCTGCTCCAGAAACAGGCACATCAGGCCAGCAAGGCTCAGCCGCAAAGAGATTCGATTTCTCATTTAATCGCGATAGCCCGCCAATGCTGATCGGTTCAACCCTGGTCGGGACGAACAATTGCGAATGGACGTCAATGCAAGGAGCTTGAGTCGATATTCATGCGCATGACGTCAACGATGCAAAGGTGCGATTGATCCTGGCTATTATCTCCGCTATCGCATTAATATGAATGTGAAGCAAAAAACAGCTTTTGGCCGGCTTCGAAGGTACAAACGAGTCCTATGGATTTTGTTTTGGGCCGCAATGTGTGTGACTTGGATTTTATTCGTATCTACTTTGATATTTGTCCTGACTGATTATACTGAGGGAAGACGGTTTTTTATTGATCATTTCAAAGCTTTGATTGGCGGTCCAGTGTCTGCGTTTGTCGCCTTTTCAGTTGTTATGTCATTGACGCAAACCGAAGGGCCGATAAAATTCAAGGGGTTCTCGTTCGAGTTTGAAGGCGCAGCCGGACCTGTGATCTTGTGGATTGCTTGCTTTTCTGCGGTGGCGGCAGGGATACAGATGCTTTGGTAATTTGACTTCAGGGTTTGCTGCACCATAACTTGACCGCCCCGCCCCCATCGGCCTAGCGAACAGCCATGCCCGTCGTGTCCGAAAGCTCGCCTGCCGCCCGTTTCACCGGAACCCCGCGTGTGGTGGTGACCCGGCACCTGATGGACACGGTCGAGGCGCGGATGGGCGAACTGTTCGACGTGGCGCTCAACCCCGAAGACCGCCCGCTCAGCCGGCGATGAACTGATCGCCGCGATGGCGCGGGGCCGATGTGCTGGTGCCCACTGTGACCGACCGGATCGACGCCGAGATGATCGCGGCGGCCGGAGACCGGCTGAAGCTGATCGCCAACTTTGGCGCAGGTACCGAACACATCGATCTGGCCGCCGCGCGGGCGCGCAAAATCGTCGTGACCAACACCCCTGGCGTGTTCACCGATGATACCGCCGATTTGACGCTGATGCTGATCCTTTCGGTTCCGCGCCGGCTGGGCGAAGGCAGCCGCCTGGTCCGCGATGGCCAGCTGGAGCGGCTGGGCTCCTTCCGCGATGCTGGGTCACCGGATCGGCGGGCGGCGGCTCGGGATCGTCGGCATGGGCCGGATCGGCCAGGCCGTGGCGCACCGCGCGCGGGCATTCGGGATGGAAGTCCATATCACAACCGCCACCGCCTGCCCGCCAGTCTGGAGAACATGCTGGGCGCGAGTCTACGAGCCGGACCTCGACGCGCTGATCGCCGGGGCCGATGTGCTGACGCTGCATTGCCCCGCCAGCGCGGAAACGCAGCAGTTGCTGAATGCCGCGCGGATCGCGACGATGAAGCCCGGGGCCTTCGTGATCAATACCGCGCGCGGCGACCTGATCGACGAGGAAGCCCTGATCGCTGCGCTCGAAGCGGGACACCTCGGCGGCGCAGGGCTGGATGTCTATGCGCGCGAACCGGCGGTTGATCCCCGGCTGATCGCGCTGCCCAATGTGATCACCCTCCCCCACCTCGGCTCCGCCACCCGCGAAGGCCGCGAACACGCGGGCGAAAAGGTGATCGCCAACATCCGCTTCTGGGCCGACGGCCACCGCCCGCCCGATCAGGTGCTGGAGGGGTGGGTTTAAACCCCCCCCGTTCCGAACGGGACAGGCGCAACATTGTTGCGGCTTGGCGCTTGCCGAGACTGCAATCGTTGCTTTAGAGCCGCGCTCTGAAGATTCGCGCAAGCACAGGCTCGCGCGGGGGGAGAATTCGGGATGCGCAAATTCGCGGCTCTGGGCCTTGCGGCTGGACTCGCACTGCTGCCCAGCCTGGCCTTGGCGCAGGAAGGCGCAGTTGACGCGGTCGATACCGGTGATACCGCCTGGATCCTCACCTCCTCCGCGCTGGTGCTGCTGATGACCCTGCCGGGGCTGACGCTGTTTTACGGCGGGCTGGTGCGGGCCAAGAATTTCCTCTCGGTGTTGGTCCAGGTCGGCGCGGTCGCCGCGATTGCCTCGATGCTGTGGATTCTGGTGGGCTACACGCTCGCCTTCGGCCCGGTCTCAAACGGCTGGCTGGGCGGGTTCGGCAACCTGATGCTCAACAATCTGGGCAATGTCCGCGCCGATACGCTGGTGCCCGAAAGCGGGTTTGCGCTGTTCCAGATGATGTTCGCGGCGATCACCCCCGCGCTGATGGTTGGCGCCTGGGTCGACCGTGCGCGGTTTGGCTGGGTGGTGGCGTTCTCCGCGCTGTGGGGCCTGCTGGTCTATGCCCCGGTGGCGCACTGGATCTGGGGCGGCGGCTGGCTGAGCAGCTCGAGTCGGCACAGTCGATTTCGCCGGCGGAATCGTGGTCCACACCACGGCGGGCGTCTCGGCGCTGGTCGCCGCGATCCTGCTGGGCAAGCGCCTGGGCTTCCCCAAGACACTGATGCTGCCGCACAGCCCGTCGCTGACCATGGTCGGCGCGGGAATGCTGTGGGTCGGCTGGTTCGGGTTCAACGGCGGCTCGGCGCTGACCGCCAACGATGACGCCGCGATGGCGATCATCAACACCCACATGGGCGCCTGCACTGCTGCACTGGTGTGGTTGCTGGTGGAAAAGTTCACGGTCGGCAAATCGACCAGCGTCGGTTTCGCCACTGGCGCGGTTGCGGGCCTGGCGACGGTGACTCCGGCGGCGGGCTATATCTCGCCGGGCGCCGCCATAGTCTTCGGCGTGCTCGCGGTCGCGGCCTGCTATCCGATGATCCAGGTGGTCAAGAAGCGCCTGCAGATCGACGATTCGCTCGACGTCTTCGCGGTCCACGGCGTCGGCGGGATCGCCGGATCGCTGCTGGTCGCGGTGTTCATCAGCGAAAGCCTCGGCGGATCGGGCTATACCGAGGGCAAAGACATGCTCAGCCAGCTCGCCGCGCAGGCCGTGGGCGTGGGCGTCGGTCGCGATCTGGTCCGCGATTGCGACCGGCGTGATCGCGGTCGGCGTGTCTCGCTGTTCCTGCCGATGCGCGTGGGCGAAGACGCCGAGCGCGAAGGGCTGGACATCACCAGCCACGGCGAACGGGCGTGGGAGCTGGATTGAGCGGGCTAGCGGCCGATCAGGAGTCTCGATCCCGTCGAGCACGCGATCAAGCTTCTGTCCGGTCACCCGGCCAATGTGTTCACCCAGCGAGCGCTGGTCGACCGTGATGACTTGCGAGATATTGGCGACGAACTCCGGTCGAGTCCGGTCATCTGGGCGGAAGGCTGACGTTCCCGGCGCGTTTGCCAATTTGATCTGACTGGTGATTACGACGCCAACTACGGTGTTGATGGTCATCATGTTGAAAGCGCGACCCTGAATGATCAGCAATGGTCGCCAGTACGCAGGTGCTGAACCTATCGGCTCGCCAAGGTCAGCCCAAAAGATGTCACCCTGCTCAATCACCAATCTGCGCGTCGCGCCAATTAGCGACGCAGCTCGGCGCACGAACGGGAGGTCTTCTTCCTGATCGATCTCGGCAAGCGCGGTGTTCCAGGCAGCGGTTATTTCGTCATCGCGGCTTTTGCGCAGTCGATCACGGAGGGCTTGTGCGAAAACGCGCTCCGGCTTTCGCCATCGCTTCGGCAAAGCGTCGCCTCGGACCTCGGAATCGCGCGGCACTCAACGGCGGTGATCAGTCGCCAGTGCAGAATTCCGATCGACCAGTTCCTTCACCGTCGGCGTGAAGTTGTTCGAATAGAACGGGTCCTGCTTGAACCGGTAGGCCGCATGCCCGGCGAACATCAGGTTCTTTTCCATCGGCCCGCCGTGGGCGATGTCTTGCAGGGTCTTCTGGATGCAGAAGCTGCGCGGATCGACCAGCCGTCCGGTGGTGTAATCGTCATGGTCCTTCCATGATGAGAACCCGCAGTGCGAGAGGCAGCCCATGCAGTCCTTCTGGTCCTGCTGGATCATCGCGCGCTCGTCCGGGGCGACAAACACGATGGTATCGTCGGGGGTGCGCAGGCCTTCGGTGAAGCCATCGAGCACCCAGCCGCGCGCGCGCTGCAGATCGCGCGGGGTGACCCAGAAGTTCTTGCCCTTCACCCCACGTCGAGCCGCACGGTGTGGTCGCCAGCTTCGACCTTCGAATAAGGAATTTGCCGCTCGCTGCGCGCTTCCAGGCTGCGCAGGAACGGGTTGCGGACTGCCGAGGAATAGAAACCCGTCGGGGAGAAGCGGTGCAACAGCACGTCGCCTTCGTTGATTTCGCGCAGCGCGTCCTTCCAGCCCTGCGGGATCGGGCTTTCCTCAGTCAGCAAGGGCCGCGTGCCGAACTGGAACGCGATGCTGCCCAGTTCCGGATTATCGACCCAGTTGTCCCATTCGCGCAGGAACCACACGCCGCCGGCCATGACGATCGGCACGTCATCCGAAATCGCCCTCAGCGCGCATCACATCGCGCAGCGCCTTGACGCGGGGGTACGGGTCTTCGGGCTGCAGCGGGTCTTCGGCGTTGGACAGGCCATTGTGCCCGCCCGCCAGCCACGGGTCTTCATAGACCACCGCGCCCAGCAAGTGCGGCACCTTGTGATAGGCGCGCTTCCACAGCGCGCGGAACGCCCGGGCTGAGCTGACAATCGGCAGGTAGTGAACGTTGTAGCCGCTCGGCGATCTCGCTGAGCTTGTAGGGCATGCCCGCGCCACAGGTGACCCCGGTGATCATGCCCTGGGTTTGCGCCAGCACGCCTTCGAGGATCGGCTGCGCGCCGCCCATTTCCCACAGCACGTTGATGTTGATCGCGCCCTTGCCGCCTGACAATCGCATGCGCCGCCTTGACCTGCGCCACCGCGCCATCGATCCCGTACTGGATCAACTGTTCATGGCGTTCCTTGCGGGTCATCGCATCGTAGACCTGCGGCACGATCTTGCCTTCGGCGTCATAGCTGTCAGCATTGACCGCGCTGACCGTGCCGATTCCGCCCGCCGCAGCCCAGGCGCCCGAGCTCATCCCGTTAGTGGCGGAAACGCCCTTGCCGCCTTCGATCACTGGCCAGACTTCACGTCCGCCATAGATAATCGGCTTCAACCCTTTGAAGGCACCTGCAGAATTCATTTTGCTCCCAACTTCCCCGTTGCAGCCGAACACGGCTTGATCGCCCCCGGCGCGGGCGCTGGCCCGGCCACTTCAAACTGCGCATAATAGCCCTTGAGTTCAGGCTTACGGACAAATTCCACCAAGCGAAAGCCCAGCGCCTGAAATTCGCAAAACAGCAGACTGGGCGGGATTCCGTGCTGATCGGCCGGTCGGTCAACATCGACCACAATCACCTGCCCACCGGGGCGCAGCGCGGGCCGCATCCGCCACAGGAACGCGTAAGGCTCAGTCACTTCGTGGTACATGTGGACCATGAACACGCGGTCAAAGCTGGCCTTGGGCAGCTGCGGATCATCAGCCGCGCCCAGCTTGATCGAAACATTGTCGAGCCGGTCCCGCTCGACCCGCGCGCCGAGCCGCCGCAGCGCCTCGCGATCGATATCCTGCGCCAGCACCCGGCCCTTCGTGCCGACCCGTTCGGCCAGCCGCACCGTATAGTAACCCTCGCCCGCACCGATATCGGCTACGGTGGTTCCTGCACCAATCGCAGCGAGGTCCATCACGACCTTGGCCTCGCCCAAATTGTCGCGGGTGTCTTCGTTGGAGAACTCATTGCTGGTGACAGCCGAGACCGGGCGTGCAGCCTTCGGAAACTCGTCGGCCGCGTCGCTGAGTCCGCCGCTGGCCTGCTGACAGCCAGCAAGCAGGGCAAAACCGATAGCGAGCGAGAAGCGAAGAGCGAGCATGGTCACCACGGGCCTTAGCCGAGCGATCCGGGCTTGGCAAAGCGAGAGGCTTGAACCGCAGCACCGGCCCGGCTTCGCCCTTGCCAAGTGTTCGATAATCGGGGACTATTCGTGCAAGTGGAGGTCTGCATGAAACGATCCCGGACTACCGCTGCGGCGCTGCTCGCACTCTCGATCCCGGCGGCGCAGGCCCAGCAGGTCGACCCTGCCGCGCAAGCCGCCGGCCTGGGCGAAGTCATGGTTTCAGGCAACCGGCTGAACGCACCGTATGCGCAGCAGGATCGCCCGGTCATCGGGCTGCGGCGCAAGGCCAATTCAGCGGTAATGTCGCTGTTCATCGCCTCCGACACCCGCGAAGCTGCCACCCGCACGCAAGAGATTTACACCGTCCTGCTCGCCGCGATGGACAAGGCATCGGCAGCGGGGCTTGAACTGGTCTCCGGCGGTGTGCCGATCCAGCGGGTCACGCGGGAAAACTACAAGCTGCTGCCGCTGCTGGGCGCAGGCCGGGTGGATACCTCGCAAGTGCAAGTGCTGGTCAAAGCGCGACTGGACGGTTCCGCCACGGCCACCGAAGCGCGGTTGCGCACGTTCATCGCCGGTCTCAGGGGCACGGGCCGCGCCACGGTCAGCACCCCCGGCGGGATCGCGCTGACGGTGATTGACCCTGATCAGTACCGCGACGCCATTGTCCGGTTGGTGGCGGACGAGGCCAAGCGCAACGCCGCGATCTTCGGCCCGGACTTTACCGTCAGCCTGACCGGGATCGACGGGCAGCTCAATTGGTCGCAGGTCAGCAGCAGCGAGGTCATGCTCTATATTCCCTATCGCTACACCATCCTGCCCAAGCGCTGACAGCGGAGCCAGCCGATGAAAAACCTCGCGCGCATCGCAATCCTCGCCCTCGCCCTGTCGGCTGCACCCATGCTGGCGCAGGATGACGATGGCGGCGGCGGTGAAGCTGGCGGCAGCTACGAAGCAATCGTCGTCACGGGTTCGCGGATAGGGGGACCAGTTGCGGGGCTCCCCGTGGCCGATCGCCGCCCGGTGGTGGGCCTGCGCCGCCCGGCAGACGGGGTGGTGCGGCGGATCGAGATCACCTCGGACTCGCGCGAGGAAGCCATGAGGCGTGATGAGGTGGAGGCAATGTTCCTCGCCGCACTCGACCGGGCCAAGCGCGAAGGCCTGAGCCTCGTCACCGGCGAACTGGAAGTTACCGAAGTCACCCGCGACAACTGGCGCACGTTGTTCCCGGGCTTGGCAAAATCCGCACAGGATGATGACGATGAAGACGACGAGGATTATGACGACGACGATGACGATGACGACAATGGCCGGGTGAAGCCCGGCTACGAAGACGATGGCAGCACCGCCACGCTGCGGTTGCGGGTCAAGACCAAGCTGACTGGCTCGATCCTCGACGCCCAGCGCAAGATCACCACGTTCGTCAAAGCCGTACCTGCCAGCGGCCGCTCCGAAATCATCCAGAAGGGCGATCTGGCGCTGACCATCGTCAACCCGGAACAATACCGCGATGAAATCTACAAGCGGATCGCCGCCGCCGTCACCCGCGCAGGCGGCTTCTATGGCCCGGAATACGGCGCGGAAGTAACCGGCCTCGACCGCGAACTGGCCTGGGCGCAGGTCAGCAATACCGACGTGTTTCTGTATGTGCCTTACAGTTTTGTGGTTTCGAAGTAGCGGTGAGGCTGCGCAAGCTCGCAAGCTCACCAAAGGCGGTTCACGGCGAACCCATCAAACAGCGCTTCGTTTGAAACCAGCATCAGATCATCCGCCCGCGCCTGTGCGATCAACAGCCGATCAAACGGGTCTTTGTGCGCAATGTTCATTTCACCGGCCAACCGCGCATGGCGGACCGATATGGCCAGTTCGAGGAACCCCTGATCTGCGATGATGCTTTCAAAGTCTTGCGCCAGCAGCGCAGCGTCGGGCAGCTTGCCGATCCGGAACTTGGTCGCGATTTCCATGGCCGAAGCCGCACTGACCAGCACCGTGTTGCGGTCATCCCCGATCGCCGCAATCGCCGGGCGGCTTAGCGCCGAATCCCCAGCCAGCCACCAGATCAACGCGTGGGTATCAAGCAGCAGTTTCACCCTTGTTCCCAGCTATCCAGCTCTGCCTGCAACAGTGGCTCCGCAAAGCGTGCATCAATCGCAATCTGGCCTTTCAACGCGCCAAACCGCCGCTGCCCACGCGGCTTGACCGGCACCAACCGGACGGCGGGAACATTGCCCCGCGCAATCACCACCTCCCCGCCTGCCAGCGCTTCGGCAATCAGCTTGGACAGGTTGGTCTTGGCATCATGGACAGTGAATTGCGTCATGCTAAACTCCTTAGCTAACCACATAGCTAATATTGGAGTTTGCTGCAAGGTTAGTCGAGATCAGCTCGCTCAAAGCGAATAGAGTGTGGCAGTCATCCTCAATCCACGTCCTCAACGTCAACCTTTTCACCCGTCACGCGCTGCGCCAAAGCAGCGGCCATGAATTGATCCACATCGCCATCGAGCACGTCGGCAGGAGTGGGTGAAGTAACCCCAGTTCGGAGATCTTTGACCATCTGGTAGGGTTGCAGCACATAGCTGCGGATCTGGTGGCCCCAGCCGATGTCACTCTTGGCGGCATGTTCGGCACCGGCGGCTTCTTCGCGCTTCTGCATTTCGGCTTCCCACAGCCGCGACTTGAGCATCCCCATACAGATGTCGCGGTTCTTGTGCTGGCTGCGGTCCTGCTGGCTGGCAACGATGATTCCGCTGGGCACGTGCGTCATCCGCACCGCCGAATCCGTAGTGTTGACGTGCTGACCGCCAGCGCCGCTCGCGCGGTAAGTATCGATCTTGAGGTCGGCCGGGTTGATCTCGATCTGGAAAGTGTCATCGATCACCGGATAGACCCAGACCGAGCTGAAGCTGGTGTGCCGCCGCGCTGAAAAGTCATAGGGGCTGATCCGGACCAGCCGGTGCACGCCACTTTCGGTCTTGGCCCAGCCGTAGGCGTTCTCACCTTTGACCTGGATTGTCGCAGACTTTATTCCGGCCTGCTCGCCCGCCTGATATTCGATCGTTTCGCACTTGAACCCACGCTTGTCGGCCCAGCGGACGTACATGCGGAACAGCATTTCGGCCCAGTCCTGGCTCTCAGTGCCGCCTGCCCCGGCGTGGATTTCGATGAAGGTATCGAGCCCGTCGGCCTCGCCTGCAAGCAAGGCCTGGACCTTGTCCGCATCGGCGCGTTTGGCCAGCGCGGCCAGTGCAGAGAGCCCCTCGTCAATCGTTTCCTGATCGTCCTCGGCCTCGCCCAGTTCGACATATTCGATCGCATCGGCCATCTGCTTGCTGATATCGGTGACCGTGCCGATTGCCGCTTCCAGCCGCCGCCGCTCGCGCATGACGGCCTCGGCGTCCTTGGGATTGTTCCACAGGCTGGGGTCTTCAACCCGCGCGTTCAGCTCGTCGAGGCGGCGCAGCGCACGGTCCCAGTCCAGGAACTTCCGCACCAGTGCCAATGCCGCTTCGATCCGGTCAATATGGGCCTGCCCCTCGGCACGCATTGCAAAGTCTCACTTCAAGAATTCGGGAGACCGCGCGTTAGCCGGATTGCACGCAAAGTAAAGGCGGCAGCGCGTTCCGGGTCAGCCCGCGCCAGCAACTTTACGGCGGCGGCGGCGGGCAAATGCCAGCGCGAAGGTTGCTCCCCCGAACAGGCCGAGCATCCCAGGTTCCGGTACCTGCACCACCCCGCCACCACCAAATTGCGGCAGGTTCCACGAACCAGAGAACATCATATCCCACAACCCGGCGCGCGAATTGCCGTTGACCGGATTGTAGATCGCGGCGTTGCGGATCATCAGCTGGGTACCCGTGCTATCACTGCCCAGAAAATACGAATTATAGTCATATTGCAGCGGTGCACATTGAAAGGTTTGGCAGCCCGTCAACTGACCGGTTGCAGCGTCAAACACGAAACCAGCGCCCCACAGATCGCCCGCGCCGAAACCACCGCTGCCTTCGATGCTGTAAGTGTCTGCGTTGTAATCATAGACCACAGTCATGCCGGTGTAAGGCGGTTCACCGTAAGTTCGGCGAATACCGGATCGGCCCGGAAATGTCAGCGGCTGTGGCATTACCCAGCGGCTGGCCAGAACCGGAACTCGGCGTTGTCACGCGAAATCCGGTAGATCCCGTCCGCCGCCAGCTGCCCCTGATAGGTCGTGTCATAGAACGCCTTGGTCGGCACAACCGCGTTGAAGCTGACCGATACCGGTGCGTCCTGTGCGTAGGGGAATTCCGGAACCGGCCCAGTATAGGGCACGTAGCTGCCATCGGGCTGACGAATACGAATGGTATTGGTCGCCGTGTTGGAAACCACGCCCGTGAATGTCACATTCAGCGTGCGTGACGTCGGCGCGGTCTGGGCCAAGGCTGGCGTGGCCGCCAATGCCAGGCCAAGCAGCCCTCCGACCATGCGACGAACAAAATTTCCGACTGTCATAGGATTGCGCCCCCTTAACTGGATATTCACCAAGTCAAAGGCCAAACACGCAACAATTCAAGCCATTTAAGCGAGGCGTTCCGAATTGGGACGCCGCATCCGCCTATCGCCGCAGCGTCCGCACCGCTGCCAGCGTCTGCTGTACATGGTGCTTGTAGTCCATGTCCGAATGGACGAATTTGATCCGCCCGTCGCGCCCGATCACATAGCTGGTCCGCGTGGTCAGCCCAGTGGAAGTGCCATTACGCTTCAGATCAACATCGTAGGCGCGGATGATCGCTGGGCTGGCGGCAACGACTGCGAATTTGTCGCGGCAGGCTTCCTTGGAAAAGCGTTCCAGCGTGGGCAGGTCATCGGCGGACAGGCCGATCACTGTGGCTCCGGCCTTGCGAAAATCGGCGCTGGCCTCGGCAAAGGCATTGGCTTCCAGCGTGCAGCCTTGCGTGAAGGCCTTGGGATAGAAGTACAACACCACCGGGCCTTTACGCAGCGCAGCTTGCAGGTTGAACGCAAACCGCTTGCCCGCCAATGCGCCCTGCGCGGCAAAGCCGGGGGCCTTGGCTCCGGCTGGCAGGTCTGCCGCTCCGCTCATCGGCATCGCCAGCACGGTCAAACCAGCCAGCAAGGCTCCGGTACGGCTCAAAAATCGGCGCTGCATGGTGCACTCCTGCATCGGGTTAATCGACCGCGACCGAGGCATCGGCAGCAATCGTTGGCGCGGCTTGGGGCGTCACGGCTGGCTCGCTGCTGGTCGCAGGCTGGCTGGACGAACGTGCAGCTGCCGGGCGGGCAGCGGTCTGACCACTGCTGCGCCGGATCGCGGCGATCAGAGCCTGACGCTGCTCTTCCAACTCATCCTGACGGGTGGTCCGCTTGGCCTCGGTATCGGCCTTGAACGCTTCCCAGATGATCTGCGATTTGGGATCGCTGCCCGGCATCCCGCCGAACACCCGCTTCCCCGAAGTCCGGTCAACCCGGACCATCCGGATTTCGGCCGGAGCAACAAACGGCCGGTCGCTCCAGCGCGGTTTGGTTGCCTGGGCGAACTGCTTGAAGATCGGCGCGGCGAGCGTGCCGCCCTGCGCATAGCCACCCAGCGAGCGCGGCTTGTCAAACCCGATGTAAACCGCGCTGACAAAATCCTGGTTGCCGCCGGCGAACCACACGTTCGTCGGTCCGGTGGTGGTTCCGGTCTTGCCGAACAGCGGCACCCCCAGATCCTTCAGCGTCACCGCCGTCCCGCGCGTCACCACGCCTTCAAGCATATGCACCGTCTGGAATGCCGAGCGGGCATCCATCGCCTGCTTGCCGCGCATCGCCAGTCGCGGCATCGGCTTGCCGTCCCAGTCGGCCATATTGCAGCGGTCGCAGCGCCGATCATCGGCGCGCCAGATCACTTTGCCGGTCCGATCCTGGACATAGTCAATCAGCGAAGCATCGTACTGCACGCCGTTGTTCGCCAGCGCAGCATAGGCATTGGTCAGCTGCAGGACGGTCGTTTCCCCTGCACCCAGCGCGAAGGAAAGGTATGGCTGGTACTTGCCGATCCCCAGCTTTTCGATCTGCTTCACCACACGGTCCATTCCGGTGTCGTTCGCAATCCGCACGGTCATCAGGTTGCGCGATTGCTCCAGCCCCCAGCGCATGGTGTGCTCACCGCTGCCGCCACCGCCGCCAAAGTTGACGAAACATTTCTGACCATAGCGCGAACCTTGATAGACACAGAACTTGCCGTCGAGAATTTGCGTTGACGGGCTCATCCCGAAATCGAGCGCGGTCCCATAGACAAACGGCTTGATCGTGGAGCCGGACTGCCGCTGGGCCTGCGTTGCCCGATTGAACGAACCCAACCCCGCATCAAACCCGCCTTGCACAGCCAACACGCGGCCACTCTGCGGCGTTTTCTACCGCCATGCCGCCGGAAACTTCTGGAATGGTCCGCACCGCCCAGGCTGAGCCGCCAGCGGGCCCGGCGGCGATGATATCGCCTGCTTTCAGCGAATCCGGCATGCCGGTTAGCGGCGCAGTGGTACCGTCTGCAAAACCGATCTGCGCCTTGGCTCCGCGCCGCTCGGTCACGATCCCGGCGCGCCAGTTCTGATAGGAGATCGAGATATTCTCTGCCGCCAGCTGAGCCTGCCAGTTGTCTGCATCAAGCCGCACTTGCTTGATCGGCCCGGCCCAGCCCCGACCGCCGTGATAGCGCAGCAGACCCGTGCGCAGCGCATCCTGGCTGGCCTTCTGCATCTGCGGATCGAGCGAGGTCCGCACCCACAATCCGCCCGCATAGACGCTGTTCGGACCATCTTCGGCCTTTTCGCCATATTTGGCCATCAGACGGCGGCGCACTTCTTCCACGAAATAGCCGACCGATGGATCATAGGCCTCGGCCCGGCGCGGGATCAGCCCGAGCGGCTGCGCACGCGCTTCAGCGACCTGTTCGGCGGTGGCCCAGCCGTTGTCGACCATCTGGCCGAGCACGTAATTGCGCCGCTCCAGTGCCTCTTCGGCGTGCTGCGACCGGCCATATTTCTCGGGTGCCTTGGGCAGGATCGCCAGAAACGCCGCTTCATGCAGCGCCAGTTCGCCCACGTCCTTGCCAAAATAGGCTCGCGCCGCCGCCTGAACGCCAAAGCTTTGCCGCCCCAGCGGGATTTCATTGAGGTAGAGCTCCAGGATTTGCTGCTTGGACAGCACACCTTCGATCCGCCGCGCCAGGACCATTTCCTTGACCTTGCGGATCACCGAATACTCATTGGTCAGCAAGATGTTTTTGGCCACCTGCTGAGTAATGGTGGAGCCACCTTTGGCTCGCTCGTCTGAGCCGAATTTGGTGACGAAATCGATCACGGCCCCGACCAAGCCGGGAAAATCGACCCCACCATGCGACCAGAACGTCTTGTCCTCTGCCGACAGGTAAACATCGATCAGCGGCTTTGGAAAATCAACGAACCGCAGCTGCACCCGCCGCTCGCGCGCATAGGAATAGACGATCTCGCCATTGATCCCTCGCACCATCGTGGGCAGCGGCGGCTGATAATGCAGCACTTTGTCGGTGGACGGCAAAGTCCGCAGCACGAACACCCAGAACAACAGCATGAAGACGGCGAACAGACCCACCGCAATGCTCAGGCGGCGGAACCAGCGCTTTTCGCGCCAGTTACCAGCAAACCAGCGCCCAGCCCCGGTCAGCTCAAGCCGCGACAACAGCCCGCCGGCTTCCCGGCGAATGCGGTAACGGAAGGGTTCGGATACTTCACTCTCGGCCATGACAAAGCCCTAGCATGCAGAAGAAACGTTGTGCCAGAGGGTTCGCGCCGGCCCCACCAAAATTACCGCAGCGACTGGCGGGCAAAGAACACCTCGATCGCGCGTGCCGTGCTTTCGGCAAAGGCCTGACGCCCGGCCGCAGACGCCAGACGCCCGGCGTCCTCGGCATTGTTGATATAGCCCACTTCGAACAGGACCGACGGAATATCGGGTGCCTTGAGCACCGCAAATGCTGCCGATTGGGCAGAACTGTCGCGAAATTTCAGGCGCGCCGCAGCTTCGCGAAAGACCAGACTGGAAAACAATTCAGACCCCGCCTGCGCATCGCGCTGGGACAGGTCGACCAGAATCGCGCTGACCGCATCGTCGGTGTCGGTAATGGCCACGCCGTTAATCGTATCCACCGCATTTTCGCGCGCCGCGATCCGCTCTGCCACCTCGTTCGAGCCTTTGGCAGACAGCGTATAGACGCTCGCACCGCTGGCCCCGGAATCGCTGGCGGTGCTATCGGCATGGATCGAGATGAACAGGTCCGCGCCCAGGCGGCGCGCGATCCCTGAACGTTCGGGCAGGAACAGATAGCTATCGTCAGCCCGGGTCAGCGCGACCCGCACCCCGCCCCGGCGCAGCAATTCGTCGCGCAGCGCCAGGGCCAGCCGCAGCGTCAAATCCTTCTCATAAAGCGCCGCCGTGCCTGCCCCGGGATCCCGCCCACCATGGCCCGGATCAATCACCACCAGCGGCCTGCTGGCATCAAGCGGGCCGACAACAGTTGGCAGGCCAAGTTCACCCCCGGCTGGCGGCAAGGCCACCCGCTGGACATAGGCATGACCACGCCCGGCTTGGCCAAAGGCTCGGTCCGCAGCGATCATGGCTGCAAACACCGCCAAGGGTGCCAGGACCAGCAGGATGATTTGAACCACGCGGCGCATTGTGCGTGCTGCTTAGTTTGCGGAACAATCAAGCGCAATCACACAGCGTTGCGCGCAACAAACTTGCCGAGACCATGCAGCAGTGCTAGTTGCACCCGCTCTAGGGGCCAAGCCGCTCTTTGTCATGCTGACAGCCGATGCCCTCCCAAGGGGTCTGTCCTGCTTGCATGTTAACCGGCTTCTGGCACCATAGAGAAGTGTCCGGCTCGTTCTGAGCCTGGCAATCACAGGTTGATGCTGAAAATGACAAGCCTTGCGCCGTTCAAGCCACTGCCGCCCACCCGGGCGCAGGCTGGCATGACGGTACTTGCATCGAGCTTCGCTGCGCGTCAGGAAACGCCGCGCCTTGCTGTTTTCGCAGACACACACCAAGCCGCCGGATCACATCCGTGGCCCGGCTTTTCATACATGATTGGCAAGCTTGCAGACCTGGTTCTGCGGCTTTCCGGTCGTATTCTGCAAACGCGCGCCCGCGTGCATGGCACCGGTCCATCAGGATCGGCACCGCCGCTGGGCGCATGGAGTATTTATAATGACAACGCGCATGTTGATCGACGCGCGCCACCAGGAAGAAACCCGGGTGGCGGTGCTCAAAGGCAACCGGATTGAAGAATTCGATTTTGATTCTGCCGACCACAAGCAGATCAAAGGCAACATCTACCTCGCCAAGGTAACCCGGGTCGAACCGTCGTTGCAGGCGGCGTTCGTGGACTTTGGCGGCAATCGCCACGGCTTCCTGGCCTTCAGCGAAATCCATCCGGATTACTATCAGATCCCCAAGGAGGATCGCGAGGCGTTGCTGGCTGAAGAAGCCGCGCACCTTGAAGAAGAAGCCGCCCTGCGCGCCGCCGACGACGATCACGATGAAGATCGTGACGATGGCGATCAGGATTATGGCGATGACCATGACGACGATGACGACGGCGGCGTAACCGAAGTCGACACGTCTGAAAAAGAAGACGTCGCCACAATCGAAGACGGCCATGTTGAAAATGGCTTTGACCACGGCGAGGAAGAGCCAGGCGAACATGCCGGGCATGACGGCAATGGCGAAGGCGATGCCGACCAGGACGACGGGCGCAACCGCCAGCGCCGGGGTCGCCGCCGCCAGGGCAATCGCGGCCAGGCCAAGGAAGCCGACGAACTGCGCGCCAAGCGCATGGCGCTGCGCCGTCGCTACAAGATCCAGGACGTCATCCAGCGCCGCCAGGTGCTGCTGGTCCAGGTCGTCAAGGAAGAACGCGGCAACAAGGGCGCGGCGCTGACCACCTATCTCAGCCTCGCGGGCCGTTATTGCGTGCTGATGCCCAATTCCAGCCATGGCGGCGGGATCAGCCGCAAGATTCAGCTCTTCGTCTGACCGCAAGCGCCTGAAGTCGGTGATTTCGGAGCTCGATCTGCCCAAGTCGATGGGCTGCATTGTCCGCACCGCCGGGCTCAGCCGCACCAAGACCGAGATCAAGCGTGATTTCGATTACCTCGCCCGGCTGTGGGACGGGATTCGCGACAACACCCTGCGCGCCGTCGCTCCCGCGTTGATCCATTCGGACAGTGACCTGATCAAGCGCGCGATCCGCGATATCTATAACAAGGACATCGAAGACATCGTCGTGGAAGGCGAAGCCGGCTACCGCGCCGCGCGCGATTTCATGAAGCTGCTGATGCCCAGCCACGCCAAGCGGGTGCAGGCCTATGCCGATCCGGTGCCGCTGTTCCAGCGCTATGGCGCGGAGGATCAGCTGACCGCGATGTACGATCCGGTGGTCCAGCTCAAATCGGGCGGTTACATCGTGATCAACCCGACCGAAGCGCTGGTTTCGATCGACATCAACTCCGGCCGCTCGACCAAGGAACACGGGATCGAGGCGACCGCGCTCAACACCAATCTGGAAGCCGCGCGCGAAATCGCCCGGCAGCTGCGCCTGCGCGATATGGCCGGGCTGGTGGTGATCGACTTTATCGACATGGAGTACGGCCAGAACGTCCGCAAGGTCGAAAAGGCGATGAAGGACGCGCTCAAGAACGATCGCGCGCGCATCCAGGTTGGCCGGATCTCCAGCTTCGGTCTGATGGAAATGAGCCGCCAGCGCCTCCGCACCGGCGTGCTTGAAGCCACCACCCGGATCTGCCCGCACTGCGACGGTACGGGCCTGGTCCGCACCGCTTCCAGCGCCGGGCCTATCCGCGTTGCGTCTGATCGAGGACGAGGCCGCCAAGGGCCGCGGGATCGGTCATCTCGCTCTATGCGTCGACTGAAGCAGCGGTTTACCTGCTCAACGCCAAGCGCGCTGATCTCGCGGAGATCGAATCGCGCTATGGCGTGCGGGTGGAAGTGATGCCCGAAGGCGAGAACGAAGGCGCCAAGATGCGCGTCGCGTCATCAGGCCCGCGTCCTGAATTCGTGCCCACGTTCGAGCCGATCGTGATCGAAGAGGAGCCCGACGATTCGAAGACGAGATCGATCGAGGAAGAGCGAAGACGAAGCTGCGCGCGAAGAGCGCGGCGATGACGATGATCGCGGCAAGCGTCAAGCGTAGGCGGCGGCGGCGTGGCGGCAGGGGCCGCGACGAAGCAGTCCGATCGCGCGCCGAGTCGAGCTGCCAATGATGAAGACGCCGATGGTGACGAACGCAGCGGAGGAACGCGAGTCCGGAAGCGCGAAGGCGACGAAGCTCCGCGCAAGCGGCGGCGGCGCGGTCGGCGGCGGCGCGGCGGCAAGGGTCGCGGCGACGGTGAAGGTGAAAACGGTGCCGACGGTGACGAAGGCAACGGTTCGGATAATGCCGATGAAGCTGGAGAGCCCGCTCAAGGCGATGCCGATGACGCGGAACACGCAGAACCGGCGCCCAAGCCCAAGCGCTCTCGCCGAAAGAAGTCCGACGCTGATCTCACTGAAGCGCCGATTGCAGCTGAGGTTGCAGGCATCGATGCGGTAGCCGAGATTGCAGAACCTGCAGAAAAGCCCAAGCGGACCCGCAAGAAGAAGGTTGCAGCTGAACCGGAAGCGGTTGTGTCTGCTGCTCTGGAAATCGCTGAACCTGCGGCTGAAACAGGCAGCTCCGCAGATGAAGCCCCGGCTAAGCCCAAGCGGAGCTCGCAAAAAGAAGGCTGATGGTGAAGTCGATGCCGAGCCAACGCTGGCCGCAACCAAGGCGGCAGCCGGAGCGGCCGATTCTGTTGACGCAGGATCGGACGATGGCCAGTCGCCCCGTCGCGGCTGGTGGCAGCGCACGTTCGGCGACTGAGCACGCTTGAAGTGTTAAATCAAAGGCCGCTGCCGGTGATCCCGGCAGCGGCCTTTGTCGTTCAGGGCTATGCCGGTTTGGTGGCCACGCCCCATTCCATCCAGCCGGCAAAGCGCGGCATCTTGGCCAGATAGGTGGCCGATCCGCTCGACCGCAAGCCCGGTCGCTGAACGCCGCACTGATCGGGCGGGTCAGGTGGCAGCCGCCGGCAAGCCGCTTCCACACCGGGTTCGATCCGGCGCTGCCATTTGCGCTGAACACTCGGCATCGGGCGCGCGGCCATGCTCGGCATACAGCATCGCCCGCCGGGCTTCAGCACCCGGCGCAGTTCCAGCAGGCTGCGGCTGGTCGCTGAACCGAACACAAAGTGTAGGTGCAGACCACGCTGTCGAACGTGGCAGCTCGCCAAACGGAAGCGCTTCGCCGAACCCGGCCCGGATGAATTCGGCCTGCCATCCTTCTGTGCCGCGCAGCTTCTCGGCGAAGGCCAAACCTTGCTGCGAAGGATCAACCCCACACAAGCGTTCGACACGCGCTCTGGATCATAAAACGCCTGATTGATCCCGCCACCACAGCCCAGTTCGAGCACGAGGCCGTGCGCCAGCGGCACGATCTGCTGGCGGATCCCCATGATTTCGGCAGCTCCGCACGCACAGCGGATAAAGCGCGGCACGATCACGTCCGTTATACCAGGCTGCAAAACCCATTTCAGTCGCTCCCTTTCCCCGGAATGGCATTCTGGCCGGTTCAAGTACCCGGTGTCGCGCTAATCCGGCAAACTGTCTTGCATAGTCAGGCATGCAAGCATTGAGTGTCTGGCCAATGACGGACTAACCTTCGATTATGTCGACCATGCCACGCAAACCTGATCCCGCAGCGATCTTCGTTGACTTACCGGCAAGCAGCACGAAGTGTTGGCCCTGGTCGCGGATCATCGCACCAGCAAGGAAATCGCCGGACTGCTCGGGTCTCCGAATCGGCGGTAAACCAACAGAATCGAAGTCGTCCGCAGCCGGCTAGGCGGCCTGCCGCGCGGTGAACTGGCCCGGCTCTATCGCCAGGAATTTATCCAGCCAGCGGGCGAGCGCGACGGTGAAGAGACATGGCAGAATATTCAGTCGGCAAACGACTGGCAAAATCCGGCTAATTCCGGGACATGGCAAAGTATCCAGCTTCCGCATACCGCGCCGATGGGCCAGTGGGGCGGCGCGGGAGGCATCTCCGCTGCTGCCCCCTGGGGTTCGGGCAAGGCCGGGCAGCAGTTTGGAGACGGGTCGCAACTTTCCGCTCCGCCGACACAGCGGGACGGGCCGGTTCAGTCACTGGTTCGGGCAACCGCCATGCTGGTCATCATCTGGCCGGCATGGCGGTCAGCCGCCGTGGTCACCCAGATGGTCGGCAATTCGTGACGCCATAGGGCGTTCGCCCGCTTGCCCCGCGCGCGCTGAATCGCTAGAGAGGGCCGCAACACCTCGCAGCGACAATCAGGGACGGTCATGGCGACTTTCACCCTCCCCGCGAACAGCAAGATCAAAGGCCAGGGCCAGCTCCACAAGGCCGATGGAGCGGCAAGGCGCCCAAGAAGTTCACGGTCTATCGCTACGATCCCGATAGCGGCCAGAACCCGCGCTACGACAAGTTCGAGATCGATCTCGACACGCTGCGGCCCGATGGTGCTCGACGCGCTGATCAAGATGAAGTCCGAACAGGACCCGACGCTGACCTTCCGCCGGTCTTGCCGCGAAGGGATCTGCGGGTCCTGCGCGATGAACATCAATGGCCGCAATGGCCTGGCCTGCACCACCGCGATCGAGGATCTGACGGGCGATATCCGCATCACCCCGCTGCCGCATATGGAAGTGATCAAGGACCTGGTCCCCGATTTCACCCATTTCTACGCGCAGTACGCCTCGATCCGTCCCTGGCTGCAAACCGTCACCCCGACGCCATCGGGCAAGGAACGGCTGCAATCGCCGCGAACAGCGCGAGAAGCTCGACGGGCTTTACGAATGCATCCTGTGCGCCTGCTGCTCCACCTCGTGCCCCAGCTACTGGTGGAATCAGCGACAAGTTCCTCGGCCCGGCGATCCTGCTGCAGGCCTATCGCTGGCTGGCTGACAGCCGCGACGAGATGACCGGCGAGCGGCTCGACGAGCTGGAAGACCCGTTCCGGCTCTATCGCTGCCACACGATCATGAACTGCGCCAACGTCTGCCCCAAGGGCCTGTCAGCCCGGCGCGCGCGATCGCCGAGATCAAGAAGATGCAGGCGGAGCGGCACGTTTGAGCGTGGGCGACGAACGGCGACGATCGCGGGTTCCAGTACGAGCCAGATCCCGACAATCCGGGCTGGCACACCTGGCAGCTGAACGATCCGACCCGGTTCAACAGCTGGATGTTGCCCAGCTGCTGGTCCGCGCGGAGGGCGACGGCAATGCCGGCTGCGGATGGGTCCCGGAGCACCAGCCACACCAACCTGTCCGACAACATCCACGGCGGGAGGTCCTGGCGCTGATGGATATCGCGCTGTTCGCCTGCTTCGCGCATGCTCGGCACATTGAGGCGGGGACCGCGGTGACGCTGGAACTGTCGAGTCCAGTTCATCGGCGCGGGCAAAGCCGGGCCAGCCGCTCGACGCGGTGATCGAGATGATGCAAGCGAAACCCGGCGGCTGGTGTTCCTGCGCGGGACCGTGGTCGGGCAAGGCGAAGGCAACTGATCGCCGCCTATTACCGGCATCGATCCGCAAACCCACTGCCCCACGATGAGCGCGTCCTCGAGCGGTATCAGCGCTGGTCGCGTGCGGGCGAACTTGCGCCCCGATCCCGAGCAACTGCGCAGCCGCCGAGCGGCTGGACCAGTTGCAGACCGAGCTGGAAGCGCAGCCGCAGCCGTGGCCTGCTGTGGCAAGCTGCTCGGCGCAAGCCCCGCGCCAGCCCGCGCGGGCTCTATCTGTGGGGCGGCGTCGGGCGCGGCAAATCGATGCTGATGGACCTGTTCCACGAATGCCTGGCGATCCCGCAAAAGCGCCGCGCCCATTTCCACGCCTTCATGCATCGAAGTCCACGCCCGGCTGCGCGAGGCCCGCAAGACGGAGAGCGGCGATCCGATCCCGCCGGTCGCTGCTGCCATTGCCGCAGGGCCTGCGGGTGCTCGCATTCGACGAAATGGTGGTCAACAATTCGGCCGACGCGATGATCATGAGCCGGCTGTTCACCGCGCTGATCGAAGCAGCACGGGGTGACTGATTGTCACCACCTCGCAACCGCGCGCCCGTCCGAGCTCTACAAGGACGGGCTCAACCGCGAGCATTTCCTGCCGTTCATCGCCCTGATCGAGCGCGAGCTTGACGTCCTGGCGCTCAACGGCCCGGTCGATTACCGGCTGGAGCGGCTGGGCGGCATGCGCCACCTGGCACACCCCGCTGGGCGATGCGGCGACCGCGCAAGTCCGCGAGGCGTTCTTTCGGCTGACCGACTATCCGCCCGAAGACGCGCGCATGTCCCCGCAGCCGAACTCGATCTGGGCGGCGGGCGCACGCTGCATGTGCCCAAAAGCCTGAAAGGCGTCGCGGTATTCAGCTTCAAACGGCTCTGCGCCGAAGCGCGCGGCGCGGCGGACTATCTGGCGATCGCGCAGACCTATCACACTGTGATTCTGGTCGGCATTCCGCGGATGGGCCCCGAAAACCGCAACGAAGCCGCGCGGTTCGTCACGCTGATCGACGCGCTTTACGAGCACAAGGTCAAGCTGCTGGCCACTGCTGAGACGCCGAACCCGAGGCGCTCTATCCAACGCGGCGACGGACGCATTTGAGTTCGAACGCACGATCAGCCGCCTGCAGGAAATGCAAAGCGCTGACTACCTCGCGCTGGGCCACGGCGAACAGGGTTGAAATCACCCGCTGCGGCACCATCTGCTTACCCATACCGGCGGCAACACCCCGCCGAGGTGGAATACCGACCATGATTGAGATTCGTCCTTTTGCTGGCCTCGGCCACGCAGATCACGGCTGGCTGGACGCCCGCCACCACTTCAGCTTCGCAGCCTATCACGATCCCGCCCGAATGGGCTGGGGCCGGATCCGCGTGTGGAACGATGATACGATCGTTCCGCACAGCGGCTTTCCGCCGCATCCGCACAACAATATGGAAATCATCACCTTCGTGCGCAGCGGGGCGATCAGCCACAAGGATAGCCTGGGCAATGCTGGGCGAACCGACGCAGGCGATGTTCAGGTAATGAGTGCCGGGACCGGAATCGTCCATTCCGAGTTTAATCTGGAAGCTGAAGCGACCACCTTGTTCCAGATCTGGATCCAGACCGACCGGCCCGGCGCGGCACCTGCCTGGGGCCAGCGCGAATTCCCGCGAGGTGCGCGGGCAGGCCGCTGGGCCGTCCTGGCCAGCGGGGAGCCTGCCGATGACCAGACCTTGCTGATCAATGCCGATGCGCAGGTACTCGCTGCCAGCTTGAACCAGGGCGCGCAGCTGGACTATGCCCCGCAGGCAGGGCGGGTGCAGTATCTGGTTGCGCCATGCGGCGCCCTCACGATCAATGGACATAGGGCGGCAGCGCGTGATGGGGTTGCCATTGCAGGCGAGACGCAATTGGTGATTGAAGCGCTCGAGGACGCCGAAATAGTGCTGGTTGACACTGCGGCCTGATCGCACGTCGCAGTACCTTGCCGCAGCCTAATCCTGAATCAGAAAGCCCACCGCTGACGGTGGGCTTTCAATCTCAAACGGCTTCAGCGACCCGAATCGCTCTATTCACCAAGTGATTCGCAAACTTCCATGACCCCCAACAGGTTAGAGCCGCACTACCCTAACCAACTGAAAATCAACGGAACATGTAGTTGATGATTCGCGAAAACATGAG
Organism: uncultured Alphaproteobacteria bacterium; assembly: GCA_963802015.1. Taxonomy (GTDB): domain Bacteria; phylum Pseudomonadota; class Alphaproteobacteria; order Sphingomonadales; family Sphingomonadaceae; genus Novosphingobium. Next base: position 361,982 of record CAWDHB010000007.1, read on the forward strand.
CAATCTCCAATCAAGCGTGGAGATCCTTAGGTAAACGACTTGTTAATGGTGAACAATCGGTAAATTTTACCCGCTCAGGCGGTTGCTGTATTAATCTGGGACGCCGACAGTAAATTCACGAAATCAGGGTATTTTATGGGTCTACCAATATAGTATCCCTGTGCGAGATCGCATCCAAGGCGGTGCAGTTCCTGCAGGGTTGCTTCATCCTCAATCCCTTCTGCGACTACTTCCTGCCCCAGTGCGTGAGCGAGTTTTATCACGCTGTCGACAATGCAACGCTCACGTGGATCAATAGTGATCGCCTGGACAAAGCGGCGATCCAGCTTGATCTCATCACTTGGAATTTCGGCAAGATATGCCAAGCTGGCTTGTCCGGTGCCGAAATCGTCAATCGACAGGCGGAACCCCATCGCACGCAGCGCTGAAAGGTTGAGTTTGGCCTGTTCGCGATTGGCCAAGCTGAAGGTCTCCGTCACTTCAAACGTAATCAGGTTGCAATCGACCGGATTGGCCCGGACAATATCCGAAATCCGGCTGATCAACGCAGGATGGTCGACCATGCGTGCAGACAGATTGACGCTGATCTGGAACGGGCTCGACAGACGGTTGAGCGCATTGACCATGCCGATCGACCGCTCCAGCACCCAGTAGGTAATCGTTTCGATTTGCCCGGCACGTTCCGCTTGCAGAATAAACGCGTCCGGGGGAATGACCCCGCGTTCAGGATCATTCCAGCGGATCAGCGCCTCCGCGCCAGAAATGCGACCGTCACGCAGATCAAGCTGCGGCTGCAGGGCAAGCCAGATATCACCGTTGCGCAGGCCTTCATCAATCCGCGCATGCAGCGAAAGCTCCCACGGAGACTGCGCAAGCCGCTGATGCCCAAACTCCTCGTAAAGCTTGCCCTTGCCTTGGGCTTCGTTGGCTGCCGCCAGGGCCGACTGGACCCGGGTAATCGCGCGGCTGTCTGAATTGCGGTCGAGTCCGAAATGAATGGTGGTGTCGAGCACGTGCCCACCAATCACCACCGGCGAAGAAAACAACGCGCGCAGACCTTCGAGATGTTCGACAATGCTGTCGAGCGTCTGCGAATTTTCCAGCCAGAGAAAATGGCCATTGTCGGTGTCGAACACCTGGCGGTCACCCGCGCCTAGCGCAATTCGCCGGGCAATCTGGCGTGCACATTCGCCGTGCAGTTCCTTGGGCAGGCTGGCGAGCATCTGCTCATACTGACTGATCGATGCCGCTACCACATCTTGCGATTTCGCCACGCCATCAGCCACCATCGCTTCAATATTGGGCAGGCCAGAGGAGCCGCTGGTCTGCTTGACCTGGTTGCGCCATTTCTGCGAAGCGCGGATTGGAATATATGCGATCAATGCCGCGATTGCCGCACTGGGCTGCATGATAATGCCCAGATCGCGCGCCACGCCTGGGATCATGATCACACCAACCGCAATTGAGCCATATATGGCAAGTTTAGCGCGACGGCGGCGGATGCGTGTGCCGACAAGGGCCAAACCAAGCGCGAAGACCAGCATTGGCAACTCGCCGGCCTCGAATGGATCCTTGATCGCTCGGGCATCCATACTTGCAATATCGACTATTGCGGCTGGTACGTTTTGAGCATGTGCAAAGAACCCTACAGCAGACGGCAACGAGGGGTTAGTTGATGTCACAAACACATCGCGACCGCGCAGATCCGCCCTAATTGATTGATCAACCAAGACAGTACGCCCGCTGATCACTGGCACACTGGCTGGTGACAGACGAAAGTCGGGATAAATTCGGGTTTGCGTGCTATTTCCGACTAACGCTATCACCGATGGCAACGTGTTCTTTTCTGTTCGGACGGAGCTGTCTGCATTGAGGACGTAGCCCATGAAGTCGACATTCCATGCCGATGCGAGGACTGGGACCGATGGCGCTACAGGGAATGGCGCGGAGGTAATCACGCTACGGGCGGGTGCGGTCGCATCCATGACGATATGCGCCCGACGGACCAAGGCAACGTCTTTTGCGTTTGACGCCAGGACAGTTTGAAGCTGTTGATCGCCGTCTGGATCGTTTCCGAAATTGGCCGGGGAATCAAGATAAACGCGCTTTGCGCCTGCCTTTAACAGCAAGGCAACAAGCTCTGCTTGCTTGGCAGTGGAAGTTGAAACAGAGTTCGCTGAGGCTACCGCCCCATCGTCAAGCGATACAATTGTGGTTGAACTTGCCGCATGGCGATCAACATTTTTATACCACATGTTCCAGTAAACATGGGAAAATAGCTGTGTTGAATCCATCAGCACGCACAGGAGTACGGCTGCCAGAGCAATCACAAATGGAGATTTGATGGTCGCTCGCATTGATCCACAACGGCTGTTTCTAACCCGCTGTCTCTAGCTGTGGAGTGGTTAAGAATAGCTAAACCATGCCGCTTGAGCGCCTGTCAGGCTTTGAAATTGGGCCCGTCCAATCACTCGTGCGCAGCTCAGGTTTTCAACCGAAGCCTAGATTAATCAGCGATTTGTTCAGCATAAGTAATTGCCACAAGACCCGCGCGTTGTCGCGCCGTCCGGCGATGTGCTGTTCAGCCAGATCGCTCAGTTGGTCTGCATCGAACCATCCAGTGCGGGTCAACGCCGTGCCAGCCCCGATGCTGCGTGCCGCTCCCGCCAGCGGTCCGCGGAACCAGGCAGCAATCGGCGTAACGAAGCCTTGCTTGGGGCGGTAGAGCACGTCATCCGGCAGATAGCGTTCCATCGTCTTCTTGAGCAGCCATTTGCCCTGCCCGCGCCGCAGCCGCAGGCCTTCGGGCAAAGTCGCCGCGAATTCGATCAGACGGTGGTCCAGCAAAGGTTCGCGCGCTTCGAGGCTGGCGGCCATGCTCGCGCGGTCAACCTTGGTCAGGATATCGCCGGGCAACCAGAACTTGAGATCGGCATATTGCGCGCGGTCAAGATCGGACCGCGCGGGAGCGTCGCGCATCATGGCTTCGACGTGCTGTTCCGCCCGGTAATCGCCACGCAGCTTCATGAACTCTGGTGTATAGAGCACCGCGCGCGCTTCGGGATCGGTGACCGAGATGGCGCGGGCATAACCGGTCTCAGCGGGAGCCGCGAGCGAGAGCAGGGTTGCCCGCGCGCGCAAGGGCCGCGGCGCCCAGTCCAATTGCGGATATGCCCGCCCCAGCGCGCCGAATAACGGCCCGCGCAGGCCCGAGGGCAGCACGTTGCGCACCCGCCCTTCGGCGTGATGAAATCGGTGGCGGCGATAGCCCGCAAAGGCTTCATCCGCACCATCGCCCGACAAGGCAACGGTCACCGTCTCCCGCGCCAGCTGGCTGACTCGCCAGGTCGGCAAGGCCGAAGCATCGGCAAAGGGTTCGTCGAACATGCCGGCCAGCGCTTCGACCGCTTCAAAATCGTCGGGCGACACCCGGCGTTCGCGGTGGTCAGTGCCAAACTGCTGCGCGACTGCACGGGCATAGCCGGTCTCGTCCAGCTCGGGCACGTCGAAGCCGATGCTGCAGGTTTTGACCGGGTTCCCGCTCGCCTCGGCCATCAGCGCGACTACGCTGGAACTATCAACGCCGCCGGAAAGGAACGCGCCCAGCGGTACGTCCGAGACCATCCGCGAGGTGACTGCCTGACGCAGCAAGTGCAGCAGTTCGGCCTCAAGGTCCGTCGCCTTGCCCGCGTTGCGCTCGGCAAAGGAAACGTCCCACCACTGCTGCGGCCGGGGCAGCGGCGCATCGTGGCGCAGCAGCAAGCTGTGCCCGGCGGGCAGCTTGGCGACGCCCTTCAGGATGGAGCGGTGATCAGGGACATAGCCCCAGGCCAGATAGTCCTCGATCGCCAGCGGATCGATCTCGCGCCGCAGCAACGGATGCGCCAGCAGGCCTTTCAACTCGGAGGCAAAGGCCAGGCTGCCATCGCTGAGCTGGGCATAGAACAGCGGCTTTACCCCCAGCCGGTCGCGCGCCAGAAACAGGCTGCGGGTCCGCTGGTCATAGATCGCGAAGGCAAACATGCCGTGCAGCCGCGGTCAGGCAATCCGGCCCCCAGCGCTGCCACGCCGCCAGAATGACCTCACTGTCACCATCCGTGCGAAACTGCGCTCCGCCAGCTTGCAATTCCTGGCGCAGTTCGCGAAAATTGTAGATCTCGCCGTTGAACACCAGCATCGCCGAGCCATCGCTGGCCGCCATCGGCTGCGGCGAGCCAGCGACATCGATGATCGACAGGCGGCGGTGCCCCAGACCTACTCCCGGCGCGGTCCAGACCCCGGCCCCATCGGGACCGCGATGCGCCAGCGCATCACACATCCGCTCAATCCGCGCGGGATCCACCGGCTTGGGTGTGGCGAGATGAAAAATTCCTGCAATTCCGCACATGGATCAAGCGCCTAGCGAATGGAGGCCGCGCGGTCCATCCACTGATCCAGTGGGCCGCTGGCTTGACGAAAGGCGGACAGCGCGGTGCTGGCAGGTGCAGCACTGCTTTCTTCTGCAGACAGGATCAACAGCATGGTGGGGCGTGGGCGCAACAGAATGCGGTCTGCCATATTAGCCAGCTTGAGCCGGGCATTGCTGCCGGTGAGCAAGCTGCCGATCCGGTAATAGGTCTCGGCGGTGCGCCCAACCCGCCCCTGGGCGAGCAGGCGATCAACCTGAGCGTTGGCAACCGCTGCGCCCGGACCGGTCCAGGCCCAGTCGCTATCTGGCCGCAATGCGCCTTCGCCAAAGCCCCCAGCTTCGCGGCCTTCGGTTTGCGACGCGTAGACCGCTAGGAACACGTCGACTGTACGGCCTTGTGCATCGCGGTAACGACCTAGCAGGCGATGGTCGGCGCCGGTCGCACGCGGTTCCCACCAGATGGCAGGGGCATAGTCGGTCCGGGTCCAGCCCGGCACGTCAGGCAGGAAGATCTGCTTTGGAACCGGTGCCGCCAACCGCGCGGCCCCCGCGGCCCAGGCCAGGGTTCCGCCGCACAGCGCCAGCACCGCCAGCACCGCGAACCGCCCGCCGATGGTCCGGCGCGCTAACTGGTCCAGCCGGGGCGATGCAGCAATCGCCTCCTCATCGACCAGATCGGCGTCGATCGAGCGATCAAACCAGCGCCAGGCCGTGCCGATCACCAGCGCGATGACCACGGCAAAGAACAACCAGCCATAGACGATATGATCAAACCCACCGGCGACCTCCGCGCCGACCGATTGCGCGACATAGATCGTTCCCCAGGCGCGGATGCCATTCGCGATAATTGGCGCGACGACCGCCAGCGCCATGAACATCAGTCGCCGTTTCCAGCTGACAAAACAGACATTGGCGACCAGCGTTCCAAGCGCAATCATCGCGATCAGGAACTTCACCCCCGAACAGGCCTCTGCCACTTCGAACAGGCCAGCCGGCGTATCGATGAAGACGCCGTTGACTGCCGCGGGAATGCCGCTGAGGTGCGTCAGCTGGATCGTCAGCCAGGCCGTGATCATTTGCAGCGGCGGGACCAGCTCATCCCCGAACGGCACCAAGAACGCCATATAAGCCATTGGAAAAGCCAGCGCAGCCATCAATCGAGGACCCAACGCCAACGCGGCGAGCGCAGGCAGCATTGCCACCGCTCCGGCATGACGCAGCAAGTTGAGGCCGGAAAAGGAGCCCAGCAGCCAGATCAGCAAGCTCCCGCTCAGGAGGAGCAGCCCCGGCCACCAGACCACCGGTGCAAACCGCGCCAGTTGGCGCCAGCGCTGGTGGATCAACCAGCCGATGATCGCCGGAACCAGCAGGATGTGGTTGTAGGTTGAACTGTCCCACCACTGGCGCGCCATGTCGCTCCAATCGTGCCAGAACACGCCGATCAGGATCGCCCAGGCCAGTGCGACCGTAGCCGCGCTGCGTTCCAGCGGTGCCAATCGCGCCAGCCATTTGCTGGCTGGGATCGAGGCGCGCTCAGGCGGCATTGCGGGTACCCGGGCCAACCGGTGTGGCGATCAAATCATCGAGCGGGGCCAGGGCAGCCGACCAGCTCTGCTGTTCGATCACATAGCGCCGCGCCGCCTGCCCCATCGTCCGCGCGGCGGCGGGATTGGCACAGAGGTCAGAAATCGCCGCGATCAGACCTGCGTCATCATCGGCAATGGCAAAGTCCTGGCCGGGGCTGGCCGCGATGCCGGTCGCGGCCTGGCTGGTCAGCACTACCGGCAAGGCCATCGCCATCGCCTCAAGCACCTTGTTCTGCACCCCGCGAGCCAGCTCCAGCGGCACCACCGCCAGATCGGCCGCCGCCAGCCACGTCCGCATATCGGGCACCCCGCCCCAGACGTGACAGCCGGGCAAGCGGTCCAATGCCTGTACTGCGGCCACCGGATTGCGCCCGACAATGTGAAGACTTGCTCCCGCAAAGCGTTCGCGCACCGCCGGGAGCAGCCGCTCTGCAGCGCGCACAACGGCGGCGACATTGGGGGCATAGTCCATCTGCCCGGTGAAGATCAGGCGCGGACCGGGCAGTGCGAGCAGGCGCGGCTCAGGCTGTACTGCGCTGGAATCGAACACGGCAGAATCGATACCGTTGCCCAGCACACGGATATCGCAAGCGGCGCGGCTCGCGGCGGGCAGACGCTCGGCAAACAGATCCGCTTCGGGCTGAGAGATCAGCAGGCTGATCGCCGCGCGCTGAGCCAGCCGGGCTTCGACAGCGCGCAGTTTGATCCCTTCGCGCCGGTCTATCCAAGCGCGCGGTCCGCTGCCTTCGCGGCCATAGGCTTCGAACTTGGCCGAATCGACATCGACGAAATCGGCAATCACGCGGCCTTGAAAGCTGGCAGGGACATACTGGCCCATCTGGCCCGAGAACACATAGATCGCCGTGATCGGGCGCTCCGCCAGCACCCGCGCGACGTAGTCATGCAGCCGCCGGTCCGCAAAAGCGGCCAGACTGACCGGCACGCCGCGCGCGAGTGCCTCCAGCCCGGCGAGCGGCAGCGGTTTGCGCCGCTGGACCAGTGCATAGCTGGCCGCCAGCGCCGCGAGCGCGCCTTCTTCGGCCAGATCGGCGGGATCGTCGGCAAAAGTCGCGACATGCACCGGGGCCAGCTGCGCCAGCCGCTTCAGCACGTGGTGCGAGCGGATCTTGTCCCCGCGATTGGGCGGGAACGGCATCCGGTGCGCCAGAAACAGGATTTCACCAGACATCGCCGCGCTCAGCCCAGGCCGCGCGCGATCAGCGGTCCCAACCGGTTGCTCAGCGCCAGCGGCAGCTTGCGCCACAGCGCGATCCGCGCGGCGTGCTTCGGGCTGGTCGGATCGGCATCGCGGGCGTCCTGCCCCGGCGCGGTCCAACTCGCATAGCCCAGCGGCTGCGGCTCAAAGCCCCAGTTCTTCTTGAAATCATGCGCGCCGCTGCCGGTCTTGGAGCGGCCAAAATCAAACCGGTCACACCCACGCCGCCGGGCGTGGAGCATCAGCTCGTAATACATCACATCATTCGCGCGCAGCCGCCGCGCGTCCCAGGTACCGCCGCCCCAATAGGGCATGACGGCCCGGCGTGATAAAGCGACAGGACGCTCGCCACCGGCACATCGCCGTGGCTGACGGTCAGGATATCGGCAGCGTCGCCGAAGGCATCGAGCACGGCGTCAAACAGGCTGCGCGGAAACACCGGTGTGCCCAGATTGCGTACGCTTTCAGCATAGACGGCATAGTGCGCCGCGCGGTCCTGCGCGCTGGTGCCGATCCGCACGGTCAATTCGTTCGCCAGCCCCTTGCGGACCTCGGCGCGTTGCTTGCGCGGGACCGCCAGCAGTTGCGCTTCGTCATCCTCGGCGAGCGGGCGGACAAAGCCGCAGTGACTATCGTGCCGGATCTGCCACCCGTCGCGGCTGCTAGGCAGCGCGCCGCCGCGCAGCTCGATCGTGGTGCATGAGCGGCGCAGCGCCAGTTCTTCTGCCGCGGCAATCAACCGCGTCCCCGCACCGGGCTGCGCCAAAACGCCGCCTTCTACCCCGAACCCGCTCGACACCAGCATCCGGCCAAACAGCGGCGAATGGGTTTCAAGCAGCGGGAGGTATGCGGCCAATTCGCCGTTGTTTTCCTCGATCAACGCCAGCGCGCGATTGCCGGTGCCAGCCGCGACCGCTGTCAAGCCAGGCCGGCCGGTGGAACGGAGTTCCATCGGGGTGTTCGGCGACGAATCGCTCAAGCCGGACCACCTCATCAGGCTGGTCCAGATTGGCCAGCCGCAGGGCCGGGAGTTTCATCCGAAATGGCGCATTCATGCTGCCAACTCACCCGTCAGCTCACTGGACAAGACAGTCGCTTTGGGTGCTTCGCGCACGGCCAGCACGTCCATCCGGCCCCATTCAAACTCACGCACCAGTTGGCCCAGCTTGTCGGCCATCACCCCCAGATTGGTATAGTGACGCAACTTTGACCGGATCGAGGCCTGCGCGACGCGCGGCTGCTCCGGATCAATCTCCCACGGGTGGAAATAGAACACTGCCGGGCGCTGATCGCGGGTGTTGACCTGGCGGATCGCCCAGCGTGAAAACGCATAGGGCAGCACCCGGAAGAACCCCCCGCCCCCAGCCGCGAGCCGCTTTCCAGCGAATTCAGCGGTGGTCACCGGAATCTCGATCAGGTCAGACCACGGCAGCGGCTTGAACGCAAAGCGCGGGGCTTCGCGCCAGCCATAGTGATCGTGAGTGATCGGCGCGACGCTGGAGGAATAGGCATAGCCCTGCTCCGCCAGCACCATATAGGCCCATGGCGTGCGCTGATCGATCGAGAAACTGGGGGCGCGATAGCCGGTGATCGCGGTCCCGGCAGCATCTTCCAGCACCTTGCGGCTGCGGTCCAGATCGGCGGCGAAGCTGACCCGGTCAAGCGTGTGGACCCGCGCATGATCCCAGCCGTGGCTGGCGATCTCATGGCCTTGCTCGGCAATCCGCCGCATCAGCGCGGGATGGCGCTGCGCCACCCAGCCAAGCGTGAAGAACGTCGCCTTGACGTCAGCATCGGCGAACAGCGTCAGGATCGCGTCGCAGTTCCGCTCCACCCGGTCGGCGAGCGAAGTCCAGCTATCGCGTTCGATCACGCCTTCGAAGGCCCCGACCTGGAACCAGTCCTCAACGTCGACCGAAAGCCCGTTGACCGGCGATGACGACGACATTGCGCGAACTCCTAAAGATCAGGCGGCAGCGCGCTGGGCGTCGTCGGCTTCGATCCATTCGATCAGCATGGTCAGGGTGTGGCGGATGGTGCGTTCCTGTTCAAGCATCTGATTTTCCATGCCGCCCAATTTCGCTTCGAGCGCCCGCAGCGAACTTTCCATGGCGGTGTTACCCGCTGCACTGGCCGCTTCGCGTTCATTGGCCAGTTCGATCACAGCCTGCTGCAGTTCGGCAATCTGCGCGTCACGTTCAGCCAGGGCGGCTTCCAGTTGCTCCAGCACGACCGCATCGACGGGCACAGCCGCAACGGCAGCCGGCGCAGGAGCGGCGGCGGCCTGCGGCTCAGCCTTGGGGGCCGGAGCCGGGCGCGACAGCGGCATGGTGCCGTCCGACGCGAGTTCGTCCAGCACGGTGCTGAGCATCGCGCCGTCGATCCGGCTGCGCTGTTCGACTGAGCCGAGCAACAGCAAGCGGTTGCAGATCTGGTTGACCCGGCGCGGCACCCCGCCCGAAGCGGCGTAGAGTTCGGCGAACACGCGCTGATCGAACGCCGGATTGCCGTTCCAGCCGACGCAGCGGAGGCGGTGCTCGACATAGGGCTGGACTTCGGCGGCATCCATCGCGTCCAGATGATGCGCCGCGATCACGCGCTGGCGCAGCTGTTCCAGTTGCGGGTGATCCTGGATCATCGTCCGGAATTCCGGCTGACCCAGCAGCAGCGTTTGCAGCAGCGGGTGCGAACCGAGCTGGAAGTTGGACAGCATCCGCAGTTCTTCCAGCGCTTCATAGGCCAGGTTCTGCGATTCGTCGACGATCAGCAGGCAGCGCCGCCCGGCGCGGGCTTCATCGTGCAGGTAGGCTTCGATTGCGCCAAGCGCCGAGGCCTTGTCATGCCCTTCAACGATCAAGCCGAACGCCTGCGCCACCACGTGGACGATTTCTTCGTCGTCCAGCTTGCTGGTCACCACTTGCGCCGCGGTCAGCCGCGCCGGGTCGATCGTCGCCATCAGGTGCGCAACCAGGGTGGATTTACCCGCCCCGACTTCACCGGTGATGACCACAAAGCCTTCGCCCTGGGCCAAGCCGTAGGACAGATACGACAGCGCCTTGCGGTGCGTCAGGCTTTCGAAATAGAACGCCGGATCCGGGGTGAGCTGGAACGGACGCCCCGTCAGTCCGTAAAAATCATCGAACATCGTTAGTCACTCCAATCCGCTCAGAAGGTGTATCGTACGCCGACCAGGGCCGAAGCGGTCCATTGGTCTTCCAGAAGGGCATCGCGGTTGATCCCGTCAACCCCGACTGCGGCGGTTGCCGTCAGCCCGGCCATGATCGTGCGGTAATAGGCCGCTGTTGCGCCAATTCCGGCAACATCGCCACCCAAGGTATCTCCGCTTTCGTAGCGATTGGCATAGAAATTGGTCGAAAACCCGGAACTGCGATCAATCTTGCCGGCCAGATAGGCCGCCAGCCAGATATTCTCGTCAATCACGCCATTGGCCGATGCGAGTACGGTGCCCGGCGCGGCAATGAACTTGCGGCGATCATAGCCGCCCGCAACCCCGGCCTGCAACCGGCCCAGATCAACCGAATAGCTGGAGGAAACCCCGCGCGAGCGGAATATCGACGAGCGCACCGAGCCGAGCGCGCCGCCGAGGCAGCTGCCCGAAGCCTGCGCGATCACGCAGCCGTTGAGATCGCCGGTCAGCGCGTTGCGTGAGGCCTGGAACTGGGTGGGCAAGCCCGCCAGCGCCGAATTGACCTGGCCGCCAAAGCCCTGGATCGAATCGTAGACCGAGATGTTGACGCTGCTCTTCTGGTTCGGCGCATAGGCAAAGCTGCCGAAATAGCTGGTGGTGCCATAGCGGCGACCAACATGCGCTTCAAACGCGGTCCGGCGGCTGGGGCGCCAGATCACGCCGGCATCCCAGATCAAGCCGTTGACATCATAGGCCAGCACGCGCGGTGAAGCGCTGTCTGTCACCAATCGGCCATCGGGTCCGATCACGCCCAGCCCCGTCACCGGATCGCGCACGGCGTCACGGCTGGAAACCTGGACTTTTTCATAGCCAACGCCGCCGACCAGCGAGAGGTCATCACTGACCGGCAAGGTCACATCGCCGCGAGCGCTGAAATCCTCCACGCGCTGATCGAGGTTGGAGATGTCTTCGCGGTTGTAGCCAACCCCGACGCCCACGCCGACCGGCAGGACATCGCCCGGTTTCACCCCGGCGCGCAGCGCGGCATTGTGCGAAACAGCAATCGTCAAACACGTCAACCGGAGCCTGCCCCGGCACGGTGACAATCGCATCGGGCGATTCCACGCGGGTGTAGCCCAGCCGGTAGCCGCCAGTAAGCGCCACATCGCCGACCTGCGCATTCACAGTTGGCCCGGCATAAGCCGAATAGACTTGGCTCGCCGAACCCCTGGCGTTGAGCGGCGAGGTAATGGTTGCGCCGCTGCCTTCTACCGAAGTGCGCGCAGCCAGTGCCCCGGCTTCGAACTGCAAGGCTCCCGGCACAATCGCGCCGGTATAGCGCGCAACACCGCTGATCGTATCGCTGTCCACGGTATTGCCGCTGATCCCGAACCGGCGCTCATAGCGCAGCGAGACCGAGGCTTGGTTGTTCCGGCCGTTGACCGAGGCATCGACCCCGGCGGCAACCACCGAATAGGTGACCGTGTCATTGCCCGGCGAGAGTTCGAACAGGCTGGTCAGCCCGGCTTCAACATAAGGGCTGAATTCGATCCGCTTGCCGGCTGCGGACCGAGCCCTCATCGGCATCGTCCGAAACGGCGTCACCGCCGCCCGAACCGCCGACATCGCCATAGGGCAATGACTGGGCATGGACCGTGACCGGCGCGAACAGCGCGAGGCTCAGTGAAGCGAGCGAGAGAGTTGCAGTGAGGCGCGTCATGGCGATCATCCTCCGTATCCATAGTAAGAGCCGAAGCGACGACCGCTGGGGCTGAATTGGACGGCATTGAGTAAAAGTTGAATGTTGGGGCAGGCTGACAGCAGCGAAATCGCGTCTTCCAGCGCGCCTTGTCCGGTGCGGTCAGCGCGGGCGACGACCACGGCTTGGCCGACATATTTGGCCAGCTCTGCCGCTGGCGATGCAGCCAGTGCGGGCGGCGAATTGAAGATCACGATCCGGTTAGGCGCGCCTTCGTTAAGCCGGTCGATCACCGCCCTGGGCACGCGCGGAGGTCAGGAATTCGCTGTCCGAATTGGTGGCATTGCCTGCTGGCAGCACCCACAGCCCGGGAATGTCGGTCCCGATCACGCAGTCGATCACGTCAATTGCGGGATCAGCCAGCGCATCCATCAATCCCGCGCCCACCGGGCAAGCCCAGCGAGGACAGCACCGATGGCTTGGCGAAAGTCGGCATCGACCAGCAGCACTTCGCTTTCCTTCTCCGCCGCAATCGACAGCGCGAGGTTGACCGCCGTGTAGGTCTTGCCTTCGCCGGGATGCGGCGAGCAGATCAGAATCGCGCTGCGCGGCTGCGCCCATGCCTTGCTTGGTCAGGTCAGGCGCCTGCAGCAGCAGCGTGCGCTTGACGATCCGGAATTCTTCGAGCAGCGCGGTGACGCTGCCTTCGGGCACGATCAGGCCCTGTTCGCGCAAGTGCTGGCGATTGACTGGCAGCCGCTCGCCATTGAACCGCGACGCCTGCACCGCTGGCACGTTGGATACCGGGGCCACCGGTGCCGGGACACTGGCGGCAACCGGCGCTGGGGCTGGCACCATGACTTCGGGCACCACCACTTCAGGCCGTTCAGACACAACCGCTGCAGCGCTTGGCGCAGGCTGGGCAGCTCGTGCTGGCGTCGGGCTTGAAGCCTCCGCTGCATCATCACCCTTGCGGCTATAGCGCGCCCGGTGCGTCTTTTGCGGCTTGTTCAGCAGCTCTTCCGGGATCGGCGGCGGGCTGATCCGGACGAGATCGTAATTGCGCACGACCCGTTCGATCAGCGTCGACTTGTCAGCCGCATCCAAAGTGTCGTCATGCGGCGGCACGGGGATTTTGCTCTGTTCCATGTCATCTTTCCCCGTCACGCCACCATGCCGCGCTGAATGAATTCAACCACCAGCAGCAGCACGAAGATCCCCCCCAGCGCCGCCGATCCGGCGTAGAAGTACTTCAGCCGCTTGGCCCGCAATGCGCGCCCGGCATCGGTGATCGTCTGGGTGATCGCGCCCAGCACCGGCAGGCCGATCGCCCGTTCGAGCCTGGCCGTGGTGGTGAAGGTCGAGCGCAGCTGGCCGATCGCAAAGGCCGCAGCCACCCCGGCACCCAGCCCGGCGAGCAGCACGCCGAACAGCAACAGCGGCCGGTTCGGCGCGATCGGTGAACGCGGAGTGGTCGGCGGATCGATCACCTGGAACTTGACTGCCGAACGCTCGGTTTCCACCTGCCCGCGCAGCCGCAGCGCTTCGCGGTCGGTCAGCAACTTGTCATAGCTGTTCCTTCAGCACGTCATAATCGCGGTTGATGCGCTGTTGCTCGGCGGCGACTTCCGGGTTGGAAATCTGCTGCGAAGTGATCGTGTTGACATCGGCCTGGATCGCGGCGCGGCGCGCTATGCAGCGCCTGGACATTGGCCTGGCGTTCCGCGCGGATCGACTGGAGCGAGGTATAGGCCGGATTGGGCATCGAGCTGCTGCCGCGGCCCCGCCGCCTTCGGCCTGCGCGCGCAGCGCGCAGGGCATTGACCTGATTGCGCGCGGCAATCACGTCAGGATGGCTGTCGGTCAGCCCGCGTGCGCGCATGCCGTTAAGGTCGGCCTGGGCCTGGGCATAGGCCCCGCGTGCGCCGCCGACCGGGCCAGCCACAACCGGACCGGCAATCGAGGCGGGCGTTCCGGCCAACTGGCCGTTGATCGCGGCGAGCGCGCTTTGCGCTGCGGCCAGATCGGCATCGATCCCGCGCATTTCGGCGCGCGAGGCTTCCAGCCGCTGCAGCACCGAGGTGCCGCCCTGCCGCCATCAGCGGGTTCTGCGCTTCGAACGCCAGCCGCTTCTGTTCGGCGGTCTCGAGATCCTTCTGCCGCGCAGCCAGCTGCTGGTTCATGAACTCCAGCGTCTCGGTCATTTCACCGCGCCCGCCGGAGAGGTTTTCTTCGCGGAAGATGTCGATCATCTTCTGGACGATGTCCTGCGCCAGCTTGGCGTTGTCGGCGTCGGACAGCGAGCCCTGGCTGGAAGTCGCGGTGATTTCGAACAGGTTGTCCTGCTCGCTCTTGACCGAGATCCGCTTGGCCAGGCCCGAGCACCGTGCCTTCCATTTCCTTGGGATTGGTCATCGTTTCACCCATGCCGGGTGGCGCGGACGACCTTTTCCATGTTGACCGCGCTGGTCAGCGTCTGCCGCACCCGGTCGATGTCGCGCTTGCGATCACCCATGCCGATGCCGATCTGCTCGGCCAGCGCATCGTCCAGCTGGACGAAAATCCGCGCGCGCGATTCGTAGCAGTTGGGGACCATCGCCACGACCAGCCAGCCGAGCATGCAGATCGCCCAGGCAACCAGCAGCGCGATCCAGCGGCGATGCCAGACCGAATGCAGCGCAGTGCGCAGTTCTTCGTAGATGCTGTTCATTGACCCGGTGCCTGCCCCAAATTCCTCAGAAACTGCTCTCGGGAATGATGATCACGTCACCCGGCTTCAGCATGACGTTGGCCTTGCTGTCGCCCTTGCGCAGCAGATCATCGCAGCTTCAGCGCGTATTCCTTCTGCGTGCCCGTTTCCTTGTCGAAGCGGATCAGCCGCGCCCGGTTGCCCGCCGCATATTCGCGACATCCCGCCGACCGCGATCATCGCATCAAGCACGGTCATGTTGGCGCGGTATGGCAGCGAGGCCGGCTTTTCGGTCGCCCCAACCACGCGGACCTGCTGGCTGAAAGTGCCCGCGAACTTCTTCACGATCACCGAAACCAGCGGTTCCTGGATGTACTGCGAAAGCTGCAGCGTGATGTCGTCCGCCAGCATCTTGGGCGTCTTGCCCACGGCTGGCATGTCGGTGATCAGCGGCGTGGTGATGCGGCCATCGGGGCGCACCTGCACGTCCGCGCCCAGTTCCGGGTTGCGCCAGACGAAAATGGTCAGTTCGTCGAGCGGGCCGATGACATATTCCTCGCCCGGTCCTTCCTGCATCGCCACGAACGAAGCGGGCGGCAGTTGTGGTCCGGCGGAACCCCCGGCGCAGCCCGTCAGCATCAGCGACGCAAGCGCAGTGCTGGTAAACAAGCGGGAGAACTGGCTTTTGATCATCGATTGCGTCCTCAAGTCGATCGCCGGACCGCCTCGCAAGGATGATCATCCCGCACGGAACCCGACTGTTCGGGAGCGGCTATGCGGGAAAAAGGGTGAATATTACGTTAGCCTTGGTCGGCATGTGTGCAATTTCGCGGGGTTAGTTGCAGCCAGTCCCATTCCGGGACGGCCCGTGCGGCAAGTGTTAAACCAGCATTTCCGCCGCTGGACCCTGCCCCAGAAACTGCGCCGGGCTGGCGCTGGCACCATAAGCTCCGGCACAGAACACAGCAACCAGATCGCCCACTTCAGCGCGCGGCAGGTGGGCCTTATCGGCCAAACGATCCAGCGGGGTGCACAGGCAGCCGACCACATTGGCTTCCTCAGCCGGAACAGCATCAAACTGTGAGGCAATGGCCACCGGATAGTTGCGGCGCACCACGGTGCCGAAGTTGCCGGAGGCCGCGAGCTGATGATGTAACCCGCCGTCCGTAACCAGATAGACCTCGCCGTGGCTGACCTTGCGGTCGACGATCCGCGTCAGATAAACGCCAGCTTCGCCAACCAGATAGCGGCCCAGTTCAATGCAGAACTGCGTATCGGTCAGTTCGTCTGGCAAGTCGCTGAAGCGCCGCACCCAGCGCCGCGCCGATGCGGTCCACGTCGACCGGCGTGTCGCCGGGAAAATAGGGAATGCCGAACCCGCCGCCCAGGTTGCAATGCGGCAGGGCCGCGCCGCTTTCCCGCGCCAGCCGCGCGGCCAGGGCAAGGGTATTGGCCTGGGTTTCGATGATCGCGTCTGCATCCAGCGCCTGGCTGCCGGCAAAGATGTGGAAGCCGCGCCACTCGGCCCCGCTGGCGAGCACACTGCGCGACCAGCGCCGGAACCCGCTCAGCATCGACGCCGAACGGCTTGGCTCCGCCGCCCATTTTCATGCCCGAACCCTTCAGGTCGAAGTCGGGGTTTACCCGGATGGCAAGCCGCGGAAGTTATCCCAAGTCGCTCAGCAATCGCCATCGCGCGCGCGGCCTCGCCTTCGGATTCGAGGTTCAGCGTTGCCCCGGCGGCAATCGCCGCTTCCAGCTCGGCATCGCGCTTGCCTGGCCCGGCAAAGCTGACCCGCGCCGGATCAATCCCGGCCTGCTGGACCAACGCGAGCTCTCCGCCCGAGGCGATATCAAACCCATCGATCAGTCCCGCCATCGCGGTCAGCAGCGGGCCATAGGGATTGGCTTTCACCGCGTAATGCAAGCGCCAGTTGCGGCGGCATCGCCGCGCGAAGGCTGGCGATCCGGGCTTGCACCCGGTCGAGCGCATAGACGAACAGCGGGGTGGACCCGGCCTGCGCCACCAAGGCGCTCGCGGTCTGCCCGGCGATCACCAGCTCGCCGCCTTTCGCAGCGAAACCCGGAGGAATTGGGCCGAGCGGCTTCATGCGGTCAATTCCTGATAGAGTCCGGCGCGGTCAAGCTTGCCGTTGGGGCTGATCGGCATGGCGCTGCGCCAGTGGATCTGCTTGGGCTGCATAAACCCGGGCAATTCCTGCATCAAGCGGCGCGGCAGTTCCCCCTCGGGATCGACCGCGCCGGGCGCGGCGCGGACGACCAGATGGACTGCGTGGCCAAGCCGCTGATCGGGAAGCCCCAGCGCGACCGCCTCTGCGACCAATCCGGTAGCAATCGCGGCGTCTTCGATCTCTTGCGGACTGATCCGGTTGCCGGCTGATTTGATCATCGCATCGCGCCGCCCGGAAAAATAGAGCAGCCCTGCGGCATCGCGGCGCACGCGGTCGCCAGACCAGACCGCCATGCCGCCATAGCGCGAGCTCGCCGGGGCCGGCTTGAACCGTTCCGCCGTGCGCGCCGCGTCCTGCCAATAGCCCTGCGCCACCAGCGGCCCGCAATGGACCAGTTCGCCCTCGGCATCGTCTGCGGCTACCTGTCCGGCATCGTCGATCACCAGCACTTCTGCGTGCGGGATCGCCTTGCCCATCGCGGTCGGATGGCGATCGATCAGCGCAGGATCGAGGAAGGTTGAGCGGAACGCCTCGGTCAAGCCATACATCGCGAACAGCCGCGCCTGCGGAAACAGACCGCGCAGCCGCGTGACCAGATCAGGGGTCAGCGCACCGCCGCTGTTGGTCAGCCGCCGCAGCGGCGCGACCGCTTCGGCAGGCCAGTCCAGTTCGGTCAATTGCACCCACAGCGGCGGGACCGCAGCCAGGGTCGTCACGCCATGCCGGGCAATCGCCTTCACCACATCGCGCGGGGTCAGGTAGTCCAGCGGAACCGCGCTGCCCCCAGCATACCAGGCGGACAGCAGCTGGTTCTGGCCATAGTCGAACGCCAGCGGCAGCACCGCCAGCGCGCGGTCATCGGCTTGCAAGCCGAGGTAAGTGGCGACGCTTTCCGCCCCTAGCCACAAGTTGGCGTGGCTGAGCATGACGCCTTTCGGGCGGCCAGTGGAGCCACTGGTATAGAGGATCGCGACAAGGTCAGACGGCGAGGCCGAAGACGGTCCGAGTGGGTGATGGCTACTCGCCTGATCCAAAGCCACCGCTTCTGCGATTGCAAGGGCACCCGGCGGTAGATCTTCCGGTTCCAGCAGCGCCAGCCGCGCCGGGGTTCCGATCAGCAGCCGTGCCCCGCTATCCGCCATGATATGCGCAACTTGCGCGCGTTTGAGCAGTGGATTGACCGGAACATGCACCAGCCCCGCGCGCGCAGCGGCCAGCGGCAGCAAGCAAGTCAGCTCGCCCTTCGCGGCCCAGCTGGCCACGCGGTCACCATGACGCAAGCCCTGCGTCAGCAACCAGCTCGCTAACTGACCGACACGTTCCTTTAAGTCCTTGAAGCTAAGAGTGCGATCGCGCAGCACCAGCGCGGGGGCAGCATCAGCGCCCCGCAGCGCGAGGTGATCGAGCGGCCGGATCGTCGATTCGGTGGCAACGAAGTCAGGGGAAAGTTCGGACGGCATGGGCTCCAGCGGGCGAATTCTGCGATGATTGTGGTTACCTATCACGATGATCTTAAAGAAGTGCAAGGCGATGCGGCGGTAGCTGCACTGCTCTGCGCGCCGCAGGCCGCCGCGCCATTTGACCGGCTGGAATGGTGGCAGGGCTTGCAGGACCACTGCGATATCCTGCCGCTGATCGCGGTTGCCCGCGCGGGGCAACACCGCGCCGTCCTGCCGCTGACACGCAAAGGCCGCCGGATCGAAGCGCTCGCCAATTGGTACAACTTCAGCAGCAAACCGCTTATTTCGGCAGGGGCTGATCGGCACGCGCTGCTGACCGAATTGGCGCAGGATTTGGCCAGCCAGGCCCCGCACATCGACCTGTCCCGCTTGCCCGATGAAGGCGGCGAGGCAAGCGCGCTGGCCGCAGCGTTCCGCGCGGCTGGCTGGCTCGTGTTTCGACAGCCTTGTGATCTCAATCACGTGCTGCACGTCAATGGCCGCAGCTATGCCGAATATCTGGCAAGTCGGCCCGGCCAGGTCCGCACTACGTTGAAACGCAAAGCCGCCAAGGTCCGCGTGCAGATCGAAACCGCGTTCAATCCCGCCAGCTGGGCCGCCTATGAAGCGATCTATGCGCAAAGCTGGAAGCCGGAAGAAGGCTCGCCCGCGTTTTTGCGTGCCTTTGCCGAGGCGGAAGGCCGCGCCGGGCGGCTGCGGCTGGGGCTGGCCTTCGCCGATGACGCACCGGTGGCGGCGCAGTTCTGGACGGTTGAAAACGGCACCGCCTTCATCCACAAGCTGGCCCATACCCAGGATTCCCGATCACTCTCGCCCGGGACAACGCTCAGCGCGGCGCTGTTCCAGCATGTGATTGAACAAGACCGGGTCGCGCTGGTGGACTTTGGCACCGGCGACAATTCGTATAAGCGCGACTGGATGGATGCCGAGCGCCCGCGCTATCGCTTGCAGCTGTTCCGGCCGGGCTGGCCGGGCAACTGGCCGCAGATTGCCAAGCTGTTGCTGCGCGCCCTTGCCGGGGACCGCCGCGATGGCTAGAGCGCGCCGCACTGACCGTCATCGTCACGGGGACCCGATGCGAACCGATACCGATCAAAAACTGCGCAAGATCCTGACCGACGTGCTGGGCCTGAAGCCCGGCCAGGCCGAGGCGTTTGACGCGGACACCGGCCTGTTCGGCTATTTGCCAGAGCTGGATTCGATGGCCGTGGCGGGACTGCTCACCGAAATGGAAGACCGGCTGGACATCGTGATCGACGATGATGAAATCGACGCGGACCTGATGGAAACCTATGGCGCGCTGCTGGCCTTTGCCGAGGGCAAGCGCGCCGCGTGACGCCTGTATCCTGGCCCTGCCCCACGCCGGACGGCGGCGAAACGTCCGAATATGCGCTGGCGTTTGACCGGCAGCGCGACCGCCGTTTGCTGATTATCCCGGCGCTGTTTGACGAGAGCAACAAGCTGCGCCGGTTCACCGTGGAAGTGATGCGGCGGCTGGACGGCGCGGGGATCGATTGCTTTCTGCCCGATCTGCCCGGCACCAACGAAAGCCGCAGCCCCCTGAGCGAGCAGACGCTGGGCCGCTGGACCGCCGCGATGCTGGCAGCGGCCAACCATTTCCGCGCGGGGCACGTGCTGGCGATCCGCGGCGGCGGGCTGGTGCTGCCCAAGGTCATCCCCGGCTGGCACTATGCCCCTATCAAAGGCGCGAGCCTGCTCCGCCAGATGTTGCGCGCGCGGATGATCGCGGCGCGCGAGCTGGGGCGCGAGGAGACGCAGGACGGCTTGCTGGCAGCGGGACGAGAGCATGGGCTGGACCTGAACGGCTATGCCCTTGGCCCCGCGATGCTGGCGGATTTGCAAGCCCGCGAGCCGGATGCCCGCGCCGGAATTACGCAGATCGACCAGGACATGCTGGGCGGCAGCGGGCTGTGGCTGCGCGCCGAACCCGATGCAGATGCGGCGCAGGCTGATGCACTCGCGGCAATTGTCACGATCGGCCTCAGCGCATGAGCCGCCGGTTTGCCTTGTTCCAGTGCGAAGGCAACCAGCTGGTCGGCACGCTCGATCCGGCGGCGGCCACCACCGGCTTGCTGATCGTCAGCGGCGGCAACGAATTGCGCGCCGGGCCCTGGGGCAGCCAGGCGCAGATTGCGGAGCGGGTCGCAGCGGCGGGATTTCCGGTGTTCCGGTTTGACCGGCGCGGCGTAGGTGACAGCGAGGGGCCGAACGGCGGATTTGAGACCACCGCGCCCGATATTGCCGCCGCCATTTCGGCGTTCCGCGCGCATGTGCCCACGCTGCGGCGGGTGGTCGCCTTTGGCAATTGCGACGGGGCGAGCGCGCTGATGCTGGCGGGCGGAGCTGGAGCTGCGGCGCTGGTCCTGGCCAATCCCTGGACCTTTGATCCCGAGCCGGAGCCTGCCGCTGAACAACCGGCCGCGCCCGAACCCGCGCCATTGCCGCCCTCGGCCTTGCGCGCGCATTACCTGCGCCGCCTGACCGATCCCAAGGCGCTGTGGCGGCTGCTGACCGGCAAAGTCAAAGTCGGGCAGCTTGGCCAGCAGCCTGGGCGCAGCCGCGCAATCGGACGGCCCGCGCACCGCCTTGGCCGGGCGGATGGCGGCTGGGCTTGCGGACTATCCCGGATCAGTCACAATCCTGCTGGCCGACCGCGACCGCACTGCGCAAGCGTTCCGTGCCAATTGGGACAAGACCGATCCGCGCCTGCGGACTTGTCCCGATGCCAGCCACAGCTTTGTCGAACCGCAAGCGCGGATCTGGCTGCTGGGGCAGTTGCTGGCCGCCTTGCGCGCCGTTGATTCTGCACCGCGTTGACGCGGCGCGCGGTTCCGCGCAAAGCCGCAAACATGACGATTCACGGCCCCACCTCGAACAGCTTCATTTCGCAGCGGCTGCGGCTGCACTACGTTGACTGGGGCAACCGCGATGCGCCGCCACTGCTCCTGCAACACGGCGGGCGCGATCATTGCCGCAGCTGGGATTGGGTGGCGGAAGAGCTGGCGAAGGACTGGCACGTGATCGCCCCCGATCTGCGCGGTCACGGTGACAGCGCCTGGGCCCCTGACGGCAATTATGAAATGGCGGCCTTCGTCTATGATTTCGCGCAGCTGATCCACACCCTCGGTCATGATCAAGTAACCATCGTGGCGCACTCGCTGGGCGGGAATGTGGCTTCACGCTTTACCGGGCTTTATCCCGAAAAAGTCCAGAAATTCGTCAACATCGAAGGGCTTGGTCCCTCCCCCAAGGTCCGCGCTGAGCGCGACGCGGCCGGCTATGCCAACCGCTTCCGCGACTGGATCGACAAGCGCCGAGGGGCAGCCGGCCGGATCCCGCGCCGCTATCCGACCATCGAAGCCGCTTATGCCCGGATGAAAGACGAAAACAGCTTTCTGACCGATGAGCAGGCCCGCCATCTGACGATTCACGGGGCCAGCCGCAACGAGGATGGCACTTGGAGCTGGAAGTTCGATCCCTACCTCAACGTCTGGCCGTTCGAAGACGTGCCCGAAGACCGCACCAACGAATTGTGGGCGGCGATCACCTGCCCGATGCTGCTGCTCTATGGCGCCAATTCCTGGGCCTCCAATCCTGAGAAGGACGGGCGGCTCGACGTGTTCAACAACGATCCGCAGGTAATCGAATTCGAAAACGCCGGGCACTGGCTGCACCATGACCAGTTCGACCGGTTCATGGCCGAACTGCGGGCGTTTCTGTAAAACGATTTCGATTGATCAACCGGACGCCATCCCGCTCTAAGGTGACATCTGGGTGACAGCGTCACCCTATGGGGACTAACATTACCCTTGCTTTACAGCACTTTATTGACTGGCGAGTGGGTGACACATTGCAAAAAAATGCAAATTGGGACGTTATTCTCAGAACCTGAATCACTTTAATTCCCGCTCATCGCGAGCCTGTCGAAGGACCATCGCGCGCGCACTACCCTGTCTAAAAGGAGGGTGCTTCGACAAGCTCAGCATGAGCGGGTCTGGTTCAAATATAACGCAGGAATCCATAGCAGGCCGCGCTCATGTAGGAAAACGTAACCGCATCCGGCGCTACACTTCCAGATAGGCACCGCGCAGCCGGTCCAGCTGCTCCGCATCGATTCCAAGCACCGCTTCCAGATAGCGATCAAATGTGCCGTGCTGCGCCTCCAGCGCGGCGAACGCGGTGCTCAGATAGTCCGCCTCAACTCCCCATAGCGCGCGGACCGTCGCCGGTTCGTGCGCGGCATAGCGCGGCATGTCGCGGAATGCGCCAGAGGCGATCCGCTCGTCCAGCTTGGCCGCCTGGTTGGTCAGCAGATAATCGGCCATGACGTCATCCGGATGTACGCCCAATGCGCGCTGGACCAGTGCCACGGCAAAGCCAGTGCGGTCCTTGCCCGCCACGCAATGGACCAGGCTGGGTCCTTCGGCGCGGTCAAGCACCATGATATAGCATTTCAGCATCGGCACCAGGTTCTCGCGAAAGGCGATTCCTTCGTACAGCCGCAGCATCGCCGCACGAGCCTCGGCCGCTGTGACAACCCCATCCGCCGCTTCGCTATGCAGCGCGAGGCCGGCGGTTTCTTCGGGATGGGCAAAGACTTGCGGATTGAACCCTGCGGCGCGCTGGCATGGCTTGGCTTCGCGCTCGCTGGGCCCGCGCAGGTCAACCACCGTGGTGATCCCAAGTGCGGCGATGGCCTTGAGGTCCGCTGGTGTCCCATCGCCGTGCTGGGCAGAGCGCCACAGCAGCCCGGACTTGATCCGGCCACCACCCGCCACGGCATAGCCGCCGTAGTCGCGAAAATTATGGACGCCTTCAAGCGGGAGCACACGGTTCTGAGTCATGCTAAGGCGCTTGGCAGCAAGCCCGCCACCATGCAACGGATTCCGCTTGCAGCGCCGCCTCCGGAGGTTTAATCGTTCGGTTAAATTCAGCGAATTGAGGAGAGCACCTGTGCCCGAAGCCTATATCATCGACGCCGTCCGCACCCCGCGCGGCGTGGGCAAGCCCGGCAAAGGCGCGCTTTCGCACCTCCACCCGCAACATCTGGCGGCGACCGTGCTGAAGGCGATCAAGGACCGCAACCACCTCGATACCGCCACGGTCGATGACATTGTCTGGTCCACCTCATCGCAAAAAGGCAAGCAAGGCGGCGATCTGGGCCGGATGGCGGCGCTGGCCGCAGGCTATGATACCAAGGCCAGCGGCACCACGCTGGACCGGTTCTGCGGCGGCGGGATCAGCTCGGTCAACTTCGCGGCGGCATCGGTGATGTCGGGCATGGAAGACTGCGTGATCGCAGGCGGAACCGAAATGATGAGCTATACTTCGGCAGTCGGCGCGGAAGAAGCCAACGCCGGGCTCAAACCGCTCGGCATGGGCTCAGGCAACGCCGCGCTCGACGTGCTGCACCCGCAAAGCCACCAGGGCGTCTGCGGCGACGCCATCGCCACCATCGAAGGGATTGACCGCCAGGCACTCGACGATCTGGCGCTGGTCAGCCAGCAACGCGCCGACGTGGCGATCAAGGAAGGCCGGTTCGCGAAGTCGGTAATCCCGGTGCTGAACGAAGACGGCAGCGTGGCGCTGGACCGCGAGGAGTTCCCCCGCCCCGAAACCACCGCCGAAGGCCTCGCCTCGCTGAAGCCCGCTTTCGCCGGACTGATGGATTTTGACCTGGGCGGCACCACCTTCCGCAAGCAGATCAACCGCCGCTATCCCGATGTGGAAATCACCCCGGTGCACCACGCGGGCAACAGCTCGGGCGTGGTCGATGGTGCGGCGGCGATCCTGATCACGTCAAAGGACTATGCCGACAAGAACGGCCTGAAGCCGCGCGCGCGGATCGTCGCCTATGCCAACCAGGGCGATGACCCGACGCTGATGCTGAACGCCCCGGTGCCGGCCGCGAAGAAGGTGCTGGAAAAGGCCGGGCTGAGCAAGGACCAGATCGACGTCTGGGAAATCAACGAAGCCTTTGCCGTCGTCGCCGAAAAGTTCATCCGCGACCTCGATCTGGACCGCGCGAAGGTCAATCCCAACGGCGGGGCGATGGCGCTGGGCCACCCGATTGGCGCGACGGGATCGATCCTGATCGGCACCGCGCTGGACGAGCTGGAACGCACCGGGGGCCGCTATGGCCTGATCACGATGTGTGCAGCGGGCGGGATGGCCCCGGCGGTGATCATCGAGCGCCTCGACGCCTGATGCCACACCAACGCTGACAATTCAGGGGCGGGCCGAGGTGATCGGCCCGCCCCTTTTTATATGATCGGACCTGCCCCATGATTTTCGAACACAGCGATAAAGTGAAAGCCCTGCTGGCACAGGTCAGCGTGTTCATGGACGAATACATCTATCCCAACGAAGCCGCCTATCACGAGTTCGTGACTGACCCCGCCACCCAGTGGCAGGAATGGCCGGGGATGGAGGACCTGAAGGCCAAGGCCCACGCGCTGGGCCTATGGAATCTGTTCCTGCCGCACGAATACGGCGAATTCTCGCCCGGCCTGACCAATCTGGAATATGCGCCGATTGCCGAACTGCTGGGCCGCGTGCCGTGGTCGAGCCAGGTGCTCAACTGCTCCGCGCCGGATACCGGCAACATGGAGGTGCTGGCCAAGTTCGGCTCACCCGCAGCAGCAGGAGCGCTGGCTGAAGCCACTGCTCGCGGGCACGATCCGCTCCGCCTATGTGATGACTGAACCGCAAGTCGCCTCATCCGACGCGACGCAGCTGGAACTGTCGATTGTGGCGGATGGCGACGACTATGTGCTCAACGGGCGCAAGTGGTGGATCTCCAACGCCATGCATCCGCGCTGCGCGGTGTGGATCGTGATGGGCAAGACCCGCTTCGATGGTTCGCGCCACACCCAGCATTCGCAGATTCTGGTCGAACCCGACACACCAGGAATCACCATCGTCCGCCACCTGACCGTGTTCGGATCGCACAATTCGCCCGGCGGCGAAGTGGAACTGCGGTTTGACAATGTCCGCGTGCCTAAGGAGAACCTGATCCTGGGCGAAGGGCGCGGGTTTGAAATCGCGCAGGGGCGGCTCGGCCCGGGCCGGATTCATCACTGCATGCGCTCGATCGGTCAGGCCCAGCGCGCGCTGGAAATCATGGCGCGGCGCGCAGACAGCCGCACCGCCTTTGGCAAGAAGCTCGCCGACCAATCCTCGATCCGGCAGGATGTCGCCAAGAGCTTTTGCGAGATCGAAATGGCGCGGCTGCTGACCTTCAAGGCCGCCGATGCGATGGACCGGTACGGCAACAAGGTGGCCAAGGATCTGATCGCCGCGATCAAGGTGGTCGCCCCGCAAATGGCGCAGACCGTCTGCGACCGCGCGATTCAGGTTCACGGCGGGATGGGCGTTTCGGATGACACCCCGATTGCGCGGTTCTTCACGATCAACCGCTTCGTCCGCATCGCCGATGGCCCGGACGAGGTCCACATGAGCCAGCTCGGCAAGCAGAAAATCGCCGAGTATGTCGCGATGAACGAGCGGTGATGGCCGAGCGCAATTGACCAATCCCCGCTCAGTGCCCTGAGCCCGGTGGGCGAAGCGACTGCTATGCAGCGCTCGGCGCTTGCGCAGAAGCCGCAAAGGCAAGGACAATCCTTCGACACGCTCAGGATGAGCGGGGAGAAAGAGAGGTTTGAGGAGAGTTGATATGAAAGCCCTGACCTATCACGGCGCGCGCGATATCCGGCATGAGGCGATGGACGATCCGCGGCTGGAATCGGACCGCGATGCGATTGTCCAGATGACCGGCTGTTCGATCTGCGGATCGGACCTGCACATCTACCACGGCCACGGGTTCTCCGAAGATATCGGCTTCTGCGTCGGTCACGAAGCGGTCGGCGAAGTGGTCGAGGTTGGCCGCGCGGTCAGCCGGGTCAAGGTCGGCGATCTGGTGATGCTGCCCGCCGCCGTCGGCTGCGGCGCGTGCCGATCGTGCCTCGCGGGCAATGTCGATCCATTGCGAATTCAGCGCGGGCGGCTGTTACGGCCTCTCCGCCAAGCTGCAAGGCGTGCAGAGCGAAGCTTTCCGCGTGCCCGCTGCGGACATGAACGCGGTGCAAGATTCCCGACGGGATCAGCCAGGATCAGGCCTTGATGATGACCGACGCGATGGCCACCGCCTGGTTCGGCGCGCGGCAGGCGGACATCCGCCCCGGCAGCAGCGTCGCGGTGATCGGGCTGGGCCCGATCGGCCTGATGGCAGTGGAGAGCGCCTTGGTGATGGGCGCGCACGTGGTCTATGCGATCGATCCGATTGCCGAGCGGCGCGCGCTGGCGGACAGCATTGGCGCGATCAGCGCTGCACCCGCAAGATGCGCTGGAAACGATCCGCGAGGCCACCAAGGGCCGCAAGCTGGACTGCGTGATCGAAGTGGTCGGCAGCGATGCTACGGTTGATCTGGCGCTGCGACTGGTCGCGCGGCGCGGCACGGTATCGGTGATCGGGGTGCAGCAATCGCAAGCGCTATGCTTTCCCGCTGGAACGCGCCTTCGCCGCCGGGCTGACCTTCCGCACCGGGACCTGCTCGGTCCCGGAAGAGCTGCCCGCGCTGTTCCCGCTGGTGCAATCGGGGCGGTTGCGGCCAGAGCGCTATATCAGCCACCGGATGCCTTTATCGGAAGGGCGCCGAGGCCTACCGGCTGTTCGAAGCGCGCGAAGCGGGCGCGCTCAAAATGGTGCTGATGCCGGGCTGAACCAACAGAAAAGGGGCGGCACAATGGCCGCCCCTCCCCTGATATTCAGCGCTCGGTTCAGAAGCTGAAGCGGGCAGTCGCACCGAAGGTGCGCGGTTCCGCCGGGAAGCCGAGGAACAGCTGGTTCGCGGTTGCGGCCAGCCCGGTCGCGGCCGGAGCGGCAACGGCATTGAACGTCCCGCTGCCCTGCAGCGGCATGTCCGCAGCAATCATGAAGTAGCGCTTGTTGAACAGGTTCTGGCCCCACAGTTCCAGACCCCAGCGGCGATCTTCGCCAAAGATCCCGATCCGGCCGTTGAAGACCATGAAGGCATCCTGGATCTTCTCGGCATCAAGGTCCGACCCGGTCTGGGTATCGCTTTGCAGGCGGCCGTCGAAGTAGACCAGCCCGGTCAGCCCCGAACCACCGATCGGCGGGGTCCAGCTGACGCCCATCGTGGCGACATACTGCGGCGCGTTGGAGACGCGCCCACCGGGCAGCTGGAACAGCACCGGCGAGAGCGGACGTCCGCCCGTGCCGACCAGATCCGCTCGTACTTGGTTTCGGTATAGGTCAGCCCCAGGTTGACCGTGAAGTCCCGCGCCGGACGCAGATAGCCTTCCAGTTCGAAGCCCTTCACCGTCACGCCGGGCTTCAGCCGGTTGGCGGCGCAGGCACCGGTGGCTGCCGATGCCATCGGCATCGGCCCCGGTCAGATCGGATCCTGGCAAGCCTGGATGTTGGTGACTTCGAAGTTCACCCCGTTGAAGGTGTTGAGCTGATAGTTGCTGTACCGCTGGTAAAACGCGCCAGGTTCACGTCGATCCCGCGGCCATCGTATTTGAAGCCGAGTTCGAAGGCATCAACCTTTTCGCTCGCGAACTGCAGATCGCTGGCTTCGGCGCGGGCGTTGCCGGTGGTGTTGGCTGGCAGAGCCAGGCGGCCAACGCAGGCCGCGTTCTGCGCGGCCGAACCGCCGGTGGTGCTGCACGGACGATCAAGCGCCGAGAAGTCGAGGTTGAACCCGCCGGCCTTGTAGCCCTTCGATGCCGAGGCATAGACCAGCAGGTCGTCGACCGGCTTGACCGAAAGCACCGCCGGTGCCGGTCCACTGACCTTCGCTGAACCGCGTGCCAGCCGAACCTGCGGCAGTCGAGACGCCAGCCCCGTTGATGACGCAGGCGATGCTCGCCAGCGCCTGGAACGGCGTGTTCAGGATCGCCGGGCACAGCGTGTTGTTGAAGTTGGCGACCGCCGCCAGATCCTTGGTTTCATGCGTGTAGCGCGCACCCAGCGTCAGCGATCAGCCGGTCTTCGATGATGTCGAAGGTGTTGTGCGTGAAGAACGCGTAGTTCTCGCTGTCCTGATTGAACGTCGAACCACGGTTGCCGGTGCCGTTCAGCCGCGCCGAATTGGTCAGCCGTGGCAATCCCCTGGAAACCCGGGAAGCTGGTGAGTTGGCAGGTTCGAGCAGGTTGCCGAAGCCGGGATTGACGTTCGCCGCCGACAGCGCCGTGGCCGCCAGGCAGTTGGCATAGCGTTCGTAGTCGCTGCCATAGACGATGTCATCGTCGACGAAGAGCTTTTCGTTGGCGTAGTAGCCGCCGACCAGCCAGTCGAGCCGGCCGTCGAGCGCTTCACCCTGCAGGCGAAGTTCCTGCGTGAACAGCTTGAATTCACGGTCAAGATCGGTCCGGTGCAGGATGTCCATCGCCTGGAAATCGGAATCCTGGCCCTGCTCGTTGTGGTAGTCGCGATAGGCGGTGATCGAGGTCAGCGTTGCCGCGCCGAGGTTCCAGTTCAGTTCGCCCGAAACGCCCCAGTCTTCGCTGTCCGAACGATAGGTCACGCCCGGCGTGGTCGATTGCGCGCGGACGAAGGTCTCGTCATTCGGAGCAACCTGGAAGTTCGCGCCGAACGCCTGCAGCAGCGGGAGCAGCGTGTTGGCCGAATGCCAGCCGGGAAGCCGTCGGGCCTGCGCGAGAGGTTGCGGACCGGGTTGAGCAGCATCCCGCCGCAGCAGTTTTCGCGGCGCTGGCTGTAATCGGCGATCAGCCGGAGCTTGATCGTCGTCGCTCGGCTCGAACAGCGACCTGGCCGCGCAGCAGCCAGCGGTCGCGGTCGTTGATGTCGGGCTCGTCCGGCGGTGACGTTTTCGAGGAAGCCATCGCGCTTCTGCCAGACGGCATCGATCCGCGCGCGCGGCGATATCGCCCAGCGGCGCGTTGATCGCGCCATCGACGCGCAGGTAATCGTAGTTGCCATAGCTGATCGAGCCCTTGCCCGAAAATTCGCCCAGCTCCGGCCCCTTGGTGACGATGTTGATCAGGCCGGCGGTGGAGTTGCGGCCAAACAGCGTGCCCTGCGGGCCGCGCAGCACTTCGACCCGCTCGATATCGCCCAGCTCGCACAGGCCAACGCCGGTGCGGCTGCGATAGACGCCATCGATGAACAGGCCGACCGAGCATTTCAAGCCCGGCGTTTTCGCCAACCGTGCCGATCCCGCGGATACGCGCGGTGAAGTTGACTTCGCTGGTCGCGCCCGAGACCAGCAGCGACGGAGCCACCTGGCCCAGCGCGCGCACGTCGGTTGCGCCTGAGCGCGCGAGCGTCTCGCCGGTGACTGCCGAAACCGCGATCGGCACGTCGGACAGCGCTTCGCTGCGGCGGGTCGCGGTGATCACGATCTGCCCGGCATCGGCGGTTTCAGCTTCATCCTGTTGCGGCGCATCGGCGGTCTGCGCCACGCGGGGGTCCAGGCCAGAACCGAACTTCCAGCCAGCAAGCCAAGCAACAAACGGGTTTTCATGCATCTCTCCTGTTCGCGCGGTCTAAGCCGCATTCGTATGTGGATTGCCGCCAGCTAGCGAAATTGCGTGGTGGCGCAACCCCTCACCATTCCATTTCTTATGCTGATTTGTCGCTTTTTTTGGGAAGTGGTGTCTTAATGCAACGATACGGCTCGGCTCGTCGCAGCAGGCAAACCATTGGCCAAGTTTAGCGCGGCTGGTGTGGTTTGGCAGCCGCAGACAGCAGCATCGAAACCCCAACCATCGCTGCTCCGCCCAGCGGGATCAGCACCGAACCGGCGAACACTGCTGCGCCGTGCCATTGACCATGGCCCCAGCCGGACCCGGCATAGGCATAAGCCGTGCCGAGCAAGACCTGCGTCGCGCAGCACCAGGCCAGCAAGCGGCGCGGTTCGTGCCCGGCGGCTCCGGCCAGCATCAACGAAGCTTCGGCCAGCACCGGCACCGGGCGGCAGAGCAGAACCGCGACTAGTCCGCCGCGCTGGATCCACTGCACCAGCCCCGGCGGCAGCTCACGCCCGACGCGGCGCAGCGCATGGCCCCCGCCCCGCCCCAGCCAATAGCCGAGCACACAGGCCAACGAGAGCGCGACCGCATTGGTGATCGCCGCTGCGACGAACCCGACCTTGGCCGCCAGCAGCGTTGCGACCACACTCGACGGCGTTGGCAAGACCGGATCGCCCGCCAGCAGCAATCCGGCAAGCGCAATCGCCATGCCATCGCTGCCCGGACCGGCCAGATAGTGGGTCACGAACAGTTCAAGTTGCGCACCGAACAGCAGGAACGGCGCGAGCAACAGGCCGAGGAACAGCATGGTCAACGCGGCATGGCGCGCCGGTTTGCGCCACCCTGGCGGTGCGGCTACGCTGGTCATCTGCGTCACTCCCACGTCAGCGCCAGCCGCACACTGCGGCCCGGTGCGGGCACGCCGACGGCATCCTGATAGCGCTTGTCGGTGGCATTGCGCAGGGTCAATTGCAGGGCGAAGCGCTCGCTCACCCGGTATCCGCCGCCCAGTTCCAGCGCCAGATGGCCGGGGCTGATTACTGCGCCGGTCGGGATGGAGCTGTCGTTGAATTCGCCATTCCACTTCGCTTTCGCCAGCGCGCGCCACGGCCCCCGCTGCCAGCCGAGCCGGACCTGCCCGCTCCAGTCCGGGCGTCCCCGCAGCGGGGTCGCGCTGTCGATATCGAGATAGGTCACCGATCCGCCCAGTGACAGCGCCGGGGTAAGCTCCCCACTCGCCTCCAGTTCGATCCCGCGCGTCGAAACGCGCGCGCGATTGGTCAGTCGGAACTGCACCGGATCGAAATCGATCAGGTCGCGGTAGCGGTTGTCGAACAGCGTAACGGCAAGCTTCCGCCTTTGGTCCGCCAGCACCACTCCGGCCTCAATCGTCCGGCTGCGCTCTGGCTTCAGCGCGGGATCGCCGATCAAGGGATGCCCCAGCGCATAGAGGCTAGGCTGCTTGAAGCCATTGCCGATCCGCGCGAACAGCGCCGATCCGCTGCTGCCAAGGGCGAGGCGCAGTCCTGCTTGTCCGGTCCAGGTGCCAGCACCCTCGCGCAGATGATCATACCGCGCCGCCCCGTTCAGCGTGAGCCCTGAGGCGGACCGGAGCGTGGCTTCGGCGAAGCCTGAATGAGTCACGCGGGTCAGCGCGAAGGCAACCGGCAAGGGAAAGCCGAAATCGATCGTCCCGTTGCTGCGCCCGTCTTCGCGCAGTAACGCCGCCCCGGCTGACAGCGTCGCAGGCCCAACAACAGCGACGAGATAGCCGCTCGCCTCCAGCCGTTCGAACCGGTGCTGCGCGGTGATGGCGGGCACGCCAGAGAGCACGCCCGGTGCAATCTCCGGGGTTCGGGTATCGCCCTTCTGCACCGTCTGGCTGAGCGCAAAGATTGGCCGCAGCTGCGCCGCCGGATCGCCGTGCAGCCGCAGCGAGAGCAGCCGCAAGTCGCTATCGCTCTGCTCCAACGCCCGGTTCACCGCCAGCTCAGGCCCGCCGCTGTCCTGCGGAAAGCCGTGCGCGGCGACATCCGAATAGAGCCCCAGCGCATCGAGTGTGAAGCTGCCAAGCTGCTGGCGCGCCCGCACGAGCGCCTGCGTGCGGCGCAGCGTCCCCGCCGGATCGCCATCCCCGCTGTCAAAGCCGCCGCCCGAAACCAGCAGCCCGCCGCTGCCCCACCCGGCGCTCAGCGTTGCCGAGGCGGCTGCACCGTAGCGACTGTCCAGCCAGGCGCTGGCTCCGGCAGTGATCGTCTCGCTACCAGGCTCGCGGGTGGCGATCTGCACCACTCCGGCCAGGGCATCAGAGCCATGGACGGCTGACCCGGCTGAACGCAGCACTTCGATCCGGTCAACCGCCAACGGATCAAGCAGAGAGAAATCGAACGCCCCGCCTTCGACATTGGTCGGATCGTTCAGCCGCACTCCGTCGAGCAGCACGACGGTAAAATTCGCCTCCCCGCCCCGCACGGAAAGCACGCTGCTGCCGCCCGGACCACCGGTGGAATAAGCGCGCACGCCGGGCACTTCGCCCAGCACCTCCAGCAGTGAGCCTGGCTGGCTCTCCGTGATCCGATCGCGCGCGATCGTGCTGACCTCGTCGGTAGCCGCCCCGGTCCGGCTGGCGGTCACCAGGATCGACGGGACGTCCTCGGCCTTCGCCGCAGCAGGCACGCTCAATCCGGCGGCGACGATGGCCGCTGCGACGATATGGTTGTGCATCACGCGTTTCAGTTGAACAGCGGCGCGCGCATGGATCGGCTGAGCGCTTGCTGGTCCAGACCGGCGGGCTTTGCCGGGGCGGCTGCCTTCAACGCCGCATCATCCGCACCGAAACCAAGGAAGTTGTAAAGCAACGTCCGCTGGCCCGCAGACATGTCGCGCGTCACTGGCATGAACCGGAAACTCTCGAAGTTCGCAGGGTCCGTCAGGGTCCGGATCAAGCTGCCATAGGCCATGACCTGTTGCTGATCACCCAACCGCAGCCAGTTGTCCATGCACGGCGCCATCGCCTCCCAGTTGGCGAGCACATAATTGTGCACGTTGTCCCAGGTCGGCGGCAGCGCGGCGATGTTGGCATCGGCGGGCAGGACGCGCAGATAGGTGTAGGTGTTGTTCAGCGGGGTGAAGACATTGCCCACCGGTAGCACCGGATTGTCGCCGGTCTGGAACACCCAGCCGATGATTTCCCCCGTGGTGCCCTGCACCGGGAAGGTCGCCACCCCGCCGGAATTGGTCACCTGTTTGGCGCAGGTCGCCTGGCTGGCGGCCAGGTCTGACATCGTCACAGTCACGCCCGCCCCCGCCGGCACCCCGCGCTGATAGACCTGCACGCTCAGCGCGGCGGTTTCGCCTTGGTTGATATAGACATTGGCCTGCAACGGCACCGCGCGCAGCACGTCTTCGGTCAGGAAGGCAGTGCCATCGGCGGTAGTGATCGCCAGATCCATCCCGGCCAGCTGCGCGATGGTCGCAGGCGGCAGTGGAATATCGATGATGCCCGAAGTCGCCTCAAAGGCGGCGCGGCTGTAATGGCTGCTGGCGATTGTCGCGATTTGGGCAATCGCAACGGCGGGCGGCGGATCGGCGGCGGTTACCGTCAACGGCCCGAGATCGAACTTGTCCGTCGCGCGGTTCGTGCACGGCATCGTGTTGGAGAAATCGAGCGCCAGCCCGGTCGCGGTGGTACGGGCAAAGGCGGTCGCCACGGTCGGACCGCCCTGGCTGGGATCGGTCTGCCCGGGGATCGCCGCCATGGTTGAAATCAGCGCGCGGTCCGACGCTTCGGTGAACACTTCGCCCTGCCGCCACAATCCGACGGTGCCGACCAGCATCGAGCGCGCCTGGTTGGGCTGGAACCCGCCCGCGTTGAGTTTGGCCTGCAACGCCGCCGCTGCGGCTGCCGTGCCGGGTGAGCCGTTGGAGAGCGTATCGTCATCGTAATAGACCGTCCGGTACGTCACGAACCGGACCATCAGGCCCAGCACGTCATCATCCGACAGACAGCCCTGCAAGGCCCGCAAGGCATTGGAATCAAATGCATCGACCTCTAACCCGGCATTCTTGGGAAAGCAGGTCTGCCACATCACCGATGCAACCCCGGCGATCATGTTGTTACTGGGGTTCGCGCTGAAATTGATGAAGCGATCGTTGAAGCGCTCCACCCGCTTGCCGTAAATCCGGCAACCGCCTTCAATCCCGAAGCTCATATCGTCGAAGAACAATTGCGAGGTATAGGCCCCGTAAGGCTCGCAATCGACCAGCATGCCGCTGAAGTTGACCGGGGCAGTTGCAAAGGCATCGGTCTGATCGAGCCCCTGCCCGACATCGACCCCCGTAATCGCGGTGTTGTAAAACGGGCAGCGATAGCTGCCAGCCGGGTTCCAATTGCCGAAATTGCCGACCTCATTGATCGCGGCCTGGCGGAAACCCGCGACACTCTGCGCGGTTACCGCAACCTGCGACAGCGTCGCGTCGCAGGCGTTCTCGTCGTAAGCTGCGGGTGCCAGCGGCGGTGGGGTGGGCGCGGAAGCAGGATAATTGTTGGTCGTTACCGGATCCCAGGCGATTTCGCCGCGAAAATAGACGCGCGGAAATTCAAGGATGCTCATGCCGCGTCTCCCTGTGGTGCTGCATTGGGGGTATAGACAAAGGCTGCGCCGGCCACCGAATGGCCATCGGCGAGCGGCGTGGTCAGTGCAGTCATCGCCGCCATCCGCAGATCGAACATTGCCCGCACCGCCAGGCCAAGCCCGCCAGTCCCGCCCCGGAAGGCCGAAACCAGCCCATCGACCAGCGCGGAATAAGCAGCGTTGCAATCGGCTTGGGCTTGCTGCGCGGCGGGTGGATCTTGCGAAAAGTCATGCGATTCCGGATCGGCAATCGCGGGATAGACCTGGCTGAAATCCAGCCCGAGCGGACCACCCCAGGCAAAGCCGACCGGGTTGGGGTCTTTCACCAGCACCTGATTGCGGGTCATTTCCCAGAACCGGTAATAATGTGCCAGCTCGTGCTGGAAATCGAGCGGGCTGCCGTTGTCAGTGGGCGTAACCGGGGTCCCCTCACCCTCCGAAACGATCTGGGTGATCGCCGTGTGCGCATCGTCCTTGTTATTCACCGCGAAGATCTGGCCGGGAAAAAATTGCTGATCTGAAATCTGGTTGTTGTTCGGCAACCAGGCTGTCGCTGGCAGGGCTTGCAGGGCCTGATCGAGCAAGTCGTAAAACTCGCCAATGGTCACATTCGGCGCGGCCACCGTCCGCTTCAGCACCGGCGGATCAATCGCTTCGACCGGTTCTTCGATCGCCATCCCCTGCGACATCGCTGCTTGGGAAAACGGCAGCAGATGCACGGTCAACCCGGCATCGACATCGCCCGGCAGCGGGCCGGGATAGCTCGGCGGGTTGATCTGCACGGTCCCGCCAATCGCGTTCATGATGTTGCAGGCCAGGCACATGTGGATCATTTCCTGCCCGACAATGGTGTTCAGCCGCGAAATCGCCGGGGCGTTGCTGCCGGGCAGGATCGTCATCTTGGCGTAGAGATACGGCGGCAGGGTCGAAAACTCGAGGTCGATCGCGGTCTGGACCGCTGCCTGAACCTCGGCGAGGGTCTGCGGGGTCTGCCATGCAAGCTTGATCATGTTCGCCTCACTCCTGGTTCGCTGTCCGCATCCAGACGTATCGACCAGCCCGCAGCAACTGCGGC
The DNA here is from genome assembly GCA_963802015.1 of uncultured Alphaproteobacteria bacterium. GTDB lineage: Bacteria > Pseudomonadota > Alphaproteobacteria > Sphingomonadales > Sphingomonadaceae > Novosphingobium. The sequence goes on from CAWDHB010000007.1 coordinate 397,628, forward strand.
TAACTCGTCACTCCGAACCACGTCAGCCCAAAATTCGTCCAACCTGCTGCAACCACATGACTTTATAAATTCGCAGTCACTTCTGATCGATATCGCTGCGAATACTTTACTCGACATACCTCCAGATGCGAACGTGAAGTAAATCACATTCAACTTCGCGCCCATATCTGCTTTAACTGGCGTTCCTGTGAACCTAAGGGAACAAGCCGATGCGCACGATCTTGGCTGGCCTGCTGCTGCTCAGCATCGCTCCTGCGGCCATGGCCCAGTCGGCCCCGGTTCCTGCACCTTCGCCCTCGCCATCGCCGGTCTACCAGACCTATGGCGTTCACAATCCGCCGGGCTACAGCCCCTGCGCCAACCCCGATTGCACCAATCCGCGCGGTCCGGGAGAGCCAGCCGATCCGCTCTGGCCGGTCTATTGGCAATCGAACTGGAACATGTACCGGGTCTACAGCCAGTACCAGAAGTACCCGCCGCCCTATCCCGGCAAGCCGCCCGCACCGCTGGTCAACGGGGTCGATTACCAGACCTCGCAAGGCGCGACGTTCTATGATTTAACCTGGCGCGGCAAGACGGGCAGCGGGGCGATGGAGGAACGCTATGACAAGTTCTGCCTGCCGATCTTCCCGCTCGCCAACAACTTTTCGTGCAAGTTCATCTCGCTTGGCAGCACCGCCTATTTCGTCGCTGGCGCAGGCCGGCCCAGCTGGATGCCGCGGGTCTGCCTGTTCTCCCCGCTGAACTATGCGCCGGCGCGCAATTTCATCTCGCACCTGCCCTACAGCGCGGCGGACAGCGCGCGGATCGGGCCCGGCGGGCAAGGCTATTCGTTCTGGGTCAGCGCCGCCGACGGCAAGATCATGCAGACCGGCGCGAGCCCGGACCGGACAGCCGACGGGGGGATCCTGTTCGGCTATGGGTTCCAGCGTAACGCCAGCGGGCAAGTGGTGCCGCAATCGTTCTATTTCTCCGGCTTCCCGCTCGCCCCGGCCAGCGCGCCGATCGTCAGCCAGAACTACACCAATTTCGCCGCGACCCAGCCCGCTGCCGCAATCTGGGATGAAGTCGCCGGGCTCAATCCCGATACCCTCCCGGCCTGCCAGTTGTTCGATCCGCCGTCCGCTGCGGCACCCGGCGGGGCGATGTTGATGGCCAAACCGGCCTTGCAAGCGCCAACCTGGGCCACGATCGGACGCTGGAAGAAGCCTTGAAGGAACGGCTCACCCGGCCCGCCCGCATCCGCGTAATCCCTTAGGGGCTATGTCCGGGGGCTTAAATTACCGCTCCGTTTGTCGTTTGTGGCGCAGAAAGTCCCTAGCCAAGATGGTTAATGCAAGGGGGCCGTAATGCACAACGTCACTATCAGCGAGCGGGCGGCAAAACTGCACCCGGTGCTGGTCCAGCGCCTGGAGGCGCTGCTGATCGCGCAAGGGATCGATGGTGCCGTGACCGTTCGCACGGCCAGCGACGCAGTCCCGCCGGGGCGCGCACCGTGCCTGTCGCTGGAGCGCGACAACAGCAATCAACTGGCGCGCAGCGAAACGCCGGGCCGGATGAGCCTGCGCTATCGTGATCCCAGCGGCGAGACTGCCTTGGCTGCTGCACTGGTCGCGGTCACTCCTGCCGACCGGCCCATCGCCGCTGATCCGGAAAGCCTCTCGGTCCTCACACTCGCCGCCCGGCTCGCCGCCAGCGACATTCCAGTCCTGATCGGCGGCCCGACCGGTACCGGCAAGGAAGTGCTCAGCCGCTTCATCCACGCGCGCAGCCCCCGCCGCGACGGGCCGTTCGTGGCGGTCAATTGCGCCGCCATGCCCGAAACCATGCTCGAAGCCTTGCTGTTCGGCCACAAGAAGGGGGCCTTCACCGGCGCGACCGAAGCCAATGAAGGCTTCTTCCGCGCTGCCGATGGCGGCACCTTGCTGCTCGACGAAATCGCTGAAATGCCGCTGGGCTTGCAGGCCAAGCTGCTGCGCGCGCTGCAGGAAGGCGAGGTCATGCCGATTGGCGCGACCAAAGCCATCCCGGTCGATGTGCGGATCATTGCCTGCGCCAACCGCGATCTGCCCACCGAAGTGGCCGAAGGGCGGTTTCGTGCCGACTTGTTCTACCGGCTCAACGTGTTCCCATTGGCGCTGCGCCCGCTGCGCGACCGGCCCGAGGATCTGGCGCCCCTGGCGATTGCGATGATCGCGCGCCATACCCCGCGCAGCCATGCCATGCCGTGGCTGTCAGAAGCCGCGCTGGCGATGCTGAAGCTCCATTCCTGGCCCGGCAATGTCCGCGAACTGGAAAACGTGATCCGCCGCGCGCTGTTGCTTGGCCGACGGGGCCGAGCGGATCGAACCGCGCCACATCGCCTTTGACAGCACCGCGCGGCTGGTGGGTGAAGCGCCCGCCGATGCTGCGCCGCCGCGCCTGTCCAGCGTGGTCCAGCGCAGCGAAGCCAAGGCGATTTTTGAAACGCTCGAGGCCTGCGGCGGAAACCGCGTCGCAACCGCGCGGCAGCTTGGCATTTCCGAACGGACCCTGCGCTACCGGCTCGCCTCGTTCCGTGAGGCCGGCATGGCTGTGGCCGGAGGCCGGCGATGAACGGTCCATCGGGAATTGGCGGCGGCGGCACTGCTGGCGGGGTCCAGCAGATCATGGCGCTGCGTGAACAGATCATGCAGCGCAATGAACTGCTGCAAGCACTACAAGCGGCGAAAGAGGGCGCACCGACTGCGCCAACCGCACCGCCCGCCGCCGGCGGGTTCGGTGATGCGCTGAAGTCCGCGCTCGATGGCGTTAACGCCAAGCAAACCGAGGCCGAACGGCTGGGTAACGGCTATCAGACCGGCGAAGTCACTGATGTGGCCAAGGTCATGCTCGCCCGGCAAGAAGCCGGGATCGCGTTTGAAGCGACACTGCAGGTCCGCAACAAGCTGCTCTCGGCCTATCAAGACATCATGCGGATGGGGGCGTGATAAATGGCTGAGCTTGTTCCTGTTGCCGCCAACTCCGGTGTTTCGCCATCCGTCCAGCTGGATGGTGGCAGCCCGCTTGAACGGCTTCGTGCACTGTCCGCCCAACCTGCCTTGCGCAAAGCACTGCCCTGGTTTCTGGGAGCGGGCGCGCTGGGCACGCTGGCGCTCACCTGGGCGATCATGTCTCCTGCGCCGCAGCGCACGCTTTATACCGAGCTGAGTGATGGCGAGCGCGCCGGGGTGGTGGAAGCGCTTGATAAGGCCGCGATTGGTTACACGATTGACAATGCCACCGGCGCGCTGACCGTGGCTGAGGATGACCTCTACCGCGCGCGGATGCTGGTAGCGTCAGACGGCGCGCTGGCAACCCCCGAAACCGGGGCCGATGCGCTGAACAGTCTGCCCCTCGGTGCCAGTCGGACGCTGGAAGGCGAGCGGCTGAAAACGTCGCGCGAACGCGAATTGCAGCAGACGATCATGGAAATTGACGGGGTCGAAGCGGTCCGAATCCACCTCGCCCAGGCCGAAAAGTCAGTGTTTGTGCGCGAAGATACCCCGCCGAGCGCCTCGGTGATGCTGCGGCTGGCGCGCGGACGACGCCTGTCAGACAGCCAGACCGCTGCGATCATCAACCTGGTCGCGGCCTCGGTCCCCGGCCTGTCACCCGATGCGGTGCGCGTGGTTGATCAGCACGGGCGGCTGCTGTCCGACGGCAGCGGCAAGGACAATGACCGGATCGAACTGCAAGCGCGGCTGGAAGAGAAACTGCGCGGACAGCTGGACCAATTGCTCACGCCCATGCTCGGCACGGGCAACTTCACCAGCGAGGTCCAGATCGAACTCGACATGGACGAAGTGACCTCGGCGCGCGAAAGCTATGACAAGGACGGCGTGGTCCGCACCGAAACCCAGCAGCAATCGCAAAGCAGCGGCGCAGCGACGGGAGCGGTCGGCGTGCCGGGCGTGCTATCCAACACCCCGCCGCCAGCCACCACCGCGGTTCCGGGCGCACCCGTCGGCACGCCCGCTGGCACGGTGCGGCGATCCAGCAATGGCGAAAGCAGCAGCGCGCGGACGTTTGAACTGGGTCGTGAAGTGGCCGTTTCCAACAGCGGACCAGGCAAGGTCAAGCGGTTATCCGTTGCGGTCGCGCTCAGCCAGGCTGCGCTCAAGAAAGCCAAGCCCGAAGATATCGAACAGATCAAGCAACTGGTCAGCGCCGCCGTTGGGGCCAACCCGCAGCGCGGCGATCAGGTGTCGGTCCTTGCGCGCCCGTTCGAGCCGGTCAGCACCGAGGAGCAGCCGTTCTATGAAGCCGGCTGGTTCGCGATGGTCGTGCGCAATGTCGTGGCGCTGATCGCGGTGCTGCTGGTGCTGCTGCTGGGCGTGCGCCCACTGATCGCTGCCTTCAAACGGCGCAATGAAGCATTGGCGAAACCGGCTGAAACCGATGGTTCCGCCGAGCCCGATGCCCCGCGACCAACCGATGCCGAAGGCGAGCCGCTGAGCGATGCCGAACTGATCAACCGCCAGATCGGTCTGGCGCAGCGGATTGCGCTGGAAAAACCCGAGGACGCCGCGCGCGCCTTGCGGGAAATGCTGGCCGCGCCCGCGCCTGAACCCGAAGCGGAGCAGGCGGCATGAGCGAAGTGACCGCCCTGCCCGAAGCCGATCGCGCGGCGATCCTGGTGATGTTGCTGGACGAAGCCCAAGCCGCCGAGATCCTGCGCCAATTGAACCAGGACGAGCTGCGCCTGCTGGGCGAAAAGATGTGCGCGCTGGGCGAAATCGGTCCCGAACTGATCACGCAGGCGATCGGCGGTTTCGTCCGCCGGACCGAACGGCAGGGACTGTTCACCCACGGCCGCAACGATCAGGTCCGCACGCTGATGACCGAAGCAATCGGCCCGCTCAAGGCCGGCAATCTGCTGCAATCGATCCTGCCCGAAGGCAGTTCTGATGGCGGCGGCGGCACGCTGGAAATCGCCCGCTGGCTGACCCCGCAGGCGCTGGTCCCGCTGGTGCAGGACGAGCATCCGCAGGCGCTGGCGGTGCTGCTGGTCCAGCTTAATCCTGAAGTCGCCGCGCAGGTCTTGGCGTCGCTGCCCGCGTCGGTCCAGACCGAAGTGGTGCACCGCATCGCGACCTTGCAGGAAGTGCCCGCCGAAGCGCTGGCCATGCTGGAACAATTGCTCGAACGGCGGATCACCGCCAGCCACGGCTCTGCGCCGCTCACCATGGGCGGTCCGCGCGAGGCGGCGGACATCATCAATCAGGCTGGTAAGGCCGCCGAAAAGCGGATCATGCCCGAAATCGCCCGGATCGACCGCAGTCTGGCGAAGAACATCGAAAACGAGATGTTCAAATTCGAACATTTGCTGGCGCTCGAACCGCTGGCGATGGGCGCGCTGCTGCGCGATGTCGAAAGCGATGTGCTGATCGATGCACTGAAAGGCATCGAAGAAGGCCAGCGCGATGTATTTTTCCGCGCGATGTCCAGCCGCGCTGCCGATGGCTTGCGCGATGAAATCGCCGGTCGCGGACGGCTCAAAATGGCCGATGTGCAGGAAGCGCAGCGCCAGATTGTGGCAGTGGCGCGGCGGCTGGCCAATGAGGGCGTGATTGCGTTCGGTGCAGGCGGCGGCGAAGACGAATATGTCTGAACTGCCCTTCGCTGCCTTGGCGCAGAACCTTGGCTTTGCCCCGGACCCGCGCTTTTTCGGGACGCTGGCGGAACCCGACGACGCCGAGCCGGAAGATCCGGTGGCGCTCGCCTATGCCCACGGCTTTGCCGAGGGATCGGCCTCAGCCAGCGCGGCGGCTGAGGCCAGCCTGAGCGAGGCGCTGGCCGCGCGCGGAGCAATTGAACTCGCGATTGTCCGCCACAACGCCGAACTCGAAGAACACTGGCGGGACCGGCTGGAGACCACGGTGGAGGTGCTGTGCAATGCCGCCTTGGCGCCACTGGCCATAGACCCTGCCGCGCTCACTAGCCGGATCGCGCGCGCCGCCGCGCTGCTCTCTCGCGCCGATGATGAGCGCTTGCTGCGGTTACACCCCGATGATCTGGTGCTGGTGGAACAGGCTCTGCCGCCGGGATTGCCGGTCGCGCCTGATCCGGCGCTGGCGCGCGGAACCGTGCGGATCGAGAGCGCACAAGGCGGGGTCGAGGACGGACCAGAAGCCTGGCGCGCTGCGCTGGCCGAGGCGCTGAGCCAGTGCTGAGCCAGATCGACGCAAAATTTGACGCCATGGCGGCAGCGCGGCCCGAACTGGGCCCGCAGCGCTATGGCCTGGTCACCGCCTGTGACGGCGGCCTGCTCGAAGTCAGCGGGCTGCCGGTGCCCGTGGGCGCATTCTGCCGCGTCGCGCACGGTCGCGGCCAGCCGCTCGCCGCCGAATCGATCGGCTTCCGCAACGGCAAGACCATGCTGATGCTGCTGGGCGATACGGTCATGCTGCGCCCCGGTGCGCGGGTGGTGGCGCAAGGGCATCCCGGCATGGTCGCCGTCGGCGCGGCGTACCTGGGCCGCGCGGTCGATGGCGAAGGTCGGCCGATCGACGGCGGCGCACCGATCCGGTCGCGCCAGCTGTGGCCGACCGGCGGCGTGCGCACCAGCGCGCTGGATCGCAGCCCCGTTCGCGCGGTGTTCGATACCGGGGTGCGCGCGCTCAATGCCTTGACGACATTCGGGATCGGTCAGCGGATCGGGATCATGGCTGGGTCGGGCGTCGGCAAATCGGTCCTGCTCGACATGATCGCGACCGGAGCCGAGGCCGACGTGGTCGTGGTCGGCCTGATCGGCGAGCGCGCGCGCGAAGTGTCCGATTTCGTCGAACGCCACATGCACGGCGCGCACCGTGCGCGCACCGCATTGGTCGCAGTTCCTGCCGATCACGCCCCCAACCTGCGGCTGCGCGGGGCGCTGCTCGCCACCAGCCTGGCCGAACAGTACCGCAGCGAAGGGCGCAAGGTGCTGCTGATCCTCGACAGTCTGACCCGGGTGGCGCACGCCGCGCGCGAAATCGGGCTGTTGCTGGGCGAGCCGGGCGCGGCGCGCGGCTATCCGCCCTCAGCCCTCGCTGCGATCACCAAACTGGTCGAGCGGGCGGGCAATTCGGGCGCGAGCGGCGGCGCGATCACCGGGATCTACACCGTGCTGGCCGATGGTGACAGCCAGGACGATCCGGTGGTCGATACTGCCCGCGCCATCCTCGATGGGCATATCGTCCTCAACCGCGCACTCGCCCAGCGCGGGCAATATCCTGCCATCGATGTCGGTGCTTCGCTAAGCCGCGTGATGAGCGATATCGTCCCGCTTGAGCAAGCCCAGCTGGCGCGCGAATTTCGATCCTTATCTGCTAGTTACGAGGCAAACCGCGACCTCGTTCTGATGGGTGCCTATCGCAGCGGAGCCGATCCGGTGCTCGACCGTGCGATCACCATGCATGAAGCCATGACCCGGTTCCTGATTCAGGAAGTCGGTACGCAGGCCAGCCACGGCGAGAGCCTGACGGCGCTGCGCAACCTGTTGCTGCCCGCAACCAATGGCTGACCGGGCGCGGCTGCTGCGGCTGCAACGGCTGAGCCGGGTCCGCGCGATTGCGCGGCAGGAGGCCGTGCGCGAAGCCGCAGAGGCCGAGAGCACACTCGCCCAATTGCGCAATCTGGCCCACCGCACGGCAGCTCTGGCCCAGGCCTATGACCAGCCAACTGCACAGCCCGATGCGGCCCGGCTCAGTTCGGCGCTGGGGTTCCGCTCAGGCCTGATCGCGATTCGGACACAAGCGCTCGCCGATCAAGCGCGCGCGCAGACTACCGCTGATAGTCTGCAAGGGGCCCTGGCCCAAGCCGAGCGCCGCCGCGCACTGGTGCAGGACCGGGTGGATGCCCTTGCCAAAGTGATCGCCAGCGCAGGATCCCACGCGCCCGCCGGTGCCTCGCGGCGAACTGGCACGGATCTTGATACGGAATAGGCAAGATCAGCGTTGCGGAGTTGTCCACGTGCTTGCCAGTCCATCGATCCAGTCTTCTTTGCTTACCCAGATTGCTCCGGCAGGCCCGGAAATCAGCGTTTCCGCTGCGATGCCCTCCGCCGGGTTTGACGTGCTGCTGGCGGCGATCATCCCGGCAATCCCGGTAAGCCCAGCCCCTGCAGCAGTTGCCGCTTTGCCGTCCGGCGGCAATACCTTGCCGGTCACTGTTGCGGCGGTGCCTAGCCCGCTGGAGTTCGTCCCCGAACTACCGCGCGATGTCGTTTCAACGGTACCGGCCCATCCCGCACAGCCGCAGCTGCACCCCGGCACAGTCCTGCCGCGTGCACTGGCCGGTACCGCGCTCAGCCGGATCACCAGTCCGGAACCGGCCACACCGGTGCAGCCGGTTGCAACGCCGGTCGTCGACGAACACAGCGTCACTCCAGTCGCTCCGGAAGCAGCAACGCCCGTGATCGCCGCTGCGCCGGTGCCGATAGCACCCAATCCGGACATGCTGCCGGTCCAGCTCGCAGTATCATCCGTCATAGCAACACCGGTCGTCGATGCAGTCGTGGAACAAACCGCTGCTGCCCCGATCGAACAGGCGGCGCAGCCACAAGCGCAATCACCGGCACAGGCACAAGCACAAGCGTCCGCGCACGCGCCCGCAGCGACCGGCCCGCGCCGCTCGCCCAAGGCCAATCCAGCCGAGCCGGGGATTATCCAACCGCTGACCAAGCACCCAACACCAACAGTTCCCGCGAACGGCAAGCGGGCGGCTTCGCTCCCGGTAGACCCAGCCACCGCAGCCCCAGTCACCGCAGCCCCAGTCACCGCAGCGCCAATCCTGCCAACCCCAATTCAAACAGGCCCAATCCAAACAACCCCGGGCCAGGTCCGGCCTGTTCGCCCTGCCCAGGGCCACACTCCCCATGTCACCCAGGCACCGGGATTGATCCGGGCTGCGGCCCGAGCAAACCCCGCCGCCGGGTTCACACCTGCGCCGCTCGCACCACGTGATCCTGCTCTGCCACAAGTGGTTGATGCAACCGCCGCGATCGCGGCCGCAACGCCGCAGATTGTCAAGCATGGCCCGGCCCTGGTTCCAGCACATCAGCCCGCCACCGTGGTCACGGACTTGCGAACGGACCCCATTCCGCGCGCCGCGAGTTCTCGCAGCGCAGATCACGCTTGATCCGGCGCTGCTTCGCCCGGTGCCAGTCAGCGATGCCATTGCGCAGTTGACTGCATCACCGGCTGAACCGGCCCCGGCAATCAGCGCTTACATCGGACCGGCCCGCAGCACGACCGATGTGGTTCAGCCATTAGACTTCGCCGCATTGATCGACCGGATCGAAAGCGCGCGCGAAGCCGGCGGCAACGTTCCGGTCACTTTCTCGCTGCGGCATGAAGACTTCGGGCCCGTAAGTCTGCGCGTTGAAGCCGACGCCGGCAAACTCTCGGTTGACCTCAGCAGCCCAGACCCGGACTTTGCCCGCGCTGTCGCCGCTGCCCAGCCAGCAGCCAGCGATGCGCCGCGCAATGACACTGCCAAGCCCGATAGCGGACGCAGCGATAACGCGCGCGGCGAAGCCAGCACACGCGGTCAGGACGCGCCCAGCGGCAACGCACGGGATGGCGGCGGAACCGGTCGTGGTTCCAGCGATGATCGCGGCAATCGCGCGGCGGAAGCGCGCAGATCCCCAGCCGCCGCCAAGGCCAGCCCCGATCAAACCGATCTTTTCGCCTGAATTCAGCCAGTAACAGGGAATACTTCACATGAGCGACAAAACTGAAAAGCCGGTCAAGGCGAAGAAGGGCAAAGGCCTCGTGGTCAAGCTGGTGATTGGCCTGGTGCTGATCGGTGCAGGCGGCGGCGGCACCTTTGCGCTGGTGCAGGCCGGGATCGTCGGTGGCGGTGAACACAAGGAAAAGGAAAAGGACGAGCCCAAGCTGATCAAGAAAGGCGAGGAAGACCCTTACGCGGTCAAGACCGAAGCCAAGGAGGGCGAAGGCGCGGCCGAAGTGGAAGGCGAAGGCGGCAGCGAATACCGCACCAGCTATTACAACTTCACCGAGGACTTCACCTCGAACCTGAAAAATTCCGAAGCGCTGGTCCAGATCAGTCTGGCCTGCTCCACCCGCCGCGATGGGCGCGTGCTGATGTGGCTGAAAAAGCATGAACTGGCGATCCGCTCAGCGATCCTGGTGGTGCTGGCCGATACCCCCGAAGACGAAGTGATGGTGCCAGAAGGCAAGCAACGCATCCAGAAACGGATCACCGGCGCGATCAACCAGGTGCTGAACGAAACCGAAGGCTTCGGCGGGGTCGACGCGGTCTATTTCAAATCGTTCCTGGTCCAGTGAGGGCACCGCGATGAAATCCGAATCCCTGTTCATTGCGGAACGGCCGGCTGCGCTCGCATTGTGCTGAACTGCTCGGACGCGGCGACGCGCCGCTGGATGCGGTCGCTGCGATGCAGCCGCTGGCCGAACGGTTTGTGCGCCAGCTGACCGCGTGCCTGACCCCGCTGTGCGGCGCCGACTTGCCGGGCATCACCCCGCGAACGGTTCGCCGCACAACTGGTGCTGATTATCGCTCCGCCCTGCCCGCATTTGCCGCGCATTGCGTGCTGGTGACCGGCACCCCGGACACCCGCTGCTGGTCACGCTGGATGGCGGGGCCATTCTGCGGATGATCGACCGTACCTTTGGCGGACGCGGCGAAACCCCCAGCCCGCTGCCTGAGGCGTTGCCGCCCTCGGCACTGCTGCTGATCGCACGGCTGGCGGGACTGATCGCGGACCGGCTCTCGCTGATCATGGGCGGCGAAGGCACGGTACTGGCGCAGCGGCACGGTGCCGATCTGGCCGAACTGTACCCGTTCACCCCCGCCGCCGATCTGGTGATCGCAGACTTTGCCGTGACCGAAGGGATGCGCGCACCATGGCTGTTCCAGCTCGCGCTGCCCGCCGCCACTGCTGCCAATCTCGGCACAGGACCGACCCAAGCGCGCCCGACCAACAGCCAGCACGCAGCGCATCGGCCAGACCGCGAACCCTTCGGCAGCGTCCCGGTGTCGCTCGACCGCCACCATCGTCGACACGCGCCTGCCGCTCAGCGCGATTGCCGGACTGGCTCCCGGCGTGGTCCTGCCGGTCGCGGTGGCCCGGCAAGTGCCGCTGCGGATCGGCGGGCGCACCATCGCGCCGGCACCGTCGGCAGCCAGGACGACCGCGTCGCGCTGCAACTCACTGCGCTTGTTTGATTTTCCGAGGATTTTTGCATGACCATCCAGACCCGCGGCCTTGAATTTCTGAGCGACGTTGACGTCCGCTTGTCAGTCGAGCTGGGCCGCACCGACATGAAACTGCGCGATGTGCTCGCGCTGGGCGAAGACAGCGTGGTGATGCTGGACCGGCTGACCGACGAACTGCTCGACGTGCTGGTCAACGGCAAGCCTGATCGCCAAGGGCGAAGTCGTGGTGCAAGGCTCGCGCTTCGGCTTGCGGATCGTTTCGAATGATCGGCGTCGATGCTCCGGTCGGGGAGCCCGGCTGATGCTGTGGTACATCGTCAAGCTGGTGCTGCTGCTGCCGCTGATCGGCGCGCTGATCTATGGCAGCCTGAAGCTGACCCAGCGGATGCAGGCCCGCCTCGGCGCCAATCCGGCTGCGCCGCGCGCGGTGCGGGTGGTGGAAACGCTGATGCTGTCGCCCACGCTAAAAGCTGGCGGTGATCGAGTTCCACGGGCGGGAGATTCTGGTCTCGGCGTCGCGCAACGGACTGTTGCACTGGCCGAAGCGCCAGCGCGGGAGCCGCGCGATGTTTGATCGTTCAAACCTTCGCGCCCCTGCGCAGGCAGGGGCCCATCCCAGCCGCGCTGGAACCACCCAGCTATGTGCCCGCACGAGAGTTCGGAAAGGCCCCTGCCTGCGCAGGGGCGACGGCGGTGGTTCAGGCTGCTGTTCACTCTTCCAGCCCTGCTGACCCCCGCCTCGCCCACGCGCAAGTCGCGGTGCCCGGCGCGCTCGACCGGGCGTTTGCCAGCGTCAATGGCGGCGGGGGCAGCGGCATGTCGCTGTCGCTGCAACTGCTGTTGCTGATGGGGCTGCTGACGATCCTGCCCGGGCTGATCCTGATGATGACCAGCTTCACCCGGATCCTGGTCGTGCTGTCGATCCTGCGCCAGGCCATCGGCTTGCAACAATCGCCGCCCAATCAGGTGCTGGTCGGGCTGTCGCTGTTCCTCTCGCTGTTCATCATGGCCCCCACGCTCGAGCGGGTGAATGCCGAAGCGATTGCGCCTTATGCAGCGGGCACGATCAATGCCGAACAGGCGATTGGCAACGGCGGGCATGGCGTTTCACAGCTTCATGATCCGCCAGACCCGCGAAAAGGATCTGGCGCTGTTTGCCGAACTGGCCAAGGCCCCCAAATTCGCGCGGGCAGAGGATGTGCCGTTTTCGGTCCTGCTGCCGGCCTTCGTTACCAGCGAGCTGAAAACCGCATTCCAGATCGGGTTCATGCTGTTCCTGCCGTTTCTGGTGATCGATCTGGTGGTCGCTTCGGTGCTGATGAGCCTGGGGATGATGATGATGAGCCCGACGATCGTCTCGCTGCCGTTCAAGCTGTTGCTGTTCGTGCTGGTCGATGGCTGGGCGCTGCTGATGGGCAGCCTGGCGGCGAGTTTTGGCTGATGGATGATACCGCCTCCCTGCTCTCGCTCGCCGACCAGATGCTGTGGGTCACCGCGCTGGTCGCCGCGCCGGTGCTGCTCGCCAGCCTGGCGGTCGGGCTGGTGATCGGGGTGATCCAGGCCGCAACCTCGATCAACGAACAGACGCTGACTTTCGTGCCCAAGCTGGCGACAATTGCCTGGTGCTGGTGGTGTTCGGCGCATCGATGATGGCGCTGCTCAGCGATTTCACCGAGGAGATCTTCGCCGCGATCGCCGGGATTGCGCGGTGATCCGCTGAGCTTCGGGTTCGGCGCGATCGAGGCGGAGCTGTGGAAGCTGTTGTTCGTGATGACGCGGATCGGCGCGGCCATGCTCGCCGCGCCGCTGTTTGGCGCGGCCGCCGTGCCGGCGCAGGTTCGCGTGATCGCCGCTGGCGCGCTGGCGGTGCTGGTCTGCGCCTGGCTCCCGGTGCCGGTGCCCCCGGCGCTGCTCTCGGTCCCCGGCGCGCTCGCCGTAATGGCCGAAGTGCTGGTTGGGCTGGCGCTCGGCTTTGTCCTGCAACTGGCGTTCGCCGCGCCGGTGATCGCGGCGGAGCTGGTCGGCGGGGCGATGGGGATGAGCATCGCCACCGCCGCCGATCCGAATTACCGGCACGCATTCGCCCGCGCTGGGGCAGTATTTCACCATCACGCTGACCGTGATCTTTCTGGCCACCGGCGGGCATCTGCAATTCCTGCGGCTGGTGGTGGAAAGCTATGCCGCGCTGCCGCCGGGCGCCGCCTGGCTGAGTGCAGAGCGGATTGCGCTGGTCCCGCAATTCGGCGGACACATGTTGCTGGCGGCAGTCGCGATTGCCTTGCCGGTCACGCTGGTGCTGATCGTGGTGCAACTGGTCGCCGCCGTGCTCAGCCGCTCGGCGCCCTCGCTGAACCTGTTCTCGCTGGGGCTGCCCGCCGGGATCATCGCCGGGCTGGCCGCGCTGATCGCCTCGGCTTCGCTGCTGCAGGAACAGCTCGTCACCCTGTCCGAAGAGGCGCTGAGCGCCAGCGCCGGGATTGTCGCCCGGTGAGCGAGGGCGCTGAAAAGAGTTTCGCCCCCAGTGCCAAGCGGCTGCAAGACGCCGCGCGCAAGGGCGATGTGCTGCGCGCGCGCGAACTTGCTCCGGCGGTGGCGGTGCTGGTCGGCGCGGCCTGGCTGAAATTTGCCGGACCGTGGCTGCTCGGCATTCTGGCCAGCACGGTCCGCACCGGGCTCGACTGGGACCGGGCCATGCTCGAAGAGGTCGACTGGTCTGCACGGCTGACCGCGACGCTGATCGCGGCGCTGCCGCCGGTGCTGGTGCTCGCGCTGGGGGTGATGGTCACCGTCACCGGGTTGCAACTCGCGCTGGGCGATGGCCGCTGGCTGGCCGCGCAGGCCTTGCCCAAGCCCTCGCGCATGAACCCGCTAGCCGGGCTGAAGCGGATGTTCGGCCCCACCGGCTGGATCGAAATGGCCAAGGGCCTGGCCAAAGTCGGCTTGCTGGGCGTGATCGGCTGGTCCTGGGCCAAGGACAGCGTACCGCAATTGCTCGGACTCGGGCGCGGACCGCTCGGGCCGCAACTCGCTGCGGCGTGGGACGCGCTGACCGGATTGCTGTTTGTGCTGGCGGGCGGGCTGCTGGTGATCGCGCTGATCGACTTTCCGATTCAGTGGGTCCGGCGCTGGATGCGGCTGCGGATGAGCCAGCAGGACATGCGCGACGAACACAAGGAAGCCGAAGGCGCGCCTGAAAAGAAAGCGGCGCAGCGCCAGCGCCAGCGCCAGCTCGCCATGGGCGGGGTGCAAAAGGCGATGCGCGAGGCGCAGTTCGTGCTGACCAACCCCAGCCATTTTGCCGTGGCGATGGCCTATGATCCTGACCGCGCCGGCGCGCCGATCGTGCTGGCCAAAGGACGCGGCGACAAGGCGCTGGCGATGCGCGCGCTCGCCGCCGAACTGGCAGGTGCCAGTGCTGGAATATCCCGCGCTGGCGCGCTCGGTCTATTTCACCACGCGCGAAAATCAGGTGATCCGCGAGGAGCTTTACGCCGCTATCGCCGGGGTACTGGCGTTCGTGTTTTCACTGAAGCGCGGCGAAGCGCCGCGAGCGTCCGCTGATCGACGTGCCGGTAACCGCTGCGGTTCGATGCCGACGGGCGGCTAGACCCCGGGCTGCATAATTGAGCACTGCGGTGCAGGCTTAAGCGGGCACGCCGCAGTCGTTCTAGCCGCTTATGGAAACCACAAGCGCCACCTCCTCGATCGTTACCGCGCTCGGCGGCGGGCAGCGGGATCGACATGGCGGCGCTCGCCACGACCTGGCTGGCGCGCAGTTCGCGCCCCGGACCGACCGGCTGACGGCGCGTTCGGAACTGCTCGACCGCCAAATCTCCGCCGCCGCGCAGCTCAAAAGCCAGCTCCAGCAACTGACGAGCGCGCTGGGGGACCGGATGCGTTCGGGCGATCTTTCACCCCAGCCCAGCGTCGCCAACGCGGCTGTCGCCGGGGCCAGCCTGGTCGCGGGGCTGACCCCCAAAGGCACCTATTCGCTTGAGGTCCTGGCCTTGGCATCTGGTCAAACCCTGACCAGCCCGCCAGTCGCTGCGCTGCCACGGTTCGGGCAGCCTGACCCTGCGGTTCGGCACAACCACCACCAGCCAGTTCACCGCCGATCCGGCCCGTGCCGCTGTCGCGATCCCGATCGCCGCCGGGGCGACGCTGGCTGAAGTCGCCGCCGCGATCAATGGTGCGGGCGCTGGCGTGACCGCCTATGTCGCCAACGCTGCCGACGGCGCGCGGCTGGTGCTTAAAGGGCAGGATGGCGCGGCCAACGGCTTCGTGCTGGAAGCGACCGAAGACCCTGCTGATCCGGGACTGGCGGCGCTCGCCTGGAGCCCGGCAGCGGCGGCACCCGAACGCTTGCTGGGTGCGGCAATCGATGCCCGGTTCAAGCTGGACGGGCTGGAGATGACCAGCGCCGTCGAACACGGTGCGCCAGCCCGCGCCGGGGTTCGATCTGACGCTGAAGGGCACCAATGCTCGGCGCACCAACCCGGATCACCTTGGCCGAGCCCGGCACCGCGATTGCGGGGTTCATGCAGGACTTCGTCACCGCGCTGAACGAAGTGGCGAGCACGCTCAATACCGCAACCGATCCGCTCAGCGGCGATCTGGCGCGCGACAGCGGCGCGCGGGCGCTGCGGCAGGAGTTGAGCCGGTTGGTCGGCAGTACGATCATGCCCAACGCCGCCGCCGGTGCCCCGCGCACGCTGGCTGACCTTGGTCTCGCCACCCAGCGTGACGGCACCTTCCGGCTCGATGCGGCACGGTTGAGCGCCACTCAGCAGCGCGATCCAGCCGGCGTCTCGGCGATGTTCACCACTGGGCTCTACGGCGTCTACGCGGCTATTGACGGCATGACCCGCAAGGCGACCAGCCTGACCAATCCGGGCTCACTGGGTGGATCGATCAACCGCTATACCAAGCAGCGGACCCAGATTACCGAAGACTTGAGCCTGCTGACCGAAAAGCAGGAAGCGTTCCGGGCCAATCTGGCGCAGCGCTTCGCCGTGGCGGACAGCCGCGTCGGCGCATCGCGCTCTACCCTCAGCTTCCTCCAAGGGCAGATCGACGCCTGGAACAGATCGGACAATTGAGATGCTGCTGCAACACAAGCCAGCCGAAGCCTATCGCCGGGTCGCACTCGACGCCCGGATCGCGGGGGCACGACCGGCCGATCTGGTGCTGCTGTGCTACGAACAGCTTGCCAACTCGCTGGGCGCGGCAATCGAGGCCTCCGCCCGCGCAGACAATCATCGCCGCAGCGCCGCAATGACTCGCGCCATGTCCTCGCTGACCGCGCTGCAACTGGGGCTCGACCGGCAAAGCCCGCTGGCAGCGCCGCTTGATACATTCTTCGCCGGGCTGCGCAGGACATTGCTGGACAACGTGCCTGGATTCGATCCAGCCGCGATTGCAGTCGCCCGCGCCGATGTGCTTGAAGTCGCTGCTGGCCTCACCCGCGCAGCGCGCAACAGCAATTAGTTCCATTATGGAAGTATTATATCAGCCAGAAACCCAAGGCTTCGCTCGCGATACTTACGGTGCGCCCGACCAAGCATGCCCATTTGCTTCGGAAGCCGATGCACCTGCATGCGGCAACAGCGCCGATCTGAATTATCCCCTAGGCCTATTCCATTAGGGGGCAATCCTATGAGCATACCGCAGTCAATCGCATTAGTTGAACCTGACATCCGCCGCCGTGCGGCAATTACCCATGCCCTGACCGGGGCAGGAATTCACATCGAACCATTCGAAAATGTCTCAGAGATTGGCGAACGCTGGCCCCGCAACGGCGCAATTCTGGTCAGCGACTGCGGCTCCAGTATCCGCGACTTGATCGAACTGATGACCGAGTTCGGCGACTGGTTGCCGGTCGTCGCCTATGCTGAAGCGCCAAATACCGGTCGGATCGTTCAGGCCATCCTTGAAGGTGCGCTCGGCTATTTCGAATGGCCAAGCACGGCACAGCAAGTGATCGAGATGATCGAATCGGTTGAAGTGCGCAGTTCTGCCATCGGCAGCCTGAAACTGCGCGAGGCGCGCGCGCGAAGCCGGGTCAAACGGCTGACCCGGCGCGAGCTGGAAGTGCTGACGGGGGTGGCTGACGGGCTGTCAAACCGGCTGATCGGCGAGCAGCTCTCGATCAGTCCGCGTACCGTGGAAATCCACCGCGCCAACATGCTTACCAAAATGGGGGCGAACCACACTTCGGAGGCGATCCGCATCGCGATTGAAGCCTCGTTGGTTGCTTAGAGCGTGATGACAACAGCGATTACGGACAATTGCTTAGCCGCCCGTTTCGCCGAATCTAACCACGATGGACCTATCAGGGTTTTGCAAGGCCATATGGCCGCGCAGTCTGGAAGGAGTATCTGACCCGCATCACTGTCCAACCCTCCCTTGGTTGCCCCGGCCAGACCCCGTCCCTGGTCCGGGGCAACCAATTTACGGATCAGCCCAGCCTCTAGATCGCAATGCAAAAAACCCCGGGGTTTCCCCCGGGGTTTCTGCATTCAAGCTGACGGGCTGCAGCTTAGAACTTGAACCCGGCCGCGACACCGAAGCGGCGCGGATCGAGCGTAAAGATGTTGGTATAGTTGCCCGAAGACTGGTCGGTCACGTAGAGACCCGTGATCGCATCGTCGTTGAACATGTTCTGCACGAAGGCGCGCACGAACCACTTCTTGTCCGGTCCATCGAGCTGGATCTGGGCGTTCATCTGCCAGTAGGAGTCGATCGCATTGATCGGTCCGTTGAAGATGTTGCCCGTGGATTCTCCGGTCATCACCACGTCGACCCGCGGGGTCAGCGTGGCATTCCCGATCGGCGCTTCGTATTGCACGCCGGCCGAGAACTTGAAGTCCGGCGCACCCGGCAGCTTGTTGCCGCGGATGTTGGTTTCGATCCCGGCCGAGTGATAGGTGATCCCGCCAAACGATCCACCCACCGGGGCGGCCAGGTTGCCAAGGATCGCGCAGACCCCGAAGGCTCCGGTCGAGTTGAGGCCGCCGCCGGCCGGGAACGGGGTTGTGCCCCGCAGACCGGCGCCAGGCTGCAAGCCAGTCCCTGCTGTAGTCAAAGGGTTGCCCGCCGCGTTGATCGTGTTGATCCAGGTGTTCACCTGATTAACGTAGGCATTGACCCCGGCAACGTTGCCAGTGTTCGAGGACACCGCGCAGTTTGCACCGTTGGTGATGTCCTTGATGATCACCGCATCAGCCCGGCCTGCGCCAAAGTCGCGCGGGTTGGACAGGAACTTGTCCGGCGAAACCGCGGTGTTGAGATAGCTGGCCCCGATGTTGACGGTGACTTCCCGGATTGGCCGGATGATCGCTTCGGCTTCCAGCCCCCAGATGTTCGCGCTGACGTTGTCGTTGACCGAAGTCCGCGCAACGATGCGTGACAGCTGGAGATCCTTGTACTTGTAGTAGAAGGCGGTGAGGTTGAGCGTCAGCGCGCCGAACTGGTTCTTCGAGCCGATTTCAAAGGCATCGACGAATTCGGGCAGGAAGGTGTCCGACACCGCGAAGACCGGCGACAGCGGCGGATTGATCCCGCCCGATTTGTACCCGCGCGAGTAGGACACATAGAGCAGGTTGTCCGGCGTGATGTTCCAGTCGAGCACGGCCCGACCGGTAATCTCGTCAAACTTCACGCTGCGGACTTGGAAAAGCTGGTTTCCGGTTGTTCCTGGATCGGCATCGAACGTAGCAGCCCCCGGCGCGGAGAAGGCATTCGTGGTGGTGGAAGGAACAAGGAAGCTGGCCAGGGTGGTTCGCGCCTGAATATCCTTTTCGTCGTGGTTGTAGCGCAGCCCCAGAGTCAGCTTCAGCGTCTTCGCCGAACTTGAAGTAGGTTTCACCGAACAGGCCATAGCTCTTGACGTCAAACTGATCGGTATTGCTGCGGAAGAACGGCGTTGCCAGATAGCCTGGTGCAGCCCCGGCACCAAGCGCGGTGAACGAACCCACTACGCCCGTGAAATAGTCGATCCCGAACCCGTTCACATAATAGCTGTTCTCGCTCAGACTGAGCTGCGAATAGATCCCGCCGAGCAGGAAATTGAACATGCCATCCCAGTCCGAGCTGACAATGGCTTCTGCCGACCAGCTGGTGGTGTAGGAATTGGAACGGTCAAAGTCCTGCGGCGTGTTAGCGCACAACCTGTTTCCGCCAAATGCGCCAGTGCCGGTTTCTTCGGGCAGCGACGTACACAGTACGCCCGCAGCACCGTTGGGGATCAAAGCTTGCTGGACCGGACGCAAATAGGTCTGGAGGCCCGCACCAAAATCACCATTCGCAGCCGCAGCCAAGGCACCCAAAGCCGGTGCAAGGACTGCCCGGTTCTGAACGGACAGGTTATAATCCTGCTGACGATTCAAGCTCAACCTTTTGCCAGTTGCCGCCGAGCTTGACCGCTATACCGCCATCAAATTCATGTTCAAGCGAGCCCTGGACGATCCACTCTGACGTCTGATAGGTCGGCGTGAAGTCGGTGTTGACCACCCGCGTATCAGCAGGATTCGACCGTATTTGCATAGACATCCGTGCCATAAAGGCTGCCCAGAGCGAATGCCGTTGGCAGACCCGCGCATTGCGAAAAATTCGCGCGAGGTCAGCACGCCGACAAAGGTGGTGTTATAGTTGGTCGTGCCGTAATCGCGTGAGCCGGCCAAGCAGCCCATCACGCCAGTCGGATCGCGCTGGCACAGCTGCTTCTGGATCCGCATGCGGTTGTCGTCTTCTTTGAAGTACTGCACCGACAGGTCCAGCGTCGTGCTGGAGGTTGGTTCCCACCGCAGCGAGCCGCGCACCCCGATACATGTCGCGGTCGTCGATTCGCGAATTGTCGAACAGGTTCTGCGTGTAGCCGTCGCGGTTCAGGTAGATACCCGGCAACCCGAACGCCAAGCGTATCGCCAACCGGCAGGTTGACCATGCCTTTGACCTTGATGCTGTTGAAGTTGCCGTATTCGACTTCAGCCGAGGCGCCGAAGCCCGACAAGATCGGGCCGCGCAGTGCGGAAGTTGACCACGCCCGAAGTCGCGTTACGGCCAAACAGCGTGCCCTGCGGACCGCGCAGCACTTCGATTTGAGCGAGATCGTAGAATTCGCCTTCGAACAGCCGCGTGTTGAACAGCGGCGCGTCGTTCATATGAATGGCGGTCGCCTGATCGCACGAAACGCCGACGCACAGATCGCCGATCCCGCGGATGGTGAAGCTGGAGCCGGTGAAGTTGGTTTTGGTGAAGGTGATGTTGGGCAGGGTCAGCTGAAGATCGCTGGTATTTTCGATCTGCTGCTTTTCCAGCGACTTCGGCGGTGAAGGCGCTGACCGCGATCGGCACGTCCTGCAGCCGCTCGTTAGAGCGCTGCGCGGTAACGACGATACCCGGTTCCTCAGCCGCGTCTGCCGCATCCTGTGCGTAAGCAGGAAATGCAATTGCGCTGGCACATACGCCAGCCAGCAGGGTCAACTTGCCCCTCATTAGCCCAAACTCCTCTCAAAGCCCGCCCATTGGTGGCGGTTGCAAGCAGTAAATCATTGACTGGCCCGCTTGACAACCGGTTTTAACCGATCGCCTAACTCGGACGCGTTCCGTAGCGTCTGGGCCACAGTTTTTGCGGTGAACTGACCAGCCGGATCGATCTGCACCTTCAAAGATGCGCCGAATCCAGCCATGCAAATCCGGTTGGGCCATGGTCCTCGCCGATTGCCGCCGCTGTGCGGGACTGCCATAGCATCGCCTTGCGCCGGGGGCTTCGTCCCGGGGCTGACACGGGAACACCTCGCTGCGATGCCGCTGCAAGCAGAAAGCTCAACGCAAGACCGCCGCAGTCTGCTGCGCGCGGCTCTGATGCGTGTCCCGCTTGCCCAGTTGTTGTCGGTACTGGCGCTGATGGTCGCGGCGGCCCTGACGGAGGGTCTTGGGATCCTGCTGCTGATCCCGCTGCTGGCCGACCTTGAAGGCAGCAGCGCGGTCGGCCGATCCTTGCCAAGCCTGGGCCTACCGCTGCCAAACGCGTTGGAACTGCGGCTGGCGCTGTTCGTGCTGCTGATCGCCTTGCGCGCCTTGCTGATGCACGGCCTGACGGTCGCGCGCGGGCGGCTGCAACTGGAATTTGTCGATGGACTGCGGCGCGAATGCCATGCTGCAATGGCCCACGCGGAATGGCGCTGGCTGGCGGGCAAGCGCATTGCCGATCGCAATGCCGCCCTGCTCACCAACGGCGCGACTGCCGGGGTCGGGCTGGATCAAGCGATCGGATTGCTGGCGAGTGCGATCAGCCTGGTCGTGCTGCTGGGCGTTTCCTTGCTGCTATCGTGGCAGGCGACGCTGGTGGCGGCACTGTGTGGCGGGCTGATCCTGCTGGTCCTGCGCCGCTTGCGGCAAGCCGCCTTCACCGGCGGCGAAGCGATTGGGGCAGCACAGCGCGCGATGTACCGCCAGTTCGAACACGGTCTGGCCGGGCTGCGCGACGTCAAGATGCATGCTTCCGAAGATCGGTTGTCTAGCGATTTTGATCGGGCGATGGCCGCACTGCGGCAGGCCAAGCTCAGCAATCAGCGCAGCAGCGCGCTGGCCGCCGCGTTGATCCAGCCGCTGGGCGCAGCCGCGTTGGCGCTGATCGCCTATGTCGGCCTGCGCCATGCCGGACTGTCCCTGGCCGCGCTGGTCCCGCAACTGCTGGTGATCGCCCGGATTTTTCCGGCAGTGGAGCGGATCCAGCAAGGTTGGGCGCAAGTGCTGCATGCCCTGCCCGCCTATGCAGAATTGACCGATCTGACCCAAGACAGCCGCCGCCATGCCGAGCCAGCGCCCGACAGCACGCCAGCGCCAGCGCTGAACCACGAATTGGTGCTGGACGACGTTACTGTCGCTTATGCTGACCGCGCGCAGCCGGCGCTTGATCATGCTGCAATTACGATTGCCGCCGGTTCCACTGTGGCGCTGGTCGGCCCGTCCGGTGCAGGCAAGAGTACGATCGCCGACATCATCGCCGGGCTGATCACACCCGACCACGGCGCGCTGACTATCGACAGTGCAGCATTGCAACCCGGACAGCGCACCGCCTGGCGCCAGCGCGTCGCCTATGTCGAGCAGGCGCCGGTGCTTCAGTCACGGCACGATCCGCGACAATTTGCTGCGTGGGCAGCACCCTGCCAGTGGTGCCGAGCTCAAAACGGCCCTTACCAGTGCTTCAGCGGACTTTGTGTTCGGCCTGCCACAGGGTCTGGGGACCATGGTCGGCGATGCTGCCTTGCGCCTGTCCGGGGGCGAGCGGCAGCGGCTGGCCCTGGCACGCGGCCTGTTGCAGCAGCCGCAGGTGTTGATCCTTGACGAGGCGACCAGCGCGCTGGACCAGCAGAACGAGGCCGCAGTCGTCGGCGGCCGTGCGTAAACTGCGCGGCACGATGACGATCATCCTGATCAGCCACCGGCCGGCACTGCTGGAACTGGCCGATCACATATACCGCGTCGATGCGGGCAAGATCGGGCCGTTTGCGCCATGACCGCGCCAGACGACCGGGTTAAGCTGCGGCTGCTCCACGCACTGGTTACGGGACCGCTGGACGCCGCGCCGCAGCTGGCGGACCTGACGACGGACGACTGGCTGCAGGTCGATCACCACGCGGCCCAGCACCGACTGCGACCGCTGCTGCATGGCATGCAGTCCAAAGCAGCGCCAGCCTGGACCATACCGCCCGAAATAGCCCAGCGCTGGCACGACGCCCATCAACGCGCCGCCCGGCGCTATCTGCGCCACCTGTCCGCCATGGCCGAGATTGCGCAGTGCCTCGAAACGGCTGGCATGCCCTATGCCTTCCTCAAGGGCAGCGCGCTGACCACCGGGCTCTATCCTGACCCGGCGCAGCGCCCGCTGCGTGATCTCGATATACTGGTCCTGCCTGATCAAGCCGAGTCGGCCTCGGCGCTGCTTCGCACAGAGCTGGGTTATGACTACCCGGCCCCGCGCGCCGGGCTGATCCCCGAAGACTATGCCAGCCACAAGCACCTGCGGCCGCTGCTGTGCCCGCGCCGCAAGGTCACAGTGGAACTCCACCGCCGGCTGGCCGACAAGCCGGTTCGGGGAGGCTCGGCGCAGGACGATGTGCTGTTTGATCCGGTGCGCCTGCTTGCGGCGACGCGGACTGTTCGGATAGGCGAGGCCACAATCCGCCTGCTCGACTGGCCCGAAACGCTGCTGCATCTGGTCACGCATGCGGTTCACGATCATCAACTCAACGTGGGGCCGCTGATCCTGTGTGACGCACAGGCCGTGCTCAGCCGAACCCAACTGGACCTCGCGCGGTTCTGGCGCCTGGCCGAAGCCGCCGGGCGGGCTAGCGCCGCTGAACTGATCTTCGCAGTGTTGAGCCGGTTTGGCAGCGCTCAAGCGCACGCAGCCTTGCTCAACCGTCCGGCTGCGGACCTGCCCCCAGCGGTCGTCGAAGCCGCAGCGGTGCTGCTGCTGCAGGATACCAGCAAAGGGCTTGCAGTAGGCAGCTGGACCCGGATTCTTAGCGGACTCTCATTGGCGGGGGCGGTACCCCTCGCCCTCGCGCGCTGGCGCCATTTGCGGCGGACAGCGGCGCGCACGGGCACCGGGCAGGACGATGCCCGGCTGTCGCTGTGGCAACGCGGCCGGGCCATGACCGCAGGCTTGCTTGATGCTGCAGACCGGCGCGAGATCCGGCGGAGCAAGACGGTGATCGACTGGCTCAACCGCGCGCGCTGATCATCCCGCCGCGCACGCCTGCACACTGGACAAGCGGCCCCGCGATGCGGATAAGGTGACCATGGGGCACGAATGGAACCTGGCAATTGAAGCGCCCAAACCGCTGCACGGCGCGGTTGAGCTGGCGCTGTTGCAAGATGCTTTGGCGCGCAGCCCAGATTCAGCCGCCATCGCCATGCAATTGGCCACCCGCTTGCTGATCGATGACCGGTTTGTTGAAGTGATCGCGCTGCTGGAACCGCGCGAGGACTTGCCGGGGCGGCGCGCGATGTTCTTGATCCAGGCCTATTTTGCGCAGGAAACCGAGGCCGATAATCACAAAGTGCTGGCGCTTGCCGAACTGGAACTGGCTCGCACGGACAATCCCGCGATGCAGGCGCGGCTGTTGGCTGACATGGCCAAAGCGCTGGTCCGGCTTGGTCAGGGCGATGCAGCGCTCGACGCTCTGCACCGGGCGCTGGCGCACAATCCGGATGATCGCAACGCCTTCAAGCGGATCACCGCGCTGCATTTGCAACGCGGTGAGCCGGAGGCTGTGATTGCCCTGGCTGAGCGGATGCTGGCGCAGGGCGTCGCCCATTCACGGCTGTTTGCCTCGCTGGTGCTGGCCAAGGCCAAGGCTGGAGACATTGCCGCTGCTCGCGCAATCGAGGGCCGGGAATCGTTGATGCACACCGCCGTGCTGCCCCCGCCGCCGGGGTGGGACAGCCTGGAAGAATTCAACGCCGCGCTGGCCGAACAGCTGCGCAATCATCCGGCCTTGCGGTTTGATCGCTATGGCGCTGCCTCCACGCGCACTTGGCGGATCGATACGCCGGCGATGGCCGAAGCGCCGCTGGTGGCGGTGCTGCAACAGCATCTGGCGGCAGAAGTCGCTGCTTATGCGGCAAACCTGGTGGGTAATCCGCATCCGTGGGTGCGCAACCGTCCAAGCGGCGGGATGCTGCACAACTGGTGCGTGCTGACCGATGCCGATGGGCAGGAAGAATGGCATGTCCATCAGAACGGCTGGCTGAGCGGAACCTACTATGTCGCGATACCGGAAGCAGTGCAGACGGCCGATGATGACGGCGGCTGCCTGATCTTCGGCCTGCCGGACGATCTGGCCGGACCGGAAACGGCCGCGGCATATGGCCGCTACCGGTTGCGCCCCGAGCCAGGAATGCTGACGCTGTTCCCGTCGCACTGCTATCACCGCACCTATCCTCACG
The DNA here is from genome assembly GCA_963802015.1 of uncultured Alphaproteobacteria bacterium. Taxonomy (GTDB): domain Bacteria; phylum Pseudomonadota; class Alphaproteobacteria; order Sphingomonadales; family Sphingomonadaceae; genus Novosphingobium. The sequence continues at coordinate 422,792 of CAWDHB010000007.1, forward strand.
GGGCTGACACGCGCCGGATCTGTCTTGCCTTTGATATCTGGCCGCACTGAGCGCGCACCGCCAGCCCGGCGCTGGCGCGGGTTCGGGCTGCCAATCGCATCGCCGATTGCAATCCCGGGCGCGCTGTCCTGCTGCGATCCAGCGGAGCCGGTGGATCTGACCGTGGGTTTCGGTGACACGACCGCGCCGCCCAGTGCAATTGCGGCTCCACCTTATCGATCAGCCGATAATTGGTTGGAGCTATCAGTTCCAAATATCTGTACTTTTACGCTAATTTCTGCGCAGAAACTGGTCATGACGCCCGCAAGCGAAGCCAGCGAGACGGACATCGCCGCCATGCTCGTCGCTTCTGGCTTGCCGATGGTGTTGTGGGCCAGAGGCGGACTACTGCTGCATGCCAGCGCGATCGTATCCGCAGACAATGGCACCGCGCTCGCCATTGCTGGCCCCAGCGGTGCAGGCAAATCAGTGTTGCTGCACCGGCTAGTGCGTCACGGAGCGCTAAGTCTCGCTGATGACAGCTTGTGGCTTAGCCAGACGCAGACCGGTTTCAGCGCTGCCGGCCTACCCGCTGGCGGCTTTGTTCGGACACCAGGCGCAGCAACCCGCCAATTTGTTGAATTTGGCGCGGCCCAATGCCGTTCGGACGCTCCGCTGGGTGCGCTGGTTTTTCTAACACCGCCCGCTGACAGTTCCTCGCTGCGGCCGCTCCACGGCCAAGCCGCCATGGCCGCAGTCCTGCGCCAGCGCCATCGCCCCACTGCCGCCCGCCTGCTGGGCCGCGAGGCAAGTGCATTCGAACTGGCAGCCTTGCTTTGCAGGCAAGTGCCGATGTATGCGCTGGACTTCGATCCCGGCGATCCGGAACCGGCCCTCGCAGCGTTGCAGGCACTGATGCGCGCGGGGACCCCATGACTGCGAAGGTGTGATGTGACCGAGATGAAATGGCAGCGCAAGGACAACTGGGTCGGCTCGCAAGTGGACGATGCCTTCGTCATGCTCGATTTCGTGGGCGGCAAATATGTCTCGCTCAACACCACGGCGACCCGGATCTGGGAAGCGCTGGAACAGCCGCAGAGCGAAGCCGATCTGGTGGACAGCCTGACCGCTATCTACGACGTGCCGACCGCGCAATGTAGCGACGCTGTGACGCGTCTGCTGACCGCTTTGCACAACAAGGGTCTGGTCCAGCAAATCGCCTGACCCGAACGGGCAAGACTACACCGATGCATGCAGCCACCGTCTTTGGCTTGATCTGGCGGTCAGATGTTCCGCTTGAGCATTTCACTGCCGCGCCGGTTTTTGCTGGTGAAGCAGATGTCAGCGTGCGGCTGGTGGCTGCGCTGGCTGACCGGTCCGGCGGCCACATCATCAACCGCGGCCTGGTCTATTCCGACGGGTTTCGGTTTACCTGGAATGATGTTGCCACGTTCGATGTGTTTGCAGGCACCCGGATAGAAGTCCTGCCCCTGCCCGGCTGGAACGGCAGTTTGCCCTGGCCGTTTTACAGCACAGTCACTGCGCTGCTGCTGGCTTGGCGGGGCGATTTGCCACTGCATGCCTGCGCGGTCGAGATGGCTGGCAAGACAATTCTGCTATGCGGACCAAGCGGCGCTGGAAAATCGACGCTTTGCGCAACACTCGTCGCTGATGGTGCGCGCCTGCTATCTGACGATCTTACCGTCATCCGGCGAGCTATCGAAGGTCAGGCAGCCGTGGCTTTGCCCGGTCGGCCTGGCATCCGATTGTTTTCAGAAATCGCTGACCAATTGCACGAGATAACCGCAAGCCCGGTCACGGACGATCATCGGGAAAAGGTCATGGTGACTTGGCCGATTGCTGCGACCAGCAAGCCAGAACCAATTGCTGCCGTGATCCTGCTAAGTTGTGGCCAAGCTCCAACCGGACCGGCAGATCGTTTTGCAATCCTTCAGCAGCAGCTTTTCCGCCCACGGTGGATGCAGGTTTTACCGGGGCAAAGCAGCCGCTTTCAAGCGCTCGCTGCATTGGCCAATGCCGCACCGCTGGTAATGCTGCCACCGTTGGGCCGCTATACAACTGGCGGCGCAGCAGCGCAGGTGAGGCATTTGCAAGCTGCAGTTGGTGCAGCGTTAAGCGGCACGGACAGCGTTTGACCCTTGGTGAGACAAGTCGCTTAGCGGCAAGAGATTGCTGCACGAGTGGATGAGTTCAATACTCGCAGGGCGTAGATTGGTGCCGAACCGCCCAGCCATGCCGCCAGGCGCGACGCTGCAGGACACCGAACCGCATAACCGACGTGGCAATCGAAGTCGGCGTCGGTCGGTGGCTGCGCTGGTGATGCGGCGGGCGCCGTGCATCAATGCCCTGCGGTCTCAGCCGTTGTGAGGGCGAAGGGCGCATCACCGATCATACGGACTTTTGCCTAGCGCGGGATTCGTGCCGTGTACTGGCTTTGCAAGTCATACTCGGCAGATGTCCGGACCAGGTTCACTGCGGCAGATCCCCAGCCATAGCGGCAGGCGCAGCCACTCGCGGCTGCGGCTGCGGCAACCGGCTGAGCTGATTTCGCTCAGCGGACAAGTGCGCTGCACCGTGATCAATCTGTCTCAAACTGGTGCCAGGATCGAAATCTCACCTACGCCGCGCCCAGGTGCCTCGGCATTTCTGCGGTTCTGCGGTCAGGAAGCCTTCGGCACGGTTGTCTGGAGCAGCCCGACCGCCTGCGGCATGCGGTTCGACGATGCGCTGACCCCGAAGGTGATGCTGGCCGCACGCGACTTTGCCGATGCCAATCCCCAGCTTGTGCGTCAGCAGTTCGAGAGTTCGGTCCGCGACTGGGTTAGCGGCAGGGGCCGGCTGGTTTAACCGCAAGCCCGATGTCGGTCAGGGCCGCACCTCGACCTGCGTTCCGATCCCAACAGCCTGCCACAGCGCCTCGATCTCCGGGTTGGAAACGGCGATGCAGCCATCGGTCCAGTCGCCCGGCAGGCGGCCGAAGCGCAGCCAGTTGGGCTGGCCGTGGATATAGATCTCGCCGCCCGGACTGCGGCCCTGAGCAGCAGCGGCCTGCTGCGCAGTCTGGTCGGGATAGGATATCCGCAGCGACAAATGGTAGGAACTCTGCGGGTTGCGCAAATCGATCTGGTATGAGCCCTCGGGCGTCTTTTCATCGCCTTCGAACTGCTTGTGCCCTACCGGTGCATCGCCCAGCCCGACCCCGGTCATGGTATGGACCAGCTTGCCGCCAGAAAAGAGCGCCATTTCCCGCTCGCTCTTGTCCACCACGATGCGGTCAATCGGCGGCAGGTCCGGCATTGCAGGATAAGCGCGATAGGCCAAAAATCCGGCCCCGATCAGGGCCGCACTCATCAGTCCCAAAATCCACCGCCGCATGTTACCGCTCCCCCTGCCGACGCGCCTCAATCCATAAACGGATCGCGCACCAGGATCGTGTCTTCGCGTTCGGGGCTGGTCGAAACCAGCGCCACCGGCGTTTCGATCAATTCCTGCACGCGCTGAATGTACTTGATCGCCTGGGCTGGGAGATCAGCCCAGCTGCGCGCGCCCGCAGTCGTCCCGCTCCAGCCGTCCATCTCCTCATAGATCGGTTCGACATTGGCCTGGTCCGCCGCATGGCTGGGGAAATAATCGAGGATTTTGCCGTGCAAACGATAGCCGGTGCAGATCTTCACCGTGTCAAACCCGTCGAGCACGTCAACCTTGGTCAGCGCGATCCCGGTCACGCCGCTGATCGCGCAGCTCTGCCGCACCAGCACCGCATCGAACCAGCCACAGCGGCGTTTGCGCCCGGTCACCGTGCCGAATTCGTGGCCGCGTTCGCCCAGCCGCTGGCCGGTGGCATCGTCCAGTTCGGTCGGGAACGGGCCGGAGCCGACGCGGGTGGTATAGGCCTTGACGATCCCCAGCACGAACCCGGTGCTGCCGGGACCCAGGCCAGAACCGCTCGCCGCTGTGCCACTGACGGTGTTGGAGCTGGTCACAAACGGATAGGTCCCGTGATCGACATCCAGCAGCACGCCCTGCGCACCTTCGAACAGGATGCGCGCGCCCGCCTTGCGCACTTTCTTCAGCCGCCGCCACACCGGCTGGGCATATTGCAGCACCGACGGAGCGATCTCGCGCAGCTGGTCAAGCAAGGCCGCGCGATCGATCGGCGGCTGGCCGAACCCGGCGCGCAGCGCATCGTGGTGCGCGCAGAGCCGGTCGAGCTGGGTATCGAGCGCATCCAGATGTGCCAGATCGCAGACCCGGATCGCCCGGCGACCGACTTTGTCTTCATAAGCCGGCCCGATCCCGCGCCCGGTGGTGCCGATCTTGCCGGTCCCGGCGGCGGCCTCGCGCAAGCCGTCCAGATCGCGGTGCAGCGGCAGGATCAGCGGGCAGTTATCGGCGATCGCGAAGTTTTCGGTGTTGATCACCACGCCCTGCGCTTCGAGCTTGGCGATCTCGCTCTTGCAAATGCCAAGGATCGAGCACCACCCCATTGCCGATGATCGAGAGCGTGCCGGTAACGATCCCGCTGGGCAGCAGGCTGAGCTTGTAGACCTGGTCGCCCACCACCAGCGTATGCCCGGCATTGTGCCCGCCTTGGAACCGCACCACTGCGTCGGCCCGGCTGGCGAGCCAGTCGACGATCTTGCCTTTGCCTTCATCGCCCCATTGAGCGCCGATCACGGTAACGTTGGCCACTTGCAGAATCCTCGCCGGATGAAACCGCGTGCGCCCTAGGCCATGCGCTGCGGCGGGGCAATCACGCAGTGCCCCAGTCGCCAGATTGTGGCGGGCGAACGGCGAGAAATGCTACATCGTTGCCGGGATCAGCTGGGATCCCGGCAACGGTGTTGCGTGCAAATTTGCTTTAGATGCCACTCAGCACTTCTTTTCGCGGTACAGCTTGTTCAGATGATCAAGCCGGTACTGCACGATTGTTTGGTAGTTTTCCGCCCGGCCTTCGGGCAGCCCCGCCGCGCTTTTCCAGTAGTTGCTGAGCCCCGCCGCTTTGATTTCGCGGCCCGACAAGGAACCGCTTTCGCGGGCCAGTTCCGCAATGGCGTTCGCCTCCGCGATCGCCTTCAGCAGTTCTTCGCAGGAGAGATTGGCGTCAGCAGGATCGGTGAACTGCGAAACAACCGAGGCGACGAAAGCGTCTGCGCCTTCGAAATAGCCCTGCCCCTTGCAGCCGACCAATGCCAGTGAGACAGCCAGGGCAATTGTGAATACTTTTGTCGACATGCGAACCTCCGATTGATCACCGCCCGCCTGAAATGACACGGCTTGTGCTGGGTCGTGCCGAGCCGCGAGCTGGTTCAATCGGGCCAAAGTTTTTTTGCGCACTGGCGACAATCCGCGACAATTGACGACTGGACCCACGCCGCAACTCGGATATTTCCGCTGGATCAGGGAGACCGTCCATGCACCACCGCGCCGCCCTACTGCTCGGCCTGACGGCCATTGTTTTCACGACTATCGCCGAAGCCCGCCCGGGTGGACGCTTGCGCGAGCGGCTGGCGGAACGCCGCGCCGAAGCTGGCCAGACTGCGCAACCGGCAAGCGCGAAGCCCGGCGAAGTCTTGCGCTATGGCAGTGCTCAGGACCAGCGCATCCTGTTTTATCCTGCGCCAACGCCTACTCCCAACGAACGCCGCCGCGCGCCGCCGCTGGCGGTCTTTGTGCACGGCGGCGGCTGGTCGAAGGGCACGCCGGAGATGGTCGCACAAAAGCCCGCATGGTACGCCAGTCACGGCTGGGCCTTCGCCTCGATCGGTTATCGTCTGCTGCCAGATGCCCCGGTGGAGGATCAGGCCCGCGACGTGGGTGCCGCGCTGATCAAGCTGCGTGCAGAAGCCGCACGACTGGGCTTCGATCCCGACCGGATCCTGCTGACCGGGCACAGCGCCGGGGCGCATCTGGCCGCGCTGGTGTCCACCGATCCCAGCTATGCCGGCTCAGCCTTTGCCGCGATCAAGGGCACGATCCCGATTGACGGGGCCTGTTACGATGTGGTCGCGCAGATGGCGCAGGGCGGCGCGTTCATGCGCAAGCGGACCTATGTGCCCGCGTTCGGCACCGACCCGGCGCGTCAGCGCGCGCTCTCCCCCACCACCCACGCAGGCGGCCGTGATGTCGGTGACTGGCTGTTGCTCTACACCAGCGCGCGCGACGATGCGCAGCAGCAATCCGCAGCGCTCTCAGCCACCTTGCGCCGCAGCGGAGCCCGCACCGAAGTGTTCGCAGTTCCCGCCAAGTCAAAGCAAAAGCTGAGCGCGCACCGCGAAATCAACGTGGAATTCGGCACGCCGGGCTATGCGGCGAACGCCCAGGTCGAAGCGATCATGCGGCGGGTGGCGGGCTGACCCATTCATTCCTCGGGGGTGACCTCGTCGTCGGAGCTGAACCCGCTGGCGCTGCTTGCGGAACTGTCAGCGGAGCTGGAAAATCCCGAACCATTGGCCGCCGCTTGCGCCGCACTGACGCTATCGTCAACGGATTTTGCGCTGGCCTGTCCGCCCCCCAAATCAGGCAGATCTTTCTCCCAGGTCCCGCTGATCACGATCTGGTCAGGCGTTCCCGCAGTCCGGGTGCCAAACCCGCTACGCTCAACCGCAATCGTGAAGCCATTACCGTGCGCCTTGCCCGCGTATGAAAAATTGGTGCGCAGGCCCGCATCCAGAATTCGGCAATCGCCCGAAGCGCTGAAGGTGCCGCCTTCGGGCTTGAACCCCGTAACCGCACACGGGCGATCAGCAGCTTTCCATGACGATGCACCGTTCGAAGGTTTCATCCGGCCCTGGAACATCGGCAAGATCAATTCGAGCACCTTTTGCGATTGGCTGCCCCCAACGATCACCGCGTCATGCCATACTGCCCGCGTGCCTTGCATGGCGACGACCTTGTACAAGCCCGGCTGCAAGGTCAGAGTTTCGGCAACGGGCCGCTCCGTGACACTGCCGCAAGCCGACAGCGCCAGACTAAGCCCCAATCCAATCGCCACACCGATCCCGCGCACAGTTTGTTCTCCCGCAATCAAATACTTGCGGTGACCGTTACAAAAACAGGGTTAAAAAGTTGTTGCGTGGCGCTGTTGCGGACCAGCTCAAGCCTGCACCCGGCGCGGCTCACCTGCTGCCAGAACATGGCTGCACTCCAGCGCCACCGCATCATCGCTGGCATCCAGCGCCGCGACTGTCCGCCAGCCAATCGCGCGCAGCCGCCCGGCTGCCTCAGTGTCGTGGCCCAGCGGCAGAAACAGCGTGTCGCGCGGAGCTTCGCTTCGTGCCTGGGCATCGATCAAGCCATCGGGATAGAGCGAGAAGCCAAGCGCCGGCTCGGTCGCGCTGCCGCTGCCCAGAATGGCGTAGCTGCCGCCCCGGCCGAGCGCGCCCGCCACGCCAGTTGCATAGATCGTGAAGCCGAACCACGACTGGTATTCAAACCCGTGGCGTTCGGACGGATCGAGCGTTAGCCGGGCTAGTGGCGAGACCCGCGCCGCAATCGCACGCAAGGCTGCGATCCGGCTGGCGAGCGCCCCGCCCGCATCAATCGCGGCGAGCTTCTCGACCGCGGCATCGAACGGCCCGATGGCGGAGAGCAGCGGCAAGTACGCCGCACCGCCCGCTGCTACCAGCCCGCCCGCGTCCTTGGCATCGAGTTCCTGTCGCACCGCTTCGATCTGGTCAGCTTTCAGCGGCAAGACCTGCGCCGCCAGCGTATCGACCAGATCGGGCAGCGTGAAATCGACCGACAACCCGGTTGCCCCGGCATTGACCAGCGCCTCCAAAGCCACGGCCAGCACTTCGCCCGCCGCCGCAACGCTGTCATTGCCGATCAATTCCGCCCCCAACTGCAACCGCTCGCGCGCGGGATCGAGCCCGTCGCCTTTGATCGTCACCACCGGCCCGGCATAGCACAGCCGCAGCGGCCGCGCGGCCTGGCGCAGCGCGGTTGCGGCGATCCGGCCCACCTGCACCGTAATGTCGCTGCGCAGCGCCAGCGTGCGCAAAGACGCGGGGTCTACGAACCGGAACATCCGGCGCGGCTGGACCCCGGCCATCCGGCTCGCCATCGACTTTTCAAACTCGATCAGCGGTGGCTGAACCCGGTCATAGCCGTGGCTGTCCAGCGCATCCATGATCGCACGCGTCACCCGCGCCGCCGCCGCCGCATCGCGCGGCAGGCGGTCTTCGAGGCCTTCGGGCAGCAGATCGCGGTCGGTGTCTTGCATTGTGGATGCGCCTTTAGCGGGGACCTTGTGGGATGTCGAACAAGAGTGAAGGGTTCACGCAGAGGCGCGGAGAAGCAAAGGAGGCGCAGAGGGGTTGCACGCGCCGCAGGCAATCATTCTCGAGCAAGGCCGCGACTGGTCCCATGGCATGAGATTGAAAGCGGCTTCGCCGCTGACGCTACACCTCTGCGCCTCTACTTCTTCCTCTGCGATCTCTGCGTGAACCGATCCCGTTTAGAACGCCAGCGCCATCGCCCGCTTCACGCCGGGTACGGCTTTGGCCTGTTCGACGACTGGCGCGGTCACGGGTTCGTCGACCGACAACAGCAGCACCGCTTCCCCGCCCGCTTCGCGGCGGCCGAGGTTGAAGGTGCCGATGTTGATCGCGTTTTCACCCAGCAGCGTGCCGATCCGGCCGATGAAGCCCGGCGCGTCCTCGTTGACGATATACATCATGTGTCCATCGAGTTCGGCTTCAACCTTGATCCCGAACAGTTCGACGAGGCGCGGCTCGCTGTTGCTGAACAGCGTGCCGGCGACCGAGCGTTCACCTGCATCCGTTTTCACAGATACCCGGATCAGCGTATGGTAATCGCCAGCTTTTTCGCTCTTGATTTCGCGCACTTCCATCCCGCGTTCTTTGGCGAGGTATGGTGCGTTGACCATGTTGACCGTGTCCGACTGGACCCGCAGGAACCCGGCGAGCACGGCGGCGACGATCGGCTTGATGTTCAGTTCCGCCGCGGCTCCTTCGGCATGGATCGAAATCCGCGGGATTGCGCCGGTGGTCAGTTGCCCCATCAGGCTGCCCAGCCGCTCGGCCAGCGCCATGTAGGGCTTCAGCTTCGGCGCTTCCTCAGCACTGAGGCTCGGCATGTTGAGCGCGTTGGTAACGCCGCCGTTAACGAGGTAGTCCGACAGTTGTTCTGCCACCTGGATCGCGACATTGACCTGTGCTTCGTCAGTCGATGCCCCAAGGTGCGGAGTCGAAATGAAGTTGGGCGTGCCGAACAGCGGCGATTCCTTGGCCGGTTCCTTGACGAACACGTCCAGCGCCGCGCCTGCGACATGGCCCGAAATCGAGCGCATCCTTGAGCGCTTCCTCATCGATCAGGCCGCCGCGCGCGCAGTTGATGATCCGCACGCCCGGCTTGGTCTTGGCGAGGTTCTCGCGGCTGAGGATGTTGCGGGTCTGGTCGGTCAGCGGGGTGTGCAGCGTGATGAAATCGGCCTTGGCCAGCAGCGTATCGAGATCGGCCTTTTCGACGCCCATCTCCACCGCGCGCTCAGGCGTGAGGAACGGATCGAAGGCGACGACTTTCATCCGCAGCCCGAGCGCGCGGCTGGCGACAATGCTGCCGATATTGCCCGCGCCGATCAGGCCGAGCGTCTTGCCGGTGACTTCGACGCCCATGAAGCGGTTCTTTTCCCACTTGCCGGCCTGCGTGCTGGCGTCCGCCTCGGGCAATTGGCGGGCGAGCGCGAACATCAGCGCGATGGCGTGTTCGGCGGTGGTGATCGAATTGCCGAACGGGGTGTTCATCACCACGATCCCCTTCACCGAGGCGGCGGGGATATCGATGTTGTCGACCCCGATCCCGGCGCGGCCGACGACCTTGAGCCGGGTCGCCTTTTCGATCAGCTCCTTGGTCAGCTTGGTGGTCGAGCGGATCGCGAGGCCATCGTAGTTGCCAATAATTTCGCCGAGTTCTTCGGGGGTCTTGCCGGTGATCACATCAACGTCGCAGCCGCGTTCGCGGAAGATCTGCTCGGCCTTGGGGTCCATCTGGTCGGAAATGAGTACGCGGGGTTTGGTCATGGTTTTTCCAATCGAGTAACTTCGAGTTTTTCCCTCTCGTCGCCCCGGGCTTGACCCGGGGTTTGGCTTTTCTGTGCGACGTCGAGAAGGCAGCCAAGCCCCGGGTCAAGCCCGGGGTGACGGAGTTGGTTAAGCGGCTCTGGAGCTCTGGTAAGCCCAGTCGAGCCAAGGCCCGAGCGCTTCGATATCAGCGGTGTCGACTGTCGCGCCGCACCAGATCCGCAGGCCCGCGGGCGCATCGCGGTAACCTGCGATATCGTAAGCAGCGTGTTCAGCTTCCAGCAGTGCAGCGAACTGCTTGATAAAGGCTTCATCCGCACCTTCAACCGTCAAGCAGACCGAGGTTTTGGACCGCGTGCTGTCATCGAGCGCAAGGTGGCCCAGCCAGTCCCGCTCTGCGACGATCTGGCCGAGCGCGGCGGCATTGGCATCCGAACGCGCTTGCAGGCCCGTGAGACCGCCCAGCCCCTTGGCCCATTCGAGCGCAAAGATCGCGTCTTCAACCGCCAGCATCGAGGGGGTGTTGATCGTCTCGCCCTTGAACACGCCTTCGCTGAGCTTGCCCTTCGAGGTCAGGCGGAACACCTTGGGCAGCGGCCAGGCCGGGGTATAGCTTTCCAGCCGCTCGACCGCGCGCGGGCCAAGGATCAGCACGCCGTGGCCGCCCTCGCCGCCCAGCACCTTCTGCCAGCTGAATGTGGCAACATCGATCTTGGCCCAGTCGATGTCGTAGGCGAAGACCGCGCTGGTCGCGTCGGCGAAGGTCAGTCCGGCGCGGTCTGCGGGGATCCAGTCGGCATCGGGCACGCGCACGCCGCTGAGGTGGTGCCGTTCCAGGTGAACAGCACGTCGGTGTCAAAATCGACCTGGCTGAGATCGGGCAGCTGGCCATAGTCAGCGCGGATCACGGTGGGATCGAGGTTCAGTTGCTTGACCGCGTCGGTCACCCAGCCCTCGCCGAAGCTTTCCCAGGCCATTGCCGTCACGCCGCGCGCACCGAGCATGGTCCACATCGCCATTTCAAACGCGCCGGTATCCGACCCGGGAACGATGCCGATGCGGTGCGTTTCGGGGAGCTGGAGCACTTCGCGCATCAGATCGATGCACAGCGCCAGCCGCGACTTGCCGATCTTCGCGCGGTGCGAACGGCCAAGGCATGCGGTTGCGAGTTTGTCGGGGGAATATCCGGGCGGCTTGGCGCAGGGACCGGACGAGAAGAACGGACGCGCAGGTTTGCGAGTCGGCATTGGTACAGTCATGTATTCTCTCCTTACAGAGAGCAGCGCGGCGTTGGGACCGCGTGGCCCGTCGGCGCTGTTAGTGGCGCGGCGAGGGAAGTCAAGCTGCGTGACAGGTTAGCCCCGCGTTAACCACACCTGCCGCACCGCCTTTAACCAAGCGCGGCGCAGAATTGCCGGGATGCGGAAAATTGCTGCCTTCTTGCTATCGGGACTCGCGCTCAGCGGCTGCGTCGGCGCGCCGCAGGATCGCCGGGTCGTGCCGGTGCAACAGAGCGCCGCCGTGTTCAGCCCGCGCCCCGAAGCCGGAAAATGCCTCGCGAGTCTGGGGGCGAGCAAGGCCGATTTCACCCCGCTGCCCGACAAATATTATGGCGCGGGCTGCACCACATTGGGCACGGTCAAGCTGGCCAGCCTGCGCAGCGATGACGCCGCGCTGGCGCTGACCAACCTTGGCCCGGTGACTTGTCCGCTCGCCTCGACCTTTGCAAGCTGGGCGCGGTTCGGGGTGGACCGCGCGGCGCGGCAGATCCTGGGATCGCCGCTGGTGCGGATCGAAACGATGGGCAGCTACAACTGCCGCAATGTCGCCGGATCGACCAAGCGCTCAGCCCATGCCACCGCCAATGCGATCGACGTCGCCGCGTTCGTGCTGGCCGATGGCCGCCGGATCAGCCTGACCGGCGGCTGGGACAAAGGCAGCGCGCGCGAACGGCAGTTCCTCAGCGTGGTCCACCAGAGCGCCTGCAAACGCTTTGGCACTGTGCTCGGCCCGGCTTACAACGCCGCGCACAAGGACCACTTCCATCTGGAACTGAGCGGCAAGGCCTACTGCCGGTAGCACCTCGGCACGCCTCGGAATATTTTTCCGCTGTGATTGAACCTGAACGTGCGCTCCACCGACTGAAGCGGGCAGTAACTCTGCATAGTCGTGTATCAGGGAGTTCCATCATGAAGACCAAACTCGCCGCCACCCTTATCGCCTTGGGCTTGCTGGGAAGTACCAGCGCAGCCTTCGGTCAAGCTCCGTCGGTCATGCGCGAAAAACCGCCAGTCGGCTGCATCCTGCGCCCCGCCCCGCCGGTTTCGTGCAGCGAAATCAAGCGCCCCGATGGCAGTTCAGTGCGGGTGACTGCAAAGGATCGCCGCGTCTCTGCGGCCAAGATCGCAGCTTTCACCGAGCAGTTGAGCGGGCAATTGCCGAACCCGCTGGGCCAGTATCAGATGGAGGAATTCAGCGAGATCGCGGCGCGGGTTGCGGGCAATCAGGGGGTTGGGCCGGCTGGAATAACCGTCCAGCTCTGCTGGGAAGGCAAGCGCCGCCGCTGGTGCATCGGGGTTGAAGTCGAAATCTGAACCTGGTTGGCCCCGGATCGCCGAGGCGGTTCGGGGCTACCTACTTGAGATCAGATGCTCAGAATTACTTATCCCCACATCCGGCCCGTGATGAGCTTGTCGAATCATCGGCACAATTGAAAATTCGAGTGTCACGCTATGTGCACAAACGCCATCGGACGACCCTTCGATCAGGCACGGGTTGCCAGCCGGCTCCTGTGGCGCGCAACGCGGCTACAACGTCAGACGATCAGGCGGACTCTTGCCACCTTGCAGCCTTGCTTGCTCGCCATCAGCCGGCCGTGAAGAACGAATAATCGGGCGGGCTTTCAAATACCAGCTTCAGGGGGTCGAGCTTGTGCACTTCGGCAGCCGGACGGTGCGAGCGGGGCGCTCCGGCTTGGTCGTATTCCTCGTCCAGCACGCCGCCTTCGTGGTGGCGGAGAACCGTCTCACCTTCATGGCGATGCATCTTTCGTTATGCGCGTGCCGAAATCACAGCATCAGATGATCTTAAGTCCTAAACCTGACGCTGCATTTGGTGGAATCCACAAATTAGCTTCGGCAATTTCGACAATCGACAAAGTGCACGAACGATACTCTCACCAACAATCAATCCAATCGTAACATAATAACGATTACGGCTATTGGATCGTAACGAAGCCACTCGAAATAAGTAACGACAAGCCTATTGACGATAAAAATCGCAGCAATTTATCGCGGATCCTGAAAGATATATATACCATGGGCAAATTCCTATGTAGCAGGTCGTGTTAATCGCCAAAATAGTAAGAGTCTACCTGCCTCGATCAAGAATTAGCGTACAGTCCCCGCCATCCGGTCCATGAAAGAACGAATAGTCCGGCAGGCTTTCGAACGCCAGTTTCAGCGCTTCGCTCCATCCGGCCGAAATCGCGCGGAAATAGGCGTTGTCGGCGGCGATCCGGCGCTGGTGCAGCGGTTCGAACTTGTCCTTTTCCAGCACCAGCAGATCGAGCGGCATGCCGACCGAGAGGTTGGCCTTGAGCGTCGAATCAAAGCTGACCATCAGCAGCTTGACCGCGTCTTCAAAGCTCATGTCCGGGCTGTAGCCGCGCAGGATGATCGGGCGGCCATATTTGGTCTCGCCGATCTGGAAGAACGGCGTGTCAAAGCTGGCTTCGATGAAATTGCCTTCGGGATAGATCAGGAACAGCCGCGGCTCCATCCCGGCGATCTGCCCGGCGACGATGATCGAGGCGGTGAAGGTGCTCGCCGCTTCCTGCCCGTGATCGGACTGGCGCGATTTGATCGTATCGCAGAGCAGCTTGCCGATCAGGCTCGCCACCTGAAACATCGTCGGCGCTTCCAGCAGGCAGTTGCGGCGCTCGGCCTTGGCCTTGGTGCGTTCTTCCAGCTGGCTGACCACCGCCTGGGTCGTCGCCAGATTGCCCGCGCACATGATCGCGATCATCCGTTCGCCCGGCACCGACCAGTGGAACATCTTGCGGAAGGTGGAGATGTTGTCGACGCCCGAATTGGTCCGGGTATCGCTCATCAGGACAAGGCCCTTGTCCAGTGTCATGCCAACGCAATAGGTCAAAGCAGGATTCCCCCCTGTGCGCCAGCACACCCTGTTCGGCGTCCGCTTGCGCCTACTGTTCGGCGGTCTGTTGTTCAACCGCCAGATGCACTTCCAGCACAGTTTCCCCCGATCCGTACGACATGCCGGTGATCGGCGCAGCCTCGCGATAGTCGCGCCCGGTGGCAACGCGGACATAGCGTTCATCCGGGCTGATCCCGTTCGACACGTCAAACCCGACCCAGCCGAGCCCATCAACATGCGCCTCGGCCCAGGCGTGCCCGGCTTCCTGCTCGATCCGGTCAGTCATCATCAGATAGCCCGAGACATAGCGCGCCGGAAACCCCAGCTGCCGCGCTGCGCCGATGAAGATATGCGCGTGATCCTGGCACACCCCCAGCCCCAGCGCCGCCGCTTCCTCGCCCGTGGTGTGGACCTGGGTTTCGCCGGGGGCATAGCGCACCGCTTCGACAATCAGCGCGGATAGCCGGTGCAGCACCGGCACGCCTTTGGCTGCGCCATCGTCCAGCTTGGCGATGATCGCCTTGACGCGCGGGCCGGGCCGGGTTAGCGCGGTCTGCGCCAGGAAGGCCCACAGCGGCATGTGCCCGGCGTGGTGGCCGATCACCCCGTGATTGTTCGCAGTATCGATCACCCCCCGGCAGCGCACCTCCACCATGGTCGCGCCGGGTTCGACCGAGATCAGCGTGGTGCGGTTGTGGTTGTGATCGTCGTATTCGACTTCGCGGCGCGCGCCTGCAAGGTCCATCGTCCAGTCGAGCACCTTCTGGCCGTTGGTGGCCTTGGGCGTCAGCCGCAGGCGTTGCAGCCCGTGCAGCACCGGCGTGGCGAACAGGTAGCGGGTGGTGTGGTCAATCCGCAGCCGCATCAGGCGTAAAACCGATAGTCATGCTCGATCGCCTGCGAAATCTGCCGGTTGCAGGCGATGAAATCGACGATGAATTCGTGCAGCCCGTCTTCAAAGATCGTGTCGATGGTCAGGCCATGGATCCGCTCGGTCAGGTCCGCGCACCAGTCCGTGCGCAGCGGTTTGCGCGCCATATTGATGCGCCAGCCCGAACAGGTTGGAGCGCAGCTTGTCGATGCAGAAATGGAAGCTGCGCGGGAACCGCTGGTCGAGGATCAGGAACTCGGCAATCCCGCGCGGGTCCATCTTGCCCTGGATTGAGCCAGCGATAGGCGCGGTCCCCCGCGACCGAGCGCAGCACGCTCTCCCACTGCACATTGTCAAGGCTCGACCCGACCCAGGCGAGCGAGGGCAGCAGCACATAATACTTCACATCGAGGATCCGCGCGGTGTTGTCGCCGCGCTCGATGAACGTGCCGATCCGGAAGAAATTGTAGTTCTCGTTGCGCAGCATCGAGCCTTCGACCGCGCCGCGCACCAGCGTCGCCTGCCGCCGGATCGTGCCCAAGAACCTGCCCCAGCGCCGGTTCGCGCACCGGCCGGGCCAGCAGGTCTTTCAGCACCATCCAGCTTTCGTTGACCGCTTCCCAGACCTCGCGGGTCAAGCGCGGTGCGGACCGCGCGCGCATTGGTCCGCGCGCCTTCGATCATCGCCAGCACCGAGCCGGGATTGGATTTGTCGCGCAGCAGAAAGTTCCACACCTGCGCGCCGGAATAGTCCGCATAGGCCGCCTCATAGCTTGCCGTGTGGCCGACCGTGGTGACCACCGAGCGCCATTCCTCGATGCGCGGCGGCGGCATCGCGGGTCAGCGCCATCCGGAACCCCGCCTCGATCAGCCGCGCGGTATTCTCCGCCCGCTCCAGAGTAGCGGGCCAGCCAGAAGACGCCCATTGGCGGTCGGCCTAGCATGTAAAGTGGTCCCCTGCGCCATCAGTCTTCCAGCACCCAGCTGTCCTTGGTGCCGCCGCCTTGCGAGGAATTGACCACCAGCGAGCCCTGCTTCAGCGCCACCCGCGTCAGCCCGCCCGGGGTGATGTCGATCCCCTCGGGCGAGACCAGCACGAACGGGCGCAGATCGACATGGCGCGGGGCGAGGCCGGCCTTGGCGAAGATCGGCACGGTCGAGAGCGCCAGCGTCGGCTGGGCGATGTAGTTGCCCGGCTTGGCGCGCAGCTTCTGCGCAAAGGCGGCGATCTCCTTCTTCGAGGAAGTCGGCCCGATCAGCATCCCATAGCCGCCCGAGCCGTGGACTTCCTTGA
Source organism: uncultured Alphaproteobacteria bacterium (assembly GCA_963802015.1). Taxonomy (GTDB): domain Bacteria; phylum Pseudomonadota; class Alphaproteobacteria; order Sphingomonadales; family Sphingomonadaceae; genus Novosphingobium. The sequence goes on from CAWDHB010000007.1 coordinate 439,158, forward strand.
CCACCAGTTCGGCCAGATTATCGAGCACATAGGCCAGGCTGTCCTTTTCCGAACAGCGCCAGGTCTGGACGTTGCCCAGCAGCGGCTTCTCGCCGGTGTAGAACTCGACGATCTCGGGCATGAACGAATAGATCGCCTTGTCATCGGCGATCCCGGTGCCCGGCGCATTGGCGATGGTGATCCCGCCCGCGCGGTAGATGTCCATGATCCCCGGCACGCCCAGCGCCGAAGCTGGATTGAAGCTCAGCGGATCGAGGAATTCGTCATCGACCCGGCGGTAGAGCACGTCGACCGGCTGATACCCGCGCGTGGTGCGCATCGCGACCCGGCCATCGACCACGCGCAGGTCGCTGCCCTCGACCAGTTCGGCGCCCATCTGGTCGGCCAGGAAGGCATGTTCGAAATAGGCCGAGTTGTAGATCCCCGGCGTCAGCACCGCGACCGTCGGGCGTGTCCCCCGCGCAGGCCGGGGCGCAGGCGGCGAGGCTTTTGGCGAGACGGCGCGGATAGTCCTGCACCGGGCGCACGTTCACCTTGGTGAACAGCTCCGGGAACATCGCCATCATCGTTTCGCGGTTTTCGAGCATGTAGGAAACGCCGCTGGGGGTGCGGGCATTGTCCTCCAGCACCATGAACTCATCCGGCCCGGTGCGGACCAGATCGATCCCGACGATATGGGTATAGACCCCGCCCGGCGGGACCAGCCCGACCATCTGCGGCAGAAACGCGGCGTTCTCGGCAATCAGCCGCTGCGGCACCCGCCCGGCGCGGACGATCTCCTGGCGGTGATAGATATCGTGCAGGAACGCGTTGAGCGCCCGGACCCGCTGCTCGATCCCGCGCGACAGCTTGCGCCATTCGCTGCGCGGTCACGATCCGCGGGACCATGTCGAACGGGATCAGCCGTTCTTCCCCGTCATCATCGCCATAGACGTTGAAGGTGATCCCGGTCTTGCGAAAGAACCCCTCGGCCTCCTGCCCCTTGCGCCGCAGCCGGCCGGATCCTGCGCGTCGTACCAGTCGCGATAGCCGGCATAGGCCGGCGCACCCCGCCCTCGGTCATCCAGCATCTCATCATAGCACGCAGGCAGCGCGTCGCATCAGGCCTGACCCCTTCCCCGCCATGACTGCCGCATGGCGAGACAGAGTCAAGCCGCCTATGCTGCAAATGCGAAGATTTTAGCGGCGAATAGACCCGGGCCGACTGCGCCAGCCGTTGACGCGAGGTGTTGCCGGGCACCGCGATCGCCAGCCACGGCTCATAGCTTTTGCCCACGGCCGCGCTGCCTTGCGGGACCCAGATCTGCACCAGCGTGTTGGAATAGCCATTGGGCTTGTAGCGCACCCAGTAGCCGTCCGGGTGCTGGCTCCAGCGCGACGCCGGGGTATCCACACTGCCCTCGCCGCGCGGCACCGCGCCGCCCAGCACCGCCAGCCGTTCAAAATCGGCATAGCTTGAGCCGGTGCCGGAAAACATGCTGCGCATCCGGCTTTCGGTTTCCACCACGGTGCGGATCGGGCCGGGCAGACCGCCGGTGACCGCCGACAGTTCGGACGAGGTCAGCACCGACAGCGCGCTGCGGTTCAGTCCCGGCAAGCTGCTTCTTGCTGAGCAATTGCGTCGCCACCAGCTTCAAGCGGTTGTCGAGGTTTTCAAACTTGGCCTTGGCAACAATCGCCCAGCAGCAGCAGCTGGATATCGCGCTGGTCAATCTCAGGCCGGGTCGCGCTGTTGCGCAGGATGCGTCTCGACCGCATCCTTGGCCGATCCCTTGACCGGGGCGAGCAGATAGCCGTCGCCGCCGCCCGGCCCATGGGTTCCGGCGTGCAGGCAATAGCGACTGCGCCAGCATTTCGTAATAGCCCGGCTGCAGACACGAACCCGCCGGTCGCGCTGCGCGCCAGTCCGGTCATCGGCTTGACCGCGCTCGGCGGCGCGAAGCGGTCTTTCGCTGGATCGGCCCAGACCGCATCCTTGATATTGGTGGTGACCGGCTGCGGGCCCGACAGGATGTTGGGCAGGCCCGGCGGCTTGACCGGCAGCGCGCGCATCACGCCGCCCAACCCGCCGAGCTGCGCCTGCGCGGTTCCACCGATTGCTCCGGCTAGTCCCAGGAGCAAACAGGGCGGACAAAAGGAGCTTACGGTGCATATCAGGTGTCCTCTTTGATCAAATCAGCGCAGCGCCAGCTGGGCATCATGCGGCACTGCATAGGCCAGGATTGTCTTGTCGCGGCCGTAGATGTCCTTGTGAAACCGCAGGTGGCCCTGCGCGTCGGTATCGACGGTGAAGTAGGTGACATAGACCGGCAGCGCATGCGCCAGCGGGACGGTGACCGTCACGACGTCCTGCTTCGCATCACGTCCCTTTGTTTGAAAATCTTGTCGAGCCGGTCCTGCGTAAGCGCACCGCCCGCCACGGCTGGTGGCAAAACCCAGCGCATCGTTCACCCGGATGCAGCCATGGCTGAAGGCCCGCTCGCGCTGCCCGAACAGGTAGCGGCTGGGGGTATCATGGAGGTAGATGTTCCACGGATTGTACATCACCATCTTCATCTGCCCCAGCGAATTGCCCGGCCCGGGCTTCTGGCGATAGCGGTTACCGACCCGGACATAGCCGCCACGCGCCGACATCGGGCTGACGCTCGAGATCGATGGCGGAACTTCCCACCACGGGTTGATGATCACGGCGGTTGCAACGGCAGTGATCGCCGGAGTGGGGTCTCGGCGCGGCCCGATATGGTGACCCAGCGTTTCTGCTCGTGCCCACCGCGCACCAGCGCAACGTCGAACCCGGCAGCATTGGCCAGGATATAGTTCTCGCCCAGTGACTGCGGGAGCCAGCGCCAACGTTCCATATTGCGGGCGATCCGCTGACGCTGCAGGGCATCGGGCTCGGTCGTGAGCGCCTCGCGCAGCGCGGCATAGGTCGGGTGCGCGGGGCGCAAGGCGGTGAAGAAATCGTCGAGTCGGTCGTCGGCGACTGCGGCTTCGAGCGCCGGGCCAAGCGCGCGCTTGGTATCCGGATCGGGGATGTGCCAATCGACCCGCTCAGCCACCGGAGCCGCGCCGGTGAGGTGCAACTGCGCGAGCCTGAGCGCGAGCGCGGTCGCCGCCGGATTGATCCGTGCTTTGCGCCCGCTATGCAGCGCGTCGTCGAGCGCGGCGCGGTCGGGCTTTGGCAGTGCGTCGAGCGGGGCGGTTTCGACCCATTGTTGCAACTGTTCGAGCTCGTGGTCGTTCCAGCGCGGTCCCGGCGGGCCGGTATCGGCGGTGCTCCCGAGCAGCGCAAACGAGAGCAGCATCGCCACCGACGGTGCAGTCAGTGGCAACCAGTCATTCTTGCGCAAGTTCAGCCCGAATCGCGGCACCGTTGCCCCCGTTCCTGTCCGGAACGCAGTCAATACCGCGATTTGATTGCCGAAAATATGTGAAATGCGACAATCGCAACGACCTGTGCGAAGACAGTTACCAGCGCAGCGACATGCAGGTGAAACCGGCGTCGATCTTCTCAATTTCGGCATTGTCAAGCGGCGGCACTGATTGCGCCATGGCCGTCGAGCAGCGCGGCCATCCGGGGAAACCGGCTCCCGGCCAGGATCGTGTCATTGACGCGCAGCACATTGGCCCCGCCCTCCTCGCCGGCCGGCACGATCAGCACCCGGTAGCCTGCATACATCCCTGAGGCGGCCAGATCGGCGGTGGCGAGCACGTTTCCGCATCGATGATCGAGCTGGCGGTCTTGAGATGGAGCACCGACTGCGGGGTTTCGGCGATCACCGCCGTGCGCCCGAGCCGGACTCCAGCAAGTTCGCGAGACTTCGGCCGCGCCTTCGCCGGTCGGTGCGGGCAGACAGGCCGATGAACACGCGGTCTGGCATGGCCAGCACGTCGCCGCCATCGGCATGGCCGCGGTCTAGCTCGAGCACTTGCGGGAAGGCCGCTTCGAGCGCGGCGCCGCAGGCGCGCCGCCTCGCCGATCCGGCTGGGCGCACCGGGGCGCAGCAGGATCGCGGCTTCCGGGAACACCAGCGCCGGGTCCTCGACAAAGATCGCGTCGGGGAAGTCTTCCAGCGGCTCGGGCACTGTCACCGCCAGCCCGGCTGCCGCAGCGCCGCGACATAGGCGGCGTGTTCGGCGCACACGCCTGCCAGCGTGGGGCTCTGGCCCGCCGCCCGCGCGCAGGCCCGCTGACGACGTGGCCCCCGGGGTGCGGACCATCGCCCGGGTGAAATCGAACGGGCGCAATTCGGCATTGCCGATCAGGTGCAGTCGCCGATCCGCTGGGTCACCATCGGCCTTCCATGTGCATCCCCCCGCCCGGCATCCCCGGGGCCGTGGCATCGGACACCATGGTCATGTTCGAACCGGTCGACGAGAAGGTGCCGGTCATCTGCGCCCGCGCGGTCATCCCGCTGTCCGGTCTGGCAGGTCATCGCCGCGTCGAGCTTGCCGCCTGCCGCGCTGAACCGCTCATAGTTGCAATTGCCCTGCGCGGCGCGCTTGGTCATTTCCTCCTAGCCCAGGCTGGCCTGTTCTGGGTCAGGCAGAACTCGGTCGATTGCCCGGTGCTGGCTGAACATCTTCTTGGTCGCCTGCGCTGCTGCAGCTCGGCGGGAGGCCGGGAATGCTGACATTGGTGAACCGGGTGGTGGCGCGGTATTTGCCCGGTTCGGGTCGGAGCTTTCGGCCGCTGCGCCCGCCGCCGAAGCGGCCTGTTCGGGGTCTGCGCTGCATCCGCCGGCTTGTTGCAGCCGGCCAGCGCCGAGGCTGAGAAGGACGAGATGGCGGAATCAGCATGGCGGGGCATCGGCAGCTCCTGTTGCGTGAAGCCGCCAGCCTAGCAAAAAATTCCGCCAAGCCAATCCGGCTTTGGCATGGCGGTGCCGTAGCGGCAAGCGCGCCAGTCCGCGCAAACCGCGAGAAATCGCGCAGCGCCTTGCAACGTCAATCCTTGCAGAATGCGCACTCCTGCGCCAGATCTGCGGCAACTAAGCAAGCCTATCGGGAGGAGAGCGCCCATGGACCTCGAATTCAGCGCCGAAGACATGGCCTTCCGCGACGAAGTGCGGACCTTCATTGCCGAAACTATCCCGCAAGCTGCGCGGCAAGCAGGACGAAGGCGATGAGCTGGCCAAGGAGGATTTCCTCGCCTGGCACCGCGTGCTCCACGCCAAGGGCTGGGTCGCGCCGGCCTGGCCGGTCGAATACGGCGGCACCGGCTGGACCGCGACGCAGAAGTTCATCTTCTCCGAAGAAACCGCGCGCGCCGATTGCATCCGGCTGATGCCGTTCGGCCTGTCGATGGTCGGCCCGGTGATCTACACCTTCGGCACCCCTGAGCAGAAGGCCCAGTTCCTGCCCGCGCATCCTCTCGGGCGAGGACTGGTGGTGCCAGGGCTATTCTGAACCGGGCGCAGGATCGGACCTCGCCTCGCTTCGCACCAAGGCAGAGCGAGACGGCGATCATTATGTGGTCAACGGCCAGAAGACCTGGACCACGATGGCCCAGCATGCCGACTGGGGCTTTTTCCTGGTCCGCACCAATCCCGAGGTGAAGGCGCAGGAGGGCATCGTTCCTGCTGATCGACATGAAGACCCCCGGGCATCGAAGTCCGCCCGATCATCACGCTGGGCGGCGAACACGAGGTCAACGAAGTGTTCCTCGACAATGTCCGCGTGCCGGTCGGACCAGCGCATCTACGAAGAGAACAAGGGCTGGACCTGCGCCAAGTTCCTGCTCGCGCACGAACGCACCGGGATTGCCGGGGTCGCCGGCTCCAAGCGCGGGATCGAGCGGATCAAGGCGATCGCCACCACCGAGCTGGACGGTGACAAGCCGCTGCTCGCCAATCCGTTCTTCCGCCGCAAGGTTGCCGAACTGGAAATGGACCTGACCGCGCTGGAATATACCGAACTGCGCAGTCTCGCTGGCGATGCCGCCGGGCAAGGCGCCGGGCGCCGGAAAGCTCGCTGCTCAAGATCAAGGGCTCGGAAATCCAGCAGCGGCTGACCGAACTGGCGCTGGAGGCCGCCGGCCACTATGGCGCGCCCTATTTCCGCGGCTTTGGCGAAGGCGACAACGAGCACCCGATCGGCCCCGACTGGGCCAGCCGCACCGCGCCGCACCTATTTCAACATGCGCAAGACCACGATCTATGGCGGCTCGAACGAAATCCAGCGCGGCATCATCGCCAAGATGGTTCTTGGGCTGTGAAGGACTAAACCAAAATGGACCTCGCCTACACCGAAACCCAGGACATGCTGCGCGATACGCTCGCGCGGTTCCTGGCTGACACCTACGATTTCGAAACCCGCAAAAAGATGCTCGCCAGCCCCGAAGGCCGCGATCCGGGGATCTGGAAGGCGCTGTCGAGCGAACTCGGGCTGACCTGCGCACCCTTCGCCGAAGAACACGGCGGCATGGGCGGCGGCGCGCTCGAAAACATGATCATGATGGAGGAACTGGGCAAGGTCATCGCGATCGAACCCTGGCTCCAGACCGTGGTGATCGGCGGCGGCGCCTTGAAGGCTGCCGGCGGCGCCATGGCTGAAGCGGTGATCCCGCAGATCATCGCCGGCGATTGCGTGATCGCCTTCGCCTATGCCGAACCGCAGGGCCGCTACAACCTGGCCGACATCGGCACCACCGCCAAGGCCGACGGCGGCGGCTATGTGCTGAATGGCCACAAGGCGGTGGTCTATGCCGCGCCCTGGGCGACGCACCTGCTGGTCACCGCGCGCACCGGCGGCAGCGCGCCGCGAACGCGCCGGGGTCGAGCTGTTCCTGATCGACGCCAAAGCCGCCGGGATCACCCGCCGCGACTATCCCACGGTCGACGGCTTCCGCGCCTCCGAGGTCTATTTCGAAAACGTCGCCATCCCCGGCGATGCGCTGCTGCCCGGCGGGATCGACCTGATCGAACGCGATGGTCGACGAAGGCCACGATGGCGGTCTGCGCCGAAGCCACCGGGATCGCCCGCACGCATGGTCGAGCAGACGGTCGAATATACCCAGCAGCGCAAGCAGTTCGGCCTGCCGATCGCCAAGTTCCAGGTGCTGCAGCACCGGATGAGCGACATGTTCTGCGAAGCCGAGCAGATCGCCTCGATGGCGCTGATGGGCACGCTCAAGCTGGACGAACCCGCTGAACAGCGCAAGGCCGCGGTCAGCCATGGCCAAGGCCAAGGTCGGGCGCGGCCTCGAATTTGGTCGGGCCAGAACGCGATCCAAACCCACGGCGGGATCGGGATCACGGTGGAGCTGGCGATCGGCCACTATTTCAAGCGCGGCGACGATGATCGAACGCCAGTTCGGCTCGGCCGATTACCACCTCGAACGTTATGAGGCGCTGACGCTCCCCGCCTGAACCGGCGCGCCGCCCACCAGATCAAGTCCGCGCAGGTCGAGCACCGCGCGGGCTGGTCCGTGCGCGCCGCGCAGCTGCACCAACCGCGGCCGCGCGGCGGCGCTCCATTGCCAGTTGCCGAACCGCACAAAGGTGCAGTGCGCCAGCACCCGCGCCTGCATCCGCAGATGCGCGCGTGAGCGCAGTCCGGTTGTAATCGCTGATCCGGCTGAGCGAGCAGGTCAGCCCGCGCGCGTGCCATCCAGGCCTTTACCCCGGCCCATAACGCCGCAAAAGTCCGCCCCATGCGATGCTCCGGTGCAATCCACAGCCCGGTGTCCCAGCAGCAGTCCGCAGGTAGCAAGAAACGAACCGCCACTTCGTCCTCGTCATAGGTTCCGGTGCCCAGCCAGACCAGCCCGGTCAGCTGTCCCCGCGGATCGAACGCACCCAGGCAGGTCAGCCCCGCCGCAAACCGCTCCGCCTGCACCGCCGGGCTCGCGTCGATCTCCTGTCCAGCCAGCTCGGCAGCAGACAGTTCGCGCACCGCAAAACCGCGCGGCATCGTGGGCAGGCCAGAGCGCGGCTGCGCGACCACAGCATAGCGGTGCCAGGCCGCGCTGCGCGAGGCGCGCGCCAGCCGCGCCAGGCCATAGGACACGGCCCCCAGCAAACCCAGCAATTGAATGGTCTGTAACGCCGCCACGCGCGAATTGCTCCTGTTCGGGCGCGATCTAGCCCGCTTTTGCTAAGGAAACGAAAAGGTCGTGCCATCCGCGCCGTGTTGCAGCACGGCGGGTACCATCACCGTGCGCATCTCTCGCCAGTCACTCCGCCAGCAACGCGCGCAGGCCCGCCTGATCCAGCGCCTGCAGATGCTTGTTCAAAAACCGCCGATCCTGCGTCACCTCGCGCCCTAACCAGGCGGGCGGCGCGATGGCGAAGTCCGCAGCCGGCAGCTCCAGTTCGGCCACGGTCAAGCCCGCCAGTGCCCCCTCGAACACGTCGATCTCCCAGGTTAGCGCGGCATCGTAGGGCACCCGGTGGCGGACCTTGCGGATCACCCGCGCCGGATCGACCAGCGCCAGCAAGGCTGCCCCGTCGGCCGCCGGAATCGCATATTCAAACTCATCGCGTACCATCGCCGAAGCGCCGAACTTAAGGGTCAGCAACGTCTGGTCGCCGACCACCCGCACCCGCGCTGAACGGTCTGGTTCCACAAACAGATAGCCTTGCGCGATTGTGCTGCGCGCGGTGACCTGCGCCTGCCAGCCAGCATTGGCCACCAGGAACTTGCGTTCGATTTCTAGGTTCATGCAGGGCTCCGGTGGGGGATTGGCGAACTCGCCGCTTCTACCGGAATGGGACGGTGCTTGTCACCAAGACAACACCCGGCACATCACCCCGCCGGGCAATCCCCTGTCGCTCCGTCGTGAGCAGCAGTTCCATGGTGTAGCGGCCCGCCGGTGATCCGGGAACCGATGAATTGACCTGAATTGTCGAGACATCGCGCTCCACCGTCGCAGTGCCACGCGCTTCCACGGTCGCATCGTCATCGCTCGACCGGCACAGCCAGACACTATCGTAAGCCGCGCCATCGTTCTTGAAGTAAATCGGCGGGCAGAACATGTCTGATTTGCCCAACACTTCACCGGTCCGCGCGGCGGCCAGCGTCGCTTCGGTCACACACTTCAGCTGCCCCAGCCGCCCGCGCGCCGCCACCTCGCGCCGCGCGCTCTCAACCGCCGCATCGGGCATCCCCGGTGCCGCGAAGCTCTTGACCTCGTAATGCATCGCCCACAGCCCGGGCTTGGGCATCACCGCCTTGGCCAGCTCTGCCTGCACCTGTTCAGGCGTCTGATCCTCCCGCGCCGCACTGCATCCGGCGAGCGATAGGGCGAACGCTATGGCGGCGGGCAAGTGTCGATGCGGCATGTCAGTCCTTCTGGCTTCGATCCATGATGAGCTATATTTCAGAAGAGACTGGTCAGACTTGGTTACTATTCACTTAAGCGCGCACGCAAGAATAGTCCAAATTGGTTGTATTGATTGTAATGGTCCAAACAAACTCGATGACATACTCCGGCCAACTTTGACCACACCCAGCGAGTTGCTGATACCCCGCCCCAGCCGCACCCCCCCCCTTGCCAATCCCTTCCCCCGCTCCCATGTTGCTTGAACTGGACGGCAAGGCGACCGAATGCGGGGGTTCATTTCTTATTCGCACGAAGACCGGAAGGTTTGCGATGAACTGCGCAAGCCGCTGAAGCCGTTGTGCCGGATGTATGGCATTGAAGAATTCTGGTTTGATGAAGCCACCGCCACTGGCCGCTGTTTTCGTGCTGGATATTTGGCAGAGATCGATCGAGCGGAAATCTTTATCACCCTGATCAGCTCAAACTCGCTGTGGTCGAATGAGATTATGGAGAACGAGCTTCCCGCCATAATTCGCAAGTGGAAAGCTGGAGGCTGCCTGTGGCTTCCCGTCATTGTTGATGACTGTCTTTGGCCCAGCGTGGTCGGCACCGTCACTGCATCACCGCGCGACAAGCATCTCAGCCTGTTACCACTCGATCAATGGAAGCCACGCCGACAGGGAATCAACCAGACTGCCAAACAATTGGACAAGGCAATCGGCGAATTTCTGGGAAAAAAGCCTATAACCTTGGTAGACCAGCTATGACCCCGCAAGACCGCCTGATCCGGGCTATCAAGGGCACCAAGCGCACCATCGCTGAAACCGATGAGGCACTGACCCATTTCAACGATCCCGAATGGCCGGATCAGATCCGCCCGATTTTGCGCGTGGCCGACGAAATCCGCAAACTGCATGAAGTGCAGCCCGATATCGGCGTGGCAGATGATTACACCAATTTGGCAGCGGTGTTGTCCCAGATCGTCTGGCCCGAAGAGCTTGAGGCAGACGATCCCGACTTGTCTGATGAAGACTATCGCAATCAGGACCGGCGGCTGACCATCTTGCGCAACTGGATGGGCGGCCTGCAAGCTGACATTGGCAGGATTCTCGCCGCCGCCAACGCCATGGGCATCCGTGCGTTTGATCCCGGTCTGATCCAGCTGGTCGCAAAAGCGGGGCACCGCGACGATTTGAAGACCATCGAAACCGGCCTGACCAAGCTTGGGCAGAACCTGGCCTTGCTCAACGTGGAAGATGGTTCAAACGATGTTCGCACCCGCACGATCACCCGGTATTTCCAGACCTGGGTCCAGATCAACATCGACATTTCGCAGCTGGCGCTCGCGGTCGGGCCGCTGATTGACCTTGCGCTGTTCAAGCGGGTCGGATCGGTCATTGCCGAACGAACCAGCAATTCAGCCGGACCATCACTGCCGCTGCCTCACGCGCCAGTGACCGGATCAAGGACGGCGCAGAAACATTCCGCAAGCAGTCGATCAAGTGGATTGGTGCGGTTGGTGCGTTGGTGCGAAATGTCCGGGTGGAAATCGAAACCCCACCCCCGCAGCCCAATTTGCCCGAAGACTATGTGGAGGAAGCGCAAGAACTGATTCTGGAAGGCAAAGCACCGCCAAAGGATTGGTGGCCATATTTGGACAGGCTAAACTTTTATGATGAGCCAATTGCGGACCTTTCTCCGATGGCTGGACTTACCGCGCTAAGTTACCTTGAACTTACGAGCACTCAGGTCACCGATCTCTCCCCGATCGCTGGCCTCATTTTGCTGAAAAACCTTAACTTGATGGGCACGCAAGTCAGCGACCTCAGCCCCCTAGTAGGTCTATCCTTGCTGCAATCACTTAATCTAGCGAGAACATTAGTAAGAGACCTTGGGCCGATTGAAGGTCTTGCAGGGCTGGGCAGACTTCAGCTCTGGCAAACAAAGGTCAATGACCTCGCCCCACTGGCAGGTCTTGTTGGACTGCAACATCTTGATCTGAACGGAACTCAGGTTAACGATCTTGACCCGATTTCGGGCCTCGCCGCGCTAATATATCTGGAGCTAACAAACACACAGGTCAGTGATATTGCGCCCCTTGCTAACCTGACCAAACTGGAACGTCTCTATCTTAATAACACACAGGTCAACGACGTCACTCCGCTTGCAAACTGCGCCAAACTTCGAACGCTGATCCTTAGCCGTACGCAAGTCAGTGACGTCTCCGCTCTCACTAACCTAACTGCACTTCGCAGCCTTGATCTTTCAGGCACAGCCGTGGCCGACCTGTCTGCTTTCGCCGGTCGGATCAGATTGAAGATCACTGTAGAAAGCGAAGCCCGCGCAGCCCAGTTGCGATCAACGCTGCGGGTAAACTCCAAAATAAGGATTGATGTGCCCAGCCACTTGCGCAAATGAACACTAAACGCCCACCCATCACCGCACCTCGACAAACACCTCGCCATCGTCCAGCCGCTGGCGCACTTCGGGCCAGCGTTGGCCCAGCCAGGCACGCAAGGATTGATTTGTGATGTTGCCGCAGCGCAGCCAGATCAGGCGGTAGTCCAGGGGCGGATAGCGCAGGCGGAAATCATCGTCCTTGGTGATCAGAACCAGCGCGTTCGCCCTGGCATATTCGGCGATTCTGGCGTCCGGGGTCTGACCACCAAGCACATCGAACACGTGCTGTGCCTCAACGCCTTGCTCGCGCAGCCAGCTACACAAGCCGGGTGGAAGCTGGGCGTCGATCAGGCACCGCATCAGGCGGCGCGCACCACCCGGTGATCGAGTGAGCGCGCGGCATAGGCCAGGCAGGCCTGGACGTCAGCGCGCGTCAGATACGGAAAGTCCGCCAGCAGTTCATCGATGCCTGCCCCGTTCGCCAGGGCATCCAGCACGTCAGTCACGCGCATCCTGGTGCCCGCCACGATTGGCCGTCCGCCGCACACTTCCGGATCAATGACGATGCGCTCACTCATGCTGGAAAGATGATCTGGCGCACCGGGAAGGTCAAGCGCATTCGGAACCGACACCCCCATTGCAGAACAAACCATAAACCGCCATATCCCTGCTCATGGCCGAACTGATCATCCGCCGGGGTCTGGCAGAGCCCGACACCTCTGGGGCCTTCACCCCGCACAAGCCGCAGCGGCCGGTCAAGGCTGAGTCCGGGCAGCGGTTCCGGATTCAGTCCGAATACCAGCCCGCCGGGGACCAGCCGACCGCGATTGCCGAGCTGATCGAGGGCATTGCGGGCGGCGAGGCGACGCAGGTGCTGCTCGGCGTCACCGGCAGCGGCAAGACCTTCACCATGGCGCAGGTGATCGAGGCGACGCAGCGGCCCGCGCTGATCCTCGCGCCGAACAAGGTGCTCGCCGCGCAATTGTATGGCGAATTCAAGAGCTTCTTTCCGGACAACGCGGTCGAATTTTTCGTCAGCTATTACGATTATTACCAGCCCGAAGCCTATGTCCCGCGCAGCGATACCTACATCGAGAAGGAATCGAGCGTAAACGAAGCGATTGACCGGATGCGCCATTCGGCCACGCGCTCGCTGCTGGAACGCGACGACGTGATCATCGTCGCCTCGGTCAGCTGCATCTATGGCATCGGCTCGGTCGAAACCTATTCGGCGATGATCTTTGACCTGAAAAAGGGTGCCAGCGCCGATCAGAGCGAGCTGATCCGCAAGCTCGTGGCGCTGCAATACAAGCGCAACGACGCCGCGTTCCAGCGCGGCAATTTCCGCGTGCGCGGCGACAATCTGGAAATCTACCCCAGTCACTACGAAGACATGGCCTGGCGGATCAGCTTTTTCGGCGACGAAATCGAGGAGATCGCCGAATTCGATCCGCTGACCGGCAAGAAGGGCGCCTCGCTCAGCACTGTCCGCGTCTATGCCAATTCGCACTACGTCACCCCCGGGCCGACGATGAAGCAGGCCGCCGACGCGATCCGGTTCGAACTGGCCGAGCGGCTGAAGGAGCTGGAGGCCGAGGGCAAGCTGCTCGAGCATCAGCGGCTGGAACAGCGCACCAATTTCGACCTGGAGATGATCGCGGCGACTGGCAGCTGCGCCGGGATCGAAAACTACAGCCGCTTCCTGACCGGGCGCTTGCCGGGCGAACCGCCGCCGACGCTGTTCGAATATCTGCCCGAAAACGCGCTGCTGTTCGTCGATGAAAGCCACCAGACCGTGCCGCAGATCGGCGCGATGAGCAAAGGCGATCACCGCCGCAAGATCACGCTCGCCGAATACGGCTTTCGCTTGCCCAGCTGCATCGACAACCGCCCGCTGCGCTTCAACGAATGGGATGCGATGCGCCCGCAGACCGTGGCCGTCTCCGCCACCCCCGGCGGGTGGGAAATGGAGCAGAGCGGCGGCACTTTCGCCGAACAGGTGATCCGCCCGACCGGGCTGATCGATCCGCCGGTGGAAATCCGCCCGGTCGAGGATCAGGTCCAGGATTGCATCGAGCAATGCCGCAAGGTCGCCTTGGCGGGCTATCGCACGCTCGTCACCACCCTGACCAAGCGCATGGCCGAAGACCTGACCGAGTTCATGCACGAGGCGGGCCTGCGCGTGCGCTATATGCACAGCGATGTCGAAACGCTGGAACGGATCGAACTGATCCGCGACCTGCGGATGGGGGTCTATGACGTGCTCGTCGGGATCAACCTGCTGCGCGAGGGGCTCGACATTCCCGAATGCGGGCTGGTCGCGATCCTCGATGCCGACAAGGAAGGGTTCCTGCGCAGCGAAACCAGCCTGATCCAGACCGATCGGCCGCGCCGCGCGCAATGTCGATGGCCGGGTGATCCTCTACGCCGACCGGATGACCGGATCGATGGAACGCGCGATCGCCGAAACCGACCGCCGCCGCGACAAGCAGCGCGCCTATAACCTGGAACACGGGATCACCCCGGAAAGCATCAAGCGCGACATCCACAACATCGTCGCCGACACGGCCTCGCGGGATGGCGTCTTGGTCGAGATCGAGGCTGAGGGTGCGAACAACCTCGTCGGCCACAACCTGCGCGCCTACATCGAAGAACTCGAACGCAAGATGCGCACGGCGGCAGCCGACCTGGAGTTCGAAGAGGCCGGGCGCTTGCGCGACGAGATTCGGCGGCTGGAGGCGGACGAGCTCGGGATACCTGATGGCGAGAAACGCGCGCCGCTGGTCGGGCGGTCAAACGAGGGCAAGCCTGGGACGCGCAAGGGCCGTTTCGGGCGGCAGGGGAAGACGAAGTGGGGGCGGTAGTGCTTGCAATTTACATGCATTTATGGTACACAATGCAAGCAAGGAGTTCAGCTGTGGCAACTATGACCATCCGCGACATTGATGATGCCGATTATGAAAACCTGCGTCGCATCGCAAAGGCCAACAACCGCTCTGTAGCGGCACATTTACGGGCAATCATCGCCGAACTCGAACCGCCAAAGCGGACCCGCGAACAGGCGGTTGCCGATCTGCTAGCATTCCGCAAGAAGCATCCGATCCGGCTCGCACCCGGTGAGGATGCGGTCTCCCTGATCCGTGCGATCCGTGACGAGGAATGATCGTTGTCGATGCCAGCGTCGCGGTGAAATGGCTGGTGAACGAGATAAGCTCGGACCAGGCTGATGCGCTCCTTACGCAAAACGGCGGGGAAATGTCAGCTCCAGCAATCTTCGCAGTTGAAGTCAGCGCGGCCTTGGTACGCAAAGGCAACGAGGTCAAATCAAACCGGCCTCACAGCGAAGCAGCGCTGTTGAGATTCGCAGCCATCCTTAAATCGGACATTGTCTTGGTCCGGACGTCTGAAATGTCAGACATCACCAAAGCTGCAGAGTCTCGCCCTCGACCTCGGCCACCCGCTGAAAGATTGCCTCTACCTCGCACTGGCGATGGACCTGGGCTGCGATCTGGTGACCTGCGACGCGCGGTTTGCGGCGAAGGCGAAGAGCGTGTGGGCCGGGGTAAGGGAGTTGGGGGCGTGAGGGTGACCACGCCACGCAAGCAACCTTGGTTGTCAAGATTGGCGCTTATTCACAGCACCCGTGTTGATGTGAAATAGTTGTGAAAAGGGCTTACGTAGCTTGACACATATTTCACGCCTTCGTATTACCTTCGCCATCGAAGGGATTGCGTATGCGGATCGTGCGGTCAGACGGCTCAGTTATCGAAGGAACGGCCGCTGAAATTGCGGAATTCGAGGCGTTGCAGAGATTCCACGCCCCACCACATTTTCGCAATGAGCCCCAGCCTGCCCTGAAGTCCGTTGAGGCGGTCGCGCCAACTCAGCCGGAAGATTGGCAGTTTGCAAGCACAGACGTTGCATTTCGCTGCCTTACACGGCGTAAGCTATCTGAGCACCAGAAGAGCGCGATTCGGCTGATTTATGATGGTGGAGACAGTTGGGTCCGCGCCACCGAGATTCAAAAACACATTGGATATGACACCAGTCAATTTGCCGGAATGATGGGTGCCTTCGGAAAGCGGTTTGTGAACACACGCGGCTACGTATTGGACTCTGCTTTCTTCGACCAAGAGTGGGACGACGACACCTCCTGTTATCGATACCGCCTCCCGCCCACGGTTCGCTCGGCAGTCGAGAAGGCGAGAATTCCGGATTTTGATCTGTGACCAAGCCCGCCAAACTCTACGCCCTCCTCCTTTTGTCGACCAACCGCTCGGTAAGCTACCGGGATTTCGTTGCGATGGTCGAAGCGTTTGGCTTCAGGAACATCCGCACCCGGGGCAGCCACGCAACCTATGTCTGTCCGGCCTGCGCGGAACCGCTGAACCTTCAGCCAAAAGGCAAGGACGCAAAGCGCTATCAAATTCGCAATTTCCTTGATATAGTGGAGGAGTACGGACTGACACTGGATAACTGATGCAACACCGCTATCACATCAACGTGTTTTGGTATCCAGACGATGATTGCTGGATTGCCGACGTGCCAGACCTCAAGTCGTGTTCAGCGCATGGCGACACGCCTGCCGAGGCGTTGGCCGAAGCGGAGATCGCCATCGAACTGTGGATAGAAACCGCGCTGGACTGCAATCTGGTTGTTCCCGAACCTCGTTACCGTCCGGCAATCTATGCCGCCGCCTGACTAGGCGCTTACGATGTCGAAATCGTCGACTGCCACGACTAACCCTGAGTGGCTCCACAACAGCCATGCTGGCGAATTGCTGGTGTCAGAGTTCATGGAGCCGATTGGCCTGACTGCAGAGGTGCTAGCCTCGGCGATCGGTGTCAATGCCGCGCGTCTACGTGCGATGATTGCGGGCAGCGAGCCGGTGACTGGCGATCTCGACCTGCGCTTGGGCCGCTATTTCCGGATGTCTGAGGGGTTCTTCTTGCGCCTTCAAGACCAATACGAACTGCTTGAAGCCAAGCGCGCGCTGAATGGTGAACTGGACAAGATTTTGCCTCGCGCGGCCTGATCTCCTACAATAGGCTTGATTTCATTCTAATCTCAGACCGCATCGATCCGCGCGACGAGGCAGGTGGAACGAATTTCCTACCGCGCGATGATGTGGTAGCTGCGGTCAAGAGCATAGTCCGAGAGCAGATCACTCCCGCGCGAATTTGCATTTTTTTGGAAATGTGTCACCCGTTTTATACCAATCAAGCCATTGAAACAAAGTGACAATAACGCGCGTCTCAGAGTGGCACTGTCACCCAAGTGTCACCCTCCGCTGGCCCGCACCACGCCGTGCCGCCTCAGACCTTCCCGAACCGCGCTTCGAACCCGGCGACGTCGCCTGCTGCGAGGTAGCCGGCCTGTTCCACCCAGCCATCGCGTGCGGGGCGGCCGGCGAATGTGCCCAACTTTCCGTCGAGCTGCGCCAAATCCGCCTCGGTCAGCGCGGCGATCTGGGCGAAGGTGGTGATACCGAGCGTGGGCAGCAGCGCTTGCAGCTTCGGGCCGAGGCCCTTGATCCGGGCGAGGTCATCGGCGGCGGCAGAGGCCGTTGCAATCGGGACCTCCGCAGCCTCGGCCTGCCGTTCCTCGGCCGCCTCAACCACATCCTGCGCACCGATGGCGATTGCCTCGCCCAGCCCGGCCATGGTTCCGGCGAAAGCGGGCGGATCGATCTGGGTCGGGAGCTGCGCGGCGGGCGGCGCGTCGATCAGCGCCTGATTGCGCGCCGCCGGGGCTGCGCCTTCGTCCAGCACGTCGGGCGCATGGTGGCGCGCCGCCGGGGTGCTCGCGCGGCCAAACAGCCACCACGCGACCAGCAGGCCCAGCAGCAGCGCCAGCGCGAAGGCGATCCAGTTTGCGGCAATCATGTCCATCATCGTCTGCGTCCCCACACAATCCAGCCCAAGGCCAGCCCCGCCGCATAGCACAGCAGCGCCAGCATTACGGTTTCAAGTCCCAGTGGCAACATCAGCCTGCTCCCGCCGTGTCAATCGGGGTCGGTTCGACCGGCTGAATCGTCACCACCTTGAATTCGATCCGGCGGTTGGCCGGGTCGCCGGGCTCCAGACCCCTCGAGCGGACGGCCCGAGCCCCAGCCGCGCGCGCGCAGCCCCGATGCCGGAATGCCGCGCGCCACCAATGCGGCCAGCACGGCCTCGGCGCGCTGCTGCGACAGGGTCAGGTTGCCGGGTTCGTCGCCCGGCGGCATCGGTGTGGCCGGTGATCGCGATCACGCTGCCCAGACAGCGGCGCAGCGCGGCGGCCACTTCATCGAGCACGACTTCGCTGGCGGGATCAATCGCCGCGCTGGCTTCGGCAAAGCGGAGCGAGCGGGCCTTGAGCACGCCGTTCACATCATCCTGACAATGCAGCGCGGGGGGCTTGTCAAGCAAGCGGCTGGCCAGCGCCGCAGCGCTGCGCGGTTCCCAGCGGACCCCGCCGACCCCGGGCAGCGCGGCGACCCGCGCGAGCGAGCGCGGCGCGCTGGCCATCGGGCAGGTCCTCGCCGCCGCTGAGCGTGGGATGGCGGGTCAGCCAGCCGCGCGCGTCACGGAAACTCGCGCTGACGCCCGAACCGGTGAGGCTGCGCGCGGCGCTGGCCGAAAGCCGCGCGGTGAATTCAGGCCCATGCGCCAGGACGCTGCCAAAGCCGAGCACGGCGCTGGCAGCGGCTCCGGCGAGGATCAGGGGAACGGTGCGGCGCGACATGGAGGCAGCGATAGCCGCCCGCGCGCCGCGCCTCAACGCCGAACTGCTACTTCGCCTCCAGCCCCTGCGCGACGCCGACCAGCTTGCTGAATTCCTGCCGCCAGAAATCGCCCTGCTGCCCGGCGAGACCTTCGATTTGCGGATAGCTGAACCCGTTCAGCAGCGGATCGCCGCGCAGCTTTTGCCCGAAGGCCGCGACCGCCACGGCGAAGCGGAAATCGGGTGACGGCGCGCGCTTGTTCCACATCAGCATCGCCGGCACCGCCTGTTCGACCAGCCGCGAGGTGGTGCCATCGGGCAGCTTATAGCGCAGTTTGACGAAGGCCAGTTCGCCCGCCGCGCCAGCGGCAGGGCGCGGCACCGGGTCATAGCGGCGCGCGTCGGTCCAGCCTTTGAAACCGGCCGGGACAATCTCGTAAATCGCGGTGACCTGGTGGCCCGCGCCGATATCGCCGGCATCGACCTTGTCGTTGTTGAAGTCTTCTTCGCGCAAGGCCCGGTTTTCATAGCCGAGCAGGCGGTATTGGCTGACCTGCGCGGGGTTGAATTCGACCTGGATCTTCACGTCCTTGGCGATGGTGAACAGGGTCGAGCCCATCTCGTCCCCCAGCACCTTCTTCGCCTCCAGCGCCGAATCGATATAGGCGTAGTTGCCGTTGCCCTTGTTGGCGACCTGCTCCATCAGCGCTTCGTTGTAATTGCCCTGGCCGAAGCCGAGCGTGGTCAAGGTGACGCCGCTGTCGCGCTCCTTTTCGACCATTTCGATCAAGGCCTTGGTATTGCTGACCCCGACATTGAAATCGCCATCGGTGGCCAGCACGATCCGGTTGACCCCGCCCTGGATCATGTTGTCGCGCGCGATCTGGTAGGCCAGTTGCAGCCCGGCCCCGCCCGCCGTCGATCCGCCCGCTTCCAGCTCGGTCGAGCGCGGCGCGGATTTTCGCGGGATCGTTGGTGGGTTCCAGCACCAGCCCGGCGGCCCCGGCATAGACCACGATCGAAACCTTGTCCTGCGGGCGCAGTTCACCCGCCAGGCCCGACAGCGCGGTCTTGACCAGCGGCAGCTTGTCTTCGCTGCTCATCGATCCCGAAACATCGACCAGAAACACCAGATTGGCGGCCGGGCGGCTGGACCGCGGCAGATCATACCCGCGCAGCCCGATCCGCAGCAGCCGGGTTTCGGCGTTCCACGGGGTGGTCATCACATCGGTGCTGACCGAAAACGGCGTGCCGCGCGCGGCGGGCTTGGGATAGTCATAGCGGAAATAGTTGATCAGTTCCTCGGTCCGCACCGCGTCCTTGGGCGGGACCCGGCCCATGGTCAGGAACCGGCGGGTATTGGCATAGGCCCCGGTATCAACATCGACCGAGAAGGTGGAGACCGGCTCGGTCCGCACGTGATGGACCGGGCTGACCTCCTTGCCGTCATAGCGTTCGCGGTCGGCCGGCTGGGGGACCACCACCGGCGGGATGTAGCCGCTCATCGCCGGAGCGGGGACGTACATTGCCGCTGGCGGAGCGATCAGGGGCGGTGGTGGCGGCGGTGGAGGAGGTGGAGGAGCGCCCAGGGATTCATTACTGACCGAGGTGACCGCAACCGGCACGTCTTGGACCGATGCATTGCGTTGCGTGCCGGTGACGATGATGTCTTTGCTGTCCTCGTCACCATCGGCCCCGGCACTGGCAGGCTTCTGCATCGATCCCGCGCAACTGGCGGTCAGGGCCAGCACACAGGTCGCGGTCAGCAGGCGGGTTGGAATCGAGCGCAGGCCCATGGAAATCCCCTTTTCCGTGCGGTTGTGGTCTGAAGCCCAAAAGGCTCCGCGCGCACTGAACGGATTGTGAATGAGACTTGATCCAACGTGTCTGAACCAAGCCCGCTCATGCTGGGCTTGTCGAAGCACCCGCCTATTACGCTGGCGGAGCGGGTGAGCGATGGTCCTTCGACAAGCTCAGGATGAGCGGAATTTGGGCGGTGATTCAATTACCGCTTGGTTTGCTTCACCCGCCCACATTCTTGCGGAACAGCACGCGGTCTTCGGGGCCGAAGCCTTTGTGCCAGATTACAAATCCATAGGCGAGCAGGATCGCGGGAATGCCAAACAGCAGCTCGGCCCATTCGGGCAGGAAGGTGGTGGCGAACCAGCCGACCGGCACGGCGGCGGCGGCGGCCCACAGCAACGGCCAGCGCCAGTTGTTGATCGGTTGCCCCAGAAACCGCGCGAGCAGCCGCGCCTTGACCAGCGAGGCCAAGCCAAGCGACAGCGCCAGCGCAAGCGCGCAAGCGGCGGCCTGAAACACATCGACACGCGCTGCCGGGAACTGCCACCCGAACGGCAAGTCCCACCCCGGCGCGGCGCGCACCGCGAGCAGGAACACCACCGTCAGCGCCGCTTGCAGCGCGATGGTGGCGAGCGAGATATAGAGGTTTTCCATCCGCTTGACGTAGATCAGCGCGGCTTCGCTGACCACGGCGGTCGCGGCCACCACTTCGGCGGCGAGCAGGAACGCCATCGCTCCGGTGCCGCCAACAAACGCTGGCCCGATCAGCCCCATCACGCCTTCGCCGGGAATCCCCAGCGCCAGCGCGATCCCGGCCTGTGCAGCGATGATCCAGAACCCCACTTGGCAGACCTGCGCGGCGATCGCTGGGTAGTTGTGCTCCTTCAGGTTCTTGGTGATCACCGGGCCGAGCACCGGTTCAAAGCTGGTTTTCAGCTTCTGCGGCAGCGACGCGATCTGCTGCGCCGCGTAGTAGACCCCGACCGCAGCCGGGGAGGCGAACACGCCCAGGATCGCGATATCGAGGCGGCGGCTGCCCCATTCAACCAGATCGGCCCCCGCCAGCGGCGACGATGCCACTGCCAAACGCCCGATCCGCGCGGGGTGCGGCTGCCACTGCTGCGGCAGGCCATAGCTGCGCACCAAGGGCCAAAACGCCACCGCCGCCGCAGCGAACTTGGCGAGAATGTATGACAAGGCCAGCCCGCCTTCGGGCACCACATAGAGCAACGCGACCGCCGCAATCGCCATCGTCCATGGCTCGACAATCGAGCGCGCACGCACCGTCGCGCCAACATCATAGCGATAGGCCAGCGCGGCCAGCGCAATGTCCGCCAGCGCGTTGGGAATGATCGCCAGCGGCAGCAGCAGGTCCCACTGGCTGAACTGCCCGCTGGGGAACATCGGTGCCGGGAACAGCAAGAACAGCGCAGCGGCGGCGGCGGCGAGGCCAAACGACAGCAGCAGTCCGTCCGCCACGACATTGGCGGGATTGCGCTCATCCTCCGCCAGCCGCTGTGCCAGCCCGCGCCGCTGCCCGAGCGCGCACAGCTGGCTGGTCAGCTCGATCACTACCAAGGCCGAGGCATAGCGCCCCAGCGCCTCCACGCCGTAGAGCCGCCCGGCGATGAACAGGAACGGCGCGGTGCCTGCCAGCCGCAGCAGGAACCCGAAGAAATTGGTGCGCCCGCCTTTGGCCAGCGCCTGAATATCGGTGGTATCCGGCGCGGGCTCGCTCACGCCGCTTCATCCTTCAGCGGACGCGCGAGCAGTTCGGCCACCACTGCGCGGGCCGGAGCCTGCGCCCGCGAGCAGGCGGTTGACCGCCGCGACAATCGGCATCGCGATCCCTGCGCGCGCCGCCAGTTCGGCCAGGATCGGCGCGGTCGCCGCGCCTTCGGCCACGGAATTCTTGCCCGCGAGCGCATCGGCGGCGGACAGCCCCTCGCCCAGCGCCTTGCCCAGCGAAAAGTTGCGGCTGGAGGTGGAGGAGCAGGTCAGCACCAGATCGCCGAGGCCGGAGAGACCCGCCATGGTCTCGGCCCGCGCGCCGCGCGCCAGCCCGAACCGGGTCATTTCCGCATAGCCGCGCGCGATCAAGGCGGCGCGGGCGTTTTGCCCCAGCCCCAGCCCCTCAACCACACCGCAGGCAATCGCGAGCACGTTCTTCACCGCCCCGCCGATCTCCGCGCCGATCACATCGTCCGAATAGTAGGGCCGCAGCGTGGGCCGCGACAGCGCTGGGGCGAGCCGCGCCCACTGCGCTTCACCGCCCGCGCAGGCCAGCGTGACCGCCGTGGGCAGGCCAGCCGCAACTTCATGCGCAAAGGTCGGGCCGGACAGCACGGCGATGCTCGCACCGGGCGCAGCCGCTGTGGCAACGTCAGCCATCAAGCGCCCGGTTTTGGCCTCGATCCCTTTGGCGCAGAGCACCAGATCGCGCGTTCCGGCGGGCAGATCAGCCAGCACCCGCGCCAGATGCTGCGCCGGGGTGACAACCAGCAGAATCGCGCGCATCCGCCAGATCGCCGATTTGGTTTGTCGCATGAATTGAATCGAGCCAATTTGGCACTTGGCAGAAACAGGCTGTTGGTGCGCGCCGTGTTGATCTCTGCGACCAGCTCCGCCTCGCGCGCCCAGAGCAGCACGTCTGACCCGTCGCTCGCCATGGCCTGCGCCAGCGCTGTGCCCCAGGCCCCCGCGCCGATGATGCCGATAGTCGCAGTCATGCCTTCACCCCTGCACCGCGCACCGGGGCGGCGTCCGGATCGAGCGGCCAGCGCGGCCGCGCCGGGAAATCGAACGGATCGCTTTGCCCCAGCCGCTCGACCCCGGCCCAGGCAATCATCGCGGCGTTATCGGTGCACAACGCCAGCGGCGGCGCGACGAACGGCAGGCCGTGCGCCGCCGCCAGTGCCTCCAGCCCCGCACGGATCGTCTGGTTCGCCGCAACCCCGCCCGCGACCACCAGCGCGGTGACGCCATCGGCCAGCGCCAGCGCGCGCCGGGTGCGGTCAATCACGCAATCCAGCGCGGCCTGCTGAAACGCAGCGGCGATATCCGCGTCGGTGTAGCGGCGGGCCTTCGAAAGCTCAGGCTGAGCGGGTTTGGAGGATTTTCCAATCACGCGCCCGCTCGTGCTGAGCCTGTCGAAGCACCCGCAGACACCGCGCTTTTCAGGCCCGCGAAGGAGAAATGCGGCTCAGCCGTTCCCAGCAGCGGACGCGGCAGCGGGACGGCCTTGGCGATTGCCCTGTGCCGCCAGCCGCTCCACCGCCGGGCCGCCGGGATAGCCCAGCCCCAGCACTTTGGCGGTCTTGTCAAAGGCCTCGCCCAGCGCATCGTCAATCGTCGTGCCCAGCCGCCGATAGCGCCCGACGCCATCGACCTTGAGCAACTGGCAATGCCCGCCCGAGACCAGCAGCAGCAGGTAGGGAAACGCCAGCGAAGGATCGGCCAGGCGCGGCGACAGCGCATGGCCTTCCAGATGATTGATCGCGATCAGCGGCTTGTCGCTGGCCATCGCCAGCGCCTTGGCCGTCACCAGCCCGACCATCACCCCGCCGATCAGCCCCGGCCCGGCGGTGGCGGCAATCGCATCGACCTCGATCCAGCGTCATTCCGGCATCAGCCAGCACGGCTGCGATCAGCGGCGACAGCACTTCAACATGCGCGCGCGCCGCGATTTCGGGCACGACCCCGCCATAAGGGGCGATGCGCCTCGTCCTGCGAGGCGATCCGTTGCGCGATGATCCGCCGGTCGCTGTCCACCAGCGCCGCTGCGGTTTCGTCACACGACGATTCAATTCCAAGGACAATGCCCATCCCCACTTTCCCTTAAAGCCATTGCGCACTAGCACAAGCCGCGCATGACCATGTCGACTCTGGCCCGATCCTCCGCCTCGGCACCCGCCGCTCGCCGCTCGCCATGGCGCAGGCCGAAGAGGCGCGCGCGCTGCTATGTGCTGCGCACGGCTGGGCGCTGGACCGGGTCGTGATCGTCCCGGTCACCGCCAGCGGCGACAAGATCCAGGACCGCCCGCTCGCCGAAATCGGCGGCAAGGCGCTGTGGACCAAGGAACTCGACGCCTGGCTGCTGGCGGGCGAGATCGATTTCGCGGTCCATTCGGCCAAGGATGTCGAGACACTGCGCCCCGCCGCGCTGACCATCGCCGCCGTGCTGCCGCGCGAAGATGTGCGCGACGTGCTGATCGGCGCGGCCAGCATTCACGCGCTTGCCGCGCGGCGCGCGGGTTGGCACCAGCGCCCCGCGCCGCGCCGCGCAATTGCTCCACGCCCGCCCCGATTGCGAGGTGGTCAGCTTTCGCGGCAATGTCGCGACCCGGCTGGCGCGAGCTGGCAGCGGGAGAGGCCGATGCGACCCTGCTCGCCAAGGCCGGGCTGAACCGGCTGGGCGAGCACGGCACCGGCCACGCCGCTTGATCCGCAAGACTGGCTGCCCGCGCCGGGCCAAGGGGCCATTGCCATCGAATGCCGCAGCGACAATCTCGCGATGTGCTTTATGCTCGGCATAATCGATCACGAGCCCAGCCATTACGCGTTGCTGGCCGAGCGCGCTTTGCTGGCCGCACTGGGCGGCAATTGCCACAGCCCGATTGCAGTGCTGACCGCGCACCATGGCGACGAATTGGCGATGCAGGCCGCGATCTACAGCCCGGATGGTGCAGTGCGGGTCGACGGATCGACGCGCTTCGAGAGCGGCGACCAGGCCGCCCCTGCCCGGCTCGCCGCCGATCTGCTGGCGCGTGCGCCGGCAATCGTGACGGACCACTTCAGCGGACCAGCATGAAGCCGCTGATCATCCTGCGCCCCGAACCGGGCAATGCAGCGCCAGCGTCGCTGCCGCCCGTGCGCTGGGGCTGGAGGCCTATTGGTGCGCCGCTGTTTGTGATCGCGCCGGTGCAATCGCCCCAGCCCGCCGGCGCCGTTCGATGCGATCCTCGCGGGCAGTGCCAATGCCTTTCGCCATGGCGGAGCCGCGCCATGGCGAACTGCGGCACCTGCCGGTCTACGCGGTGGGCGAAACAACCGCTCAGGCCGCGCGCGACGGCGGGGTTTAGCGTGGCGGCGACCGGCGCGGGCGGGCTTGCAAGCCGTGCTGGATGGCCTGCCCCCTCACGTAACGCGCCTGCTGCGGCTGGCCGGTCGCGAGCGGGTATCGCTGACCCCGCCGCCGGGCGTCACCCTGACCGAACACGTGGTCTACGCGGCTGAACCGCTTGCCACTGCCCCCGGCGCTGGCGGAGCGCTTGACCCAGCCCTGCGTGATCGCGCTCCATTCGGCCGAAGCCGCGCGCCATTTCGTCCCGTCTGGTGCCAGAACCGCGCACACTTGTCACTCGCCTGCATCGGCCAGCGGGTCGCGGCGGCGGCGGGTCCCGGCTGGGCCGAGGTGTGCTGCGCCGCCACGCCCGATGATCCGGCCTTGCTGGCCTTGGCCGCCGCAATGTGCCAGACAAGCGCCAGATCAAGTCCCCCAGCATAAGCGAACCCGCATGCCCGACGATTATTTTGCCCGTACCCAGCCCGCCGTTCCCGCGCCGCGCAAGCCCGCCGGAGTCGGGCGGCTGGTGGTAGGCGTGGCGGCGCTGTCGTTCCTGCTGGGCGGCGGATTGGTTGGCTGGTTGGTCTATGACGGCACATTGCGCTGGGCCACCGATGCAGCGATCAGCGCACCAGCGAGCGCCCGTACAACGCACGGTTGCACTAGCCCCCACACCCGCGGCGAGCCGGGCAGTGCCAGCGAGCACGCCTGCCCTGCCAGCGCCTGCGCTGCCGGGCCTGACCACCGGGATCGAACAACGCATGGCGCAGATCGAACAGCGCCTGAACACGCTGGACCTGCGCGCGCAGGCCGCAACCGGCAATGCCGCG
Source organism: uncultured Alphaproteobacteria bacterium (assembly GCA_963802015.1). GTDB lineage: Bacteria > Pseudomonadota > Alphaproteobacteria > Sphingomonadales > Sphingomonadaceae > Novosphingobium. The sequence continues at coordinate 465,226 of CAWDHB010000007.1, forward strand.
CGCGCCGAAGGCCTGCTGATCGCACTCGCCAGTCGTCGCGCGATCGAACGCGGGATGCCGCTGGGATCGCTGGCAGATCAACTGCGGCTGCGGTTTGGTGACGCCCAGCCCCGCGCGGTGCAGGTGGTGATCGACGGCGCAAAAACGCCGGTCACGCTGGTCCAGCTGGACGCCGGATTGGCTGCCTTGTCGGACCAGTTGACCAAGGCAGCAGCGGAAGAAGGTGGATGGAGCCGGTTCACGCGGCAAGTGTCGGACATGTTCGTGATCCGCCGCACCGATAGTGCTGCGGTCCGGCCCGAAGCTCAGCTCGATCAGGCGCAAATGCTGCTCCGCAGCGGCCAGGCCGATGCGGCCGCCAATCTGGTTGCGGCCTTGCCCGGCGCTGCGAATGCCGCCACCTGGGTGGCCGACGCCCGGCGTCTGGCCGCCATGCAGCAGGCGCTCGATCAACTGGAAGCCGCCGCAATCCTGGAACCGCGCGAATTGCAGGATGGCCGCGGCCGGCCGGTGCGGCAGGCCAGCCCGGCGGCGGAACCGATGTTCTGATCAGGCCTGCAGCAGTTCGGGCAATTTGCCGGACATGCCGCGCGCTTCGTTCATGAAGAACCGCTTGAGCCAGTCGGTGCGCTGGATCATGCCCATGCCCAGGCGGCGGACCGCGCTGGGCAGGCGGCCTGGCACCGCGAACACGCCGGTTGATCGTATCGGTGGCGAGCATGACCGACAGCGCATCGACACTGCGCCAGCGTTCATAGCGCGCCAGCACTTGCGCATCGCCAGGCTCCAGCCCCAGCCGCATGCCATCGGCCAGCACCTCCACCAGCGTGCCGACATCGCGCAGCCCCAGATTGAGCCCCTGCCCCGCAATCGGGTGCATCCCGTGCGCCGAATCGCCGACCAGCGCGAGCCGGTGATCGACGATCTTGGCGGTATGCTGAAAGCTGAGCGGATAGGACATGCGCGGCGCGTTCAGCGCGATCTCGCCCAGAATATCGCCCATCCGCTTGCGCACTTCGTGCAGGAACGCGGTGTCTGACAGCGCGTTCATTCCCGCCGCATCGGCTTCGGCGATGGTCCAGACCAAGGCCGAGCGGTGCTGGCCGTCAGGGCTGTCGAGCAGCGGCAACAGCGCAAACGGCCCGGCGGGGTAGAATATCTCCCACGCCACACCGTCATGCGGCTTGCTGTGCGCGAGGCCCGTCACGATCGCGCGGTGGCGGTAATCCCAGGTGGCGAGGCCGAACCCGGCTTCGTTGCGCGTCGGGGCTTTGGCGGCCTTCGGCGGCGACCAGCAGGTTGCCCTTGAGCACGCGGCCATCGTCCAGCGTGACAATCACCCCGTGCGGCCCGCGCTCCCGCTCCACCGGCGAGACGCCGTGCAGCCATGCGATCAGCGGTTCGGCGCGCGCGGCATCGAACAGCGCCAGCCGGATATCGCGGTTGGCATACATCCGGCCGAGCGAGCCTTCGTGCGGTTCGGGGCGGAAATCGAGCCGGCCGGGCTTCATCCCGTCAGTCACCGCAATCGCCGCAATCGGGCAGCCGAGCGGCGCCAGCCGCGCCTCCAGTCCGATGTTGCAGAACAGGTTCCAGCTGGCGGTAGAAATGGCAGAAGCACGGCCATCAGCCCCGGCAGCGGTCAGCGTCGCCGGGATCTTCCTTGTCGACCACAAAGCTGGAAATGCCCTGCTTGGCCGCCGCCAGGGCCAGCGTCATGCCCACCAGCCCGCCGCCCAGAATCACCAGATCGCGCGTCTCGTTCATCTTCAGTCCTTACCGCAGCTGTTGCCTGCCCCTGCATCCAGATCAAGGCAGCGTCCGTCAAATGTACCATCGGGCAGTTTCAGCCCCAGCACGGCGGCCAGCGTCGGCGCGATGTCCACGGTTTCGACCGGTGCGGGCTGTTCGAACCCGCGCAGGCCCTTGCGCCAGAACAGCATCGGCACCCGCCGGTCATAGTCCCACACGCTGCCATGCGTGGCGGTATAGGCCCCCAGCACCGGATCGGGGATCGGTACCACCGCGCGGTCCAGCACGATGAAGACATCGCCCGAACGCGCCGGATCGAACGAAGCGCGGACCCGGTCCCTAATTGACCAGTCCTGCGGCCCGGTGCTGGGCAGCGGAGTTTGTGCCAGTTCGGCGTGAGTGAACACCGCTGCCACCTGCGGGTGGTCTTTGACAATGGCGACCAGCGCGGCGCTGGCCTGTGCGCGCTGCGCCGGGGTCAGCGCGGCATTGAAATACAAGTCGCCGAACGGGCCGTCGCCATAGATCAGCGGGCCATCGACCTTGATCCCGGTGCGCGCAGCCACCGCCTTGCCCAGCTCGCCCGGATTGAGCGCGCGGTCTGACCGGGCGGCGCGCGGGAAGGCCTGCTGGTCGAGCCGCTCGGGCGTATCGAGCCCGCCGTGGTCCGCAGTCAGCACCGCGAGATAATCGATCCCGCGCGCATCGAGATGCGCCAACAACTTGCCCAGCGCCGCGTCGAGCTGCGCCATCTGGATGCACATCTCCACACCCTCGGTTCCGTAAGCATGGCCAACATAATCGCTGGCTGACAGGCTGACCGAGAGCACGTCAGGGACTTCGCCCTTGCCCAAGCCCATTTCGTCCACCAGCGCCGTGGCGAGATCGACCGTGGCGCAGATCCATCCGGGGGGAGACGCGGAACGCTTCGGACTTGTTCGGCTCCAGCGCAAATTTGCCGGTGCCAACCGTGCCGGTGCCAACCGTCACCGCACGGTCTTTCACCCCGCACCAGGCCGGGACCGGCAGCGCCGGCGCACCAGCGGCAATCTGTTTGGCCAGCGCGGCATTTGCAGCCTGCGCCGCCGGTGACAGCGGCTGCCCGCGAAAGGTGATGAACGCGCCGCCCTTGTACCAATATCCGGCGTCAAGCTTGTGCCCGCCCATCATCACGACCGCGCGGTCCTTGGCCGAAACCGCGACATTGCGCGTGCCGGGCGCGGCGGCCTTCATATATTCGCCCAGCGTCGGCACTTTCAGGAACTGCGCGGAAATCACCGGATCGCGGTTGCTGCTGGAGGGGTCTTTGGTATCTTCCGCACAATAAACCCGTTTGTCCGCGCGGGCGATGCCGGGTTCGAACCAGCTGTTGCCAATGATCCCGTTGCGCGCTGGGCGGGTGCCGGTGAGAATTGTCGAGTGACCGGGGCAGGTCTCGGTCGCCGCGTGCGATTGGTAGCCCGAAGGGAAGACCACGCCCTGCTGCAACCGCGCCAGCCCGCCGGTAAAGCGCGCGCGGTTGGCAATGAACACGTCAGACGAGAGCTGATCGATCGAGATTGCCAGGATCAGCTGCGGACGGCCAGTCGGCTCTGGCGCGAGCGTCAGCGCGGATTGTGGCGGCGCGGCAGTGTTGGCACATCCACCAGCAAGCAGCGCAGTTGACAGGGCAAGCGGCAAAGCAAAACGGCGCATCGGGATTCCTTGAAATTGGCCAGCATTCACGGCAAGGCCTTGATAGGCCAGCCCGCGCCGGGTGCAAGGTGCGAGAACCAGCTTGGCAGGAGTTTTTGTGCGGTTTGTTCGTCACTTTGCAGTCGTGTTTGTCGCGCTGAGCATGTGGGTGCTGCTGGCGGTCCAACCCGCCCGTGCCGAACTGCCCCTTGCGCGGGCCGGCATGGACCGGGTCCGTGCCGAACTGCCCCTTGCGCGGGCCGGCATGGACCGGGTCCGCGCCGAACTGGTAGTGGAATCGGTGGTTGCGCCGGGTGAAACTGTGTTGCTGGCCTTCAAGATGACCCCGCAGCCCGGCTGGCATGGTTATTGGCAGAACCCCGGCGATGCCGGTCAAGGCGCGACCTTTACCTGGGACCTGCCGAGTGGCTGGCGCACCGCCGCGCCGCAATATCCCACTCCCGAAACCTACGTGCTCAGCGGCTTGATGAACCATGTTTATGAGCACGAATATGCAATTCTGGTCCCGCTGACAGTGCCTGCCACGGCGCAGGCCGGGTCAAGATTTCCGGTGCGGGTGCTGGCTGAATGGCTGGCCTGTTCAGACCGGCTCTGCGTGCCGCAGGATGCCGTGCTGACGGCGGACGTTAGCGTGGGCAAGGCCGGTGCGCGCGATCCCCGGTTCGATGGCTGGACCGCAGCCTTGCCTGCGCCGCTGGGCAGCCCTGCCATGTTTGTGGTCAGCGGCAAGGACGTGCGGATCGGCATTCCCTTGCCGGCCAGTGTGGCCTTGGAGGGACCGCACTTCTTCCTGGGCGAAGACCGTGTGGTTGATTACGCGGCGCCGCAGCGGTTCACTCGGCAAGGTGATCTGCTGGTGGTCACGGTGCCGCGCGCCAAGTTTGAACCAACGAACCCCACTGCGCTGTCCGGCGTGCTGCGGCTCAACCGCGCGGGCGATGGCATTGCGGTTGCCGCTACTCCAGGCAACGTGCCGACGGGAGGGACGCCGCTGGTTTCCGACGCCGCTCCAGTCTTGCCATCACTGCCGCTGCTGCTGCTCGCTGCGCTGGCGGGCGGCCTGCTGCTCAACGTGATGCCCTGCGTGTTCCCGATCCTCAGCCTCAAGGCGCTGAGCCTGGCACGTGCGGGCGGCAGCGAGACGCAGGCGCGGCGTGAGGGGCTGGCCTATAGCGCCGGGGTGATCCTCGCGTGCCTTGCGCTGGGTGCTGTGCTGCTGGCATTGCGCGCGGCGGGGCAGGAAGTGGGCTGGGCGTTTCAGTTACAGGAACCGCTGGTGATCGCGGCGCTGCTGCTGCTGGCGGTGGCAATTACCGCCAACCTGCTGGGCGTGTACGAATTTGCGGTCCCCGGCTTTGCTGGCGATGGCTCACCGCCAGGGGCCTTCGCCACCGGGCTGCTCGCTGCTTTCGCCGCGACCCCCTGCACCGGGCCGTTCATGGCGGCGGCGATGGGGGCCGCCTTGTTACTGCCGCCCCTGCCTGCGCTGCTGCTGTTCGCAGCGCTCGGGCTGGGCCTCGCACTGCCGTTCCTCGCGCTCGCCTGGGTGCCCGCGCTGCGGCGGATGTTGCCAAAGCCCGGCGCGTGGATGGTCGCGTTCCGCCGTTGGATGGCGCTGCCGATGGGGCTGACGGCGCTGGCCTTGGCCTGGCTGGCGTGGCGGGTCGGAGGAGCTCCGTTTGCTTTTGTTTGTGTCATAGCTGCGCTCGGGATATTTGGGATTCTTGCGCAGGTTGGCAGGCTTCAGCGGCGTGGGAAGTCAGTAAAGCCGCCCTTTCTGGCGCTTTCGCTTCTGTTGGTCTTGTCAGTAACTGCGCACGCAAGTCTGACAAATGCTCCGGCCCAGTCGCAGGCGTTTGATAGCATGCTCGATGCCCAGCCGTTCAGCGAAGCCGGGCTCAGCACTGCCCGCGCTTCTGGCAAGCCGGTGTTCCTCTATTTCACCGCCGACTGGTGCGTCAGTTGCAAGGTCAACGAACGCGTCGCGATCGAACGCGAAGCCACCCGCGCAGCCTTCGCCAAGGCGGAGGTCACCGTGTTGCTCGGCGATTGGACCCGGCGCGATCCGGCAATCACGCGGTTTTTGGGGCAGCACGGCGCGGCGGGCGTGCCGCTGTACTTGTGGTATCCGCCCAGGGCTGTCGCGCCGCAGCAGCTGCCGCAGTTGCTGGGTCCGGATTCACTCGTGGAACTGGCGCGCACCCCTCCCAAATAACAACGGGCCCAAATAACAACGGGCCCGCCATGAAGGCGAGCCCGTCATTCACGACACTGCAGCAAAGCTTGGGTTTAGCTGACCGTCGCCTTGTTGATCACGCCGGGATCGCGCGGCGGCTCACCCTTGGGCAGCGCGTCGATGTGTTCCATCCCGCTTTCGACCTGGCCCCAAACGGTATATTGCCGGTCAAGGAAGCTGGCATCGTCAAAGCAGATGAAGAACTGGCTGTTGGCCGAATTCGGCGCAGAGGTGCGCGCCATTGAGCAGGTTCCGCGGACGTGCGGCTCGTTGTTGAATTCTGCTTTGAGGTCGGGCTTCTTCGAACCGCCCATACCCGTACCATCCGGGCAGCCGCCCTGCGCCATGAATCCGGGGATCACGCGGTGGAATTTGACGCCATCGTAAAACCCTTCGCCGGCCAGTTCGGCAATCCGCTCAACATGGCCGGGGGCCAGATCGGAACGGAGCTTGATCACGACATCACCGGAATCGAGACTGAGGGTAAGCTTGTCGGCCATGGGGATGTTCTCCTGAAGTTTGCGCGCTGATATAGGCGTCTTGCCGCCAATGTCACGCCCATGCAGCCGGGGCCGGTTGCAAATGTTTTTGACCGGCCTAGACATCGCGCGATGACTCTACCCGATCACGCCCATGACCTGCTGGAACCGACCCCACAGTCGGCGCTGGAATCGCGCGAATCCGAAAGTCTTGACCACGAAAACACCCTGAAGAAAGACTTCGTCCGCAAAGTCCAGGATGCGCTGGACGCGGGCGAGCGCGATCAGGTCTATGCCCTGGTCGAGCCGCTGCATCCCGCGGACATTGCCGATCTGTTCGAATTACTCGATGCGGACGAGCGTCCGGCGCTGGCCGCCGCAATCAGTGATCTGATGGGCAGTGAGGTCTTCGCCGAGCTCAACGATCACGTCCGCGAATTGATGGTCGAGGCGCTGCCGGCCGAAGCGATCGCCGATATCGCCGAACAGCTTGATACCGACGATGCCGTAGCCATGCTGGAAGATCTCGATGAGCAGGACCAGCAGGCAGTGCTCGCCGAGATGGAGCCGGAAGACCGCGCCGCGATCGAAAGCGCGCTGTCCTATCCCGAAGAGACCGCAGGCCGCCTGATGAGCCGCGATTTCGTCGCCGTGCCTGAACATATGAAGGTCGGCGACCTGATCGATTTCCTGCGCGACGGCGGGGACCTGGCCAACGAGTTCTGGGAAGTGTTCATCGTCGATGCGCGGTTCCATCCGCTGGGCACCTGCGCGCTCAGCTGGATCCTGCGCACTCCGCGCCAGATCGCGCTGACCGATGTGATGAGCCGCGACCAGACGCTGATTCCGGTGCTGATGGACCAGGAAGAAGTCGCGCTGCGATTCCAGAAATATGCGCTGATTTCCGCTGCCGTGGTCGATGAAAGCGGGCGGCTGGTCGGCCAGATCACCGTCGATGACGTGGTCCACATCATCCAGGAAGAAGCCGGTGAAGACGTGCTGCTGCTGTCCGGCGCAGGCGATGGCGACATTAACGAGCCGATCCGCGACACCTATGTCAGCAGGGTCCGCTGGCTGATCGCCAACCTCGCCACCGCGCTGCTCGGCACCAGTATCATCGCCAGTTTCGGGGGCGCGATCGAGCAACTGGTGGCGCTGGCTGCGCTCTCGCCGATGGTCGCTTCGATCGGCGGCAATGCCGGGACCCAGACCATGGCCGTCACCGTCCGCGCGCTCGCCACCAACCAGCTGACCCGGTCGAACACCGGGCGTATCCTGTGGCGCGAAATGCGGGTGGCCCTGCTCAACGGCAGTACAGTGGCGCTGCTGATCGGCCTTGCCGCCGGGTGGTTCTTCACCAGTCCGCTGCTTGGCATGGTGATCGCCAGCGCGGTGATCATCAACGTGTTCACGGCAGGCCTTGCGGGGGTGGTGGTGCCAGTGGTGTTCGACCGGCTCGATCAGGACCCCGCCGTCGCCAGTTCGGTGTTCGTGACGATGATCACCGATTCGATGGGCTTCTTCGCGTTTCTGGGGCTGGCGGTCTGGTCTGGGCTGGTCGGGTAAAATGAACGTCTCCACGCTTCCCGGTCCGCTCCTCGATCGTCACCCTGAACTTGTTTCAGGGTCCATTTCTCAACCAGCCCAGGTTGTGGGTCAGCAGAACCAACTGTGCGGTTTGCTTGCGATACCGCGCAGCGGTGGGGAGGCACGATGGACCCTGAAACAAGTTCAGGGTGACGGGTTTAGGCCGAGGTTGGGTCCCTTCCACTTCGGACCGGAATGCTGATGCCACTGCACCTTACCAAAGTCGCCTTCGGAGCCAAATCGCGCGAGGACATGCTGGGCTGGTTCGCCACGCGCGGGACCGAAGCCCGGCTGACGACCCGCTACCTGCCCAAGCGGCACGCGGAGCTGGCCAGTCCCGATGGAAAAAATGGGTCGCTGTTCTGGATTCTCAAGGGCCAGCTGGTGTTCCGCTCGCCGATCTTGGGCTTCGAGGCGGCCGAGGGCGGCAAGACCAATATCGTCATCTCTACCCAGCTGATCGCGCTCTACCCCCAGGCCCGCCGCGCCCATCAGGGCTGGCGCTATCTGGAAGCCGAGAACGCCCCGCGCGATTTGGCCGAAGGCGAGGATGCGGGTGAAGCAATGCCGGGCAAGCTGGCGGGCGATCTGGCGCGGTTGGGCTTGGTTTGACTTCGGTCAAACCAAGCCGTCTGGTCCTGAAATCCGTAAGCGCGACATCCGTTCAACAGCCAATCGCAGCAAGCACCTGGCTGGCCCATTCAGGGCGACAAATCAGCAGATCATCGACGTATGGATCGCTTTGGTTGTAACGTAGAGGTGTGCCATCGATCCGGCTGGCGTGCAGTCCGCAGGCCAGCGCCACTGCGGCCGGCGCGCAATTATCCCATTCATATTGCCCACCCGTGTGCAGATAAATTTCCGCCTCACCACGCACGACCGCCATCGCCTTCGCGCCGGCGCTGCCCATCGGGACGAGTTCGGCGCCGATGGCCTGTGCAACTGCAACAGCTTCGGCGGCGGGACGTGTCCGACTGACTACCATGCGCGGTGTCACAGGCAAGGGCGACAGAGGTTGTGGCCGATCGCTCCGCAACACCAGGCCAAGCGTGGGCAGAGCTACGGCGCCGATTACAGGCTCGCCATTGACGGCCAGCGCGACATGGACGGCCCAATCGCTGCGGCCTTCGCCATATTCCCGGGTTCCGTCGACCGGGTCAATGATCCAGACCCGCGACCTCGTCAGGCGCTCGGGATTGTCTTGCTCCTCTTCGGACAGCAGGCCATCCTCTGGTCGCTGCGCGCGGATGGCGCCGCAGAGGAATGCGTTGGCCGTCAGATCTCCGGCAGCACCAAGCGCTTTCCCCGCAATCAGGTCGGCACCATATATCTCCATCAAGATCCTGCCGGCAACATCGGCAAGGCGGGCGGCGAGTTCGGCATCAGTCATGGCTTGTCACTTTAACGGCATCAGATAGCGGATGATATGGTCGGCGGCCTGCTCCACCGTCATTTCAGCTGTATTGACCCGGATATCGGGATTTGCCGGCGCTTCGTAGGGGCTATCAATCCCGGTGAAGTTCTTCAGCGCGCCTGCGCGGGCCTTTTTGTAGAGTCCTTTGACATCGCGGGCTTCGGCGATATCCAACGGCGTATCGACAAAAATCTCCACAAACTCTCCCTGCGGCAACATCGCGCGGACCATGTCGCGCTCGGCACGGAAGGGGGAGATGAAAGCAGTAAGGACAATTAGGCCAGCGTCGGCCATCAGTTTGGCAACCTCTCCGACGCGGCGAATGTTCTCGATCCGGTCGGATTCGGTGAACCCCAGATCCTTGTTGAGCCCGTGGCGAACATTGTCGCCATCGAGCAGAAAGGTATGGCGGTTCATCAGCGCAAGGCGCTTCTCGACAGCATTGGCAATGGTGCTCTTACCCGATCCGGACAGGCCCGTGAACCACAGCACGCGTGGCTGCTGGTTCTTGAGCGCGGCGTGCTCTCCGCGGCTGATATCGGTCGCCTGCCAGTGGACGTTCTGCGCGCGGCGCAGGCTGAAGTGCAGCATCCCGGCTGCCACCGTGGCGTTGGTCAGCTTGTCGATCAGGATGAATCCGCCCAAGGTGCGGCTGTCAGCATAGGCCTCAAACACGATCGGCTTGTCGGTCGCGATTTCAGCAACCCCGATCGCATTGAGCTCAAGCGTCTTGGCGGCCATGTGCTCCATGGTATTGACATTGATCGTATATTTGGGCGCGTGGACAGTCGCCGAGACGGTCTGGGCCCCAAGCTTCAGCCAATAGCTCCGGCCGACCACCAAGGCCTCGTCAGCCATCCAGATGATCATGCTTTCAAACTGATCAGAGACTTCGGGCGGCGCATCGGCAGCGGCAATCACATCGCCGCGCGAGCAATCGATCTCGGTGTCGAAGCACAACGTCAGCGACTGGCCGGCGAAGCCTTCTCCGATGTCGCCATCCCTTTCAGTTCGGCCGGCTTTTGGCATTGCGACAATGCGCGAGATGGTCGCAGTCTTGCCCGAAGGCAGCACCCGGATTGCGTCGCCAACCTTGACCGAACCGCTCGCGATCAGTCCTGCAAAGCCGCGGAAATCAAGGTTGGGACGGTTGACCCATTGCACTGGCATCCGGAAGGGCTTCGTGGCATCGCGCTCTGAATTGACCACAACCGTTTCAAGATGCTCGATGAGATTCGGGCCTCCATACCAAGGCGTATTTTCGGACGGGCCGATGATGTTGTCGCCCTTGAAGCCGGAGATAGGCATCGCAGTGAACGTCGCGATCCCGATGCTTGCGGCAAACTGGGTGTAGTCAGCAACAATCTCGTTGAACCGTGCCTCGCTGTAAACAACCAGGTCCATCTTATTGACCGCGAGCACGATATTGCGAATGCCCAGCAAGTGGCAGAGGTACGAATGCCTCCGGGTCTGCACCAGCACGCCCTTGCGCGCATCGACCAGGATCACTGCGAGGTCGGCGGTCGACGCGCCAGTAACCATGTTGCGAGTATATTGCTCATGCCCAGGGCAGTCGGCGACGATGAATTTGCGTTTTTCGGTATTGAAGTAGCGATAGGCGACGTCGATGGTGATGCCTTGTTCGCGCTCGGCGGCAAGCCCATCGACCAACAGGGCGAAGTCAATTTCCTGCCCTTGCGTGCCAACCTTCCTGGAATTTGAGCTCAAGCGCATCGAGCTGGTCTTCGAAGATCATCTTGCTGTCGTACAGCAGCCTCCCGATCAGCGTCGATTTGCCATCATCCACCGATCCGCAAGTGATGAAGCGCAGCATGGTCTTGCGCTGGTGCGACACGAGATAAGCGTCGATGTCCTCAGCGATCAAGGCGTCGGTCTGGTAGGCAGGGACCGGTCATCAGAAGTACCCCTGCTGCTTCTTTTTCTCCATGCCTGCGCCGCCCGCATCTTTATCAATCGCCCGGCCTTGCCGTTCGGAAGTAGTGGTAAGGAGGGTCTCCTGGATCACCTCAGGCAGCGTCGTCGCCGTGCTCTCAACCGCGCCGGTCAGCGGGTAGCAGCCTAAGGTGCGGAAGCGGATCAGGCGGTCCACGGGGACTTCGCCGGGCTGAAGCGGGAAGCGTTCATCATCGACCATCAGCAGCATTCCGTCGCGTTCCACTGTTGGGCGCGGCGCAGCGAAATACAGCGGGACGATCGGGATGCCGTTGAGCTGGATATACTGCCACACGTCGAGCTCGGTCCAGTTCGAGATCGGGAAAACACGGATACTTTCACCCTTGTTCTTGCGGGCATTGTAGAGATTCCACAGCTCCGGCCGCTGGTTCTTGGGATCCCAGCCATGGCTGGCACTGCGGAAGCTGAAAATACGCTCTTTGGCCCGGCTCTTTTCCTCATCGCGCCGGGCGCCACCGAAGGCAGCATCGAAGCCCCACTGATCGAGCGCTTGCTTGAGCCCTTCTGTCTTCCACATGTCGGTGTGAAGCGCGCCGTGATCGAACGGGTTGATCCCGCGATCCAACGCCTCCTGGTTTTGATAGACCAGCAACTCCATCCCGCTCAACTGGGCCATCTGGTCGCGCAGCTTGTACATCTCCTGGAATTTCCAGGTTGTATCGACGTGCAATAGCGGGAACGGTGGCGGCGCGGGATAAAACGCCTTGCGCGCCAAATGCAGCATCACCGCGCTGTCCTTGCCCACGCTGTAAAGCATCACTGGCTTGTCCGCCTCGGCGGCGACCTCGCGCATGATGTGAATGCTCTCGGCTTCGAGCCGATCAAGATGGGTAAGCAAGCTGGTCATAGTGGGCTATCTGTCAGAGCGGCACGGTTGGGGCAAACAAGACAATCTTTTGCCCGGGTGCTGGCATCCTTTGCAAGCCACGACAAACGCGCAGTTCGAATTGGCTGAGCCGAAACCAAGCTCCTCTGGCACTGGCCGATTTTTTCATAAATACGCGACAAAATAAGCGACAATTCACTCTTGGACGGCTTTGCTGGTTTCAATCACATTTTTCCCAGCTTGCGCGAGCTGCGTTTGGCACCGTCCGCTAATTGGCGAGCAGGAGATTGGATCAGGCTGTTCTGTGATCAGGGAACCGTCTATCACTGGGTGTGTTTCTTGCAATCCAGGCTGTCATGGCCAGCAAAGGGGTTTGGTCAATGTTCGGACAGAATCCAGCGCGCAGTCAGCAGTTGGACGGAGCAGGACAGCTTTGGATTCAGGAAGTGTTTTACACCCTGCAAGGCGAAGGGCCATTCGCGGGCGAACCGTCGGTCTTTGTGCGGACGGGAGGGTGCAACCTAAAGTGCTTTTGGTGCGATACCGATTTTGAGAGTTCGAGCTGGAAGCCGCTGTTACCCGAGCTGATGGCGGCAATCGCGGCTGCGCGACCGGCACATTGCGATCTGGTCGTATTGACCGGCGGCGAACCGTTCCGGCAGGATATTCGGCCACTGGTTGGTGCCCTGCTGGAGGCAGGACTGCGGGTGCAGATCGAAACCAACGGAACGCTGTGGGTGTCGTTGCCCCATCACGAACGCCTGACGATTGTTTGCAGCCCGAAGACCAAAAACCTGACACCGGCGATCATCCCGCGGATTGATGTCTTCAAGTATGTTATTGCTGCGGGCGAGGTCGATCCTGGTGATGGCCTCCCGGCGGCCTCGACCCAGCAACGGCGCGACAAGACCGTCAGAATAGCCCGCCCGGTTACGGCTGCCCCTGTTTTTGTCATGCCGCGTGACGATCAGGACGAAGCGAGCAACCGCGCAAATTTGGAAGCTTGTGTCGCAACTGCGTTGGAACATGGGCACCGAATGGGCGTGCAACTTCATAAGCTGCTGAACCTTCCTTAGGGCAAGTAGGGGAGCAACTGCTGGCCAGCGGCGCCTGCGCCGCTGGCGCGGTTCTGCAGGAATAATCCGGTAAGTACCGAATGCTTTTGCTGGCACTGCTGTGCTGGCAATATTGCTTGCCGGATCGATGCCGCGCTTAACTTTATCGCGCCATTGCCGGTCTTTCTTGTGGCAGCCACGCCGGATCGTCCGGACGGCTGGCATATCGGGACCTTTTCCACGGGAGTCAGACATGACCGTCATCAATACCAACATCAGCGCGATCCGCGCTGCCAATGCTTCGAATTCGGCCAGCAAGATGCTGGGCACGGCAATGGAGCGCTTGTCGAGCGGCAAGCGCATCAATTCCGCCAAGGACGACGCCGCCGGGATGGCTATCGCCACTTCGATGACCAGCCAGGTACGCGGCATGAACCAGGGCATTCGCAACTCGAACGATGGCATCGCTCTCGCCCAGACCGCTGAAGGCGCGCTGAGCGAAGTTACCAACATGCTGCAGCGCGTTCGCGAACTGGCGGTGCAGTCGTCATCGGGTACCTACCAGGACACCACCGACCGGGCCTATATGCAGACCGAAGTCGATGAACTGACCGCGCAGATCGATCAAGTGATCACCAACAGCGAGTTCAACGGGGTGGTGCTGTTCGACGCATCGACTGCCGCTGTCACTGTACAGACCGGCGCCAATGCCGCCGATACGGTGGATCTGGCAATGGCCGATCTGACCGCGCTGGCTGCGAGCGGGGGTGCCGCTGGCTCTTATGACGTATCGACTGCGGCTTCGGCCAACACGCTGCTCGGCACGATCGACACCGAAATGGAAGCAATCTCCTCGGCGCGCTCCGCGCTGGGTGCCGGGCAGAACCGCCTGGAATCGGTGGTCAACAACCTGACCAACAACGTCACCAACCTGGCTGACGCCCGCAGCCGGATCGAAGATGCTGACTATTCGGCGGAAACGACCGCGATGGCCAAGGCCCAGATCCTCAGCCAGGCTTCGACTGCCATGATCGCCCAGGCGAACCAGAGCCAGCAGGGCGTGCTGTCGCTGCTGCGGTAAGCCAAAAACCTCAGTCTTGCCTGCCCCTTCCAGGCAACGGCCCGGCGGTTTCCCATGACCGCCGGGCCAACTTTTTTGGCTCAGGCCAGATTGGCGGAATTTTCCAAGCTTTGGAGGACTCCGGTGCCTAAAGAATGGCGATGGTCAGAATTGCACTCGCCTTGCTGTTGACGGGCACAGCAACTCTCGCTGGTTGGTCAGAGCCACTGGCCGCCCAGAGTTTGCTCGGCGTTCAGCACACCAGCACCACCCGCGGTTTGATGGCCCAAGCAGATCTTGCACGGGTGCGCGAACGGCGCTTGGCGGATGACCGCGAGGTTGCGCTGCTGACCGGCTATGAGGCGCGTATCGGCGGGTTGCAGCGCCAGCTTGGTGACTGGCAGCGCCGGGCCAGCCTTGCCCAGGGCTTGAGCGTGCAAGAAAAGCAAGCCCGCCGCCGGGCCGAGGCTGAACTCGCAACTACCCGGACCGAGCTGGCGACACTCGCCGAGACTGCCGCGCGGCGTGACGCCGAATGGGCGGCCGAACGCGAATCCTATCGCAGCGAGATGCAATCAATGGTTGCCATCGCGACCCCGGAAAAGCTGGCTGCGCTGGAGCGGTTTGCCGACGGCGACCGGGTCGGCGCATGGCCTGTCCTGCGCGAGATAACCGAAGCCAGCGTCCGCGCGCGGATGGCGGCGGCAGGCGCGCGGGCCGGGGTTGAAATGCGCCAGCTGGCCGAGCAGCGCAGCATCATGCGCGCCAATGGCGAAGCGACAGCGGCCGATGCGCTCGCAATCTGGGAGGCTGCGGCGGGGCTTGATCCCAAAAATTTTGCCACCTGGTTCGAGATCTCCACACTGAAGCGCGAACTCCACGACTTGGGCGGTTCGCGCCGCGCGGCGCTCGCGGCCCGCGACAGCGCAAGTTCTGACCGGGAACGGGCAATCGCTACGGACATCCTGGCGAAGGTGGCGATTGCGGCGGGTGACTATGCCGAAGCAGAGCAGAATTACACCTTCGCAATTGGCTTGTTGCGCCAGATCGTGGCGCAGGACCCGGCCGACTCGGGGGCCCTGCGGGACTTGTGTGTTGGCCTGGTGGGAATAGGGGACGCCCGCCAGTTCCTGGGCCAAATTCAGGCGGGACTGAAAAATTACGAAGAATGCTTGCCGATGGCGCGAGCGCAGGCAGCAGCCGAACCCGATGACATCAAGCGCATTCGCGAGCTCGCCGCAGTGGTGCAGCGCATCGGGATGGTTCAAACCCAACTTGGCAAGCTGGAAGTGGCCAATCGCTACGCGGCGGAGGAACTTGCTCTTACCCGCCGCATTCTTGCGGCCAACCCCGCCAATCGCGACGACCGTTACGGGATGGCCTCAACCCTGACCCAAGCCGCAGGTTTGCGCTTTCGTGAAGAAAATTATGCCGGGGCCGTGCAACTGTTAGACGAAGCGGTGAGAATCCATCGTGCGCTTGTCGCAGAGGACCCGACGAGCACCGTATCACGCATCATTCTTGCCACCGCGCTCGATCTGTTTTCAGGTGCGCTCCGTGCAGACGGGCGACGTCCGAAAGCTTTGCCGGCCATCGACGAGAGTATCGCGATCATCCGCGCGATAGCGGCCTCCGGACCGCCGGATTCGGCCATGCAGTCCAAACTTGCCAGCGCGCTGGAAACCAAGGCGCGGCTGATCAAGGAACTGGGCGATCCAGCCGCTGGAATTGCGCTTTCGCAAGAAGCCCTTGCCATTCGGACTGCAACGGCTGCCTTGGGCGGCAATAGTATTCACCTGCAACGCGGCTTGCGGTTGCGCCACCAGGTGTTGGGCGACGATCAGCTCAGCTTTGGCGATTTCGCTGGAGCAGTCCAGACATATGCTACGGCGGCAGCGCTTGGCGCGGAAATCCTTGGCTCAACTGAAAAGGTTGATGACGATGCGTTTCAGCAGGCCTATTCTTTGCTGCAATTGGGCACTGCCCGGATGGGGCGGCAGGACTGGGGCGCTGCGCTCGCCAGTTTTGCCGAAAGCGGCGCCTTGTATCGGACACTTTCGGCCGCCGAGCCTGAGCGGCTGGATATCCAGCGCGACCTTGCAGTCACTGTGCTCAAGTCTGGTGAAGCGGCCTTTGGTCAGGGCGATTACCGAGCAGCGTTGACTGCGTTCCGGCAAGGGCTGGCGATGCGACAGGCCGTCGCCAACAAGCATCCCGGCGATCTGCGCGCGCAGGAAGATTTGATCATTATCCGGTTTCAGATCAGTGACACGTTGCGAAAGTTGGAAGATAAACCGGCGGAGCTGGCCGAATACCGGGCGGCCTTGCCGCTTGCTGGGGCGCTGGTTGCTGCGGACCCAGCTAATCCGGGCTATGCCGCCTATGTGACCGATCTTAACAGCCGCATCGCTGCGCTGCAGCAACCTACCGAGGCTCCTGCCCCATGACCGATGAAACGCCCGCACCGGAGCCGTCGGGCTTGCGCGACAAACTCTCCGCGCTGCCCGAAGCTGGTAAGGACAAGGTCAAGACAATGCTCAGCCGGGTGACCCTGTTGGGGGCGCTCGGCACAGTGATCAGCTTCGGCTTCAACGTGGCGGGCGTGCAGGAAAAAGCCTGTTCATTTTCGGCTCCGCAGCCGCTCCTGGCCGACAGTTGCGGGGCGCTAGGGCTGGGTTCCAAGCCGCCGCGTGAGGAGCGGCTGGCGTGGACTGCCCTGCCAGCAGGTGACTGCAAAGCAATCGAGGGCTTCGTCAGCAAATACAAAGACACTACCTATCTGGAAAAGGCGACGCACAGCCTTGAACTGCGCCGGTCAGTGCGGGCGATAAGTGTGACGAGTTATGCGCGCGATGGAGCGAATCTTGCTTATGTGCGCCAAGCGCCACGCCCGTTTGGTTCACGCGCGGCAGCGGAAGCCAGCGCGCGGCAACTGGCAGAAACTGATGCTGCCGCCGCAGCCTGCTCGCCGGATGGGCCAGAGGAACAGCGGGTCCGGGTTGAACTGATCGAATTCACCCCGCAGTGCACCGAAATCCCCGGAACCGGCTTCATGTGCGGCGCAGACTATCGTCCGCGTTGCCATATGACCGGGCGGCGGCTGATTGAATGGTGCGGAACCGGCGCACCGCGCTAGTGGCTCCCGGTCAGACTGCTCTCCACAAGCGATAGTTGGTTCGTGCGCCTTGCTTCCTGATTGTCCGGGCAATAGCTGTAGCGGCAAACAAGGAGAGACCATGCCACGCTATATCGGCGCGATTGATCAAGGGACCACCAGCACACGGTTCATCGTGTTCGACGCCAGCGGCGCGATCATTGCGGCGGATCAGCGAGAACATGCCCAGATCATGCCGCAGCCGGGCTGGGTGGAGCACGATCCGGTCGAGATCTGGAGCAACACCACCTCGGTCATCGCCGGGGCCTTGACCAAGGCCGGATTGGAACTGGCAAACCTCGCCGCGATCGGGATCACCAACCAACGCGAAACCGCGGTGCTTTGGGACAAGGCTACCGGTTTGCCAGTGCACAATGCAGTGGTCTGGATGGATACCCGGACCGATGCGCTCGTCGCGAAATACGCAGGGGAAGGCGGGCAGGACCGGTTGCGCGCTCAAACCGGCCTGCCGCTCGCAACGTATTTTTCCGGACTGAAGCTGCGCTGGCTGCTCGATCATGTTCCCGGTGCGCAAGCGCGGGCTGAAGCGGGGGAATTGTTGTTCGGCACGGTCGATAGCTGGCTCGCCTGGAACCTCACCGGTCAGCATGTCACCGACGTCACCAACGCCTCGCGCACGCAGATGATGGACTTGACCACGCTGGAGTGGGACGCAGAAATCCTCGCGCTGTTTGACATCCCGCGTGCGTGCCTGCCGCGGATTGCTTCGTCGAGCGAGATATACGGTCAGTGTTCGGGTGCGCTGGCCGGAATTCCGCTGGCGGGAATCCTGGGTGATCAACAAGCGGCACTGTTCGGGCAGGCTTGCCTCGCGCCGGGTGAGGCCAAGAACACCTATGGCACTGGTTGCTTCATGTTGATGAACACGGGCGAGCAGCCGTTTCCCTCGACTCAGGGCCTGCTGACCACGCTGGGTTACAAACTTGGCACTGCGCCCGCTGTTTATGCGCTGGAAGGGTCGATCTCGATCGCAGGGGCGCTGGTGCAATGGCTGCGTGACAATCTTGGGTTGGTTCAGGACGCCGCCGAGATCGAAGCGCTGGCGCGCTCAGTGGAGGACAACGGCGATGTCTACATCGTCCCTGCTTTTTCCGGGCTCTACGCCCCGCACTGGGATGACCGCGCGCGCGGGGTGATCGCGGGGTTGACCCGGTTTGCGCACAAGGGCCACTTCGCCCGTGCCGCGCTGGAGGCGGTAGCTTTTCAGGTCAGCGAAGTGATCGACGCAATGACGCGCGATTCCGGCGTTGCGATGACCGAACTGCGGGCTGATGGCGGGATGGTCGTCAATGAACTGCTGATGCAGTTTCAGGCTGACATCCTCGACGTGCCGGTGGTCCGACCCAAAGTGATCGAAACCACAGCGTTGGGGGCCGCCTATGCGGCTGGCCTCGCGGTCGGCTATTGGCCATCAACCGACGCGATCCGCGCCAACTGGGGCGAGGACAAGCGCTGGAGCCCAGCCATGGGCAGCTCACACCGGGCCGCATTGCTGGCAAAATGGGATAAGGCGGTGGAGCGCAGCCGAGGCTGGCTCGATTTCAGCCAATGAATAGCGACCGAACTCAGGTTTCGATGTGACGCAGCCGCTGTCGCAGGGCAGTTTGAATCGCAGCCTGGGCAGCTCCAACACCCAGGAATTTTGCGCAGATTTGGGAGTGCGGCGTCGGATGAAGCGAGCCGTTTTAGCCCCCAAACCGGATCAACCGGCTATCCGCTACCGCTGCCGTGCGGTGCGCCACGACATCACTTTTGTAGGCCGGGTCGGTGACCATCGCGAAAAACGCCGCGCTGTTCGGATAGCCCATTACGAAGCACTCGTCCCATTCGCCCGGCGGGCCGGTGACGATGCATTCCAGGTCGCCCTGCCAGACCATCTTCGCGCCGAGCTTGGCCGCGACCTCCTGAAAGCCCGCTGCATAGATCGCATAGGCCGCGCGCCCGCTGCGGCCCATGCCGTGGTCGGGATGGTCCGCCGGATACTGCGCCAGATCATGAAACTTGATCAGGTTCAGCATGTGGATCGGCGTATCGCGCGGCAGACTTTTGAACAGCTCCCAATTGGCGCGGGACGGATCGATGTAGGTCACTCTGCCAGCCGATAGTCGCGGAACTGCTCGCGCAGGTCCTTCTTGCTGATTTTGCCGGTCGCGCCATGCGGGATTGCGTCGACGAATTCGATCGCATCGGGCAGCCACCACTTGGCGACCTTCTCTGCGAGATAGGCCTTGATTTCATCTGCCGAAACTTCGGTCCCGGCCTGCTTGACCACCACCAGGATCGGGCGTTCATCCCACTTGGGGTGATAGATCCCGATCGCGGCAGCTTCAGCCACGCAATGATGTCCGATCGCAGCGTTTTCCAGCTCGACCGAGCTGATCCATTCGCCGCCGCTTTTGATCACGTCCTTGGTCCGGTCGGTCAGCTGGAGTGTGCCATCGGGGTGGATCATCCCGACATCGCCGGTATCGAACCACTGGCCATCGACCGTCGCGTCTTCCTCGGCCTTGAAATAGCGCTTGATCACCCACGGCCCGCGCACTTGCAGCGCGCCGCTGGTCTGACCATCGCGCGGCAGCACCTTGGTGGGATCATCCAGATCGACGCAGCGCAGTTCCACCCCGAACGGCACCCGGCCCTGCATCTGCTTGACCGCAACCTGCTCGTCAAAGCTGAGCTCGTCCCAATTAAAGGTCATCGCGCCGGTGGTGCCGATCGGGCTGGTTTCGGTCATCCCCCAGGCATGGGCGACCTGCACCCCGGATTTCATCAGCCGCTCAATCATGAACCGCGGCGCGGCGGAGCCGCCGATGATCGCCAGCTTGAGGTGCGGCAGGGTGATACCGCTCGCGTCCATATGCGCGAAGGTGGCGAGCCAGACGGTCGGCACCCCGGCCGAATGGGTCACCTTTTCGCGGTTCATCAGATCGCACAGCACCGCTGGATCGTTGACCGCGGAGAACACGAATTTGATCCCGGCCGCCGCCCCGCCCCACGGCAAGCCCCAGCTCGCCGCATGGAACATCGGCACGACTGGCAGCATCACACTGCGCGCATCGAAATTGAAAATCGTTGGCTGCAACCCGGCCATCGCATGAAGGAATGTCGAGCGGTGTTCGTAAAGCACGCCCTTGGGATTGCCGGTGGTGCCGCTGGTATAGCAGAGCATGCAGGGATCGCGTTCATCGCCGGTGGCCCACTCGGTCTCGCCGTCCTCGGCCCCGATCCACTGTTCAAACTGACCATTGTCATAGCAAATGAAGTGCTTGATTGACGTCCAGCGCGACTTCATCCGGTCAATGATCGGCTGGAACGCCGCATCATAGAGCAGCACCTGATCTTCGGCGTGGTTGGCGATATATTCCAGTTGATCGTCGAACAGCCGCGGGTTGATCGTGTGCAGCACCCCGCCCACGCCAACCGCGCCGTACCATGAGACCAGATGGCGGCTGTGGTTCATCGCAAAAGTCGCGATCCGCTCGCCCGGCTGCACGCCCAGCCGCCGCAGCGCCTGCGTCATCTTCAGCGCATCGCGGCGGATCCCGGCCCAGTCGGTCTTGGTTTCGCTGCCATCGGCCCAGCGCGTGATGATCTCGCGCGTGCCATGTTCGCGCGCGGCGTGATCGATCAGATGCGTAACCCGAAGGTCAAAATCCTGCATGGCACCCAGCATTGTGGTCCTCTCCTGAATTCTTGTCGATCTAAGCCACCAGCCGCAGGTGTCCCGCCCCGCGTTTCGCGCTGAGCGCTACATTGGCAACACCTTCGATGGTTGCCAAGCGTTCTGCAAGCTCACCGTCCAGTTGAAAGTCACTGCCCAGCCGCATCAACGCCGGAGCCCCGGCGTCGGTATGCAGCCGCGCCAGCACTTCACCGCGTCCTTCGGCCCCGCCAACCAGCAGCAACGCCAGTTCGGGCAGCACTTCCGCGCGCGGTGATATCAAGCGAGAGCACCATCTTCGCCCCGCTCTTCACTTCGGCCAAGGGCCGCGCGCCGCGCACGGTGATCCGCGGCGCTTCGTCCGCGCTGGGGCTGTCCAGCTCGACATTGATCAGCACGCAAGTCCCCTCGCGCGCCCAGGTGACCATCGGATCGACCAGCGATTCTTCGAAGCATGAGGCGGAGAACTGCCCGGTCGAATCGGAAAACTCCGCAATCACGAAATCGGTGCCGCGCTTGGTTTTGCGGCGCTGCACATTCTCCACCATCGCTGCCATCACCGCCGGCATCCGCCCGCCCCCGGGCACGCCGCCGCTCATCAAGCTGGCGTGGGTGCGCGCACCATTGGCGCTGGCAACCGCGCGGAACTGCTCCACCGGGTGCGCAGCGAAATAGAACCCGAAGTTCTCGCGTTCCTTCGCCATCTGTTCGGCTTTGGTCCAGGCCTCCGCCTCGACCAGCCGCAGCGCCGGGGCGGCGTGATCATCCCCGCCAAACAAGGCGGCCTGCCCCGAAGTGCGGCTGCGCTCGGCCTCGTCCGCCACCGCCAGCAGCATGTCACCATTGGCCAGCACCCGCGCGCGATTGGGATCGAGCCCGTCAAACGCGCCCGACGCAGCCAGCCCTTCCAGCTGGCGGCGGTTCATCGATCCGGCAGGTGCGCGGCGGAACAGGTCTTCCAGACTGGTGAACCAGCCATGTGCCTCACGCTCGGCGACGATCGCATCCATCGCCTTTTCGCCGACGTTGCGAATGCCCGCGAGCGCATAGCGTACGGCATAGCCCTCATCGGTGCGCTCGACGGTATATTCGGCTTCGGACCGGTTGATATCCGGGCCTTCCAGATGCCAGCCCGGCGCGGCGCATGTCATCGACATAGATCGCCAGCTTTTCCGACTGATGCATGTCAAAACACATCGAGGCGGCGTAGAATTCGTGCGGGTAATGCGTCTTCAGCCAGGCGGTCTGATAGGCGAGCAAGGCATAGGCCGCTGCGTGGCTCTTGTTGAAGCCGTAGCCTGCAAACTTGTCGATCAAGTCGAACAGTTCATCGGCTTTCTTGGCGTCGATCTGCGAAACCTCGGCGCAGCCCGCGATGAACCGCGCGCGCTGCGCGTCCATCTCTTTCTGGTCCTTCTTGCCCATCGCGCGGCGCAGCAGGTCGGCGTCGCCGAGCGAATAGCCCGCCAGCACCTGCGCGGCCTGCATCACCTGTTCCTGATAGACGAACACGCCATAGGTTTCAGCCAGCGTTTCCGTCAGTTTGGCATGCGGATATTCGATGCTCTCCGCCCCGTTCTTGCGGCGACCGAACAGCGGAATGTTGTCCATCGGGCCGGGCCGGTAGAGCGAAACGAGCGCGATGATGTCATTGAAGTTGGTCGGCTTGACCGCCGCCAGCGTGCGCCGCATCCCTTCGGATTCGAGCTGGAACACCCCCACTGTATCGCCGCGCTGGAGCAGCTCGTAGACCTGCGCATCATCCCAGGCGAGCGCATCGAGATCGATCTCGATCTCGCGCCGCCGCAACAATTGCAGTGCTTTCTTGAGCACCGAGAGCGTCTTCAGGCCCAGAAAGTCGAACTTGATCAGCCCGGTGTCCTCGACATATTTCATGTCGAACTGGGTCACCGGCATGTCAGAGCGCGGATCGCAGTACAGCGGCACCAGCTGTTCCAGCGGGCGATCGCCGATCACCACCCCGGCGGCGTGCGTAGAACTGTTGCGCGGCAAACCTTCCAGCAGCACCGCCAGGTCAACCAGCCGCCGCACCTCGTCATCGTTATCGTATTCACGTTTGAACTCAGCCACCCCGTTCAGCGTGCGCGGCAGGGTCCACTGGTCGGTCGGATGGTTGGGCACCAGCTTGCACAGCCGGTCGACCTGGCCATAGCTCATCTGCAAGATCCGCCCGGTATCGCGCAGCACGGCGCGGGCCTTCAGCTTACCAAAGGTGATGATCTGCGCGACGTGATCTGTGCCGTATTTGGCCTGGACATAGCGGATCACCTCGCCACGCCGGGTTTCGCAGAAGTCGATATCGAAATCCGGCATCGAGACGCGTTCAGGGTTTAGGAAGCGTTCGAACAGCAGGCCTAGTTTCAGCGGATCGAGGTCAGTGATGGTCAGCGCCCAGGCGACCACCGAGCCCGCGCCCGAACCGCGCCCTGGCCCGACCGGAATGTCGTTGTCCTTGGCCCATTTGATGAAGTCTGCCACGATCAGGAAGTACCCGGCAAAGCCCATATTGTTGATCACGGTGGTCTCGAAATCGAGCCGGTCAAAATAGGTCTGTCGGTCTTCGCTGGTCAGCTCAAGATAGGGCGCGAGCCGCCGTTCAAGGCCCGCGCGCGCGTCGCTGATCAGCATCGCCGCTTCGCCCTCCTTGTCCCCCGCCAGACTGGGCAGCAGCGCCTTGCGCTTGGGCGGAGCAAAGGCACAGCGCTGCGCCACGACCAGCGTATTGGCCAGCGCTTCGGGCAGATCGGCGAACAGCTCGGCCATCATCGGCGCGGACTTGATCCAGTTTTCGCGCGCCGAGCGCGGGCGGTCCGCCGCATCGATGTGGGTGGCATTGGCAATGCACAGCAGCGCGTCATGCGCAGCGTGAAAGCCAGGGTCGGCAAAGTTGGAGGGATTGGTCGCCACCAGCGGCAGATCGCGGGCATAGGCCAGCCCGATCAGCCCCGCTTCTGCCGCGTCCTCAATGGCGTTGTTGCGGCGCGCGAGTTCGACATAAAGCCGCTGCGGGAATAGCGCTTCCAACCGTTCGCAATAGTCATTGGCGGCTTGCGACCGGTCCTCGGCCAGCAACCGCGCCAGCGCACCCTCGCCGCCGCCGGTCAGGCAGATCAGCCCGTCGGTGTGGCCTTCCAGTTCTGCCAAGGTGACGTGCGGGTCCAGTTCGATCGGGCGGCCAAGATGTGCGCGGCTGACCAGCAGGCACAGGTTGTTCCACCCCGCCTCATCCTGCACCAGCAGACCCAGCCAGTCGATCGGCCCGCCAAGCTCACGCTGGACTGACAGGAACGTGCCCAGCAACGGCTGGATGCCGCCGTCCTTGCAGGCGGAAGCGAATGGCATCGCGCCATAGAGCCCGTTCCGGTCGGTGATCGCCACCGCGGGAAACCCGCGCTCGTTGGCCACCTTGGGGATGATTTTGGGATCGATCGTGCCATCAAGCAGGGTAAAGCTGGAAAAGACGCGCAGCGGGACGAACGGGGTATGGGCCATGGCGGCAGCCTAGGGACTTGGCGCTGATTCGGAAGGGGGCAAGTGCCGCTTTTTCCCCAACCATCCTCTCCCATGGGAGAGGGGAACCGCCACCGCAGCTGGGGGTGGAGTGGCACCGGCAGGTAATCATAAGGGTGCGTGCGAAGTGCTGCCCGGAACCCTTCGGAGTACCCGAACGTGCCCCTCCCCCATCTGCGATGGGTCCCCTCCCCGAACGGGGAGGATGCAGCGCTACAGCAGCTTTTCGATGTCCTTCGCCAAGCCTTCGGGCTTGTCGGTCGGAGCGTAGCGCCGCACCACTGTGCCATCGCGGCCGATCAGGAACTTGGTGAAGTTCCACTTGACCGACTTGCTGCCCATCAGCCCCGGCGCTTCCTTCTTCATCCAGTCATACAGCGGCGCGGCGTCCGCGCCATTGACGTCGATCTTGCCCATCAATGGGAAGCTGACCCCGAAGTTGACCTTGCAGAAGCTTTCGATCTCGTCCGCGCTGCCCGGCTCTTGCGCGCCGAACTGGTTGCACGGGAAGGCAATCACTTCGAAGCCTTGATCCTTGTATTTCTGCCACAGCGCTTCCAGCCCGTCATACTGCGGGGTGAAGCCGCACTTGCTGGCGGTGTTGACCACCAGCAGCACTTTGCCAAGCTTTGTCGGCCAGGCTGAGCGTTTCGCCGTTAGGCAGGGTCGCGGTGAAATCGGCGATAGTCTTCATGTCAGCACTCCTTCGTGCAAGCGGACCACGCGGTCCATCCCCAGCGCGAGCCGTTCGTTGTGCGTCGCGACCAAGGCCGCGCTGCCCTGCCCGCGCACCAGTTCCAGAAACTGCCCGAGCACCTTGTCAGCAGTCTTTTCGTCAAGGTTGCCGGTAGGCTCGTCCGCCAGCACCAGCGCCGGGCTGTTGGCGAGCGCGCGGGCGACGGCGACGCGCTGCTGCTCGCCGCCCGAAAGCTGGCTGGGGCGATGGTCGAGCCGTTCGGCGAGACCCAGCGCGCCGAGCAGATCGCTGGCGCGCTCCAGGGCCTCGGCTTGGCCTTTGCTGGCGACCAATTGCGGGATCACCACGTTTTCCAGCGCGGTGAAATCGGGCAGCAAGTGATGGAACTGATAGACGAAGCCGATCTTGTCACGCCGCAAGGTAGTGCGGGCATCCCCATCGAGGCTGGAGGCATCCACCCCCGCAATTTCAATCCCCCCGCCGAAGCCGCCTTCGAGCAGCCCGACGGCTTGGAGCAGCGTCGATTTGCCCGAACCCGAGGGGCCGAGCAGCGCGACGATCTCGCCCGGCTGCACCGCCAGATCGATCCCGCGCAGCACGTCGATCCGCACCCCGCCTTGTTCAAAGCTGCGGGTCAGGCCGGTCAATTGGAACACAGCGTCACTCATAGCGCAGCACCTGCACCGGATCAGTGCTCGCCGCCTTCCACGCCGGGTACAGCGTGGCGAGCAGGCTGAATACCAGCGCCATCACGATGATCGCGATGATCTCCTTAGGGTCGCTGCGCGCGGGCAGCTCGGTCAGGAAACGGATCGAAGGATCCCACAGGTTGATCCCGGTGATCCACTGAATGCCTTCAACGATGGACTGGCGGAAAAACAGGAACACATAGGCCAGCAGCAACCCCGCGAGCGTCCCCAGCGCGCCGATCAGAAACCCGGCGGTGACGAAGATTTTCAACATCGAGCGCCGGGTTGCGCCCATCGTCCGCAGGATCGCGATGTCGCGGGTCTTGGCGCGAACCAGCATGATCAGGCTGGACAGGATGTTGAACACCGCGACCAGCACGATGATCGACAGGACGATGAACATCGCCACCCGCTCCACCGCCAGCGTTTCAAACAGCGCGCCGTTGATCGTGCGCCAATCGTTGATCACCGCTTGCCCGGCATATTTCTGGCGCAGCGGAGCCATCGTTTCGCCCACGGTATCGGCATCCTCGGTGGTGACCTCGATAATCCCGACGGTGTCGCCGGTCAGCAGCAAGGTCTGCGCGTCCTGCATCGGCATGATCACGAAGGTTTCATCAAAGGCATAGACGCCGACCTCAAAGATCGCGGCGACTTGATAGCCGACTTGCCGAGGGACGGTGCCGAACGGAGTGGCGCGGCCCTGCGGGTTTATGATCGTGATCGTATCGCCCACCCGCGCGCCCAGGTTCATCGCCAGTTGCGTGCCGATAACCACCACGTTAGCCCCCGGCTCAACTGCCGCAAGATTGCCGACCTTCACCTTGGGGGCGAGCTTGGCGATGTCCTCCGCCGTATTGCCGCGCGCCAGGATCGGTGCGACGCGGCCGTTCAGCGTGGCGAGCAACGGCTGTTCGATCAGCGGCGAAGCACCGGTCACCCCCGGCGTCGCCTGCGCATCAGCCAGCACCGCGCGCCAGTTCTGCAATTGCCCGCCATAGCCCTGGATCAGGGCATGACCGTTCAGCCCGACGATCTTGTCGAGCAGTTCGGCACGAAAGCCGTTCATCACACTCATCACGATCACCAGCGCGGCGACGCCCAGCATCACCGCGACCAGGCTGATCCCAGCAACCAGCGCGATAAAGCGCTCGCCCTTGCCCGGCAACATATAGCGCTTGGCAATGGTCCATTCGAAGGGCGAGAGGATCATGGGCAGGACCGGCAGTGCAGCATGATGCGCGATGTAGGGGCTGCGATTCGTGCTGGCAAGCGGCTGACTATTTTGGCGCGATCACGAAATCGATCGCCGCCCCGGCTGCGATGGCACCGATCGCCGCGCGCATTTCCTCCCCCGGATTGCGTCCGCGCATGGCGATGCCGCCGATGAGACCCATGATGTCAGGCAGATTGAGCGCGGGCTTGGCATTGCTGACCCGCGTGATCCGCACCACGCGATAGCCCATCGCGGCGGCATAGATTTCCGCCTCGGCCCGTGCCTGCGCAATTGCCTGCTGCACCGCCTTGGCCTTGGCTGCCGCAGGATCGCGGGTGTAAAGCTGCATTTGCGCCATCGGGTAATAGTCATCGCCGGCGCCAAGCGCGTGCACCTCATTGAGCTTGGTCAGGTCTTCGACCGTGATCGTGACCATGCGGCTGGAGCGAGCTGGTCGTTGGCCGCTTACACAAGCGGCAAATCCCGCGTCTGACGGTTCGGTTGCCGCGCAGGCTGCTTCTCGTCCAGCATCCCCGGCAACGTCCACGGCGACAATTTCAGTAAAACGCGGATCATCATCCGCCGCGAACGTCACCTTGCTGCGCGCAATGTCCAGCTTGGCCAGGCCGGCGAGCAGTTCGGCCTCCTTCTGCTTGAGATCAGCCGCTGCCGCTTTGGCATCCTTGCCCGTCCCGACCAGATTGATCGGCACTATTGCAGTGTCCGGCGGCACTTGCGCAGTGGTTTCGATGTGCAACGCAACTTCGCCAGCAGACAAGGGCTGCGCGGCCAGCGGCGCGGTGAAGGTCAGGGCGGCGAGGCCCAGCAGGACGGCGGCGGTGCGGTGCATGGCTTGAAGTCCCCGGTTCATTTCGGCGCAATCACATAATCGACCTGCGCGCCAGCAATCACGGATCCGGCGAGCTTCTTCATCTCATCAGCCCCCGGCGTACCGCGCGCTTCAGCGCGGCCGATCATGCTGAACATGTCGGGCAGATTGAGCCGGGGTTTGGCATTGCTGACCCCGCTGACCCGCACCACGCGGTAACCCATCGCGGCGGCGTAGGCGTCTGCCTCGCCCCGGGCATTGGCCAGCGCCGTCTGCACCGCACGGCCATAGGCAGCCTTGGGATCGGTGGTGTAGAAATTAGCGCGGCTGCGGCTGTAACGCACGACATCTTCGACCGAACCGACGTTTTGCACCGCTTCCACGGCTGCCAGTTTGGTCAAATCGGTTACGGTGATAGTCAGGGTTTGATTGGCACGCAGCGACACTTCGACTGCTTTGGCATCGACCGCCGATGCTTCGGCTATCATATCCGCAGCGTCATCAACCGCCGCTGCGCCCGCCGCCGCAGCTCCTGCCGCCGCAGCAGCATCAGCGGCGGCGGCAGCACCGGCGGCAGCAGTGTAGCCATAGTCCTCGTTCACGCTGATATCGCCCGCCACCACCGCACTGGCTGGCACGCCCAACTTGGCGAGTTGTGCCATCACCCGCGAACGCGCTGCCTTCAGCGCGGAGCGCACGGTCGCATCATCTTTGCCTTTGCCTTGCACCGTCAGACTGACCGTCGCCGCGTCAGGATCGGCCACGCCCACCGTTTCGATGTGCAGCAGCACTTCCCCGGCGGCGAGCTGCGGTGCCCCCGATTGCGGCGCCGATTGTGCCTGGGCCACACCGATTCCCGCGATCAGGGCCAAAGGGCCAAGCATCCAGCGCATAGTGGTGATTTTCCCAATCAATTCCAGGCACAGCAATCACCTTTAAATCCAAGATTGCAAGCGTCCTTAACGGCTTATCCGCGCCGACCTGCCACGCCCCGGCGCGCCGCGCTTGCCTTCCCCGGCAAAGGACGCCAAAGGCCCGCACACAGCGCTGTGCAGTGCTGTCAGCTTTGGGCGGACCGTGATGAACCTTACCCACCCCTACCTCGACCTCGACGGCGACAAACTGCGCGAGGAGTGCGGCATTTTTGGCGTGATCGGCTCGCCCGAAGCCGCCGCGATCACCGCGTTGGGGCTGCATGCGCTGCAGCACCGGGGACAGGAAGCCTGCGGGATCGTCAGTTGGGATGGTGAACAGTTCTTTGCCCGGCGCGGGCTCGGCCATGTCGCGCAGGTCTTTTCCGACGGCACGATCCTGAGCGAGCTGCCGGGGCAGATGGCCTCGGGCCATGTCCGCTATTCCACCACCGGCGGACAAGGCCTGCGCAATGTCCAGCCGCTCCACGCCGATCTGGCGCGCGGCGGCTTTTCGATCGCGCATAACGGCAACATTTCCAACGCGATGACGCTGAAGGCCGAATTGGTCAGCAAGGGCGCGATCTTCCATTCCACGTCTGACACCGAAGTGATCATCCATCTGATCGCGACCAGCCGCTATCCCACCCTGCTGGACCGGTTTGTCGATGCGCTGCGGATGGTCGAAGGCGCGTACTCGCTGGTCTGCATGACCCCGAAACGGATGATCGCCTGCCGCGATCCGCTCGGCATTCGTCCGCTGGTGATGGGCAAGATCGGCGACGCGACGGTATTTGCCAGCGAGACCGTGGCGCTCGATGTGGTCGGCGCAGACTTCGTGCGCGAAGTGGAGCCAGGCGAAATCGTTGAGGTCCGGCAGGATGGCCGGGTTTCCAGCCACCGCCCGTTCGGCAATCGCCCGCCCCGCCCCTGCATCTTCGAACATGTCTATTTCAGCCGCCCCGATTCGGTGCTGGGCGGGCAATCGGTTTACGAGGTCCGCCGCCAGATCGGCGCAGAACTGGCCATCGAAGCCCCGGTCGAGGCTGATCTGGTGGTCCCGGTGCCCGACAGCGGGGTGCCTGCTGCCATCGGCTATGCCCAGCAATCGGGGATACCGTTCGGCCTGGGGATTATCCGCTCGCACTATGTCGGCCGCACCTTCATCCAGCCCAGCGACGGTGCGCGCCACGCCGATGTGAAGCGCAAGCACAATGCCAACCGCGCGCTGGTCAAAGGCAAGCGGATCGTGCTGATCGACGATTCGATCGTGCGCGGCACCACCTCCATGAAGATCGTGCAAATGATGCGCGATGCCGGCGCTGCCGAAGTTCACTTCCGTGTCGCCAGCCCGCCGACCAGCCACTCCTGCTTCTACGGCGTCGACACCCCCGAACGGAGCAAGCTGCTCGCGGGGCGGATGGGGCTGGAAGACATGACCAAGTTCATCGTCGCCGACAGCCTGGCCTTCGTTTCGATCGACGGCTTGTACCGCGCGGTCGGCGAGGCCGGGCGCAACAACGGCTCGCCGCAGCACTGCGATGCCTGCTTCTCGGGCCAGTACCCCACCCGCCTGACTGACCATGCCGCCGTGGACGATCAGCTGTCGTTCGGCGTGGACAAAGTTGCATGACCGACCTGATCGGCCAGATCGCGCTGGTCACCGGGGCCAGCCGCGGGATCGGTGCGGCTGTCGCTGAAGCTCTTGCTGTCGCGGGCGCACATGTTCTGCTGACCGGGCGCGACACCAAGGCGCTGGAAGTGGTCGAAGAGCGGATCTTCGCCGCCGGGGGCTCGGCCACCATCGCTCCGGTTGATCTGACTGACAGCGACGGGATCGCGCGCCTTGCGGCCGCCATTGCCACACGCTGGGCCAAGCTGGACGTGCTGGTCCATGCCGCCGCCGTCTTGCCACAACTGACCCCGGTTAACGATATCGACGCAGGCGCGTTCAGCAAGGCGCTGACCGCCAATGCGCTCGCCACCCATGCGCTGATCGCAGCCTGTAATCCCCTACTGCGCGCCAGCGATGACGCGCGGCTGGTCTATCTGACCTCCAGCGTCGCCACTGCGCCGCGCGCCTATTGGGGGGCCTATGCCGCCAGCAAGGCTGCCGCCGAAGTACTGGTCGATTGCTATGCGCAGGAAGTGCGCAATATCAGCAGCGTGCGCGTCGCGATTGTTGACCCCGGCGCGACCCGCACCGCAATGCGCGCCAAGGCCTATCCGGGCGAAGACCCGGCCTCGGTCAAGCTGCCGGGCGTGGTCGCGGACCGCGTGGTTGCCATGCTTGGTGAACAGTTTGCCAGCCCGCACCGCGAAAAAGTTAACTAATCCTTATAACCGCCGGGCAACCAGCCTTCGCCATACTTTGCCAAGCCAGCCGGGTAACCGGACGGCAATGTTCAGCAAAGGTGAGCGAGAATGACCGACAGTTTTACGCAGGGCTTTGACCGCTATCTGATCGCTGCGCAGGAGGATCGCTGTGCGCCCCGCGCCAAGCTCGCGATCCCGGCGACGCTGCGGATCTCGGGCGGACGCGGGTTTCAGACGGTGATCAATGATCTGTCGATCAGCGGGTTCTGCGCCAGCGCGGTCAACCGCGTGCATCCCGGCTCGGTCTGCTGGCTGACCCTGCCCGGTCTTGAATCGCTGCAATCCGAAGTGATCTGGTGGAACAACAGCCAGACCGGTTGCGCGTTTGACAATCTGCTGAGCCCGATCGTGCTCGAAAACCTGCTCGCCCGGTTCCAGCCCGCGAGCGTGTTCCGAACAGTTTGCTGAGCCCCCCGGACCCCCGCCACATCGCCCCCGTGGCGGGGGTTCAACCCTTGAGCCGGGCGTAGGCTTCCAGCGCCCGCGCCCGGCCCATTGTGTGTTCCACAATCCGCTGCGGATAGCCGCGCCGCCGCAAAGGCGTGGGATCGTGGATATCCGCTCCGTCCAGTCCGGCGAGTTCAGGCACCCATTGCCGAATGTACGCGCCCGCATCGAACTTGGGCGACTGGGTCAGCGGCGCCATGATCCGCACGAACATGTTCGCATCCACCCCCGAACCGGCGCTCCACTGCCAGTTGACGGCATTGCTGCCATAGTCGGCATCGACCAGCGTATCCCAGAACCACTGCTCGCCGCGGCGCCAGTCGATCAGCAGGTGCTTGATCAGGAAGCTGGCGGCGATCATCCGCACGCGGTTGTGCATCCAGCCGGTTGCCCACAATTGCCGCATCCCGGCATCGACGATCGGATAGCCAGTGCGGCCCTGGCACCAGGCGGCGAAATCCGCGTCGGCCTCCGCCCCGGTGCGCCAATCCAATCGGTCGTACTCTTCCTTGTAACTGCGCGCGCCGTAATCGGGGAACTGGTGGATCACGTTGGCGGCATAGTCGCGCCAGCCCAGCTCGCCGAGAAACGTCGCCACGGAGCCGCCCGCTTGCGCCACCGCGTGCCAGGCCTGCGCAGGCGAGACCTCGCCGAAATGCAGGTGGGCGGACAAGCGTGAGGTGCCTTCGGTGGAGGGCAGATTGCGCGCTTCGTTGTAGCGCGCGGCGTGGCCGGCAAAGGCGTCCAGCCGCTCCGCCGCACCACCTTCGCCGGGAGTCCATTCGGCGCGGAAGCCGCTGGCCCAGTCGGGCTTGGTCGGCAGCAAGTGCCAGTCGTCCAGCGCGTCGCTGTGCGGCCATGCGCCGGGCGCGGTCAGCGCTGGCACCGGCAAAGGCGGCGCGGGCGGCATCCGCTCGTTAAGTGCGCGCCAGAACGGCGTAAAGATCTTGAACGGGGTGCCGCCCCCGGTCAGCACTGATCCGGGCGGGGCGAGGTACAGGCCGTGATGCAGCGTCAGGTCGAGCCGCTGCGCCACTGCCTTTTCAGCATTGCGCCACCACGGTTCAGCATGGTGCATGGCGTGGACCGCGCGCGCGCCGGTCTCCGCCGCGAGGGCCGCCAGCACGTCCTCGCACTTGCCGCGCCGCAGGATCAGCCGCGAGCCAAGCTGGCGCAGGTCCGTGTCGAGGCTGGCGAGCGAATGATGCAGCCACCAGCGCGAGGCCCCGCCCATCGCGCGGTGCTTTGGCGTCTCGTCATCGAGCACATAGACCGGGATCACCGGGCCAAGCGCGGCGGCGGCCTGGAAAGCAGGCTGATCCGCCAGCCGCAGATCGCGCCGCAGCCAGACGATGGTGGGTGCGTTCATTCGGGATACGACGCGGTATCAGGCTTGCGCAGCGTCACGCTGAACTGATCTGCCACGCGCGGATCCATGAAGCGTTGGTCGCGCAGCACGATGTGATCCGGGTGCAGTTCGGCAATCGGCATCCGACTCCAGAACAGAAACGCCTGCGCGGCGGGATCGGACTTGGCCCATGCGGCGATGCGCGGGTCGGACATCTTCGTATCGAAGTTGGCGAGCGGCTGAGAACCGCGCAAAACATCGTCAGAAAAGTATGCCATGCCGGGCTGCGGCGGTGGAAGAACAGAAAGCACAGAGCTTCTGTCTAGTGTCACACCGCCGTCGAAAGGATCGAAGTCGCCCCGCCCGTACTTCTGGCTCCCGCGCCACAAAATCTCTCTGCGCCAGAATGCGAGCGGCATGGCATTCGCGACAATCAAGGGAGCATCAACGACGGGGTTCGATTTGGCGATAATCTCTCGTGCGGAACCGACTGCGGAAATCGAGAGAAGTGCGTTGAAAAGCACATATGTTGCAACAGAGCATAGTGCGACAAATGCAGGACTATGTCGGTTCCAGCCATCACCCCGCTCCCGCCGCAGCGAAAGCCACACCCCCGCGCCCAGCATCGCGATGATCCACGGGTCGATGATGAACAGCGTGTCGCCATAGAACCACTGGCTGGAAAACGGCTCGAGCAGGCGGATGCCGTAATTGTTGAACCAGTCGAACAGCGGGTGCGTCAGCGTGCCGAGGTAACACAGCGCCAGCAGCCATTTGAAATCGCACCGGCAGTCGCCCCTCTGGCCGCTTGCCGCGCCGCGCCTGCCAGCGATCAAACGCCCATAGCAGGCCCGCCAGCAGCAGCGGCAGCAGCACCAGCGCCAACGGCCCATGCGACAACCCGCGCCGCATGCCGAGCGATTCGATCCCGAACACCGCGCACGGCGCATCCACATCAGGCAGGTTCGCCGCCAGGATCAGCGCCGGCATGGCCAGCCCCGTCCGACGCTTCAACCCCGCCTGCCCCAGCGCGGCCCCGATCAGAGAATGGGTGAGGTTATCCATGGGTGCACTGCTGGCAGCGACCGCGACCGAACGCAAGCGTCACCTAATTCGCACGCCAAGACGCCAAGAGGTCGCGCAAGCGGCTAGCGATCTTTGAAATCGTTGGCGATGCGCTGGACGCCAAGTTTGTAACTTTCCAGTCCGAAGTTGATCAGCAAGCCAAGCGGCAAGTTCATCAGGCGAAGGTAAGTCAGGACCTGCTTGGCATGGACGGGAGCGTTCCGCTCCACAGATTTCAATTCGATCAACAGCTTGCGTTCGACGACAAGATCGGCACGAAATGGAACTTCGATTTGCGCTCCTTTGAAAATCAAGGGAACTGAAACCTGCCGCTCCACAAAGCATCCTGCCTGCCGCAGGCTGGCAAGCATCATCGCTTCGTAGGCCGATTCCAGCAGGCCAGGACCAAAATCTCGGTGGATCTCGAACCCGCAATGCACCGCAATGCGTGCAAGGCGGTCAATCTCCTCATGGGCTGACATCTTGGCGTCTTGGCGTGCGAAATTACAAATCCGGGCCCCCAGCTTCCACCTTCCAGGTCTGGCCCTTGGCCAGCAATTTGCCGAGGTCGGCGCTTTTGCCTGCGCGTGCCTGCGTGTCCTGACCCAGCACGGCGTCTTCGAAGGTCGGGCGCGGATCGTCGTACAGGACGCCCAGCGCCATCGGGAAGGCGCCGAACGGCATTTCGACCAGCATGTGCGCGATCGAGCGGTTGGTGACGTCGTGGACGATCACGCCCGCGCTTTCCCAATCGCCATCGACCACATCGACCACCGCCAGCGTCAGCGCCGCGACATCCAGCGCGATGCCCTTCGTGCCTTTCGCGAAGACCATCGGCTCGCCCTGCTTCAGCCACAGCTGGCGGTCCTCCGCGCCCTTGGGCGCGGCGAAGTCTTCGAACACGTCCTTGTTGTAGACGATGCAGTTCTGGAAAATCTCGATGAAGGCCGCGCCGCGGTGGGCGTGGGCGGCCTTCAGCACTTCGGGCAGGTTCTTCGACACGTCGAACCCGCGCGCGATGAACCGCGCGCCCGCGCCCAGCGCAAAGGCGCAGGGGCTGGCCGGGCGATCGACCGAGCCCAGCGGCGTGGTCGGGCTGTTGGTGCCCTGGCGGCTGGTCGGCGAATATTGCCCCTTGGTCAGCCCGTAGATCTCGTTGTTGAACAGCATGATCTGGCAATTGAGATTGCGCCGCAGCACGTGCATCGTGTGGTTGCCGCCGATGCTCATCCCGTCGCCGTCGCCGGTGACCAGCCAGACGTCCAGCTCCGGATTGGCGAGCTTGATGCCCGTCGCG
The DNA here is from genome assembly GCA_963802015.1 of uncultured Alphaproteobacteria bacterium. Taxonomy (GTDB): domain Bacteria; phylum Pseudomonadota; class Alphaproteobacteria; order Sphingomonadales; family Sphingomonadaceae; genus Novosphingobium. The sequence goes on from CAWDHB010000007.1 coordinate 500,546, forward strand.
AACGCCGGAGCGCGGCCGTGGATGGTGTGGAAGCCGTAGCTTTCGATGTAGTACGGAAACCGGCTGGAACAGCCGATCCCGCTGACAAACACCGTGTTCGCCGGATCGCAGCCAAGCTCAGGCAAAGTGCGCTGCACCGCCTTCAGGATCGCATAGTCCCCGCAGCCCGGGCACCAGCGCACCTCCTGATCGGTCTCCCAATCCTTGAGCGTGGTCGGGACGGCGATTTTGGTCATTTCGTTCATTTCAATTCCGCCGCAATGAGAATGGGAATCGCAAAGGCTACCATCGAGAGCGCAGTTAAAATCACGAGCTTAATCTGCGAAGACGTCTCGATAGCCACTAAATAATCACTTTTCTAAAGTCGTCACCCTGAACTTGTTTCAGGGTCCATCCAGCCGCACGACCGGTCGTGGATGACGAAAGCGACCTTGCGGTTAGGCCGCTCACCGCACAGCGCTCCGGCCCAGACGGCGAAATGGATGCTGAAACAAGTTCAGCATGACGGTTGAGGGGATAGGTGGAGGACTTCACGGATTCACCGCCTCAACACTCGGCAACTGGGTATCATTCACCGGCACGTCATCGCCGCCGGCATTGCCCGGCACGCCATCGAAGAAGGTCGCTATCGCCGCTTCGATCTCGGCAATCGTAAACGGTTGCCCGCTGACTTTGGTGAGCGGCTGGGCGTCGACCAGATACTGATCGCGCAGCACGGTCTTGAACTGGCCGGTGTTCATTTCGGGCACCAGCACCTTGTCAAACCCGCGCAGCAGATCGCCGAGGTTTTCGGGCAGCGGCCAGATGTGGCGGACGTGGATGTGGCTGACGTCGAGCCCCTTGGCGCGCGCGCGGCGCACGGCCTGGTGGATCGGGCCGAAGGTGCTGCCCCAGCCGACCACCGCAAGCTTGCCGGAGGTTTCGCCCAGGCAGACTTCCTGCGGCGGGATCGACTTGGCGACCCCGTCGATCTTGGCCTTGCGCGCGTCGGTCATGGGTCTGGTGGTTTGCGGGCGAGTAATCGAGGTGGCCGGTATCGACCGCCTTTTCGATCCCGCCGATCCGGTGCATCAGCCCCGGCGTGCCCGGCTTGATCCACGGGCGCTTGCCCTTGGCGTCGCGTTGATAGGGCAGCAGCGTATCGTCGGGGCCGTTCTTGTCGGCGAGGAACGCGACCGGGAACGGGGTGAAGCTGGCGGGATCGGGGACCAGCCATGGCTCGGCCGCGTTGGCGATATAGCCATCGGTCAGCAGGATCACCGGGGTCATATATTGTACCGCGATCCGGCAGGCCTCGATCGCGCATTCAAACGCATCGCCGGGGCTGCGCGCCGCGACCACCGGGATCGGCGCATCGCCATTGCGGCCATAGACCGCTTGATAGAGGTCGCTCTGCTCGGTCTTGGTCGGCAGGCCGGTGCTGAAGGCCCGCCGCGCTGCGAATTGACGATCACCAGTGGCAGCTCGGTCATCACTGCCAGCCCCATCGCCTCACCCTTCAGCGCGATGCCGGGGCCGGAGGAGGAGGTGACGCCCAGATGCCCAGCATAAGCCGCGCCGATGGCAGCACAAATTGCCGCGATCTCGTCCTCGGCCTGAAAGGTGGTGACGCCGAATTCCTTGAGCCGCACCAGCGAGTGCAGGATCGAGCTGGCCGGGCGTGATCGGATATCCGCCGAAGAACATCGGCAGTTCCGCCAGCTGCGCCCCGGCAACGAGGCCCAGCGCAACCGCGTCCGCCCCGGTGATCGTGCGGTACAGCCCCGGTGCAGATTCGACCGGATCAATGTGCAACTGCTTGAGCGGTCCGCCCAGCTCCGCCGTTTCGCCATAGGCATGGCCCGCGTTCAGCGCGGCGACGTTGGCGTCGGCCAGCACCGGGTTCTTGGCGAACTTGGTTTGCAGCCAATCGATCAGCGGCTGCGCGATCCCGGTCGAACATCCACAGCGCCAGCCCGAGCGTCCACATGTTCTTGCAGCGCAGCGCGTCCTTGGTGCCAAGCCCGAACGGCTTGACCGATTCGAGCGTCAGTGCGCTGATATCGAAGGCCAGCACCTGCCACTTGGCCAGGCTGCCATCGTCGATCGGGCTGACCTCGTACTTGGCCTTTTCCAGGTTGCGCTTGGTGAACTCGCCGGTGTCGGCGATGATCAGCCCGCCGGGCTTGAGCGCCTGGACGTTGGTTTTGAGCGCCGCCGGGTTCATCGCCACCAGCACGTCAGGCGCGTCGCCAGCGGTTTCGATGTCGGTCGAGCCAAAGTTGATCTGGAACGCCGAGACGCCAAACAGCGTGCCCTTGCGGCGCGCGGATTTCCGCGGGAAAATCGGGGAAAGTGGCAAAATCGTTGCCCGCCAGCGCGCTCGACAGGGTGAACTGGCCCCCGGTCAGCTGCATCCCATCGCCCGAATCGCCCGCAAACCGGACCACAACTGCTTCTGGTGAACTGGTCTTCGCTTCGGGTTCCGCGATTTGCGTGGCCATGTATCGTCCTTGTCAGCCGGACTGTGCCGGTCAGCTTTCGGGCCTGATTCCGGCCCGTGCCGCTGCCCTAGTCCTCTCCGGTTTCATGGTGCAATGAAGATTTTCTGCTGCACAGCGAACCGGCACTCAGCAAAGGCCTGCGCAAGGCGCTAGTCAAGTGGCAAAAGGCGACTTAACCTGCCGGTTAATTACAACGCCTGAGAGGATTTCCATGACCGACAGCCCGCACTTCATGCAAGACGACGTCAAAGGATTCCTCGCGCTGATCAATTCCATGCCTGCCTCTGAAACGCTGGTGGCAGAGGAACAGCGCGCGGGCTATCTGGCCTTGAAGCAGATGACCGAAGCCGATCCGCGCCCGCTGGCGGTGATCACGGACCTGACCTGCCCCGGCCCGCGCAGGCGATATTCCGGTGCGGTTCTATGATGTGCGCGAAAGCCGCGAGCCATCGCCGGTGATCCTGATGTTCCACGGCGGCGGGTTCGTGATCGGCGATCTCGATACGCACAATTCGCTGTGCACCGAACTGTCGGCGGAGCTCGATCTGCCGGTGCTGGCGGTGCATTATCGGTTGGCCCCGGAGCACCCCTTCCCCGCCGCCCCCGATGATTGCGAGGCGGCAGCGCGCTGGCTGGCTGGCAGTCCTGCCGAGCTCGGCCGCACGGTAACCGGGCTGATCACGATCGGCGGCAGCGCCGGGGGTAACCTCGCCACCGTCACCGCGCGCGCGCTGTGTGATCGGCCCGCCGCCGCGCCGATGCTGCTGCAAGTGCTGCTCTATCCAGCCACCGACGAATCGCAAGACGGATCGATGGCGACCTTTGCGGAAGGCCATTTGCTGACCAAAGTGGCGATGGATTGGTTCTATTCGCTGTACCTGCCCGAAAGCGGCAACCCGCGCGCGTTCCCGCTGCTGGCCGATGCCGCTGGGATGCCGCCGACGATCATGGCGGTTGGCGGGCTAGATCCCTTGCAGGACCAGGCGCGGCGACTGGCGGCCAAGCTGGTTACGGCGGGGGTCAATGTGCTCTCGCTCAACCTGCCGGGGCTGACGCACGATTTCACGACCACACGCAAGGCGCTGCCATCGGCCCATGCTGCAACCGCGAAGATAATTGCCGCGATGAAGTTGATGTTGGAGTAAAACAGCGGCTATGGGGCGGGTATGACTGACCCTTACGCTCACCTGCCTTACCGTTTCTGCGTCGGCATCATGCTCGTCAATTCCGCCGGTCACGCCTTTGTCGGCAAGCGCATCGATACACGCGGCGCGCCTGAGGGCGTCGATTTCTGGCAGATGCCGCAAGGCGGGATCGACGCGGGTGAAGACGTGCGCGCCGCCGCCTTGCGCGAACTGGCTGAGGAAACCGGGGTGCTGGAACATCAGGTCACTCTGATTGCTCAGACCCGCGAGGAACTGCTCTATGATCTGCCGGACGAGCTGATCGGCAAGTTGTGGAAGGGCAAGTATCGCGGCCAGCGCCAGCACTGGGTGCTCGCGCGCTTTGGCGGCGAGGACACGGACGTGCGGCTGGACGCGCATGATCCGGCTGAATTTCACGAGTGGAAATGGATCGACCCGGTGCTGCTGCCCGATGTGATCGTACCGTTCAAGAAGCGGCTGTATCGGGCGGTGCTGGAAGAGTTTCGGGAGCTGATTTGAGCCAGCTGCGGTTGCGTTTTCCTACATCGGCAAGGCCTGCTATGACCTTGAGCTACTGCTTGGCTGCGCACACGCATTTTTGATTTTTTGCAAATGTGTCACCCAGACTTCAGTTATTAAGTTGCTGTAAAACAAACATAATGTAGCTTTGTTTTGGGTGACACTGTCACCCTTCCTCCCCTTCTGGGGAGGGGACCCATCCTGAACTTGTTTCAGGATGGGGGAGGGGCACGCGCGGGTACTCCTGACGGCACCGGATAGCGCCGGGGCGATTGCCGCGAAGGGTGCCGGTGAGGGTGGGAGTACGCTCCTGTGCCACACCACCCCGCCCTGCGGGCGCGGTCCCCCTCTCCCACGGGAGAGGATGTTAGTTCGTTGTCACTACCGGCTGGGCTTGCACCTGCTCTGCGGTGACGACGCGCGGGCTCGGACCACGCGCTATTGCGGCGGCGAGCAGTTTGGCCGGGGTGCAGTTCTTGCCGCAGAGCGTTTCCAGCCGGGCGAGATTGAGCTTGGCCTTTTCGACCGCGCCCTTCTCCACCAGCGCCGCGCCTTCGCCCGAGATCGCATATTCGTTGTTCGGTTCGCGGCTGAGGACCTGGCGGTAATAGTGCAGCGCCTTGCCCGGCAAGCCCTGACGGCGTGCGGCTTCGGCCAGCGAGAGCACGATCGTGGCGTGGCCCGGCTGTACCGCATAGGCTGCCTCATAGGCATCGATCGCGCCATCGACATTGCCGGTAGCCAGCACTTCGCGGCCCTGCTGGACCAGCGCGGCGGCGCGCGGATCGAGCGGCACGGCCGGGGCCGCGCTGAAGCTGGTGCTGGCGGTGATCGCGGCGAGCAGGGACAGGGCAGCGGCTGCCGGGGTATAACGCATGATATGCTCCTTGAGCGTAGCCATTTGCCCGCTTGCTATCACGGCGAACCAAAACGTGCGATGAAAAATCCATCGGTCCCATCGTGCTGCGGGGTCAATCGCAGACCGGGTCCGCGCGGCTGTCCGGCGGAAATGCCGTTCGGCTGCGCGCTCCAGCCCGGATGGCGCGCCAGCATGCCTTCGGCCTGATCCGCGCCTTCGGCATCGAGCAGCGAGCAGACCACATAGACCAGCCGACCGCCGGGCTTGACCAGCGTCGCCGCCAGATCGAGCAGCCGCGCTTGCGTTGCGGCATAGCGCTCCACTTGCGCCGCCGTCAGCCGCCAGCGCGCCTCGGGATTGCGCCGCCAGGTGCCGGTGCCCGAACACGGGCGCATCGACCAGCACGGCATCGGCCTGCCCGACCAGATCGGCCAGCGCCTCGGCTTCGCGGCCCGGATTGAGCAGCCGCGATTTCGATGTGCGCCGCCCCGGCGCGGTGGGCGCGCGGCCCCAGCTTGCGTCAGCCGCGCGCGGTCGGTATCGGCCGCGATCAGTCGGCCCTGACCGGCCATGTCCGCCGCCAGCGCGAGCGTCTTGCCCCCGGCCCCGGCGCACAGATCGATCACGGTTTCACCCGGCTGCGCAGCGAGCGCCAGACAGCCAAGTTGTGAGCCGGTGTCCTGGACCTCGATCAGCCCGTGCTGATAGGCCTCCCACTGCTCGATCTGCGTGCCATGCGGCAGGCGCAGGCCCTGCGGGGCCAGCGTCGGCTCCCCCGGCACCGGCAGCGCCAGGGTGGCGCGATCCGCCGCGAGGGCATTGACCCGCAAGTCCAGCGGCGCGCGGCCGAGCATGGCCGCAGCGGCATCGCCCGGTAATGCCACTGTCTGCCAAAGCAGCCATCAGCCAGGCTGGGGCGATCCCCGCTGCTGCAACCACTTCCGCCGGATCGATTGGAGCAGGCCCATGGCCCGCGCCATCGAACAGCGTCGCCAGGGCCGGATCGCGCTGCGCCAGCGCCAGCAGCGCCGGCGCGCCCGGTGGCGGGCACCTCGCCGCAGAGCCGGATCGCGGCATAGACCAGTTCGCGCACCGCGCGCCGGTCGCCGCTGCCGGCAAAGCGCCGGGTCCGGAACCAGTCGGACACGATCCGGTCAGCGGGGGCACCGCCGCTGCGCGCGGCGGCGATCACCAGATCCAGAATTTCGATTCCCGCCTGGACGCGCGCCTGCGGTGTCATGACTTGTAGTTCGGTGCTTCCCGCGTGATTGCAACGTCGTGGACATGGCTTTCGCGCAGGCCCGCGTTGGTGATCCGCACGAATTGTGCGCGGTTGCGCAGGTCTTCGAGCGTCGCCGCGCCGGTATAGCCCATCGCCGCCTTGATCCCGCCGACCAGCTGGTGCACCACATCGCGCGCCGGGCCCTTGTAAGGCACCTGGCCTTCGATCCCTTCGGGCACCAGCTTCATCTGGTCCTTGATATCGCCCTGGAAATAGCGGTCCGCGCTGCCGCGGCCCATCGCCCCGACCGAGCCCATCCCGCGATAGCTCTTGTAGGCGCGGCCCTGGTACAGGAACGTCTCGCCCGGTGCTTCCTCGGTGCCGGCCAGCATCGATCCGACCATGATCGTCGAAGCCCCGCCCGCCAGCGCCTTGGCTGCATCGCCCGAAGTGCGCAGCCCGCCATCGGCGATGATCGGAGTCTTGCTGTCCGCCGCCGCGCGCGCGGCTTCCATGATCGCGGTAAGCTGCGGCACGCCCACGCCCGCAACGATCCGGGTGGTGCAGATTGAACCCGGCCCGATCCCGACCTTGATCGCATCGGCCCCGGCATCGATCAGCGCGCGCGCCGCCTCATAGGTCGCGATGTTCCCGGCGATCACTTGTGCGGAATTGGACAGCTTCTTCACCCGCTCCACCGCGCGGGCCACGTCCTTGTTGTGGCCATGCGCGGTGTCGATAATCACCACGTCGCATTCGGCATCCAGCAGGGCCTCGGTCCGGGCAAAGCCCTTGTCGCCCACCGTCGTCGCCGCCGCCACGCGCAGCCGTCCGGCCGCGTCCTTGGTCGCATCGGGATAGTTCACCGCCTTTTCGATGTCCTTGACCGTCACCAGCCCGACACAGCGGAACGCATCGTCCACCACCAGCAGCTTTTCGATCCGGCGCGCGTGGAGCAGGCGGCGCGCTTCGTCCTGCGTCACCCCGGTGCTGACCGTGGCGAGGTTTTCATGCGTCATCAGTTCGCGCACCGGCTGCGCCGGATTGGCGGCAAAGCGGACATCGCGGTTGGTCAGAATGCCGACCAGCTTGCCGCTGGTTTCGACCACCGGGATGCCGGAAATGCGGTTGCTTTCCATCAACGCGCGCGCTTCGCCCAGCGTGGCATCGGGGCTAATCGTGATCGGATTGACCACCATCCCGCTTTCGAACCGCTTGACCAGCCGCACCGCCGCGACTTGTTCTTCCAGCGTCAGATTGCGGTGCAGCACGCCGATCCCGCCCAGCTGTGCCATCACAATCGCCATGTCGGCTTCGGTGACGGTGTCCATGGCCGACGACAGCACCGGAATGTTCAGTGCAATTTCGCGGGTGAGCTGGGTGGAGGTGTTGGCCATTGATGGCACAATGTCGCTCTCGCCCGGACGCAGCAGCACGTCGTCAAAGGTTAGTCCGAGAGGAATGTCCATGCTTGCCACTTTGCGTCTGAGAGACGAACCGCAGGTTCGATTCGTGGCGGCCCATGTAACCGCAGCGGCCAGTTACCGCTAGTGCCCTATTTGACCACGGCCGGCACGCGCTTCAGATCGCCGAACCAGCGCACCAGCGCCACATGGAACGCCACGTCCTCTGCCGCGCCGCCCAGCTCAATCCCCCGGCTGAGCTGGTCGCCCGGGCGGTGATAGTCGCCTTCGAAAAAGCGTTCGACCCGCGCGACATCGCTGTAAGCCGTGCTGACCATGACGGCGGGGACATCGTGCTGCAACAGCGCCCAGCCATCCTGCCGCCGGACATAGGCATTGGCCGCTTCGCCTTCCACCAGCTTGCGCTTCTGCGCTTTGGCCACCCGCACGATCTGGGGATCAAGCTTGGTCATTCCGCGCCCGACGATCGCCACCGGCGATCCAGCGGGGGCGAGCGCGATCGTATCGATATTAAACGCCGCCACGATCCGGTCGAGCGGCAAGGGCGGATTTTCCGCAAAGGCGTGTGCACCCAGCAGGCCGAGCTCTTCCCCCGTAGTGGCCAGGAACAGCACGTCGCGGTCCAGCTGCGGGCCTTTGCTCAGCCGCCGCGCAATCTCGATCAAGGCCGCGACGCCGCTGGCATTGTCGACCGCGCCGTTGCAGACCAGATCTTCGGCAGGAGCTTCGGCACAAACCCCGAAATGATCCCAATGCGCCACCAGCAGCACTGCGCCTGCGTCTGGCCGCCGACCGGGCAAGCGCCCGATCAGGTTGTGGGTGTTGATCCGGGTTTCGCGGGTGGTCGCTTCCAGCGTGGCGGTCAGATCGAGCAGCCGCGCGGCGAAGTCGGCCTTGGTCGCGTCAGAGGCCAGCGTGGTGGTGGTCTGGCCGGTACCCGCCAGCAATCGGTCCAGCCCGTCGCGCGTCAGAAAGCCTTCCAGATCGCCGCCCAACTGGTCAGTCGCCAAAGCATAGCCTGAGCGTTGCCGCCGCGCGGACACGTTATCCAGCGTGCGCTCGCCATCGAGCACGGTCAGCACCGCTGATGCGCCGCCTTTGAGCAAGGCGTTCTGCCGGTCTGAATTCTCCTGCCCGCCATCGAGCAGCAAGACGACCCGCCCCGCCAGTTCCGCCCGCGTCGGCAGGCTGGCTCCGGTTCCCACAAACAGCACGGGTGCATTTTCCACGAGGCTGCGCTTGCCCGAAGTCAGCGTGAGCAGGCTGCCCGGCGGCAGCAGCAATCGCCGCCCCTTACGCGCGAAGTGGCCGCTGCCCGCTGCTGGCTCGCGCGCCACCAGCGTCACCGGCGCGAACCAGGCGTGGCGGGGATTATTGGTGCCCGATACCAACCCGATATCGAAGAACTGCCGCGCCATATAGCGCAGCGTCCGGGCTTCCCCGTCAGTTCCCGGCTCTCGCCCCTGATAGGCATCGCTGGCCAGCTCGGTAATATGCGCCAGCATCGCGGCTTCCAGCGCCTTGTCACGCTTGGGCGCGGCACCGGCTGGCACGGCAAGCGCCAGCGCCGCCAGACCGAGGCCGACACAGAATCGCTTTATCGCTGTCAGGCCACGCTCCATCGCCGCACCACATCACGAAGCGAACCTTTCGGCAAGCTGACTGCGGGGTATACTTTGCAATATATTCCAGCGGTGGCAGGAAAGTTACAGTTGGCCGGGAAGAACAGCCCAACTATTCTGCGGTCCAGCCGCCATCCATGCTGATATTTGCGCCGTTCATGTTGTTAGCTTCATCGCGGCACAGGAACACCGCCATCGCGCCGATGTCCGCCGGCTGAACGAATTTGCGGGTCGGCTGGCGCACCAGCATCACCTCGTCAATCACCTGTTCGCGGGTCATCCCGCGCGCCGCCATCGTATCGGGGATCTGGCCTTCCACCAAGGGCGTCCAGACATAGCCGGGGCTGATGCAATTGGCGGTGATGTTGTGGGTCGCCAGTTCCAGCGCGAGGGTCTTGGTCAGCCCGGCCAGCCCATGCTTGGCCGCAACATAGGCCGATTTGAACGGCGACGCAGTGAGCGAGTGCGCGCTGGCGATCTGGATGATCCGGCCCCAGCCCGCCGCTTTCATGTGCGGCACGGCCAGACGGCTGGTATCGAACGCCGCCGTCAGATTGAGCGCGATAATCTGGTCCCACTTTTCAACCGGGAACTCCTCGATCGGCGCAACGTGCTGCATTCCGGCGTTGTTGATCAGAATATCGACCGGCCCGGCATCCGCCATCAGCGCTTCGACCCCGGCGCGCTGCGACAGGTCGCCGCCCAGGTGCCGCGCGTCCAGTTCGGCGCACAACGCCGCGATTGTTGCCGCGCCTCCGAACCCGGAGAGCAACACTTCTGCGCCCTCGGCTCGCAGCGCCCGCGCAATCGCGAGGCCGATCCCTGAGGTCGATCCCGTCACCAGTGCGCGCTTACGGTGCAGAAACATGCTCAACTCCAGTTGCTTGGGCTTTATGGATTGAAACCATTGCCGGACGGCCTGCGCCTGTCCAGTGCCGGAGAGAGGAATACACCATGCGGCTCGACGATTTCGATCCCAATGCGATAGATGTTCAGGATCAAGGCCGCGGCGGGTTTTCCGTGGGCGGGGCCGGCGGCACGATCGGCTGCGGCACGCTGGTGGTCGCACTGATTGGCGCAGTGGTGTTCGGAGTTGACCCGACCGCGATGCTGGGAGGTGTCCAGGATATCCAGCCGCAAGAAACGGCCCAGACCGCAGGAAGCACCGATTCAACCGCAAGCTGTTCGTCCGATCCGACCAAGCGCGAGGCGTGCAATGTCTTGTCGTCGCTGAACAAGACCTGGGCACCAGTATTCGCTGCGTCCAACGTACCATTCCGCCAACCGGGCCTGAGGTTCTATTCGCAGACGGGACAGTCCGGCTGCGGTTCAGCGCAAAGCGCGATGGGGCCGTTCTATTGCCCGTCCGACCAGGGCATCTACATCGACACCGATTTCTACAAGGAAATGGAACAGCGGATGGGCGCAGGCGGCGATTTCGCGCGGGCCTATGTGATCGCGCACGAATATGGCCACCACATCCAGACTCTGACCGGAGTCGCCGACCAGATCCGCTCGCTGCAGTCGCAGCGCCCCAATGCCGCGAACCAGCTGCAAGTGCGGATGGAATTGCAGGCCGATTGCTACGCCGGGGTCTGGGCCGCCAAGAACAAGGACCGGATCGAGCCGGGCGATATGGAGGAAGGCCTCAACGCTGCGCACTCCATCGGCGATGATACGCTGATGCGCAACGCTGGCCGCCGCCCCACCGAAGCGTCGTTCACCCACGGGTCCAGCGCGCAGCGGGTCGAATGGCTGCGGCGCGGGTTGCAATCGGGTGACGATTCGGTCTGCGATGCGCTGATGCAGCGCTGATGCGCCTGAGCGACTGCCACAATATCGATGACTTCCGCTTGCTCGCCAAGCGGCGGCTGCCCTGGCCGGTGTTCGATTACATCGATGGCGCGGCCGATGACGAAGCGACCAAGGCGCGCAACACCGCCGCCTTCGCCGAGGCCGATCTGGTGCCCGATGTGCTGGCCGGCGTGGCGGAGATTGACACCAGTTGCAGCATCATGGGCCGCACGAGCGCGCTGCCGCTGATGCTCTCCCCCACCGCCTTGCAACGGGTCTTCCACTGGCAGGGCGAGCGCGCGGTGGCGCGCGCGGCGGAGAAGTTCGGGCTGTGGTTCGGGATTTCCAGCCTCGCCACGGTCAGCATCGAGGAAATCGGCGCGATGGGCGACAGGGCCCAAGCTGTTCCAGCTCTACGTCCACAAGGACAAGGGCCTCAACGCCAGCATGATCCAGCGCTGCCAGGCGGCGAAGTTCGATGCCATCGCGCTGACGGTCGATACCATCGTTTCGGGCAAACGCGAGCGCTGCCTGCGCTCTGGCTTCACCTCACCGCCGCAATTCACCGCCGCCAATCTGCTGGGCTATGCGATGAAGCCGCGCTGGGGGCTCGATTACCTCTTCCGCGAGAAGTTCGCTCTGCCGAACCTCGATACCCATGTGACCGAAGGCAGCGCCAAAGCGGTGTCGATCCAGGAATATTTCAGCACCATGCTGGACCAGTCGCTGGACTGGAAGGTGGCCGAGCAAATCAGGAATGACTGGGGCGGCACCTTCTGCCTCAAAGGGATCATGAGCGCCGCCGACGCGCGGCGCGCGGTCGAAATCGGGGCCGACGCGATCATGATCAGCAACCACGGCGGACGCCAGCTCGACGGTGGCCGCGCGCCGTTCGACCAGCTGCGCGAGATTGTCGATGCGGTCGGCGGCGAGATCGAGATCATCTGCGACGGCGGCGTGCGGCGCGGCACCCATGCGCTGAAAGCGCTGTGCAGCGGGGCGACGGCGGCGTCCGGCGGGCGGCTGTACCTCTACGCACTCGCCGCCGCCGGGCAGGACGGGGTCGAACGCGCCATTGCGATCCTCAAGGACGAGATCGAGCGCGGGATGCGGTTGCTGGGCGTGACTGCGGTGGATCAACTGACCGAAGACCGGCTGCGCTGGCGCTGACATCCTCTCCCTTGGGAGAGGGGGGCCATCCGCAGGATGGTGGAGTGGCACCCGCGCTGACGTCCTCTCCTTCAGGAGAGGGGGACCATCCGCAGGATGGTGGAGTGGCACCCGCGCGTACTCCTGACCTCGCGTCATAGCGAGCGCTTTAAGCCAGCTTGGGAGCACCCGCCTGTGCCCCTCCCCCACTGCGTGGGTCCCCTCCCCTGAAGGGGAGGAAGGTCAGACCGTCCACCTCGCGCTTCCCGACCGCACTCCAGTCAACCTTGCGCGTGGCATACATCACCCCGGCGAGCGCCACGAACAGCAGCACCGAACCGATCAGCAGCGACCAGGCTTCCAGGTTGAGCAGGACGAACAGCAAGGCATAGAGCCCGAGCAGCAGCACGCCGATGAACTGCCCGCGCTTCCAGCTTTTCAGCACAGCGGCGCTATAGGCGCTGATCAGGCCGATGATCGCCGCGGAGGCCAGCATATAGGCCCAGAGGAACCCGATCACTTCGGCAAAGGCCAGCAGCAGCACGAAGAACAGCACCAGTCCGGCCCCGGTCATCAGATATTCCGCCGCCGCCACCCGCGCGCCGCCGACGATTTCGAACAGCAGGAACGCCAGGAAGGTGAAGCCGATGAACAGGAAGCCGTACTTCACCGCGCGGTCGACCTTGGAATAGAGATTGACCGGCTCGACCAGATTGACCGTCAGCGCGCGGCTCTGGCCAGAGATCACATCAGTGGCCCCGCCCGATGCGGGATCGCCCGCGCTCTCCACTGCGGCAGCAGCCTCAACTTCGACAACGCGCGAATAATCGGTGCCGCTGGGGCTGGCGATATCCGGCTGGCCATAGTCATTCATCGATACCGGCGGCTGGCCCAGTGCCAGCTTGTCGACCGTGTAGTTGGCGGTAAACCCGGCGTCCGTCACGCTGCGCTGTTCGGGCAGGAACGATCCGTCAAAGCTGGGGCTGGCCCAGGTGGATTTGACTGCCCAGGTGCTCGACCCGCCGCGCGGAACCAGGCTGAGCGAACGCGAACCGCGCACCGACATCGCATAGTCAATCGCCAGTTCGCCTTCACCATTCCACGGCAGGAACGCGAAAAAGCCCTCGCCCCCGGTCGCGCCCGGGCCCTTGCCGGGTTGCAGGATCAGCGGCTGGCCGCCAGCCTTGAGCGTTCCGCCCGAGGTGAGCCCGCGCGCATCCGAAACGCCCATCCGCACTTCCGCGCGGTCCCACAACAGCCGTTCACGGGTCACGCCAAAGCGCGGCAGATCGAGCGGCAGCGCAAACTTGGCCGCGCCCGAAATCGCCGCATCGTACAGCACCGAACGATAGATCGATTTGGCGCGCTCCTGCGGGTTGACCGTGGTCTGCACCTTGTTTTCAGTCGGCGAGATATAGAGGAACTTCTCCACCTCGACATTGCGGGTCACGGTCTTGCCGCCGACCTCCTCGTTGATCGTCTGCGTGGTGCGGAACGGCACCACGATCACCGGCCCGGCCACCACCTGCGCCCCGCCCCAGCCCGCATTGATCGAGGCCTGCGCGGTCTGCGACTGATCCTGCCGGTCATAAACCAGCGCATAGACCAGCATCAGCGGGATCGTCAGCACGATCGCGATCAGTGCCACGAACAGCAGCTTCATGCCGGGGGAGCGCTCGCGCTGCGGTGCGTCAGTCATTTGTGGTGGTTCCCCGAATCGATTGGTTGCCGCACCTTAACCTATCGCAGCATAAGCTCAATTCGTCATTGCGGGCAGCGTGCCCGTCTGCCGCTGCGCCTCACCCAGCACCAGCGCGGCGGACATGGCGAGGTTCATCGAGCGCACCTCCGGCCGCATCGGAATCCGCAACCGTGCCGCGCAGGCCTGTGCAACCGCAGCAGGCACCCCGGCGCTCTCCTTGCCGAACAGCAGGATGTCGTCTGGCTGATAGGCGAAGTCATAGGCTGATTGCGCCGCCTTAGTGGTCAGCAGCACCAACCGCCTTGCGCCAATCGCCGCTTGAAACGCTGCAAAGCTGGCGTGGCGCACCACTTCGACATGATCGATATAGTCCATCGCCGACCGCCGCACGCGCTTGTCGTCCCATTGGAACCCCAGCGGCTCAATCAGGTCCACCGCCGCCCCCAGACACGCCCCCAGCCGCAGCACGGCCCCGACGTTGCCGGCGATCTCGGGTTCGTAGAGAGCGATGCGCATGGCGGCTGCTTGGCGCGGGTTGGCGGGGGGCGCAAGGGGGGTGTGGCGGATAGGTCAGCCCGCTTAAAGCAGAAAGTCGCCGCCTGTCAGAGTCTGACCGCTCGCCCCTTGCAGCAGCAGCTCCATATCCGCGTTGCCGTCGCCGTCCAGATCGACCTGCACCAGCAAGTCGGCACCGGCCACGCCATAGCGCACCTGCGCTGCACCGGTGGCGCTGAACGCGGCGGTATCGATGAAGCTGAGCGCCTGGCGACCGGCGGCGACGGGATCGGCATCGAGCACCGCAAAGTTGAGCTTGTCAGTCCCGGCAAGAAAATCGGTGATGGTGTCCGCGTTCGCTCCGGTGCCGCTGTCGCTGGCAAACAGGTAGCGGAACTGGTCGGCCCCTGCGCCACCGGTTAAAACGTCAGCACCGCCGTAGCCAATGATCTTGTCACTGCCATCACCGCCGTTGATCGTATCCCCCAGCAAGCCGCCGCGCACCTGATCGTTACCGCCGCCCGCGTTCACGGTATTGACGGTGTGGAGGTTGGTCTTGATGAAATCATTCACCCCGCTGCCGTTAACCGTGAACGACACGGTCGAACCCACCTGCACGGTCAGACCTGCAGCGTTGAAATTTAATCCCGTATCCAGATTGACGATGATTGAACCCGTGCCGCTGATTTGAGCATCGCTCGCCAACCCGGTGTTGAATTGCGATCCACTCAGGGTCAGCGTCCCATTGATGAGTTCGACCGCGTCGATGCCAAGAAAATCCTCGCCCGTTACAAACGCGCCCGCAACGGCGAGCGTATCGGCCTCGGTTCCGCCATCAAGGATCGTGCCGCTATCGTCCGCGCCAACTTCAAAACGGTCGGCTCCAGCCCCGCCGATCAGAATGTTTGCTCCCCCGCCGCCCAGCAATGTGTCGTCACCGTCACCGCCGTGCAAGATGTCGTCCCCTGCGGCTCCAACTAGTGTATCATTACCGCCCTCGCCGAGTATATTTGCTGTTCCAGACACGGCGGCAAAGATCGTGTCATTTCCAGCGCCGCCCAGATAGAAATCGACGGTGACTGATGCCAAAACATGAATTGTATCATCGCCGTCACCGCCATCAATGTTGCCTTGGGCGTATATCAGATCGTTTCCAGCACCGCCAAAGACCACTCCGGTGCCTTCAGTCCCAGTATAGATCGTGTCAGCGCCATCGCCGCCGTCAATTTGTACCAGCACGGTGCTGGCGCGGACCGTCCAGCACGTCATTACCATCACCGCCAAACAGCCAACCGGTGAAAGCGCCCGCAATCAGTCGGTCATCCCCGCCCAACCCGTAAACCACGCCGGGATCGAACAGGAAACCATCGGCGATTACGATGTCGTCGTTGAAAGCGCTGCCTTCAACCCACGCGACACCCTCGATCCCCGTGATCGACCCAGACCCGTTTGCAATGGTCGGCGCGTTGAAATCAATCACTACGCCGCCAGGCGAACCAGCAAAGCTGATATAGAGCACATCCGTATCAAATGCGCCGCTGCCGCCGTCGATCACATCGCCGTAGCCACCAGACAGGATGTCGCTCCCCGATCCGCCTAACAAAGTGTCGATGTCAGCCGCGCGGTCCAGCGCCGGAGGACTATACGCGCTGACAATGCTTGCTAGAACACCCGCGAATAGACTATCGTCGCCGTCACCACCATTGAGCGTGTCAGCGCCAGCGGCTCCGGCCAAAGTATCGCTGCCGCCGTCGCCAACTGCGGTGTCATCTGATTCGGTACCAAGAAAGGTATCGTCATCTGGGCTACCTACGAAATCGGCCATTTGTTGCTCCGCAATGTCACTATTCCAAGGCGCAGACCACGCGATGGCATTGCGAAGTTAGTTTGGTGTGCCAAACAAATCGTAAATTCAGCGAACCAGACTGGACCGAATTGGATGAACTTTTGGCCGCACTCTATTCCGCCCAGATGCGGGGCGACATCAAGTCACTGGGCGCATTCCCGCTGCGCTTCCCGGAGTACGAACCCCGCCCCGGCTTGCGCCGGATGAGCAGCGGACGGCATGCGGTGTTCTATCTGGTGTTCGACGATCGGCTTGAAATCGTGGCCGTGATCCACGTCGCGAGCGATTTTGAGCGGTGGTTGTGAGATTGCAAAGGCAGTCCCTTACAACTTAATCCCAGAACCAGCCAAAAACCAATTTGCGGTCACGCTGCCGCTTTGCGGACCCGCGTCTGATCGCCCCGACCAGCAATCAGGCCAGCGACGGAAATGTCTTCGTCGAGCTCGTCCCAATGAAGGCCGCTGGGGCTGATGCTGACTTTGGCGCGCAGTTCGGGCGAACCGTGCAGCAAACGCGGGAACCATGCGAGCGGAATGCCGAGGGTACGACCGTCTTCAAGGTCCACCCAGAAGCTGTCTTCATCGAAACGGACAGCGGTGGCTCTAGTCGAAATGCTCATTCCATGCCCTTTCGATCTCAGTCCGGTGCGCTTCAACCACCCCAGTCAATTGCTTGACGATGCGGGCGTTGAAGCCATGGTTATACGCGAGCCTGATTTCCGGATAAAGCCAGAACTTGCAGTCCGCATCATCCCGTTCGACATGGATATGCATCGGCTCACGCGGGTTGCCCTCGTCGGAATAGAAGTGAAAACGAAAACCGTTCCAGCTGAAGACCTTGGGCATGGGTGGGATAGTTATCGGCATGGCCAGTGGATGCAAGGAGAGATGCCGCCAATTTGGGGATTATGTGCGCTGTCAGCGGAACCAGATGTAGGGTGCATTAAGCTTTCGCGGAATGCACCAGCGCCAGGAGACGTGAGGCTCAGCATCGCATCGGCCGTGGTGGACGGCTCAATGGTGCATTTCGGCGAACCTCAATGCACCCACTTACTGAAACAAGTTCAGAGTGACGGGGCTGAGGGGTTATGCTAGCTGTCACCGAAATCCGAAATTAGATAATAGAAGATATGATTGCCGAATTGCCGAAGCAACCGCTCAAATTGAGAAAGCCGGAAGATCTTTTCAAATATCTCACTTCCAAAATATTCCAGAGCGACTTGCGTTCTCGACGCCGAGCTTCGCTCTGGAAACTCCCACCTGTGAACCCGATATTTGGCAAAGTCCTGATCGTCAGTGATTTACCCCAGCCATTCTTATTAGTTCGTTATACTTTACTGAAAATTCCCGCAACGCCTCAGTTTTCTCCTAATCAGGTCTGGCAGCAAACTCTCGCTTTAAGGCTTGCGAATGCATCGGCGAGATAATAAAGCCTTACTGTGTCGTTCACTTTCGCTGCTTTCTATCTGTGAACGGAGAAAACTCGATCAAAATAGAAGCAAGCAATCCAACTACACTTGACAGCGTTGGGCTGAAATTTTTCAAATTTAGTTCCAAGAGTTACAACGGACACCGCGACAGTCAGCAGGGAAGCAGAGACACATCCACTGTTTTTACTTATATCCAGTAGGCAACCGAGCAGAGCCATCAAATCTCAACCAAGCCATGGCCTTACGACCCCATAGAGTAAATTTCTTGCGGCGTCATCCCTCAATAAACCCGCTTCTTCGGCTTGATATATTCCACATCATCGGTGAGCGTATATTCGTGCACCGGGCGGTAGTCGATCTTCACCGCGCCGCCCTTGCCGCCCCAGCCTTCGAACCAGGCGGCGGTGTGCTTCATCCACTGCTTGTCGTCGCGATCGGGGAAATCTCGTGCGCATGGGCGCCGCGGCTTTCCTTGCGGTTGTGGGCGCTGTGGATCGTCACGCTGGCCTGGGCGATCAGGTTGTCGAGTTCCATCGTCTCGACCAGGTCGGTGTTCCAGATCAGCCTGCGGTCGGTGACCCCGATGTCCTGCATCCGCGCGTAGGTCTTGGCGAGCGTCCGCCTTGCCTTCGGCCATCAGCGCTTCGTCGCGGAACACCGCGCAGGCTTTGGTCATGGTGCGCTGCATTTCCAGCCGCATCTCGGCGGTGGGCGAGCTGCCATTGGCGTGGCGGAAGTGATCGAGCCGGGCGAGCGCGAGGTCGGCGCTGTCCATCGGCAATTCGGCGTGGGCCGCGCCGGGCTTGACCATTTCCTTGAGCCGGTGGCCGGTCGCGCGGCCAAACACCACCAGATCGATCAGCGAGTTGGAACCGAGGCGGTTCGCGCCGTGGACTGAAACGCAGGCCGCCTCCCCCACCGCAAACAGGCCGGGACACCGGGGTTTCCGGGTTGCCGTCCGCGCCGATGGTCATCACTTCGCCGTGATAGTTACAGGGGATGCCGCCCATGTTGTAATGCACCGTCGGGCAGACCGGCAGCGGCTGGCGGGTCAGGTCAACGCCCGCGAAAATCTTGCCGCTTTCGGTGATCCCCGGCAGACGCTCGCGCCAGCACCTTGGGATCGATATGATCGAGGTGCAGGTAGATGTGGTCCTTGTTCGGGCCGACGCCGCGCCCTTCGCGCATTTCCAGCGCCATCGAGCGGCTGACGACATCGCGCGAAGCAAGATCCTTGGCCGAGGGCGCATAGCGTTCCATGAACCGCTCGCCCTCGGAGTTGGTGAGGTAGCCGCCCTCGCCGCGCGCGCCTTCGGTGATCAGCACGCCCGCGCCGTAAATGCCGGTCGGGTGGAACTGGAGGGCACGCGGGGACGCTCGATCCGCTTGCGACCGGCGTCCTGCCGATCGCCTTCGGCGAGGCGACGAAAACAGTTCCCTATGTGATGGACGGCGCGAAGACCTATCGCTTCACCGCGAAATGGGGCGAAGCAACGACGACCGACGATCGCGAGGGCGAGGTGATCGCGCGCTCGGGAAAGCGCCCGTCGCGCGCCGAGATCGACGCCGTCCTGCCGCAATTCACCGGCGCGATCAAACAGATCCCGCCGCAGTTTCCAGCTGTCAAGGTCGGCGGCGAGCGGGCGTATGACCTTGCCCGCGAGGGCGGAGACGGTGGCGCTTGCGGCGCGGACGATCGACATCCACGAGCTGAGGCTGATCGTTGCCAGGTGGGAGGCCATGAACTGGGCGGCATGCCATGGCCAGGAAGAAGGTGGTGCTTTTGCCCGTACTCCTGGGCGTTGGGGCCATGGCACTGGGCGATGAGGGTAAATGAGTGACTCTGTCGACGGGCGGCGGCCTTTGCATGGCGGGAACTTTCGGTGTTGAGTGTTGGCGCTCGCCGTGATGGGGCGGCCGGGGGGCGCTCGGCTCCGTCTAGTCGGTGCGGTCGGGGGCCGTGCGCTGCGGCGGGGGGCGGGGCCCGCGGGGGCTGAAAACTCAAACGCGGCCAGCCGGCGGTCATCTCGCCCGCGATCGCCAAAGGCGTTGGCGGCGCCGGGGGAACGCGGATGATTCCGGCGGTCCTCGCCTCAATGCACGGCGAGGCGATCGCGCTTTGCGAACTCGACGGGCTGAAGCTGAAGCCGCTCCGGGTGTTCAATCTGTAGGTTTTCGCATAGGCGCGGCCCGCTTGCCTTTCTGGC
>CAWDHB010000008.1:0-34233 GCA_963802015.1 uncultured Alphaproteobacteria bacterium
CTATGCCTCCACCGCGTGCCGGGCCGCAACATAGCCCCAGACGAACGATGGCCCTACGCTGGCCCCGGCCCCGGGATAGACCCGGCCCATCACCGAGGCGGTTGAAATGCCGGTGGCATAGAGCCCGTCTATCGGCGTTCCGTCCTCGCGCAGAACCCGCGCGTCAGGATCGGTCACCACCCCGCCATAGGTGCCAACATCGCCGGGCAGCACCGGAACCGCATAAAACGGTCCCTGGCTGATCGGGCCGAGCGAGGGGTTGGGGTGAAACTTGTCGCCCAGCCAGTTGTCATAGGCGCGCTCACCGCGGTGGAAATCTTCATCGCGGTTGTTGGCGACAAACCGGTTGAACCGGTCAACCGTGGCGCGCAGCGCAGCCTGATCGACCTTGATCGATGCGGCAAGTTCTTCGAGCGTTTGCCCCTTGTGAAGATAGCCCTGCTCGGTCCAACTCGCCGGCTTTTTGGTGCCGCCCATGGTGTTGGCCAGCATATATTTCTTGAGATATTGGCTATCCATAATCGCCCAGCTCGGAATGGCGGGAACGCTGCGGTTGCGTTCCAGCATGCCCTTGCAATAGGCCATGTAGGAACCGCTTTCGTTCATGTAGCGCTGGCCTGATTGATCGACCAGGATCGCATGCGGCGCAGCGGTCAGGCCCTGAACCACCGATTTCATCCAGTGCGCTTCGTGGCCAGGTTGGAGTGTGATCTGGTTGCCGACCATCTCCTCCATCTGGGCGATGGCCGCGCCGTGACGCATCATCTCGAGGATCATCTCGCCGGTGTCACCTTCGGCTGTCATGCTCCAGTCGCTTTGCGTACCCGGCTGATACTGATCGCGCATAGCTTGGTTGTGCGAAAATCCGCCCGCGTTGACCAACACTCCCAGCTTTGCGCCAATCCTGCGCGGCTGGCCTTCGATGTTCGCGACCACGCCCTTTACCCGGTCACCTTCTTCAATCAGTTCGGAAACGCCGGCGTCGGTACGAAGTTCGACCCCGGCCCTCAGCGCCGCCTGCAGCATCCGTCCCTGCAACGCGGCGCCGGCGGTGACATAGTGTTTCCCGGTCAGTTTGGCGCCGATTGTGCGTAGCACCAGCGCGGCGGCGATCTTCTTCGATTCCCAGCTTTGCTTAACGTAGCGCAGCTTCAGCATGTGATCGAGCGTCGCCATCATCGACAGGAAGTTGGGGCGCAGCTTCTTTTTCCAAGGACCAAGCTCGTTGGCATCAAACAGTTCGGCCACCACAGTGCGGCCCTGTTCAGACCCCCCTGGCCGCTCGTCGTAATAGTCAGGCCAATAGGACACCCGGGTCAACTTGATCCCCTGATCCACCAGAAAATCGACCATCGCGGTGCCCTGGTCCACATAGGCTTCGCGCCGTGCCTTGGTTGCGCCAGGCGTGTCGTTATGATCACCGATCACCGCATCCATGTAGGTGATCGACTTTTCGCGGCTATCCTCAACCCCATCACGCTTCATGAAGCGGTTGTTGGGAATCCACATCACCCCACCGGACCGCGCGGTGGTGCCGCCGATCAGCGGGGTCTTCTCGAGGATCAGGACCGACTTGCCGGCCTGGCGCGCAACCAACGCCGCACACATCGAGCCGCCGCCGCTGCCGACAACGACGAAATCGAAGGTCTCGTCAAACTGACTCATGCTGATCCCCCTCCACGCGCTTGTGCTCAGGCCTGCTTGCTTTCGGGCTTTTCGCGCACCAGTGTGCGCTTGAGCTGGCGGCTGTTGAACAGCCATTTGCCATCAATCTTCTCGTAGGTCTCGTGATAGAAACCGAACCCGTGGATCAGCAGTTCGCCGCTGGCGCTGTCGAAGATCAGGTCCTCCATGCCCCAGATGCTCTTGGCCGTGGTCGCGGATTGAAAAGTGATGTCGGGCGTGTGCGAATGGTGGACCGAGGTCTTGGTCTCATCGAGCAAACGGCTGACATTCTCGATCATCACATCGGCATTTTCCCACCGTTCGTAGCCGTCGTTGTGCGATACGTGATGATCGGCGTGGAGCGAGCGATACAGCGCCCAGTCCTTGGTATCGACCGCACGGTCACGCCGGGCCTTGAGCAGCCGGATTTCCTCCAGCGCGAGGAGATATTCGATGTCGCTCATACCGTGCATTGCTCTCTCCGTTTCAATCGATCTTGGGCGGAAAGATCGCGCCCGGCGATTTCCGCGTGAAATAGTATTTGAGCGCGCGGCTGGTGAACAGCCAGCAGTCATCGCGCTTTTCGTAGCTTTCGAAATAGTGGCCAAAAGCCTGGAACCAGTGTTGCTGCCCGTCCTGCTGCCAGAACGACATGCCTTCCATCGCCCAGATC
Organism: uncultured Alphaproteobacteria bacterium; assembly: GCA_963802015.1. Taxonomy (GTDB): domain Bacteria; phylum Pseudomonadota; class Alphaproteobacteria; order Sphingomonadales; family Sphingomonadaceae; genus Novosphingobium. Next base: position 2,339 of record CAWDHB010000008.1, read on the forward strand.
CCCTTGGCACGGGTCGCAGTCTCGAACTCGATCTCGGGGGTGTGCGAATGGTGCAGCGTGGTCAGATGCTCCATGCTCTTCTGCACGTTGACGATCATTTCCGCCGCCGTGGTCCAGCGGCCATAGTCGCCATTTTCGGAGACATGATCGGGCGCGTGGAGCGAAAGGTAGAGGTCCCAGTCCTTAGTATCGGCCGCCCGGTCGCGCCGCGCTTTGAGAAGCGAAATCTCCTCAAGCGCCTTTAGCTTATCGAGGCCGGATAAGGCGTCCACTCAGCCCCTGCTCACCCGTTCAGTCTGGCGATGACGTTCTGCCCGAACCAGGCAACATTATCGAGCCAGGCCTGGCGGCTGGGGTGCGGGAGATCGACCATGGTCCAGGTAACCCCGACCCCGGCGAGCTCCTTGACCGCCTCGACATATTGGGCGGCAGAGTCCGCATCACCGATCCTGAGCTTGGCCTTGGCACCGATCGCCACATCGAATGGTCCGCTGCGCCCCGCTTCCGCGCGCATCGCCTGGGCAATCGCGATGTTTTCGCCAAGCTGCTCGACCGTGTGAATTCCCGATTCCTGGTTGGCCGCAGTCATCGTCGGCGCGGCAAAGAACGGCGACCAGCCATCGCCGCGCAAGGCCGCACGCTTGACCGCCGCCGGGCTGCCGCCGCCAATCCAGATCGGCGGTTTGATCGAGGGCACCGGACGCGGCTCATTGCCGGCCGCGTTGAAGCCCATTCCTTCCTTGACCACTGCGCCGCCGGCCCAGGCCAGGTGGATGGTGTCGATCGCTTCGTCGAACAGCTTGCCGCGCTTGTGAAAATCGACACCCAGCGCCTCGAACTCGGCCTTCTGGTAACCGGCCCCGGCCCCCAGGATCATCCGCCCGCCCGACAGGACCTGCAGCGTCGCCGCGGCCTTCGCGGTCAGGAACGGGTTGCGATAGGCCATCACCAGGATGTTGGTGTGAAGCATCAGCCGCGTGGTTGACGCTGCGATGAAGCCCAGAGTTGTGAACGGATCCAGCGCATCGTGGCCGTTGGCATGGAGCCACTGCGCATCGGGAGCGGGATGGTCGGTCAGATAGCAGGCATCAACCCCGGCCGCTTCCATCGCCCGGGCCATTTCGGCCACCGCAGCGGCAGTCTGAAACTCGCCGGGCGTGATGACGCCTACGGGAATGTCCATGGTGAATTTCATGACTGTGCCGGTCCTTCGTTGAGACGTCCGAGCAACTGAGAGCCAGCCGGATCGCCGTTGAGCATGTAATTCTGGCGATAGACGATCTTCCACGCACCGTCGCCCTGGCGTTCCAGTTCTATCCGCGAGGCGCTGAGTCGACCGATGAAGAAGCCGTTCTCGCCGTGCATGTTGACCATGGTGTGGCAGGTCGCAACCGCGCGGTCGCCGTCGATCACGACATAGGGAAGTGTCGAGATGTGCGCGCAGCCGGCCCCGACATAGGCCAGGTGGCCGGGATCGCGGGTGATCGCCTCGATCGTCTCACGCCCTTCCATCTTGCCGATATCGCCAACCGCATAGACCCCGTCATCGGTGTAGAACGAACCGACGGCGGCGGCGTTGAGCCCGTCCACGGCGTAGCCATAACCGCAGACCACTTGATAGATTGCCTGGCGATCTTCCAGAGCCTGCAGGCGTTGCTCGATTGATTGCGTCATCAGTTCTTCCTCATCCAACCATCACGCCGCCAGCGTCGCAATTGATCGACTGGCCGGTGATTGTGCGGCTTTCATCGCTCGCCAGGAACAGTGCCAGATAGGCGATGTCGAGCGGGGTGGAGATTGTGCGCAGCGCCACGCCTTCGAGCGTCTTGACCTTCCAGTCTTCGAACGAGATTCCCTGTTCGGCCGCCATGCGCTTGCCCCAGTTGATCCACAGCTCGGTTTCGATCCCGCCGGGGACCAGGCAATTGCAGCGGATGCCCTTGGGGCCGACTTCCAGCGCAATCGTCTTGGTCAGCGCCCGCAGGGCTGCCTTGGCCGAAACATAGTGCGTCTTGCGCGGCATGCCCGGCCAGGCTGCGGTGGACGAGAAGTTGATGATCGATCCGCTCCCGCGCTCAAGCATCGAACGGTTGAGCACTTCGCGCGAGCACAGCATCGCTGCGGTCAGATCGACCGCGATGGTATCGTTGAAGTTCTGCAGGGTCTGTTCCCAGACCCATTTATCCTGGCCCGGCGCAGCAGCGTTGTTGAGCAGAATATCAACCTGCCCGAATTCCTGCATCGCCCGATCGACCATCGCGGCGATATCCTCTTCTTTGGTGACGTCGCAGCGCATGCCGATCGCACCCCCGCCTGCATCGGCGGCGGCCTGCAGCACAAGGTCCTCGCGCCGGGCGGAAAGGAGCACTTTCGCCCCTTGCTCAACAAACAGCTTGGCCATCACCGGTCCGCACCCGGTGCTGGCCCCGGTGATGATCGCAACCTTGCCGGCGAGTCGTCCTTGTCCTGATGACACTGCTTGGCGTTCCTTTCGGTACCTGCCGCCGAGCGGCAATTAATGCTACACGTGATATGCATTATTCCGATAGCCAAATCAAAGCGTGCAAGCAAGCCGATTGCGCGGCTTTGGTGTCGCCGCGATTGACCAATCGAGTGCAAGGAATTAATGACACACGAGATGTTCATTTTGCGCTCGCCCTGCCCCGATGCATCCCGCGTTCGCCAGCCCGCTAGCTGGACGATTGCATTGCCTTGCCCAGCGTGGAAATGACCGGGTGATGCTCAGCAAATCCGATATCGCGGCATTGGCCGAACTGCCGCTGGATGCGCTGATGCGGCGTGCCGAGGCGCAAACCTTGTTGGGCCATGGCACCACGGTCAGCTATTCGCGCAAGGTCTTTATCCCGCTGACCCAGCTGTGCCGGGATGTCTGTCACTACTGCACCTTCGCGCAAGTGCCGTCGGCCCTGCCCGCACCCTATTTGTCGCTGGACGAGGTTGAGGCCATAGCCCGCGCAGGCGATGCTGCGGGATGCCGTGAGGCATTGTTTACATTGGGCGACCAGCCCGAGGCCCGCTTCAAGGCGGCGCGCGACTGGCTGGATGCCAATGGCTATGCCAGCACGCTGGATTACCTGGCTGCGGCGGCCGAGCGCGTGCTTCAGACCACGGGCCTGCTCCCGCATTTCAACCCCGGCCTGCTCGATGCCACTGCATTCGCGCAGTTGCGCCCGCTCGCTCCGTCGATGGGACTGATGCTCGAATCACTGTCCGAGCGACTGTGCGAGCCTTGCATGCCGCACCACGGATCGCCCGACAAAGCGCCTGGTGCCCGGCTTGAGGTGCTGCGGCTGGCGGGAGAGGCACGGGTTCCGTTCACCACCGGCCTGCTGATCGGGATCGGAGAGACCCGGCAGGAGCGGATCGACACGCTTCTCGCAATCCGCGACCTGCACGCGCGCTATGGTCATGTGCAGGAAGTGATCGTCCAGAATTTCCGCGCCAAGCCGGGTACACGGATGAGCGCAGGCGCCCGAACCTTCGCTGGAGGAACACCTCTGGACGATTGCCATGGCGCGGCTGGTGCTGGGGCCGGACATGACGATCCAGGCGCCGCCCAACCTGCAACCGGGCGCGCTGGCCCAGTTGATCCGCGCCGGGGTCAACGACTGGGGCGGGGTTTCCCCGGTCACTCCCGATCACGTCAATCCTGAACGCCCCTGGCCGCATCTCGACACGCTCGAAGCCGAGACGCTCGCGGCCGGGCAAATCTTGCGCCAGCGACTGACGGTTGGTCCGGCTTTCGTGCGCGATCTTGGGACCTGGATCGACCCCGCCCTGCAACGCAAAGTCAGGCAAGCAGTCGATGGTTCGGGGCTTGTTCGCGAGGACAGCTGGCACCCCGGGCAGGATGTTTCCCCGCCTCTTTCCGCCCCTACGCTTATGCTCGATTGCGATCCTGCGATCCGTGCGATCCTGCGCCGGGCTGAGAGCGACAAAACGCCGGATGAGGCCGAGGTCGCCGAGCTGTTCTCCGCACAAGGCAGCGACCGCCACCGCGTTACGCACTTTGCCGACGAACTGCGCCGCGAACGGGTCGGCGATGCCGTGACCTATGTGGTCAATCGCAATATCAACTACACCAACATCTGCCTTTATCACTGCGGGTTCTGTGCTTTTTCAAAAGGCAGCACCAAAGCCGAGCGCGGCCCGGCCTATCGGATCGATCTGGATGAGATTGCTCGCCGGACCAACGAGGCTCATGCGCGCGGAGCAACCGAAGTCTGCCTGCAAGGTGGGATCCACCCTTCCTATGACGGCAATACCTATCTGGAAATCGTTCGCGCCGTGAAGGCCGCGGTGCCGACGATGCATGTCCATGCCTTTTCACCGCTCGAAGTGCATCACGGCGCTACCACGCTGGGTCTGGACCCGGCCGACTTCCTTGCCAGGCTGCGCGAGGCCGGGCTCGGCTCGCTGCCTGGTACGGCGGCAGAAGTGCTGTCCGACCCGGTCCGTGCGATCATCTGCCCCGACAAGCTGACCACCGCTGAATGGCTGGGCGTGATGCGCGCAGCGCACGGTCAGGGCCTGCGCACGACCGCGACGATCATGTTCGGGCATGTCGATAGCTATGCCGACTGGGCCGCACACCTTATCGCGATCCGCGAACTGCAGCGCGAGACCGGCGGGTTTACAGAATTCGTGCCGCTGCCCTTTGTCCATATGGAAGCACCAATCTGGCGCAAAGGCCTGGCCCGGCCCGGCCCGACCTGGCGCGAGACCCAGCTGATGCATGCTGTGGCCCGAATTGCTTTCGACGGGGCAATTCCCAACATCCAGGCCAGCTGGGTCAAGCTTGGCGATGCAGGCGTTTCCGCGGTCCTGCAAGGCGGAGCCAACGATCTTGGCGGGACCTTGATGGACGAATCGATCACCCGCGCGGCCGGCGGCCAGCATGGCCAGTGCAACGACGTTGCCGCGCTGCAACGCATCGCCCGGCAAATCGGCCGCACCTGCGCGCCAGCGCACCACCCTTTACGGCGAATTCACGCCCAACCTCGAACTGGAAAGCCTGTCATGACCCTTCCCACCATTGCCGTTGTCGGCGGAACCGGAAACCTTGGCAGCGCTATTGCCTGGCGGCTTGGCCGGGCCGGCTACCAGGTCACCATCGGTTCGCGGGCTGCCGAAAGCGCGGCGGCCAAAGCGGCTGAGCTTGGGCATGGCATCCAGGGTGCCACCAATGCCGATGCCGCTGCCGGGGCAGAGATCGTTTTCGTTACCGTGCCGTTTGCAGCACAGCGCGCCACCTATCAGGAGATTGCTCCGCTGGTGGCCGGCAAGATCGTGGTCGATACCACCGTTCCGCTGGTCCCGCCCAAAGTCATGCGCGTGCAATTGCCGTCCGAAGGTTCAGCTGCGGCGATTGCAGCGGCAGAGCTGGGCGAAGGAGCTCGGCTGACTGCAGGCTTCCACAATGTCGCCGCGCACAAGCTGGCGCAGGATATCGATCCGGGCTGCGACATCCTGGTGTTCGGCGATGAGAAAGATGCCCGGGCTGAAGTGGTCAAGCTGGCCGACGCCATGGGCCTGCGCGGGGTTCACGCCGGGGCCCTGGTCAACGCCGCCGCGGCCGAGGCGATGACCTCGCTTCTCATCTTCATCAACAAGACCTATCAGGTCGATGGTGCGGGCGTGAAGATTACCGGAAATCTGATCCCGCCGGCCTGAAGGAGCATTCGTGGAGATCATCGCGGTCGAAGGATTGCCGGAAGTTGAGCCGGGCATCGACCTTCCCGGCCTGCTGACCGCCCATTTCGCGGCCGCAAAGGATCCGCTGCAGGACGGTGACATCGTCGTCGTCACGTCGAAAATCGTGTCCAAGGCTGAAGCCCGGTTTGTAGACCTTGGCACGGTCACCCCGTCTCCCGAGGCATGTCTCTTAGCCAAAGAGGTCTGCAAGGATCCTGCGCTGGTTGAGCTCGTCCTGCGCGAATCCACCGCGATCGTGCGCAAGGCCAGACATGTCCTGATAACCCGGCACCGGCTGGGTCATGTCATGGCCAATGCCGGGATCGATGCGTCGAATGTCGGGAGCGGAACTGGCGATCAGGTTCTGCTTTTGCCGGAAGATCCGGATGCCAGCGCGCGAGCCATTCGCGAAGCGATTGCCCGGCAACTGGACCGTGACGTCGCGGTGATCATCAGCGACAGCTTTGGGCGGCCATGGCGGCTGGGTACCACCAATGTTGCGGTTGGCGTTGCAGGCATGCCCGCCCTGGTCGATCAGCGCGGCGCGGTCGATCGCGACGGGCGGGTCCTGCAAATGACACTGATTGCAGTGGCAGACAGCATCGCGGGTGCTGCAGGACTTGTCATGGGTGAGGCCGATGAAGGCCTGCCAGTGGCCATCGTCAGGGGTGCGGCAATTCCAGGCTTGCCGCAAACCAGTGCCGCGCTGATCCGCCCCGCCAGCGAAGATCTGTTCCAATGAGTGGCAGGGTTGTCGTCCTGAGCGGCGGGGTTGGCGGCGCCAAGCTGGTCGATGGCCTTTATCGCACGCTTCCCGCCGGTTCCCTTACCGCGATCGTCAACACTGGCGACGATTTCACCCATCTGGGTCTGGCCGTCTCGCCCGACATCGATTCGGTCCTCTATCTGCTTTCCGACCAGTCGAACGAGAAGCTCGGCTGGGGCCGCGAGGGCGAAAGCTGGAACTTCATGGCTGCGGTGAAGCGGCTGGGCGGACCGGGGTGGTTCAACCTCGGCGACGGCGACCTTGCGCTCCATGTGCTGCGCGCCGAAGCCCTTCGCAGCGGCGAAACACTTTCAGCTATCACAGCCCGTTTTGCCAAGGCCTGGGAACTCGATCTGGCGATCTATCCGATGTCCGACACTCCGGTCGCCACTTGGCTCGATACCGATCATGGGCGAATGCCGTTCCAGGAATACTTCGTCGGACAGCAATGCCGCCCGGCAGTGCGCGGCTTGACCTTTGAAGGGGCTGAATGCGCCAAGGCTCCCTTCGCTGTCCTCGACGCCATTGCCACGGCCGATGCAATAGTCCTGGCCCCGTCAAACCCGTGGCTCAGCGTCGATCCGATTCTGGCAATACCGACGATCCGCAGCGCCTTGGCCGAGCGCACCGCGCCGCTGGTCGCCGTCTCACCGCTGATCAGGGGGGCGGCGGTCAAAGGGCCGACGGCAAAGCTGATGGGTGAACTGGGCCTGGAAGTGAATAACGCGGCAATAGCAGCACACTACGGCGACCTTATCGACGGATTGCTGATCCATGAGGGCGATGACGCCCCTGCGGGCCTGAGAACCGCATCAACCGACACTCTGATGCGCTCGCCTGAGGACCGCTGCCGGGTCGCGCAAGCAGCACTCGATTTCGCCGCGCAGTTACGCCGATGAGCGGCTGGACCGCGCTCGTCCCGCTGAAACTGGGTGATGAAGGCAAGTCCCGGCTGAGCATGGCAATCCCCGCTGGCGAGCGGCTCGAACTGATGCGAGCGATGGCGGGCCATGTCCTGGCAACGCTTGCGCAAGTCGGTGCGATCGAACGGATCGTGGTGCTCAGCGCCCGGCGTCCAGGCTGGTGGCATGGCGAATGGTCACAAGATCGTCTCGGCAGCCTCAACCCGGCACTGGAAGCCTGGCGCCTGGCCGAAAATCCCGATCGCCTGCTGGTGATCCACGGCGACCTGCCCTTGGTCCGACCCGAAGAAATCGAGACGCTGCTTGGTGCTGCGCAGGAATCAGGCTTGGCATTGGCGACCGACCGTGCCGGACATGGCACAAACGCCCTCGCCCTGATCGGCCAGTCCGATTTTGCGTTCCAGTTCGGCCCGGAAAGCCGGCTGAAACATCAGGCCGCAGGGCCTTGCACGGTCATCGAACTGCCCGGCCTGGCCCGCGACATCGACCATCCGGCCGATCTGGCCGAATGGCGAAAAAGCGGTCAGTCGATATAACCGATGACCGTGCCGACTTCATAGGTCTCGCCGGTTTCGGCTTCGATGTGCAGCGTGCCGCTGGCCGGAGCCTCAATCTCGTTGGTCGCCTTGTCGGCTTCCAGCAGATACAGCGGGGTGCCCTCGGTCACCTGTTCGCCGTCCTGCACCAGCCATTCGGCAATCTGCCCTTCGGTCATCGAAAAGCCCAGCTTGGGCATGATGATCTCTGTCGCCATTGTCTTTAACTCCAAATTTCAACTGGAGCCCTGGCTCCGCAATTTCGTCCTACCGCAATCACCCCATCGTCGGAATGACAAAGGCGTTCGAACCATCGCCGCCGCCATCGGGCCAGCGCGCGGTGATCTTCTTGAGCTTGGTCCAGAAGCGCAGCCCTTCCATGCCGTACTGGTCGGTGTCGCCAAAGCCCGAACGCTTCCAGCCGCCGAAGCTGTGATAGGCCACCGGCACCGGGATCGGCACGTTGATCCCGACCATGCCGACATTGACGCGGCTCGCGAATTCGCGGGCGGCGTGGCCGTTGCGGGTGAAGATCGCGACGCCGTTGCCATACTGGTGCTTGCTGGCGAGGCTTAGTGCCGCTTCGAAATCGGCGGCGCGGACGATCTGCAGCACGGGTCCGAAGATCTCGTTGTGATAGCTGGTCATCTCGGGCGTGACGCGGTCGAGCAGCGTCGGACCCAGGAAATAGCCTTCCTCATGCCCCTGCATGGTGAAGCCGCGGCCGTCGATGACGAGTTCGCTGCCTTCGTCGACCGCGGTCTGGATCCAGCGTTCGATATTGGCCTTGTGCATCGCGGTGACGACCGGGCCGTACTGGGCATCGGGATCGGTCGAAATGCCGACCTTGAGCGCTTCGATCGCCGGGATCAGCTTGGCCTTCAGGCGTTCGGCGGTATCATCGCCGACCGGCACCACCACCGGCAGCGCCATGCAGCGTTCGCCCGCCGAACCAAAGGCCGCGCCGCACAGGTCGCCGACGACCTGGTCGAGATCGGCATCGGGCATCACGATCCCGTGGTTCTTCGCGCCGCCCATTGCCTGCACGCGCTTTCCGGCAGCGACGCCGCGCGAATAGACATATTGGGCAATGTCGGAGGAGCCAACAAAGCTGACCGCCGAAATCGCCGGGTGATCAAGGATCAGGTCGACCATTTCCTTGTCGCCGTGGACCACCTGGAAAATGCCGTCGGGCAGACCGGCTTCGAGCCACAGCTCGGCGATCTTGACCGGTACCGAAGGATCGCGCTCGCTGGGCTTGAGGATGAAGGCATTGCCCGCCGCGATTGCCATGGAGCCCATCCACAGCGGGATCATCGCCGGGAAGTTGAACGGGGTGATGCCCGCGCCAATCCCGAGCGGCTGGCGCATCGAGGTCGACGTCGATCCCGGGTCCTGCGCCCTGGGTAAACTCACCCTTGAGCACATGCGGCAGTCCGCAGCAGAACTCGACCACTTCGAGCCCGCGCTGAATATCGCCCTTGCTGTCGGCGATGACCTTGCCGTGTTCGCTGGAGAGCAGCTCGGCCAGCGGCTCCATATCGCGCTCGATCAGCGCCTTGAAATTGAACATCACCCGCGCGCGGCGCTGAGGGTTCATCGCCGCCCAGGCGGGCTGTGCGGCCTGCGCAGCGGCCACGGCCCGGTCCAGCGCATCGGCACCGCCCAGCACGACTTCGGCCTGCTGCCCGCCGTTGTTGGGATCCATCACCGCACCCTTGCGGGTGGCGGCCAGACCGGCCGTGCCGCCGTGGATGAAATGGTCGATCTGGCGCATTGTCATTCTCCGAATTCCGCCAAATGGGTTGAGCGGATAGCCATTCAGCAGCGCAGCGCGACCGCCCGTCAAGCTGACTCGGCGATGCATTCTGCAGGTTCCAATCAGCCCATTGCCCACTGTCGAAATAAATGGCAATAGGTATGTGCATTAACTCGCTGCGGCGCCCCCACCCGACTGCTGCAGCGATGAACTATATATATGATATAAAAGATATTTCTTGCAAGAGGCCCGAACGATGGACAATCCGGCGAAAGACCGAACTGCGCTCAGACGGGCCACTTACGAATTCAATCGCGGCTTGATCGATCTGGCTTATGACCTCGACTCAACGGACGCTGCGGCAGCCGCTGCGGTTCGCACCGCGCGGCTGGCCCTGTTCGAGGCCTGGACGATTCTGTGCGTCCCGCCATCGGATGATGACGACGATCACGATCATTAGGCGCTCAAGCCTCACAACTGCGGCGATGACAGCCAACAAAGCCGGAAACCGACTATGACTTTCAAGTCGAAAATTCGCGGAAACCTGCTCGCACGCTTTGGCGGCTCGGCGACGGCATTGGCAGTCTTGGTTTTGGGCATCGCCTCTACCAGCGCTCCAGCAGCACCGCAGGCAGCGAAGCCCATTTCTGCAATTGGCCAGATGTCACCCCAGGAAGCCCTGTCCCGCGCCAAACGTCTGCTTGCGAAGATGACGATTGAGGAGAAAGTTGGTCAGATCAGCCAGCGATTCGACATCGCATCGTTGTTTCCGGCCGGCACGCCGTTGCCCCCGGGCATGCCGCCACTGACCCCGTTGGACGACAACGTTCGCAAGGCTGAACTGGGTGCGCTGCTGTTCGTCCACGATCCGGTGGTTGCCAACAAGTACCAACGCATCGCTGTGGAAGAGACCCGGCTGGGGATTCCGTTGCTGCTCGGCTACGATGTGATCTGGGGCATGCGAACGATGTTCCCGGTCCCGCTGGCCGGAGCCGCCAGTTTTGATCCCGAGAGCGTCCAACAGGATCGTGCCATTGCCGCCAAGGAAGCAAGGGCGCTGGGCATTCACTGGACTTTCGCGCCGATGATCGACATCGCCCGCGATCCGCGCTGGGGCCGGATGATCGAAGGCGCTGGCGAAGACCCTTATCTTGGTGCCGCAATGGCGCGGGCCCAGGTTCTGGGTTTTCAGGGCAGTTTCATCGGCGAGCCCGGCCACATCATCGCCGGGCCCAAGCATTATGCCGGCTATGGTGCTTCGGTCGGCGGACGCGATTACGATTCGGTCTTTCTGTCGGACAGCGAACTCTACAACGTCCATCTGCCGCCGTTCAAAGCGGCGATCGATGCTGGCGCGGGCAATATCATGAGCGCCTATATGGACCTCAACGATATCCCCGCATCGGCCAACCGCCGCATGCTGACTGATATCCTGCGCGGCGAACTGGGCTTCAAGGGCTGGGTCGTGACCGATGCCAGTTCGGTCCACAATCTGGTCAAGCAGGGCTTTGCAACCGACAAGACCGATGCCTCGGAACGGGCACTGATGGCCGGGGTCGATATGGAAATGTCGATGGCACCCAATGCCTTCGCCACACTCGTCGCCTCGGTGAAGAGCGGCAAGGTGCCGATGAAGCGCCTTGATGAAGCGGTGCTGCGGGTGCTGACTGCCAAGTACCAGATGGGCCTGTTTGAAAATCCCTATGTCGATGTCGCCAATGCCGAAGGGGTAACGCTGGATCCGGCTCACATGGCTGCAGCCCAGCTGGCGGCGGAACGCTCGTTGGTCTTGCTGAAGAACGACGGCGCTGCACTTCCGTTGGACGACAGCAAGGTCAAGCGCGTGGCCGTGATCGGGCCGATGGCGGATTCGCCGCGCGACACCACCTTGTCACTGGCCTTTCCGCAAGACGTCGGCAAGGCAGTTACGATTTTTCAGGGCGTACGCGACCGGCTTGGCAGCAAAGCCGAAGTCACCACCGCGCCAGGTGTTCAACTCGCGCGGCTGAACCCATCTCCGCTGGCCGGCCTGATCCGCCCTGCCCCGCGCTGGTCGGCGGCTCAAGCCGAAGAGGAACTTGCCAAGGCGGTAAAGCTGGCTGCCGAATCCGACGTCGTCATCCTGGTCGTCGGGACCAAGCTCGACATGAGTTCAGAGCAAGCATCGCAGTCTGATCTCACCCTGCCCGGCCAGCAACGCAAGCTGATCGCCGCGGTTGCCGCTACTGGCAAACCCGTGGTTGCTGTTCTCATGAACGGCCGTCCGCTCGATCTGTCCGGGCTTTACGAGACAGTCCCTGCCATTCTCGAAGCCTGGCATCCCGGATCACGCGGCGGTACGGCTGTGGCGCGGGCCCTGTTCGGCGACGTCAACCCTGGCGGCAAGACGCCGGTGACCTGGCCGCGCAGCGTCGGGCAAGTGCCGACCTACTACGCTCGCTTGCTCACTCACAGCCCTGAGGGAGCCGCAACGCGCTATTTCGACGCCCCTTCGACCCCGCTGTTCCCGTTTGGATTTGGGCTGAGTTATACCACATTCGGCATTGCAGCACCCAGGCTTGACCAGGCGGTACTGGCGCCCGGTGGCAAGATTACTGTCACCACCACGGTCACCAACACCGGCCAGCGGGCTGGCGACGAAGTCGTCCAGCTCTACATCCACCAACGTGCCGGTCGGGCCTCGCGCCCGGTACGCCTGCTGCAAGGCTTCAAGCGCGTGACGCTGGCCCCCGGGGAAAGCCGCCAGGTGCAGTTCACGCTCGACGAAAGCAATGTCCGCTACTGGAACACGGCTCTGCGCGGCTGGGTGATCGATCCGGGCACGTTTGATTTGTGGATCGGCAACAGCGCGCTGGCCAATCAGGGCACCACCTTCACCGTTGGCGGGGCACCACGCTCCGCCCGGTGGTAGTCGAATTGATCTGTCGAGTGGTTTTGCAAGTTCTGAACCGTTACCAGCACCGGCGGGGCCGAGACGTAAGCTCACGGCCCCGCGCTGGAAACTTGCGATCAAAGAGCGAAATTCTCAGAAACGGTTGATCATGTTTTCCAGCCATTCCTGACGGCCCGATTTGGGTTGCGGGTTCAAGGCTCCTTTGATTGCCAAATCCGCGACAGTCGCGAGCGATGTTTCGGGCGCGTGGATGGCTCGGCCCAATTCGCCCTGCCAGCCGGCATAGCGCTCCTTGCGGAAGGCATCGACCTGGCCGTCGTTGACGATCGCTTCGGCCTTGATCAGCGCGTGTGCGATGGTGTCGATGCCTCCGATGTGGCCATGGAACAGGTCGGCGGCGTCAATGCTCTGACGGCGCACTTTGGCATCGAAATTGAAGCCGCCAGTGGTGAAACCGCCGGCACGAATGATCTCCAGCATTGCCAATGTCAGTTCTTCGACTGAGTTGGGAAACTGGTCGGTGTCCCAGCCGTTCTGATGATCGCCGCGGTTGGCGTCGATCGAGCCAAAGATGCCCAGTGCCCGCGCCATCGCGAGCTCGTGCTCGAAGGTATGCCCGCCCAGTGTCGCGTGGTTGGCTTCAATGTTGACCCGAACTTCGTTTTCCAGCCCGAAGCGCTTGAGGAAGGCGTAAACCGTCTGGGTGTCGAAATCATACTGATGCTTGGTTGGTTCATGCGGCTTGGGCTCGATCAGGATCGTACCGGAAAACCCGATCTTGTGCTTGTGGTCGACTACCAGGCTTAGAAACCGGCCGAAGTTTTCCTGCTCGATGCCGATCTCGGTGTTGAGGATCGTGTCGTAGCCTTCGCGTCCGCCCCACAGCACATAGTTGGCGCCGCCCAGCCGGTGCGTGGCTTCCAGCGCGTCACGCACTTGCAGCGCGGCCCAGGCGAAAACTTCGGGATCAGGGTTGGTGGCCGCCCCCGCCATGTAGCGCGGGTGACTGAAGAGGTTTGCAGTGCCCCACAGCAGCTTGCGGCCATGCTGCGCCTGCAGGACTTCAAGATGATCGACCGCCTCGGCGAAATTGCGACGGAACGATGCCACATCGTCCGCATCGGCCATCACATCGACATCGTGAAAGCAGTAGAACGGCACATCGAGCTTTTCGACGAAAGCCAGGGCTGCCTCGCGCTTGGCTTTCGCGGCCACTACATCGTTGGCGCCGGCGTGCCACGGGCGGGTAAACGTGCCTGCACCAAACACGTCGCTGCCCGGCCAGCAGAACGTATGCCAGAAACACACCGCTACCCGTAGGTGGTCTTCCATCCGCTTGCCGAGAACCTGACGATCCTTGTCGTACCAGCGGTAGGCAAGATCGTTGGCGCTGTCGGGGCCTTCGTAGCGGACGGTATCAAACGGGGCGAAATAGTCTGCGGACATGGGATCTACTCCTGAATTTGTGAAACGAGCGGATAAGCGGCCCGGAATCGGGCGAGTTTGGGAGCCAGGGCATCGACAAGGTCTGACTCAGGCTCGACGACACGGCTGACCGGCGGCCGGGTGCAAACTGCTGCGATGCTGTCCCCTGTGACGGCGATCTGGACGAGCCGCGCTGCGCCCAGCGCCGGACCGACTTCACCGCCTTCGAGGTAGACCAACGGCACACCAAGCGAGGCGGCGATGATCCGTCCCCAATAGGCCGAGCGCGCACCGCCACCGATGACCGACAGCGCAGAAATTTCAGTTCCTGCTTCGCGCAGCGCGTCGAGCCCATCGGCGTGGGCAAATGCAACACCTTCCAGCACTGCCGAGGCAAGCCTTCCGGGGTCGGTTTCGTAGCGAAGGCCAAGAAACGCGCCGCGAACATGCGGATCGTTGTGCGGGGTGCGCTCGCCAGAGAGGTAGGGCAGGAACAGCTCGGACCCGGCACATGGGCCTGCCTGTTCGGCAAGGGCGAAGAAACCGGGTACATCGCATCCGGCCAGTCGCGCTGCCCAGTCGATGCACGAAGCGGCTGAGAGATGAACGCTCATCTGATGCCACATCCCCGGAAGTGCGTGGCAAAATGCGTGGACCGCTCGCGCCGGGTTGGGACGAAACGTGCGCGTTGCGACGAAAATGACGCCCGAAGTGCCAAGTGACAGCAGCGCATCGCCATCATCGATCACGCCAACGCCTACCGCTCCCGCGGCATTGTCGCCACCGCCCGCTGCGACCGGCACTCTGCCCATCCCCCAACGCCCGGCCACGTCCGCCCGCAGAACACCGGTTGCCTGCGTGCCTTCGTGAAGCTTCGGCATCTGGCTTTCAACCAGCCCGCTGGCGGCGAGCATGGTTTCGCTCCAGCGCCGCTGCGCCACATCGAGCCACAACGTGCCCGCGCTATCAGCCATGTCCGAGGCCTTGTCGCCTGTCATGCACAGGCGGACATAGTCCTTGGGCAGCAACACGCTGCATACCTGCTCGAATATTTCGGGCTCATGCTTGCGCACCCACGCCAGTTTCGGCGCAGTGAAGCCGGGCATTGCAATATTGCCGGTGATGGCGCGGGTGCGCGGTTCGATCCGTTCCAGTTCGGCGCATTCGGCAAAGCTTCGACCATCGTTCCACAAGATCGCCGGGCGCAATGGCCGGTCGTTCGCACCAAGCAGCGTTGCCCCATGCATCTGGCCCGCCAGCCCAATTCCAAGGACGCCAGCGCGCAAGGCAGGATCGAGCGCCAGTACGGTCGCTTCGGTCGCGCTCCACCAGTCATCCGCATCTTGCTCCGACCACAGTGGCGCAGGGCGAGCAACCGATAGCGGTGCGGTAGCCTGGGCGAGCACCTCGCCGCTTGACGCGACAATTGCCGCTTTCACCCCGGATGTGCCGACATCAATTCCCAGATACACCGCACCGCTCTCCCAAAGCCGGTTCTTGCCATTCCGGTAGCGCTAACATAGGCTGGCTGGCAAGAGGCTTTCGTGGATTGGACAGAGGTGATGCTTGTGACCAGCACCGGTGGGCACTAGGCGATGAAGGGGATGACAAGGAAGCCTCGCAAACCACGCCTGGGTACCAGCGGCCCGACTGTCGCCGATGTTGCGCGCCATGCAGGCGTTTCACCAATGACGGTCTCGCGCGTCATCAATTGCGAACCCAATGTATTGCCCGCCACCCGCGACAAGGTAGCGGCGGCAATCACTGCTCTAGGATACGTTCCCAATCCCGCTGCGCGCAGCCTGGCGGGAGGGCAGCAATGCCGGATCGCACTGCTCCACGCCAATCCCAGTGCTGCCTACCTCAGCGAATTTCTGATGGGCAGCCTGGCCCAGGCGAGCCAGATCGACGTCCAATTGATTGTCGAGCACTGTGATCTGTTGGAAAGCCCCTCGCAGCTTGTGCATCGATTGGCTGGGCACCGGGTCGATGCAGTACTGCTGCCACCTCCACTTTGCGATGATGCGGCCTTGCTGATGGCATTGCACGAGGCTGGCAAGCCGATGGCCCAGATCGCCACAGGGCGACCAGTGGATTTCGCCCACTCGGTAACTATTGACGACGAGGCGGCAGCCTTCGCCATGACCAACCGCCTGATTGCGCTCGGCCATCGCCGCATCGGGTTTGTCGTCGGCGCCGCCAACCAGACTGCCAGCGAGCTGCGTCGCGCCGGCTATACCCGCGCCTTGACAGAGGCAGGACTGCCCGCTGCCGAAGAGCTGATCGTGCAAGGTGATTTCACCTACCGCTCAGGGCTTGCGGCGACCGAGGCCCTGCTGGCACTGGCAGACCCTCCTACTGCAATCTTTGCCAGCAATGACGACATGGCCGCCGCCGCAATCGCGGTGGCCCATCGGCAGGGCATCGATGTGCCGGGCGATCTTTCGGTCTGCGGATTCGACAACAGTGCCATGTCTACCACGATCTGGCCTGAGATCAGCACTATCGACCAACCGGTGGCAGAGATGGCGCGGCGGGCAACCGCACTTCTGGCCGAAACCGTGCGGGGCCGCGGCACCACGCGCGCCAGGCCGCTCCACCATGTCCGGCTTGATTTCAAGCTCCTGCAGCGCGCATCGGACTCTGAGCCTCGACGCACTTGACTAGCCCTTGCCAGGCAGGGCATGGTAGCGCTCACATAGAAAAATTCGAATGGGCGAGGATGATATGGCAGCGCAACCCCAAACGCATGGAAACCTTAGCTTTATCTGCCTGATCGTTGCTGTTGCCACCATCGGTGGCTTCATGTTCGGCTATGATTCGGGCGCGATCAACGGCACGCAGGAAGGGTTGCGCCAGACTTTCGGCTTGTCGGACACCGCACTGGGCCTGACGGTCAGCGCGCTTTTGCCGGGATGTGCTGTCGGCGCATTTATGGCGGGCCGCTTTGCCGACATTTTTGGCCGCCGCAAGGTGATGATGCTGGCCGCCCTGGTGTTCATTCTGAGCGCGCTGGCATCGGGTGCTGCGCATTCCGCGCTGGTACTGGCGCTTGCGCGCTTCTTCGCCGGTGCCGCTGTGGGTGCGGCAAGCGTCTTGTCGCCCGCCTATATCAGCGAAGTGACGCCGGCGCATATCCGTGGCCGACTGTCGAGCGCACAACAGGTGATGATCATTTCGGGCCTAACCGGCGCGTTCCTTGCCAACTACTACCTCGCCCAGGCGGCAGGGTCATCGCTCGGCATATTTTGGGGCGGATATCAGGCGTGGCGCTGGATGTTCTGGGTGCAGGCCGCGCCCGCCTTGCTGTTCCTCGTCACGCTGCTGTTCATTCCCGAAAGCCCGCGCTTTCTGGTCGCCAAGGGCCGCCACGGCGAAGCGGAGCGCGTGCTCGCCAGGCTGTTCGGCGCTGGATTTGCAAAGGAAAAGCTGGCCGAAATTTCGGCTTCGCTGGCGAGTGACCACGCCCCCAGCCTGGCCGATATCCGCAAGCCCGGCGGCGGCTGGCGGCCGATCGTCTGGGTCGGCATTGGCCTGGCGGTGTTCCAGCAACTCGTTGGGATCAACATCGTCTTCTACTATGGTGCGGTCCTGTGGCAGGCGGTTGGCTTCAGCGAAGCCGATGCGCTCAAGATCAATATCCTTTCGGGCACCGTTTCGATTCTGGCCTGCCTGGTCTCGATCCTGCTGATCGACCGGCTGGGCCGACGCCCGCTGCTGTTGATCGGCTCGCTCGGAATGGCGGCAACTTTGGGGACACTTGCCTGGTGCTTTGCGCAGGCCAGCTTTGCCGATGGCCATCTGGTGCTGCCTGCCGGTGTTGGCACCATCGCGCTTTTTGCCGCGAATGCCTACGTGGTTTTCTTCAACCTCAGCTGGGGGCCGGTGATGTGGGTGATGCTGGGTGAAATGTTCCCGAACCAGATGCGTGGCTCGGCGCTCGCCGTGGCCGGTGCGGCGCAATGGACCGCCAATTTCGCGGTCAGTTTCAGCTTTCCCTGGCTGTCGAAAAACATCGGACTGCCAGTGACCTACGGGGCCTACACGGCCTTTGCCTTGCTGTCGTTCTTGTTCGTGCGCCGATTCGTGCACGAGACCAAAGGCATCGAGCTTGAGGCCATGCAGGGCTGAGGCGCATGTCGGCGAACGTGGCCCATTCCGCTCACAAATCGGCAAGCGTTCGGTGTGAGCCAGCGGGCGCACTCGCCGACGGCTCGCCTGTTGAGGCTGCCATCCTGACAAACGCCGACGGGGTTTCGGCCCGCATTCTGACATACGGGGCAACGCTGCAGTCGCTGTTTGCCCCAGATGCGCATGGCAGATTGGCAGACATTGTTCTGGGTCATGACGATGTCACCGGCTACGAGCGAACCCGCGCCTTTCTTGGGGCCACAGTTGGGCGCTATGCCAACCGTATTGCCAAAGGGAAGTTGACGCTTGATGGCACGACCTATCAGCTAACCCGCAACGACGGTGCCAACACGCTTCATGGCGGCGAGAGGGGTTTTGATCAGACTCTGTGGAAAATTGAATCGATTTGCGAAGGTGCAATAGCATCGGTCGTGCTCAGCCATGTCAGTTCGGATGGTGAAGGCGGATTCCCAGGCGAAGTCCGGGCGACAGTCATCTATTCGCTCAATGCTTCCGGCGAACTTGCGATCGTGATGACTGCCACGACCAGCCGTCCCACCGTCGTTGCCTTAACCAACCACGCAGTCTTCAACTTGGCAGGCGGAGAGAGTCATCTCGGGGCGATGGAGCATCGCCTGACCATTCCGGCCAGCGCGTTCACGCCGGTTGACGCAGGATTCATCCCTACTGGCGAGCTGCGGCCAGTTGCAGGAACGGTCTTCGATTTCCGCCAAGGCCGGATCGTGGCCGCAGGCTTGCGCGATGGGACCGATCCGCAAATCGCCATCTGCAGCGGGTATGACCACAATTTCGTGCTCGACAAGGGCACAACAATTGCCCCTGAATTGGCCGCGATCCTTGAGGACCCACATTCGGGGCGCAGGCTTGAGGTGCTCTCAACCGAGCCTGGCTTGCAGCTCTACACCGGGAATGCATACGACGGGCGCAATCTGGGCAAAGCGGGCCGGCTATACCGCATGGGCGATGGTGTCGCGCTCGAGCCACAGCAATTTCCCGACACGCCAAATAAGCCGGCTTTCGGGTCTGCCCGGTTGGATCCTGGTCAGACATACTGCCATTCCATGATCTTCCGTCTGTCAACTTGCAGGCATTAAGCCCATTCAACGAAAACTGAAGTGAGGTCCCACATGTTCAAATTGAACCGCAAGACTATGGTCAAAACCACTCTCCTTAGCGCGCCTGTACTGGGCGCAATGATGCTTGTCGTCATGTCGACGGCTTCGGAACCGGTACTGGCAGGATCCGCGCAAAGCCCCGAGCAGCGTGCCGCCGGACTGGTTGCGAAAATGACGCTTGAGGAAAAAGCCAGCCAGCTCATCAACTCCTCCCCGGCGATTCCGCGGCTGGGTCTGCCCGACTACCAATGGTGGAGCGAGGCCTTGCACGGCTATGCCTTCGATCCACACGCGACCAACTTTCCTGAGCCAATCGGGCTGGCTGCATCGTTCAATGCCCCGCTTTTGAAAGAGATCGCCGGATCGATCGCGGACGAGGGGATCGTGGCGAGCGACCGGATGGTCGCTGCCGGCAATCCGCTTGAGCTTGGTGCCGGGCGAACCTACTGGTCGCCAAACCTCAACATCTTCCGCGATCCGCGTTGGGGACGCGGGCAGGAAACATATGGCGAGGATCCATTCCTGACCGCGCGCATGGGTGTTGCCTACGTCACCGGTTTGCAGGGCCCGAACCCCGATAAGCCCAAGATCATCGCCACCCCCAAGCATTTCGCAGTGCACAGTGGCCCAGAATCGCAGCGCCACACGATCAACGTGCCCGCCTCGCTGCATGACATGCGCGATACCTATTTGCCCGCATTTCGCGCCTCGGTGGTCGAAGCCCGCGCCGGATCGGTAATGTGCGCCTATAGCGCAATCAACGGCCAGCCGGCCTGTTCCAACACATTCCTGATGCAGGACACGTTACGTAAGGACTGGGGCTTCAAGGGCGTGGTCGTCTCGGACTGCGGTGCGGTGCGCGATATCTCCTCTGCCCACAAATATGCCAAGGACATCACCGAAGGCTCGGCCCTGGCGATCAAGGCCGGACTGGATATCGAATGCGCGACCGAGAGCCTGTTCGATCGCAATTCGTTTGGCCAATCGAATAACTATGTCCAGGCAGTGAGGTCGGGCAAATTGGCCGAGTCCGAACTTGATGCTGCGGTCATCCGAGGACTGGCCGCGCGGTTTCGGTTGGGGCTGATCGGTGGTGCAAACCCGGCCAAACCAGCAATTTCCTCTGCCGTTCACGCGGCAAACCAAGCCCTTACATTGCGGGCAGCCGAACAATCACTTGTTCTGCTCAAGAATGATGGCCTGCTGCCGCTCGAACGGCCAGGTTTGAAAATTGCAGTGGTCGGCCCCTTGGCAGATTCCACCCGAGTTCTCCGCGGCAATTACACAAACCGTGATACAGCTGATCTGGGCTCGGTTTTTGACGGAATCCGAACGGCTATGCCCCAGGCCCAGGTCAGCTATATTCCAGCAGGCGAGTCGCTTTCCGATGGAAATGTCATTCCCACTTCTTCGCTGCGCAGCGAAGATGGGAAACCGGGTGTGACCGTGCGGTATTTTCCGTTGAAACCCGATGGCAAGCCGCCTGCAACCTCATTGATGGACAAGTTCATCCGCGGAATGAAAGGCGAAGTTGATAGCACCCCTGTTGCGACAACTCTCGAGCCGCTGGTCAACTTTGAACTGTTCAGCCAACCCAAGCTGCCCAATGGTGGTCGCGTAATCGCCAGCGGTTTTATCATTCCAGACGAAACCGGCACGTACCGGGTCGGCGCTCGCACACTGGTCGGCCAATTCAAGTTTGGCGACAATCAGTCGATCACGATCATGAATGGCTTCAATCCCGCCGTGATGCCGGTGTTTCAGACGGTCGATCTGGAGGCTGGCAAGCGCTATCCGTTCAGCTTTGCGATGCAAGTTCCGGCGCTGCATTTCGGCGAACTCAATTGGCAGCGTGTCTCAAGACAGCCCGAAGCCGACCTGGCCGCAGGCACCGCCAATGCGGACGTGATTGTGGCCGTGGTCGGGATCAACTCAACGCTCGAAAGCGAAGAAAGCTCGATCAAGCTGCCCGGCTTCGATGGTGGTGATCGCACGACACTCGACCTTCCGTCCGACCAGCTCGCGCTGCTCAAAGCCGCCAAGGCCACTGGCAAGAAACTGGTGGTGGTCAACATGAGCGGCAGCGCGGTCAATCTCGACTGGGCCAAAGCCAACGCCGATGCGATTGTACAGGCCTGGTATCCGGGCGAGCAAGGCGGGCTGGCGGTCGGCCGTGCGATCGCAGGCCTCGCCAATCCGGCCGGGCGTTTGCCGGTGACTTTCTACAGCGATGTCGCGCAGCTGCCACCGCTCACCGACTATTCGATGAAAGGGCGGACTTATCGCTATTTCGAGGGTCAGCCGGTTTACGGATTTGGCTATGGCCTGAGCTACACCAAGTTCGCTTATGGTCCGGTCAAGGTTGGTCCCGCGACGGCCAAGGGGATCGTCGTCGCAACCGCAGTCAGCAATGTCGGAGCCAGAGCGGGTGACGAGGTTGCGCAGGTCTATCTGACTTTCCCGTCCGCACCAGGCACGCCGCGCGTTGCGCTGCGCGGTTTCCAGCGGGTCTCGCTCAAGCCGGGTGAGCGGCGCAAACTGCGCTTCGCCCTGTCGCCCCGCGATATCAGCGCGGTAACCGACAAGGGAGTGATCACCGTCCTGGCTGGACGTTATGGGCTATTCGTGGGCGGCGGCCAGCCGGGCAGCGGATTGCCCGGCCAGGCCAGCAGCTTTACGGTGAAAAAGGCCCAAGTCCTGCCCAACTGAGATCGGGCACAGGTTCAGCCTAACGCGAAAGCGGTGGACCCAGGATCAGGTCCGCCGCTTTTTCACCGATCATGATCGCCGGGGCGTTGGTGTTGGCCGCGGGCATGATCGGCAGGATCGAGGCATCCGCCACCCGCAGGCCGGCTACGCCGCGCACCCTGAGTTGCGGATCGACCACCGACGCAGCATCTCCGCCCATCCGGCAAGTGCCGACTGGGTGATAGCCGATCCCGGCAGTAGTACGGATCCGCTCTTCCCATTCGGCGTCGCTGGCCGGCTGCTGTAATGGCGCAATCCTGCCGGTAACATGACGCGCGAGCGCAGGGGCCTCGAAAATCTCTGCAACGCGCTTCAATCCGCGCACCAGAGCAGCCACGTCCGCCGGATCGCCCAGCAGACGATGGTCGATTACCGGGGCATCGGCCGGGTCCGAACTGCGCAGTCGGATCTCACCGCGGCTGCGCGGCTTGGCGACGTTGGCATAAACCACCACGCCGGGGCGCTTGTGCGGCGCGCGTCTGACCGGATCGAAAGCCAGCGGACCGAACTGCAGCTTGATATCGGGTTCGGCCAGATCCGGTTCGGAGCGCAGATAGGCCATTGCCTCGACCGGCGTGGCTGCCAACGGCCCCTGCCCCCGAAACAGATAGTTCAGGAAATTGAGAGGCATACGCAGCGAACCAACCATGGTGTTGTAAGTCGGCACATCGACAAAGTGGCTGGTCTGGACGCTGGCGTGTTCCTGCAGGTTGCGTCCGACTTCAGGCGCATCGGATGCAACTTCAATACCGTGCGCGCCAAGCTGGCCGGCTGGTCCGATTCCCGAACGCAGCAATATTGTGGGCGATTGCAATGTGCTGGCGCTGATCACCACTTCGCGGCGCGCGCGGACGACATGCACTTCACCGCCGCTGGTGAACTGAACCCCCACCGCCCGGCCACCTTCGATCAGCACCTTGTCCACCAATGCACCGGTGATCACTTGCAGATTGGGCCGCCTGATCGCCGCATCAAGGAATGCACGCGCGGAGCTGGAACGCTGTCCGCCGCGCTGGGTCACCAAGTTGATGAAGGTGCCGTCGATATCGCCACTCGAATAGTCTTCAACTCGGCGCAATCCGGTTTGCGCGCAGGCTTCGACGAAGACTTGGCTGAGCGGATGGATCGAACGCGGCAAAGACACACCCAAGGGCCCCAGTGCCGAATGCGACGGGCTGGGCGGGCCGCTATAGCCTTCGCTTTTCTTGAAATAGGGCAGCACATCCTGCCAGCCCCAGCCGGTGCAGCCCAGGTCATCGGCATAGGCATCGAAATCGCTGCGGCTCCCGCGAATATAGACCATCCCGTTGATCGCCGATCCACCACCCAGCAGTTTGCCGGCCGACCAAACGCTTTGTCGCCCACCCAGCGATGGGTCCGGCTCGGTCAGGTACATCCAGTCGGTCTTGGGCTTGCCCAGCATCAGGTAGGAACCGACCGGCATCCTGACCAGAAAGCTGTCACTGTGCCCGCCCGCCTCAAGCAGAACGACACGCGTACCCGGATCTTGCGACAAGCGGTTGGCCAGGACACAACCCGCCGCTCCGCCGCCCGCGATCACGAAATCCGCGTCAGCGATCTGCACCAGGCAATATCCTATTCGGGCATGAACAGCGGGAACGGATCGCCCGCGCCTTTGCGCAGCCGCACCCGCAACCCTGTCTTTACCGCATCGTGGGCGATCCCGACTACGCGGGTGTGGAAGTAAGGGCCTTCGTCGAGCCGTACGACCGCAACCACATAGGGCACTTCGCTCTCCAGCTCTTTGACATAGGCGCGGTAGAATACGGTGTAGGTATCGACCACACCCGCCCCGCTGGTAGGGACCCATTCCATCGCTCTACCGCCATGATCGATACAAGTGCTGGCAGGCCAATCGTGCCGCCCGCAAGTGGCGCAGCGATGCAGCAGGAAGCTCTCGTCCGCTTTCCATGCATCCCAGAACGGCGCGTCGAGTTCACCCGCAACCAGCGGGCCAACTTCGGTCAGCTTCATGCTGCGTTCCCCAGAATGAGTGTGCCGTGCGACCAGGTGTTCTGAACGCCGCCGTTAAGCCCGTGCCCGCTGCTGAGCGCCAGCCGCGCGCCTTTCACTTGCGTGCTTCCGGCTTCGCCGCGCAGCTGCTTCATCGCTTCGATGATCGGGGTGAACCCGGCAGCGTAGAAGCCCGAGATCTGGCCGCCGCCGGTGTTGGACGGGATCGCGCCATTCAGCCCAATGCCGCCCTCGGCAACGAACGGTCCGCCCTGCCCGGCTTTGCAAAAACCGTAATGTTCCAGCTGCATGATGATCGATATTGTGAACGGATCGTAGAATTGCGCCGTATCGATATCAGCCAGCGAGACCCCAGCCTGGGCAAAAGCACGCGCTGCCGCAGGGGCGATATCATCGTGGTAACGATACAGATCGCGATCGTGCCAATTGCCGATGTTGTGGCCCATGCCCGCGCCCATGATGAACACCGGATGGGTTTGCGCCATGGTCCTGGCCCGCTCGGCGCTGGTGACGATGAAGGCCGCGCCGCCATCGGTGTCGCGGCAGCAATCGAGCATCCTGAACGGATCGACCACCGGGGCCGACGCCTGGTGCTCGGCCAGCGTGATCGGCTTGCCGTAACCCATTGCATCGGGTCGTCCGACCGCGTGATCGCGCAACTGCACCGCCACGGCGCCCATGTGTTCGCTGGTGGTACCATAGTGGTCCATGTGCCAACGGGCGTGGAGCGCGTGGGCGCTGGCCGCGCCGATCATGCCAACTTGCGCGGGGTATCCGTAGGCAATCGAGCCGAATGACATTTTCCCGCCAAAGCCCGGCATCCCGCCTGACGACGGCGCCATGCCATAAGTGCAGGCGACCATCTCTGCCTGGCCCGAGAGGATTGCGCCCGCCGCCATGATGAATGTGCATGGCGCAGTTGCCCCGCCTGTCTGCACCGGCCACGAGAAGTTGGGCGACAGGCCCATGTAGCGCAAATCTTCGCGTTCGTGGCTGGCATGGATGTAGCCGTCGATCGCATCCTTCTCGATTCCGGCATCGATCAGCGCCAGTTCGATCGCCTGACGGCGCAGTTCGACCTCGGTGACGCCCAGCGCCCGGCCTTGTTTGGTCACGCCCATCCCGACGATGGCTATGCTGCCCGGCTTCATGGTCATACCGCCGTGCCGAGGTTGAGCACCTGGATTT
The DNA here is from genome assembly GCA_963802015.1 of uncultured Alphaproteobacteria bacterium. Lineage (GTDB taxonomy): Bacteria > Pseudomonadota > Alphaproteobacteria > Sphingomonadales > Sphingomonadaceae > Novosphingobium. The sequence goes on from CAWDHB010000008.1 coordinate 27,554, forward strand.
CCTGGAAAGCCCGGATCCCTTCGACCCCGCGTTCACGCCCGACACCGCTCATCTTGTGGCCGCCGGACGAGGCATAGGCGCTGCCCATCGCGGTGTTTACATTGACCGTCCCCGAACGAATCCGCTTGGCCACGTCGAGCGCCAGGCGGGCGTCCTTGCCATAGACATAGCCCGACAGGCCAAGCGGCGAATCGTTAGCCATTTCGACCGCGTGATCGACATCGCGGTAGCCGATCACCGCAACAACAGGTCCGAAGATCTCTTCTTGCGCGGCGGGGTTCTTGTTGTCAGGAACGTCTAGCACGGTGGGTTCAAAGTAGAACCCCGGGCGATCGGCGCGCTTGCCGCCCGCAACCACCGTAGCCCCGGCCTCCACCGCCAGTTTCACATAGCGCTCGCAGCGCGCTACCTGGGCTTCGCTGATCACCGGGCCCATCGTGGTGGTCGGATCGGTCGAATCCCCGATCTTGAGGTGCGCCATTGAGGCCTGCATTGCGCCCAGCACTTTGGCCTTCTCTGCCTCGGGCACGAACACCCGGGTGCCGAGCACGCAACCTTGCCCAGCGTGGGCCATGCAGACCATGATCGCAGCGTTGAAAGCCGCCTCGATCCGGTCAGGCAGGTAGATCTGCGCGGACTTTCCGCCCAATTCGAGCTGAAGCCGCTTCATCGACGGAGCAGCCTGACCGGCGACGATGCTGCCGACCTCGGTTGATCCGGTGAAGCTGACCATATCAACCCGGGGGTCGGTGGTGATCAAAGCACCGCCGTCGGGCCCGACTTCAGCCAGAATCTGCAGCACGCCCTCTGGCAGGCCAGCCTCGATTGCGGCTTCAGCCAGCATCAGCGAGCTGAGCGGCGTCAGAGGGCTGGGGCGGCAGATCACTGTGTTGCCGGTAACCAGCGCGGTAACGACTTTCCAAAGGCTGATGTGCAGCGGAAAGTTGTAAGCCGAAATCGCCGCGACGACGCCTACCGGCACCCGGCGGCGCAGGCTCTGGACAAAGCCGCCGAACGGATTGATCCGGTCTTCGAGCGGCAGCGGATTGTCTTCGATTTCCGGCAGGGTCAGATAGAGATCGAGCATTGCGTCCATCTGGCGCAGCGGCCCGCCAACTTGCGCATCCATGATGAACCCGCCAATCGGCGCACCGGTTTCCTGGACGATCACCTGCTTGATGTCGTCGGTCCTGTCACGCAGGATTGCCACGAAGCGGCGCATCACCGCCGCGCGCTCGACTGGCTTAAGCGCCGCCCAGTCACCGCGATCGGCAGCGGCCCGGGCCGAGGCAATCGCCGCCGCGAACTGTGCGAGCGAAGCTCCGGGAAAGCTCGCCGCCACTTCGCCGCTCGACGGATTGTGCACCGTAACGGGGGCACCCTCACCGCGCACCAGCGCGCCGTCAATGAACATATCGGTCAGCATCAGTTATCGTCCCCTACGCGCACGACAACCTTGCCGGTAACGCTTCTGTCAAACAGCCCGGCCATCGCTTGGGGCAGGCGTTCGATACCCTGCTCGATGTGCGTATCGACCTTCATTTTTCCGCTGGCCAGCAATGCGGCAAGCTCATCCTCAAATGCCGGACGCAGCGCATCCTGGCCTAGCTGAGTGAAACCCTGGATGCGCAGACCGTTGAACATCACCGCACGCAGCACGCCGGGCAAGTTATCGACTGTTGCCGCAGCACCGCCCTGGTATTCGGCCATCAAGCCGCAGACCAGCATCAGGCCGCCGCGCGCCATCAAGGGCACGACTTGCGGGAACAGCGGTCCACCAACATTGTCGAAGTAAACATCCGCGCCGCTCGGCAATGCCGCCTTCAACTGCGCTGTAAAGTCCGGCGCATGGCGATCTACCGCAGCGGCATAGCCGATCTGATCGGTCAGATAGCGGCATTTGTCCGCTCCGCCGGCGATGCCTATAGCCCGGCCGCCGCGCGCCGCGACCAAGGCCCCTACGGCCGAACCGACCGCACCGGCAGCCCCGCTGACCAAAAAGGTCTGTCCCGGCTTCACCCCGCCCGCGACATGCAAACCGACATAAGCCGTAAATCCGGGCAGGCCAGCGATGCCCAACGCATTTTCGCGCCCCCCCAACCGTGCATCGAAGCGACGCACACCTGCGCCATTCGACACTGCAAAATTCTGCCAGCCAAAGCGGCCTTCAACTACCTCCCCGATTTTGAAATCTGGGTGGTTCGATTCAACAATTTCACCAACCGCCGGGCCTGGGATCGTGGTGCCAAGCGGCATGGCCGGCATGGCTCCGCCCAACGGTGCGGGATCGATGAACAGCCGCAGCATCGGATCGACTGAGATGTATTCGGCGCGCACCAGGAATTCGCCTTTCCCCGGTGCGGGGCGCTGTTGTTGCTCGACCGCAAAATCAGAGGGTCGCAATGCGCCCTGCGGATGACTGCGAAGTGTTACGCGCTTTGCACCGCTCATGGCGATCCTCGCTCCCTCGTAAATTGCACAAGAGGAGCGGTCGGCCGTGGCCGCCGCTCCCCATGCAGGTTGTTCAGATCAAAGGTTGAAAAGCGCCTTTGCTCGTCCACCGATGATCATGTTCTTGTCCGCCTCGGGCACCCCTGCAAACAGCTCTTCGATTTTGGCCATCGAGTTCGGATAGGTGGTTTCAGAGTGCGGATAATCCGACGACCACATGATGTTTCCGGCGCCCGGCATATCGCGGGACAGGATGCCGACGCGGTCATGGATGAACGAGCCGTAGATGTTCTTTTCCATGAAGTAGCTTGGCGGCTTTTCCAATACCGAGTTCACCCAGTAGCGCTGCTTGTGCCAGGTTTCGTCCATGTAGTTGGTGGCAAAGGCGAACCAGCCCACGCCGCTTTCGACCGAGACCAGTTTGAGATCGGGGAAGCGCTGGAACACGCCGCCATAGATCATGATCGCGATCGGTTCGGCCATGCCGAATTTCGACATGACCAGATCGGACAGGAAGAACCGGGGCTCGGTAAAGCGCACTGCGCGTCCGCCAAGGTGGATCGTGATCGGCACGCCCAGATCGCAAGCCGCCTTCCAGAACGGATCGAATTCCGGATCGGCATAGCTGCGCTCGCCGGTGACATCGCCGGTCAGTGCCAAGGTCTGCGCATCGCCGCCGTTGAGTGAGCCCATCTTGCCCATCGGGAAGGCCGGGATGTTGATCGCCTTGTGGCCGCGCTTGACGCAATCGCGCATCATCTTGATCGCCAGATCGACGTCCTGCATCGGGATATAGCCGACGCCGACGAAGCGCTTGGGATCGAACGCGCAGAAATCTGCCAGCCAATTGTTGTATGCTTCAAAGCTGGCCAGGAACAGATCGACGTTGGACGTGCCAAGCGGTCCGCCGCCGAACAGCAGCGCGGTATCGATTCCATCTTCGTCCATGTCGGCCAGACGCGCCTTGGGCATCCAGCCACCGGCGCGGGCATCGGCCACACGGCCTTCCATCTTGAAGTCCTTGCCCTCGCGGCCGGCCATTGCGCTGATCAGGTTGACCTTGCGACGGCGACCTTCGAAAACGACGTAATCGCAGTCTTCGCCAGACTCGATCTTGGGTGCGAGGTCGCGGAATTTCTCAGGCAGGTAATCCGCCCACATATCGTGCGATGGGTTCACATGCGCGTCGGCATCGACGATCAGTGTCTTGGCCTTCTCCGGAGCCAAGGTATCGGCTTGCAAGTTCATTTTGGTTCTCCTTATGCTCCGCCATGTAGATCGACATTTGATATCAATTCAAATATTAAATATGCCATTTTTGGTATGCTTATGATATCAGTAAATTTCAAATGACCCTGACGGTCGTCTGGGCGCCGCGCAGACCAGAACTGCTGACTGTAATCCGCGCATCGCCGCGGGCGCGGACCGGCTGCAGGATCGCCAGGGCAGTACCGTGGAAGCTGCGAGTTTCCCCGTCCTGGAAGCTTTCAATGCCGTATGGATTGGCTGAACCCGCCGCAATCAGCCGCGCGGCACCACTTGCGGAAAAGGACAGCGGAACTGCCGCATCGGGGACCATTCGACCCCTATCATCAAGAACTTCTGCAAAGACATAGGCAAAGTCTACCAAGCCGCCCTTGATCGAAGCCCGTTCGGCTCGCAATCTCAGCTGGGCCGGTGCGCCGACAGTTTCCAAAACTTCCCGCGCAAACTCCTGTCCTGCGCGATAGGCGACGGCAGTCAGTGTCCCCGGCTGATAACCAACCTTCAGAACTACCTTGCGCTTGTCCTTGCGGTCAAGCTTCTGGCGTGCAACTTCCTTACCGTTGAGCAGAAGCGCCACTTCGTCTCCGCCCGTATAGACGTGGACGTTCATGGGCTGCGGATTATCGAGCGGCCAAGTCCAACTCGGCAGCACATCGGGCCAGCCCCATGCCGTCTGCTCCTCATGATAGCCAACGGGCACCGGACGCTGGACGAAGACGGCCAACTTGCGCCGATCCCACACAACATCGCGGTAATAGCTCGGCGGTTTCTTCATACCGAGCAGGTCAAGCTCACCCGAACCGGACTGGTATGCGGGATAGTCCCAGACATAGAAGTTGAGCATCGACACATCCATGCCGAAGATGATCTTCTTCTCCTCTTCCGGAGGCTTTGTATCGGAGCGCAAGCGAGACGATCCGCTACCGACTTCGCCGATATAATCCATCCCGGTCCACAGGAATTCGCCCATGTAAGCCGGATTCTTGTCCATGTGCTCACGCACATCAAAAGCGTCGTACGAGTGGGTTTCAGTCGTGGTGAAAGTCAGTTCAGGGTAGGCTGCAGAGTTTTTAGCTACCGCGTTGAAGGAGTAATTGTAACTGGTCACATCCAACTGTTCGCGGGCCTTTTCGCCCTTTTCGCCAGCATAGGAGGCGGTAATTGCCTGGGTGATGAAGCGGGACCTGTCCTGCTCAAGGATCACCGCTCGCATCTGCGTTGCTATTTCCACCCCGCGCGGCGTAATCGCTTCATGGATTTCGTTGCCAATGCTCCAGAACGCGATGCTGGCATGATTGCGATCCCGCCGCACCATCGCCGCCAGATCCTTGCGCCAATGGTCCTTGAAGTAGTTGTTGTAGTAGTCCCTCATCAGCTTGGGCTCTTCCCAAACGTCGAAGGCCTCATCCATCACAATCATTCCCAGTTCGTCGCAGACGTCGAGAAAATAGGGTGAAGGCGGATTGTGTGAGCAGCGGATCGCGTTGAAGCCGGCCGCTTTCGTCAACTCAACCTTTCGGCGTTCGGCCCGGTCGATCGCTACGGCACCGATGATACCGTGATCATGGTGCAGACAGGCACCCTGAAGCTGATGCGTTTTGCCATTGATCTGCAAACCGCGCTTGGGCGAGACGGTGATGATCCGAATCCCCAAACGCTGACTGTAGCGGTCTGTAATCTTGCCATCGCTGCTGATTTCAATTTCGGCAGTATAGAGGTTTGGCGATTCCGGTGACCACAGCAAAGGTCGATCAATCGCCAGCTCAGTCGCGAATTTGGCGACTTCCCCATTCTTGAGCGCGAGCTCGCCAACGGCGGAAGCAGCGATCTTGCCCTTGGCATCACGTAACGTCAGACGCCACGCGGCTTGCCGCGCCAATCCGCTGCGATCTTCGACTTCGCAAGAAAGCGCCACGCGCGCCGCTTTGCCATCGGCCGAAAGGGTTGTCGTCGCAACGCCCCAGAACGGTACCCTTACGCTGCCTGTGCGGCTCAGCCAGACATGGCGATAGAGGCCTGATCCCGAATACCACCGCGCGGTTTCGCCTTCATTGGCGATACGGACGGCCAGCACGTTCATGCCGCCCGCAACCAGGTGCGGGGTCAGGTCAAAGGCAAAACCAATATAACCGTTGATGTTTCGGCCCAGCTTGTGCCCGTTGAGCCAGACATCCGCGATCAGATAGGCACCGTCAAAGCGGATCTCGACCTGTTCGCCCGGCACCATTGCGGGCACCGCAAAGTGTTTGCGGTACCAACCGGTCCCGCCGACAGTCCACCCCATCCCCCAGCCAAAACCGGTGGCATCGACGTCGAAGGGCCCAACTTTGCGCGGCGGCCCGCCAGGAACAGTCGGGTGGACTGATGCCATGACGATTGGCACTTCGGGCGAAACCGGCTTCGCATCCTTGGGGTGCGGCCCCGGATTCCAGAGGGCGACGGTCGGAACCCAGCCATCGGCTTGCTTTGGCGCGCCAGGGCGGTCCTCGATGCTCCAGTCATGCGGCAGCGATAGCGCACGCCAGTTGCGGTCATCAAAAGCCGGGCTCTCTGCCCCCGGCAGATCGCCAAGATGAAAACGCCAGTCGCTGTCGAACAAGATATCGCGCATCAGCGAGCCTTCGGTCGCCTGGCGTGGCGACTTTGCCAGAGCCGTGCCGCCTCCAGCCACGGCCAGAGCAAAGCCACCTGCCGCGCTCGCTTTCAGCACTGCGCGGCGATCTACCTTGGATCGGATGTCGCTCATCTCAGGGTTTCACTCCGTTTTGGGCAAGGAACTGCAGCATGGCTTGGCGCACTAGCTGATTGCCGATTCCGCCACTGCGCAGATCGAAGGAATGTTCGGCATAAGGCACTTTGATCAAGCGGGTCTTGACACCGGCCTCCCTTGCTTTTGCCTCGAACGCGTAAGCAGCCTGCGGATCAACAAGGTGATCGTCCTCCGGAATGATCAGCAAAGTCGG
>CAWDHB010000009.1:0-89427 GCA_963802015.1 uncultured Alphaproteobacteria bacterium
AAAACTGGAGCGGGCGAAGGGATTCGAACCCTCGACCCCAACCTTGGCAAGGTTGTGCTCTACCCCTGAGCTACGCCCGCTCGAACGTCCTGAAGCCCGCAGCGCGATTGCGCGGGGCCGGGGAGAGGCGGGCGATTAGCAGCGGGTTTGCGGCTTGCCAAGGCAAAAATCGCCACTTCCGCAACAAGCGTCACAAACCGGCCTAAATTTGCCTAGCGGGGTCAAGCCGCGCTATCACCCTTCACAAATGCGTCGGAGCGCCCACATTGGCGGGCGTCCGATTTTGAATGGAGATTTCCCTTGGCGAGCATGCCCCTGAGCCTTGATGAACAGAAGGCGGTTGACCGGTTCCGCGCCGATGTAGTCGAACCGTCGATGACCCAGCTGGTCGTACTCGATTTCTGGGCCGAATGGTGCGGGCCGTGCAAGGCGCTGACCCCGGTGCTGGAAAAGGTAGCGGTAGACTATGCCGACAAGGGCGTGGTGCTGGCCAAGCTGAATGTCGATGAGGACCAATTCATCGCCGGGCAGTTTCAGGTCCGCTCGATCCCGACGGTCTATGCGATCTTCCAGGGCCAGCCAGTGGCCGATCTGACCCAGGCGCGCACCGAAGGGCAGTTGAAAGCCATGCTCGACCAGCTGCTGGAAAAGCTGCCGATCCACCCGGGCGGCGCCGCTCCGGTGCAAGACATCGCGCCCTTGCTGGCGATGGGCGATGAGGTGCTGGCCGGCGGCGATGGTGAGCGCGCGGTGGGGATCTTTTCCCAGATCGCCGAGATCGCGCCTGAGAGCGTTGCGGCACAAGCAGGGCTGGTGCGCGCGCTGATCCTGATGGGTCAACTGGACGAAGCGGCGGCAGTGCTGGCCGCGCTACCCGCTGAGCTTGCAAAAGATCCCGAGCTGGTGCGGGTGCAGACAGCGCTGGAACTGGCGCGGCACAAGCCCGAAGATGCCGAGCTGGCCGCGCTGCGCAGTGCCGCCGCCGAACGTCCGGCCGATCACGCCGCGCAACTGGCCTTTGCCGAAGCGGCCTTTGCGGCGGGCGAGCACGATTCCGCAGCTGCTGCGTTGCTGGGATCGATCAGCGCCGAGCGCGATTGGAACGAAGGCGCGGCCAAGGCCAAGCTGCTGCAGTTCTTCGAAGCGGTCGGGCTGGAAGATCCCTGGGTCGCGGCGACGCGGCGCAAGCTGTCCCTGATCCTGTTTGGATGATACCATGGCCGTTATGACCGGAACCCGCGTATCGATCTTTCCGCTGCCAGGCGCAGTGCTCTATCCGGGGCTGCAATTGCCGCTGCATATCTTTGAGCCGCGCTACCGCGCGCTGGTGAAGGACGCGCTGGCACGCGACCGCCGGATCGGGATGATCCAGCCGCAGCGCGCCGGCGACGATGCGCCGCTGTTCACGGTCGGCTGCCTGGGCAAGATCGCCGAGTTCGAAGCGTTGGATGGCGGCAAGTTCAACCTGGTGCTGGAAGGCGAAACCCGCTTTCGGATGCTGCGCGAACTGGATGTGGTCACCCCGTTCCGCCAGATCGAAGCCGAATTGCTGCCCGATCTGGACGAGGCGGTGCTGGCCCCGGTCGAACGCGCCAGCTTTGAACGCGAAGCGCGGCGCTTTGCCGATGCCCAGGGCTATGCGGTGGACTGGGATTCGGTGGCGCGGCTGGACGATCTGTCACTGATCAACGGCGTCAGCCAGATCGCCCCGTTTGATATGGCCGCCAAACAGGCCCTGCTCGAAGTCAATTCGCTGGGCGAGCGCTGCGAATTGCTGGTCCAGCTGATGCAATTCTTCGGGCGGCGCGACAGCGACGATGACCGGGTTACGTTGCAGTAAGCGCGGCCAATTGGTCGGGCAGAAATCGAAGCGGGAGAAACCGATGCGCATGTTGACCAAGGCCGCTGTTGTTATCGCGCTGATTTCGGCGATTCCCGGCAGCGCGCAGCAAATTGCCGGGCCTTATGGCCCGCCGGTCACCCTGGCTCAAGCGCGCAGCGTCGTCGATGCCGCGCACCATGCCGCGCGCGCGCGAAACTTCACGATGGCCTTTGCGGTCGTCCTGCCCTCGGGCGAACCGATTTTGCTCGAAGTGATGGACGGCACGCAATCAGCATCGATCGATATCGCGCCAGCCAAGGCGCGCACTGCGGCGCGCTTTCGCCGTCCAACCAAGGCATTTGCTGATGCTGTTGCAGGCGGCAATCTTGGCGCGCTGACGCTTGAAGGCGTGGTCGCGGTTGAAGGGGGGGTCCCGATCATCGCATCGGGCAAGGTCATTGGCGCGCTTGGAGTCAGCGGCGGAACAGCGGCGCAGGATGGCGAAATCGCCAGCGCTGCATTGGCTGCGGTGAAATTCTAGGAAAGACCCAGGCCCGCGCCTAGCCCAAATACCGCCTTCACTCCATCGATCACGTATTGGACCGCCAGTGCCGCGAGCAGCACGCCGAGCAGGCGGGTGATCACCGCTTCAACGTTAGTGCCAAGCAGCTTCATCAGCGGGCGCGCGGCGATCAGCGCCACCAGCGTCAGCGCAATCACGCTGAGCATGGCGGTCAGGATCACCAGCGTCTGCTGCGTGCCATCGGCCTTGGCCATCAGCAGCATGATCGTGGCGATTGAGCCCGGCCCGGCGATCATCGGCATCGCCATGGGGAAGACCGAGACGTCCTCCACCTCAGGCGTCGCGGCGTGCGTCTGGGCGTTCTGGGCCATGATCTTTTCCGCGCGCTCTTCGCGCCGTTGGGTGCGTTTTTCGAACACCATGTCCATCGCGATCACGAACAGCATGATCCCGCCCGCCAGCCGGAACGAGTTGAGCTCGATATGCAGCGCGCCGAGCAATTGTTCGCCAAACAGCGCGAACACGATCAGGATCAGCGCCGCGATCACGCTGGCGCGCACTGCCATCGTGGTCGCCTGGCGCTGCGACGCGCCTTTGACCAGCCCGGCATAGATCGGCGCGCAGCCGGGCGGATCGATCACCACGAACAGGGTGACGAAAGCGGACAGGAACAGTTCGTACATCTGCGCCCGCGCCTATTCCACGTCGCGCCCGTCAAGCTCGATCACCAGCTGATAAGAACCCTTCAGCCAGGCTTCGACTTGAATCGTGCGCGACCGGTCGGGCCGGACGGTGGAGGTCCAGCGCAAAGTCTTATCATCGGCATAGGCCTGCGCGCTATCCTGCCCCGCTGCCACAGACGGCGGGGGAGAGCGCAATGCCGGGCCGGTGCAATCGGCGACTTTGGCGGTGACGGTATCAGGCATCGGGGCGGCGTTATCGTTGGTCACGCTCATATCGAGCACCCATTTGTACTGCGGCTTCTGCCCGCGCCGCTCGGCCTGACGCTGCCACACGGTCACGAAAGTCCCGCGGGCATTGCCGCTGTCCCAGTCGCCGATGGTGGCAGCATAGGATCCGTCGCAGCTGGACCAGACCACATGCGGCTGCCACTTCACCGAAACCGGCGGATCGGCGCGCCCCTTCAGCCAGGTCTGGGCATTGACGCGGGCGGGGACGAACATCACCGCGTTTGCCGCAGCGGTTTCGCGAAAGGCGGTCCACTGCCCCTTGTCCTGCGCGAGACGCGCAAACGCCAGTTCAGCCGCGATCACTGCGCTGGGATTGGCGGTCGGCTTCAGCCGGGGGCCGTCATAGCCTGGGCCAGTGGCGCAAGCGGACAGGGCGAGGAGCGCGGAGAGGGGGAGCAGGTGCTTCATGGGAAAGAGCTTAGGCCGCAGCGCTGGCATACGCCACCCCCCCGCTTGTCTCTTTGACCTGCGGAAAGGGGGCTCGCTCAGATCGCCCCGTCACCCAGCGCTACGCCCGCATTGCGGTGCGCGGCGACGAGGGTGTTGCGCAGCAGGACGGCGATGGTCATCGGGCCGACGCCGCCAGGGACCGGGGTGATTGCGGAGGCAACCGCGCTGGCCTCGGCAAAAGCGACATCGCCGACCAGCTTGCCCTTGGCCGCGCCATCGGCGGGCGGCAGGCGGTTGATTCCAACGTCGATCACTACTGCGCCGCGCTTCAGCCAGCTGGCCTTGACCATTTCGGAACGGCCTACGGCGGCGACCACGATATCCGCGCGGCGGACTACATCGGGCAGGTCGCGGGTGCGGCTGTGCGCGATGGTGACGGTGCAGCTTTCCGCCAGCAGCAATTGCGCCATCGGCTTGCCGACCAGGATCGAGCGCCCGATCACCACCGCGTCCTTGCCCGAAAGATCGCCCAGCACGTCCTTCAGCAGCATCAGGCTGCCCAGCGGCGTACACGGCACCAGCCCCGGCAGACCGAGCGCGAGGCGGCCGGTGCTGATGGGCGTCAGGCCGTCAACGTCCTTGTCCGGGCTGATCCGTTCGACCACTGCCTGCTCGTCCAAGTGCTTTGGCAGCGGCAATTGCACCAGAATGCCATCGACCAGAGGATCGGCGTTGAGCCGGTCAACCAGCGCCAGCAGTTCGGCCTGGGTCGTCGCTTCAGGCAGCTTGTGTTCGAAACTGGCCATCCCGGCCTCGACCGTCTGCTTGCCCTTGGAGCGGACATAGACCTGGCTCGCGGGATCCTCGCCCACCAGCACCACCGCGAGTCCGGCTTTGCGCCCCGCGCTGGCGGTGAAGGCAGCGGCCAGATCGGCAATGCGCAGGCGCAGGCGCGCGGCAAAGGCTTTGCCGTCGATGATGGTGGCGGTCATGAAAGGGTCGGCTCCGTCAGGCGTAGGCGTAGGCCAAGTTCTTGAAAATAATCTGAATGATGGTCAGCACGATGATCAACACCATCGGCGATAGATCGATCATCCCAGTGGCGGGCATGATCCGGCGGACCGGGGCCAGCACCGGTTCGAGCAAGGCGTTCACCGCGCGCCAGATTGCAGCGACGAAATCGTTGTGCATCGACACCACATTGAAGCTGATCAGCAGACTGAGCACGAACTGGACGATCACCAGCATGACCAGCACCGAGATTAGATATCCGACAATTTCAAACAGGGCCATGAACAGCACGGGTAACGACCTTTCGGATGGATTGTTGCCGCGCTGATAGCCGAGCAGGGGTTGCTTCCGCAACCGCGCCGTGTGCGGCTCAGCCCTTGCGGATCAGCGTGCCGGCGCCGCGCGTGGTGAAGACTTCGATCAGCATGGCATGCGGCACCCGGCCATCGAGCACCACCGCCGCTTCGCACCCGGCCTCGACCGCGTGGACGCAGGTTTCCAGCTTGGGGATCATCCCGCCGGTGATCGTGCCATCGGCCTGCAACCGCGCGATGTCTGCCGGGGTCAGATCGGTCAGCAGATTGCGGTCCTGATCGAGCACCCCCGCCACATCGGTCAGCAGGAACAGCCGCGCCGCGCCCAGCGCCGCCGCGAGCGCGCCGGCCATGGTATCGGCGTTGATGTTGTAGGTCTCGCCATCCTTGCCCGGGGCAATCGGCGCGATCACCGGGATCATTCCGGCGGCGCTGGCGGTTTCGATCAGGGTCGTATCGACCGTGGTCGGCTCGCCCACAAAGCCCAGGTCGATCGCGCGCTCGATATGCGAATCGGGATCCTTGGCGGTGCGCTGGACCTTGGTGGCGGTGACCAGCCCGCCATCCTTGCCCGAAATCCCCAGCGCCTTGCCGCCGGCCCCGGCGATCCAGCCGACCAGTTCCTTGTTGATCGCGCCGGACAGGACCATTTCGGCGATCTGCGCGGTCTGCTTGTCGGTCACCCGCAGGCCATCGATGAACTGGCTTTCAACGCCCAGCTTCTTCAGCATCGCGCCGATCTGCGGCCCGCCGCCATGGACCACCACCGGGTTGATCCCGACCGCTTTCAGCAGCACCACGTCTTCGGCAAAATCGCGCGCCAGTTCGGGATCGCCCATCGCGTGGCCGCCATATTTGACCACAAAGGTCCGCCCGGCATAGCGCTGGAGATAGGGCAGCGCCTCAACCAGCGTTTCGGCTTTCGCCAGCATTGCCGCATGATGGGCGGGATCGGGCATATCGGTCATGCGCGCGCCATAGGGTCAGGCAGGCGCGGCGTCCAGCTTGCGGCTGATCCGCACCACCACCCAGATGATCACCGGCACCAGCACGGCCGAGAGCACCACCTTGGCAATCGCCTGCCCGATCATCAGGTCCAGGATCGGGCGCACGCCATAGAACGAGACCGTGATGAAGATCAGCGTATCGACAATCTGCGACAGCGCCGCGGCGATGAACCCGCGCAGGCCCGCGAATGCGCCGGTCGCCGCGCGCAGCTTGTCAAACAGCCAGATGTTGAGCGTAACCGAAACGCCATAGGCGAGAATCCCCGCCGCCATCATCCGCCAGCTCTGCCCGAGCATGATCGGAAAGGCTTCCTTGGCGGGTTCGTACATCCCGGCATCGGTCGGCAATTGCAGCACCAGAAACGACAGCGCAATCGCCAGCACCAGCGGGCACGAAGCCATAGCGGACCATGCGGTTGGCCACGTCCTTGCCGTGCAGCTCGGCAATCGCGCTCGATAGTGCCGACCAGCGTCAGGAACGGAAAGATCCCGGCCTCGACCGCCAGCGGCCCGATGGCGACCTGCTTGACCCCCAGGAACCCGCCGAGCGGGACCATGCCGCCATAGAGGATCGCGAACAGGAACAGCGAGCGGGGGATGGACAGGTTCTGCATTGCGGCAGCCTAGCGAGCCATGCTGCGCTGTGGAAGTGGCACCGCACAGTCTTGCACAGGGCGCAACATGCGCTACCACTTGCCGCAACCGGTGAATGCCGCATGAAGAAGGGGCGTCCATGCATATCCTGAAAAGCCTGGCGGCGATGGCGCTGATCCTGCTGGTGGCCTGGCTGCTGTCGTCCGACCGCAAGGCGATCCGCCTGCGCGTGGTTGGCGCGGCCTTTGCCTTGCAGGCCGGGTTTGCCGCGCTGGTGCTCTATACGCCCTGGGGCAACCGCGTGCTGCAAGGCGATTTCGGACGGGGTTTCGGCGCTGCTCGGCTATGCCGGGCAAGGGCACCGAATTCCTGTTCGGCGCGCTCGCCACGGACCCGCTCGGGCAGAATTTCGCGATCCAGGCGCTGCCGGTGATCATCTTCTTCGCCGCGCTGATCTCGATCCTCTATTACCTGGGGATCATGCAATTCGTGATCAAATGGATCGGCGGCGGGCCTCGAAAAGCTCACCGGGATCAGCAAGGTCGAAAGCCTGGGCGCGGCGGCGAACATCTTCGTCGGCCAGTCCGAATCGCCGCTGGTGATCCGGCCCTATCTGGCCGCGCTGACCCCGTCGCAGCTGTTCTGCCTGATGACCGTGGGCATGGCCGGGGTCGCGGGGACGATCCTGGCGGCCTATGCCTCGATGGGGATCCGGATCGATTATCTGGTCGCCGCCGCCTTCATGTCGGCGCCCGGCGGGATCCTGATGGCCAAGATCATCATGCCCGATCCGCTGGATGAGGCGATCGTCAATCCGCGAGGACGATGCCGGTCGCCTCGCTGGAGGACGAAAAGCCCGCCAACATCATCATGGCCGCCGCGCAAGGCGCGCAGACCGGGGTCAAGCTGGCGGTGGCGGTCGGCGCGATGGTGCTGGCGTTCGTCGCGCTGGTGGCGCTGGCCAACGGCATGCTGGGCGGGATCGGCGGCTGGTTCGGGCGGCCGGACCTGTCGTTCCAGCTGATCCTCGGCACGGTCTTCGCGCCGGTGTTCTGGCTGCTCGGCGCGCCGGACTGGGCCGAAGCGCTGCGCGCAGGCGGGTTTTTCGGCACCAAAGTGGTGCTGAACGAATTCGTCGCCTTCATCGATCTCGGGCAGATGCAGGGCCTCTCCGAACGGACCGTTGCCATCGTCACCTTCGCGCTGTGCGGGTTCGCCAATTTCAGCTCGATCGCGATCCAGATGGCGGTGACCGGCGGCCTTGCCCCCAACCAGCGCCCGATGATCGCCAAGCTGGGGCTGAAGGCGCTGGCGGCAGGCAGCCTCTCCAACCTGATGAGCGCCGCGCTCGCCGGGCTGTTTCTGAGCCTGTAAGGCGCGGAATTCTGGGCGTTATAGATCCAGATTGGATGTAAGGCCGGGATTCTACGGATGGGCGACGCGGCGGCGGCTGGGTCATGGTTGCGTCCATGATACCGCTGTTGCCCTTCGCCGCAGCCATCGCGCTGTGCGGTGGCGGTCCGCGCCAGACCTGCGTGGTCGATGGCGATACCTTCTGGCTGAATGGCGAGAAAATCCGCCTCGCTGATATCAACGCGCCCGAGACCGCAGAGGCCGCTTGCCCAGCCGAACGCGCGGCGGGTGAAGCGGCAAAGCGGCGGCTGGCCGAATTGCTAAGCGCTGGCCCCTATCGGCTGGCAACCGGCGGCCGCGCATCCGATCGCTATGGCCGCGCGCTGCGGGTGGTGACGCGCGGCGGGCGCAGCCTGGGCGTGCAGCTGGTCGCGGAAGGCCACGCCGAAGTCTGGCAAGGCAAACGCAGCGACTGGTGCATCCGGCTTGCGGGGAGCCTGCCCAGCCGGTAGCGCTGGGACCATGGGTGACCTGATCCCGTTCCGCAAACGCCCCAAGCGCTGGACCCGCGCCAAGGACTATGGCGCGGAAGACTATGGCAAAGTCCTGCCGACCAGCCGCTGGCGTGGGTCCGGCCCGCCGCGCGACCCAAAGCGCAGCCGCTGGCGGGCGTGGCGTCCCTGGATTCTCCTGACTGCCTTGATCAGCCTGTGGTACGGACTGGGGATTGAGACCTTGGAGCCGTTGCCGGGCTTTGCGAGCGATTCCGAGAAGGTCGAGGGCAGCTTCACCCGTTGCGGCCCGGGTCGCGGCACCTTCTGTGTAATCGACGGCGACACGTTCAATCTGAATGAGCGTACTGTCCGCGTGCTGGGTATTGACGCCCCAGAAGTGAATGAGCCGCGCTGCGCGGCGGAGGCTGCGAAGGGCGAGCTGGCCACCATCGAATTGCAACGCCTGCTCAATCGCGGTCCATTCCAAATGACCGGACGGATCAACGATATGGTCGATAACTATGGCCGGGATTTGCGTGCGAGCACCCGCGTTTTGCCCGATGGGACCAGCCAGTCAATTGCTGAACAGATGATCGCGAGCGGCCTTGCCCGGCGCTACTATGGCGAAACACGCGGCACTTGGTGCTGAACGCAAGCGGCGCGCCTCTCCACAAGAAGAGACGCGCCGTTCGCAGCCTAGACCCGCTCAGAACTTCAGCGATGCAGTCGCATAGATCTGGCGCGGATTGCCCCAATAGGTGGTCAGCACGCCTTCACGGCCCAGCGCCGAGGTGATCGGCGAATTGATCACACCAGTGGTCGCATTGGCGGCGACGAAGGTATAGCCCGAGGTGCGATAGCGCTTGTCGGTCAGGTTCTTGGCAAAGACCCCCAGCGACCACATGTTGTCCGGCGAATGATAGACCAGGCTGGCATCGACCAGTGCATAGGCGGGCTGATCGAGGAACGGGTTGGCCACTTCGAACTGGAAGGTCTTGCTCTTCCACGAAATCCCCGCGCCCAGATCGACCCGGCCTTCACCCACCGGCACCGAATAGGCGGCCGAGGCGCTGCCGGTCCAGGCCGGGGTATTCTGGACATTGCGGAATGCCGCCACATCGGTCGGCACGGACGCGATATTGGTGATGTAGGTCAGGTACTTGGCATCGATGTAACCAACCGCGCCGGTCAGGGTCAGCCCGCCCAGCCGCAGCCGTCCTTCGGCTTCGAAGCCCTGCAGCCGCGCCTTGCCTGCGTTGGAAACGACCCCGCAGAAGCTGGGCAGGCCCGAAACTGTGCAGGCCACCGAACCCGGGATCTGCACATCGGTGTAGTCCATCCGGAACGCCGCCAGCGCCAAGGTCAGTGCGCGGTCAAACAGCTGCGCCTTGTAACCGAGTTCATAGCTGTTGACCTGTTCCGGCCGGAAGCTGAGGAACGCGGCGATCTCTGCGTTGGACAGGCCCGCGACGCCATCGGTGTTGGGCGCATTGACCCCGGCACCGCGCGGATCGAACCCGCCGCCCTTGAACCCCTGCGAAAAGCTGACGTAGAGCGTGCTGTCCGCATCGGGCTTGAACGACAGCGAGGCGCGCGGGGTGAACTTGGTGAAGGTGCGGTCGCCGCGGAAGTTGGTGCCCGGTGCGCCGAACGCCACCCCGGACCCGCCGAACACCGGCGATCCGCCGCCCAGATAGTTCTGGCGCAGGATATAGGCATTGCGCTGGTCCCAGGTGTACCGCCCGCCCAGCGAAAGGCTCAGCTGGTCGGTGAAATCGTAAGTGAAATCGCCGAAGACTGCCATGGTATCGGTGTCGATATCGGCGTTGGTGAACGCCGCCAGCCCGGCGATGGTGGTGAACAGCCGCACGTCGAATTGCGTCAGCGCACTGGCGTTGAGGTAATAGGCCCCGATCATGCCGTTGAACTTGTCGCTGCTGTACAGCACTTGCAGTTCCTGGCTCAGCTGGGTGTTGAAATAGAACCCGGGCACGTCCACGTCCGCCGCTGGCAGGGCGTCGAAATCGATCGGGGTGGCCGTATCATCCTTGCGGTACGCGGTGATCGAGCGGAACGTCAGGCTCTCGGTTGGCTCGGCTTCAAGGAACAGCGAGACCCCCCAGGCCTTGACGTCCTGAGTGGGGCTGACCAGCCCGCCGCGCGTATCATAAACGTTCGCCAGCACCGGGGCGGCAGTTTGCAGGCTGGTGATCATCCGGTGACCGCCGCGTTCGTTGGAGCGGTCATGGGTGTAATCGGCCGAGAGCCGCGCGAAAATGCCGGTCCCATGGACTTCGATGGTGCCGCGCCCGGCCCAGATGTCCTTGTTGTAATTCTCGCGGCCGGTGGTCAGGTTGGTGCCGAACCCGCCCCGGCTGAGCCGCGCGAGCGAACCGCCGACCCGCAGCACGCCTGCGCCAATCGGGGTGCTGGCAGTGAGCACGCCGTCGGCCTGGTCATAGCTGCCATAGGTCGCGCGGGCGGACAGGCTGGGGCTGTCAGACAAGCGGCGGGTGACATATTTGACCGCGCCGCCCACGGTGTTGCGGCCATAAAGCGTGCCCTGCGGCCCGCGCAGCACTTCGATCCGCTGGACGTCATAGATATCCAGCACTGCTGCTTGCGGGCGGTTGAGGTAGACATCATCGAGATAGATCCCGACGCCTTGCTCAAACCCGGAAACCGGATCCTGCTGGCCGACCCCGCGAATGAAGGCGGACAGCGTGGAATTGGTGCCGCGTGATGCCTCCAGCGTGACGTTGGGGATCTGTTCAGCCAGCGCGGTAATATCTGCCGCGCCGCGATTTTCCAGCTCGATCCCTGAAATTGCGGTGATCGCGATCGGCACGTCGATCAGGTTTTCTTCGCGGCGGCGCGCGGTGACGACAATCCCGCCATCGTCGCTGCTGGCGCCTTCGGCTTCCTGGGCAAAGGCTGGAGTGGCGAACGCGGTCAGCGCGCTGGCGGCCAGCAGGCTTTGCATGACGCTACGAAGGCGGGTGGTGTGCATCAGGGGGTCCTCTCCACGGGCAGCGGTGCTTTCACCGCATCTGGTGCGGTCAATATTGAAACATGAACCACCTTTCAACTTTTAATATTGGCGGATCGAATTTTGCAGCCTACAGCGTGGCGCGGCAGCAACAGCTGCGCAGGTTGGAGAGAAATGCAGTGGCCGAACCGGCGCTCAGTACAGACAGTGGCACGGGCATGAAAACCCCGCGCACCGCACGCGGGCACGCCACGCTGCGCCGCTTGCTGGATGCAGCCGCGATGGAATTTGGCGAGCGCGGGTTTCACGATGCGTCGATCAGCGGGATCACGCGCCGCGCGGGGACCGCGCTGGGCAGTTTCTATACCTATTTTGACAGCAAGGACGCGATCTTTGCGGCACTGGTCCGCGATATGAGCCAAGCGGTCGCCACGGTCGTTTCCAGCCAGGTTGCGCCCGGATCAACCGGCACCGCCCGCGAGCGCGAGGCCTTTGCTGCATTTCTGGGCTTCGCGCGTGAGCACAAGGAGATCTACCGGATCATTGACGAAGCCGAATTCGCCAATCCGGCCAGCTACCGCGCCCACTACGAAGGCACCGCAGCCCGCATCGCGGCGCGGTTTGACGAGAACGTGGTCCAGGGTTCAATGACCCCGGGGGACAACGAAGTGCGCGCCTGGGCGGCGATGGGCATGAACGTGTTTCTTGGTCTGCGGTTCGGCGTGTGGGGCGCAGATCGCAGTATTGCCGAAATCGCCGCGACGGCTGAAGCGATGCTGAAGGACGGGCTGGGGACCTGACATCCCTGGTTGAGGCAGGGCTTACCGCGCCACCCCCGCAATCGCATCAGCCACCTGATCGACCAGCTCGACCGGCAGATCATGCCCCATACCGGGGATTTCCAGCAGCTTGGCCCCGCGAATGTTCGCGGCGGTATCCCGCCCGCCTTCAACCGGAACCAGCGCATCATCGACCCCGTGGATCACCAAGGTAGGTGCGCCGATCCGGCGCAGGCGGCTGCGACGGTCGCCATCGTCGACAATCGCTGAAATCTGCCGCGCGGCGCCTTCGGGATAGAAGCTGCGGGTGAAATCGCGCGCGATGCGCTCGCGCAAGCGGGTTTCGTCGGCGGGATAGCCGGGGCTGCCGATCGCTTTGGAAACGCGCAGCCCGATCGGGATGACATCGTCCAGCGTTGCTCCGGCGGGAGCCCGGTCCAACAACGCCTTCATCGCCGCCGGCCGCGCAGGCGGAACCTTGCGGCTGCCGCTGGTCGACATGATCGAGGTCAGCGACAGCACCCGGTCCGGATAGTCCACCGCGACCAGCTGCGCGATCATCCCGCCCATTGAAGCGCCGACGATGTGTGCCTTGGCAATCCCCAGCGCGTCGAGCAGCCCGACTGCATCGGCGGCCATATCAGTCAGCCGGTAAGGAATTTTCGCGCGCAGCCCGAACATCCGCATCAGCGCGACGCGCTTGAAATTGGGCACGCCATGCGTCCCGAACTTCTGACTCAGCCCGATGTCGCGGTTGTCATGGCGGATCACGTAATAGCCGCGCGCGACCAGCGCCTCGACCAGCTCGATCGGCCACAGCGTCAACTGCGCGCCGAGGCCCATGATGAGGAGCAGCGGCGGATTGGCGGGATCGCCGTGGGTTTCGTATTCGAGCTGGATGCCGTTGGCGGTGATTTGAGGCATGGAGTTCCTTTGGGTTCGTGAAGGCCACGATGGAGCGGCCTTGACCAACAGACAAGAGCGCTTCAGCAGATTCGCTTTCATCGCGCTAGAAAGGTCGATTGATGACGACGCAGATTGTTGTCGCAGTTGTATTGGCTGCACTCGTATTCATGCTGCCCTATTTAACGGACGAGAAAACAAAGCTCTTCCGGCGAATCTGGTCAACCGAGCGCGCCGCTTCATCCGCTGCGATTGTTGCTGAGCGAGACAAAGCCGTTCTGAGGTTGATGGAGCGCTATAGCATTAAGCCGGAGGATGATCGTGAGGTTTTGCTTCGGGCGGTCGCCGCACTCATGGCAGACGCTCTTGTTTTTGACCTAAAAAATCCAAGGAACTCGGGTGTTGAGGTGACGCAGGTTCTTGCCAATGAAATTCTGACTCGCTGTCCCAGAATCTCCGATGGGGTGTGAAGGATCACCATCTTTCAGGTTTCAACCGCATTGATTCTAAAAGCCGACATTTCATCTGTATCGGTTCTCGCTGATCTACCCCCCCCTCCCGTCATCCCCGCGAAGGCGGGGACCCAGAGCGTCACAACCGGGCAAAGCCGAATTGCCCCGCCAGATCGAGCCACTGCGGGTTATCCTTCTCGATCAGTTCGAGCCTCCATGCGCGGCGGCAATTCTTGACCCGCTTTTCGCGCAGAATCGCGCCTTCCATCGTTGCGTGAACTTCGAACCAGACCAGGCGATGAATGCCATGTTCTTTGGTAAAGCCGCCCAGTGTGCCTTGCCGGTGCTGATGGATGCGGCCCAACAGGTCGGAAGTGACCCCGGTGTAAAGGGTGCCGTTGCGCTTGGAAGCGAGGATGTAGACTGTGGGGATGCACTCGCGCGTTACCGCCCCTGGGTCCCCGCTTTCGCGGGGATGACGGGGGAGGTGGATGCGGGGGTTTCAGTGGTGTGGCAGGCCATTACGGCACCAGCACCGTATCACGCGCTTCCGTCAACAGCTCCGGGTAATCCAGGATATAGTGCAACCCCCGGCTCTCCTTGCGCGACAAGGCCGAACGCACGATCAGTTCGGCGCATTGCAGCAGGTTGCGCAGTTCGATCAGGTCGGTGCTGACGCGGAAATGGGCGTAATATTCCTCTACCTCGTCGGTCAGCATCTGGATCCGGTGTTTGGCGCGTTCGAGCCGTTTGGTGGTGCGCACGATCCCGACGTAGTTCCACATGAACCGGCGGATTTCGGTCCAGTTCTGCTTGATCACCACTTCCTCATCCGAATCTGTGACGCGGCTTTCATCCCATTGGCGCACAGGTGGCGGGGCATCGAACTCGTCCCAGCGCGCGATGATGTCTGCCGCCGCCGCCTCGCCGAACACGAAGCATTCGAGCAGCGAATTCGACGCAAGCCGGTTGGCACCGTGGAGGCCAGATTCAGTGCATTCGCCCGCTGCGTAAAGCCCCGGCAAGTCGGTGCGGCCCGCCAGATCGATCACCACTCCGCCGCAGGTATAATGCTGCGCGGGGACCACCGGGATCGGCTGCGTAGTCATGTCGATGCCAAGGCCGAGCAGCTTTTCGTGGATCATCGGGAAGTGATGCCGCACAAACTCTGGCGGCTGATGACTGATATCAAGGTGGACAAAATCGAGCCCGTCGCGCTTGATCTCGGCATCGTTGGCGCGCGCGACGATATCGCGCGGGGCCAGTTCGGCGCGCTCATCATAATCGGGCATGTAACGGTGCCCGGTCTTGGGGTTGAGCAGGTGCCCGCCTTCGCCGCGCACCGCCTCGGTGATCAGGAAGTTCTTGACGTCGAGATTGATAGAGGCAGGTCGGGTGGAACTGCATCATTTCCATATTGCCGACCCGCGCCCCGGCGCGCCAGGCCATGGCGATCCCGTCGCCGGTGGCGCCTCTGGGGGCAGTGCTGAACTGATAGACCCGGCCCGCGCCGCCGGTGGCGAGAATGGTCGCGCGGGCGGTGTGCGCTGCCACCTTGCCGCTGGCTTCATCGAGCGCATAGACGCCCCAGACCCGGCCCGAGCCCGAATAGCGCGCCTCGTGCTTGCCGGTGATCAGATCGATGCAGGTTTGCCCGCCGAGCAGCGTGATATTGGGATGCGCCTGCGCCGCCTTGAGCAAGGCTTCCTGCACCGCCCAGCCCGTCGCATCGTTGACGTGGACGATCCGGCGGTGGCTGTGTCCGCCTTCGCGGGTGAGGTGCAGGTCGCCAGCTTCGGTATTGAAGGGAACGCCAAGTTCAACCAGCCGTTCGATAGCGTGCGGGGCGCGTTCGATCACGAATTCGACAGTTTCCAGCCGGTTGAGGCCTGCACCTGCGACCATCGTATCGCGGATGTGGTTTTCAAAGGTGTCGCCCGCATCGAGCACAGCAGCAATCCCGCCCTGCGCCCAGGCCGTCGATCCCTCGCTGAGCCCGCCCTTGGCGAGCACCAGTACCTTGCCCTGCTCGGCCAGGGCCAGCGCTGCTGTGAGGCCTGCCGCGCCGGAGCCGACGATGATGACGTCGTGGGTCACCGGATCAGGACAATTTCTTGATCAATGTCGAGCCTAGCCCAGGCGCGGTCAGCAGTAGCTGCCGGAAGTCCGATCTGACCGGCCAAGGCGAGGCATGCTCTGTCACCCAGCGACAGCCCGGCGTGGCGAGTTAAGCCGCGCAACAGTCCGGCCTGCATCGCCAGTTCGCTGTCAAATTGTCTCAAATCAAGCTCCATGGCTTGAACACTTTCGATGATTGCTTCCGGCGGAAAACCCTTATCGAGCAGTTTTGCATAGACTTCCGACACGTTTACCGTGCTCACACAGCTTCCCGCCAGCAAGTGCTCGGCTCGCTCCGAACTCATCTCCCCAAGAATTACTGCCAGAATTACCGAAGCATCAAGCACGCATGGGCCGCCAGAACTCATTCGCGTTCGGCCTCGGCGCGGCGGTCGGCGATCAGCTCGTCTACGATCGACTGCCCGGTCACTCCGGGTCCCAGATAGGCCTTCATCTTGGTTTGGATTTCGGCGATGATATCACGGTAAGGGCGAACTTGCAGCTTTCCATCAATCACTTCCATCGAAACCGAATCGCCATCCTTGAGGCGGAGCTGTTTGCGCACGTCGGCCGGTATTTGCAGCCGACCGCCACTGACCAGTTTGCCACGCTGAATATTCATCTGCGCAAACTCCCAATCATACAGATTTCGATATTGCACAGAAATCTGCTTTAGCACAACGCCGACTTCACCCCGCCGCACTCGTCAGCGACACAAACACGTCCTCAAGATCCGCCTCGCGCGTCGTTACATCGACTATCGCGAACCCTTGCGCCTGGACCGCGGCGAGCACTTCGCCGGCATTGGTCTTGTCCATGTTGTAAGTGATTGCCACCGTCCGCTCGCCGCTGCGTTCGGTGCGTTGGAATACGGGGTGCGCAGGCAGGTCGGGCAGGTCGCGATCGACGGTCACTTCGACCACCTTTTCGCGCGCCATGCCCACCAGTTCGCGGGTGGGTTTGTTCGCGATCAACTTGCCGTGGTTGATGATCGCGATCCGGTCACACAGCTGTTCGGCTTCTTCGAGGTAATGCGTGGTCAGGACTACGGTCACGCCCGAGCGGTTGAGCTCGACCACCAATTCCCACAGCAGCCGCCGCAGTTCGACATCAACCCCGGCGGTCGGCTCGTCGAGCACCAGCACGGGGGGCGAATGAACCATGGCCTTGGCGATCAGCAGGCGGCGCTTCATGCCGCCCGAGAGCGTGCGCGCATAGGCATCGCGCTTGTCCGCCAGATGGACTTCTTTCAGCAACGCCTCGGAACGCCGCAGCGCTTTGGCGACGCCATAGAGCCCGGCCTGGTTCTCCAGCACCTCAAACGGCGTAAAGAACGGATCGAACACGATTTCCTGCGGCACGATCCCGATCGAGCGTTTGGCATTGCGGCTGTCCGCATCGATATCGAACCCCCAGATTTCGACGCTGCCGCTGGTCTTCATCACCAGCCCGGCGAGGGTGTTGATCAGCGTCGATTTGCCCGCGCCATTGGGACCGAGCAGACCGAAGATTTGCCCCTGCGGCACGTCAAAGCTGACATCGTCCAGCGCGAGCTTGGCGGGGGCGTTCCCGGCGGGGGCATAGCGTTTGACCAGGTTGGTGATGCGGATTGCGGCGGGTTCTGTCATGTGCGCGCTCTTGCGGCATCGCTGGCGCGGCGTAAAGCCTGCTTTGCGGCGCAGTCACAAGCATAAACTAAGTGGCAAGCATTGTGCGTTAGTGCAGCGGGTAATGGTCGCGAATTCCGCCCAAACCTGCCCGACTGGCATCGCACGGCTCTTGCTGTGGGCTTTGGCGTGGGCGAGCGTCCTGTTAGCGGTGCCAGCCGCAGCCAAGGAAGTTGCCCAAGCAACAGGAACCGCGCAGGCGGTGGTGGTGACCCGGCTTAGCCTGCTTAAAGTGGAAGATCTGAACTTTGGCCAGATCGTGGCGGGAACGACTGCTGGAACGATCGTGATCAATCCTGATGGCACGCGATCACGAACGGGCGGAGTAATGGCAATTGGCGACGGGTTCAATCCAGCTTCCTTCGCCGGCTACGGCTTCCGCAATCAGACCGTCCAGATATCCGTCGGATCGAACACCCCGACGATTCGCCGGGTCGGAGGGACCGAGACCATGCGGTTCGATACGTTTACGATTGGCAGCGCCCCGCCAACGACCCTGACCACCACCCCGCGCACCTTTCGGATCAATTCGACCACCGGGATGTTCGCGTTCGATCTGGGCGCAACCCTGCGGGTCGGCGCGCGCCAAGCATCTGGAATGTATACAGGAACCTTCTCGGTGACGATTAATTACCTCTAACTTGCGAGCCATGGCACGGCACTGAATCGCAACGTGTCTGGCCAAACCGGCCCATGCAAAACTTGGCATGGTAAAGTGCGGCCTTGCCCGGGTTAACCATTGCAGGTCACAGTCTGACATGGCCGAGGGTGCTATGGCGTTGCAGATGACCTGGGGGGTTCCTGGCTGCAGCCTGTCGCTGCAACGTTTCTGGCGTGCGATTTGCGCCTTGCTTTGCTGCGCCCTGATCGCCAGCCCCGCCTTGGCCGAAACCGCCGTCAACACCGGCACGGTTGGCGCGGTGGTGGTGGAGCGCAACAGCCTGGTCAAAGTCGACGACATGAACTTCGCGCTGGTCGCTCCGCGCGCGACGGCTGGTTCAGTCGTGCTCAATCCCGCAACCAATGCTTGCTCCTCTCCCGATGGGATGATCAGGTCAGGGACGTGTCAAGCTGCAACCTTCGCTGGCATGGGTCGCCGCAACTTTTTCGTCCGGATCCAGTATCCATCCACGATCACGCTGACCGGGCCGGGTCAGGCGATGACCGTGGATACCGTCACGCTCGATACGACCAATGACCTGGTCTATCAGCCAACCGGCAACGGCAACGGCAATGGCAACCGGCGCTACCGGATCGCCTCGCCCACCGGCATCTTCACCTTCCGGATGGGCGGCACCCTGCGCGTCAATGCCAATCAGGCCGCCGGGGTCTATGCGGGGACATATTCGGTGACGACCGTTTACAACTGAGCGTGTGCCTACTGGAACTGGAACGGCGGCGCTGCTAAGCAGTTGGGTATGACCAGTCCTGAAACAACCCTTGTCACAAGCCACCGCGTATCCTGCGATGGCGCGAGCCAAATCCGCGGCGGCGCGGCGCTGGGACATCCGCGCGTCTGGCTGGAGATTGACGAGCGCGGCTATGCCGAATGCGGCTATTGCGACAAGCGGTTCTTGCTGCAGGGCGGCCCGGCTGATCAGGCTGCCGCCTGAACCCACTGGCGCTTCTGCGCGCCGCGCCTATATCTGGCGCATGACACAGGCCGATCCCCGCTCGCTGCTCTATTCCCGCATCACGCCAGAGGCGGCGCTGGCGGCGACGCGCGATACGCTCGCGCGCTGTGATGATGGCGAATTGTTCCTGCAATTCACCGCGTCCGAAGCCTTCACCTTTGATGATGGCCGGTTGAAACTGGCGGACTACTCGCGCGATGCGGGTTTTGGTCTGCGCGGGGTTTCAGGTGAAATGACCGGCTTTGCCCATGCCAACGAAATTTCCGAAGCGGCGATCCGCCGGGCGGGCGAGACCCTGCGGCTGCTGGATCCGGCGAAGGGCGCGGCCGCCGCACCGCCGCAGCGCAGCAACCGGCATCTCTATACGGCAGCGTCTCCGCTCGATGCGATCCCGTTTGAGACCAAGGTAAAGCTGCTCGAGACGATTGATGCCGGCGCCCGCGCGCGCGATCCGCGCGTGGTGCAAGTTAGCGCCAGCCTCAGCGGCAACTGGTCAGTGGTCGAAGTGGTCCGCGCCGACGGGTTCGCCGCGCACGATGTGCGCCCGATGGTGCGGCTCAACATCGGGATCGTGGTTGAAGCCAATGGTCGCCGCGAGACCGGCAGTTTCGGGATCGGCGGACGGCGGCTCTATGATGATCTGTTCCTGCCCGACACGTGGAATCGCGGGATCGACATGGCCCTGCAACAGGCGCTGACCAATCTTGAATCGGTGGCGGCCCCGGCGGGGGAAATGACCGTTCTGGTCGGCTCCGGCTGGCCCGGTGTCCTGCTTCACGAAGCCGTCGGCCATGGGCTGGAAGGCGATTTCAACCGCAAGGGCACCAGCGCTTTTTCGGGACGAATCGGCGAGCGGGTGGGCGCGCCCGGCGTGACCGTGGTTGATGATGGCACTTTGCTCGGCGCTGGCGGCCAGGGGCGGCGCGGCTCGCTGTCGATCGACGACGAAGGCACGCCGACGCAGGAAACCGTGCTGATCGAAGACGGGATCCTCAAAGGCTATATGCAGGACCGGCTCAATGCCCGGCTGATGGGGGTTCCCGCCACCGGCAACGGCCGGCGCGAGAATTACGCCCATGCGCCGATGCCACGGATGACCAATACCTTCATGAAGGCCGGGCAGGATGATCCCGCCGAACTGCTAAGCCGTGTGAAAAAAGGCATTTTCGCCAAGAGCTTTGGCGGCGGGCAGGTAGACATTGTTTCGGGCAAGTTCGTGTTCTCCTGCACCGAGGCCTATCTGGTCGAAAACGGCAAACTCGGCGCGCCGATCAAGGGGGCAACGCTGATCGGGGATGGCCCGACCGTGCTGACCCGCGTGACCGGGATCGGCAACGATCTGGAACTGGACGAAGGCGTTGGTATTTGCGGCAAAGGCGGGCAGACGGTCCCTGCCGGGGTTGGCCAGCCAACGCTGCTGATCAATGGGCTGACGGTTGGCGGAACCGGCTGATGGTCAGCTTGGGTTCAGGGAAAATGGTGGACGATGATGCCATCCAAACAGGAGCATTCGCTATGCGCAAGATTGCCTTCGCTATCGCAGCCTCAGCGGCGCTGTTGGTCGGCCCTGCGCTGAACGCCAAACCGCGCTTGACGCCCGAACAACGCTTGGAAAAACTGCTCGAAGGGCGCGCGGCGGGCAAGCCGCAAAGCTGCATCAGCACCATGGATTCGCGCGACATGCAGGTGATCGACGGGACCGCGTTGGTCTATCGTTCGGGCTCGACGCTTTACGTCAACCGCCCGCGCAATGCGGAGGATCTCGACAGCGACGATATCATGGTGATCCGCACCCACGGCAGTCAGTTCTGCCGACTTGATATGGTCAACATGGTCGACCGCACCGGCCATTTCCCCACCGGCTTCATCAGCCTCGGCGATTTCGTGCCCTACAAGCGCGTCGCCCGCGCGGATTGACCCACGCATGGTTGCTGCCCGCAGGCCGTGGGCGGCGGACTTACGCACAATATCGGCGGGTAACCACTGGTGATGCGCGCCGTGGTCCGCTGGCTGCTGGCACTGTTTTATGCAGCTGCGGGAATTGCCCACCTGCTCATCCCGCTGCCGTTCATCACGATTACCCCCGGCTGGGTCCCGCAGTCGGCGCTGGTAGTGCTGCTGACCGGCCTCGCCGAACTGGCCGGTGCGGCGGGACTGGTCCAGCCATGGTCGCTGCCGCTGCGCCGCGCGGCGGGCTGGGGGCTCGCGGCCTATGCGCTGTGCGTCTGGCCGGCCAATTTCAACCATCTGCTGATTGACCTTGCGCGCACCGATGGCGGGGCCGGGCTTGGCTATCACGTGCCGCGCCTGCTGTTTCAGCCAGTGCTGATCTGGCTGGCGTGGTGGGCCTCGCGGGACCCGCTTGCCGCTTGATCTAACGCCGAGCGCGGCCGATAGCGGGCGGACAGAGGAGAGTTCGATGACCACCGCTAGCCAGACAGTTCAGGCCCCGATTGCATCCCCGTTTGGGTACCGCTCAACCGCTGCCGAGGTCATCGCGGGAAGCGATTTGCGCGGCAAGGTGGCGCTGGTCACTGGCGGCTATTCGGGGCTCGGCACCGAAGTGGTGCGCGCTTTGGCCGGGGCTGGCGCGCATGTGATTATCGGCGCGCGTCGGCCCGAGGCAGCGGCGAGCGATCTGGCCGGCGTCACCGGCAAACTGACGATCCTGCCGCTCGACCTCGCCGAACCAGCTGCGATCAATGCGTTCGCGGCGGCGGTCGCCGGGATTACCGACAAGCTCCACATCCAGATCAACAATGCCGCGATCATGGCCTGCCCGCTCGCCCGCGACGCACGCGGTTACGAGAGCCAGTTTGCCACCAATCACCTCGGCCATTTCCAGCTGACCGCGCGGCTGTGGCCGCTGCTAAAGGCTGGAAGCGCACGCTTGGTCTCGGTCTCCTCGATCGGCCACCGGCTTGGCGGACTTGATCTGGGTGATCTCCAGTTCGAACATCGCGCCTATGACAAGTGGCTGGCCTATGGTCAGGCCAAGTCGGCCAACGCGCTGTTCGCGCTCGAACTCGACCGGCGCGGCACCCCGCATGGCGTGCGCGCCTTCGCGGTCCATCCCGGCGGAATCGCCACCCCCTTGCAGCGGCACCTGACCATGGATGAGCAAAAGGCGATGGGCTGGTACGACGCTGCGGGGACGCTCAACCCCTTGTTCAAGACCACCGAGCAAGGCGCGGCAACCAGCGTGTGGTGCGCCACTTCGCCGCTGCTGGACGGCATGGGCGGGGTCTATTGCGAGGATTGCAATCTGGGCGAACTGGCCGGCGATCCGCCCCCACGCGCCAGCGGGGTCTGGCCGCATGTCCGCGATGCGGCCTTGGCCAAGACGCTATGGGACAAGTCCGAAGCCTTGACCGGGGTGGCATTCAACCCATGAGTATCCTCGTCCTCACCACCGGCGGTACGATCGACAAGAACTATTTCGACGCGCTGAGCGAGTATCAGATCGTTGACAGCGGGATTGCCGCCTTGCTCAAGGAAGCCCGCGTCGCGGTGCCGCACCGCGTGGTCGAACTGATGCGCAAGGACAGTCTGGAGCTGACCAACACTGACCGCGACCTGATCGCCAGCGCCGTGCGCGACGCAGACGAGAGCCGGATCGTGATCACCCACGGCACCGATACGATGACCGAAACGGCGCGGGTGCTCGCGGTGCCGGTGCCGGACAAGACCGTGGTCCTGACCGGCGCGCTCAGCCCGGCGCGGTTCGCCGAGACCGATGCCAATTTCAACCTCGGCATGGCCTTCGCCGCTGCGCAAGTCGCCGCGCCCGGCGTCTATATCGCCATGGGCGGGCAAGTGTTTGACGGACTGAAAGTTCGCAAGGACCGCGCAGCAGGGCGGTTTGTTGCCATTTGAGCGACCGCGATCACGAAAGTTGCCGCAGCTCACGCCAGGCTGGAAATAGCGCAGCTCGCGTCGGTCCCGACCGCCGCCGGGCTCGGCAGCTCATTCCGCAACCAGCACCGCGCTGATCCGGCGGCTGCCGCTTGAACGGTCAATCTGGACAATCACGTCCACCGAATTGCGGATATAGCGCGCAACATCGTCCCAGCCCATGCGGGTGCCGGTTTGCAGCACCAGTAGCACCAGCTGATCAATCGCCCGGTCCGGACTGTCAGCATGGATTGTGGTCAGCGATCCGGGGTGGCCAGTGTTGACCGCGCGCAGGTAAGTCACGGCCTCGGCCCCGCGCAGTTCCCCCAGGATGATCCGGTCGGGCCGCAACCGCAGCGAGGCGATCAGCAGGTCTTCCGCCGTCACCGCCGCTTCACCCAGCGCGCCGCGCGCCGCGATCAGCCCGATCGCATTGGGGTGGACCAGTTTCAGCTCGGGGGTATCTTCGATCAGGATCAGGCGTTCGGTGGTGGGGATTTCCTTGATCAGGGCATTGGCCAGCGTAGTTTTGCCGCTGGAGGTGCCGCCGGAAATCAGCACGTTTCGGCGCTCGTGCACAGCCTCACGCAGGATCGTGGGGGCGCGGGCTGGGTCAGCCGCCACGAACGTTCTCTGCCCGCCCGGCGCGGATAGCGGAGCAAGTTGGTCCAGCCCCGGTTCGCGCGCCGCGAAGGCTTCGAGCGCAATCTCAGCCACCACGTGCTTGCGGATCGCCAGGGCAATCTCACCCCGCGTGGCGGGGGGGATGGCGGCCTGCACGCGCTCGCCTGTGGGCAGGCTCGCCGCCAGCAGCGGATGTTCGCGGCTGATCCCCTGGGCTGAAAGTGCGGCAATCTGGCGCACCAGCCGCGCGAGCAGGTCGCGGGTCAAGCCGGGCGCTGGCTGGCATTGCGGCGCGGCTCCTTGGCGTTCAACCCACAGCTCGCCCGGACGGTTGACATAGAGGTCGGTTACATCGGGCTGCGCCAGCCATTCGGCCAGCGGCGCCAGGCAGCTGTGCAGATAGACGTTGCCTGCGGCCGCGTTCATCGTCCAGCCTTACTCGACCGTCGAAAAATCAAGGTCACGCGCCACGAACACCGCGACGCTGGTGCCATGCTTGACCGTGACGGTGGGCTTGTAACTCTCCTGATTGGGCTGGATCAGCGTCTGCGTACTACCCGGCAGGCCGAGCACCACGGTATCCCCGCCCGCCCCGCGCGTGGCCAGCCCGACTCCGACGTCGAGCGTCGATTGCAGCAACGCATTGCCCAGCCGGCTGAAGAAATGCGTGTTTACCTTGCCCCCGATGCCCGCGCGGCCCAGCGGATCGGCGGCAGGCAAATCGAGCGCGATCTGCACCCCGTCTGGCCGGGTCAGCTTTTGCCACTGCACGAACACACGCTTTTGCCCCTGCGCCAGGTCGGCCTTGTATTCGCCAAACAGGCGGCTGCCGCGTGGGATCAGCACGCGGGTGCCGTCAAAGCTGCGGACATCGCGCGAAACGATGGCACGGACGAACCCGGGCCGGTTGGAATCAAGCGCGGTTTCCAGCACCGCCTGGACCACCGTGCCTTGCGGGACGGTATAGGCCGGATTGGTGAACCGCGCGGCGCGCACGCGGTCACCCGCCAGTTGCCCCGGCGTTACCGCACTGGCTCCCGGATCGACTGGCAGCACTTGCGGCACGGTTGAGGCGCGGTAGGGCTCGTCTGACCCTGCCGGCGCGTAATAAGTTGGCGCGCGGACGATCGGCGGGCCGGGGATCGACACCGGCTGCACCACCCGCGGGGTGCGCGGTACGCCGGGCATGACCGGATAAGCCTCGCCGGGTAGCGGCTGGCCAAGCGGCACGCGCGGACCATTGAGATAGTCCGTAACGCCAAGGCCCACTGGCACGGCCGGATCGTTCAATACCAGCGGCGGCGGCGCGGTGATCACGCCGCTGGCGGTGGTGCGGCTGGGCGCTGTCGCCGGGCTGATCACGCCAGAACGCCGCGCTTCCAGCGCGGTGAACAGCCCGACAGCAGCCAGCACCAGCAGCCCGCCAAACAGCCAGGCGTTGCGGTTGCTGACCGGCTGGCCAACCACCGGGCGCAGGTCCTGCTGAGCGGGAGCGGGGGTGGCGGGTTCCATCGGCGTTCCTAACCCCCGATCCGTTCGGCCTTGGTGGCCTTCCGGTCAATCCGGAACATCAGCTTGCGGTGGATCCGGTCAATCGTGAACACCGTGCCGCGCATATAGCCATCGACCATTTCCTCGCCGCCGGTGGTGTTGATCGCAAACACGGCGGGCAAATCCTGCTGCTCGGACCAGACGATATAGGTCCGCACGCCATCGTCGCTCATCTGCACCGGGCGCAGCTCGACCGCGCCGGACAGGCGGTAACGGCCTTCGCCAGTGCCGGTGCTGACTGGGCCAGCAAGGCTTGCCGCCTCCGCCAGCACTGCACCGCCGGTCTGCGCGCAACCGGTCAGCAGCAAGCCTGCGGCGAACAAGACAAGCGCGCGCTTCACTGGCCGCCTGCCGCGAACTTGCGGCGCGGCGAGCGGTGCGACGGGGCCAGCATAGGCACCGCTTTGTCCCAGGGCGGCAGCGGCAGGCACCGCTTCGGGCAGCGTTTCGGCATCGCGGCGATAGCGGCTGACCTGGAAGCCCAGCGGATTGATCATCCGGTCTTCGGCGCGCATCGGGGCTGCGCTGAACGCGTAGGTAATCACCGCCGCCCAGTGCTGCGGGGCCTGCGCCTGCGCCGCCCGGATCGCTGCGGGTGGTGGTATAGCGCACCAGCGAGCTGTTGTCCTTGAGCGCGGAGACCGAGCGCACCTGCACCTGCACCAGCGCGCGGCGCGGCAGCGTGGCGAGCGGGCTTTGCGGGTTAGTTGCCGGGCATTTCCGCCAGATAGCGCGACCGCGCATCGCCCGCCGACCACAGCGCCACCTTGCGGTAGTTGTCATTCAGCTGGTCGATATCAAAGCCTTCGCGCGCGATCACATATTGCACCAGGAACGAGCGGACCAGCGCGGTATCCGGGCTGATCGTGGCGCGCTCCAGCGGCTTGATCGCCTCAACATAGCCGGTCTGGCGGTCGACCAGCAGCGTATAGGGCACCACGGTTTTCAGCGGGGTCAGCAGGATCAGCGCGACGGCTTCCAGCAGCGCGATCGCGCCCGCTACCCCGGCGACGATCCACGCCACCTTGCGCGATGCGGCCAAGGCCTGCGCCCGGTCATCCGCCCAGCTTGAGGATGCGCGCAAATACTCGTTCAAGGCCGGATCATCGCGGTCAGTCATACGCGGGTGTCTCGTTTCTCACTGGCCGCAGAGGTGCGGCGGGTGCGGCGCGCATCGGGCGCGCGAAAGGTGCTGCCGAGCGGTTCGGCGGGCGGCGCCTGGCGCAGTGCCGGCAGTCCGGCTTGCTGGTCCATCGCGGCGGCCTGCGGTGCAGCGGCACCGCGTTGGCTGTCGCCGTGCGATCTTCGCGGCGCATCGATTGCGCGACGGCATCGGCTACCGTGAACGCGCGCGACGGGTTCGGCCGGCTGCGGCCAGCGGCACCGGCGATGGCCGGGCGCGCGGCAAAGCTTGGCTCGGCCTGACTGGCGCGCGGCGACAAGCCCGGCAGGCGCAGCAGCGGCATTCCGCCAAAGAAGACCAGCCGCGCGATCACCGCGAGGAGACCAAAGCTGACCAGCGCGAAGCTGAGCGTGATCACCACCAGCTCGGTCGGCATCGACGGGACCAGCACCTGCGCCTCGCGCTGGATCAGTGCATCGCGCAGCCACGGCTCAAGGATCGCCAGCTCCACCGCCAGCACCACCGGCACCGCAATCGCGCCCAGCGCGAAAGCACCCAGCGCGCGCAGCCAGCCGAAGAACAGATCGCGCGTGCCGGCAAACAGCAGCAGCCCGGCCATCAGCGGGGCCAGCGCGAGCAGCAGCCCGGCACCCAGCCGGACGATCCCGAGCGCGCCCAAGGCTCCCGCCAGAAACCCGATCCGGCCATTGGCGAGCCCTTCCTGATCGGCCACCGCGACCCCGCGAAACGAATCGCCGATCCGTGTCGCTGCGGTCGTCCCGCCGGTGTTGCGGCCCGGTGCCGTAGACCGTCAGCAATGACGATCCCGTCATCCGCCGCCTGCAGCCGCGCGATCAATGACGCTGCCCTGCGGGGCGAGGTCCGCAGCCTGCCGATCAGCGGCGCGGCAATTTCGGCCGGGCCCTTGATCACCAGATCATAGCCGAGCATGCGCCAGGCCGGCCAGCTGGTCGCGAGCGTCAGCACGATGGCCACGCGCAGGCCATCGCCGACCAGATCGCGCTGCCCGATCGGCTCGCCCGCCATCAGCCGGATCCCGAAGATCGCGATGAACACGCGTCAGCAAGCCGGTCAAGCGCGAGCGACACGACGAGCCGGGATCGGCCAGCGCGCCATAGCCATAGGCCCCGATCGCCTGCGCCTGGCAATCGATGTGCGCGAGCGCCTGGGCGACGAAGCGCTGGCCGGTGAGGACTGTCGGGGCAGGCCATTCACGCGCGCTCCAGCAAGGCGGCCATCCAGTCGCCCGGATCGGGCCCGGTCCGCTCGACCAGCTCGTCGAAAGATCCGCACGGTCGATTCGCGGCCCGACAGGATCGTCAGCAGGTCCTGCTCGCCGGTCAGGTTGAGCCGCGCGACCACGCTTTCGTTGCCGTGCTTGATCAGGAAGCAGTGCGAGCTGTCGGGCAGGGTGCGGACCAGCTCGAATTCGTGCGGGGTCAGGCCGAACCCGTCGATATAGTCCTCGGCGCGGGCCTTGGGGTTGATCATGAAGATCTGGGTCGCGGCCTGCTCGATGATCGCGCTGGCGATCTGGCTTTCGAGCGCATCCTGCGCGCTTTGCGTGGCAAAGCCGACGATCCCGTTGCGTTTGCGGATGGTCTTTTCCCAATCCTTGATCCGGCGCACGAACACCTCGTCGTCGAGCGCCTTCCAGCCTTCATCGACCACGATGATCGCCGGGGTGCCGTCGAGCCGTTCTTCGACCCGGTGGAAGAAATAGAGCAGCGCCGGGGTCCGCGCGGCTGGATCGTCGAGGATCGCGGTCATGTCGAAGCCGACCGTCGCGGCGCTCAGATCGGTCAGGTCTTCGGCGTTGTCGAACAGCCAGGCGCGCTCGCCCTCGCCCCACCATGGCCGCATCCGCGCATAGAGATCGCCGCCGCGCGGGCGCTGGTGGCCGCGGAACAGCTCGACCAGATGGCGCAGCCGGCGGTGGCTGCGCGGCCTGGGCGAAATTGGCCGTCGACCGCATCCTTGATCGTCTCGGTCTCGTCGCTGTCAGCGCCGCCCGCCAGCATGGTCAGCCATTCGATCAGGAACTGGCGGTTGGCCGGGGTGTCGTCGAGTTGCAGCGGATTGAGCCCCGAGGCTGCGCCGGGCCGCAGCCGGTCATACTGGCCGCCGATCGCGCGGATGAACAGCTCGGCCCCGCGATCCTTGTCGAAGAACACGATCCGCGGCGCGAACTTGCGCGCCTGCGCCAGCAGGAAGTTGAGCACCACCGTCTTGCCCGAGCCCGAGGGGCCGATCACCGTGAAATTGCCCAGATCGCCGTGGTGGAAGTTGAAGAAATAGGGCCCGGCGGCGGTCGTTTCGAACAGCGTCACCGCATCGCCCCAATGGTTGCCGCGCGCGCTGCCCGACCGGGAAGTTGTGCAGGCTGGCCAGCCCCGCGAAGTTGCCGGTCGAGACCAGCGCCCTTGCGCGCGATATATTTGAAGTTGCCGGGAAACTGCGCCCAGAACGCGGGTTCCAGCGCAATATCCTCGCGCACCGCGACGATCCCCAGATCGGCGAGCACGGCGGTCACTTCGGCGACCTGGGCGTCGAGCGCTTCGAGGCTCGTCGGCGTGGATCGCGATCGTGGTGTGATGCTCGCCAAACCCGGCGCGCCCGGCGGCGACATCGTCCTTGGCCTGCGTCAGCTCGGCGCGCAGCGACAGCGCCTCGTCCTCGGTCGAGCGCATCCGCCGCAGCGCCAGGTTCATCCGCCCCAGCGCCTCGCCGCGCTCGACGAAGGCGAAGCTCTGGCTGACCGTCATCTCGAACGGCATCCGGTAGAGCTCGTCGAACATTCCGGGCAGGGTCTGCGCCGGATAGTCCTTGACCGAAATGATCGCGCCAAACTTGCGCGGCAGGTGCCCCGCCGGGGCAAGCTCGAACGCGTCCTGGCCAAAGCTGATCCGGCGGAACGGCAGATGCTCGCCCAGATCGCCGTGCGGCAGCACCACCGGGCGCATTTCGCCGTTGTAGAGCCACGACAGGAACTCGAGCGGTTCGGAGCGCAAGTCGTCGCCATCGGGATAGACGGTCAGCAGGCGCGGGGAATAGGCTCCCAGCGCCGCGATCAGCGCCTCGCCCGCCGCATCGAGCGCGCGCTTTTCGGCCGCCAGATGCCGCCGCCCGGTCAGCAGCGCTGGTGTTGCTGACCAGCCCTGCAGCCGGTCAAGCAAGCCGCCACGCCCTTGCAGCGGACGCCGCACCAGCGTCAGGAACAGCTCGTTGACGTACAGCTCGCGGCTGCCCAGCCGCTGCTTGCCAGCGCTGATCGAGCGTGCGCGAAAACTCATCCGGGAAGCGCGCTTCCAGCACCGCATCGGCGCGGCGGCGAACGACGTGGTGGTAGACCGCGAAGCGCGAGGAGCCGATCGCCTTCAGCGTCGCATCGCGCAGTTCGGCGCGGTAGTTGAGCTCGTCGGTATCCGCCGTTTCGAACAGCAGCCCGCCCAGCCGGATCGTCTGCAGCAGCAGCCCGTCGCGCGTTTCCAGCGTCACGTCATCGACGATGGCGCGCATAGGGCAGGTGCGTGCCTGCCGACTTCTCGCGGCCGGCGGCGCGCGGGTCAGTGCGTCAGGGGCGGTAAGAGTTGCATCCCCACAATCCGATAATTGCTGACCCGCGGACAGCGGCTGACGCGGGTGATCCACAGGTCAAAGAAGCGCGGCTCGCGCAGGCACAGCGCCGCGCCCACCAGATGCAGCACCAGCCCCAGCCGCAATCGCCCAGAACGATTTGAAGATCAGGAACACCTCGGCGCAGACAATCGCGTTGATCACGAAGAAGCTGTAGGTCACGCCTGCAAACATTTGCGGGCGCGTCAGCGCCAGAAACACGGTTTCGCGGTGGAACGAACTGGCCATGCGCGCTGCTTAACCGCCGCCCGCCGCCGCGCGGATGCCGGCGACAATGCTGGCCGCGCCGAACAGGATGAAGCAGCCCAGGATCACCACCGCGCCGTGCCGCCAGTTGATCCGCCCGGTCAGCATCATGAAGCCCACCGCCGCCACCGCGATCACCGCTGCGACCGTCGCTACAGTGCCCATCAGCGTGCCTTGCAGCCAGGAAACCGCGCCGATGATCACGCCCGATCCGGCCGGATCGGCAGGCAGACCCGCACTGGCCGCGGCTGACAGCGTCAGCAACACGCCGCCCAAGGCCCAATTTGCAATTCGCATTACTCAGTCCCTCAAGAATCACGTAATCGGGGACGCTGATTTACATATCCCGGCATGCGCCGCCATAGCCGATTTCCCCCGGGTGTGTCGCGCGGGGATTTTCGGGCCGAAAGCTGGGCAGTTTGCGTAGAATGTGCCGTGGAGGGTCAGCCGAGTGCCGCTAAGGGCCGTAAGGCCTGCAAATCGCGCAGTGCCAGCCCGGCCAACTGCGTGCCAGACAGCCAGGCACCTTCGATTCCCGGGGCAACGCACCAGTCTCCGCAAGCCCCCAACAGCAACTGCGGGTTCCACAACACCGTGCCGCTTCTGGCCGAATGGGCACGCAAAGCGCCAGCGGTGCGCCTTCAGGAACTCGGGTTCGGGCAACGGTCGGCCCGCCAGGCCCGCGAACAGTGCCAGCAGATCCCGGGCAACATCCGCCGCATCGCGCTCAAGGTTGCGGGCGGACCAATCCGAGCTGGCGTGCAGGACCCAGCAATCGCTGGCGGTGCTGCGGCCGGGCTTTGAGCTTTCGCGCGCAGCCCAGGCCAGATCGCCATTGTCCTGCATAAAGGCGGGCACGCCGGTCAGCGGTTGATCGAACGCCAGCATCACCGACCAGCGCGCCTGCGAACGCACGGCGGCGGCCTCGCGCGCCATCCCTAGATCATGCAGCGACAGCAGCGCTGCGGCCTGTTCAGCCGGCAGCGCCAGGATCAGCGCCGCGAATGGCCCGGAGGCCGAGTCTGCGCAGTGCAGGTGCCAGCCGTCGGCGCGGTGCTCGGCACGTTGGATCTGGGCGCCGAACTGTACGGCATGATCCGCGCAGCCGGCCTCTACCAGCGACCCCATTGCGGGCACACCCACTACGGCTCCCTTCGGCCCGGCAGGCCAGGCGCTGGCCAATCCGGCTGCGCTCCAGCGGTTGACCTGGGCAGCGAAGTCAGGATCGCTGGGGCGGAGAAATGGCGCGCCGAAATCCCACGCGCCCGCGTCCAGCCTTAACGAAGATACGCGCCCGCCTGGACGGCGACCCTTGTCAAACAAGACCACATCAACACCGGCGGTTTTCAGCGCGGCGGCACAGGCAAGGCCTGCTATCCCCGCGCCAATGATCGCCACCCGGCTTGCGGCTGGCGCGGCAAGCTCAACCATGCCCCATCAACGCCAAAACTTCTTTGCGGCTGCTGGGATTGTCACGGAAGCAGCCCAGCACCTTGCTGGTGATCATATCGACGCCATGCGTGCGTACCCCGCGCCCGGTCATGCAGCCATGCTGCGCTTTGATCACCACGGCTACGCCTTGCGGCTGCAAGTTATCGGCAATGCACTGGGCGATTTCGGCGGTCAGGCGCTCCTGGATCTGCAAGCGGTTGGCGAAGCCGTGCAGGACCCGCGCCAGCTTGGAAATGCCCACCACCCGGTCGGTCGGCAGGTAAGCGATCGAGGCAGTGCCAACAATCGGCGCGAGGTGATGTTCGCAATGCGAATGGAACGGAATATCACGTAACAAAACAACCTCGTCATAGCCCGCAACTTCTTGAAAGGTGCGCTGAAGATGCGACGGCGGGGTCTTCCAGATAGCCCGAGCAATATTCCCGCCAGGCCCGCCCGACCCGCGCCGGGGTATCCAGCAAGCCTTCGCGCTCGGGATCATCCCCGGCCCAGCGCAGCAGAGTCCGTACGGCGTCTTGCACGGCCTCAGGCACCAAAGGCCGCTCTGTCGGTTCATCCGTGGCAAAGCTCTGCTGCATGACGTTCATGGTTGCGTTCCTGCGATAACGGCTTGGCCTGCATAAGGGATTTGGTCGACTCCCGCCGGGAGGGGGGGTGGAGCGAGAGCCGACGATCAGCGAATTAGGCTCAACCAACTCGCTCAGCGATATGGCCTTTCGTGCAAGCGCCGAATGGGCTAGCCAGTGCGTGATGACACCTGAAACTCTGATTATGAACAGCAAGGTCGCTGCAGTGGTCAGCGACCCGCTATCGCCGGACAACCCGATCATCGCCTGCAACGAGGCGTTCATGGCGCTGACGGGTTATGCGCGGGAGGAAATCCTGGGCCGCAACTGCCGCTTTCTGCGCGGCGAGCGGACCGAGCCTGAGCAAACCGCGATGCTGCGTGAGGCGGTTGCCGAACACCGTCCGGTGATGGTCGAGCTGATCAATTACCGCAAAGATGGCACCCCCTTCCGCAACGCGGTGATGATCGCGCCGCTGTTCGATGAAGCGGGCGCGCTGCGCTATTACCTTGGCTCGCAGATGGCGATCGATGACAGCGGGGCAAGCCGCCACGAGCAGGCGCGCAAGCGGATCGAGCACCTTTCGCGCCGCCAAGGCCAGATCCTCGCCGCGCTCGCCAAAGGGCGGCTTAACAAGCAGATCGCTTACGAACTCAGCCTGACCGAACGAACGGTGAAGATGCACCGGGCAGCGATGCTGAAAGCGCTGGAGGTGCGCACCGTGGCCGAAGCGATCCGGATTGCGATCGAGGCAGGGCTGTAGCCGCACGGGTTAGCGTAGCGACGAGAGATCGACTGGCTTGAACCGCATCGATTCGCGCAGGCCTGCCGCTTCGTAAAGCGTGAAGCCTTGCCCCACCAGCGCATCGCAGACCCGCCCTACCGCGCTTTCGGGGGAGGAGGCGGCGGCGGTCAGGCCGATGGTGGCCGCCTGCGCGATCAGCGCTAAGGGCAGCTCTGCTTGATCGGACACTAGCCGCGCCGGAGCCCCGGCAGCCTGCGCCACCTCGACCAGGCGCTGGGCGTTGGATGACATCGCATCACCCACCACTATCACAAGGTCGGCCTCGCGGGCGATGCCTTCGATGGCATTCTGGCGGTTGCTGGTGGCGTAACAGATGTCGCTGGCGCGCGGACCCTGGACATCGGTAAACCGCGCCATGATTGCGGCGATCAGCGCAGCGGCGTCGCGCTGGGCAAAAGTGGTCTGGACGGCATATGCGATGGGAATGGTCAGTGGGATCGGCAAGTTCGCAATCTCTGCCAGGCTGGTGATTACGGTGACCGCGCCGTCAGGAACCTGGCCCAATGTTCCGACCAGTTCGGGGTGACCTGGATGGCCGATCAACAGCACGTGACGGCCAGCCGCGTGCCAGGCGATCACTTCGTTGTGGACCTTCGCCACCAGCGGGCAGACGGCGTCGACCAGCCGCAAATCGCGCGCACGCGCCGCTTCCTTGACCATGGCCGCGCTGCCATGGGCCGATAGAATTGCCGCTGCGCCGCGCGGAATCTCTTCGATCTCTTGGACGAAGATTGCACCCAGCGTTTCCAGCCTTGCGACCACTTCACCGTTATGAACAATCGCCCGGCGGACGTACACCGGCGCGCCGCACTGGGCCAAGGCGCTTTCCACTGCCGCAATCGCACGCTCGACC
Source organism: uncultured Alphaproteobacteria bacterium (assembly GCA_963802015.1). Classification (GTDB taxonomy): domain Bacteria; phylum Pseudomonadota; class Alphaproteobacteria; order Sphingomonadales; family Sphingomonadaceae; genus Novosphingobium. Next base: position 33,793 of record CAWDHB010000009.1, read on the forward strand.
CCTGCGCAGAACCCGCGCGGGTTGGCCAGCAGCACACGCCGCTGCAAGGGCAACGGATCGGCGGGGCTGGTCTGGGCAGGCACGGTCAAAATTTTGCGATCCGTCATGACTCTGCTGATGGTTGTCTATAAGGACCAACCCGGTTCCAGGCCCAGCCGCCCATAGGGACAGGTTGCCCGCATCGGGACAGAGGATAGGTCGCCGCCATGGCAATGGACAACCGCGCGCCGCGCAGAGCAATCGTGATCGGATCCGGCTTTGGCGGATTGGCGCTGGCAATTCGGCTACAAAGCGCCGGGATCAGTACGACGATTTTGGAGGCCCGCGACCGGCCCGGCGGGCGGGCCTATGTCTGGAAGCAAGACGGCTATACTTTCGATGCCGGGCCGACCGTGATCACCGATCCGGCCTGTCTGGAAGAGCTGTGGGCCTTGTCCGGCAGCAAGATGGCGGATGATGTCACGCTGCTCCCGGTCAGTCCCTTCTATCGCTTGCTATGGAACGACGGCACCAGGTTCGACTATTCGAACGATGAGGCCCAGCTCAACGCCGAGATTGCCAAGCTCGATCCGGCGGATGTAGCAGGTTACGCGCGGTTCCTGGAGTTTTCACAAGGCGTTTACGAGGAAGGTTATCTGAAGCTGGGCGCGGTGCCGTTCCTGAACTTCACCAGCATGATCAAGGCCGCCCCGGCGCTGGCACGCTATCAGGCGTGGCAATCGGTTTACAGCAAGGTCTCCAGCTACGTCCGCAGTGACAAGCTGCGCCAGGCGCTGTCGTTCCATTCGCTGCTGGTCGGCGGAAATCCGATGAAGACCAGCAGCATCTATGCGCTGATCCATCAGCTGGAAAAGCTGGGCGGAGTGTGGTTCTCCAAGGGCGGGACCAATGCGCTGATTGACGGGATGGTCGCGCTGTTCGAACGGCTGGGCGGAACCTTGCAGCTAAATGCCAAGGTCAGCCAGATCACTCATGTTGGCAACCGCGTGACCGGGATTGTGACGACCAACGGGATTGCTGCTGGGGCTGACCTGGTCGCCACCAATGGCGATCTGGTGCACAGCTATGGCCTGGTCAGCGGCTCCACCTACGCCGCGCGCAAGGTCCGCTCGCTCAAGCGCAAGCGGTTTTCGCCCAGCCTGTTTGTGGTCCACTTCGGGCTGAAGGGTGAATTCCCGGACATCGCGCACCACTCGATCCTGTTTTCGGATCGCTATGGCCCGCTGTTGAAGGACATCTACACCCACGGCAAATTGGCGGATGATCCGTCGATTTATTTGCATCATCCCTCGATCACTGATCCAAACATGTCTCCGGCGGGGCATTCTGCCTTCTATGCGCTCGCGCCCGTGCCGCATCTGGGCCGCGCGCCGGTGGACTGGGCGGTGGAAGGCCCGCGTTATCGCGACGTGGTGCTGAACCGGATCCGCGATCTGCTGATCCCTGATCTGCATGACCGGCTGGACGTGTGCTTCCACTATACCCCACAGGATTTCGCCAGCGATCTGGGCGCGCATCTGGGCAGTGCCTTCAGTCTGGAGCCGGTGCTGACGCAAAGCGCCTGGTTTCGGGGGCACAACCGCGATGATCACTTCGCTAACCTCTATTTCGTCGGCGCAGGGACTCACCCCGGCGCGGGCATCCCCGGCGTCGTCGGCAGCGCCAAGGCCACTGCGAGCCTGATCGTGTGAACTTGCTGGCAATCCTCGGCTTGTTTGCGCTGACCGTGGCTGCGATGGAAGGGTTCGCCTATGCTATGCACCGCTGGGTGATGCATGGGCCCGGCTGGTTCCTCCACGCCAGCCATCACCGCGCGCGGACCGGCTGGTTTGAATGGAATGACCTGTACGGCGTAATCTTCGCCCTGCCCTCGATCGCGCTGATCTGGCTGGGCGTGCGCGGGGGCTGGGGCGATCCGGCGACTACGATTGGCGCCGGGATTGCCGCCTATGGCGCGATCTATTTCGGATTCCATGACTGGATTGTGCATCAGCGTCTGCCGCACCGGATCGTGCCGCGCTCGCGCTATTTCAAGCGGATCGTTCAGGCGCATCGACTGCATCACGTGGTGGAAAGCAAGCACGGTGCGGTCAGCTTCGGCTTCTTGATTGCGCCGTCCATTGAGCAACTGAAGGCAGAATTGCGCACCTCGCCGGGGGCTCGGCTGCGCGGGGCTCAGCTGCCAGACTGACGCGGGCGGGTCCACAGCCCGGTGCGCGGTATCGCCGCTGGCTTAGCCAGAGCGCGAGCCGCAGCTTGTCCCAGACACGCCAGCTTGCCCGGCGCGCTGATCCGCACACGTTGATCCCAGGCCGCCGGGCCAAGCGCCGCCACCCGCTCCCCAATCGCGCCATAAATTGCATCCGCCGCGAGCACCGCCAGTCGCGAACGTGGTGGCAGCCGCGCTGCGCCGATCCGGCTTGACTGGCGATAGGCAGCGGCCAGATCAACCAGCCGCCGGGCGAGCTCAGCAACCGCTGGGCGGTGAGTTGGATCGGCCAAGTCTGCTTCGGTCAGCCCGGCCTCGACCAGCCACTGCGCGGGCAAATAGCACCGCTCCGCCGCCGCATCGGGCACCACATCGCGCGCAATATTGGCGAGTTGAAACGCCAGACCCAAGTCGCAGGCGCGGTCCAGTGTGGGTTCGTCCGCCGGATCGACCCCCATCACCACCGCCATCATGCACCCGACCGAGCCTGCGACGTGATAGCAATAGCGCAGCAGATCGTCTTGACTGTCTGGCCGCCAGCCAGCCGCGTCGAGCGCGAATCCGGCGAGGTGATCGGCTATGAACCCATGCGGCAAGCTGGTCTCACCGGCGACAGTGCGCAAGGCGGCAAAGGCGAGCGGCACCGGTTCCGTTGTGGTCAGCGCCAGACTGGTCAGCCGCTCCAGTTCGGCCTGGGTATCCTGCGGCGGGGCGGCAGCGCTGGCTTGCACCGCATGGCCCAGTTCCTGCCCGTCGGTCAGATCATCCGCCGCGCGGCACCAGGCGTAGAGCAGCCAGGCCCGCTCACGGGTTGGCCGCGCGAACAGTTTGCAGGCGGCGGCAAAACTCTGCGATCCGGCGGCGATGATATCACGCGCGGCCAGTACCAGCGCGGCCCGGTCAGTCATGCTGTCTCCCTGCGCCAGCGGGTGGCGGCGCGCGGGCGGGGTATCAGGATTGCCCGCGCGGTGATAGTCAGCGCGGGTACAGTTGCGGGGTGGCAGATGGGGCAGATGAAGAAACTGGCAGTGGCGGCGGCGCTATGCCTGATGTTGCCGGCAGTACCGCAGGCTCAAGGCGGCTCGGCATCGTTGTCGGTGTCGATCACGGGGCTGAAATCCAGCAAAGGCGTGGTCCGGCTGGCACTGTGTCCGGCGGGGGCAGGGTTCCCTGATTGCGGGGCCAAAGCGGTCAAGACCGCCAGCTTGCCGATTACCGGCGGCACCGCGCAAATCGTCCTGACCGGGCTGACTCCGGGCATTTATGCGGTCAGCAGTTTTCACGATGCCAACAACAATGGCAAGCTCGACACCTTTGGCGGAATTCCGCGCGAAGGCTTCGGCTTTTCGGGCAATCCCGCGCTTAAACCGCGTGCGCCGAAGTTCGCCGAATGCCAGCTTGCGGTGGTGGGGGAGGCGGCGACGGCGATCCGGATGCGGCATATTCTGTAGTCGCTGCACGCTCATGCACTCTGCTGCACCCCGGTGCAGCGCGCTGCACCACTGGTCACGTAGGCGCTTGACCGCACACTGACTAAGCCAGCGCATGACTGGAAACCTAATCCTGATCCTGGGCGATCAACTGCACCTCGCGATGTCGTCCTTGCAGCAGGCCGACAAGCAGGTCGACGTGATCTTGATGGCCGAAGTTTCAGCTGAGGCCACTTACGTCCGCCACCACCAGAAGAAGCTGGCCTTCGTGTTTTCGGCGATGCGGCATTTTGCGGAGGAGCTACGCGCGGCGGGTTGGCGGGTCGATTACACCGCGCTGGATGATCCCGCTAACACCGGCACGCTGGAACTAGAGGTAGCGCGGGCGAAGGCGCGACATGGCTTAAAGCGAGTCATGGTGACCGAGCCGGGCGAATGGCGGCTGCTCAGCGCGATGCAGGACTGGCCCGATACCGACCTGCTGCCCGATGACCGGTTTCTGGCGAGCCGGGCGGAATTTGCTGAATGGGTTGCCGGCCGCAAGGGCTTGCGGATGGAGCATTTCTATCGGGTGATGCGGCGCAAGAGCGGCTTGCTGATGGAGGGCGATCAGCCCGCCGGGGGCAAGTGGAACCTCGATGCGGAAAACCGCAACCGCGCGCCGGACGACATGCTGATGCCGCAGCCGAAACGGTTTGCGCCGGATGAAATCACGCAGGACGTGCTCGCGCTGGTCAAGGCGCGGTTCGGCAATCACTTCGGCACGCTGGAGCCGTTCTGGTTTGGCCCGACGCGCGATCAGGCCGAGGCGGCATTTGAACATTTCGTGCAGACCGCCCTGCCGCAATTCGGCACTTATCAGGACGCCATGCTGCAAAACTAGCGGTTCCTCTATCACGCGATTGTCAGCCTGTACCTCAACGTCGGGCTGCTTGATCCGCTGGTGTTGTGCCAGCGGGTGGAAGCCGAATGGCGCGCGGGACGCGTACCGCTGAACAGCGCCGAGGGGTTCATCCGCCAAATCATCGGCTGGCGCGAATTCGTGCGCGGGATCTACTGGTGGCAGATGCCCGGCTATGCGCAGGTTAACGAACTGGCGGCGCACCGTCCGCTGCCGGGGTTCTACTGGACCGCCGAGACCAAGATGAACTGCGTCCGCGCCTGCGTGACGCAAACACGGGACGAGGCCTATGCTCACCACATCCAGCGGCTGATGGTGACGGGCAATTTCGCGCTGCTTGCCGGGATCGATCCGCACGAACTGCACGAATGGTATCTGGCCGTTTACGCGGACGCCTATGAATGGGTCGAACTGCCCAATACCATCGGGATGAGCCAGTTCGCCGACGGCGGCCTGCTCGCCAGCAAGCCCTATGCCGCCAGCGGTGCCTATATTGACCGGATGAGCGACTATTGCGGCAATTGCAGCTACAACGTGAAGGCGAAGGAGGGCGACAAGGCCTGCCCGTTCAACCTGCTGTACTGGCACTTCATCGCGCGCCACCGCGACCGGCTGGTGCGCAACCCGCGGATGGCGCAAATGGTCCGCACGTGGGAGCGGTTTGCGCCTGAAAAGCAGGAACAATTAGCGCGCGACGCCGACCGGTTCCTTGCCACCCTTGGCTGAGCGGCACCGGTCCGAACAGAACTTCACCTGCTCCCAGTCACGCGCCCATTTCTTGCGCCAGGCGAATGGCAGGCCGCAGGCGGCGCAGGTCTTGCTGGGCAAGTCAGCCTTGCGGCGCATTTTGGGCATCAGCGGTGGTACCTCAAAACGGCAAGCGTTCGCCATCCCAGGCGAACAGGTGGCCGCTGTCCGCCGCGGCCAGCCCGGCGGTTACCGCCAGCAGATGCTCCGCCGACTGCTCCGGCGTGAACAGCCGCTCCGGCGCGACCCCGCGCTGGAACGGGGCAGACAAGGCGCTGTCCACCGTGCCTGGATGCAGTCCGACCACGATCGCCTGCGGGTGGCTGCGGGCGAGCTCGATCGCGAAATTGCGGACCAGCATGTTGAGTGCGGCCTTGCTGGCGCGATAGGCGTGCCAGCCGCCCAAGCGGTTGTCGGTGATCGATCCGACCCGCGCCGAAAGCACTGCGAACACCGCGCGGCGATCACGTGGCAGGCGCGGCAGCACGTGCTTGGCGATCAGGGCGGGGCCGACGGTGTTGACCGCAAACAGCTGCGCCATCGCCGCGCCGTCCAGCGCACGCAGGCTCTTTTCCGGGGCGATCCCGCGCGCGGCATCGTGCAGCAGACCGGTAGCGACCAGCACCAGCTCAGGGGAGGGGACAAAGCTGGCAGCGGCGGCGGCGATGGACGGTTCGTCGTTCAGGTCAAAAGTGAACGGGGTAACGCCCGGCGGCAGTTCGGCATTGACCCGGCGCGCTCCGGCATAGACCGCCGCGTGCTGCCCAGTGGTGACCAGGCGGCTGGCCAGCGCCCGGCCCACGCCGCCGTTTGCGCCAAACACTACCGCTGATCCTGCTGCTGCCATCATCCCGCCAATGCCCGCGCACTGCCGCGGCCCCAACCTGCCAGATAGGGAATGCGCTACCGCCTCTGGCAATGCAACCGGCACTGCCATAGGAAGCCCGCATGCCGCCGTTCCGGATCATGCCTGACCGCACCCAGATCATCGCCGATCCGGCGGAACTGCGGACCAGCTTTGCCGCCTTGCCGGTGCTGGTATTCGAAGACGTCTTCGATCCCGCGCTGCTGGCGGTGCTGCTGCGCCAGGCGGAGCAAACGCAATTTGTCCACGATGTGGTTGACCAGCTCGGCACCCGCGAAGTCGAAGCACCGCAGCGGGTGGGTGCGGCGCTGGGGCTGATGCTGGGGCGGCACGCGCTGCTCGAATGGCTGGAGGCAGTTACCGATATGGAGCCGTTGCGCGCGATCTCGGGTCGGCTCGCGCAGACCCGCACCCGCCCCGAGGACGAACTGACTTGGCACGATGATCTGAACGACCAGCGGCGCCAGCTGGCCGTGGTGCTGAACCTGTCGACCGCAGAGTTTGCAGGCGGCGCGTTCGACCTGCGCCGCAAGGGGGACAGCGAGGCCCTGTTCAGCTATCATCACCAGCGCCCGGGCACGCTCATGGTATTCGGCATCGGACCAGAGCTGGAACACCGCGTCACTCCGCTGCGCTCAGGCGGCCCGCGCCGGGTCTACGCCGGGTGGGTGATGTCCGAACCGGTCAGCATTGATGACCCGCTGGCGCGGCGGCCTTAACCCCGAAACACGACGGTCTTGCCGCCGTTCAGCAATACTCGATCTTCCAAATGCAGCCGCACCGCTTCCGCCAGAACCCGGCGTTCGATGTCGCGGCCCTTGCGGACCAGATCGTCGGGGGTGTCGGCATGGCTGACCGCTTCGACATCCTGGTGAATGATTGGTCCTTCATCGAGATCGCTGGTGACATAGTGCGCGGTCGCACCGATCATCTTCACGCCCCGCGCGTGAGCCTGGTGATAGGGCTTTGCACCTTTGAAGCCTGGCAGGAACGAATGATGGATATTGATGCAGCGCCCGCTCAGCCAGCGCGCCAAATCGTCTGACAGCACCTGCATATAGCGCGCGAGCACCACCAGTTCCGCGCCGGTTTCCGTCACCAGCGCCTTCAGCGCAGCTTCTTGCTCTGGCTTTGATTCGGCGTTGAGCGGAAGATGATGAAAGGCAATGCCATCTGCTCCGTCGAGTGCGCCCTCAAGTGCTGTGCGCGGATGGTTGCTGACTACCGCGACGATATCCATCGGCAGCTCCCCAATCCGCGTGCGATAAAGCAGGTCGGACAGGCAATGGTCGAATTTGCTGACCAGCAACAGCACTTTGCGGATGCTGCCCGCGCGGCGCAGCGCCCAGGTCATCTCGAATTCGGCGGCGAGCCCGGCAAATGCGCGCCGCAGATCCTCGGGCATCTGGTCTCCGGCATCGAACGCGACCCGCATGAAGAAGTCAGCGTCTTCGGTATCGTTGAACTGCTGCGCTTCGATGATGTTGCCGCCGCGCTCGTACAGGAACGAGCTGACCCGCGCGGTGATCCCCGGGCGGTCGCGGCAGGACAGTTTGAGGATCAGCGCTTCCACGATCTGTTCAACGCTGGTTCAACGCCGTTTCGCTCTCACTCAGCAACTGCGCGATGATCTCTGCCACTGGTTCTTCCTTGCTGACCATGCCAACCGATTGCCCGGCCATGACCGAACCATTCTCAACATCACCGTCGATCACCGCGCGGCGCAGCGCCCCCGCCCAGAAATGTTCGATCTGCAGCTGCGCCTCGCCCATGTCGACGGTCCCTGCATCGAGCAGCTTGGCGACTTCGACCTGCTTGGCGGTGAATTCCTCGGTGCCCTTGTTCTTCAGCGCGCGGACCGGGATCACGGGCAAGCGCGGATCAACCTGGACCGAGGCCACGGCATCGCGGGCATTGGCGCGGAAGAACGCCTTTTTGAACGCCGGATGCGCGATGCTTTCGGTGGCGCAGGCAAACCGCGTGCCGAGCTGGACCCCGCAGGCTCCCATCTCGAGATAACCCGCCATCGCCTCGCCACGGCCAATCCCGCCCGCGACAAACACCAGTGCCTCTGCCGCCAGTGCGGGCAGAATTTCCTGCGCCAGCACCGATGTGGAAACCGGCCCGATGTGTCCGCCCGCCTCAGACCCTTCGATCACGATGGCATCTGCACCCGAACGCAGCAGCTTTTTGGCCAGCGCCAGCGTGGGGGCAAAGCAGATCACTTTCGCGCCATGCTCCTTGATCGCTTCAACGCTGCCTTTGGGGGGAATGCCGCCCGCCAGCACCACGTGGCTGACACGGTGCTGCGCACAGACTGCGATCAGATCAAACAGCTGGGGGTGCATGGTGATCAGGTTGACGCCGAACGGCTTGGCCGTCAGCATCTTGGTTGCAGCGATTTCAGTGTCGAGCAGCGCGGGCGTCATCGCCCCGCAAGCGATCACGCCGAAGCCGCCGGCGTTGCTGATCGCGGAAACCAGATTGCGCTCGCTGACCCAGCTCATCGCGCCGCACAGGATCGCGTGTTCGCTGCCAAGGAAATCGATGCCGCGCTGCATCAGCGCCGATGTGTGGGGGTGGTTCGTCATGGCGCTGACGCTTAGGCAAGGGTGGCCCGTACGGCAAGCCTGCGGCGAACGGCGCGGTTTCATCGGCAAAGCGACTAATCGGTAAATCAGCAGATAGTAAACGGGATTGATCGCTTATGGCGATTGAGCCGAAGGCGTATTACAGGTTCAGAGATTCGCCAGCGCGCGAGCATAAACCGAGGAGCAAGACGATGAACGCAGCAAGTGGATCGATGGCAGGTGGCGGGTGCCCGGTGAGCGGCGCGCGCGCATTGCTGGGGCGGCAGAACCGCGATTGGTGGCCCGACGCGCTGGCGGTGGATATCCTTGCCCCTAATGGCAGCGCCGATCCGATGGGCGCGGACTTTGACTATGCCCAGGCGTTCAACACGCTGAACTATGCCGCACTCAAGGCCGATCTGACCGCGCTGATGACCGACAGCCAGCCGTGGTGGCCGGCTGACTATGGCCACTATGGCCCGTTCTTCATCCGCATGGCCTGGCACGCTGCTGGTACCTATCGCACGGCTGACGGACGCGGTGGGGCCAATTCGGGCCAGCAGCGGTTTGCTCCGCTTAATTCCTGGCCGGACAACGGCAATCTGGACAAGGCGCGCCGCCTGCTCTGGCCGATCAAGCAGAAGTATGGCCAGCAGATCAGCTGGGCCGATCTGTTCATCCTGACCGGCAATGTCGCGATTGAATCGATGGGCGGACCGGTGTTCGGCTTCGGCGGCGGCCGGGCTGACGTTTACGAGCCCGAACGCGATATCTACTGGGGCAGCGAAGACAAGTGGGTCAATGAAGGCGTTGCGACCCGGATTCGCGCCGATGATGGGGCCGAGCTCGAAAACCCGCTCGCCGCGATCCAGATGGGGCTGATTTACGTCAACCCCGAAGGCCCGGGCGGAGTCGCCGATCCGTTGCTGTCGGCGCGCGACATGCGCGAGACGTTCTCGCGGATGGCGATGAATGACGAGGAAACGATCGCGCTGGTCGCGGGCGGCCATGCTTTCGGCAAGGCCCATGGTGCGGCGCAGGCTGATACCTTTGGCCAGGCCCCTGCGGGCGAATCGCTGGAGCAGCAGGGCTTTGGCTGGCTGATCGACGCCGATGAAGTGGCCAAGGGCAATATCACCACCTCGGGTATCGAAGGATCGTGGTCCAACAATCCGACGCAGTGGACGGGCGACTATTTCCGCCTGCTGTTCAAATATGACTATGAACTGGTCCACAGCCCCGCCGGCGCGCAGCAGTGGACCCCGATCAACCCCGATCCGGCGGACATGGCGCCAGACGCGCGCGATCCCGCCAAGCGCGTGCCGACAATGATGACCACCGCCGACATGGCGCTGAAGATGGATCCGGAATATCGCAAGATTTCAGAGCGGTTCCGCGATGATCAGGCCGCGCTCGACGATGCCTTCGCGCGCGCCTGGTTCAAGCTGTGCCACCGCGATATGGGGCCAAAAGTGCGCTACCTCGGCCCGGAAGTTCCGGGTGAAGAGCTGATCTGGCAGGATCCGGTGCCCGCGGGCAGCAAGCCCAGCGATGCCGACGTCGCCGCGATGAAGGCCAAACTGGCCAGCAGCGGCCTCACCGTCAGCCAGCTGGTCAAGACCGCCTGGGCCTCGGCCAGCACGTACCGCAAGTCCGACCATCGCGGCGGTGCCAACGGCGCGCGGATTGCGCTTGCCCCGCAAAAGGACTGGGCGGTCAACGAACCGGCCGAACTGGCCACCGTGCTCGCCAAGCTCAACGAACTGCGCAGCGGGACCGGGTTTTCGCTGGCAGACATGATCGTGCTGGGTGGCAGCGTCGGGATCGAGCAAGCCGCAGCGGCGGCGGGTCACAGCGTGACGGTGCCGTTCACCGGCGGGCGCGGCGATGCGAGTGCTGAACAGACCGATGCTGCCAGCTTCGATCCGCTGGAACCGCAGGCCGATGCATTCCGCAACTACCTGCCCAAGAAGCTGAGCGTGAAGACCGAAGAGCTGATGCTTGACCGGGCCTCGCTGCTGGGGCTGTCAGTACCGGAACTGACGGTGCTGATCGGCGGCTTGCGCGTGCTTGGCGCCAACCACGGCGCGCGCGGGCACGGCAGCTTTACCAAACGGCCGGGCCAGTTGACCAATGACTTCTTCGTCAATCTGCTCGGCATGACCAGCGCGTGGAAGGCAGTCGATGGCAGCGGCGATGAGGAATACGTCGCGACGGATCGCACCAGCGGCGGCGAAACCTGGCGCGCCAGCCGGGCGGACCTGGTGTTCGGTTCCAATTCGGAACTGCGCGCCGTGGCCGAAGTCTATGCCGAAAACGGCCATGAAGCGAAGTTCGTGGCGGACTTCATCAAGGCCTGGACCAAGGTGATGAACGCCGATCGCTTCGATCTGGCCTGATCCCCGTTCGCCTGCGCGGGCCAGCCTGTAAACAGGCGCCCGCCGGGTCGCGAGCCCGTCTCCGCCATCCCCCCCGGCGGAGGCGGGCTTCGCATTTGTCAGTGGAAGTAGATCACCGACAGCTGCCATAATCCCAGCACGGCAAACACGGCCGCAGCAGCTGTCCGCGCCGTCGCTAGCGAAACGCGCCTGATCAGCGCTTCGCCCAGGAATACCGCCGGTCCGTTAGCCAGCATCATTCCCAGCGTGGTTCCGGCGGCTACCACCACAACACTGTGATATTGCGCGCCCAAGGCAATCGTGGCGATCTGGGTCTTGTCCCCCATCTCGACAAAGAAGAACGCCACCAGCGTGGTCAGGAACGCAGTGCCGCGTTGGCGCGACTTGGCCCTCGGCATCGTCCAGCTTGTCTGGCACCAGCGTCCACACGGCCATGGCAATGAAACCAAGCGCCACTGCCACGCGAAACCACGGCGCTTCCAGCAAGCCCGGCTACTTCGCGCCCGACCAGCGCGGCGAGCGCGTGGTTGGCAAGCGTGGCGACCAGAATTCCGCCCAGGATCTGCCACGGCGCGCGCAGCCGTGCGGCGAGCACGATTGCCAGCAGCATGGTCTTGTCGCCAATTTCGGCGAGCGCGACCACGGCGGTGGAGGCGGCAAAGGCTTCTAACACGGTGGCTCCAGCAGTAATTGGCGGGTCAGATAGAGCACATTGGCCGACCGGGCCAGCACGAGCCATGCAGAAATCCGCAAATCGATCGCACAAGGCTTGAGGGCGCGCTGGACCGCGCATATGGACCAGCAGATGCAAACTGATTTCAATTGGAACCAACTGGACCACGGCAAATTTGCCAACGAGGCAGCGAGCGTTGCTGCGCTGCTGGCTGAACTCCGCTTGTCGCCGGCTGTCCGCGCAGAGATCGTCACCCGCGCGGCGGCGCTGGTCGACGGCGCACGGGCTTCGGCGCGCAAGCAGGGCGTGGTTGAGAGCTTCCTGAAGGAATTCTCGCTCGGCACGCGCGAAGGGCTGGCGCTGATGTGTCTGGCCGAAGCGCTTGCTGCGCACCCCTGATGCCGAAACCCGCGACCGCTTGATTGCCGAGAAGATTGCGATGGCCGACTGGGCCAGCCATCTCGGCCAGTCAGACAGTCTGTTCGTCAATGCCTCCACCTGGGGCCTGATGCTGACCGGCAAGCTGGTGGATGTGGAAGATGACGCCCGGCGCGACGCGGGCGGCTATCTCAAGCGGCTGACCGCGCGCGCGGGCGAGCCGGTGATCCGCCAGGCGGTGGCGGCGGCGGTGCGGATCATGGGCGAACAGTTCGTGCTGGGCCGCACGATTGGCGCGGCGCTGAAGCGGGCCAGGCGCGAAGGGATGCTGTGTTCGTTCGACATGCTGGGCGAAGGCGCGCGGACGGCCGAGGACGCGGCGCGCTATGCCGCAGATCTATGCCGCCGCGATTGAAGCGGTCGGCGCGGCCTCGGACGGGGCTGGGCCAGAACAGCGGCCACGGCGTTTCGGTCAAGCTCTCCGCGCTGTGCCCGCGTTATGAAGCAGTGCAGGAAGCGCGGGTCTGGGCGGAACTGTACCCCCGGATCAAGGCGCTGGCGCTGATCGCGGCGCGGCATAATCTGAACTTCGCGATCGATGCCGAAGAAGCCGACCGGCTGGTGCTGTCGCTGAAACTGATCGACCGGCTGGCGCACGAGCCGGAGCTGGGCGATTGGCAAGGGCTGGGGGTGGTGGTCCAAGCCTATCAGAAGCGCGGGCTGGCGGTGATCGAGGCGTTGCAACAGCTGGCACAGCGTTCGGGCCGCCGGATCATGGTCCGGTTGGTGAAGGGGGCCTATTGGGACAGCGAGATCAAGCGCGCGCAAGTGGCGGGCATGGCGGACTATCCGGTGTTCACCACCAAGGCCGCGACTGACCTGTCCTATCTGGTCTGCGCGCAGGCGCTGATCGTCGGCGCGCCGCAGCTGTATCCGCAGTTCGCCACGCACAACGCGCATACGCTCGCTGCCGTGCGTCAGATGGCCGAGGCAGCGGGCGTGGCGATCGAACACCAGCGGCTGCACGGGATGGGCGAGGCGCTGTATCAGGCGGCGGAGCGGGATTATGGCGCGCTGACGGTCCGCGCTTATGCGCCGGTAGGCGGGCATGAAGATCTGTTGCCCTACCTGGTGCGGCGGCTGCTGGAAAACGGGGCGAACTCCTCGTTTGTCCACTTACTGCTGGATGAAAGCGTGCCCGCCGTTGACGTCGTGCGCGATCCGGTGACCCTGGTCGAGGCGCAGCCGGGGCGGCATCCCAAGATTGCTTTGCCGCGCGACATCTATGGCCTGGCGCGCGCCAATCCGCTGGGGCGAGACATTACGCAAGTGGCCACGCAGGCGACCCACACTCGGCACTTGGCCACGCTGTCACACGTGATATCCGGCCCCATCGTAGGCGGGGTGCTCGATTCCAGCGGTGCTGTGCCAGTCTATTCCCCCGCTGACGCAAAGCGGATGGTCGGCATGGCGGCGAACGCCGGGGCGCAGCATATCGACGCGGCCATCGCCCGCGCCCGAGCCGCGCAGCCTGGCTGGGATCGCAGCGGCGGCCCGGAGCGCGCCACAGTGCTGCGCGCGATGGGCGATGCGCTGGAGGCGGCGATAGACCCGCTGATCGCGCTGTTGACGCTGGAGGCAGGCAAGACCTTTGCCGATGCGGTCGCGGAAGTGCGCGAAGCGGTCGATTTTTGCCGGTACTATGCCGTCCTCGCCGAACGCGAATTTGGGCCACCGCAAGCCTTGGTGGGTCCGGTCGGCGAAACCAATCAGTGGCAGCTGTTCGGGCGCGGCGTGTTCGCTTGCATCAGCCCGTGGAACTTCCCGCTGGCGATCTTCACCGGCCAGATCGCAGCAGCGCTGGCGGCGGGCAATGCCGTGCTGGCCAAGCCCGCCGAGCAAACCCCGCTGATCGCCGCCGAAGCCGTGCGCCTGTTCCACGCCGCCGGGCTCGCTCCGGACTTGCTGGCGCTGTTGCCGGGCGATGGAGCCAGCGTGGGGGCCGCACTGGTCGCGCATCCGGGCATCGCCGGCGTGGCGTTTACGGGCGGCACCGAGACGGCCTGGGCGATCAACCGCAGTCTCGCGGCGCGGCGCGGTGCGATCATCCCGTTCATTGCCGAAACCGGCGGGCTCAACGCGATGTTTGTCGATACCACGGCGCTGAAAGAACAAGTGGTCGACGATGTGATCCAATCCGCCTTCGGTTCCGCCGGGCAGCGCTGCTCGGCGCTGCGGATATTGTTCCTGCCGCATGACAGCGCGGACGGAATCATCGAATGCCTGACCGGTGCGCTGGCGGCACTCAAGCTGGGCGATCCAGCCCTGGCCGCCACCGATGTCGGCCCGGTGATCGATGCCGCGGCCCTGGTCCGGCTGGAAGCCCATGTGGCGCGGCTGGAGCGTGAGGCCACGATCATCGGACGCCATCCCGGTTGCGACCTGCCGGGGCACTTCTTCGCACCGACCATTGCTGAAGTGCCGACGCCCGACTTTCTGGAACGCGAGGTGTTCGGCCCGGTCCTGCACATCTGCCGCTATGATCCTGCGGACCTGCCCGCCTTCGCCGCCCGGCTGGCCGCGCGCGGCTATGGCCTGACGCTGGGCTTGCACAGCCGGATCGAACGCTTCGCGCGCGAAGTGCAGGCGCTGGTCCCGGCAGGGAATATCTACGTCAACCGCTCGATCATCGGCGCGGTGGTGGGGGTGCAGCCGTTTGGCGGGCTGGGTCTGTCGGGCACGGGCCCCAAGGCTGGCGGCCCCCATGCGCTACACCGTTATGCCAACGAACGCGCGATCTCGGTCAACATCATGGCGCAAGGCGGCGATCCGGCGCTGTTGCAGCTGGGATAGCGGCGGCGGTCCCGTCGCCGCCTGTCCAGCAGAAGTATCAGGGGCATCGCGTCCTAATCCGGCAGGGGATCGTCAGACCGGCGGATCACTGGCAGCAGCAACTGCAGCCAGGCCAGCGCGATCAAGTAGGAAGCCGCGGCGAAAATGAACAGCGGCATGTAGCCGTATCCGCCGACGAGCAGGATGCCGGTCAGCTTGACGATCCCTGCACCGCCCATGTTGCCCATGAAGGCACCGAAGGCCGTGACCCGGCCTACCTTGGCGCGCGGCACCACATCGGTAATCGTGGCGAAGATCGAAAGCGAGAAGCCCTGATGGCCTGCCATCACCAGCCCCATCATGATCGCCACCGGCCAGAAGCTGTTGAGCGTCAACACCAGCGGCAACGGCACCACGACCAGCGCCGATACCAGCATCACGGTTTTGCGAACCCGGTTGACGCTCCAGCCGCGCTCCAGCAGCCGGGTCGATATCCATCCCGCATAGAGCGCGCCCAGCGCTGATCCGGTGAAGGCCAGCGCCAGCGGCACGGCCAGTTCCTGCGTCGTCAGCCCGAACTGCTTGCGATAGAAATCGGCCAGCCAGAACCCGATAAACCACCAGGTTGCATCGGATATCGCTTTCGCCACGCAGATCGCCCAGGTGCGTTTTTCGCGCAGGATCGGGCCATAGGGTGCGGCGTCATCGTTGTAATCCAGCGTTTCATCTTCGGCGGCATTGTCGAACTGGATCTGGCGCGCCAACACCAGCCACACCGCAAGCGCAACGAAGCCCGCCCCGCCACCAAAAATCAATGCGCCGCGCCAGCCGAACGTCTCAGCCAGCAGCGGGATGAAGAACGGGAGTGAGATTGTGCCCACGCTGGCGATTGCAGTGCCGACTCCGAATGCGAATGAGCGCTGGTTAGGCTCAAACAGCGTCGCCACGGTTTTGATTGTCAGCGGGGTTTGCACCGCTTCGGTCGCGCCCAGTCCGACTCGCGCGGTGATCACATGCGCCGTCGTGACCGCCCAGCCATGCGCCATCGCGGCCAGGCTCCACGCGGTGACCCCTCCGATCATCGATCGGCGCACGCCCAGCCGGTCAACCAGCCAGCCGGTAAACAGGAACGAGCACGCCGCCGCGATCTGGGTGTAGAACCCAAGGTTGCCGAAATCCTTGTCAGTCCAGCCGAAATCGGCCGACATGTCAGGCTTGAGGATCGCGATGATCGGACGGTCCATCGCGTTGAAGATGCCGGCCACGCACAGGATCACGAACAGTGTCCAGCTGAGGCGGCTATTGACCTTGGGCATCGTTCACTCCGATCCAGCTTGAATGTACGTCCGGCTCAAACAATCAGGGCCTCCGTCATCGACGAAGGCCCTGGAAGTCTTAGCCGCGATCAGGCGCGATCAGAAGCTGAAGCGTGCGTTGACACCCCAGTAACGATCCGCATCCCGCGGGATCTGGTAGCGGTAGGACCCGCTGACCCCGCCGTTGATGATCGCCGCTGGATAGGCCTTGTCGAACAAGTTGCGGACCTGCAGCGCGATCTTCCAGTTGTCGTCCGGATCGACCAGCGCGAGCGACAGGTTGACCAGCGCATAGCCGGGGATCGTGCCCAGTTGGCGCTGGACCGGATCGGGCGCGAACAGCGAGAGCTGCTTCGACTGGAAGTTCATGTTGGCGCCCAGCGCAATATCGGCAAAGCCGCCGGTCGGGATCGTCTGGTTGATCGCAACCGAACCCTTCCAGGTTGGGGCAAAGCCCAGCTTGGTCCCGGCCGGGATGATAGCGGTGGCAGCTGCGCCCGGGGCCACGTTGAACGCATCGACGTGGGCATCGGTCCAGGCAACGCCGCCGGTGACCGAGGTGTTGCGGCTGGGGCTCCAGTTGAAGTCGAGTTCGACCCCGCGGGTAGAGATCGACCCGGCATTGGTGAAACGGGTTACGACGACGCCCGCGACGAGATCAGGGTTGTTCGCCTGGAAATTGTCGTACTTGGCATAGAAGCCCGCGAGGTTGAGCGTCAGCGCGCCGCCGAACAGCGTGTTCTTCAGGCCCGACTTCGAACGAATTCGAGGTTTCCGGCTCGATCACATTGGTGCCGGTGCCGGTCAGGTTGTAGAATACGTTGAAGGCCGGGCCCTTGTAGCCGCGCGCATAGCTGGCATAGGCCATCACGTCGTCAGCTGACATCGACCTGGAACGCAACCTTGCCCGAGACATTGTCATTCTCGGCCCGGGCGCGCCACGGAATCCCGTTGGAGGCGGCGACTGCGGCGGTCACTGCCGCTGCGGGCGTGCTGCCAGCCGCGAGCAACTCGACGTAGCGGTTGTAAACACCCATATCGAAGTTGGGCTGGATGCCGGGGCCAGTCAGCGGCGAGACGCGGCGATGGTAAACCCCCAGCGCGTCGCTGGTGTAGCGCAGTCCGCCGATTACCCGGGCGCTTTCGCCCAGCTTCAGCGTGGCCTGGCCGAACAGCGCGAAGTTATCGAACACTGACCCGAAGGTGGCGCTGCCATTCGGCGTGGTGACCGGATTGGCGTTGACACTGCCGCACGGGATCAGCACGCCGGTTGGCGCACCTGCTGCTGCAGTGCACTGGATGACGTTGCGGGTGAAAGTCCGCTCGGCTTCGGCGCGCGAATAGTACATGCCCAGCACATAGGACAATTGCTTGTCCGCCGGCGAGGTCAGGCGAATTTCCTGGCTGAAGGTGTTGGAGCTTTGCGGGCCGTTGTCGTGCAATTGCGCGAAGCCGACGTATGCGCGATCAAGCCAGTCGCCATCGCGAATTTCCGTGTTTTTCCAGTCACGATAGGCGGTGATCAGGGTCACGGTGTGATCACCGATCCCGAAATCGAACTGACCCGAAAGGCCCCAGCCTTCTTCCAGAGTTGAGGTCACGAGGTTCTGAGCAACACTGCGGGTGTTGGCACCCAGCGGGGTCGGCAGTACGCCAAAGGCCAGGCTGGTGCTGGCAGCACCCGCGCCGGTCAGCGGGCCGGTAGCAATGATATCTGCGCAGCAATCGTCATCGTTCTTGTAATAGTCAGCGGCGAGGTAAACGCGCAGATCGTCGCTCGGTTCATAGAGCGCCTGGCCGCGTACACCCCAGTGCTTGTAGCCGTTGACCCATTCGTTGGTCGCGGTGTTGCGGATATTGCCGTCATATTCGCCGTAGAACCCGGTGATGCGGGTGGCAAAGTCCTGGCCGAGCGGCAGGTTGACCGAGCCCTTCAGGCGCACTTCGCTGCGATCGAAATAGCTGGCTTCCACGCTGCCGCCGAAGTCAAACTTGGGCATCTGGGTGGTGATGTTGATCACCCCGGCCGAAGCGTTCTTGCCGAACAGCGTGCCCTGCGGACCGCGCAGCACTTCGATCTGCGCCGCGTCGACCAGATCGCTGAACGCCTCGCCCGAGCGGGCATAGACCACGCCATCGACCACGGTCGAGACCGAGGGCTCGCCGGCGATCGAGAAGGTGGCGGTGCCAACCCCGCGCAGGAAGATCGTCTGGTTAAGCGTGGTGCCGGACTTCAGGAAGTTGAGCGAAGGCACCATCTGCGCCGCGCTTTCCAGGCTGGGGCGGCTGGCATCGGCGAGCGCTTCGCCGCTGAGCACCGAAACCGCGACCGGGACCGATTGCAGGCTTTCCGAGCGCTTTTGCGCGGTGACGACGATCTCGCCGGGGGCAAAGGTCTCATCCTCGGCAGCGGCATCCTGCGCCATCGCAGGCATGGCAAAGGTCAGCAGCGCGGTGGCGGCGACTGAGGCGCGAAGTGTTGATTTCATGAGGTATCCTCCCTCTCAAAAGCCAGACCGTTGCGGCCTTGGCGTGATTCAAGCTGTAACAGAGGCATTCCACCCCGGTCATTTGTGCGGCTTGCAATGCGGCGATTGGCCGGATATGTCAAGCGGTGTCATACAGCGGACCGTGGCTTCCCCGTCACAGTCTGCAACAGATCGCCAACGGGCAGCAACGGAGCGCAAAACCGCGTGGAAACCGGGTTTATCATGACTGACAACGGGTTTGACCTGCATTTTGCGGGCCGGATCGTGCTGTCGCACCGCGCGGATTGTCCGGCGGTGGTCATGGCGGTCGGCAATGCCACAGTCGAGATGCTACGCGGCAACTTCCGGATCGAAGATGATCCGCGAGATGAGCTGATTCCAGCGGCTTTTGAGCTGGAAGCGGACGTGGTGACCCTGCATGATCAGTCTGGTCCCGCTGCGCGCCTTTCGCTGGCGGACAATGTCTTGACTACCACCCTGCTGCGCCCCGGCTATGACCGGCTGCACTTGCACTTTCACGCTGAGCCCGGTGAAGCGGTCTGGGGCGGGGGTGAGCAGCTGAGCTATCTGGCCCTTAATGGCCGCGCCTTTCCGATGTGGACCAGCGAACCCGGCGTCGGGCGCGACAAGACTACCGAACTGACCCGCACGATGGACGCCGCCGGGATGGCGGGCGGCGATTATTGGCACACTAATTACCCGCAGCCGACCTTTCTCACCTCGCGCTGGCTGGCGGTGCATTGCTGCACTGAGGCCTATAGCGTGATCGACTGCACCGATCCGGCCTGGCACCGGATTGAGGTCTGGTCTGCCGAAACCGCGTTTGAACTCTATGCCGCCGATGGTCCTGCGGATCTGGTCGGGCAGCTGTCCACGCGCTTCGGGCGGCAGCCGCCGCTGCCCGATTGGGCGATTGGCGGGGCGATTGTCGGGCTGAAGGATGGCGCGCGCAGTTTTGACCGGCTGGAGCAATTCATCGCGGCGGGCACGGCGGTCTCCGGCTTGTGGTGCGAGGACTGGGCGGGCCTGCGCGAAACCAGCTTTGGCCGCCGCCTGTTCTGGGATTGGCGGCGCGACAACCAGCGCTTCCCTGACTTGCCAGAACGAATCGCGGCACTGTCGGCGCGCGGCATGCGGTTTCTGGCCTATGCCAACCCGTACCTCGCCAACGATGGTATCCTGTATGAAACCGCGCGCGAAGGCGGACACTTCTGCCTGCGCCAGGACAGCGACGACGTGTATCTGGTCGATTTCGGCGAGTTCGACTGCGGCGTGCTCGATTTCACGCGGGAACAAACCCGCGACTGGTTTGCCGAAGAAGTGCTGGGCAAGGAACTGCTCGATATCGGCATCTCGGGCTGGATGGCGGACTTCGGCGAATATCTGCCCACCGATGTGCGGCTGGCCGATGGCTCCGATCCGATGGAGGCGCACAATCGCTGGCCGGTGCTGTGGGCCGGGGTCAATGCGCAGGCCGTGGCCAGCCGCGGCCTGACCGGGGAAGCGGTGTTCTTCATGCGTGCAGGCTTTTCCGGCGTGCAGGCGCACTGCCCGTTGTTGTGGGCAGGGGACCAGTCGGTCGATTTTACCCGGCATGACGGGATCGGCACGGTGATTACCGCCGCGCTTTCGGCGGGCCTCGTCGGCAATGCCTACAGTCATTCGGACTGCGGCGGCTATACCTCGCTCCACGGCAATGTCCGCAGCGTGGAACTGATGCAGCGTTGGTGCGAGCTGGCGGCCTTCGCGCCGGTGATGCGCAGCCACGAGGGCAATCGCCCCGATGACAACCTGCAATATGACAGCGCGCCTGAGCTGCTGGCCTGCTTCGCGCGGTGGAGCCGGGTCCATGCGCATCTCGCCCCTTATGTGCGCCACCTCTGCGATGAAGCGACCGCGCACGGCCTCCCGGCGCAGCGCCCGCTGTTCCTGCACTATCCCGATGATCGCGTGCTCTGGACGGTGCAGGATCAATACCTCTACGGTGCCGACCTGCTGGTGGCCCCGGTGATCGAGGAGAATGCGGTGGAGCGTGACGTGATCCTGCCCGGCGATGGCATGTGGCGGCATGTGTGGAGCGGGGCTGACTTCACGCCGGGCTCACACCGGATCGCAGCGCCGATTGGCCAGCCGCCGCTGTTCTTCCGCCCCGATAGCGCGTTTGCGGCTTTGTTTGCCGGGATCGCAGCGCAATGAGCGAGCGGTCCAACATCCGCGATGTGGCGGCCAAGGCGGGCGTGGCGGTCAAGACCGTCAGCCGCGTGCTTAACGGGCATCCCTACGTCAGCACCGAAACCCGCGAACGGGTGCAGGCGGCGATGCAGGACCTCGAATTCCGTCCCAGCGTAGCGGCGCGGATTCTGTCGGGCGCGAAGAGCAATCAGGTCGCGCTGATCTATGACAATCACAGCCCCTATTACATGTTCCAGATCCAGACCGGCTGCTGGGAATTTTGCAAGGCGAACGGCATTCGCCTGCTGGCGCAGCCGGTTGACGTGGCCGATCCGCTGGTGGGCGAACAAGTGCGCGGACTGGTGACCGAGACTCACGTCGACGGGATCATCCTGTCCTCGCCCGTCACCGATTGCGATCCGGTGCTACGCGCGCTGGAGGCAATGGACATTCCGTTCGTGCGGATTTCGCCCGGCACCAATCACGCGCTGACCAGTTCGGTGTTCATGGATGATGCCCAGGCCGCGGATGACATGACCACGCACCTGATCAACGCCGGGCACCGCCGGATCGGGTTCATCAAGGGCCACCCCAATCACATGGCCTCGGACGACCGCTTGTTCGGCTATCGCCGCGCGCTTGACCGGGCCGGGATCGGTTACGAGCCGGCGCTGGTCTGCGACGGCGCGTTTGACTTTGAAAGCGGTGCGCGGGCCGCCGGGCTGCTGCTCGATCTGCCCGAGCCCCCCACCGCGATCTTCGCCGCCAACGATGATATGGCGGCGGGCGTGCTGGCGGTGGCGCATGATCGGAATATCGACCTGCCGGGGCAGCTTTCGGTCGCCGGGTTTGACGATACGACGCTGGCGCGCACTGTCTGGCCGCCGCTGACCACGATTCACCAGCCGATGGCTGAACTGGCGCGCACTGCCGCCGAAATCCTTATCGCCGGGGGGGACATTACCCACCGCCGCCTGCCGCACCAACTGATCGAGCGCGCTTCGGTCGCGCCGCCAACCAGGAAATATTCATGAGCGAATTGAACTTACCCCCCGCCACCCGCATGCTGGGCCAAAGCGGGATTGAAGTCTCCCCGATTGCCTGGGGGATGTGGCGGCTGGCCGAGGATGGCCGTAGTGCCGCCGATGCCGCGCGGCTGGTCCACGCCGCGCTTGATGCCGGGATCACACTGCTGGATACGGCGGATATCTATGGCTTCAATGGCAGTGACGGCTTTGGCGACGCCGAGGCGCTGCTGGGCCAGGTGCTGAGCGCTGAACCAGGCCTGCGCGCGCGGATGGTGCTGGCGACCAAGGGCGGAATTCTGCCGCCGCTGCCTTATGATCAATCGCCCGCATACCTGCGCAGCGCGATCGATGCGTCGCTGAAGCGGCTGAACACTGACACGATCGACCTGTGGCAGATCCACCGCCCGGACATTCTGGCGCACCCGCAGGAAACCGCGCGCACGCTCGACGATGCGGTGACATCCGGCAAAGTTCGCAGCCTCGGCGTGTCCAACTTCACCCTGGAGCAGACGTCAGCCCTCAACCACTTCCTGTCGCACAAGCTGGTTACGACACAGCCCGAGATCAGCCCGCTGCGGATCACCTGCTTTGAAAACGGTGAGCTCGATCTGGCGATGCATCGCGGCCTGATCCCGCTCGCCTGGTCGCCGCTGGGCGGTGGGCGGCTCGCCAATCCCGAGAGTGCGCGCGACCGCGAGGTGGCGGCGGCGCTGGACAAGGTGGCGGGCGAGCAGGGCGTCTCGCGCAGCGTCGCGGCCTATGCGTGGCTGATGGCGCACCCCGCCGGGATCATCCCGATCATAGGCTCGCAGCAGGCGGCGCGAATCGCCGAGGGTGCCTTGGCGCTCAATGTCCGCTGGACCCGCACCGATTGGTATGCGGTGCTGGTCGCCGCGCGCGGTGAAAGGCTGCCGTAAGCGCAGCGTCTGGGCCTTCGACAGGCTCAGGCCGAGCGGCCTAGTTGAGTTTACATCAAGATCCGCTCAGGCTGAGCTTGTCGAAGCCCGCGCGCAACATCTGCTCCAGAGGTGACTATGACCCAGCAATGCGAAGTATCGTGGTTCTCCGCGCTCTGCGATGATGATTACGAATTCCTCGGCGTGCCTGATCCGGCGCTGCAATCCAGCTGGGAGCATTGCCGCAATATCGTGCTGCGCGCCGAAGAAGGCGGGTTTGACAACGTGCTGCTGCCCTCGGGCTATGCGCTGGGGCTGGACACCACGGTGTTCGCCGCTGCGGTGGCTACGCAAGTGCAGCGCATCCGGCTGTTGATGGCGGTGCGGATCGGCGAGGACTGGCCGCCGCAACTGGCGCGCCGGATCGCGACGCTTGACCGGATTCTGGGGGCCACCCCCGGAGGGCTGCCTCGCCTGACGGTCAACATCATCTCGTCGGACATCCCAGGCGAGACGCTGGAGGGCGGCCCGCGCTATGCCCGCACGGTTGAAGCGATGAAGATCCTCAAGACCATGCTGAATGGCGAGCACCTCTCGCACCACGGCGAATTTTATCAGCTGGAACTCGATCCACCGCGGATGACGACGCTGTCGGGCAAATGCCCGCCGCTGTATTTCGGCGGATTGAGCCCGGTCGCGCGCGAATGCGCGGCGGAGGCGGCGGACGTCTACCTGATGTGGCCCGATACGATGGACAAGGTTCGCGAGACGATCACCGACATGAAGGCGCGCGCTGCCAAGTTCGGACGCACGCTGAAATACGGCTACCGCGCGCATGTGATCGTGCGCGAGACGGAAGAAGAAGCGCGGGCCTATGCTGACCGGCTGCTGTCCAAACTGGACGATGAAGCCGGGCGGGCGATCCGCGAAAAGTCGCTCGATGCCCAGAACTTCGGCGTCCAGCGCCAGGCCGAATTGCGCAGCGCGGCAGGCGGCGACGGGTTTGTCGAAGATAACCTGTGGACCGGAATCGGGCGCGCTCGCTCGGGCTGCGGCGCGGCGATTGTCGGCACGCCGGATCAGGTGCTGGCCAAGCTGCGCGCTTACCAAGCCGAAGGGATCGAAGCCTTTATCCTGTCGGGCTATCCGCACGCGCAGGAGTGCGATCTGTTCGCGCGGCACGTTTTGCCGCACATGGCGCACGGCCCCTTGACGCTCTGACCCGAAGGCTGCTGCACGTGAAGAATACTGCTCCGGACCTGTTCGACGTCGCGGTGATTGGCGGCGGCGTCAACGGCTGCGGGATCGCGCGCGATGCCGCCGGGCGCGGCGCGCGGGTGCTGCTGCTGGAAGCGCAGGATCTGGCCGGGGGCACTTCGTCCAATTCCAGCAAGCTGATCCACGGCGGCCTGCGCTATCTGGAGCACTACGAATTCGGGTTGGTGCGCGAGGCGCTGTCCGAACGCGAAAAGCTGTGGGCGATCGCCCCGCATATAATCTGGCCGCTGCGGTTCGTACTGCCGTGGGTGCCGGGGCTGCGCCCGCGCTGGCTGCTGCGGCTGGGCTTGTTCCTGTATGACCACATCGGCGCGCGCAAACGCTTGCCGGCCACCGAAACGATCCGGCTGGACCGGCATCCGGCGGGGGCAGCCTTGAAGCGCGAATTCAAGCACGGCTTCGTCTATTCGGATGGCTGGGTCGATGATGCGCGGCTGGTGGTGCTGAACGCGCGCGACGCGGCGGATCGCGGGGCCGAGGTGCATACGCGCTGCGCGGTGGAGCGGCTGGAGCGGGTGGGCGAAGTGTGGCAAATCCACACCCCGCAGGGCACATTTGCGGCGCGTGCGGTGATCAACGCCGCCGGGCCAGCGGTGCTCAACGTGCTGGGCTTGGGCGGCGAGGCGGCAAACCGCGCCATCCGGCTAGTGCGCGGATCGCACATCGTGGTGCACAAGCTGTTCGATCACCCCAACCCCTATTTCTTCCAGCTGCCCGATGGCCGGATCTTTTTCGCGATTCCCTATGAGCAGGACTTCACCTTGATCGGCACCACCGACGTCGACCACACGGCCGGGCTGGATGCCGTGACCGCCAGCGCAGACGAAATCGCGTACCTGTGCGAAGGCGCCAGCCGGTTCTTCCGCCAGCCGGTGACCCCGGCTGATGTGATCTGGACTTACTCGGGGGTGCGGCCGTTGATCGATGACGGCAGCGGCAAACCCGAAGCGGCGACGCGCGGCTATACCTTCGAACTGTCCGATGAAGCCGAAGGCGCGCCGATCCTGTCGGTGTTCGGCGGCAAGATCACCACCTATCGCACCCTGGCGCAGGATGCGCTCGATGAACTGGCGGAGCGCTTGCCGCTGCTGGAGCAGCCGCATTGGACGGACCGCGAACCGCTGCCCGGCGGCGATTTCGCGATTGACGGTGCAGACGCGCAAGTGGCTGCCTTGCAGCAGCGCTACCCCTTCTTGCAGCCCGGCTGGGCCGAGCGACTGATCCGTGGTTATGGCACACTGGCACTGACGTTTCTGGGTGACGCAAAAACTCTGGCGGATTGCGGGATCGATTTCGGCCACGGCCTGACCGAGGCTGAACTGCGCTACCTGATCGAACGGGAATGGGCGCTGACCGCCGACGACGTGCTATGGCGGCGGACCAAGTTGGGGCTCAGGCTCTCGCCCGAACAACAGGCCGCCCTGCGCACTTACATGACGAAGGACAACCCTGCATGACTCCACGGATCGTTGCCATCGGCGGGACGGTGAACCCCGCCAGCGCCACCGAACAGGCGCTGCGCACGGTCACCGCCCAGGCCGAGGCGCAGGGTGCGCAAGTGACGCTGTTTGGCGGAGCATACCTGGCC
Organism: uncultured Alphaproteobacteria bacterium; assembly: GCA_963802015.1. GTDB lineage: Bacteria > Pseudomonadota > Alphaproteobacteria > Sphingomonadales > Sphingomonadaceae > Novosphingobium. Next base: position 59,564 of record CAWDHB010000009.1, read on the forward strand.
GCATTGCCGCATTACCGCAGCAGCACCCACAGCCTGACCGACGGGGCGGAACTGGTCGAAGCGGTGCGGCAGGCTGATGGCGTGGTGATCGCGGCGCCCGGCTATCACGGCACGATTTCCGGGCTGGTCAAGAACGCGCTCGATTATCTGGAGGAGCTGGCGCAAGACCAGCGCCCCTATTTGGATGGCCGCGCGGTCGGCCTGCTTGCGACCGCATACGGCGATCAGGCGACGATGAGCACGATGCAGACGCTGCGCAGTATCGTTCATGCCTTGCGCGGCTGGCCCACCCCGATGGGGGCAACGATCCGCACGTATCACGGGCTGTTCTCCCCCGATGGCGAATGCCTGGATGACCGGGTGCGGCTGCAACTGGACCTGGTCGCACGGCAAGTGGTGCAGGGCGCGCGCAGTCTGGCGCAGCCCGGGCCGGACGCAGCGTGAGCGCGCTCGATCAAGCGGTCGCCGATCTGGCGGCGGGCCGGATCATCGTGATAACCGGCGACCAATGCCGCCGCGGCGACATGGATTTCTGCGTGGCGGCGCAGCATGTGACGCCTGAGGCAATCAACTTCATGGCCACCCACGGGCGCGGGCTGATCTGTCTTGCGCTGACGCAGCAGCGCGCGCTGCAATTGGGGATCGGGCTGGTCAACGCGGGCGGGGATCGCCAGTCAGGCCGGCCGTTCGGGCGCTCGATCGAAGCCGCCAGCGGGGTCACCACCGGGATCTCCGCCGCTGACCGCGCGTTAACCGTCCAAGTGGCCGTGGCGGCCACTGCCACCAGCGACGATCTGGTCTCACCCGGCCACGTCTTTCCGCTGATCACCGCGGCAGGCGGCGTGGCGGAACGCCCGGCGGCAGCCGAAGCGGCACTCGCGCTGGCGCGGCTGGCAGGCGCGGGCGACGCGGCGGTGATCTGCGCCATCATGCGCGACGACGGTGAAATGGCGCGGGAGAGTGATCTGGCGGTGTTGACCACCGAATTCGGCTTGGCCGTTGCCGACATCGCTGACCTGGTGGAGCGCCTCTCCTAACCTGCGTAAAGCGCCTTCCTGGGGCCAAGGTAGCCGAACAGATAGGCCCCGACCTTGCGCATCTGGATTTCCTCCGCGCCTTCGGTGATCCGGTAGCGGCGGTGGTGGCGAAAGATGTGTTCGAACGGCTTGTGCCGCGAATAGCCGATCCCGCCGTGGACCTGCATCGCCCGGTCGGCGGCGTCGCAGACCAGCCGGTTGGCGTAGTAATTGCACATCGAGATCTTGTCAGACAGCTGGTGCTCCAGTTCCTTGTGCGGGATCTGGTCCATCTCCCACGCCGTCTTGTAGATGAAGGCGCGCAGCATCTCGCACTGGGTGGCGAGCTCCACCAGCGGGAACTGGATACCTTGGTTGCGCGCCAGTTCCTGCCCGAACGGCTTGCGTTCCCGCGCGTATTTGACCGATTCCTCAACGCAATAGGTCGCCGCGCCCAAGCGAGCTGGCGGCCTGGCGGATGCGGTTCTGGTGAACAAAGCTCTGCGCGATCGCGAGCCCCCCGTCGACCGGGCCGAGCATCGCCGATTCGGGCACCCAGCAATTCTCGAAATGCATCCGCGGGTGATCGGTCGGCATGTTGAAGGTCCACATGTACTCGTCGACCACCATGCCGGGATTGTCGATCGGCACCAGCAGGCAGCTGATCCCTTTGGCGTCGCCATCCTTGCCGCTGGTCCGGCAGAACGCGGCGCAATGGGTGGCGACGTGCATCCCGGTGATCCACATCTTGCGTCCGTCGATCCGCCAGCCCGCCACGCCATCGCGGGTCTCGCGCACTGCGCGGGTTTCCATATGCGTTGCGTCAGAGCCGTGATCGGGCTCGGTCAGGCCGAACGCGACACGGCGTTCACGGTTGAACCCGCCGAGGATGAATTCGTCCTGCTGCTCGGGCGTGCCGAAATGTTCGTACATCGCCACGAACGGGAAGTTGCCGACAATCGAATGCTCGTTCTGCAAATCGTTGTGCAGCCCCAGTCCCTTGGCCGCGAAGCGATCACGGATCACTGCCATCCACAGGTTGGAGCCGTCCTGGCCGCCGTACTTCTTCGGCGCGGAAAACCGCCAGTGCCCGGCCTTGTCCGCGCGCAGCGAAGCTTCGCGCAGCAGCAGTTCCCATTCGTGGCGCGGCAGACCCTGATTCTCAAAATCGGTCCGGGCATATTCGCGGCGGTGATCGAAGAAGCGGATATTGTCATCCTGCTCTTCCAGCGGCTTGATCTCTGCCGCGATGAAGGCGTCGAGTTCGGTCAAGTAGGCTTCGAGTTCGGCGGGGATTGCGAAATCCATGTCAGGGTCCTTCCCAGTTCGTGCGGGCCGCCCATTCCTCATTGGCAGAGGCGAGCGCGGGATATTTCGGCATATCGGCAGCGAGTTTGGCGAGCGCCATGCGGCGCAGCTTTGCGAGCAGTCCCGGTGTGGCGAGATCGGCCCGGCCTGCCAGCAAGTCGGCAGCTAGCGCCGCGTCGGTGGCGACCGGGCGCTGGCTAATCTCGCGCGCGACGATGCCCAGCGCATTGCGCGCAACCGCCAGGTTGAACTTGCCGCGCCCGGAGACCAGCGGCTTGATCTCGCTGGCCAGCCATTCGGACACGGCGGTGAGCACTTCCGCGCCGTCCGGTTCGCCGGTGCCGGGGGTAAGTGGTTCGGTGGCTGGCGGCAGCGGCCGCGCGCGTTCGGCTGCGGGGGCGAGGTCTTCGAGCAATAGCAGCAGATCGAGTTCCTGCTCGGCGGTGCGCCGCGCGACCACCACGCGCTCGACCGAGCGATCATGCCCAGCGCGCCAGAACCCGCCCATCTGCAGGCAGCCGAGCGCCCACCAGAAGGTCCGGTAGACCGTCCAGAACCGGAACCGCGCCGGATCGAACGCCACCCCGCCAGCTGCTGCATAGGCATCCGTCAGCGCTTGCAGCGAGGCAAGGCCATAGCCGGGGCGATCGGGCCGGGAGAACCGCCAAACGGTCATGCACCCGAACGCCAGATCCTCCAGCGGATCGCCCAGATGCGCCAGCTCCCAGTCAAGCACCCCGGTCAGGCGCGAACCTTCGACCAGCAGGTTGCCCAGCCGGAAATCGCCGTGGACCAGCCGCGGCGGCACTGGTGCGGGCAGGTTCTCTTCCAGCCAGCGCAGCGCCAGCGCCAGAATCGGGCGGTCCCCGCCATGGCCCAGAAAGCGGGCCTTGAGCTCGGCCAGGGCCGTTGCAGTATCCATCACCGGCAACGGCAGCCCGCTGCAATCGGTCCGGTGCACGGCGGCGAGCTGCGCGGCCACATCGCGAATCAGCGCAGCACCATCGGCTGCGGCAAGGATTACGGCTGGGTCCGGCGTGCCGGGCAAGCGCCCGCATCACGAAGCCCGAACCGATTCCGTCATCCGGCAGCAATTCCACCAGCACATCCGGCGCGAGTACCCCGGCGGCCCCGGCAGCGCGAATCACTGCCGCCTCTCCGGCGTGATCGAGCGGGCGGCCAGCCATCAGGTCCAGCGACGGCGCGCGGCGCAGCACGCAGGTCTCAGTGCCTGCGCTGAACCGCCAGCTTTCCATGTTGGCCCCGCCAGACAGCCGCTCAAGTCCGGCCGGCGGCGGCAGGGCGATGCGCGCGAGGGCCTTGGCCAGCCCAGCGGCGAGCGCTTCAAGCGCGTTGGTCTGATCCGCTCCCATGCGGTGAAGTTAATCGCGCGATTAAATCCGTCAAGCGCGCATGGAGGGCCGCGCCGTTAATCGGCATAGAAAAGGGGCGCCGGATTGCTCCGACGCCCCAAATTCTTTTGCCAACTGGCAAGAAGATTACATCTTCTTGGCAGCATCCGCAGCAGCAGCAGCAGCGTCGGTGGCAGCAGCCGAAGCGGCACCAGCAGCAGCCGAAGCGGCGCCAGCAGCTTCAGTCGCAGCAGCCGAAGCGCCAGCAGCGGCTTCAGTTGCAGCAGCCGTAGCAGCGTCGGTTGCAGCAGCAGCAGCGTCCGAAGCAGCGTCGGTTGCAGTCGCAGCAGCGTCGGTTGCGGCAGCAGCAGCGTCTTCAGCCTTTTCCTGCGAGCAGGCTGCGAGAGCGAGAGCGGCACCAGCGGCGAGAATGATCTTGCGCATGTGATGGTATTCCTTGAACAGCGAGTGGACCCCGCCCGGATCCCATTGCCAGATGGCATGCGTGACCGAACGGAAAGCCTACCTTTGCGGTAGACTTCGCGGTCCAAATAATGCCGTTCCTTTCGCTATGCAAGCGATTGGTGAATGCCAAGTGTGTTTTTGGCTGATTCGTGCGCTAAGCCGCAATTGTGGCAAGCCTGTGACCATGCGCGTCAGCAAGGTTATGCACAGGCCGGACAAGTGATTCGCGCCTTTTGCGCTGACCTGCCGCGCGCAGCTTGCTAACCAAAGCCATGACCGTTGAAACGCCCGCAAAGCAGCATCTCTATCTGGTCGATGGATCGGCCTATATTTTCCGCGCCTATCATCGCCTGCCGCCGCTGACCAACCCGCTGGGCGTGCCGGTCGGTGCGGTTTATGGTTATACAACAATGCTGTGGAAGCTGGCGGATGATCTGAACAAGGCCGATGGGCCGACCCATCTGGCGGTGATGCTGGACAAGGCGGGCAAATCATTCCGCAATGACATCTATCCCGAATACAAGGCAAATCGCCCCCCAGCGCCCGAAGACCTGCGCCCGCAGTTCCCGCTGATTCGCGACGCTACCCGCGCGTTCTCCTTGCCGTTGATCGAGGAGGACAATGTCGAGGCCGATGACATGATCGCGTCCTACGCCCGCGCTGCCGCCGCGCGCGGCTGGGACGTGACGATCGTTTCGTCCGACAAGGATCTGATGCAGCTGATCGGCACCTGTACTGACGGCGGCGGCAGTACCGACATGCTCGATACGATGAAGAACCAGCGGATCGACGTGCCCGAAGTGGCCGAGAAGTTCGGGGTGACCCCGGATCTGGTCGGCGATGTGCTCGCGCTGATGGGCGATTCGGCGGACAATATTCCCGGCATTCGCGGGATCGGGCCCAAGACCGCAACCAAGCTGATCCAGGATCATGGCAATCTGGACGCCGTGCTGGCCGCTGCGCCCGACATGAAGCCCTCCAAGATTGCGGGAAAGCCTGATCGAACAGGCCGAAATGGCGCGGCTGAGCCGGGTGCTGGTGACCTTGAAGGAAGACTGCCCGCTGCCGATGGCGCTGGACGAATTCAAACTGGGCACGATTCCGCCCGATCCGCTGGCGGCGTTCCTGACCGAGCACGGCTTCAACAGCCTGCTCAAGCGGCTGGGCGAAGGGCGCGGCAGCCCTGAGCGCAAGGTCCAGCTCAACCCGGCGAAAGCCGTTACCGCAGGCGCGCAGCCAGTCAGCGGCGGCAGCCGCCAGCCGCTGGCCGAACTGCCGCCAATCGACCGCAGCAGTTATGCCTGCGTGCAGACGCTGGAGGCGCTGAACGACTGGGTCGCGCGAGCCATGGCGGCGCGGGTTGTCGCAGTCGATACCGAAACCAGCGCGCTCGATGCCATGCGCGCGGACCTGACCGGGGTGTCGCTGGCGATCGGTCCCGGGCCAGGCCTGCTATATCCCGCTGGGCCATGGCGGCAGCGACATGTTTGCGGAAAAGCCCGCGCAGGTTCCGCTGGCAGCGGCGCTCGCCGCACTCAAACCGCTGCTGGAAAGCGATGCGGTGCTGAAGGTCGGGCAGAACATCAAATACGACATCAACGTGCTGGCGCGTTACGGCGATGGCGGTCAGCCCGATCGACGATACGATGATCATCAGCTTCGATCTCGATGCGGGCCGCAGCGAGGACGGGATCGGAGGCGGCCACGGGATGGACGAGCTGTCCACCCGCCATCTCGGCCACACCACGCTGACCTTCAAGGAGCTGTGCGGCACCGGCAAGAAGGCGATCCCGTTCGGCGAGGTGCCGCTCGACCGCGCGACCGAATATGCCGCCGAAGACGCCGAAGTCACCTGGCGGCTGCACCGTTTGCTCAAACCGCGCCTGGCGGACGAGGCCGCGACGCGGGTCTATGAGCGCGTCGACCGCCCGCTGATCCCGGTGGTCGCGCAGATGGAGCGCCACGGGATCAAGGTCGACCGCGAGCGGCTGTCGGGCCTGTCGGCCACCTTTGCGGACGAGATCGCCAAGCTGGAAGCGGCGATCCACGAGGCCGCCGGGCAGCCGTTCACCATCGGCAGCCCCAAGCAGCTCGGCGAAGTGCTGTTCGACAAGCTGGGCTACAAAGGCGGGCGCAAGAGCGCCAAGTCCGGGCGAGTATTCGACCGATGTGGCGGTGCTCGAACGGCTGGCGGGCGAAGGCGCGGGGGTGGCGACGCAGGTACTCGAATGGCGGCAACTGTCCAAGCTGCGCTCGACCTATACCGAAGCGCTGCAAGCCGCGATCAATCCTGATACGGGCCGGGTCCATACCAGCTACAGCCTGGTCGGCGCGCAGACCGGGCGGCTCGTCCTCGACCGATCCCAACCTGATGAACATCCCGATCCGCACCGAACTGGGGCGGCAGATCCGCGATGCCTTTGTGGCTGAGCCGGGACATGTGCTGCTCGTCTGCCGACTACAGCCAGATCGAGCTGCGGCTGGCCGCGCATATGGCGGACGTGCCGCCGCTGAAGGAAGCCTTTGCGCAGGGCGAAGACATCCACGCGCGCACCGCCATGGAGATGTTCGGCGAGGTCAACCGCGATACGCGCGGACGCGCCAAGACGATCAATTTCGCGATCCTCTATGGCATTTCGCGCTGGGGGCTGGGTGGGCGGCTGGGGGTATCCTCGGACGAGGCGCAGGCGATGATCGACCGTTATTTCGAACGCTTCCCCGGCATCCGCAATTACATCCACACCACGCTGGAAAGCGTGCGGACGCAGGGCTATTCGGAAACGCTGTTTGGCCGCAAGACGTGGTTCCCGCGGATCAATTCAGAGCCAACCGAATGAACGCGCCGGGTCTGAACGCGCGGCGATCAACGCGCCGATCCAGGGCACGGCGGCGGACATCATCAAGCGCGCGATGGCGCGGATGCTGCCCGCGCTGGCAGAGGCGGGCCTCGGTCACGTGCGGATGCTGTTGCAGGTTCACGATGAACTGGTGTTCGAATTGCCCGAAGCCGATGTCGCAGCGGCGACCGACAGTCATCCGCGCTGTCATGGCCGGAGCGGCAGAGCCCGCCGTCACGCTGTCCGTGCCGCTGGGGGTCGAAGTCGGCTCTGGGCCAAGTTGGGGAGCCGCACATTGACTGCCGCCAAACCGCCCGCAGACTTGTCTGCCGTGCTCGGCTGGTCAGAAGCGCTGACCCGCGCCGCCGTGCCAGCCGCGATTGCCGTCGGCGCGGCGGTGGTGCTGCACTTGCTGGTGTTCGCCCTGCTGGACCGCGCAGCGCGCGCGACCGAATCGCAGTCAGACGACATTATTTTTGCCCGGCTGCGCCAACCCGCGCGCTGGTCGCTGATTGCGGTCGGCTTGTCGCTGGCGGCGGAGAGCAATGCGCTGCTGGCGCAGGTCTGGGATGCGGCGGCCCGGTTCGTGGTTCCGGCGCTGATGGGCTGGGTGACTTATGCCCTGATCAAGGCCTTCGCCGCCGTGATGACGGCGCGCGCCGAACGCGGCTCCAGCGATGAAGCCGCCCGCAGCCGCACCACCCGGATCGCGATCTTCAGCCGCACTGCCGGGTTCCTGATCGTGTTCGTGACCATCGCGCTGGTGCTGTTCGCGATTCCGGCCGTGCGCAGCGTCGGCACTACCTTGCTCGCCTCGGCCGGGCTGGCCACGTTGGCGGTCGGTGCGGCGGCGCAGCCTGCGCTCAAGTCGCTGATCGCCGGGATGCAGATCGCGCTGACCGAACCGATCCGGATTGGCGACTATGTAGTGGTCGAAACCGAAAGCGGGCGGGTGGAGGATATCCGGCTGAGCTATGTCGTGATCCGCACTGGCGACGAGCGCCGGGTGATCGTGCCGACCGCGAAGTTTCTGGACGGCACGTTTCAGAACTGGACCCGCGTTGGCGGCGGGATCACCGGATCAGTAGTGCTGCCGGTCCGTCCCGGCGTGGATATCAGCGCAATCCGCGCGGCTTATGAAGGCTTGCTGGCTGCTCATCCCGACTGGGACAAGCGCACCGGCGCGCTGCATGTGGCCGAAGCGCGGGTCAGGTTCAATCGAATTGAAACTGGTGATGAGCACCACCGATCCGGCCAGCCTTTCACGCCTGCGCCATGCGATTCGCGAAGCCATGCTCGACTGGTTGCGGACCAATCTGCCCGATGCGCTGTGCATGGCGGAGTAAGAGATTAGCGCTTTCCCGCCAGCGCCTTTTGCCGCCGCCGCTGGACCGAACTGCCAAGACCAATCGCCTCGCGGTATTTGGCTACAGTCCGCCGGGCGAGGTCAAAGCCTTTGGCTTTCAGCAGATCGACCAGCGTATCGTCAGACAGGATCGCCTTGGCGTCTTCGGCGTCGATCAGCGTCTTGATCGCCGCTTTGACGCTGGCAGCGGACGCGCCGCCTTCGCCATCGACCGCGCCGACGCCCGAAGTGAAGAAATACTTCAGCTCAAAGGTGCCGCGCGGGCAGTGCAGGAACTTGTTGGAGGTCACCCGGCTGACGGTCAATTCGTGCATGCTGATCGCCTCGGCCACGGCGCGCAGGGTCAGCGGGCGCAGCTGCGATACGCCGTAGCGGAAAAAGCCGTCCTGCTGCGTCACGATCTCGCTGGCGACTTTCAGGATGGTCTTCTGCCGCTGGTCGAGCGCCTTGATCAGCCAGTTGGCATCGGCCAGCTTGTCCGACAGCCAGCCACGCGCGGACTTGTCAGCACAGGCGCCGCGCATTTCGACGTAGTAATCGCGGTTGACGATCAGCCGGGGCAGGGTCGCCTGGTTGATCGCCACGTCCCAGCCGCCGTCGGCGCGCGGGGTCAGCAGGATGTCCGGCGTGATCGCTTCGCCCCCGCCGCGCCAAACCGCAGACCGGGCTTGGGGTCATAGCCGCGCAGCTCGGCCAGCATATCGGCGAAGTCCTCGTCATCGACCCCGCACATCCGCTTCAGCCGCGGCAGCTCGCCGCGCGCCAGCAGGTCGAGATTGTCGAGCAGGCGCGCCATGCACGGATCATAGCGGTCGGCCTCGCGCGCTTGCAGCGCCAGGCATTCGCCCAGCGTGCGCGCGCCGACGCCGGTCGGATCGAGCGTCTGGAGCAACGCCAGCGCGGCCTCGGTTTCGGCCAGGCTGACGCCCAATTCACCGGCGATCTCGCGCAGGTCTTGCGGCAGATAGCCGGCCTCGTCGAGCAGGCCGATCAGGTGCCGCGCGATGAAGGCCTGGCGCGGGTCATGGCAGCTTGGCCCCAGCTGGGCGTCCAGATGTTCCGCCAACGTCGGTTCGCCCGCGCCGCGCTCATCGATCCCCGGGCCGTCCTCGCTCCCGCCGCTGCGCTGATCCGCGCCCCAATCGGTGCCGGACTCGGCCCCAGTGGCACCGTCGCCGGTATCGCGGTCACGGTCGAGCGCGGCGGGGTCAATATCGAGCGGGCGGTCTTCCGCAGCGCGGCCTTCGGCGACCAGCTGATCGGTGGGCGAGCTTTCCAGCGTGGTCCGGCGCGCTTCGGGCAGATCGGACAGCGGCAGGTCATCCGGCGCGCCGCCACTTCGCCGATATCGAGCAGCGGATTGGCGTCCAGCGCATCGCCGATGAAGGTTTCGACTTCCAGATTGGACAGCGCCAGCAGCTTGATCGCCTGCTGCAACTGCGGCGTCATCACCAGCGATTGGCATTGCCGCAGATCGAGGCGGGGACCAAGGGACATTACCGGGCTAGCTCAGGCCACGGCCTTCGGCAGGCTCAGGCTGAGCGGGCGTTGGGACAAGCCCCAAACTCAAACCCCGCTCATGCTGAGCCTGCCGAAGCATCACAGCGCGAAGCTGTCGCCAAGGTACAGCCGCTTGACGTTCTCATCCGCCACCAGCGCTTCGGGGGTGCCGGCGAACAGCACCTGCCCGCCAAAGATCACGCAGGCGCGGTCAACGATGTCGAGCGTTTCGCGGACGTTGTGATCGGTGATCAGCACCCCGATCCCGCGTGTCTTGAGGTCTTTCACCAGATCGCGGATATCGCTGATCGAGAGCGGATCGATCCCGGCAAACGGCTCGTCGAGCAGCATGATCGAGGGCTTGGCGGCGAGCGCGCGGGCGATTTCGCAGCGCCGCCGTTCCCCGCCCGACAGCGCCATCGCCGCGCTGGCGCGCAGCTTGGTCAGGCCGAATTCGCCGCAGCAGCCGCTCCAGCTCGTCCGCGCGCACGGCGGCATCGGGTTCGACCAGTTCGAGCACGCAGGCGATGTTCTGTTCCACCGTCATGCCGCGGAAGATCGAGGTTTCCTGCGGCAGATAGCCCAGGCCCAGAATCGCGCGGCGGTACATCGGCAGCTTGGTGACATCGACCCCGTCCATCAGGATGCGGCCGCTGATCCGGGCGCACCAGCCCCATGATCGAATAGAAGCAGGTGGTCTTGCCCGCGCCGTTGGGGCCGAGCAGCCCGAGCACTTCGCCCTTGCCGACCGACAGCGAAATATCGGTCAGCACCGCGCGCTTGTCATAGCTTTTGGCGATCGAGATCACCTCAAGCCCGCCTTGCGGCAGGCGGGTGATCCGGGGGCGGTGATGGCGGTGACGGTGCTCCATTACCATGCGTCGTTTAGAATCGCCTGCCGCGCCGCGGCAAGCGCCTGATCGTGCAATTGGCAAGTTTCTTGCGTGGCCATCTTCGCAGCCATAGCGAAACATTGGTTAACAGCCCTTGCCCGCCGCGCGGTTCGGTGTTTTACTGCGCTGCGGGGAATGAGAGAGGGGATCGCCGCATGGCCAATGCGTTTGACCATTCGAACGGAGCTGCACCGCGCAAGGCGGGCGCGCTCGACTGGCGCAAGAAGATGAGCGACACGATCGCTTATGCCTTGCTGGTTTACACCGGACTGCAGATCTTCGTGACGATGCAGGCGCTGCACGCCGATCGGGCGGATCGCTGTTGCCCTATTTTGCGCTGATCGTGCTGGTCATCGCGATCATTCCCGCCTGCCGCCTGTTCGAACGGCGCTGGAACCGGCTGAGCGATGCTCAGGCCGCCGATCCGGCGTTCGCACCGCGCTTTCGCCGCGACCGGATGCTGGTCTGGCTGCTGGCGATCGGGCTGCCGTTTCTGGTCACGGGCATGTTCAGGCTGCTGGCGATGCGCCTTCGCCTGATTGGCCTTGCTGCGCTGGGGCAGTAACCCTAGACGGGCGGCTGCTTTACGGAGTAGCTCGCCACCATGCTCAATCCCGCTCAGGCTCAGGAGCGCGCCGCCGCGCTGATCGGAACGCGCCCGGCGGGCGGGGGCCGATGCGGCAGAGGCGGTCTACTCCGGCTCCGAATCCGAAGCGGTCCAGGTGCGGCTGCGGCAAGCTGGAAGACGTCGAGCGCTCGGAAAGCGAGCATATCACTCTGCGGGTGTTCATCGGCCAGCAGTCGGCCAGCATCGGTTCGAGCGATCTGGGCGACGCCGCGCTGGAAGAGCTCGCCGCCCGCGCCATCGCCATGGCACGGCTGGCACCAGAAGATCCCTATGCCGGGCTGGCTCCGGCGGAACTGCTGGCACGCGGCCCGTTGCCTGCGCTCGACCTGCTGGACGCCGACGAACTAAGCCCGGCCGCAGTTGCGCGCCCTGGCCGAGGCCACCGAAGATGCGGCGCGCGCGGTATCGGGTGTCACCAACAGCAACGGTGCCAGCGGCTCGGCCGGGCGTGAGGTCATGGCGCTGGTCACCAGCCACGGATTCTGCCGGATGCCTATAGCGCGACCATGCCGCAGCATCGCGCCAGCGTGATCGCGGGCGAAGGCGCGGGATGCAGCGCGACTATGCGTTGCGCAGCGCGCGCTATCTGACCGACCTGCCCGATCCCGAAAGAGTCGGCCGCCTTGCTGGGGAGCGCGCAGTGGCGCGGCTGAATCCCGGGCAAGCGCGCAGCGGGCCGATGCCGGTGGTGTTCGATCCAGCGCGTCAGTGCCGGCACTGATCGGGCATCTGCTATGGCGCGATCTCCGGCGGTGCGATTGCGCGCAAGGCTTCGTTCCTGCTGGACCACGATCTGGCGCAGCTGTTTCGACCGGAAACGCTGATCGTTGACGATCCGCTTCGCCCGCGCGGCCTCGCATCGCGCCCGTTCGACGGCGAGGGGTTGCCGACGGCGCGCGCGCAATCTGGTCGAAAACGGGCGCTGACCGGCTGGCTGATGAACAGCGCCGCGGCCCGGCAACTGGGCGGCCAGCCAACCGGCCACGCCGCGCGCGGCCACGGCGGCGCGCCCGGGATCGGGGGCAGCAACGTCCACCTCGCGGCCGGAACCGTCACTCCGGCAGAACTGATCGCCGACATCACCGAGGGGGTCTATGTCACCGAACTGATCGGCCAGGGGGTCAACGGCGTGACCGGCGATTACAGCCGCGGCGCCACTGGCTTCCGGATCGTCAACGGCGAACTGGCCGGGCCGATCGCCGAATTCACCGTGGCGGGCAACCTGCTCGCCATGTTCGCGGCGCTGACCCCGGCCAACGACCTGGAATGGTACCGCAGCGTCAATGCCCCCGACGGTGCGGATCGACGGGATGACCGTCGCGGGGGAATAACCGCGTCGACTGTCAGCCTAGTACCCGGTCAGCTTGGCGCGCTCGATGCAGTCCAGGATGATCCGCTTGGCTTCCTCCGCATCGCCCCAGCCCTTGATCTTGGCCCATTTGCCGGGTTCCAGATCCTTGTAGTGCTGGAAGAAGTGCTCGATCTGCTGCGTCACGATCGGCGGCAGTTCTTCGTGCGTCGAAATCTCGCTGTAGTACGGGAAGGTCGAATCGACCGGCACAGTGATCAGCTTCTCGTCGCCGCCCTTGTCATCATCCATCAGCAGCACGCCGATCGGGCGCACCCGGATCACGGCCCCGGCGATGATCGGCGAGCGCGCGATCACCAACGCGTCGAGCGGATCGCCGTCTTCGCCCAGCGTGTGCGGGATGAAGCCGTAATTGGCCGGATAGCGCATCGCGGTGTGCAGGATGCGGTCAACGAACAGCGCGCCGCTGGCCTTGTCGATCTCGTACTTCACCGGCTCGCCGCCGATAGGCACTTCGATCAGCACGTTGAGTTCGTGGGGGAGATTGTCCCCGGCGGGGATCAGATCAATACGCATGGGTGGCCCTTAGCCGCGCCTGTGCTGCACTGCAACAGCGGACGCCACCCTACTGCGCCGCCGCCGGACGTTTGGGTTCCAGCAGCAGGTCCAACCCAGACGGTGCGCTGCCCGCAGCGGCGCGTTCCAGCCACGGATAGCGCAAGCCTCCGCGATAGGTCAGCTTGACCGTTTCATACCGCTCGCCGCGCTGGAACAGCACTTCCAGCGGCGCGCCGTCCTTGGCGGCGGTGATCGCTTTTCTCAGAGCGTCCTTGTCATAGGCCGCGCCGTTGACCGCGATCACTTTCGCCCCGCTGACCACGCCTGCTTCAAACGCCGGGCTGCCCCAATGGGTGGCGGTCACCTTGGCGTCCTTGTCCAGCGTGATCCCCAGCGACCAGATCAGCGACAGCACCTTCTGGTCGTCAAACCGCGCCTTGTCATAGGGGTTGGGCTCGTCTTTCCAGACCAGCTTGTACCCGCCCAGCTCGATCCCGCGCAGCGGCGCAGGCTGGCCGGGGGTGTTGATCCGGGTGTCGATCAGCTTGGCCCAATCATAAGGATGCACCGCGTTCAGCTTGGCGACGATCTCGTCCACTTCGAACGCCAGCTGGCCATAATCGCCGTCATTCATCCCGAAGAACGCCTTGGCGAAATCATCGATACTGCGCGTGCCGCCGGTCCCGGCGCGGATGATCTGATCGATCTCCAGCCAGATCAGCGCGCCTTCGGTGTAGTAATCTTCACTGCGCGAGAGCGAGGCGAACGGCTTGGCCTTGCGCGCGGCAAACACCGGATCGGACCCGGTATCCTCGACCGAGCGCCAGCGGCGGCCCGGCTGTTCGGCAAAGTTCCCGGCCCAGTTCGCCAGCATCCCCAGCACCACGTCCTTGCCCTGCAGGCCGGAGCGCGCGGCGAGCACGGTGCCCCAGAACTGGTCCTGCCCTTCATAGGTCCACAGCAGGTCGCCCTGCATCGGCTGGCGGTAATCCGGGGTCCAGACCCGCGCCGGGCGGCGGTATTTGCCCGACCACGAATGGGCATATTCATGCGGCAGCAGGTTGCGGTCCCACGCGTACTTGTCCCATTCGGTGAACGCGCCCGGCTCCAGCTGGTTTTCGCTACTGACGGTGATGCTCCAGCCCGATCCCGCCCATCCGGTCGGTCAGCGCGAGCAGGAATTCGTAGCGGTCAAAGTGATTCGCGCCGAACGCCAGCCGCGCTTCGGTGACGAGGTTCCGGTGCAGGGCGATGTACTCGGGCTTGGCCGCCAGCTGCTCGGGCTTGTCGGCCACCACGTTCAGCGTCACGTTCTGTCCCAGATCCCACTTCTGGAAATACTTGCCGGCAAAGATCGGCAAATCGACCAGAATCTCATAGCTGGTTTCGGCCCAGCTCAGCTTGTTGCCGGTGGTCTTCAGCCCGTCGAGCGCCACCGCCGCGCTCCAGCCCTGCGGGATCGTCACGCTTGGCTGCACCCGGATCTGGCGCACGTAATGCCCGGCGGGATACAGGCTCATCTTCTCCCACTGCAGGTTGAGCATTTCCTGCGTCATCGTGATCCGGCCCTCGGCGCTTTGCAGCGGGCTGGTGTGGAGGAACTTGGCGGTCACCGCGCTCGCCCCGGCGGGCACATCGATGTGGAAGGCGAACACTTCGACCGGATCGCGCTTCCAGCTCAGCTTCTGGCCGCCGGCGGTAAAGCTGCAGGTCGACCAGCTCGGCCATGGTCCCGCGCGGGCCGTGATTGCCGGGCAGCCATTGCGGCAGCAGCAGCGTCAACTTGCGCGTGCCGGGCGCGACCGGGATCGTCTGCGTAACGCGGTAAACCCCGCGCACGATGTCGGTCGCGTCAATCGCCAGCACCATCGGTCCGCCGGGATAGGGCACGTCCTGCGCAGCGGGCACATTGGCCGGCAGCGCCACGGCGGCGGGCGCGGAAAGGGTGGCGGAAGCGGCGGGGACGGCCAGCGTCAGCGCCACGGCGGAAAGGATTGCCCCGGTTGCTTTGTTCATGCTGCCGGTTGTAACCCGCAAGCTGCGGCCCGCAAGCCGTGCCTGCGCTCTTTTCGACAGAGCGCTAACGGGCTAGGGGCCAGCGCCATGAGCAAGACACCAAGCAAGTCGACCCCTCAGGCGATCCGCGGCACGCAGGACATTTTCGGCGCAGAGGCCGAGGCGTTCGCGCATGTCGTCGAGACGTTCGAGCGCGTGCGCAAGCTGTACCGGTTCCGCCGGATCGAAATGCCGGTGTTTGAAAAGACCGAAGTGTTCAGCCGCTCGATCGGCGAAACCACCGATGTCGTCTCCAAGGAGATGTACTCGTTTGAGGATCGCGGCGGCGATTCGCTGACCCTGCGGCCCGAATTCACCGCCGGGGTCTGCCGCGCCTACCTGACCAATGGCTGGCAGCAATATGCCCCGGTCAAGCTCGCCACTCACGGGCCGCTGTTCCGCTATGAACGTCCGCAGAAGGGCCGCTACCGCCAGTTTCACCAGCTCGACGCCGAGATCATCGGCGCTGGGGAACCACAAGCAGACGTCGAGCTGCTGGTGATGGCGGACCAGCTGCTGAAAGAGCTGGGGATCGCAGACGGGGTCACGCTGATGCTCAACACCCTGGGCGATGGCACCAGCCGCGATGCCTGGCGCGCCAGCCTGGTCGAATACTTCCGCGCGGTGCAGGGCGAGCTCAGCCAGGATTCGCAAGACCGGCTGGAACGCAATCCGCTGCGCATTCTCGACAGCAAGGACCCGCGCGATCAGGCCTTCGTGGCCGATGCGCCGAAGATCGACGATTTCCTGAGCGGTGAAGCACAGGATTTCTTCGGCGCGGTGACCTCCGGGCTGGATGCGGCGGGCGTCGCCTGGACGAGAGCACCAGCGCTGGTGCGCGGGCTGGATTACTACCGCCACACCGCGTTTGAATTCGTCACCGACCGGCTGGGCGCGCAGGGGACTGTGCTCGGCGGCGGGCGTTATGATGGCTTGATGGAGTCACTGGGCGGCGCGGCTACGCCAGCGGTGGGCTGGGCTGCGGGGATTGAGCGGTTGGCGATGTTGGTGGCCCAAGTGGTGTCAGGTGAGAACGTGAACGACGTTGCAGTCGTTTCTGGTGGTGATTCTACCGAACCTATCGTTCGCAAACTCGAGGTAGTTTTGCGTCGTCACCACAATCAGCGATTTGATCAACCTCTTCGAAGTGTTGAGGCCTTTGTCGGTAGCAATCGAAACAAGGTGTTTGCGAAGGCGCAAAAGGTATCATCGGCGATGGTCTTGGTCGAAGATCCTGTGGGACTAGAAGCAGCTATCTTGCGGTTTACGACGGGTCGATTTGGGGTCGGCCCATACAAATTCGCTCGCATTATTGACGCGCTACGTGCAGGTGGTTTCGATGTGATTAGGGCCGACGGAGACGAGCCGGTCGATACAAACAATTGGCGCGATGGTCTTCCCGGTACCTTTTACCTAATCGAAACAAAGCAGGGTCAATGACCGGCTTCATCGCCCAATTTTCCCGTCACCCTGAACTTGTTTCAGGGTCCATGTCTCCGCGCAGGCCGAAGCGTTGTGGGGCAGCGGGGCCGCGCCGTCAGGGTTTCACTCCAAGCGCCGGGCAGACGGCGCGATGGACCCTGGAAGCAAGCTGAACGTTCAAACAAGTTCAGGGTGACGGCTTGGGGAAGGCCTTCGCTTACCCCAAAACCGTCGTCGCCCCTGCGCAGGCAGGGGCCTATCCCAACTTGGCGTCCCCCGCAGCGATAGCGTTCGCACTGCGCACTTGGCTGGGCCCCTGCCTGCGCAGGGGCGACGACGGTGTTTGGGTGAAGAATGGCCCTTCCCAAATCCTCCCCGGAACGGGGAGGTGGCAGGCCCGCAGGGACTGACGGAGGGGGTCCGCCGCTCCGCAAGCGTAGCGCTCAAAGGCGCAGCGGGCCCCCTCCGGCCGCTGCGCGTCCACCTCCCCGTTCCGGGGAGGATTGGGCTGTGACCATCTCCGACGCCCGCTTGTTCCAGATCGCCAGCCGCTTCGCCGAGCTGGAAGCCCGGCTGGGGTCGGGCCAGCTGGAAAGCGCGGACTTCGTCGCGGCCAGCCGTGACTATGCCGAGCTGGAGCCGGTGGCCAAGGCTGCCGCAACGGTCGCGGCCTTGCGCGCCGAGATTGCCGGGCTGGGGGCGATGCTGGCCGATCCCGAACTGAAGGCGATGGCCGCCGAGGAACTCGCCGCGAACTGAACGCCAGCTGCCCGAGGCCGAACACAACCTCGCCATCGCCATGCTGCCGCGCGATTCGGCCGATGCGCGCCCGGCGATGCTGGAAATCCGCGGCGGGACCGGCGGGGATGAAGCGGCGCTGTTCGCGGCGGACCTGCTGCGGATGTACGAGCGGTTCGCGGCGGAGCAGGGCTGGAAGATCGAGATTGTCAGCGCCAATGCCAACGATATCGGCGGGTTCAAGGAAGTGGTGGCCAACGTGACCGGCACCGGGGTGTTCGCCCGGCTGAAGTACGAAAGCGGGGTCCACCGGGTCCAGCGCGTGCCGGTGACTGAAAGCGGCGGGCGGATCCACACCTCTGCCGCCACCGTGGCGGTTCTGCCCGAGCCCGACGAGCTGGACGTGCAGCTTGATCCGAATGACATCAAGATCGACATCTACCGTGCCTCGGGCGCAGGCGGCCAGCATGTGAACACCACCGATTCTGCCGTGCGGTTGACGCATCTGCCGACCGGGCTGGTGGTGATCCAACAGGACCAGCGCAGCCAGCACAAGAACAAGGACAAGGCGATGCAGGTGCTGCGCACGCGGCTGTATGACCTGAAACGCGCCGAAGCCCACGGGGTGGAGGCGGAGGCACGCAAGGCGATGGTGGGTTCGGGCGACCGCAGCGAGCGCATCCGCACCTACAACTTCCCGCAAGGCCGCGTCACCGATCACCGGATCAACCTGACGCTGCACCGCTTGCCCGAAATCCTGGAAGGCTCGGGCCTGGGCGAGCTGATCGACGCGCTGACGGCGGAAGATCAGGCCAAGCGGCTGGCGGCGCTGGGCGAGTGAATCTTGCCGACGCCAAGACCGTCACTGACGCAATCCGCGCCGCCACCCTTGTGCTGGGGCCGGGCTTGTTGGGCCCGGGCACTGACACTGCGCGCCGCGACGCGGAATTGCTGATGGCCGAGGCGTTGGGGGTCAGCCGGTCCGATCTGTTCCTGCGGCGGATGGCCGATCCGGTTCCGCCCGCGTTTGCCGGATTGATTGCGCGCCGCGCGGCGCATGAACCGGTCGCATATATTCGCGGGCATCAGGAGTTCTTCGGGCTGCATTTCGATGTCTCCCCCGCCGTGCTGATCCCGCGCGGGGACAGCGAGGTGCTGGTCGAGGTCGCGCTGGCCGAGCGGACGGGCGCGCAGCGCGTGCTCGATTGCGGGACCGGCTCGGGCGCGCTGCTGCTGGCGGCGCTGTCAGAACTGCCGGGTGCCCGCGGAATCGGAATTGATCGCTGCGTTGCCGCACTGGCCGTCGCAGAAAGTAATGCCCTCAATCTCCGGCTGGCGGACCGCGCCGCGTTCCAGCAAGCCGACTGGCATCAACCAGGCTGGGCGGCAGAACTGGGCCAATTCGACTTGATCCTCGCTAACCCGCCCTATGTAGAGTTGGACGCCGATCTGTCTCCGTCGGTACGCGACCATGAACCGGCGGGGGCGCTGTTTGCGGGCATCGACGGTCTGGATGATTACCGCAGCTTGATCCCGCAGCTGCCCGGCCTGCTGGCACCCGGCGGGCTGGCGCTGCTGGAAATCGGCGCGACTCAAGCCGCCGCCGTGACCCGGATTGCTGAGGCCAGTGGCTTTGCAGTGGCCCTGCATCATGACCTTGGCGAACGCCCGCGCGCGCTCGCTTTGCAAATTCCGCTTGGCAAGGGCCCCCTCGCGGCGTAAGCGCACTGCAGGCCAGCGCCGGTTAGCGAGTGCGCGCTTCCCGCAGGCCAATTCCACCATTTGCATTCGGGGCGCTCAATTGGCGCTACTGCGCAGCAAATGACGGGACACGGACCGCAGTGTGGCGACCGTGGCAGAAGATAACGCGGCGAAGAGACCCGGCAATCGGGTGTGACCGCCGGAGTAGGGATTTGTACCCTTGATCAACAATAATCGTAACAACGGCAACAATAACAACAATCGTCGGCGCGGCCGGACCAATCGTCCGGGCGGCAATGGCGGTGGTGGCGGGCAGCAGCTTAACCGGGTTGACAGCCGCGCGCGCGGCAATGCCCCGCAGCTGCTGGAAAAGTATCGCAAGCTGGCGCAGGACGCACACCAGAATGGGGACCGGGTCCAGGCCGAGTACTACCTGCAATTCGCCGATCACTATTTCCGGGTGCTCGCCGATCAGCGCAACCGCCAGGAAGAACAGCGCCTGCGCCGCGACGACCGCTGGGAAGGCGGCGCCGAGGAAAACACCGAGGAAGCCGGCGAATTTTCGGTCGAGAGCGATTTCCCCGCCTTCGATCAGCCGAGCTATCAGCGCCGCGAGCGAGAAGAACAGCCGCGCGAGGAGCGTCAGCCCCGCGAAGAGCGTCAGCCCCGCGAAGAGCGCCAGCCACGTGAAGACCGCTCACCCCGCGAGGACCGGCCCCGTGACAATCGTGCGCGTGAGGATCGCCCGCGCGAAGATCGCCCGCGTGAAGAACGCCCCCGTAACGAGCCGCAGCGCGGCCCGCGCAGTGCTGGCGATGACCAGCAACGCCCGCAGCGTCAGCAGGCAGTGGTTGCCGAAGCCCCCCGCGTCGCCGACGCGGGCGGGGAAAATGCAGCGCCCAGCGCCTACGAGCCGCCCGAGAATCCGTTCGTCCGCGAAACTGGCTCAGGCCGGGGGCTGCGGCCGCGCCGTGCCCCGCGCGCCGAGGCTGACCGTGACCGGCCAGACCGGGGCGATGGTGCTGCGGAAACCGGCGGCGCGGGGATCGATCCGTCGATCCTGCCACCGTCGATCGCGCTGTCACCCGCCGATCTGGCGGCTGACGATCTGCCCGCAGGTGATCTGGCGCCGGTCAAACGCCCACGCGGCCGTCCGCGCAAGGTGCCGGTAGCCGAAGCTGGCTGACCAGCCGCAACCGTTCCCCAGCGCCGCCGTGGCTGAAGCATCTGCTCCTCCCGCCGCACCGCAGTGGCTCATCCGCTGGCCGAGGCTTTGCGCGTTGGCGCTTGGCCTGCTTTCCGCGCTGGGCTTCGCTCCGCTAGGGATCTGGGTGCTCACCCTGCTCGCCCTCTGGGGCCTGCTCACGCTGATCCGGCGGGCTGAAACCCGGCGGCAAGCGGCCATGCTGGGCTGGTGGTTCGGACTGGGGCACTTTGCGCTGGGCAACAACTGGATCGCCACTGCGTTCGGCTATCAAGCCAACATGCCGGCGTGGCTGGGCGGCGTTGCCGTGATCCTTGGGTCAGCCTATCTCGCGGTTTATCTCATGCCCGCAGTCCTTTTGGCATGGTCCGCACGGCGACACTGGTGGAGCCTGGTGCTGGCCTTGGCCGGGGCCTGGGTGCTGACCGAATGGCTGCGCAGCTGGCTGTTTACCGGCTATCCGTGGAACCCGCTGGGTGCAGTGCTGCTGGGGGATTACCACGCCCCAGGGCTCGCGCGGCTGGCCCCATACCTTGGCACCTACGGGCTGGCTGGGGTGGTGATCTTGCTCGCCGGTTTGATTGGCTGGCCCAACAAGCCGCGCATTACCGGTCGCCGAGGCGTCCAGTGGGCTGGGCTGCTGACGCTGCTGGCGATTTATGTCGTGATGGGGTGGACCGGTGCCGCGCCGCCCGACCCGCGTTCCGGTCCGCGTTTCACGCTAGTCCAGCCCGATGTGCGGCAGGAATTGCTCAACGAGCCTGCCAATTACGAGGCGCAGTTTGCTCGCCAGGCCGACCTCAGCCGCGATGAAGACCCCGGCTCGCCCCGACTGGTGTTCTGGCCCGAATCGGGCGTGCCGGACTATCTGCGGCCCGGGTATCCAGCGCGCTACTATGGCTGGACCTTTGCGGGTGATCCCGAGGCGGCGCGCGAGCGGATCGGCCGGGTGATCGGCCCCGATTCGCTGCTACTGACCGGAACCAGCGACCTTGAACTGCGCGGCGGGGAAGCGGTCGGTGCGCGCAACGTCGTCACCGCCATTGCTGGCGACGGCGCGATCAGGGGGAGCTATGCCAAGGCACATCTGGTCCCCGGCGGGGAATATCTGCCGCTGCGCTGGCTGCTGGAACCGCTGGGCGCGGCGCGGCTGGTGCCGGGATCGATCGACTATTGGCCTGGCCCCGGCCCGCGCACGCTGGACCTGGGGGTCTACAGCAAGGTCGGGGTGCAAATCTGCTATGAAATCATCTTTTCTGGACGTGTTACTGAGCGCGCGAATCGCCCGGCCTACCTGTTCAACCCATCCAACGATGGCTGGTACGGGGCCTGGGGCCCACCTCAGCATCTGGCGCAGGCGCGGCTGCGCGCGATCGAGGAAGGCCTGCCGGTGCTGCGCGCCACCACGACCGGGATCAGCGCCGTGATCGATGCGCGCGGCGTGGTGCGCCGCGTGATCGAGCGGCATGAACCGGGGCGGATCGATGGCATCATCCCGCCGGCCTTGCCGCCAACGCTGTTTGCGCGGTTCGGCAATCTGCTGCCGCTGATCTGGGCGACGGTGCTTTTGGGCCTGTCACTGGTTGCCTTGCGTCGCTCCGCGCGTTAGAACCGGCACACATAAAGAATTCTTTATATGGATTGATCGCATGCGCGCTGATTATTTGTTCACCTCTGAATCGGTTTCCGAAGGCCATCCGGACAAGGTTGCCGACCAGATTTCGGATTCGATCGTGGATCTGTTTCTGGGGATCGACCCGGAAGCGCGGATCGCCTGTGAAACCCTGACCACCACCCAGCTGGTAGTGCTGGCCGGGGAAATCCGCGGCAAGGGCATCTATGAGGACGGAGCCTGGGCACCAGGAATTCCGGAACAAGTTGAAGCAACGGTCCGCCAGACAGTGAAAGACATCGGCTATGAGCAGGATGGCTTCCACTGGGAGCGGTTCGAATTCATCAACCGCTTGCACGGCCAGTCGGCGCACATCGCGCAAGGCGTCGATGCCAGCAGCAACAAGGACGAAGGCGCCGGTGATCAAGGGATCATGTTCGGCTATGCCACCGACGAAACCCCGGATCTGATGCCGGCGACGCTGTATTACAGCCACAAGATTCTGGAGCAGATGGCGGCGGACCGGCATTCGGGCGCCGCCCCGTTTCTGCAACCTGACGCCAAAAGCCAGGTCACTCTGCGTTACGAAGGCAGCCTGCCGGTGGCGGCCACTGCGGTGGTGGTCTCCACCCAGCATGCGCCCGGCT
This sequence comes from uncultured Alphaproteobacteria bacterium, assembly GCA_963802015.1. Lineage (GTDB taxonomy): Bacteria > Pseudomonadota > Alphaproteobacteria > Sphingomonadales > Sphingomonadaceae > Novosphingobium. The sequence goes on from CAWDHB010000009.1 coordinate 82,175, forward strand.
ATGACGAGGGCGACAAGGAAGCCACGCTGCACACCTATGTGAAGCAAGTGATCGCCAAGGTGATCCCGCCGGTGTTGCTGCGCGAAACCGAGTACTTCATCAACCCTACCGGCAGCTTTGAAATCGGCGGCCCCGATGGCGACGCCGGCTTGACCGGGCGCAAGATCATCGTCGACACCTATGGCGGCGCGGCCCCGCATGGCGGCGGCGCGTTCAGCGGCAAGGACCCGACCAAGGTTGATCGCTCAGCCGCCTATATCAGCCGCTATCTGGCCAAAAATGTCGTGGCAGCCGGCCTCGCCACGCGCTGCACGATCCAGCTGGCCTACGCGATCGGCGTGTCCAAACCGCTGTCGCTCTACGTCGATACGCATGACACCGGCAAGATCGGCGATGACAAGATCGAAGCCGCGATCATGGGCATCGCCAAGCTGGGCGGCCTGACCCCGCGCGCGATCCGCACCCACCTGGCCCTGAACAAGCCGATCTATCGCAAGACCGCCGCCTATGGCCACTTTGGCCGCAAACCGGTTGGCGATAGCTTCCCGTGGGAGCGGCTTGATCTGGTTGCAGACCTGAAAGCGGCGACAGTCTAGGTCATAAACTCATAAATGGGATTTCCATTTGGCGTGAAGTCTGATTTCAAGCTCCGAAAGGGGATTGGACATGACCTCACGCCGATATGAGTTGAGCGACTTCGAGTGGTCGATCATCGAGCCGCTGCTTCCGAACAAGCCGCGCGGGGTGCCGCGCGTGGATGACCGCCGGGTGCTGAACGGGATTTACTGGCGGCTGCGGACGGGCTCGCCTTGGGCAGACATTCCCGAGCGTTATGGTCCGGCGACGACCTGCTACAACCGGTTCGTCCGCTGGCGCAAGGAAGGGGTCTGGGACCGGCTGTTTGCGGCGGTGGCGGCAGCTTATGAGGGGCGAAGTCCAGATGATCGACAGCTCCTCGATCCGCGTCCACCAGCACGGCGCCAACAGTAAAAAGGGGGTCCGCAGACCGCGACCGGGGACACAGCTGACCCCCGATGCATGGGGCGTTCAAAAGGCGGGCTGACGACCAAGATCCATGCGCTGGTCGATGCCAATGGCTTGCCGATCCTGCTGAAGATCACGCCGGGCCAGGCTCATGATGGACGCAGCGCCGCCGACATGTTCGACACCCTCACCGAGGGCGATGTCCTGCTTGCCGACCGCGCCTATGACTCCGATGCCTTGCACTCTGAAATGGCCGCGCGCGGCGTCGTGGCCAACGTCAGGCTCATGCCGCAGCGAGTCCGCAAACCACCCTTCAGCGCCAGCCTCTACAAACTACGCAACGCCGTCGAACGGTTCTTCAGCAAAATCAAACACTACCGCGCCATCGCCACACGCTACGAGAAACATCCCGAAAACTACCTCGCACTCATCAAACTCGCCGCAGCCAGAATCTGGATGCGCTTTATGAGTCGGTGACCTAAACTCGCGCCGCCCGCGCTCGGTTGGCCGATGGCCACAAACCTTCGCCAACGCTGCTGGCTCGCACTAGTGCTCCGTGCTTACGGGTTGGGCGATTGCCATTGCAATTTTGACGGAGCACGCCCATATGGCAGGTGCTATCGTCGCCTGCGACGGGACTGCTTGCGTCCGCGCTTCTTGCTCCCCTTTCTCGCCACCTTGCTCCGCCGACACGTGTCTGTGGAATCCCAATGTTTCGTGAAAGGAACGCATCATGCCAGTAGGCACCGTAAAATTCTTCAATCCCGACAAGGGCTTTGGCTTCATCCAGCCTGACGATGGCACGACCGACAGCTTCGTGCACATCAGTGCCGTCGAACGCGCTGGGATGTCGACATTGAACAAGGATCAGCGGATCCAGTACGAACTGGAAACCGACAAGCGCGGCCGGACTTCGGCAGTGAATATGGTCGAAGCCTAAGATTATGGCCAAAGAGGAGCTAATGACCCTCGACGGCCAGTCGATGAAATCCTGCCCGATGGCCGTTTCGGGTAGTCCTGGAAAACGACCATCGGATCATGGCTTACACCGCCGGCAAGATGCGCAAATTCCGCATCCGGTCGGTGGTGGGCGATCGGGTGAAGGTCGAAATGACCCCTTACGATTTGTCCAAAGGCCGGATGATCTTCCGTGATCACGGCAGTACCGGGCCAACCGGTCCGGTCCGGCGCAAGCGGGGCTGATTTTCGAGCTAGCGAGCCAGACAATGGCGGCCACGACACAGTTCTATCTTGAACAAGCGGCGCAATGCGCCCGCGATGCGTCCGCAGCCGCATTGTCCAATCAGCGCGACACGCTGCTCCGGGCGGAAGCCGCCTGGCTGGCGATGGCCGCGCGGACCAGCAAGGTTGCGTCCGAGCGCGACCGGCGCGAAGCGGCCAAACAGGGGTAAGCGGGCGAGCGGGGCACTGGCTGCGCTTGCTTTCATAAACAAGGATTCGCACATGAGCGTCGACCACACCCGCCCCTTTCTGATCAGCCAAGATGAAGCCGGTAATTTCCGGCTGACGGTTCGCGATGTCCGCTACAATTGACAAGGCTATCCGCTGGTTTCCGGCACCATGCAGGAGCAGCTGTTCGCAAGACCGCCGCAGCCGCCAAGGCCCATGCGCGCGACAATTTCAAGGCTGTGGCTGGTCAGTACGAAATGAAACGCGCCTGACCCTTCGAAGACAGGATTGCACCGGTAGAAACTGTCGATCGCTTAACGTGGCAGCGTGAACCGCAATCCAGCCCAGAGTGTGCGCGGCACGCCAAGGTCCTGCGAACCCGCCTGATTGCGGGTGATGATCACGGTATCGGTCAGATTTTCCCCGCGTAGTACCACTGTTACGCGGCGGCTCAGCGGGACAGTGATCACTGCGTCGAGCGTGGTTACGGCAGGCAGCTTGTCACTTTCCAGATCGTCTTCAAACGCCGCGCCGGTGCGGCGCAGGGTGGCCGATATCAGCCACCGCTCGGCTGGACGCCAGGCGAGCGTAGCCGAGGCGGCAAATTCCGGCACTTGGGCCGGGCGCTTGCCGTCCAGCGTTGCTGACAGGCCCGCTGCCTGCATTTTGGCATCGATCAGCGAGAACGTACCGTCAAAGCTGACCGTGCCAATCACCGCCCGCGCGCCCGCTTCGATCCCGCGTGAGCGTACCGCATCCACATTGCGCCGTTCGCGCAGGTTGGACGCGATCGTGACATTGGCGATGGCCTGTTTGACGCGGTTGTCAAAGGCGGTGAGCTGGAAGTGCAAAGCAGCTGAAGGCTCCCAATCGAGCCCTGCTTCGAACCCCTCCAGCCGCTCATTGGACAACGCGGCATTGGCCCGAGTAGTGACGGGGAACACCACGAACGGGCGATAAAGCTCGTTTAGGGTCGGCAGTCGCAGGCCTTGATAGATTGCGGCGCGCAACTTCAAGGTATCTGTAGCTTCTACCAACACCCCCCCGCGCAAGCTGGTGTCCCACCCACTCCGGTCGGCAAAGCGGGTGTCGGCAGTGACCACGCCCGCCGCCGAAACCTCACGAAAATGGCCCTGGCGCAGAGACCAGCGATCCGCCCGCGCGCTGGCGGTCAGCCGCAGCGGCCCTAGCGACCAGTCATGTTCGGCAAACAGCCCCAGATCGTCGTTGACGCCGCCCGCACGCCGCCGCGCGGTCACAAGGCCGGTGACCCCGGAATAGGCCTCCTCCTGCAACTCGCCACTAGCGCGCCGCCAGTCGATCCCGAACCGCAGCGTGTGATCCGGCCCCAGCGGCGGGCGCAGTTCCAGCTTGCCGCCAAGGCCAGTCGCGGGCGTGCGGCGCTGGTCCAGCGTGCGGCGGAACGAGGTGGCGCTGATCACCACATTGGAGAAATCGCGCGCCTGGACATAGGCCAGCGCATCGACCTGCCAGGCCCCGCGTCCGATCACCCGCAGGCTGGCATCTTGCCCGCTCGAACGAACTGTCTGCCCCCGCAAACCGCAAGGTGCGCTGGTCATCGAAGACCAGCATTCGGCCCTGCACTTCAAAGTCACCGCCCAGTGGCGCAACCGCGCGCAAGGACGTAGACCAACTCTCATACCGCGCCCGCGCGCTTGCCGGACCGCGTTGGCTGGCGGGCGTGGTCCAGAACCCCTGCCCGCGATCCCAGCGTCCGCTGACCACCGCAAAGCCTGCGCCGAGCCGGGGAGCGATGGACGCCGATAATTCGAACTTCGCCGCGATCATTGGCGAGCGCGCTGGTCTCAGCGAAGTCCAGCGACCCTGGTCCAGCGCTCTCCAGCGCAATCGTCCCCGCCACTGCGCCTGCTCCGAATGCGCCAGATCCACCGCCGCGCGTGATCACCGCGCGTTCCAGCCGCTCAAACGGCAGCGCCGAGAACGGGACGTAGCCAAAGAACGGATCGCTGACCGGTACGCCATCGAGCAGCACCAGGGTGCGGCTGGAGGCGTTCCCGCCCAGCCCGCGCAGGGTGACGCCTTGCGCCGACGGGTTGGCCGAGCGGCTGTCTGACCGGCGGAACTGCTGGAACCCGGCGGCACCTGCCAGCACGTCTTCCAACCGCCCCGAGGCCGACGCCGCCGCGCGATCACGCGTCAGCACCAGCGCGGAATAGGCCGCCATGGCTTGCGGTTCGGCCAGTGGCTGGCCGGTGACGATGATTGGCTCGGCAGGTTCGACCTGCGCCGGTGTCGCCGACTGGGCCTGTGCCGGTGCGGCAGCGACCACCGCCCCCGTGGCAGCGAGCAGCGTCAGCAGGGGGCGGAGCGAATCGTCAAACATAGTCCAGCGCTTACCCGCACCTGCACCGGCGGGGAAACCCGGCAGCGATGATTTATCACGCCGCCAAGCTTGCCGCTTGATTCTTCATGAGCTTGCTGGCAATTATTTTGGGAACGTTCACAGACTGGCAGTCTGCGGTGCACCGCCCGGCCAACGGGCATGGGATTGGGGTAGGAAAGCGAATGCGGGCGATTGTCACGAGTCTGATGTTGGCGGCCACTTTGGCTGGGTGCGATGCGGTATCGACGCCTGGTTCCGGCACTGCCGGATCCAGTGCAGTCGCAAACGCCAGTGCCTGGCCTGCCGCTACCAGCCCCGCAGCCTTGACTGACCCCGCGACCGAAGCCGCGATCACCGCACTGCTGCAACGCATGACGCTGGAACAAAAAGTCGGCCAGCTGATCCAGGCCGATATCAGCGCGATCACGCCCGCCGATCTGGCGCGCTATCCGCTCGGCTCGATCCTGGCAGGCGGCAATTCGGGGCCCGGCGGCAATGAGCGCGCCAGCGCGCAGACCTGGCGCAAGCTGGTCGATGATTTCCGCGACGCCTCGCGCAAAACCGGTGCAGGCGTGCCGATCCTGTTCGGGGTTGATGCCGTTCACGGCCACTCCAACCTGCCCGGCGCGACGATCTTTCCGCACAATGTCGGCCTTGGCGCAGCGAATGATCCGGCGCTGATCGAACGCATCGGCGCAGTCACCGCGGCCGAAATTGCGGGCAGCGGGATCGAGTGGACCTTTGCTCCCACCCTCGCCGTGCCGCAGGACGTGCGCTGGGGCCGGGCCTATGAAGGCTATTCCTCCGATCCAAAGCTGGTCGCCAGCTATGCCAGCGCGATGACGCTGGGGCTGCAAGGGCGACTGGAGCCGGGCAAGCCGCTCGGCAGCCAAAAGGTTGCGGCCACCGCCAAGCATTTTCTCGCCGATGGCGGTACCGCCGATGGCCGCGATCAGGGCGATGCGCGACTGCCGGAGGACGAACTGGTGGCGATCCATGCCGCCGGTTATCCCCCTGCGATCGATGCCGGCGCGCTGACCGTGATGGCCAGCTTTTCCAGCTGGAACGGCGCGAAGCACCACGGCAACGCCTCGCTGCTGACCGACGTGCTGAAACAGCGGATGGGCTTTGCCGGGCTGGTCGTGGGGGACTGGAACGGCCACGGGCAGGTTGCGGGCTGCACCGCCACCGATTGCCCCGCCGCGATCAACGCCGGGCTTGATCTGTTCATGGCGCCCGACAGCTGGAAAGCGCTCTACACCTCAACCCTCGCTGCCGCGCAAAGCGGCAAGATTCCCGCCGCCCGGATCGATGATGCGGTGCGGCGGATCCTGCGGGTCAAGTTCAAGCTGGGGCTGATGGGCCCTGCGCGTGATCGCGCGCGGCGACACCGCCCAGGTCGGCACGGCGGATCATCTGGCGCTGGCGCGCGAGGCGGTCGCCCGCTCGCTGGTGCTGCTCAAGAACGACGGCGGCGTGCTGCCGCTGCGCCCCGGATCGCGCGTGCTGATCGCCGGGCCAGGCGCAGACAACATGGCGATGCAGGCCGGCGGCTGGACAATCTCCTGGCAAGGAACCGATACCACGGCGGCCGACTTCCCCAACGGCCAGACACTGGGCCGCGCGATTGCCGCGGCTGTCCAGGCTGCGGGCGGACAGGCCGTCGTCTCGCCCGACGGGACTTTCAGCCGCCAAGCCCGACGTCGCGGTAGTCGTGCTGGGTGAGCGGCCCTATGCCGAATTCGAGGGCGATATCGCCAATCTGGCCTATCGCCCACGACGGGCGAGCTGGAGCTGATCGCGCGGCTGAAGGCGCAGGGCCTGCGCGTGGTGACCGTGTTCCTGTCGGGCCGCCCGCTGTTCACCGGCAGCCTGATCAACCAGTCTGACGCCTTCGTCGCCGCCTGGCTGCCGGGGACGCAGGGCGCAGGCGTGGCCGATGTGCTGGTGGCCGCAGCAAACGGCAAGGCACCGCGTGATTTCACCGGCCGTCTGTCCTTCGCCTGGCCGGATGATGCCCGCGCGCCGATGGCCAAGCCGCTGTTCCCGCTGGGCTTTGGCAGCAGCTATGCCAAGCCTGCGCACCTCGGCCGGGTCAATGAAGACCCCCGGATGGCGACTGCGACCAACGATCACCTGCATTCCTACATGGTCCGTGGCAAAGTGCCCGCGCCGTGGCGGCTGGTCACCGACGGTTCGGTCAACGCCCGCGCGGTCGATCTGGGGGCGCAGGAAGACGCGCGCCAGTTCACCTGGAACGGCCCGGCAGCGATTTCCATCGAAGGCGCGGCGATCGATCTGAGCAAGGAACTCGCCGCCACCAGCGCGCTGGCGATCGAATGGCGGATCGATCAGCACGGACCGGGCAAGCTGCGGTTGGGCTTTGCCGGTGGTACGCTGGATCTGGCCGCCAGCCTGCGCAGCCTGCCCCCCGGCAGCGTGACCCAGACCCGCATTCCGCTGCGCTGCTTCACCGCTGCGGGGGCCAAATTGG
>CAWDHB010000010.1:0-12931 GCA_963802015.1 uncultured Alphaproteobacteria bacterium
TTCCACTGCTCGTCGTAGCGCGGATCGTTCGGACGCGTCCCATTCGGATCGTTCTCGTCGAGCGACTGAACCGGATTCGCCCGCGCCTCACTCGTCACGTGCAGGCGGTTGGCACTATTGAAGCCGGGCGCCTCGTCGCTAAGACGATGTACCCCTTCACCAAGAATTACTCTGCAGCATTGTAACTTCGAACTTGAGTTATACGGTACGACCGGAGAAGTAGATGATGTGGCGGCCTTTGAGCGGGCCTTCGGAGGTGAAGACCTGGAGCTTCGTCAGGGCGAGGTCGATCTCGCGCTGGCGAGAGACGCCCATCTCGTCGGGGGAGAGGGAGACTTGAATCTCCGGCTCGGCGGCCTCCACGCGGGAGTCGGCCTTGAGCGCGTCGAGGTCGAGGAGGGAGCCGGACTTCGGAGACGACCTGGTAGAGCCGGTTGCTCTTCACGGTCACCTGCGAGTTCGGGGTCAGGACGATGCCGTAATTAGATTCCATGACCGCGATATCAGCATCCGTTACAGCGGTTCGAGGGTCGTCGCAACAGGGGTGCTATCGACTTCGCCTTTCATCCCGCGGATGAACTTGTCCATCAGCGAGGTCGCGGCCGGTTTGCCGTCAGGCTTGAGCGGGAAATACCGCACGGTCACTCCCGGTTTCCCGTCTTCGCTGCGCAGCGAAGCGGTGGGAATGACATTTCCATCGGAAAGCAACTCGCCTGCTGGAATGTAGCTGACCTGCGCCTGGGGCATAGCCGTTCGGATTCCGTCAAAAACCGAGCCCAGATCAGCTGTTTCACGGTTCGTGTAATTGCCGCGGAGGACGCGGGTGGAATCTGCCAGGGGGCCGACCACTGCAATTTTCAGACCTGGCCGTTCGAGCGGCAGCAGGCCATCATTCTTGAGCAGCACAAGAGATTGTTCGGCTGCCCGCAAAGTAAGGGCTTGGTTCGCCGCTTGAACACCAGCGTAAACTGCTGGTTTGGCCGGTTTGACACTACCGATCAGCCCCAACCGAAACCGCGCGGCCAGTCCGCGGATAACCGCCGCATCCAGATCGGACTCAGCCAATTTGCCCGACTTTACTGCCTGGACATAGTTATTCGATTGGCCAAACGAATTGCGATCGAACAGGCTTTCGGTCGCGCATTCGATATCCAGCCCGGCCTTGATCGCCAGGGCCGAGCCTTCGGTGATGTCCTTGGCATATTTGTGGGCAGAGGAGATATCGCGCACCGCGCCGCAGTCCGAAACGACCACGCCCTTGAAGCCCCAGTCCTTGCGTAACGTGTCCTGCATCAGGAATGTGTTGGAACAGGCCGGCTGGCCGTTGATTGCGCTATAGGCGCACATCACCGATCCGGCGCGGGCTTCGACCACCGAGGCGCGAAACGCGGGCAAATAGGTATCGCGCATGTCATGCAGCGAGGCGGCCACGTTGATCGTGTGGCGCTGCGATTCCGGGCCACTGTGCACCGCGAAATGCTTGGGCGTGGCGATGATCTTGGGCTTATCGGGGTTCGGGCCCTGCAAACCGGTGACGTAGGCAACACCCATGCGCGCGGTCAGGAATGGATCCTCGCCATAGGTTTCCTGTCCGCGACCCCAACGCGGATCGCGGAAGATGTTGAGGTTGGGCGACCAGTATGTCCGCCCGGCACCAAGCGCCAGCGGATCGCCAGCCGCAACCATCCGGTCGCTCGCCACGATCCCCTCGTTCGCGATTGATCCGGCGATCTCTTTCAAAAGCGGGGCATTGAACGATGCCGCCAGCCCGATTGGTTCGGGAAAGTTGGTCGCGTGCGGATCGAAGGCGTAGCCGTGCAAGGCTTCGCTCCACCATTGGTAGTCAGGCAGGCCCAGCCGCGGAATCGCCGGGGAGGAGTTGATGAGCTGGCTGGCTTTTTCCTCCAGCGTCATTCTGCTGACCAAGGCCGCCGCGCGCTGTTCAGGGCTTTGCGCGGATCCTGCCAATACCGGTTCCGCCGCTGTCGACATCACGGCAAGCATCGCTGCGCCCAGTACGGGCGCGCTCAGGAGAGTGGTTCTGGCCATAGTCTTGCGGTTCAATTTGAACATGGGAGACCTCGCTTCAGGTTTCGTTGAATGGGCTTAGGGCCTGCACGTTGACAGCCGGAAGATCATGGCATGGCAGTATGTCTGACCAGGATCCAACCGGGCAGACCCGAAAGCAGGCTGATTTGGCGTGTCGGGAAATTGCTGTGGCTCAAGCGCGATACCATCGCCCATGCGGTATAGTCGGCCCGCTTTGCCCTGATTGCGCCCGTCGTATGCGTTCCCGGTGTAGAGCTGCAAGCCGGGCTCGGTTGTGAGCACTTCAAGCCTGCGCCCCGAATTTGGGTCCTCCAGAACCGCGGCCAATTCGGGGGTCTCGGTTGTGCCCTTGTCGAGCACGAAATTGTGATCATACCCGCTGCAGATGGCAATTTGCGGATCGGTTCCATCGCGCAAGCCTGCGGCCACGATCCGGCCCTGGCGGAAATCGAAGACCGTTCCTGAAACTGGGCGCAGTTCGCCAGTCGGGATGAATCCTGCGTCAACCGGCGTGAACGCGCTGGCCGGAATGGTCAGGCGATGCTCCATCGCCCCGAGATGGCTCTCTCCGCCGGCCAAGTTGAAGACTGCATGGTTGGTCAGGGCAACGATTGTGGGCCGGGTGGTCGTGGCAGTCATCACGATCGCAAGTTCGCCGCATGCATTGAGTGAATAGGTGACTGTCGCCCGAACTTCGCCTGGGAATCCGTCTTCACCATCCGGACTTACATGGCTGAGTACGACCGAGGGTTCTGGGCTTTCACAGAGCAATTCGATGGTCCACACCGCCCGATCAAAGCCCGTTTCGCCGCCATGAAGCGTATTGGCACCGTCGTTGCGGGTGAGCTGGTAGGTGGTACCATCAAGCGTGAATTTTGCTCCGGCGATCCGGTTGGCATAGCGCCCGACGGTGGCCCCAAGAAAGGCGCGGGTTTGCTCGTAGCCGGTGACATCGTCATGACCCAGCACAATGTCTGCCAATCTGCCATGCGCATCTGGGGCAAACAGCGACTGCAGCGTGGCTCCGTAGGTCAGGATGCGGGCCGAAACCCCGCCGGCGTTTGTCAGGATGACAGCCTCAACCGGCGAGCCATCGGCGAGCATGCCCGCTGGTTCGCACCGGACGCCTGCGGCCTCGCGCGCAGAAGGGGAAGCGTTCGCCATCAAGCGCTCAGCCCTGCATCGCCTCAAGCTCCATGCCTTTGGTCTCGCGCACGAAGCGGTGCACGAACAGGAACGACAGCAAGGCAAAGGCCGTGTAGGCTCCGTAGGTCACCGGCAGCCCAATGTTCTTTGACAGCCACGGGAAACTGAAACTGACCGCGAAATTGGCGGTCCATTGCGCCGCACCGGCCACGGCGAGCGCCGAGCCGCGCATCTGGTTCGGGAACATTTCACCCAGCATCACCCACATCACCGGCCCCCAGCTGAGGTTGAAGAAGACCACGTAGGCATTCGCGGCAAACAGCGCGGTGGTGCCAACACCGGTCGGCAAGAGCAGATGGCCATCGGCAAAGCTGGCTTGGGCAAAACACCAGGCTAGTATACCCAAAGTTGCCGCCATTCCGAGCGAGCCGATCAGCAGCAAAGGACGGCGTCCCAGCCGATCGATCAGCAGGATCGAGACGAGGCAGGCGAGGATCGAAACGGTGCCCGACAGGATGTTGATCTTCAGTGCATCGGCTTCGCTAAAACCAACCGCCTGCCACAATACGGCACCATAGTAGAAGACAACGTTGATCCCAACGAGCTGCTGGAACACCGCCAGACCAATGCCGACCCAGACGATCGGCCGCCAGCCGCCGCCGGGCTTGCGGATATCGGCCAGGCTGGGGGCATGATCGCTTGCCAATGACGCCGAAATCTCGGCCAGTTTTTCCTTGGCAAAGCCAGCTCCGAACAGCCTGGCGAGCACGCGCTCCGCTTCGCCGTGGCGGCCCTTGGCGACCAGAAAGCGCGGGCTTTCGGGAATGAACAGCAACGTGACGAGGAACAGCAAGGCGGGTGCGGCCTGCACCCAGAACATCCAGCGCCATGCCTCATATCCGCCCCAGAACAAGCCGAGCGATGATCCTGCCGCCTGCGCGAGGTAATAGTTGGCCAGGAACGCGCCGGTGAGGCCCGAAATGATCATCACCTGTTGTGCGCTCGACAGGCGGCCACGGATATGCGCCGGGGTCACTTCGCTGATATAGGCGGGCGACAAGACGCTTGCCGCACCCACAGCGGCACCAGCGAAAAAGCGCGCGAGCGCCAGGATCAGCGCGGAATGCGCGGCTCCCGATGCCAGTGCGCTCAGGATGAACACCAGGGCAGCCAGCATCATCACCTTGCGGCGGCCAAAAATGTCGGCAAAGCGGCCCGCCAAAAACGCGCCGACTGCACAACCCGGCAAAAGCGCGCTGACCGTCAGGCCTAGTGCGGTGTCTGACAAGCCGAAGGTCTGACGCAACCCTTCCTGCGTGCCGTTGATCGCGCCCGAATCATAGCCGAACATGAAGCCGCCGATAGTAGCAACAGCCACGATCAGGCAGATAAAGGTAAGGTTTCCATGCGTTTGGGGTTGCGCTGCCATATCATCCTCACCCATTCGAATTTTTCTATGTGAGCGCTACCATGCCCTGCCTGGCAAGGCCTAGTCAAGAGCGTCGCGGCGCAGTGTCCGATGCGCGCTGCAGGAGCTTGAAATCAAGCCTGACATGGTGGAGCGGCGTGGCGCGCGCGGTGCCGCGGCCCCGCACGGTTTCGGCCAGAAGTGCGGTTGCCCGCCGCGCCATCTCTGCCACCGGTTGGTCGATCGTGCTGATTTCGGGCCAGATGGTGGTAGACATGGCGCTGTTGTCAAAGCCGCAGACCGACAGATCGTCCGGCACATCGATGCGATGCCGATGGGCGACCGCGATGGCGGCTGCGGCCATGTCGTCATTGCTGGCAAAGATCGCGGTAGGCGGGTTGGCCAGCGCCAGCAGGGTCTCGGTCGCTGCAAGCCCCGAGCGGTAGGTGAAGTCGCCTTGCACGATCAGCTCTTCGGCAGCTGGCAGTCCGGCCGCTGTCAAGGCGCGGGCATAGCCAGCGCGGCGCAGCGCGCTCGCGGTTTGGTTGGCGGCACCGGCGATAAACCCGATGCGGCGATGGCCGAGTGCAATCAGGCGATTGGTCATGGCGAAGGCTGCCGCCTCGTCGTCAATGGTGACCGAGTGGGCGAAATCCACTGGTCGACCTGTGGCAATCTGGGCCATCGGCATGCCAGCCTCGTGCAAGGCCGTCAGCAAGGCGGCGTCATCGCACAGCGGCGGCGGCAGCAGGACTGCATCGACCCGGTGTCCAGCCAATCGCTGCACAAGCTGCGCGGGGCTTTCCATCAGATCACAGTGCTCGACAATCAACTGCACGTCGATCTGGCTCGCCTGGGCCAGGCTGCCCATCAGAAATTCGCTGAGATAGGCGGCACTGGGATTGGCGTGAAGCAGGGCGATCCGGCATTGCTGCCCTCCGGCCAGGCTGCGCGCAGCGGGATTGGGGACGTATCCCAGAGCAGTGATTGCCGCCGTCACCTTGTCACGGGTGGCGGGCAAGACATTGGTCTCGCAATTGATGACGCGTGAAACCGTCATCGGTGATACGCCGGCATGGCGCGCAACATCGGCGACAGTCGGGCCGCTGGTACCCAGGCGTGGTTTGCGTGGCTTCCTTGTCATCCCCTTCATCGCCTAGTGTCGCACTGGCACCGGTCACAAGCATCACCGCGATCCCAATCCACGAAAGCCTCTTGCCAGCCAGCCTATGTTAGCGCTACCGTGACGGCAAGAACCGACATTGGGAGAGCGGTGCGGTGTATCTGGGAATTGATGTCGGCACATCCGGGGTGAAAGCGGCAATTGTCGCGTCAAGCGGCGCGGTGCTCGCCCAGGCTACCGCCCCGCTATCGGTTTCACGCCCCGCGCCATTGTGGTCTGAGCAAGCTGCGGATGACTGGTGGACCGCGACCGAAGCGGCGGTACTGGCGCTCGATCCTGCCTTGCGCGCTGGCGTCCTCGGCATCGGGCTGGCGGGCCAGATGCATGGGGCAACGCTGCTTGGTGCGAACGACCGGCCATTGCGCCCGGCGATCTTGTGGAATGATGGCCGCAGCTTTGCCGAATGCGCCGAACTGGAACGGATCGAACCGCGCACCCGCGCCATCACCGGCAATATTGCAATGCCCGGCTTCACTGCGCCGAAACTGGCATGGGTGCGCAAGCATGAGCCTGCCATATTCGAGCAGGTCTGCAGCGTGTTGCTGCCCAAGGACTATGTCCGCCTGTGCATGACAGGCGACAAGGCCTCGGACATGGCCGACAGCGCGGGCACGCTGTGGCTTGATGTGGCGCAGCGGCGCTGGAGCGAAACCATGCTCGCCGCCAGCGGGCTGGCTGAAAGCCAGATGCCGAAACTTCACGAAGGCACACAGGCAACCGGTGTGCTGCGGGCGGACGTCGCCGGGCGCTGGGGGATGGGCAGAGTGCCGGTCGCAGCGGGCGGCGGCGACAATGCCGCGGGAGCGGTCGGCGTTGGCGTGGTCGATGATGGCGATGCGCTGCTTTCACTTGGCACCTCGGGCGTCATCTTCGTCGCAACGCGCACATTTCGTCCCAACCCGGCGCGAGCCGTCCACGCATTTTGCCATGCGCTGCCGGGGATGTGGCATCAGATGAGCGTTCATCTCTCAGCCGCATCGTGCATCGACTGGGCAGCGCGCCTGACCGGATGCGATGTACCCGGTTTCTTCGCCCTGGCCGAACAGGCAGGCCCATGTGCCGGGTCCGAGCTGTTCCTGCCCTACCTTTCGGGCGAGCGCACCCCGCACAACGATCCGCATGTTCGCGGCGCGTTCCTTGGCCTTGGTAACGAAACCGACCCCGGTCGGCTTGCCTCGGCCGTGCTGGAAGGTGTTGCTTTTGCCCACGCCGATGGGCTCGACGCGCTGCGCGAAGCGGGCACTGAAATCTCCGCGCTGTCGGTCATCGGTGGCGGTGCGCGCTCGGCCTATTGGGGACGGATCATCGCCGCCTCGCTCGGGGTACCGCTGGTCTACCTCGAAGGCGGTGAAGTCGGCCCGGCGCTGGGCGCGGCGCGGCTCGCCCAGATCGCCGTCACCGGGGACAGCATCGCCGCAGTGTGCACCCGGCCACCGGTTAGCCGTGTCGTCGAGCCTGAGGCAGAGCTTGTCGATGCCCTGGCTCCCAAACTCGCCCGCTTCCGGGCCGCTTATCCGCTCGTTTCGCAAATTCAGGAGTAGATCCCATGTCCGCAGACTATTTCGCCCCGTTCGATACCGTCCGCTACGAAGGCCCCGACAGCGCCAACGATCTGGCCTACCGCTGGTACGACAAGGATCGTCAGGTTCTCGGCAAGCGGATGGAAGACCATCTGCGCGTTGCGGTGTGTTTCTGGCATACGTTCTGCTGGCCGGGCAGCGACGTGTTTGGTGCAGGCACCTTCACCCGCCCGTGGCACGCCGGCGCCAACGATGCAGTGGCCGCAAAAGCCAAGCGCGAGGCAGCCCTGGCTTTCGTCGAAAAGCTCGATGTGCCGTTCTACTGCTTCCACGATGTCGATGTGATGGCCGATGCGGACGATGTGGCTTCATTCCGTCGCAATTTCGCCGAGGCGGTCGATCATCTTGAGGTCCTGCAGGCGCAGCATGGCCGCAAGCTGCTGTGGGGCACCGCAAACCTGTTCAGCCACCCGCGCTACATGGCGGGGGCGGCCACCAACCCCGATCCCGAAGTGTTCGCCTGGGCCGCGCTGCAAGTGCGTGACGCGCTGGAAGCCACGCACCGGCTGGGCGGCGCCAACTATGTGCTGTGGGGCGGGCGCGAAGGTTACGACACGATCCTCAACACCGAGATCGGCATCGAGCAGGAAAACTTCGGCCGGTTTCTCAGCCTGGTGGTCGATCACAAGCACAAGATCGGGTTTGCCGGTACGATCCTGATCGAGCCCAAGCCGCATGAACCAACCAAGCATCAGTATGATTTCGACACCCAGACGGTCTACGCCTTCCTCAAGCGCTTCGGGCTGGAAAACGAAGTCCGGGTCAACATCGAAGCCAACCACGCGACACTGGGCGGGCATACTTTCGAGCACGAGCTCGCGATGGCGCGGGCGCTGGGCATCTTTGGCTCGATCGACGCCAACCGCGGCGATCATCAGAACGGCTGGGACACCGATCAGTTCCCCAACTCGGTCGAAGAGTTGACGCTGGCAATGCTGGAGATCATTCGTGCCGGCGGTTTCACCACGGGCGGGTTCAACTTCGACGCGAAAGTGCGCCGCCAGAGTATCGACGCAGTAGACCTGTTCCATGGCCACATCGGCGGCATCGACACCATCGCCCACGCGCTGATCAAGGCCGAAGCGATCGTCAACGACGGCCAGGTCGATGCCTTCCGCAAGGAACGCTATGCCGGCTGGCAGGGCGAATTGGGCCGAGCCATCCACGCGCCCGACACATCGCTCGCGATTGTCGCGGATCTGGCAATCAAAAAAGCTCTGAACCCGCAGCCTAAATCGGGTCGTCAGGAATGGCTGGAAAACATGATCAACCGTTTCTGAGAATTTTGCTATTTGATCACAGCTTCCAGCGCGGGGCCGTGCGCTTACGGCTCGGCCCCGCCGGTGCTGGCAAGGGTCAGAATTTGCTAAACCACTCGTCAGATATTGCGACTACCACCGGGCGGAGCGTGGTGCTCCGCCAACGGTGAAGGTGGTGCCCTGGTTGGCCAGCGCGCTGTTGCCGATCCACACATCAAACGTGCCCGGATCGATCACCCAGCCGCGCAGAGCCGTGTTCCAGTAGCGCACATTGCTCTCGTCGAGCGTGAACTGCACCTGGCGACTTTCCCCGGGGGCCAGCGTCACGCGCTTGAAGCCTTGCAGCAGCCGCACTGGGCGCGAGGCCCGGCCAGCGCGTTGGTGGATGTAGAGCTGGACGACCTCGTCACCAGCCCGCTGGCCGGTGTTGCTGACCGTCGTGGTGACTGTGATCTTGCCGCCGGGTGCCAGCACCGCCTTGTCGAGCGTGGGGGCTGCAATGGCGAATGTGGTATAACTCAGCCCAAAGCCAAACGGGAACAGCGGTGTCGAAGGGGCGTCGAAATAGCGCGTTGCGGCGCCCTCAGGGCTGTGAGTGAGCAAGCGCGCGTAATAGGTCGGCACTTGCCCGACGCTGCGCGGCCAGGTGACGGGAGTTTTGCCGCCCGGGTTAACGTCGCCGAACAGGGCCCGCGCCACAGCCGTGCCGCCGCGTGATCCGGGATGCCATGCTTCGAGAATGGCGGGAACTGTCTCATAAAGGCCAGACAGATCAAGCGGACGGCCATTCATGAGAACCGCAACCACGGGTTTGCCAGTAGCGGCAACCGCAGCAATCAGCTTGCGTTGCTGGCCGGGCAGGGTGAGGTCAGACTGCGATGCTTGCTCTGAACTCATGTCGAGCTTGGTCCCGACGACCAGGATGACGACGTCGGATTCGGCTGCCAGCTTTACCGCCTTGCCAAGTTCCTCTTCGGCTTGAGCCGCCGACCAGCGCGGGGCAGGGCGGATCAGGCCGGCCAGCGGTGATGGGTTCAGCCGCGCGAGTTGCACTCCCGGCGCGGTGGTTACTTCGGCTTTGCTGCCAAGCCGGTCACGCACGCCTTGGAAGATCGTCACTGCCTTGTCGACGTCTTGCGGAAAGGCGAGTGACAAGGTGGTGTCGCGCGGCGAATCCGCCATCGGCCCGATCACGGCCACGCGCTTGACCTTGCTGTCATCCAGCGGCAGCGCGGCGCCATCGTTCTTCAGCAAGACCAGCGACCGTTCCGCCGCCAGCTCAGCTGCGGCCATATGCGCCGGATCCTGCGTTACCCTTTCGGCATTGGCGACATCGACATAGGGATTTTCAAACAGGCCCATCTGGTACTTGGCGGTCAGCACCCGCAGCACCGCTTCATCAAGGCGCTTCATCGGAACCTTGCCGCTGCGCACCGATGCGGCCAGGGTGGCGAAGGCATTTGGCGCGGTTGACATTTCCATGTCCACCCCCGCCATCAGCGCCCGCTCCGATGCATCCGCCTTGTCCGCAGCAAAGCCCTGCTTGACCAGATTGTGGACCGAACTGGCATCGGTCACGACCCAGCCCTTGAAGCCCAGTTCGCCGCGCAGGATATCAGTCAGCATGTGGCGGTTGGCCGATGCGGGGATATCGTTGAGGTCCATATAGGCGCTCATGATATTGCCAGCGCCAGCGTCGATCGCCGCTTTGAACGGTGGCAGATAGACGTTGTAGAGCTCGCTATCCGAGAGGAAGACCGAATCGTAATCGCGTCCGCCCACCGAAGCGCCATAGCCGGCGTAATGCTTGGGCCCGGCGATGATCCGTCCCGGTTCGCCGATATAGCTGCCCTGAAAACCCAGAACCTGGGCCCGCGCCATCGCGGCACCAAGATAAGGGTCTTCGCCAGCGCCTTCGATCATCCGGCCCCAGCGCGGATCGCGGGCGATGTCGATCATCGGCGCGAAAGTCCAGTGAATGCCCAGCGCCCTTGCTTCCTTGGCGGCAATGGCGCGATCGCGTTGGACGCTCTCGGGATCAAAACTGGCGGCTCCGGCCAGCGGGACCGGGAACATCGTGCGCATGCCCCAGATCACATCGTAGCCGAGCAGCAACGGAATCCCCAGCCGGGTCTCTTCCACGGCGATGCGTTGGTACTTGTTGGCAACCACCGGATCGTGGACGAACAGCAGCGCACCCAGTTCAGCCTTGCGCACGTTGTCGTCCAGCGGGGTCAGTGGCGGCATGCCCGGGGGTGTCGGCGTGCCGGCCGGAAACAGCGAGGCAATGTCAAAGCGCTGGCTGATCTGGCCAACTTTCTCCTCAAGCGTCATCTTCGCCAGCAGGCGTTTGGCGCGGGACAGGGCGTCCTGGGGTGACATCTGGCCAATTGCCGCAATGGGCTTCGCTGCCTGCGGTGTTGCAGGTGCGCTGGTGGAGGCGATGCCCAAAGCCAGGACTGCCAATGCCGCCGCCGAGCTGCCAAGGCGCGCGAGCAGGTTTTTGCGAATTTTTGAGTTGGATGTCATTGTTCGTCTTCCGATTTGATTGCTGTCATCGCTGCGTTCGTCAGGCTTGCGCGCCTAATGATCGTGATCGTCTTCATCATCCGATGGCGGGACGCACAGGATGGTCCAGGCCTCGAACAGGGCCAGCCGCGCGGTGCGAACCGCAGCGGCTGCCGCAGAGTCCATGGAATCGAGGTCATAGGCCAGATCGATCAAGTCGCGATTGAATTCGTAAGTGGCCCGTCTGAGCGCAGTTCGGTCTTTCACCGGATTGTCCATCGTTCGGGCCTCTCGAAAGAAAAACATTTAATTTCATCTCGATAGTGCGCCACTGCTACAGTCAGTCGAAAGCGCCGCATCGAGTTAATGCACATACCTATTGCCATTTATTTCGACAGTGGGCAATGGGCTGATTGGAACTTGCAGAATGCATCGCCTAGTCAGCATGACTGACGATCACACTGCGCCGCTGTATGGCAATCCGCTCAAACTCGTCGGCGGAATTCGGAGAATGACTATGCGCCAGATCGACCATTTCATCCACGGCGGCACTGCCGGTCTGGCAGCCACCCGCAAGGGTACGGTGATGGACCCCAACAACGGCGGGCAGCAGGCCGAAGTCGTGCTGGGCGGTGCCGACGCGCTGGAGCGTGCCGTGTCCGCAGCCCAAGCCGCACAGCCCGCCTGGGCGGCGATGAACCCTCAGCGCCGCGCGCGGGTGATGTTCAACTTCAAGGCGCTGATTGAGCGCGACATGCAAGCACTGGCCGAACTGCTGTCCAGCGAACACGGCAAGGTGATTGCAGACAGCAAGGGCGATATCCAGCGCGGACTGGAAGTGGTCGAATTCTGCTGCGGGCTGCCGCATGTGCTCAAGGGTGAGTTCACCCAAGGCGCCGGACCCGGGATTGACGTCACGTCCATGCGCCAGCCGCTTGGCATCGGCGCAGGCATCACCCCGTTCAACTTCCCGGCGATGATCCCGTTGTGGATGGGATCGATGGCGATCGCGGCGGGCAACGCTTTTATCCTCAAGCCGAGCGAGCGCGATCCGTCGGTGCCGGTGCGGATCGCCGAGCTGTGGCTCGAAGCTGGTCTGCCAGACGGCATCTTCCAGGTGGTCCACGGCGACAAGGAAATGGTCGACCTGATCCTTGATCACCCGGCGATTTCGGCGGTCAGCTTCGTCGGCTCAAGCGACATCGCGCAATACGTCTATTCGCGCGGGGTTGCCGCGGGCAAGCGCGTGCAGGCGATGGGCGGAGCCAAGAACCACGGGGTGGTGATGCCCGATGCCGATCTCGATCAGGTGGTGAACGACCTGTGCGGTGCGGCGTTTGGCTCGGCCGGTGAGCGCTGCATGGCGCTGCCGGTGGTGGTGCCGGTCGGCGAAGATACCGCTGAGCGGCTGCGGGCCAAGCTGATCCCGGCGATCGAAGCACTCAAAATCGGAATCTCGTCTGACCCCGAAGCGCAATATGGTCCGGTCGTCACCGCGATGCATAAGGCCAATATCGAACGCTGGATTCAAACCGCAGTCGACGAGGGCAGCGAACTGGTGATCGACGGCCGCGGCTTCACCTTGCAGGGGCATGAGGAAGGCTATTTCCTGGGGCCAACGCTGCTTGATCGCGTCACGCCCGAGATGACCAGCTATCACAACGAGATCTTCGGGCCCGTCCTTCAGATCGTGCGTGCCAATGACTTCGAAGGTGCGCTGAGCCTGGCCAGCAAGCACCAGTATGGCAACGGCGTGGCGATCTTTACCCGCAACGGTCATGCGGCGCGCGAATTTGCC
>CAWDHB010000011.1:0-407154 GCA_963802015.1 uncultured Alphaproteobacteria bacterium
CTGCAAGGTCGTCGGAACGTGCTGGGACGGGGCGGTCCCGCACAGGATTTATTCTGTGAGGGCTTGGCTTTACGTCGTTCCGACGTGGCTTGCTCAGGTCTATGTGGAAGGTCGTCATGGCGATCTATCACCTCTCGGTCAAAGTCATCAGCCGCGCCAATGGTTCGAGCGCATTGACGTCGGCTGCCTATCGTTCGGCATCGCGGCTGCACGATCAGCGGCTCGACCGCGACCATGACTTCACCAACAAGTTCGGCGTTGTTCATTCCGAAGTGATGTTGCCAGGGAATGCGCTCGACGCATGGCGTGACCGCGAGCGGCTATGGAAAGATGTTGAAGCCGTCGAACTGCGCAAGGATGCGCAGCTGTCGCGTGAAGTGGAATTCGCCATTCCGCGCGAGATGAATGTCGAACAGGGAATCGCGCTCACGCGGGACTTTGTGCAGACCGAGTTTGTGGATCGGGGCATGTGCGCCGACCTCAATCTGCATTGGGACATTGGCGCAGACGGCGTCGCCAAACCCCATGCCCATGTCATGCTGACCATGCGCGATGTGAACGAGGACGGCTTTGGCGCAAAGGTGCGCGATTGGAACAGTAGTGAATTTGTCTGTAAGTGGCGTAATCGATTACATCCAGTTCAGACAGCCCGATCAGCGCAAGCCCGCGCGCGTAATGATCCCCTCGTAGCCTTCAAGCGCCTTAACTTCATACTCGAGGAATTCAGGTGTGTTCCGAGCGTCCACGATGATCCGATTAAGTTTCTGCATGTCTATTCCGCTGCTCTTGTTGACCGCGAAACATGCATCAAAAATCTTCAATGGCCGATCAAACGCCAGACGCAAAGGTTTCTCTGCTCCGTCCCCCCGCAGATAGTTAATACAGGTCAGCTCATCGATGAGCGCAAGTTCGACTATCCCGCTCGTCAATAGTTCTAAGATGTCGATCGAGTGGGCAGTGTCGATCACAACAACACGCTTCGATTGCATGCTGTTTGACATCTCATCGAGAACATATTCCCAGCCAACTTCACCGGATTGAACCACCACTTTCATTCGACCGGTAGACAAAGCATCTGACTCTATCGCGGGGTGGTTCGCTGCGCAAACTCCCTGAAGGCCAATCCGATGGATCGGCCGCGTAAATTCAAATTTCATGCTTCGGCGATCCGTACGAAAAATCCCCACTGCAATATCGATAGAATTTGCCTCACTGCTTGTCAGATCGCCCATCGTGAACCATCGCAATACAAGGCGTTTGTGGAGGGCTTCAGCAATTCTTGCTGCAAGTTCAACCCATGGGCCAACCATCAGCTCAGGATCGGAGCCTAAAAGAAGTGGCGGATAAGGATAAACGCCTACGACTAACTCTGAAGTATCAAGGGCAGGTTCAGGCTTAAGTGAAGTTTCGAGAGCCTTTCGCTTTTCTGGTAACCAACCTCGAATGACTGGCCATGCCTGCACGCCTCCTAACAATAGCCCAAGAATTGTCAAAGCCAGACCAAACTCCATGCAAGCCCCAGATATCCAAGCATATACTGAGTGGATGCAGCTAAAGAATGTTGGCAATCCATACAACAAAGAATTTGTTCGAGGTTGTTACCCTGCAAGTGGAACGCGGCGAGCGGACCTTTGCCGACGGCGACCGCGTGATGTTTCTGCGCAACGACCGTGCGCTTGATGTCAAGAATGGCAGCATTGACACAATCGAACAGGTCAGCCCGCAATCCATGCGCGTGCGTCTCGACACGGGCCGGTCCATTGCGTTCGATCTCAAAGACTATGCCCACATTGATCACGGCTACACCGCGACGATCCACAAATCGCAGGGTGTCACGGTGGACCGCACCCATGTGCTCGCCACACCGGGGATGGATCAGCACAGAAGCTATGTCGCGCTGTCGCGACATCGGGATGGCGTCCAGCTCCATTATAGCCGCGATGATTTTGCCGATAACGGCACCCTTGCCCGCACGCTGTCGCGTGAGCGGACCAAGGACATGGCGAGCGACTATGGCCGGGACGAGGGAATGGAGCGGCGTTTTGCCGAGCGGCGCGGCATCACCTTCCGGCAGCGTGTGGCGGCGCTGGTTCGCAAGGTCGTGCCCGAGAAGATGCGCGACCTGTTTGATGGCTTCCGTCCTGCTGAGAAGCAGCCCGAACCAGAAGTCAGCGCGGGCATGGCGCGCAAGATGGCGGTCGAACGCCACGCCCGCGCGGTCACCACGATCTTTGCGATGCAGGACGAAGGGATGGAGGCAACGCCCAAGCAGCTTCGCGAGCTGCAATCCGCCAGGGGCGAACTTGATGGACTGCGCGAACACGCCTCAAGGGACATGGAAGCTGCCTACAAGCGCGATCCCTCCCTCGCGGAGGCAGCCGCCAGTGGCAAACCCGAACGCGCCCGCGATGCCATGATCCGCGAAGCCGAAATCCGCACCAACCCGCATCTGCGTGCGGACCGCTTTGTCGAGCGCTGGCAGCATCTCGACGACAGGCAACAGGAACTCTATCGCAGCGGTTGCTACTCCGCGTCGCGGGACTGCCGCCATGCCATGGCTGATATGGCCTAGGGGCTGGAGCGCGATCCGCAAATGGAATCCATCCTGCGCAACCGCAAACTCGAACTGGGGATCACTGTGGAGTCGACTCGATCGCTCGGTGATGACTTGGCCTTCTCGCTGGGCTTGGGGCGCGGACGGGAGTTGGGGATTTAACCCAATTGTCTTGAGGTAGGGGCCCGCAATCGGTGTGTTACAAAACCTATGATTGGGACTGATCCACTCATAGGTTTTGTACCTTGTCGCGATCGTGAGCGTTCAAGTCCTTCTTGGTCCCTAAGTCCCACGTTTTGTCGCGTCTCTGGGGCATCTTGTCGCATAGCAAATATGGGGGTATCGGTGGGAGTATCCAAGAGCCTTTCGGCAAAGAAATGATATGTATTTCAATGCATTAAGTGCATCTTGCCAATCCCTCCTCCGCTACCAGAGCTTTTCGGGCGGGAACTGGTCTCCGTCCAAACCCCGTCACCTATTCAGATGGTTTGTCAGCAGTTGCTGCTCGCGGCGGGGATTGGATTGACGATTGCTTGCGCTCCAACTTCGCTATATATCATAGCGAAATTGGAGGAGGTAGCCATGACGTTTAACCGTATTAATCCGCTGACCGGTGAAGTGGCTTCTTCCGCGCCGGCGATGCAGGCAGGCGACATGCCGGCGGTTGCTGCGCGCGCGGCGGCGGCGTTTCCGGCTTGGGCGGCGCAAGGCCCCAATGCGCGGCGGGCGGTGCTGATGAAAGCGGCTGCGGCGCTGGAGGCACGCAAGGATGCGTTTGTCGCGGCGATGATGGCAGAGACCGGATCGACTGCCGGGTGGGCGCTGTTCAATCTGGGCCTCGCCGCTGGAATGGTCCGTGAAGCGGCCGCGATCACCACCCAGATTACCGGCGAAGTGATCCCCAGCGACAAACCGGGCTGCATCGCGATGGCGCTGAAGGAACCCGTCGGCGTGATCCTTGGCATCGCGCCGTGGAACGCACCGATTATCCTGGGGGTGCGCGCCATTGCCGTACCGCTGGCCTGCGGCAATGCCGTGATCCTGAAAGCGAGCGAGACGTGCCCGCAGACCCACGCCTTGATCATCGAAGCCTTTGCCGAAGCCGGGTTCCCTGAAGGCGTGGTCAATGTGGTTACCAATGCGCCCGAGGATGCCGCCGACGTGGTTGGCGCGCTGATCGATGCGCCAGCGGTGAAGCGGATCAACTTCACCGGTTCGACCAGCGTGGGCCGGATCATCGCCAAGCGGGCGGCGGAACACCTCAAGCCGTGCCTGCTGGAGCTGGGCGGCAAGGCTCCGTTGCTGGTGCTGGACGATGCCGATCTGGACGAGGCGGTGAAGGCTGCCGCTTTTGGTGCATTCATGAACCAGGGCCAGATCTGCATGTCGACCGAACGGATCATCGTGGTGGAGGCAGTCGCGGATGACTTTGCCCGGCGCTTTGCTGCAAAGGCCGCAGCGATGCCCACTGGTGATCCACGCGAGGGCGCCACCCCGCTGGGCGCTGTGATCAATCAAAAGACTGTGACGCACGTCAACGCGCTGATCGCGGATGCGGCCGCGAAGGGCGCCACCGTCATCGCGGGCGGTCCGGCGGAGTCGGTGCTGATGCCCGCGACGGTGATTGACGGGGTGACAGCGGAAATGAACATCTACCGCGATGAAAGCTTCGGTCCGGTAGTCGCGCTGATCCGCGCGCAGGATGAAGCCGACGCGGTCCGGATCGCCAATGACAGCGCCTATGGCTTGTCCGCCGCCGTGTTCACCCGCGACACTGCGCGGGGCCTGCGCGTCGCCCGGCAAATCCATTCGGGCATCTGCCACGTCAACGGCCCGACGGTGCACGATGAAGCGCAGATGCCGTTCGGCGGGGTGGGCGCATCGGGCTATGGCCGGTTTGGCGGACGGCAGGGGATCGACAGCTTCACCGAGACGCGCTGGATCACGATCGAGACGCAGCCCGGTCACTATCCGATTTGAGCCACTGACAGGAGAAGCGTGCGATGCTGCGAATGATACTGATCGGATTGGCGCTGGTGTTTACTGCCGCACCCGGTGCGGCCAAGCCAGAGGCTCCTGCGGGCCAATCTGCGCCGACGCCGCAGCTGACCTATGTGTTTTCAGTGCGCGCGGAGGTTGCTCCGGCGATTGAACAAGGGCCGATTGATGGCGGACGGCGGCGGTTCATCGCCATCACCGGGGGCACTGTCTATGGCCCGCGCCTGCAAGGTGTGGTTCTGCCGGGCGGCGGGGATTGGCAAGTGATCAAGGATGGCGGGGTGACCAGTATCCTCGCACGCTATTTCCTGCGCAGCGCCGATGGCGCGGTGATCGAAGTCACCAATCCGGGCGTGCGCGTTGCTGCGCCAGAGGTGATCGAACAGTTGGCGCGCGGGGAGGCGGTTGATCCGTCGCGCTATTATTTCCGGACCACACCGCAGTTTGCCACATCGGCCAAGCAGTATGACTGGCTGCATCGCGCGGTCTTTGTGGCGCGCGGGATACGGCGGCCCGATCATGTCGTGATTGATTACTTCCTGGTGGAGTAAGCTGGCTGGGTCAGTCCAGCAACGCTTGCAAGGCCGGAACAAAGTGCGCGCGATGCTGCGCGGGAATGCGGCTGAGCAGGTCCTGTTCGAACTGCCGCGTGATTGTGCGGACTTGCTGCAAATGCTCAAGGCCGGTTTCGGTCAGCACCACCGCCTGCGATTTGCGGTCCAGCGGTCGCCGCGCAATCAGGTCAGCCGCCGCCAGCCGGTTGAGCAGCGGAACCATGTTGGCGCGCTGAATATCGAGCGTCTTGCCGATCTCGCTGGAGGTCATGTCGCTGCGATCCGCGATCAGCAACAGCACGGTTGCTTCGGTTACGCGTAAATCGATCACCGCCAACCGGCTGGCAAGTTCCGCCATCATGGAATTGGCTGCGCGGCGCAGCAGATAGCCCGGTAAGTCGGCCAATGGATCAATCAATTCGGGCAATGCGCGCCTCCAAAATGCTATTGACTATAGCAATACCGTCGCTATCATGAATAGCAATCTACAAGCAATCGGAGAGCAATGCCATGTCAGAACGCGCGCCCGAGCGGACCGAAGCCGAGACCGTCAATTTCGTGGTCGTCGACCGCATCGCGTGGGTTTCGTTTAACCGCCCGGAAAAGCGCAATTGCATGAGCCCCAGCCTGCAACCGCCAGATGCAGCGGGTGCTGGACGAGCTGGAGTTTCGCGATGACGTGGGCGTGGTGGTGCTGACTGGCGAAGGCACAGCCTGGTCTGCCGGGATGGACCTGAAGGAATACTTCCGCGAAAACGAGGAAAAGGGCATCGGTGCGATCCGCAAGGCGCAGCGTGAAGCCTATGGCTGGTGGGAACGCCTGCGCTGGTATGAAAAGCCGACGATTGCGATGATCAACGGCTGGTGCTTTGGCGGCGCTTATGGCCCGCTGTTCGGGTGCGATCTGGCGGTGGCGGCAGAGGACGCACAGTTCGGCCTCAGCGAGATCAACTGGGGCATCCTGCCCGGCGGCGGGGCGAGCAAGATCATCGTCGAGCTGACCGGGTTTCGCAATGCCATGTACCACGCGATGATGGGTGAAAACATCGATGGCAAGAAGGCCGCAGACTGGGGCCTGGTCAATGAAGCGGTTCCGGCAGACCAGTTAAAGGACCGGGTCACCGCGATTGCCACGGTGTTGCTGGGCAAGAACAAGGACGCGCTGCGCGGCACCAAGTGGGCGATCCGCCGGGTGCGCGAGATGACTTTCGATAATTCGATGGACTATCTGGTCCGCGCGCAGGAAGCCGCCAATCTGTTTGACAACGAAGGCCGCAAGGAAGCCACGCGCCAGTTCATCGATGACAAGACATTCAAGCCGGGCCTTGGCGCCTATGATCTGGGCAAGCACGGCGGCTGATCCAGGACGATGACGATCATCGTCGATCCGGTCAGAACCCATGCAAAGGCCTCGCCTGACCGGTTAGCCATCGGCGATGCCGAAAGCGGGCAGCGCTGGACCTGGGCCGAACTGGATGGTGCCGCTGATCGGCTGGCGGCGTGGCTGGTCGGCCGCTTGGGGCCAGCCTCTGCCAGCCGCGTAGCGGTAGTGGCGCGCAATCACCCGCTGCAAATCGTGCTGCAATTTGCCTGCACGCGGGCCGGGGCGATCTTCGTCCCGCTCAACTGGCGGCTGGCCAAGCCCGAGCTGGCCGTAATCATGGCTGACGCCGATCCGGCGCTGCTGTTCCATGATCCCGAATTCGCGCTGCCAGACCATCCCGCGGAACGCCACCTGCTGGCCGATCTGGAACTGCTGCGCGAACCGGACACAAGGGCAGACGATGCCGCGCGCCTCGGTTGGGATGCGCCGATGACGCTGCTGTATACCTCGGGCACCAGCGGCAGGCCCAAGGGCGTAATCGTCACTGAAGCCAACGCCTTCTGGGGCAATACCAACTTCAATCTGGGCAATGCAGTCAGCCCGGCCAGCGTGTTCCTGTGTGATATGCCGCTGTTCCACACCGCCGGGCTGTTCGCTGCGGTGCGCGCGCCTCTGCTGGCGGGCGCAACTGTGTGGATCAGCGCGGGGTTTGATCCGGTCAAAACGATTGCGCGGATCGCGGATCGCAGCCTTGGCATCACGCATTACTTTTCGGTGCCGCAAATGGCGGCGAGCTTGTGGCAGCATCCCGATTTCGCGCCGGAGAAGTTCCAGCAGCTCGCTGTCTATGCCACCGGTGGAGCGCCAAACCCGCGCGCGCAGGTGGAACGGTTCGTCCGCGCGGGCATTCCGATGTCAGACGGTTTCGGGATGAGCGAGACCGGTTCCAACTTTGCAATGCCGGTCGGCGATCCGGACTCTGCTGGTCGCCAAAGCGGGCAGTTGCGGGC
Source organism: uncultured Alphaproteobacteria bacterium (assembly GCA_963802015.1). Lineage (GTDB taxonomy): Bacteria > Pseudomonadota > Alphaproteobacteria > Sphingomonadales > Sphingomonadaceae > Novosphingobium. Next base: position 7,441 of record CAWDHB010000011.1, read on the forward strand.
TGCCGTTTCGTGGCGGTGCAGGCGCAGATCACCGCTGCCGACGGGACGGCGTATGTCACCGGGCGAAACGGGCGAACTGTGGCTGAAAGGGCCGAGTATCACCCCCGGCTATTGGAATCAGCCCGCACTGACCGCGCAGGCGTTTGCAGACGGCTGGTTCAAGACCGGCGATGCCGCCATGCAGGATGCCGATGGGTTCACCTTCATTGTCGATCGCCGCAAAGACATGTTCATTTCCGGCGGCGAGAATGTCTATCCGGCTGAGATTGAGGGGGTCTTGGCCGAATTGTCCTGGTCTCGCGCAGTCAGCGGTGATCGGCGTCGCTGATCCGCGCTGGGGCGAAGTTGGCAAGGCGTTTCTGGTGCTGACCGCCGGATCAGAACTGACCACTGCGCAGGCGCATTCGCATTGTCTTATGCGGCTGGCAAAATTCAAAGTTCCGGCAAGCTTCGTGATCGTGGATAGCTTGCCCAGCACCGCATCGGGCAAGGTGCAGAAGCATTTGCTGCGTGACGCGGCAGGTCAATAATCGTGCGGGTAATGAACACCCAGGTTGCGATCATTGGCGCGGGGCCAGCGGGTTTGCTGCTGGGCCATCTGCTGCGCGCCGAAGGGATCGACTGTGTGGTGGTGGAACGCCAGACCCCGGACTACGTGCTGTCGCGCATACGCGCCGGGGTGCTGGAACAGATCACAGTCAGCCTGATGGCGCGGCTGGGGCTGGACGCGCGGCTGAAGGCAGAGGGACTGGTTGAGGCCGGGTTCAACCTGGCCGACGGCGCGCGCCTGATCCGGATCGATTGCGAGGCGCTGACGGGCCAGACCGTGGTGGTCTATGGCCAGACCGAAATTACCCGCGATCTGATGGACGCCGCCCCTGCGCGCGGGCTGCAGGTGATCTACGGCGCAGAAGACACGGCGTTGCACGACATCGAAAGCGACGCGCCTGCCATTTCGTACCGCAAGGAGGGCGCCGATCACCGGATCAATGCTCGCTTCATAATCGGTTGCGATGGGTTCCACGGACCCAGCCGCAAGGCAATTCCAGCCAGCGCGGCGCGCGAATTTGAGCGGGTCTATCCGTTTGGCTGGCTGGGCATTCTGGCCGATGTGCCGCCGTGCCATCATGAGCTGATCTATGCCAACCACGAACGCGGCTTTGCGCTCGCTTCCATGCGCAGCAAAACTCGCAGCCGCTATTACATCGACGTGCCGCTGGCCGAACGGGTGGAATACTGGAGCGACGACCGGATCTGGGACGAACTGGCGGTGCGGCTGGGGCCAGAAGCCGCCGCGGGGATCACGCGCGGGCCAGCAATTGAAAAGTCGATCGCGCCGCTGCGGTCCTATGTGTTCGAACCGATGCGCCATGGCAGCTTGCTGCTGTGCGGCGATTCCGCCCATATTGTCCCGCCAACTGGAGCCAAAGGCCTCAATCTGGCGGCGAGCGATGTGCATTACGCGGCAGAGGCGCTGACCGGATACTTAAAGCGCAACGCCGCCGACGGCATCGCGGGCTATTCTGCCAAGGCGCTGGCGCGCGTGTGGAAAGCGGAGCGGTTCAGCTGGTCGCTGACCAAGCTGATGCACCGCTTCCCCGAAGACGGGCCGTTCGAGCGCGCGATGCAGGTCGCCGAACTCGATTACATCGCGTCCAGCACGGCGGCGCAAACGGCTATTGCCGAAAACTACGTGGGGCTGCCAGTATAGCAGCATGCGGGACTGATCCGGATCAAGCCGGGCGGATCTGAAGGGGAGAGCAAGCATGGCCAATCCAGCATCATCCGCGGACATCGATCCGCGCCGCGCCATGGCGCACGGGCCGATGACCGCGCGGCAATTCCTGGCGGTGGGCCTGTGCGTGCTGCTGAATGCGCTTGACGGGTTTGACGTGCTCTCGATCAGCTTTGCCTCGCCCGGGATCGCGAAAGAATGGAACATCGACCGCGCCGCGCTGGGGATTGTGCTGTCGATGGAACTGATCGGCATGGCGGCGGGCTCGGTGTTGCTGGGGCAAGTCGCAGACCGGATCGGGCGGCGACCGACGGTGATCGGCTGCTTGGTGGTGATGGCGGCGGGGATGTTCGCCACCACGCTAGTCGGATCGGTTGAGCAACTGGCGGCGACCCGGCTGTTCACGGGCCTTGGCATCGGCGGAATGCTGGCGGTGACCAATGCCTTGGTGGCCGAATATGCCAACAACAAATGGCGTGCCGCCGCCGTCGCGATCATGGCGGCGGGCTTTCCGGCGGGGGCAATCGCGGGCGGCGCGGTGGCGAGCTCGCTGCTGGCCACGGGCGACTGGCGTGACGTGTTCATGCTGGGCGCGGGGATGACTGCGCTGTTCCTGCCGCTGGTGCCGTTCCTGCTGCCCGAACCGGTCAGCGCGCTGCTGCAAAACCGGCGCGGCGATACCTTGGGTCAAGTCAATCACAGTCTGGCCAAGTTGGGCCATCCCGCGATCAGCGCGCTGCCGCCGCTGGACCCACAGCCGCGCAAGGCCAGCATGGCCGAACTGTTCGCGCGCGGCATGGCCCCGATCACAATTCTGCTGACCGCCGCCTATTTTCTCCACATCATGACCTTCTACTTCATTCTGAAATGGGTCCCGAAAATCGTTGTGGATATGGGCTTTTCTTCGTCTTCGGCAGGCGGAGTGCTGGTCTGGGCCAATGTCGGCGGCTTGATTGGCGGACTGCTGTTCAGTGCGCTGAGCCTGCGATTCACACTGCGAGCACTGCTGGTGGCATTCATGGTGGCATCGACCGTAATGGTCACCGTGTTCGGGCAAGGGCAGGCTGATTTGCAAGGACTGTCCATGGCAGCGGCGGCGGGCGGGTTCTGCACCAATGCGGCGGTCGTCGGACTCTACGCGCTGGTCGCGGGTTCGTTCCCCACGGCGATCAGGGGCGGGGGCACCGGCTTCGTGATCGGGATCGGCCGGGGCGGGGCGGCCCTGGGGCCAATCATCGGCGGGTTTTTGTTTGCCGCTGGCCTCGGCTTGCCGATTGTGGCCGCGATCATGGCGAGCGGTTCGCTGCTGGCGGCGCTGGCACTTGCTGGCCTTGCCGAAGCGTTCAGCTGACGGCGGCTGACGTCTGCTGGGATCAGGTTTTCCTACAGTGCCATAACTTGCTGATTCAGTTCCACTTACGTGGAGCGGGCCGTACCGAATGTTTCAGTCTTACTGAAACAACTTAAGCCTATCGCTCATGAATTGGTGACGCGCGCCAAATTCGAATTTTTTTGCAATGTGTCACCCAGCGATTTCAAAGTAAATTACTGAAATATAAACATATCTTCGCTGTCGCTAGGGTGACGCCGTCACCCTGATGTCAGGTTTATCGTCAAGACTCACGGAGCATTTTGGCGTCTGAAATGGCAGACTTTCAGTTCACCACGCTCAGCCCCTCCGGAGCGGGCAGGTATGTGACCTTCGCCGAGATCAACGTGTTCAGCCAGTCAGCCAGCGCACGCGCTGCCGGTTCTTCGAGCGCGATCGAGCCGGTCAGCAGCATGCGCCTTGGGTTGCCCGAGCGCGATGGCATCTAGCACATAAGCGGTCGTCTCGGTCTCATGCACCTCGCCAGCAACCAGCAGGTTCACCTCGGGCCGCGCCAGCAGCGGTGTCAGCGCATTGGGGCGGCTGGTTTCGGTGGCGAAGGCCACACCGCGCGCCAACAGCGCCGGATCGCCGATCAGACGGACGGTGGACGTAGCGAGCGCCTGCTTGATCTGGCGGACCAGCGTGGCAATTTGTGTGGCCGGCAGGGCATAAACCAGCCCCTCCGCCGGATTGAGCCCAGCCTGCGGGCGGCGCAGGCCGATCGCGCGCGGCAAGGCTTGCGTGATCGCCTGGCCCGCTACGCCGGTGCGCGGATCTTGCAGGCGCAACACTGCGATCCCGCTCGCGTCGATCAACGCTAGCTTTTCGGCCAGGGCTGGCTCGGGCTTGGCCACCGCGCGATCCTGACTGTCGCCCAAAAAGGCCTGGCGGCTGATAACGAGGTTCGCGCCCAGTTCAGCAGCGCGGCGGATCACCGCAGTTGAGGCGCGCGCGCAAACCACCACGCCGCGCACCGCAGCGTCGCCATCGCCCGCGCGGAAGCCGTCAACCAGCGTGCCCGGCGCGCGGTACGATCCGCCTGCTATCGCGGTATCGCGCCGCGCCGGTGCATCGATCCCGCGATGCCGGTGCGCTTCGGGGCCAAGCCCGCGCTGGATCGCTTCGAACAGTTCGTGTCCGGTCATCACCTGCATCCTTACGCCGGGTTAGTGTAAGGGTCGGTCAGGCCCAGCCATTGCACCGGCAGTGCCGGAAACACCGTCCGCAGCCAATCCGCCACCAGGCCCATCCCGGCATCTTCGTTGAAATGGCCCGCAAGATAGATCGTGACCGGACGGCTTGACGCCAGATCCTGCGCATAGCCCAGCACTTCGGGTTCGCGGACTTCGCCCAGGAACACGGCATCCGCGCCCGATTCGAGTTGCTGGATCTGCACATTCTCGCCCGGCATCCCGGCGGACAGACTGACGGTCGAGACGGTGCGCGCAGGATCGCCAAACATCCGCAGCGTGCGCAGCCCCATGCGTTGCTTGATCTGGCGGCCCAGCTCCAGCGCAGTCGAGGGCGGAAGCTTCAGCCACGGCAGGCCCGCGCGCGCGGTGTCGCGGTACTGCTCCCAGCCGAGCTGGCGCAGCAGCCCGGTCATAATCGCATCGCCGGGCCGCGAATGGGCGTGGGCATGCATCCGCTGGATCACCATGCGGTTGGTGGTCAGCAGGCGCTTTTTCGCGGTGAGCACCGGGTTGCTGTCCGGCAGCGCGGATTCGGCGAAATCGTCATAGCGTTCAAAGAAGCTTGCCTCGTGCGGAATGATGTAGTTGAGACCTGCGGCTTGCGCGCGGCGCAGCACGTCAATGCTGGCAAAAAAGCAGGTGGCGATTCCGGTGACTGGCGCGGTGCGATCGCCGAAGATGATCCGGTCGTCGGTTGGGTTAGGGTCCCACTTCTGGCCGGAGGCACGCTTGATCTCGGAGAAGACTTCGCGCGCAGTGATAGCTGGCCGCTGAGCAAGGGCCAGGTCAGCCGGAAGCAGCAGCGCCGTGCCTAGCGCTGCGAGCGTGGTGCGCCGGTCAAGCATGTCAGCGACGCGGCACGCCGAGTTTGGCGTGGAAGAAATCGAACGTCGCGTTGGTGGCGCGCAGCGTGGCTGCGCGGGTCGCCGCTGGCGTGGTCCCGATGAAGCTGTGGTCGACCCCCTCGATATAGATCAATTCCACCGGCACCCCGGCGCGGCGCAGCGCGGCTTCACCGATCCGCGATTGCTCCACCGGCACGACTTTATCCGTTGTGCCGTGGATCAGCAGGAACGGCGGGTCTTTGGCATCGATATAGGCCACCGGGCTAACCCGCTGGTTGGCTTCGGGCGAGCAGGGGCCGGTGCAGCCCAGCAGCTTGCTGCCAGCGGTATTGCCGTCTGGCGTGGCGTTCATGCCAGCAAAGTCAAACACCCCGTACCACGTAACCGCCGCTTGCACGCAGCCATCGCTGGCGGCCGCGGGATCAAGCGTGGTGTCGCGGCAGGTCAGCGCGGTCAGCGCGGTCAAGTGCCCCCCGGCCGAGCCGCCCCACACGCCGACGCGCGCAGGATCGATCCGGTACTTCGCGGCATTGGCGCGCAGGAAGCGTAGTGCGGCGTTGGAATCCTGCAACTGCGCCGGGAACTGCGCTTCGGACGAGAGGCGGTATTCGAGGCTGGCAACCGTGAAGCCTTCTGCGGCGAGCGAGGCCAGCACCTTAGGGAAATCAGCCAATGCGCCCGAATGCCGGGTATGCCCCCCGCGCCAGCCGCCGCCGTGGATGTACAGCACCAGCGGATGCGGGCCCTTGCCGGCGGGGACATAGATATCGACGATCTGCGGACGGTAGCCATCGACGGTGTGATAGACCACGTCGCGGTAGGCCTTGACCCCGCCCGGGAAGGAAACGGGCGGATTGGGAAAATGATCACCGAGGGATGGCCGCTCGCTGACAGGGAACACTCGTGCGCCCGGACTTGCGGCCTGACTGCCCGCAGCTACGCTTAACCCCAATGCGGCGGCGATGATCAGGCTGGTGGTGCGGTTGCCCATGCGGTTATGCTCCTGCAATTGCGGCAGCCGGGCGCTGGCGCAGCGATCCGGCCGATTTTTGACTCTCCAATCGAATGCCTATCACCGCCGCAGCATTGACAAAAGCGAAAATGATAGGAACTAGTTCGTTCCATAAATGCGGTGATGCATCGGGATGAGGCAACGGGACGGGTGAAGATGGGCACGGCCCTGAAGACGGCGGCGATAAACGGCGGTATTAAGCAAACAGCGGCGCAAGTTGCTGCGCTGCCAGCTGTGCCTGCCGGAGTATCCACCTTGACCAAGCCCGAAAAGCCGCCCCGCCGTAGCCACGCCGAAGCGCGCGAACAGGCGATCAATTCGATCATCGATATCGCCACGCAGGAATTCGTCGAAAAGGGCCTGGCCGGCGCGCGGATTGACGAGATTGCGGGCAAGGCGACCAAGCGCAAGATTTACTACTATTTCGAAGGCAAGGACGAATTGTACCGCGCGGTGCTGGAACGCGCCTATCGCCGGGTGCGCGAAAGCGAAGGCGGGGTCGATGTGACCAGCGGCAGCGCGCTGGATGCGCTGCGCCGTCTGATTGAACATGACGTGCGCTATCACTCGGAGCACCCTGAACTGGTGCGGCTGGTGATGAACGAAAATATCCACCGTGCGGAGCATCTGAAGCAGATCGCCGGCTTGCCGCAAGGCAACCGCCTGGTGATCGATATGCTGACCGCGATCATCGCCCGCGGTGAGGCAGAGCGCAGCCTGCGCACGGGGATCGATCCGGTGGAGCTGCACCTGAACATCACCGCGCTGAGCTTTTACAACGTGTCCAACCAGTTCACCTTCGGACACAATTTCGGGATCGACATGACCAGCGCGGATGCGATTGAGCGCCGCGCCAGGCAGGTTGCAGATATCATAATTGCCTGGGTCTCGCGCACGGATTGAGCCGGGCCAGATGTCCGGCCAATCGGTCAGCGCGCGAAACCAGTAGAGAGACGGGAAGAGGAACATATGGCTGCCCCAATCACTGCGTCGACGCAGGACGGACCTGCACACTGGACTCCCCGCGCTTTGGCGATCGTCGGACTGTGCTTTGCGATCAACATGGCCGACGGGGTGGACGTCACCATTCTGTCGTTCATTGCCCCGCGCTTGCAGCAAGATTGGCAGATTGGCCCGGATGTGATGGGCAGTCTGTTCAGCGCGGGTTTGCTGGGTATGGCGATTGGCGGCATGGGCATCGCCCCGCAAGCGGACCGGTTCGGACGGCGGCGCGTGATTCTTGCGGCACTGGCGCTGATGTCGATCGGGATGTTGTTGACGGGGCTGGTCACAACTGTTTCACAACTGTTTGCCTTGCGGGTGTTGGTCGGGGCCGGGATCGGCACGGTGCTGGCCTCAATGGCGGCGCTGGCGTCTGAAAGCGCACCGCCGCGCCATGCCAATCTGGCGGTGGGGCTGGTGCAAGCGGGCTATCCATTCGCGGCTATTTTCACCGGGCTGGCGGTGGCGCAACTGCTGCCGATCTATGGCTGGAAGGCCTTGCTGACTGGAGCCGGCGCGATCACCGTCGTGCTGTTCCCCTTCGCCTGGGCCGTGCTGCCTGATCGGATTGCGGGGGCGCCTGACAAGCCCGGTGGCAACCGCGTGAGCGCATTGTTCGCACCGGCCTATCGCAAGCGCACGATGGCGCTGTGGGGTGCGGTGTTTTTCGGACTGATGGTGCTCTATTTCATCGTCAGCTGGATCACCAAGCTGTCGATTCAGGCCGGGCTTTCGGAAACCAACGGAATTTACGCCGGATCGCTTTACAACTTCGGGGCGTTCGTTGGCACCGTCACGATGAGCATTCTGGCGGTCAGGCTGCCGCTGGGACGGATCGTGCCGATCATGCTGTGCAGCGCGGGGGTGGCGATGCTGGTGTTCGGCTCGGTCAGCATGTCAGTGGTGCTGACCCTGGCGGTGGCCTTCGTGATCGGGGTGCTGTTGCAAGGCGGTTACAACGGCGTCTGGCCGCTCGCCGCATCGGTCTATCCGCCGCAATTCCGCGCCACCGGGATCGGCTGGGCGATCGGCATCGGACGCAGCGGCGCGATCATCGGGCCAATGCTGGGCGGCTATCTGATGGCCGCCAAGGTTTCGCTGCCGGTACTGTTCGCCAGCTATTGCGTGCCGCTGCTGGCCTGCGCCGCTTGCGTCTGGACGGTTCATCGCCTCACCAGCGGCGCGCAACCTGAACAAATTGACAGGGACTAGTTCGTAACATAAATGACATCTCACACAGGCGGCGAATTGGCCGCGCTCGGGAGGGGAATGTCATGCGTAAACTGGTCTCGCGTTTCGCGGTGTCTGTATCGGTGCTGTCGTGTTCGGTGGCGCTTGCCAGCCCAGCGCTGGCGCAAGACGCCAGCTTGCCTGCCGATGAAAGCGAAGAGCCTGCTGAGCAGATCGTGGTTACCGGCTCGCTGATCCAGCGCCCGAACAACACCTCGGTCAGCCCGATCACCACCGTCAGCGACGCGGCGATCAAGGAAAGCGGCCGCACCAGCCTGGTCGATACGCTGAACCAGTTGCCCGGCTTCACCGTTGGCGGCAACGAAGCCACTGGCGGGCAGGGCAGCGGCGGCCGCGCCACGATCAACCTGCATGGCCTTGGCACCAACCGCAACCTCGTGCTGCTCGATGGCCGCCGCCTGCCGGTTTCGGACATTCGCGGCAACGTCGATATCAACATCCTGCCTGACGCGATCGTCGGCGGGGTCGATGCGATCACCGGCGGCGCTTCGGCGGTCTATGGTTCGGACGCGATGTCGGGCGTAGTCAACTTCCGCACGATCCGTTCGCTTGATGGCATGGTCGCTGATTTCCAGACCTCGCTCAGCGAGCGCGGCGATGCGTTCAAGTTCAAGGGCTCGCTCGCCTTCGGCACCAGCTTTGCCGAAGATCGCGGCAATGTGGTCGCGGCGTTTTCCTATGCCAAGCAGGACCCGCTCAACGGCAGCCAGCGCGCATTCTTCTTTGACAAGACACCGTCGGGCTTCATCGGCACCGGCGTCTATGTGCCGAGCGCGGCCAACGCGCCCAGCGGCGCGGTGCTGACCACGCTGTTCAATGGCTATGGCGTGGCCGGGACTCGCAACCCGCTCGGTTCGAACCTGGGCTTCAACACCAACGGCACGCTGTTCACGCAAACCGGCGCGCTCAACTATCAGGGCCCCAACGGCTCGCAGGGTTATGCAGTGGTCGGTGGCAACGTGCGGATGCCGGTCGGTCAGCAGATCGACTACATCAACGGCCTCAACCGCAAGACCGCCTTCCTCAAGGCTGACTATGAACTGACCCCGGCGCTGACCTTCTATGGCCAGTTCATGTATGTCGATCTGACGACCCGGACCAGCAGCGGCGGCAGCCTGACCCAGTTCGGCACGCTGACCTCGATCCCGGTGACCAACCCGTTCATCCCGACCGACCTGCGCACGGTGCTGGCCTCGCGCCCCAACGCAACTGCCAACTTTGGCTGGAGCGGGCGCTATGTCGGCGTACCCTACAAGTACTGGGATGAAGAATACCAGATTCAGCAGTACATGGGCGGCCTGAAGGGCGATATCGCCGATGGCTGGACCTTTGACGGGTTCGTTTCCTACGACGAGTCCGAGCACAACTCGGTGATGAACTTCGCCGTGCTGAAAAGCCGGGTCCAGGCGCTGCTCAATGCGGCGGATGGCGGGCGCTCGCTGTGCGCGGGTGGGTTCAATCCCTTCGGCGATGCCAATGCCCGCGGCCTGTCGCCGGAATGCGTTGCCTATATCACCAAGGATGCGACCAGCACCGAACAAGTGAGCCAGACGCAGGCGCAATTGCAAGTCAACGGCAAGCTGTTCGATCTGGGCGCGGGTCCGGTCCAGATCGCGCTACTGGGCGGCTATCGCCAGAACACTTACGAATATAACCCCGATTCCGACGTGACCGCGCAGTCCGGCTTCGCCCCGGGCGGCAATGTCGAAGCTTTCGTGGTCCAACTGCCGGTGCCGCGCCGCGCGATCAATGTGAAGGAACTGGCGGGCCAGATCGACATTCCGTTGATCAGCGACAAGCCGTTCTTCCAGGAACTGGCCATCGGCGGTGCCGCGCGCGTTTCGGACTATAACGTGTCGGGCTCGGTCACCAGCTATGAAATGGACGCCCGCTGGCGGCCAACTGACAGCCTGCTGTTCCGCGGCAGCTATCAGCGCGCGGTGCGTGCGCCGAATATTGCCGAGCTGTACTCGCCGCCGCAGGGCGCGCAGCTCGCGATCGGCACGCCGCCGGCCGCACTGGGCGATCCGTGCGATACCCGCTCGACCGCGCGGACCGGGGCCAACGCGACCGCCGTTGCCAACCTGTGTGTTGCCCAAGGCGTGCCTGCTGGCGTGATCAGCACGTATCAGTTCGGAACCACTGCAACCGGCCAGCTGATCCCCGGCAGCACTGCAATCACCCCGGAAAAGGCCAATACTTTTAACGCCGGGTTCGTGTTCAACGCCCCGCGTGGCGAAGGCATTCTTGGCGATTTCTCGGTCTCGCTGGATTATTACAACATCACCATCCGCAACGTGATTTCGCCAGTGCCAGGGCTGGCCGTGCTGTCCAGCTGCTACAACCTTGATGGTTCCAACCCGACTTATGCGGCGTCAAACGCCAACTGCCAGCTGATCCAGCGCGATGTTAATGGCCAGCTGGTCAGCGTTTCCACCCCGTTCCGCAATCTGGGTTCACTCAAGACCGATGGCGTCGAACTGCAAGTGCACTGGGGCCTGCCAGCCGGGTTCCTGGGAGAAGGCGGCAAGGTCTATGTTGATACCTCGGTCGGTTACCTGAACAATTACAAGGTTCAGTTGCTGCCCGGCGCTGCATTCCTTGATTATACCGGGATCAGCAACGGCAGCGCGCAAGAAGGCAGCGTCCCGCCGCGGGCGACCCCGCGCTGGAAAGCGCTGACCACGTTCGGATTCCGCTCGGACGACTTCAGCTTGGGGCTGCGCTGGAAGTATCAAGCCGCGCTGGCAGATGTCAGCAGAGTCAACACACCCACCAACGTCGCGGTCGGCGTTCCGACGTACAACACCTGGGATCTGTTCAGCTCGTTCCGGGTCGGTCAGGAATTCGAACTGCGGATGGGGGTCAACAACCTGTTTGACCGGCAGCTGCCGTTCGTTGCGTCGAACCAGACCAGCACCGATACTGCGCAATATGACCTGATCGGCCGTTCGTTCTACATCGGCGCGAAGATCAAGTTCTGACCCTGAATGCGGACCGGCGCTGTGCTGTGCAGCGCCGGTTCCAACGGCTAAACCCATGACCATGTATCGTTCCGGACTGATCGGCCGCGCCATCCTCGCTTCGCGCTCACCCTGGCTGCACGAGCAAGAGGGCCGGGCGCAGGGCCTCGACCTGACATACGAACTGTTCGACTTCACCGACCGCGGGCTGCGATGACGAGCGCGCTGGGCCCGTTGCTGCGGACGCTTGCGCGGCCGAGGGCCATTGCGGTGTCAACGTTACTTTTCCGTTCAAGCAGGCGGTAATCGCGCAGCTTGATGAGCTGGCGGAGTGCGCGCAACTGGTGGGCGCGGTGAACGCGGTCGCCATGCGCGCTGGGCGGCTGATCGGCTACAACACCGACATGACCGGCTTTCAGGACAGCCTGAGCGCCGGGCTTCCTGACGCGGCGCTTGACCGCGTTCTCCAGCTGGGAGCGGGCGGGGCGGGTTCGGCAGTTGCGAATGCCTTGCTCTCGCTCGGCACCGGTGTGCTTGAAATCACCGATATCGACTTCACGCGGAGCGCGCGAGCTCGCGCAGCGGCTGTGTCAGGCTTACGGTCCTGATCGCGCGGTGGCGGTCGCTGCCGGGGCGCTGGATACCACCCGGGTGGACGGAATCGTCAATACTACGCCGCTGGGCATGGCCGGCCATCCAGAGCCGGCGATAGCACCGGAATTGATCACGGCGCGGCACTGGGTGGCGGACATCGTCTATTTCCCGCTGGAAACCCGACTGCTGCAGATTGCCCGGGAGCGCGGCTGCCGCGTGCTGGATGGCAGCGGCATGGTGATCGGCCAGGCTGCCAAGGCATTTGAGATTTTCACCGGGCAGGTGGCTGACAAGGCCCGGATGCGCGCGAGTTTCGCCGCGATCTGAAGCAGACTTCGACTGCGCTTATCCCGCTGCCAATTCCTCCGCCCAGTACAGGCGCATCGGATTATCGATCAACAACTTGCGCTGCAGTTCCGGGGTGACCGCGATGCGCGGGATCATGTCGACCAGATGGCCATCATCGGGCACGTTGCGTTCCATATTCGGATGCGGCCAATCGGTGCCCCACAGGCAGCGGCCCGGATAGTCTTCCACCAGCGGGCGAACCGCGCGGGCAAAGTCGTTCCAAGGATCGCCGCTCTGGTCCAGCCGGTCCGGGCAGGTGGCCTTGAACCAGATATCGGTGCGGCTTTCCAGCAGGCTGCGAAACGCGCGCAGGTCTGGCCCGTCCGGCCCCTGGCTCACATCTGGCCGGCCCATATGGTCGATCACCACCGGGACAGGAATTGCGGCGATGAATTCGCGCATTTCGTCCAGAATGTCGGCCTCGAAATAGATCACCACGTGCCAGCCAGCTGGCAGACGTGCGGCGACCTCCAGAAACTTGTCCTTGGGCGCGTTATCGACCAGCCGTTTGAGGAAATTGAACCGCACCCCGCGTATCCCGCCGTCGTGCAGCGCGGCGAGTTCAGCGTCGGTGATGGCCGGATCGACCACTGCCACCCCGCGTGCCGTGCCATTCGACCTGGTGATGGCGTCAAGCGTCGCGGCATTGTCGGTCCCATGGCAACTCGCCTGAACAATGACATTGCGGGCAAAGCCTAGGTGGTCGCGCAATGCGAACAGCATGTCTGGCCCGGCATCTTCGGGCAGGTATTTTGCGGACGGACTGAACGGGAATTGCGCCATCGGGCCGAACACATGGCAATGCGCATCGACCGCACCCGGAGGGCGGCACGAAGCGCGGTTTGCTGGGGCTGGGGTGCCAACTGATGATGCGGTCGGTCATGATTTGCTCCGTCGGGGCAGGTGCTTCGACAGGCTCAGCACGAGCGGAAGTCGTTTCGAGTTCGATCTAATGGCCCGCTCAGGCTGAGCTTGTCGAAGCCCCTTTATCTGGTTAGCCAAACACCATTCCGTCCATCAATTTGCGCGCAGTCCGCAGCAAGGCGGCGCTGGTTACCTGACCGGCGTCATCCACTTCCAGCACGCAGCTCATTTCCCCGGTGGGATGTTCGACCGACAAGACTTTGCGCATGCCCGCCGGAACGACAGCCACTGTTGCAGCGGGCGAGCCAGGGATCAGGCAGGCCGTCGCTACGCTGACTGCGCCGAGTACGCCGATGGTCGCATGGGCGCGGTGCGGGATGAAGCTGCGTACGCAGATCGCGCCGCCCGCGCGCGGCGGGGCGACCAGCATCATCTTGGGCACGGACTTTCCCGTCACATCGCCCAGGTTCATGCGGGGGCCTACCGCCAGCCGGATCGCCTCAATCCGCGCCTTCAGATCGGTATTGGCGTCCAGCCAGTCACGGTCCTCATAGCCGGTGATGCCCAGATCGGCGGCCTTCATCACCACGCAGGGCATGCCGTTGTCGATCAGCGTCACCGCTACACCGTTCACCATATCAACTGCGTTGCCGCTGGGCAGCAGCGCGCCGCAGCTTGATCCGGCGGTATCGCGGAATTCCAGCGGGATCGGCGCGTGGGTGCCCGGCACACCGTCGATAGCGGCGGTTCCGGTGTAAGAGACCACGCCACCGGGGGTTTGCACCGTTGCCACCGCAACCTGGCTGGTGTTCTCCATGAAGATGCTGACACGGGTCTCGTCGCCGGTCGCCGCAATCAATTCGCGCTCCAGCGCAAACGGTGCGACTCCGGCCAGGATATTGCCGCAGTTCTGGGCGTCCGAAACGAGCGCCTGATCGACGAAGACTTGCAGGAACAGGTAGTCCAGATCAATGCCTGCACGGCTGGACTTGCTGACCACGGCGACCTTGCTGGTCAGCGGATCGGCCCCGCCCATGCCGTCAATCTGGCGCGGATCGGGGGAGCCCATCACGCCAAGCAGCAGGGCATCGCGTGCCGCCGCGTCAGCGGGCAGGTCTGCTTTGAGGAAATAGCCACCTTTCGAGGTTCCGCCGCGCATCCACATGCACGGCACGGCGGCGGTTTCAGCCATGGCGCTCAGCCTCGGATCATGCGGGTGAGGGTGGCATCACGGTCCACCAAGTGATGTTTCACAGCGGCCACGATATGCAGCACGATCAACGCAGTAATGGTCAGACCTGCCAGATAGTGTGCAGTCGAGGCCAGTTCGGCGAGGGCCGCGTCCTTGTTGCCCGGTGAACCCATCGAAAACAGACCAAACATGTTGATCGGGCGGCCAGCATACCAGCTTTTGAAGAAGCCCGAGGCCGGCATAATGATGATCCCCGCCAGCAACAGATAATGGACCAGTTTCGACAGCAGCAGCTGCCAGTTCTGCATCCCGGGCACGGGTTGCGGAAAGCCGCGCACCAGCCGGTAACCAACTCGCCAGATACCGAAGGCCAGCACCAGCACGCCGAACGCCTTGTGCAAATCGCGCAAGCTGCGCTCGTCCGGTTCGGACAGAACTTCGAAAAACAGGATCCAGCCCGCCATCAGGATCAGCAGGATCGCAACCGCGACGATCCAGTGGTTGATGCGTTCGACGCGTGAGAAGGTCGTGGCTGCGGACATCGGTCAATCCCTCGTTAAAAATGCCGGTTCAGCGTTCAAACGTATTTAAGTCCCATCGCGGCCAGCTTTTCGCGCATCTGGTACATGTCGAGCCCGAGTTCGCCTGCCGCGAGCCGTGCGCGTTTGTCGCCTTCGTTGGCTTCGCGCGCTTGTGCAGCGGCAAGGACGGCGGCGGCGTTGGCACGCGGGACCACGCAGACCCCGTCATCATCCGCCACGATCACGTCGCCCGCTTCAATTGCGGCTCCGGCGCAGACCACCGGCACGTTGACGCTGCCCAACGTGGCCTTGATCGTGCCTTGCGCGAAGACCGCCTTGGCCCAGACCGGAAACTGCATTTCGGTCAGATCGCGCACGTCGCGGATTCCGGCGTTGATGATCAAGCCCCGGCATCCGCGCGCCTGGGCGCTGGTCGCGAGCAGATCGCCGAAATAGCCGTCTTCGCACGGGCTGGTGGGGGCGATCACAAGAATGTCGCCTGCTTGCAATTGTTCGATGGCCACGTGGACCATCCAGTTATCCCCCGGCGGGGACGAGATCGTCACCGCGCTTCCGGCGATCCGGACCCCGGAATAGATCGGGCGCAATGCCGAGCCGAGCAAACCGGTGCGGCCTTGGGCTTCGTGGACAGTTGCCACGCCGCAGGCCCCAAGCCCGTCGATGACAGCCTGCGGGGCGCGGGCGATGTTCTGGACGACGATGCCGGTCATGACGGATTCCTGCGCTGTATTGAGCACCTGAAAATGGCGCAGTCGAGGGAAAGCAACAAGTTCAAACTATGCCGCCGTCATAAGCTTGTGCTAATCGACTGCGTGATGGAAATCTGGGCACTCAACTTGCGACACCTGCGTGCAGTGTCGGAAATCCGGCACCGGGGAAGTATCAGCGCGGCGGGCGCGGCGATCAACCTGACCCAACCAGCCATAACCCAGGCGCTGGCCAAGCTCGAAGCGCTGCTCGGCCTCGGGCTGTTCGAACGCTCGCCCGAGGGGATGCAGCCGACCCCAGCCGCGCTGCTGCTGACCCCACGGATCGACGCGGCACTGGCGCACATCGCCAGTCACCGGGTGACCATGGCGCAGGTCCGGGCGCTGATCGCCTTTGCCGACGGCGGCAGCTATGGTGTGGCGAGCGCGATGACTGGCGTTTCGCAACCTTCGCTGCACCGCGCGGTCGGCGATCTCGGGATCGCGCAGCGCAAATTCCTGCTCGAGCGGCGCGGCAAGGGGCTCATGCTGACCGAGGCGGGCCGCAAGACCGTCCGCTCGTTCCGGCTGGCGCGGGCAGAGCTGGTGGCTGGGCTGAGCGAACTGGAAAATCTCAAGGGGCACGAGACCGGGCGGATCGCAATCGGAGCCATGCCCTTGTCGCGCGCCAGGCTGCTCCCTGCAGCTGTTGCCGCGTTCAACCGGCTCCGTCCGGATGTCGAGATCGTGATTGCCGAGGGCAGTCATGCCGAACTGATCGAGCCGCTGCGCGATGGCGTGCTAGACTTGATGATCGGCGCGCTGCGTGAACCGTCTCCTGGCAAGGACGTAAAGCAGCAGCCGTTGTTCGTGGACTGTCCGGTAGTGATCGCGCGCAAAGGCCATCCGCTCACCAATCCCGATGCAGCGGGGCTGGCGCGCTACCCATGGATAGTGTCCGCGCCGGGAACCCCGTTGCACAGCGAATGGCACCGGATGTTCGCCGCTGCGGGCCTTGATCCGCCGCGCGTACCGATTGAATGCGGATCAGTGATGGCGATCAGGCAGATCCTGCTGGAGACCGATTTCCTGACACTGCTTTCGCCAGATCAGGTCGCGGTCGAGCTGGAAGCGGGGTGGCTGCGGAAAGTCTGCGATGCGCCGGGCAATCTTCAACGGACGATCGGTGTCACCACCCGAACCGACTGGAAGGCGACGAAATTGCAGCAAGTCTTTCTCGACACGCTCGTCGGCACGAGCTTATAATTCCGGTTTCCTGATACCCCGTAGGCGTATTCGATTAGCAGTGGGGAAGGGGGGTGGCTATCGCCAGACTATGGCCCAGATCGTAAGCATTATCGGCTTTGGCGAAGCCGGACAGACCTTTGCTGCGGCTGGCCGTTGGGGCAGTTCTGCGCGAGGTTTCGATGTTGATCCTGCGCGCAACCTTGCGATGGTCGAACATGGTGTCAGGCCCGGCGCTTCCGCAGCCGAATCGCTCGCTGAAGCATCGCTGGTGCTTTCGTTGGTAACTGCCGATCAAGCGCAGGCTGTTGCGGACGCCTATGCTAGCGCACTGGTGCCCGGAGCCTTGTGGTGCGATATGAATTCTGTCGCGCCAATAACCAAGCTGAATGCTGCGCGCGCCGTGATGGCGGCGGGAGCACGCTATGTGGACGTTGCTGTGATGGCCCCCGTCAATCCTGCCAAACTTGACGTTCCCCTGTTGCTGGCAGGTGAGGCGGCCGAGGATGCGAACACTGCACTCACCGCCCTCGGGTTCACGAACATCCGGGTTCTCGGTCCGGACCCGGCCAAAGCCAGTGCTGTGAAGATGATCAGGTCGGTCATGGTCAAAGGCATTGAGGCTCTGACCGACGAAATGATTGCTGCGGCAAAGTCTGCCAATGTTCTGGATGAAGTGATTGCTTCGCTTGATGCCAGTGAAGTGAACAAACCTTGGGCCGAACGTGCCGCCTATAATCTTGAACGAATGGCAACCCACGGTTTGCGCCGCGCTGCCGAAATGGAAGAATCCGTCAAGACGCTGGAATCACTCGGGGTCGATCCGGTGATGACGCGCGGCACTGTGATTCGTCAGCGGCTGGCAGGAGAAGCCAAGTGACCATGATTATCGATTGCCACGGCCATTACACCGTCTTGCCCAAGGCGCATGACGATTGGCGGACGGCGCAAGTTGCGGCGTTCAAGGCGGGAGAACCTGCGCCGCCTTATCCCGCAATCAGCGACGCCGAAATCTGCGAGACGATCGAAGCGAACCAGCTGCGCCTGCTCAAGGAGCGCGGCGCGGACATGACGATCTTTTCGCCGCGCGCCAGTGCCATGGCACCCCATGTCGGCGACCAGTCGGTCGCGGTGCCATGGGCGCGGGCTTGCAATGATCTGATCGCGCGGGTGGTCGGGCTTTATCCGGAGACGTTCGCGGGGGTCTGCATGTTGCCGCAGTCGCCCGAAGCCGACATGACGAGCAGCATTGCCGAACTGCGGCGCTGCGTTGATGAACTTGGCTTCATCGGCTGCAACCTCAACCCCGATCCTGGCGGCGGCAAGTTCAGCCATCCGCCGCTGACCGACCCGTTCTGGTTTCCGTTCTACGAAGCGATGTGTGATCTCGACGTGCCGGCGATGATCCACGTTTCGGGCAGCTGCAACCCGGCGATGCACGCCACCGGCGCCTATTACATCGCCGCTGACACGATCGCCTTCATGCAGCTGCTGGAGGGCGACCTGTTCGCCCGGTTCCCAAGCCTGCGGTTCATCATCCCGCACGGCGGCGGGGCAGTGCCGTACCACTGGGGGCGCTATCGCGGCCTTGCCGACATGCTCAAGATGCCCGATCTTTCGGGCCACCTGATGAACAACGTGTTCTTCGATACCTGTGTCTACCACCAGCCGGGGATCAATCTGCTGGCTGATGTGATCGACAACAAGAACATCCTGTTCGGCAGCGAAATGGTCGGCGCGGTGCGCGGGATCGATCCGCAGACCGGGTTTTATTTTGACGACACCAAGCGCTATGTCGATGCGCTCGATATCAGCGAGGCGGAGCGTCACGCGATCTTTGAAGGCAACGCGCGGCGCGTGTTTCCTCGGCTTGATGCGCAGCTCAAGGAGCGCGGGCTTTGAGCATCGCTGACATCCACGCCTACCTTGCCGAATTCGACGATATTCCCGGCACAACCGTGTTCACCGCCGCGCGGGCGCGCAAGGGCTATCACCTCAACCAGTTCGCGATGAGCTTGATGAAGGCCGACAACCGCGAGCGCTGGAAGGCAAATGAAGCGGCTTATCTGGGCGACTGGCCGCTGACCGCAGCCCAGCGCAAGGCCGTGCTGGCGCGCGATTACAACGCGATGATGGCGGAAGGCGGGAACATCTATTTTCTCTCGAAGATCTTCTCCAGCGACGGGATTCCGTTTGCTGAGGCGGTGAGCACGATGACTGACATGAGCTTTCCCGAATACCGCCAGATGATGCTCGATGGGGGGCGTTCGCCAGAGGGCAACCGCTCGATCAAGGGGAAGTTCTAATGGCCCGATATGAAATCCTCCCCGGAACGGGGAGGTGCCCCGCAGGGGCGGAGGGGTCGAATGCTCACCTTCAGCGCTGCGGTTTGCGGATAGCAACCGCCCCCTTCGTCAGTCATGCTGACTGCCACCTCCCCGTTCCGGGGAGGATTTGAGATGGCCCGCATCACCGCCGGGGTTGCTTCCAGCCACGTTCCGCTGCTCGGTGTCGCGGTCGATCAGGGCAAGACCCGCGACGACTATTTCGGTCCGATCTTCGCCGGCTATGACTGGACCCGTGAATGGGAAGCAGCGCAAAAACCCGATGTCGTCATCCTGGTTTATAACGACCATGCCAGCGCGTTCGACGCCAATATCATCCCGACCTTCGCGATCGGCTGCGGCGAGCATTACAAGCCCGCCGATGAGGGCTGGGGTCCGCGCCCGGTGCCCGCTGTCGAGGGCCACGCCGATCTTGCCTGGCACATCGCGCAGAGCCTGATCCTCGACGATTTCGACATGACAATCATCAACGAGATGGACGTCGACCACGGGCTGACCGTGCCGCTCAGCATGATGTTCGGCGAGCCAGAAAAATGGCCGTGCAAAGTGGTGCCGCTGGCAGTCAACGTGGTGACCTACCCGGTTCCCTCGGGTAACCGCTGCTGGGCGCTGGGCGAGGCGATTGCGCGCGCGGTCGCGAGTTTCCCCGAAGACCTCAACGTGCAGATCTGGGGCACTGGCGGGATGAGTTATCAGTTGCAAGGGCCGCGTGCCGGGCTGCTCAACCGTGAATGGGACAACCGGTTCATGGACTTGCTGATCGGCGAGAGCCAGGAGGCGCGGGCAATTCCGCATATCGAATACCTGCGCGAAACCGGCAGCGAGGGCATTGAAATGGTGATGTGGCTGATCATGCGCGGCGCGCTGGGGGCAAAGACCCGGCTGCTGCACCGGCATTACCATATCCCGTGCAGCAACACGGCCATCGGTCATATGGTATTGGAGCCAAAGGGAATTTAATTGGGGACAGTCCCTATTTAATTCTCGACGTCACATTTCAGGGAAACGGTCCGATTTAAATAGGGACTGTCCCCAATTAAAATGGGAGGCAAAGACATGAGAATTGCGTTGGCGGGGGCTGGGGCTTTCGGAGAGAAGCACCTCGATGGCTTGAAGCTGATCGACGGGGTGGAAATCACCTCGATCATCAGCCGCACCGGCGAACAGGCCGCTGCGGTCGCCGCGAAATACGGCGCGAAGCATTCGTCGACCGAACTGGAAGACGCGCTCGCGCGTGACGATGTCGACGCAGTGATCCTCTGCACGCCCACGCAAATGCACGCCGCGCAGGCCATCGCCTGCATGGAAGCGGGCAAGCACGTGCAGGTCGAAATTCCGCTGTCCGACAGCTGGGCCGATGCCGAGGCGGTGGTGCGCAAGCAACAGGAAACCGGGCTGACTTGTATGGTTGGCCACACCCGCCGGTTCAATCCGTCACACCAGTACGTCCATAACAAGATTGTCGCGGGGGAATTCAACGTCCAGCAGCTGGACGTCCAGACCTATTTCTTCCGCCGCAAGAACATCAACGCCAAGGGGGAGGCGCGCAGCTGGACCGATCACCTGCTGTGGCACCATGCGGCGCATACGATTGATCTGTTTGCGCACCAGGCTGGCAAGATCGTCAGCGCGCACGCGCTGCAGGGGCCGAAGCACCCTGACCTCGGGATCGCGATGGATATGTCGATCCAGCTCAAAAGCGAACGGGGTGCGATCTGCACGCTTTCGCTGTCGTTCAACAACGACGGCCCACTTGGCACCTTTTTCCGCTACATTGGTGACACCGCGACCTACATTGCCCGCTACGATGATCTGGTGAACGGCAAGGAAGAACCGATTGACGTGTCGCAAGTGGCGGTCAGCATGAACGGGATCGAGCTGCAGGACCGCGAGTTCATCGCCGCGATCCGCGCGGGCCGCGAACCGAACAGTTCAATCGCGCAGGTGCTTGATTGCTACCGGGTGATTGGCGAGCTGGCGGCTCAACTGGAGCGGCAGGACGGTTGGTCGTAAGCGGACTTCCGCTGCCGACTGAAGGCTCTCACCCGGCAGACTTTCAAAGACCCGGCGGGTCGCGGTGCTGGGCTTGGGCGTTAAGGCGGATCGAGGCGTTGGCGGCACCGTAAGCGTCGTATCCGCGCCGTTCGACCACTTCGAAGAACACCCGTTTGGCGATCGCGCGGCTGTAAAACTGAAAGTATTCTCCACCGTCATCGCGATCATAGAGCAGGTTCAGCTTGGCCATCCGCGCCACCAGCGCCTCGTCCAGTCCAAACCGCGCGGTCAGGTCGGCGTAGTAATTCGGGCCGATTTCGAGGAATTCCAGCCCGGCGGCCATGGCGTTCTCAGCCGCAGCAAACACGTCGTCAGTGGCGAGCGCGATGTGTTGCACCCCCGCGCCGAAGTAGTTCTGGATGAACCGCGAAGTCAGCGAATTGACCGCCAGCGAACCGTTGAGCGTAAAGCGCACTGCCTTGTCCGCGCTCTCCAGCGCCTGACTGTAGACGATCCCCATCGGGTCAGCGATTTCAAGCTGCGGGGTACGGGTGAACCCGAACAGTGCAGTGTAGTACAGCACCCACGAGAGGAACTCGTCGTATTGCATGGTCTGCGCGACGTGATCGATCCGGATGAGATCCTGGCGTTGCGTGCCGGCGAGCGCATCGGGGAACTCGTCCGCCCACATCGCATCGCGGGTTGCGCTATCGACCAGATAGAGCAGGCTCCCGCCGATCCCGCGCAAGCAGGGAATCGCCCATTCGCCCGGCGCGACGGGCTGCTCAAACCGCGCAACATCGAGCGCATCGGCGCGGGCCAGTACCGCCGCCGGGTCGCTGGTCGCCAGCCCCAGTGCGCAGACCGATCCGCCGTGAACCATATCGAAGCTGTGCGCGAGGCCTTCGGGCTCGGAATTGATCACGAAGTTGATCTGGCCTTGCTGCCAGCGCGTGACGTCTTTGGAACGATGCTGCGCCACCGGCGCGAAGCCCAAGGCGCGGAAGGTTGCGGCGAAGGCCTCGGCCTCTTCATGACGGGCGGCGAATTCGATGAATTCGACCCCGGACGGGCGCGACGGGTGGCGCAAGTTCGGGCGCGCCGCCGCAGCCGACCACCGCTGCATCATGCAGCACACGCAAGCCGCGCAAGCCGTCACGTGCGACTTGGCTGGCCGGGGCCGAGCGGAACCGGTCATTGAAGATCTCAAGGCTCCAGTAGCCCTGGTATCCGATCTTGTGGAGCGCGGTGGCATAATCGTTCAGCGGGAAATCGCCTTGGCCGGGCATGCAGCGCAAGTGGCGGCTCCAGTTGAGCAGGTCCATCTGGACCTTGGGCGCATCGGCGAGCTGGACGATGAACAGCTTGTCGGCGCGGACATCGCCAATGCTTGACGAGGGAATTTCGCGTGCCAGCGAATGGAAGCTGTCGAGGCAAAGCCCCAGCGCAGGATGATCGACATCGCGGACCAAGCGCCCAGGCCTCGCGGTGATCGTTGACGTGGAGGCCCCAGGCCAGTGCTTCGTAGGCTATCCGCTTGCCGTGAGCGCCTGCGAGCTCTGCAATCAGCCCGAGGTCATCGACCAACCGCGACCGCTCGCCCGAGGCTTGGGGCGAGCAATTTGAACACAGCAGAATCAGATCGGTGCCCAGATCGTCCATCACCGCAAACTTGCGCCGCATCCGTTCCAGCGCAGCGGCGCGTTGCGCGGCGGGCAGTCCTTCATAGTCACGAAACGGCTGAAGCATGGTGCAGGCCAGCTCCAATTCATCGCAGCATCACGCCGATCTCTGCCGCCGATTGCGGTGCAGACAGCAAGTCGTTCTCGAAAATCTCGATACCGTCATAGCCGCGCTCAGCCGCCGTGGTGAGTTTGCCAGTCAGGCTGCCGCTGAGTGAAATGGAGGCGATCGAGGTTTTCATGCGGGTAGGCCTTGTTGTTACGGGTCGGTGATATCCCGTTTATGCGATCAAATCATCTGTTGTTCGCGCCATAGCAAAGGGGCACCGGTTGCCGTCCAGCTACCGATGCCCCTTGGCTCATGTTTACGTGGATCAGAACTTGATCGTCAGGCTGGTGCCGAAATAGCGATCGAAATCGCGCGGCAGGGCCTGGGCCACTGCGCCCGCGCCGCCGACCGAGCCCGAGATGCGGCGCAGGCCGGCAACGTAGTGCTTGTCGAACAGGTTCTTGACGTAGAAGCTCAGCTTGTACTGATCATCCGCAAAGCCGAAGTTGATCGCCGCATTGGCCACGCCGAAAGCCGGACGCCGCCAGATCGAGGCCAGGTTGTTGGCATCGGCCAGGTTGGTGAACAGCGTCTGGCTGGTCCAGGTGTAGTTGGCGTTCAAGTTGACCCCAACGCCGCCAGCTTCGAAATCATAGCTGCCGGTCAGGCCCCACTTGGTTTCGGGGGCATTCAGCGGATCGCCGCCCTTGAGGTTGGTGGTGGCATTGAGGAACAGATCGCCGAACTTGTTGTCAGCGAACAGGAAGTTGCCTGCAAGGCGCAGTCCATCAACCGGGCGAATGCTAAGCTCGCCCTCAATCCCCTTGGTGAACAGCTTGCCCGCCGACCGCAGGACCGGTGCGCCCGAACCGTCAGTGCCCGATGACGTGGTCTGATAGCCTGAGAAGGTGGTGTCATAAGCGGTCACATTAAGCGTGATCCGGCGATCCCAGAACTGCGACTTGAAGCCCACTTCCCACGAATTCGACGTTTCCGGCGCAACCGGGCTGGTATCGAACCCGGCCTGGCTGAGGAACATGTCGGCGTCTACCGCCTGCCCCTTGTAGCCATGCGCCCACGAACCATAGACCATGAAGTCAGGGTTGAACTCGTACTTCGCGGTGACCCGGCCCAGCACGTGATCATCGCTGAACTTGCGGCGGAAGTTGAATGCCGGGGTGCCGATGTTCGCGCCCGGTGTAACCTGACCAGCCGGATTCGTCCCGGCGCTGCCGCCGATGTGGTCACCATTCGGGCCGGTGACCTTCTGGTGCTGCCAATCGATGGTATCATGCACGAAGCGGATGCCGGTGGTCAGCGTGAAGCGTTCAAACGGGTGGAAGTTGACATTGGCAAAGGCGGCCGAGTTGACCGTGCGAACCTTGCCGAGGAAGTCGGCGAGAACATAGGCCGTATCACGGTTGACGGTGAGCGTAGTCGGGGTGGGATAGCTGACATTGCCCGCGATATTGCTGCGAATGCCCGCAATGGTCAGATCGCGTTCGACGAAGGCGTTGTAGTAGAACAGCCCCACGATGTAATCGACCATGCCGCCAGTGGGCGACGCCAGGCGGATTTCCTGGCTGAAGGTGTTGTTCAGTTCCAGGCTCTGGCTTTCACCGCAAACCGGTTCCGCACTGCGGCTGGTTGTGCGGCACGAGAAGCTGAGCGGGTTGATCAACAGGCTGTCCATCAGAGTCAGCGCCTGCGCGGCGGTGATGCCGGGGTTGGTTGCGCGGAACAGCTGAGTCGGAGTTACCCCGGCGAAAGGAGCAGGCGTGCCATCGCGGTCGCGGATCGCAAAGTCGCGGTATTCGCGGTACGCAGTGATCGAGGTCAGCGTGTGATCGCCGATTTCGATGTCGCCCGTCAGCGAGATGCCGCGGTTTTCCTGATAACCGGCTTGCAGGCTGTCAAACGCTACGAAAGTGTTGTCCGGGCCGACCGGGGTGCCGGTGAAGGCCGCAGTCACGTTGCCGGAGGCCGCCGCGACGCGCAGTGGCTCACCGCAGCAATCGGCGGTGCGCTTGCTCCAGTCACCTGACAGGGTGAAGACGGCGCCCTCGGCCGGCTCGACCAGCAGCTTGGCGCGCACGCCATAGCTTTCGGCATTGTTAATGGTGTTGCCGGTGGCAATGTCCGTCACCACGCCATCTTCGGTGTGATAATAGCCGTAAACACGGTAGGCCATCTTCTCGCCGATCGGGCCGCTGATGCCCAAGCGCGCCGAGTATTCGCCATGTTCGGCAATGCCGAATTCAGCCTTGCCTTCGAATTCATCGCGGTTGGGGGCCTTGGTCACAATCGAGACGGCGCCGGCCGAGGCATTCTTGCCTTGCAGCGTGCCTTGCGGTCCATTGAGCACTTCCACGCGCTCCAGATCACCGATCCCGTCAAAGACCGAGCCAACCCGCGTGTAGACCACCCCGTCAACAATCGTTGAAACCGATGGCTCGACCGCGATCGAGAAGCTTTCGGTGCCGATCCCGCGGATCGAGAAGTTGAACAGGCGGGCTTCGTCAGCGGCCTGGAAGTTGAGCGTCGGCGCGATCACGCCGAAATCCTTCGCCGAATCAATCGCCATGTTGTCAAGCGTGTCGGCGGTCATCGCCTGCACCGAGACAGCGACCGACTGCAGGCGCTCGGCGCGCTTGTTGGCGGTAACGGTGATTTCACCTTCAGGAATGGCGGTATCTGCAGGGGCGGCGTCTTGCGCCAGCACCGGCGTGGCGCTTAGCGCCAGCGATGCAGACAAGGCGAACAAGGAAACGCGGGCAGTTCTGGTCATCTTCGGTCTCTCCCCTAGGTCGCACGCCAGCAAGCCACAACTCTCACGCCGCGCGTCCTATACGGACCAGTTGGTATGTCAATAAACAAACGGACTAGTTGGAATGTTATGGCATTGCGATGTTCCAGCTTAACCGTTAGGCTCACGCCGAATGGATCAGAGTACAGCACCCCAACGCGTTGGAGATGGAATGTTGCGGCCAGTCCCGCGCACACGGCCAAAGCTGCGTGACGCTGAGGCAACGCGCGAGGAAATTTTGGCAGCGGCTACGGAAGAATTTGCCGATAAAGGTCTGTTCGGCGCACGCGTGGAGGAAATTGCCGCGCGCACCGCCACCAGCAAACACATGATCTATTACTATTTCGGCAGCAAGGATGGGCTCTATTCTGCGGTGCTTGAGCGGGCCTATGCCGGGTTTCGTGCAGCAGAAATAGCGTTGAATTATGAAGAACTTGATCCCGTCGCAGCGCTTGCTGCACTGGTCGGCAACACATTTGATGTTCACATCGCAAATCCGCAAACCATCCGGATCCTGATGTCGGAAAACCTCGACCGGGCGCGGCACGCGCGTGAGATTGATCATGATGCCCAGCGCCAGCTGGTGATCAGCACCACCCGGGCAATCCTGGATCGCGGCGTTCAGGCCGGGCTGTTTCGCGGCGACGTCGACGCGCTGCAATTTCACCTGATGATCAGTGCATTCAGCTTTTTCTTTGTCGGCAACCAACATACCTTCGGCACGGTGTTCAAGCTTGATATGGCTGATCCAGCCGTGATTGCCGGTCAACGCGCAGAATTCATCGAAACAATGCTGAGCCGCTGCCGTGTCTGAGGCCATGCGCCGCGCGCTGTCCCTTGCTGCGCTGACCGTTCTGGAAGTTTCGCCGGCAGAGCAAGTCCGGATCGCTGCGCGGTGCGGGTACAGTCATGTGGGCCTGCGTTTAGTTCCTGCGACACCCGGTGAACCACATGTGCCGATCATGGCGGAAGCCGCCAAGCGCCGCGACTTGCGCGCGGTGTTGAGCGGGGAAGGGGTGGGCGTCCTTGACGTCGAAATCGTCCGGCTGACCGAAATCATCGACTGGTCGATGATCGAGGCGGTTTGCGCTTGTTCCGAAGAGTTCGGTGCGAGCCGCTTGCTGGTGGCGGACAATGACCCGGACCCCGTGCGAAGCAAGGACAGCCTGGCCCGCATGGCTGAACTTGGCGCGCACTATCAGGTGATGCCGCACCTAGAATTCATGCCGTGGACCTGTTCCCCCAATCTGGCTGCCGCGCGTGATAGAATTGCTGGGATTGCCAATGCGAGGTTGTTGATCGATGCATTCCACCTTGTGCGCTCCGGTGGCGCCGTGGCGGATGTGGCAGGCATCGCAGCTTCGATCGGTTATCTGCAACTGTGCGACATTGCAGGACCAATTCCAGACGACGCCGAAATACTGCGCGAGGCCCGCTCGGACCGACTGTTTCCGGGTGAAGGCGAGATTGACCTTGCGGCACTGCTGCGGCTGCTTCCGGACTTACCGGTCAGCTTGGAAGTTCCAGCTGATAGCTGGCGTGATGCTGGTGGATCGGCGCTGGAACGGGCGCAACACGCGTTCGACTTGACCAAAGCGCTGCTTGATACGGTCGATGCGCGCGCTTGATTGCGACTTTTTGGTAATCGGTTCGGGCGCGGCCGGGCTCAGCGCTGCGGTGACAGCAGCGGCCAAGGGGCTCAACGTGATCGTTGCCGAACGCGCGCCGGTGCTCGGCGGCACCACAGCCTGGTCGGGCGGATGGATGTGGCTGCCGCGCAATCGCTATGCCCGCGAAGCCGGGATCGTCGAAGACATCTCGTTTCCGCGCGCTTACCTCGCTGCGGTACTGGGCGAGGGGTTTGATCCTCAGCGGATCGACAGCTTCCTCACTGCCGCGCCTGAGATGGTCGACTTCCTCTGCGGGCTGGGAATGCAGTTCGAGCCGGGTAACCGCATTTGTGACATCTATGGTGACAAGCCTGGCGCAGGCACCGGCGGGCGGTCGCTGATCGCTGCACCGTTCGATGCGCGTGCGTTGGGCGGCAGGTTTGAACTATTGCGTGAAACCAAACGCGAGACAGCCTTTCTTGGCATGCCGATTCAGGCCGGCGCAGACTTGATCGCTTTCCTCAACGCCACCCGCAACCCACGGGCACTGCTCCATGTGGTTCGCCGGTTGACCCGGCATCTGTTCGATCTGGTGATCAAAGGCCGGGCGACCCAGTTGGTGAACGGTGCTGCATTGGTGGCACGGCTGTTTGCTGTGGCAGAGGCCTGCGGCGTACGCTGGCTGACCTCGGCCTGCGCGACCGGGCTGCTGGCACGAAGTAACGCGGTTTGCGGTGCCGAACTAAGCACGCCTGATGGGACTGTCCTGGTAAACGCGCGACGCGGAGTCCTGCTGGCGACCGGTGGCTTCTCGCAAAACGCCAAACTGCGCGCGCTGCACTTTGCCCATCCAGACACCCACCTCTCGCTGGCCGTACCCGAAGCCGACGGCAGCGGCCTCGCTATGGCCCGGGCTGTCGGCGCGTCATTTGAGGGTAATAGCCGAGCGAACGGCGCGTGGTGCCCGGTTTCGCGTGTTACCTGGCCCGATGGCAGCGAAGGCGTGTTCCCGCATATTATCGAGCGCGCAAAGCCCGGACTGATCGCGGTCAGGGCCGATGGACGGCGCTTCGTCAATGAGGCCGACGGCTACCATGACTACGTCGCCGCGCTGCTCGCCGCAGTGCCGGTGGGCGAACCTGTGAAGTCCTGGCTGATTTGCGACCATCGGTTCATCCGCCGCTGGGGACTGGGTGTGGTGCGCCCAGCTCCGTTGCCGCTCGGCTATTGGCTGCGCTCCGGGTATCTAAAGCGGGCCAGAACTCTGCGCGAGCTTGCTGCGGCTTGTGATATCGACCCTCAACTTGAAGCCACTGTCAACGCATACAACGACCACGCCAGTCGAGGACAGGATCCCCAATTCGGCCGTGGCTGGTCCCCTTACAATCGTTCACAGGGCGATCCCGAGCAGCTGCCAAACCCAAATGTTGCTCCGATCGCTCGCGGCCCCTTTTATGCGGTTGAGGTAATTCCCGGCAGCTTTGGCAGTTTCGCTGGATTGCGGACTGACGCCAAGGCGCGCGTTTTGCGCGACGATGGCTTACCTATCCCGGGGCTTTTCAGTGCAGGCGCTGACGCAGCGAGTGTCATGGCCGGGTGTTATCCCGCAGGCGGCATCAGTTTGGGGCCTGCCATGACCTTCGGGTTTCTTGCAGCAATGTCCGCAGCGGATGTCTAGAATGGACGCGAATGCAAAGAAGGTTGATCGCAACTGAGTTTGAGGCCGATTACCTTATCGCAAAAACCGCTCTGATGATCGCCAGACTTTCTTAGGGTATCATTGGCGGTAGTGCCGATCCCAAGCCATAGTCGCGGCGCTGTCTGTTCAATCGCATCCGCTACAGCTAAGTCCGGGCGCGGCTGAGATTGACGAGCAGGCAGTACGAGCCCTTTTGGATTGATGCTTTTGGGGGCCATCGCAAAACTGCCGATGCCGAACCATTGCCGTTGGCAAGTGCGCACCATGGCGGCCCTCCGCGCCCATTCATTAGGTTGCAAGTGGGCGGGACGTAATTGTCAAAGGAGCTGCGGTGACTCGGCAATCGCAGCAACACCGCGTTTGCCATCGACCCGGTCGAGTTGAACCACGATGTCGATCACCGACGCGGCATATTCGATCGTTTCGGTCCGGGTCAGGCCGATGCCGCACTGCATCGCCATCAATGCGATCTGGTCGAGTGCGCCACGCGGGCTGTTGGCATGAACGGTGGAGAATGATCCGGGGTGGCCGGTGTTGATTGCGCGCAGGAAGCTGATCGTCTCGGAACCGCGCAGCTCGCCCAGCACAATTCGGTCGGGTCGAAGCCGCAAGGCGGCTTGAAGCAGGTCATTGGCGGAGACCTTGGCCTCGCCCAGCTCGCCCTTGACCGCGATCAAGCCCACGCCGTTGGCACCGGGAAGCTTGAGTTCGGCAGTATCTTCCACCAGCACGATCCGGTCGCGTTCGGGAATCTCGCGCAGCATGGCATTGAGGAAAGTGGTCTTGCCGGTAGAGGTGCCGCCCGAAATCAGGATCGTGCGTCGCCGCACAATCGCTTCGCGCAGAAACGCGATCGGTTCAGCCATGGCATCAGGCATCGGCGTGGCGGCAGGGGGCGTAATCGGCCCGCGATCATAGGCATCGAGCGGAAGATCGAGCAGCCGGTGGCGACGGATCGCCAGCGCCCAGTGTGACCGCGTCGCGGGCGGGCCGACGAGCTGGATTCGCGCACCATCGGGCAGGGTCGCGGCGAGCAGCGGGTGCTCGCGGTTGATCCCCTGAAAGCTGATCCGCGCGACCTGCTCAGCGAGCCGCTGAAGCAAGTTGTCATCGACTTGCGGCAGCGCGATCTTCTGCATGCCCGGCAATGCGGCATCTTCCACCCACAGCTCGCCGGGGCGATTGACCAGCAGCTCGGTTACCGTCTCGCGCGCCAGCCACGGCAGGAACGGCGCGAGATAGGCGTCGAGGTAAACGCTACGGGGTGATAGGGTCACGGGCAAGGTGTGAACGGCTGCGTTCACTGGGTCGTCACGCGCGAAAAATCGAGATCGCGTGCGGTGAACACGCGGATGGGCTCGCCTTGGCGCACGCGGATCGTCGGGCTCGATCTGGCTGCCCTGGCCAACCGCTGCCGCCGCCGCGGATTGACCGCCGCCGGCAACGATCACCCCGCCAGTGCCGCCGATCGTGGAAAGCCCGCCGACTACCGAGAGCAGCATGGCCGAGCCAAACCGTTCCCAGAAATGGGTATCGACCTTGCCCGCAAGGCCGGTTTCACCACCGAAGCCGATCGCAGGCGAAGCGATGTTGACCGAAACGCCATCGGGCCGGATCAGCCGGGTCCAGATCACGTAAGCGCGCTTTTGTCCGGCTTGCAGCCCGCTCTTGTACTGGCCGATCAGCCGCGAAGAGCGCGGAACCAGCACCCGCGCGCCATCGAACGAGCGGACATCGGCGCTGACCACTGCGCGCACATAGCCCGGTTGATCGGTATCGATCGCGGTTTCCAGCACCGCCGGGATCAAGGTCCCCTGCGTCACCGTGGTACGCGGATCGATCGTGACCGCAGCAGTAGCAGCAGCGCCGCCAACTCCGCCGATGCGGGAGGCAAAATCGTCAGTCGGCGGTGCCGCCGGTGGTCGGCTGGCGCGCTGGGAGCAGCCAATGGCACGGCCGGACTGGCGGCGATCGGCAGAGGGCAGCGCGCTCGCATCAAAGACGATGGTTGGTGACGAGGCCGGATTGGCGGCTGGTGCTGCATTAGCAGCCGACTGCGGCGGGGCGGAGAGCACCGATTGCTGCGGCGGCGCTGACGGGGCGCTGCCTTGACTGCGGCGTGATCGCGCCATCAGGGACTGCCGGGGCAGTATCGCGCAGGCGCAGTCACAGGTGCGGCTGGCTGCGCGGCGGACTGCGGTTGCGCCTTGCCCTGCTGGGCAGAGCGTGCGCCGTCGAGGCTCCACAAGGTTACCGCCCCCAGCAGCGCGACAATTGCGACGCCGGCGGCCAGCCCGAGTGCGTCCGACGGCCCCTTCTTGCGTGCGACGGCGGGAATGACCGTGCGGGTCGCCAGATCGATAATCTCCGCGCCCTGCTGTTCACGCGGATCGGCATCGTTGGCGGGATCGGTTCGCTGAGGAAGGCGATGGTTGAGGCGCATGGTCGGCTATCCTGACGGCGTTAAGGTGCGGTGGGCGCAGCGGTGGCGGGCAGTTCGGCGGGAACCAGCGCCAATGCGGCTGCGGGGGCAAGACCGCGCGCGGCTTGCCCTGGAACTCCAGCGTGGCGAGGTCCTTGCCGAACCGCAGCAGGATTGTCTCGGGCACACCTTCGACCACGATCACATCGCCGCGCACCGCGAAATTGACCGGGCCTTCGCTGCCTTTGCTGTCGCGGATCAGGATCGCCGGGATTGGCGCGCCGATCGGCCAATTGAGAAAGGTTGAAGCGCCGTCATCATAGACGCGGGCGGGCAGCAGACTGGCCTTGCCGCGCGTCCGCCAGGCGAAGTTGAGCAGGGCCGGATCGGGAATTTCTGCTGGCGTTGCGGCCAGTGCACGGGCCTCCTCCCCGCTCAGGCTGGCTTGCTGGGTGCCGGCGGGTTCGACCGCGCGCGCCGGCTTGGGCACTTCGGGATAGCGGAACCGCAGCACATAGAGCGGCCGGTTGCCCGGCGCGGCGACCAGATCGAAGAAGTAGGTCCGCTGATCGGTTACCACGGTCATATTGGTCCGCGCACGCGCCGACAGCGGCTTTACGAACAGCAGGTTGGCGCGCTTGTTTGGCGTGACCTGCCAACTGCCAGAATCGCCGATCGCGACGTTTTCAATATGCTCGTCTTCGGCAAAGGCGATTGAGGCCTGAACCCCGATCTGCCCGTCGATCCGCACCACTTCCTCGGCATTGTAGAGCCGGCTGGCCAGCCGCGCATCGTTGGCAAGCGCTGGGCTGGTAGCGAGGATCAGGCCTGCGAGCAGACTGAGCGGACGGATCATCGTGAATACTCCCGAAGGCGTTTGGGCGGTGCCGCAGCAAAGCGGCTGCCGATGCCGCGCGCGCGCTGAGCAGGCAGGCTTGGCAAGCTGGCAGTGCGGGTGCTGTCACCCGTCTGAGTTACCACGGTACGCGTGGTGCGTGAGGCGGCGGTCTGGATGGCAGCAGCGCCGGGGGCCTCGACTGCAACCAGCGCAGCGGGCACCAGCGGTGCGGCTCGGTGCGTCGCGGCAGGATAGGCCGATTGCTGCGACGGGCTTGCGTCACTGGCGGGAGCGCCGAGCGCAACCGCGCGGTCACTCCCGGCGGAAGTCTGGTCGTCGCGCCCGGCGGCGAAACCGAACACGGTCCAGGCCGAAACGACCGAGCCGGAGACCTTGAGCATCATCACCATCAGCGCCAGATGGACCGAGGCAATCAGGAACAGCGCGAGCGAGGCGCGGCCATCAATCCCGGCATTGGAGCGCAGCGCGGCGACAATCGGCACCAGCAGTTCCAGCGTCAGCCCGCCGCCGACCACCACGAACAGCGGAGTAACCGCGGTCATCACCAGCCCGCGCAACCAGCCGACAAACAGCCCGCGCGAGCCATCGAACAGGGCGAGCACCACAAACACCGGCCCAACCGCAAGCAGCACCGCGAGCGCAATCCGCGCGGTTACCAGCACACCGACCGTGCCCAGCAGCAGCATGATCGCGCCCAGCCACATCAGGTTGCCGGGGGTGAAGCTGCCTTGCGCGCCGCCTTCGGTAGCCGCCGCGCCAACGTCCGCCCCGGCCCCTCCCAATTCGGCAATCGCCGCGAAGATCAGGTCGATCCGGTCCGCAAAGATCTGCGTGGCCGAACCATTCGTGCCAGTCAGCACGCTGGCAATCTGGTCCGGCGCGCCGACGGCCAGGTTCCAGACCACGGTCTGATAGGCGATCCAGCTGGTGGCGAAAGTCAGCACCAAACCCAGCGTCATCATCCGCGGGGTCAGCGCCGAAATGCCGATCCGGCTGCGCCCGGTCAGCAGCGAGAACGCGAAGAACGCGATGTACAGCGTCAGCAGTGCGGTCAGCGCCGGAACGAGCCCGCCTTGAGCGCCAAACAAGCGGCCAAAAGCAGCGGCAGTGGTTTCATGCGCCAGACAATCGACCGCGCGCAGCGCCGGGGCCACCCCCGCCGAAGCACTCGCCGTCAGCTGATCGCAGGCACTCACTCGGCGGCCTCGGTCCACAGCGTGCCGTCATCGCTTTCGCCGGGCCACGAAGTGCCGGTCAGCGCGGGATACCAGTTGGCCGGGGCATCACCGTATTCGGCGCGCAGCACGTCAAGCCTCCGGACAATGCTTTCGCGGCCGGACAGCACCGTCAGCACTTCGGGCATGCCGGACAGATCGAGCCGGACGACCACCGATGCATCCGGCTGGCGGATCAGGAAGCAGCGGCTGTGTGCCGGCAGGGTACGGATCAGCTCCAGCTCGTGCGCGGTCAGTCCGAAGCCGTCACAATAATCTTCGGCGCGGGCGCGGGCATTGGGCATGAACAGCATCGTCGCGGTCTGTTCGACCAGCGCGGTCGCGATCCGGCTGTCGAGCGCGTCGCGCGCCGATTGCGTGGCGAACCCGACCAGTGCGTTGCGTTTACGCAGCGTCTTGAGCCAATCGCGAATGCGCGCCGCGAAAACCTCATCATCGAGCGCCTTCCAGCCCTCGTCGATCAGGATCATGGTCGGCTCCCCATCGAGCCGTTCCTCGATCCGGTGGAACAAATACATCATCGTTGGCGTGCGCAGCCGCGGCGATTCGAGCAGCGCGGTCATGTCAAACCCGAGCGTCAGCGCCGACAGGTCGAGCTTGTCCTCGGCATTGTCGAACAGCCAGCCATGCTCGCCGCCAGCCAGCCATGCTTGCAGCCGCGCGGCGAGATCTCCCGGGGCCGGGCGGCGGCTGCCCGCGAGCAATTCGCGGAAATGAGTGAGCCGTCGCAGCCCCGGATCGTTAAGGTAGGCCGCATCAACCGCAGCGGCGATGATCGCCAATTCCTCTGCACCCTGGGCGGCGAGTAACACCGCGAACCAATCGCGCAGGAACGCACGATTGGTGGCGCTGTCTGGCAGGGCGAGCGGGTTGAATCCGGTCGGGTGCCCCGCTGCGATCCGGCTGTAGGTGCCGCCGATCCCGCGCACGAACACTTCCGCGCCGCGATCCTTGTCAAACAGCACGGTGCGTGGGCGGTACTTCTGCGCTTGTGCGGCGAGGAAGTTCATCACCACGGTCTTGCCCGAGCCCGAGGGGCCGATGACGGTGAAATTGCCCAGATCGCCGTGATGAAAGTTGAAAAAGAACGGGGTCGAGCTGGTGGTTTGCAGCAGGCTGACCGCCTCACCCCAGTGGTTTCCACTGGGCTGGCCGAGCGCCATGCCGTGGAGCGAGCCGAAGCAGGCCATGTTCGCGCTGGAGATCAGCGCGCGGCGCACCAGGAACGCTTCATTGCCGGGGAATTGCCCCCAGAAGCCCGGTTCCAGATTGACGTCTTCGCGCACCGCGACCGCCCCGGCATCGGCCAGCGCAGCGGCGCAGGCAGCCGTGGCTTCGTCGATTGCGTCGAGCCGGTCGCTGCGAACCAGCACCGAGAGGTGATGATCGCCGAACCCGACTGCGCCGACGCCCAGCGCATCGCGCGCTGACAGCATCTCGCGGCGTTCGGCCAGGGCTTCTTCGTCAGCCGATTTCAAACGGCGGAGCGACAGATCGATCCGTTCGCGCGCAATCTGGCGGTCGGCGGGGGCATAAGTCTCGGTCAGCACCAGTTCCTGCGGCAGGCGCAGCAAGGCATCGGTCAGGCCGGGGCTGGTGGTATCTGGGTAATCCTTCAGGCTGATCAGGCTGGCATAGCTGCCCGCCTCGACGCCGCGCAATTCCAGCGCATCCTGGCCAAAGCTGATCCTGCGGTAGGGCAGCATCCGGCCGATATCGGTGCCATCCGCCGGGCGGCGGACCGGGCGCATCTCGCCGTTATAGAGCGCGGAGAGCAGTTCGAGCGCTTCATTGCAGGTGCCGCTTGGCCCCTCGTAGTCACCCAGCAGCCGCGCGCCATAGGACCCGAGCGACGCGGCCATGCCCGTCGCAGCGGCACGCAATGCGCGAATGTCGCCTGGATCGGCCGTGATTTCGGGGGCACCGCGCCGCTTGAATGCCCGCGAGGCCCGCTCGGCCCAGCCCGCCTTGCCGCGCGCCGGGCGGCGGACCAGTGTGACGAACTGATCGTTAACGAACAGCGCGCCGCCCGCCAGCCGATTGCGCCAGCTCGCGTCGATATGCGCCGCCAGCGGATCATCGAACCGCGCGTCGAGCTCGACGAACACCCGGCGGCGGATCACGTGGTGATAGAGCACAAACCGGGCGTCGAGCGTGCTGCGCAAAACCACTTCGCGGGTCGCGGTGTGGGCGTTCAGCTCAGCGCTATCTGCCGTTTCAAAGCTGAGCCCGGGAACCAGCAGCGACAGCATGCACCGAGCCATCGCGCAGCA
The DNA here is from genome assembly GCA_963802015.1 of uncultured Alphaproteobacteria bacterium. Lineage (GTDB taxonomy): Bacteria > Pseudomonadota > Alphaproteobacteria > Sphingomonadales > Sphingomonadaceae > Novosphingobium. The sequence goes on from CAWDHB010000011.1 coordinate 43,260, forward strand.
GCACGACGTTTTCATCAAGCAGCGCAGCATAGGGCAAGCGGTCCCCCGCCAGTTCTTCGCGCTTGGTCCAGGGTTTCTGGCCAGAGAAAAGACCCACCTCGTCTACTCCTTCAGGCCGCGTAGCTGTTGCATTGGTACTGCCGCCAGCTTTTCACGCGCGGGCAACGACTGACTTTGGTGATCCACAGGTCAAACACGCGCGGCTCGCGCAGGCAGGCGAGGTAGCCAATCGCGTGGACCAGCAGCGCGATCGGCAGCGCCAGAAAGCTTTTGGTGATCAGGAACGCTTCGGTGGTGACCGCCGCGTTGATGATGAAAAAGCTGTAGGTGACGCCCGCAAACATCTGCGGCCGGGTCAGCGCACGGTGGACGGGAAAGCGGGCCAGTTCCACCGCCGTTCAGCCGACCGCTGCGGCGGACTGGATGCCCGATACGATGGCCCCCGCGCCAAACAAGATGAAGCAGCCGATGATCACGGTCGCCCCAAACCGCCAGTTCATCCGCCCGGTCAGCATCATGAAGCCGACTGCGGCCACGGCCATCACTGCCACCGCCGTCGCGACATTGCCGAGCAACGTCCCCTGCATCCAGCTGAGCGCGGCCACGATCGGACCCGAACCTTGCGGGTTGGCGGTCTGGGCCAGCGCGGTTTGCGGCAAAAGTGTAAGCGCCGCCGCCAGCAGGGCGGGGCGCGCGAAACGCAAAGTCATGGTTTTAGATCCTGATTGAGCCGTCCGATGATCGCCCGGACATAGCCTTGGGTTTCCTTGATGCGGGGAATGCCGCCAGCGTCCATCACGCGCTTCGGCCCGGCGTTATAGGCCGCCAGCGCATGCTCGACATTGCCGTCGAACGTATCCAGCTGCATCCGCAGATAACGGACGCCGCCTTCCAGGTTGGAATTGGCGTCATGCGGATTGACTCCCAGATCGCGGGCGGTGCCGGGCATCAATTGCGCCAGGCCGCGCGCGCCAGCGTGCGAGACAGCGCGTTGATTCCAGAGGCTTTCCTGCCAGACCAGCGCTTCGATCAGGCGCGGGCTGACGTCATATTTGGTAGAGAGCTGAGCGACGCGGGCCTGCCACTGGGCGGGGCCAGCGCCAGCGCGGACTTCGGTCACGGGAGCGACTGCGGCAGTGCCGGGAACAGCTTCGGTTGCGCTGCCGGAATGGCTTGAAACGGCCATTTGCGCCGGGCCACCAGCGACCCAGACTGCTCCCGAAGTACCAATTTCCAGCACGTCGGCACAAGCAGGCACAGCCCCTGCACCTGCAAGCACAAGGCAGGCCAACCAGCGATTGAACTTTGTCTGCAAGCAACTCACCACGCCCTCCATTGAGGCCGTGTTGGCGATGTTACATGACAACTCTGTGACGAATTCGATTCAATGCTGGCTGAGGCTAATCAGCGGGGCCAGTCAGCAACTGCTCAGTAACGGATCAGCGCAGCGCCAGAACCGTTCCGCCATCGAGCATCCGCAAGGCGAGCCGTGCGGCGCGGCGTGAATCGATCCAGCGGCCATCTGCCAGTTCCAGATCCTGCGGTTCACCGCGCGTGATGGCAGCGACATAATATTGCCGCGCGGAATCGATCCGCCCCAGCCGGGCATTGGCCGAACCAAGGTTGATCAGCGCGGCGGGGTCGTTCCGCTGCACACCGCCGCCCGCTTCGATCCGGGCAATCGCTCCATTCGCATCGCCACTGGCCAACTCGGCATAACCGACATTGCCATCGGCCCGGTTTGCTTCGACCGTCAGTGTGGCGGGGCTTGCCTGTGCGAGCACCAATCCGAACAGCAACGCTGTAGCAGCCATGATATCCAACTCCCGTGTGCTTGTTATCTGTCAGCAGGCTATGGCGCAGCAAATCGAACTGCAACAAAAATGAAACATTGTCATTGAACTGTAACATTACGCGCGATCCCTTGTCGTGAGACAGAACCCGTGAGTTGCAGGAACCGCTTGCGCATCACAGTCATTTCATCGTCGTAAATTGGTCACTGCTTTCGTCACAGTACCGAAAACAAACTGTCACCTCCGCCCCCTACTTGGCGAGTCGCGCACCGCAATTAACTGCGCCGCCGATTCTCAAAAGGGGAAGCAACGTGAACAAGATTCAAGGCCTGTTCCTGGTCAGCTGCAGCGCACTGGCGCTGACGGGCTGTGGGCCAGACGACATCGCCTCGCCCGGCACGGGCGGCAACGTGATCATCAACCAGCCAAGCCCGACGCCCACGCCAACCCCGACGCCAACCACGCCGTCGCTGGTTACGGCAGCGGCCGGTTGCCCGACCATCGCCGATCCACAAGGCCTGACCGATGCTGGAACGATTTCCGGCCCAACCGGAACCTGGCGCGTGTGCCAGTTGCCAGCGCTGGTGCGGACATCGATCAGCCTGCCCAAGATCGCCGGGCTGCTCTATTCGATCAACGGCCGCGTCAATGTCGGCTGTGACGGCGGCTTTAGTGCCCCGACTGCGGGTGCGCCGGTTACCTCGACCACCGTCGGCTGCACTGCACCGCTGACCGCCGATACCAACGTGACGTTGACGATTGCGCCAGGCGCGATCCTGTTTGGCAACACCGGTCAATCGTGGCTCGCGGTCAATCGCGGCAACAAGCTCAGCGCCGTGGGCACCGCCTCGCAGCCGATCGTGTTCACCAGCCGTGACAACGTGCTGGGCCTGAATGACGATGCCTCGCAAGGCCAGTGGGGCGGCGTGGTGATGCTCGGCCGCGGGCGTGTGACTGATTGCAACGTCGGCACCGTGGCTTCGGACACCTGCGAGCGTGACACCGAAGGCGCTGCTGACCTTGCGCGCTATGGTGGTCGTGACAACGCCTACAATGCGGGCCGCCTCAGCTATGTCCAGATTCGCTATTCGGGCTTCGTGCTGGGCGCGAACCGCGAATTGCAGGCGCTGACCACCGAAGGCACCGGTACTGGTACCGTGTTCGATCACATCCAGTCGCACAACAGCTCGGACGACGGGATGGAAGCCTTCGGCGGGGCGGTCAACATGACCCACTACGTCGCCACCGGCGCTGATGATGACAGCCTGGATGTGGACACTGGATCGCAGTTCAACCTGCAATATGCGCTGCTGCTGCCGCGCGCAGGCAAAGGCGATGCGCTGTTTGAAATTGACAGCAACGGCGCAGAAACCGACGTCCCGCGCACCAACCTGAAGGTGGTCAACTGGCTGGCGATCCAGCCGCAGACCAGCTCGGACAACGAAGCCAACGATCTGGGCGCCAGCCTGTTCCGCGGCAATTCGGATACGACGCTGGCTAACGGCATCCTGCGCGCGCCGTCCAACGAGTGTATTCGGATGAACGGTTCGGGTGCAACCCCGGCCACGCTGACCGCGCGTTCGGTGGTGCTGAATTGCAACGCCACCAGGTTTCTCGGTTCGGGCAGCTTCAGCGCCACCCAGGTTGCGGGCTTCTTCGGTTCGGGCGCGAACAACAACAACGATGCCTTCACTACCACGCTGGCATCGGTGTTCTTCAACGGCACCAACGAAGATGCGGTTCCGGCCTTCGACGCGACCACGCTGTCCTCGTTCTTCACTCTGCCCAGTCCCAACCGGATCGGCGCGGCCTGGACCGGCAACAGCACTTGGTACGCCGGCTGGACCTGCAACAGCGCGGTGGCCAACTTTGGCGCAAGCTCAGGTTCTTGCACCTCACTGCCAACGAACTGAGGCCGGCTGCCTGAGACAATCACGGGGGCAGCCAGCACATGGCTGCCCCCGTCCTTGCATAGATGATCTAGGGGAATTTTGATGTCGACCTCGTCGCGGCTGGCTTGCGCCCTGCTCGTTACCACCGCTCTCAGCACGCCGGTTCTGGCGCAAGAGACCACGCCTCCGGCCGATCCGGCACCCGCCGCCGACGCACCGGTAGAGTCGGTCACGGATGCGCCGGCCGAAGCGCCAGTTGAAGAGGAAGTCGATGTTTCGGCGCCTGGCCAGATTATCGTCACCGGTCGCCGTGATCGCAATCTGGCCAAGGCCTCGGATCAAGTGTTGTCGATCCTGTCCACCGCAGAAATTGCGCGGACCGGTGAAGGCAATATCGCGGGCGCGCTGGGCCGGGTGACCGGGCTCAGCGTGGTCGGCAATGGCTATGTTTATGTGCGCGGGCTGGGGGATCGCTATTCGTTGGCGCTGCTCAACGGCCTGCCGCTGCCCAGCCCCGAACCGCTCAAGCGCGTGGTGCCGCTCGATCTGTTCCCCAGCGGGGTGATCGCATCGTCGCTGGTGCAGAAAAGCTATTCGGTGAACTATCCGGGCGAATTCGGCGGCGGGGTGATCAACCTGACCACCCGCGCTGTGCCGCGCGATCCGTTCCTGTCGATCGGGTTCAGCATTTCGGGTGACAACGAAACCACCGGCCTGCTCGGTTATACCTATTACGGCAGCCGCACCGACTGGTCCGGCTATGACAATGGCCAGCGCGATCTGCCGCCAGCACTCGCGGCCTTCCTCGCCAGCGGCGACCGGCTAAGCTCGGGCACGGTCAACAGCGAGGCGATTGCCGGGCAACTGGTCAATGGCCGCAACGCGATTGTGCAAAGCTGGGGTGAGATTCCGCCCAATTTCAGCGCCAGCTTCAGCGCAGGCAAAGCCTTCCCGCTGGGCGATGCCGAATTCGGGGTGATCGCTGCCGCCGGATACAGCAATAAGTATTCCACCAAGCAGCCGCGCCAGCAGACCTCGCTCAGCGCCGACTTGTCGACGCTGGAAACCGATTTCCTGCAACTGACCACTGATCAGCGGATCGTGGTCAACGGCCTGCTCGGCTTCGGGCTGGAGTTTGGCGAAAACAAGCTGCGCTGGACCAACTTCTACGTCCGCGACACGATCAAGCAGGCGCGGCTGAGCCTGGGCAACCGGCAGGAAACCTCGGTTGATTTCATGCAGCAGAAGACCGCGTGGTACGAACGCCAGCTGATCGATACCCAACTGGTGGGCGAATTCATGCTCAACCCCGATCTGAAGCTGGAACTGCGCGGCAGCTATGCCAATTCGCAGCGCGAGGCACCGGGCGAACTGTTCTTCGAATATGTCCGCACCAACGCCGCCGCCGATCCATTCGGGGCGTTCTTCGTCAACCGGTTGAACAACGGCAACGGCGGCGATGCGCGGGTCACCTATTCGGACCTCAACGAAGATCTGTGGGCCGGCGGGATCGATCTGTCCTACAAGTTCTCGCCCGCGCTCAGCGTGACGGTGGGCGGTGCTTACACCAATACCCACCGCACCAGTTCGCGGCGCGATTTCCGGTTCCTGGCTCCCAACAACTTCCCCAGCGGCGTCGGCCTGTTCCGCCCGGATCTGTTGCTTCAGCCCAATCTGGTCGACTATTTCGGGATCGAGCTGATCGAAACCGACGAAGGCAACCCGGCGTTCGACGCGCGGATGGTCAACTGGGCCGGTTATGGCAAAGCCAACCTGCAAGTCACCGACGATGTCAGCCTGGACTTTGGCGTGCGCTATGAACAGGCAGACCAGACGGTCAATCCGATCCAGGTCTTCACCGTGCCAGGCGCTTCGACCGCCGGCACCGCGCTGAACAACGCCTATTGGCTGCCGGGTGCGACGCTGACCTGGCAGGTCCGCAATGACATCCAGTTCCGCCTCGCCGCATCGAAAACGATCGCGCGACCGCAGTTCCGCGAACTGATCAACCAGCCCTATTTCGATCCCGACACCAACCGGCCCTATCGCGGCAATCCGCTGCTGATCGACAGCCAGTTGTACAATGCCGAAGCGCGCCTCGAATGGTACTTCTCGCCCGATCAGCGGGCGTCAGTTGCGGGCTTCTACAAGCGGCTGGACAATCCGATCGAATCGTTCCTCAGCGGCGGTGATCTGACCACTTCCTTCGCCAACGCCCCCCGCGCGACGCTTTACGGGGCCGAGCTGGAGCTGCAGAAGCAGTTCGATCTCAGCAGCCTGGGCGGTGAGAACGGGTTCTTCTTCGGCCGACGGATCATTGCGATTGCCAACTACACCTTCACCAAGTCCGAACTGCAAGTGGCATCGGGCGATACCACCACCGTGTTCGGGGCCGCCTCTACCATCGCAACCGACTATTTCCGCGATGGCACGCCGATGACCGGGCAATCGGACCACATCGTCAATCTGCAACTGGGCCTGGAACATGCCGACCGGCTCTCCCAGCAGACAATTTTGCTGACCTACGCCAGCGACCGGGTGATCAGCCGCGGCCTGAACGGTTCGCCGCCGCAGCCCGACGTGATCGAACGCCCCGGCCTGCGGCTCGATTTCGTCGCGCGCGAAGGGATCGCTGTGGGCGGTGCCGAGGTCGAGGTGAAGTTCGAGGTTCGCAACCTGACCGGCCAGAACCACGAGGAATATCAGATCTCGGGCGCGAACCGGATCGATACCAACAGCTTCGATGTCGGGCAGTCGGTTTCGCTGTCGCTTTCGGTCAAGTTCTGACGCGCTGTTGGAGTATAGTTCAATCTATCCAACCCAAACCCGCTCATGCTGAGCTAGTCGAAGCACCCGCCTGTTACGGCAAGCTAGCGAGCGCGCGAGGGTCCTTCGACAGGCTCAGGATGAGCGGGATTTGAGTGGTGCAATTTGATGAAAAAAATTGCTCTCATCAACGCTCATCCAATCAAACGGGGCCCGGTTCGCAGGAACCGGGCCCCTTAGTTTGTTGCATTGAGATATTCGATCCAGGTTACAGCCGGTCCAGAATGTAGCCCAGCGAGCGCACCGTGCGCAGCGGATCGCCGGCTCCGGCCTGACGCAGCGCGCGGCGCAAGCGGCCGATCCAGACGTCCACCGTGCGTTCGTCAATCGGCGGGTCCTGCTTGCCCAGCGCTTCGATCAGTTGAAACCGCGTGAATACCCGCCCCGGGTGCTCGACCAGAAACCGCAGCAGGCGGAATTCGTTAGGCATCAGCGGAATGGTCCGCCCTTCCCAGCGTGCCTGGAACGCGGCAACATCAATCGTCAATTCACCAAAGGTCAGCAGACGGCTGGTGGTGGGTTGCGTCAACCCGGACTGCGAAGCCAGCAGCCGATCGAGAATTTCCGTGCGGCTGGGACGCCCGGTCAGATAGTCATCTGCGCCCGCCCGCATCGCCCGCCGCCCGCTCTCAGGATCGCCCTCATCGATCAGGATCGTGATGTGCGCCTCCGCCGTGCGCGGATCGCAGCGCATCCGGCGGCACAGTTCCAATCCAGAGATTTGCGGCATCGCCCAATCGATGAACGCCCACAGCGGACCATCGAGTACGGGCAGTTCGCCAATCGACATCAGCCGGTGAAATGTAATCCGGCACTCAGCGGTTTCAAACGGCGCAGTTCCGCCTTCCAGGTCGGTAGTATGAAGCACGTTGACACGGTGCATGGTACGAAAACCCTTTGCTTGCCGTGCCACTATTGCCGCTGGTTGTGACGTATGCGTGACGTTTTGATGACGCACGCCAATTCATCGGCTGGTAATCGCAGCCAGGAACACGCGGTGCTCCGGCACCGCGGGCGCGCGCCGCTGTTCTTCTTCGTACTCGGCCAGCGCGCCGGTAATCGCAGCAACAAACTGATCAGACGCCCGCTTCCAGGTGAAGCGCGCTCCAAACACTGCTGCGGCGGTGCGATCCATGCGCAGTGCCCGGGTAATCGCAAAGCCCAGATCGGCATCAAGCGCACCGACGGTCGCTGGAAAATCGCCATCGACGCCGCGTCCGTCGGCCCCCAGAATATCGATCGGACCGGCCACCGGATAGGCCGCAACCGGCAACCCGCAGGCCAGCGCTTCGATCACCACCAGCCCAAAGGTATCGGTGCGGCTGGGGAAGACGAAGCAATCAGCGGCGCGATAGGCGCTCGCCAGGTCTTCCCCCGCCAAGGCGCCCAGGAAATGCGTGGCAGGATAGCGGCGCTTGAGCTCATCTAGTGCAGGCCCATCACCGACCACGACCTTGCTGCCGGGGATGCCGAGATCAAGGAACGCTTCGAGATTTTTTTCGGCGGCAACCCGGCCGACCGAGAGCAGGATGGGACGCGGCAAATCCGCGACGGGCGCCAATTGTGCGCCATCGGGACGGAACAGCGCTTGATCAATTCCCCGGCCCCAACGCCGGGTTGGGGAAATTCCGCGCTGCGTCAGTTCTGCTGCCAGGCTGTCCGTCGCGGCCAGTACCGCGCGGCTGGGCCCGTGGAATCGGCGCATCAGCGGCCAGAACCGCTCGGCACTGATCCCGGTACGCACTGCGACATAGTCTGGAAAACGGGTGTGGAAGGCACTGGTGAACGGAACCTTGTGCGCCTTGCACCAGCTCCGCGCGCTCCAGCCGATCGGGCCTTCGGTGGCGATGTGGACCACATCCGGGGCGAACGCGTGGAGCATCTTGCGCACGCTGAAGCGCGGTGCCATCGCCAGTCGGATCGAGGAATAGCCGGGCATCGGAAAGGTGAGGAATTGCTCAGGCGTGATCAGCTCGACCTCATAGCCGCGCTGGTGCAATTCGGCGACGGTTGCGGCGAGGGTGCGGACCACACCATTGACTTGCGGGTGCCAGGCGTCAGTGGCGATTGCGATCCTCATGCGGTGATCTCCAGAGCTTGGGTGGTGGCGGTCGCGGCGGCGCATTCGGCGGCCCAATCGAGAATCTGCATCGCGCCGGTGCGGTCTTCGACCAGCGCCGTGCAGCTTTCGACCCAGTCGCCATCGTTGTAATACGTGATGTCGCCGATCTGGCGGATCTCCGCGCAATGGATGTGGCCGCAGACGATCCCGTCAAACCCGCGTTCGTGCGCTTCGCGCGCTACGGCTTCTTCAAAGCTGCCAATGTATTGGACCGCGTTCTTCACCTTGCGCTTGAGGTGCGCTGACAGCGACCAATAGGGCAGCCGGAACCGGCGGCGGACCGCGTTGACCAGCACATTGGCGCGTAGCAGCACGCCGTATGCCTGATCGCCCAGCACCGCGAGCCAGCGGGCATAGAGCACCACGCCGTCAAAACTATCGCCATGCGTGATCAACAGGCGGCGACCGTCAGCGGTCACGTGGATCGCCTCCAGCCGTAACTCGATCCCGCCAAAGCTGAACCCGGCGTAATCGCGCAGCATCTCGTCATGATTGCCGGCCACGAACACCACACGGGTGCCGCGATGCGCCATCTTGAGCACACGGCGAACCACTTCGTTGTGTTGATCAGGCCAGTACCAGCCCTTGCGCAGCCGCCAGCCATCGATGATGTCGCCCACCAGGTACAGTGTTTCGCATTCGATGCTGCGCAGGAAATCGACCAGCAGCGCCGCGTTGCAGCCGCGCGTGCCCAGATGGACGTCCGAAATCCAAACGGTGCGGTATTTGCGCTTGGGTTGGAACCCTTTGGGATCGGGCAGTGCCAGCCAACCGGGAATGCTGCCTTTGGCGTTGTCAGTGGACGGCGGCGCATGCAGCAGTTCGGCCAAATCCTTCACCATTGCGCGCAGCTCCTTGTGTGGTGCGACTTGCATATGCGGTGCAGGTTGCATCGACATGACCGGCGCGCGTCAGTTTGGTTACAGGATCACCCGGCCTTGCGAAAAAATCCTCCGACGCTGCGGGTCTGGCGCTGCCGCAGCATGCGCATCCGCGCGGCCGCCTGCCCCAGCGCTTTGGGATAGACCGCACCGAACAGCGCCGCGAAGGTCTGGCGCCAGTCGAACTGCTCCACCGCATGGCGGCGCGCGGCAGCGCTCATCGCTTGGTGATCGCCCGCCCAGATCGCCTGCACGTTGCTGGCCATGGCCTGGGTATCATCGACCGGTCCGAGCAAACCCAATCCGGCCGGCACCCGTGTTGGCATTGCACCCGAGGCCACGCCGACCACCGGCAGCCCGCATGACTGCGCCTCGACAATCGAAATCCCGAAGGTTTCGTCCGCCATTGCCGAGACATAGATGTCGCTGGAAGCAAGCATTGTTGCCAGCACGGTGCGATCATCCACAAAGCCCGCAAAGTGCACCGGCAGGCCTGCCGCAGCCGTGGTCAGCACATCGCGCAGCTTGCCATCGCCGATCATCAGCAAGGCTGCGCGCAGTTCGGGGGGCAACTGGCGGAACATCTCGATCAACCGGTCCGCGCGCTTCTCATTGTCGATCCGCCCGGCATAAGTCAGCAGCGGGCCCGTGCTCGCCAGCCCCAGCCGCGCGCGCAGACCCGGATCGCGCTGCGCCGGGCTGAACATCGCCGTATCGACCCCGAGCGAGAGGACGTCGACATGCGGCACACCATAATCGCCCAGCAGCGCGCGGGTCCCCGCGTCCAATGCATAGACCCGGTCAAATTCGCGATAGGTGACAGCGGCATAGCGCGTACTGATCCGCCGCAGACCGCCCGCAATCGTCTCGCCGAACAGGTCCGACCCGACCCGGTGAATATGCGCGTTGGGGAAATCGGTATGATAACCCGCCACCAGCGCGGTCGCCGGATGGGCACGGCGGTGATTGATCGCGGTCCAGGGTAGCAGCCAGGGACACTGCGATTCGATCAGGTCGGGGCGAAAGCGCTCCAGCACCGCGCGCACTGCACTGGTGCGCAGGATGAAGCGGTAGTTCGGACTGCCACGGACCGGTTCAGCCGCGATCTCCACCCAGATGTGGCGGCCTTTTTCAGTGATGCGGTCCTCTGGCCCCGGGACAATCTGGAGCAACCGGTGATCGGTCTGCTCCAGCACATAGCGCTGCTTTTCGCGCAGATAGGTGCTGATCCCTCCTCCGCCTTTCGGGGCATAGCTTTGGGTCAGGTCACAGATCGTCAGCGCAGTGTAAGGTCCGGTCATGCCCGCCTTGCAGCAACCAAATGTTGCAGATGTCTGACAGCGGCGCGGCTTTTGGGGCAAGTGGAGGTACTTTTTGATTGTCCGCCGCCTTGGGTTCCGCGCGCAGCCACAGTCTTACTGGCAATTCCTGCGCAGCGCCGCTAGGCACGGGTGGGCCGGAATTTAGACTTGGTCATTTCTGGCCAGAATCTAAATTTAGTTGTTTGGATGAATATTATGGCCGAGACGCAGATTGAATGGACAGATGCAACTTGGAATCCAGTGGCGGGTTGCACCATTGTGTCGGCGGGCTGCACCAACTGCTACGCGATGGCGATGGCGAAACGCCTCGAGGCCATGCGGGTCGATAAATATGCCGGACTGACACGCCGCAGCGGAAGCCGCACGATCTGGAACGGTGTCGTCAAGGAAGATCAGTCAGCCCTCGAAATTCCGCACAAATGGCGGAAGGCGCGCAAAATCTTTGTCAATTCGATGAGCGACCTGTTCCACGAACAGGTCAGCGACGATTTCATCCTGTCGGTGTGGCAAGTGATGCGAGAGACACCCCGCCACAGCTTCCAAATTCTGACCAAGCGGCCAGACAGGATGGCAAGTCTCATCTCCACCAAAATTCCCGATGTCCTGCCCAACGTATGGCTCGGAACCAGCGTCGAAGACGCTGATGTCGTTGGCCGGATCGACCACCTCCGGGCCGTGCCTGCGGCAATCCGCTTCATTTCGTTTGAGCCACTCATCGGGGCAGTCGGCTCCATAAGCCTGCACGATATTCATTGGGCCATCGTTGGCGGGGAGAGCGGAAAGTCTGCGCGCCCAATCAAGGAAGCCTGGATTGACGAAATTTACGACCAATGTTCCAACAACAATACAGCGTTTTTCTTCAAACAGTGGGGAACTTGGGGTAAGGACAACAAGCGCCGGTCAAAAAAAGCGAATGGTCGGGAATATCGTGGTCAAACATGGGATTATATGCCTGAACCTATTGGTTTGTCGCTCTGATCCGCTAAGATATGCTGGATATTTGAACTGCGGGGGCGATAATGGTCGCAAAACGATACAAGTGGGCTGAAGGCGCTACTCTCGAAGACCATTCGCGTCGCAAGCACAAGATCCTCCGCGAGTATTTCTACCAGTATCTCATCGTCCGCTGCCAGATTCCAAAACAAACGAAATTCCGTTTGGCGGTCATTGACGGCTTTGCTGGCGGCGGACGCTACAAGTGCGGCTCCGCAGGTTCGCCCATCATTTTCATCGAAGAACTGAAGAATGCAGTCAACGCCGTCAATCTGGACCGTCTGGCTCAGGGTCTTGGGGCAATCGAGATCGAATGCCTCCTCCTCCTGAACGATGAAAGCGCGGATGCTGTCGAAGCGCTGAAAGCCAACGTCGCCCCGTTGATAGCGGAGATCAAAGAGAACTGCGACAAACTGCATCTCCAGGTCGAATTTTTGAGCGCCGCGTTCGAGGCGGTGTATCCCACAGTCCAGAAATACCTTGCCCAAGGCAGCTACCGCAGCGTCATCTTCAACCTCGACCAATGCGGACATAGCCATGTCGCCCACGCGACAATCCTCGATATGATGCGGTCATATCCATCGGCCGAGATATTTTACACCTTCGCCGTGGAATCGCTGCTGGCGTTCTTGCGAAAATCGGAGCCGCAGGCTTACGCAAGCCAACTCGGGGCAGTCGGTGTCGATGAATCCGCCTTGCTATCGCTTCAAGGCACCATGACCGACAAGTCATGGCTTGGCGTGGCTGAGCGGCTGGTGTTTCAGGTATACAAGAATTGCGCCCCGTTCGTCAGTCCATTCTCGATCAACAACCCGACCGGCTGGCGGTATTGGCTGATCCATTTCGCCAACAGTTACCGCGCGCGCCAAGTGTATAACAACATCCTCCACGACAATAGCAGCGCCCAGGCGCATTTTGGTCGGTCGGGCTTAAATATGCTCGCCTACGATCCGTCGCACGAGGAGGGTTCATTATATCTGTTTGCCGATAGCGACCGCGCCGTGGCCAAGGGGCAATTGCTCGAAGACATACCCCGCCTCGTCTCGGAGTCCGGCGATGCGCTGATTATCGGTGATTTCTATTCCAGCATCTACAATGCCACGCCTGCTCATGCCGATGACATTCACGCTGCTATGATCGAAAACCCCGACATTGAAGTCATCACGGAAAATGGTGGCGAACGACGCAAGCCAAACACCATCTCGGTCAACGATATTATCAAGATCAAGAAGCAGCGTAGCTTTTTTCCAGTGTTTTTGGATTCAATCAAAGTCAAATAGAAGAAACTACGATCCGGGCCGTCCAATCCGCCTTTGCCGCCCGCGCCCGATCCCGAGCACTCCTCTCCACTGCCAAACGCGCGGTGGAGATTGCCATTGAACAGGGCGAGGATGCGGCGCTGGCGTTGCTGGCGGGGTAGCAGGCCAGGCGTAACCCCAGCCGACACCCCAAACGGCCATTGCACCGCATCACGCACCGCAGCCGTCTTTGAACCGTAACACCTCCGTCACCGAACCGCCACGCAACTGACCACGAAGAGTCACTGTCCCTGTCTAGGAGTCGCGGCGCAGATCACTGACAGGGGCCAATCCAATGCACGCGCCAAACCGTTTCCGTCCGTTCCAGCGTTCGACCATGCGGGCCGTCCTGCTGTGCGGGGCGGCAAGCCTGATCCCGCTTTCGTCGGCACATGCCGAAGACGCTGCGGCTGACGCGGAGGAACCGGGGATTGTCGTTACCGGGTCAAGACCAATCGCTAAATCCGAAGCAGCGGCGCAGGAGGTTCAGCGACGCTCGGATTCGCTGGTGACGGTCGTGGCCTCCGATTCGGTCGGGCGGCTGCCCGATCAGAACATTGCGCAGGCCACCGGGCGCTTGCCGGGCGTGGCGGTCGAGCGCGATCAAGGGCAGGCGCGCTATATCAGCCTGCGCGGTGCGCCCAATTACTGGACCACGCTCAGCTTCGACGGGATCAACGTCGTCAGCCCAGAAGGCCGCGACGCGCGGTTCAATTCGATCCCTTCGGCAATTGCGGCGCAGATCGTGGTATCCAAGGCGGTGACCCCGGAGATGCCGGGCGAAACGGTTTCGGGCAACGTCAACGTCATCACCCGTTCGGCCTTTGATTACGCCGGTTTTCACCTGGCTGGAAAGGCTGGCGCCGGGCTGGTCGAGCTGGGTGACCGGCGCGAATACGAAGGCTCGCTGGTGGTATCTGACCGGTTCAATGCGGGCGCAGGCGAGATCGGCATTCTGCTGTCAGGCAGCTTTTATCAGCGCAACATGATCACGGACAATTTCGAGATCGATTGGGAACGCGTAACCCAGGACCAGCGCCCCGGAGCGGCTTCGCGGTTCTGGGCGCAGGAAACGGAGAACAAGCTGTACCGCCTGACCCGGCGCAACTGGTCCGCCTCGGGTCGGCTCGACTGGAAACCCGATAGCGCGAACACCGTCTCGCTGCGCTCGGTCTATTCGATCTTCACAGATGATGAAGCGCGGGACAATTACCGCTTCGATCTGGACGACCGGCAGGGCGATCTGGTGGCCAATACCGCCGCTTGCACCACTACGGTCAATCCGACGCCGACTACCACTGGCTATGCCGATGTCTGCATTGGCAACACCCCGCAGCAGGGCACGATTTTCGGCATCGACATCCGCCAGCGCTCCTCCCTGCGCGCGTTCCGCCAATCGATCTTTACCAATACGCTGCAGGGTCGCCATGAATTTGGTGACGGCGGCTGGACGCTGAACTGGCTGGGCAATTTCACCGAATCAAAGGATGATCGTTCGGTTACGGGCGAGACCACCTGGGACAGCCCCAGCACGCGGACGCTGCGCCCGACCGTTGCTTACGATTTCACCGACCCCAATCTGTCGCGGCTGCGCCTGTTCACCACGCTGCAATTGAGCAGTCCGACCCGCTATCAGGCCGGAACCCCGGTGACTGCGATCGACAGCTTTACCAAGCCGCTCGGCTCGCTGCTGGTGCTCGACGCGGTGGATACTACCAAGGCCTATACCGCCAAGCTGGTACTGGGCCGCAACGCCACACTGAACGACGGCGGCGAAGCGAGCTTCAAGCTGGGCTTCCAGTTCGATCAGCGCACCAAGGTGGTCGATGAAGCGCAGATCCTGCTGAACACCGCCGCGCAATTTGCCACAGTGGGCATCCCGACCGATTACAATCTGTTCTCGCTCGATCAAGCGTTCCTGGGCGAACTGCCGATGGGCTACACCTTCCGCTATTTCGACCCGGCCAGGATGCGCGCGGCGTCTGATGCGGCGCGCGCCAACTTTGCCTTCACCCCCAACACAGCGAACATCTATGATGTACGCGAGCAGATTTATGCTGCGTTCGCGATGGGCACGGTGCGCTATGATTGGGGTACGGTGATCGGCGGGGTCAGGGTCGAGCGGGTCGTGAACCGCGGGATCGCAGCCGGTACGGTCGCCGGAGCAGCTGGAACAGTGACCGCGGAATCGAGCCAGACGCTGGCGTTCCCCAGCCTCCACGTCAACGTCGATGTGGATGACAGCAAGAAGCTGCGGCTGTCGTTCAACAGCGGCGCGGCGCGGGCGGACTACGACCAGTTGCGCCCGAACGTGGTGGTCAACGACACCAACGGCACGATCTCCGGCGGCAACCCGGCGGTCAAGCCCGAGCGCGCTTATGGCCTGGATGCCTATTTCGAATGGTACCTGCGGCCACAAGGCTATCTGATGGCCGGGGTGTTCTACAAACAGGTCGAAGACGTGCTTTATCGCCAGACCCGCACGTTTGGTTCGGACGCGCTGAATACTGGAACGTTTGATCGTTCGGGCTATATCTTCTCGGGCATCACCAACGGCGGCGGCGGCCGGGTCTTCGGGTTGGAAGTGGCGGCGCAACTGCAGCTTGAACCATGGACCGACAGCCTGGGCCTGCCTGACTGGATGGGCGGGTTCGGGATTTCTGCCAACCTGACTCTGAACGACAGCGCCGTGACCAAGCCTGCCTTGGGCGCAGTACCCAACCGGACGGTGCGCCTGCCCGGCACCTCGGACGTGGTCTATAACCTCGGCGGCTATTACGAGAAGTACGGCCTGTCGCTGCGGCTGCAATACCAGAAGCGCAGCACCTGGCTGGACGGAATTGCGGACGATCTGGCTGATGGTGGTGACACCTACTGGGAGGCGGACGATGAACTCGACTTCTCGGCACGCTATGCGATCACGCCGAATTTCGAGATCTACTTCGATGCCTCGAACCTGCTCAACCAGCCTGGCCGCCGCTATTCCGAGCCTGGCAACCTGCTGACCGCGACCGGTACGCCAACTCCGTTCACCCAGACTCAGACCATCGAATGGGAGCAGTTCGGTCGCCGGTTCGGCGGCGGCATTCGGATCAACTTCTGATGCGCCGCGCCGCCAGTGCAGCCTTGATCGGCGCACTCGTGCTGGCAGGTTGCGCTGGCGGTCTTGCTCTCACGAGCCTGCCGGCCGCTTCGGTCGTCGCCAGCGGGGAGACGATACCGGTGGGCACGAGCGCGGCCGATGCCGCCGATGACCCTGCGCTCTGGCGCAATCCGGCCAATCCCGCCGCCAGCTTGATTATCGCAACCGACAAGAAGGCCGGGCTTTACGTCTATGGCCTCGATGGACAGGTGCGCGATTTCCAGCCCGACGGACGGCTCAACAATGTTGATCTGATTGAGGCTGCGGACGGTTCAGTGCTGGTTGTCGCCAGCGATCGCAACGATCTGACCGCGGCCAGACTGCGGCTGTACCGGCTTGACCCCGCCGCAGCGCGCCTGATTCCGCTGGGCGTGGTTCCGGCAGGTGCAGGCGAAGCCTATGGAGTCTGCCTGTGGCGACCAGGGGCGCAAGTCGAGGCGTTCTCGGTGCTGAAAGACGGCACAATCGTGCATTTAAGGATTGATCCAGCGGCCAGTGGCTACACCGCCCGTATCGTCCGCACGCTCAAGCTTGCCAGCCAGACCGAAGGCTGCGTGGTCGATCCGCGCAGCGGCGCGCTGTTTGTTGGCGAAGAGGACGTCGGCATCTGGCGCTTTGCCGCTGCGGCGGATGGCTCGTCCAGCGGCACCTTGGTGGCCAGGACCGATGGCCAGCATCTGGTTGCCGACGTCGAAGGGCTCGCACTCGCCCCCGTTGGCGCAGACGGCGGCTGGCTGGTCGCATCGAGCCAGGGCGATAACGCCTATGCATTCTATGCTTTGCCGGGAATGGAGCCGGTTGGCCGGTTCCGGATTGCCGCCGGGCAGTTCGGCGGAACTGAGGAAACGGATGGCATCGCGCTGGCACTCGGCGATTTCGGTCCGGACTATTCCGGCGGGCTGTTCGTGGCGCAAGATGGTGCCAATGGTACGGCAGCGCAGAACTTCAAGCTGGTGTCGTGGCGAAGGATCGCGGACACGCTGGCACTGACAACGAAGGAGTAACGCTGATGGAACTGAGCCGCCGGATGTTTACCCGCAGCAGCGTCGCCGCCCTGGCCTTGGCCGGTTACGCCCAGGCCGGGACAGCGGATGGCAGCTACCGTAACCAGGTGAGCGGCTACGGCAATCTGCAAGCCGATCCGAACGGCTTTCTCGATCTGCCGCGCGGCTTCTCCTACGCGGTGATCGCGTCGGCCGGCGAAGTGATGGATGATGGCTTCATCGTGCCTGACAATTTTGACGGGATGGGCTGCATCGCACTCAGCGGTGACCGGGTGGCGCTGATCCGCAATCACGAACTCAGCCGCCAGCATGGCCACAAGGGCCCGGCCGGAACCGATCCGCAATTGCTGGAGCGGCTGGCCAAGCTTAATGCGTTCGGTCGAGACGCCTCAGGCGCGGTCCTGCCTGGCGGGACGACCACGATGGTCTGGAACCTGCGCACCCGGCGACTGGAACAGCAGTACCTTTCATTGATCGGCACTTCCACCAATTGTGCCGGCGGGGTGACCCCGTGGGGCACCTGGCTTAGCTGCGAGGAGACCACCGTCAGCGCACCAGACGTGCAGCGCAGCCACGGCTGGATTTTTGAAGTCCGCGCGGACGAGCGCGGGCTGGCCGATCCCATTCCCCTGACCGCGATGGGCCGGTTCCGCCACGAAGCCGCTGCGGTCGACCCCGTGACCGGCGCGGTCTATCTGACCGAAGACCGCGACGAAGGCCTGTTCTATCGGTTCCTGCCCAAAGTGCCCGGCAAGCTGGCCCAGGGCGGACGGCTGCAGGCTCTGGCCCTGACCGACGGTCTGCGCGATACCCGCAACTGGCAGGCGGCGGATTTCAGCCCCGGCTCGCGCCGGGCCGCACGCTGGATCGATCTGGACGGCGTGGACAGTCCGGCGGATGACCTGCGCCAGCGCGGCCATGCCGCCGGTGCCGCCGTGTTTGCGCGCGGCGAAGGCATTCATCCCGGCACGCGCGGCAATGGCCAGCGCGAGTTCTTTTTTACCTGCACTTCTGGCGGACCCGGGCGGTTTGGCCAGATCTTCCGCTATGTCCCTGGCGGGGCGGACGGCGGCGACCTGCAACTGTTCGTCGAATCGACCGATCCGCGCCTGATGGATTATGCCGATAACCTGACGGTTGCCCCATGGGGTCACCTGATCATTTGCGAAGATCGCACCGGGAACAAGATCAACCATCTGCGCGGGGTAACCTCGGCCGGTCATACCTACACAATCGCCCGTCTGAATGCTGAGACCGAGCTGGCCGGCGCTTGTTTTTCACCCGATGGAAACGTACTGTTCGTCAATGCCTATGCCCCCGGACGAACCCTGGCAATTCGCGGACCCTGGCGCTCAATCAATGCAACTCGGCGCGCTTAGTCATCAAACTGTCACCAATCTGTAACCCCCGGGTACCAAGGCATGGCCAAAGTCTGGGCGGGAAAGCGATAACTGGGATGGAATTGCAGCGGCTTCGCCAACCTTTACTGGCCGGTGCCGAGACCAGTCACCGGTTTTTCAACCGCGAGCTGAGCTGGCTGGCGTTCAACCAGCGTGTCCTGGCAGAAGCCGGCAATCGCGATTACCCCTTGCTGGAGCGGCTGCGCTTTCTGTCGATCTCCGGCAGCAACCTCGATGAGTTCATGATGGTCCGGATCGCGGGGCTGGCCGGGCAGGTCCGCCGCCAGATTGATGAGGTCTCGATTGACGGGCTCACGCCGTCGCAACAGCTCTTTGCCATCCGCGAAGCCGTCAGCGAACTCGAAGCCGCGCAGCAAGAAGTCTGGGAGGAGCTGCAGCAGGAACTGTCGGCCGCAGACATCAACCTCCTTCAGTGCGGCCAGCTCGACGCAGCTTCGCGGCATTGGCTGAAGGGCTATTTCCTCGACCGGGTGTTGCCGATCATTACCCCGCAAGCCATTGATCCGGCGCATCCGTTTCCGTTCGTCGCCAATCAGGGCATGGGCATTTTGCTATCCCTGGTCCGCCAGAGTGATGGTTCCGGGGTGATGGAGATGATCCTGATCCCGCCGGTGCTCCCCCGTTTTGTGCTGCTACCCGGCGAGCCCGCGCGCTATGTCGCGATTGAAGAGCTGCTCTGCCACTTCGCCGATCTGCTGTTTCCCGGATTTCGCGTGCATGGTCACGGCGTGTTCCGGGTGCTGCGCGACAGCGATATCGAGATCGAGGAGGATGCCGAAGATCTGGTGCGCTATTATCGCACCGCGATTCAGCGCCGCCGCCGTGGCACGGTGATTGTCCTGCAATTGCAGGGTGATGTTGATCCGGCGGCCGAGCAGCTGTTGCGCGATCAGCTCAAACTTGAGCGCGCCATGGTGACCAAGACCAGGGGTCTGATCGGAATCGGCGGCCTGTCCGTGATCGTCGATGAAGACCGGCCGGAGCTGAAGTTCGAACCCTACAATCCGCGCTATCCCGAACGCATTCTGGAACATGACGGTGATTGTTTCACCGCGATCCGCGAAAAAGATATCATCATTCACCACCCCTATGAAACCTTTGAAGTTGTGGTCGATTTCCTGCGCCAGGCCGCCGCAGACCCGGATGTAATCGCGATCAAGCAGACGTTGTACCGTGCAGGCAAGCAATCGGCGGTCATTGCCGCGCTGATCGCGGCGGCGGAAGCCGGCAAATCGGTTACCGCCGTGGTTGAACTGAAAGCGCGGTTCGATGAAGAACAGAACCTACTCTGGGCCAGCCAGCTGGAACGCGCTGGGGTGCAGGTGATCTATGGCTTCGTCGATTGGAAAACCCACGCCAAGGTTTCGATGGTGGTGCGCCGCGAAGGGGACGGTTATCGCACATACTGCCACTTTGGGACGGGCAACTATCATCCGCTGACCGCGCGGACCTATACCGACCTCAGCTACTTCACCGCCGATCCGCGGCTAGGCCGCGATGCGGGGCAGGTGTTCAATTTCATCACCGGCTATGTTGAGCCGCCGAGCACGTCCTTGCTGGCTATCTCACCGATCAGCCTGCGCAAAAGGCTCTATGATAAAATCGATCGGGAAATCGCCTATGCCGGGGCAGGGAAGCCGGCCGCGATCTGGGCCAAGCTCAATTCGCTGACCGATCCCGATTTGATCGAGCGGCTTTATGCTGCAAGCAATGCCGGTGTGCAGATCACCCTGGTCATTCGCGGAATCTGTTGTCTGCGTCCGGGTGTGTCGGGACTGTCTGATAATATCCTGGTCAAGTCGATTATTGGCCGGTTTCTAGAGCACAGCCGGATCTGGGCCTTTGGCTGCGGTTCCAAGTTGCCGAGCGCGCGGGCGCAGGTGTTCATTTCCTCTGCCGATGGGATGAGCCGCAACTTCGACCGCCGGGTCGAACTGCTGGTGCCAATCCGCAACCGCACGATCCACGACCAGGTGCTGAGGCAAGTCATGCTGGCCAATCTGCTTGATACCGAACAGAGCTGGCAACTCGGTCCGGATGGCTCGTACCGGCGTATGGCCAACAACGAACCGGGCTTCAATCTGCATCGCTACTTCATGACCAATCCTTCGCTATCCGGGCGGGGCGCCGCAGTGGAAACCGGCCGAAAGGTCCCCAAGCTCGCGTTGCGGCGCGGCGCCAACTGATTGGGTCGTTGGTAGTTCCTGCTTATGCGGCAGATCGAAATGTGCTCACAAAGGCGGACGCGCCATCATCGACATCGGCTCCAACACGGTGCTGTTGGAGGTGTTCGATAGCCCACCGCGTGCGACTCAGTTGGTGATCGACGAAAACGTCTCTGCCAAGCTTGGCAAGGCTGCCTGCGATAGCTGCGAATTCGCTGAGATCAACGCTCCTCAGGCGTGAATGTAGCTACCAGATCGAACCGGTCTCCGCGGAAACTCTGGCACACGTAAGTCACAGGTTCACCGGCGCGCCAAGTCCAGCGTTCGACCAGCAGGCAAGGGGTTTGGCGCGGTATAGCGAGGTGGGTGCTGACCTCTGCGCTTGCGCCCACGGCGCTGATCCGATGCCGCGCCTGGGTCCATGGGACAGACCGGATCAGCCAGGAACTCGGGGAGTGTTGAGTGAAATCCGCGTCGCGAGCTTCCGGTACGCTGGCAAGGCTGATCAACCGGTCCTCGAACGAAAAGGGCCCGTTCTGGCCGTGATGAATCCCTGTGATATGGCGCAGGCTGGTGGCGCGGGGGAAATTGCCGCTGAGCCCGTCGTCCTCGCGATACTCCGAGGTCAGCAGTTCAAAATGGTAGCTGCCAGTACGCTCGGCGATCGCCTTGCCGATGTCAGGAATGTCGAGCACAGCAGATTGCACGTGCGGATAAGCGACGAAAGTGCCAGCCTTGCGGCGCCGCTCGAGCAATCCGCTGCGGACGATTGCGGACAGCGCCTTGCCGACCGTGGCACGCGCGCATCCATAGTGACTGACCAGTTCATGTTCGAATGGAATGCGGTGGCCCGGCGGCCATTCGCCCGAGGCAATCCGCGCCTGGATTTCCGAACGGATCCGGTCTGCAATCGTCATGCTGCCATGATCCGGTCGATGACCTTGAGATAGCGCGCGGTCACATCGACACTTCTTACGTGCCGGCCACCCGAGACTACTTTGCGTCCACGTTTCCAGACCGTGTCGATGCAGCCGTCGCGAGCGGCGAAAACCCAGCTGTCAAGCAGCTTATCGCCCGTCCTCCCATGCAGCGATGGGTGAGCCGCATTCAGTGTCACGAAATCGGCGGCATGGCCCACCGCCAACCCGGGTTTGATACCCATCGCTTGCGCGCCTCCAATCAAAGTTGCTTCAAAAAGCCGCCGCGCCACAGACGGTTGCGCTTCGCTGGCCAGCACATTGCGCGCCTGATGCGCAAGCCGCTGGCTGTATTCCAACGCCCGCAGTTCTTGCGCGGCGTCGATCAGAATGTTGGAATCGGTGCCGGTGCCGATCCGTCCTCCTTTTGTCAGAAAGCGCAGCGCCGGAAAGATGCCATCACCCAAATTGGCTTCAGTGATCGGGCACAGTCCGGCGACTGCGCCACTAACGGCCAGCGCATCCGTTTCCGCGTCGGTAAGGTGGGTAGCGTGAATCACACACCAGCGCTCATTCAGATCGACTGTTTCCAGCAGCCATTCGACCGGGCGCATACCGGACCAAGCCAAACTGTCCTGCACTTCCTTTTGCTGCTCGGCAGCGTGGATATGGATCGGGCCTTGCGGGTGCAGAGATAGCAACACGGCGAGTTCTTCACTGGTTACTGCGCGTAGGCTGTGCGGGGCGATACCGAGTTTGTCGCCTTCAGACAGTAGCGGGCGGCACGCTTCCAGCAGATGCGCGAAACTGGCCAGATCATGGATGAAACGGCGCTGCCCATGGTTCGGAGCCTGCCCGCCAAAATTGCTGTGCGCATAGAATGCCGGAAGTAGGGTCAGGCCGATACCGGTAGCCTTGGCAGCGGCGGCAATCCGCGCGGCCAGTTCGGCCGGATTGGCATAAGCTCGGCCATCGGCGTCGTTGTGCAGATAGTGGAACTCGCCGACATGGGTGTAGCCGGTTTCGAGCATTTCGGCGTAGGCCATCGCGGCAATCGCTTCCATGTCGTCCGGGTTTAGCCGGTCGAGGAAGCGGTACATCACCTCGCGCCAGCTCCAGAAATTGTCGTCATTGTTGCCGCTGCGATGTTCGGCCAAGCCCGCCATGCCGCGCTGAAAGGCGTGGCTGTGCACATTGGCGAGTCCGGGCAGGATTATCCGGTGCACCTCGTCATTTGGTTCAGCAACCGTGTTCGGTTCAATCAACTCTATCCGTCCGTCTGCAACGGTAAACCGGACATTCTGCGCCCAGCCTGTAGGGAGCAGTGCGGTGGCGGACCAGAATGCGGGCATCGAAGCAGCTCCTGCAGGGGACGATATTATGTCTAGACATAATAGGATCGATCTGCAACTCTTATGTCCGTGAACAGCAACTCTGCCCGCAAATGTGATCGCCTTTGGCAAGCCGCGCGGCTGGCGCCGATGACCGGTGCTGGTGTGGTGGAGGACGGCATGATCGCCTGTCGCGATGGCAGGATCGTCTATGCAGGTAGCCGGACGGATGCACCCGCTTTCGATGCGGTAGAGGTGATCGACTGTGCAGGCCGCTGTATCACGCCGGGCCTGATCGATTGCCACACCCATCTCGTTTACGCTGGCAACCGCGCACACGAATTCGAGCTGCGCCTGGCGGGCGCGAGCTATGAGGAAATCGCGCGGGCAGGCGGGGGGATCGTCTCGACCATGACGGCGACCCGCATGGCTAGCGAGGCCGAGCTGATCGCGGCGGCCATGCCCCGGCTCGACGCCTTGATTGCAGAGGGCGTCACGACGATCGAGATCAAGTCCGGATACGGCCTGTCGCTCGAAGCCGAACTCAAGATGCTCCGTGCGGCTCGCAGCCTGGGTGAAGCGCGCGCCGTAACTGTCAAGACCAGCCTGCTCGCCGCGCACGCGCTGCCGCCCGAATTCGCGGGTGACCCAGACGCATACATCACCTATGTTTGCGACCTGATCATCCCAGCAACGGTGCAGGCTGGGCTGGCCGATGCCGTCGACGGGTTCTGCGAATCCATCGGTTTCACCCCGGCGCAGATCGAGCGCGTGTTTCAAGCCGCGCAGACCCATGGATTGCCGGTGAAGCTGCACGCCGAACAGCTTTCCAACAGCGCCGGTGCAGCGCTTGCCGCCCGTTACGTGGCCTTGTCGGCAGACCATCTCGAACATCTGGACGACGCTGGCATTGCCGCAATGGCGAGGGCGGGAACAGTCGCCGTGCTGCTGCCGGGGGCCTTCTATTTCACGCGCGAAACCTTGCCGCCACCAGTCAGCAAGCTGCGCGCGGCTGGCGTCCCAATCGCGCTGGCAACCGACTGCAACCCCGGCACCTCGCCGCTGACCTCGCTGTTGTTGGCGATGAACATGGGGGCGACGCTGTTTCGCCTGACGGTTGAGGAGTGCCTCGCCGGTGTGACGCGCGAAGCCGCCCGGGCGCTGGGGATGCTTGACGAAGCCGGCACGCTGGAGGTCGGCAAGGCCTGCGATCTTGCGATCTGGGACGTCGAACGCCCGGCGGAGCTGGTCTACCGGATCGGCGCAAATCCGCTCCACCAACGGATCTGGAGGGGCAAATGAGCATCACTATTACCGCAGGCGCGGTATCGCTGGCCGATTGGCGGCGGATCTACCGGGGTGAAACACCACTGCTTGATACCGCCTGCCATGCCAGCATCACCGCGAGCGCTGCGGCGGTCGCACGAATTCTGGCGCGGCAGGAGCCAGTCTACGGGATCAATACCGGCTTCGGAAAATTGGCCAGCGTTCGAATCAGCGATGATGATCTGTTGACCCTGCAGCGCAATATCGTGCTGAGCCATGCGGCGGGCGTGGGCGATCCGATGCCGGTGCCGATTGCGCGGCTGATGATGGCATTGAAACTTGCCAGCTTGGCGCAGGGCGCATCAGGCGTGCAACTGGCGACGGTCGAGCTGCTGGGAAGCTTGCTGGAGAAAGGCCTGACCCCAGTGATCCCGGCGCAAGGCTCGGTCGGAGCTTCGGGCGATCTTGCTCCGCTGGCGCATATGGCGGCGGCGATGATCGGTACCGGCGAAGTGTGGGTCGGCGATATTCGCACCCCGGCGCTTCTAGCGCTGACAGAGGCCGGACTTGTGCCCTTGGTGCTCGGACCTAAGGAAGGTCTGGCGCTGCTCAACGGTACGCAGTTTTCTTGCGCCTACGCGCTGGCGGGTCTGTTTGAGGCGGAGCGGCTGTTCGGCTCGGCCTTGTTGACGGGTGCGCTTTCGACCGAAGCGGCCAAAGGCTCCGACGCGCCGTTTGACCCGCGCATTCATGCCTTGCGGGGACACAAGGGCCAGATTGAAACCGCAGCGGCGCTGCGCCAGTTGATGGATGGCTCGGCGATCCGCGCTTCGCACCTGACCGGCGATACACGGGTGCAAGACCCCTACTGCCTGCGCTGTCAGCCGCAGGTGATGGGGGCCGTACTCGATCTGCTGCGACAGGCGGCGACCACTTTGCTGACTGAAGCCAACAGCGTCTCGGACAATCCGCTGATCTTCGCTGACACCGATGAGGCGCTCTCTGGCGGCAACTTCCATGCTGAGCCGGTTGCCTTCGCCGCCGACATGATCGCGCTGGCGCTGTGCGAAATCGGCTCGATTGCCGAGCGGCGGATCGCAATGTTGGTCGATCCCGCGCTGTCAGGGCTGCCAGCCTTCCTCACTCGGCGTCCAGGCCTCAATTCGGGCTTCATGATTCCGCAAGTGACGGCGGCAGCACTGGTGTCTGAAAACAAGCAGCGCGCTTACCCGGCCAGCGTCGATTCAATCCCGACTTCGGCCAATCAGGAGGATCACGTTTCGATGGCGGCGCACGGCGCGCGGCGGCTGCTGGGCATGGCCGATAATGTCGCAGGCGTGCTGGGCATCGAATATCTGGCAGCCACGCAGGGCTGCGATTTCCATGCCGGCTTGGCATCAAGCGCCACTCTGGAAGCCGCACGGGCCTTGCTGCGTAGCGAAGTGCCAACACTCGACGAGGACCGCTATTTCCATCCAGACATCGCCCTTTCCCAAGCGCTGATTGCGTCGGGAGAACTTGCGGCGCTGGCTGATCTGCCGGGGTTGGCATGACCGAATGGCTTTCGATTACTCTTGGCGATGCGCCGCTGGTCGTCAGCGTGCCGCATGCCGGAACGATCATCCCCGATGACATTTCCGAGCTCGTTTCAAACGATCTGGCCCGCCGTGATGCCGATCATCATGTCGAACGGCTCTATGCCCTTGCCACCGAACTGGGCGCGACGACCATTCGTAGCCGCATTTCACGCACGGTGATCGATCTCAACCGCGACCCCTCCGGCCAGTCGCTCTATCCAGGGCAGGCAACGACCGGGCTTTGCCCCGTTACGACGTTTGACGGGGAACCGCTTTATACGGCTGGGACCGAACCCGACGCAGCGGAAATCGCGCGACGACGCGCGGCCTATTTCGATCCATATCATGCCGCATTGCGCGAGCAGATCGCCCGCCTACGTGCGCTGCACCCGGCCATCGTCCTCTATGACGCGCACTCCATCCGCAGCCACTTGCCGCGTCTGTTCGACGGCGAGCTACCGCAGTTCAACATCGGCAGTTTCGATGGCGCGAGTTGCGATGCCGCGCTGACGGATGCAATCGTGGCGAACTGTGCGAGCGACAGCCACGTGGTCAACGGCCGCTTCAAGGGCGGCTGGATCACGCGCCATTATGGCGATCCGGCGCGCGGCATCCATGCCGTCCAGATGGAACTGGCGATCCGAGGCTACGCCGATGAAAACGGGGTGTGGCCGCCGCGCTGGGATACCGAACTTGCCGCATCGATGCAGGCGAAGCTCCACACCATACTCACCACCTGCCTTGACTTTGCGAAGGATCAGCAATGAGCCGTCTCGACAATTCCCGCGTGATCCGCGCTGCGCATGGCGCAACGCTCAGCGCAAAATCGTGGCTGACCGAAGCCCCGCTGCGGATGCTGATGAACAACCTCGATCCCGATGTGGCCGAAGACCCGGCCTCGCTGGTCGTCTATGGCGGGATCGGCCGGGCCGCGCGCAATTGGGAATGCTACGACAAGATCGTCGAGACGTTGCAGCGGCTGGAGGATGACCAGACCCTGCTGATCCAGTCGGGCAAGCCGGTCGGTGTGTTCCAGACCCACAAGGATGCGCCGCGCGTCCTGCTCGCCAATTCCAACCTCGTGCCCGAATGGGCGACGTGGGAGCATTTCCACGAACTCGATCGCGCGGGCCTGATGATGTACGGCCAGATGACGGCGGGTTCGTGGATCTACATCGGCAGCCAGGGGATTGTGCAGGGCACCTACGAGACCTTTGTCGAGATGGGCCGCCAGCATTATGGCGGCGACCTGTCGGGCAAATGGATCCTGACCGGCGGGCCTTGGCGGGATGGGCGGCGCGCAGCCGCTGGCCGCAACGATGGCGGGGGCAAGCTGCCTTGCGGTCGAATGCCAGCCCTCGCGGATCGAAATGCGGCTGCGCACCGGCTACATCGACCGCCAGACCGACAGCCTGGACGAGGCGCTGGAAATTATGGCGACGTCAAAAACGCCAATCTCGGTCGGCCTGCTTGGCAATGCCGCTAACGTCTTCCCAGAAATCTACAGGCGCGGTGTTAGGCCCCACGCCGTCACCGACCAGACCTCAGCCCACGATCCGATCAACGGCTACTTGCCGCAAGGCTGGACGCTTGAGCAGTGGATGACTGCGCGCGAACGCGATCCGGCCAGCGTCGAAAAGGCTGCCCGCGCCTCGATGGCGGTCCATGTCCGCGCCATGCTCGATTTCTGGCGGGCAGGCGTTCCGACTCTCGATTACGGGAATAACATCCGGCAGGTTGCCAAGGATGAGGGCGTTGCCGATGCTTTCGATTTCCCCGGCTTCGTCCCGGCCTATATCCGCCCACTGTTCTGCCGCGGGATCGGCCCGTTCCGCTGGGCCGCCTTGTCGGGTGATCCCGAAGATATCTACAGAACCGACGCCAAGGTGAAGGAGCTGATCCCCGATGATCCGCATCTGCACAATTGGCTCGATATGGCGCGTGAACGGATTCACTTCCAAGGGCTTCCGGCGCGGATCTGCTGGGTTGGTCTCGGCCAGCGCCACAGGCTCGGCTTGGCGTTCAACGAGATGGTCAAGAACGGTGAGTTGAAAGCACCCCTGGTCATTGGTCGCGATCATCTGGACTCCGGTTCGGTCGCTAGCCCCAACCGTGAGACTGAAGCGATGAAGGATGGCTCAGACGCCGTCTCCGACTGGCCCTTGCTCAACGCGCTGCTCAACACGGCATCAGGCGCAACCTGGGTATCGCTGCACCATGGCGGCGGGGTCGGTATGGGCTATTCGCAACATAGCGGCATGGTGATCGTGGCTGACGGAACCGATGACGCTGCACGTCGGCTTGAGCGGGTGCTGTGGAACGATCCCGGCACCGGCGTGATGCGCCATGCCGACGCAGGCTATGGCCTCGCGCTCGATTGCGCGCGCGAACAAGGCTTGGATTTGCCTGGTATCCTGTAGACAAGGCGAGCTGATGCGCGCGTTCTGGCAGGCAGAAAACTACGCGGAAAATCACGTCCGCACGAGCTATTCCTGCGCTGTCACATGGCTCGATTGCCCTGACTGCCAGCTCTTCGCGCAAGCCCAGTACCCGAATCGTTTACCTGCCATCCTCGCGCTTGTCTGCAAACGGCTGGGGTTGCAGAGGTTACTCGACTTAACTCTAAAATGGCTTCTCGATCTGAGCCAGATCGACCATTTCATTCGCGGCGGCATGGCAGGCCTCATCAGCCCTCGTAAAGGCGCGGTGATAGACTCCAACAGCGGCGGGCAGCAGATCGAAGTCGCGCTGGGCGGATCCGATGCATTGGCGCGCGCTGTGGCGGCGGCGCAGGTCCAGGGATTGACGTCTACTCGATGCGCCAGCCGCTCGGCATCGAAGCCGGGATCACCCCGTTTAACTTCCCGGCAATGATCCCGCTATGAATTGGCGCGGTTGCAACGTCGGTCGGCAATGCCTTCATCCTGAAACCCAGCGAGCGCGATCCTTCGGTACCCAACCGGATCGCCGAACTGTTCCTTGAAGCCGGGCTGCCGGCGGGGATTTTTTAGGTTGTCCGCGGCGACAAGGAAATGGTCGATCTGATCCTTGATCATCCGGCGATTTCTGCGGTGAGCTTTGTCGGCTCCAGCGATATCGCGCAGTATGTCTATTCGCGCGGGGTTGCCGCCGGTAAGCGGGTTCAGGCGATGGGCGGGGCCAAGAACCACGGGATCGTGATGCCCGATGCCGATCTCGATCAAGTCGTGAACGACCTGTGCGGCGCAGCCTTCGGTTCGGCCGGCGAACGCTGTATGGCGCTGCCAGTGGTGGTGCCGGTCGGCGAAGAAACCCCCGAGCGCCTGCGCGCCAAACTGATCCCGGCGATCCATGCGCTGAGAATCGGCAGTTCGTCTGATCCCGACGCGCAATACGGCCCGGTCGTAACCGCGATGCACAAGGCCAGTATCGAACGCTGGATCGGGGTTGCGGTCGATGCAGGGAGCGAGCTCGTCATCGATGGTCGCGGCTTTACCTTGCAGGGGCACGAGGACGGTTATTTCCTCAGTCCGACACTGCTTGATCGGGTCACGCCCGGGATGACCAGCTATCACAACGAAATCTTTGGTCCGGTCCTGCAGATCGTGCGTGCGAAGGATTTTGAAGAGGCGGTCGCGCTGCCCAGCAAGCACCAGTATGGTAACGGCGTCGCAATCTTCACCCGCAATGGCTACGCGGCGCGGGAATTTGCGGCGCGCGTCAACGTCGGCATGGTCGGGATCAACGTGCCGATCCCGGTCCCCGTCGCCTACCACAGCTTTGGCGGGTGGAAGCGTTCCGGTTTTGGCGACAGCGATCAGAATGGGATGGACGGGATCGGTTTCTGGACCAAAAAGAAGATCACCGCCCGTTGGCCCGATGGCGGCGGCGACGGATCGAACGCGTTTGTCATTCCGACGATGAGCTGATGTTTTTGAATTGCGCCAAGGGGCCAGCACTCCTGCCGCAGTGTTCGGTCGATGTATCAAAGACGACCGGGGTGCTGGTCTTTGCCGCTGGGTGCGCCTATGTTTCCGATGCTCAGTGCGTTTCTGTAATCTTGTTCAGAAATGGTGGTCGGTCAGGATCGTCACCGCGGATCCGGGCCAGAGCTTCGGCGAAGCGATAGAAGCTGCAGATAGTGGCCATTGGCTCGAACAGCGGGTGAAGGCCGGAGATGCTTGGCAGCTGGATAGCAGCGGCCTTGATATCCGCCGAGCCGCCGGCCGCAAGCACAGTCGCGCCGCGCTCAGCAAAGGCGCGGATCCGTTCGGCGGCTCCGGTGCGGGCGACATCGCCCCGCACAAATACCAGGATTGGATCGCCTGCGCGGACCAGGGTCATTGGACCATGCGCCACTTCGGCAATGCTGAATGGCTCCGCGTGAAGGCGAGTAGTTTCTTTCAGCTTGAGCGCTGCGTCACCGGCAATGCCCATGGTCGGGCCGCGCCCCAACACCAGCATCGATTGGCACCGTTCAAGTACCGGCAAGCCTTCGGACCAATCGTTGTTCCAGGCCTCAGTCACGGCGTCAGGCATCCGGTGCAAGGCCCGCTGCTTATCGGGTTCGCCGTGCAATCCGGTTACCAGATGCGCGATTGCGGCAAGTGAAGCGATGAAGCTTTTGGTCGCGGCAACACTCTGCTCTGGCCCCGCGTGCAGCGGGATGACGGTATTAGCTTCTGCTGCGAGCGGCGAATCCACAACATTTGCCATGGCGATCACATGGGCTCCGGCGCGGCGGGCGTCGATCGCCGAAGCAACCAGATCGGGACTTCCCCCCGATTGCGAGATCAGCAAGACCGGCTGTCCGGCAAGGTGGCGAGAGCTGGCCCGGTACAGCGAGCCAATCGATGGCGGTTGGCTGATAACCGGAATGCCCAGCACAGTCTCAATTGCGATTTTGGCATACGTCGCAGCATTGTCAGAACTGCCGCGCGCAATTGTGACCAGCAACCTTGGGGCAAGCCGCTGCTGTTGCTTGGTTCGTGCAGTGACCGACTTAGCATTCTCAGCCAACTGGTGTGCTATCACGGTGCCCGATTGTGCGGCTTCGATAGCCATAAAGCTTTGCGAGGACGGTGATACTGGGGGTGGCGTGATCAAAGCGTCTGCTCCTGAACCATGATAATATCGGACCAATTGGCGCTGAATATAGACCATCCAGGCCGAGACTGGCAATAAATGGTATTAAAGTGGTTATAAACCCGCATGGATTCGTTCAGCTTTGCAGCGTCAGCAAGCGAAGATAAGTGGGACTGGGATGCAGGTTCCGGGCTTCATGAGCGGGACTTCGCTCGACGGGGTTGACGCAGCAGTGATCGATACCGACGGAGTGGCTGTCACTGCATTTGGCGCGGCAGTTTCGATGCCCTTTGCCGATGCCGAACGAGCGGCGATAGCGGCGATGACGGAGTTTGCGCTGGCGGGCGGCAAGGATGCAGCGCTGCTGGCAAGTGCAGAGGAGGCCGTTCATACGTCGCACTTGCGCGCAGCAGACGCGCTGCTGGCTGCTGGCGGCATCTTCACCTTGGCGGGCTTTCATGGACAAACTGTTCTCCATCGCCCGCAGGCAGGCTTTACCTGGCAAGTCGGCAATCCTGCGCGGCTAGCAGCGGCACTGGGTGTTCCGGTGGTGGCAGACCTGCGGCAGGCGGATATTGCTGCGGGCGGACTGGGCGCTCCGCTTGTGCCAGTGTATCATCAGGCATTGGCCAAACGTGCCAACATAACGACTGCCTGTGCGTTTCTGAACATCGGTGGGGTTGCCAATCTGACTTTGATCGATCCGGCTGGCCCATTGCATGCGTGCGATACCGGACCCGGAAACGGAATGATGGATCAGCTGCTGCAACAGCGCGGGGAAGGGCGCTTTGACGAAGACGGCCGGTTGGCGGCGCAAGGCCAGATCAATCCCGCCGCCTTGGCCTGTCTGCTCGGCTCTCCCGTGTTGAGCAGAACAGGACCGCGCGCCCTCGATCGATATGACATTGCGCTGGATCCGGTTGATCACCTGGCTACGCCGGATGCCTTGGCGACACTGGTGGCGTTCACGGCTGAATGCGTCGCGCGAGCGCAAGCTTCGCTGCCGGTGCAGCCCCAATTTTGGTACGTTTGCGGCGGCGGGCGACATAATCCTGTTTTGATGACCGCTTTGCGTCAGCGGCTCGGCCACTGCGAGAACATAGACCTATTGGGACTGCGGGGCGATTTTATCGAGGCGGAAGCCATGGCTTTTCTGGCCTTGCGCAGCATAGACGCAAAGCCCATCACCTATCCTGAAACAACCGGCGTGCGGGCTCCCACGAGCGGCGGCGTAGTATTTGAACCTGCCGCATCAGCGCGCTCAGTGAAGGCGGTTAACGCATGACGATCGCAGCATTAGACCAGTTGGCGGAGCAGTTCGGAGACCGCTGGATCGCGGGTGAAGCGCGGCGCGATCATTACCGGCCGCTGGAAGGACACCATCGCGCAGATCGCCCAGCGCGCGTGGTCCAGCCCAAGTCAATTGCCGAAGTGCAGGACATCGTCCGCCATGCCGCTGGAGCTGGCATCAGCGTGGTTCCCTTCGGCGCCGGCACGTCGCTGGAAGGCAATGCCGCGAGCGGCACCGACCAGCTGTGCCTTGATCTCAGCCTGATGAACCAGGTGCTGGAACTGCGCAGCGAAGACCTGCTGGTGGTCGTCGAACCTGGCGTAACACGCGAGCAGCTCAATCAGGAATTGCGCGCTACCGGCCTGTGCTTTCCGATCGATCCCGGCGCCAACGCCACTCTGGGCGGGATGGTCTCAACCCGTGCATCGGGCACGACTGCCGTGCGTTACGGCACGATGCGTGAGAACGTGCTGGCGCTGAAAGTGGTGATGGCAGATGGCACGCTGATCGAAACCGGTTGCCGAGCGCGCAAATCGGCTGCGGGCTATGATATGAACTCATCTGTTTGTCGGGTCGGAAGGTACTCTAGGTATTGTCGTTGAGGCAACGCTGCGGTTGCACGGCATCCCGGACACGGTGCTGTCCGGAACCTGGCCATTCGATACGCTGCGCGGGGCGGTCGATACGGTGATCGGGGCGATCCAGTGCGGCTTGCCCGTGGCCCGGCTAGAACTGCTCGATCCAGCGGCAATCGCCGCGTGCAATGCGTTCTCGGGGCTCACGCTGTCGATCCCAGCCGACCTTGTTCGTTGAACTGCATGGGGATCAGGCCAGCATAGTGCCCAGCAAGAGCTGCTGGCAGCAATCGGCGCGGAGCACGGTGGGCAACACTTGACCCTGTCAACCGATCTGGATGAGCAGCGCAAACTCTGGCGGGCCCGGCACGATGCTTTGCCCGCCGCGCGCAACCTGATCGCCGGTGCCCAGACCTGGGTGACTGACATCTGCGTGCCGATCTCGCAACTGGCCGCCGCGATCGCGGGGGCGCATCTGGCGATCGCGCAAGTTGGGTTGACCGCGCCGATCCTGGGCCATGTCGGAGACGGCAACTACCATGTGTTCTTCGTACTGCACCCGGACGATGCAGCAGGCTGGGCCGCAGCAGCCGCGGTCAACCGCCAGATGATCGATTTCGCGCTTTCGGTTGGCGGCACCTGCACCGGCGAACACGGCATCGGTCTGGTCAAACGAGAGGCGCTGGTGCGCGAACACGGTGAGCTCGCCGTTGCGGTGATGCAAACGATCAAGCAGGCGCTCGATCCGGATAATCGGTTCAATCCGGGAAAAATTTTCCTGGCACGATAACGGAGGCTGCGGACGCTGCGGGATTGCAAAACCATTTAGCTACCAATGCGACGAATTTAGTACCTATTGGCGTTGAATTGTTGATCCACCTAGTTCAATATGACTCAGGGAAGCGTTTTCCGGCCCATGAGACTGACCATCCAAACGATGGCAGCCCCGTTTCGGGCGAGGTTTCGCAGGAGCAGAGCAGTGATCGACGGTCTGAAGTTCAAGGAGAAGCTGGCCCAGGCGAGCGACGAGAATTTACCGCTTTACCTGCAGGTGGCCAAGAACCTGCGCGTCCATATTTCCAGTCAGGGGGTTGATCCGGGTAGCGCGCTGCCATCAGAGCGCGATCTGTCGGAAATGCTGGGGCTATCGCGCGTGACTGTGCGCAAGGGGATCGAAAAGCTGATCGAAGAAGGGATCCTGTTCCGCAAGCAGGGTTCTGGCACTTTTGTGGCGAAGCGAATTGTCGCGCCGGGTGCAGCGCTGAGCAGTTTCAGTGATGATGCCCGTTCGCGCGGTGAAAGTCCGGGGATCATCTGGATGATGCGGGTCGTGGCAAATGCAACCGATGAAGAAGCAAATCTGCTGGAGATTCCACTGGGTAGTCCAGTGGCCCGGCTAGGCCGGATCAGGCTGTCGAACGATGAGCCGCTGGCGATTGAGCACGCGGTTGTTCCGTTACGCTTTCTGCCTGACTTTGCCGTGCTCAAGAACTCGCTCTACGACGCCCTGGGTGCAAACGGCGTGCGCCCGGTAATCGGCACCCAGCGGATCCGCGCATCGCTGGCCACACCAACCGAAGCGGGCATGCTGGCGGTGGCAGAGGGATCGGAAGTGCTGCGGATCGAACGCCTGACTCGCAATACTGCCGGCGAAGTGGTGGAGTTCACCCGCTCCGCCTATCGCGGCGACCGCTTCGAATATGCCATGGAATTGCGGCCGGACTCAGGATCTGCGCAATAGGTATAGGCCAACGCTTTCGCGCGGACTCAGTTGCGGCGACTCATCGGCAAAGGGAATTCGCCCGGCGCATACCAATCGGGCAAAATTGCTCGATCTGTCCGGCCTGCGAGCTACTTAATTCCAGCTGCGATTAGCGGGCATGGCCTCACAAATTCAATGCATCTATATGCATTGCCGTAACAAATCATGCGATCATGGTCAGTTGGGTGCGCACGGGCGCAGTAAGAGTGCGCGTATCATTTGCACATAGACCAGTCTTTACAAGCACCTTGAACGCCCATATAGTGGTATCATATCGGTATTACAGGGCTGATCAAAGGTGTACCAATGGGAGGAAAAAGCATGTCTGGAACGATGCGTACCGCGCACAGGGCGCTGCTGCTGGCAACCAGCCTGATCAGTGGTGCGGCCTTCCTGCCTTCGGCGGCCATGGCGCAAGCGGCAGAGGACGCTGCTGCACCTGACGATGGCCCAGACGATGGCATTGTCGTTACAGGAACGCGGATCCGGACGGCTGATCTCACCTCGACCAGCCCCATCTCTTCCGTAAACAGTGAACAGATTCAGTTGCAGCGTGCCGTCACGATTGAGGACTTGTCGGTCAAGATGCCGCAATTGGCGGGCGGTGTCGGTGCGACGTCGGTTGGCAGTGACGCATACGGCGCACAAACGCTGGACCTGCGCAATCTAGGGCAGAACCGCACGCTGGTGTTGATCAACGGCACGCGCGCTGTCCCGTTCAGTTTCCGCAACGCGGTTGATGTGAACGCGATCCCGGCGCAGTTGTTGAAGCGGGTTGATGTGCTGACCGGCGGCGCCGCCGCCGTCTATGGTGCCGACGCGGTGTCGGGTGTGGTCAATTTCATCATCAACGACGACTTTCGCGGCCTGCAAGCCTCTGGCAACTACCGCGCGGTGGCTGGCGGAGCCTCGCAGTCGAGCGTCAGCCTGACTGGCGGCATGGCACTGGGAGATCGCGGCAGTGTGGTCGGCTATGTTGAATACACCGACCGCGACTCGCTGCTGGCCGGAAAACGCAGCTATGCCCGCAACGGGGTGGCGACCCTGCCGATTGGTGGCAATTTCACCGATGTCGCGTCGGGTCGGACGTTTTCTTACGATGCCAGCGGGTTGTTTACGCTGACCCCGCAAACGACGGACTACACATCGCAGTTCTTGCTGGTGCAACCGCTGCGGCGGATCAATGCCGATCTGTTCTTCAATTATGAGCTAGCTTCTGCGTTCGAGCTCTATGGCCGCGTGATGTACTCGAACGTGCGTACGCAAGGTGGCACACGTTCGGGTCAGAATCCGCCAACAACTGGCACGGCCGGGGTCAACGTCCAGATCGCGCAGACCAATCCGTTCCTTGATGCAAATTCGCGCGCGCAGCTGACTTTCGTGAACGGTTTTGCCACGGTAAACGTGCGTCGCTCGCTGGGCGAGTTGGGGCCGAGCTATGCGGAAAATGATCGCGAGACTTTCCAGGCGCAGCTCGGATTTCGTGGGCAGCTGACCAATTCAATCGACTGGAACGCCTATTACCAGTACGGCGTGTCGGCCGAGCAGATCACCGTCAAAGGCGACGGGGTCAAAGCGAACTTCGCTGGAATCGCCAACACCACCGACATCTTTGGGCCAGGCGGTGACTTCAGCAGCCTGCTAACCGACTTTAATTTTGGAGATCGCACCCGCAAACAGCAGGTTGCATCAGCCTATATTTCCGGCGACAGCAGCGATATATTTGAAGGCTGGGCGGGGCCGATTGGCTTCTCATTGGGCTATGAATACCGCCGTGAAACCGGGCAGTTTTCTTACGGAACCAATCTGGGCACATCGTTCAATCAGGGGACTGAGTTGGCCCCGCCGATTCCGCCGTTCATTCGCGCTAACGAACTGTTCGGCGAATTGATGATCCCGATTCTATCCGACCTGCCGCTGGTCAAAAAGCTGACGCTGGAAGGCGCAGTTCGGCGCAGCTGGTATAGCAAGTCGGTGGGGGCTGACACCTCATACTGGACCGACAAGCTGGGGGCGAACTGGGAAGTCAGCGACGATCTGCGGTTGCGCGGAACCTGGCAGCA
Organism: uncultured Alphaproteobacteria bacterium; assembly: GCA_963802015.1. GTDB lineage: Bacteria > Pseudomonadota > Alphaproteobacteria > Sphingomonadales > Sphingomonadaceae > Novosphingobium. The sequence continues at coordinate 79,965 of CAWDHB010000011.1, forward strand.
TGTCATCCGTGATCCCAACATTGGCGAATTCGCCAACCCGGTGTTCTCGATCCCGTTCGCCAATCTGGTCAACGTCGCGCGGTTGCGTCCGCGCTATGCGGGTGATCCATGCGCGCTGGGTACTGGGAACGTCGCGCAGTGTACTGCGCAGGGTTATCGCGCGGCCTACGACTTCTTCAATCCGGCCAACCTGGGCGGCGGGTACTTCTTTGGCGGCAATGCCGATATCAAGGCGGAACGCGGCACCACCTGGACGCTGGGCGGGGTGTTCAGTCCCAGCTTCATTCCGGGGCTGACGCTCTCGGTCGATTACTACAACATTCAGATCCGCGATGCGGTTGGTCAAATCCAGCCGATCGATGCCCTGACAAGCTGCTACATCACTGATCCGACCCCCGGTAATCCGCTCTGCGCGGCGGTCTCGCGCGATCCGGTAACGGGCTATATCCGCGACGGGTTTGTGGATGATCGCAACCTGGCCTTTATCAAGCAGCAGGGCGTTGACATCGATTTCCGTTACAGCATCGATGCACCATTCGCCAATGCCGGGAAGTGGGTATTTGCCTATCAGGGCAGCATCGTGACGCAGTACTCGATCCAGCGGAACGCGGTACTGACCCCGGTTGATTGCAAAGGCAGCTATGGTTCGCGGTGTTCGTCCGATCTGGTAACGCTGGTGGCGCCGGATTATCGCCACCGTGCCAGCGTGACTTGGGATACCGAACCGTTGACTGTGCAGTTTGGGTGGAAGCGGATCGGTTCGGTCAAGGATTTCGACCGCTGGCAGCACCGGGGTGATCCCGGCCTACAACTACTTCGATCTCAACCTGGCGATCCGCCCGCCGATCAAGGGCGTGACCATCGCCTTCGGGATCGACAACCTGTTTGACAAGAAGCCTCCGCTTCCTGCCAATTCGGGTGCGTTCAATACCTATCCCGATACCTACGATGTGCTGGGCCGGACCTTCGGTCTGACCTTAACTGTACGCCGCTAAGATCGCCCTTCTGATCGGCGTCCCTCCTCGGGTGTGGAGCGAACAGATCGCTCGCTCCACACCCGCTGTTTCGCGGGATTGACCAATTGTTTGGTTATGCGCGCGGATAACTTGAACACTTTAGGAAATCCTGTGGCCTCCACCGAAGCCGTCAATCCCCGCTTTGCCACGATCGAGACCTGGCCCTTGATCGATGCCGTGGAAGCCATGCTCGAAAGCCAGCTGACGGCGGTTGCAGCCGTCCGCCCGGCTGCAGCAGATATCGCCGCAGCCGCCGCTGCCGCGGCAGAACGCCTGAAACTGCGCGGCAGGCTGATCTATGCAGGGGCCGGTACGTCTGGCCGGATTGCCGTGCAGGACGGGGTGGAATTGGGCCCGACTTTTGGGTGGGCCGATGACCGGTTGGGCTTTGTCATCGCTGGCGGACTTGGTGCGCTGAGCCATAGCGCGGAATTGGACGAAGACGATCCGGTTGAAGCCCGAACCGCGCTGGCCGCCCTGGGCTTGAACGCCGATGACGTGGTAGTTGGGGTCGCCGCGTCAGGCAAAACACCATTCACCATCGCCGCGTTGGAAGAAGCCCAGGCGGTTGGTGCGCTGGCAGTGGCAATCTCAAACAACCCCGGGGCGCCGCTGTTCGATGCCGCCGATCACGCCATTCTGGCCGAAACAGGCGCGGAAGTGGTTGCCGGATCGACCCGGATGAAAGCGGGGACCGCGCAGAAAGTCATCCTCAATCTGTTTTCGACGGGGGCCATGCTGGCACTGGGCCGGGTACATCGTGGCCTGATGGTCGATATGGTCATCTCCAACGATAAATTGGCCGAGCGGGCGGTGAAGATGGTGGTTGATCTGGCGGGCTGTTCCACCAGCGCCGCCCGCCGTGCGCTCGCAGATACCCGGGGGGATATCAAAGCGTCGGTGCTGATCGGACTGGGCGCTGATGCGGAAGCGGCCCGAACTGCGCTGGCAGCCAGCGGAGGGCATCTTGGCCCCGCGATGGCAGCAGTGCAGCAAGGCGAATAATGATGATCAAGCGCATCGCGGTAGTGCCTCGCTGTCGCTGCTGCGGTTGGTGCGCGCGATCAGCGCATGCGGTTGTGGCGCGTTCACCGTTCGACGCGCTATGAAGCATGCCGTGGACAACAGCTTTGCCTTGACTGGAGCCCGCATCCTTGCGGGGTGCGACTGGCTTGATCGCCATGCAGTGGTGGTGAGCGCGGGCGCGATATCCGAAATCTGCCCCGCAAGCGATCTGCCCGGCGATTTGCCGCGACGCGTGCTGGACGGCGGAGCATTGGTCGCCGGGTTTGTTGATGTGCAAGTCAACGGCGGTGGCAATGCCTTGCTGAACGATCAACCCAGCCTGGAAACGGTTCGCACGATGGCGGCGGCTCACCGCCGGTTTGGCACCACGGCGCTGCTGCCGACGTTGATCAGCGAAGACCTGCAAGTCATTGCCGCGGCGATTGCTGCTGTCCGCGCGGCGATTGCCGAAGGCGTGCCGGGTGTCGCGGGCATTCACATCGAAGGCCCATTCCTCAACCCGCTCAAGGCGGGAATTCACGATACCGCAAAGTTCCGCAGGCTGGATAGTCAGGCAATTGATTTGCTGTGCTCGCTTCGCAACGGGTGCACGCTGATCACGCTGGCCCCGGAACTATGCGATCCAGCCGATCTGGCCGAATTGGCCGGGCGCGGGGTAACGGTTTGCGCCGGGCATAGCTTGGCAACATACGAACAAGCAGTCGCAGCGTTTGCAGCGGGCGTGTGTGGGACCACGCATCTGTTTAACGCGATGAGCCAGTTTGGCAGCCGCGAGCCCGGCCTGGTCGGCGCGGCTTTGTTGACTCCAGGCGTGATCAGCGGCCTGATTGCCGATGGTCGCCACGTTCACCCCGCAGCGATGCGGCTGGCATGGCGGCTGCTGGGCAATGATGGCATCGCACTGGTGACCGATGCGATGTCCACTGTTGGCGGTACGATCCAATCATTCGCTTTCAATGGCGTGGAAATCGCGGTTGACGGATATTCCTGTGTCGCGCCAGATGGGACTTTGGCGGGATCGAACCTTGATATGATGAATGCAGTGCGCAATGCGGTTGAGATGCTCGGGGTCAGCCTGGCCGACGCCTGCACAATGGCCAGCCATACGCCTGCGCGGCTGATCGGGCTGGATGACCGCATCGGGCGGATTGCGCCGGGGCTGCGCGCCGATTTTGTCCACTTGGACGAGCAGTTACAAGTGACCGCGACCTGGATTGGCGGCGCGCGGGAAGCCAGCGCGCGATGATGCCGCCGCTGGGGTTGATTGAAGGGTTCTTTGGCCGCAGCTGGAGCTGGGATGAGCGGCGCTATGTCGCGCGGATGATCGCGGCGGCGGGTTATTCGTGGTATCACTATGCACCTAAGGCCGACGCGCGGCTGCGCCGCCGCTGGCAGGAGCTCTATCCCGCGACAGAGCTGGCCGAATTAGCCGACTTTGCCGCTTATTGCCGCGGTCTGGGCCTGCGGTTCGGGGTGGGCCTGACCCCGTTCGGCAGTCACGAGACGTTTGGCAGCGCGGAACAAGCCGCCATGCGCGCCAAGCTGGCGCAATTGGCCGAAGTCGGGCTCGATGATCTGGCGGTGCTGTTCGATGACATGCGCGGCGACTTTCCCGATCTGGCGCAGCGGCAGGCAGCGGTGTTTGATTGCGCCGCCGCAGCGGGGATCGCGGCGCACCTGTTCCTGTGTCCATCCTATTATTCGGACGATCCGGTGCTGGACCGCGTGTTCGGCCTGCGCCCTGATGACTATCTGGGCGATCTGGGCCGGGCGCTGGATCCCGCCGTGCAGGTCTATTGGACCGGGCCGGAGGTCTGCTCCAAATCGATCAGCCCCGGGCATTTGCGGAATGTGGCGGAACGGCTGGGGCGGCTGCCGTGCCTGTGGGACAATTATCCGGTCAATGACGGCGTACGGATGTCGCGCTTTCTGCATCTGCGCGGGTTTTCCGGGCGCGGGGCTGAAATTGCCCCGCTAATCTCTGGCCATGCGGTGAACCCGGCCTTGCAGCCACACCTGGGTTGCATTCCTTTGCTGACGCTGCCGCAAAGTTACCGGGATGCGCACAGCTATTGTTATTCCACTAGCTGGATCGACGCCGCAACGCAGCTGGCCGGAGCCGATCTGGCCGAAGCTCTGCGCGACAATCTGCTGACCTTGCAGGAAACCGGGCTGGACCGGCTATCGCCTGAAACCGTGGAGAGATTGCGCGGACGCTATGCCGCCTTGGATGGCCCCTTTGGCGCGGAAGTCGTGGCCTGGTTGGATGGCGGCTATGGCTTTACCGGTGAAGAGGTGCAGACCCAGTAATCAGTCCGCCTCGGTTTAGCCATGCACGACAGCCCCGTCGCATCGGCCTGCCCTTCGCGCGGATAATAAACCGGCACAGACCAATGGTTCTGCGCGACCCAATCGGTGTTCGGAAGGTCGCGGGTGCTGTCGCCGTAGATCCGGTGGCAGGGGTTTTCATAGACCTTCCCGGTTGAATTCGCGATCGGATCGAACACCAGATATTTGTAATAGCCGCTCTCCATTCCGGCGGGAAAGCGGACCCGATTGGGATGAAGCGGATCGAGCACAGCGCGGGCATAGGCGCGCTTGGCGGCGATGATATCGGGCAGCCGCCGGGTCTGGATGGCACCCAGCGCAGCCATGAATTCGGTGATGCGAAAGTTCATCCCGCAGGCCCCTTCCGCCCGGTTCTTGCCGTATTCGCGGAAAGCAGAGAGGTATTGCAGCAGGTCGGGATCGCGGCTGACAGCGATCCCGGCTTCGCCGCAGCTGATCGTCTCAACATGTCGTTCTTGGCTGAAAGCAAAAGCCGTTGTGACGGGGTGATCTGGGCAAGCGTGTATATACGCACAGAGGATTCGACTTCCAACGGTGGGCCGATGGTGGGAATTGGCAGAGCGGCACCGCCCAGCTGTTCGATCAACTTGTGAGATATGCACTTGGAATGCCATTATGCGCAGAGTGAAGCGTTGTTAGTTTCCGCGCTTTGCTCTGGAAACCAGTTGATTTGAGTGGACGCGCTTTCTGTAAGTCTTTGCACGTGACGGTGCGTCACATTGTCAACGTTGAATTCGGCAGAATGACCTAGTTAGCGGCGAGACTCTATCCGAAATGGATACAACTGCGTTTGACAATTAGCCAAATATATCAGAATATTACTCCATATTGGATGTATTTAATGGAATGTTTCCCGCCCTCTGCGGGGCGGGATTGCGAAGCTGCATGTGGATTACTGGTAAATGGGTGGCAGGTGGCAAGGTGGGGCGCAGGACCGGGGGTGTCCTGCATCGATTTATGTCCAGCAATTGCAAGGCCGATCCGAGGCCAGTCAGGTGGTGAAAATGGCGCTCACTGCACGCCCCGGCCTGCCCGATGCACGCACGCTGCGCCGGATCATCCGCGACCGGCAGGCGCGCGGACAGTTCCTGGCGCGCAGCCTGTTCGCCGATCCGGCCTGGGATATGCTGCTCGACCTGACCGCCGCGCGGGTGGAACGGCGGCGAGTTCTCGATCTCGTCGCTGTGCCTTGCCTCCGGCGTACCGTCCACCACCGCACTGCGCTGGATCCGGGTGCTGGAAGATGCGCGACTGATCGAACGCGAAGTGGATGCGGGTGATCGGCGTCGCTCGTTCGTCATATTGACCGACAGCGCTGCGCTGGCGATGGCGCGGTACTTCGCGTCGATCGGGGCCGGCGCGCGCACCATCATCTGATGCAATTCTGGCAGCACTAATCTGCAATGTGATAAAAAACACATGGTCTGAAATTCGGTCCATATTCATGATTTGCATGCGAATAGCTGCTTCTAAGACTTGCATTTGCACTTGTGTTACCCAATGGTCGGCATAATAGGGACGGAGTTCGCAATGAAAAGTTTGCTGATCGGTGTTGCGGGGGCAGCACTGGTGATCATTTCAGACATCTACTTCTTTGGTTGGAGCGGGAACGATCAGACCATCCGTCTGGGAGTAGCCGTAGCGGCCTTTTTGGTGGTGACCGCAGCCGTGAGTTCGCTGACCGAAGCACCTGACGAAGGCGGCCCCAAGGCTTAGCCAGAGAGGTTTGGCGGGCATGCCAAGTGCGGGCTGGCCAGCCATTTGGTGGTTTCTGCCAAGTTTGAACGAGGGGGTAGGCATGATCCGCATTGTGACGCTGTGTGCAGGCGTGCTGATGGCGGCGTTGTTCGTCGCACCGATATCGGCGAAACCGGCCAGTGAACTGCGTTGTATCGAAGCGATGTTCACCGATGATCAGGCGCGGACCATGGCCCAGCTTGGCTCTGCTGACGAGGCTGCGGCCAAGGCAGCGGCGGACAAGCTCGACTGGATGATGCTGGGCATGCAATCGCGGATGTGCGCGATCCGGGGCAAGTGGAATGATGCCGAATATGGCAACGCGGTCGGTTATATGATGGCCTGGCCAACCGCGCGCGGCTTGCGGCTCGCAGGCGAAGCGCAGGGCTATGCCGCGCTCGATCAGGCCTATGCCGCCCGCGCGGCGGACTTTGTCAATGCCAAGCGGTTGCAGGATGAGCAAGTCTCCGCAATCATCGCGGCGGCGGCGGGCAATGGACTCCTGCTGGAGAAAGGTGAAGCTGCCGCCAAGGATGCCCGGCGCTATGTCGATGCCTTGCAGCAGCTAGACGCGATGCGCGCGGACTTCGCCGCCGGGCGCAAGCCGCGCCGGATTGACGACTGACCGCTCGCAACGAGGGGCGCTTATCGGTTTCCTACACGAGATCGGTCTGGCAAGGGCTAGACGGCGCAAACGAGTGGGAGTGGGTGATGGCCGGGCTGTGGTTTGATGAACTCTCGGTGGGGCAGCGGTTCGATCATCCGATCCGGCGAACCGTGACCGAAACCGATAATGTGCTGATCACTACGCTGACGCACAACCCGGCGGCGCTGCATCTTGATGCGCACGCGATGGCGGAGAGCGAATTCGGGCGAGTGCTGGTCAATTCGTGCTTCACGCTCTCGCTGATGGTCGGCATTTCAGTCAATGACACGACGCTGGGCACGGCCGTGGCGAACCTGGGCTGGGACGAGGTGCGTTTTCCCGCACCGGTGTTCGTCGGCGATACCTTGCGGATCACCACCGAGGTGCTGGAGCTTCGCGCCAGCAAATCGCGCCCGGATGCCGGCATCGTGACCTTCCGGCATGAAGCGAGGAATCAGGCGGGAGTGCTGGTCGCCAGCTGCAAACGCTCGGGCCTGCAGCGCCGGAAACCGGCTGAAGGCTAAAGCGCGGTTTTGCCGAGCAGGACCGCGCCGGTGATCCCGGCCTGATCGCCAAGGCCGGGGGTGACGATGTAGCGTTCCAGCCCGGGATCGAGTTGCGGTGCCTGGACATAGCCGCCCAGGCGGCGTTCGGTCTCACGGCGCAGGGCTTCGATCAGGCCAGGGGTTTTGATTACCCCGCCGCCAAAGATCAGCCGGTCGGGCATGTGCAGCAGCACCAGATTGGCAGCGAGCTGCGAGAGGTAGGCTGCGATGATTGCGACCTGCTCCACCGGGGAAGCCAGCTTGGACAGGCTGGTGCCCCAGCGCGCTTCGATCGCCGGGCCACTTGCCAGACCTTCCAGGCAGTCGCCGTGATAGGGGCAGCAGCCGGGGAAGGGATCGCGCTGCGGATCTCGGGCCATGGCGATGTGCCCGGTCTCGTAGTGCGAAAACCCCATCAACGGGCGCCCCGCCTGGACGATCCCGCTGCCGATCCCGGTGCCGACAGTGGTATAGGCGAGCGTGCGGGTACCCTGGCCGGCCCCGGCAGACCATTCGCCCAGTGCGGCGCCGTTGACGTCGGTGTCGACCACGATCGGTGCGCCAAACTGGTGCAGCACGTCGTGGAATCGTGCCCCGCTCCAGCCGGGCTTGGGGGTGGTGGTGAAGGTGCCATAGGCGGGCGATACGGGATCAATGTCAATCGGGCCAAAGCTGGCGACCCCGAAGGCAGACAAAGCGCCGTGCTCAGTGGTCGCCGCCTGGAAGAACGCAGCAATCGCCGGGAAGGTCTCTGCCGGGGTCAGGGTCGGAATGCGGGTTTCGGCGATGAGCGTGCCGTCCTCGCGCGCTACGGCGAGTACGAACTTGGTCCCGCCTGCTTCAATCGCACCGATCAACCGCTTGCTCATGTCGTGTCACCCCAGGGTCAAGCCAAGGCCGCGCGTTCGCACAGCATGACGGCTTCTGCAATCGGTTGCATACGAATGAGGATCAATCGCGGCGGGTCGATGCCCGAGCCAGCAGCTTGACCGGCACCCGACGCTGATCGTGCGGCTCGCCAGCAATCGTCGCGAGCAGCTTGTCCACCAGCAGCGCTCCAGCGGCGGCAAAATCTGGCTGGATTGTCGACAACGGAGGCATTGCGTGGGCGCTGGCGCGGATCCCGTCGAACCCCATCAGGCCGATGTCTTCAGGCACGCGGCGGCCCTGTTCGGTTAATTCGTGGAGCGCACCCAGCGCGATCTCGTCGCAGACGGCAAACACCGCATCGAAAGGCTGGCCGCTGGCGAGCAGAGCCTGCACCGCGCGTCGGCCTTGCTCCTGCCGGGCGAGGCCATCCTCGATTTCGATCAGATATGGGGTCAGTCCGGCTTTGATCAGGCGCTCGCTGAAGCCGTCGCAGCGTTCCTTGAATTGGCGCTGCAACGAGCTTTCCGCGCCAATGCAAGCGATCTGGCGATAACCGGCCGAGATCAGATGATCCGCTGCCAACCGCGCCCCGGCGTGATTGTCAGACCGGATCCATTCGAGGTCATCAAACGGACTGCCCCAGCAGACCCAATGCATGCCGGATTGGCCAAGATCGCGATAATAATCCCAGGCGGGCAGGTTCTGGGTTGTGCCGATCACGATCAGGCCATCGGCCTTGCGCTGTTCTTCATAGCGCCCGGCCAGATTGTTCGGGCCGTCCTGAAAGCTGACTAGCGTCTCATAGCCCCGGCTGGATGCGGCGGCGCAGATCGTGCCGAGCAGCGAATAGGTGAACGGATTGAGATCCTTGCGGTCTTCGTCGGGGCGGCAGATTACCACCACTGCCAGCGTCCCGGTCTTGCCGGTGCGTAGCCGCGCCGCGTTGTTGTCAACGTAGTAGTTGAGCCGCTTGGCGGCCTCTGCGACGCGCAGCCGGGTCGCTTCGCTGACCACCGGATCGCCCGCCAAAGCGCGGCTGACGGTTGATTGGCTGACCCCGGCCTCCGCTGCCACGTCAAACGAGGTGACGCGGTAGGTGCGCGGTGACTTGGTTGCGGAGTCCCCCATGCTGGGCACCCTACATCGCCGAGATGCCGCCGTCGAGTTTCAGTTCGGCCCCGGTCATGAACCGGCTTTCGTCGCTCGCCAGATAGAGCACGCCATTGGCGATCTCAATCGGTGCACCGACGCGCTTCAACGGGATCTGGCGCGATAGCTTGTCCATGATGACGCTCTTCTCGCGGCCCGAACTGGCGACCATCCCGTCAAGGATCGGCGTGTCGACAAAGGTTGGGTGGACCGAATTGCTGCGGATGTCCCAACCCATCTTGGCGCAATAGAGCGCGACCGATTTGGACAGCATCCACACCGCCGCCTTGCTGGCGTTGTACCCCGGCATGGTATCGCTGGCGATCAGGCCGGCAATCGAGGAGATGTTGATGATCGAGCCCGGTTGATGGTCCTTCATCAGCGGCAAGGCCTTCTGACAGCCAAGGAACACTGAATCGACATTGACCGCAAAGCCGCGATGCCATTCGTCCAGCGTGCAGGTTTCAATATTGCCGCGTACCCCGATCCCAGCATTGTTCACCAACACGGAGAGCCCGCCCATGCTGTCTGCTGCCATGGCAATGGCCGCTTCCCAGGCGCTTTCGCTGGTGACATCGTGCTGCATTGCAAAGGCGGTTCCTGCGCCCAGATCGGCATTGATTGCAGCCGCTTGTTCCGCCGCGCCCGCACCGTTGACGTCAGTTAGCAGCACCTGTGCGCCTTGTTCGGCCAGCAACCGCGCATGCGCTGCGCCCAGTCCTTGTGCGGCTCCGGTGATCAGGGCCTTCTTGCCCGCAACGCGTCCTGCCATGGTTCAATCCTCTTCCAAAATCTGTCCGCCGAGCAACAACAGCAGCCGCACATCGATCCCCGCCCCGCGCGCGCGGCATTGTTCCAGCCAGCCCGGCAGTGCACTCAGCGCCACACGATGGACAACGATGTCTTCGCCGTCTACCCCGCCGCCATCGCTGACCTTGACCAGATCGTGCGCGCGCAGCAGGGTGAAGGCTTCGCTGACCATGCCGGGGGAGGAGAAAAACTCGCCCACCACGGTCATCCGACCGGCGCGATAGCCGGTTTCTTCTTCCAGCTCGCGATTGGCGGCGGCGACCGGGCCTTCGTCGGTTTTGTCAGCGTCATCGCCGATCAGCCCGGCGGGCAGTTCAATGCACGGCTTGCCCAGTGGCACGCGAAACTGTTCGACCAGCAGGACGTGCCGCTCCGCATCGATCGCCAGGATCACCGCCGCGCCCATGTTGCGCGCGCGGCTGACATATTCCCACTTGCCCTTAGTTTTGGCAGCGATGAACTTGCCTTGCCAGACTGTCTGTTCTGCGTCGCTGTCGCTCACACTTCGATCAGCCGGTCGGGCAGTTCATTGACGTCGTCCGCCGCGCGGGGGAAGTGCGCGGCGATCACCGTGCCTACCTCGCCGATCGCGGCGATCATCCCGTCGGCCAGCTGCCCGGCGCGGATCGGGCCGAGCATGGCCGCCATTGCGGCGCCCCAGACTTCGGGGGAAACCTTGCTCGCGATGGCCGCATCCGCGACGATTTCGGCGCGGTGTTCACGCAGCGAGAGATAGATCAAGACGCCCGTCCGCCCGGTTGTGCGGCGTTCGGCCCCGACCTTGAACAGCGTCACCGCACGGTCACGCACCCGCGCCGCGCGCACGCTTTTGGGCACCAGCCAGAACTTCAGCGGTTGCCACAGCTGGGCCGCCAGCACGCCGAGGAACTTGAGGATCGTCAGCGTCGCCGCGAAAGCGAGGATGCCGCGATGGCTCCATTCGCTGCCCCAGTCGCCCAGCACACGGTCGTAGAGGCCGAGGAAGACATCGGGAACCAGCGAGAGCAGGGTCAGGGCGGTCAGCGCGGCGAAGGCCGCCCAGGCCAGCGCGACATCGGTATAGCCATCCGAGCGATCGGCGACGATGGTCACGATTTCGCCTGCGCTGGAGCCTTCCGCCGCCGCGACCGCCGCCGAGATCCGTGCGTGATCATCCGCGCTGAGGTGAATTGCCGTTTGCCGTGCCATCACCAGTCCCCCGAAGCGCCGCCGCCATCAAAGCCGCCGCCGCCGCCGCCAAAGCCGCCAAACCCGCCGCCGCTGTCACCGCCGCCGCCTCCGCCGAATCCGCCGTCACCGTCAAACGCGGCGTTGATCGCGACATTGGCGGCGACGTTGGCGGCAAATTCGCCGATGTCCCACATATCGATCCCGCGCTTGTAGCGGCTGCGATGCCCGCCATAACCGCGGCGGCTGCGTGCGATCAGCATGATCAGGAACACCACGAGCACGATCCAGAAGATCACACTGACCACGCTGGTTTCGCCAGCCGCCCCGGCGCGATTGGCCTGCTCGGACTCAGCGGTTTCGGCCACGGCCTTGGCATCAATAGGATCGCGGTCCAACTGCGTGATGACTTGCTCAACCCCGGCAGTAATCCCGCCGCCAAAGTCATTGGCCTTGAACTGCGGGGTTATCGTCTCACGAATGATCCGGCTGGCCAGCCCATCGGGCAAGCGGCCTTGTGAACCGATCGCAGCGTGAATTCGCAGTTTGCGCTCGGTTGGCGCGACCAGCAACAGCACGCCTTCAGTGGTCTCCTTGCCACTGATGTCCCAGGCTTGCGCCAGCTCCTGCGCATACCGCGCCACGTCCTGACCATCGAGCGATGGCACCGTAGCAACAATGACTGCGCGGCCGGTCGCATGGTTGTAGGCACGCAGCCGGGCATCGAGCTGCCGCTCCTGATCGTCAGGGATGATGGCTGCGAGGTCGGCAATCGGCCCGGTCGGACGCGGCGGCAGTGCTGCCCAAGCGGCGCTGCTTCCCAATGCAAGCAAGGCCAGCAGCCATAGCATTGCGGCGCGATACATATTCATCCGGCAGTGCCCTTTGGTTGGTGGCAGGATGTTCGATCCAGACCGTCGGTACCGCGCCCAGCGTCGAGGCGTGCGATCAGCGCATCAACCCCGCTAATCGTCCCGCCTACAAGATCGTTCGTTCGGTAGAGCGGAGTTATATCGCTTCGGATAACCTCAGGGGCGATCTCGTCTGTGATGACGCGGTTGACCGGCCTTGAGATCTCTATCCGCAACTTTCGATCATTCGGAGCGACCAGCAGCAGGATACCTTGCAATGTGCGCGAATCGCCGATGTCCCATCTGCGTGCCAGTTCGTTGGCATATTGCGCAATCGGCTTTTCCTTGAGGCTTGGAGTTGTAGCGACGATCAAGGCAATGCAATTGGCTTCGAAGAACTTTCGCAGCTTCGCATCAAGTGCTGCCTCCGGCCCGCTGGGCAGTATCGCCGCATAGTCACCGACGGGACCGTCCGGGCGTGGCAAGTCGGGGAGCGGCGGCTCGGTGGGCTGTGCACAGGCAAGTGTTCCCGCAGTCAGCGGGAACACTGCCAAAGTGCGCAACAGGCGGCGCAGGGTGCGCTCCGCCATGCCCAAGCTCAATTGGTCGCGGCGGTGGACGCAGCGGGTGCGGCGGGCTTGGCGGCGTTGTCATTCGCGCCAGCGGGAGCCGCAGCCGGGCCGGTGCCGAAGTTGACCTTGGGTGCGCTTTGAGCCGCAGCTTCCGCTGCAAATTGCAGCTTGGGCTTGGCCCCGTAGAAAATCTTCGCGCCGATCGCATCGGGGAAGGTGCGGATGGTGGTGTTATATTCCTGCACCGCGCCGTTGTATTTCAAACGGGCTTCGTTGATCCGGTTTTCGGTTCCGGCCAGTTCCGCGTTCAGTTCGTTGAAACCGCGCTGGCTTTGCAGCGCAGGATAGTTTTCAACCACGGTCCGCAGCTGGCCCAGCGCTTGGGTCAGCTGGTTCTGCGAGGCCTGGAATTTTTCAAACACCGCCGGATCAGACAGATCATCGGTGGTGATGTTGATCGAGGTCGCGGCGGCGCGGGCCTGAGTCACGTTGGTCAGGATTGCTGATTCGGAGGCTGCTGCCGCCTTCACCGTTTCGACCAGATTGGGGACCAGATCGCTGCGGCGTTGCAGCTGCGTCTGGATATCGCCGAAGCGGGCGTTGACGTTTTCCTCAGCGGTCGGGACACTGTTGAGCCCGCATCCAGCCAGCGACAACGCGGCACCGGAAACCAGAGCAATACGGCCATAACCTGAAACGAATGAAGCGGTCATCGTGCAACCCCAAGCTAGCGCGCGGCACAGACCGCACTGGTGACGCAGATGTAACCAGTTGCCAGCGGCTTTCAAGGGCTTGGCGTGCAAATCCGGCGAATGCAATCGACTGTTGTGACGTCATGCCGTTTGTGGCAGCTTGGCGCCGGCCCCTGTTACGGGGCGAGGGGAGTGCATTACAATGTCTATCGGGTCTGAATTCAAAGCCTTCATCGCGCGCGGCAACGTGCTCGATCTGGCGGTCGGGGTCATCATCGGGGCTGCATTTGGCAAGATTGTTTCGTCGCTGACCGACGATGTGATCATGCCGCTGATCGGTGCGGTGATCGGCGATGTCGATTTTTCGAACAAGTATACTATTCTCAGCGGAACCGCTCCTGAAGGCGCAACTCTGGCCGCGGCCAAGGCAGCCGGGGCGAACGTAATGGCTTGGGGGTCATTCGTGACCGCGATCATCAATTTCTTGATCCTGGCCTTCGTGATCTTCCTGATCGTCCGCCAAGCCAACAAGGCCATGCCGCCACCGGCAGCAGGCCCAAGCGAAGTCGATCTGCTCACGGAAATCCGGGATTCGCTCAAGAAGAGCTGAGCCTGATCACATGATTTGGAGGGGCGGGGGCGCAGCACGCGCCGCCGCCCCTTTTCTTTTGCGCGGCTGTTCCCTATATCAACGCTGCCGGGTTCGCCCGGCTATGGTGATAAATTGCAGCGTGCAATAGGCACAGCGGACCCGGGGGCGGTACCCGGCGGCTCCACCACCAGACCTGTTCAGGCAGGGATGATGACGGGGCCGAACTAGGATCGACGTGTGTTGAAAAGCGTTGTTTTTGCCCGGGCTGAGTAACCCGTTCAAGGCTCAAAACCCAATAAGTGCCAACGACAACGAAGCACTTGCTCTCGCAGCGTAATTCTAGGGGCTAACGCCCTGAAGTTACAAAGTTAGAACGCGGTTGGACCGACCGGGCAACAGAACGGAGACCAGCGGCCCGGGGGTGCCGGGCAACAGAAACCCCCACTTACCCTTCCAATTGTGCCGTCAATTCGGCAACGCGCTGTTCCAGCCGGATGCAGTCGAACATCTTGGCGCCCGCCAGAAACACCGATCCGGTGCAGGCCGCGAACAGCAACCAGCCGCCGGTGCCGGGGAACACATCGAGATAGATCCGACCGCGCTCGACCGCGCCGAGCCCCAGGGCGTAGATGATCAGCCCTGCCTCGAACCGGGTCTTGATCACAAACAGGCGGGCGACTTTGCGGAGCATGGTTTACCTCTGGTTAGGTATAGTTCTTCGCAATGTTCATGCCAGATGCACGGCGCTGCGGGAAGCACTGGTTAACGTTTGGGCGGGTGTAAGCCGTGCCGACACAAGTCAGGCTAGCTCGTGCAAATCCAGTGCGTCCAGCAGTGCGGCGCGCGCAGCGATGATCTGCTCGGCCAGCGCCGCATCACCGATTTGGGAGGGGGCAATCAACTCGGGCCAGTGCTCCGCAATGACGGTTTCGATTGCTTCGGCCTTGGCCGGGTTAAGCATGAAGCGCTGATCGACTGCCGCTGGATCGGCCACCACGCGCAGCCGCAGACAAGCCGGGCCGCCACCATTCGCCATCGATTGGCGCACATCGACCGGCAACACCTGCCGGATTGGTCCATTGCTCGCGAGCATCGCGTCGAGCCAGGCCCGAACTGGTGGATTGTTCCACGCCTCCAACGGGATCACCAAGCCCATCGCGCCATCGGGCAGGGTCAGCAACTGGGCGTTGAACAGATAGGACTTGATCGCGTTTGCCAGACTGACTGCGGCTGCGGGAACCACCACGATTTCGGCTTCAGACAAGCATTCACGGATCGCCGCGTATGTCCCGTCCGGATCAGCAAAGGCCTGCTCGTGCGTGAATAGCACGCGTTCGTTTGCCACAGCGACCACATCGTTGTGGAAGGCTCCGGCGGCGATCGCGTCCGGGTTCTGCTCCACAAACAGGACCCGCCTCGGATCGAGCCCGTGACGGCGCGCAACAACGCGGCCCGCCTGCTCGTGCTGGCGCGCGGGGAAGGGGCCACCGCTGCGGCCGTAAACGAAGATTTCGAGGCCGGGTGCATCATGCCGGGCGCTCATCCGCATATGGTTCGCGGCGCCCTCGTCGCCGAAGCACGGCGGGACCGGGCCGTGAACCGCAAAGGCGCGGTCATCGGCGAAGGCCAGCTGCAATTGCCGCAAGGTATCGGGCCATTCCTGCGTGCGGTGCGGCATCGTCACCAGATTGGCGGCGGTCAGGTGGCAGCGGCCATCCGCGGTGTCTGCACCGGGTGAGACCGTCGCCGCATTGGCGGTCCACATCGCGCTGGCGGACCAGGCTGCGGCCAGCAAGCGCGGGTCCTCGCTGCCGTCGGCGGCGATGCCTTGTAGAAACGCAGGATTAGGGCGGGGCAGGGGCAGCAAAAACCCTTGCGCCAGTCCCAGGTCGAGATTGTGGCGCATCTTCGCCAGCCCCTGCAACGCAGCGGCTCGGGGGTAGGAAATCTCACCCGCGTTTGACGCCGAGGCGATGTTGCCCAGGCTCAGCCCGGCATAGTTATGGCTGGGGCCGACGATGCCGTCAAAGTTGATCTCAACCTGCGCCATGATTACGACCGGGCTACCCGGGTTACCACATCGCCCGGGCCAACGCGAAGCACCGCGGCGCTGGCGGGATCAAGCGCAATCCCGCCTTCGCGAATTTCCGCCCAGCCGTAAGCGGTGCGGAAATCAGCAAAGCGACCAGACGAGATCAGGCATTTCTCGCCCGCGCCATGCTCGCCCAAACCTGAGTCCAGCGCGATGATGCGGTCATCCTGCGCGTCACGGACTGAGCGAATCTGATCGGTCCGCACGGTCATGGTCGGCCCGCCATCGAAGATATCGATGTAACTTTCCCATGCAAACCCTTCATTTTCCAGCATTCGCATCGCCGCCCGGCCTGATGGATGCGGCACGCCGATCACCGCGCGGGCATGTTCGGACAGCATGGCGATATAGACGGGATGTTTGGGCATCAGATCGGCGATGAACTGGTTGCCGTGTTTGCCGTTGAATTCGTCCGCGTCCTGAAAATTCATCCCGAAGAAGCGCCCGGCCACACCGTCCCAGAACGGTGAGCCACCGGCTTCGTCGATCACCCCGCGCAGTTCGGCGAGCGTCCGGTCAGCAAAGCGGCTGCGGTGATTGCGGATAAACAGATAGCGGCTGCGCGCGATCAGCATGCCCAGCCCCCCGGCGCGTTCCCCCGGATGCAGGAACAGCCCGCCTACTTCAGACGCTCCCTCCAGATCGGTCGACAAGTTCAAGATATCGGCGCGAAAGGTTCGCCCCAGCTCTTCGCTGTGCTGGGTCAGCGCGCCGATCCGGTAGGAATAGAACGGCCATTTCAAGCCAACCGCAGAGAACACCTGACAAGTCCCGCGCACTTCGCCGGTTGCCGTGTTTTCCAGGATGAAGACATAGAGATCATTTCCGACATCGTCGCCGACGCGGGCAAAAGCCTCGGCGGAGCGCTCCAGTTTGGCGGTCAGCGCCTTGCGGTCTGGCGGCAGGTTGGTGAAGCCACCGCCGGTGCGTTTGGCCATTTCGTAGATGTGTTGCAGATCATCAAGACCGGCGGCGCGGATTACGAAGGTCACAAGGTTGCTCCGGAGGCAAGGCGATGAAGGACAAGGGCCGAGAGCGCCGCGCGCTCGGCCAGGCTGGGGACGATCAGAAACTCGTCCGGCGAATGGATCGACCCGCCGCGAACGCCCATGGTATCGACCACTGGCACCCCGCAGGCGGCGATATTGTTGCCATCGCAGACCCCGCCCGAGCTTTGCCAGCGGATCGATTGACCCAGCGCGGCTCCGCAATCGCGGACCAGTCCAAACAGCTTCTCCGACTGGGGATCGAGCGGCTTGGGCGGGCGGCTCATCCCGCCGTGGCGGTGGACCAGCACCTCGTGGTCGTGCGAAACCCTGTCAATCAAGGCCTTGATCGCGGCGTCGAACAGTCCGATCAGACCGTGTTCGCGCGGGCGAATATTGAACCGCAACACCGCGTGATCCGGCACAACATTGTTGGCCGCGCCGCCCTCGATTTTCGCGGGGTTGATGCTGAGCCCATCGCGCTCCAGCGCCTTGAGCCCAAGCGCGAGCGCCGCCGCAGCGACGATCGCATTGCGCCCCTCATGCGGGTTGCGACCAGCATGAGCAGACCTGCCGGTAATGACGAGCTGAGTAGTTGCCGCTGCCAGCGCGCGCACCAGCCAGTGTGCCGTCGGGCAGGGCGGAGGGTTCGTAGGTCAGCGCCGCGAACTTGCCCGCTGCACGGTCTGCAATCAGCCCGGCTGAAGCCAGACTGCCGGTTTCCTCGTCTGAATTGATCAACACATCATAACCGATCCGCGCCGCTTCGGGTGACGATTCCAGCGCCTGCAGCGCTGCCGCCATGACTGCGATCCCGCCCTTCATATCGGCGACGCCTGGCCCGTTGAGCGTGTCGGCATCCAGCCAGACTTGCTCTTGAAAAGGATGGTCGGCGGGAAACACCGTGTCCATATGCCCGGTTAACAGCAGCCGCCGTTCCGCCTCGGGCCGCACGACAGCAGCAAGTGCGCGCCGTGCGGCACTGCAAACGGCTGGCCATCGGCAGCAATCGCGGTGACCGGGGCCGGTTCGACCAATGCAAGCCTACCGGGCAGGCTTGCAAAGGTGTCGGCCAGAACAGCAGCCTGCTGCGCCAGCCCCGCCAGATTGCGGGTGCCGGTGTTGATCGCGCTCCAGGCCTGGACCTGCGCCAGCATGGCGGTGCCATCGATCGTGTCAATCAGCCCGGCTTCGGATGTGCTAACCTGTTGCATATGAAACCGTCCTAGCCGAGCCGCCGCGCTCTACCAACCCCTGTTCGCGGCGGCATCCCCGTTGCCAAGTGTTCGCAGTTGCGGCATAGGCGCTCGCGTTCCTCCCCCGGATATCACATAGAGCCGTTCTGCCGCCGATTTGCGCGCGCAGGCCAGATTGATGCGAGGAACAATGAGCAATCACGTTGAACGGGCCGGACTGACGGTCGATGCGGCTTTGGCGGCATTTGTCGAAGCCGAGGTACTGGCCCCGGCCGGACGCGATGCAGCGGCGTTCTGGCAGGCTTTGCCGCGCTGCTGGATCGGCTGGTGCCGATCAACCGCAGCCTGCTGGCCCGGCGCGAGGACCTGCAGGCGCAGATCGATGCTTGGCATGTTGCGCGCGCAGGCAAGCCGCTCGATCCGGCGGAATACAAGGCCTTCCTCACCGAGATCGGCTATCTTGTCCCCGAGCCTGCGCCGTTCCAGGTCACCACACAGCAGGTCGACCGTGAGATCGCGGCCATGGCCGGGCCGCAACTGGTGGTCCCGGTGCTCAACGCGCGGTTTCTGCTCAATGCCGCCAATGCCCGCTGGGGCAGCCTCTATGACGCCTATTACGGCACCGATGCCCTGAATGCACCGCCCGCGCGGCCCGGTGGTTATGACGCGGCGCGCGGCGCGGCAGTGATCAAGGCGGGGCGGGCATTCCTCGATCTGGCGGTGCCGCTGGCCGGCCTGAGCTGGAGCGACTGGGACGGGCAGGGCACGCCGCCACTGGCCGATCCGGGGCACTTCGTCGCGGCCAGGCCCGGTGGGATCCTGCTGGCGCATCACGGGTTGCACATTGAGCTGGTGCTGGATCGCAGCCACCCGATCGGCGCGACTGACCAGGCCGGGATCGCCGATATCGTGCTCGAAGCGGCGCTGACCACGATCTGCGATCTGGAAGATTTCAATCGCGGCGGTCGATGCCGAGGACAAGCTGAGCGCCTATCGCAACTGGCTCGGCGTGATCCGGGGCGATCTGGTCGAAAGCTTTGACAAGGGCGGGCAGACTTTGACCCGTACGCTCAATCCCGACCGGGTCTGGGGCGATCTGACCTTGCCGGGGCGCAGCCTGCTGTTCGTGCGCAATGTCGGCCACCTGATGACCAATCCGGCGATCCGGCTGGCCGATGGCAGCGAGATTCCCGAAGGGATCATGGACGCGGTGGTCACCAGCGCAATCTCGGCGCAGGATGTCGCCGGGTTGGGGCGCTATCGCAACAGCCGCGAAGGCAGCATCTACATCGTCAAACCCAAGATGCACGGGCCGGAGGAAGTCGCAAGTTCACCAACGATCTGTTCGACGCAGTCGAGGACCTGCTCGACCTGCCGCGCCATACGGTCAAGGTCGGGGTGATGGACGAAGAGCGCCGGACCTCCGCCAATCTCGCCGCCTGTATTCATGCGGTGCGGGATCGGATCGTGTTCATCAACACCGGCTTCCTTGACCGCACCGGGGACGAAATCCACACCTCGATGCGGGCCGGGCCGATGATCCGCAAGGCCGAGATGAAGGCCTAGTGGCTGGATCGCCGCTTACGAAGCGCGCAATGTCCAGATCGGCCTCGCCTGCGGGCTGTCGGGCAAGGCGCAGATCGGCAAGGGGATGTGGGCCGCGCCGGATCTGATGCATGACATGATGGTGCAGAAGATCGGCCATCCGCGTGCCGGGGCGAATACCGCCTGGGTCCCTTCGCCCACCGCCGCGACGCTGCACGCGATGCATTACCATCAGGTCGGGGTGTTTGACGTCCAGCGTGAACTGGCAAGCCAGCCGACGCCGCCGGTCGATGCGATCCTGGCCATCCCGCTGGCGCAGGGCACCAACTGGTCGGAAGAGGAAGTACGGGCCGAGCTTGACAACAATGCGCAGGGGCTGCTGGGCTATGTCGTGCGCTGGATTGACGCCGGGGTGGGCTGTTCCAAGGTGCCTGACATCAACGACGTTGGCCTGATGGAAGACCGCGCGACCTTGCGCATTTCCAGCCAGCACATGGCCAACTGGCTGCTCCACGGGGTCTGCACCAAGGCACAGGTGCTGGATTCGCTGCGGCGGATGGCGGCCAAGGTCGATGCCCAGAACGCGGGTGATCCGGACTATGAGCCCATGGCCGGGAACGAGGACGGAGCGGCATTCCGCGCGGCCTGTGATCTGGTGTTCAAGGGCGTGGAGCAGCCGAGCGGCTATACCGAACCGTTGCTGCATGCGTGGCGGAGAGTGAAGAAGCAAACGTAAGTCAACGAACTCGCCCTGTTACAAGGGGTTTTCCCGTGCACATCAGGTACAGTTTTCGAAGCGGCTCCATGGCTTCATCAATTACTTCTGTCGCGTAGTCGGCAAAGCCCCCTAGGTGTTCTTGATCTTCGCCAACATACTCGATCAGGCTATCCCGAATATGCCCAATCTCGGCAAGATCTCAAGCGTGCATTCCATCGTTTCGAAAAGACTGGCATTTAGAGTTGCAGCATCAAGTAAGTATTTTTCAATAACTGCCGTGGGCCTTCGCAGAACTGGTGAGCGGTCGTATCTCTTTGATCGAGGAAATATGCGATCGCAGAACCGCATGTTCGACGCGCAATGACGGCAAGATCGATGCCGAGACGCGACGGCGTGCGCTGGCTGCGGTTGAAGAGATGCGCCGCGATGCAAAGAATTTCGACATAGCGGTTTGACAATCCGCGAGCTGATTGACGAAGGCCGCAAATATTGAGCTTCGTGCTTGATGCTTCGATGGCGCTTGCCGCATTGTTGGAGGATGAGAGCTGGATCAAGGTCGCGCGGCACTGGCGCGGGCTTCAAGTGCGGGCGCTTGGGTTCCCGCGATCTGGCACCTCAAGTAGCAAATGCACTGCAAATGGGTGTGAAGCGAGGGAGATGTTCCGCCGAGTTCGTCGACCAGTCACTCGCGCGCCTTGCCCTGGTGCCGGTCGAAATCGATCCTGAGACCGCTGTTAGATCGTGGCAGGATACGCTGGAACTCGCGCGCGATGAGAGCCTCACGCTTTACGACGCGGCTTATCTGGAACTCGCACTACGGCGCGGGATTGAACTCGCGTCGCTCGACACAGCAGCTTAAAAAGGCCGCAGTCCGGCGCGGCGTGCCACTGTTTTTAGCTGCGATTCCCGGCCCTAATCCTTCCCCCGCTCCATCAGGTCCAGCCGCCGCGCAGTCGTCAGGGTCTGCTTGATAAACAGCACGTTGAGCAGCACCGCCGCCGCGCCGACAAACAGGTCAAAGCCGGACCACATCGCGAACACGCGCCCGTGCGGGCCGAAATACATCATCGCCAGGGTCAGGCCGATCAGCACGAAGCGCAGCTCGGTCGGGCCGCCGAACATGTAGCTCAGCTTGAATTCGCCCAGCACCCGCGCGCCAAGGTAGGCGTGGATCGACAGCAGCAGATAGCCCGCGAGCGCGAACAGCGCGACGTCCATGCGGACATAGGGGCTCCAGCCGATCCCGGCCATGATCAGCAGGATCACCAGCCCGTCGACCGAATGATCGATGAAATAGCCGAACTTGGGCCGCTCGATCTTGCGCCAGCGCGCCAGGCTGCCGTCGAGTGAATCCCCGAACCACTGGCATCACGTAGCCCAGGATCGCGAACCACAGCGTCAGCGGCGACCATTCGCTGAAGGCATAGCCGAGGAACACCACGACCGCCCCGAAGGTGCCGAACCCGGTCAGCTTGTCCGGAGTGACCCACTGCGGCAGGCGCGGGCAGATCCAGTTGAGCAGGCGGCGCTCGGACTTGGCCAGCATGTTCTGCTGGATCCGGTCGAGCGGTTCGGGGTTACCAGTGTTATCGGGTGTCATAGGGCTTTATCGGGCGTCGGGGTAATTTAAGCAAGGCTCACTCCAAACCCGCCTACCCTGAGCCTGTCGAAGGGCTGCCCTTTTCTTCGAGCCGCAGGGTCCGACGCACCAAGCACAAAGCAGTGCTTCGACAAGCTCAGCATGAGCGGGTTTGGGAAGGTGACAGTATGATTTAGGAGGTCGGTTTTGCGCCAAGTTCATACGCCAGGCTGACAAATTCCGCGACACTCAAGGTTTCCGCGCGGCGCTGCGAGTCTATCCCGAGCGCCTCCAGCGCAGCGAGCGCGCCGGGCACGCCCTTCAGGCTCTGGCGCAGCATCTTGCGGCGTTGGCCAAATGCAGCTTCGGTCAGGCGCTCAAGCCGGCGGGCCGAGACGCCTGCGGGCATCGCAGCGGGAGTGACATGGACAATCGCGCTCATCACCTTGGGCGGCGGAGTAAAGGCGCTGCGGTGAACCTTCAGCGCAATCCGCGCCGCGCTGCGCCACTGCGCCAGGATCGCCAACCGACCGTAAGCGCTTGCTCCGGCTGCGGCGACGATCCGTTCGGCGACTTCCTGCTGAAACATCAGCGTCAGGCTGGACCACTGCGGCGGCCAGGCCTCGCCGCCCAGCCAGCCGGTGAACAGCGCGGTGCCGACATTGTAGGGCAGGTTGGCGACGATGTGGAACGGGCCCTCGATCCCGTGCGCCACTTTGGTGGCGTCGCCTTCGATCACCCGCAACTGGCCCGGAAAGGCCTCGGCCAGTTCGGCCAGCGCGGGCAGGCAGCGGCGGTCCATCTCGATCGCGGTGACCTGCGCCCCGGCGCGCAGCAGCGCGCGGGTCAAGCCGCCGGGGCCGGGGCCAATTTCGAGGACCTGCTGGCCCTTGAGCTGGCCCGGGATCGCGGCGATCCGGTCGAGCAGTTGCTCGTCGAGCAGGAAGTTCTGCCCGAGCGCCTTGCTGGCCTGCAAGCCGTGGCGGGCGATGACTTCGCGCAAGGGGGGGAGGGTGGTGGTCACCAATCCAGCCGCCGCGCTGCGCATTCGCCGGCCATCCGGATCGCGGCGATCATCGCACCGGGATGTGCCTGACCCGTTCCCGCTATCCCGAAGGCAGTGCCGTGATCGGGCGAGGTGCGGATGATCGGCAGGCCCAGGGTGACGTTGACGCCCTGATCGAAATCGAGCGCCTTGACCGGGATCAGCGCCTGATCGTGATACATGCACAGCGCTACGTCGAAGGTGCTGCGGCTATGCGGCGCGAACAGTGCATCGGCGGGATGCGGCCCGCTTGCGGCGATGCCTTCAGCCTGCAGTGCGGCGACGGCAGGGGCGACAATGCGCTGATCCTCATCGCCCATCCGGCCGTCCTCACCCGCGTGGGGGTTGAGCGCGGCAATGCGCGAGGCGCGGAGTGGTTAGGCCAAAATCGCGCCGCAGTGCCGCCGCCACGATCCGCGCCTTGGCGACGATCATGGCGGTGGTGATCAGGCCGGGCACAGCCGCCAGCGCGACATGGACGGTCAGCGGCACGGTCCGCAGGCTCGGTCCGGCGAGCATCATCACTGCGTCCTGCGCCGCGATCCCGCAGGCATGCGGCGACGAATTCGGTCTGGCCGGGGTAGTCGAAGCCGACCTCGGCCAGCCGGGCCTTGGCAATCGGTCCCGTGACCAGCCCCGCCGCCTCCCCCGCGACGGTCAGCCGGGTGCCTTCAGTCAGGGAGGCGAGGGCAAGTTCGGCTCCGCCGCGATCCGGAGCGCCGGGCTTGTAATCAGAATCGATCCCCGCCAGCACCGGCAGGCTGTGATCGAATACCGCCATAGCCTCCGCCGGATGGAACAGTTCGGTAATTCGCAGATCGAGTCCGCGCCGGGCAGCCGCCTCGGCCAACAGGCCGGGCGCGCCTGCGACGAAGAACGGCGGCAAGTCTTCCTCATGCCGCTGTGCCCAGGCGGCAGCGATCAGTTCCGGGCCGACCCCAGCCGGATCGCCCAGCGAAACGGCCAGCGGCGTTGGCAGATCATCCACGATCAGTTGTAATCGATCACCGCATCGCGGCGCATATCGCGCAAATAGGTCTGGCCGCGCTTGGTGATCCGTTCCTCTTCGATCTGCGACTGCATTTGGTCGAAATCAGGTTCGCCCGCAGCCGCCGGATCGTCGCGGCCGCACAGCACCAGCATCCGCACGCCATCGGCAATCGAGCCAAACGGCGGGGTCGCTTGTCCCGGGGTCAGCGACAGCAGCAAGTCCTGGAGCGGCTTAGGCAGATCGCGAACTTTGAGCTGGTCGTTGGTCACCACTTCGGCGCCGACTGCGCCAGCCGCTGCTTCCACGCCCTGGCACCCGCGCGCGCCATTGACCGCCGCCGCCAGTTGATCAGCGCGTTGGCTGGCCTGGGCTTCGGTCGCACCAGCGGCAAAGCTGATCGAGACCTGCTTCAGGCTGAGCGTCGCATCGCGCGGATCGGCGGTCAGCACCTGGCGCTTGTCGATCAGGTAAACGATCACGAATCCGCCGCGCATCTCGATCGGGCCGACCAGCTGGCCGGGGGCCATTTGCCGGATCGCCGTATCCATTTCCGGTGGCAACACGCCCAGCCGGGTCCAGCCGAGATCGCCGCCAACCGCTGCGGTCGACGATTCGCCGAACTGGCGGGCATAGGCGACAAAGTTGCCGCCACCCTTCAGCTGGTCCATGATCCGGGTCGCGTTCTGATAAACGGCGGCCTTGTTTTCCTCAGTTGGCGGAGACGAAGATCTCGCCGACGCGGAACTCCTCCTGCCCGCGTGAGGCTTTCATCCGGTCGAGCAGTTCCTTCACTTCTTCGTCCGAGACATTGACGAACGGGCGTGATGTTGCGGCGCAGCAGCCGCTGCCACGACAGCTCGCCGCGGATTTGCCGCTTGAGCGAAGCCGGGGAGGAACCGATCCGCGCCAGATAGGCGTCCATCGCCTTGGGATCGTAGCTGAAGTTTTGCTGGGCGACGCGGGCATAGGTCTGCTCGACCTCGGCCTCGTCCACTTCGATCTCCTGCGCCTTGGCTTCCTGAATCTGCAGGGTTTCGTCCATCAGGTTGCGCAGCACCTGCAGGCGCAGCCGCAGCACTTCTTCGGGCGCGATCTTGCCGTCGTTGGCGGCGACGATCAGCGCGAGCCGCTGGTCGACGTCGGTGCCGGTGATGACTTCACCGTTCACCACCACCGATGCCTTGCGCAGGTTGGGATCGTTCTGGCTGAAGATGGTCAGATTTTCGGGGATCGTGATCGCGCCCAGGCGATCCGTCCTGCCGGCAACAGCGCCAGTCGCGCCAGCGCAGGCGAGCGCCAGGCCCAGTGCAGTGCGGACCGTGAAGAGCTTGGAAAGTTTGCGTGTCACTGTGGCTTTATTCCTGTCTGCGGCGCGGCGATGCAGGCCCACTCTTGATCCGGCGCAGTGACGCCCGGCGGCTTAACCGAAGCTGAGCAGCGCCGGATAGCCGGTTTGTGCATGGCTGCCAACGTCTGGCCTGCCGATCTCACCGAACTCCCTGTCAGAACCCCAGATTGCGCAAGCGCGACATGGAACTGGAAAGTGTTGCCCTTCTGCGCGTCCCCGGTCGCCACATAGTCGCGCCGCCAGGTGAGCGACAGCTCCAGGCAATCGTCCTGATAGGCCACGCCCAGCCGCGTCCGCAGCGGCTGGAAGCCGTCCGATCCCAGCAGTCGGATCTTCGTCGCTGTTGGTCAGGTTGAGCACGCCCGAGCCGAACACCGACCAGTAGCGCTGCGAAGGCGACGCGCCCGGCAAAGCGCAGTTCCTCGCGGTCCTTCAGATCTTCGAGGCCCGCGCCGATATCGCGGTTGAGCCGCAGATAGCCGAGCTCGGCATAGGTGCTCTGGGTGCCGACCGTGGCGTCAAATTCGTTGCGGCGGATCGCGAAGTTGTCCTTGTCGAGCCGGAACCGGTGGGTCAGCTTTGACGAAATCGCGGTAGCGCACCTCGGTCCGCCCGACCACGTCGGACAGCCGCTCGGACAGGCCGGTGCCGTCGGGCAGCAGGGTCGGGGCGCTGGGTCAGGCGATAGGACTGGCCGATCGTGGTCGCGATCCGCCAGCCGGGCCGCTCGAACTGCCAATCGACCCCATAGGTGAAGCGCACGCCGTCCTCGATCCGGTCGTAACCGGGGAAGCGGTTGAGCGCGAACAGGTTGGAATCTTCCAGATCGATCGCGCGGGCATCCTCGTTGGGCACGTCGAGATTGGCGATGCTGCGGGCTGGCGACGATCTGGAAGCGCGGGGTCAGCACCTGGGTTCCGCCCATGAACGCGCCGACCAGCGGCCACTTGACGTCGATCGCGCACGGTGCCGATGGCGCGCGCCTGCCAGCCCGGATTGCCGCGATAGATCGCGGTCGAGGTCAGCGCGTTTTCATCGGAATGATAGATATCGCCGCGGCCCAGCGCGGTGATGGTCACTTCCTGGCCCATCCCGGTGATCCGGCGCAGGTCCCAGCGGGCGCTGGCGAAGGCGCGCTGGGTATCCTGCCCGGCTGGTGCGGGTGATCGCCAGGCTGTTGGCTTGCAGTTCGAACCGCCCGCCCAGCAGCGGATCGGTGATCCGGCGGCGATAGTCGATCACCGGCAGGGCAATCGGCACCTGGCCCTGCACATCGCCCACCCGCAGCGTCTGGGTGGCCCAACCGGCAATCGAGAGATAGCTGTTCGCGTCGATCCGCTCGACGTCGATCATCGAGCGCAGCCGGTCATCGCGGCTGATGTCATAGCGGCGCAGGAAGGTGCGGTCAGAAGACGAGCCGCAGCGACCCGGTCACGCTCCAGTTCGGATCGAGCTGGAACTTGCCGTTGCTGAACAGATAGCCGCGGAAATCGCTCTCCGTGGTGGGCACCCCGGCTACCGAGATACGCTCGCTGCGGGTGGCATAGCCGGTGACTTGATAGGCCCCTTTGCCGGTCAGCGCGCGGTACTGCGCGGAGACCATCGGCAGGGCTTCGGTATAGACATAGCCGGTGATCGCCAGATCGCGGTTATCGTCAAGCCGCAGGTAATAGCTGTCTGACAACTCGATCCCGTTCGAGGCGGACAAGCGCACGTCGGGGATCAGCAGGCCTGAAATCGCGCGGCCATCGGTCGTAACCACCAGCCCCGGCAGCGGCAGGAGCGAAGCCCCGAACAGCTCCAGCCGCGCGCCCTTGAACCGCAGCCGCTTGTTTGTCGGGATCGTAGATCACCCGCTGCGCGAGAATCCGCCAGCTCGGTTGTTTGGGGCAACCCGCCTCATCCTCGACCGCGCAGGCCGAATAGGCGGCGTGGTCCAGCGCGACCGTGCCGTCCAGCTTGCGCTCACCGCGTCCTGCCGCGAGCCGCCCGCCTTCGCGCAGCGCCAGCAGCAGATTGGTCCATCGCCCCGGCCTTGAACTCGTCGGTCAGTTCGAGCGTGTCGGTGAACAGCTGGTTGCCGTCGGCATCGACGAAGCGGATGTTGCCATTGGCAACGATCTGCCCGCTGTTGCGGTCCCAGGTGATCGCGTCGGCGCGCACTGACTGTCCGCCCCGGCGCAGCACGACATTGCCGCTGGCGGTGACCACATCGCGGTTGCTGTCATAACTCAGTCCATCCGCTTCGAACGCGACCGGGCCATCGCCGAGCGCGGGCACTGCCGGCGGTCCGAACGATTCGGGCGGAGCGGGGTTGAGCGCGGCATCGATCGGCTTGCGGTCTGCGTCAGCGGGATCTGCAGCTTCGGGCGGGGCGGGCAGTTCCAGCGGACGCGGCGCAAGGTCTTGCGCAGCGGCCACGCCGGTGCTGGCCCAGCCGAGCAGCGCCAGCAATGCTGTGCCGGACAACCAGCGCGGCCCGTGGCCTAATTTGGAAGGCGGGCAGAACCGCAGTGCAGGAAGCATGAGCTTGCCTATCGCACCGCCCGCGCCTAACTGCAATCCACTGCATTCGCGCGGCGGCATCTGGCCGCCTGCCAGGCGTTACGCTGGAGTATCCATGAAGATTGAATTCACCGCCGCTGCGGCCTCCGGGCCAATTGTCCAACTGGTAACCCAAGGCAGCATGCCTGCCAGCCTGCCACTCGCTTTGCGCAGCGGAGCCGCAGCGAACCGCTTCACCGGCAAGGCCGGACAGGTCCACGACGGATTCCTGGAACAGGGCGGCGCGGCAGTGCGGCACGTCTTGCTTGGCACCGGGGACCGCGATGCGGCGGACCGTTTGAGCCAGCTCGAGCGCAGCGGTGCGGCCCTGACCGCGCGTTTTCTGACGTCCGGTGAAACCGCACTGACACTCGATCTGACCGGGGCAGCAGCTTGTCGCCGGTCGAAGCGGCGGCGGTGCTGCTGGGCGTGCGGCTGCGGGCTGGCGGCATGATGTCTATCGCACCAAGCTGCCCGAAGAGCAGAAGCCGACCCTTGCGACAGTCGCTGTGGTCGGTGCTCCGGCCGGGACCGAAGCGGTCTGGGCGGCTGAGCAGCGCTGGCCGAAGGGGTTGAGTTCACCCGCGAACTGGTGACCGAGCCCGCCAATGTGATCTATCCCGAAAGCTTCGTCGCACGCTGCAAAGCGCGGATGGCGGGCACCGGCCTCAAGCTGCGCGTGCTCGATGAGGACGAGATGACGGCGCTCGGCATGGGCGCGCTGCTGGGCGTTGCGCAAGGGTCCGTGCGGCCCGCGCGGTTGCTGGTGATGGAATGGAACGGTACCGGCGCGGCGGGCAAGCCGACTGCGTTCGTTGGCAAAGGCGTGACCTTTGACACCGGCGGGATCTCGCTCAAGCCGCCGGGCGGCATGGAAGACATGAAGTGGGATATGGGCGGCGCGGGCGCGGTCGCCGGGGCCATGCTCGCGCTCGCCAAGCGTCAGGCCAAGGCCCACGTGGTCGGGGTCTGCGGGCTGGTGGAAAACATGCCCGACGGCAATGCCCAGCGCCCGGGCGACGTGGTCACCACCATGTCCGGCCAGACCGTCGAGGTGATCAATACCGATGCCGAAGGGCGGCTGGTGCTGTGCGATGCGATCACCTGGACGCAAAAGGAATTTGCTCCCGCTGCGGTGATCGATCTGGCCACCCTGACCGGGGCGATCATCGTCTCGCTGGGCAATGAGCACGGCGGGATCTTCTCCAACGACGATGCGCTGGCCGGCAAACTGATCGCCGCTGGCAGCTGCCTCGGGCGACAAGCTGTGGCGCTTCCCGCTCGGCCCGGCTTACGACAAGCTGATCGACAGCCCGATTGCCGACATGAAGAACGTCGGCCCGCGCGAAGGCGGCTCGATCACCGCCGCGCAGTTCATCCAGCGCTATGTCGACAAGGGCACGCCGTGGGCGCACCTCGACATCGCCGGGATGGTCTGGGCGGCCAAGCCGGGCGCGACCTGGGACAAGGGCGCGACCGGCTATGGCGTGCGGGTGATCGACCGCTACGTGCGCGATAATCTGGAAGGTTGAGCGTCGCGGCCATGCAGGTCGATTTCTATCAGCTGAGCCAAAGCCCGGTTGAAGCTGGCCCTGCCGCTGCTCGCCCGTGCCACGCTGGGCGCGGGGCAGCGGCTGCTGGTGGTGGCGCGAGCAGGCGGAGCTGCGCGCGCGGATCGGCAAGGGGCTGTGGGAGTTGAAAGAGAGCTTTCTGGCGCACGGCCACGCGGGCGGCGCGGACGATGCGCGCCAGCCGATCCTGCTGTCGGACAAGGTAGAGGCCGCCAACGGCGCGCGGTTTGTGGCGCTGGCCGATGGTCAATGGCGCGAGGAGGCGTTGGGCTTTGAGCGCGCGTTGCTGGTGTTCGACGAAGCCACGATCGAGGCTGCGCGCGGGGCGTGGCGCAAGCTCGATGGTGATGAGACGCTGACTCGCCGCTACTTCAAGCAGGAAGGCGGGAAATGGGTCGCAGGCCGCGTGAATTCTTGCGGTGCAGCATTTTCCCGGCTAGGGGCGCGCCGACCAATCCGAAAAAACCAGTTTTCAAGGAAATCCCCATGGCGGTTACCCGCACCTTTTCGATCATCAAGCCCGATGCCACCCGCCGCAACCTGACCGGTGCGGTCACCAAGATGCTGGAAGAAGCCGGGCTGCGCGTCGTCGCTTCGAAGCGCATCCACATGAGCCGCGAACAGGCCGAAGGCTTTTACGCCGTCCACAGCGAACGCCCGTTCTTTGGCGAACTGGTCGAATTCATGATCTCCGGCCCGGTCGTCGTTCAGGTGCTCGAAGGCGAAGACGCGATGCAGCGCAACCGCGACATCATGGGCGCAACCAACCCGGCCAATGCCGAGCCCGGCACGATCCGCAAGGAACTGGCCGAATCGATCGAAGCCAACACCGTCCACGGTTCGGATTCGGACGAAAACGCCGCGATCGAAATCGCCTACTTCTTCAAGCCCGAAGAAATCGTCGGCTGAAGGCACATCGCCTGCTGATTGAAAGGGCCGCCGGAGCAATCCGGCGGCCCTTTTCACAGGCGCTTGCGCAAACGCGGCGGGGCCGTGGTGATGCAGGGCTGATAGGCTTGCACGGTCGGCAGGCCGAGCGCGCAGGCGAACCATGGCGCATCGCGCGACCGCTGCGCCGGGGTGGAATTGCCCCCGGCGTAGAAATTACCGAAGATATTCTGCGTGCCCGGATCGCTGCGGATCAGGCGGCTGAGCTTCAGCAGGGTGGCGGGATCATAGCGCTTCGCACCGTAGAGAGCCCGGAAGCTATAGGCCGGTGCCCAGCCGGCGCTGCTGAAATTGGTCACTGCATAGTCCAGCGCGCTGCCATCGCCGGGGTTGTAAGTGAAAGTGGTAAAGGCGGGGCGGTTGCCGCTGTACGGCGTCACTGACGGGCCCACCCGGATTGCCAGGTACGGCGCAGGATCGGCCAGCACGCGGAATTCGTCCATATGGGTGTGCCCGGCATAGCCGCCGACCAGTTGCGCGCGGTATTTACTCAGCAGCGCCAGCACCTTGCCCAGCATCACCTCGTTCTTGCCCCACAGCGTTTTCACCGGATTGCCCTTGTGATGGTATGATCCGAAGCCATCGATCCCGGGCGGAATATGCATCAGCAGGATCGCCTTGCGCCCCGCCTGCTGCTGCTCCTGCAGCTTCGCCGCGAGCCAGGTGTATTGATCCTGCGCCGGGGTCTGGGCAGGCGCGCCGCAAGTGTCCTGGTAACGCTCGGACCAGAATACGCTCAGCACGATGAAATCGAGCTTGGGCACCACCGGGTGCGGGGTGCGGTAATAGCCGCCCGCCACGAAGTCGGCGAGCGCGGCGGGATCCCTGGCAATCACCGGCAGGTCAACTCCCACCGGGGCCAGGATGTCGCCGCCAGGGGTCAGCTGGTAATCGCCGCAGACCGAATCGTTGTTGCCCAACGTGGCGATCAGCGGCGATCCAGGGAACGCCTGCCCCAGCATCCGGTTGACGAAGGATACAGTCTTGGCGGTGAAGGCTTGCTGCACCGCCGGGTCGCTGGTCAGCCCGCTCAGTTGATCTTCGAACCCGTGGGCGAGATAATCACCGGTAACCACAACATAGTCATAGGGCTTGGCCGGCTGCGCGGCGGTCAGCGCCGAGGCCAGCAGCGGATAATTGCTGTCGGTCAGCGGGTCCGTGTTCGGCTGTTGCACCCCGCTGGCCTTGAAGATCCCCTCCCACTGATCGACCGGGGCCGCGTTCAGCCGCGGGAACAGCGTCGGATCGGCGAACGGGTTGAAGTGCAGATCGCTCAGATGCAGGAACTGGCCAGTGGCGGCGGCGGGCGGGGCCGCTGGCGGCGGCGCGGGGGCAGTCGGCGCGCTCAGCAGCAGCGCGGCGCAGGCGGCGGTCAGACCTTGGAACAATCGGCGCACGGGCAGTCTCCCTGAAACGGGTGCGACCGGGGCTGATGCTCGCCGGGATGCGGCCGCGACGCAAGCGCAATCACGCCCGGCGCAGCGTGTCTTTCACCACACTTGCCCCCGGCGCTACAATCGCGCATCGCTGCGGCGTGATACGGGAGAGGCGGCGATGAAGGGTATGGGTGCCACTGGCGAAGACGGCGAAGACTGCCCCTTCGCGTTCAACTTCGATCCGGCCAGCTTCAAGGCGGGCGACACCGTCAGCTACCGCGTCAGCACGATGGACGACTGGCCGTTCGTCGGCACCTTGCTGGAAGTGCATGATGATCATGTGGTGATCTCACCGGGACCGACTGAGCCCGATGCGCGGTATCGGGGGACGCGGGAGAGCAGGCCGATGGTGGATGGGGGCGAAATCGGTTAGGGGCGCGCAATAACTCATTGGCGAATTAAAATGAAACTCTTTGTGGATTGCTCGAAATGGAAGATCAAAGGATACATATTTCCGACAGACTTGAAAAATCTAAGAAGAATCTACTCTGGATTATCTGCGACAATTCTATTTATTTGTTATTGCAAAGTTGCAAGATTCAATAAAAATCAAATTCGCAGAGGTTGAGTTTTCAATCGATAGAGATCATTTGATTATTTTTGTGTCATTATCTTTTGCATATGCTTTTATTCAGTATACATCCATGAGCTATACTTTGCATATCGACTGAATTCTGACGCGGGCAGGACGCTTCGAAGAGTTAAACGCAAAGGATTTTATGAAAAATTCTATCGAAGAAATTTCAAATAGCGTTGACGCTCTAAAGCAAAATATTTCAGCAAATCTAAGAACTTACGAGTCCATGTTTGCCAAACAATGAGCCAATGCTCTCTTGAATCTGTGGATCGTTTAGCTATTCATCACTCGACAGTGTTAAGAAATACAATGTAATTATTGTCTAGCGATGTGCAGCAAGATATTCAAAATATTACCAATAAGATAATCGAATCTCACGGAATGAATAACGATATATTGGACATTTAAAAACAGTGCCACTCGATAGATTTTATCTTGCGGCACAAAACGTGGATCGACCGTTTTTTAACGGTAAGACTAGAATACGTTAAAAATCAAAATGCGCAAGAAATTGAGGCCGCCAAGATTAAATTTTCCGAAAAAATGGAGCAATTGAATTTTGAGATTAAACATTATGCAGGAAAAAATTGAAAATAACTCAATTGCTTATCGAAAAAACTGCGGAGTCATTTTTCGGAATTTCTAATTCCGTGCACAAACATTTCCGAAGTTTTCATTTGTAATTTTGGATGGAATAACTCCACTATTATTAAGTTTACTTTCGGTTGCGGCTCTTGCTATGAACTATTCTGCGCACATCCAATCAGCGCGGTCAGCTTCTTCGGCGCCACGCTGCGCCAGCTTCTCGCCAGCCAGGTCGTCAACCGCGTCCCAGTCGGTATCGCCCAGATCGAGCCGGACGCCGATCCAGCCGTCGCCGAAATAGGGTGGGCGGTAATAGCGGGCGGGGTCGATTTCGATCAGCTGCGCCTGTTCGTCCGCGCCGCTGATCTTGACCAGCAGCGCGACCTTGCCGTCACCGTGGTGATCGTTGGAAACCCAGGCGAATTTCTTGCCCTTGATGATCCCGAAGCAGGGCATGCCGTGCGCTGAGCGATTCCTCGGCCTGGGGCAGGGCCATCGCGCGCAGTGCGGACCTGCGCGGTCAGCCATTCGGGCGACGAGTCGCGGCTCACCAGTGCGGCCAGGCAGCGCGAATAGAGCTGGTGTTCGGCGATCAGCACCCGCGCGGCGAGGCTCTCCGCGCTGTCGCCGGGCAGCACCGCGACGGCGGTCTGGCCCAGCACCGGGCCATCGTCGAGCTCGGCGGTGACCAGATGGACGGTGCAGCCGCCGTGGCTGTCGCCCGCCGCCAGCGCGCGCTCGTGGGTGTGGAGGCCGGTGTATTTGGGCAGCAGCGAGGGGTGAATGTTGACCATCCGGCCCTGCCAGCCCGCGACGAATTCGGGCGTGAGAATCCGCATATAGCCCGCCAGCGCGACGAACTGCGCGCCGCGCGCGCGGATCGCGGCGTCCATCGCCGCATCGTGATCGGCGCGGGCCATGCCCTTGTGCGGCAGGGCGTAAGGTGGCGACGCCCTCGGCCCTGGCCAGCGCCAGCCCGGCCGCGTCGGGGTTGTTGGAGGCGACCAGCACCATTTCAAACGGGCAGTCAGCCGCGCGGCTGGCATAGAGCAGCGCCGCCATATTGGTGCCGCTGCCCGAGATCAGCACGGCGACGGGGGTGCGGGCCTTGCTCAAGATCCTCCCCACCTGGGGGAGGGGACCCACGCAGTGGGGGAGGGGCACCAGCCGGTACTCCAGACCGTGCGCGACGAGAGCTTGCGGCAGTACCCGCATGTGCCGCTCCACCATGCTGCGCATGCGTCCCCCTCTCCCAACTGGGAGGATCGAAGCTTAGCCAAGATGCACCGCTTCCCAGGCTCTCGCGCGCGGCCCAGACTTCGACCCCGCCTTGCACGGTGCAGCCGCGCGGACCGGCTTCGATCGCGCCGATCACGTGGACCGTTTCGCCCGCCGCTTCGAGATCGGCTTGCACGCTCAGCGACATCGTCTGCGCGACCGCCAGCACCATGCCGATCCCGCAGTTGAAGGTGCGCGCCATTTCGGCGGGCTCGATATTGCCCTGCGCCTGCAGGAACGCCATCAGCCGCGGTTGCTCCCACGCGCCGGCGTCGATCCGGGCGTGGAGCCCTTCGGGCAGCACGCGCGGCACGTTTTCCAGCAGGCCGCCGCCGGTAATATGGGCGAGGGCGTGGATCCGGCCGCAGCGGATCACCGGCAGCAGGCTCTTGCACATAGATCCGGGTCGGTTCGATCAGATGGTCGATCAGCAGGCGGTCGCTGTCGAACAGCGCGGGGCGGTCAAGCTTCCAGCCCTTGTCCGCCGCCAGCCGCCGGACCAGCGAATAGCCGTTGGAATGGACCCCCGAGGAGGCCAGCCCCAGCAGCACGTCGCCCGCCGCCACCTTGCTCGCCGGTCAGCTGCTCGCCGCGCTCGACCGCGCCGACGCAGAAGCCCGCAAGGTCATAGTCGCCCGCGGCATACATCCCCGGCATTTCCGCCGTCTCGCCGCCGATCAGCGCGCAGCCGGCGAGCTTGCAGCCATCGGCAATGCCCGCGACCACGCGTTCGGCAATGCCGATTGTCGAGCTTGCCGGTGGCGAAGTAGTCGAGGAAGAACAGCGGCTCGGCGCCTTGCACGATCAGATCGTTGACGCACATCGCGACCAGATCGATCCCGATCGCGTCGTGGCGGTCATGGTCGATCGCCAGTTTGACCTTGGTGCCGACCCCATCGTTGGCGGCGACCAGCAAGGGGTCCTTGTAGCCCGCCGCGCGCGGATCGAAGAACCCGCCGAACCCGCCCAGTTCGGCGTCTGCGCCGGGCCGCGCGGTGCTTTTCGCCAAGCGGGCCGATGGCCTTGACGAGCGCGTTTCCAGCGGCGATCGAGACGCCTGCGGATTCGTAGCTGTATGACTTTTCTGACATTGCGTGCCGCGCCTAGCGCTTTCGCGCTTGGATTTCCATGCGTCATTGGGCAAAAGGCCCTCGGTTTCCCCATGATAGATGTCGCATCCCCCCCTTCGCTGCGGACTTTCCGCCCCCACACTGGCTTGGGCACTGGCTCTGGCCCCGCCGCTTTGCTGCTGGGCGGGCTGGCGCTCGCGCTGCTGCTGGGGCTCGCTGCCTTCGGTCCGGCAGCGGCTGTTCGCGCAGGTCGAAGGGGAGCGCGGGATCCTGCCGATCGCCACCTCCAGCGACATCGAAGTCAGCGGGATCGAGGTCAACGCCACCGGCAAGGACGCCGAAGAGGCGCGGCTCAATGGCTGGCGGCAGGCGCAGCGCAAGGGCTGGGAGAAGCTCGGCGGCCCGGCGATGGCCGATGGCGTGATCGACTCGATGGTCTCCGCCGTGGTGATCGAGCGCGAGCAGATCGGCCCGCGCCGCTATGTCGCCAACGCTGGGCGTGATCTTCGACCGCGCCCGCGCCGGGCAATATGTTGGCGGCGGGCAAGGGCGCGCGCGCGCATTCGGCGCCGATGCTGGTGCTGCCGGTGCTCTATTCGGGCGGGACGGCGCAGGTGTTCGAAGTGCGCGGGCCGTGGCAGCGGGCCTGGGCGGCAGTTCAAATTCGGCGCAGAGCCCGATCGACTATGTCCGGCCATCGGGCGCGGGCGGCGAATCGCTGCTGCTCACCGCCGGCCAGCACGAGCCGCCGCAGCCGGGTGTGGTGGCGCAATGTGCTCGACCAGTTCGGCGCGGCCGACGTGCTGATCCCCGTCGCGCGGCTGGAGCGGCAATGGCCCGGCGGCCCGGTGCGCGGCACGTTCACCGCGCGCTATGGCCCGGACAACACCTATCTCGGCAGCTTTACGCTGACCGCCGACGACGAAGCGGCCTTGCCCGACATGCTGAACGAGGCGCTGGTGCGGCTCGACCGGATCTATGCCCAGGCGCTGGCGGATGGCAAGCTGCAGCCCCGATCCGACCCTGATGCCGCAGCGGCCGCTGCTCGATCCGGCGCTGATCGCGATCGCTGGCGCAAGGGCAGAAGCCCAAGGAAGCGGCAGACAAGCCCAAGACCGAACCCAGCAGCGCCGCCAGTTCAGCGGCTGAGCCCGAAGAGGACAAGCCCGAGCCGGTGGCGACCGTCACCAGCGTCACCGTCCAGTTCGCCTCGCCCGACAAGGACGCGGTCGATGCCGCGCTTGGCGCGGTGCGCGGCGCGCCGGGGGTGCAGGGCGCATCGACCACCAGCCTGGCGATGGGCGGGATTTCGGTGATGCGGGTGACCTTCAAGGGCGATGTCTCGGACCTTGCCGCCGCGCTTGCGCGCACGCGGCTATTCGGTCTCGGGCGGGGGCGCGTCGCTCAGCATCCGGCGCTGACGATGAGCCAGATTGCCCTGCCCCTGACTGCGCAGCGCGGCCAGGCGCACCGCTTGGTCGTGTCGGTCAATGCCAATGCCGCGGTGATCGATGCCTGCCGCCAGCCGCAGCTGTGGCCGTTCCGCACTGCTGTGCTGTCTGGCGAGCCGCGCGCGGGCAAGTCGCTGATCGCGCGAATGGTTCGCGGGCGAAGGGCTGGGCGAAGCGATCGACGATGCGCACCTGCTCGACGAGACCGAACTGTTCCACCGCTGGAACCGCGCGCAGCATAGCGCGGTGCCGCTGCTGCTGGTCAACGGCGCGGGTGAGGGCGGCTGGTCGATTCGCCTGCCCGATCTCGCCTCGCGGCTGGGTGCGGCGGCGCTGCTCGGATCGGCGCGCCCGACGATGCGATGATGGCCGAACTGATCGCGGTCCATGCCGAGGCAGCGCGGGCTGGCGCTGGGCCCCGATGCCGCCGCCTATCTTGTACCGCGCTGCGAGCGTTCCCATCTGGCAGTCGAACGGCTCGTCGCCGCGATTGACCGCTTGACCTGGAGCGCAAGGTCGCGCCGACGCAGGGCATCTGGCGCGAAGCACTGGACGAGGTGATGGGCCCGCGCGAGCCGCGCTTGCTTTGAACCCGAATTTGAGGGAGACTTCCCGGCAATGTTTGAACCTTTGGTCCGTTATCTCGATTCCATCGTCGCGCGCGATCCCTCGCCGCGGTCGCGCTGGGAAGTGCTGCTGTACCCTGGAGTCTGGGCGCTGGGGCTGCACCGGCTGGCGCACTGGCTGTTTGAGGCTGAGCTGTTTTTCCTCGCGCGTGCCGGTCAACCACGTCAGCCGGTTCCTGACCTGCATCGACATCCATCCCGGCGCGAAGATCGGGCGCAATTTCTTTATCGATCACGGCTTTGTGGTCATCGGGGAGACGGCCGAGATCGGTAACAACGTCACGATGTATCAGGGCTCGACCCTGGGCGGAACCAATCCGACCAATGGAGTTGGCGGCAAGCGCCACCCGACGCTGGGCGACGACGTGATCGTCAGCCTGGGGGCCGCGATCCTGGGGCCGCTCGATGTCGGCGCAGGCGCGCGGATTGGGGCGAACGCGGTGGTGACCAAGGACGTCGCGGCCGGAGCGACCATGGTCGGCATCCCGGCCAAGCCGATTCTGGTGGAAGTCACCCCCGAAACGCAGAACTTCATCCCCTATGGCACACCCTGCAGCGAACGCTTTGATCCATCGACGCAAAAGCTGGAAATCCTGCAATGCGAAATGGAGCGGCTGCAAAAGCAGTTGGTGTCGCTGCTCGAAGAGCGTGATGCCAAGGCGGCCAAGCAAAGCGCCGGGCGCAAGCGCGGCGGGACCAAATCGGCTTGAGCGCGGTCATCACGCCCTTTCCCTTGCAGACCGGTGCGGCGCAGCAGGTGGGGTTTGACCGCGAGGAATTGCAGCGCATCCTCGATCTTGTACGGACGCATGGTCGCAGCCGGGCTGTGGCGTGATTATGCGATGGACTTCTCACGCGACGCCGCCAGCTTTGCCGCGTTCCGCCGCGCGGCGGAACGACCAGAAGTGCGGATCGAAAAGCGTCCGGCGCTGCGCAGCAAGCAGGGGATGTGGACGCTGATCGGTGAGGGTGGTCAGGTGCTCAAGCGCGGGCACGAGCTTGCCGGAGTGCTGGCTCTGGTCGAGCGGCGGTTGGTCAAACTTGTGGCTGGTTAGGCGCTATGCATTCTACACAGAAGACCGCGCGAAGTTAAGACTCCGCGCGGTTTTGATTGCTTTCGAGCCGTAAAGCCTCAGGTGTTCAGCCCAGCCCGCCGATCTTGCCGAGCGCGGCCATCACCACGCCGGACTGTTCGCCGCCGGATTGCGGCACGATTTCACCGGTGCGATCGATGATCTGCTCCCAGTGCGCTGCAATGCCTTCGGGGGTGCGCTCGTCCAGCGGCAGCGCCACGCCGGGGGTCAGGGTGACATAGGCCGCGTGATAAGCGCCTGCACCCGCGCCGCAGATCATGTTGGTGGGGCCGTCTTCGCTGACCAGATAGAGCGCCATCGGGGCGACGTTTTCGGGCTTCAGGGCATTGAACAGCGCTTCGGGCATGCCCAGATCTTCGGTCATGCGGGTGCCGGCGACGGGGGCCAAGGTGTTGACCCGGATGTTGTATTTCGCGCCTTCAAGGTAGAGCGACTTGGTGAAACCCGCGAGGCCCAGCTTGGCCGCGCCATAATTCGCCTGGCCGAAGTTGCCGAACAGCCCGGTCGAGCTGGCGGTCATCAGGATCCGGCCATAGGCTTGTTCGCGCATCGTTTCCCAGACGGCCTTGGTGCAATTGGCGCTGCCGTTGAGGTGAACGTCGACCACCAGCTTCCAGTCTTCCATGGTCATCTTGGCGAAGCTCTTGTCGCGCAGGATCCCGGCGTTGTTGATCAGGATATGGACCCCGCCCCACAGTTCCTTCGTCTTGGCGACCATTTCTTCCATCTGCGCGAATTCGGTGACAGAACCGCCGTTGGACACAGCTTCGCCGCCCAGCGCCTTGATTTCTTCAACCACCTTGAGCGCGGCGTCAGAATGGCCGGTGCCATCGCGCGATCCGCCCAGATCGTTGACGACGACCTTGGCCCCGCGCTTGGCCAGTTCGA
Organism: uncultured Alphaproteobacteria bacterium; assembly: GCA_963802015.1. Lineage (GTDB taxonomy): Bacteria > Pseudomonadota > Alphaproteobacteria > Sphingomonadales > Sphingomonadaceae > Novosphingobium. Next base: position 119,555 of record CAWDHB010000011.1, read on the forward strand.
TGGCATAGGACCGGCCGAGGCCGCCGCCTGCGCCGGTAACGATTGCGACACGATCCTTGAAGGAAATGGTCATGGCACTGTACTCCGCTGAAATGAGGGTATCCCGGGGGAAAGCGCGCGCTCGATGGCACGGCGCGGCGTGGGTTTCAACCGCTGAAAAGCCTTGTCGCAGTGCCGTAGCGGCAACCACAAGCGCGCCGTAGCGGCAAGTACTGAGGTGTTGTCAAAGAACTGTCACATAGCCGTCCTAATGCCACCAACGACTCGCAACAAAACTGTAACGGAGCATCCGCGTGAACCAAACCCTGCGTGCCTCCAGCCTGGCGCTGGCCCTGTCGATCGGGTGGATCGCCCCGGCCCATGCTGCCGCCGCGCAAGATGCGCAGGTGCAGGCGCAAATGGCAGCGATGCAGACACAGTTGGAGCGTCTTAACCAGCGCGTGGAAACGTTGGAAGGTCAGCTCGAAGCGGCAAATGCCCGTGTGATCGTTGCCGAACAGCGCGCCACCGCTGCCGTGGTGCAGGGCGATGCCGCCCGCGCTGCCGCCGCAACCGCGCCTGCGCCGACGGTTACCGCCAAGCCCGCCACCGACATCGCCTGGGACGGCGCGCCGCGCCTGTCCACCAAGGACGGCTGGAGTTTCAAGCCGCGCGGACGGGTGCAATTGGATGCGGCCGGGGTCAACGCGCCTGACACGATCCCCGGCAATAGCCTGGGCTTTGGCAGCGAGTTTCGCCGGGTGTACCTCGGTTTCGATGGCACCATGCCGGGCGGGTTCGGCTATCGGGTTGAGGCCGATCTGGCCAATGGCACTGTCGACCTGACCGACGTGTACCTGACCTACAAGGCCAGCCCGCAGTTCACGGTTACGGTGGGGCAGCACAAGCCATTCCAGTCGATGGAAGACATGACCAGCGACCTGTTCAGCAGCTTTACCGAGCGCGCGGCGTTCAACAGCGCGTTCGGGTTTGAGCGCCGTGTCGGGGTTAGCGGGACCTACGTTGGCAAGGCGGTGCTGGTGCAGGCGGGCGTGTTCACGGACAACGCCGCCGACCTCAGCACCGATACCAACAACAGCTACAGCTTCGATGGCCGCGCGGTGTTCATGCCCAAACTGGGCAGCAGCCAGCTGCATCTGGGCGGATCATATCACGTGCGCGATTTCAACGATGCGGCGACCACCACACGCTATCGCGCGCGGCCGTTCGTTCACACCACCGATCTGCGGCTGGTCAATACCGGCAACATCACCGCCACCGGCGAAACCGGCTATGGTCTGGAGGCCGCCTACATCGCCGGGCGGTTCCACGCGACTGCCGAAATCGAGCTGGATGCGCCCGCATCGCCCGGGCCTGGCCGATCCCACCTTCAACGGCGGCTATGCCGAACTGGGCTATCTGCTGACGGCGGACACCACTGCTTACAAGGCCGGGGTCTATGACCGGATCAAGCCCAAGACCCCATTGGGCAAGGGCGGGATCGGCGCGGTGCAGGTCAACCTGCGCTATGACTGGCTGGACCTGAACGACGGCGCGATCATCGGCGGACGCCAGCAGATGGCGGGGCTGGGGCTGACCTGGATTCCTACCGACTACGTCCGCTTCCTCGCCAACTACGGCCGGCTGTGGATTGACGATGCGGCGGTGGCAGCGGGCACGGCGCGCAAGTATCAGGCCGACGCAATCAGCCTGCGCGCGCAGATCGATTTCTAAAGCCGAGCCAGCGCCGGAAGCAGATCGTCAAAGTGATCGATCACAGCGTCGGCTCCCAGATTCGTCGGCAGGCAGATCGTTAAATCCGAACCGCACCGCCACGCAGGGCATTCCCGCCGCGCGGGCGGCGCGGGTATCGAAAGTGGTGTCGCCGACATAGGCTGCGCGGCCGCCGCCGAGTTGCTGCGCACCATCTGCCCACAGCACCTCGGGCGCAGGCTTAGCGGGTGGCCATTGCCGCCGCCCATGATCCAGCCGAACCGCTGGCTGAGGTCCAGGGCATCAAGCAACTTCACGCCATGGCGTGGCGTTTGTTGGTCACTAGCGCCATCCGCACCCCGGCGGCATCGAGCGCGTCGAGCATGGCCGCCCCGCCGGGATAGAGCTGGGTATGGACCGCGATGTTGGCCTCATAATAGTCCAGCATAACCGGGAACAGCGCGTCCAGCTCAGTCGCTGTCGTGCCCCCGGTCAGGTTCAGCGCGCGTTCCAGCATCACCCGCGCCCCACCACCGATCAGTCCCGAGACCGAGCCATGCGTAACGGGCGGGCGATCTGCTTGCGCCAGCGCATGATTAAGCGCTGCGCCCAGGTCTTGCGCGGTATCCAGCAGGGTGCCGTCCAGATCAAAGCCGACGATGGCGAAGGGAATTTTGGTCATGACTGCCGCCGATGGCGGTCCCTTGTGGAAACGGCAAGCATTTGGTGGCATGGGCCTGTGCCATGACTGACACTGCAAATTCCGCTCCCGCCCCGATCGCCGCAATCATCCTTGCCGCTGGCCAAGGCACCCGCATGAAAAGCGGCCTGCACAAGGTGCTCCACCCGATTGCCGGGCGGCCAATGCTTGAGCATCTGCTCGCCAGCGTCGCGGAACTGGCTCCGCAGCGGCAGGTCGTGGTGGTCGGCTCCGGGCGTGAGCAGCTGGAAGCGGCGCTGGGCGGCCGCGCAGAGATTGCGGTGCAGGACCCGCAGCATGGCACCGCCCATGCGGTGCAGCAGGCCGAAGCGGCGCTGGCCGGGTTCAGCGGCGATGTGCTGGTGATGTTTGGCGACGTGCCCTTCGTTAGCTCAAAAACCATGCAGGCCATGCTGGAGCGGCTCAACGGCGACGATGCACCAGCGGTGGTCGTGCTCGGTTTCACGCCCGCCGGATGCGCAGGCCTATGGCCGGGTGATTGCCGTGGACGACCGGATAGTGAAAATGGTTGAATTCAAGGACGCCACAACGGCCGAGCGCGCCTGCACGCTGTGCAATTCCGGCCTGATGGCGGTGCGCGCGGCGGACCTGTTTGCGCTGCTCGCGCGCGTCGATAACGATAACGCGCAGCAGGAGTATTATCTGCCTGATGTCGTCAATATCGCCTTGGCCGATGGCCGGGTATGCGCCGTCGTTAGCACCGATGATCCCGATGAAGTCGCCGGGATCAACAGCCGCGCCGAACTGGCCGAAGCCGAAGTCCGCTGGCAACAGCGCCGCCGCCGCGCCGCGATGGCGGGCGGCGCTTCGCTGGTGGCGCCCGAAACAGTGTGGTTCGCCTGGGATACGGTGCTCGGCCGCGACGTGCTGGTGGAGCCTAACGTCGTGTTCGGCCCCGGCGTGACCGTGGCGGACGGCGTAAAAATCCGCGCGTTCTGCCATATCGAAGGGGCGAGCCTCGCCAGCGGAGTCGAAGTCGGCCCCTATGCCCGCCTGCGCCCCGGTACAGTGCTGGAAGAGCAGGCGAAGGTCGGCAATTTTGTCGAGGTCAAGAAATCCACGCTCGGTAAAGGCGCGAAGGCCAACCACCTGTCCTACATCGGCGATGCCGAAGTCGGGGCCGGGGCCAATATCGGCGCAGGGACGATTACCTGCAATTACGACGGCTATTTCAAATACAAGACCGTGATCGGCGAGCGGGCCTTTATCGGTTCGAACTCGTCGCTGGTCGCCCCGGTCAAGATCGGCGCGGACGCGATCGTCGGCGCAGGCAGCGCTGTCACCCGTGACGTTGCGGCGGGTGAACTGCGGATCGTGCGCGCGGAACAACTGGTCAAGCCCGGCTGGGCCGACCGGTTCCATGATGCGATGAAGAAAAAGAAGCGCGGCGATTGAACCCGTTCCCTGTTGCAACCGACCACAGTGGATTGATGCAGCACGGAGACGGATAATGGCCAAGGTTTCACCCAAGCTCGGCGCGGCAATGGTGGTATTGGGGCTGAGCGCGCTCTCGCCGGTACACGCGATTGATCAGGGTCAGATCCTGATCCTGGGGAATGGCAAGGGTAAGGCAACTGGGCCGATCATGGTCAAGCCAGCCCGAGGCGATCAGACCAGAGGGGTAGTTGTCGTCCACGGCGACTCCAATGGCGAAGTCCGCCTCACTGGCCTAGCGCCGGGTAACTATACCGTGCAAGTGTTCGAAGCGGAGCAAGCCGTGCCGATGCGGGTGGGCCGCGATGGCCGGTTGGCATTCGGCGCCTATGCAGAGATCAAGCAGGCCGATCCTGCCGAAGCCGAACCTCGCGCCCGCCGCGCGCTGCCGGTGGTGCGCCGCTGGGCAGAGCCGATTGCATTTGGTGAGGAAGGTGGCTCAGGCACGATTATTGCGATCGTCGCAGCCAGAGGCCCGATGCCTGACAATGCCGTAGTGCTCGATCTGCGTCAGGCTTTCACGATCTCCCCACCGGTTCCCTGCGCGCGGCCGCGTCCGGGAATGCCCAGCACCTGCGGCAGTCGTTTCCGCAACTTCATCGATGTCAACGCCAGCCCGGCCGAAGAAATGCGCCGTTTGGCCCCCACGCTGAGCGCGGAAGCCGCTGCGTTTATCGTTGCCGAGCGCAACCCGTTCAAGCCGTACAAGGACGCCCAGGATTTCGCCAGCCGGGTCTGCACCAAGATCAGCATCGATTTCGACGACGTGCCGCTGAAGCTGGGGCTGACCTCAATTGTGATGAAGCGTGGCGGCGAGCCTAAGGCAAACGGCTTCAAATGCGCCCCGCGCGACGGCATCGTTCAGTTGTTCGACAGCCGGCTCAGCTATGTCGGGCACGTAACGCTGCTGCGTTAGGCTGATCGTTGACAGTCTGAACAAGCGCTTGGTTCACCAGCGATTGGGAGCGACTGTCGGGCCTTTGCAATTGTCAAGGCTGCGCCTCGCACAGCGCCTGCAATTGATCCGCGCAAACGCCCCAGCCTTCTTCAAAGCCCATGTCCTTGTGGTGTTGCATCGTCTCCGCTGACCAGTGCCGCGCGACGGCGGTGTAGCGGGTGCCGGCGCCTTCTGGCGCAATTGACCAGATCCCCAGCATAAACGGGCCATCGGGCATGAGGTCGGGCTTGATCGCATCGGTGAAGGCAAACCGCTTGCCGTCGTCCCAAGCCAGCACGAAGCCATCGTGCTTGTTCACTTCGCCATCAGGACCGTACATGGTCACCAGCGAAACTCCGCCGGGTCGCTTGTCGAGCTGGTTGAACTCTGCGCGCCACGGCTTGGGGCACCACCATTCTTCCTGGCGGTTGGCCATCACATCCCATACGCTTGCTGGGGCGGCATTGATCAGGCGGGTAATTTTCAGCTCGTGAGTCATAAGTGTTCTCCGACGAATTTGTCTGCTGGCTGGTTTTACCCGGCTACTGCTGCGGCAATCCCGGCGTGATCGATCTTGTGCATCGTCATCATCGCCGCAAACGCGCGCTGGGCCACATCGCCGCCTTGGGCCATGGCCTCAGTGAGCACGCGCGGGGTGATTTGCCAGTTGAGGCCCCATTTGTCCTTGCACCAGCCGCAGGCGCTCTCCGTCCCGCCATTACCAACGATTGCGTCCCAGTAGCGGTCGGTCTCTTCTTGCGTATCGGTCGCGACTTGAAAGCTGAACGCTTCGGTGTGCGGGAACGCGGGGCCGCCGTTAAGCCCGATGCAGTCAATCCCCAGCACGGTAAATTCCACGGTCAGCGCATCGCCTTGCTTGCCGCCGGGGAAATCGCCCGGCGCGCGGTGGACGACGCCACCCGAACTGTCGGGGAAGGTCGCGGCATAAAAAGTCGCTGCTTCCTCAGCGGTCCCATCGTACCATAAACACAGAGTCACACCGGCCATGGGTTAGCCTTTCCCCGGACCGACCAGCCCGAATGCAGCGCCGGCGGGATCAAGCGCCATCAGCGAAAATTCACCGCCTGGAATTTCAATCGGGGGTTGCAGGATCGTGCCGCCATGCGCGGTGACTGCCGCCGCACCTGCGGTAATGTCCGCGACGCGGAAATAGTACGACCATGCTGATACCGGCATTTCGGGCATTTTCGGCATCACCGCACCCACAGCGAAGCGGCCCCCGCTGGCCTTCAGGAATTCGTATTTGCCCATCGGCCCCATGTCCATCTCGCCGTCTTTGGTCCAGCCGAACAGGCCGCTGTAAAAGGCTTTGGCGGCGTCGGGATCGGTGGTGCTGAGTTCGTTCCAGGCGCAGTGTCCATCTTTGGGTTCCAGTGCGGCAAAGCTGTGGCTGGCTTCATCCGACGCGCCTTTCATGACGTAGAACGGTGCGCCCTGCGGATCGGCGACCATTGCCATCCGGCCCACGCCGTCCAGGTCCATCGCGGGCATCAACACCGCGCCGCCCGCCGTGATCAGCGCAGCCACGCTGGCGTCAACATCATCGACGCCGATGTAACCGACCCAGGCGGGTCTGGCGCCGTGCTCTGCCATTTCTGGCGTAATCGCCATGAAACCGGCCACGCCATCTCTGGTATCGCTGCCGTCGCCGGACGAGAAAAAGCGATAGTCCATATCCGGCATGCCCGCTGATTGCGTGGTCCACCCGATGACTGCGCCGTAAAACGCCGCTGCTGTATCGGCATTGTCGGTCAGCAATTCGTACCAGATGAAATCGCCATGCTGGTTGCTCATCGTTCTGCTCCTCAAGCTTTCAAATCAACCACTGGAGCAAAGCCGCCCCAGATCATTCGCTTGCCATCAAACGGCATCGGGTTTTTCGCCGGGTCCATCCGCGGATCGGGCTGGGCCGGGTCCATCATCTTCGCATAGGCGGCATCGCGGGTGGCCTTGTCGGGCCATTCGATCCAGCTGAACACAACGTCCTCATCAGCGGTCGCCTGAACGGCCTTGCGGAAATCGGTCTGGGTGCCGTCGGGCACGTCGTCGGCCCAGCATTCGATCACCCGCAGCGCGCCCATTTCGATGAACATCGGGTCGGCGTGGCTCGCGTGGTCGATGAACTTCTGGCGATTGTCGCTTCGGAACGGCGATCACGAAACCGTCAATGTAGCTCATGGTCAGTCTCCTGTACGAGGGGATAGCAAGGCGCGCAGCGCGGGCAAACGACACCACAATGCGGCCCAGAGGATCACTCCAAGGTAAACACCGAACAGCGTGTGCGACAGCAGTGGCGAGCCGACCCGTGCATGGACCGCGACCGCGCCCCCGAGATAGCCAGTGAGCATGATCGCGCCGAGCACCGACGTGCGCGGGATCAAGTAGAGAGCCAGGGAACTTGCCAGGATCGCGCCGAGCACGCTTTGGAAGCTGGTCTCTGCGGGCAGGCCGAGCGGCGGGCTGTTCGCGATCATCAGTGCCGGCGCAAACAGCTTGCCGCCTGCGTCCATCGCTAGAAACAGCGCGACCAGACCGGTCAGGACGAGGCCCAGACGGCGCAGCGACTGGTCGCTCACGCGGCGGCTCCGTCTGGCGCACCGCCTAGGGCCGTGGCCTGGTCCATCCAGAACGGTTCCCAGATGTGGCCATCGGGATCGGCGATCGGTGCGTTGATACATGAAACCGTGGTCCTCGGGCGGATTGACGTCGGCCGTACCGCCATGTGCCGCACCTGCCTCTACCATTCGGTCGACCTCGGCCTTGTCATCACAGCTGAGCGCCAGGCTGACTTCACTCGACCCGGCGGGGCAGATCGGACGAGCGGTGAAGCCTTGCCATTTGGCGTGAGTCAGCAGCATCACATAGATCGTTTCAGACAGCACCATGCAGGCTCCGGCCGCATCGCTGAACGCCGGGTTATTGGTGAAACCTAGCGCTTCATAAAAAGCCATCGCGCGCGGCAGATCGGCCACCGGCAGGTTGACGAAGATCATTCTGGGCATGGTTAATTCTCCCAAGTTTGCCGTAACGCTAGCGCGAGATCATTAACTGAGCAATTCTGCTAATTTGCGCACGGTGTTCATGTTGCGGCCTGTGCGCAGCAACTTGCCCGGAATCTTGAGCCGGGTCGTGCGGATACCTTCGCCATAATCGACGTGGAGCTCGCGCGGGCCAAGCGCGAGCCGTTCGCCTTGCCGGTCACGGCATTGTTCGATCAGGTCTGGCGCGGGTGGATGATCCTGGAAAAACACCATGTGACGGCTGCCGTGGGCATCGGGAAACGGATTGGCCGCGACGATCGCCGCGACTTCGCTGGCGCTCCGCACGAACACTTCCACCGGCTTCCCGGCATAGGCCGCCAGTGTGCGTTCCAGCCGCGCTTTGACCTCCGCCTCGTCTAGCGCGCTGTCAAACAGCAGGTTGCCGCTGGCGATGTAGGTGCGGACCCGTGCGAACCCGCTAGCCTCCGCCATGGCGCGAAGCTGTGCCATCGGCAGCGCACCGGTACCGCCAACGTTGACTGCGCGCAGCAGGGCGACTTGAGGCGTCATGCAGGCGTCTGGAGCACCCGCCCGACCACTTTATCTTCCAGCTCTGCCACCGGCGCCCAACTGGGCCGGGCCTTGACCCGCGCATACCAGGCAGCGGTGCGTGGGTGGGTGGCGGCGTCGGGTTCCATGCCGAAATAGCCCATCGACCGCAGCGTGGCGGCCACGGCGATATCGCCGATGCTGAACTCCCCGCCGGTCAGCCAGCCGTCACCGCACTGGCTTTCCAGATAGTCCAGAATCGGCACCAAATCTTTCAGGCCCTGCTCAGCCGCTGCTTCGTCACCCGCAACACCCATCAGCTTCGGCCCGACAAAGCGGTTGAACAGGACTTTGCCGCCCGCCGCGATCAGGATCGTATCGGCAAATTCCTCAAACCAGATCGCCCGCGCCTTGGCCTTGGCATCACCGGGGGTGATCGGCGGTTCGGGCTGGATCGCGTCCAGATAGGTCACGATCGCGGTCGAATCGCACAGGCTGAACTCGCCATCCTCCAGCGCAGGGATCTTGCGAAACGGGCTGGCGGCGAGGAATTCGGCGGATGGCTGGCCCGGCTTGCCCAGCATCATTTCAATCGGAATCCTCTTTTCCGCCGCCACCAGATGAACCTTGCGCACGAACGGTGAGAGCGGAAATCCGTGGACCTTGATCATAAAATTCTCCCGGCGCAGCAACTTGAGTCGCGTTTTGCAACGCAATCCTTATTGCAGCTTGCCACGCGTCCGTATAGGCGAAGCGGCGCAATGACTGACAGCACCAGAAGCCCGCTCGACACGAGCAACTCCACCGTCCTGCTCGCGCCTGACCGCGAGATCGACGTGCGCGAAACCTTTGGGATCGACATTGACATGAAGGTCCCGGCCTTCAGCGTGGCCGATGAACGCGTGCCCGATGTGGATCCCAGCTATGTGTTCGATCCGGACACGACGCTGGCGATCCTCGCGGGCTTTGCCTTCAATCGCCGGGTGATGGTGCAGGGCTATCACGGCACGGGTAAGTCGACCCATATCGAACAGGTTGCGGCGCGGCTCAACTGGCCGTGCATCCGGATCAATCTGGATGCGCATATCAGCCGGATCGACCTGATCGGGCGCGATGCGATCGTGCTGCGCGATGGCCTGCAAGTCACCGAATTCCGCGAAGGGCTGCTCCCCTGGGCGCTGCAACACCCGGTCGCGCTGGTGTTTGACGAATACGACGCGGGCCGCCCCGACGTGATGTTCGTGATCCAGCGCGTGCTGGAGACCGAAGGCAAGCTCACGCTGCTCGATCAGAATCGCGTGATCCGGCCCGATCCCGGCTTCCGCCTGTTTGCCACCGCCAACACGGTCGGGCTGGGTGACACCAGCGGGCTGTATCACGGCACCCAGGCGATCAACCAGGGCCAGATGGACCGCTGGAACATCGTCGTAGGGCTCAACTATCTGGAAGCTGCGGTCGAAAGCGAGATCGTGCTCGGCAAGGTCGAAGGCGTCGCCGCCGATCTGATTGCGAACATGGTCAAGGTCGCTGACCTGACCCGCCAGGGCTTCGTGGGCGGCGACATCAGCACCGTGATGAGCCCGCGCACCGTGATCACCTGGGCGCAGAACACCGCGATCTTCAAGGACCCCGGCTTCTCCTTCCGCCTCTCGTTCCTCAACAAGTGCGACGAGACCGAGCGGATGCTGGTGGCGGAGTACTACCAGCGGGTGTTTGGCACGGACCTGCCGGAAAGCGTGGTGGGGAAGGTTTGAAAGGCTAAACTGAAGGACGTGTCAAAAGGTCAACACCGTGCTGAGAAGCGGTGATGTGTCCGCTGCCACATCCCCCTCCACACGAGCCACCGCAGACAGAAGCGCTATTGCCGATTAATTCATCACTGCTCTGAAAGCCAAATCGATCGGCAGTTAGCCTTTGTGACTTTGCGAATTTCTCAGACAAAATCTGCTTGTCTTCCGCGCCTCTGGATCCAAGATAAGGGAAGTGATGTAGAAAAAACCCGAAAACATACTCGCAATCTTGGGCATATTTTCTGGTATCTAAAATGTGTGCATGCCAAAACTTATCAACATCCTTCGATGGTACAATCACTTCGCCAGGATTCTCGCTTACAGTTTGAAGAAATTTACGATATTCACGTTCGATGATCGTAGCTTTGGCAAGACTCCATCCCTCTCCGTCTTCAGGATCAACGAGTTTGAACTTGATCGGACCCAGATCCATTTCTGAGATGCGTAATGAGAGAAGTTCAAGACTGTTCATTGCAATTTTTCCCGGCGCAGCGCCTGTCGAGTCGGTAAATTAGTCGTGATAGCTCCGATTTTCAACCGCTCCTGAGTTTTGTGAATTGCCCAGTAAGTCGGCGCACGTCGCCATTGTCGTCCGGACGGGTATCTACAGAGCACCTCATTCTGGGCTTGAAAATTCTGCGCAAAATCTCAAATCGATAGCGGTAGGTCTCAGGAACAGTAGCTAGCGGGGGCTTCTGATCTGTTGACCAATCAAAGTGGATGTCTCTTCCCATCGTAATTTCAAAAATATCGCAAAAAATCGGCCAATAATCCTTTGATCTTGTAGCAATTAATCTATCAGAATCGTTCTTGAGTTGATCAAACCCCTTCACCAGATGGCTGGAGTTTCCTTCATAGAACAAGCTGCCTGCCAGTTCTCCATTCTTGACAAAAAAGACAAGGATGCAATGCAAAGTGAGAGTTTGATCATCACTCAACTCGCCTTCCCATTGACCAGCCAAGAAACTCCTCTTTCGAAGAGGTCTCACAACGAAATTCCATAGCGTTGAAACGATCCCAGTCGCCGCGACGACGATGATCGCAATCGAGCGCCCTGTATCGAGATGAGGTGTGACTGCTGTCCAAATTGATTGCATCGTTGCCATCGATTGATTGCCCCCACCCGTTTGCCGCAAAAGCTGATGTATCAAACGCGAAAACAAGCCCTAACCTGAATTCTTTAGCAATCTCAAGTCGACAAAGGGCTTTTCGGACAGAGAAAAAAGGAATGCAGAGCGATAGCAAGTTGATCTATCTAATCAGTGTTGTAGAATTTACGGCACCACCAGATACTTCTCCCCGGTCCGCCGCGCGTTGTAGACGCTGACGGTATTCTTGGTCAGCATATCTGCCAGCGAACCGCGCATCGCGTAGTGGCTGGCGAAGGTGGTGGTCAGGTCCTTGGCGACGCGGGCACGCATCCGACTGACGATTTCCATGCCGGCCTTGGCCATGAACGGGGTCAGCAGCCAGCCGGACAAGTCCCAGGTCAGGCCGAAGGCGCGGTTCAGGATCGTCGGCCCGATATCGAGCGCGCCGTAGATGTAGACCTTCTTGGGTTCCGACGAGCCATAGCGGCTGAAGGCAGCGCCGCGGCTGGCGGCGGCTTCCATCGCGGTGAGGATTTGCCCGGCGAGCGTGCCGCCACCGATCGGATCGAAGCCAATCATAGCCTTGGTTTCGGCAATAGAGTCTATCAATCGAGGCATGAAATCGGCATCAGTCATGTTCAACACATGGGTTGCGCCCAGATCCTTCAGGATTTTCACCTGCTCTTCGCTGCGGACGATGTTGACCAGCGGGATTCCGTCCTCAAGACAGATCTTGATCAGCATCTGGCCCAGGTTGCTCGCCGCTGCCGCGTGGACGATCCCGGTATAACCTTCCAGCTTCATCGTTTCGACAAAGCCGAGCGCGGTCATCGGATTGACGAACGATGACGCGGCCTGTTCTGCGCTCGCCTCAACCGGCAGGCACATCGCGGCTTCGGCGTAAGCATAGGTCGCGTAAGCGCTGCCCGGGACGCAGGCGACGCGCTTGCCCAGCAGTGCTTCCGCACCTTCGCCTGCCGCAACCACCATGCCAGCCGCTTCATTCCCGGCCGGCATCGCCATCCCGTGGCGGGCCTTCATGGCGCGGGTGGCATTGGCGGGCATCTGCGCGACAACTTTGCCGGGGGAATAGACTGCGTTTTTCGTGTCGGCCGAAGCGAACAGCAGGCCAAGATCGGACGGATTGATCGGGCTGGCTTCGACTTTGACCAGCACTTGCCCCGCCTTGGGCGCATCCCAGGCCTTGTCATTCAATTGCAGCGTCAAGGTGCCGTCTGCGTCAAGCTGGGTGGTCAGCTGCTGGCCGGTGTAGGTCATGGTTCTCTCCCGAATCCGTCTTGCCTCTGAGCGAGGTTTCGGAATGCAACTTAACCGCTTCCCCAAGCCCGTCCACCCTGAGCTTGTCGAAGGGCTGCTTTTTCTTTGGGCGGTGCGCAGTGGCGCAAGAAAGACAATGCTTCGACAAGCTCAGCACAGACGGTTTTAGATCAATCGCTGGGATAGACTGCCTGCATGAAATAGAGCCCCTGCGGCGGGGCATTGAGCCCCAGCGCGGTGCGATCACGCGCGGCCAGTGCCTCGGCCAGCTGTTCTTCGCGCCAGCGGCCCATCCCGACCAGCGCGATGCAACCGACCATCGAGCGGACCTGATGGTGCAGGAAACTGCGCGCGGCGGCGTGGATGTGCACCTCATCGCCAACCCGCTGAACTTCCAGCCGGTCGAGCGTCTTGATCGCACTGGCCGACTGGCAGTGGACCGAGCGGAAAGTAGTGAAGTCATGCTGCCCGACCAGCACCTGCGCCGCGCGGTGCATTGCGGCGACGTCAAGCGGCAGCGCGATTTTCCAGGCGCGGTTCAAATTCAGCGTCAACGGGGCGCGGCGGTTGATAATGCGATAGCGATAGGCGCGGCCGATGCAGGAAAACCGTGCGTGCCAGTCGTCGGGCACGGGCTCGCAGGCCAGCACCGCAACCGGGGCGGGGCGCAGGTGATGGTTCAGCGCCTCCATCAGCCGGAACGGCGCGATGGCTTTCGCCACCTCGATATGCGCGCGCATCGCGGTGGCATGGACGCCCGCATCAGTGCGCCCAGCCGCGTGAAACGTCACTGTCTCGCCGGTGATCGCAAGGACAGCGTCCTCGATCGCCTGCTGCACCGTGGGCTGATCAGGCTGGCGTTGCAGGCCCGCAAACGGCGTGCCGTCGAATTCAAGGGTGAGTGCGAAGCGGGTCAAGCGAACGATGTTCCTGCCGGGATCGCTCGCCCGCGCAACAATTCGTCCACAACCATCGCCGGGCGCCCGGCGCGCTGGACCATGGTTGGACGCACTGCACCTTGGCCGCAAGCGATTGTCAGGCGGTCATCAAGCGTCGTTCTTGGTGGGCCGCCGATATCAAGCACTTCGCACGCCAGCACCCGGTAACGCTCGCCGTCGAGCTCGAACCAGGCAGTGGGGGCAAAGGCGCGGACCTGCCGTTCGACTTGCCCGGCGGTCTGGGAAAAATCCAGCCGGGTTTCGGCTTTGTCGATCTTGGCGGCATAGGTCACGCCGTCATCCGGCTGCGGCACCTCTGCGTGGCCCGGCAGGTCTGCCAAGACCTCCACCATCAGGCTCCCGCCAATCTCGGCGAGCTCGGCGGTCAGTTCCCCTGCGGTCTTTGCCGCGACTGGCACGCGCGCCACTGCTAGCATCGGCCCGGTATCCAGCCCGGCCTCCATCCGCATGATCGTCACCCCGGTCTCTGTATCCCCGGCCAGGATCGCCCGGTGGATCGGCGCCGCGCCGCGCCAGCGGGGGAGCAGGCTGGCGTGAATGTTAAGGCAGCCAAGCTTCGGCGCATCGAGCACCGCCTGCGGCAAGATCAGACCATAGGCCGCGACCACGGCGATATCTGCGCCAAGCGCGGCAAATTCCGCCTGCGCCTCGGCATTTCGCAGCGATACCGGGTGCCGCACCGCCATCCCCAATTGCTCGGCCTTGCGTTGAACGGGCGAGGGCTGGAGCTGCTTGCCCCGGCCCGCCGGGCGCGGTGGCTGGGTATAGACTGCCGCTACGTCATGACCTGCTTCGACCAGAGATGTCAGTGCGGGAACGGCAAAATCAGGAGTTCCCATGAAGATCATCCGCAACGCCAAAATCCGTTCGTGCTGAGCTTGTCAAAGCATCGTCCTTACTTTCAACGCCGGAAAAGAAAAGGACGGGGCTTCGACAAGCTCAGCCTGAGCGGTTAGAGGAGGCCGATGGCATCGCAAGAGATCGAAACCCTGACGTCTGCGCTGGCGCAATTGCCTGGCCTCGGCCCGCGTTCGGCGCGGCGCGCGGTGCTGTGGCTGATCAAACGCCGCGAAACCGCGCTGGTTGGGCTGCTGTCCGCGCTGGAAGCAGTCCGCGAGGGGCTGGTCGAATGCGCCACTTGCGGCAATGTCGATACGACTAACCCTTGCGCGATCTGCACTGATCCGCGCCGCGACCAGCGTGCGCTCTGCGTGGTGGAGGATATCGCCGATTTGTGGGCGCTGGACCGGTCAAAGCTGTTCGCCGGGCGCTATCACGTGCTGGGCGGGCGGCTCTCGGCGCTGGAAGGGGTGCGGCCCGAAGATCTGACGATCATCCCGCTGATCCAGCGCGTCGAGGCAGGCGGGATCGACGAAGTGGTGCTGGCGATGAACGCCACCTTGGAAGGCCAGACCACCGCGCATTACATCGCCGAACGACTCGAACAGTTTCCGGTGCGGATCACGCAACTGGCGCACGGCCTGCCGGTGGGGGGCGAGCTTGATTACCTCGACGAAGGGACTCTGGCGCAAGCGCTGCGCGCGCGGCGTCCGGTGGGGTAGCGACAGATAAATTGCTTCACGCAAAGGCGCGAAGGCGCAAAGATGCTGCGCTGGATCGGATGCTTCCTTTATGAATTTGGCTTGGGGTTTACTCTTCGAAAGAGACGTGAGCCCGCTTCGCGAAATGAACGACATCTTCGCGCCTTTGCGCCTTTGTGTGATCCAAAAAATCGCAAGGTTGTAGCCTGCGCAACACCGCACTATGTGACCCCGCATGGCTATCCGCGAAATCCTCGAAGTTCCTGATCCGCGCCTCAAGCAGATCTCCGCCCCCGTAACTGCGTTCGACGCGGAGCTGAAGGCGCTCGTCGATGACATGTTCGAAACGATGTACGACGCCCCCGGCATTGGCCTTGCGGCGGTGCAGATCGGGGTGCCGCTGCGGGTGCTGGTGATCGATCTCCAGCCCGATGATCCCGATGCCGAGCCCGAAGTCTGCACCGCGCATGGCGGGCACCATCATTCGCATCAGCCGACGCTGAGGCAGCCGCGGGTCTATATCAATCCGGAAATTCTCGATCCGTCTGAGGACCTTGCGCTCTATTCCGAAGGCTGCTTGTCAGTTCCGGAAATCTACGCCGACGTCGAACGTCCGGCGCGGATTCGCGCCCGCTGGCAGGATCTCGACGGCAAGGTTCACGAGGAAGACCTCGATGGCCTGCTCGCCACCTGCCTGCAGCATGAGATGGATCACCTCGAAGGGATCCTGTTCATCGATCACCTCAGCCGCCTGAAGCGCAGCATGGCGCTGAAGAAACTGGAAAAGCTGCGCCGCGCGGCGTGATAAGGCTGGTGTTAGGTTGGTTGCGTTCGCGCATCCTCAACCTAACGCAGCCTTAACCAGCCCTGACGCCTTGCTCATATCCAGTTGTGAGCCGTGGGCCGCCTTCAAAGCCGCTACAACCTTGCCCATGTCCTTGATGCTGGTTGCGCCAGTTTCCGCGATGATCGCGGCGATTGCGGCTTTGGTGTCATCCTCGCTCAACTGCGCGGGCATGAAGCTTTCGATCACAGCCAGTTCGGAGTGCTCCTGCGCCGCGAGCTCGGTGCGGCCGCCCTGTTCGAACATCGCAATCAATTCGCGGCGCTGTTTGGCCATTTTCTGCAGCACGTCGACCACCAGCACGTCGTCATCCGGCTGAGCGCTGGCGGTGCGCAGTTCGATATCCTTGTCCTTCAGCTTGGCCAGAATCAGCCGGACGGCGGCCAGGCGGGCTTTGTCACCGGCTTTCATGGCGGTGACCTGGGCGGACTTGATCGAATCGCGGATCATGATGGGCTATCCTGTGAATTGCTATGAGACTGGGGAAAGCGCGGCCTTAGCGCGAACTTTTGCCGTTTCATAGGTTGACGCTGCGCGGGGAGGGGTCTAGCCGCCATGCCTTAGCAACATCGCCAGAACCAAGCACCCGGAGCGCCTTTTCCATGGCCGACGCCGCCCCTTCGCACGCGCCTCAACCAACCGGCGCGACGGGAGTCCTCGTGCTCGCTGACGGCACTGTGTTGTGGGGCCATGGCTTCGGCGCGGTCGGCAGCGCGGTGGGCGAGGTCTGCTTCAACACATCGATGACCGGCTATCAGGAGATCATGACCGATCCCAGCTACGCCGGGCAAGTGGTGACCTTCACGTTCCCGCACATTGGCAATGTTGGCACCAACGACGAAGACCTGGAAGCGCAGGTCGATGGCGCAATCGGCTGCGTCGTGCGCGAAGTGGTGACGGCACCGAGCAACTTCCGCAGCACAGGGACGCTGGGGGACTGGCTGGCGGGCAAGGGCAAGATCGGGCTTTCGGGCATCGACACCCGCGCCCTGACCCGCCGCATCCGCCTGTCGGGCGCGCCCAATGCGGTGATCGCGCATGACCTTGACGGCAAGTTCGACGTGGCCGCGCTGATCCAGCGCGCGCAGGACTGGCCGGGGCTGGAAGGGATGGACCTCGCCCGCGTGGTCAGCCGCCATGAAATCGAAAACTGGGAGGGCGGGGTGTGGGCGCTCGGCAAGGGCTATGCGCGCTCACCGCACGACAAGCGCCCGCACGTCGTGGCGATCGATTACGGCGCGAAGGACAATATCTTCCGCAGCCTCGTGCAAGCCGGCGCGCGCGTGACCGTGGTTCCGGCCCAGACCCCGCTGGACGGCGTGCTGGCGCTGGAGCCGGACGGCGTGTTCCTCTCCAACGGCCCGGGCGATCCGGCGGCCACAGGAGCCTACGCCGTGCCGGTGATCCAGGGGCTGCTGGCGCGCGATATTCCGCTGTTCGGCATCTGCCTCGGCCACCAGCTGCTAGGTTTGTCGGTGGGGGCGAAAACTACCAAGATGCACCAAGGTCACCGCGGCGCGAACCACCCGGTCAAGCGGCTGGAAGACGGCGTGGTGGAGATTACCAGCATGAACCACGGGTTCGCGGTGGATGGCTCCTCGCTGCCTGACGGGGTGGAGGAGACCCACGTGTCGCTGTTCGATGGCTCAAACTGCGGGATCGCGGTGAAGGGTAAGCGCGCGTTCGGGGTGCAGTATCACCCGGAGGCATCGCCGGGGCCGATGGATAGTTTCTATCTGTTTGAGCGGTTTGTGGGGATGTTGGGGTGAGCAGTTATTTCGAAACCAAATTGGTGATCGCAAAAACTCTGCATGCGATGCTTCTGAAATCGGACGAGCAAGAGTGGTTTTCAGCCTATTCAATCGCGAAGAACTCCAATTTGGACGTAGGCGTAGCATATGTGAACCGTGTCCTCGCATTGGCAGCTGAAGAGGAGGAGATATTTCAAGTCGTTGAAGATGAGGATGGAGATAATCTTTACACTCTCAGCCATGAAGGTCTTAATTGGCTCGATGAATGGGATGAGGATGTAAATGGCAATGAAAATGACAAATTTCCTGCGTCAGATAGATTTGTAAGCAGGTCGGATAATTTAGGTTTGGCTGCTGAGGCAGACTTGTTACTACAAGAAATAACCGAAAAATTACAATCTGATAGCAATGAAATTGGTGATGCCTTCGGAGACGAAAGAGTTGTCGCGATTGAAGAGATTTCTTTGCTTCGTAAACTTACGAACCAAGTTCGCTTTCGCGCGGCTCCGGTATTGGCAATAGCGCAGAGAACTTTGCTCTGGATCACGGAGAAAGCTGGGGCGGCAAGTGTCGGAGAGTTGGCAAAGAAGGTGCTAAATCTCTTCTTTAGTTGGTTGGGCTCGTGATGCCCAACCACACGGACATCTCCTCGATCCTCTCCAGCGCCCTTCCCCATGGGGAAGGGTTGGGGATGGGGGTTCGGCGGTGAAGGGGCAGCGCTGCATCGCGGGTGTGGTAAACCCATCCCAAACCCTTCCCCGACGGGGAAGGGGGTTAGAAAGTGTCGTCTTCAAACCATTCGTAGCGATTGGAGGCGAGGGCGAGGGCTTCGGTGATCCGCAAGACCACACCGTCGGTGTTTTGCAGGACTTCATTGTTCCAGAAGCGGATTACCTGATAGCCGTAGCTCTCGATCATCCGGGTGCGGGCTTCGTCGGTCGAACTGTCGGAATGCTGCCCGCCATCGACCTCGACCACCAGCTTGGCGCGGCGGCAGGCGAAATCGGCGATGGCATTGCCAATCGGAAATTCGCGGGTGAACTGAACGCCAAGCTGCTTCGCGCGAAGCCGCGACCACAGGCGCTTCGCTGTGTCGGTCGGTTCGCGCCGCAGATTCTGCGCGACCGGGGTCAGACGCTTCTCAACCATTCAAGCACTCCACCAAGCTCCCTTCCCCGGCGGGGAAGGACTGGGGATGAGGACTCCGCGCTCAGCGGCGAATGCCGAACCCCCAACTCAACCCTTCCCCAACGGGGAAGGGCTCAAGTATTGAGTTCCTTTGACCATTGCGTGACAATACCCCGCCATACGTCTTCCAAGCTGACTCCGCGATCGAATGCGATCTTGGCTGACATTTCCATCATGTCGTCTGGAATATCTTCCAGCACCAGGTCGTCGTTCTCATCGAAGTTGAATTTCAAGGACTTGTCCTCCCGTCATTCGATCCCTGCCATTCTATCAAAAGCTGCCTGATACGCTATGCCCAAACGCACAGACATCTCTTCGATCCTCGTCATTGGCGCTGGTCCGATCATCATCGGGCAGGCTTGCGAGTTTGACTATTCCGGCACCCAGGCGATCAAGGCGCTGAAGGAGGAGGGGTACCGGGTGGTGCTGGTGAACTCCAACCCGGCGACGATCATGACCGATCCGGAATTTGCCGACGCGACCTATATCGAGCCGATCACGCCCGAGATCGTCACGCGGATCATCGAGAAGGAGCGCCCGGATGCGCTGCTGCCGACGATGGGCGGGCAGACTGCGCTCAACACCGCGCTCGCGCTGTTCAACGATGGCACACTGGAAAAGTACGGGGTCAAGATGATCGGTGCCGATGCCGATGCGATTGACAAGGCCGAGGACCGCCAGCGCTTCCGCGAGGCGATGGACAAGATCGGGCTGGAATCGGCGCGTTCGGGCGTGGCGCACAATGTCGATGAGGCATTTGCGGTGCTGGAGCGCACCGGGCTGCCCTCGATCATCCGGCCGAGCTTTACCCTGGGCGGGACCGGGGGCGGGGTGGCTTATAACAAGGCCGAGTTTGAGCAGATTGTCCGCTCGGGCCTCGATGCCTCGCCCACCACCGAGGTGCTGATCGAAGAGAGTCTGCTCGGGTGGAAAGAGTACGAGATGGAGGTCGTGCGCGACCGCAAAGACAACTGCATCATCATCTGTTCGATCGAGAACGTCGATCCGATGGGGGTCCACACCGGGGATTCGATCACCGTCGCGCCCGCGCTGACGCTGACCGACAAGGAATACCAGATCATGCGCAACGCCAGCATTGCGGTGCTGCGCGAGATCGGGGTGGAGACCGGCGGATCGAACGTGCAGTTCGCGGTCAATCCTGCCGATGGCCGCCTGATCGTGATCGAGATGAACCCGCGCGTGTCGCGCTCTTCGGCGCTGGCCTCGAAGGCGACCGGCTTCCCGATTGCGCGCGTCGCGGCCAAGCTGGCCGTGGGCTACACGCTGGACGAGCTGACCAACGAGATCACCGGGGCGACACCGGCCAGCTTCGAGCCGAGCATCGATTACGTCGTCACCAAGATCCCGCGCTTTGCGTTCGAAAAGTTCAAGGGCGCGGAGCCGTTGCTGTCGACCGCAATGAAATCGGTCGGCGAAGTGATGGCGATTGGCCGCAACTTTCAGGAATCTGCTGCAGAAAGCCCTGCGCGGGCTGGAAACCGGGCTGGACGGGTTCAACCGCGTGCAATGGCTGGAAGGCAAGGGCCGCGATGCGATCATCGCCGAGCTATCGCGCCAGACTCCGGACCGCATCCTGATCATCGGGCAAGCCTTCCGCGAAGGCTTCTCGGTCGAAGAAATCAATGCGATCACGCACTATGATCCGTGGTTCCTGCGCCAAATCGAAGCGATCATCGCCGAAGAAGCCGCGATCATGGAGAACGGCCTGCCGAACGATGCCGCTGGCCTGCGGCGGGTCAAGGCGATGGGCTTTTCGGACAAGCGCCTGTCAGTGCTGGCGGTGCGGGGTATCCATGTCGCGGGGGGGATGGGGGAAACTTCGGCCCGCCGCTCTGGCCTGCTCCACGATGCCCTGCGCGCCATGGCCGGGGCGACCAGCGAGGGCGAAGTGCGCGAGCTGCGGCACAAGCTGGGCGTCCACCCGGTGTTCAAGCGGATCGACAGCTGCGCCGCCGAATTTGAAGCGGTCACGCCCGTACATGTACTCGACTTACGAAGGACCGTCGTTCGGTGCGCCTGAATGCGAAGCCATGCCCAGTGATCGTCGCAAGATCGTGATCCTGGGCGGCGGGCCGAACCGGATCGGGCAGGGGATCGAGTTCGATTACTGCTGCGTCCACGCCTGCTTCGCGCTTAGCGAGGCTGGCTACGAAACGATCATGGTCAACTGCAACCCGGAAACGGTTTCGACCGACTATGACACGTCCGACCGGCTCTACTTTGAGCCGCTGACCGGCGAAGACGTGCTCGAGATCCTGCGGGTGGAACAATCGCGCGGCGAGCTGGTGGGCGTGCTGGTGCAGTTCGGCGGGCAGACCCCGCTGAAGATCGCGCAGTTCCTGGAAGACAACGGCATTCCGATCCTGGGCACATCGCCCGACGCGATCGATCTGGCCGAAGACCGTGAACGGTTTGCCAAGCTGGTCAACGATCTGGGGCTGAAGCAGCCGCTGAACGGGCTGGCGCGCAGCCGCGATGAGGCGGTCGCGGTGGCCAACCGGATCGGCTATCCGGTGCTGATGCGGCCGAGCTACGTGCTGGGCGGGCGCGCGATGGAAATCGTCGACAGCGAAGCGCAGCTGGATGATTACATCGCCACCGCTGTGCAGGTTTCCGGGGACAGCCCAGTGCTGATCGACCAGTATCTGCGCGATGCGATCGAATGCGATGTCGATGCGCTGTGCGATGGCACGCAGGTCGTGGTCGCCGGGGTGATGCAGCATATCGAGGAAGCGGGGATTCATTCGGGCGACAGTGCTTGTACCCTGCCGCCTTACAACCTGCCGCAGGACATCATCGCCGAAATGGAACGGCAGGCCGAGGCGCTGGCGCTCGCACTGGGTGTCGTCGGGCTCATGAATGTGCAGTTCGCGGTAAAGGACGGCGCGGTGTACCTGATCGAGGTCAACCCGCGCGCGTCGCGGACCGTGCCGTTTGTGGCCAAGGCCACCGGGCAAGCGGTGGCCAAGATCGCGGCGCGGGTGATGGCGGGAGAGAAACTCAGCACCTTCCCGCCGTTCAAGCGCGAGTTTGATTACATGTCGGTCAAGGAAGCCGTGTTCCCGTTCGCACGCTTCCCCGGGGTCGATCCGGTGCTGAGCCCGGAGATGAAGTCTACCGGCGAAGTGATGGGGATCGACCGCGATTTCGCAACGGCTTTTGCCAAGGCGCAATTGGGCGCGGGGATGGTGCTGCCGCAGAGCGGAACCGTGTTCGTCTCGGTCAAGGATGACGACAAGACCGTGATCCTGCCTGCAGTGCAGACGCTGGTTGACCTGGGCTTCCGGATCATCGCCACCGGCGGCACCCAGCGCTATCTGGCCGAGGCTGGCTTGCCGGTGGAGCGGGTCAACAAGGTGGCCGAAGGGCGGCCGCATATCGTCGACCGGATCATCGATGGCGAAGTGGCGCTGATCATCAACACCACTGAGGGTTGGCAGAGCCTGAAGGATTCGCAATCGATCCGCGGGTCGGCGCTGAAAGCCAAGGTTTCGTACTTCACCACAGCGGCGGCGTCGGTCGCGGCGGTGCAGGGAATTGCTGCAATGCAAAAGGCAAAGCTTGAAGTGCGGAGCCTGCAAGCCTATTATAGCTGAAAGGTTCGCGTTCCCCAAACATCGCGGCTCAGCCTGACCTGTCACCTGATCATAGGGACGGGCGGGCTGTTTAGTCGCTGGGGCGGCAGGAGGATTGAATAAGATGGCGAGTGTCGAAAAGCTGCCGATGTTGGCGGAAGGCTATGAACGGCTGATCGCTGAGCTGAAAGTGCTGCGCGAAGAGCGGCCCCGGATTGTGGACGCCATCGAAGAAGCGCGCGCGCACGGCGACCTGTCTGAGAACGCCGAATATCACGCCGCCAAGGAACGCCAGGGGCAGGTCGAAATGTCGATCGCCGATCTGGAGGACAAGGTCAGCCGCGCGCAGCTGGTCGATCCGACTTCGCTGTCGGGTGACAAGATCATCTTTGGCGCCACGGTGACCCTGCTCGACGATGATGAAAAGCCGGTTCGCTATCAGATCGTCGGACCCTATGAGGCCGACGCCAAGCTTGGCCGGATCAGCTATGCCTCACCGCTGGGCAAGGCGTTGATCGGACGCCGGGTTGAAGACGAGATCGAAGTGACCGTGCCTGCTGGCGACCGGTCGTATCTGGTGCAGAAGATCGAATTTATCTGAGGCCGGGCGCAGCTCAGCCTGGCCGCTTGAGCTGCTCTGGTTCAAGCAAGCGGTGCAGGTGCACGACGACGTATTTCATCTCGGCGTCGTCAACCGTGCGCTGCGCCTTGTCGCGCCAGACCTCTTCAGCTTCGGCATAGCTTTCGAAAACACCGACGATGTCGAGCTTGGTCACATCGACGAAGTCGAGCGTTTGCGGATCGCTGACGCGGCCGCCCATTACGAGATGTAGTTTCTGCATAGCCGTGCGCTTCCCGGGGAGAGTGGCAATCGCCCGCGCTTTAGCGTGCCATGCCAATCAAGCAAGTCACACCTGCTAGGTTATTTCCCCTATTTGCGCAGTTCCCGGGCGGCACGCGCCGCGCGCTGTCCGGCGCTGCGCATCGATGTAGCGGCCTTGCCAGCACTGTGCCGGGCACGGGAACGATAGCTGGCGGTGCTGTCGCCGAGCAACTGGCCCAGCTCGCTCAGTTTGCCCGTGCCCGATTGCGCGGCCTCGCCTGCGGCGTCGCGCGCCTGCTTGCTGAAGGCGAGGCCGAGTTCGGCGACCATCGTGGCTGCCCCAAGCGCCCGCTGGCCCAGCTTGCTGCCCGCCCGCTTGGGCACCAGCGCGCCGACCAGCAGGCCGAGCGCCAGCCCGGCGGCCACGGTCAGCCCGGGATACTCTGCGGCCAGCGAGCGATAGTCTTGCGGCGGATGGGCATCGGGCAAGTTGCGGCGGACTGGCGGCGTGGCGGGCGGTGCTTCGCGCAGCAGCCGCGCTTGTGAGGCGGCAATCTTGTCCTTGATCCGGCTGCGTTTGGCCTCGCTATCGTCCACGAGCACTCTCCTGAAAATCCTGTACTGGCCTATTCAGCAAGATCGCTGTCGCTTGGCTGAACGCTGCCATCAGTGGTTTCATCGGCTGCGCCAGCATCTGCGAACAGGCCTTCAGCCCAGGTGATGATCGGGCCGCGAAACAGCCACAGCATGATTGCCGCCACAGTTCCGGCGATAATGCCCTTGCTCTCACCAGCAACAGCCAGCGTCTTGTCCGCCAGTTCGCGAACTTCCTGCAAGGCGCGATCAGAGACCCGCTGGCCGATGCCGCGTTTTTCCAGATCGCCGGTGACGCTGCGCCAGCCGCTGTAGAAGTTTTCGCGGGCGGCATTCCGCAGCGCGCGATCTTCGGCCAGGCGTTGCAGGCGGTCACTCATCGGGTTGGTCCTGGTTTCGCACATCGACCAGATGTTGCATCGCCGCGCGCCATTTGCCGCGTGCGGCCAGCGCGCAAATCCCGCCTGCGAGCAGCAGCAGCACGGTTACCGCCGCCATCGCGCCCCAGACCCCCAGCAAGGTGGCAAGCGCCAGCAGCAGGCCGACCGTGATCGCGAGCAGCGCCAGCAGTACAAACGCAAAGGCGAGAGCCGCGAGGATAGCCGCTTTGCGGGCACCCGAACCGACCACACCGGCCCGCGACTTCTGATATTGCAGCTCCGCCTCAAGGTAGACTTTGCCGTCCTCCACCAGATGGACGACATCCTCCACCAGCGTCCGGTTGGTACCGGCGCTGGCGGAGGACTGGGTCAGTGGAGGCAAATCAGTGCTCATCGGTGGCAGGCAAAGCCGCTGGCCGCAGCCCTGTCAATCCAATGCCGCTCACTCCTTGGCCGAGCCCTTGAATAGCCGCGAAAGCATGAAGCCTGCGACCGCGGCGATGCCGATCGCCAGGCCCGGGCTCTTGCGCACGAATTCCTTCGCGTCATCGCCCAGTTCGGCGATGTCCTTGGCTTCGATCTTGGCAGCGGTTTCCTGCATCGAGCGCGCGGCGGTGCGGGCATAATCGCCATAGCGCGTGCCCAGCTTCTCATCGATGGTCCCGGCATTGTCGGCGACCAGCTTGCCCAGCGTGGACATCGCATCGCTGGCCTTGGCCTTGCCGTCCACGGCCAGATCGGCGGCGCGGTCCTTGGCCTGACCGGCCAGATCCTTTGCATCGGCGACCCAGTCTTCGCTGCGCGCGCTGAGCTGATCCTTGTAGGCACCGGCCTTGGCGGTCACTTCGCCGCGCAAGGCCTTGGTGCCGGCGCGCGCCTCTTCGATGGCCTGCGTGAACTTGGCCTTGGCCGCGCCAGCAGCCGGGGCAGCGGCGGCAGCAGCAGCCGGCTGGAGCCTTCTTCGCAGTTGCCGGTTTCTTCGCGGCGGTGGTCTTCTTGGGGGTGGTAGCCATGGAGATAACCCTTTCTGCGCCCAAGCGGTGGGCACCTGTAATACAAATGGGAACGTATTCGGACGGGTGCAAGCCCTGCTTATGCTGCAATGCAGCTTGCTTGGGAAGGCTGCGCTGCCTAGGGACGCCTTCCAGTCTTTCCGCTACGTTTCGGGAGTTGAACCTACCATGACCGTCATCATCGATCTGCACGCGCGCGAAATCCTCGACAGCCGGGGAAACCCCACGGTCGAAGTCGACGTACTGCTCGACGATGGCAGCTTTGGCCGCGCGGCGGTGCCCTCGGGCGCATCCACCGGCGCACACGAAGCGATGGAACTGCGCGATGGCGATGCGCGGCGGTATCTGGGCAAAGGCGTGCTTGGCGCGGTCAAGGCCGTCAACGGCGAAATCAGCGACGCCTTGCTGGGCCGCGATGCCGAAGATCAGCGTGATCTCGATGCGGTAATGCTGACGCTTGACGGCACTGAAAACAAGGCGCGGCTTGGCGCAAACGCGATCTTGGGAACGTCGCTGGCCATTGCCAAGGCAGCGGCGAATGCGCGCGGCCTGCCGCTCTATGCCTATGTCGGCGGGGTTTCCGCGCACGTCCTGCCGGTGCCGATGATGAACATCATCAACGGCGGCGAACATGCCGACAATCCGATCGATTTTCAGGAATTCATGGTGATGCCGGTCGGCGCGGATTCGATTGCCGAAGCGGTCCGCTGGGGCGCGGAAATTTTTCACACGCTGAAGAAGGGTCTGTCGCAAAAGGGCCTGTCCACTTCGGTGGGCGATGAAGGCGGGTTCGCCCCCAACATCGGCAACACCCGCGCCGCGCTCGATTTCATCATGGCCTCGGTCGAACAGGCCGGGTTCAAGCCGGGCAGCGAAGTTGTGCTCGCGCTGGATTGCGCAGCGACTGAATATTTTGCCGACGGCCGCTATGACATGGCGGGTGAGGGCACCTCGCTCGACCCGATCGAGATGGCTGACTACTTGGCTGCGCTGTGCAACGACTATCCGATCCGCTCGATTGAAGACGGCATGAGCGAGGACGATTTTGTGGGCTGGAAGGCCCTGACCGACAAGATCGGCCACAAGATCCAGCTGGTCGGCGACGATCTGTTCGTCACCAATCCCAAGCGGTTGCGGATGGGGATCGAGCAAGGCCTCGCCAATTCGCTGCTGGTCAAGGTCAACCAGATCGGCACGCTGTCCGAAACGCTCGACGCAGTCAGCATCGCCAACCGCGCGGGCTATACCGCCGTCATGTCGCACCGTTCGGGCGAAACCGAAGATGCGACCATCGCCGATCTGGCGGTCGCCACCAACTGCGGCCAGATCAAGACCGGCAGCCTGGCCCGGTCGGACCGGCTGGCCAAATACAACCAGCTGATCCGGATCGAAGAGGAACTGGGCGATGCGGCGGTCTATGCAGGCTATGGTGCGTTTGGACGACTGGCCTGATCGCATAGCCTGATCCGTCTGCAAACGGCACAGCGGTGCCGACCAAGGCGATTGCTCAAAGCGCCCATCAGGGCCATACCAAACGCCGATGTGCCAGCGGTTGATATCTGCAGGCCGTGGAGGATTGGAAGGGCATGACTATGGCGTTCAAGGCATTGGCGAATGCGTTGCTATTGGGAGTGGCTGTGGCCACGCTCGGCCTAGCGGGTTGCTCAGGCAGCGATCCGGCGGCGCAGATCGGAACCGGGTCCGCTATCGGGATCGAAACGGCTTCGATCGACAAGGCGATCAAGCCGGGGGACGACTTCTATGCCTTCGCCAACGGGTCCTGGATGCGCAGCGCCGAAATTCCGGCTGACCGGTCAAGCATCGGCGGCTTCACCATTGCTGACATGCAGACGGAACAGCAGCTTGGCGCGCTGATCAAGCAGATCGCAGCATCGGATGCGGCGGCAGACAGCGAGCTGGGCAAGTTGCGCAATTTTTATGCGGCCTATCTGGACACTGCCGCGATCGACAAGCTGGGCATGGCCCCGCTCAAACCCGACCTGGACCGGATTGCAGCAGTTACCGATGTCGCATCGCTTTCGAAGGCACTGGGCGAGCAGGTCCGAGCCGATGTTGATCCGCTCAACGCAACCAATTTCCGGACCGAGAACCTGTTCGGCGTGTTCGTGACTCAAGCGTTGTCGGGCAGCGCGGTGATGCCTTATGTACTGCAAGGCGGACTGGGCCTGCCCGAGCGTGAATATTACCTGTCCGCTGATCCCAAGATGGTCGATTTGCGCGGCAAGTATCGCGCCTATATCGAACAGGCCCTGACGCTGGCGCAGGTCACCGAACCAGCCGCGCGGGCGCAGCGGATCTTCGATCTGGAAGTGAAGATCGCCCAGGCCCACGCCACTCGTGAGCAAAGCGAGGACTTCCAGAACTCTGCCACCGAATGGAACCGGGCAGATTTTGACAGCAAGGCTCCCGGGATTGACTGGGCCGCGTTCTTCGGTGCGGCGCAGATCGGCACGCAACAACGCTTCGCCGCCTATCACGCAGGCGCGATTCCCAAGCTTTCGGCGCTGGTCGCAGCGCAGCCGCTTGAGGCCTGGAAGGACTGGCTGGCGTTCCATCAAATCAACGCCAATGCCGATGTTTTGCCTTCCGGCATCGATGCGGCGCGGTTCGCGTTTTATGGCACCGCGCTGCAAGGCACCAAGGAACAGCGCAGCCGTGACAAGCGCGCGCTGACCGCGCTGAATGCCTGGATGGGCGATGCGCTGGGCAAGCGCTATGTTGAAGAGCACTTCCCGGCCAAGGCCAAGGCCGAAGTTCAGGCGATGGTCGATCACGTCAAGGCGGCTTTCGCGAAGCGTGTCGAGGCGCTCGACTGGATGGCCCCTGCGACCAAGCAGGAGGCGCTGGCCAAGGTCAAGACGATCGAAGTCGGGGTCGGCTATCCTGACCGCTGGACCGACTATGCCGGGCTGACGGTGACACCAAGGCAGGCCTTTGCCAACAAGCAGGCAGCCGCGCGCTTTGCCTATACGCAGCAGCTGGCCAAGATCGGCAAGCCGCTCGACAAGCGCGAATGGTGGATGAATGCGCAGCTGGTCAATGCGGTGAACCTGCCGGTGCAGAATGCGCTGAACTTTCCGGCGGCGATCCTCCAGCGTCCGTTCTTCGATTCCAAGGCGGACCCGGCGTTCAACTATGGCGCGATTGGCGCAGTGATCGGGCACGAGATCAGCCACAGCTTTGACAGCAACGGCGCGGCGTTTGATGCCACCGGGCGGATGCGCAACTGGTGGACCCCGGCCGATCTGAAGCAGTTCGATCTGGCGGGTTCCGCGCTGGCCAAGCAATATGACGCTTACCAGCCGTTCCCGGGCCTGAAGGTCAACGGCAAGCTGACCCTGGGGGAGAATATCGCCGATGTGGCAGGGCTGGCGGCTGCCTATGATGGCTGGCGGGCTTCGCTGGGGGGCAAGGAACCTGGCGTGATCGACGGCTACAGCGGCGATCAGCGGTTCTTCATTGCCTATGCGCAGGCCTGGGCGACCAAAATGCGCGAAGAAACCCTGCGCGGGCGGATCGCCACCGATGGCCACGCGCCGGGGATGTACCGCGCGCTGACCGTGCGTAACCTCGACGCCTGGTACAAGGCGTTCGATGTGCAGCCGGGCGACAAGCTTTACTTGCCGCCAGATCAGCGCGTCAAAGTCTGGTAGTTGCCAGTCTGGCCCGGGTGGTTTAACCGTTCGATTAAACGATCAAGGAGAGGGCATGGCAGGTTTCCCGGCGCACCCCGATGCGGTCACGGCCGACTGGCTGAGTGCGCGGTTGCGCGCCGCCGGAGCGCTGACCGATGCGGCAGTTGCCGCAGTCAGCTGGGAGCCGATCGGCACCGGTCAGGTCGGGGACAGTGTTCGGTTTCACCTGACCTATGATCGTCCTGATGCAGGCCCCGCCACTCTGGCCGGAAAGTTCCCCGCTGCTGATCCCACCAGCCGCGGGACTGCTGCCGCGTTCGGACTCTATGCCAAGGAGGTCGGGTTCTATCGCGAACTTCAACAGCATCTCGCAGTTCGCACGCCGGCCACTTTTGCGGCTGAAATCGCCGCGGAGGGCGATCGAATTCGTTCTGCTGTTCGAAGACCTTGGCCCGGCGCGCGGCGGGAAACCAGCTGCGAGCTGCTCTGCGGCTGATGCCCGCGCGGGATGCCGGCAAGCCGCCGCGATCCACGCGCCCAGCTGGAACAATCCGGCCTTGACCGAGCCGCCTGGCTTCAGCCGAAGCCTGGCCAGGCCGAGCAGATCAAGGCGCTCTATGGCAATGCCCAGGCAATGTTCCGCGAGCGCTATGCGGACAGCCTCGAACCGGAATTCATGGCGATCTGCGAGGCGTTGAATGCGAGCAAGGGAGCTGTGGTTCGGCCGTCGAGGGCGGACCGAAGTGCGATCGATCCATGGCGATTTCCGGCTCGACAATATGCTGTTCGATATCAAGGGCGGGGCCGAGCCGATTGCGGTGCTCGACTGGCAGACGGTGGCGGTCGGCAATGCCGCTGACCGACATCGGCTATTTCCTTGGCACCGGCATCGGCGATGCGCTGCGCCGCGCGCATGAGGATGAATTGCTCGAGCTGTACTGCGCCGAAATGACCGCGCGCGGCGTTCCGCTCAGCCGCGATGCGGTGTGGGACGATTACGTGGTCGGCGCGCTCCACGGCATTTCCACCGCCGTGTTCAGCGCGGCCTATGTCGAACGCACCCCGCGCGGCGACGAAAACTTCCTGTCGATGGCGCGCGGCGGCTGCGCGCTGGCGCTGCAGCACGGCAGTCTGGAATTGTTCGAGGGGATGAGCAATGCGCGCAACCCTTATAGCGGCGTCGCCCCTGCGCAGGCAGGGGCCTATCCCGGCCTAGCAGTATGGCCGATGGTTTGGTGACCCAACGAGAGCTCAGATGGGCCTCTGCCTCCGCAGGGGCGACGTTGATTTTTGACAGATCGGAGAATTGGCAGTGCTGACCAAAGGTGATGACTATCCGCTGCACCAGACGCCCGAGCCGGTGGCCTATGCCGGGACCGACCGCAATTTCTACGACCGCTATTTCTTCAACGGCTATGCCCCCGATGGCTGCGGGTTTTTCGCGGTGGCCTTCGGGATCTATCCGCATCTCAACGTCTGCGACGCGCACTTTTCGGCGATCCGCGACGGGGTGCAGGTCAATCTCCACGCCTCGCGCGAACTGGGGATGGAGCGGATGGACCTGCACTGCGGGCCGATCCGGATCGAGATCCTCGAGCCGCTGCAAAAGCTGCGGGTGACGGTCGACGGTGAGGGGATCAAGGCCGAGCTGACCTTCACCGGGCGCGCCTTTCCGATCGAGGAGCCGCGCTTCATCCACCGGATCGGGCCGCGCACCTTCATGGATTACACCCGGCTGACCCAGAACGGGCACTACACCGGCTGGATCGAGGTCGATGGCGTGCGCGCAGGATTGCGCGCCGGGCACCGCCGGCACCCGCGACCGCAGCTGGGGGGTGCGCCCGGTCGGCACGCGCGACGAGCAGCCGCACGGGCACGGGCGTGGTGCCGGGGTTCTTCTGGCAATGGACTCCGCTCAACTTCGCGGACCGCAGCGTGTTCTTCCACGTCAATGCCGATGCCAAGGGCAACACGTGGAACACCCGCGCGGTGATCGCGCCCGACGGGGGCGATGCGCGGACGGCTGATCGATACCGAGGGCGAAATGGCGGCGGCGCTGGCCACCGGCACCCGCTGGCCCGAGGCGTGGCGTGCTGACGATTGCACGGCCCGGACGGGCCCGAGACGATCCGGCTCGAACCGCTCGGCCGGTTCCAGATGCGCGGGCTGGGCTATACCTCGCCCAAGTGGGGCCACGGTCTGTACCACGGCCCGCTGGCAGTGGAGCGCGAGGATTTCGGCGCTGCCGCAGTGCGAACCGGGCCAGATGGAAAACTTCCACGTCCAGCTGCCTTGCCGCGCAATCAGCGACCGCCACGGCGAAGGCTTCGGTGTGTTCGAGCAACTGATCCTTGGACCGTACAAGCCGCTGGCGCTGAAGGAGTTTCTTGATCTGGGGTGAGTTGTTCACACTCAACCATTATCCAAACCCGCTCATGCTGAGCTTGTCGAAGCACCATCGCATTACGTTGGGTCGTTTGCGCACGATGGTCCTTCGACAGGCTCAGGATGAGCGGTGCCTAATTACTTTAGTCGTAGCTTTCGCTAACCCGCCGCCGTCAGACTTGCCAGTTGCGCGGCGCTCAGTTCCAGCTCGAGCATTTCGACCAGATCATCGACCTGATCGGCCGTGGTTGCGCTGGCGATCGGGGCGGCGATGCCGGGCTGCTCGAGCAGCCAGGCGAGCGCGACCTGCGCGTGCGTGGCGAACAGGTCCTTGACGATCGGGTCCATCGCCTTGAGCACCGCTTGGCCATCATCGATGTAGCGCTTGACCGTCCTGCCGCGCGCTTTGCCGGCCAGATCGGTGCGGTTGCGGTATTTGCCGGTGAGGAAGCCCGCCGCGAGGCTGTAATAGGGCAGCATCGGAATATCGCGCGCGGCGCAGAGCGCTTGCAACTCCGGGCCAAAATCGGCGCGACTGACCAGGTTGTATTCATTCTGCACCACGCTGAACGGCATCGCGCCTTGCGCGTCCGCTGCATCGAGCGCTGCGCTCAGCCGCGCGGCGGTGAACTGTGAAGCGCCCAGCGCGCGCGCCTTGCCTGATTTTGCCGCACCATCGAAAGCGCTGACGATCTCGCCAATCGGCAGTTCATCGTAATCGCGATGCGCGTAGTACAGATCGACATAGTCGGTCCGCAGCCGTTCGAGCGAGCGGTCAAGCGAGGTCAGCACTGTGGCCGGCTCGTACAGTTCCTTGCCGCCCAGCATGCCGGTCTTGGTGTGGATCTTCATGTCCTTGCGCACGCCGCGCGCTTCCAGCCAGGCGCCGATAACCGTTTCGCATTCGCCGCCTTTGTGATCGGGCACCCACGCCGAATAGACGTCGGCAGTGTCGATCATCCGGCCGCCAGCCTCGTAATAGGCGTCGAGCACTTCAAAGCTGGTGTCCTGATCGGCCGTCCAGCCGAACACGTTGCCGCCCAGCACCAGTGGGATGCCGGAAAGCGCAGGGTGCTTTATCATGCGAATTTCTCCTTGAGGGCGAGCAGGGCGAGCGCCGCCAGTGCTGCCTCGCCGCCTTTGTTCTTCTGCGCCGGGTCCGCGCGGACCAGCGCCTGTTCCTCATTTTCGACCGTCAGGATGCCGTTGCCAATCGCGATCCCGTCCATCGTCAGCGCCATGATGCCGCGCGCTGATTCGCCTGCGACGATTTCAAAATGATAGGTCTCGCCCCGGATCACTACGCCGATGGCGACGAAACCGTCATAGAGATCGGCCTGATCAGCCAGCGCAATCGCGCCGGGGATTTCCAGCGCGCCGGGCACGGTGATCACGTCCACTTGATGTCCGGCGGCCTTGAGCGCTGAGCGCGCGCCGTCGATCAGCATATCGTTGAGATGGTCGTAGAAGCGCGCTTCGACGATCAGAAACCTGGCCATTATCAGTCCTTCATACTTGTGCTGTGGCGAGCACGATGATCGCCGCGCCGACTGTTACCAGCACGCCGCCCGCGATCCGCCTTCGGTCGATTTGCTCCTTGAGCAGCTTTGCGCCCAAGGCAAGCCCGATGATCACGCTGCCCTCTCTTATCGCCGCGACTGCGCCCACTGGAGCCAGGCGAAAGGCGATCAGCGCGGGGACAAACGTCAGCAGCGCCATCACTCCCGCCAGAACGCCGATCCGGGCTTCGGGCTTCAAGCTGCGGAACGCCCCGCGGCCATCGCGCGCCAGCAACAGCAGCGGCATCCCCAGCCCGTCGACCACGAAGAACCAGACGAGGAACGTGAACAAGTCGGGCGAGAGCCGCATCCCTTGCGCATCGACCAGCGTGTAACAGCAGGTCAGCAGGCCGGTTAGAACCGCCAGCGCCACGCCGCGCCGCGAGATGCCGGTTCCGTGCGAGAGCGACAGCAAGCCAAGCGAAACGAGCGCAATTCCCGCCATCGCTATCGGGCTGAGCGTATCGCCGAGCCATACCATCGCCAGCACCGCCGAAATCAGCGGGGTGACGCCGCGCGCAATCGGGAAGGCGAGCGAAAAGTCGCTGACCCGGTACGACCAGGTGAGGGCATACTGATAGATCGCATGAATCAGTCCGGCAGCAAGCAGCCATGGCCACAAATACGCTGGTGGCCAGCCGACAAGCAGGGTCATCGGCAACGCCACGGTGAGTTCGGTCAACCGGACCCAGGCCTGCACGGCCAGCTTGTCATTCCCGGCCTTGAGCAGGGCGTGCGCCAGCGCGCCGGTGAGTGCGGACAGACAGGCGAGGGCCAGACCGGCGGCAACCGGGCTCACGCGTCAGGCTCCGTCCGCCGGGATCGCGCGTTCGCCCACGATGTTCAGGCCGTAGCCTTCGATCGCGACGACATTGCGGTGCGCATTGCTGAGCAGGATCATGTCGTGCACGCCCATATCGGCAAGAATTTGCGCGCCGATGCCGTAAGCTGCGCAGGTCCATATCGGGTGCTGGCTCCGCCGCCAGCTACATCGCCGCCTTCGCGCGGGCGGATCAGCAGGACGATCAGGCCAGCGCCCTCGCGCGCCGATTTCGGCCATCGCGCGCTGCAAGGTGCGCTTGCGCGGGCCGGGCTGGCCCAGCATGTCGTCAAGGATCGAGATGGTGTGGACCCGCGCCAGCGTCGGCGTCGCCGGGATCGATCTGGCCCTTCTGCAGCACGAAGCTGTCAGTTCCGTCGACCTTGTTGCGGAAGGTGATCAGCTTCCAGTCGCCGCCATAGTCCGAGGTGAACGGCACCTCGCTGATCCGTTCGACCAGATGATCGTGCTTGCGGCGGTATTCGATCAGATCGCGGATCGTGCCCATTTTCAGGCCGTGCCGGCGCGCGAACGGGACCAGATCGTCCATCCGCGCCATCGTCCCGTCTTCGTTCATGATCTCGCAGATCACGCCCGAGGGGTTGAGCCCGGCCAGCCGCGAAATATCGACCGAGGCTTCGGTATGCCCGGCGCGGACCAGCACGCCGCCGTCGCGCGCGATCAGCGGGAAGACGTGGCCGGGGGTGACGATATCCTGCCGCCCCTTGCCCGCATCGATCGCCACCGCGACGGTGCGGGCGCGGTCCCCGGCGGAAATGCCGGTAGTCACGCCTTCGCGCGCCTCGATCGAAACGGTGAAGGCGGTTTCGTGCCGGGTGCCGTTGTTGCGGCTCATCAGTTCGAGCCCGAGCTGTTCGGTGCGGTCAGTGGTCAGCGTCAGGCAGACCAGCCCGCGCCCGTGCATCGCCATGAAGTTGATCGCATCAGGCGTGGCCATTTGCGCCGGGGATCACCAGATCGCCTTCGTTCTCGCGGTCCTCATCATCGACCAGGATGAACATCCGGCCGTTGCGGGCTTCCTCGATGATTTCCTCGATCGGCACCAGCACCGGCTCGTCATCGCTGTCCCACAGGAACGCTTCGAGCTTGCGCAGCGTGTCGGCGGTGGGGTTCCAGTCGGCCTCCGTGCAGTCGCGCAAGGTGTTGGCATGGAGCCCGGCCGCGCGGGCCAGGCCGGCGCGCGACATGCCGCCGTCAGTGACAAGGCGGCGGACGCGTTCGATGATGTTGTGTAGACATGATTCGAGTCAATATCACATTACAATGTGATATGCAAATCGGCATCACATTGTAATGGTTCAGTCGCCCTTGAACACCGGCTTGCGCTTTTCCAGGAAGGCATTGACCGCCTCGGCATTGTCCTTGGTCGCATGCGCCACGGCCTGCATCGCGGCGGACATTTCGAGCACGCCGGGCAATGTCCATCCGCTGCGCATCCCACAGCAGGCGCTTGGCCATCCGCACCGCGAACGACGGGTTGCAGGCGATCCGCATGGCCAGCGCGCGGGCGGCGTCGAGCAGTTCGGCATCGGGCACGACCTGCGAGACCAGGCCGATCCGCAGCGCCTCGGCCGCGTCGATGGTTTCGCCGGTCAGGGTCAGTTCGGCCGCCTTGGAAAAGCCGACGATCCGCTGCAGCAGCCAGGCCCCGCCATCGCCGGGGATGATCCCCAGCTTGACGAAGCTTTCGGCGAACTTCGCGCTCTCGCCCGGCTACGCGCAGGTCGCACATGCAGGCGAGATCGAGCCCGGCACCGATCGCCGGGCCGTTGACTGCGGCGATCACCGGCACTTCCAGCGCGGCGAAGGCCAGCGGCAGGCGCTGGATTCCGCTCTTGTAATTGCGCCGGGTGCGCGCGGGCAGGCTGGCGTTAAGCCCGCCGCTGTCGGGCCGCATCGCCTTGAGGTTGCCGCCTGCGGAAAAGGCCGTGCCGGCCCCGGTCAGGATCGCGACGCGGACCTTCGGATCGTCTTCCATCGCGGTCAGGGTGGCGAGCAACGCCTCGATCAGATCGAGGTCCGAGATCGGATTGCGCAGTTCGGCGCGGTTGAGCGTGATCGTGGCAATGCCATCGGCATCGCAGCGAATAAAGCACCGGGCTATCCACGTGAACGTCTCCTCGAAATCAGTGCTGGCGCCATGCGGCGGCGCGGGCGGTTTGTCCACCACACGATGGTTGCCGTGATCAGCGCGACCACGGCAAGCGCGGGCAATTTGGTAAAGCCCAGCTCGCGCATGGCTTCGAGGATCGGCAGATGCACCGCGAACAGCGGGAACGACAGCGCCGCCGATAGCCGGATCAGCGCGGTTGCTCGCGGTGATCGCGCAGCGCGGACGAGGATCACCAGCGGGCAGAGCACCAGCACGAAGGCCGAGATCGAAGCCCAGTGCCGCCAGCCGAGCACAGACGCTCGCGACCAGCACTGCCGGGATTGCCAGCAGGTCAGCGGCGCGGGCAGGGCGGGCAGAGGGCAGGTCGCTGCCAGCACCGGCTCAGCAGCATCCCGAGGCAATAGGCGAGGAACACACGCGGCACTGCGGGAACCCAGTTGCGGGCCGCGCGCCGACATCGAGCGAGCCATAGCTGCTGGCCGCCCAGACCGTCAGTCCAGTGAGCTGCGCCAGCCAGCACTGACAATGCGCCAGTTGCGCAACCGGCGCAGCGCGAAGACGTGCGCGGCATTGGCGACCAGCTCGGCAAAGATCGTCCAGGCCGGGATGTTGAGCGCGAACAGCAGGTTGGCGACCGGCCAGGGCAGCAGCGCGAAGTTGGCGAGCAGCGCGGGGATGAACGCGTCGCGAGTCTCCGCCCGCGCGCACCCACAGGTAGGGCACTCCGATCAGCGAGCCCAGCGCCATCATCGGCCAGAACCGCTGATACCGCGCCACCATGAAGCGGCGCGGGGCGAGGCCTGCGCGTCAGCCGCGGCTCGGTGATCCGGGTCATCAGAAAGCCGCTGAGCATCAGGAAGAAATCGACCCCGAGATAGCCTTTGCTCAGCCAGCCGGAACCCGCCGAACACCGCATTGGCGTGCAGCCCGACCACGCACAGCGCGGCGATCCCGCGCAGGGCGTCGAGGCCGTGGAGGCGGGCGGGCTCAGCCAACCATCCGCTCGATAAACCAGAAGCTGGCGATGCCGCCGATTGCATAGGTTGCGGTCACTGTCGCCGGGCGCAGCGCCGGCAAGGCAAAGCGGCGCAGCAGCGGCCAGCACGGCCAGGGTCAGCGCGATCACCAGCAACTGCCCGAGTCTCCACCCCCAGGTTGAAGGTCAGCAGCGCCATCGGCACATCGCCCTCGGGCAAGCCGATTTCGCGCAGGGCCCCGGCAAAGCCGAAGCCGTGGAGCAGGCCGAACAGGAACGCGACCACCCACGGGATGCGCTCGGTCAGCCGCTGGGTGCATGCCGTCTTGCTTGGCGATTTCGACCGCCAGAAACACGATCGACAATGCGATCAAGCGCCTCGACCGGGGCCTGCGCCAGGCCGAACTAGCCCAAGCGTCGTCCCCGCCAGAGTGATCGAATGCGCCACAGTGAAGGCAGTCGCGGCCTTGACCACGGTCCAGCCGTTCTGCAGCAGCAGCACCAGCGCGATCACGAACAGCAGATGATCGTACCCGGCCAGGATGTGCTCGACCCCGATCACGGTATAGGTCCGCGCGACCTGCCAGCGGTCTGGCACAGTGGCGACTTCGATCATCGGGCGTTCGCGGGTCAGCCGCTCGGTCTGGACCGGCGGCCCAGCGGCGCGATCCGTAGCAGTGCGTCGGTGAAGCCGCTCTCGATCCCCGCTGAGACCGACCTGTGCACCGTCGAGCGGCTTGGTGCAGACCACATCGGCGCCGTGCCACCAGCGCCGCGCCAGACAAGCCGCGCCGCGCTGGGTGCGATCGTGCAGAAATCGGGGCAGGGCCGGGCGCGCGCGGGTGGCCAGGCCGCCCAGGATCGGGGCTTTCCAGACCAGCTCCCAGTGCTGCGCGTCGCGCTGGGTCAGCTCGAGATAGCCGGGCGCAGTTCGTCGGCCGAGCGCCGCGCCGGCCAGCAGCAGCAGCGCCAGCAGCAGCGGCCAGCACCAGGCGGAGCATTTACGGCTTGACGCTCGATCACCACGTCGTAGCCTTGCAGCAGTGTCGCGGTATGGCCTGGTCTTCGGCGGCCGAGATCGCGGCCGCGCGCCAGTCGTTCTCCAGCCGCTGGCGGACTTCGGCTGACGTTTGGGCGTGGCGCCGGGATCCTGCGGCGGTCGATCCGCACCAGATGCAGCCCAAGCCCCGAGGCCACCGGCCCAGCTCCATCGGCCAACGCGGCTGATCGCGCAGCCGGCGGCGAAATCATCGCCGAACTGCGCTGGCGACATCGCTGGTCGCTGCGCCCCGGCGAAGCTGCGCGGCAGCGGGACGGCGGGTCACTCCGGCTTGGTCGCTGCCGCCACGCTCCAGTTCGGCGAGAACCCGTCGCCGCCGTGGCGCGTTGCCGGGCTGTCGTCGCCCAGATAGACCTGGGTCGAAATCGAAGCTGACCTCCGCTGGCATAGCGCGCCGGATCCTTGTCGAGCAGCGCCTGCAAGCTCGGCATCGCTCGGGCTGGCGAGCTTCGGCATCGGCGGTGACCAGCGCCACCATCTTGTTGCGCATCAGCCGCCGCACCGCCTCATCGTCGCGGTCGAGGCCGAGCCGCAGCGCTTCGCGGTAATAGACCTCATCCTTCACATAGTCGCGGATCAGTCCGTCGATTTCCGCCTGCGTCGGCGCGCGGCGGAACGACTGAGCGACCAGCGTTCGACCAGCCGCGTGACCACCGCCTCGATCGACCACGATCCGCCGCTCGCCCGGATCGGCCGGGCGGCCGGACAGCAGCGCATAGACCAGCGCGCCGATCAGCAGGAAATGCACCAGCGGCTCGCGCAGCCAAAGGCGCGCGCGGTCGCGCAGTGTCATGGAACTGTCATGCCGGCAGGCGTGTACCAGATCGCCGAGGTATAGGCGCGTTCCTGCTGCTTGACCCGCACTTCGGGCGCGAGCTTCAGCTTGAACCGCACGCGCATCATAGGCGGGCCAGCTCGGGCGTCGGGATTTCGATCACCCGGACGTAGTAGAACGCGCGCTGCTTCGGATCGAAGGCCGGATCGCGTCCAGACCGTGGCCAGTGTCGGCCGGCGCCAATGGTGTTCTGTGTAGGTCGCGGTGGCAACATCGACCGTATCGCCCACCGCCGGAACCTTGCCGCCGACCGGCTTGCGCTTGGCCATGTCGCTCCAGACCACGTCGAACACCTGTTCGTGCGCCTTGCCCGCCGCATCGACCCAGCCCTTGACCACCTGCACCCGGTCGAGATTGGCGCCCGATGCGGGTCCTTCAGCGCGGAAACGATGAAACTCGGTGCGCCGGTGCCGTCCGGCGCTCAGTTCGCCGCCCATCGGCACGCCGCGCGCATAGCCGGCCTTGACCCAATCGCCCTTGAGGTCGCTCGGCTTTGAAGTCCCAGCCGCCGAACACCCGCACGGTCATCCGCGGGCCGGTGGTGCCATAGACTTCGCGCCGCGCCATCGCGTCCCAGATTGCCGCGCGGGTGTTGGCCTTGGCCCAGACCGCCGCATAGCCGCCCGCCAGGTAGTGCCAGCCGAACCGGCCTTCGCGCGTGCCGAGGTTCTGCGCGCTGCTGGCGCCGGGTCGGCACTGGGTTCGTTTCCGGTGTGCTTGCCGAAGAAGTTGTCCTCGTCTCCGGTGGCCAGCGCGGTGTGGCTGTCGGTCGAACCGATCACGCCGAACTTGTAGGGGTTCGACCCCGGTCTGCGCTTCGAGCAACAGCCCGCGCTTCAGCGCTTCGCGGACATATTCGCCCGCGAACATGTTCGGCTGCTTGCCTTCGGCCATCGCCAGATCGCCCAGCTCCCACCCGGCGACGCCGAACCCGGCGAATTCGTCATTGGGCGAGAGGAACGGGTGGGCTTCGCTGTCGCCCTTGATCTGGGTGATCTCGACCAACGGTTCGCGCGCGGCGCGGCGGCGGGCATAGTCGGCCGTCATCGGTCCGCCGCCGGGCATGGTCAGTTCGAACATCAGCCCGTTGGACAGGTTGGAGTTGTGCGGGATCGCCAGCACCTTGCCGCCGGTCGCTTTTTCGTAGGCGTCCATATAGTCCCACAAGCTGGTCGGCGCTGGTGCTTTCGCCCCAGGCTCCCAGCGGCACGACCGAACGGACTTTGTCGCCGCCGTCGCGGAAGATCACGTTGCGGTGCAGGTTGCGCCCGCCGTTCATCAGGGTGAATTCAAACCCCAGCATGGCGGTGAACTTGCCCGGTTCGTTATAGCGGTCGACAGTGTCGATGTGCTCGTTCCAGATCGATCTTGGTGCGCTGCGGCGGCGCTTTGTCGTCGGCCATCGCCGCCGGGATGCGGTTGTGCGCGCGCGCATCGATGATCTCGGCGGTGGCGCGCAGCGATTGTTCGGGGCCGCCATTGAGCATGTCGTGCCAGCGCTTCATCGTCGGATCGGTGATCAGCAGGCGCGGCGCTTCGGCGAGCGCCTTGGTCCCGCCGAGCGCATCGGAGTGATCGGTGATGACCAGAAAATCGAGCGGGCGGGCCAGCTTGGCCTTCATCCCGGTGGTCGAGGTCACTTCCTCGCCTCTGGCAAAGCGCAGCGCCGCCTCGGGATCCAGCCGACGCCAAAGCCGAACGCATCGACCGAATTGGAAGTGTGCAGGTGCGTGTCGCCCCAGTACACCCGCTCGGGCACCGCGGTTTCGGCAACCTTGGCCGCGTCCTTGCCGCCGCCAGTCACGCCGCCGTCGCAAGCCGCTAGCAGCAACGATCCACCCAGCAGCAGCGTTGCCGCGATCCGCGTACCAGTTTTCATCAGATCCTCCCCATCGCACCGCGTTCGGTTGCAATCCACTACTCGAAGCATGCCAGATTGGTGTGGCTCGTCAACAGGAAGGTCGACAGCCAAAAAATTTGAGCCGCGCTGTCCATTTGGAAACGGGTGTGAGAATTGGCGTCAAGGCGCGCCGCGTCGCCACTGCAGGTCCCCTCCCGAGGAGGTTTCAGTCTGACATGCCAGTACGTGAGCGATAAAAAGAAACTTGGTCGGGACGAGAGGATTCGAACCTCCGACCCCCACACCCCCAGTGTGATGCGCTACCAGGCTGCGCTACGTCCCGACCGCCACGGTTCCGCGCGGGGCGGGACATGTGGAGGGCGGCCTATAAGCGCGGGTGGCGGGGCTTGGCAAGGCGAGCGCGCGGTCTTTTTGGGGCACTGCGTTGGGCATTGGGCAGGCGCTGCAATGGCGGTTAATTCGCCCGGGCGATTGTACCCGCGAAAAGCGGGCCTATCTGATGGACTTGCGGGCCGCAGCGGACGGGCGGGGCGCGTTGCCTTGAACCGGCTTTGCTGCTAACCGCGCGTCATTCGGGCTGCCTTTGGCGGCTTTCGGCGCATCACGACGCCTATCGGGACGATTGAATCTCCATGACAAATTCTACTCTGCTGATCCTCGCCTCCGCCAGTTCTGCTGGTGGCCCGCCTGCCTGGTTCAACCTCGTCCCGTTCATCGGGATGTTCGTTGTGCTGTGGTTCCTGATCCTGCGCCCGCAGATGCGGCGGCAGAAAGAACACCAAGCCAAGATCACCGGGATCAAGAAGGGCGATCAGGTCCTGACGGGTGGTGGCCTGCTCGGCAAGGTGGTCAAGGTTGACGACGTATACGCCGAGGTCGAACTGGCTGCGGGGCTGAAGGTCAAGGCGCTGAAATCGACAATTTCCGACGTGATCCCGCCGGTCAGCGCGAAACCCGCGAACGATTGAACCGGCGGTACTGGTCCGTGATTAGGGGCGCGATAAGACATGCTTGATTTTCCCCGCTGGAAACAGCTGTGGCTGTGGTCGTTGACCGTGCTGGCCTGCCTGGCGGCGCTGCCGTCGTTGCTGGCGGTCAGCGGGCTCAGCCTGCCTGCTCCATTCAACGAGCCGCAGGTCAATCTGGGGCTCGATCTGGCCGGGGGCAGTCACATCCTGCTGGAAGCCAACCCGGCACAGGTCGGGCGGCAGCGGCTGGAAACGATGGAAGAAAGCGTCCGCCAGCGGCTGCGCCAGGCCGAGCCGCGGATCATCCACGGCGAGGTTTCAACCAAGGACGGCGCGCTCTCGTTCATGGTCGATAACCCCGCGCAGGTTGATGCCACACGCGATGCGATCCTGCCGCTGACCACCGGCGCCGGGATGACCGGCCAGCGCGATTGGGACATCCGCATAGTCGATGGCAGCAGGTTCGTGCTGACCCCGACCAAGGAAGGCATCGATCTGGCGATCAGCCAGGCGATGGACACCGCCACCGAAGTGGTGCGCAAACGGATCGACGCACTCGGTACGCGCGAGCCGACGATCATCCGCCAAGGCGCGCAGCGGATCGTGGTGCAGGTGCCGGGGCTGAGCGATCCGCAGGCGCTGAAAAACCTGCTGGGCAAGACCGCCAAACTGGAATTCAAGTTGGTCGATCTGACTGCCGCGCCGACCGACATTGCCAAGGGCATTGCGCCTCCCGGCAGTGAAATCGTGCCCTATGCCGATCCGGCGCGGTCGGGCGCTGGCCCGGCAATTGCCGTGCGCCGGCTGGGCGGGATCAAGGGTGACAGCCTGACCAATGCGCAGCAGACCAACGATCCGCAGACCAACGAGCCGGTCGTCTCGATCACGTTCGATCAGCAAGGCGGGGCGAAATTTGCCAAGCTGACCACCGAAAACACCAACAAGCCGTTCGCGATCATCCTCGACGGCAAAGTGCTGTCGGCCCCCAATATCAACGAACCGATCCTGGGCGGGCAAGCGCAGATTTCCGGTGGGTTCAGCGTTGAAAGTGCAAATGAACTGGCGATTTCGCTGCGTTCTGGTGCGCTGCCGGTCGACTTGAAAGTGGTCGAGGAACGCACCGTCGGGCCAGACCTCGGCGCGGATTCGATCCGGAAGGGCTTGATCGCATTTTTGGTCGGCACCACCGCACTGATGGCCTTCATGCTGGTCACCTATGGCCGGTTCGGTGTGTACACTTGCCTCGCGCTGATCCTGAACACGATGATGATCCTCGGGATCATGGCGGTCGCCAATACCACGCTGACGCTGCCGGGGATCGCCGGGTTCGTCCTGACCATCGGTGCGGCAGTGGACGCCAACGTGCTGATCAACGAGCGTATTCGCGAAGAACGCGCGCGTGGACGCCGCGCGGTGCAAGCGGTGGAAACCGGTTACAAGGAAGCGAGCCGCGCCATTTTTGACGCGAATATCACCAATGTGATCGCCGCCGTGCTGATGTTCCTGTTCGGCTCTGGCCCGATCCGGGGCTTTGCGATCGTGCTGATCATCGGGATCATCACCTCGGTGTTTACCGCTGTCACGCTGACCCGGATGTGGGTGGCAGGCTGGCTGCGCAAAGAGCGCCCCAGTGATCTGGTGTTGTAAGGAAGCGATGCGATGAAACTGCTCAAGCTGGTTCCCGACAACACCAACATCAAGTTTCTGCGCTGGCGGGTGCCGTTCTACGTGGTCAGCCTGCTGCTGATTGCGGCATCGCTGACGTTGGTGTTCACGCGCGGGCTCAATCTGGGGGTCGATTTTGTCGGCGGCCAGATGATCCGCGTGACCTTCGAACGCAGCGCCGCCGCGCCGATAGCAGAGATGCGCGAAACCGTCGCCAAGCCGGTTATGGCGAACCGATCATCCAGCAATTCGGCAAGCCCAACGAAATCTCGATCCGGATGAAGCTGCCCGCCGGGTCCGAACAGGATACCGGGCTGTCCGACCAGATGGCGCGGAAAATCACCGCTGCGGTCAAGGCCGGGCACCCTGATGCGCGGATTGACGGGGTGGATTCGGTCTCGGGCAAGGTTTCGGGCGAGCTGTTCAAGACCGGGATGCAGGCGCTGATCGCGGCGATGATCGCGATTTCGATCTATATCTGGGTGCGGTTCGAATGGCAATTCGGGGTGGGGGCACTGTTCGCGCTGGTCCACGACGTGACGTTGACGCTGGGGCTGTTCGCGCTGACCCAGATGGAGTTCGACCTCAATATCGTCGCGGCAATCCTGACGCTGATCGGCTATTCGCTGAACGATACCATCGTGGTTTACGACCGCATTCGTGAGAACCTGAAGAAGTATCGCCGGATGCCGATGCCCGAGCTGCTTGACCTATCGGTCAACGAAACGCTCAGCCGCACGATCGTGACCTCGCTGTCGGTGCTGATCACGCTGCTGGCGCTGCTGCTGCTGGGGCCGAACGTGATCTTCGGCTTCACCGCCGCGATCACGCTGGGCATTTTCGTCGGCACCTACAGCTCAGTCTATATGGCCGCGCCGATCCTGATCTGGCTGAAGGTCAATGCCACCAGCTTCGTGCCGGTGGAAACCGAGATCGACCGGCA
Organism: uncultured Alphaproteobacteria bacterium; assembly: GCA_963802015.1. Taxonomy (GTDB): domain Bacteria; phylum Pseudomonadota; class Alphaproteobacteria; order Sphingomonadales; family Sphingomonadaceae; genus Novosphingobium. The sequence continues at coordinate 163,600 of CAWDHB010000011.1, forward strand.
AGACAAGCTGGCGCGCGAACGGTCGGTCTAAGCAGCCTTGTCCACCAGCCTGCGGTAATGATCGCGTCAGCTGGCGGGCATTGGCCTGCCAGCTGAACCGGGCGGCGCAGGCTGCAACCCGCGCACGATCTGGCGGACTGCCTAAAATCGCGCGGACCCCTGCGGCGATGGCGGAGGCGGAGCGCTCCACCAGGTGTCCGGCGGCGGGATCAGTTAACACTTCGCGCGCGCTGCCGGTGTCGGTGATCACCAGCGGGGTCCCGCAGGCGAGCGCTTCGATCCAGGCATTGGCGAGGCCCTCGCGCTCTGACGGCAGCACCATTGCACCGGCAGCGCAGAGCGCGGTGGCGAGATCGGCGGGGCGATAGCCGCCGAAGTGAACGCGCTCTGTCACACCCAGCCGCGCTGCCAGCGCGCGCAGGCTGGCCTCGTCCGGGCCGTTTCCGGCCACGATCAACCGCGTATTGGACAGGCCAGCCAGCGCTTCGATCACCAGCGCCTGGCCTTTTAGCGGCACCAGATTGCCGGTGCAGACCAGCAAACGCCCGTCTGGCGGCACCGCGCCTTGCGCCAACCCAGCCAGCGCCGCGCGCGCCTCGGCCTGATCGCGCAAGTGGAACACCGCATGGTCCAGCCCGGTGTAATGGACATGAAGCTTGGCCGGATCCATGCCAAGCTCCGCCATCTCGGCCTTGAGCGCAGCTGAAACGGCAAGCTGCCCCCGGCCAGATCCGCCGCTGCGAGCACTTGCGGTCTGCCATAAGCCAGACGGCCCCAATAGCTGATGTCCGATCCGCGCGCCTTGATCGACAGCGGCAGGTGCAAGTCGCGCGCGATGGCGGCGGCGGCGGGGCCGTCGGGATAAAAGAACTGCGCGTCGATCAGGTCAAACGGCTGCGCCCGGTGCAATGCGCGCGCCAGCGGCAGCACCGCGCGGGCGATCAGTGCCGGGTTCCAGCGTCCGCCGATTTTAGGAATGTAGGTAAAGCGCGGGGTGTGGACCGGATAGCCGCGACTGGTGTCAAAAGCGGCGGGGGCGCGCGCCCCCAGGCCCACGGCGCGCGCGGCACCGGGTTGATCACGGTCAGCTCGACTTCGCCAGTTCCACCAGCGCCTGAAACTGCCGCGCAACGAAGCCGCCGAAGTTGCCGGGCATGCCTGGGCGCGGAAACAGCGTAGACAGGCTCAGCACCCGCAGCGGCGGCTCACAGCTTGCGCACCAGCATTTCCGCGACTGCGATCCAGGCCGGGCGATCAACCACAATCTGGCGCGATCCGGGGCCGGGGGGCAGAATCGCGACCCGCGCATCGTCGCGGTCAATCATCCGCCCGAACGCAAACCGGCCACCTGCGCGCGGAGCGAGCACATCGCGGTTGAGCAGCCGCGCGAAGTCTTCAGGCCCATGCTGTCGCAACCAGACCTGATCGCCGCTGCGGTAATCGCCCGCGCTCGCCTCGATCGCCAGCGCCACCAGCGGGGCGTCGCCGCCCAGCTCGCTCGGCAGGATCGCATCGCGCGGGGCGGGCAGGGCCTCCGCGCCGGTTTCGGTCAGCCGCGCAACGAATTGCGGCGCGTCCGACTGTTCGCCGCGCACCAGCAGTTCGGGCTCGACTTCCAGCGCAGCGGCGATCCGGTTCATCCAGGTCAGCGACAATTGCCGCATGCCGGTCTCCAATCGGCCAACAGTTTGTGCGGTCGTGGGCGGCGCGCAGCGCGCGGCCACATCGGCAAGCGTCCAGCCCTTCTGCCGCCGAACATCCCGAATGCGATTGATCATGGACTGCCACGTCCTAACCAGATTGGTTTTTCTGCTTTCCTACATCTTGGCAGGTCTGGCAATGGCCGATTCGCTTTTGGAAGGATCACATGATGCAGCAGCACTTGGCAGAACGTGAACTGAGTGACGAAGGTCCGCTGCAAACCAGCGCCCGGCGTGGACGGCGCAGTGTGACCGTGAACCTGGCCGAAAGCCCGCTAACCTGGCTGCATGCACGCGGCCACCTCAGCGATGTGCAGTTCGCGGCGGGCGAGCAGCTCCGTGCCGATTGGGAGCGGGCGCAGTTGATGCCCGGTCTGACCATGCGCTGGGACCAGTTGCGCGTCGATGGCGGCAGCGCGCGCGGGCTGGCGCACAGTGAGCGCCAGCTTGCGGCCAAGGCCCGCTTCAATGCCGCAGTTGACGCAGCGGGGCCGGGCCTCAGTGATATCCTGTGGCGCGTGGTCTGCGCGGGCGAGACCGTACCGGACGCCGAACGCGCTCTGGCCTGGCCAGTGCGCAGCGGCAAACTGGTGCTGAAGCTGGCGCTCGATCGGGTGGCGGGGGCGTACCGGCTGGGTTGAGGTCTCAGCCAAGTTTAGCCAGCGACGCCGCAATTTTGGCTACCGTCGCGAGGGCGATGATGCTGAGTAAGGCCGGATTGCTGAGCGAGGCGAATTTGCGGAGGTTGTCGGCATATTGTCCGAATTTATCGCGCAGTTCTTCTGTTTTAGCGAGGCGCTGTCGGCGATCTTCCGTATGAGCAACCAAGTGCAACGCAGTTACATAGAGCGCAATTCCAGCTAACGCTATATCTGCGAGTGCGCCGATCACTGTCCAATCAATTGAAGGCATGAGATCGCGCTACTCGATCGAGATATGCAACTTCTTCCCGAGCCCTAGCGATAACATTGCCAATGAACTGACCGTGCAGTTCTTGCCAGACGCCAATCGCGAGAGAAATGCCGCATCTAATCCGATGTCCCGCGCCAGAGCACGCAAACTCCGTCCATCGACGTTGAGAGCAAAACTCACAGCATCGGCGACCAGCGTCTCGGCTAAGAAGGTCGCAGCCTCTTTTTGCAAGCCAGGCGAAGTTGGGAGCTCGTGAGAACTCTCCACTCTAGCACTGACGGCCGCAGTTGCTGCTTTACCCGGTTGGTGAACTCCGACATCTGCTAGCGTTGCCATTGCAAAAACTCCCAATCTGTTGTATTTATTTACAACGATTTTGGAGCTTGTCAACTCGCAAAAATGACACTCATACCCACAGTTTGAACACTATGCGTGCGCTAGGAACTCTTCCAAGCGCTCAGCAAAAAGCGTCTCGCGACCGATCCACAAAATCTTTCCGGTCGTGGAAAGGTGGCCATAAACGAATAATGCGCAGTAGGACCCAAACTGGCGCGCCTGTGGCGGGCCAAACGTGAGCTTGCAGCAGTAGTCGTAAGACTGCGGTGATTGTCCGCATTGCAGTGCGTTGCACAGATCAAGCCCTTGCAACAATCGCCCACTGCGACTGGGCCAGCCATAATGCGGCCCGCGCGGAGACATCGCTTCGCGCAGGGTATCAAGTAAACCATCGTTTAGGACCAACTCCAACTTGGTTTTGCGCATTCTGACCTGCTGCCGGTTGAAGGCCTCTACCAGATTGTCGAGCACATTGCGGATCGTGCGCAGCACCATGGCCTGCTTGATCCCGTCGCCCCCGGAATCAAGCATCGCTTTGTGGAGCAGGTTCAATCCCGCTTCATCGACCGCGATTTTCAGCATTGCCCGCCTCCTGCATAAATATAATGCAGCTTGCTAAAACAATTACAAGTACGGCTATTGCCTGGATACTTAACCCTCAACCGAGCTCCGCCAACTCCAACCAGCGTTCCTCGGCGGCGTCTTTGTCGGCCTGGCCTTGGCGATCGCGGCGGTCAATGCGGCGAACTTGGCGGGGTCGCGGGTGTAGAGCGCCGGGTCGGCCATCGCGGCTTCATCGCGAGCGATCTGGGCGAGCAGTGCGTCGATCTGCTGAGGCAGCAGTTCGTAGTCACGCTGGTCTTTGTAGGATAGCTTGGCCTTTTTCGGCGCGGGAGGCGGCGGGGGCGGGGCGGCTTCGGCGGCGGGCTTCGATTTGCCCGGCACATGCGCTGCTGGCGCTGCTTTTCCCAATCGGCATAGCCGCCGACGACAATGTCGACCTTGCCTGATCCGTCCAGTCCCAGCGTGATGGTCACCGTGCGGTCCAGGAAGTCGCGGTCATGGCTGACGATCAGGACGGTGCCGTCATAGTCGGCGATGACTTCCTGCAACAGGTCGAGCGTTTCGAGATCGAGATCGTTGGTCGGCTCGTCGAGCACCAGCAGGTTCGATTTGCGGCGCAAATTCGCGCGCCAGCAGCAGCCGTGATTGCTCCCCGCCAGATAGCGTGCCGACCCGCGCATCGACCAGTCCGGGCTCAAACAGGAAGTCCTTGAGATAGCCCTGAATATGCTTGCGCTCGCCGCGCACATCGATCCAGTCGCCGCCTTCGGCCAGCACATCGCGCACCCGCTTTTCGGGTGAGAGCAGGCTGCGCTGTTGATCGATCATCACCCCGTGCAGCGTCTTGGCGAGCGTGATCTTGCCCGCATCGGGTTCGAGTTCACCGGTCAGCAGCTTGCAGCAGCGTGGTCTTGCCAGAGCCATTCGCGCCAACCAGGCCGATCCGGTCACCGCGCTGAATCGCAGCGAAAAATCCTTGATGATCGTGCGTTCTGCGCCCTCGGTCCCGAAGCGCTTGGTCACCTTGTCGGCCACGATCACCGACTTGGTCTTCACATCATCAACCGCCAATTGCAGCTTGGCCGCGCCTTGCGGGCCTTGCATCGCGGCGCGGGCGGCGCGCATTTCCCACAGTTTGGAGAGCCGCCCCTGGTTGCGCTTGCGCCGCGCGGTAACGCCGCGTTCCAGCCAGTGCGCTTCAATCTTCAGTCGCGCATCAAGCCGGTCAGCCGCGCGGGCTTCCTCGGCATAGACGGTTTCCATCCACGCCTCATAGCCGCCAAAGCCGATGTCCTTGCGGCGCAGCGCGCCCCGGTCAATCCAGACGGTGGCATTGGTCAGGCGTTTCAGGAACGTCCGGTCATGGCTGATCGCCACGAACGCGCCCTTGTAGCGGCTGAGCCAATCCTCCAGCCAGTCAATCGCAGCCAGATCGAGGTGGTTGGTCGGCTCGTCCAGCAGCAGCAGGTCCGGCTCGGAGGCCAGCGCGCGGGCCAGCGCCGCGCGGCGTCGCTCGCCACCGCTGGCGTTCTGCGCCGGACGCGAAAGATCGATGCCAAGTTGGTCGGCAATCGCCTCCACCTCATGCCGGGGCGGGGCGTCCTTGCCCGACAGCGCAAAGTCCAGTAGCGTGTCATAGCCGGTGAAGAACGGGTCTTGTTCCAGCATCACGATCCGCGTGCCGGGCTGGACCGAGCGGGTGCCCTTGTCCGCCTCGATCTCGCCGCCGAGCAGCTTGAGCAGCGTGGTCTTGCCTGCGCCATTACGCCCGATCAGCGCCAGCCGGTCACGCGGGCCGACATGGATCGACAGATCGCGGAACAGCCAACCGTTGCCTTGTTGCAGGCCCAGGTTTTCCCAGCTGAGGATCGGTGCGGCGGCCATGGTGCAGCGCCCCTAGCCCAAGCTGCGGCGCAATGCGAGCCTGCGCCGGGAAAGCTTTGCGGTTGCGGCTTTGCTGCCCCGTCCACGCGCCGGGTTTCCTACAGCGCCATCATTCTGCCATGATCGCGGCAGCGGCTGAATTGCGCGCTATTTTAGTTTTTGCAACCCTGTGAAGATTGTGAAGTTCCGATGCGCATTGTCTGGCTGAATGGCCGTTTCATTCCCGAAACCGAGGCGAAGATTTCGATCTTCGATCGCGCGCTGCTGTTCGGGCAGGGGGTCTATGAGGTCTCGCCGGTGATCGACGGCATGTTCCGCAATTGGCCGCATCACGCCGCGCGGCTGGCGCGCTCGCAAGCGCTTGGCCGGGATCGCCGACGCGACCGATTGGCCGACGGTGTCTGACCGAACTGATCGCGCGCAATGGGCTGGAGCAGGGCAAGGTCTATCTGCAAGTCACCGGCGGCGAACCAGCCGACCGTGAATTTCTTAGCCCCAGTTCCGCCCGTCGCGGCGACATGCTTTGCCTTTACCCAGGCCGAAGACCTGATCGGCAATCCCAAGGCCGCCACCGGCGTGCGGATCATCTTGCAACCCGAGGCGCGTTGGCAGATCCGTTCGGCCAAGACCACGCAGCTACTCTATGCCGTGATGTGCAAGGAAGCCGCGCGCGCCGCCGGGGTGGACGATGCCTGGCTGGTTGATGGCGGGCACATCACCGAAGCGACCAGTTCCAACGCGCATATCATCGATCAACGCGGGGTGCTGGTTTCGCACCCGGTTGATCACGGGGTGCTGCCGGGGGTGACGCGGATCAATGTGCTCGCGCTGGCGGCGGCGAATGGGGCTGACGGTCGAGGAACGGCCGTTCACAGTCGCCGAACTGCTGGCCGCGCGTGAGGCGTTCTCCTCCGGCGCAGGCACGCTGGTGCTGCCGGTGGTAGAGGTGGACGGGCAGGCGATCGGCGATGGCAAGCCGGGGCCAGTGACGGCGGAAATCAGGCGGCGTTACATCGAACAGTTGCGCCAGGCGTGATGGTTGCAGTGGCCATGACACTGCGAATTGCACAACGGCCTATTCACACCGGGTTCAATCCCCGGCGCTAGGCGGTGCAGCATGATGCGTTACACCTCAGCTCTTGTCGCGCTCGGTCTGATGACCGTCGCTCTGGTCGCCGCTCCGGCGCTGGCTGGTCCCGGGAACGAGCAGGGCGAGCTGCGCCGTGATGTGCGCGCCGGGTCGGTCAAGAAGCCCAGCGAGATCGAGGCGCGGGTGCTGCCGATGATGCGCGGGATGCAGTATCTGGGGCCGGAATATGATCCGGTCGGCGATGGCTTACCGGCTCAAATTCATCCGCGATGGCCGGGTGGTGTTTGTCGATGTGGATGCCCGCACCGGCGCAGATCATCCGGCAAATGCGCTGAACCTCCGGGCAAGTCCGGCCACCGCCTTGACCTGCCAGCCGCCAGGTTCCATTTCAGCGCTTCATCACAGGGGACATTTGCGATGCGCATCCTGATCGTCGAGGACGAACCAACCCTCGGCAAGCAATTGAAGACCACGCTGGAACAGACCGGCTATGCCGTCGATCTGTCGGTCGATGGCGAAGACGGGCACTTCATGGGCTCGACCGAGGAATATGACGCGGTGATCCTCGATCTTGGCCTGCCTGAGATTGACGGACTGACCGTGCTGGGGATGTGGCGCAAGGAAGGCCGCAAGTTCCCGGTGCTGGTGCTGACCGCGCGCGATAGCTGGTCTGATAAAGTCGCCGGGCTGGATGCAGGCGCGGATGACTATCTGGCCAAGCCGTTCCAGACCGAAGAACTGATCGCGCGGCTGCGCGCGCTGATCCGGCGCGCTTCGGGCAATAGCTCCAGCGAACTGATCGCGGGCGATGTGCGGCTGGATACGCGTTCGGGCCGGGTGACGCTGGCGGGCGAGCCAGTGAAGCTGACCGCGCAGGAATACAAGCTGCTGTCTTACCTGCTGCACCACAAGGGCAAGGTGGTCAGCCGGACCGAGCTGATCGAGCATATCTATGATCAGGACTTTGATCGCGATTCGAACACCATCGAAGTGTTCGTCACCCGCATCCGCAAGAAGCTGGGCGCGGACGTGATCACCACGATCCGCGGGCTGGGCTATAGCCTTGACGATCCGGCTGAAGGCAGCCGCGGCTGATGTGATGAGTACCGACGGGCAACTCACAGCGCCCGTTAAGGCGGCCAAGGCCCACACCGGCTCGCTCGCGCGCCGGATGATGCTGCTCGCCTTCGCGTGGATCGCGCTGCTGTTGCTGGTGGGCGGGTTTGCGCTCGACCGGACGCTGAGCGGGCTGGTGACGCGCAATTTTGACGAGCAACTGGGCTATATGCTGACCGCGATGATCGGATCGGCGGAAGTAGGCCCCGATGGCGAAGTGTTCTTCAATCGCCCGCTGGGCGATCAGCGCTTTCTGGAGCCGAACTCTGGCCTGTACTGGCAGATCAGCGGCAAGGGCCACGACGATTTCCCCTCGCGTTCACTGTGGGACCGCAGCCTGAAGGGCAAGGCCGACCACTTTGACAGCGCGCCGCACGTTTACAACAGTGACCAGTTTGCCGATGAGCCGCTCCGGATGATCGAACGCTCGATCATCCTGCCCGGCAGCGAGACCAAGTGGTGGTTCACCGTCGCTGCCAGCCGCAGCGATCTCGACGCGCAGATCCAGCGAATCCGCTCGATCCTGTACTGGTCGTTCGCGGTGCTGGGGGCGGGGCTGTTCGCGCTGGCGGTCCTGCAGACTTGGTACGGACTGGGTCCCTTGCGCGGGGTGCGCCGGGCAATCCAGCAGATGCGCAGCACCGGCGCGAACCGCGTGACCGAGCCGCTGCCGCTGGAAGTCCAGCCGCTGGTGGAGGAACTCAACAGCCTGCTCGCGCATACCGAGCGCCAGGCCGAAGAGGCGCGGACCCATGCGGGCAATCTCGCCCACGCGCTCAAGACCCCGCTGACGGTGGTGATGAATGCCGCAACGGCAAAGGCGCCGGACTTGTCTGACACGGTAATCCGCGAGGCAGCAGTGATGCGGCGGCAGGTTGATCACCACCTCGCCCGCGCCCGGGCAGTGGGCCGCCGCGCAGTCGGGCAATCGCGCGCCAATGTGGCGGAGAGCGCCGAGGCGGTGCTGCGTGCGGTGACCCGGCTTTACGCGCATGACGCGGTTCGATCTGGATGGCAACCGCCAGGCGCAGGTGGCGATCGAGCGGCAGGATCTGGACGAAATTCTCGGCAATCTGATCGAGAACGCGGCCAAGTATGGCGGTGGCTCGGTCTTCGTCACGATCGATCCGGCGGGCGAACCCGCCTGGTGCGAAATCTGGGTCGAGGACGACGGCGCAGGCATCTCACCCGCCAACCGCGAGCGCCTGTTTGATCGCGGCGCGCGGCTCGATACCGGCAAGCCCGGCACCGGGCTAGGGCTGGCGATTGTGCGCGACGTGGCCGAAATTTACGGCGGCTCGGTCGCGCTGGATGAAAGCGAAGACCTTGGCGGACTGCTGGTCAGACTGCGGCTGCCACGGGTGGTTACGCCGGGCCGGTGAGGCGACCCGGCGCAGTCGCCTACATTCCGTCCAGCCCCTTGCTGACCAGGATATTCACCGATACGCGGCGGTTCATCGCCATGCCCTCGATGGAATCGTTGCTCGCTGCCGGATCGGCTTCGGCCATGCCGGTCGGGGTCAACATCCGGTAAGGCTTCCACTGGCACCTCTGCTGGAGGTAGTTGATGACACTGGCCGCGCGGCGTTCGCTCAGTACTTGATTGTACTCCTCGCTGCCGCGCGCATCGGCATAGCCGACCACCAGAATCAGCGCATTGTTCATTCCCTCGGCCTGGCTGGCGGTGGTGCAGAGTTCGGCCTTTGATTGCGGGCTGAGCGCCGCTTGAGCGGTGTCGAAATAGACGTTGGTCGTGCCCTTGATGTTGTATTTGTCGATATCGCCCATCCGCCCGCGCAAGGCTTCAGTCGCGGCAGTCTGTTCGGCAAAGCCCTGTTCGGTGCCCGTGCGGATCATCCCAGCGGTGCGCAGATCACCGCCCTTGAAAGTGACCTGACTGGCGAGCAGAACCGGGCCGGCCTGCATCGTTCGCACGGTCACCGGCAGCCCATTGAGCAGTGCCTCCGAGCCGAGCTTCTTGCCACCGCCGAACAGGCCGCCGCCGGCTTTGATCTTGGTGTTGCCGTCAATGAAAACCACTGTGCGGCTGTTATCGGGCAAGGCAACCAGGATCTTGTCAGCGCTGCGCGTGACGATCGTGCCCTTGATCTCCGGCCCTTTGGTCATGGCCGAGGTATCGGGCACCTGTTCGCCCGAGACCACAATCGGCTGTGTGGCGGTATCTTGCGCGTGGAGCGCTCCCGCAAGCGGGAATGCGAACAGGGAGAGTGCGACGAGGGCTTTGGCCCCGCTGGATGTAACAGGCATGGCTGCTCCTTAATAGAACTGCCCCTGTTGCGTGCCCGCGATGGCCGCTCAACCTTGCTGGCAAATTAACGGATGGTGCCCGAATGGTGACTTCAGGGCTGATAGGAGCGTGGGTTGCGGCGAAGCGATGAAGTGCTTGGCTCGCGGCGCAAGGCTCAATACTGAAAAGTCCGCACAAAGCTTGGCCTCGCGATCGGCAGTGATGCAGCCGAGATTTACTGCGGATCAGTTACCCTGCTTGCAAGCGAGGACATGGGCGGCCTGCTGGTCAAACCACGCCTGCCACGCTAGCGCAAGACGAGTTAAATCGGCGCGTCGGAACTCTCGTCCACTTCGGCCGTCTGGCGTTCTTCGATCTCGGCGACCGTAGTGCCCAGCAGCTTGGCAACCTTGGCTTTCTCAGCTGAAGTCAGATCGCCCCATTCGCGGACTTTGGGCAAATCCGCCATCCCGGCTTCCATATCTTTGACCATGCCCGGCATCTGCTCCATCAGTTGGGGCAACATCTCGGTCATTTTCGCCATGAATTCCGGATCGGCATAGATCATCATCAAATCCGCAGCGTACAGTTTGCCAGTCGGAGTTTCGAAGAACCGTGTGATATCTGAAAGTTGTTCAGCGCTATAGCGCCGGGCAAAGGCCCGGCTCAGCCCCACGCGCATCGCCGGTTCCATCGTGGCCATGATTTTGCTCATCGATGCAGTCATCACTTTGGTTGATTGCGCCATCCGCTGTTCGAACACCGGATCGATGATTGCATTCAATTCCCGGACTGTTCCCTCGCCCAGCGCCATTGCCTCAGCGTCGGACAGGCCCCCCCAGCGCGGCCACTTGCGCCAGCGGCATATTGCCGACCATGTCGAGCATCGGCCCCATCATGCCGTCCATCGAGGCGGCCATGAGCCGGGCATAGCTACCATCGGGCATGATCTGTGCTGCGATCCCCTCAGCCACTCTCAGCCGCGCCGGATCAATTGGTTCGGTTGAAAGCTTTACAGCAGGGACTGGCTGGGACTGGGCCGCGACCGGAACTGCAATCCCGATCGTCGTCGCCAAAAGTGCTGTAAAAAGCCGCATGGTTAGTCTCCAGTGAGTGGAATCGCTTAGGGCTATCAGATGCTAAAGGCCTTGCTGTCAATCACTTGGCAGCGGCCTGTTCGTGATGCAGGATCACTTCTTCGATGATGAACCGCAGGAACTTCTCGGAAAATTCAGGATCGAGCTGGGCATCCTCGGCCAGCTTGCGCAGCCGCGCGATCTGGCGTTCTTCGCGCCCGGGATCGCTCGCGGGCAGGGCGTTCGCCGCCTTGTAGGCTCCCACCGCCTTGGTGATCCGGAACCGTTCGGCCAGGATGTGAATCAGCGCGGCATCGATATTGTCGATGCTGGAACGGAAGGAGGCGAGGGCGGGATCGGTTTCGGACATGATCGCAGCGCTAGCATGACAATTTGCGCATGACTATTGCCTGCTTTGCACTTGCCGTGCAGCCCGCCGCCATTGCAGGGCCGTGATGAGCGCCGAAGTAATCGCCCTTCGCCCGGCCGCTGCCGAGCCGTCCTTGGCTCCGATGCTGGCGCTGACGGCGGACGGCATGAACGCGGTCAATGCGGTGATCCTGGACAAGATGCAGAGCCGGATCCCGCTGATCCCCGCACTCGCCGGGCACCTGATCGCGGGCGGCGGCAAGCGGATGCGGCCGATGCTGACGCTGGCTGGTGCGGCGCTGTGCGATTATCAGGGCTCACGCCAACACAAGCTCGCCGCTGCGGTCGAATTTATCCACACCGCGACGCTGCTGCACGACGATGTGGTCGATGGGTCCGATCTGCGCCGGGGCAAGCAGACCGCCAACATCGTCTTTGGCAATCCGGCGACCGTGCTGGTCGGCGATTTCCTGTTCACCCGCGCGTTTGAGCTGATGGTCGAGGATGGCAGCCTGAAGGTGCTCAAGATCCTCTCCAATGCCAGCTCGGTGATTTCCGAGGGCGAGGTTGATCAGCTTACCGCCGTGCGCCAGATCGAAACCAGCGAGGAGCGTTATCTCTCGATTATTGGTGCCAAGACCGCCGCGCTGTTCGCTGCTGCGACGCGGATCGCCGCCGTAGTCGCCGAACGCTCCGAAGCGGACGAACGCGCGCTGGAGGACTATGGCCGCAATCTGGGCATCGCCTTCCAGCTGGTCGATGATGCGATGGACTATGATTCCGCCAGCGCCGAAATGGGCAAAGGCAAAGGCGACGATTTCCGCGAAGGCAAGATGACCCTGCCGGTGATCTTGGCCTATGCGCGTGGATCTGCAGAAGAGCGTGACTTCTGGCGCGAGGCGATCAGCAGCGGGCGCAGCGATGACACGGACCTCGCCAAAGCAATCGCCTTGATCGCCCGCCACGATACGCTGGGTGCAACCCGCGACCGTGCCCGCCACTTTGCCCAGCGCGCGATCGACGCCATCGCGGGCTTCCCCGCCAGCGCTGCGCATGACGCGATGATCGAAGCGGCGCAATTCGCCGTATCACGCCGCTATTGACCAACGGGTTGCAATTGGCCACGTAACTCCCAAGCCGTTTTTGGGGAGACCACCGATCATGCAACGCCGCCGCCTTGGCACTTCACCGATTGTCGTGTCTGATATCTGCATGGGCACCATGACCTTTGGCAGTCAGACCGACGAGGCCGAGGCGCTGCGCATCCTGGACGCGTGCTTCGACGCCGGCATCGATTTTTACGATACGGCGGAAGGCTATCCGGTTCCGCCAGATGCCAAATGGGTCGGTCGGACCGAGGAAATTGTCGGCAAGTGGCTGAAGACCAAGCCGCGCGAGGCGATTATTCTGGCGACCAAGGTTTCGGGCCCCAGCCACGTCTGGTTCCGCTCCCCGCTCCGCTCCGGGATGACCGCGCTGGATCGGCGCAATATCGTGACTGCGGTCGAGGCCAGCCTGACCAAACTCGGCACCGATTACATCGATCTGTATCAGACGCACTGGCCCGATCATGACACGCCTTATGAAGAAACCATGGAAGTGCTCGACGAGCTGGTCCGTGAGGGCAAGGTGCGCATCGTGGGTTGCTCTAACGAGACCAGCTGGGGCCTGATGAAGTCCATTGCAGCGTCAGAGCGGCAGGGCACGGTCCGTTATCAGACGATCCAGAACAACTTCAGCATGAATAACCGCCGGTTCGAGGACGAACTCGCGCAAGTCTGCCGCAAGGAAGGGGTCAGTCTGATCCCCTATTCGCCGATTGGTGGCGGGGTTCTGTCGGGCAAATACAACGGCGGTGCCCGGCCCGATGGTGCGCGGTTCAGCCGCTATCTTGGCATGGAAGGCCGCCAGGCCGCGATGGGCAAGCGGTTCGTCAATGACAAGTCGCTGGCTTCGACTGAGCGCTTCCTGGCAATCGCGGCAGAGGCCGGGATGGACCCAGTGACGCTGGCGGTAGCCTGGTCCAAACAGCACGATTTCGTCGCCTCGACCATCGTCGGGGTCAGCACCTTCGACCAGCTCGCACCGATTTTTGCGGCGGCCGATCTGGTTCTGTCGGACGAGGTAATGAAGGCGATCCACCAGGTGACACGCGAAATCATGTACCCGATGGGTTGACGCCCGCCGGGCAATCCGGGCTAAGCCCCGCCGGGTGAGCGCGCTGCCAATCCAAGCGGTCCTGCCGGACCTACTGTCCGCCTTGCGCGGCGGCAATGCGGCGGTGCTGATTGCGCCGCCCGGGGCGGGCAAGACTACTGCGGTAGCGCCTGCGCTGCTGATGGAGGAGTGGTGCAGCGGCACAGTGATCGTCCTGTCTCCGCGCCGGGTGGCTGCGCGCGCGGCGGCAGAGCGGATGGCCGAACTGCTGGGCGAGCGTCCTGGCGAGACCATCGGCTATCTGACCCGGATGGACAGCAAGCGCTCAGCCCAAACGCGCGTGCTGGTGATGACCGAGGCGATCTTTGTCTCCACCTTGGTTGCCGATCCGGAGCTGACCGGTGTCTCCGCAGTGCTGTTTGACGAAGCGCACGAGCGGCATCTGGACAGCGATCTGGGGCTCGCGCTCGCCATCGAGAGTCAGCAGGTGCTGCGTCCCGATCTGCGGTTGGTGGTGATGAGCGCTACGATCGACGGCGCGCGGTTTGCAACTTTGCTGAACGACGCACCAGTGATTGAAAGTGCAGGCAAGGCCTGGCCGCTGACGCTCCGCTGGCTCGATACGCGGCCCGAACTCAAATTGCCCGAGGCGGCGGGGCAGGCAATCATGACCGCCTGGCGCGAGCAGCAAGGAGATATCCTGGCGTTCCTGCCCGGCGTTGGCGAGATCGAGCGGACGCGCGAGCAATTGGCGCAGAGGCTGCCCAATGCCTTGATCCTGCCGCTCCACGGGCAATGTGAACCCGCCGATCAGCGCCGCGCGATCCGGCGCGATCCGGAGGGGCAGCGGCGGATCGTGCTGGCGACAGCGATTGCCGAATCCTCGCTGACGCTCGACGGGGTTAGCGTGGTGGTCGATGCCGGGCTCTCGCGCCGGGCGGAATATGACAAGGCTTCGGGCGTGACCCGGCTGGTCACCCAGCGCGCTTCGCAAGCGGCGGCGGCGCAGCGGGCAGGGCGCGCGGCGCGGCAGGGGCCGGGCACGGCCTACCGGATGTGGAGCGAGGCCGGACACGCCGGTCGCGCGGCCTATGATCCGCCGGAACTGCTGGTGGCGGACCTGACCGCCTTGGTCTTGACACTGGCGCGGTGGGGCGCACGCGACCCAGCTGCGCTGCCCTGGCTTGATCCGCCCCCGGCGACAGCTGTCCGTGCAGCAATCACGCAATTACAAAGCTTTGCTGCACTCGATGAAGCCGGTGCAATCACGCGGCATGGCCGCAGCATTGCTGCATTGGCGATGGCCCCGCAGCAGGCGCAGATGCTGCTCTATGCTGCGCAACATGGCGCGGCGCGTGATGCAGCAATGCTGGCGCTGTTGCTGCAGGAACGCGGCCTGGGTGGGCGCGGGGATGACCTGGCGCTGCGGCTTGATCGCTGGCGGACCGACCGGTCGCCCCGCGCTGAATCCTCGCGGCAACTGGCGCGGCGGTGGGAGCGCGCGGCGCTGGAACTGGTCAAACCGGATCTTGCTCGCGCTGCTCCTCTGCCGCTGGGAATCATCCTCGCCGCTGCCTATCCCGGCAATGTCGCGCGCCGCCGTGACGGATCGGGTGAGTTCTGGCTGACCGCCGACGGGCGCGGCCTGCGGCTCGATCTGGCATCGCCGCTGGTGACCAGCGAGTGGCTGGCGGTGGGCGATGCGCAGGGCGATGCCAAGGGCGCGCGGATCACAGGGGCGATTGCACTGACCACCGCAGAGGTTGAGCGCTGGCTCGAACGTCGGTTGGAACGCAAGGCGACGCTGCGCTGGATCGCCGATGACCAGCGGGTCGAAGCGCTGCGCGAAACCCGGCTCGGGGCAATTGCACTCAGCCACGGCCCTGATCCGGCGCCAGATCCGGCTGCCATTCGCGCGTTCCTGATTGCCAAAGTGCGGAGCGAGGGTCTTGGGCTGGTGCCGTTCTCTGCCGCCAGCCTGAACCTGCTGCGCCGTGCGAAGTTTGCGGGAATTGCGGCACTGGCTGAGGAAGAGTTGCTGGGCGAAGCCGAGCAGTGGCTCGGGCCGTTGCTGGGGCGGCGGTTCGATCAATTGAACGCCAGCCAGTTGCACACGGCGCTGCGTGACGCGGCTGGACTATGCCGCCAAACAGCAGCTGGAGCGGCTTGCCCCGGCGCAATTCGTCAGCCCGGCGGGGACCGAACATCAGATCGACTATGACGATCCCGGCGGGCCTTCGGTGGAACTGCGCGTGCAAGCGCTGTTCGGGCTGGACCGGCATCCGCAGTTCGGCCAGCCGCCGCAGCCACTGCTGCTCAAGCTGACTTCACCCGGCGGCAAACCGGTCCAGACCACGCGCGATCTGCCCGGTTTCTGGCGCGGTTCATGGCGCGATGTGCAGCGCGACATGAAAGGCCGCTATCCCAAGCACCGCTGGCCGGATGAGCCGTGGCTCGAACTGCCCAGCCTGAAGACCAAGAATGCCTTCAATCGCACTTGATTTGCAGCGCATTTGGCGACAGGACAGGGGTATGTCAGCACGCATCTTTCAACGCCCGAAAAACGCCATGCAGTCCGGCAAGGCTCTGCTCGACGAATGGATTCTGGAATTCGCCCCGGCTGAGGCACGCAAGGCTGATCCGCTAATGGGCTGGGCCGGGTCGGGCGACACGCAGGTGCAAGTTGTGCTGAAGTTTGCAACTCAGCTGGAAGCCCAGGCCTATGCCGACCGCCACGGCATTACGGCGACAGTTCATGCCGTTCCGCCGCGCCGCCTGAAATTGCAGACCTATGCGGATAACTTTCGCTAAACCTTGCGGCTGACTTGCGCGTCGGCGCACAAAGCACCCTTGCGCATTTCAGTCCGGCTCGCCATATGCCGCGCCGGGAGTCGGGTGGACGTTTGCGTTCGCCAACTTGGTCAGGTCCGGAAGGAAGCAGCCACAACGGATTGCGGCGGGTCGCCCGGCTCCTTCTATCACCCTTCGACAATATCGGCGTGACCGCCTAACAAGGCTGGCAATGGACGATTCCCCTGACATTTTTGGCGAAGACGCCGCCAGTCCCAGTGCGGCCGAGCTTGAGGAAGCGGGCCAAGCCGCGATGTTTGGCGCGCTTGATCCTGTACCGCCAGCAACTGTACCCGTGCCGGCTGCCCCCATGTCCGCTGCCGAAGCGCCGCAGCCCTACCGCGTGCTCGCGCGCAAATATCGCCCGCAGACCTTCAGCCAGCTGATCGGGCAGGATGCGATGGTCCGGACGCTGGGCAACGCGATCAAGCGCGACCGGCTGGCCCATGCCTTTCTGATGACCGGCGTGCGCGGGGTGGGCAAGACTAGCACCGCGCGGCTGATCGCCAAGGCGCTCAACTGCGTCGGCGCAGATGGGCAGGGGGGGCCGACCATCGATCCTTGCGGGCTGTGCGAGCCCTGCCGCGCCATTGCCGAAGGCCGCCATATCGACGTGATCGAGATGGACGCCGCGAGCCATACCGGCGTCGATGACGTGCGCGAGATTATCGAGGCGGTGCGCTATGCGGCCGTCTCGGCGCGCTACAAGATCTACATCATCGACGAAGTTCACATGCTCAGCCGCAACGCCTTCAATGCATTGCTAAAAACGCTGGAAGAGCCGCCCGGCCACGTGAAGTTCCTGTTCGCCACCACCGAAGTCGACAAGCTTCCGGTCACCGTGCTCAGCCGCTGCCAGCGGTTTGACCTCAAGCGGATTCCGGCTGAGCTGCTGGGGGAACACTTCGCCGCAATCTGCCGCGCCGAAGCGGTCGAGGCCGAGGCCGAGGCGCTGGAAATGATCGCCAATGCCGCTGAAGGATCGGTGCGCGATGGCCTCTCGATCCTTGATCAGGCGATTGCGCATGCCGATCTGGGGGGGGAGAGCAAGGTCACGGCGCCGCAGGTACGCGACATGCTCGGCCTGGCCGACAAGACCGCGCAGCGCCGCTTGCTCAGCGCGCTGCTGACCGGCGACGGCGGAGCGCTGCTCGATCTGATCGACGCCCAATTTGCGCTGGGGGTGGAGCCGCTGGCGATGCTGCGCGGGATCATGGACCTGGTCCACCGGGTGACTGTCGCGCAGGTCGGCAAGCAGCCGAGCGATGCGATTGCGGCGGAAGAGCGCGCCGCGATTGACGATTGGGCCGCGCGGCTTTCTGCCGGGCAGCTGCACCGCCTTTGGCAATTGCTGCTCAAGGGTTATGATGAAGTCAGGATCGCACCCGATCCGCTGATCGCCGCGCGGATGGCGCTGCTGCGGGTGCTGCATGCGGCGGACCTGCCTGATCCGGGGACGCTGGTGAAGCAGCTGGAAGCGCTGGTCGCAGCTGGCCCTGCGGTCTTAATTGGTGCCAGCGCCGCTCCCACATCGCCCGGCAGCACAGCCGCCGCGCCAGCCAGTCCAGTAGGAGCAACATGGCAGGCGCTGGTTGAACAGGTCGATCAGAGCGGACAGCTGCGCGTGTCGCAGATCATGCACGATTGGGTGCGGGTGATCGAGCTTGGCCCGCAGCGGCTGTTCTATGCCCTGACCCCTGGCTATTCAGGCGATCCTTCCGCAGAACTGCGCGACGCACTGCTGCGGGCCACCGGTGAGCGCTGGGAAGTGACCCGCGGCGAGGGTGAGGGACAGCCTAGCTTGCGCGAAGCACTTGAGGCAGAACGGGACGCAACCCGTGCTGCGGTGCTAGCATCGCCGTTGGTCGCGGCTGCGTTGGCTGCCTTCCCGCAGGCCGAGCTGGTCGACGAAGCCGCCGAAGCCCGCAGTGCCGCACAGACAGATCGCAACTGGAGTAAACGCGCGTGAAATCGATGGAAGAGATGATCAAGGCGGCGCAGCAAGCGGCGGAGACCATCCAGCAACAGATGGGCGAAATGCAGGGCAAGCTTGACGGGATCGAGGTTGAAGGCGCATCTGGCGGCGGGCTGGTCAAGATCCGCTGCACCGCCAAGGGCCGAGTGATCGGGGTGAGCGTTGACGACAGCCTGCTGGTCCCGGCGGACAAGGGCATTCTGGAAGACCTGATCGCCGCTGCCTTTAACGATGCGCGGGCCAAGGCCGATGCCGTCTCGGGCGAGGAAATGGCGCGGATGCAGCAAGGCATGGGTTTGCCGCCGGGCTTCAAGCTGCCAGGGATGTAAGCGGCGCGGCGGGCTCGGAATAATATGCAAGCTTAAAGCCCTTCCCCTGGGGGAAGGGTTGGGATGGGGGCTCCACGCCAGTGTCGAACCCCCACCCCCAGCCCCTCCCCAAGGGGAGAGGAGCGGGACAAATTCCACACGCCGCTTTAGCTGCTACCTAACATTCCCAATATTGCCTTTTGAATGACCGCTGGTGCGGCTCGGAAGTCTTCAATCAGTTTTCGCTCGCTGGCGTTTAAGCCTCCGTCTTTCGAGAGCAGCAAATCGGCTGGCAAAACTTCAAGATGCGGCGCGATCCTAAGCATCCATGGCAAATCGAGATCTCGATCAGCTACTTCCAGCCGTTGGATTTGAGCAAAAGTTGTGCCTACTTTTGTGGCGACCCCCTTGAGGGTGCCGTTTAGTCCTTCCCGTAACTCGCGCATGCGATTAGACGGATCAAAGGCCAATTTTATAGGCATTTTGGATAATCTATCCTTCTACCAATCCCTGATTTTGAACTTCTGGATCACTTTTGCTTGGATTGCAATTTTGGAAATTATGCATTGTGGATAATTTGCCGGAGGTTAATCGCTTCCTTTGCGTGCAAGCCCTACCTCTCCCTACCTGCGCATCGATTTTGGCAGGGCGCTGAAATACCTCGATTGGCGCTACCCCAATGTTCCCGCAGCTCTCGCGGCGGTCGACTTGGAGGAGTGGGCTTAACCGCCGCTCAGTTAATCAGCGCATTCAGGCTGATGCTGAAGCTGGGCGGGGTGCCGGTCGAACCGGCCATGGTACCCTTGGGGTTGATGCAGATGTAGCGCACCGCCGGATCATAGGCGGTGACGGGCGTGTAAGTGCAGGCCGCAAACGAGGTCGGCGCGGTTGCCGCGTTGGAATAGCGCAAATCGTTAGTCGGATTGAAGGTCAACGCGGAACTGGGGGTCCCTTGGCTGAAGCTTGGTGATGCGGCGGAACCGACCGCAATCTGTCCCGGCAAGGTGTCCACCAGCAGCACCGAATTGGTATCGACCGTCGAGGCGCCACTGTTGGCGACGCTGAGAGTATAGCGCACGACCGCGCCGGGGATCAGCTTGGGGTTGCTCGCGCCATTGACCGGATCAGACAGCGCCACCGAGGTCTTGTTGACTGCCAGCAGCGCATTGGTGGTCTTTTTGGTATTGGTGATGGTGCAGCGGATCACATCGCCCATCTGCGGCGTCACCGCGCCGCCCGGCGTGGAGGGCAGGACTGTGCTGGAACCGGTGCGGCTGTTGATGCAGGCCATCGTAGCATTGTATTGCGCCAGACTGGTTGCGCCTGCGCCGACCTCGGCCAGGTTATAGGCCGTGCCCGACGTGACTTGCGTCATCGCGGTTGACCCGTTGGTAACGGTTGCGCCAGTTCCGGTCGTGGTCGTCGATGCCACTGTGCTCGCGGCCTGATTGATTTGCATTGTGAATTGGTCGCTGGCGAATTGTCGCCCGCCAGCTGGCAGCGCCTTGGTCAATTGCAAGTGCGGGAACGGCGTATTGGTGAACAGGCACTGCACGCTATCGCCAAATTGCAGCGCCCCGAAATTGTAGCTGGTGGTCAGGACATTGCTGGGCAGCGGTGTGCTCGAAACACTGGTGTTGGTGCAGGTCAGGCTGGAGCGATACTGCGCCAGCGTACTGGCACTGCCTGCGACCATCGCCTGCGACAGCGTGATCGGCAAAGCCGAACTGCTGGACAATGCAGCCGCAGTAAACGGGCCGGTCGAGGTGCCGGTCGAGGTGCCAGAAGCTAGCCCGGCACCGCTGGCGGTCGCCTTGATGTCAAACTGGAACTGGTCGCTGGCTTGGATGCGGGTGTTGTTGATCTGCAGATTCAACCGGATCGAAGCGAACCGCACCGCAAACATCGCCCCTTGCAAGCCGCCACCGACCAACGTCGTTGTCAGGGTAGTCGGGGTAGTTGATCCAAAGATATAGGCCCCGACCGTGCCCGCGACCCCGGTTGTGGTCACCGTATTGGTGCCCACGCCGCTGATGGTTGGATAGGTTGATCCGCTGGTCGGCCCGACCTGGTCGAGCTCAATCCAGTTGCCACCGTTGGTCTGGAATTGCAGCGATTCGCCCTGGTTGGAGCTTTCTGCATCGGCCGCCACGAACATGTAGCTGGTGATCGCGGTTGACCCGGATGGTGGGGTCAGAACGATGTTGGTGATGGTCGCGGTCGTGGTTCCAGCGGCGGTCTGGTAAAAAATCGGACGGCCGGCAATTCCCAGAAACGCGGTGTTGCCCACCGCTGCGCCGGTCCACGACGGCGCTGTACGCGCGGCGACAGCGGCTCCGGTGACCTTCAAGTTGAAGGTCATGGTGGTGCCATCGGGCAGGGTATAGCTGAGGTTTTGGCCTGACACTGACCGTGCCGTGGCATCGTTGTAAGTGGTGAGGTCAAGCCAGCAATAGGTCTGCCAGTTGGTCGGGCCGGTGGTTCCCTGCGACGTTGCGCCATAACAGACAGCGGCATGACCCGGGGTCGCCGCGGCGAACAGCGCGGCCAACGCCAGCAGGGCTCTCAGCAGCCACAGTGTCATACGGTTGGTCATCAGGGTCGCATCCAATGAAGCGCAGATACGGGAAATCCCTGATGGTTTGGTTAACGCCGAAATTGCGGGCGGCGCAGCGGCTCGGCCAATTTGTTGCGCTTGCCGGTTAATTTTGCAGGCCGGTCCACAACTCGCTTGCCGCAAATCCTTGCACCGCGCGGTGTCGGCTCCCATATCCGCAGCTTGTCGGGATCAGGCCGCACAGGCCCATCCATTCACGCGGAACAATTTTGCCATGACCATGCTGCTGCCCCTGCTGCCTTTGCGCGATATCGTTGTGTTTCCGGGCATGGTGGTGCCGCTGTTCGTCGGGCGCGAAAAATCGGTGGCCGCGCTGGAATCGGCGATGGGGGGCAACAAGGACATCTTCCTGGTGGCGCAGCTTGATCCAGGTTGCGACGATCCGGATTCCGATGACCTCTATGATGTGGGAGTGGTGGCCACGGTCCTGCAACTGCTCAAGCTGCCCGATGGCACTGTGCGGGTGCTGGTCGAGGGTAAGTCGCGCGCTTCATTGGTCGGGCTCGGCGCCGACGGCGGGATGGCCGTGGCGCAGGTCGATGCAGTTAAATCGCTCGGCGCTGCGGGCAGTGATGTTGCGGCGATGATGCGGTCGGTGGTCGAACAATTCGGCGAATATGCGAAGTTGAACAAGAAACTGGCGCAGGACGCCGGCGATCAGCTGGGCGAAATCGACGATGCCGCCAATCTGGCTGATGCTGTCGCCGGGCACATCAGCGCGAAGGTGAGCGACAAGCAGGCGCTGCTGTCCGAACTCGATCCCTTGAAGCGGCTGGAAATGGCCTACAGTTTCATGGAAGGCGAGCTCGGCGTGCTCCAGGTCGAACGCAAGATCCGCGGGCGGGTCAAGCGCCAGATGGAGAAGACCCAGCGCGAATATTACCTCAACGAGCAGATGAAGGCGATCCAGAACGAGCTGGGCGGCGAGGGCGATGAAGCCAATGAGCTGCAAGAGCTTCAGGCCAAGATCGACAAGCTGAAGCTGTCCAAGGAAGCCCGCGCGAAGGCCACGGCGGAGCTCAAGAAGCTGAAGTCAATGCAGCCGATGAGCGCCGAAGCAACGGTCATCCGCAACTATCTCGACGTGCTGCTGGGCTTGCCCTGGGGTAAGAAATCGAAGCTGAAGAAAGACCTGCCCGCCGCGCAAGCAGTGCTGGATGATGACCATTATGCGCTGGACAAGGTCAAGGACCGGATCGTCGAATATCTGGCAGTGCAGGCGCGCACCAACAAGCTGAAGGGGCCGATCCTGTGCCTCGTTGGCCCGCCGGGGGTCGGCAAGACTTCGCTGGGCAAATCGATTGCGCGGGCCACAGGGCGCGAATTCATTCGCCAGTCGCTGGGCGGAGTGCGCGATGAAGCCGAAATCCGCGGGCATCGGCGTACCTATATCGGCTCGCTTCCTGGCAAAGTCGTCACCAACCTTCGCAAGGCCGGGGCGAGCAATCCGCTGTTCCTGCTCGACGAGATTGACAAGCTCGGTCAGGATTTCCGCGGCGATCCCGCTTCGGCGTTGCTCGAAGTGCTTGATCCGGAACAGAACGGCAAGTTCCAGGACCACTATCTGGAGGTCGATATCGATTTGTCAGACGTGATGTTCGTTTGCACCGCCAACAGCCTCAACCTGCCGCAGCCACTGCTCGACCGGATGGAGATCATTCGGCTGGAAGGCTACACCGAAGACGAAAAGGTTGAAATTGCCGAACGCCATCTGATTGCCAAGCAGATCGAAGCGCACGGCCTCAAACCGGCCGAATTCGCACTTACCACCGATGGCCTGCGCGATCTGATCCGCTTCTATACCCGCGAAGCCGGGGTACGCACACTTGAGCGCGAAATCGCGCGGCTGGCGCGCAAATCGCTGCGGCAGATTCTGGAAGGCAAACTGGCAAGCGTCACGATCACGCCGGAAAACCTGGGTGACTATGCCGGGGTGCGCAAGTTCCGCCATGGAATGGGTGAAGACGAGCATCAGGTCGGCGCGGTTACCGGGCTCGCCTGGACCGAGGTGGGCGGCGAGCTGCTGACCATCGAAAGTGTCACGGTGCCGGGCAAGGGCGTGGTCAAGACCACTGGCAAACTGGGCGAAGTGATGAACGAAAGCGTCCAGGCCGCCTTCAGCTTCGTCCGTGCGCGTTCACCTGCTTACGGGATCAAGCCCTCACTGATCGCCCGCAAGGATATCCATATCCACTTGCCCGAAGGCGCCGTGCCGAAAGATGGTCCGTCGGCAGGGGTGGGGATGGTCACCTCGATCGTCTCGACCCTGTCCGGCATTGCCGTGCGCAAGGATGTTGCGATGACCGGCGAGGTCACCTTGCGCGGACGCGTGCTCGCGATTGGCGGCCTCAAGGAAAAGCTGCTGGCGGCTTTGCGGGGCGGGATCACGACCGTGCTGATCCCGGAAGACAACCGCAAGGATCTGGTCGAAATTCCCGCCAACATCCTTGCCGGATTGGAGATCATTCCGGTCAGTCACGTCGACGAAGTGTTGGAGCGCGCGCTGGTTTCAAGGCTTGAGCCGATCGAATGGACCGAGGCGGACGACCTCGCGAGCCAGCCTGGTGCTGCCGTTACGGCAACGGGAAGTGCCGTGCCGACGGCGCATTGATTCGTGCTGCATCGCAGCGAATCGGGATCGGCGCGCGCTGCTTAGTTGCAGCAGGTTTCAAAGCAAGAGGGTATTTCCGGCCTCAACTCGTCGAAAATGGCGAGAATCGGTGGATAATCAGGGCTTTTTAGGTGCTTTTGGCTTTGACAGCCCGCGCAAAAGTCGCTCAATTCCGCGCACCTTTCGAGGCGATTCAATGCGTCCGGAAAATAACCAATTAGGTAGGGGGTTCCCGTAATGAACAAGAATGACCTGATCAGCGCTGTTGCCGATTCGAGCGGCCTGTCGAAGAGCGATGCGACCAAGGCAGTCGAAGGGGTATTCGACGCGATCACCGGCGCGCTCAAGGCCGGCGACGAAGTTCGTCTGGTGGGCTTCGGCACCTTCTCGGTTGCGAAGCGCAAGGCTTCGACCGGTCGCAATCCGCGCACCGGCGAACCGATGAGCATCAAGGCTTCGTCGCAGCCCAAGTTCAAGGCCGGCAAGGGCCTGAAAGACGCCGTCAACTAAACGGCGTTTGCAGCGCTCATCGCGCGCTGCAAATTGGAAATCCAGCACCGCATCGGTTCAACAGAACCGGTGCGGTGTTTCCTTGTTCAAGCAGGCTGGACGTCTGCCAGGTGTCGTCCTATATTGTTCAGAGTGATGAACCGTTTGCTTCTCGCCCTTCTGGCATTGTTGACCGGTCTAGCCGCGCAGGTGAACCCTGCTCAAGCGCGGATGAACGGTGTCGGCGAGATTGAGATTGGCTCTTATGAGCAGATCCGCTCAAGCAAACCGGCCATGGGAGCTACTGCTGCTGCGGAAACCCCGGCGATCCGGCAGGAACGGCGCGAGCGCGAGGCGCAGCGGCAACGTTCGGTCATGCGGCCACGCGTTTTCATCCCTTCCGTCCTGTTTGGTGCCGACCGCGCCTACGAATAGCCGAGGCCGCTAAGTTCGGCCTGCTATGCAGCCCGCGTCGGTAAATCCAAGGCCCGGACGCGCTGCGATCCATATCCTTTGACATTCAGGAATCTCCCCATGTTCGGTGCCATTGCCAAGGCCGTGTTCGGCTCATCCAACGATCGTTACGTCAAATCGCTCGATAAGATCGTCCGCCAGATCAATGCGTTTGAGCCAGAGCTGGAAACGCTGAGCGACGCGGAACTGGCCGCGCAAACCCCCAAGTTCCGGCGCATGCTGGACGAAGGCAAGTCGCTTGACGATCTGTTGCCCGAGGCTTTCGCCACTGTCCGAGAAGCTGGCAAGCGTGTGCTGGGCATGCGGCACTTCGACGTGCAGATGATCGGCGGAATCGTGATGCACCGCGGTGAAATCGCCGAGATGCGCACTGGCGAAGGCAAGACGCTGGTCGCAACCCTGCCGACCTACCTCAATGCAATTGAAAGCAAAGGCGTCCATGTCGTTACGGTCAACGATTATCTGGCCCGCCGCGACGCGGAATGGATGGGGCAGATCTACACCTTCCTGGGGCTGACCGTGGGCGTGATCGTGCCAAACCTGCCCGAGCCGGAACGCCGCGCAGCTTACGAATCCGACATTACCTATGCCACCAACAACGAACTCGGGTTCGATTACCTGCGCGACAACATGAAGCATGAACGCGCGCAAATGGTCCATCGACCGTTCAACTTCGGGATCGTCGACGAAGTCAACTCGATCCTGATCGACGAGGCCCGCACCCCGCTGATCATTTCCGGCCCGACCGATGACAAGAGCGAACTCTACATCTCGGTCGATGCAATCGTGAAACAGATCGTGCCCAGAAGACTACGATGCCGACGAAAAGACCAAGAGCATCAGCCTGACTGAAGACGGGGTCGAGCGCGTCGAACGGATGCTGGAAGACGCCGGGATGCTGGTCGGATCGAACCTCTACGATGTTGAAAACACACAGGTCGTTCATCACCTTGACCAGAGCCTGAAGGCCAACGTGATGTTCAAGCGCGACATCGATTACATCGTCAAGGACGACAAGATCATCATCATCGACGAATTCACCGGGCGAATGATGGACGGACGGCGTTGGTCAAACGGCCTGCACCAGGCAGTCGAAGCCAAGGAGGGCGTGAAGATCGAGCCCGAGAACCAGACAATGGCTTCGATCACCTTCCAGAACTATTTCCGGATGTATCCCGAAGCTTGGCGGGATGACTGGCACAGCCGCGACCGAAGCGGCTGAATTCTTCGACATCTACAAGATGAACGTCGTCACTATTCCGACCAACGTGCCGGTCCTGCGTGCCGACGAGGAGGACGTGTTCTACAAGTCGATCGAGGACAAGTTCCGCGGGATCGCCAAGACGATCAAGGAACACCAGGATCGCGGCCAGCCAGTGCTGGTGGGGACGGTTTCGATTGAAAAATCGGAAATGCTTTCCGAATTCCTGCGCCAGGAAGGGGTCAAGCACAACGTCCTCAACGCCCGCTTCCACGAAATGGAAGCCCACATCGTTGCCCAGGCCGGACGGCTTGGTGCGGTCACAATCGCCACCAACATGGCCGGCCGCGGGACCGACATCAAGCTGGGCGGCAATCTGGAATTCCGCAGCGATGACGAATTGAAGGACCTGCCCGCAGGCCCGGAGCGTGACGCCGTGATGGAGCGGATCAAGGCCGAGATCGAAGCCGAACGCCAGCAAGTGCTCGCCGCTGGCGGGCTGTTCGTGCTCGGCACCGAACGCCACGAAAGCCGCCGGATCGACAACCAGT
The DNA here is from genome assembly GCA_963802015.1 of uncultured Alphaproteobacteria bacterium. Classification (GTDB taxonomy): domain Bacteria; phylum Pseudomonadota; class Alphaproteobacteria; order Sphingomonadales; family Sphingomonadaceae; genus Novosphingobium. Next base: position 190,128 of record CAWDHB010000011.1, read on the forward strand.
TGCGCGGGCGCTCAGGCCGGCAAGGCGATCCCGGGCTGTCGCGGTTCTACCTGTGCCTTGACGATGATCTGCTGCGAATCTTCGGGCCGGATACGCTGTTTGCGAAGATGATGCGTTCCAACCTGGAAGACGGCGAGGCGCTGCCACCGTCCAAATGGATGTCCAAGGCCATCGAGACCGCACAGAAGAAGGTCGAGGCGCGCAACTACGACGTGCGCAAGCAGGTTGTCGAATACGATGACGTGATGAACGACCAGCGCAAGGTCATCTATGAGCAGCGCGCAGACATCATGGATGCCGAAGCGATCGACGAGGTGGTGGTCGACATGCGTCACGACGCGGTCAACACGCTGGTCGGCGATGCCTGCCCGCCGGGATCCTATCCCGAGCAATGGGATCTCGGTGACGCTGAAGACCCGCGTGGGCGAAGTGCTCGGCTTTGACGCGCCGATTGACGAATGGGCGCAGCAGGACGGCCTTGAGCCTGATGTGATCGAAGAGCGTCTGGCCGAAATGGCCGATGCACATATGCTCACGAAGGTCGGCGAGGACTCCGGGCTGTGGCGGATGGTTGAAAAGCAGGTCTTGCTCGAACGGCTGGACCATTACTGGAAGGAACATCTCGCCACGCTCGACGCGCTGCGTCAGGTCGTGTTCCTGCGCGCCTATGCGCAAAAGCAGCCGATCAACGAATACAAGCAGGAGGCTTTCAGCCTGTTCGAACGCATGCTGGAAGCGATCCGGATGGACGTGACGCAGATCCTGTCGAACAGTGAGTTGCGGATGCCTGATCCCAACGAGATGATGCTGCCCGATCTGCCCGAATTCCTGACCAGCCACATCGATCCGTTCAGCCTGGGCGGCGACGGGGCGGCGACGCCCGGCGCGCAGGCGATGATGGGCGCACTGGGGGCAGGGGTGGCGACCGCCGATCCCTATGCCGACATGGGGCTGTCCCGCAACGCGCCGTGCCCCTGCGGGTCGGGTGAGAAATACAAGCATTGCCACGGCGTAGCGGCCTGAGCTGAGCGCCAGCAGCAATGGGCCTGTGGCTGCCGCTAGGGTTCTTCGCCACTGCGCTGCTCTATGCCTCGGTCGGGTTCGGGGGCGGTTCGACTTACAGTGCGCTGCTGAGTCTGGCTGGGTTTGACTACCGGCTGCTGCCGATCCTGGCGCTGGTCTGCAATGTCGTGGTGGTTAGCGGCAGCACGGTGCGGTTTGCCCGTGCGGGGCAAATGCCATGGCGCGGTGCCCTGACTGTTTCGCTGATCGCGGCCCCGCTGGCCTTACTGGGCGGGCTGACCCCGATCCGCGAGGCGACGTTTATGCTATTGCTTGGGCGGTAGCCTGGTGTTTGCCGGGCTCGCCTTGCTGCTGCCGCATCGCTCCGAACGCCCCGGAAATCCTGCGCCGCTGGCGCGCTGGATGCCGCTTGCGGCGGCGCCACTGGGCTATCTCGCGGGTCTGGTGGGGATCGGCGGCGGGATATTTTTGGCCCCATTGCTGCATCTGACCCGCTGGAACTCCGCGCGCCGGATCGCCGCGACGGCCAGCCTGTTCATTCTGATCAACTCGCTCGTCGGGACTGGTTGGCCAACTGCTGAAGGGTGGCCCAGGCCGGTTTGGTGCGCGCTCTGGCCGATGGCTTGCCGCTGCTACTGGCGGTGGTGATCGGGGGGCAGATCGGCTCGCTGCTGGCGCTGCGCCTGTTGCCAGAACGAACCATCCGCTGGGTCACTGCGGCGCTGACGATCTGGGCCGGTTCGCGGTTGCTGCTTGGTTGATTGATCACCAGCCAGAGTCGCGCTCTGCATATCCTGCAATCGATTGTTGTATTGCTTGCCGACCTGTGACATTGGCACACCAGAGCGCCGCAATGCGCGCCGGGGAGAGTCCAGATGGAAGCCAAACGCCCAACTTTGTCGTTGCCCCGGATCATGGAGATGAATCTCGGGTTTCTGGGCTTGCAGTTCAGCTTTGGCTTGCAGCAGGCGAATCCCGATTTTTGCATATCTCGGCGCAGATGAAGCTGATTTTCCCTGGCTTGGGATCGCCGGGCCGCTGACCGGGTTGATCGTGCAGCCAATCATCGGGGTGATGAGCGACCGGACGCTGTCAAAATACGGGCGCCGCACACCCTATTTCCTGATCGGGGCGGTGATGTGCAGCGCTGGGCTGCTGTTCATGCCATTCTCGCAAAGCTTGCTGATGGCGTTCTCGATCCTGTTTTTGCTCGATGTCGGCAACAACGTCACGATGGAACCCTATCGCGCTTATGTGAATGACAGGCTGGGTGCCAAGCAGCGCGGGTTCGGGTTCCTCTCGCAGAGTGGATTCACCGGCTTGGCGCAGTGCCTCGCCTATGCCAGCCCGTTTCTGCTGGTCAACCTGCTGGGCGTGTCCAAAGACGCTGCACCCGGGGTGATCCCAGACTATACCCGTTATGCCTTTTACATCGGCGCGGTGCTCTCGCATTTCCACGATTCTGTGGTCAATCCTGCGCGTGCCTGAGCTGCCTTTGCCCGAATCTGAGAAAGAGCGGATCAGGGCACTTCCCAAAGGCTTCGGGCCGTTTTTCGGAGAAATCTTCGAGGCGATCCGCGACATGCCAAGCGCGATGCGCACGATGGCCTGGATGAGCGTGTTCCAATGGTATGCAATGTGCTGCTATTGGGCTTACCGGGTTCCATCAATCTCGATGGCGCTGTTCGGTACTTCAGATGGCAGCACGGCGCAATTCCGTGAAGCTGACCTGCTCTCGGGACCGATGGGGGCGTTCTACAACGCAATCGCTTTCGTCACTGCCTTCTCGATGGCACCGCTTGCCGCCAAATACGGACCAGTGCGGCTCCACGCTACCTGTCTGGTGTTAACCGGCCTCGCGATGATCTGCATGCCTTTCATGAACAGCCAGCCGCCAATGTGGGCGCTGATGGGGGTAATGGGGCTGGGCTGGGGTTCGATCATGGGTAATCCCTACATCATTCTGGCCAATGCGATCCCGGCAGCAACGGACCGGGGTCTACATGGGCATCTTCAACATGATGATTTGCGCGCCGATGTTGCTGTTTGCCGCCACGATGCCGTTTCTTTATCGGGGCGTACTGAACGGCGATCCACGCAATGCCTTGGCCTTTGGCGGCGTGCTGATGCTTTGCGCTGCGATTGCCGTTACGCGCGTTAAGCAGCATGCATCGAGCGCAGACCGAATTGCAGCCTGCGTGATGACCGCGACACTTGCCTTTCTGCACAGCGCCGAGGCCAGCCTCGTGCTCGAATGCCGCGACGGCGCGCCACCGCTGTGGCGGCACCTGGGTGCGCGGGTTGATCCTGCTGGGCTGGGACCATTGCACGCCGAACGTGTCGCGGCTTCGTTCTCGCTGGATCAGGATGTGCCTCTGGCGACTTTGCCGTCCGCTGGAAGCGGCTGGTTTGGGCCAGCGGCGGTGCAGTTCCGGCAACACGGCGCGGCGGTGGTGCCCCACTTCGCGCAGGTCGAAGTGACGCAGACTGCGCATCAGGTCACGATCTCGGCGCATGATGCCATGGCCGGAGTCGCGCTGGAGCAGAGGTTCTCCGTGCAGCCGGGCGGAGCCTTTGTGCTTCGGGGCGAGCCTGCACAACACCGGGACCGAGCCGCTGCAACTGGACTGGCTGGCGTCGGCCTTGATTCCACTTGGGCCGCAATCGGACCGAATTGTCTCCTGGCGCGGGCGGCATAATGCCGAGCTGGTCGAAGTGAACGAAGCCATGCCGCAGCATGGCTGGCAGCGCGACGGGCGGCGCGGGATCAGTGGGCATGGCGGACCGCCGGGGCTGATGGTGCTAGGCAACGGCGCAACGCGGCATGCTGGGCTGGTGCAAGCGTTGCAACTGGCGTGGTCAGGCGATAGCCGACTGGCAATCGAGCGCGATGACGAGGGCTTCTGGGTGCTGAGCGCAGGGGCGGCGCTGCATCCTGGCGGGATCGTAATTGCGCCGGGCCAAAGCTTCACCGCACCCGAGGCGATCCTGGCGGTGTCAACACAAGGCCGCAATGGCGCGATGGCGCAGCAGCACGCCGCTGTGCGCGCGCTGGTCAACTGGCCCGATAGCGTGATGCAGCCACGCAAGGTCCACCTCAATTCGTGGGAGGCCTGCTACTTCGATCACGACGAAGCGCGGATTGGTGCACTGGCCGAGGCCGCCGCCGCGATTGGCATCGAACGGTTCGTGCTGGACGATGGCTGGTTCAAAGGGCGCAACGATGACCGCGCCGGGCTGGGCGACTGGACTTGTGACCCGATCAAATACCCCAACGGACTGAAACCGCTGGCGGACAAGGTGCGCGCACTCGGCATGGAATTCGGGTTGTGGGTTGAACCGGAAATGGTCAATCCGGACAGCGATCTGTACCGCGCGCATCCGGACTGGGCTTTGACCCCAGCGCAAGGCAGTGCGCCCACCGCGCGCAACCAACTGGTGCTCAATCTCGCGCCGGGGCGACGTGCGCGATTATCTGTTCGGCGCGCTCGATGCGCTGCTGCGCGAGGTACCGATCAGTTACCTCAAGTGGGATCACAACCGTGACCTCGCGCCCGCCGGTGGATGGGCGCAGGTGCAAGGGACATACGACCTGCTCGCCCGGCTGCGCGCAGCGCACCCGTCGGTCGAGATCGAAAGCTGCGCAGGCGGAGGCGGACGGTCTGACGCGGGGATTGCGGCTTATACGCACCGGTTCTGGGCCAGCGACAACATCGACGCGGTCAGCCGCGTGCCAATCCAGCGCAGCTTCCTCAGCTTCCTGCCGCCCGAGTTGATGGGCAGCCATGTCGGCGCGAGCCCGGCGCACGCTACCGGTCGCAGCCAGAGCTTGGCGTTCCGGGCGGCGGTGGCGATGCAGGGGCATTTCGGGGTGGAACTTGATCCTGCCGCGCTTCCGGATGCTGACCGGGCCGAACTGGCAGACTGGATCGTTTTCTACAAACAGTGGCGGCATGTCTTGCACGGCGGCTGGTTGCATCAGGGCGACGGCGCCGACGGTCTGACCTGGCAGGCGCAAGGGCAAGGCACCGAGTTTCTGCTGTTTGTGATTCGTTGTGACCCGGCGCAAGATCGCCGGCCGCAGCCGCTGACGTTGCCGTTCCTTGCCCCAGCAGAGCGCTGCGACTTGCGTATGCTGCGGATCGCGGGCGGGGCGGGCGGCCATGCTGCGCACCTTTCGGCGCTGCACCGCGCGATGTTGGATCAGCCCGTAAGGCGCAGCGGGTCATGGCTGGCACAAGCCGGGCTTCCGCTGCCACCGCTCAAAGCGGAATCGGTCGCCATCTTCCACGGAAGGATCGCAGCATGAGCCAGGCAGATTTGCCGCACCGCCGCCGCAACCTGTTGACCGGGGACTGGGTGCTGGTCTCACCACATCGCGACAAGCGCCCGTGGCAGGGGCAAGTCGATCCGGTCAGCACGCCGCAACTGGCCGCGCACGATCCGGACTGCCACCTGTGCCCCGGCAATGCCCGCGTCACGGGCGAGCGCAATCCCGACTACTCTGGTCCGTTCGTGTTCCAGAATGACTTCGCGGCCTTGCTGGCGCAGACCGTGACCGAACCGGCACCGCGGACCGTTTGAAGAGGCCCCCGCACGCGGCGAAGCGCGGGTGCTGTGCTATGGGCCCAATCACAGCCAGACCTTGGCGACAATGGCCAATGCAGAGCGCCGCATGGTGATCGACTGCTGGTGCCAGCAATCGGCGGAACTGGGCGCGAAATGGGCCCACGTGCAGCTGTTTGAAAACAAGGGCGCGATGATGGGCGCGTCCTCGCCGCATCCGCACGGACAAGTTTGGGCCAGTGATTTCGTGCCCGACGCTGTGGCGAAGGAAGACCGCAATCAGCGCGATTGGCTGGGCCGGACCGGTACCTGTTTGCTGGATACCGTGGCTGAGGCAGAACTGGCCGGTGGATCGCGGTTGGTGGCGCACAATGACCACTGGCTGGCGGTGGTTCCGCACTGGGCCGCCTGGCCATTTGAGACCTTGATCATCGCCCGCCAGCCGGTCGCTCGGCTTGAGGAGTTGGATGAGGCTGGCCGGACCGCACTGGCGAGCCTGCTGGGCGCGGTGCTGCGGGCCTATGACGGCCTGTTCGATGCGGCGTTCCCCTATTCGATGGGCTGGCACGGCGCACCGCACGGGCTGGGGCGATGATACCGCGCACTGGCGGCTGCACGCCCATTTCTATCCGCCGCTGCTGCGCTCTGCCGCAATCCGCAAGCACATGGTCGGCTTTGAGTTGTTGGCCGAGACGCAGCGCGATCTGACCCCGGAAACCGCCGCCGCGCGGTTGCGTGCTGTGGGAGACGGCGCGTGCAATTGACCGAACGCGTCAAGCAGGGTTTTGCAGCGCACTTTGGCCACACGGCTGACGGGGTTTGCTTCGCGCCGGGCCGGGTCAATCTGATCGGTGATCACGTTGACTACAACGACGGCTTGGTCCTGCCGATGCCAATCGCGGCTGGTACAGCAGTCGCCTGGGCTGCGAGCAGTGAGCTTGGGATTGAAGCTGTCGCGCTGGATTTCAGCGGCGAGTGTGAAACGTTTTCGCTCGCAGATAATCCGGTTCGGCCGATGACTGACTGGCGCAGCTATCTGCGCGGCATGGCGGCCGGGATGACGGCGCAGGGCCTGCCGGTTGCCGGAGCGAAACTTGCAATTGCCGGAAATCTGCCGCGCGGAGCAGGGCTCTCATCATCGGCGTCGCTGTGTATCGCCGTGGGCCGCGCCCTCAGTGCCGCAGCCGCTGCGCCGGTGCCAGACCCCGCCCGGCTGGCTCTGGCTGCTCAACGTGCAGAGCATGACTGGGCCGGGGTGCAGTGCGGGATCATGGATCAATTGGTGATCGCGGCGGGCAAGCCAGCGACGCCGCTGTTGATCGACTGCCAGGATCTGGCGGTGCGCGATGTGGCCTTGCCGGATGATTGGGCGGTGCTGATCGTCCAGTCCGGGGTGCGGCGCGGCTTGGTCGATGGCGAATATAACGCGCGCCGGGCGGACTGTAATCGGGCGGCGGCTGCCCTAGGGCTCGCTAGCTTGCGCGATCTGGCGACTGATAGTTCTGCGCTGGCAGCGCTCGAACCCGGACTGGCCGCGCGCGCCCGCCACGTCGCCAGCGAGATTGATCGGGTCAGGCAGGCAATCGCGGTGATCGCGGCGCAAGATCTGGCCGGGCTGGGCCGATTGCTGAACGCCAGCCATAACTCATTGCGCGACGATTTCGCGGTCAGCCATCCCGACGTCGACCGACTTGGTTGCGATCCTGCAAGCCGCCTTGGGCGAGCAGGGCGGCGCACGGATGACCGGCGGCGGCTTTGGCGGCGCAGTGGTCGCTGTCATGCACCGCGCTGCGCTGGACCAAGTCCGCGCCGAAGTGCGCAGCAATTACCGGGCGCCGGATGGCGGACCAATCAATCTTATAATCGTCGATACGGGTGCCGCAGGCACTGGAGTTGAACATGACTGAACAGGCCCGTTTGAAACCCGCAGGGCAACCGCGCGACGCGGCTCCTCCCTACGGTGCAACCGCCTGGAACCCTGGCAGCTTTGCCGAGATTCCTCAGTTGGCGCGGATTGACCTGCTCACCGCCGGCGATGCGCAGCCGATTCTGCCGGAGCTTGATCTGTGGGACAGCTGGCCGTTGCAGCACGAAGATGGCCGCACGGTCAGCCATGGCGAGCGCCAGTGGTGGTTCTTCCTGTCCGCGCCGCGCTTTCCGGATCCCGGCGCCCGCCACGATGCCGCGCGGATCCGGCTGGCGTCGGTGGGGGCGGACGGGTGGAAGGATCACGGCGACGCACTCGATCCCGCAAACTCACCGGGCTCACGCGAGTGGGCCGGTTCGGCGGTACTGCTGGATGATGGCACGACGGTCATCCTCTATTTCACCGCAGCTGGACGGCGCGGCGAGCCGGCTTCGTTTGAACAGCGCATCTTCGCCAGCCACGGTGTCTTGGGGGTAAATGGGCCAGCAGATTTTGCCGCGCCGACCGAACAGGTGGTTGCAGACGGCGACCGCTATGTCGTCGCCCGTGAGGCCCAAGGCGCGCCGGGGCTGATCAAGGGCTTTCGCGACCCGGCGTGGTTTCGCGATCAGGCGACTGGGCTGGCGCACCTGCTGTTCACTGCCAGCGCGGGCTGGGATGCCCACGATTACAACGGCGTGATCGGGCTCGCCACGCAAACCAGCGCTGGCGACTGGACGCTCGGCAACCCACTGGTTGCCGCTGTAACGGTGAACAATGAGCTTGAACGGCCGCACGTTCTGGTGCGTGGTGGCCAGTATTATCTTTTCTGGTCCACCCAGGGCCGGACCTTTTCGCCTGACGTAGAACGCGGTCCTAACGGGCTCTACGCAATGACCGCCGAGTCACTCGACGGACCGTGGCGCGCGGTCAATGGCACGGGCCTGGTTGCCGCCAACCCGGAAGGCGAGCCGACTCAGGGCTATAGCTGGTGGGTCACTGACGAAGGTGAGGTCTGGAGTTTTATCGATCACTGGGGGATGGCGGGCCGCAGCTTTGACGATCATCCCGAATTGCTGCGCAGCCAGTTCGGCGGCACACCTGCACCTGCCTTTACCCTGTCATTCAGCGGCGACACGGTGCTGATCGCGCGTTAGCGCGCTCGCCTTCAAGAGAAAGCTACATGCGACCCCATTATCACTATGCGCCAGCCGCGAATTGGCTGAGCGATCCGAACGGACTTGTCTATCACAAGGGCGAATGGCACCTGTTCTATCAGTACAATCCGCAAGGCGAAGACTGGGGCCACATGAGTTGGGGCCATGCGGTCTCGCGGGATTTGGCGACCTGGCAGGAGCTGGAGCCAGCTTTGCTGGACGATGCGCATGAGATGGTCTTTTCCGGGTCGGCGGTGATTGACACCGACAATCGCACCGGGTTTGGCCGCGATGCAATGGTTGCGATCTATACCAGCGCCGCCGCTGGTCCGCCGCCAATTCAGTCGCAATCGCTCGCGTTCAGTAACGACGCAGGCCGCACCTGGGACAAATTCGCGGGCAACCCGGTATTGGACCGGAATATGGCGGATTTCAGAGACCCTAACGTGTTCTGGCACGAACCGAGCGCGCGCTGGATCATGGTCGTCGTGTTCTCCAACGAGCAGCGCGCGGTGATCTACGGGTCGCCTGACTTGAAGCAGTGGGTCGAACTGTCCAGCATCCCCGCCGCCGGCGCACCGGGCGAAGTCTGGGAATGTCCGCTGCTGATTGAACTGCCAGTGGAAGGGACCGCTGAACGACGCTGGCTGTTCAAAGTCGACGTGCTGCGCGGTGCCCCCGGCTCGGGTGCGCTGTATCAGACGGGCACGTTTGACGGCGTCCGCTTTCAGCCGGACAGCATAGACGCCGCCCCCGTCTGGGGCGTGGCAGACTTTGGGACAGATTTTTACGCAGCAATCGCCTGGCATGAACCGCGTGATGCAGCCTGGCGCCCCGTCTGGATCGGGTGGATGGGCAACCACGCCTATCAGGGGCAACTTCCCAAACAAGGCTGGCGCGGGGCGATGAGCCTGCCACGGCGGCTGTCGCTGCAGGCGCAGGGTAAGCGCTATGTTCTGGTTCAGCAGGTCGAGCCTGCAGCCATCGCGGCGGTTCCGCCACTCGCTTGGGGTACGCCATCACTCGCGCCTGTCAGCAAACTCACCTTTCCGCAAGGTGACGCCTGGCTGGCACTGGTCGATGATGTCGGACGGATCTTGCGGATCGAACGGCGGCAGGACACGTTGTTTGTCAGCCGCCGCGATCCAGTCACCCCGGCGCTCGATACCGTGCAGCGGCTTGAAGGCGGCGGATCAGGTGAGATCTCGATCTGGCTGGATCGCGGGAGCATCGAGCTGCTCAGCGCCGACGGCTGTCACGCAATCACCTTGCAGCACCGGATGACCGGCACGAGCTATACCGCGCACTGGTCTTGAGCGTAGCGTCAGCAATCAGGCGGTATCGCGTTTGATCAGCACGGGCTGCATCTCCAACGATTGCGTATCTTGCCCGGCAATTCGTTCAAACAGGGCGGCAACCATCGCTTTGGCACCGACGTTCACTGACTGACTAATCGTGGTCAGCCGCGGAATCGTTTGTTCGGCCAAGGGCAGATCGTCGAACCCGGTGACTGCGATATCGCCAGGTACCGCGACCCCGCGATCGGCGAGGGCGCGGACGGTGTGCATTGCGATAAGATCGGACGCCGCAGCAACACCGTCGCAATCAGTCTGGATTCGCGCGATGTGGGCGGCAATCTCTTCCTTCATGACGTCTGATGCAACGTGGACGTGGAATTGCTGCGGTACGGGCAGGCCTGCTGCCGCTGCCGCGTCAACAAGCCCGAGATAGCGCTCGCTGAATTCGGGCGCGTCGATTTCGCCGACGAAACCGAGGCGGCGGCAGCCGCGCGCAATCAGCGCTTCGCCCGCAATCCGCCCGCCGGCGCGGTTATCCACGCCGACCGTGCAATGAACTTGCCCTGGCGTATGGCGCCCCCAGACCACCATCGGGCGATAGCGCCGCGCGACGCGCTCGATCGCCTCCGACTGGTCCGACTGCCCGATCAGCAAGACGCCATCGAGCATCCCGGAGTCGACGATGCGTTCGAGCCATTCGTCGTCATCGGGGATGACCCGGCTGAGCATGATGTCATAGCCGTTTTCGGTCAGCGCATCGGCCAGATGGCCCAGAATCGTCATGAAGAACGGATCAGACAGATGCTGTCGCATTTCGTGGCCAAGCGGCACAACGATCCCGATCACTCCGGTTTGCTGCGTGCGCAGCCGCCGGGCCATCTGGTTCGGGCGAAAGCCATGCTCCCGCGCGAGCGCCTGGATCCGCTCACGCGTCTCCTGGTTGACCAGCGTCTTGTTGGCCAAGGCACGCGACACGGTGCCGGTCGATACTCCAGCGATCCGCGCCAATTCGGCAATGTTGCGTATCCGCGGTGGGCTGGCTCCATCAGTCATGGTGATTTTGTGTTGCCCCTGGTCAATTCGCTGCGTTACGCAGCTTAACGCTTCGCATCAGTGGTTTGCAAGACGTCGGTCTGACGCTGTGCTGACTGACTTATGCGTTGCAAATTTGCCGCGTTCCAGCAAAATCTTACAATCGATTGTGAAAGCTGTTGCAATCGATTGTTGTTGCTGCCAACACCAGCCGACTTGCCATCCTAGGCAAGCAATTCTGAAAAGATCGAGGGGAGAGGTTATGAGAAAGTCCGTGCTGCGGAGCTGTGTGTCCGCTGCTGCACTCGCTGTAATGGCCGCAGGCGCCGCGCCTGCCTATGCTGCAGATGAGCAAGACGCCGCCGCCAGCGGTGAAGAAGACCCTTCCGGTCTTGACGTGATCGTGGTGACGGCTTCTGGCCGTAACAAGGCCCAGATCAATTCTTCGATCTCGGTAACGAGCGTTACTTCGCAGCTGATCGAAGATTTCAAGCCCAGTTCGGAAGCTGAACTGCTGCGCATGATCCCTGGCATTCAGGTGGCTGGTACGTCTGGCCCTGGTGGCAACTCGAACATCGCGGTGCGCGGTTTGCCAGTGGCAACCGGCGGTGCGCCGTTCGTGCAGCTGCAGGAAGATGGCCTGCCGGTCGTACTGTTCGGTGACATTCAGTTCGGCAACAACGATTACTGGACCCGCTTTGATGCGTCGGTCGCCAGTGTTGAAGGCGTGCGTGGCGGGACCGCTGCTACCTTTGCTTCGCAGGCTCCGGGCGCAGTCATCAACTACATCAGCCACGATGGTGCCCGCGAAGGCGGCTATCTGCAGCTGAACAAGGGCCTGGGCTTCCAGGAAACCCGCGCTGACTTCCGCTATGGCGGCGATCTGACCGACACGATCCGCTTCCACATTGGCGGCTTCTTCAAGTCGGGCCGCGGCCCGCTGCGCGCAGACTACAACGTCAGCGAGTTCGATCCAGATCAAGGCGAACCTCACCAAGGAATTTGACGACGGAAAAGGCTACATCCGCTTCCTGTTCAAATATGCCGATACGCAAGAGCCGAACTACACCGGTGCGCCTGCGCTCGCCACGATCAGCGGCGGCAAGGTGACCAGCCTTGAGCCGTATCCAGGCTTCGATGGTCGGCGCGGATCGAACTATTCGATCTACAACCAGAACTTCCTGATCGTGAACCGCGACGGCGCGCTGGAAAGCGTCGAAATGAGCGGCATCACCACCAATGCCAAGGCATTGCAGGCCCAGTTGCACTATGAGTTCTCGGACAACATCACCGTGGACAACAACATGCGCTGGACCAGCATGAACGGTGCCTTCACCTCGCCGTTCCTGTCGGCCACGCGCCGTTCGAGCATCATCGGTTCGACCGTCAACGGCGGCACCGTGGCGCAGCTGCGCTATGCCAGCGGGCCGAACGCCGGGCAGGTCTTCACCGGCACTTACGTTGATACCAACGTCAACGTCCGCACCAACATTCGTGACATCGGCAGCTTTGCCAACGACTTCACGATTGCGGCGGATTATGAAGCGGCTGGCGGCACGCTGACCGCGCGGGCCGGCTGGTTCTTCATGAACCAGAAGATCGAAATGGATTGGCACGTCAACAAGTCCTACCGCGAACTGAGCGGTGACAATCCGTCGCAGCTCGATCTGTTCACGGCGGCTGGTGCGCGGCTGACCGCCAATGGCATCGCCGGGTTCAACAACAATTGGGGCGATTGCTGCGCCCGCGATTACGAACTGTCCTACACCGATAACGCGCCTTACGTCGGGCTCGATCTCGATACCGACAGCTTCGCAATCGACGCCAGCGCACGCTTCGAAATGCTGCGGGCTTCGGGTTATGCAGTCGGTGGTTCCGCCACCGAATTCAACACTCCGGTATCGTTCGGCGGGATCACCACCCAGATCCCCACGATCAACGCCACTGGCACCCGCGAAGTGCTGAACTATGGCCGCAACTACACCACCTGGACCGCCGGTGCGCTGTTCAAGGCGAGCACTGATACCAGCCTGTTCGCGCGTGTTTCGCGTGGCGGCCGGTTCAATGCGGACCGTCAGACCCTGTCAGGCAAGTTCACTGCCAGCGGTGCGCTTAACCTGCTGGGCCAGACCCCGTCGGTTGACTTCGTCAAGCAGTACGAGCTGGGTCTGAAGCATCGCGGTGATCTGGGCGGCGGTCGCTACACGTTTGAACTGACCCTGCTGAAGGGCAACTTCAAGCGCAGCGACTATGAACCCACCACCACGGCGCAATGCCCTACCGGTGGCTGTGTGATCGACACCAAGTACCGCACCAGCGGCGCTGAAATGTATGTCACTTACGCCAGCGGCGGGTTCAACCTGGTTGCCACCGCGACTTACACCAAGGCCAAGCGCGCTGCCGCCGCCTCCACGGTGTTCAGCCGCGCTGACGGGATCCCCGATCTGTCGTATACGGTCTCGGCCAACTACGACATTGGCGACATTGTCACTGTCGGGGTTTCGGCTACCGGCCAGACCAACGCCATCGATGGCGGCGGGATCGAATATCCGGGCAAGGCTGTGTTCAACGGCGTGCTGCGGGTTCGCCCGATCGACAACCTCGAACTCGGCATCCAGGTTTACAACCTGTTTGACACGCTTCGACTTCCGCGGTGCCGGCGGCATCTCGGACAACTCGGTCAACCCAGTGGTCCTTGGCGGTGCTCCGGCACTCGGCCGTACTGCCACGGTTTCGGCTCGGTTCAGCTTCTAAGCTGAACCCGAATGGCCGAGTGGGGGCGGTCATTCAATCAGAAGGGGAGCAACTTCGGTTGCTCCCCTTCGCAGTTTTTGCCACGTGCAACGCCATGACAATTTACCGGCACCTACCGCGATGACCATCGATCCCCAGCAATTGGAAGCTGCGCTGGCCACGGCGGCGATGCGGCTGCTGCGCGCGCGCGGCCTATCGCTGCAAGACCGGGCACTGGCGATCAAGATGGTGCGCGATGCGCTGGCGCTTGGCCGTGCGGAGCAGGCCTTGCCATTACTGGCCGCTCTGGCGCGGCTGGCTCCGCGCGATGGCGAAGTGGTGTTGCTGCACGGCGTGGCCTTGCGGCTCGCGCAGCGGCTCGACGAGGCCGAGGCTGTGTTTGCGCAGGCCGAGGCGGCTGGCCTCAAGGACCCGCAGATCGTCCAAGGCCTTGCGCAGACCCGCTATGAGCGCGGACTGCCCGCCGCTGCGCTGTTCGCGGACTTGCAGGCAGCACTCCCGGACAATCCTGACCTCGTCCGCAGCCGCGCCAACGCGCTCGCAGCCGAAGGAAAGCTGGCCGAGGCCGAAGCGCTGCTTGAAGCCGCCCTGCGCCAGACGCCGGGCTGGCTGGCCGGGCACAAGACGCTGTCCACCCTGCGCTGGACCAGCGGCGATGCCGCGCGCTTCGATGCCAGCTACGCCGCTGCCTGCCACGCGCAGGCCAACAACAAGGACCTGTGGCTCGCGTGGTTCGGCGCGGTTGCGCAGACCCGCGATTGGGCGGCGACGCGGACCGTGATCGACCGCGCCGAGGCGGCCTTGGGCACAGCGCCGGCGTGGCAAACCGCGCGGCTGTTTCTGGCGCTGGAGAGCGGCGATCTGGCCGAAGCGGGGCAGCTGATCCAGCAGACCGCCAACCTATCGGGTGATACCGTATCACTGTGCCGGGTGCGCTATGCGCTGCGCACGGGCGCTTACCGTGAGGCTGCCAGCTATTGCGAGGCCTTGATGGCTGCGCCTTCAGCGCCGTTGTTCCTGCCGTACCTCTCGCTGGCATGGCGCGCTGCTGGGGGATGAACGTTGGGTGTGGCTTGACCGCCCGGATGTGCTGGTGCGCGCGGTGCCGGTTGAACTCGATCAAGGCGAGCTGGCCGAACTGGCAGAAGTATTGCGCGGGTTGCACGTGATGGCGCGGCCCTATGCCGAACAATCGGTGCGCGGCGGCACGCAGACCGACCGGTCGGTGATCCTGCGGCATGAGCCGATCATCACCACGGCCAGAACCCGCTGGCTGGCTGCGATCCGGTGCTACGTCGATGCCTTGCCGCCGCACGAGGACGGCCACCCACTGCTGGGGCGGCCACGCCGGGAGCTGCATATCGAGGGCAGCTGGTCCGTGCGCTTGCAAGGGCAGGGCTTTAACGTACCGCACAACCATCCCGCGGGCTGGCTCAGCACTGCGTTCTACATTGCTTTGCCCGGACCAGATCAGATGGGCCCTGCGCCTAGTGGGCATATCGCGTTCGGTGCGCCGCCGGAGGAACTGGGGCTGCCCCTTGAACCTTATGCGACGATTGCCCCGGTGGCCGGGCAGACGGCGGTGTTCCCGTCCTACCTGTGGCACCGGACCTTTCCGTTCGACGATGGCGAGCGCCTGATCATGGCGCTGGATGTGCGGCCACCCCGGTACTGATATCCCGATATTGATGGAGTAACAGCGTGAGCAATCCCAATCCCCAGGCGATCCGTTCGATCGTGATCGTCGGCGGCGGCACCGCTGGCTGGATGACTGCGGCGGCGCTGGCCAATGCGATCCGCCGCGATTGCACTATCACGCTGATCGAAAGCGATGACATCGGCACGGTCGGGGTGGGGGAGGCGACCATTCCGCCGATCCGGACCTTCAACGAAACGCTGGGGATCAACGAGGCGGAGTTCATCCGTGCCACCCAAGGCTCGTTCAAGCTGGGGATCGAATTCGTCAACTGGGGCAGCGATGGCCACCGCTATTTCCACCCCTTCGGCAGCTATGGCCGCAATTTCGATCTGGTGCCGCTGCATCAGTACTGGCTGGCGGCGCAGCGCCGCTGGTGATGCGCCCGAACTGGACGAACTGTGCATGGCCTGGGCCGCCGCCAAGCGCGGCAAGTTTGCGCACCCGGTGCCCGATCCGCGCAATGTGCTATCGACCTATGACTATGCCTATCACTTCGATGCCGGGCTTTATGCACGGTTCCTGCGCAACTATGCCGAACAACGCGGGGTCAGCCGGATCGAGGGCAAGATCGCCAGTGTGCAGCAGGATGGCGCAACGGGGCATGTCACCGACTGTAACCCTGGAAGATGGGCGGGACTTCGCCGGTGACCTGTTCATCGATTGCTCGGGCTTCCGGGGGCTGCTGATCGAAGGGGCGCTGCAAACCGGCTATCAGGACTGGACGCACTGGTTGCCGTGCGACCGCGCAGTCGCGGTGCCTTGCGCCAAGGTCGGTGAGCCCACGCCCTATACCCGCTCCACCGCGCGCGCGGCCGGCTGGCAGTGGCGGATCCCGCTGCAACACCGCACCGGCAACGGCTATGTTTATTGCAGCCAGTTCATTTCGGACGATGACGCGGCGGCAACGCTGCTCGCCAATCTGGACGGCAAGGCGCTCGCCGATCCGCGTCCGCTGCGCTTCACCACCGGGCGGCGCAACCTGTTCTGGAACAAGAACGTGATCGCGATTGGCCTGTCGAGCGGGTTCATGGAACCGCTCGAATCGACCTCGATCCATTTGATCCAGGCGGGGATTGCCAAGCTGCTCGCGCTGTTCCCCGATCGCGGCTTCGATCCGCTGGTGAGCGATGAATACAACCGCATCGCGATCAACGAATACGAACGCATCCGCGATTTCATCATCCTGCATTACAAGCTGACCACGCGCGACGATGCCGAGCTGTGGCGCTATTGCCGCGATATGGCGGTGCCCGAGACGGTCGAATGGAAAATCGAACATTTCCGCCGCCATGGCCGCCTGGTTCAGCGCGACGCCGATCTGTTCGGCCCGCCAAGCTGGCTGGCGGTGCATATCGGCCAGGGCAATCTGCCCGAAGGCGATCGATCCGTTGCTGGCGCTGCGCCCCAGCGACGGACGCGAAGTGCTTGACCAAGCTCGAAGCTGCACTGGCGCGCGCGGCGGAGGCGATGCCAAGCCACCAGCAGTGGATCGATCGCAACTGTGCCGCGCCGCACGGTCTGAAACGCAAAAGCCCCGCCAGAGGCAGGGCTTCAAGCTGAAATAGTGGCTCCCCGAGTTGGATTCGAACCAACGACCAAGTGATTAACAGTCACCTACTCTACCGCTGAGCTATCGGGGAGCAGTCCGATCTCTCGGACAGGGGTGCGCCTATAACAGCAGCGCGTGATTTGGCAAGCGCTGTGCGCGCGGAAATTTACACCTGGAACTGTTCGGCAGAAGATGCGTTCTTCCAGCGTGCGGCCCGGATCGAACAGCAAGGTCAGCTGATGCTCGCGCGCGATTTTGACGCGGCACCGCATCGATATCGCGCAGTTCCTTCTGATCTGCCACCGCCGCGACCGGGCGCTTGACCGGATCGAGCACGCGAAAGCCCGACTTCGTATTGATCGGGCAGGATTGCTCCGCGCCAGCGGCGCGGCCGGAACGGGCTGATCGGGGTCAGCGCCAGCACGTTCGAGCCTAGCGGCAGGATCGGGCCATTGGCGGACAGATTGTAGGCGGTGGACCCGGCCGGCGTCGCGACCAGCACGCCGTCGCAGGACAATTCCGCCACGCGGACCTTGCCGTTTACCGAGACTTCCAGCTTCGCAGTCTGCCGGGTTTCGCGCAGCAGCGAGACTTCGTTGATCGCAAAGAAGGTCTGTTCGGTGCCGCTGCCGGTGGTGGCGGTCATCGCCAGCGGGGCGCACCGCAATCGGCGCGTGCGCGCGCGACCCGATCAGTCAGCGCGCGGCTGCTCTTGTGCCGGTTCATCAGGAACCCGACGGTGCCCAGGTTCATCCCATAGGCCGGGATCACCCGCCCGGAATCGAGCATCTGGTGCAGGACCTGCAACATGAACCCATCGCCGCCCAGGACTACAACTGCGTCAGCTTCGGCCAAAGGAACGAAAGCATGGCTGCGCGCCAGTTCCTCGCCCGCTTCTTGCGCGCGCGGGGTGGGTGACACGAGCAGGGCAAGATTGGCGGGGGCGGTCATCGCGACTGGGAATAGGGGGCGGGCCTGACCTTGGCAATCGGTGATCATGGCGGTGATCCTGGCAAGGCTTTGGTAGGCCTAGTGCGCTATGGCGCAAGGATGGATTCTTTCGATCCCGATTCTGTCGCGGCAGCGCGCGATCCGTTGACCGGCCTGCTCGGCCGCGAAACCGCGCTGGTGCGGCTGGAACAGTGGCTGGGCGAGGGCTTGCCGATCCACGCGCTGTTGCTGGGACTGCGGCGGTTTGACGCGGTCAATCTGGCCTTCGGCACGGCAACCGGAGATTCGGCGCTGGCGGCGGTTGCAGCGACGCTCAGGCACTTCGCCGCAGACGAACTGGAGGGTCCCTGGGTGCTCGCGCGGGTAAACGGCAGCCAGTTCATGCTGTTGGCGACCGAACCGTGCAGCCGCGAACGCTGGCAGTTTTTCGCTGCCCAATTGCTGACCGCGCTGACCAAGCCGATCGTGACGCCGGGCGGGACCGTCCGGCTTTCGCCGCGCATGGCGCTGCTGCGCGGGCTGACCGACGAAGCACCGCCGGCGGTGTTTGAGCGGCTGGCGCATACCTTGTCGCTGCTGTTGGCGCATTCGGGCAAGCGCCTGCTCTGGGCCGATGGCGAAGCCGCGCGGGGTGGACGCAGTCTGCTGCAACTTGATGCAGACCTGCTGGGCGCGATTGATCGCGACGAGATCGAAGTGGTCTATCAACCACAATATTCCTGCGGCAATGACCGGCTGGCCGGGGCAGAGGCGCTCGCGCGCTGGAACCACCCCAAGCTGGGCCGGATCGGGGCCGGGGTGCTGTTCGCTGCCGCTGAACGGTCTGACCACATGGCGCAGCTATCCCGGCACATCGCCCGGATCGCGCTGGAAACCGCACAGCGCTGGCCGATGGATCTGCGGTTATCGCTGAACGTCACTGCCAGTGATTTAAGTGCGCCGGACTTTGCGCGCGAATTTTCCGTATTGCTTGACAGCACCGGCTATGCGGCCTGGCGGCTGACGCTGGAGGTGACCGAGCAGGTCTTGCTTGGCGATATCGGCCATGCCGCCCAAGGGCTGGAGCAGCTTTCGCGTCAAGGCGTGCAAGTGGCACTGGACGATTTCGGCGCGGGGTTTTGCAACTTCAATTATCTCAAGACCCTGCCGCTCGATTATCTGAAGCTCGACCGCTCGATGCTCGACGGTGTAGTCGGCAATCCGCGCGATTTGGCAGTGCTGCGCGGGATTATCGCGATGGCCAGCGCGCTCGACCTCAAGGTGATCGCCGAGGGAGTCGAAACCGAGGCCCAGCGGCTGGTCGCGGTCAGCGAGGGCTGCGACAAATGGCAAGGCTTCCTGCGCGCCCCGCCGCTCAGCGCGGCCGAGTTTCTGGCGCTCGCGCGGGGTTAGCGTATAACGAGGTTGGGCCAATTGACTGGTCCGCCGTTCCGGGCGGAGGAGGTCTGCGACAGCGGCCACGATGCAGGCCTCAGGGCGACACTGTCACCCAAATCAAAACATCATTACTTATATATTACAATAGTTTATGTCTAAAATTCTGGGTGACACTTTGCGCAATAAAAGTGTTTTTGGCCAGTGTAGCCAGTCACCAGGCAGCATGGTTAGCTTCCCCAACCGATGTAGGAAACTTAAACCGCATCAAGCCGCCTTCTTCGCCTTCAGCGCAATCGTGCTCAGCCCCTTGGTCAGTTGCAGCAGCCCGTTGAGGCGCGATTGCGGATCACCCCAGGCCCGCTGGACTGCGATCTTGTTATCGGGCCGCAACTTGATCGTACCCGCCAACCGTGCGGCATAGGCCACCAGCCCGAGCGGATCGGGGAACTGGTCTTTGTGGAACGACACCAGCGTGCCCTTCAAGCCAACATCGATCCGCGAGATATTGGCGGCGATGGCCTGGCGCTTGATCGCGATCAGCTTGATCAGGTTTTCAGTCGGGCCGGGGAGGGGGCCAAACCGGTCGATCATTTCGGCTGACAGCGCTTCAATCTCCGCCTGATTCTCGGCATCGTTGAGGCGGCGGTACAGCGCCATCCGCACGGTGAGGTCAGGCACATAATCATCCGGGATCATGATCGGCGCATCGACCGTGATCTGCGGGTTGAGGCTGTGGCGTTCCTTAGCCAGCCCGATTTCGCCGGCCTTGGCCGCGAGAATCGCGTCTTCCAGCATCGCCTGGTAAAGTTCAAACCCGACCTCGCGGATATGGCCGGATTGCTCATCACCCAGCAGATTGCCCGCGCCGCGAATATCGAGATCGTGGCTGGCAAGCTGGAAGCCCGCACCCAGACTGTCGAGATCGCCTAGCACCTTCAGCCGCTTCTGCGCCACTTCGGACAAGGACGTGTCGGCCAGCGTGGTCAGGTAGGCATAGGCGCGCAGTTTTGACCGCCCGACCCGCCCGCGCAACTGATAAAGCTGCGCCAGCCCGAACCGGTCCGCGCGGTGGATGATGATCGTGTTGGCGCTGGGAATATCGAGCCCGGATTCGATGATCGTGGTGGATACCAGCACGTCATAGCGCTTTTCGTAAAACGCGCTCATCCGCTCTTCGACTTCGGTGGGGGCCATCTGGCCATGCGCCGCCACAAAGCGGACCTCGGGCACGGTTTCCCGCAGCCAGGTTTCAACCGCTTCCATATCGGCGATCCGCGGCACGACAATAAAGCTCTGCCCGCCGCGATGGTGTTCGCGCAGCAGGGCCTCGCGCATCACCATATCGTCCCATTCCATCACATAGGTCCGCACCGCCAGCCGGTCGACCGGCGGGGTCTGGATCGTGGACAGCTCGCGCAGCCCGCTCATCGCCATCTGCAAGGTGCGCGGGATCGGGGTGGCGGTGAGGGTGAGCACGTGGACGTCGGTGCGCAGCTGCTTCAGCGCTTCCTTGTGGTTCACACCAAAGCGCTGTTCCTCGTCCACGATCACCAGCCCGAGCCGCTTGAACTGCACGCTCTTGGCCAGAATTGCGTGGGTGCCGATCACGATGTCGAGCGTGCCATCGGTCAAGTGTTCGCGCGCGGCGGCGGCTTCCTTGGCCGGGACCAGCCGCGAAAGCCGCCCGACATTGAGCGGGAACCCGGCGAAGCGCTCGACAAAATTGCCCGTAGTGCTGGCGCGCGAGCAGGGTGGTGGGGGCGACCACCGCCACCTGCTGCCCGGCCAGCGCCGCGACGAATGCGGCGCGCAGCGCGACCTCGGTCTTGCCGAAGCCGACATCGCCGCAGACCAGCCGGTCCATCGGCTTGCCTTGCGCCAGATCGCCCAGCACATCGTCAATCGCGCGCTCCTGATCGTCGGTTTCGGTCCAGGGAAAGCGTTCGGCGAACTGGTCATAGCCCGACTGATCGGGCAGCAGCACCGGCGCCTGGCGCAAGGCCCGCGCCGCTGCGGTCTTGAGCAATTCGTGGGCGATCTCCCGGATGCGCTCCTTCAGGCGGCTCTTGCGGCGCTGCCAGGCTTCGCCGCCCAGGCGGTCGAGCGGCACCAGATCGCTATCGCTGCCATAGCGGCTGAGCACGTCGATATTCTCGACCGGGACGTAGAGCTTGTCGCCGCCGGCATAGGTCAGCATCACGCAATCGTGCGGGATTGGCCGACCGGGATCGACTGCAAGCCGTCGTAGCGCCCGATCCCGTGGTCCATGTGCACCACCAGATCGCCCGGCGTCAGCGCGGCCAGTTCAGCCAGAAACGCATCGGCGCTTTTGCGGCGCTTCTTGCGCCGGACCAGCCGGTCGCCCAGCATGTCCTGCTCGGTGACCAGTTCGAGTTCGTCGGTCGCAAAGCCGTTGTCGAGCGGCAGGACGAGCGCCACCGGCGTGCCCTTGGCAGCGAGCCCCAAGCGCGTGTGCCAATCGTCCGCCAGTTCGGGCACCGGCTTGACCGCTTCGCCCAGAATCGCCGCAATTCGGGCGCGGCTGCCGGTGGAATAGCAGGCGATCACGCGTCTTGCGCCCGCGCTGGCCTGGCCGGTCAGATAGGTCGCGGCGACTTCATAGACATTGTCCCCGCGCGCCCGCTCCGGCGCAAAATCGCGGCGCTGAGCCGAAGCCGAAGTCGACGATGGTTGCGCTGTCGGGCTGGCCGAACATCTCGGTGATGTGGACCGGCTGCTGCTGCTGCGCGTCGCGAATTCGGCCGGCGGACAGATAGAGCGCATCCGGCTCGAGCGGGCGATAACTGCCCGCCGCCTTGCCCGAAGTATCAGTTCGCGCGGTGTGATAATCCGCAATGTCCTTCAGCCGCTCGTCCGCCGCCGCGCGCGCGGCGCTGTCGATCAGGATCAGATCGTCGCCCGCAAGATGATCGAACAGCGTGACCATCCGGTCTTCGAACAGCGGCAGCCAATGCTCCATCCCCGCGAGGCGGCGGCCGTCACTGATCGCCTGGTAAAGCGGATCGCCGGTCGCAGTTGCGCCGAACAGGTCGAGATAGCGGCTGCGAAAGCGCTTGATGCTGGCATCATCGAGCAAGGCCTCGCTCGCGGGCAGCAGCAAGTGCTGATCGAGCGTGCCGGTGGAGCGCTGGGTCGCCGGATCGAACAGCCGCAGCGTTTCCAGCTCGTCGCCAAAGAAGTCCAGCCGCAATCCGCCTTCCAGCCCGGAAGGGAACAGATCAAAAATCGACCCGCGCACGGCATATTCGCCGGCATCGATCACCGTGTCGGTGCGGGTATAGCCCTGCCGCTGGAGCAGCGCGATCAAGCTCTCGCGCCCGATCTCCATGCCCGGCGTGATCAGCCGCACCAATTCGCGGATCCGGAACGGGGTCTGCACCCGCTGCAACACGGCATTGGCGGTGGTGACCAGCAATTGCGGCCCCTGCCTTGGGCTTGCAGCCGGTGCAGCGCGGCCAGCCGCCGCGCGCTGACCGACAGCGCCGGGCTCGCGCGGTCATAGGGCAGGCAATCCCACGCGGGGAAGGTCAGCACATCCAGTTCGGGCGCAAAGAAGGCCGCGCAATCCGCAATTGCCTGCATCGCCGCTTCATCCGCTGCGATGAACACCGCCCGGGCCCCAGGGCTTTGGGCGGCAGCGCGCGCCAGGTCGGCCAGCACCAGCGGCTGCGCGCCGCGCGCCAGGCCCGCCAGAGTCAGCGGGTCCGCAGCGGAGAGGATTTTGGTCAGGTCAGGCATGGCTCTCGCAACGGCAAGTGCCTCGCGGGCCAGATTGCGGCCAGCGAGGGGGAGGGATTCGCCACGGCCCTAGCGGGTTACAAGTCGGCCTGTCAGCGCGGGATTTCGACGTAATCGAGCTGGCACAGCAGGGCCATCTGCGGCCCGGCGTAAGCCTCTGGAATGGCAATCGTGCCCAGCGCCCAGCCGAGGATATCGACATCCTGTTCGTCCAGCAGCGCTTCAAACCACAGGCAGTCCGCCTCGTCCCACTTGGCGTGATAGCGTGTCGAAAAACCCGCCGACTACATAGTCCGCCTCACGCGTGCCGCGATGCCAGGCACGGAATTTCATGGCGCGGAGGCGGTTCGGATCGATCATTGTCGCCGGTTAGGTGAGAGGGGGATTGGAGGCAAGGCGAAAGCCCGGCTATAGCACCGCAATGCGTCCCGAACGGCTCAACCCCCTGTTCGTCCCGGCTGACAGCCTGAAAGGCGTCGGCCCGGGGCTGGCGCGCCCGCTGGAGCGGCTGGGGCTGACCCGGGTCAAGGACTTCCTGTACCATTTGCCCGAACGGTTCGTGCAGCGGCGGTCAGTCGCCGATCTGGACGAGGCGAGTGTCGGCGAACAGATCATCGTCGCGCTGACCCCGATCGAGCACCGCGCTTCGTCCGGGCGCGGGCCGTTCCGCGTGCTGGCGAGCGATGCGCTGGGCAATATCTGCACGCTGACCTGGTTCGGGCGCGCCAGCTATACCGCCAAGAAGCAGCTGCCGGTTGGCGAGCAGCGCTGGGTGGCGGGGCGGCTGGAGCAATATGGCCAGATGCTGCAGATCGTCCACCCGGACCATATCGAGGCGAGCAGCTCAGCCTTGCTGGGCCAGCTGACCGAGCCGGTTTATCCGCTGTCTGAAGGGCTGACGCAGCACCGAATTGCGCTGTTGATTGAGCAAGCGCTGGGCACTGCGCCGGAACTGCCCGAATGGATCGAACCGACTTTGCTTGACCAGAAAAAGTGGCCGGCCTGGCGCGATGCATTGGCCTTGGCGCACAAGCATGAGCATCCGGCGGCGCGCGACCGGCTGGCCTATGATGAACTGCTGGCCAACAGTCTGGCGCTGATGCTGGTCAAGGAAAGCAACCGCTCGCGCCAGGGTACGCCGTTGGCGGGGGATGGGCGCCTGCGAGCAAAGCTGAACCTGCCGTTCCCGCTGACCGGGGCGCAGCGGCGATCAATTGCGGAGATTGAAGGCGATCTGGCGCAGGTGGCGCCAATGCTGCGGCTGCTGCAGGGCGATGTTGGTTCGGGCAAGACCGTGGTGGCGCTCGAAGCCATGCTGATCGCGGTTGAGGCGGGGGCGCAGGCGGCGCTGCTCGCGCCGACCGAGATCCTCGCGCGCCAGCATTACGCCACGTTGACCCGGCTGCTGGCGGGCACCGGCGTCGAAATCGCGATCCTGACCGGGCGCGACAAGGGCCGCGCGCGCGAATCGATCCTGATGGGACTGCTCGATGGGTCGATCCAGATGGTGATCGGCACGCATGCGATCTTTCAGGACTCGGTTGCTTACAAAAATCTGGCACTGGTGGTGATTGACGAGCAGCACCGGTTTGGCGTTGGGCAGCGGCTGCTGCTGACCCAAAAAGGGCGGCGCACCCCGCATTGTCTGGCGATGACCGCCACCCCGATCCCGCGCACGCTGACCCTGGCGCAGTACGGCGAGATGGAGGTCAGCCAGCTCGACGAGCTGCCGCCTGGACGTCAAGCGATCGACACACGGGTGGTGGCGATCGAGCGGCTGGGCGACGTGATCGGGGCGATTGGGCGGCATCTTGAGGGCGGGCAGCAGGCTTATTGGGTCTGCCCGATGGTGCGCGAGAACGAGAACGCTGATCTCGCCGCAGCCGAGGCCCGGTTTGCGGTGTTGCAGGAACGGTTTGGCGAGGCAGTCGTGCTGGTGCACGGCCAGTTACGCCCCGAAGTCAAGGACGCCGCGATGGAGCGGTTCGTATCTGGCGCAGCGCGGGCTGCTGGTCGCGACCACGGTGATCGAGGTTGGGGTCGACGTGCCCAATGCGACGCTGATGGTGATCGAACAAGCCGAACGCTTTGGCCTTGCGCAGCTCCACCAGCTGCGCGGGCGGGTCGGGCGCGGGGCGGACAAGAGCACCTGCCTGCTGCTGCGCGGCGAGGCGCTGTCCGAAGTCGGGCGCGAGCGACTGGCGCTGATGCGCGAAACGCAGGACGGCTTCCGCCTGGCCGAGGAAGACCTGCGGCTGCGCGGCGGCGGCGAACTGCTGGGCACGCGGCAATCGGGCGACACGCCGTTTCGGGTGGCAAGTCTCGAGCAGAATTCAGCGGCTGCTGCACCTGGCGCACGATGACGCCCGCCTGCTGATGGAACGCGACGGCGGCCTCGCCAGCTCACGCGGCGCGGCGGCGCGGATTCTGCTCTACCTGTTCGAGCGCGACTGGGGCGTCCAGTTGTTGCGGGGGGGTTAGGTGGGCTTGAGCCAGCACCGGGATCGTTTGATTTTGAGAGTGCCCCTTCGCTGTCGCTCGGGAGTTTTCGGGAAGAAGTCCCCCGGACTTCTTCTGATTCCGAAAACTGGTCGGGGAAAGAGGATTCGAACCTCCGGCCCCTGCCTCCCGAAGACAGTGCTCTACCAGGCTGAGCTATTCCCCGACCGATCGTTCATCCCTGCAAGCAGGGACGAGGCAGGAGCGGGCCTATAATCGGGCAATCACAGGGTGGCAAGCGGGCAATCTCGCGCTATCGTGATTTGATGGCTACTGCTCCGAATCTCTCCAATGCCGTGCGCTCCGATCATTGGGAATGGCAGTATCTCGACCTGATGCGCCGGATTTGGGAGCACGGCGACGAACGCGCTGATCGCACCGGGGTGGGGACGCGCGCGGTGTTTGGGGCGCAGATTCGCTTTGGGCTGGCGGGCGGGGCGATGCCCTTGCTCACTACCAAACGTGTCTACTGGAAGACTGCAACCCGTGAATTGCTGTGGTTTCTGACCGGCGATACCAACATTCGCAGCCTGTGCCAGCAGGGCGTGCAGATCTGGACCGAGTGGCCGCTGGAGCGCTTCCAGCGCGAAACCGGGGAAGTGCTGAGCAAGGAAGCTTTCTCCGATCGGATCGTCGGGGATGCCGACTTTGCGGCGCGTTGGGGTGATCTGGGGCCGGTGTACGGCAAGCAATGGGTTGATTGGCCGACCTATGCACCAGACGGCACCGGCTTGTTCAAAGCGGGCAAGGGCGTCAATCAGGTCGCCGAAGTGGTGCAAAGCCTGCGGACAAATCCGGGCAGCCGCCGCCATATTATCGAAGGCTGGAACGTGGCCGAACTCGACGCGATGGCGCTGCCGCCGTGCCACAAGAGCTATCAGTTCTATGTCGCTGACGGCAAGCTCTCGGGCGCGCTCTATCAGCGCAGTTGCGATCTGGGGCTGGGTTTTGCCTTCAACATCTGGTCGCTGGCCGCGCTGATCCGGATGCTGGCGCAGCAGTGTGATCTGGAGCCGGGCGAGGCGGTGTGGATGGGGGGCGATGTGCACCTCTATCTTAACCATGCGGAATTGGTGCAGGAGCAGTTGCGGCGTGAACCGGAGGGCGGTGCGACACTGAGTTTCGCGCGGCGGCCAGGGAGCATCTTCGACTATCGGATCGAAGACTTCATCGTCTCAGACTATTCCCCGCAATCGCACATCGCGGCACCGGTGGCGGTGTAGTTGACGGGACTATGGCTTTGAAATAATCTATCGCAAGTATGTAACATTGCTTCCACGATTACAGGAAGCGGGAGAGCGCGAGATGGCCCAGCGGCCCGGTCCTGGCGAAGCACAACGCGGCAATCTTCCGCCGCTATCCTTGCATGTGCCTGAGCCGCCCTATCGGCCCGGCGACCCGGTTGACTATTCCTGGCTCGACATTCCCGCTGCTGGCGCCTTGCCGCGCCCCGATGAAGCCTGCGCGACGATGGAAACTCATCCGCTTTGCCACGGACTGATCCGGGTGCTGGATGATGAGCATCGCGCAGTTGGTCCCTGGGACCCGAAACTCGATGCCGAAACCCTGCGCCGCTTGCTGCGCACCATGGCGCTGACCCGCGCGTTCGATGACCGGATGTATCGCGGGCAGCGGCAGGGCAAGACCAGCTTCTACATGAAGTGTACCGGCGAGGAGGCGACGAGTGTTGCCTCCGCCTTCGCGCTGGCGGACGACGACATGGTGTTCCCCAGCTATCGCCAGCAGGGCATCCTGATCGCGCGCGGCTATCCGCTGACCGAGATGATCAACCAGATCTATTCGAACAAGGCGGACAAGCTGAAGGGCCGCCAGCTGCCGATCATGTATTCCAGCCGCGAGCATTCGTTCTTCACGATCAGCGGCAATCTGGCGACGCAGCTGCCGCAGGCCGCAGGCTGGGCGATGGCATCGGCAATCAAGGGCGATACCCGGATCGCCAGCACCTGGATCGGCGAAGGCTCGAGCGCCGAGGGCGATGCCCACGCGGCGTTCACCTTTGCGACCGTCTTCAACGCGCCGGTGGTGTTCAACATCGTCAACAACCAGTTCGCGATTTCGAGCTTTTCAGGCTTTGCCGGGGCGGAGCGCGCGACCTTTGCTGCCAAGGCGATCGGCTATGGTATCGCCGGACTGCGGGTCGATGGCAATGATGCGCTGGCGGTCTATGCCGCCGCTCGCTGGGCCGCCAACCGTG
Source organism: uncultured Alphaproteobacteria bacterium (assembly GCA_963802015.1). Classification (GTDB taxonomy): domain Bacteria; phylum Pseudomonadota; class Alphaproteobacteria; order Sphingomonadales; family Sphingomonadaceae; genus Novosphingobium. The sequence goes on from CAWDHB010000011.1 coordinate 217,913, forward strand.
CGCGCGCCAATCAAGGTCCGACCCTGATCGAACACTTCACTTACCGCGCCGAAGGGCATTCCACCTCGGACGATCCCGGCCAATACCGCTCGGCGCAGGAACGCGAGGAATGGCCGCTGGGCGATCCGATCATGCGGCTGAAGCGGCACCTGATCGCGCTGGGCGAATGGTCGGTGGAGCAGCACGACGCGATGGACGCCGAACTGGTCGAGCTGGTCAAAGCCGCGACCAAGGAGGCCGAGAAGAACGGCGTACTGGGCCACGGGCTGCACCACCCGTTCCACACCATGTTCGAAGATGTCTACGAGGAACTGCCCTGGCACCTTGAGGAACAGGCCGATCAGGCGATCCGCGAGCGGCGGACAAAGTGGCCGGAGTGGAAGGAGTCATGAGTGAAACCGCTGTGACCACTCGCCGTCTCAACATGATCGAAGCGATCAACGATGCGCTCAGCGTTATGCTGGAACGCGATCCCAACGTGGTCGTGTTTGGCGAGGACGTCGGCTTTTTCGGCGGGGTGTTTCGCGCCACGGCGGGCCTGCAAAGAAGTTCGGCAAGACCCGCGTGTTCGATACCCCGATCAACGAATGCGGGATCATCGGCGCGGCGGTGGGGATGGGGGCCTATGGCCTGCGCCCGGTGCCCGAAATCCAGTTCGCCGACTATATCTATCCCGGGCTGGACCAATTGGTCAGCGAAGCGGCGCGGCTGCGCTATCGCTCGGCGGGGGAATTCATCGCGCCGATGACGGTGCGCTCGCCGTTTGGCGGCGGGATCTTTGGCGGGCAGACGCACAGCCAGTCACCCGAAGCGCTGTTCACGCATGTTGCGGGTCTGAAGACCGTGATCCCGTCGACCCCCTATGATGCCAAGGGCCTGCTGATCGCGGCGATCGAAGACAACGATCCGGTGATCTTCTTCGAACCCAAGCGGATCTACAACGGCCCGTTCAGTGGCTTTTACGACAAGCCGGTCGAACCCTGGGCGCGCCATCCGGACAGCGAGGTGCCCGAAGGCCATTACCGCATCCCGCTCGGCAAGGCGCGGATCGTGCAGTCGGGCGAGGCGATGACCGTGCTGGCCTATGGCACGATGATCCACGTGACGCAGGCGGTGATGCGCGAAAAGGGCATCGATGCCGAAATCATCGACCTGCGCACGCTGGTTCCGCTGGATATCGAGACGATCGAAGAGTCGGTGCGCAAGACCGGGAAATGCATGATCGTCCACGAAGCGACCCGCACCGGCGGCTTTGGCGGCGAGCTTTCCGCGCTGGTGCAGGAACGCTGCTTCTATCACCTCGAAGCGCCGATCGAGCGCGTGACCGGGTTCGACACCCCCTATCCGCACAGCCTGGAATGGGCCTATTTCCCCGGTCCCGTTCGCATTGGCGAAGCGGTTGACCGTCTGTTGAAGGCGTAAGATCATGGGCACATTCACCTTCCACCTCCCCGATATCGGCGAAGGCATCGCCGAGGCTGAGATCGTCGCCTGGCACGTCAAGGTTGGCGACCGGATCGAAGAAGACGGCAAGATCGCCGACGTGATGACCGACAAGGCCACGGTCGAGATGGAAAGCCCGGTCACCGGCATCGTGCTCGAAGTCGCCGGGGCCGAGGGCGACATGATCGCGATCGGCTCGCCGCTGGTGGTGATCGAGGTTGAAGGGGATGAGGCTGAGGTTGTCGGTGGGCCTTTGACACGTTCAGAACAAGCGGAAGCTGTGTGTGAGCCGGCTACCAAGACCGAGGCCGCGCGCGATGCTTCGACAGGCTCAGCACGAACGGACGTAGTATCCGATTCTCCTGAACTCACCCCCACACCCGCTCAGGCTGAGCCTGTCGAAGCCCCGGCGCAACATGCCCCCAAGGTACTCGCCAGCCCCGCCGTCCGCCAGCGCGCCGCCGACCTCGGGATCGATCTGGCGCAAGTGAAGCCCGGCGAGGAGGGCCGCGTGCGCCATGCCGATCTTGACGCGTTCCTCGGCCTACAACGGCGCCTATCGCGGCGCCGGCGGCAAGCGCGCCGACGAAGCGATCAAGGTCATCGGCCTGCGCCGCCGGATCGCCGAGAACATGGCCGCCGCCAAGCGCAATATCCCGCATTTCACTTATGTCGAGGAATGCGATGTCACCGCGCTCGAAGAAATGCGCGCGCAGCTGAACGGTGCGAGGGGCGGACGATGACCGCCCAAGCTCACCATGCTGCCGCTGCTGATCGCCGCGATCTGCCGCACTTTGCCGCAGTTCCCGATGCTCAACGCGCGCTATGACGATGAGGCCGGCGTGGTCACGCGCTACGGCAGCGTCCATCTGGGCATGGCGACGCAAACCGACGGCGGGCTGATGGTCCCGGTGATCCGCGACGCGCAGGATCGCAACCTGTGGCAACTCGCGCGCGAAATCGTCCGGCTGGCTGAGGCTGCGCGTACGGGCAGTGCGAAGAGCGAGGAACTGTCCGGCTCGACCCTGACCATTACCTCGCTTGGCCCGTTGGGCGGCGTCGCCACGACGCCAGTGATCAACCGGCCGGAAGTTGCGATCATCGGCCCGAACCGGATCGTCGAACGGCCGATGTTCGTCAGTGACGGGATGGGCGGCGAGCGGATCGAAAAGCGCAAGCTGATGAACATCTCAATCAGCTGCGATCACCGCGTGGTTGATGGCTGGGATGCGGCGAGCTACATTCAGGCGCTCAAGAAGCTGATCGAAAAGCCGGTGCTGCTGCTGGCCGACTGATTTCCTTGATCCTCTCCATTAAACAAGGTGAATACCTCCCCATTTGTGACCTTCGTCAAAAATGGGAAGGATCAAAGGAGGAAGTGCTCGTGAGCCAAAAAGACCCCCGGATCGACGCCTATATCGCCAAGGCCGCTCCGTTCGCGCAGCCGATCCTGATCCATCTGCGCGAACTGGTCCACGCGACCATCCCGGGGCTGGAGGAAGCGATCAAGTGGGGCATGCCGCATTTCCTCTATAAGGGTAAAAACCTGGCCGGCTTGGCGGCGTTCAAGGCGCACACGGCGTTCATCATCCACGGCGATGGGCGGCAGGGTGATGCGATGGGGCAATACGGCAAAATCGCTGCGCTTGCCGATCTTCCGCCCGATGACGAACTCGCGGCCAAGTTGCTGGCGGTGAAGGCGCGGATCGAAGCTGCCGGAACAGCGCTAAGGCCCAAGGCCTCGGCCAAAGCGCCCAAGGCTGAAATTCCCATGCCCGATGACTTCGCCGCCGAACTCGGCCGCTATCAGGGTGCGCGCGCAAAGTTCGCCGAATGGGCCCCTTCGCATCGCCGCGAATATCTTGAATGGATCGTAGAGGCGAAGCGCCCTGAAACCCGCGCCAAACGCATTGCCCAGGCCGCCGAATGGATCGCCGAGGGCAAGAAGCGCAACTGGAAGTACGAGAGCTGCTGATTCAGCGCACGATCGCGCTGTAGGCGATCCGGCCTGATCCGCGCGCGGCCAGATCCGCGGGAACTTGCCAGCGTACATGGGTCACATCTTCCGGTGTGGCCATGCGTTCACCGCTGCGCAGTTCGCCAATCCGGCCCCAACTGCGTCCACCATCGACCGAGACTTGCTCGTCGCCATTGGCGCTGCCTTGGAAATAGACCTGGCGGGGCAGGGGATTGGTGACTGTAAACGGCCCGCTGCCGGTGCTGCGCTGCCAGCTGACCACATAGACCACGCGGTCGCCGCGATTAAGCTCGCGCGCGGGTTCAAGCCGCCGAGCCCCTTGATCAAGCCGTTCGACAAATACGGCGTTGTCGAGCGCAATCGCCGGACTTGCCTGTGCGGGCTGCGGCGCTGCCAGCGAAGCGGCAGCCAGCAGCCCATAGCCTGCAAATGCTGCAAGCATGCGAGTAAATGTCACGAACTAGAGCCCCCTGCGTGCTCCGATCCGGAGCGGTCAGCAGCGCTTAGCGGACAAGCCGCAAAGGTTTGGTTAACGCGGGGTTTGGCATCTCTGCGGGGTGGCTTGCGCGCACATGGAATTGCCAGCGCGAAGGCGGTTGACAGCCCCAGTGCCTGGCCTAGTGGCGCTGCTCCCAAGTGGCACCGCTTGTTTGTGGGCGGGTGTAGCTCAGTTGGTTAGAGTGCCGGCCTGTCACGCCGGAGGTCGCGGGTTCGAGCCCCGTCACTCGCGCCACTTGGGAATTTTCCTGCAGATATTGCTGATCAGGTTACCGGTGTTCAGCGCCAGTGGCCGGTTTCCATCCAGCGGAGATAGCGCTTGAGCGGAAATATCCAGACCACGCCGATAATCAGATAGACCGGTACTTGCGCCAGTCCGGGCCAATGCTGCACCAGTGGCGGGATCAACCACGCGACCAGCAGGCCATAGACCGTCAAGGCCAGACACAAGGCCAGTACGCCCAGCGGGATTCGCAGTGTTGGTTCTTTGCGCATCAGAATGGTCCGTAAAGCCGTGAAGGGGTCGCGATTGCGCGCAGCGGGATGTCATGCGGTTCTGTGGGCAGGGCGTCACACAGCTGGCTGTCCCACGCGATCCCGATTGGCACCACGGCTGGATGCTGCGCAAGGTACCGGTCATAGTGTCCGGCGCCCTGGCCAAGCCGCGCGCCGTGCGCGGTAAAGCCCAGCAGCGGAACGAACAGCACATCGGGCACAGTCGAAACTGCATCACTCAGCGGCTGGCGACCGCCATAGGGCGCCGGGGTGAGCAGGTGCTCATCCATCGGGTTTGACCAAATTCGGAATTGCATCTCGGCACCGCGCTCAGCGAACCATGGCAGGGCCACTTGATGACCCCGTTCATAATACCATTGTGCATAGCGTGTCGGGGGGGCTTCGCTGCCCACCGGATCATAGACCCCGATCGTCGCGCCGGGCGGGATCAGGCCAGACAATGGGCTGGGCGGCACACGAAACAGCAAGGCCTTCACCCCGTCCGCGGATGGCTGCAACCTCGGCAGTCCGGCTTTGCCGCAGCGCGCCGCGCAAGGCCTGCTTTTCAATCATGCACGCTCCATGCGGGTAGGGTGACGGGACCACCATGGGCCGTTGCCGGGAAATCCTCTGACGCGTTCACGTCAGGTGGGAACCGTGTGTGCCAGACCAGGGTCCGACCAGGGACAGCCCCCATGGATTTGCTTATAGCCTCAGGGATTTTCGAAGGCTCGCACCGGGCAGTACCCGTCACAGCTCTAGGTAGGGCATCGCAGCCTATTGCTCAAGGCTGCTGACACAATTTTCCAAGCGGTCCGCCAGACGCTTCCAGCCAGGCCGGATCCGCGCCGCTGGGCGCGGGCGCAGGCCTTGCCGCCTGTTCGCTGTCGTGGAGGGTGTCGGCCAGCAGCAGAGCGGCGAACAGCAGCTGCCGGGTTTCGCTCATCCCGGCTGATCCGGCCAAGCCCTGGATGCGGGCATCGATCAACCGGCCCAGACCCGTGATATGATCTTCCTCGCCCGCCGCGCAGGCCACAGTATAGTCGCGCCCACCGATCCGCAGCGTCACGTTGCTCATGACCGGGCCACGTCAATCATCGCGTCGAGCTGCCCAAGGGCTTCGGTTACGGCCGTGCGCAGCCGGTCATGCCGTTCGCGCGCCGCGGCCAATGCCGCCACTGGAGCCGCCTGCGCTGCTGTTTCCAACCGCGCCATGGCTGCCTCAATCCGGGCGATCGCGCGTTCTGTCCGCTCTTGTTCCATACTGGGGTACTAGAGCAAAAATGCTTCATCGCAAAGCTTTGCAAAGGCAACCTATCAAGAAGTGGAGGAAAACTGCCCCAGCCAGCCCGGGTGCTCGCCTTGACGCAGCCGGGACGTTCCGCAAGGGAAGCCGGACACCGAATCGCCGCGCCCTTGCTGCCCACCGGGAGCCCGCCTGCATGACCCTTGATCCGTCCCGCCTTGCGCCCATGGCCAATGCCATCCGCGCACTTACGATGGACGCGGTCCAGGCTGCCAACAGCGGGCATCCCGGCATGCCGATGGGCATGGCCGATGTCGCGACTGTGCTCTATACACAGTTTCTGAAATTTGATCCTGCCGCGCCGAAATGGCCGGACCGGGACCGGTTTGTGCTCTCGGCCGGACATGGTTCGATGCTGGTCTACGCGCTGCTGCACCTGACCGGCTATGCCGCGCCGACGATGGCAGACATCGCCAATTTCCGCCAGTTGCACAGCCCTTGTGCAGGCCATCCCGAGAATACCGAGCTGGCCGGGGTTGAATGCACCACGGGTCCGTTGGGGCAAGGTCTGGCAATGGCCATGGGCATGGCGCTGGCCGAGCGGCACCTCAACGCGCAGTTCGGCGACGCGCTGGTCGATCACAAGACCTGGGTGGTTGCTGGCGATGGCTGCCTGATGGAAGGGATCAACCACGAAGCGATCGGGCTGGCCGGCCACCTCAAGCTCGGCCGGCTGAACGTGCTGTGGGATGATAACCGCATCACGATTGACGGCGACACCAGTCTCTCGACCAGCGAGGATATTCCGGCGCGTTACCGCGCGGCAGGGTGGCACGTGACGGCCTGCGACGGCCATGATTTCGCGGATATTGCCCGCGCGCTGGCCGAGGCTGCTGCTTCCGACCAGCCAACGCTGGTCGCCTGCCGCACCGTGATCGGCAAGGGCGCACCGAACAAGCAGGGCGGTCACAACGTCCATGGCGCTGCACTGGGTGCGGACGAAGTGGCGGCAGCGCGGGCCTATCTGGGCTGGACGGCCGCTCCGTTTGAGGTTCCCGCAGACATTTTCGCGGACTGGCGCTCGCTTGGCGTTAAAGGTGCCGCGACCCACGCTGCGTGGCAGGATCGCGCTGCGGCTGAACCGCAGTTTGCGGAGTTCGCCCGCCGGATGGCTGGCGAACTGCCAGCTGACAAGTCTGCGGCGCAGGCCTATCTGGCCAGCCTGCTTGCCGAACCGCCCAAGGTCGCGACCCGCAAGTCGAGCGAAATGGCGCTGGGCGTGCTGACGGCGGCAATTCCGGAGCTGGTGGGCGGATCGGCCGACCTCACCGGTTCGAACCTGACCAAGACCGCTTCCACCCCCTCGTTGTCAGCCGACAACTATGGCGGGCGCTACGTCAACTACGGGATCCGCGAATTCGGGATGGCTGCGGCCATGAACGGCATGGCGCTGCATGGCGGCATCATTCCCTATGGCGGCACGTTCCTGGTGTTTTCGGACTATTGCCGCAATGCGATCCGGCTCTCTGCGATCCAGCACGCGCGGGTGGTCTATGTGATGACGCATGACAGTCTGGGCGTGGGCGAAGACGGGCCGACGCACCAACCAATCGAACACGTGATGAGCCTGCGGGCGATCCCGAACCTGCTGGTGTTCCGCCCGGCTGATGCGATCGAAACGGCGGAAAGCTGGGCCCTAGCGCTCAAGCAGAACAACCGTCCATCGGTGCTGGCGCTGACCCGGCAGAACTTGCCGCCGCTGCGCGAAGACACCGACATGCAAACGGCGCGCGGCGCATACCGGCTGCGCGGCAGCAGTCGCTTCTCGGCAGGTCGTGCTGGTTGCCACCGGATCGGAAGTCGCGCTGGCTTGCGACGTGCGCGATGCACTGGAAGCGAAGGGGATCGGCGCGGATGTTGTCTCGATGCCCTGCGCTGAACTGTTTGACGAGCAGGATGCGGTCTACCGCGCCGATCTGCTCCCCCGCGACGTTCTGCGCGTTTCAATCGAAGCGGGCGTCACACTCGGCTGGCAGAAGTATGTGGGCGAGGGGCTGACTATCGGGATCGATACCTTCGGCGCGTCCGGCCCGGCGGATCAGCTGTTCAAACATTTCGGCTTCTCGATTGAAGCCATTGTTCCAAAAATCGAAGCCAGACTGGCTATTTAACAGGAGTTCCTCACATGGCGATCAAGGTTGCGATCAATGGTTTCGGGCGCATCGGGCGCAATGTGGCGCGCGCGATCCTGTCGCGGACCGATCATGATCTGGAACTGGTTTCGATCAATGATCTTGCGTCGGCCAAGGCCAATGCCATGCTGTTTCAGCGCAATTCGGTGCACGGTGCCTTTGCTGGAACCGTCGAAGTCGATGGCAACGATCTGATCATCAATGGCAAGCGCATCCAGGTGACCGCCGAGCGCGATCCGGCCAATCTGCCGCACGCCGCCAATGGCGTGGACATCGCCTTGGAATGCACCGGCTTCTTCACCGACCGTGCCTCCTGCGAAAAGCACATCGCCGCCGGGGCCAAGAAGGTCCTGATCTCTGCGCCGGGCAAGAATGTCGATCTGACGGTCGTATTCGGCGTGAACCACGACAAGCTGGAAGCCGCGCACACCATCGTGTCGAACGCCAGCTGCACCACCAACTGCCTCGCTCCCTTTGCCAAGGTGCTCAACGATGCCATCGGGATCGAGCGCGGGCTGATGACCACGGTGCACGCCTATACCAACGACCAGAAGATCCTCGACCAGATCCACGAAGACCCGCGCCGCGCGCGCGCTGCGGGCATGAGCATGATCCCGACCACCACCGGCGCAGCCCGCGCGGTCGGCGAGGTGCTGCCGGAACTCAAGGGCAAGCTCGACGGCTCGGCAATCCGCGTGCCGACCCCGAACGTGTCGGTGGTTGATCTGACCTTCGTGCCCGGCCGTGACACGACCAAGGAAGAGGTCAATGCGCTGCTCAAGGCGGCCGCTGACGGCGCGCTCAAGGGCGTGCTGGGCGTGTCGGACGAGCCGCTGGTATCGATCGACTATAACGGTTGCGCCAACAGCTCGACCATCGACAGCCTCGAAACGGCCGTGATCGATGGCAAGCTGGTGCGGGTGCTCAGCTGGTACGACAACGAATGGGGCTTCTCCAACCGCATGGTCGATACCGCTGGGGCGATGGGCAAGCTGCTTTAAATCAACCCGACACATCGCCCTTCTAATTTCGTCATGCTGAACTTGTTTCAGCATCCATCGTGCCCATCGCCCTAAGTGTTGTATCACACAGTGCAGCACGGTCTGGTTGCGCAACAACGCAGTGGGCAGTGGCGTGAAATGGACCCTGAACCAAGTTCAGGGTGACGACGGAAGGATGGGCAGGGTAAGCACCAGCCGAAGGGACTCGCACATGACCAAATTCAAAACCCTCGACGATCTCCCCGCTGACCTGTCCGGCAAGGTCGCATTGGTGCGGGTCGACCTTAACCTGCCGATGCAGGACGGCGCGGTGACAGACGACACCCGGGTGCGCGCTTCTGCACCAACAATCCTTGAATTGGCGGGCAAGGGCGCGAAAGTGCTGCTGCTGGCGCACTTCGGGCGGCCAAAGGGAGAGAAGGTCTCAACCCAGTCGGTCTCGATGACGCTCGATGCCGTGCAGGCGGTGCTGGGCGAAGAGGTGATGTTCGTGCCGGAAGTTGCCGGACCGGTGGTGGCGCAGTCGATCGGCATTCTCAGCCCGGGCGATATCGCCATGCTGGAGAACACCCGCTTCTGGAAGGGCGAGGAAGCTAACGATCCCGAATTCGCCAAAGCAATTGCCGCCAATGCCGACATTTACGTCAACGATGCGTTTTCTGCCGCGCACCGCGCCCATGCCAGCACCGAAGGGCTTGCGCATCTGCTGCCCGCCTATGCCGGCCGGGCAATGCAGGCGGAGCTAACCGCGCTTGAGCAAGCCTTGGGCAAGCCGGAGCGGCCGGTTGCAGCCGTGGTCGGCGGTGCAAAGGTATCTTCCAAGTTGGACGTGCTGACGCATCTGGTCACCCAGGTCGATCATCTGATCATCGGCGGCGGCATGGCCAATACGTTCCTCGCCGCGCGCGGGGTCGCCGTGGGCAAGTCTCTGTGCGAGCATGATCTGGCCGCCACTGCCGAGGCAATTCTGGCCGCCGCTGATGAGGCTGGTTGCACAGTCCATCTGCCCTACGACGTGGTCGTCGCCAAGGAATTCGCCCCCAATCCGGCCAGCCTGCGCACGTGCAACGTTCATGAAGTCGCGGCGGACGAGATGATCCTCGACATCGGCCCGCAAGCGACCGAGGCCCTGGCCGACGTGCTCAAGACCTGCCGCACGCTGGTCTGGAACGGCCCACTTGGGGCGTTTGAAACCGAACCATTTGATGCCGCCACGGTGGCGCTGGCGAAGAGTGCGGCTGCGCTGACCCGCGAAGGCGCGCTGATCTCGGTGGCAGGCGGGGGCGATACGGTCGCGGCGCTCAATCAGGCCGGGGTGGCCGACGATTTCAGCTATGTCTCCACCGCCGGCGGGGCCTTCCTGGAATGGATGGAAGGCAAGGAATTGCCTGGCGTCCAGGCGCTTCTGAACCCCTGATTCCATTTGGTTAGCAGACTTGCGGCAGTGCACCATGCTCGCTATGGGCCGCGCATACATACGTATGCAAGAACAGGGCACCGCGATGAACTACGCTGACATGACCGCCAAGATCGCCTCGGGTAACGGCTTTATCGCCGCGCTGGATCAATCGGGCGGGTCCACGCCCAAGGCGCTGGCCGGTTATGGCGTGAGCGAAGATGCCTGGACCAGTGAAGCGGAGATGTATGCCCTGATCCATGCCATGCGCGAACGGATCATCCGTTCTTCCGCATTCGATGGCAACAAGGTGATCGGCGCGATCCTGTTTGAGCGGACGATGGACGGCGCTGTCGCTGGCCAGCCGACTCCGGCGGCGCTGATCGCGAAGGGCGTGGTGCCGTTCATCAAGATCGACAAGGGCCTCGAAGCGGAAAGTTCCGGCGTCCAACTGATGAAGCCGATGCCCGAACTGGACAGCCTGCTCGCGCGGTCCAAGGCTTTGGGCGTCTATGGCACCAAGGAACGCTCGGTGATCAATTCGGCGGACCGTGATGGTATCGCCGCGGTGGTTGCGCAGCAGTTTGAAGTCGGCAAGCAGGTCCTCGCCCACGGGATGATGCCGATCCTTGAGCCCGAAGTGAATATCAAGAGCGCAACCCGCGCCGATTGCGATGCAATCCTGCTTGAGGAAATGCTGACCCAGCTCGATGCGCTGGATGCGCAGGTAATGCTCAAGCTGAGCTTGCCGGTGGTCCCGGGCACGTTTGATGCACTGACGGCCCACCCCAAGGTCCTCCGCGTGGTCGCGCTGTCGGGTGGGTACAAGCGCCCCGAGGCCTGCGTCGAGCTCGCCAAGAACCAGGGCATCATCGCCAGCTTCAGCCGCGCACTGCTCGAAGACCTGCGCGCCGGGATGAGCGACGCCGAATTCGACGCCGCACTGGGCGAAGCGATCGACGCGATTTACGCCGGCTCGACGGTCAAGGCCTGATCCGCCAGCCATGCCGCCAAGTCCGCCTTGGCCCGTCCGGTATAGGCTTCTTTGCGCTGCTTCTTCTTCGTCTCGGCGGGCGGCGTCGGGAACAGGCCGAAGTTGACGTTCATCGGCTGATAGGTTTCGGCCTCGGCATCGCCGGTGATGTGGGATAGCAGCGCACCCAGCGCAGTGGTGCGGGGCGGGGCGGTCCATTCGGTTCCCAGCAGCTCCGCCGCCGTCATCAGCCCCGCCAGCAAGCCGACCGCGCCGCTTTCAACATAGCCCTCGCAGCCGGTGATCTGCCCGGCGAACCGGATGTGCGGCGCGCTGGGCAGCCGCAATTGCCGGTCCAAAAGCTTGGGTGAATTCAGGAACGTATTGCGGTGTAATCCGCCGAGCCGCGCGAATTCGGCGTTCTCCAGCCCCGGAATGGTGCGAAACAGCCGCACCTGCTCGGCGTGTTTCAGCTTGGTCTGGAACCCGACCATGTTCCAGATCGTGCCGAGCTTGTTATCCTGCCGCAGCTGCACCACCGCGTGCGGCCAGCGTCCGTTCGGAAACTCTGGCGTCGCATCGTGCGGATTGTCGAGTCCCACCGGCTTCATCGGCCCGAACCGCAAGGTATCCAGCCCGCGCGCCGCCATCACTTCAATCGGCATGCAGCCTTCGAAGTACGGCGTGGAGGCTTCCCATTCGCGAAATTCGGTCTTCTCACCATCGAGCAGGCCTTGGTGGAACGCGGCATATTGCTCAGCCGTCATCGGGCAGTTGATGTAGTCTTTGGTCTCACCCTTATCCCAGCGGCTGGCCATCCAGCAGACGTCCATGTTGATCGACTCGCGGTAGACGATTGGCGCAATCGCATCGAAAAACGCCAGGCTGTCTGCGCCGGTTGCTTGCCCAATTGCTGCGGCCAGCGCGGGGTCAGTCAGCGGTCCCGTGGCGATGATCGTGAGGCCAGCGGCAGGCAAGTGCTCTACCTTTTCGCGCACCACCTTCAAGTTGGGTAGGGTGGCCAGCCGCCGCTCGACCTCGGCCGAAAACACTTCGCGATCCACCGCCAGCGCCGATCCGGCCGGCACCTGCGCCACCACCGCCGCGCCCATCAGCAGCGAATCGAGTTGCCGCATTTCGTGGTGCAACAAGCCGACCGCGTTCTTCTCGTGATCGTCCGAGCGGAACGAATTGGAGCAGACCAGCTCGGCCAGCCCGGTGCCTTGATGCGCCGGGGTGGTGGACCCGCTGCCGCGCATTTCAGACAGGCGCACCTTCAACCCGCGCCGCGCCAGCTGCCACGCCGCCTCGCTGCCTGCCATTCCGCCGCCGATGATGTGTACGTCATATGCCATGACGCGGCCCTAGCCCTTGCGCGGCGGAATTTCCAACGCCAAGCAGGAAATCGGAGGAATTCTGACTATGCCCAAACGTGCGCTTGCCGAACAGCGGCCCTGGCTCCTGGCCAGTCTGGTCGCGGGGATCAGTTTCTGGCTGGTCAAGGATGGTGCGCTGGGCGGGCTTTACAAGATGGCGTGGAAAGGCGCGGGCGTCGGCTTCCTCGCGCTCTATGCGCTGGTGCGTCATCCGGGGCGTGACGCGCGGCAGATTGCACTCGTGATGGCGCTCGGCGCGCTCGGCGATGTGCTGATCGAGTGGCGGCTGGAGGCCGGAGCTCTGGCCTTTCTGGTGGGGCATCTGGTGGCGATCCACCTGTACCTGCGTCACCGCCGCGCGTATCTGCCAGCCAGCCAGAAGGCGGCTGCGCTCGCCATGCTGGTGCTGATCCCGCTGGTCAGCTTCCTGCTTCCCGCTGACCGCAGCGCCGCTCCCGGCGTCGCGCTTTACGCGCTGGCACTGGCAGGGATGACCGCTGCCGCCTGGACCAGCAGCTTCCCGCGCTACCGGGTCGGCGTGGGTGCAGTGCTGTTTGCCGTGTCCGACCTGCTGATTTTCGCCCGGCTTGGACCCTTGGCGGGAAGCGCTCTGCCGGGCTTGCTGATCTGGCCGCTGTATTACTTCGGGCAGGTGCTGATCTGCACCGGGGTGATCGGGACGTTGCGGAGCGCTAAAACTGGCGGATTCGTCAGATAGTAGAAGCCAAACCATGGGTGGGGTCAGTCCCGCTCTGCACCCGCGCGGATGTGGTTTCCGAAATGCCCAGCCGGGCTGCAATACACAGTTCAAAGAGCCTGTCCCGGATGATTGCGGCACGTCCCGCAGAATCCGTCATGATGATCTGTGCCAGAATCCGGCGATGTAGGAAAATGGTTCCGGGAACGGATCAGCAGCGTGTAAAAGCTACCCTGCCCAGCGGGCGGAGGTAAGTCAGGCCCATCCTCCCCGTCGGGGGAGGGGACCCACGCAGTGGGGAGGGGCACAAGCGGGTACTCCTGGCCGCGCAGGACCGCGCTTCACCGCATCGCCGACCGCGCGCCGCCTGCCCGGCGCGGCCCGGAGTACCCGCCCGTGCCACTCCACCACCTGCGGTGGTCCCCCTCTCCCAAGGGAGAGGAAGGGAGGAAGCTGCGCTGCCTCCGCAGGGAGGGGTTGGCGGCTCAATACCAGCGCCAACGCGAGCAGAATCGGCCTCGCACCCCCATCTCCGGCTCTTCCCCGCTGGCGAAGGAGGAGCGCGCAAATAAGTATTGTGCCCCAGAATTTTTTGCTAGGCTGGGGTTTAGTTATCTATGGAGTAAGACATGCATAAAATACGGTATGCCTTCGTTTTTTGCTTCGTATTTTGCTTCGCTTTTCCGAGTGCTAGCTACGCTCAGATGACTTGGTATGCGCCCGTTGGCACTTGGTCTGGGCCAGCCCAAGCGACCAACGAATTGATTATGGACTCGCTAAACCAGAATAGCGAAGTGCAGACAGACGACAGTCAAAATGGCAATGATAGATCTTCATCTGCTTCCCTCAACTATACCGCTTCCAAGTCCCGCACCCGCGCCAACCTGCAAAGATTTGCAAATACAACCCGGGCCATCGATCCGGCCGGCGCTGCTCAGCTGGAACAGCTTTTTGCCTCGGTGGACGTTATCGGGGAAGTTGGGTCGGTCATGACTGGTCTAGGCTTATCCAAGGATAATGTTGCCGATGCTTTTGCAGTTTACTGGATTAGCGCATGGCAGGCCGCAAATGGCGACATGTCTGATCGCAGCGCCGCTACCTATCGATCAGTCTCGGCGCAAGTGGCGCGGGCATTTTCGCAATCTTCCGATTTTGCAGATGCAAATGATGCACAAAAGCAAGAAATGGCCGAAGCTATGCTCATCCAAGCAGCCCTCATCGATGGCGCGAAGGATCAAATGTCCACTGATCCAGTACAAATGCAAGCTCTGGGTCGAGCTGTGACGAAGGGCGCTGCTGCATCCGGTCTAGGCCTAGCCAATATGACTCTCTCCGAAAACGGCTTCAGCCTAAGGTGATACTCTAACTTAACCCCTAAACTTCTCACGCGATCCCCATGGCCCAATTACAATTGGCCCGAGCCGAAAACGTCGGGCGAGTCACGAAAGACCATCTCTCAGGTCATGCCTGAGCCTCAGTCTCATCTCCGCCCTCAGCTTCATCCTCGCCTTCACCCTCAGCCAGCCGCACCGCGCTGACGACATGCTCATTGTCTGCCACGTTGAAAAGCCGTACCCCGGCAGACCCACGACCGATCACGCGCAGGCTGGCGAGCGGCAGGCGGATCAGCTTGGCCTGGTCGGTCACCAGCATCAGCTGGTCAGCCTGAGTCGCCGCAAAGCTCGCCAGCACCGGCGCCGTTGCGGGCGATATTGTCGATATTGGTGATGCCCTGGCCCCCGCGCCCGGTGCGGCGGTATTCGTAGGCTGAGCTCATTTTGCCATAGCCATTGGCGCAGACGGTGAGGATGAACTGCTCGCGTTCGGCCAGCTCGGCCATGCGCTCGGCGGGCAGGGTGCTCTCGCCGTCCTTTTCGCCCTTCCACGGGGCGAAGCGGACGTATTGCTCGCGCTCTTCCGAGGAGGTGCCGACGCGGTGCAGGATCGAGAGGCTGATGACTTCATCATCGCCCTTCAGCGTCATCCCGCGCACCCCGGTGGAGGTGCGGCTGGTGAATTCGCGCACTTCGTCGCCAGCAAAGCGGATCGCCTTGCCCGCGCGGGTGGCGAGCAGCACGTCGTCGCCCGCATCGAGCAGCGCGACGCCGATCAGCCGGTCGAGGCTGTCTTCGTCAAACCGCATCGCGAATTTGCCGTTGCTCGGCACATTGGCGAAGGCGTCCATCGCGTTGCGGCGGACATTGCCCTTGGCCGTGGCGAACACCACCGAGAGCGCGCCCCATTCGGCCTCGTCCTCGGGCAGCGGCAGGACGGTGGCAATCGTCTCGTCCTTGTCGAGCGCGGGGAGCAGGTTGACGATCGGGCGGCCGCGCGTGGTCGGCCCGCCTTCGGGCAGCTTCCACACTTTCAGGCGGTAGACCTTGCCAGCGGTCGAGAAGAACAGCACCGGGGTGTGCGTGCTGGTGACGAACATGTTGGTGACAACGTCTTCGTCCTTGGTCGCCATCCCGGCGCGGCCCTTGCCGCCGCGCGCCTGCGCGCGGAACGTGGAAAGCGGGGTGCGCTTGATATAGCCGTCCATGGTGACGGTGACGACCATGTCCTCGCGCTCGATCAGGTCTTCATCGTCGATGCCATCGGCGGCGGCGGTGATTTCGGACTTGCGCGGGGTGGCATAAGCCGCGCGGATCGCGGTCAGCTCATCGCGCATCACGCCATAGAGCTTGACCCGGTCGGCCAGGATCGAGAGGTATTCCGCGATCGCCAGCGACAGCTCTTTCAGCTCGTCGCCGATCTCGTCACGGCCGAGCGCGGTCAGGCGGTGGAGCCGCAGCTCCAGAATCGCGCGCACCTGTACCTCGGAGAGGCGATAGGTTCCGCCGGACTGTTCGGCATCGGGTTCGATTGCTTCGACCAGCCGGATGTACTGCGCAATCTCACCAATCGGCCACTCACGCGCCAGCAAGGCCGCGCGCGCTGCCGCCGGATTGGGCGAGCCACGGATGATCCGCACCACTTCATCCAGATTGCTGACCGCGACCACCAGCCCGAGCAAGATATGCGCCCGGTCGCGCGCCTTGTTCAGCTCGTACTTGGTGCGGCGGGTGATCACTTCCTCGCGGAAGGTGACGAAAGCCGAAATGAAATCGCGCAGCATCAGCACTTCGGGGCGGCCGCCGCGAATTGCGAGCATGTTGGCCGGGAAGTTCGACTGCGCCGGAGTGTTGCGCCACAGCTGGTTGAGCACGACTTCGGGGCTGGCATCGCGCTTCAGATCGATCACCACGCGCACGCCCAGACGGCTCGATTCGTCGCGGATGTCCGAAATGCCTTCGATCCGCTTGTCCTTGGCGGCTTCGGCGATCTTTTCGACCAGGCTGTTCTTGCCGAGCTGATAGGGGATGCTGGTCAGCACGATCGAGCGGCGATCCCCGCGCCCTTCCTCGATCTCGTGCCGCGCGCGCATGATGATCGAACCGCGCCCGGTGGTGTAGGCGGAACGCGCGCCGTGGCGTGCCCAGGATCAGCGGGGCGGTGGGAAAGTCCGGCCCCGGAATATATTCGATCAGTTCTTCCGTCGTGATCGCGGGGTTGTCCATATAGGCCAGGCAGCCGTCGATCACTTCGCCCAGATTGTGCGGCGGGATGTTGGTGGCCATGCCCACCGCGATCCCGCCCGCGCCGTTGACCAGCAGGTTGGGGAACCGCGCGGGAAGGACTGACGGCTCTTGCCGCGAGCCATCGTAGTTATCGACGAAATCGACGGTATCCTTGTCGAGATCGTCGAGCAGGCTGTTGGCGACCTTGGCCAGCCGTGCTTCGGTATAGCGCATCGAGGCGGGATCATCGGGGTCCATCGAGCCGAAATTGCCCTGGCCATCGACCAGCGGCACCCGCATCGACCAGTCCTGCGCCATGCGGACCAGCGCAAAGTAGATCGCGCTGTCGCCATGCGGATGATAGTTGCCCATCACGTCGCCGACGATCTTGGCGCATTTGCGGTAAGGCTTGCCGGCGACCATGCCGCCTTCCTGGGCGGCAAACAAAATGCGGCGGTGAACCGGCTTCAACCCGTCGCGCACGTCCGGCAGCGCCCGGCTCACGATCACGCTCATCGCGTAATCGAGATAGCTGGTCTTCATCTCATCGACGATGTCGATCCGTTGGTATTCACCGGCGGGACCGGTCGGTTCGCCAGCGGGTTCGGGGCCGTCAGAATCAGGGGGTGTTTGATCGTCGCTCACGCGGGAAATCAGCCAGTTGTTGTCAGGACATGCGAAGTGTCATGGCACTAGGCCAAGGGGGCGGGGAAGGCCACCAAGAACCGCCCGCTCCGCCGCGTTTTCCACATGTGATCGGCTCTGGCTGAACGAATGGGCCAAGGCGCATTCAATCCGCGTTCAGCGCGGCGGACCTAATCGGCGGACTGTTGCCAAACCGGCGAATTCGCGCCACTAGCACACCAGACGCAAGCGGACGGAATCAGGCGGTTTGAGCGCCAGGCCGGTCCGGATAATGGAGAGACTATTCGATGGTTCGCATCTCGCTGATCGCCCGCCCCGCCTTCGCGCTGGCCACTGCCCTGGCAGTGGCTTCGGGCAGTGCCATGCTGGCTGCTCCCGCTGCGGCGGCAGATAAGAAGCCGGCTCCGGCCAAGCCGAAGTATTCCAAGCCATTTCAAACAGCAGCCGCGCCAGCGGGCACAGCGATCGACAACGCCAACAAGCGCCCTGAAGTGGCCGCTGCGGTCCAGGCGGCCGAAACGGCGCGGCTGGCGCTGAACGCAGCGCGCGGCGCAGCAGCGCGCGCTACCGCGACGACCAACTACAATGCGGCTGTAGCGGCACTCGGTGCGACTCTTGCTGCAGAGCGCACTCAGCTCGATCAGGCAGCCGCACTCGCCACCACGCCTGACGATAAGCTCTACGCCGGACAGCTCGCTGTGCGGCTCGGTGCCGTGGCGCAAGATTTCGTGCTGCAACGGCGCGGGGTGCAGGGCATGATTGATAGCGGCGCGGTCGCTCCGGCTGACTTGCCACGGATGCAATATTCGCTCGGTTCGCTGGCTTACGATGCGAAGGACTACGCTGGAGCGCGTGCCGCCCTCTCGACTGCAATTGCCGGAGGTTATACGGCCAATGGCGCAGGCGCGCTGCTGGCTGAAGCCTATCTGGTCGACAATCAGATCCCGCAAGGACTGGTCCAGCTGAAAAAGGCGATTTCGGACGAGCGTGCGGCTGGCCGCGCAGTTCCGGCCAACTGGTACAAGCGCGGACTGGGCGCGTCCTACAACGCCAAACTGGTCGATGACGCGACCTGGTTCAGCACTGGGCTCGTAGAAAACTATCCGTCCAAGGAGCACTGGGCAGGCGCAATCGCGATCCTTCGCGAAGTGGGCAAATTCGGCCCGCAGGAAACGCTCGATCTGATGCGGCTGATGCACCGGACCGAAAGCTTCGCCGATGAACGCGACTATGTCGAATATATCGAAGCAGCGGATGGTCGGCGCTCGCCCGGCGAAGTGCTGAAGATCGTCAAACTCGGCGTTGCCGCTGGCAAGTTGCGGCTGGATGATGTGTTCGTGTCCGAACAAAAGCGCACCGCCGAAAGTCGGCTCGCCGCAGACACCGCCTCACTGCCGGGACTTGAGCGTGATGCGCGTGCAGGCAGCGCTACCACCGCAACCGTAATGGCGGCGGCCGATGCGTTCCTCAGCTATGATCAGCCGGCCAAGGCGGAAGAGCTCTACACGATCGCGCTTGGCAAACCCGGCGTGGACAGCGCCCGCGCGCTGACCCGGCTCGGGATCGCGCAGTACGATCAGGGCAAGCTTGACGCGGCAAGTGCAACCTTCGCCAAGGTCACTGGACCGCGCCAGGCGATTGCCAAGCTGTGGCTGCTGCAATTGCAGATCAAGGGGCGGCCTGCCGCGCCAACTGCGCCGTAAGCAAGGTCGGAATTCCGAACAACGAGAGGCGGCCCATTGTGGCCGCCTCTTTCGTTATGACACCGGGGAAAAGTCTCCGCTGGCCTCATCGAGCACGTGCAGCACGCCGTCGCTGATCGCGAAGAACGCCCCGCGCAGCCGCAGTTCGCCGCTGCGTTCCTTGCTACGCACGCACGGAAAGCTGCGCAGGTTTTGCAGGCTGACCTTGACCCCGGCCTGCTCCATCGCGCGTTCAGCAATCCGGCCTACGGTGCCAAGCTTCCGCGCGATCGGCTCGCGAACCTCGTCGAGCATCCCGATCCAGTCGACGATGAACCCGCCTTCGCCGGGCACCGTGCCGTGCATCTCTTGCGTCAGTGCTGCCTTGCAGCCGCCGCACATGCCATGGCCCATCACGACCACTTCCTTGACCTTCAGGAACTGCACTGCGAATTCCAGCGCGGCCGAAACCCCGTGATAGCCAGCCGAGGTTTCGAACGGCGGCACCAGCGCGGCCACGTTGCGGACCACAAAAATTTCGCCCGGATCGACATCAAAGATCTGCGCCGGATCGACCCGGCTGTCCGAACAGGCGATCACCATGATCTGCGGCTGCTGGCTTTCGCGCAGCGTGGCCCAGCGTTCACGGCGCGGCTCCCAGGCGGCGGTACGGAACCTGTGGTAGCCAGCCAGCAGCCGGTCGAATTCGGGCGAAGGGGCAGTGCTCATGCCGCGCGTAATGGCGAGACAAATTCGCACTGGCAAGGGCGCAATCAAGCGCCTATCTGGGCGGCATGAACGATCTCTCCCTAGCCGACCTTGGCGTACCGAAGCCAGAACGCCAGCGTAAGCCGGACTGGATCCGGGTCAAAGCGCCGACCAGCAAGGGCTATGGCGAAACCCGCCAACTGATGCGCGATCTGGGGCTCAACACGGTTTGCGAAGAGGCGGCTTGCCCCAATATCGGTGAATGCTGGACCAAGAAGCACGCCACGGTGATGATCCTGGGTGACGTTTGCACCCGCGCCTGTGCGTTCTGCAACGTCAAAACCGGGATGCCGCGTAGCGTTGATCCGCTGGAACCGGAACATACCGCCATCGCTGCGGCGAAGCTGGGGCTGGAGCATATCGTGATCACCTCGGTTGACCGCGATGACTTGCCCGATGGCGGGGCCGGGCAATTCGTCAAAGTGATCGAGGCGCTGCGGCGGACCACGCCAACTACCACGATCGAAATTCTGACACCCGATTTTCGCGGCAAGATGCAGGCGGCGGTCGAGGCCATCGTTGCCGCCGGGCCCGATGTCTACAATCACAACCTGGAAACCGTGCCGCGCCTGTATCCTACGATCCGCCCCGGTGCGCGCTATTATGCGTCACTGCGGTTGCTTGAAGAGGTCAAGCGTCACAATCCGCTGATCTTCACCAAGTCCGGCGTGATGCTGGGCTTGGGTGAAGCGCGGCTTGAGGTCCATCAGGTGATGGATGACATGCGCTGTGCCGGGATCGATTTCCTGACGATGGGGCAATATCTGCAACCCACGCCAAAGCACACCAAAGTGATCGACTTCGTGACCCCGCAGGCATTTGATGCCTATGGTGCGATTGCGCGGGCAAAGGGCTTTTTGCAAGTTGCCGCGAGCCCGCTAACTCGGTCCAGCTATCACGCCGGAGACGATTTCAAAGCCATGCGCGCGGCGCGCGCGGCGAAACTCGCCAAGGTATCCAATTCTTGACCAACCTTCCTAAGCCCGCTCAGCCTGAGCTTGTCGAAGGCCCCGCTGCCAACCGCAACATCGCGGGCGGGCTTCGACAGGCTCAGCCTGAGCGGAGTTAAGGGCGAGAACTATGCCTGGAATCCGCGAAATCCGCCGCGTGCCGTGGTCGGCGCAGCAGATGTACGACTTGGTCGCCGATGTTGGCCGCTACGCAGAATTCCTGCCCTGGGTCGTCGCGACCCGGGTGAAGTCGGACAGCGAAACCGAAATGGTGGCGGACATGTTGGTGGGCTTCAACGCGCTGCGGGAAAAGTTCACTTCGCGTGTGCTGAAGCAGCGCAGCGAGCGGATCGAGGTAATTTACCTCGATGGGCCGCTGCGTGATCTGGACAATGTCTGGCAATTCAGTCCGCTGCCAGAGGGCGGTTGTGAAGTGAATTTCCAGGTCGAGTTCACCTTTCGCAACGCCCTGTTTGAGCGGCTTGCAGGACAGTATTTTGACCGTGCATTCAGGAAGATGGTAGCTGCATTTGAGAAACGGGCGGAGCAGCTTTACGGCAGCAGCAGTTCCAGTGCCTTGAGCACCGCCTGATAGCGAACATCGGCCCGGGACATCTCGCCTAGCTGAAACTCTTCGGCCAGATAATCCTCGCTGCCGCGATTTGCACGGGCGAAGACCACCGTGCCAACTGGCTTCTGCGCGCTGCCGCCGTCCGGCCCTGCAATCCCGGTAATCGCCACCGTCACATCGGCTGTGCTGGCCTTGAGCGCGCCTTGCGCCATGGCCCAGGCGCAGGCGATCGAGACTGCACCGAAAGTCTCGATGATCTCCGGCGAAACCCCCAATTGCTCGGTCTTGGCGGCGTTGGAATAGGTAATGAAACCCCGGTCCAGCACCGCCGAAGATCCGGCAATTTCGGTCAAGGCAGCGCAAACCAGCCCGCCAGTGCAGCTTTCGGCGAGGGCAACCGTGCGCCCGGCCGCAGCGTTTTCCGCGATGACCCGCTGGGCCAGCGCGGTCAACGCGTCATCGAATGGGCGGCCTGACACTGTCCGTCAGCTTTCTGGGACAGCTGCGCATTTTGCGATCATCGCGCGCCGCCAGCACCACCGCTTCGGTGATCAGATCGATCATGTTCGAGCCGGGCAGTGGCGCCATTGCGGTCATCACCCGGTCGATATCGCCGCAGGATTCGGGCTTGATCTCCCCGGTCAGCTTTTCGGAGACAACGGCCTCGATGATCGGGCCAAACGCTTCTTCGGGGAGGGCATCAAAGATCGCACTGGTGCTGCTGTCGCCCTTGCCGCCGAACTTCTTGAAAGCTTGCTTGGCCATCGGGAAGGCGGCTGAGCGGCCCGGCTCCAGTTCGGCCACCAATTGCGGCGCGCGGGTTGCAAAAAACGCGGTGCTGGGCAGACCCGGCGCGCACTTCGCGGCGGCCGCAGACAGCACGGTCGGCATCACATAAGCCACCATTCCGCGAATTTCTCCGCGCGTCAGGCATTGCGGCGCTGCTGCGGTTTGAGCTTGTGCCTGCACCGCTCCGCAAAGCGCCATGACTGCTGCAACCGTACCGAATCCGTACTTCATCGTGTTGTGCTCCCACTCGTGCCGGGCCGTGGTAATCTGATAAACCCATTCCGCGCTACACTCTTTTTCAGATTTACACAGGCTGAAGCATCAGGACTGCCTGCGCTGAGATGCCTTCACCTCGCCCGGTGAAGCCCTGCCGTTCGGATTTGGTGGTTTTGACGCTAATCGGCTGCCCTTCAAGTCCTGGTAATTCGGCCTCCCGCTGGCGCATCGCAGCGCGGTGGGAACCGATTTCTGGAGCCTCTCAAATAAGGGGAAAATCGGCACTGCCAATATTGTAACCCGCAACGGCGCCGACCCGACGGCAGCATCAGAGGAATGCGCGCCTCAGCGCGCGCTGCGTTTGACGAAACCATCTTCGGTAAGTGTCATTATGTCGAGGTTCAGCCCGGATGCAGCAGCACCTGTTAGCACGGCCTTTGCCACCGCTTGCTGCTGGATGCGATCTGAACCGGCAACTTCCATACTACTCTCAATCAGGGCAGCTTGCAGCATCAGTGCCTCTGCCATTTCCTGCTTCTGTGCGTCATTGGCCCCTGCAAGCTCTGCCGATTGCAAAAGCCCGCGTGCCGCTTGCGCAGCCACCGCTTTAAAGGTCTCGGCACTAAGCAAGTCAGTCCGACCGTTGGCGGCTTGCCACGCATTGACCCAATAGACGGCAAAGGCATCCGCCGCGTTGTTTTTATCCAAACCCACCTTCGCCATTGCTTCCCCGATAATGCCAATGATGTCGGTAGCCGCAAACAGCTTCTCCATCTGGTCAGCGCCAGCCGGGTCAACAACCCGGGTTTTGGTGGCGAAAGCTTGAAGATTGGCGCGGGTGCGAGCCTTTGAGGGGATGTAAGCAAGCGACGCTGCAGCAGATTGGGTAGGATTTTCAGTTGCGTTGCTATTTGAGTTTGTAACCGACGACATAATGCCTTGGTATTGGATGTCTGACAAAATCGCCTGCATTGGCGCTGGATTATATGTCCAACTTTGTGCATGCGATGCTGCAGACAGAAAGAGCATTGAAATCAGTATCAGAAATTTTTTCATATCTATCTGACCTTAAATTAGTGCAGCCAGGGCGAGAGCATGGGTCTTCGGCATTCGCTGGCGTCATCCGGAATTCCCGGCAACTTTACACTGAAAAAACACGCCGCCAAAACAAGCGTTTGCTACCGCTGTGATTAGGGGATAATTGGTCGTGTTGCTAGTATTTTCGCCGTTTTCGTTTGACGCAACATGGGTGTCATCATCCGCGACAGCATCATCGGTATCCGCCCCTAGCGCGGGCTGCGTTTGACGAAGCCTTCTTCGGTAAGTGTCATTTTGTCGAGATCCAAGCCGGATGCCGCCGCGCCGCGTTTGACCGCTTGACCAAGAGCTTTGAGCTGCGCCGGGTCGGACGCCGCCTGCTCGGCTGCCGCGCCGATGAAAGCCGCCTGCACCATCATCGCTTCCGCCATTTCCTGTTTTTGCGCATCTGTGGCCGCTGCGAACTCCGGGGATTGTGACAACCCGCGGGCCGCTTGCGCCGCAACCGCGCGGTGGAACGCCGGCGAATAATCCGACAGGTCACCGACCGAAATTTGCCAGGCGGTGATCCAGTAAACGGCAAAGGCATCCGCCGCGTTGTTTTTATCCAAGCCCACCTTCGCCATCGCTACCCCGATAACGCCAATGATGTCGGTAGCCGCAAACAGCGTCTCCATCTGGTCAGCGCCAGCCGGGTCAAAATCCCGGGTTTTGGCGACGAAAGCTTGAAGATTGGCGCGGGTGCGAGCCTTTGAGGGGATGTAGGTGGCGACGGCAGAACTGGGCTCCGGAAAATCGTCAGCTGAGCCTAAATTCTCATCATCGTCAATTTGGCCGCGTATTGACGAAGCCAACAGATCCAATCCCGGGTTGTATGGCGGCGTTGCTATGATCGGAAAATCCATTTGCGCCAGCGAAGGCGTTGCAAAACAGAGACTTGCGCACAGGAACAGCAAAGCTTTCTTCATGAAACTCTCCAAAAAAATGCTCTTACAGTCTGCGGAACCTGATTTTTCTCACTGGTCCTGCCCATTGCCATGCCAAGCAGGGGTAACTCGCGAAGGTCCGCGCCGACAGTTACCGTAAGCGGGAATGCCAGTCTTTCTATCCTCGCATCTAATCCGCTGTATTAGAGCGGTTTTGCTGTGGCATGCTACAGTCTTTTTGGGCTTCACACAGGTTGCAGTAGCACAACGGCTTGGGCAGCGATGCCTTCACCGCGTCCGGTGAAGCCCAGCCGCTCGGTTGTGGTGGCTTTCACGCTGACTTGTTCAATCGAAACCGCCAGCAGTTCCGCAAGCCGCGCGCGCATCGCCTGCCGATGCGGTCCAATCTTCGGAGCCTCGCAGATGATCGTCAGGTCGACATTGCCGATCGCATAGCCAGCGGCCCGGGCGAGGCTAACCGCATGGGTCAGAAACCGGTCGGACGCCGCCCCGCGCCACTGCGGGTCGCTCGGCGGGAAATGGCTGCCGATATCGCCCTCGCCAATCGCGCCGAGGATCGCATCGACGAGTGCATGGATAGCAACGTCAGCATCGCTGTGCCCGGACAGGCCATGGCTGTGTTCTAGCTTGATCCCGCACAGCCACAGCTCCTCTCCGGCCACCAAGCGGTGGACATCATAGCCCGAACCAACGCGCGGCCAGCGCGGCGCGGCGAAATCCTCCGCAAAGGTCAGCTTGTGCAAGGCCTCATCCCCTTCAACCAAGGCAATCTCCAGACCGGCGGCCTGAGCGACCTGCGCATCATCCCCGGCCGTCTTTCCCCCGTCCAAGCGCGGTGCGCAGCCAGGATCGCTGGCAAAACGGAACGCCTGCGGGGTCTGGACCCGGCGCAAGGCCTCGCGCGGCGCGGGCGCGCCCATCCGGTCGCCAGTCGGCCTGCGCCAGACTATCCACCACCGGCAGGACCGGGATTGCGCCGGGCGCGTCGGCCAAGGCGGCGCAAAGCCGTTCGATCACTGCTGCGCTGAGCCCCGGACGCGCGGCATCGTGGATCAGCACCAGGTCTGGCTGGTCCGGTTCGAGCGCTGTCAGCGCCAGTGCGACCAATTCCTGCCGCGTGGCTCCCCCTGTGACGAAGCGAACCCCGGGTACAGCGTCCAATGCAGCGGCGGCGAGCGCTTCCGCGCCGGACGGAATTGCCACCACAATCGGCGCACATCCTGCAAGCGCCAGCGCCTCAGCAGAATGCCGAACGACCGGCTTGCCGCGCCACAAGGCAAACTGTTTGGGCAGGGGTTGACCTGCGCGCAGTCCGGCACCGGCAGCAACGATGATCGCGGCGCGGCGGTGCAGCGTGAGTGCGGGTGCAGGATCAACCATGCCAGCCGCGCTAATCGCTTGCGGGGCAGGGGGCAATTCCCTATGTGCTGCCCAAATTTTAGGCACACCCATGACACTCCCCGTTCCGCCCGTTCTGAAGCCAATAGCCATCGGCCCGATCGCGATCGCCTGCCCGGTGATCCTGGCTCCAATGACCGGGGTTACCGATCTGCCATTCCGGCGGATGGTGCGCCGGTTCGGCTCAGGGCTCAACGTCACCGAAATGATCGCCAGCCCCGCCGCAATCCGCGAAACCCGGCAGTCGGTGCAAAAGGCGATGTGGGACGCTGCGGAAGAGCCGGTTTCAATGCAACTGGTCGGCTGTGATCCGGCGCAGATGGGCGAAGCCGCGCGGTTGGTGGAGGATCGCGGCGCGGCGATCATCGATATCAACATGGGTTGCCCGGTCCGCAAGGTAACCAGCGGCGACGCGGGTTCGGCGCTGATGCGCGATCTGCCACTCGCCACCGCATTGATCGAAGCGACCGTGAAGGCAGTCTCGGTGCCGGTTACCGTGAAAATGCGGATGGGCTGGTGCCATGACAGCCTGAACGCGCCAGAACTCGCGCGCCGTGCCGAAGATCTGGGGGTCAAGCTGGTCACCGTCCACGGCCGAACCCGCAACCAGATGTACAAAGGCAGCGCCGACTGGGCCTTTGTCCGCAAGGTGAAAGACGCAGTCGCGATCCCGGTGATCGTCAACGGCGATATCTGCACGATTGCGGATTCGGCGCAGGCACTGGCGCAATCGGGCGCGGATGGCCTGATGATCGGACGCGGGGCCTATGGCCGCCCTTGGTTTCTGGCGCAGGTGATGCACTGGCTGAACACCGGGCAGGATCTGCCAGACCCAACGCTTGATCAGCAATTCGCGCTGATCCTGGAGCACTACCGCTGGATGCTTGACCTCTATGGTGAGGACACCGGGGTCAAGCTGGCCCGCAAGCATCTGGGTTGGTACACGCGCGGATTGACCGGTTCGGCGCAGTTCCGCAACACGGTGAACTTCATCGATAACCCCCACGCGGTTATGGCGGCCGTGACCGAATTCTACGAACCGCTGCTGGAGCGGCAAGCCGCATGATCGCGGCGGCGGACGCGCACCGGCTGGTCGCCAGCCTGCCGTTTGCGTTGATTTTGCTCGCTCCCGGCCAAGTCGTTTCCGGCGCAAACCCGGCCGCCGAACAGATGTTGGGGCTGAGCTTGCGGCGGATGACCGGGCTCCACCTGAGTGAATTGCTTCAGTTCCTCGAACCGCACCTGACCGAGCGGCTCGCGCGCAGCGAAGCGCGCTTAACTGCCCATGCCGCCAGCGTGCGGGTGCGCGGGCAGGGCGCAGTAAGGCGGCTTGACGTCAACCTCGCGCCGATTGTCGACCAGCCTGGCTGGCAAGTGCTCAGCCTGGACGAGCTGGGCGGGGTCGAAGCCCTGGCCGATGATCCGCCGGGCAGTGAAAGCGGGCTGCTGCGCGGTCCCGCGATCCTGGCGCATGAGATCAAGAACCCGCTCGCCGGAATTCGCGGCGCGGCGCAACTGCTCGGCCGCAAGCTGGACGGCGCGGACCATGCGCTGACCGTGCTGATCGCGGACGAGGTCGACCGGATCGCCAAGCTGATCGATCAGATGCAGTCGCTCAGCAGCACCCGGGTGGAGCCAGTCGCGCCGTGCAATCTGCACGTGGCGGTGCGGCGGGCCCGGGCGATCATTGACGCCGCCGGAGCAGCGCCCGCCATTGCGGAGGAATTCGATCCCTCGCTGCCGCTGGTGCGTCGGCAATGCTCGATTCGCTGGTGCAGATCGTGCTCAACCTGCTGGCCAATGCCCGCGATGCCTGCGGGGGCCGGGCGAATCCGCAAATCGTGGTGCGGACCCGCTTTGCCAGCGGGCTGCAATTGCACGGCACCGCCAGCAGTGGCCCGGTGCGGCTGCCGATCGAACTGCGGATCAGCGACAATGGCCCCGGGATTGATCCGGCGACCGAGCGGCATATCTTCGAACCCTTCGTTACCACCAAGAAGTCAGGGCAGGGGTTGGGACTGGCACTGGTGCGCCGTCTGGTCCGCGATATCAACGGCCGCGTTACTTATGACCGCGACGAGGCGGGGGGCTGGACGCATTTCCGGGTCCACCTGCCCATCGAGACAGTACCCCGGAATACAATCAAGGAACGCCTGACATGACCGTGCTGCTGGTCGAAGATGATGCCTCGATCGCCATCGTGATCACCGCTGCGCTGGAAGCCGAAGGTTTTGCAGTGGAGCATTGCACTTCGATCGCGCAGCGTGATGTGTTGCTGGCCGGGCAACGCTATGCCGCGCTGGTCACCGACGTGATGCTGACCGATGGCGACGGGATCGAAACGCTGGGCCAGGTTCGCGCCGCCCAGCCTGATCTTCCGATCATCATCCTGTCCGCGCAGAACACTCTCGATACGGCGGTCCGCGCCAGCGATACCGGCGCGTTCGAGTATTTTCCCAAGCCGTTCGATATCGATGAACTCGCGCGAACTGTCCGGCAGGCTGTCACGCTATCGGGCCGTGAAGCTATGCCTGAGGACGATGTTCCGATCTCGGGACTGCCGCTGGTCGGGCGTTCGCCGGAAATGCAGACGGTCTACCGGATGATCACGCGGGTCTTGCGCAATGATCTGACCGTGCTGATCCTGGGCGAAAGCGGGACCGGCAAGGAACTGGTTGCCGAAGCGATCCATCAGCTGGGGCACCGCAAGGATGGCCCGTTCGTGGCGGTCAACACCGCAGCGATCCCGGCGGAACTGATCGAAAGCGAACTGTTCGGGCACGAGAAAGGCGCGTTCACCGGCGCGATTGCACGGCATAGCGGCAAGTTCGAACAGGCCAACGGCGGCACGCTGTTCCTCGACGAAATCGGCGACATGCCGATGCAGGCACAGACCCGATTGCTGCGCGCGCTGCAATCGGGCTCGATCCGCCGGGTCGGTGGGCGCGAGGAAGTGCTGGTCAATGTGCGGATCGTCGCGGCTACAAACCGCGATCTCGGCCCGATGATCACCGCTGGAACCTTTCGCGAAGACCTGTTTTATCGGCTCAATGTGGTGCCGATCACGCTGCCGCCCCTGCGCGAACGCAGCGCCGATATTGGCGCATTGGCGCAGCATTTCTTCCAGCTTGCGGCCGGGGAGGGGCTGCCGCGCCGTCAGTTGACTGACGACGGCATCGCGGCGCTCACCAGGCTGCCGTGGCGCGGCAATGTGCGCGAACTGCGCAATTTCGTCTACCGGCTGGCGCTGTTGGCGCGCGATGACGCGGTGGACGCGGCGGCAATTGCACTTTTGCTTCAACCGCTGGAACCGATTGCCGATGCCGGAGCCAGCGACAGAACTCGATGCGGCGGTGCCAGCATGGCTCGGCCTCCATCAACCTGCGCCGGGCCAGATCTACGATCAGGCGCTGGCAGCATTCGAACGGCCATTGTTCATGGCAATACTGCGGCCAGACGGGCGGCAATCAGCTCCGCGCAGCGCAGTTGCTGGGGATCAACCGCAATACCCTGCGCAAGCGGCTGCTCGAGCTGGCGATTGACCCGGATCGCTGCGCCCGCGCCGCGATTTGGGCATAGCTAGCGCCTTTTTCCTTGCAACTGTGCAACAGTAGTGTTGTAAGAGTGCAACGATGACTAGGCAACACGCAACCGCAGCGCTGGCCCCGCTGGTGGCGGCGAATCCAGGTGAGCGCGCGTCGCGCGAATTTCTTCGCGATCCTGACTGGAATCGTCTGTGCCTTCGCCTTTCTGGTGATGACCACGGTCACCTGGTTCACAGTCTCGGCGCAGGGCAAGCGCGACAAGCTGCTGCCAACCGATCTGACCGCTGCGCTGCTGGTCGGCACGCTGGTTCCCGCGCTGGGCTTGCTGGTGCTGCTCGGGCGGCGATCTGGCGTTGCGCGCGCGGCCGAGAGCAATCCGGGGGGCGGCGGGCCAGCTGCACGTCCGACTGGTGTTTCTGTTCTCGATGATCTCCGCCGTGCCAACGCTGCTGGTGGTGATCTTCGCCTCGTGGCTGTTCCAGTCCGGGCGTCGAGTTCTGGTTTTCGGACAATTCGCGCGGGCTGCTGGAAAACGCCAACAAGCTGGCGCGCGGCTATTACGAGCAGACCCAGCGCGACATGGAATACGAATCGCTGGCGATGGCCGGCGACCTGCGCGATTTCCTCAGCGCAGGATCCGATCTCCAGCCCGGCGTTTCCGGACTATTACGCTCTATCAGGTCAGCCACCGCAAACTGAGCGAATCGACGATCCTGCAAAAAGCCCGCCGACGGCACGCTGCGCAAGGCGGCCTTCGCGCGCGGAGAGAGCCCGCTCTCCGAACAGGTGTCGGCGGACGTGGTGCGCAAGCTCGATCGCGGCGAGGCGATTGTCGTCAACGCCAGCGCTAACCGGATCCAGGCAGTCACCCCGATCGACCGGCGCGCCGGGATTTATCTCTACACCGCGCGCACCTCGGATCTGCTCTCGGGCGCAGTCGGCGCAGAACATCGTGCAAGGCCTACGACGTGCTGACCAAGCGCGCGCGGATCCTGCAATTGCGGTTCAACGTCGCGCTGTTCGTCGCCTCGCTGGCGCTGGTCGGGCTGGCGGTGTGGTTCGCGCTGCGGTTTGCCGACCGGCAGGTCAAGCCGCTCTACGATCTGGTCGCCGCCGCGCGGGAGGTCGGGAACGGCAATTTCGCGCTGCGGGTCGAAGGGCGCACCGGTGCGGACGAAATCGGCCTGCTCAACCGCGCGTTCAACCGCATGACCGCAGCAGCTCGAACGCCAGACCCAGGCCTTGCTCGGCGCCAACCAGCAGCTCGATGAACGCCGCGCCTTCATCGAAGCCGTGCTCGAATTGATCACCGCCGGGATCATCTCGACCGAGCACGCACAGGCGAGATCCGGCTGATCAACAGCTCGGCGCAAAAGCTGCTGCTCGACCGCGGGGCGCCGACGCCGCCGATCGGGCGCAAGCTGTCCGACATTGCCCCGCAGATCGCCGCGCTGGTCGAAAGCGGGACGCGAGGGCGGGATCGTGCAGTATACGCAGGGCAGCGATCTGCTGACCCTGGCGGTCAAGGCGACCCGCGCGAAGGCCGGGCATGTGATTACCTTCGAGGACATCACCCGCCAGTTGCTCGATCAGCGCCAGGCCGCCTGGTCCGACGTGGCGCGGCGGATCGCGCACGAGATCAAGAACCCGCTGACCCCGATCCAGCTCGCCACCGAGCGGCTCAGCCGCCGCTATACCAAGCAGATCACCACCGATCCCGAACTGTTCGAGGAACTGACCAGCACGATCATCCGCCAGGTTGGCGACCTGCGCAAAATGGTCGACGAATTCTCCTCGTTCGCGCGGATGCCCAAGCCGGTGTTTCGCGGCGAGGACCCGGTCGATCTTGCCCGGCAGGCGCTGTTCCTGCAGGAAGTCGCGCGCCCCGACATCAATTTCGATTTCGTCGGCCGCCGCCAATGCCGGGGTGATGGCCTGCGACCGCCACCAGTTCGGCCAGGCCATGACCAATGTGCTCAAGAATGCATCGAAGCGGTCGAAGCGCGGCAGAAAGCAGGCCGACGCCGATTATCGCGGCAAGATCGCCGTCGACCTTGCGCAATCGAGCGAGAAGATGTGACGATCGCCGTGACCGACAACGGCATCGGCCTGCCGCAAGATCGCGAGCGGATCGTCGAACCCTATGTCACGACGCGCGAGAAGGGCACCGGGCTGGGCCTCGCGATCGTCAACAAGATCGTCGAGGAACATGGCGGCGAGATGACCTTTGCCGCCGGCAGAGTCCCGAAGGCACCGTCGTAACCTTGCGCTTCGCGCGCGATCCGCTGGCCGGGCAGCACGCTGCCGCAGGCCGCCGAATGATACTGAGGAACGATTGAATGGCTCTGGATATCCTGATCGTCGACGATGAACGCGATATCCGCGATCTGGTGGCGGGCGTGCTCAGCGACGAAGGCTATGAATGCCGCACCGCGGGGGACAGCACTTCGGCGCTCGACATGATCGACGAGCGCCGCCCGTCGCTGGTGCTGCTCGACGTCTGGCTCCACGGCAGCCCGATGGATGGGCTCGAAGTGCTCGACGCGATCAAGGGCCGCGAGCCGGAGCTGCCGGTGATCATCTTTTCCGGCCACGGCAACATCGACACGGCGGTATCGGCGATCGGCCGCGGGGCGATGGACTTCATCGAAAAGCCGTTCGAGGCCGAGCGCCTGCTGCTGCTGGTGGCGCGCGCGACCGAGACCGAGCGGCTGCGGCGCGAGAATGCCCGGCTGCGCGAAGGATTCGTCACCACGCGATGAATTCACCGGCAACAGCGGCGCGATCAATCAGGTCCGCGCGACGCTCAAGCGGGTCGCCAACACCGGCAGCCGCTTGCTGATCGCGGGGCCGGCCGGATCGGGCAAGGAAGTGGCCGCGCGGCTGCTGCATGCGTGGAGCCCGCGCGCGGGCAACGCCTTCGTCACGGTCAATTCGGCGCGGATCACGCCCGAGCGGTTCGAACAGGAACTGTTCGGCGAAGAAGCAGGCGGCAAGCTGGTCCGCGCCGGGCTGCTCGAAATGGCCGATGGCGGCACGCTGTATCTCGACGAAGTGGCCGACATGCCGCTGTCGACCCAGGCGCGGATCCTGCGGGTGCTGACCGAGCAGGCGTTCGTCCGGGTCGGCGGGCACCGCCAGATCCGGGTCGATGTGCGGGTGGTATCCTCGACCGCGCGCGATCTCGAGCGCGAGATTGCCGAGCGGCGGTTCCGCGAAGACCTGTTCTACCGGCTCAACGTCGTGCCGGTGACGATCCCGTCGCTGTCCGACCGGCGCGAGGATATTCCGGCGCTGGTCGATCACTTCTTTGCCCGATTTGCCGCCGATCAGGGGGTGCCGCCGCCCGAAGTTTCAGCTCGAGGCGATGGCCGCGCTGCAAAGCTACGAATGGCCGGGCAACGTCCGGCAGCTGCGCAATGTGGTCGAGCGCACGATCATCCTCACCCCGCGCGACCAGCTGGGCCGGATCGAGGCCGAGATGCTCCCGCCGAAGTCGTCAACGGCACGGATCAGCGGCGACAGCGGGCTGTCCAGCGCTGATGGGCGTGCCGCTGCGCGAGGCGCGCGAGAACTTCGAGCGCGAGTATCTGCGGGTCCAGATCCGGCGCTTTTCTGGCAATATTTCGCAGCACCGCCAGCTTCATCGGGATGGAGCGCTCGGCCTTGCACCGCAAACTCAAGCTGCTCGGCATGGTCGACCGCCGCGAGGACGAAGCGGATGGCGAATGAGCCGATGGCTGAGCACAGATTTCCGCGATTTACCCGCAGGCCAAGGCTTGATAGCATTGCAGCTGATTGTAGCGGCACCGGTTGTTGCGACCGACTGCCAGATTGCGGACCGCATCAGCGGCCGCCAACAAAAAGGGAGCAAAGTCATGTCCGCACGTACCCTCACTGCGCGTCCGCGCCCGACAAAGCCGGAACCTGTCGATCGACCGCAGCCAGCGCTGGTGGACCTGCCGTACTGCAGCGCGGCAAGGGACAGAACCTTCAGGACCAGTTCCTCAATTTGCTGCGCAAGAACAAGACCCCGGTGACCATGTTCCTGGTCAAGGGCGTGAAGCTGCAGGGCATCGTCACCTGGTTTGACAATTTCTCGATCCTGCTGCGCCGCGACGGGCAATCCCAGCTGGTCTACAAGCATGCGGTTTCCACCATCATGCCCAGCCAGCCGGTCGATGCGGGCCAGTTCGGCCGGCGCGCGGAAAGCGGCAAGAAAGTCCGCCTGCTGCAGGACGTGTTCCTCTCCAGCGTGCGCAAGGAAGCGCGTGCAGGTCACCATGTTCCTGGTCAACGGGGTGATGCTGCAAGGCCGGGTCGCAGCCTATGATCTGTTCTGCATGCTGCTCGAGCGCGAAGGCTATGTCCAGCTGGCCTACAAGCACGCGGTCTCGACCATCCAGCCAGTAACCCCGGTCGACCTCACGCGGCGACTGGGACGGTGGCGAAGGATCGGCGCGCCTGAGCTTTCTGGATGACAGCCGCGAAGAGGTAACCCGCGGCGCGCGGGCCGTGATCGTGTATCCCGTCGTTCCGCAGCCGGGGCAGGGGCAGTCGATTCCGATGCGCGGCTGGAGGAAGCCAAGGGCTTGGCGCTGGCGATCGGGCTCGTGGTGGTGGATGCCGTCGCGATTCCGATCCGCGAGGCGCGCGCCGGAACGCTTGTTCGGCGAAGGGCAGATCGCAGAACATCGCAGTATTGCCTGCAATCAGAACGATGCCGAACTGGTGATCGTCGATGGCTCGCTCACCGCGATCCAGCAGCGCAACCTTGAGGAAAAGCTCAAGCGCAAGGTGATCGACCGGACCGGGCTGATCCTCGAAATCTTCGGCGAGCGCGCCGCGACTGCCGAAGGGCGCTTGCAGGTTGAGCTGGCGCATCTCGACTATCAGGCCGGGCGGCTGGTGCGCAGCTGGACCCACCTTGAGCGCCAGCGCGGCGGCTTCGGCTTCCTCGGCGGTCCGGGCGAAACCCAGATCGAGGCCGACCGCCGGATGATCCGCGACCGGATGGCCAAACTGCGCCGCGAACTGGATCAGGTCCGCCGCACGCGCGGGCTGCACCGCAGTCGCCGCGAAAAGGCGCCGTGGCCGGTGATCGCGCTGGTCGGCTATACCAATGCCGGCAAATCGACGCTGTTCAACCGCCTGACCGGGGCCGGGGTGATGGCCGAGGATCTGCTGTTCGCCACGCTCGATCCGACGATGCGCGCGATCCGCTTGCCGGGGCTGGACAAGGCGATCCTGTCAGACACGGTCGGGTTCATCTCCGACCTGCCGACGCAATTGGTGGCCGCTTTCCGCGCCACGCTGGAGGAAGTTACTGCCGCCGATGTGATCGTCCATGTCCGCGATATCGCCAATCCCGACACGCGCAGCGCACAGCAGCGAGGTGCTTGCAGGTGCTGGCCGGGCTGGGGCTGTTGACGGCGATGAGGCTGGGCTGGGCCGACGATTCCGATGGTCGAAGCCTGGAACAAGTGGGACCTGCTCGACCGAAGACGGATCGCCGATCTGACGCGAGCGATTGCGGCTGCGCCCGGACGACGACGATCGTCCCGCTCTCCGCCGTGACCGGGTTCGGCTGCGATGCCTGCTCGAGGCGGTTAGCAGGGTGCTGACAGCAAGGCGCAGAGTGCACAGTTTGTGCTGCCGGTCGGCGATGGCCAGCGGATCGCCTGGCTGCATGCCCATGGCGAAGTGATCCGAGCAGCGCCGCCGGCGAAGACGAACGCGGCCCGTTGCGGCGGATTGAAGTGCGGCTCGATGCCCCGGCGACTAGGGCGTTTTTCCCGGCTCTGACTGCTTGACGTCACGCCACAGGGCTTCCTGCTCGTCGAGCGTCAGCGCGGCAAAATTCAGCCCCTTGCTGCGCGCCAATTGCTCCATCGCCCGGTAGCGGCGTTCGAATTTGGCATTGGCGGCGCGCAAGGCTTCTTCGGCTGAAATCCGTGCGCGCGCACCAGATTGACCGCCGCGAACAGCAGATCGCCGGCTTCTTCAACCCGGTGGGCAGCGCTGACCGCCTGGGCCAGTTCGCCGATTTCCTCGGTCACTTTGTCAGCCGGTCCCGCAAGTCCGGCCAGTCAAACCCCTGCCGCGCTGCCCGCTTTTGCAGCTTTTCGGCGCGGAGCAGGGCGGGCAGGGCGAGCGCAACCCCGTCGAGTGCGCTGGTTGCCGCGCGCTGCGCGTTCTGCAGCCTTCAGTGCTTCCCAGCGTACTTCTTGATCGGTCGCTGCCGCATCGTCCTGGCCGAAGATGTGCGGGTGCCGCGCTTCCATCTTGTCCGCGATGGCCGCGCGACAGCGGCGAAATCGAACAGTCCGGCTTCCTCGGCGATCCGCGCATGGAACACGACCTGCAGCAGCAGGTCGCCCAGTTCTTCCTGCAACGCCGCATGGTCGTCGCGCGCGATGGCGTCGGCAACTTCATAGGCTTCCTCGATCGTGTATGGTGCGATGGTGGCGAAGCTTTGCGCGCGGTCCCATTCGCAGCCATGCTGCGGATCGCGCAGGCGGGCCATGATCGCGAGGAGGCGTTGCAGGGGGGCTGGGTCAGTCACACGGGCTTACTTTAAGATTGATAATATATATTATGTTAAATAAAACAAGTCGATGCGCGCTCACGCCGAAAACAGCCTCGCGGCCAGCAGCCACCGCGCCAAAGATCGCCACCCACAGCAGCGCATAACTGATCGTGCGTTCGCGCCCCAATTGATGCGCCTGCAATGCCCGCAGGTTCAGAACCAGCCAACCCAGCATCGCGATCACCGAGACGACCATAGTTCCGGTCATCAAACCCGAAGTCACAGCGCGATCTCCAATCCATCGAAGCCGACCACAACATGCGCCGGCACTTCCGCCGACAAGGTCGCATAGTCCATCGACTTGTCCAGATGGCTCAGCACACCCGCACTGGCACGGCTCGCTTCGATCAGTTCGAGCGCCATGGCCAGATGTGCATGGGTCGGATGCGGTTCGCGGCGCAGGCAATCGACCACCAGCAAGTCGACCCGGTCAAACAGTTGCACCATCTCGCCAGTAATCTCGCTGAAGTCTGTCGCATAACCAATTGATTTACCGTCACAATCGAACCGGAACGCGGTACTCTGCGCTGGTCCGTGCGGCATCTGGCAATGCGCGCACGCCAAACCCAGCCGACATCCGCAGCCGCTCAAGCGTTTCCAGCGCGACGATGGTCGGATAGCCGTGCTGGCCAGCAAAGACATAGTCGAACCGCTGGCGCAACCGCCGCGCGGTCTCTCCGGCGGCAAAGCCCGGGATTGGCCCGCCGCGACCATAGCGCAGCGGACGCAGATCATCGATCCCGTGCGCGTGATCGGCATGATCGTGGGTCCAGAACACCGCGTCGATCCGGTCAATGGCATTGGCGAGCAGTTGCTGGCGCAGATCGGTCGAGGTATCGACCAGGACGCGGCTTCCTGCTTCGCTTTCGACCATGATCGAAACCCGCGTGCGGCGGTTGCGCGGCTCAGCGGGATCGCAGGCGCCCCAGTCATTGCCGATCCGCGGCACCCCGGTCGAGGTTCCCGAGCCCAGCATGACCAGCTTCATGCAGTCTGTCCCGCAGCGCTGCCAAGACCGCCTTGGTGAACAGCCGCGCGAAATTGCGCGTGGTCTGTTCGGCCAGGTGCTCCGGACTGACGCCGCGCAAGACCGGCCACGAACCGCGCAGTATCGGCCGTGAACGCTGGTTCGCAAACCCGACCGCGATGCGGGATCGGGGCCAGGAACGGCGCATCGGTTTCCACCAGCATGCGATCTTCAGGAACGTCTGCCGCAATCGCCTGCAAATCCTTGGCATTCTTGAAAGTTACGATGCCCGAAAGCGAAATCGTCAGGCCCAACTCCAGCACCTGCCGGGCGAACTCAGCCGAGGCGGTGAAGCAGTGGATCAGCGCCGGAAACTGCCCCCGCTCCATTTCGTCTGCCAGGATCTCAACAGTATCAGCTTCGGCATCGCGCGTATGGATAATGATCGGCAAGCCCGTGGTCCGCGCGACCGCGATATGGCGGCGGAACAAGGCCTGCTGGGTGGCGCGGTCCGAATGGTCGTAATAGTAATCGAGCCCGGTTTCACCGATCGCGATCACGCGCGGATGCTCGGCCGCAGCCAGCAGTGCGGCTTCACCCAGATCGGCATGGGCATCGGCTTCGTGAGGATGGATCCCGACGCTGGCCCAGACGTCCGGCTCGCGCTCGGCGGTCGCGATCACTTGCGCCCACTCGCTCTGGCGGGTTGAGATCGAGAGGAAGCCCCCCACCCCCGCCGCCCTCGCGCGCGCCAGCACGGCCTGCTGATCTTCGACCAGGCCCTTGTATTCCAGGTGACAGTGCGAATCGATCAGCATCAGACGGTAACTTCGTCCGGCAGTTCAAGCCGCGGAAACAACGGGCTTGGTGCGGCCAAGCGAAACGCGCTTTCGGCCAGCGGCGAATACCAGTGTTCGCCGATTCCGGCATAAGTGCGGTTGCCTGACGGGATCCCCATCGTTTCAAGCAAGGCGTCAGCCTTTTCGGGGACAACCGCGCGGATCCCGACGGCGAGTTGCGCGATGCAGATGTAGAGTGTTGCCAGTACCGACTCCATCCGTTGCGGATCGGTCTTGCGCAGGCTCCACGGCGCCTGTTCGTCGATATAAGCGTTGCAGGCGAAGACGGCCTGCAGCCAGGCGTCGATGCCCTGTTGCAGCGCCAGTTCGTCAAACGCCGCTGGCACCAGGTACTGCACCGCTAGGCCGACTTCAGCAAATAGCGCGCTGTCGGCTTCGGTGTGGCCGTGGATTTCAGGCAGTGCACCTTCAAGGTTCTTGGCGATGAAGCTCAGCGTGCGCTGCGCAAGATTGCCAAAAGCATTGCCGAGTTCAGTATTCCCGCGCATCACAATGGCTTCGGGCGAATAGCTGCCATCCTGCCCGAAAGCGACCTCGCGCATCAGGAAATAGCGTAGCACGTCCACCCCGAACCGCTCCGCCAGCGTGATCGGATCGGTCACATTGCCGAGCGACTTCGATTCCTTCTGTCCGCGATTGAGGATGAAACCGTGGCTGAACACCTGCTTGGGCACGGGCAGCCCGGCGCTCATCAGGAAGGCTGGCCAATAGACCGTGTGGAACCGGGTGATATCCTTGCCGATCAGGTGCAGATCGGCCGGCCACCATTTGGCGAAGTCGCGCAGTTTCATCCGGAAAACCGAGCCCGGTGAGGTAGTTGGTCAGGGCATCGACCCACACGTACATCACGTGGCCGTCGCTGCCCGGCACCTTCACACCCCAGTCAAAGCTGGTGCGCGAGACCGACAGGTCGCGCAGCCCGCCTTCGATGAACCGCAGGATTTCATTGCGGCGGCTGTCGGGCCGGAGAAAATCGGGATGATCGGTCAGTAGCTTGAGCAAGGGTTCAGCGTAGCGCGACAAGCGGAAGAACCAGCTTTCCTCGACGGTCCATTCAACCGGCGTCCCTTGCGGCGAGAGTTGCTCACCCCCCTCCCCGGCGATCAATTCGTCCGCGTCATAGTACGCTTCGTCGCGAACCGAATACCAGCCTTCGTAGCGATCAAGGTAGAGATCGCCGCTGGCTTCCATCCGCTGCCACAGCGCTTGGCTGGCGGCATGATGGCGCTGCTTCGGTGGTGCGCAGAAACACGTCATGCGATATATTCAAAGTATCGCACATCGCAATGAAACAGGACGACATTTCATCGGCAAGCTGCTGCTGGCGTCTGACCCAGATCGCGGGCCTTCTGCGCCATCTTGAGGCCGTGCTCATCGGTCCCGGTCTGAAACCGGACCTCGCGTCCGCGCATCCGCTGGTGCCGGGCAATCACATCGGCAGCGATCACTTCATAGGCGTGGCCGATGTGCGGCTTGCCGTTGGGATAGCTGATGGCAGTGGTAATATAAAACGGCTCGCCCATGGCGCAGGTGCATCTTTCAAACGATCAAGCTGCCTCTCTAGGCACGGCAACCGATGCCAGCAAGCCGCCAATTTCCAGCACCAGCAGTCCAGGATCGAAATTGTAGGTCACCAACTGTCCGCCGATCCGCACCAGTTCGGCGTGGACTTCGATCATCTGGCGCTGGCTGGATCGATCAGCCTGGCGCAGACCAGCAGCGATGGCAGCGCGGGCGAGCTCGACCGTGGCGAGTTGGCGCTCGCGATCCGGACGCGCTCCGATCGCCTCGGCGAGCGCCCCGCGCAGTGCGAAGGCAGCATCGCCTTCGTGCAGGATCTGGCGCATAAGTTGATGGATCCGCCCGAGATCCTGCGCCACGAACTCAAGCGCAGCGCCGGGCGATCCCTCGGCAGCAAGCGCTGCCGCATCGCGCGTAGCCGCGCTCGCTTCGGGCACTTCTTGCGCCAGAATGGCAGAAATTTCGGCGATTTCCAGCGGATCGAACCGCAGCATCCGGCATCGCGAGCGGATCGTTGGTAACAGCCGCCCCGGCCGGTGCGCCACCAGCAGGAAGAAGGTGCCGACCGGCGGCTCCTCCAGGCTCTTGAGCAGTGCGTTGACGGCGCCTTTTTCCAGATCGTCGGCCGGATCGATGATGATCGCACGGCGGCTGCCCAGCGTCGGCCTGGTCACCAGCCGCTGCTGCATCCGGCGAATCTGATCAATGGTGATGTTCCGCTTCAGCTGAAATGGCTTGCCGTCCGCCTGCTTCTTCGCCTCATCGTCGTTGGCGGGCAGCGGTTCCAGCGTGATAATATCGGGGTGCGCCGCTGCGGGCGGCTGCGCTGCGCCGGGTTCCGCGACCAGCACCGCTGCCGCCTGCTGCGCGAAGGCAGCCTTGCCGATTCCGCGCAGACCGGCCAGAATCCAGGCGTGATGCATGCGCGGCGAAGCCAGCGCTGCGTGCCATTCACGCCAGGCTGCGTCGTGTCCGGTGAGGTCGCTCACGCTGCCAGCCCCAAGGCCGCGAGCACTTGGACATGGACCGCCTCAGCCGAACCATTGGCATCGATCCGGACAAACCGATGCGGCTCGGCGGCTGCAAACCGTCCGAATGCCGCCGCGACTTGCGCGTGATAGCGCGCACCGCGTCCACCGATCCGGTCCGGATTGCCCTGATCGCGCAAATCCAGCCGGGCGGCAGCCGCTTCGGGCGTTACGTCGAACAACAGAGTCATATCCGGCAGCAATCCGCCCGATCCGATCCGATGCAGCGCGAGCACATCCGCATCGGACAGCCCGCCCCCGCCGCCCTGATAGGCGCGGCTCGAATCGACAAACCGATCACAGATCACCCATTTCCCGGCAGCCAGCGTGGGCCTGATCAGGCGTTCGACATGGTCCGACCGCGCTGCGGCGAACAGCAGCGCCTCGGCCCGGGGCAGCCACCCCTCCCCCTCGGTCTGGAGCAGCAATTGCCGGATGGCCTCGGCTCCGGGCGTTCCGCCAGGCTCGCGGGTGATTACGCAGCTGTGCCCGGCGCGCTCTAACGCCGCCGCGAGCAGCCGGGCCTGGGTGGACTTGCCCGCCCCCTCCCCACCTTCCAGTGCTATGAATCGCCCCGCGCTCATTCAACAATTCCCATGATCGCGTTGATAATCCGCCGCATCGGCCCCGCCCGGTCAATATCGCGCGCCGCGCGCAAGGGAAAGCGTGCTGGTGTTCCGCCATCGACCGCCAGTTCCAGCTCCGCCACGATCTTGCCGCGCTGGATCGGCGCCTGCAAGGGCCCCCGATACACGATCCGGGTTTTCAGCCGCGCCGCGCTGGCAGGCGCGCCCTGCAGCGCGACTTGTAGCGGAGCAACCAGAGCCAGCGGTACTGAGCTGCTGTCCCCGTCCTGAACCTTTGCAGCACCCACGATTGTTCCAGCTGCTGCCACAGGACGGCTCTGCCACGCGGCAAAGCCCCACTCGACCAGATCGCGCGCAGCGGCGGCCCGCGCGGTTTCGCTTGGTGCGCCGCCGATCACGATCATCAGCCGCCGCCCAGCGCGTTCGACTGAACCGAGGAAGTTGAAGCCAGCTTCGCGGGTATGGCCGGTCTTGATCCCGTCCGCGCCAGGGACCACCCCGGCAAAGGGATCGTGGTTGGCAAAAGTTGCCCCGTTCCACAGCACCGCAGGCTTGCCAATATAGCGTTGGTAGAGCTGCGGGTGTTCCTGAACCAGCGCCTGTCCCAGCAAGATCAGATCGCGCGCACTGACCTGGGTCTTCCCTCCGTCCGGCCACCCGTTAGGGGTCGCAAACCGGCTTGAGGTCATGCCTAGACTTTTTGCGCGGGCATTCATCAGGTCCAGCCAGGCCGGGACCGACCCGGCGCTGCTCTCCGCCACAACCACAGCGGCGTCGTTGGCCGATGCGGTTGAAATGCCGAGCAGCAGGTCACGCAGGCTCACCTGCATACCGGGCTTGAGATAGAACGAGGTGCCCTTGCCCGACCACGTCTGCGCGGTTTCGGGACGCACAGTGATCAGTTGATCCTCGCGCAATTTGCCTGCTGCGATCAGATCGAAGGCAACCAGCAGCGTCATCGATTTGGTGATCGAAGCAGGCAGGAACGGCGTGGTGGGATTGTGCGCGAACAGCGTTTGGCCTGATCCCAGATCAACCAGCAACGCAATCTTCGTCTGGCTGGCGCTAGCCGGAGCACTCGCTTGACCAGGCGCGGCAATGGCTGGTGCGGGCGCGTCAGCCGCCAAGGCCGCAGACCCCAGCAGCGCCAGGCCCATACCGATCAGGAACTGTTTCAACTCTGCTCCCCCGTCGCGCCTACAAAACCCGGCGCTACGCGGACAAGAGCCTATTCGGCGCGCAGGATTCGTGCGTCGCTATACCCGGCGGCCTTGGCCTTCGCCAGCGCTGCCTGTGCTTCAGCGGCAGAGCCAAAAGGCCCCATCCGCACCCGCCAGATCCGCCCTGCACCAGACACTTGCGCACCCAGCTTGTCCGCAACGCCTTTGGCGCGTTCCTGGGTTGAGAATGCCGCGACCTGCACCACCGTACCCTGGCTTGCAGGGGTGATGGATGCGGCCGGTTTCGGCGCAGGACCAGCCGCAACGGAGGCCGCAGGCTTGACTGCAGCGGGACGCGCAGGTGCCGGGCTGACTGGCGGTTTGCCGGATGCTGGCACGGTCGGTGTCGCCACCGGTGGGCTCAGGACCACGCCGTTCTGCACGTCCAGTTTGCGGGTCAGCACCGCGAGCAACGATTTGGGTGTATCCATCCGCGCCGGAGCGGCCTCGCCGCTGCGCAGTGCAGCGCGTTCCACTTCCGGCGGATTGACCCGGCGAATGCGCACCGGCGCACGCGGATTACCGCCCAGGCCAAGCTGCGCCGCCGCACCCGGCGACAGCTCGATCAGCCGCGCATTGGTCATGGGACCGCGCCGTTCAACCCGCACAAGGATAGT
This sequence comes from uncultured Alphaproteobacteria bacterium, assembly GCA_963802015.1. Classification (GTDB taxonomy): domain Bacteria; phylum Pseudomonadota; class Alphaproteobacteria; order Sphingomonadales; family Sphingomonadaceae; genus Novosphingobium. Next base: position 260,706 of record CAWDHB010000011.1, read on the forward strand.
CTTGCCACTATCGAGCGCAGTCACCTCCAGATAGCTTGGCAGCGGCATGGTCCGATGGGCGACGGTAACACTGGTTCCGCCTTCATCGCCCAGCGCGGCATAGCCGACTGCGTCATAGTTCAGGCGGTCGTTGGGCGTATGAGTGACGCCGTCGATCACGAATGGCTCGCCGATAACCATCGGATAGTCGGCGGCCGGGCCAGTGACAGGCACCGTGGATGCCGGTTGCGCCACAGCTCCGCCACCGCAGGCCCCGAGGAGCGAGATCAGTGCGAGTTGTGCAAAACGGTTAACGGGCGATTTCATCGGCGAGCAGTCCCACGGAAAGAGCATAGTAGTTTGAACAGTTATACTGCAGGATAACCCTATAATTCCCGGTTAAGAGGTAAGCTGGCTGGCCCCGTCCATCGGGTTCAAGCAGCGTGGCCAGTTCGTCATTTGCGATTGGCGCGAGTGGCTCGATTCCCATTTGGCGCCACTCGGCCACCGTTTTCCAGGCTGAGTGCCGCGCATGAACCCGCGGGCAGGAGGGCGAATCCAGCCGCGTGGCAACTGGTACAGCAGCGAATCCCGCCGGAACCTGCGCGCGCACCCCCCAGGGCTGCCCGCTGCGCCAGCCGGAATCGCGGAAATAGCTCGCGATCGAGGCCATGGTATCGGCACGATTGTACCAGATATTGGCGTCGCCATCGCCATCGCCGTCGCGCGCCAGCCGCAGGTAAACGCTCGGCAGGAATTGCGGATTGCCAAAGGCCCCGGCCCAGCTCCCCTTCAACCGTTCACGCGGGACACCGCGATCCGCCATCTTGAGCAATGCGATGAATTCGCTGGAGAACAGCTCGCGCCGCCGCCCTTCGAAGGCGAGTGTGGCCAAGGAGCGAGCCAGATCGAAGTCCCCTCGATAGGATCCGTAATTGGTCTCATGCCCCCAGATCGCGAGCACGATCTTGGCTGGCACGCCATAGCTCCGCTCGAACTCGCGTCGCGAGTTCCGGCGCGGCATCACGTTGCCGCCGACCGCCTGCAATCCGCTGACCATCAACGTGGGTGCGCAGATAGCCCGCCATCGATGGCGGTGGACCGTTGGCCGAACCCGGTTGCGCCTGATCGAGCGCGATCACCCGGGGGTTGTAGGTCAGTCCTGCGGTCATCTGAGCGATCGTCCGCTCGCTCACCCCTTCGCTTCGCGCGCGCGCCGCGAGGACCTGGAGATAGGCTTGGAACCCACCCTCATGATCCGTCTGTGCGGCCACGGGACCCGGAGCACTGGAAAACCCGGCAACTACGAGAAAGGCTGGCGCGACTTGTCTGAAAAATCGGAATGGAAACATGATGCTGCTTCGTCGCACAAAGCATCCGGCTTGCAAAGGCAAATGCCGTGGTGACAAACGCTTCGCCGCAGCGCTAGCGGCGATTCACTGACGGACAGGTGGCAGAGTGGTCGATTGCAGCGGTCTTGAAAACCGCCGTGGGTGAAAGCTCACCGTGGGTTCGAATCCCACCCTGTCCGCCAAATTCATTGATTTTATTGATATATTTTGAATGGAGCAATGTATTCCATAACGCTGCGGATAGCTGCGCGCTGGTGCTTAACTTCATAGTGCAGCAGGAACGGGTTTGCAGATTGAATAGGCCAAATCAGGGGAATTTCCCGGCTCGACTTTCCGATGGCACCCAAAAAACCGGCATTGCTTACCATCAGCTGGCCCTAGGGCAAATTCAAAGGCGCTCGCCCAAGTATGCAATGGCTCTAATGATCGGGACGAAATGCCGGTGGAGCGGGTAGGCCTGGCTGGAAGCCATCGCCCAATTGCATTTCGATCTGGCGTTCCAAATTCGCGCAGTTGGGGTTCGTCGGATTCTGTTTCCGGTCGCGAACTGCGAACACCTTCTGCATTTTTATGTCTAGCCGGACTAAATAGCGCGCGCAGTATGCGCGGTCATTTTCGTAGGAAACAGCATCCGGCGAAAACCGCGCCTCGAACCAGTAAAGTTCAGGTGCATATACATATTGCCCGCTCAACATAACCGACGCTTCAAGGCAGCGGCGCGTCTCTCGCTGGCATTCAATTGTGACGGTGCCGGGAACAAGCGGGCTGCCTCCGTGGATGCGCTTCCAGCTTCCTTGAGCACGAACATAACCATCATAAGTGAACAGGTTTGCGTAAGAGTTAGGCTGCGCGCTCTGCGCAGAACTCAAGCACCGCAATTTCACGGGCAAGTTCAAAAGCAAAAAGAGCCAAGACGAACGCCACTTTCCACCAATTGCGGCGAGGCTTTGAGCCAAATTCACTGGAATTGCCCGTCGCGTGGGTCATAGGCTCCGCTCTCATTGCAAATAGCCGGTTTGGCGCTACGCTTGTTGCTTGTCGGGCATGATAGGCGTGAATTGATGACAATGCAGTTCATAACGGTTGTGCGTTTTGCCTTGGGTTAAGCAGTCCTACTCGCGATGACAGCATGCAATGGCAAACCGCTCCCTGTACAAATCGAAAAATACTGCATGAGCGATACGGGCTTGTCGAAATATTGGCTTTCTCTGAATACCTCAGAGCGCCGGGGCGCAATCAGGTATCAATACATGGGGCAAGATGCCCAGTATGTCGTCAAGGCCATGCAAATTCAAGGGCGCAAGGTAACGGGAATGGCAGATTTTAAGTCCAGTTCGACCGGAGAAACGCGTGGCAATCCGATAGTGTTCGCTTATGACAGTGACGCTGACGCTTTGAGGGACGGCAATGCCTCGGCAACTTGCCAGAATACTGAGACGAACGAGCAAGGCTAGCAGTCCACATACCGCACCAGCAGTGCCATAGCCTTCAGGTATCGAGCCGCTGCCCTCGCCCTGCCGGAATAAGCTCCATGTTTCCTAGCATTGCGGTTGCCTTTAGGTGCGCCGGGGTTGTTTCAGCCGTGTATCAGGCAGCGCCGCTTCCCCTCACCGCCGGGGAATGGCACTTCGTTCCGGAGCGGGTACGGGCTAGGCAGCGCAGGGGCCTGCGCCAGCCGCGCAGGTTGCATGGGATTGATCGGTATTCTCGGCATTTCGCGCGCCCGCGGTGTGATAGTGGATTTGATAGGCAATTACAGCCTGCCCGCCCTCATTCACATGCACATGTCGGACGGTTTGCTCGCGCGGCTGGTGCAGCTTCGCCAACGCTTCAAGCGTCGCCCTGCTTTGCGCCTGCGCCTTCATGGCGATGCGCGCATAGGTTTCGGTTGCCCCAAGATAGTCGCCCATATTGATCGCCATGCGGCGCGTAATTTCCGTGAATATGGTATAAAGCGTCACAGCTTGAGCGGCGAGCATTAGGCTGGCCAATGACAACCCGCCTTGCTCGCCTGCTGCTTCGATTGATCGGACTGCGGCGGCATAGTCGCCAAAGCCCGGCGCTAACTCAATTTTGCCGAGCAATGGCTTGTGTATCTGCGAAACGGCGACAGCATGGCGAAAACCCGGTTCAAGGATCGTGCGCGCTGTCGCGAAGCTCGCCGTTTCGCCATCTTTCAGTGCGACGGAAAACGAATTGTAAGGAGCTTCACCAGCCGCCGGTTTTTTCTTTCTTGTCATGCTCATTCGCTCCCAGTTTTAGCAGGTACGTCGCCAGATTTGCGCCGCCGATGTTCCCGCCACCATCCTGCGCGCGGTCCGATCACGGCCCCACCCGGCTGGTGCGCTCTTGCCCAGCGTAAGCGCGGCGATGGTGGCAGCGCGCCCCCTTCAAGGCATAGCTCAGCGCCATATCCAGGTGGAACGCGAAGACTTGCGGGTTACTGCGGAATGCCAAGCCACTGCCGCGATGGAGCGCGTTTTCAGCACCCGTCCGCCCCGGCCATTGCCGGCCACGGCATAGGATGGGGCGAGGCGAGCCTTCCATCTTGGCCAGCGCCCGAAAAATGACCGCGCCAACTCTGGCGGGATGCTCCATGGAATACTGCGCGTGAGGCCCCTTGCCCGGCCCATCCTCGCGGGTGAAAATACACCGCAGCAGATGGCCCCGTGTCGCCAGAAAGTCGCTGGCCAGCTTAATGAGCGCCGCCACCGCGTCATGGCCCGCGTCAGCTGGAATGCCCATTGCCCGTGGTGGAACGTGGTGTGCCGATTGAAGAGGTGGCCCGCAAGCGTCGCCCGCGCGCTCGCCCATAGCAACCGTTCGCACTGGTGCGGGGTGAGAGTGTGGCTAACGGCCTTGGCTCTGCCGCCTGCGCCAGTGTGGCGAGCCTTGCGAGAGGGGGAAGCGTCGCAACTGAATTCTACCCAGCGCGTTATCTTACGCGTCGCAAGGCGTGTGCCAATTCCGGCAATCGGCGCAGAGCCGGGAGAAACGCTGCCTCGCGCGCCGCCCGGTTGCACCGGTTTCGTAAATTGAGAAACCCCGCCGATCACAACGCTGCTCTGCCTTTGTCGGTCAACCGCAGCACCGCCGCCGAATGCCCGGACGGATTGCGCCGCAGCGCCCGGTGGCTTCGATCATCGCCATTGCCCGCAGCTCCGAATAGCGGGGCTGCAAGGTTTAGCGCGGCAGATCGGCGGCAGTGCAGCACTCTAGCGGGGTGGCTTAGAACAGCCGGGCGAGAGTGTGCAGCGCAGCGCGGCGAAGGTGCGAAACCGCCGGGGCGATAGCCTCGCTCGCCGCTTGGCTGGTGCCGTCGCAGCCTTTCGCGCCGGGGATATGAGGGTAGTGCTCAGCCATGCGCGCCTCCCTCTGACAGCGCTGGCAATCCGTGCTTGGCGAGCAACAAAGCAAGCCAATCGAGCTGCTTTTCGGAAGAGCTTGGGGCGACGCACAAGTACCAAGAAACACGGCCTCTTTATGAGACAGGTACGGGCATTGGCAGAGCAAGGCGAGCGCGGCGGGCCGATGGTGTTGGAACGGCTCAGACATGACAGCCCATCCCCGCCAAGCGCTCCCGGCGGACTTGGCCGACAATGGCCAGTGCATCGCCGAGCGTCGCCAGTCCGCCATAGTCGCGCCACCGGGGGAGCAGACCGTCATAGACCAGCTCGCCGTATGGTTCGCCAGAGAGCCGCGCTTGCAGCCCGTCCGCAGAGTGGCTATCGAGATCGCGGAAGCAGCCGCCAAGCAAGCTCCGCGACACCGCGGCTCTCAACGCCGGGGTTTCGCATTTCTGGGGCATGTTTCACGCCTCCCCGGAAACGAAGGCATGCAACGCCTCGGCTGAAATCAGAGTGCGCCCGGCAATGCGGGTGACGCGCAAGCGCTTAGCTGCGATGTGGCGATAGAGCGCGTCTTACCGATAGATGTGGCTTGGCAGGCCTAGCGGATAGAATATGAGAGCTTAGAGAGATGAGTGCTTTAAGGTTTGCATTGGTTTGGCCTCGTTCGTTGTGGAACGGGCAACCAATAAAGACCTCAGGGAAATGACTTATAGGTTAGTTTTTTAGGTAGAATGGGAAACACAAAATGTAACTTATTTTGGCTTTTGGCTTTCTGCCCTTCCGCGTAAGTTGACCTCGGTGCAGCGTTCACCGTAGCGCCCCAAATAGTCCACCGCCCACCCGAAACCGAGCCAGTCTCTTTCGCGCGCTTAATTACAGACATGTCGTGTGTCTTGAACACTGCGGCGAACAATGCCCGCCTAGGATATGGGGCAAGCAATGTGGCAATTTGCGGTTGATGTGGCCAGCGGCCACCATCGGAATCGCTTGTTCTAAGGTGCAGCCCGTTCGGTGCCTTAGATAGGTGACACGAAAGACAATGCTGTCTTGGCGCTTGACCATTCTTTCTTTGGCGCTGAGCTTTTTCGTAAGTAAATAGAACCGCTTTTGATGCGCTGTTTACCGGCGGACCTTTAGCTCCATTCGACAAGGAAGCATCGACTCGGCATCAGGCATGCCTAGTTCCACGATCAAGCGAATCAGCTCAGAATTTGGAATACGTTTGAGCAAGCGCAACGCCCGGAACCTATCGCCCGATTGCTGAATTCCGAGCAAGCTGAGTTGCTGAATTTCTTCGAGTTCTTTGATGATAGAGAGCAGACCTTTCGCCCGCGCTTGCGCTTCACTATAGTGCAACAAATAATCACATGTCCCCGAGGGAGCAATCGCCAGCAGGCCAGAGAGGCCAAGCTGCATTCTGGCCTCAAAGGTTAGATCAACCTAGCTATCTGAAGTGTACATTCCGCCTCCCGCGCGGCTCTCAAAGATGAAGGGGAAGCGCATAGGGAAGAGCGCTTATCGGCTGGCCAACCTATGCCCGCTATGGCTTGTTTATAGGCTCATGGATTCCGTAGAATAGTCCTGCCTTTCCGAGACATTGCCCAGTCCTCATTTCGACAACTGTTCGGACGGCCTTTTCGCGTAGTCCGCCTTCGATGCTTTCCATCAACTTTTGGCGGAAAACCAAGTCCTTCTGGTCATCTACAAGAGGTGAAATTTTCCGGTCGCGGCAAAACTCGATGGCGGCGGTCGCGACATCGGTCGCGCTTTCGCCTGACACTGAATAGCGCGCTGCCATAACGCGAACGCAGCGGCTAGCTTCCTCATAGGCTCTGTTCCCTGCACCGACTTCGGCGAAATTCGGGCACAAAACTACGTTCGAAATAGGCTTCAGCATTGCCGCCTTCCTGTCCGCAACTGGCAAGAAGCGCAGTCGCTGAGTATTGCTCCAGACTTGATAACGATAGTTCGCATTGTTGCCTCCCTAAAGTGAAGACCGGAGATCATACAGCAGAGCGAATAGGTGTCACCCTGCCCCCAACCGCTGCACGGCTGGCGCAGTAGGCTGCCCAAGCTTCGATTAGTTTGCGCCGCTTGTCGAATAGATCGCCGCGCCGATAAGCTGCTTCGGCCTTGTTGCCGATCACATGGGCGAGCGCCATTTCGCAAACTCGGCGCGTAACCAGTGCATTCGGCAGACCAGTCTCGAAAAAGCGCTGCGGAAACCGTGCACTGTTGCGTTCAACGTCCATGCGGCGCAGCAGCATCGACATAGCCATACCCGATAGGTTGCCGCCCTTATCGCTAGGGAAAAGCGCCTCACTTCCGAGCGGCTGCACGGCTTCGAGAATTTCCACGGCGCGCGGTGACAGGGGGACGCGATGCCTCTTCCCGCCTTCATTCTGGCAGCGGGGATAGTCTAAATCGCTTTGGCCAGATCGACCTCGCCCCAAGTCGCGCCAAGCACCTCCCCGGTGCGGCTGGCAGTCAGAATAACAAATTCAAGCGCCAGTGCAGCCATCGCTTCGCGCGCGCGGAGTGCGCCAACAAAGGCGGGGACAGCTTCATAGGGCAACGCTTTGTGGTGGCCACGCGTAAGCCGCGAACGAGCTGGCAGGATTTGGGCGATGTGGCCACGCCAACGCGCCGGGTTTTCGCCTTCGCGATAGCCGCGCGCCTTGGCTGCATCGAGCACGGTTTCAATCCGGCCTCGGACCCGACTTGCCGTTTCCGGTTTCGCTTGCCAGATCGGCTCCAGGATTTTCAGCACGTGCGCCGTGCGCAATGTCGCTAACGGGCAGGTTGCCCATGACCGGATAGACATAGCTGGCCAAAGTGCTGCGCCACTGCGCCCGGTGCTTGTCATTGCGCCAGCTACTCTCATTCGCGGCGACATAGGCCTCAGCGACCGCCTTGAAGGTGATCTCCGGCTATCTGCGCTGCCTGAGTGGCCGCAAGGGCCTCAGCGGCCTCCCTCTGACGCTCTGCGAGGGGATCGACGCCCGGTCTTGACCTGCAAGCCGCAGCGCCGCCGCCTTGTCGCGCGCGGTGGCCAACGTGATTGCTTCCGACCCTGACGCAGCGCCTAGGCCAACGTCGCGTGTTTTGCCGCTGAGCATGAAACGATAGACCCGAAGAGCGCGCGCCGGACTCTTTCACCAGCAAGTGCAGCCCGCCCCCATCGGCATGGCGACCGGGTTTCGCATTCTTGACCGACAAAGGTGTGAGGGCGTTGCTCAGTTTCCGAGGGCATAGCCTCTTGTCTCCGTTCCCATAACCGTTCCCCGATACTAGCGTGGTTTTATGGGAACGCAAGCGGACAGCATAGAACAGGGTAGGAAAGCCTACCGCCTCTTGCACTTGAATATTATTGTGTGTTTTAGACCGAACGCGGAAGCGATGGAACGTTAGTTTGTCGGACACCCTGTCCGCCAGCACCCTTCCCTGCCCTTTGCTCAATTCACCGTAGCATTGAATTTGATCGCGATCCCGGCGCTTGGTGTAAGCGTCTGGGCGGTGGTGGAGACTGTCGTGCCAGCCACTGATGCGCCTGCAGGATCACTTTCGTCCGCTCCGCTCGCGTCATCGTCTTCCGCCGTCGTTGCGCCCGCGCAGCTGGTGCCAGACCGCAGCGAAGCCGGAATATACGTTGTCGTCGGCGGCAGCGGATCGCTCAGGGTGACATTGGTCAATGTAGCCGAACCAGAATTGCTGGCCTGGAGGCAATATTCAACGATGGCACCGGGAATGAACTTCGGATTGGTGGTGCCATTGACTGGGTCGCTCAGCACGAAGCTCACTTTGGAGACCGAGATCGCCGCCCTGCGGTCGGCAAAAAGTAATATCATGCAGCGTGATCGCTTGCTGGCCGGGATTTGCAGGAGCAAGGGCGTGATTGCCATAGGATACGGTCACCGTATCGACCGGCGTGTTGAAGGTCGCGACGACATTGCCGTTGGCCTGCGTATCTGCCGAGGTGGCATCACCATAGGCGGAATTGCCGATCACATAGTTCGAGATGCCGTTGGTCAGAACCGGTGTGACGGGGGATCCGTTGTAGGTTCCCGTCACTGTTACCCGGTCGGCGAATTGCCCTGCGGCGTAATCGACATCAAAGATCCTGAATTGCAGCCCTGGCACAGCGGTTGGCAGTGTGATGGTGGTGGCTGCACTGTCGCCAATGGCAGCAAGATCGACCAGCTCCATGATCGAGAACTGCGCGGGCGAGAAGCCGCCGGTAACGACGTTCTGCCGGGTCGGTGACTGCCCGCCATAGGTGGCATTGTTGAGCCACGTTCCTGGATTGGTGACGTTGAGGGCCACAGTGCCGATATTGGTGACGGGGTAGGAATTGGAGGTGGAACCATTCGTCCAGGCAACCGCATCCCAGTCCAGCACCGTCGTGCCCAGCGCGCAGGTTAGCATCGGCGGGTTGCCAGCGGTCCGTGCACCGCTGACCGTAAAGCTGCTGCTGGTATAGTCATCTTCGCTGGTCACCCCGTTGCCGGGGGTCGAATTGGTGTCGGCTACTCCGGATGCTGAGATCTCAGCCGGATTGGCGATGGTGGCTCCTGCTGTTGCGGTGACGGTGGCGGTGATCGTCAGGCTTGCCGACTGGCCGGGAGTGAGCGAACCCACCGTCCAGACGCCTGTGGCGCTGTTATAAGTTCCGGTCCCGCTGGCGCTGACGAAAGTTACCCCGGCGGGCAGCTGGTCAGTCACGGTTACGCCAGTGGCGGTAAGCGGAGAGCTGGCGGCGCTGGTGGCGGTCAGGGTATAGGTGATCGATGAACCCGAGGCCGGGCTGGCGTTGCTGACGTTCGAAGTCAGCGACAAATCGGCATAGTTGGTTGCGGTTTGGGTCAGCACCAGGTTTGCTTGGAAGAACGTCCCGACATCCTGCGCCGCATTGTCACAGACTTCGAAGGTCCAGGTACCGAGCGCGTTCTTGCCGTCGAAGGCCGAAAGCGCAGTCGTTGGACGATAGGTGCTATTGAACGGTGGCACTGTCGTCGTTGCCGTGGCGGTGTCAGCCGCCGTATAGCCGCTGACCGCGGTGGCGGCTTCATCGTCGAGCAGCAAGTTGACGTTATCCGCGCCGCCGCCAATCCCCGTCATGATCTGCACGCGGGTATTATCGGGCGCGACCAGGAAGAATTGCAGATCCTGGCGGTAAGTGTGCGCGAGCAGCACCCCAATATTGACATCTGCGACCGCAAAACTGGTCCCGACCGTAAAGGTACGCTTGAGGGTATTGGTGCACGGGGTCGCGGTTTCGTTGACCCCGCCCACGGTGCTATCGGTGGTGTTGATATAGGTTGTCGACTGCGCGAGCGCTGCGCCCGGCAAGCCGAAAACCGAGACCAGAATCAAGGCCAGTTGCGCCAGCCGGGCAAGGCAAAGCCTGACAGCAGAAGGAATTGGTGCGAACCACATTACCCGCTGATAGCGGTATCTGGTAAACGGCCTCCTAATCAGTTCTACTTAATCGCTAAATCTCCGCCAACCGGCTCTCACTTGCGCAGGCCGAGGAAGCTGAAAGTGTCTGCGTCAAACTTCAGTTTGATCGAAGCAAACAGTCCCTTGTCGGTGGTGCGCGCGTCGGCAAAGTCGCGGTCACGGAAACCGACCACGTTGTAGCCAATCGTCAACAGCGTGTCGGTCGTGGGCGAGAACCCAAGCTGTGGGCCGATCGCGAAGGCCGTGGTGCCATCAGCGAGGTTATGCCGCACGGTGCCGACCGCGCCGAGTTCGATCCGATCGCCCAGAGCATAGCGAGCATCCAGACCGCCGAGCAATGTCGTGCCGGCCAGATCATAGCCTGCGACGCGGTCAAGGTTGTGGCGAACCCCCAGGAACAGTCCGAATTCGCTGCGCTGGAACCAGTCTTCAGCCTTCGAGCGATCATTGTCATCACCATCAAACGGCGACCAGTTGGCCGAGACACTGCCGATCACACGGCGCGAGCGGGCATCGCCACTGATGGTCAGCGCGGTCAGGCCTTCGGGGCCAATCGCGCCTGCAACTGCACCGGTTACGGCGTCGCTGCGGAATTCAAGCTTGCTCAGGAATGCGAGTTCGGAATTCTCCGGGCGATGCGCCAGCGCCAAAGCCGCGTCGATCACTTCACTGCTGGCCCCGCCAACCGCATTGGCGCGGGTCCAGGTGAAGCCGGCGCCGACCATGCTGCCCTCGCCCAACTGACGGATTGCGCCGAGCGTAACGCCCTTGCGGTCAGCCAGCTCACCATCGCGATATTCGCCGCGCATGGTTGCCGTCCAGCGATTGTCGCGGAAGGTCGCGCCAAGCGTGGTTGCGGTGAAGTCTTCTGCAAGCTGGCCAAACCCGCCCAGATGGCCGCCGCTGGCCGCTGGCTGGGCATCATTGATCAGCGCCGCGCTATCGAACGCGCCGAGGGTGCGGCTGCCATCGAGCGTGGCATCAACCGTGATGTGTTCGTTGATCTGGTAAGATTGCGCCAGACCGAACGCGGCGAAGCTGCGCTGGCCGAACTCAGCGATATCCTGCTGGCCGAGTGATCCAACGATCTTGCCGCCGGTCCAGGGCGCGATTTCAAACCCGGCGCGAGCGGTGCGGGCGTCAACCCGGTCGCCCTGCGCGAATTCATAAGTCCCGACCAGCCGCACGTCCGAATTGATTGCATAACGTGCGGACAGGCGGTGGCGACTTGGCAGATCGATCGAACCGGCATTGCCAAGGGCGATGCTGCTGCTGCCTTCCAGTTCCAGCCGGTTATCAAGCAGGCGCTGACGCACGCCGCCTTCGACCACCGTGGAGTTGGCACGGGTGCCATCGTCAAGCCGGTCGGCAAAGGTGCTGAGCCCCAGATGCAGATCGGTGCTGCCGGTGCGGAAGTCGCCGCGGATCTGCGCTGCGGTGCGCCGCGCGGAATCGGTCAGGCTGGTGTCGTGCCAGGCGCTGCCGGTCACACTGAGCGTTTCGGTGATCGCATAGCGGGCGTCGAGGCCATATTTGCGGCGGCCGCGTTCGGCTCCGTTGGTCTGGCCAACCCCGTAGTCAGCATCAGCCGAGCGGGCATAGGCCAGCAGACCGAGCTTTTCGTCATGGTGCTCCACTTCGAACAACCAAGCGGTGCTGGTATCGCCTGCGCGGCTGCTGAACGCTGCTTCGGCGCGCAGTTCGGCGTTCTGCGAGAGCTTCGCCTTCAGGTCGAGCCCGCCGAGCGAGGTGCGTACCTGGCCATCGCCCGAAGCGCCGGTTTCGCTGAGCGCGGTGGCACCAATCCGGATCGCGCCGTTACCGAGCGTCAGATCGGCGCGCAGACCGGCGTTGATCTCTCCGCCTGCCGCAGCCGACACTTCGTATTCGGCAATGATGAACTGTGGATTGAGCGCAGCATCGCGGCTGAGGATCGGTTCGCGGAAGGTTACCGTCCCGGCCAGCACATCCAGATCGTAGTCGACAAAGCGCGTCAGCACGCGGCGGTCAACGATCAGTTCCGAGCGGAACCGGTCGCGCACTTCGATGCTGATCGTCTCGCTGTTGGCGAGCATGCCGCGATTGCTCAGCTGATAGGGTCCGCTGATCCCTGCACCCTGAAGCTCATCGCGGCGATAGACTGTGCCGATCCGTGCAGCGAAGGCCTGGGCGTGGAGCGCGCCGGACTGGACTTCGGCCTTCAGCCCGGTGGCAACGCGCTGATAGCGGGCCAGTTGAGTTTGGTTGAAGCCGGTTTCGATATCGCCATAGAGCGCATAGAAAGTCGCGGTCTCGATCCGGACATAGAGCTTCTCGCGGGTCGCGGCGTCAAACCGGCGCTCCGATCCATCTGCAAATACAGTGTAATAGGCGTTGGGATCGATCGTGCCGAGCAGGCGCTGATCGTCTTTCTGGCGGGCGCTGTCATAGGCGACGGTCAGCAGATATTTGCCCCGCACGCGGCCCTTGGCATAGAACGCGACGCGTGCGTGTTCGCCCAAGTCGCTGTCAAAGCGGCCCGTGCGCTCCATCTGGTCGGCAATGGTCTGTTCGCCGACCGAACCTTCGGCCAGACCGACCAGGGTCCACTGCTGCTGCCCTGGCACCATCCACGCGTCGAGCGTCTGGCGGCGGCGGATTTCGCCGTCGCTGAAATTGAAGTCCACCCGCAGCGCGCCGCTGACCATCGTCGGGGCGAGTTCGATCAAGGCGATGCCATCATCACCCTTGACGATCCAGCTGGCCGGTGCGCGGTCAAGACCCGAGAGCGCGCGCGATTGCTGCGCATCCTGCACCTGGGCGCTTTCGAACGGCGCATTGATCACGAACTGACCGGAGATCCCGGCATGAACCGGACGGCCGCTGCGGTCGAGCACGCGCACTGCGAGCACCGGGCGGGTGGCACCGTCAGCGGTCAAGCGTGATTGCTCACGCACCAGTTCAACCTTGGCCGGGGTCGAAGCAAAGTGAACATCACGGGCCAGCGTGGTCGCGGCAGTACCATCAGCGTTGCGGACAACGGCGGTCAGCTTGGTCAAGTCGCGGTCCAGTGCGATGCCGCGCCAGGTGCTGACGGCATAGGTGCCGCTGGCGGCCACGCGAGCGCCGTCGAACGACAGCGGATCTACCGGCTTGCCATCAATGCTGAGTTCGATCTTTTGACCCGGACGATGCCGGATGACGACGCGCACGGCTGGTGCCCGCGGGTTATGGTCAAGCGCAGGAAACAGAAATTCGGTCGGACCATCGCCCAGCGTCAGCCAATCGGTTTCGGCGCCAGCGGCCGAACGGTCGGCGGCATCGTCGTCGGTGGCGGGAATATCCTTGGGCGTAGCAGCTGCCAGGCTAGCGGCCGGGACGGTGGCCGAGAAGTTCACCACCACCAACTGCCCGCCGCGTGCCGTGACAAAGCGCGACGTGGCCTTGCCTGCCGACCGCGTGTTGCGGGTGCAGTCGATAAAGCTTCCGCCTTGCGGCAGGGTCATGCTCTGGGCCTGGACGACGTGGGTGCCCGGCACAACGCCATCGAAGTGATAGCGGCCGTCCGCATCAGTAATCGCAAAGCTGCCGTCTTCGAGCATCACCCGCACCCCGGGGATGCCCAGTCGGTCATTCTTGATCGAGCAGTCGCCAGCGGTGATCCGGCCGATGATCGTGGTCCGGCCGGCAATGGTCTCACGCTCGATCCGCACGGCAGCGCTGGTGAAAGTCCGGTTGCCGCGAATATCGACGGCCTCGGCGCGGTTGACGGCTTGCCCTGGGGTCGCGTCACCGCGGACCGACATGGCATAGGTAATGACCGAACGGGCACCGGGTGCCAGATCGCCGATGGCAATCGCCATGCTCGACCCGGTGGCCGCAAAGGTGATCGCGCCCGGCGCGGCAGCGCCGTTGATCCGCACCGAGTCCCGGCGCAGGCGCAGCCAGCGCGAAGGAGTATCGGTGACCACCACCTGCCGCTTGGTCCGCGCCGGATCGGTGTTCTGGACTGTCACGGTGTAGACAACCACGTCACCGGGCTGCGCAGTTCCGCGCGAGGCGACTTTGCTCAGGCTGATCGCCAAGGGCGGGCGATCAAGCGGAATATCGACGCGCACCGGCGCAAGTCCGGCAAGTGCAAACATCCGGCCATAGGAACCCTCACCGATTTCCAGCGATCCGCCATCCGGGCGGGTCAAGCCAGCCAGCTGGCCCGGTGTGGCCGCCGAAGGTGCAGAATAAGGCGCTGGCGGCGTCACAACGAGGCGGTACTGGCCCAGCGGCGCGAGCGGGAAGCGATATTCCCCCGGCTGCATCGGATAGACATTGCCGGCGCTATCGGTCACCGATTGACCGGCGATCATCGTCGCGGGATATGGCGTCACGCCATCATCGGCGAAAACTGAAGCCAATGCGCCCGTAGCAGCATCGACCAGCGAAACCTGCGTACCGCTGACCGGGGTGCCGTCTTCGCTGTCAAACACCAGGCCAAAGGGATCGGCGAGTACATTGGCGACTGCAGTGGCAACTGGCTGAACCTGGCCGGCGACCATGGCGGCAACGCGGATCGCCTCGCCGCCGCGCACTGACAAGCGGCAGTTGCCGTGAATAGGTGCGGGCGGCGCAGCCACTGTGGGGATGCCGGCCATGAAGATTCCGGTGTTGACCCCGGTTTCAAAGATCTGAAGATTTTCGCGATCGCCGACTGCGGACGTTACCTCTACCGTCATGCTGTCTACAGCAGCCGGGTCCAGGTTTGCCGATGGCGAGGTTACGCGGATGTAGGCGACATCGCCCACGTGCAGGCTGGCGGTGGCACTTGCGTTGATTGCGCCTTGCGCGCTGCCATTGGCTCCAGGGACGACCAGCGCGTTACCGCCGCAGATGGCGGCTGGAAATGCGACATTGGTGCCCGAACCAATCTGAGTCTTGCCCCAGATGCCCAGCGTGGTCGGAAGCGGGTTGACGTTGATTGCCACCCGGTTCGACGACACGGAAAAAGTGTTGTTGCCATTCTGCCAGGTGGCGTTGGCAATATTCGTGATGGTCTGCGCCGCTGCACCCTGCCCCATGGTAAACAGCAGGAGCGCCGCGATCAGCGCTCCTGCTGCTTTCCTGATGGGGGAGAATGGTGTGCGACCCATGCAATTGCCGGGGTGGAGGACGTTGCCCCCACCCCGTCCTTCATCAGTTGATCGTTGCGCGGAAGCGCAGGGTTTTGGTTTCAGTAGCCGCGACGCTGGCGAGCGTGCCGCTGACCACGCCACCGGACTCACTGCCGCCGGCCGAACCATCTGCCTGGCAGGTGCCCGAAACGACCGTGCCGTTCAGGAAAATGCCGTAAGCCGACAGATAGGTCACTTCACCCGGCAGCGTATCCGAAATCGCCACGTTAGTAGCCGTCGCGCTGCCGGAAGCGTTGGCAACCGAGATGCAGTATTCAATCACTGCGCCCGGGATTGCCTTGGGGTTGGTCGTGCCGTTAAGCGGATCGCTGATCAGCGTGCTCGCTTTGACGATCGTCAGCGCTGCGGCGCGAACGGTATAGTCGTCTTTGGCCGAGAAGGCTGCGTCACGGGCGGCGTCGGTTGCCCCGGCACCGTCTGCATAAACGGTATCGATCCCGGCGGTATTGGCACCGGTGGTCTGGGTCAGACGCCGCACCCTGGCTACCCGAACCTGCGCCTTCACGGCCAGTTGCCGTCAGCGTTACCGCTGCGACTGCGCCGGTTGCGAGGCCTGTCGGGATGTCAGACACGACAAACACGGTCCGCGAACCATCAGCAGCCAGTTCGTCAAGGTAGCTGACTTCCAGGTCAGTCCCAGCGTCATAGGTGCCGTTGCCATTGGTATCGACGTAGATCTTGACGTTGGTCGCATCAAACGTGTCGGTGTTGGCATGCGCCCCGGCCCCGCCAGTTTGCTGCGCGGCGGCCAGCCCGAAGTCGAGTACGGAGTTCGACAGGTTGGTGACCTGGAACGTCGTAACCGCAGCCAATTGGCCCGGTGAGACTTCCGTGGTCACGGTCCCGACTTCGGCCACAGTCACATTGACCTTGCGGTCAACCGTGATCGTGTTCGTCGCCGTTTGCGCGGTCTGATTGTTGCCGCCAACCTGATAGTTGACGGACACCGTATTGGTAATCACGGTCCCGGCAGTCGTCCCCGCGGCAAATGCCGGAGAAGCTGCTGCCATGGCCATGACCAGCGCAAGCGCTGACCCTGTTAGCCTGTAATGTTTCATTGCCATTGTCCCTTGTTTTCAGCCTCAATTATTTAGTTTCACCGTACGATCGCGTGGTACGTCAGTGTCCCCTTGGCACCGGGCGCGACTGTGGCGAGTACCCAGCGTACATGAGTTCACATCAGCGGCTTGCGCCGGGCGCATGCCCCCCTTGCCGTCGGCGACGGTCAGCGAAGCCAGCTGACCAAAGCTCTTTCCACCATCGACCGAGACCGACAGGCCCGCAGCCGAATCGTTCGCCAGAGCGACCGCGCCAGGCAGCGGGTTGGTGACGACAACATTCTCGGCGTTTTGCGCGCCGGAATTTTCATAACGGGTCGAAAACAGCAGCCGGTCGCCCGGGACGACCACGGTCGGCTCAACCAGCGAGACCTGTTCAGCGCCGTCAACAACTACAACCTTCTCAAGCTTGACCTCACCCGCCAGCTTGACCGCATCGGTCTGGGCAAGCGCGCCGGTGGAGAATGACAGTGCGCCGAGCATGGCAAAAAGCAGCTTTTTCATGGTTTCAGCCCTCAATTGATGCGGACGTTGAATTGCACGGTCCGGCTGGCACCGCCGGGCACAGTACCCACCAGCACGTCGATGCCTGAAGCAGAGCCGGTGCCCGCGTCTGCGTCAGCCGCGTCGGACAGCGGTGCGCCTTCGAAGCGCAGCGTGCCGGCCTGATAGGTGGTGCCAGCCGGGATCACGTCGGTGATCCGCAGGCCGCTGGCCGACCCGGTGCCCGTCACACTTGCGACCAGGCTGTAGGTGATGATCGCGCCAGGTACTGATTCTGCGCCACCAAACGGATCAGCAATCGCTGCCGATTTGGCGAGCGAAACCGTCGCGAGCGAAGCGATAATCGCGTCGAGACCATCGTCGCGTCCGCCGGAAGTCCCGACCACGGCATCGCCGCCGCCAACGCCTTGACCCGCGAAGGTGGTTCCGGCCGGTCCGGTGCCTGTGACCGCTTCAGCGGTCAGGCGGATCTGGCTGGTGTCACCGTCGGTCGCGCCCGCTGGCAGGGTGACCAGTACGAACACGGTTAACGACGCATCGGGTGCAATCGCCGCCGTGGGGGTGCCTGCTGGCAAGATCTGATCGGTGCCGGGATCGTAGACCCCGTTGCCATTGGTATCGACCGCAATTGATTGAACCACCGCGTCAAATTCGTTTCCCGCCACCGTCGGATTGGTGACCAGATTGAACGCTTCCGGGCCATTGCCGGTGTTGGTGATCTGGTACGGCAGCGCGACGGCAGTGGAACCGGTTGCGACTGGCGTGGTCGCCAACCCCGCCACCGCAACGTCGAGCAGTTCATCAACCCGGACTGTTACCGTGTTCGAAGTGACCGAACCGGTGCTGGAACCCGAGGTATAGGTTGCCGAAGCGGTGTTCTCGATCAGCGTGCCTGCCGCAACGCCGGTGGCGTGGGCTGCGCTGGGCAAAGCGGTCGAAATCGCGAGGCCCAACAGGGCGGCGCGAAGGGCGGGGAAGGTGCGACATGAGCTTTTCATGCCGTTCATCTAACCGAAGAAGGTTAACGATCCGCCAATGTCGCGGGGACTTTATGGGGGCTGTTTCAGGGTATCGGGCGAAAGGCGAATGTCCGGTTAGCTAACTGCTCAGTAAACTCCCTTAGCCCGCCGCAAACCAAGCGAAATTCTGAACGATTCTGCGCTCAGATATGCAGGGCTTTACCGTATGCCGCGAGTACGCTTTCGTGCATCATTTCTGACAAAGTCGGATGCGGGAATACTGTCGCCATCAATTCGGCCTCGGTTGTTTCGAGCGTTTTTCCAACGACATAGCCCTGGATCAATTCGGTCACCTCCGCGCCGATCATGTGCGCGCCAAGCAGCTCGCCGGTCTTGGCGTCGAACACCGTCTTGATGAAGCCCTCGGGCTCGCCCAGCGCGATCGCCTTGCCGTTGCCGATGAACGGAAAGGTCCCAGCCTTGACCGTGTACCCTGCTTCCTTGGCCTTGGCTTCGGTCAGGCCGACACTGGCGACTTGGGGGTGGCAATAGGTGCAGCCGGGGATGTTGGCCTTGTCCATGCCATGCGGGTGAACATCTTTGTTTCCCAAGGCCTTGGCTATGGATTCAGCGGCAATCACGCCTTCATGGCTGGCCTTGTGCGCCAACCAGGGTCCGGGCGTCACGTCACCGATTGCCCAGACACCCGGCACATTGGTCTGACCATAGCCATCGATTGCGATAATGCCACGCTCTGCTTTAATTCCAAGCACTTCCAAGCCAATGCTCTCAGTATTTGGAGCAATTCCGACTGCAACGATCACGTGGCTGAACGCGGTTTCGGCGACTTTCCCGTCCTTGGCCTTGATTTTTGCGGTGATCCCGCTGGCCGAAACCGCAAGCGCCTCGACCCCCGCGCCGGTCAGGATTGTCATGCCCTGTTTGACCAGCGCCTTTTCCAGAAACGCTGATACGTCGGCATCTTCCACCGGAACGATCCGGTCCAGCATCTCAACGACGGTAACTTCGCTACCCATATCATTGTAGAAGCTGGCGAATTCGATTCCGATCGCACCCGATCCAATCACCAGCAACTTGCTCGGCAATTCCTTGGGGGTCATGGCGTGGCGGTAGGTCCAGACCCGCTCGCCGTCAGCCGGTGCAAACGGCAGGTCCCGCGCCCGCGCGCCGGTGGCGATGATGATGTGCTTGGCAGTGAGCGTTTCGGTTGCCCCAGACGTCGGCAGCGCCGACGCTGCACCTCCAGCTTGCCAGGGGCGGTCAACCGCCCTGTCCCCATGTGCACGGTGATCTTGTTCTTCTTCATCAGGTGCGCGATGCCCTGATTAAGCTGCTTCGCCACCCCGCGGCTGCGTTTCACCACCGCGTCAAGATCGGCCCGGATGTTGTCTGCCGCGAGGCCATAAGCCGCCGCGTGCTTCATGTTGTGGAATACTTCGGCTGAACGCAGCAGCGCCTTGGTGGGGATGCAGCCCCAGTTGAGGCATATCCCACCGAGGTTCTCGCGCTCGACAATTGCGACCTTCAACCCCAACTGCGCGGCGCGGATCGCAGCGACATAGCCACCAGGCCCGGAACCGAGGACTATCAGGTCGTAGTTGCTCATCGCAATTCCCACTCTCAACGATCAGGGGTTTGCGCCTTCCGGCCAAGTAATCCGGAAGGCGCAAACGGGTTAGAAGCGCATTCCGACGGCGACATGCCCTTGGAAACGCTGGAGATTGATATCAGTGCCTTCAAAATCGCCGAGTTCCGAGATCTTGAAGCCGGCGCCAAGATACACGTTCTTGGTCACATCGAAATTCGCACCCATGGATACGTCGATCCCGCCGCGAGCATCGTTGTTGACATAGGATTTAACGACGGCATTGTTTGTTGAACTGCGAACAATATCCGAAAAATCAAGCGCATAGGATGCATAGCCGACACCAAGATAGAGCTCGGTCTTCTCCGAAATGTTGAACCCGGCGCGCAGCCCTGCGGCGATGTTCGTCTTCGACTTGAAGCACACTTCGCCATTGCGGCCCGGACCAGCGGAATAGCCTTCGCAGGTGTCGCTGCTGCTGGCGTCGATCCCGACATAGGGTCCGACAGTCACCGTGGACGACACCGGCACATCAAAGCCGATTTCCCCGCCATAGACCAAGCTGGAGCCGAGCGAAGCGACATAAGTGACCCCGGCTTCGGTGGTATTCAGATTAGGGCGTTCGATCCCGACATGGGCTTCAACCCGGAGACCGCCGATATCAGCTTCCGTTTCGTCTTGAGCCATCGCAGGTGCGGCCCAAAGCGCCATCGCGACATAAAGTACTTTGCGCATATCTACTCCATTTCTTGCCCTAAGCGGCAAGCAAGAGCCTCTAACCCGCTCAGGTCAATCGACAATATCCGATTGCCTGAACGCTGCGACTGGATGCGAACTTGTGACAATTATGCACCATGTTCGCAAACTGCAATTCATTGCGCTACGCCACCAGGCTCAGCGGCTGTTCGACCAAGTCCTTGAACGCTTGCATCAATTGCGCCCCGTCCGCACCATCGATTGCGCGGTGATCGAAGCTGCCAGTCGCACTCATGATCGAGGAAATCGCCAGTGCGCCGTCGACCACATAGGGCCGCTGCTCGCCTGCGCCGACCGCCATGATCATCGCTTGCGGAGGATTAATTACCGCGTCGAACTGTTTGATTCCAAACATTCCCAAGTTGGAGAGGCTGGCGGTGCCGCCCTGGAACTCATGCGGCTGAAGCTTGCCCGCCTTGGCCTTTTCAGCAAGGGCTTTCATCTCGGTTGAGATTTGCGCCACGCCTTTGCTGGCTGCATCGACAATGATCGGCGTGATCAAGCCCGACGGTGCCGCGACGGCGACCGAGACATCGGCGCGCGAATATTTCCGCAATTCGTCCCCGGCAAAGCTGACGTTGCACTTTGGAACACGGATCAGCGCCTTGGCCAGCGCCTTGATCAGAAGATCGTTAACGGATAGCTTTACACCATCAGCCTCAAGTGCTTTGTTAAGTTCGCCGCGCAGTTTTAGCAGCGCATCGAGCCGCACATCAACCGTCAGGTAGATATGCGGGATGGTCTGCTTGGCTTCGGTCAGGCGGCGTGCAATCGTCTTGCGAACGTTGTTAAGCTTTTCAGATTCAAACGGAATTCCGAAGTCTGGTGCAGACGCAGCAACAGGCGGTACAGATGCCGCAACGCTGGGAACAACAGCAACCACACGCGGCGCAGCACCACTTGCAGCAGCCTCGACATCGGCCTTAACGATCCGCCCGCCCGGCCCGCTGCCAGTCATGCCGTTAAGATCGACCCCAGCTTGCGCTGCGATCCGCTTGGCGAGCGGTGATGCGATAATTCTGTCGCTCTTTTTGGTGGGTATAGCCGGCACTGCTGGCGTTTGCGCCGCCACCGCAACTGCCGCACCCTCAGCTTTAGGGGGAGCTGGCGTAGCAGCAACTGGCGCTGCCGCAGTGGCATCCTCACCCTCTCCCGCAAGCGTCGCGATAACCGTGCCGACTTTGACCCCTTCGGTGCCTTCAGCCACGCTGATCGCGGTGATGACGCCTTCATCGACCGCTTCAAATTCCATCGTCGCCTTGTCAGTCTCGATCTCGGCGAGGATATCGCCCGACGCTACGGTTTGGCCCACTTTGACCAGCCATTTGGCGAGCGTTCCCTCTTCCATGGTGGGTGAGAGCGCGGGCATCTTGAGTTCGATCGCCATTGTTATGTTCCGGTCCTTCTGACAGGCGGGTTCCGTAACGTCTCTGGCCAAAAGTGCTGCGCTGGGCAAGGTCCTTGCGCAGAATACGTTTGTGACCGATAAAGTTACCGACAGGGGAGGATAATGCGGGTCTATCTGGTGATCATGGACGAGACCGAGGAGGCCGCGCTGGCGCTGCGTTTTGCCGCGCGTCGCGCCGCCCGCACCGGCGGCACCGTGCACCTGCTCGCCGTGATCCCCAAGCAGCCATTCGTGGCGTTCGGCGGAGTCCAGGCGACGATCGAAGACGAAGCCCGGTCTCGCGCGGAGGCCTTGGTAACCGCTGCGGCAGGCAGTTTGCTCGATCACGATCAACGACCGCCAGTCATTTCGATCCGGCAAGGTGAAGGGATTCAGGTGATCCGTGAGCATCTGGCCGAGCATCCCGAGGTTTCCGCGCTGGTGCTGGGCGCAGCTGCGGGCGGCGGTCCCGGTCCTCTGGTCAGTCACTTTACCTTGATCGCGGGGCAACTGCCCTGTCCGCTCTATGTCATCCCCGGCGCGCTCGACGAGGCTGCGCTGGAGCGATTGGGCTAACCGCTCAGCGCCGCTTGCCCTGGTGGCGGATGTTGCCGGGACGGCCGCGTTTGCCGGTCAGGTGATTGCCGCGCTTGCGCTCGGGCAAGCGCGATCCCCGCGGCTCGATCTGGCCTTCGCTGTGTTCAAGTTCAAACTTGAGAGCACCCGTCAAAGGATTGGCTTCAGCCAGTTTCAGGCGGATCAGATTGCCAATCGCATAGGTCGTTCCGCTCTGCGCCCCGCACAGGACCTGTGCCTTGGTGTCATAGTCAAACCGTTCATCCCCCAGCAGCGAGACCGGGACCAGCCCGTCGCCGCCCAGTCCGATGATAGTCGCGAAGAACCCGAATTTCTGCACCCCGGTGATCCGCGTATCAAACACCTCGCCCACCCGGCTGCTGAGCCACGCCGCGACATAGCGATCTACCGTCTCGCGCTCAGCCGCCATCGCGCGGCGTTCTGCCGCACTGATCGCGTCGCTGATCCGGCCCAGATCATCGCGGTCACGATCTGCCAGGCCGGAGTGCGGCGGCAGCTTGGCTTTTGGCGCAGGCTGCTCCAGATCATAGGCATCGACCAGTGCGCGGTGAATCAACAGGTCGGCATAGCGGCGGATAGGCGAGGTAAAATGCGCATATGATGCCAAAGCCAGTCCGAAGTGGCCAAGGTTACGCGGGCCGTAATAGGCTTGGGTCTGGCTGCGCAGCACTGCCTCCATTAACAGCGCTTTTTCCGTGTCATCGGCGACATCTTTGAGGAAACGATTGAACAGGCCTGGCGTGATCACCTGCCCCAGCGCCAGCTTGCGCTCAAAGGTGGAGAGATAGTCCTTCAGCGCGATCAGTTTCTCGCGGCTGGGCGGCTCGTGCAGCCGGTAGACGACTGGAGCGACCTTTGCCTCAAGTGCCTTTGCCGCCGCCACATTGGCCGCAATCATGAAGTCTTCAACCACCCGGTGCGCATCGAGCCGTTCTCGCAAGGCAATCTCGCGGATTCGGCCGGCCTCATCGAGCACTACCCGGCGTTCGGGCAGGTCGAGATCGAGCGGATCGCGGTCCTGCCGCGCCTTCGCCAGCACGCGCCATGTGGCCCACAGATTGACCAGGTTGGCCTCCGCGCTGCCGCTAACGATCCGCTGCTGCGCCGCTTCGTAGGCGATAACCTCATGAATTCGCACGATTGCCCGGGTGAACCGCCATGACGTCACTTTGCCAGCGGCGTCGATTTCCAGATGGCAGGCCATCGCCGCGCGGTCTTCACCAGCGCGCAGCGAGCAGACGTCTGCGCTGAGCACTTCGGGCAGCATCGGCACGACCCGGTCGGGAAAATAGACCGAATTGCCGCGCTTGCGGGCCTCGCGGTCCAGCTCGCTGCCAGGCCGGACATAGAAGCTGACATCGGCAATCGCGACCAGCGCGCGGAAGCCGCCCGCGCCATCGGGCTCGGCCCAGATCGCATCGTCATGATCGCGCGCGTCACTGGGGTCGATCGCGACGATCGGCAGATGGCGCAGGTCTTCGCGTCGCTCCCGGTCGAGCGGCAGTTTGGCTGCGAGCGCGCCCTCGGCCAAGGTCTCGGGCGTAAAGGCAAAGGGAATGCCGTGCTTATGGATCGCGATCAGGCTGAACGCCTTCGGCGCAAGCGGATCGCCGAGCACTTGCGTGACCTTGACCCCGGCGCGCGGACTGCGCCCGGCCGGCTCGGCGAGCACCAGTTGACCCGGCTCGGCCCCACCCAGATCTGCAAGCGGCACCGCATTGCGCACGCGCTTGTCAACCGGGGCGAGCCAGCCCTTCCCGGTGGCGTCGAGTTCGACCACGCCCAGCACCTGATCGTCTTGCGCAGGCAAAGTCTTCATCGGATGCGCGATCCAGCCCGTGGCGGTCTCTTCCGTCCGCGCCAGCACCCGGTCGCCCATGCGCAGCGCGCTGCCCCTGCCCTTTTCGCGCAGCACGATCCGCGGCGGCGGCGTCGCATCATCGGGCTGCCAGCTATCCGGCACCGCCACGGCCTCACCTTCGTCAATCGCCACGACGCGCAGCACGGTCACCTTGGGCACCCCGCCCATCCGGTGATAGGCGGTGCGCTTGCCATCGATCAGGCCTTCTTCGGCCATGTCCTTGAGCAACGACTTGAGCTGGATCTTCTCCTGCCCCTTCAGCCCGAAGGCCCGCGCGATCTCGCGCTTGCCGGCCGGTTCAGCGCTGTTGGTGACGAATTCAAGGATCTGCTTGCGGGTCGGCAGGCCGGGGATTGATTTGTGCAAAAGCTCTATCCAGATTCAGGCGAGTTTAAAGATCATGCGGAGCGAAGCTTCGACTTCATCCATATCGTGCTCAGACAAGTGTCCCGTCACGGCTCCGATATCTGAACGCTTTGCCGGGGTGATCTTGTCAATCATCAGGGCGCTGGTTTCCCGAAGCCCGTTTAGCGGACTCGGTGCAAAGACCGGTCGCATGATCATGTCATCCGGGACATCGCTGGTGAAGGGCGCGACCAGAACTGTTTTTGTGCCTGACCAAAGGTCATTTTGCACGAT
Source organism: uncultured Alphaproteobacteria bacterium (assembly GCA_963802015.1). GTDB lineage: Bacteria > Pseudomonadota > Alphaproteobacteria > Sphingomonadales > Sphingomonadaceae > Novosphingobium. Next base: position 285,379 of record CAWDHB010000011.1, read on the forward strand.
CACCGCTGGGCGAGGTTTGCTCCCAATTCCGCTCGCACCTGAAACCACAACAATGGTGCCACGATTCACCACTTGTAATCCGGTTCGTCGTCCCAGGTTCCAGCGCTGACAGTTTCGGCCCAGCGCTGAGCGTGCTCTTCTTCCTGCCGAAGCCCGATCATCATGCTCTCCGCGCGAATACGCTGGCTGACGATCGGGTCATCAAAGTCCGGAACCCACACTTGCTTTAGCCGATAACCCTTGGCGCGCATGTCCGCACGGTGCTTGCGAACGCGCTCAGTGCTGCTTGGCTTGATGACATCGTGCTTGCCCATGGGTGTTTGGTCCAGTGTTACTGAAACATAGCCTGGTTCAGCAGCACGCACAACCTTCAGTAGGAGCGCGCGACGAAAATCCGCTCAACCGCTGGCTCGCCGGTGAATGGGCATACGCCGGTTGCTGCTTCACTGCCCAGCGGGGTGTTGCGGATGGTCAGTTTCAGCGTCTTGAGCTTTGCCACAACCGCTTCCAGCGCCGCGCCCGTTGGCTTTGACCAGGCGAGTTCGACCCAGCCCGGGTAGCGGTTTTCTGCTGCGAAGTAGGCTTCAAGACCGGCGAGATCGGTGACCCCGCGCTCAATTCGCGCGTCGCGGTGGCCGGTTGCGGCGTTGTGCAATGTCTGCTGGATATCGGCCAGTTCCGCCGCAGCGCCCGCGACAAAGTCCGCGCGCGCTTGGCCGGTGAAGTTCACTTTGGCATCATCGCGCCACAATTGATCGCGTCGCAGGACTGAGACCTGCCCGCCCGCCGCGTCGCGACCGCCGATTTCAAGGATCAGCGGCACGCCCTTCTTGACCCAGCCCCAGCGCTTCTGCGTGGCCTTGCCCGCACGCTTGTCCAGCAGCACGCGCACCGGCTCGCCCAGCGCGGTTTGCGCCGCGAGTTCGCGGCGGAGGTCTTCACAATAGGCGAGCAGCGCGGCGTCGCCATCGTCTTCGCGCAGCATCGGCAGGATCACGATCTGGTGCGGCGCAATCGCGGGGGGGACGCGCAGGCCATCATCATCGCCGTGAGTCATGATCACCCCGCCGATCAGCCGGGTCGAAACGCCCCAGCTGGTGGTGTGGCACAGCTGCTGCCCGCCGTCCTTGTCCTGATAGCGGATATTGGCGGCCTCGGCGAAACCGGTACCAAGATAGTGCGAGGTTCCGGCTTGCAGCGCTTTGCCATCCTGCATCATCGCTTCGATCGAATAGGTCGCGACGGCGCCGGGGAAGCGCTCATTCTCGGGCTTTTCGCCTGCGAAGACCGGCATGGCCAGATCGTCTTCGGCGTGGGCGCGGTACATTTCGAGCGCACGCAGCGTTTCCTCCATCGCATCGGCCTTGTCGGCGTGAGCAGTATGGCCTTCCTGCCAGAGGAATTCGCTGGTGCGCAGGAACATCCGTGTCCGCATTTCCCAGCGCACGACATTGGCCCACTGGTTGGTCAACATCGGCAAATCGCGCCAAGACTGAATCCAGCGGCTCATCGCCTGACCGATCACGGTTTCCGAGGTGGGGCGCACAATCAGCGGCTCTTCCAGCTTGGCTTCGGGATCGGGCACCAGCCCGCCCTTGCCATCAGCGATCAAGCGGTGATGCGTGACGACTGCCATTTCTTTAGCGAAACCATCAACATGCTCGGCTTCCTTGGCAAAGAAGCTGAGCGGGATGAACAGCGGGAAATAGCAATTATCGACCCCGGCCGCCTTGATCCGCGCGTCCATCAGCTTCTGGATGCGCTCCCAGATGCCGTAGCCCCACGGGCGGATCACCATGCAGCCGCGCACGCCGCTTTCCTCGGCCAATTCGGCTTCGGAAATGACTTCCTGATACCAGGCGGCGAAATCGGCTTCGCGGGTGACGGACAAGGCGTGACGGATGGTGGCCATGATGCTTCTCGGTTTCCCGGTCCGGCTGAATGCCGGGACACGGGCTTGGATTGAGTAAATTTGGGATATAGTGACCGCTGTAGCCAACGATCACGCAGGCCTATTTGCCAAGCTGATCGAGCTTGCGCTGCATTTCGGCCATCTGGGCGCGCAATGCGGCGAGTTCATCGTCTGCGCCCTTGGCCGGAGTGCTTGGCTTCGGCTCGGCCATGCCCGGTACAAAGGCCGATGCCGCCGCCTTGAACATGGCGAGGTTCTGCTGCGCCAATTTGGCCAGCGGGTTGGCCTCCAGACTGGCCTCAAGGGCTTCGCGCAGCTTGGCCTGGTTCGAGCGGAAACTGTCCATCGAGGCTTCGAGATAATGCGGTACCAGACTCTGCATCGAGTTGCCGTACATCCCGATCAACTGGCGCAGGAAGTTCACCGGCAACATCTGTTCGCCGCCGGCGCTTTCCTCTTCCATGATGATTTGCGTCAGGATCTGATGCGTGATCTCAGCCCCGGTCTTGGCATCCAGCACCTTGAAATCGACCCCTTCGCGGGTCATTTTTGCGAGGTGTTCCAGCGTGATATAGCTCGACGACTGGGTGTTGTAGAGCCGCCGGTTGGCGTACTTCTTGATGATCACCGCATCATCACTGGACTGGTTCTTGGCGCTCATGGTTCGTTCCCGGGAAGACTTGCAAGCCGTAGCGTTAGCACTTGCAACAACGGCAATGCAACATCGTGCTTGCTGCGCAGCAATATCTGCGAACAGGTTAGCGTGCGAACCGCGTGTCGAGCAGGGTCAGCAGCTCATACTGCGACAGGCCTGACAATGCGGATGCAGTGGGCAAGTGATACGGCACTTCCAGCCAGTCGCCTTCCTGCAAGTCTGGTGCGGCGGTCAGATCGACGATGGTCATGTCCATCGAGACCCGGCCAATCACCGGCAATTCTGCGCCCGTGCCCCAGCAAGTGGCCCTTGCCTGACCAGCAGCGCAGATAGCCATCGGCATAGCCCAACGCGATCACCCCGGCGCGCAGCGCAGCCGGGGCCATGAAGGTGGAATTGTAACCCACACCCTCCCCCGCCGCGACCCTGCGCACTTGCAGCAAAGCCGCCATCGGCCGGGCGACCTGTTGGATCACGCCGTCCAGTTCGCGGCGCGGGACCCCGCCATACAGCGCGAGCCCCGGGCGGGTCAGATCGCCGTGATAGTCAGAACCGAGCGCAATCCCGGCGCTGTTGGCCAGGCTGGTGCGGCGGTGCGGAATTTGCGCGCAGGCGGCGGCAAAGCGGGCCGCTTGCACGGCGTTCAGCGGCACATCCTCATCAGCCGAGGCGAGATGCGTCAGCAGCAAGTCGACGTCGAGCTGAGCCAGCGCGGCTTCGCCCAGCGCATCCAGCGGCAGGCCCAGTCGGTTGATCCCGGTATCGAGCATCAGGTGGCAAGCACCGCCGCCGCTTTCACGCCAGCGCTGGATTTGCGCCAGCGAGTTGAGCACCGGGCGCACCCCAGTGGCGCGCGCAAACGCAGCATCCTCTGCCTGCGCTGGACCATGCAGAACCGCGATCTGCTCTGCCGGGACCAGCCCTAGCAAGTCAGCCGCTTCGGACCAGTGTGCGACAAAGAAATCGGAACAGCCTGCTGCACGCAGCGCGCTGACCACGCGCTGCGCACCGAGACCATAGGCATTGGCTTTGACGGCGGCCCCGGCTGAGGCCCACCCCGACATCGTGTTCAGCGCGCGCCAGTTATGCACCAGCGCGGCGTGATCGAGCTCCAGCCGCAGCGCCGCCGGGGGCGGTTCAGGCGGCATCTCGGCTTAAAGTCTTCGGGCAAGCCGCCCTTCAATCCCCACAGCGAAACCAGGAAGGCGACCAGCACCACGACCCAAGTGTACCACAGCCCCGAATAGGGATCACCCGTCCGCGCGACGATATAGGCGGCGATGAACGGCAGGAACCCCCCGAAATACCCAGTGCCGATGTGGTAGGGAATCGACATCGAGGAATAGCGGACCCTGGGCGGGAACATCTCGGCCAGCAGCGCCGCGACCGGGCCATAGGTCGCCGCCGACAGCCCCATCAGCAGCAGCAACCCGGCCACGATCAGCGCCGCTTGCCCGAGCGAGGGCGTGTGCTTCTTGAAGTTGAACACGGTCTGCCCGGCCAGTTCTTCGACCTTGGCCTTGCGCGCCTTGGCATCGGAAGTATCGACCTGATCGAGCGCAATCACCCGGTCGCCCGCGACCAGTTCCAGCCTATCCGCTTTCTCCAGCGTGTACGGCACCCCGGCCCCGGCAAAATCGCCCATCAGACGCCCGCAGCGGGTTTCCTGCTTGGGCGCGAACGGCTGATAGGTGCAGTCTGGTCCGCGCAGGGTCCATTCAACCGCGCTGGTCTGCGCCGGGTCCTTGCCGACCGAACCAATGAACCAGAAGGTCGGGAACAGCAGCGCCAGCGTCAGCAGATAGCCAATCACAATCGGCTTCTTGCGACCGACCCGGTCAGACAGGCTGCCGAAATAGATGTACATCCCCATGCCCAGCACTGCGGCAATACCGACGATGATCTCCGCCGCAGTGTCCTCGATATGCAGCGTCCCCTTCAGGAACGACAGGCCCGAAAACATCGCCGTGTACCAGATCACCGTCAGCCCGGCGGCGATCCCGAACAGCGCAATGAAGATGCGCTTCTTGTTACCCGGATAGGTGAAGCTCTCAACGAACGGGTTGCCGGCAGTTTCGCCAGCCTCTTTCATCGCGAGAAAGACCGGGCTTTCAGACAACTTGATCCGCATCCATAGCGAGATCGCCAACAGCACAATGCTGAGCAGGAACGGCACGCGCCAGCCCCAGTCGTTCCAGGTGTCAACGCTCATCAGCGCCTTGCAGCCGAGCACCACCACGAGGCTGAGCACGAACCCGCCGACCACTGAGGCTTGAATATAGCTCGTATGATAGCCACGCCGGGCGAAGGCGGAATGCTCCGCCACATAGATCGCCGCGCCGCCATATTCACCGCCCAGTGCCAGTCCTTGCAGGATGCGCAGGAAGATCACGATCGCCGGGGCCCACCAACCGATGCTGGCTGCCGAGGGGATCAGGCCGACCCCGGCGGTGGCCACGCCCATCAGGGTAACGGTGACGAGGAACGTATACTTGCGCCCCAGCTTGTCGCCCAGATAACCGAACAGCACCGCGCCCAACGGCCGGAACCCGAAGCCGACTGCAAAGACCAGCCAGAAGAGCAGCATTTCCAGCGTGGCATTGCCGGTTGGGAAGAAGGTCTTCGACAGGATCGCGCCGAGCGTGCCGTAAATGAAGAAATCGTACCATTCGAACACGGTCCCGGCGGATGATGCAGCGATCACCAGCCGCATTTCGCTTGCGCTTGGTTCCTGAAACGGTGCCGCCTCGGCCATGTGAACTCCCCCGGGTCTAAACTCTGCGCATCGTCTAGCGAGCCGCCGCGTCAGAAGAAAGTGCGGAACGTGCGGCCATCCACGGAAGCAGGATCGTGGGATGGCGCGCCGGATAGTCACGCGCGGCGGCGAGCGCGCTCAGCCCCGGCCAGTCCGGCATTTCGTCTGCGCCATGCAGCCATGCGCGCAGGGACGCTTCCGCGGCGGCCAGACTGAACTCGTCGTGCCCAGCAGCGGCACCGGCAAACAGTGCTGCAGCTGCCTGGCCGACCGCACAGGCTTGCGCCTGCAGCCCCACCGCGCGGATCGCGCCGGCGTCATCCAGCTCCAACAGAACGGTGATTGAGCTCCCGCAGGTTAACGACCGCGCGGTTCCGGTCAGACCGGGCGCGTCCGCACGCAGTGGCCACTGCGCCAGGCTGGTGGCCAGCGCCAGCACCTCCGGCGTATACAGCCGGGCAGCGCTCACTCGGAAGCTGCGGGCTTGTCTTTGTGCGCCCGGTCCTCCGCCTGCTGCGCCTCGGCGCGGCGCTCGGCCAGCATCTGCACCAGATCCTTGCTGGCGGCATTGACGAAGGGATAGGTGCGCGCGTCCGTCACCCATTGTGGGCGGCCTGCGGCACCCCACACCGTATCGAAGCCGAGCATGAAGATGGAAAACGCCACCACCGTGATCACGAAGCCCTTCAGCGCGCCGAACCCGAATCCGAGTACCCGGTCAATCGGGCCCAGCACCGAATTGCGGCTGGCTTCGCCAAAGCTGTTCGCGAGGAGTTTGACGACGCCATAGGGCACCAGCAACAGCAGCGCGAAGGCCAGCACCGCCGCGCCGGACCCGGTGCCGATATAGGGTTCCAGCAGACCGCTCAGCGGCGTGTGGAGCACGCGGATCGCGAACAGCGCAATCACCCAGGCGGCCAAGGCCAGGATTTCCTGCACAAACCCGCGGGCAAAACCGAGCACGGCCCCAAGCCCGACAATCAGCAGTACGGCAATATCAAAACCGGTCATGCCGCGAATCTAGGCGGCGCTCATCACGCGGTCAACGAGATTTGGCAGCAACGACAGCCCCTTGTAATCGCGATATTCCTTTGCTGCGGCGCAATCAGCGGGGCCGACCGCCGAGGTAAAGCCGAGCTTTGCCGCCTCGCGCAGCCGCACCCCCGGATGGGCGACCGGGCGAATCTCCCCTGCCAGCGAAACCTCACCAAACCAGATCGAAGCGGCGGGCAAGGGCTTGTCGGCCAGGGCTGAAACCAGCGCCGCCGCCACCGCGAGGTCAGCCGCCGGATCGGTCAACCGGTAACCACCCGCCACGTTGAGATAGACTTCCGCGCTGGAGAAATTCAGCCCGCAGCGCGCCTCCAGCACCGCCAGCAGCATTGCCAGCCGCCCATTGTCCCAGCCAACCACCGCCCGGCGCGGGGTTGCGCCCGATTGCAACCGCACAATCAGCGCCTGAATCTCGACCAGGACCGGGCGCGTGCCTTCGATCGCCGGGAACACCGCCGACCCCGCCACCGGCTGATCGCGGCCAGAGAGAAACAGCATCGAGGGGTTGCTGACTTCCTCCAGCCCCGCCCCGGCCATGGCGAACACGCCAATTTCGTCCACCGGGCCAAAGCGGTTCTTCAGGCTGCGGAGGATGCGGTACTGGTGGCTGCGCTCCCCTTCAAAGCTCATCACCACGTCGACCATGTGCTCCAGCACGCGCGGCCCGGCGATATTGCCGTCCTTGGTCACATGCCCGACCAGCACCAGCGCAGTGCCGCTTTCCTTGGCAAAGCGGATCAGCTCAAACGCGCAGCCGCGCACCTGGCTGACGGTGCCCGGCGCGCCTTCGATCTGGTCCGAATGCATCGTCTGGATCGAATCGATCACCAGCAAGGCTTGCGGCGGCATATCGCCCAGCGTTGTCAAAATATCGCGCACCGAGGTTGCCGCCGCAAACCGGATCGGCGCACCCGCCAGGCCCAACCGGTCTGCGCGCAGTTTGACTTGCCCGGCGGCTTCTTCGCCGCTGATGTAAACCACCTCACCGCCACCTTTGGCGACCTTCGCCGCAGCCTGCAGCAACAGCGTCGACTTGCCGATCCCCGGATCGCCGCTCATCAGGATTGCCGAGCCCGGCACCAGCCCGCCGCCCAGCGCACGGTCGAATTCGGGCAAGCCAGTCGAGCGCCGCTTCAGCGGCTCGCCCGGCGCATCAAGCGCCTCGAATGCAATCGCCCGGCCACCAGCCGAGAGGTCGTGCTTGAGCGAGAACACCGTCGCCGGGGCTTCCTCGCTCAGCGTGTTCCATTCACCGCAATCGGCACACTGCCCTTGCCAGCGATAGCTGACAGAGCCGCAGGCGGAGCAGGCATAGCGACGTTTCGGTTTGGCCATGATGGTTGGCTTAGGGGGAACGTAAAGTGAACGCAAGGGTGATTGGTTTGAATGCTCTGCGTGGTTCATTGAAGAACTTGGGAGTGGATGAGAGCTGCTCACCCAACCCCAGAACACATTTCATCAAGCCTCACTGCGGCGGAAACACCTCAACCCCTTGCGTCGGATCGGTGATCGGAAGGTTCCCGTTAATTGGATTAAGTTTCACACCCTTGTACTTGCGCATGCAGCGAACATTTCCCGGTGCGGTCAAATTGAGCAACGGCGCAGGCCGTTCGCACCGTACCATGTTGGGATAACTGGAGGGCAGCGTTGACAGGCTGTAGGAATTGCTCGGCCGGCCGGGATAGGCTCCGGGCTCGAATTTCATATAGAGGTAGCAGGCTGCGCCCACTTGCGTCGGGCCGATCCCGCAATCCGGCAACGGCGTGGCAACCTGCTTTGCCTTCCCGCAAATCTTCAGGTTGAAGCCGGTGATGTTGAGTTTCAGGGGCGCGTGACCGGTTTGATTGCGTTGGACGACGTAAAGCCCCTGTACTCCCTGGGGCACGGTTGCCTTTCCAGGGTGGATGCCGTCATCTCTACCAAAACGCACATCGATTACGTCCATCATCATCAGCGGGACACCGGGATAAGTGCCGCCCAGGTATCCGATGTAGGATTTCCAGCCGCCGGTGCTGCCCCATGGCGGGCTGAAGTAACCTTGATTGCCCCACATGCCCGTCGGAGCTGTTTTGGGCAGGCTGATCGTTGCCGCGCCGTTTGTGCGATTGCCGCTAATCATCCCCTCGATCGTGTCGATTGAGGTGAACACGCTGCCCAGATCAACATTGGCCACGCCGACATAACCGTAAGGATTGCCATTGCTGACGAAAGTCTGGCAGACCAACGGGGCAGTGATTACTGGAGCCTGCGCCTGGGCATAGACTGGTACGGACACGGTCGAGATCGAAGTGCACAGCAAGGCTGTCATAAGGGCGGGACGGATCATTTGGCTGCTCCTGAAACTGTTGGCGTCCCGCCACAAACGCAGCGGACAACGACCAGTCGCATCAAGAGACAAATCGGTTCACTTGGGTTGCCAAAAAACTCTTCGACAGCCAGTTTTTGAGCTCGCAGCCGCGGCCAGGACGAACGTACCGTGCCTATCCGATCACACCCCCTAGCCCGCACCGCTAACCTCTGCCATCCTGCCACCCATGCATCACAAGGAACTCCGCATTGCGCTCGTCTGCTACGGCGGGGTCAGCCTCGCGGTCTATATGCACGGGGTCACCAAGGAGCTGTGGAAGCTGGCGCGGGCCAGCCGGGCATTTCTGACTGACACGGCGGAACTGGCGGGGAGCGAACGGGTCTATCTGGCTCTGCTGCGGCGGATCGAGCAGGATCACGGGCTGCGGTTGCGGGTCCTGCCCGATGTCATCGCCGGGGCCAGCGCGGGCGGGATCAACGGAATTTTCCTCGCTCAGGCCCTGCATTCGGGCCAGTCGCTCGACCCGCTGACCGACCTGTGGCTGGAGCGCGCCGATATCGATGTGCTGCTCGATCCGCGCGCGCGGCCGTGGACGCGGCTGAGCAAGTTCTGGGCGATGCCGCTGGTCTATTGGCTGCTGAAGCGCCCCGGCAATCTGGTTTCCAGCAGCGTCGCGCAGGAAACCCGCGCTGAAGTGCGGGCCAAGCTATCGCGACTGATCCGCTCGCGCTGGTTCAAACCGCCGTTTGAAGGCCTGGGCTTTTCGCAGCTACTGGCCACAGCGTTTGAGGCAATGGCCACCGGCCCGGTCGACGCCCCGCTGTTACCGCCGGGCCATCCGCTCGATCTGTTCGTGACCGCGACCGATTTCAAAGGCCATATGGAAAGCCTGCGGCTCAACAGCCCACCGCTGGTCGAAGAAAGCGAGCACCGGGTCAGCATCGGCTTTCGTGCGGCGACCCCAGTGGAACCTAGCGGAGCAATTGCTTCGCCGCTGGAACTGGTGTTCGCCGCGCGCGCGACCGCCAGCTTTCCGGGGGCGTTCCCGCCGCTGCAACTGGCGGAGATCGATCAGCTTGCGGCCAAGCTGGGTTGGGATTGGCCGGGCCGAGCGGCCTTCGCGGCGCGGATCCTGCCCGAACACGCCCAGCGCGGCGATCTGGAGGGGGTGTCGCTGATCGACGGATCGGTGCTGGTCAATGCCCCGTTTGCCGATGCGATGCGGGTGCTGCGTGATCGCCCGGCGCAGCGCGAGGTGGACCGGCGGTTCGTCTATATCGATCCGCACCCGGACCGGGTTGGCGCGGACCGGCGGGATGATCCGCGACCACCGGGGTTCTTCTCGGTGATTCTTGGCTCGCTCTCCTCGATCCCGCGCGAACAGCCGATCCGCGACAATCTGGACCAGATCGCCCAGCGCTCGCGCGAGCAGCGGCGGCTGCGCGCGGTGGTCGAGGCGATCCGGCCCGAAGTGGAGCAGGCGATTGAAAAGCTGTTCGGGCTGACGCTGTTCTTTGATCGGCCCACTGCCGAGCGGCTGGTCAGCTGGCGCGCCAAGGCCCGCCGCGCCGCCGCAACGCAGGCCGGTTATGCCCAGCATGGCTATGCCGAAGTGCGGCTGGCGGGCGTGATTGATGAACTGGCCAGCACGATTTGCACCGCCGACCCGCAGCTGGGCCCGCAACGCGCGGAAAGCCTCGCCGTATTCCTGACCATGCACCTTGCACGCAACGGCCTTGATGGCAGTCCGGGTGCCAGCGGCGGCGATAATGTCCACGCGCAGCGGTTCTTCATCGATCATGACCTCAGCTATCGCATCCGCCGCCTGCGGCTGCTCGCTCGCCGATTGTCCGAAGATTGGGAAGACATCGATGCCGCCGCCCCCGCTGCGCGTGAGACCGCGCGCGACGCGGTTTACAAAGCGCTGTCACGCTTGTTCTTGCGCGAAGGGGCCTCAGCGTTAGGCGATGATTTTGCGGCGCTGTGCAGCACCGTCTGGGAACAACCCGCAGCGGTGCTGGCCGCCATTGCCGAGGCGCGCGACCTCGAAGCAGTCGATGCCGAAACCGATACCATCCTGATTGCCGCGATGGCGCAGGTCCCGCGCGAGTTGCGGCGGCGGATGCTGCTGACGTATCTGGGGTTTCCGTATTACGATACCGTCACCTTGCCGCTGCTGCGCGGTGACGGGTTGACCGAATTCGATCCCGCGAAGATCGATCGAATCTCACCCGATGATGCGACATCAATCCGTTCCGGCGGGGCCAGCGCGACATTGCGCGGGGTTGAATTCTACAACTTCGGGGCGTTCTTCAGCCGCTCCTACCGCGAAAACGACTACCTCTGGGGACGGCTGCACGGGGCCGAGCGGATGCTTGATCTGCTGGTTTCGGCCCTGCCCGCTGGCGCGCTCATCGAACCGGCGGCGCTGGCCGGATTCAAGCGCGACCTGTTCCTGGCGGTCTTGGACGAAGAGGAAACTCGGTTGCAGGCCGATCCGGGGCTGGTGAGCGGGATCAGGGCTGAGATGTTGCGGTGCACGCCTCTGCACGGGGACCCAACTGCCTAATAAATGTGTGTACAATAATTATTGCACTTCCGATTAAATGGGTGTACAAAATTGATGAAAGTAGAGTTCGACCCCATCAAAGATCAGGCAAATATTGCCAAGCATGGTCTATCTCTGGCGGCGGCGACGGGCTTTGATTGGGACACGGCACTCGAGCGCGAAGATGATCGTTTTGACTATGGCGAGCACAGGTTTGTAGCACTGGGGCTGTTGGGCCATCGGGTCCATGTGCTCGTATTCACTGAAGGTTCGCGCGATGATGCCGTGCGCGTGATCAGTTTGCGTCTGGCTGAGAAATACGAAGCGAGGTTGTATTATGACCAAATTTGATGCGAGCATTCACGATGACAATCCGCCGCTGGACGCTGCATTTGTTGCGGGAATGAAGCCTTCACGGCGGGGCCGTCCGAAGCTGGATGCGCCAAAGGAGGAAGTGAAAATTCGCCTCGATGCAAAGACGGTTGCCCATCTTCGCAACAGTGGTCCGGGTTGGCAGACACGCGTGAACGCGGCGCTGGAGCAACTGGTGGCTGATGGACGGATTTAGACCGACAACAACTTACGCCCCAAACGCACCCTTCAACCGGTCAAAGAAGCCCTTGGATTGCGGGCATTCCTCCCCGGTTTCAGTCGCCTGCAGTTCGCGGATCAGTTCCTTTTGGCGGCCAGTCAGCTTGGTCGGGGTTTCGACCATGATCTCGATCACCAGATCGCCGTGCCCGCGCCCTTGCAGCACTGGCATCCCTGCGCCGCGGCGGCGGAGTTGTTTGCCGGATTGGATCCCGGCCGGAATGTCAATTTCGTGGCTCTCACCATCGAGTCCAGGGATGGCAATCGATCCACCCAGCGCCGCCGTGGTGAAGGTAATCGGCGCGCGCGTGATCAGGGTGGTGCCATCGCGTTCAAACACGCCGTGGCGCTTGATGTGGATAAAGATGTAGAGATCGCCGGGAGGAGAGCCAAACGGTCCTGCCTCACCCTTGCCTGACAAGCGGATCCGGGTGCCGGTATCGACGCCGGGTGGAATCGTAACGTCGAGCGTCTGCGGGCGGTCAACCCGCCCCTCCCCGCCGCAGGCCCGGCAGGGCTTTTCGATCACTTCGCCCCGGCCCTGACAGGTCGGGCAGGTCCGTTCGACCATGAAGAAGCCCTGCTGCGCGCGGACTTTGCCGTGCCCGCCGCAGAGGTTGCAGCGGCGCGTGCCGGTGCCGGGCTCCGCACCCTTGCCGTCGCAGGGCTCGCAGGCAGCGGCGACTTCGATTTCGATCTGTGCGGTCTTGCCGTGGAAGGCTTCGTCCAGCCCGATTTCCAGATCAAACCGGAGATCGGCCCCGCGCCGCGCTTGCTGGCGACCACCGCCGCCAAAGGCTGAGCCGAAGATCGTTTCAAAGATATCGCCGATGTCAGAGAAACCGCCCGCACCGCCGCCCTGGCCCATGCCGCCGTTTTCGAACGCGGCATGGCCATAGCGGTCATAGGCAGCCCGCTTCTGCGGGTCGCTGAGGCAGGCATAGGCGGAACTGATCGCCTTGAATTTCGCCTCGGATTCGCTGCAGCCGGGGTTCTTGTCCGGGTGAAACTTCATCGCGAGCTTGCGATACGACGACTTCAGCGTCGCGTCGTCCGCGTCGCGCGAGACTTCGAGCAATTCGTAAAAATCGACTTCAACAGCTGACATCTGTTCGACCCCCAGAACCAGACCGCCAACCTCGCCGATTGCAAGGTTGGCGGTCACTCGAGGTTTAGCCCTTGTTGTTTTCATCGACTTCCGAGAATTCGGCGTCGACCACTTCTTCTGCGTCCGCTGCCGGGGCATCAGCGTCCGGCGAGGCCGCTGCGGCCTGTTCCTTCTCGTAGATCACCTGGCCCATCTTCATGGCCTTTTCGGTGAGCGCCTGGGTCTTGGCGGTCATCTCGTCAGCGTCGCCGCTTTCGATCGCGGTCTTGGCTTCGGCAATGGCGGCTTCGATTTCGGACTTGAGGTCGGCGTCGAGCTTGTCACCATGTTCGGCGAGCTGCTGCTCGGTCGAATGGACCAGGCTGTCGGCGTTGTTCTTGGCTTCGGCAGCGGCGCGGCGGACCTTGTCCTCCTCGGCGAATTTCTCGGCGTCCTTGACCATCTGGTCGATGTCCGCATCCGAAAGCCCGCCCGAGGCCTGGATCTTGATCTGCTGTTCCTTGCCGGTGCCCTTGTCCTTGGCGTGGACATTGACGATGCCGTTGGCGTCGATATCGAAGGTGACTTCGATCTGCGGCACACCCCGGCGCGCAGCCGGAATGCCAACCAGATCGAACTGGCCAAGCATCTTGTTGTCCGCCGCCATTTCGCGCTCGCCCTGGAACACGCGGATCGTCACCGCCTGCTGGTTGTCCTCGGCGGTCGAATAGACCTGGCTCTTCTTGGTCGGGATCGTGGTGTTGCGATCGATCATCCGGGTGAACACGCCGCCCAGCGTTTCGATGCCGAGCGACAGCGGGGTCACGTCGAGCAGCAGCACGTCCTTGACGTCGCCCTGCAGCACGCCGGCCTGAATGGCCGCGCCCATCGCGACGACTTCATCCGGGTTGACCCCGGTGTGCGGTTCCTTGCCGAAGAATTCCTTCACCACTTCGCGCACGCGCGGCATGCGGGTCATCCCGCCGACCAGCACGACTTCGTCGATGTCAGCAGCCTTGAGGCCCGCATCGGCTAAGCGCCTTGGCCATCGGCGCCTTGGTGCGCTCGATCAGCGTCGCGACCATCTTTTCCAGATCCGCGCGGGTGATCGTTTCGACCAGATGCAGCGGGGTGGTTGCGCCGCCTTCCATCCGCGCGGTGATGAAGGGCAGGTTGATCTCGGTCGTCGCGGTGCTCGACAGCTCGATCTTGGCCTTTTCCGCCGCTTCCTTGAGCCGCTGCAACGCAAGCTTGTCGGTGCGGAGGTCCATGCCCTCCTTCTTCTTGAACTGTTCGGCCAGCCATTCGACCACCTGGGTGTCAAAGTCTTCGCCGCCCAGGAAGGTATCGCCGTTGGTGCTCTTCACTTCGAACACGCCGTCGCCGATTTCGAGGATCGAAACGTCGAAGGTGCCGCCGCCAAGGTCATAAACAGCGATGGTCTTGCCGTCGTTCTTGTCGAGGCCATAGGCAAGCGCCGCCGCCGTCGGCTCGTTGATGATGCGCAGCACTTCAAGGCCGGCGATCTGGCCGGCATCCTTGGTTGCCTGGCGCTGCGCGTCGTTGAAGTAGGCGGGAACGGTGATCACCGCCTGCGTCACGGTTTCGCCGAGATAGGCCTCGGCGGTTTCCTTCATCTTCTGGAGGATGAACGCCGAGATCTGGCTGGGCGAATAGTCTTCGCCGCCGGCCTTGACCCAGGCGTCGCCGTTCTTGCCCTTGACGATGGTGTAAGGAACCAGCTCGGTGTCCTTCTTGGTCACCGGATCGTCAAAGCGGCGGCCGATCAGGCGCTTCACCGCAAAGATCGTGTTGTCACCGTTGGTCACGGCTTGACGCTTGGCGGGCTGCCCGATCAGCCGCTCACCATCCTTGGTGAACGCGACGATCGACGGCGTGGTGCGCGCGCCTTCCGAATTTTCAATAACCTTCGGCTTGCCGCCGTCCATCACGGAAACGCAGCTGTTGGTGGTGCCGAGATCGATCCCGATAACTTTAGCCATTCTAACCCCATCCTTGGTTCATGTGTGACACCGCGCTTGTGCTTCCCGGCGGGCGGCAAAGCAGCTGGGCGGCTCGTCTGACAGGGGCGATATAGGTGCGCTTAGCGCGGGGACAAGGCCCCCTGTGCAGTCAAAGCTGCGCCATCCACAGGCGGCAGTGCCAGGACGGCTTGCTGCAAGGCCGGAGCGAGCACGGTCGCGGCGAGTGTCCGCACCGCAGCAGACGCGGATTCGCGCTTTTCTGCGGAATCACCCGCAAAGTTTTGTGCGCCCGGGGTGGCCTTGGAATACCATGCCCCGGCTGCGCCCATCGCGGACCGTGAGCGGTCATCAACCGTCAGGCGAAAAAACTGTGCGATCCGGATCAGCATTGAATCATCGATATCCTGATAATCGCAGCGCCGCAGTCCATCTGCTTGCGCCAATTCGCGGCAGCAGGCGGCAATCACGGCGGCGCAGGTGGCCAGCGCCTGATC
Source organism: uncultured Alphaproteobacteria bacterium (assembly GCA_963802015.1). GTDB lineage: Bacteria > Pseudomonadota > Alphaproteobacteria > Sphingomonadales > Sphingomonadaceae > Novosphingobium. The sequence goes on from CAWDHB010000011.1 coordinate 300,767, forward strand.
GGCCGGGTCTGTGGCGGCGGCCCGCCCTTCCGCCCGCAGTTCAGCCGGAACCGCGCCGATGTTGCCCAGGGGGCGGCGGGCAATCGAGGCGAGCACCTCCACCGGATCGCGGTGCAGGAACAGCATCGGAATATCCGGCAGCGCGGCAGTCAGCACCCGCGCCTTGGTCCCAAGCAGGCCCGGCCATTTGACGATAAGATTTTGCCCGCGCGCGCCTAGTCCATCTGCCAGCAGCTGAAACACGTGCAGCAAGCGGGACCGGAGCAGTGCGGGCGATTGAACGTCGCGCAGAGCCAGCTGACTGGCAAAAGCTGGTTCGGCCACCGCATAGGTCCCGGAAATTGCCGACAATTGGCGGCATAGCAGGGTCGATCCGCAGCGATAGGTGTGGAAAATGCCGCCACGCAATGCGGGGCGCGCAGGTTGTGTCGCGGAGCCATCCAAACTCGCGAATCCGATCACCTTGCCCTTGCTGACGATCTCATCCCAGAACGCCAGTTCAAGGTCGGCCGCAGCAATCCGGCGCAGTTCGACGACGGCCTGATCACCGTTCCAGATGACATTGCCCGGCACGTCGAAAGTCTCTGATCTGCGCGGATCGTCCATGTTTTGCGCGCTAACACACTGCACGGGTGCCGCAAGCGCCTTTGCATTGCGCGGCTGAGCGGCTAGATCGAAGACACACCCGATTGCCCGTCAGGAGTTCACACCAATGCGCCTCACCGTTCTTGCCGCAGCAACTGCCTTGGCCATGCTGAGCGGCTGCAAGCAAGCACCTCCAGCGCCGCAAACGGACGCCGTTGAAGCCAAGCCGGGAGTTACGCTCAGCGAGGGCCAGTTGCGGCTTCCGGCAGTCAAAGGCAATCCTGGCGCGGCCTATTTCACCGTCGCCAATACTGCGGCAGCCGGCGCGGTGACGATCAATGCTGTCGCCATCACCGGAGCAGCCAAGGCCGAGATGCACGAAACCCGTGATGGCGCGATGAGCCCGGTCGACCAGGTCGAGGTCGGCCCTGGCAGCACAGTCAAGTTCGCGCCGGGCGGGCTGCATGTGATGGCTTTCGAACTCGATTCGGCGCTGGCGGTGGGCGGCACGACAAACCTGACTGTTACATTTGCTGATGGCACCACAGCCGCACTGCCGCTGACGCTGGTTGCGGCTGGCGCGATGGATCATGGAGCCGACCACTGAGCGCAGCGGCTGAGCAATTCCAGTGCCCGGTCGGCGGGCAACGCGCGCTGACGCCCGGCGAAGTCGCGCTAGTCCGCAGCGTGTTCGGCAGCGCCATCGATACCGACCCGGTGCGGATCAAACGCAAGCGCTGGTTCGTATTCCAGCCCATCGGCACCCTGATGGCCCCGACCGGGCACATCCATTTTCACCCCCGCTCAACCCGCTATTGCGATGACTTTGCTGCGGCACCGATCGAACGGCAGGCGCTGTTCATTCACGAGATGACGCACGTCTGGCAAACCCAGACCCGCGGCAAATGGTACCTGCCGCTGATGCGCAACCCGTGGTCACCTTATGACTATGCGCTCAAGCCAGGCTGGAATCTTGAGCAGTATGGGCTGGAACAGCAGGCGGAGATTGTCGCCCACGCGTTTTTGTTGATGCATGGCGTAGCCGTACCCGGCGCGCTGTCGCTCAAGTCCTATCTGCAAATCCTGCCGTTTCCGGGGCGAACCGGGCCGCTGAGACTGCACTTAGCGCAACACCTCATAGGTCAAAGTCAGCACAGCGTCGTCACCGCATCAATCGGCGCGCACGCGGACAGGTTGAGCGTATCTAGGTAATGCCGCTGCGGCGCAATCCGCGTCCATTTCAGTCGCTCGGGAATCAAATCGTCGATCGCAAACGGCGTCATGGCCTTGCGACTGGTCAGGAAATTCACGCTGACCTTTTCGCCTTGCCCGCTGGAGCGGCTGAATTCCATCCGGTCGAAGCCGATCAGCAGGAACCGCCCGGCTTCATGGCGAAACTTGAAAGTCGTGCCGGTCACCCCGTAGCTACCGCAGGACAGCCAATAGCGCAGGTCTATCGACAACACCCCGCGCGTAATCGCAATGCCCCCTTCTTCGAGGGGATCAGCGAGGCAAGAGGATTCGGCGTCGCCCGCTGGAGGGATGAATCCATCAACGGCGGCAATCTGCCGATACCCGGTTCCAGCGCGCGCAAGGATCAGCAGACGACGCGGGTTGGTATCGAGTTCGTTGGCACCAAGTCTCTCATTGCGGATCACCAGATTTGGATCGGTGCGCTGGATGACCTGCACCAGATCGGCCTTGCCATCGCCGGTCAGGTCGCCCGACGTCGTAGAGACAACTTTCCAGCCCGCCGGAGCCTGTGGTGGCGCAGTGGCGGCTGCGGACGCTGTCGTCGCGCTGATGATCAGGGCTGCGCCAAGGCGCCAAACTGTTGACGCAGCCATTCCCATCACCCCGCTTTCGCCACCGCCACCATCGCCGGGCGCAGCAAGCGGTCCTTGATCATGTAGCCGGCCTGCAATTCCTGCACGATGGTGCCGGGTGCAGCCTCGGCGGAAGGCACTTCGAGCATGGCCTGATGCTGGTTCGGGTCCAGCGGCATGCCCATCGCCGCGATTCGGGTGATCGCCGTGGCTGGCAAAGACCTTTTCGATCTCGCGCCCGGTCGCCTCGATCCCCGCGATCAGGTTCTTCAGTTTGTCATCCTCGCGCAGTTCGGCGGGAATCGAATCCAGCGCGCGGGCAAGGTTGTCTGAAACTGAGAGGATATCGCGCGCAAAGCTGGTCGCCGCATAAGTCCGCGTATCGGCCACGTCCTTTTCCAGGCGGCGACGCACGTTCTGCGTTTCGGCCTTGGCATAAAGCACTTCCTGCTTGGCTGTTTCCAGATCGCCGCGCAGCAATGCCAGCGCGTCTTCAACCGAATCGCCTTGGTCCAGCAATTCCTCAGGAACGCCTTTCAATTCTGCGGCAACCGCCGGATCGTCCTGCGGCTTGGTATCATCGTTCATGTCTCAAGAAATCCATTCAACTGATCAATTTTGTGCCCATGCCGGTTAACGCTTGAGCGGTGAAATCCACCATGGGGACGAGCCGCGCATAATTCAACCGCGTCGGGCCGATAACCCCGACCACGCCGACCACCCGGCCCTCACGGTCGCGATAGGGCGCGGCGATGACTGAAGAGCCCGAAAGCGCGAACAGACGGTTCTCCGCGCCAATGAAAATCCGCGTTGCCTGCGCCTCGCGCGCCGAATCGAGCAAGGCGGCGACCGACTGCTTGTTTTCCAGATCATCGAGCAACAACCGCACCCGTTCCAGATCACCCAGCACCGAATCGTCGAGCAGGTTGGCCTGCCCGCGCACGATCAGCACCGGTTTGGCCAGCGCGTCCTCACTCCATACCGCGAGCCCGCGTTCGACCAGGCTTTGGCTGGCCAAATCGAGCGCAGTGCGGCCCGAGGCGATCTCTAGCTCAATCGCGCGCATTGCCTCGGACAGACTACGGCGGGCCAGGTGCGCGGTCATGTAGTTGGAGGCCTGCTCCAGCGCGCCAGCGGGCAGCCCGGGCGGCAGGTCGATCACGCGATTCTCCACGCCGCCGTCTTCGCCGACCAGCACCGCCAGCGCGCGGCCAGGCGACAGCGGCACCAGCTGCATCTGCTGCAACCGCGCCTCGCGCCGGGGGACCATGACCACGCCGGCGCAAGACGAAAGGTCCGAAAGGACCGCCGATGTCGCTGCCAGCGCCGCCTCGATCGGCCCCGGCTGGGTGACGCGCCGCTCAATCGCCGCGCGTTCGTCAGCAGTTGGTTCGGCCACCTGCATCATCCCGTCGACGAACAGCCGCAGACCCTGCTCGGTCGGCAGCCGCCCCGCGCTGGTGTGCGGCGCTGCAAGCAGGCCCAGGCTCTCGAGCTCGTGCAGTACAGAGCGGATCGAGGCGGGCGACAGATTCACCCCGCCAGCACTTGCCAAGGTCTTCGATCCGACCGGCTGACCCGAGGCAATATAGCCCTCCACCACCAGCCGGAAAATCTCGCGGGCGCGCAGGGTCAGTTCGGTGATGGGCGGGCTGTTCACGGGGGCAACTTAGGGACCAGACTTGCAGGCTCAAGCCCAATGCGCCTAACGGGCGATAATTTGCAAAAGGAACCCTCATGCGACCTTCCGGCCGCGCGCCTGATGAAATGCGCGCTTTGTCATTCGAGACCAATTTCACCATCCACGCCGAAGGATCGGTGCTGGTGGCGTTTGGCAATACCAAGGTACTGGTGACGGCTTCGGTCGAAGAGCGCTTGCCGCCATGGCTGCGCGGCAAGGGCGAAGGCTGGGTCACGGCTGAATATTCGATGCTTCCCCGCGCCACGCACACGCGCGGCCAGCGCGAAGCGGCGAAGGGCAAGCAGAGCGGGCGGACGCAAGAGATCCAGCGGCTGATCGGGCGGTCCTTGCGCGCGGTGACTGATTTGAAGAAGCTCGGCGAGCGGCAGATCACGCTCGATTGCGACGTGATTCAGGCCGATGGCGGTACGCGTACTGCCGCGATTTCCGGCGCCTGGGTGGCGCTGCGCCTCGCGGTGCAAAAGCTGATGGCGGCAGGCGCGATCAGCGAAGACCCGCTCACCGAGAAAGTCGCGGCGGTTTCCTGCGGGATCTACAAGGGTAATCCGGTGCTCGATCTCGATTATGACGAAGACAGCGCGGCCGATGCCGATGCCAACTTCGTCCTGATTGAAGGCGGCAAGATCGCCGAGGTTCAGGCCACCGCCGAAGGCGCGACTTACGATGAAGAAGCCCTGCTCCGCCTGCTCCGCCTTGCGCGGATCGGCACCGACCGGATTTTTACCGCGCAGGATGCGGCGGTCAGCAAGTGAACTGCAAGTCGATCCTTCCTGTTTTTGACGAATGTCACAAATGGGGAGGTGGATCGCCTGCCAGGGCCAGACGGATGGGTTCTTTCTTCGCCGCAAAACCCCTCCGTCAGCGCTGCGCGCTGCCACCTCCCCATTTGCACTTCGTGAAAACGGGAAGGATCTGAAGATGCGTCGCTTAGGTTCTGAAACCCTGGTGATCGCCACGCATAATGCGGGCAAGCTCAAGGAAATCGCGGCCTTGCTCGCTCCTTACGGGCTGCAATGCATCTCCGCCGGATCGCTAGGGCTGCCCGAACCGGCAGAGACCGGGAAAACGTTTGTCGAGAACGCACTGATCAAGGCACGCGCCGCCGCCGAGGCTTCAGGCCTGCCGGCGCTTTCCGATGACAGCGGGCTGTGCGTGGCAGCGCTTGACGGCCGGCCGGGTGTCTACACCGCTGACTGGGCCGAGCGGCAGTGGTTCGAGGGCGCACCGGGCCGCGATTGGTACATGGCGATGGGCAAGGTTGAAGGGATGCTGCAAGAACTTGGTCCGGATGCCGACCGTTCGTGCTATTTCGCCTGCGTGCTTGCCATTGCGTGGCCTGATGGCGAACAGACGGTCTACGAAGGCCGCGCCAATGGCACTCTCACCTGGCCTCCGCGCGGGACGCTTGGGTTTCGGTTACGATCCGGTATTTGTGCCGACCGGTGATACCCGCACCTTTGCCGAGCACGACCCGGCAGAAAAGCACGCGATCAGCCACCGCGCCGATGCCTTTGCCAAGCTGGTCGCGGCGCAGTTTAACGACTAAGCATCGCCAATGGCCCGCGCACTCTATATCCACTGGCCGTTCTGCCTCGCGAAGTGTCCCTATTGCGATTTCAACAGCCATGTCCGCGATCAGGTTGACCACTCGCACTGGGAAGCGGCGCTGCTGGCGGACTTGCGGCATGAGGCTGAACTGGCGGGCGGCGAGCCGCTGGACAGCGTGTTCTTCGGTGGCGGTACGCCCTCGCTGATGCCCCCTGCCCTGGTCGCGCGGCTGCTCAACGAGGCCGAGGCGCTGTGGGGCTTTGCGCCGGGAATCGAGATCACGCTGGAGGGCAATCCTTCTTCGGTCGAGGCTGCAAACTATCGCGATCTGGCGCTGGCCGGGGTCAATCGCGCCTCGCTGGGGGTGCAGGCGCTCGACGATCAGACGCTCAAATTTCTGGGACGGCTCCACAACAGCACGCGAGGCGCTGACCGCGCTTGAGACGGCGCAAGCGGTGTTTGACCGGGTGTCGATCGACCTGATCTATGCGCGGCCCGGCCAGTCGCTGGATGCATGGCGCGAAGAGCTGACCACGGCGCTGGGGTTCGGCACCAGCCACCTCTCGCTGTACCAGCTGACGATCGAACCCGGCACGCGGTTTGAAACGATGGTCCGCAAGGGGGAATTCGACCCGCTGGACGAGGACGCCTGCGCGGATATGTTCGCGCTGACCCGCGAACTGACCGACGCCGCTGGTCTGCCCGCTTACGAGATCAGCAATCATGCCCGGCCGGGCGAGGAAAGCCGCCATAACCTGACCTATTGGCGCTATCAGGATTCGGTCGGGATCGGCCCCGGCGCGCATGGACGGCGCGGGGGCTGGCAACGGTGCGGCACCGCAAACCGGAGAACTGGCTGGAGGCGGTGGCGGCGAATGGTCACGGGATTGTCGAGGAGCGCACACTTGGCCAGCGCGAGCAGGCCAGCGAGGCCATGCTGATGGGGTTGCGATTGGCCGAAGGCGTGCCGCTGACCGATTTGGCCCGGCGGTTCGGGCTGAGCGAGGCGGAGCTTTGCGATCCGGGCAAGCTGGCGTTCTACATCGAACAGGGCCTGGCCTGGCGCGATGGCGCGCAGATCGGGGTCACGCCAATGGGGATGCCGCTGCTCGATGGGCTGCTGGCAGAGCTGGTTCCGGCGGGGTTGGTGGCGGCGTGAACTTTCCCCCCTTCCCCTACCCCGTTTCTATGTCTGAGCTTGTCGAAGCACTGTCCTGTTCTTTGGACGGTCGGGCGCTGCCGCAAGTGCAAGGACAGACCTTCGACAAGCTCAGGACAGACGGGTTTTGGGGCTTGTGGGTATGATCACCCGCCCCGATCTCCTGCAGGACTGGCATGATCACCTCGCGCTCAATCGCCGCCGAAGTCCGCACACCGTCCGCGCCTATGTCGCGACTGCCGCGCGGCTGCTCGATCAGACCGAGGCGCGCGAATGGCCCGCGCTCGCCCGGCTCGATGCAGCGGCCCTGCGCATACAGCTTGCGCGCCGCCGTGCGGAGGGCCTGACCAACGCTTCCGCCGCGCGCGAACTTTCCGCACTCAAGGCGTTCATCCGGTTTGCGCGCGAACAGGCGGGACTACCCGACCCGGCCCCGCCCCGAATGCGCGGGCCCCGGATCAAGAAGGGGCTGCCGCGCCCGATGACGCCAGACGACGCCGTGAACCTTGCAGTTGCGGTCGACGAAGATGCCGCCACGCCTTGGATCGGCGCGCGCGACCGGGCAGTATTGCTGCTGCTCTACGGTGCCGGGCTGCGGATCGCCGAAGCGCTCTCGCTCACTGCCGCCGTTCTGCCGCTGAGTGAAGTGCTGACCGTCACCGGCAAAGGCGGCAAGCAGCGCGTGGTGCCTATCTTGCCGCTGTTGCGCGAAGCCGTGGCCGACTACGCCGTCAAATGCCCTTGGCCGCTTCCCGCCAATGAACCGCTGTTTCGCGGTGCAAAGGGCGGCGCGCTGTCTGCCGGCATGGTCCAGAAAGCCATGGCCCGCGCGCGGATCGCGCTCGGCTTGCCCGCCAGCGCGACGCCGCACGCGTTGCGCCACAGCTTCGCCACGCATTTGCTCAGCGCGGGCGCGGACTTGCGCTCGTTGCAAGAACTGCTCGGCCACGCGAGCCTGGGATCAACCCAGATTTACACCAAGGTCGACGCGGCGGTATTGCTCGATGTTTACAGGAACGCACATCCCAGGGAGCGGGATTAGCCTCGCGGCTTCCATGTCAGCACCCGCCAGATGTAGCCCGCCACGGCCAGCACCATGGTCCCGATCACAATCGGTTCCAGCCATGCTTCGTATTTTGCCAGCCATTGCCCGCCCAGGATCAACACGGCGTTCCAGATTCCAGCTCCAGCGAACGTGAAGATCAGGAACCGCGCATGGCTCATGTGGGTGAGGCCGGCGGGCAGCGAGATCACGGTGCGCAGCAGCGGGGAGAAGCGCAGCGCGAAAACTACCCATTGGCCGTGGCGGCGAAAGAAGGCGGTGGCAGCTTCAACGTCTTGCCATTCCAGCGTCAGCCAGCGGCCCCAGCGCTCCACAAACGGGCGCAGGCGCGCGATGCCCAGCCGGTCGCCGATCAGGAACCACACATAGTTGCCCAGTGTCGATCCGATGGTTCCCACCGCCAGCAAGGGCCAGAATTCCAGCGTGCCGCGCGCGACCGCAATCCCGCCCAGCCCCATGATGACCTCGCTGGGAATCGGCGGAAACACGTTTTCCAGGAACATCAGCAGGGCAATGCCCCAGTAGCCGCCCTGTTCGATCAGGCGGAGAATCCATTCGTGCATAGGTGCTTACCGACCTGCGCCGCTCCCCTGCCGCCGCTCGATCGCGTCCCAGATCAGGCCGGGGGTGTCGGTGCCATTGAAGCGGTCGATCGCCATGATCCCGGTGGGCGAAGTGACATTGATCTCGGTCAGCCACTTGCCGCCGATCACGTCGATCCCGACAAACACCAGCCCGCGCGCCTTCAGTTCCGGCCCCATCGCGGCGCAGATTTCCTCCTCGCGCGCGGTGAGTGTCGTCGCTTCGGCCGAGCCGCCCTGGGCCAGGTTAGAGCGAAATTCGCCCGCGCCGGGGCGCCGGTTGATCGCACCGGCGACGACGCCATCGACGAGGACAATGCGCTTATCACCTTCGGCAATGTCGGGCAGGAACGGCTGAATCATGTGTGGTTCGATCCATTGCGCGTCGAACAATTCCAGCAACGCGCTGAGGTTGCTGCGGTCGGCCGGGATGCGCACCACCGCCTTGCCGCCATTGCCGTGCAGCGGCTTCATCACCAGTTCGCCCGACCAGCCCTGCGCCAGCAGCTTGGCCTGGAAGGCATGGATATCTTCGATCCGGCGGGCGATCAGCGTCGGCGGCATGTATTGCCGGTAATCGAGCACGAACATCTTTTCGGGCGCATTGCGTACGCTGGCGGGATCATTGACCACCAGTGTCTGGCCCTCCAGCCGCTCCAGCAGGTGCGTGGCGGTGATATAGCTCAGATCAAACGGCGGGTCCTGGCGCAGCAGCACGACGTCGACGTCTGTGGCCAGATCGATGCTGCGCCGGGCCTCGGCGGTGAAGTGATCGCCCTCAACCCGCCGCACCGTCACCGGCGCAGCCCAGGCAGTCAGGCGGCCTTCGTCCAGCGCCAGCGTCTTGACGTCATAGTGAAACACACTGTGCCCGCGCTTTTGCGCGGCTTCCATCAGGGCAAAGCTGGAATCGCCGCCGATCTTGATGGTTTCAAGCGGGTCCATTTGCACGGCAACGCGTAAGCTCATGATAACTGGCCTTAGTGGGTTTTGCTGACTGGCCGTTTAAGCGCAAATTGGCCCTCGTGCGAATAGTTTCCTGATGCCGCCCAGCGGTCCAATCAGCCAGAGGAAGCCTAAATGAAGAAATTGATCCCTGCCCTTGCCGCCGCACTCGCCCTTGGAGCCTGGGCAATTCCTGCCAGCGCTACCCCGCCTGCCGAACACCCCGCCGCGCCCGATGACGCGTACAAGGATGGCGAGCACAAGGATGGCGAGCACAAGGACGACGCGCATAAGGACGGTGATCATCATGACGATGGCCACCATGACGGCAAGAAGGACGAGCATCACGACGAAGCGCCCAAGCCCAAAGGCTATTGATCACTTCAGTGCAGATTTCGCGCCGGGTTGCCCAAATTGGGAGACCCGGCGTGAACTTAGCGCGTTCAGGCAAGCCCGGCATTCTCGATCCGTCTTGGCCAGCGGCCCGGCGCGAGTAGCAGCACGTCGATCCGCTGGTCGTCGCCCGACCTGACATAGCGGTGTGCCACCGCTGCCGCTGCCGCACTGACGCGGCGCAGGCGATAGGGATCAATCGCCTGATCCAGCTCAGCCGCGCTGCGCCGCCACTTGACCTCGACAAAAGCCACCACTCCGCCCCGCCGGGCGATCAGGTCGATTTCGCCGCGCGGCGTCTTGATCCGCTGGCCGAGCACGTGCCATCCGGTCAGCCGTAGATACCATGCCGCCAGCCGCTCGCCGCGCCGCCCCTGCGCCTCGCGTTGAGCGCGGTTGCTCATTTCAGTTCGAGCGCGCGGGCGTAGAGCAGCTTGCGGTCTTGCCCGGTGGCCTTGGCGACGGCTCCGGCCGCCTGCGATGGCTTAGACCTCGCCAGCTCTGCTCGCAGCAGTGCGTCGATGTCGAATGATTGCGGTGCGGCTTCGCCTGGCGGGCCGATCAGCAACACGATCTCCCCCTTGGGCGGATGCGCGGTGTAATGCGCGATCAATTCAGCGCTGGTGCCTGTGCGGCATTCCTCGAACAGCTTGGTCAGTTCGCGCGCCACGGCGATTTCGCGGCCCGCCAATTCCTCGCCAATTGCCGCCAAGGCTGCGACAAGTCGCGGGGCGGTTTCATAGAACACCAATGTGGCCGGCACCGCCGCAACCTCACGCAAGGCATCCCGCCGCGCTTTGTCCTTGGACGGCAGAAACCCGGCAAACAGGAACCGGTCACTGGGCAAGCCGGACAGCGTCAGCGCCATGATCGCCGCACTGGCACCGGGCAGACTGGTTACTGCGATCCCGGCTTCGCGTGCGGCGCGCACCAGCTTGTAGCCCGGATCAGAGATCAGCGGCGTCCCGGCATCGCTGACCAGCGCCACCGGCTGCTGCGCCGCCATGGCCAGCAAGTAATCGCGGGTCGCATCGCTGGCGTGATCATCATAGCGGATCATCCGCGTCTTGATCTCCAGATGATGCAGCAACTTGCCCGTGACGCGGGTATCTTCGCAGGCTACCGCAGCCACGCCACGCAGTGTCGTTATGGCACGCAGTGTGATATCGCCTCGATTGCCAATAGGCGTGGCAACTATGTAGAGTCCGGGTGAAAGTGGTTTGTCCATGCCACGTTAGCATGGACTGCCTGACGGGGAGCGACAAGGATGAAGACGGGTCTTTTTGGACGGCGCGGCGCAATGCTGCTTGGCACCGCCGTGTTGCTGGCCGGGTGCAAGGTGATCCCCAAAGGCCCGGTTGAGCCGATCCCCGAGCCCACCGCCCCGCCGACGAGCACCCTGCCCGCCGATCAGCAACGCCACCGGGTCGCGCTGCTGGTGCCCTTGTCGGGCGCGTCTGCCACTGTCGGGCAGTCGCTCGCCAATGCCACAACCATGGCTTTGCTGGATACTAACGCCCAGAACGTCCGGATCACGACCTATGACACCGCGCAGGGGGTATCGCTGGCGGCAAATCAAGCGATATCAGATGGTAACAAGCTGATCCTAGGACCCTTGCAGGGCGGTGACGTTGGCACAGTCGCCACAATCGCACGCGCGGCGAAAGTGCCGCTAATCACTTATGCCAACGATCAGACGTTGGCAGCGCGCGACGTGTTCCTGCTGGGCACAGTGCCCGGCAATGCCATTGGGCGGACCGTGCAATTTGCCTTCAGCCGGGGGGTGCGGCGGTTTGCGGTGCTCGCGCCGCAGAACGATTTCGGGCAGCGCACCGCTGCCGCCTTTGCCGAAGCCGTGCGCATGGCCGGCGGCACGCTGGTCGCCAGCGAAAGCTATGCGCGGTCCAACACTTCGGTGATCAGCGCCGCCCGTCGGCTGCGCGCGCGCGGGGGGATTGATGCGGTGCTGATTGCCGACGATGCGCGCTTTGCCGCCTTGGCCGCGCCGAACCTGAAGGCAGTCGGAGCCGCCGCGCCACGCATCCTCGGCCCCGATAGCTGGAGCGGCGAAAGCGTGATCGGATCGACCCCGGCGCTGCGCGGTGCCTGGTATGCGGCGGTTTCTGACGCCCGGTTCCGGCAATTCGCGGACAGCTATACCAACCGCTTTGGCTTGCGCCCGTTCCGGGCTTCGACTCTCGGCTACGATTCGGTGCTGCTGACCATCCGCGTTGCCCGCGAATGGCGACCTGGCACGGTGTTCCCGGTCGCCAAGCTGAATGACAGCGGCGGGTTCCTGGGGCTGGACGGTCCGTTCCGGTTCAACAACACCGGCATGCTGGAACGCGCGCTGGAGGTTCGCGAAGTGCGCGCGGGCGGCGTAACGATTGTCAGCCCCGCACCTGCCAAGTTCCAGGATTAAGCCTCTCCTATCCTCTCCCATGGGAGAGGGGGACCGTCGCCGCAGGCGGGGGTGGAGAGGCACAGGCGGGTACTACTGACCGCCGAAGCAAGCGCGCTATGCTATCTCGGCGTGGTCAGGAGTACCGGCTGGTGCCCCTCCCCCATCTGCGATAGGTCCCCTCACCGAACGGGGAGGATGGGAGAGGATAACCGGTTGCGCCGCCTTGCACGCGGAATTCCGCCGCAGCCTATAGCCGCGCCTATGGCCGACGATCTCTTTGACAAACTGCCCTCCGCCGGGGGCGAAAGCTACGATGGTTCCGCAATCGAGGTGCTGGAAGGGCTGGAGCCGGTCCGCCGCCGCCCCGGCATGTACATCGGCGGGACCGACGAACGCGCGTTCCATCACCTCGCCGCTGAAGTGCTTGATAACGCGATGGACGAGGCCGTCGCGGGCCATGCCAACCGGATCGAAGTCTTGCTCGAAGAAGGCAACCGCCTGACGATTACGGACAATGGCCGCGGTATTCCGGTGGACGAGCACCCAAAGTATCCCGGCAAATCAGCGCTCGAAGTGATCTTGACCACGCTCCATTCGGGCGGCAAATTCTCGGGCAAGGCCTATGCCACCAGCGGCGGTCTGCACGGGGTCGGCGTGTCGGTGGTCAACGCGCTGTCCAGCCTGACCCGGATCGAAGTGGCTCGCAACAAGGAGCTCTACGCGCAGGAATTCTCGCGCGGCGTGCCGATCACCAAGCTGCTCTCGCTGGGCGGCACCCCCAACCGGCGCGGTACCAGCGTCACCTTCGTGCCCGATACCGAAATTTTCGGTGCCGAGGCGAAGTTCAAACCCGCACGGCTGTTCCGGCTGGTCCGGTCAAAGGCGTACCTGTTCGCTGGCGTGGAAATCCGCTGGAAGTGTGCTGCCACACTCACCAGCGATGACGTTCCGGCGGAGGCGAGCTTCCAGTTCCCCGGCGGGCTTGCCGATCACTTGCGTGAGCAGCTCGGCACGCGCGAATGCGTGACCACGCAGTTCTTTTCCGGCACCCAGGACTTTCCAGCCAGCGACAGCGGCGAGGAACAGGGCCGGGTCGAATGGGCGGTCGCCTGGCCGCTGTGGTCTGACGGGGCCTATTCCTATTATTGCAACACCATCCCCACTCCCGATGGTGGCACGCACGAAGCCGGCCTGCGCGCTGCGCTGACCAAAGGCGTACGCGCCTTTGCTGAGCTGACCGGGCAGAAAAAAGCCAAGGATCTGACGCCGGAGGACGTGATCACCGGCAGCGAAGTGATGCTGTCCGTGTTCATCCGCGATCCGCAGTTTCAAAGCCAGACCAAGGACCGGCTGACCAGCCCCGAAGCCGCAAGGATGGTGGAAAACGCGGTGCGCGATCACTTCGATCATTTCCTGACCGACAATATGGAACGCGGCAAGGCGCTGCTGGGGGCTTGCCTAGAGCGGATGGATGACCGCCTGCGCCGCAAGGCCGAACGCGAGGTCAAGCGCAAGACAGCGACCAACGCCCGCAAGCTACGCCTGCCCGGCAAGCTGACCGATTGCACTGGTGAGGGCGATGCCGAAACCGAACTGTTCATCGTCGAAGGTGACTCGGCTGGCGGTAGCGCCAAACAAGCGCGCGACCGCAAGACCCAGGCGATCCTGCCAATCCGCGGCAAAATCCTCAACGTCGCCAGCGCCACAGCGGACAAGATCCGCGCCAACACCGAAATCGCCGATCTTGGCCTCGCGCTCGGCTGCGGGATGCGCAAGGACTGCAACGCGGACAATCTGCGCTATGACCGCGTTATCATCATGACTGACGCGGACGTGGACGGCGCACATATCGCGACGCTGCTGATGACGTTTTTCTTCCAGGAAATGCCCGACATCGTCCGGCGCGGTCACCTCTATCTTGCCCAGCCGCCGCTCTACCGGCTGACTTCGGGCAAAGAGAGCGCCTATGCCCGCGACGACGCGCATCGCGCCGAGCTCGAAGCCGGGCAGTTCAAAGGTAAAAAGGTTGATGTCGGCCGGTTCAAGGGCCTCGGTGAAATGAATCCCGGCCAATTGCGCGAAACCACCATGGCCCCCAGTACCCGCTCGCTGCTGCGGATCACCCTGCCCCCCGAATACGAAGGCCGCGCGGCAGTGAAAGACCTGGTCGACCGCCTGATGGGCCGCGACCCGGCGCAACGCTTCATGTTCATCCAGAACCGCGCAGGCGAGATCGATCCGGAGATGATTGATGCTTGAGATCAGACGATGAATGAAGAAACTGCAGGGCACAACATTCCAGCGTGGGTGTTCTTACTCCCGGCAATCATGTCCTTGTTAGCTCTGGCTGACCTCCCCTACGGCTATTATCAACTTCTGCGGATAGTCGTAACGGGCAGTGCGGCGTGGATCGCCTATGCCTACAATAATCGAAGGATTATGATTGGAGCGATTGTATTTGTCGGGATAGCCGTGATTTTCAACCCGATCGCAAAAATCCACATGGAGCGCAACGTTCACGCAGTTTTCAATCTCATAACATTCGCGATTTTTGCAATAGGTTTTTATTTTGAGCGCCGAAGGATTAAATAAAATGATTGAAACTTTAAACTGGCTTGCCCTCACCATTCCGGTTAGATCTATTTTTTATCGTATCAATGGCTTGTTGACCGTAATTATACCCGCGCAATCTCAATTACATTAGCGTTATCTCTCGGTTCAGGTCTTCTGCTAATTTTGTTCTTTTTATATCAAACGGTCGGATTTCCATTTTGGATGAGATGGCCTAGCCAACTATTTGGTTTCCCTTACTTCGTTCACTGATCCTAGTTCCCGGTGACGGTGAACGCTTTCTACCGATCGACCACGATCACTCTAGATGCCGTTTCACATCCGCTGCCATATGCAGGATGCGATGGATCATGATCGTATCCCCATCGATGCGGTAATAGATGCGGTGGGCTTGAAACGGCAGCGAGCGGAGGCTGGTAATCAGTCTATCGTCGGCACGGCCGCTGCGGGGATAATCGAGCAAAGTCAGCAAACGACGCTCGATGCCTTCGATATAGCCCAGCGCCTCTTTGACTCCGTAGGTCTTGGCGCCGTGTTCGTAAATGTCGGCAAGGTCAGCGGATGATCGCCGACTTTGCCTAAGCCGCATCGCGTTTTGCCAAATCGCGCATGGCGCGTTGCCGCAGTGCCTCGATCTGTTCGAGCGGATCAACCTCGCTGACACCAGAATCGATGCCGCCCTGAATTTCTGCACGCAGCCATTCGACGCGCTCCTGTTCGCGCTGATCCTGCCGGACCAAGTCGCGAAGGTAGTCGCTGGAGCTCGCATAGCTACCATCAGCAACGCGGGATTCTACCCAAACCTTGAGCTGGTCGGGGATTGAGATGTTCATCTGTGCCATGTGCCGGACGCTAACTGATGCGCGTTAATTGTCAATAACCGCACCGAATTGCCCCAACTGCAAAGCCGCGTCGCGCTGGTGTGCGCCTGATGGCCGTGCTCCCGGTGTTCAGGATCATAGTCGCTCCCCGGCTAAATCCGCCGTTTTCAGCTCGTCTCAGCTGTACCCCGGAATAGCGCTTGCTAAAGTCAACTATTTCAATAGACATATAGCTCTACCGATTCGGTAGACTAAATGGGAGAGTTGATCATGCGCTTGATCTCGAATGCCCTCATCACCCTTGCCGGTGCGCTCGTTTTGGCAGGTTGCTCGCAAGACAAGTCTGAAGATGCATCCGCCGCCGCAACCGACGCCGCCGCGCCTGCGGCTAGTTCAGCTGACGCAGCGTCAAATCGCCAAGCCGGTCCAGACATCGGCGGGATCGTAGCTCCCGGCGTCGCCTTCACCTACGCTTATGCTTTCACCCTGCCCGCTGACGCGATCTCTGGCGTGCAGCAGCAACATGCCGCCGCCTGCGATCGGCTGGGTGCCACGCGTTGCCGGGTCACGGGCATGCGCTATGATCAAAGCGAGGCCGATCAGGTGCAGGCCGGGCTTGACTTCCTGCTCGCCCCCGATCTGGCGCACCGCTTTGGCAGCGAGGGAATCGCAGCGGTGGAACGCGCCGATGGCAAGCTTGAGAACGCCACGGTGGATGGCGAAAATGTCGGCGATGCAATCACCCTGTCACAGCAGGACAGCGCCGTTGCCGCGGCCGAGATCGCCCGGCTGGAAGGCCGGCTCAAGGCCAAGGGGCTGACCTCAGCCGAGCGGGTGGAGCTGACCCGGCGGGTCGAAAGCTTGCGCGGCGAGCAGCGCGAGCAAGCCGGTGACCGGCGCAGCAAGGAGGCCGCGCTCGCCTCCACCCCGGTGCGGTTCTCTTACGCCACCCCAAGCATGCTGAGCGGCGACAACACCTTCGGCAAGGCCGCCGCGGCATCGTGGGGCAGCCTTGAATCCGCCCTAGCTTTCGCCCTGCTGCTCGCCGGGGTCGCGCTGCCGTGGATCGGCTTGATCGCGCTGCTGGTGTTCGGCTGGCGCTGGATCAAGCGTCAAGGCCAGAACGCTCATTCGTCCCCCGTGGAGCCCACGCCCACTCCGTGAGGCTCCCCTCCCCCGCGCCGTTGCCCCTCCTCCCCGGCGCGGGGGAGAACTACTTGCCCGCGCGGCAAAAGCTGGCACAACCAGGGCCTGACCGGAGGACTTATGAACCGTGCCCTTGCCTGCCTGGCGCTCGCACTTGCTGTGCCACTCTTGCCAGCCGAAGCGGCGGCGCAAGTTCAACAACTACCAAGCACCGCTACGCGGGCAGATGAAATTGTGGCGGTCTTGCGCGGCCAGCGTCCAGCGACGGACGTATTCTCGCCAGCGTTCCTGACCGCCGTGCCGGAAGCCCAACTGGCCGCGCTGATCGAGGGTATCGAGCGCGAGCACGGCAAGCTGGCCGGGGTTGCCGAGCTCAAGCAGCTCGCCCCGTTTACCGCGCAATTCCAACTTCGGTTTGAACGCGCCAGTGCGGCGACAATCATCCAGCTTGAGCCAGTCGCGCCTGGCCGGGTAATCGGGCTGCGGATCACCTCGGTAACGCCGCTGGGCGATAACCCCGCCAAAGTACTCGCAGACTTCCAGGCGCTCGGAGCCGGAACAGGGTTCGGGCTCTATCGGCTCGACGGCGCGGCAGTGCGCCCGATCCTGACGCATCGGCCAGCGGCGCAACTGGCGATTGGCTCCACCTTCAAGCTGTGGGTACTGGAAACGGTCGCGGCGGAAGTCGCGGCAAAGCGGCTGCGCTGGGAACAGGTTGTGCGGCTGGGGCTGCGCTCGGTTCCCAGTGGGATCACGCAAGACTGGCCAGCCGGCGCAGCGGTGACGGTGGAAACCCTTGCCACGCTGATGATTTCACGCAGTGACAATACCGCGACCGACGAACTGATCCGGCTGGTCGGGCGCGGACGGATTGCAGCGCGGGTGCGCGCGCTGGGGCATGGCGATCCGGCGCGCATGCTGCCGCTGCTGACCACGCTCGAAGCCTTCACGCTGAAAGCCGATCCCGACGGCATCGGGCGGGAATATGCGGCGGCGAGCGAAGCCGGGCAGGCCGCGCTGCTCGCCCGGATCGGGCCCGGCCTTGACGCGGCAAAAATCCTCGGCGCTTTACCCACCGATGATCGCCCTGCGGCGATTGAGACCATCGAATGGTTCGCCTCGGCGCAGGATATCGCGGCGGTGCTTAACACGCTGCGCCAGCGCAGTGATCCGAAGGTGCTCGCGATCCTGGGGGTCAGCCCGGCCCTGCCACCCGAGCAACGCGCGCGGTTCGCGCGGATCGGCTACAAGGGCGGGTCAGAGCCGGGGGTAATCAACCTCAGCTATGTGCTGCAGAACACCGCCGGGCAGTGGTTCGTCGCCACGGGCAGCTGGAATGATCCCGCTGCGCCTGTTGACGAACGCCGGTTTGAACAAATGATGCTGCGGGTGGTCTCGCTGATCCCGTGACAGTTGGTTGACGCTTGCGCGACGCGGCGCGCTCGCCTACCGCTTAACCGAACGGTTAACTCTACGGGAGCTCCCATGCAGCGGTTTGATGGTACCAGCAATTATGTCGCCACCGATGATCTGAAGGTCGCGGTCAACGCTGCGGTGCTGCTGCGCCGCCCGTTGCTGGTCAAGGGCGAACCCGGCACCGGCAAGACCGTGCTGGCGCACGAAATCGCCAAGGCCACCGGCGCGCCGCTGATCGAATGGAACATCAAGAGCACGACCAAGGCGCAGCAGGGGCTCTATGAGTACGATGCAGTCGCTCGTCTGCGCGATGGCCAGCTTGGCGATGAACGCGTCAACGATATCGGCAACTACATCAAGCAGGGCAAGCTATGGGAGGCGTTCACCTCCCCGCAACTGCCGGTGCTGCTGATTGACGAGATCGACAAAGCCGACATCGAGTTCCCGAACGATCTGCTGCAAGAGCTCGACCGGATGAGCTTCGACGTCTACGAAACCAAGCAACGCATCGCCGCCACCGAACGCCCGATCGTGGTGATCACCTCGAACAACGAAAAGGAATTGCCCGACGCGTTCCTGCGCCGCTGTTTCTTCCACTACATCAAGTTTCCCGACCGCGAGACGATGCAGGCAATCATCGACGTCCACTTTCCTGGCATCCAGAAGACCCTCGTCAACAAGGCGATGGAGATCTTCTACGAGGTCCGCGAAGTGCCCGGCCTGAAGAAGAAGCCCAGCACCAGTGAACTGCTCGATTGGCTCAAGCTGCTGCTCAACGAAGACATGCCGCTCGACGTCCTGCAAAACCGTGATCCCAGCAAGGCGATCCCCCCACTCCACGGCGCGCTGCTGAAGAACGAGCAGGACGTGATGCTGTTCGAACGGCTGGCGTTCATGGCGCGGCGGCAAGGGTAGCTGCGGTGCACAGCTGGTCAGCGCGTCTCGCTCTGCTGGTTGGAGCTTTGCTCGCTGCGTTCGAAACCTGGGTGAATTGGGGCCAGTGGCAATGGTGGCCGTGGTTCGTGGTCGACTATGTCTCTGCAGCCTTACTGATCGGAGGCGGATGGTTGACTTTGCGCAAGCATCGGGTTGGTGCACGCCTGCTTGCAGCCGGTTGGGCATTCTCAATTGGGATGGCGTGGATGAGCTTGGCCGGCAACATTGAAGACGGCACCGATCCGGCGCGCGCTGGCCGGGTTGCTGGGCACTATGTTGCACTGATCGGCGTCCATATCGCGACGTGCCTTGGTGGGTTGCTGATGATCCTGAGCAGCGAGCCGCGCGATTAGCGTGGCCAAGCCCAAAACGGCGGAGCAGCCGAAACTGCCCCGCCGCCGGGTCGCACGTGTGACCTCAAAATTCAGTCGTGGATACGCCAGCCGGTGCCGTTGCAAACGTTGTAGCGGCGCTTGATGGTGGAGGTGCCATCGCTGAACACGGCCTTGAAATCGAAGTTGCAATAGCAGCTGCCGTCGTCGAAATTGACGGTCACTGACTGCCCCGGCTTCAGCACGCGGTTGCCCAGCACGTCTTCTTCCCAGTCATCGGCGCCAACATTGGAGCCATAGAGCTGCGTCAACGAATAGGACGTATCGTTGGTGATCCGCACGCGGCGATCCTTGCCATCGTCACAGTCCGAACTGGCGGCGGTTGACGTGGCCAGAATGACCAGCGATGCCAGCCCTGCGAGAAATTTGCGTTGCATGTTGCCCCCCTATGAAGCCTTTGGTTTGACCGCTGCGACCAGCGAGCTAGGCATGGGGTATGCCAAAGTGCAAAATTCACCTTGGAAGAATGCGACAGAGGGAATGTGGACTTTGTCACAGTTTGAAAACCGTGTGATTGCAAGGGGAAACGCGAAGCTATGACCCGGCCAGCCACAGCTCACACCCGCTTCGCATCGATCCGTGCCCGGCTGGAACGCTTCGAGCCGCGCCTTGGCTGGCGCGCGTGGCTGTACGAATTCCTGCTGTTCGGGTTTAAGCAGGGCTGGGCTTGCCTGTTCGGGGCGCTGATGCTGGCGCTGCTGCTGGGCACGCACCAGTTCTATCCGGCGGATGCGGCGCTCGCGCGCTACGATTTCCTGACTCTGGCGGCGCTGGCGATCCAGCTGGCATGCTGGCCCTCCGGCTGGAAACGCTGGAGGAGGCCAAAGTCATCCTGGCCTTCCATGTGGTCGGCACGGTGATGGAACTGTTCAAGACCTATTATGGTTCGTGGACCTACCCCGAAGCCAGCCTGCTGCGGATCGGCGGCGTGCCGCTGTTTTCGGGTTTCATGTATGCCGCAGTCGGCAGCTATATCGCGCGGGTCTGGCGGATCTTCGATTTCCGCTACAGCGCCTATCCCCCGGCCTGGGCCACCTACCTGCTGGCCGTCGCGATCTATGTGAACTTCTTCGCGCACCACGTGCTGCCGGATGTCCGGCTGGGGCTGTTTGCGGCGATGGTGCTGCTGTTCTGGCGCACCCGGGTGTGGTTCCGCGTGTGGCGGGAGCATCGCTGGATGCCGTTGCTGCTCGGCTGGCTGCTGGTCGCGCTGTTTATCTGGTTCGCGGAGAACATCGCGACTTATTCGCGCGCCTGGCTCTATCCCAGCCAGCAGCAGGGCTGGCATCTGGTTTCGCTGGCCAAGCTGGGGGCCTGGTACCTGCTGATGTACATCTCGTTCGTGCTCGTCGCTGCGGTGCATCGACCACAGCCGCCCGAAAGGTAGCGCTTGCCCGGCGGCGCGCATGCCCTTAATCACGCGGTTAACAACGGAGCCGAGACGCAATGTTCTTCAATTTCATCGACGAACTGCGCAGCGCCGGGATCAAGGCCAGCTTCAAGGAGCATCTCGTGCTGCTGGAAGCGCTCGACAAGGATGTGATCGAGCAGACGCCCGAGCAGTTCTATTACCTCTCCCGCGCGATCTTCGTGAAAGACGAAGGCCTGCTCGACCGGTTCGATCAGGTGTTCAACAAGGTCTTCAAGGGCATCCTGTCCGACTACGGCCAGAACCCGGTCGATATCCCCGAAGACTGGCTGAAAGCCGTCGCCGAGAAATTCCTCACCCCCGAAGAGATGGAGGCGATCAAGGCGCTCGGCTCGTGGGACGAGATCATGGAGACGCTCAAGCAGCGGCTGGCCGAGCAGCAAAAGCGCCACGAGGGCGGCAGCAAATGGATCGGCACCGGCGGCACCTCGCCGTTCGGCAACGATGGCTACAACCCCGAAGGCGTGCGGATCGGCGGCGAGAGCAAGCACGGCCGCGCGCTCAAAGTCTGGGAAAAGCGCGAGTTCCAGAACCTCGACAACACCCGCGAACTGGGCACCCGCAACATCAAGATCGCGCTGCGCCGCCTGCGCCGGTTCGCGCGCGAGGGCAATCCAGACGAACTTGATCTGGAAGGCACGATCGACGGCACTGCGCGGCAAGGCTGGCTTGACATCAAGATGCGCGCCGAGCGCAAGAATGCGGTCAAGCTGCTGCTGTTCCTCGATGTTGGCGGATCGATGGACCCGTTCATCAAGCTGGTGGAAGAGCTGTTCAGCGCCGCCACCACCGAATTCAAGAATCTGGAATTCTT
Organism: uncultured Alphaproteobacteria bacterium; assembly: GCA_963802015.1. GTDB lineage: Bacteria > Pseudomonadota > Alphaproteobacteria > Sphingomonadales > Sphingomonadaceae > Novosphingobium. The sequence continues at coordinate 322,498 of CAWDHB010000011.1, forward strand.
CTATTTCCACAACTGCCTTTACGAAGGCGTGTGGAAGGATAATTCGCGCCGCTGGAGCGAGCGGACCCAGACCTGGGATGTCCTCCACAAATATGGCCATGATTACAAGGTCGTGTTTGTCGGCGATGCGGCAATGAGCCCCTATGAAATCACCCATCCGGGCGGCTCGGTCGAGCATTTCAACGAGGAGAGCGGCGCGGTCTGGATGCAGCGCGTGGCGCATGTCTATCCCGCCACGGTCTGGATCAACCCGGTGCCTGAGAAGCAGTGGGGCTATTCGCAATCGACCAAGATGATCAAGGAGCTGGTCGGCGGATCGATGTATCCGCTGACGCTGGAAGGCCTCGACGATGCGATGCGCGAGCTGACCCGCAAGAAGCATTGAGCAGAGGATAGTTTTGCTTGGCTTGCGTTTTGCAGCAGGCCAACCCAGATTGGAGCGATGACGCCGCGCCTCCCCGCCCTGTTCCTTGGCCATGGTTCGCCAATGACCGTGATCACCGATGGCCCCGAACGCCGGGCCTGGCAGGCGCTGGGCCAGACCTTGCCCCGCCCGAGGGCGATCCTGGTGATCTCCGCGCATTGGGAGACGCATGGCAAAATCCACCTGACCGCAGGCGATGCGCCGCGCACGATCCATGATTTTGGCGGTTTTCCGGCTGAACTGTATGCCATTCGGTATCCCGCCCCCGGCTCGGCGTGGCTGCTGGACCGAATCGAAGCGTTGCTCGGCGCGGATCGGATTGCGCGCGATGACAGCTGGGGGTTCGATCACGGTGCCGTGGGGCGTGGTGCAGCCGATGTATCCCGCGGCCGACATTCCGATGGTGGAGATGAGCCTCGACCGGGCGATGACCATGGCCGAGCACCTCGAAACCGCGCAAGCGCTGGCGCCGCTGCGCGATGAGGGCGTGCTGATCATCGGCAGCGGCAATGTGGTGCATAATTTGCGGCTGTGGCGGCAGTTCGTCGGGACGGTTCCCGAATGGGCGCGCGCTTTTCAGGACCGGATCACCCGGGCGGTCGAAAACGATGACCATCCGGCGCTGACCCAATTTGATCCGGCCGACGCCAGTGCCGCTGCCGCAATCAACAGCGCGGAACACTATCTGCCGCTGCTCTATACCGTCGGCACCCGCTTGCCGGGCGAAAGCGTCCGGACATTTAGCGACAGCATCGATGGGGCCCTGTCAATGACTAGCTATGTGGTTGGCCAAACTCAGTAACCCCGCAGCAGATCAACCGTCGGGCTCAGCGGCTGTCCAGCGCGATAATTCTCCAGGTTGGTCAAAAACCGTTCCGCTGACCGTGCAAACATCTTGTCCTGCGCGCGGCCTGACAAGTGCATGGTGATGTGCGCATTGGGCAAGTCCCACAGCGGATGGTCAGCGGGCAAAGGTTCCGGCGTGGTCACATCCAGAAACGCGGCATGGAGCCGCTTGTCGTGCAGGGCCGTAATCAGCGCCTCCTGATCGACTACTGCCCCACGCGCAATGTTGATCAAGACCGCGTCCGGCTTCATCGCCGCCAGTTCGTCCGCGCCGATCATGCCATCGGTTTCGGGCGTGGCAGGCACGGCCAGAATGACCCAGTCGAATTCGCCCAGCCGCTCACGCCACTGATCCGGCGCCAGCGTGTCTGGCCCAGGGCTGCGCCGCACTTTCGTCACCTCCACGCCAAACGGTGTCAGGCGTTCGGCAATCAAAGAACCGATTGCGCCCATACCGAGCAGCAACGCCTTGCTGCCATGAAGCTCGCGCTTGCCCGGCGAATCGAGCAGCCATTCGCGGCGGTCTTGCGCGCGCACGACTTCGCGGTAGCCCTTGGCCACGGTCAGCATGCCCATCACCACATATTCGGCGATCGTGATCGCATTGATCCCCGCGCCGTTGGTGACAGTCACTCCGCGCTGTTGCAGCAGCTCCAGCGGCATTCCGTCCAGCCCGGCATAGATTGAATTTAGCCACTTCAGCCGTTCCGCCCGGCGCATCGCTTCGGCCATGTCATCGCGCTTGTAGAGATCAAACCAGCCGATTTCGGCGCGCGGGGCCAGCGCGAACAATTCCTCGGTCTTCGCGAACCAATGGACGTCGAGCCAGGCCGGCAGGCGGGGTTCGATCAAAGGGCGGACCATGGCGCTTAGCACGGCGGTGACAGTGTCAGACATGGCCCCACGATCACGGCGCAACGGGGGCGGTGTCAAGCACGCGGCGCGCGAAATATTGCATAACTCTGGCCGGTCAGGCAGTGCTGGGCGATGGCGACAATCCCGCACCTGATCATCGACGACTTCCTGCCCGATGACCTGCACCAGGCCATTCTCGCACACGCGTTGCAGGTTGACGATTTCGCGCCGGGGAAAGTCGTGGCCAATGGTCAGACCACGTATCAGCCAGACAGCCGCAAGGGGCAGTTGTCCAATGACCGGCTCGGGCCGCATCTGCCCGCGTTCCGTGCCGCTCTCAGCGCACAGTTTGGATCAATCTGCAGCGCGCTGGGCATGGCTCCATTCGATCTCGCGACCATCGAGATCCGGCTCGCAGCGCATACTGACGGCGACTATTTCAAGCCACACCGCGATACCCTGACCGGCGCCGAGCGCAGCCTGACAGCGCACGACCGTCTGATCACCGCCGTCTACTATTTCCATCGCCAGCCCAAGGCCTTCACCGGCGGCGAATTGCAGCTCCATCCGTTCGGCCCCGGTGAGCCCCTTCGGATCGCGCCGCGCAGCAATCGGCTCGCGGTGTTTCCGGCATTCCTGCTCCATGAGGTGCTGCAGGTTGCCGTTCCCAGCGGCGAATTCGCCGATTCGCGTCTGTCGGTGAGTTGCTGGTTTGACCGTGTGCGTCTCGAGAGCGCTATAGCGGAGGACAAATTGAGCGATCCTTGACGGGCGGCACAAATTTTTCTGCGCGGTCATAGCAAGCGATGACCCGCGAAGCGCCTCTTCGTCAACAGCATCGCATCTCGATCAAGATCCCGGTTGCGTCGCGCACTGCACGCGCCATGCCATGAACCAGATGCGGGTCAATCAGGCCGGTTCCAGATCATGAAGCAAAGGTCAAATTTCCCTACAATGCACGAACGTGGCGAAATTTAGATGAAACTCGATCGCAACCCGGCTCTGCATTCGGCAATTATTTAACCGAGTGATCAACACGCTCGATCTCGCTTGCTCTCATTTGTCCGGATCGCTCGACAAAATTCCCGACTCGTTGCCAATTACTATCAGAACTCTCCGCCAAGCTTCGACGTTTTGCGCAAGTTGCTGCGGGTCAATCTTATCCAGTGTATCGTCAGGAGTGTGGTGCAAATCGAAATAGCGGGTGCCATCTTGGTCAAGATCAATCAAAGGCAGGTTTTGCGCTGCGGCTATTGCACGGGTATCTTCACCTCCGGTGGCTCGGTCGCCGCCACGCACAATTCCGATTTCGGCCAAGTTTGTCGCAATCCGATCGGCTATTGCGCGATTTGATTCTGCAAGATTGAATTGCACTCTCCAGACCCGATCAGCACCGAAATCACTCTCCATGGCCAGGGCATGCGGCTCCGACTTGTGTGCCTCGGCATAGGCCGCGCCGCCGAAGACGCCCACTTCCTCACTACCAGCCCACAGCAGGCGGATTGTGCGTTGCAATTTGCCGCCCTTGGCCGCGGCCAATGCGGCTTCAGTGATAATCCCGCAGCCTGCTGCATCGTCAAACGCGCCGGTGCCCAGGTCCCACGAATCGAGGTGGCAGGCGAGCAGGATCGGCGGCAGCGACGGATCGCGCCCGGGCAGTTCGGCGATCACGTTGCCTGATGGCAGGTTCGCGACCGGCCGTCCCTCCAGCACCAAAGCCAGCTGCAACGGCTTGCCCGCACGGGCAATCCTAGCGATCTGGTCAGCATCGGGGTTGGATACCGCCCCAACGGGAATCGGGACAATGTCCTTGGCCCAGCCGGTTGCGCCGGTGTGCGGGTTGCGGTGCCAATCGGTGCCGATCGAGCGGATCACCACAGCCAGCGCGCCCTTGCTGGCCGCCAGCGACGGCCCTTGCCGCCGGACCTGACCATAGGGGCCGTAACCCGCCCCGTCCTGGCTGGCGCGGAAGGCATGGTCGATGAAGGCGATCTTGCCGGCGAGCGACCCGGCTGGCGCTGCCTTCAGGGCTTCAAGCGTCGGGAAATAGACCAGCGGCGCGGTGATCCCGCCTGCTGGCGTCGGCGCAGAATAGCCCAGCGCGGTGATTGCCAGCGGCTGCGGATAGGGCGCAGTCAAGCGCGCGCTTTCCGCGCCGCGCACCCAACCCTGGATCGTGAACGGCTCGCTGCGGACATTGGCAAAGCCCAGCGCCTTCAGCCGCGCCACGGCCCAGTCGCGCGCGGCAGCCTCCTGCGCCGATCCGGCCAGACGCGGGCCGATTTCGGTGGTCAGGCCTTCGGTGATGTCCCAGGCCACACCGCTGCCTTGGGCTGGAGGACCAGCGGTTGCAGATGAAGCTGTAGCAAAAAACGCGAGCGCGGCGGCGGCAATGGCTGGATTGTTCATCCCGCCGGACATAAGCTGCGTCGCTGCAAAGGCAAGCCGCGAAACTCTTGCCTAGTCCCCACAAAAATAGCATGGCTGCGGCTCCACAGGGGGTCGTGACTATGAACGGATTGATCGGATCGCGCCGGGCGAAGGCGTTGTTGCTGGTGGTGCCTGCGCTGGCCTTGCTTGGCGCTGCGCGGACCACGGTTTCGCCCCTGCCGGAGACGATGATTGCAGTCGATTCCGGCCATCCGCTGGGGCAGAGCTTTGTAGCGCGCAAGGGTGACGTGGTGATGCGCGCCAAGATCTTTGACACCGAAGTGGTCACGCTCGACGCTGCGATTTCGGTATCGATTGCCAAGTTCAGCGAGGCGATCACCGTGGGCACCAAGCTCGATCCGGTGCTCGCGCCCGAAAAAACCGAACAGCTGACCGGCACCGGGGGGCGGTTCTATTGCGGCCAGAATCAGCGGACCCGCTCCGGCTTTGCCGAGGCGATGATCGGTGACTGGTTCTCCAAATATGAAACCCAAGTGCGGTTCTGCTTTGTGGACAGCGACGCCGATGGCAAACTCGACAAGGTGTTCCTGTCCGGCGCGAAGGACAAGGCTGATCAAGGCGCTCGCGATATCGAACCGACCGCCTATACCACCAAGCGGCTCCAGCCCGATGACGAGGCCGGTCTGATCGAACTGCGCGTGGAGAAGTTCCACAAGAAATCGAACCAGGTGACGTTGAAGCTGTACCAGATCCGCAACGGCAAGGACCTCGATTTCAGCTATATCCTGACGATCCCGGCCGGCCTACCGGTGAACACTTATCCAACCTTCAAGACCAATCCCAAGAAGGTCCCCTACCCCGCCTATTTCAACGATGTGCTGGGCGGCTCAATCGGGGTGCTGAGCGTCGATGCGATCAAGGAAGAGGCGGAGATCAAGGTCAGCCGCAACTTCCGGATGCAATTGTTCAAGCCGATCAACATCGTCTACCAGACGATCTACATCTACTATTGAGGATATCGAGGGCGGGCGACCTTAAACGGCCGCCGCCTCACCCGTCACGCCCCTCCAGCCGACAAACCGCGCGCGCCGGCCCAGCACGAAGCGGTTGACCAGCAGCGAGCACAGGATCGCGCTGAACAGCGTCAACACCATGAAATCGATATAGTGCAGCGTCACCAGCCCGGCGGGTTGCCAGACGAACGAATAGACCCCGTAAAGCCCCACGCCCCACAATACCCCGGCAATCGCCGCGCGCGCCGCGACCCCTCGAAACAGCAGCGCGACGATGAAGGCCGAGAGGATCGGCATCGACAGCAGTCCGTTCAACTGTTGCAGCAAGTTGATGATGCTCTGCGCGTTTTCAAAGGCGGGCACCAGCAGGATCGAAGTAACCGTCAGGATCGCCGATACGATTGCGGACAGGCGCCAATGGTCCTTCACCGGGGCGACGAACTTGGCGTGGAAATCGATCGCATAGAGCGCGACAGTACCGTTGAGGATCGCCGCCGTATGCGCAATCACCGCCGCCGCCATCATCGCCGCAAACGGCCCCATCAGCCACGCCGGCAACACCGTCGCGACGATCCGGCCATAGGCCAGATCGTTGACATCGCCGAAAAGCTTGAACGCAACCACGCCCGGGATCACGACGATCGCCGGGATTATCAGGATCCGCACGGCGGCAGCGGCGAGCACGCCCTTTTGCGCTTCCTTGACCGTCGGCGCGGTCATCGCCTTTTGCGTGATCGGTTGGTTGGTGGACCAGTAGAAAATCTGGATGAAGATCATGCCGGTGAACAAGGTATGGAACGGAATTGGCGAATCGCCGCTGCCCATCATCGTGAGCCGCTCGACCGGAATGCCGGAGAAATCCCAGCCGATCATGTTGAGCGCCAGCACCACCACCAGCATCGCAATGGCCAGCACGCCGATGCCTGAATAGGTGTCCATCACCGCCACCGCGCGCAGCCCGCCCATGATCGTGTAAAGCGCGGCGATGATCGCCATCGGCGCGGCGAACCACCACAGCGGCCAATCCACCGCGAACATCGATTTCAGGAACAGCGCACCCGAATAGAGCGCAGCCGGCATATAGATCAGCACGGCCCCGATGAAGAACATCGCCGAGATCAGCGTGCGGATGCTGCCGCCGTCATAACGCTTTTCCAACAGTTCGGTCACCGTGGTGCAGCCGGTGCGGTAATAGACCGGGACCATCACGAAGCCCAGGAACATCAGCCCGCAGAACCCCGCCAGCTCCCACCAGGCGAGCAGCAGCATCTGGTTGCCGTTCATCCCGACCAGCTGTTCGGTGGACAGGTTGGTCAGCGTGATCGAACCCGCGACGAACAGCCATTTCAGCCCCCCGCCCGCCAGATAGACATCACGCGCCGAGCCATCGTGCGCAGGCTGTCCGGCGCGCGCGGTGGTCCGCCAGGTCAGCCAGCCGATCAAGCCGAGCAGCGCCAGCGCGACTATCACCTGACCCACCAGCCCGCCGAACACTGCATCCATCCCCTGCTCTCCCCGTGTGACAAATCGCGACACGGTTGACCGTGCCCGCCCCGCCCGCGACATATGTGGCCATGATGGTAACGCGAGAATTGATTGCACAACAGCCCATGCGGCTGGGCACCTGTTATTATCCCGAACATTGGCCCGAAGACCTGTGGGCCGAAGATGCGCGGCGCATGGCCGAGGCCGGGCTCAGCCGGGTGCGGATCGGCGAATTCGCCTGGAGCCGGATTGAACCCGATCCCGGCCGGTTCGATTGGGGCTGGCTCGACCGCGCCATCGACACTCTGCACGCCGCCGGACTGGGCGTGATCCTGGGCACGCCGACGGCAACCCCGCCCAAGTGGCTGCATGACCAAATGCCAGACATGATTGCCATTGACGCGCAAGGCCGCCCGCGCGGGTTCGGGTCGCGGCGGCACTATTGCTTCAGCCACAGCGGCTACCGCGCCGAGGCCGCCCGGATCACCCGCGCAATGGCGCAACGTTATGGCCAGCACCCCGCCGTGGTGATGTGGCAGACCGACAACGAATATGGCTGCCACGATACCGTGCTCAGCTACTCCGCTGCCGCGCGAGACGGTTTCCGGCGCTGGTTGGCGGATCGCTATGGCACCATCGCCGCGCTCAATCAGGCCTGGGGCACGGTGTTCTGGTCAATGGAATACCGCAGCTTTGCCGAAGTGGAATTGCCCAACCTGACCGTTACCGAGGCGCACCCCGCGCACTGTCTGGCGTTCCGGCGGTTCGCCTCGGACGAAGTGGTCAGCTTCAACCGTGCGCAGGTGGAAATCCTGCGCGAGCTGTCCCCCGGGCGCGATGTGACGCACAATTTCATGGGGTTCTTTACCCAGTTCGATCACCACGCCGTCGCCGCCGATCTCGATAGCGTCGGGTGGGACAGTTACCCACTGGGCTTTCTGGATAGCTTCCCGTTCAGCGCGGCGGACAAGCTGGCCTATGCCCGGCAAGGCCATCCCGATATCGCTGCGTTCCACCATGATCTCTATCGCGGCTGCACCCCCGGCGGGCGCTGGAGCGTGCTGGAACAGCAGCCCGGCCCGGTCAACTGGGCGCGCCACAACCCCGCGCCGCTGCCCGGCATGGTCCGGCTGTGGACGCTGGAAGCGCATGGCGCACGGGGCCGAACTGGTCAGCTATTTCCGCTGGCGGCAGTTTCCGCAAGCGCAGGAACAGCACCACGCTGGACTGCTGCGGCCTGATAACCAGCCCGCGCCGGGGCTGGCCGAGGTACAACAGGCGGCGGCTGATATCGCTGCGCTTGGCACTGCGGGCGCTCCGCCCCGCACGGTGGCACTGGTGTTTGACTATCAGGCCGACTGGGTCACCGCGATCCAGCCGCAAGGCGCCGGCCTGTCCGCGCTGTGGGCGGCCTTCGCCTGGTATTCGGCGCTGCGCGAACTTGGGCAGGACGTGGATATCATCCCGCCGACCGCTGATCTGTCGGGCTATGCGCTGGTCGTGCTGCCGTGCTTGCCGATCGTCAGCTCCGCCTTGGCGCGGCGCTTGGCATCGTTCGCCGGGCAAGTAGTGATTGGCCCGCGTTCAGGCAGCCGCACCGACGAATTCGCGATCCCGGTTGGCTTGCCGCCCGGCCCCTTGCGCGCGCTGTTCCCCAGTGTGGTGACGCGGGTGGAAAGCCTGCCGCCGGGCCTCAGCCATCAGGGCCAGGGCTGGCACGCGGCACGCTGGCTGGAAGAGCTGGAGGGCGATGCCATCCCCGAACTGACCACAGCGGACGGGAAAGTAGCTTGCTGGCGGCATGGCGCGGTGCGCTATCTCGCCGCCTGGCCCGAACCGGACCTCGCCCTTACCGTGCTGCACCGCGCGCTGAGCGATGCCGGGCTGGCCGTGCAGCAGCTGCCCCCCGGCCTGCGCCTGCGCCGTGCCGGCAACCGCACCTTTGTGTTTAACTACAGCACCGAGACTTGCCTGCTGCCTCCAACCCTCACCGGTGACCTGGTGCTCGGCACGCGCGAACTGCCGCCCGCCGGTGTGGCAGTGCTTGCCCCTGCCCCGCCTGCCGGTTAGAGGGCGCGCGACTTCACATTCTTTTATTCGCAAGAGGACCCCGCGATGGCCGCCCAGTACGCCTATGTCATGAAGGGCATGACCAAGACCTTCCCCGGCGCGCCCAAGCCGGTGCTGAGCGACATCAGCCTGCAATTCTATCAAGGCGCGAAGATCGGGATCGTCGGCCCCAACGGCGTCGGCAAATCCACCCTGATGAAGATCATGGGCGGGATCGACACCGATTACACCGGTGAGGCCTGGCCGGGCGAATATATCACCGTCGGCTATCTGGCGCAGGAGCCAGAGCTGGATACCACCAAGACCGTGCTGGAAAACGTGAAGGACGGCGCGCGCGCGACTGCCGATATGGTTGAGCGCTTCAACCAGATCGGGATGGAAATGGGCGAAGACGGCGCGGACTTTGACGCGCTGGGCGCGGAGATGAGCGAGTTGCAGGACAAGATCGACGCGGTCGATGGCTGGACGCTCGACAACCAGCTCGAAATCGCGATGGAAGCGCTGCGGTGCCCGCCGGGCGACTGGCCAGTGGACAACCTCTCGGGCGGCGAAAAGCGCCGGATCGCACTGACCCGGCTGCTGATCCAGAAGCCGGACATTCTGCTGCTCGACGAGCCGACCAACCACCTCGACGCGGAATCGGTTGAGTGGCTGGAAAACCACCTCAAGGAATATGCCGGCGCGGTGCTGATGATCACGCACGATCGCTACTTCCTCGACAACGTGGTCGGCTGGATTTTGGAGCTCGATCGCGGGAAATACTTCCCTTACGAAGGCAACTATTCCACCTATCTGGAAAAGAAAGCCAAGCGGCTGGAGCAGGAAGACCGCGAGGACAGCAGCCGCCAGAAGGCGCTGACCCGCGAACTCGAATGGATCCGCCAGACCCCCGCCGCGCGCCAGACCAAGAGCAAGGCGCGCGTCCGCAAGTTCGAAGAACTGCAGAACGCGCAGGATGGCCGCACCCCGGGCAAGGCCCAGATCGTCATCCAGGTGCCCGAGCGACTGGGCAGCAAGGTGATCGAAGCCAACGGCCTGACCAAGGCCTATGGTGACAAGCTGCTGTTCGAAAACCTCAGCTTCATGCTGCCTCCCGGCGGGATCGTCGGGATCATCGGCCCGAATGGCGCGGGCAAATCCACGCTGTTCCGCCTGATCACCGGCAAGGAACAGCCCGATGAAGGCTCCATCGACATCGGCTCGACCGTCCATCTCGGCTTCGTCGATCAAAGCCGCGATGACCTGAACCCGAAGAATAACGTCTGGGAGGAAATCTCCGGCGGGCATGATTACATGACCGTCAACAAGCACGAAACCAGCACCCGCGCCTATGTCGGCGCGTTCAACTTCAAGGGCGCGGACCAGCAGAAAAACGTTGGCAAGCTCTCTGGCGGTGAACGCAACCGCGTCCACATGGCCAAGATGCTGAAGCAAGGCGGCAACGTGCTGCTGCTTGACGAGCCGACCAACGATCTCGACGTCGAAACGCTGGGCGCGCTGGAAGATGCCATCGAAAACTTCGCCGGCTGCGCCGTGGTGATCAGCCACGACCGCTTCTTCCTCGATCGCCTCGCCACGCACATCCTGGCCTTCGAAGGCAACAGCCACGTCGAATGGTTCGAAGGCAACTTCGCCGCTTATGAAGAAGACAAGCGGCGCAGACTGGGCGATGCGGCGGATCGGCCGACCAGGTTGGCGTATAAGAAGCTGACTAGGTGATTATAGCAAAATGTAATGGCTAGATCTTTCGGAATTGTAGATACCAAGCTTGAAGAAGCCGAGTACTTTCTCAAGAAATTTCAGCAGTGTGGCTGGAATCTCCGAGAAGCTCAGTTTCTCTTCAATGCGTTCGTCTCGTCAACCAGAAGTGTGACGTTTGCCCTTCAAGCTAGCCTGAAAGGCACCAAAAATTCTAATGAATGGTACCTAGATTGGCAGAAGCGGCTAAAGGGTAGCGCACTTGCGCGGTTTTTCCACAATTGCCGAACTGATATCCAACATGTCGGTACGAATTTTGTAAACGGCGTCACCACAAGTCCAGACGGTCCAATCTTGCTTCTTAGTGACGGCTCTTTCGAAAACGACAAAAACGTCCCAATTAAGAATGCATTTATTGCGACAGATTTGTATTTTCGAATTGTATGCCATGTCGTCCGTGACGCTTATGATCGGTTCGGTCACGTGATCGATCCAGAAGTATTTTTTTCGGTAGAAGGCCTCGGATTAAACAACCTCACAATCGAAGATTTGGAGCAGGAAGCAGGGCTTCCTAGGGGATGGACCCGGCTCGATGGCGAGCACGGCTTTACCGACGAAGACAGGATTCGCCTTGTGAGGCGATCTGCTGCGATAACGAATTGTCGTGGAGTTCTCGCTGAATATCCTCCTCCGCCAGATCATATTTGGCATTAGAGGGATTAAACAACAAGTAACACGCAACCGTCGCCGGTGGTGCATTTCGCCTAGGCTCAATGCACCCTACGGAACCGCGAGAGGTCACACGGTAGGGTGCATTGAGGCTTGCCGAAATGCACCTTTTGCCTCGCCGGAACGCACCGGTCAGACCGTCGCGTCAGCCCCATTCTCGCGCTTCCACCGGTGCCACGAGGAATAGGGCCACTCGTCGATCTCGGCAACGAGGCCGTGCTTGACCGGATTGCCGTGGATGTAGGCGATGTGCGCGGCAAGATCGTCAAGATCGGTGATGACGTGTTCCCAGAAGCGGCGTTGCCACACGCCGCGTTCGCCCGGCCTGCGACCCGGCGCGAGGTCATCGGAGCGCGGCAGGCGGCGCGAGAATCCGGTCTTGATCCGCCGCCACCGCCCGGAAAAATCACTGTCGCCTTCGGGCAAGGTCCAGATGCAATGCAGGTGGTTGGGCAAGACGCAGATTGCGACGGTCTCGAACGGCTGGCGCTTCGCGGCGTCGCCGTAAGCCGCGCGAAGGGCGTCGATGCACTCGACTAACAAGCGGCTTTCGCGGTGCAGCAGATTGGCAGTGAAGAAGTAGGTTCCACCCGGAACAAACCAGCGGCGGTAGTTTGGCATCGTATGGGGGTAAACCCAGTGGTGCATTTCGCAAATGGCTCAATAGACGCTACACGATAGTAACTCACCGCCACGATGCCACTCGCTAGGTTAGCGCAACCATCTCCACCACCAGCCCAGCGACGGTCGCCGCCTCAATCCGCCCGCTCAGCGCGGTCTGATCGTGGCTTGTGTAACCATCTGCCGTCGGTGCGGACATGCGGTGGATCTGCTTGGCCTTCAAATCGACCACCCAATATTCCGGCACACCGTTCTCGGCATAGAGCGCTGACTTTACCCGCAGGTCGTGCTGCTGGGTGGTATCGGCAATTTCGACCAGCAACCGCACTGAACCGATCGGAACCGGGCCCTCACCGTCGGGCTCGCTGGTCAGGATCAGGTCCGGTTCGGGTGCGCTGTGCGGGGGCATTGCGACAGTCGCTTCGCTCAGGATCGTGAGATCGCTGCCAGTGATTCTGATCCAGTCGCGGATCGCGTCGTAGACTGCGGCTTTCGCGCGGGCGTGCGGGCGATGCTGCGCATTCATGTAGAAGACTTCCCCCCGGATCAGCTCGGTCTTGCCGTAGCCCGCGAACGCCCCCGCCGCATCAAGCCGGAAGAAGTCCTCCACCGTCAGGCGGTAAGGCACCGGCGACGTGCTCAAGGGAAGCTGCTCGGTCATCACGGGGAAGCTATCACAACTTGTCCCTGCGGCAAATGGACTGAATTCGGGCCGGCAAGCCCATCACGGCACCACCCATTCTCCCAGCCACTCCTCGCCCACCGCCGCGCGCGTGAATTGGGCGCGGCGGTGGCCGGTGTGGGCCAGGTACAGCCAGTCCAGCGCGAGGGGTTCGAACAGCAGCACCGCGAAGTTGGCGCGGGCGGGTTCGAGCTGTGCCTCGCTCGGCAGGTGCCCGGCGACGGCCTGCGGCAGTCCGCTGCCTGGCTGGTCCAGCACGGCCCCGGGGCCAGGCTCGATCAGATAGCAGCGCCGGGCGAAGGCGGTCGCCTCTGCCCAGGCGAGATCGGCTGTCGGCCCGCTTGTTTCAACCCGGGCGTTGCCGCGCAGCCGCAGCTGGACCCGTGCGGCCGGATCATAGGCCAGCAGGCTCGCCCGGCTGTCCTTGGCGATTGCCGCCACTTTCGGGCTCCGCGCATCGGTGTGAAAGCGCAGCAGCGCCAGATCGCCGCGCAGTTCGCGCAGCACCATTGCCCGCAGGTCGCCCTCGGCGGTCCCGACCACTGGCGTGTGCATCGGGCTGCGGCGATCCTGCGCTGCCTTGGTCAAATGCTCAATCGCCGCAGTCAGTACTGTCTGCAAATCTTGGCGCATGTCATCTCCGGTTTGCTGAACGCAAAGCTTACCAAACCATTCACCCTGCTGACAGCACGACTCGCCTAGACCAGCGCCATGGTCGCCGCGATCGGTGTGGCGCGTTGGGATGGAGATACGGCTATGGCCGTCAAGCAATTCAAGTTCCTCGGACAAACAACCGCTCTCGCCGCTGCTTTGGCCGCGCTGATCATGCCGGTCATGGCGTCGGCGCAAGACGAAGGACATCGCGGCCGAATGCGCGAAGCGCCCGGCCAGATCGGCGGCGAACAAGCCAGCCGCCCAGCCCCGCAACCCCGCGCCGATGCACCCAGCTGGGGCGGCGGACGCCGTCAGGCTCAAGCCAGCGCCCCGGCTGCAGCACCTGCTCCCGCACCGGAACCAGCCCGCCGTGGCGGATGGTCACGACCAGACAGCAGCGGCGGGGGTGCAATCGGACAGCGGAGGACGGCGCGGCGGTTGGTCGCGGCCCGAAGCGGCTCCGGCTCCGACAGCTCAGGCCGATGGCGGCGGACGCCGCAGCGGCGGCTGGTGGGGCGGCGGACGCAGCCGCACGCCTGAAGCAGCACCTCCGCCACGCCGGGCTGAACAGCCTCCGGTCAACGCAGACCGGCGTGGAGCTTGGGGCGGCCGCAATGGCACCTATACCGATCCGCAGCGCGGCGAAATCCGCCCGCCATGATGATCGCCGCCGCGACGATGGCCAATATCGCGACGGTCGCCGGGATGGCCGCGCCGACGGCCAATACCGCGACGGTCGCAGTGAAGGCTACCGCGATGGTTCGCGCAATGGCACCTGGTGGGAAGGTGGGCGTGATCGCCGCAGCAATGACGACTGGCGGCGCGACCGGCGCGGCGATGGCCGGCAGGACTACCGGGGCGATCACCGCCGCTGGGACCGTGATTGGCGGCGCGATCGGCGCTATGACTGGAACAGCTATCGCCGCTATAACCGCGACAACTTCAGCATCGGGCTCTACTATGCCCCTTACCGGAACTATTCCTACAGCCGACTCTCGATTGGCTATTTCCTCGATTCACTGTTCCTGAGCAACCGCTACTGGATCAACGATCCGTGGCAGTACCGCCTGCCAGATGTCTACGGCCCTTATCGCTGGGTCCGCTATTACAACGATGTCGTGCTGGTCGATACCTACACCGGCGAAGTGGTGGACGTGATCCACGACTTCTTCTGGTAAGCCAGCGACCCCAAGTTAGCCGGTGAGTGGACCGGTCGATGGAGCCCCTGCTCAGCCGAGCGGGGGCTCTTTCATCTTCGGTGTCAGCGCAGCCAGGGCACCATCCGGCGCACCGTACCATCGCGATCCACAAAGTGATGTTTCAGCGCCGCGCCGACGTGAAGCACGATCAGAACAAGCATCAAAGTCGCCGTGACTTCATGCAGATCGTGGAACAGACCCGCCGTTGGTTTGTCCCAGGCGACAGGCAAGGCCGGCATATCAAACAGCCCGAACAGGCTGACCGGTTTGCCCTTGCTGAAGGCAGAATGCATCGCCCACCCCGCCAGCGGCACCGCCAGCATCAGCAAGTAGAACAGGCTGTGCGTAACCTTGGCCAAAGCCGCTTCCCATGCCCGCAGCGATTCCAGCAGCGGCGGCGGGCGATGCGTAAAGCGCCACAGAATTCGCAGCACGGTCAGCAATAGCACCGAGATGCCGATTGCCTTGTGATTGCCCATCATGATCGCAGCATCAGCATCTGGTGCGTCTTCGGCCAGCCAGGCGACCACGAAATTCATGGCAATCAGCACCGCGATCAACCAGTGCAAGGCGATGGCGCCGCGCGAATAACGGGCAGCCGCAATGTCGGTTTCGGTCATGGTCACAGAACCTGCCGCAATCGGTTGCCATGGGCAAGCGTGAATGCACTTGCCCTTCGCGGCAATCGCGATAGGCAATGGCTTGAGATGCAATGCCAGGCGTTTGAGGAAATCATGGCTGAATCGGTGGTCCTATCCTATCCCAATCCAGACAAGGCCGCGCTGAAGCGGGCGGGCGAGGTTGTCCGCAAACGGTTGCTGGCCGACCCCAAGGTCTATCAGGTCCCCAGCGACAAGGCCGAAATCTTCGCCGTGGGCGACTTCCTGACCGCTGGTGAATGTGACCGGATGATTGCGAAGATCGATGCGGTGGCAAAGCCTTCGACGCTCTATGACCACGATACCGGGCACGGCCCCGAGTTCCGCACGTCCTATTCCGGCGATGTCGAGCGCAGCGATCCGATGGTCCGGATGATCGAGCGGCGGATCGACGATCTGCTCGGAATTCCGCATGCTTATGGCGAAACCATGCAAGGCCAGCGCTATCGCGTAGGCCAGCAATTCAAGCCGCATATGGACTGGTTTTTCACCAAGGCGCCCTATTGGAAAACCGAAGCAAAGCGCGGCGGGCAACGCTGCTGGACCGCGATGATCTTTCTCAATGATGTCGACGAAGGGGGATCAACCGACTTCACCCGGATCGGCGTATCGGTCCCGCCGCAGCGCGGCGCGTTGCTCGCCTGGAACAATGCCACGCTGGCCGGCATGCCCAACGAAGATACGATGCATGCGGGAACCCCGGTGATTCAGGGCGTCAAATACGTCATCACCAAATGGTATCGCACCCGCCGGTGGGGCTGATTTCGCGGGGCACTCTGATCGGGGCAGCTATCGCAGGGCTGGTAGCGCTTGGATCTTCGGCGCCTGCCGATGCAAAGACCCCAGCACCAGTCCAGAACCCTGGCACGCGCAGCGGCAATTTCAATGCTGACGAACGGTTGATGGCGTTGTTTCGCGCTGCCGCACGGCGCACGGATGCGCTCGATCCGCTCGAAGTGCTATACCGTGACCGCAAGCCGGATACCTCGGCATTTGCCGGACTGTTCACCCCGGCGCAGGCACGCGCCAAACGTGCCGTTGCGGACCAGGCGCTCGCCGATCTTGCAACAATTGACCGGACGCAACTGTCGCCTGAGCGGCAGCTGTCTTACGATGCCTTCCGGCTCGATCAACAGATCGAACTCGATGGGTTCGCGCCAGATTTCGCGTTGCTGCGGTCCGCCATACCGATCACGCACTTCGGTGGGTTGCAGGCTGAATTTCCCGGCCTGATCGCCAGCAGCGGCCCCCTGCCCTATCGCAGCGAGGCCGATTACCGCCGCAACCTGGCGCTGCTCCGGGCCTGGCCCGCGGTGGTCGATATGATCATCGCGCGGTTCCGCGAGGGCGCGGCCAGCGGCATGACCGAACATGCCGCTCCGGTGCGCAACATGATCGTCCAGATCGATGCGATCCTTGCGGACGAAGGCGAAAGCTCTCCCTTTCTCAGCTCGCTTGCGGCGTTTCCGACCGGACTTGATCAGCTTCAGCGGGCCAGCTTGCGCCGCGATTATGCCGCCGCAACGCAGCGCGAAGTCTATCCTGCTTACCGCAAATTGCGCGCATTCCTGGCACAGGACTATCTGCACCAAGCGCGCACTCGGCCAGGGATTGAGAGCCTGCCGGGAGGTGCTGCCTACTATCGGCACTTGATCGAGCGGCGCACTACGCTGAAGCTCAATCCGGACGAAGTCCATGGGCTGGGGCTAAGCGAAGTGGCGCGGATCCAGCGGGCGATGGCTGGCGTTGCGCGGCGGCTGGGACACAAGGGCAGCCTGCGGGCATTTTTTGAACAGTTGCGCACTGATCCCAAGTTCCATCCTCGCACCGGCGACGAACTGCGCAGCGGCTTTCAAGCGGTAGCCCGCAAGGTCGACCGGCAGCTGCCCCGCCTGTTCCTGCGCAGCCCACGCACCCGGCTGACGATAGCGCCCTACCCGGCCTATCTGGAGAAGTTCGAAGCCGGCGGCAGCTACGAGGAAGGCTCCGCCGATCAGGACCGGCCGGGCATCTTCTATTTCAACACCTTTGACCTGCCGAGCCGCTACCTGACCGGGGTGACTACGCTCTATCTCCACGAAGGCGTGCCGGGGCATCATTTCCAGATCAGCCTGGCGCAGGAGAACCGGAGCTTGCCCGAATTCCAGCGCAATGGCGGTAACAGCGCCTTCGTTGAAGGCTGGGCGCTCTACGCCGAAACGTTAGGCTTCGAGATGGGCCTCTACGCCGATCCGCTGCAGCACTGGGGCACGCTTGATGACGAGATGTTGCGCGCGATGCGGTTGGTGGTCGATACCGGCCTTCACGCTAAGGGCTGGAGCCGGGATCAGGCCATAGCCTATATGCTGACCAATTCCGGCATGGGCCGCAGCGATGCCGAGGCCGAGATCGATCGCTATATCGCCCACCCCGCCCAGGCGCTTAGCTACAAGCTCGGCGCGCTGACGATTCAGCGGCTACGCGTCAAGGCCGAACGCGCGCTGGGCCAGCGGTTTGACCTTCGGCAGTTTCACGATCAAGTGCTGGGCAGCGGCGCATTGCCATTGCCCGTCCTTGAAACAAAGATTGAGCGCTGGATAACAACGCAGCTGGCCAAATAGTCTGCTTGCCCGCGCTGGCAACACGCGATAGCTCTGGCTGCTGCAACTGAAGCCAATCGGGGGAAGCAGAACATGTTCCAGTATTTTGCCGCGGCGCTGCCGCATTTTCTGGCCTACTTCGGCACAGCGCTGGCCCTGTCTGCAGCGTTTCTCTATCTTTATACCCGGTTCACCCCGCATAGCGAATTTGCGCTGATCCGCGCTGGCAACCCAGCCGCAGCGATCCAATTGATCGGCACGTTTCTGGGCTTTGCCTTGCCACTGGCCGCCGTGATCAGCCATTCAGTCAACATCCCTGACATGGTGCTGTGGGGCGCGGTCGCGGCCATCGTCCAACTGGTGGTGTTCATTGTGATTTCGCGATTCCTGTTCAAGGCGATCGAAGACCGGATCACCGAAGGCTGCACGGCGTCGGGCGTCTTTACCGGCGGCATGGGCTTGGGCATTGGCGTGCTGCAAGCCGCCTGCATGGTTCCCTGAACGGGCGGAAGGATAGACCTATGCGCAAGAAGCAAATTGGCCTGACTACGGCGATGGCCGCCACCCTCACCGCTCTTGGTGCCTGCTCGACCGCGAGCGATGACGATTGGGACTCCGGGCCAATCGCGCAAAGCGACACCCGCGTCTGCGTCAACCAGAACGGCGAGCGAATCGACGAAGATGAATGCGAAGGTGGTCGCCGGTACTACCATGGCAGCGGCGTCGGCTGGTACTACATGGGACGGGGTTCGCGGCTCCCCTACATTGGCGATTCGGTGCGCAATTCGCGCTATGGCTTTGTCGGATCGAGCATGCCCATGCCCGGGGTGAACTATGCCAGCGCGCCTTCGTCCGCAAACATGACCCGCTCTACCGCCAGTTCGCGCGGTGGGTTTGGTTCCAGTGGTCGCAGCTTCGGCGGTGGGCGTTCCTGACCAGTGAAGCGACTTAACCTGGCTCCACGCCCCGATTGGCAAGCCGCCGTCGAGGCCGAGGGGCTGATCTGGCACACCGACGCCGATGGAGTCTATTGGGACGAGAGCGCG
Source organism: uncultured Alphaproteobacteria bacterium (assembly GCA_963802015.1). Lineage (GTDB taxonomy): Bacteria > Pseudomonadota > Alphaproteobacteria > Sphingomonadales > Sphingomonadaceae > Novosphingobium. The sequence continues at coordinate 341,449 of CAWDHB010000011.1, forward strand.
GCCTACAGCTTCACCATGGCTGAGGTTGAAGCAATCGAAGCGCAGACCGAAGAGGTCCACGCGCTGTACCGCGCCGTCGGAGACAAGATCGCAGGGGATGAGCGGCTGCTGGCGGCTTGCGGGGTGCCGCTGCATTACTTTGACGCCGTGCGCGATGCCTGGCACGCGCAAGGCCCGGCGCTTGACTATGGCCGGTTTGATTTCGCCTGGAATGGCCAGGGCCCGCTCAAGCTGCTGGAGTTCAATTGCGATACCCCGACCGCAATGCTGGAAACCGCGATCATCCAGTGGTCGTGGAAGGAAGCCTGCTTTCCGCAGGCCGACCAGCTAAACAGCCTGCACGAACAATTGCTCGCCCGTTGGAAGGTGCTTGCGCCTAGCATTCCCGGCCATCGGCTGTGGTTCGCGCATTTCGGCGATGCGGTCCACGAGGATACAATCACGACCACCTATATGCGCGATCTGGCAAGTCAGGCCGGGCTGGAGACCCACGGACTGTTGATCGACCAGATCGGGATCGATGCCGCCGGGCGGATCGTCGATCAGGATGACTATCTGATCACCGCCCTGTTCAAGCTCTACCCGTGGGAATGGATCGCCACCGAAGCCTTTGGCGATGACATTCTGCCGCATTTGGCCAAGACGGTCTGGCTGGAGCCGGTGTGGAAAATGCTGTGGAGCAACAAGGCGGTGCTGGCGGTCTTGTGGGACATGTTCCCTGGCCACCCAAACTTGCTCAAGGCTTCGCTCGATCCCGCAGCCATGACCGGGGACTATGTTTCCAAGCCCGTGCTGGCCCGCGAGGGGGCAAATATCGAGATAGTTGAGCGCGGCCGCGTGGTGGCGCGCAGCGGCGGGGAGTACCGGCGTGACCGGCTAGTCTATCAGGAACGCTATCCCTTACGCGATTTCGGCCGCGGCTATCCGGTGCTGGGCAGCTGGACCGTCGCTGGTTCCGCCGCCGGGCTGGGCATTCGCGAAGACGGCTTGATCACCGGCAACCGCGCCCGGTTTGTCCCCCATATCATCCAGGAGTAAGCCATGCACCGCTTGCGCGCCGCAACCGATACCTTTGCCGAACTGGCCTTGATCTACACCGTGCTGCTGATCGTGAGCGCCGGACTGCTGATGCGCTTCGAAGGGCTGGATTTTGCCACCGCGATTTACTGGGCAGCGACCACCGCCACCTCAACCGGCTATGGCGATATCAGTCCCAAGACCGGCGCTGGTCAATTCGTGGCGGTCGCGCTGATGCACCTGTCGATTTTTCTGGTCGCCCCGATGATCGTGGTCCGGCTGATCGACCGCCTCAATGAAAACCGCGACGCCTTCACGCATGACGAGCAATTGCATATTCTGGAAGGCATTGCCCGGATCGAAGCCCGGCTGGAACGGTTGGAGCAGGGCGCCAAGCCAGACTGATCACCCCTCGCCCGGATCAGCCTTCAACTGATCCAGCACCCGGTCCAGCTTGCGATGCAGCAGCAGGATTTCCACCGTGGTGCGCAGGTTCACCTCGTAGTCGTGGCGGTTGGAAATCCGGTCTTTGTGTGCTTGCCGGTTCTGGCTCATCAGAATCACCGGGGCCTGCAATGCCGCCAGCGTCGACAGCGCCAGATTGAGCAGGATGTACGGATAGGCATCCCACTTGCCGCCAATCCAGCTGGACAGCGGCCCGTTGAGCAACATCCAGGTCACCATCACCAGCCCGAAGGAGGCGATGAACTCCCAGCTGCCCCCGACCGCTGCTACCCGGTCGGCCAGCCGATCGCCAAAGGTGGCGTGGCGGGCGATGATCTCGTCGTGATCGAGCGACACCTCATGCGACATCACCCGGCGCAGCACGCCTTGTTCGTCAGCATCAAGCGCGTCAAACGGCCGTCCAAGCAGCTCGACCGCGAGGGCCTCCGGGCTGGTGTCGAACCGTTTCATGCCACCCCGTCGAGCGCCTCCGCGATCAGTTTGCGGGTGTTCGCTACGCCATAGAGCGCGATGAAACTACCCATCCGCGGCCCCTGGCTGGAGCCGAGCAGGGTTTCGTAGAGCGCCTTGAACCAATCTCGGAGCTGTTCGAACCCGTAATGCGGATCCTTGCCAATCGCGTAGATCAGGTTCTGCAATTCTTCGGCGGGCGCATCGTCGCTGGTTGCGGCAAGTTCCTCGTCCAGCGCCGCCAGTGCCAGCGCCTCGTTCGCTTCGGGTTTGCGGCGCACCAGCGTGGGCGCGACGAAATCGCGGTTGTAGGCCAGCGCCGTCGTCACCAGTACGTCGAGCGCAGGATGCGCCGCCGGATCGGCATTCTCCACGTAATTGCCAAGGTAGGACCAAACCTGATCGCGGCTGGCCCCGGCACCCAGCACGCCAACCAGGTTGAGCAGCAGGCCATAGGTCACCGGCAAGGTCTCCCCCGCCCCGCCGCGCTCGCCATTGGTCCGCAACAGGTGCCACACCGGGTTGCCCAATTGCTGTTCGAGCGGTTGGCTGGCGAGCTTTTCGCGGAACTGCCAATATTCATCGACTGCGCGCGGGATCACCCCAACGTGCAGCGATTTGGCGCTCTTGGGTTCGCGGTAGATGTAGAAGCCCAGGCTCTCCTCGCTGCCATAGGTCAGCCATTCGTCGATCGTCAGGCCGTTGCCCTTGGACTTGGAGATCTTCTCGCCCTTGTCATCCAGGAACAGCTCGTAGATCATCCCTTCAGGCTTCCGCCCGCCGAGCACCTGCGCAATCTTGCCCGATTGTACTCCGCTGTCGGTCAGGTCCTTGCCGTACATCTCGTAATCGACGCCCAGTGCGACCCAGCGCATCGCCCAATCGACCTTCCACTGCAGCTTGGCCTGGCCGCCCAGGATCGACTGTTCAACCATAGTCCCGTCGGCATCGGCAAAACGGATCAGCCCGGCGTCGGCATCAAGCACGGTGACCGGCACTTGCAGCACCGCGCCAGTGCTGGGGGAGACCGGCAGGACCGGGGAATAGGTTGCGGCGCGCTCCGCCCGCAACGTGGGCAGCATGATGTCCATAATGCCCTGATAATTGCGCAGCACATTCCGGAGCGCATCGTCGAACGCGCCCGCATTATAGCGCTCACTCGCGGCGACAAATTCGTAGTCGAATCCGAACCGGTCAAGGAATTCCCGCAGCATCAGATTGTTGCGCCCGGCGAAGCTGTCATTCGATCCAAACGGATCGGGTATCCGGCTCAGCGGCATCCCCAAGTGGCGGGTCAGCATCGCCTTGTCCGGCACGTTTTCCGGCACCTTGCGCAGCCCGTCCATATCATCGCTGAACGCCACCAGCCGCGTCGGCGCGCCGCCGGTCAATGCTTCATAGGCGCGGCGCACGAGCGTGGTCCGCAGCACTTCCTGGAAGGTGCCGATATGCGGCAGGCCCGAGGGGCCATAACCGGTTTCAAACAACACCGGCGCGCCGCCCGGTTTCCCTTGCGGAAACCGCTTCACCAGCTTGCGCGCTTCTTCAAACGGCCAAGCCTTGGAAACCTGTGCGGCGGCGATCAGTGCTTCGTCTGTCATAGTGTCCGCGCCTTCGCTTGATTGTGCGGTGCGCGCAAGGGGGAAGCGACCAAGCCTTTGCGTGGGCTTGCACCTGGATCATGGCTACGGGCGCAGCAGGACCGCAGCCTGGGTGCAATCCCCGGAAGTTCGCAGAGTTTGCGTGATGCAGTCATCAAGGCCGCACCTTTCGCCACGTTCAACAAATAGTTTCCCGAATTCGATGTACTGTTCAAATACCGAGTTGCGTTGAAATCGATAGAGATTGACACCATTGAGACTCCGCATCACGATACGTCTATCGAAAACTCAATTCGATGGAGAACAAAATGACGGTCGCAAGTAAATATGTCAAAAGTGTTTCAATCGCGTTCGCACTTATGTTTGGAGCGACGACAGCTGCAAACGCGCAGTTTGCCACCACTGACAAAGTCTATCGGGGCGGGACCTGCACGGGCGAGCGCTTCACTGCCGGAACTGGTGTATCAACAGGTGCCGACGGCAAGCTTTCGGGCGTATCGGTGAATGTAGCCCCGGCTTCGACGGCGCTTGCGACTGCAACAGTCGGGATCAACAACGGCAAAGTCGGCGTTTCCACGATCAGCGCAATCAGGGCGGCGGGTGGGACTGTTGTTTCCAAGCCGACAACCGGAAACCCTTACCATTCCCTGCTATCAGGGGTTACCGCAGCAACCGCGGAAAGCCTGTTCGCGACAACGCTGGTGAAGAATCCGAACGCCTGCTAATCAGACCTAATAGACAGCGAGAAATGACATGGACGAACAACGGCTAAAAGCTATCAGGGATCGTTGCGATGCGGCCCGCCAAGGCCCCTGGAAAGCAATGATCGAAGGCCGCGACAACCAGAGCGGGTCAAGCTTCATCATGATCGGAACGGGCAGCGGCCGGCAGGAAGACTTGCATCTTACTGGCGAAGACCAAGTAGTATCCGATGCGGACTATGACTTCATTGCTCACGCCCGCCAGGATATTCCGTTTCTGCTGGAAGAGATCGAGCGGCTGAAACAGGGCTGATCTATGCAATCAGGGCGGACTTGCAGCAAACCTGCGGCCGCCCTGGTTCACCGGCGCAAGATCAGTTCCGACCCCGGCTTGTTCGCGCGGATTTCGGCATCGGTCAGGCCGCAGATTTCGTGCGGGAAGACCAGCCAGGCTTCGGTTTCGTGGACATAGAAATCCGGCTTGAGCGCAGTGACGTTGCGGCCCGGCTTGTAATAGACCGTCGCGATGCCGACGGTGCGCGGCATGTTGTGGCGGCAGCGCGCGCTCAGTTCGCCCAGGAAAGCTTCGATCGAACGGCCGGAATCGAATACGTCATCGATCACCAGCAGCCGGTCTTCGGGGCCGAGTGTATCGACCAGATAACCCAGCGCGTAGACCCGCACTTCCTTTTGCTGCTGGTCGATCCCGGTATAGCTGGAGGTGCGGATCGCGATGTGATCGCTGTGGACGCCGTTGAATTCCAGCAGTTCCTGCACCGCGATCCCGACCGGCGCCCCGCCGCGCCAGATCCCAACGATATGGGTCGGGCGGAAATCAGCGTCGAGCACCAGATTTGCCAGCCGGTACAAATCTTCTAGCAGGGCGTCGGCGGTGAGGTAGGTCTTGTCGGTCATGTCCGGGCACTGGCCTCAGCCGCAACCGCAATCGCAATCGCCGCCAGATGCACAGCTTGATCGGCGGGCGACAGCAGCGATCCGGTGAAGCTGTTGCACGCCAGTTGAACAATCTCTGCGTCAGTCAGGGCGAGCGCCGCCGCCACCGCGCGGTAATTGTCATTTACATAACCGCCGAAATAGGCCGGATCGTCCGAATTGATCGTCGCCTTGAGCCCCAGGTCGAGCATCCGCTTGACTGGGCTCAGCGCCATCGCGCCAATCACGCAGAGCTTGAGGTTGGACAGCGGACAGACCGTAAGCACCAGACCCTCGCCCACAAGCCGCGCGGTCAGCGCCGCGTCCTCAAGCGCACGGTTGCCATGATCGATCCGCTGAACCTTGAGCAGATCTAGCGCTTCGTGGACATATTCGGGCGGGCCTTCCTCACCGGCATGGGCGGTGACGAACAGGCCCAGCTCGCGGGCCTTGGCAAACACCCGCGCGAATTTCGACGGCGGGTGCCCCACTTCGGACGAATCAAGCCCCACGCCGTGGATCCGCGCCAGGTGTGGCATGGCTTCCTCCAGCGTGGCCAAGGCCGCTTCCTCTGGCAAATGCCGCAGAAAGCACATGATCACCCGCGCGCTGATCCCCAGTTTCGCCTTGCCGTCCTGCAGCGCCCGGTCGATCCCATCCAGCACGGTGGCAAAGGCTACCCCGCGCTCGGTATGCCCCTGCGGATCGAAGAAAATCTCGACATGGCGAACACTATCGGCCTGGGCGCGCTCAAGATAAGCCCAGGTCAGATCATAGAAATCCTGCTCGGTCAGCAAGACCGCCATGCCTTGGTAGTAGATGTCCAGAAAGTCTTGCAGGTTCGAAAAATCATAGGCCGCGCGAACCTCGGCGACGTTGGCAAATGGAATCGCCACACCATTGCGCTGCGCCAGTGCGAACAGCAGTTCCGGCTCCAGCGATCCTTCGATATGCAGGTGCAATTCGGCCTTGGGCAGGCGGGCGATCAAGGCGGACTGGTCTGGATTCAGCATAGCCCAAGGCTTAGGCGGTCACGCCGCAGCGTCAACCGCTCGCGGGCCGAACGGTGCAAAGCCGCGGCAAAGGCCTTGCCCCGCGTTCCAGTTCCGTTCTATTTGATCGAAATGTCGGCAAGCCTGCCCCTGCCCGCGCTTCATGCCAGCCATTCCGGTTGCTGGCTGCGCGATGGTGCCGGGCACACGCGCGGCGCGGCCAAGGGCGATGCGATTGTTGCGGCGGCCGACACCCCGCTGCTGATGCTCAACGCGCCGCTGGTCGCCGCGCGGCTGGGCTATCCCGACTTGTCCGGGCTCGACTTGCTGGAACTGTTCGCGTTCGTGCATCCGGCGCGGTTCACCGTCCCGACCCCGCGCGGACTGGCGCAAGTGTTAGGGCTCGACGCCCCGCTCGATGACGCCGCGATCCCTGCTTTCCTGCAACTGGCAGCCGAAGCGCTGCTGGCAGTTTGCGCGGCACCCGACTGGGCGGAGCGCGAGGGGGCCTGGTCCGCCCTGCAATCGCTGGTGCGGCTGCGCTGGCCCTGGGCGCCGCTGGTTGCTTCGCGGCTCAAGACTCCAGACCAGGCCGAACGCTGGCTGTTTGGCCGCCTGCCCGAATGGGAGGACATGGCCGAGCGTCCACAGCCCGCGCAGGTCGTGCTGGAACCCGCCGCCGTGCGTCAACGGCTGGGCATGCTGACCGGCGCGGATGCAGAGCCGCGCCCAGCGCAGCAAGGCTATGCCGAGGCCGCCAGCGCGGTCTTCGCGCCGCGCCAGCGCGCCGGGCTGCCGCATCTGTTGCTGACTCAGGCCGGAACCGGGATTGGCAAGACGCTCGGCTATCTCGCTCCCGCCTCGCTGTGGGCGCAGCAATCGGGCGGAACGGTCTGGGTATCGACCTATACCAAGGCGCTGCAACGTCAGCTGCGCCGCGAAAGCGGCCGGGCTTGGCCGGATCGCCGCGAAGACGGATCGCGGGCCGTGGTGGTGCGCAAGGGGCGCGAGAACTACCTCTGCCTGCTCAATCTGGAGGACGCCTTGCAAGGCGGCTTCACCGGGCGCGCGGCGATCATGGCGCAACTGGTGGCGCGCTGGGCGGCCTATTCGCAGGATGGGGACATGATCGGCGGCGACCTGCCGGGCTGGCTGGGCACGCTGTTCCGCCAGCGCGGGGTCAAGGCGCTGACTGACCAGCGCGGCGAATGCGTCTTCGCGGGATGCCCGCATTACCGCAAATGCTTCATCGAACACAGCGCGCGCGCCTCGGCCGGGGCCGATCTGGTGATCGCCAACCATGCGCTGGTGATGGTCAACGCCGCGCGCGGGCGTGACACCGCGCAACGCCCGACCCGGATCGTGTTTGACGAAGGCCATCACGTGTTCGAAGCCGCCGATTTCGACCTTCGCCGCTGCGCTGACTGGCGCGGAGACAATCGAGCTGCGGCGCTGGATCATCGGGCCAGAACGCGGCTCCAAAGGACGGCGGCGCGGGCTGGCAGCGCGGCTGGCGGATGTGGCGAGCTATGACGAAGCCGGCGGCAAGGCGATCGCCGCCGCGCGCCATGCGGCCGAAGCGCTGCCCAGCGACGGCTGGCTGCAACGGCTGGCAGAAAACCAGCCCTCCGGCCCGGTCGAAGCGCTGCTCGCGGCTGTGCGAGCCTGTGTCTACGCCCGCGATGAGAGCGGCGGGCAGGAGGCCGGCTACGGGCTGGAAACCGAAGCGGTGCAGCTCGACGGGCCGTTCATCGAAATCGCCCAGGCCGCCCAGGTCGCGCTCGCCGAACTGCGCGGGCCGTTGCTGCGGCTTGGGCTGCGGCTGGAAGCGGTGCTCGCCGATCCGCCCGACTGGCTCGATGGCCAGGGCCGCGCCCGGATCGAAGGCGCCCGGCATTCGCTGGGCTGGCGGATCGATACGCTGGCCGCGTGGGAAGCCCTGCTGGAGCGGCTGGCGGGCGTCACCGATCCAGCCTTTGTCGACTGGCTGGCGGTTGACCGGGCTGAGGCGCGCGAGTTCGATGTCGGCATCCAGCGCCGCTGGCTCGATCCGATGAAGCCGTTTGCGCGCACCGTGCTCGAGCCCGCGCACGGGGTGATGCTCACCTCTGCCACCTTGCGCGATGGCCCAGACTGGAGTTCCGCTATCGCCGCGAGCGGCGCAGGTGAACTGGAGCTGGTGCCGCAATTGTCCAGCTTTGACAGCCCGTTTGACTATGCGGGCCAGGCCGAAGTGCTGATCGTGACCGACGTGCCCAAGGGCGATCTCGCCGCCCTGGCCGGGGCCTATGGACGGCTGATCGAAGCGGCGCGCGGCGGCGTGCTGGGACTGTTCACCGCGATCCGGCGGCTGCGCGCGGTCCATGGCCGGATCGCTGACCGGCTCGCGCGCAGCGGCTTGCCGCTCTATGCCCAGCATGTCGATCCGATCGATACCGGCACGCTGGTCGATATCTTTCGCGATGATCCCGGCGCGTCGCTGCTCGGCACCGATGCCTTGCGCGACGGGGTGGACGTGCCGGGCCATTCGTTGCGGCTGGTGGTGATGGAGCAGGTCCCTTGGCCCAAGCCCTCGATCCTGCACCGCGCGCGGCGGCTGGCGGGCGGCGGGCAGGCGCCATGATGACCGGATCATCCGTGCGCGGCTGGCGCAGGCGTTCGGCCGGCTGATCCGCAGCCGCGCCGATCGGGGGCACTTCGTTGTCCTCTCCGCCGCCTTCCCCAGCCGTTTGCTGAGTGCTTTCCCGCCTGGAACCCCGATCCACCGGGTCACACTCGACGAGGCTTTACAACGCGTCGCCAGCGGTGCTTTGAAAGTCGCCCTGCCAAGTGAGACAACCCCGCCGTGAAAATCCTGGGCCTGTTCCGCCATGCCAAGTCTGAATGGCCCAAGACCGACGCCGGCGCGCCGCGCGCGCGTGATTTTGATCGGCCGTTGAATGATCGCGGCCGCGCCGGCGCAGTGGTAATGGGGCGGCATGTGCGGGATCACGGGGTGCGCTGGGACCGGGTGCTCGCCTCCCCCGCAATCCGTTGCGCCGAAACAATTGAGCTAGCCTGCGAAGCCGCTGGGCTGCCAGTGGCGGTCAACTGGGACCGCCGGATTTATCTCGCAAGTTCAGCGACTTTGGCGGACGTTCTGCGTGAACAGGATGCCAATCATGGTGCCAGCCCGCAAAGCCTGCTGATGGTGGGCCATAATCCCGGGCTGGAGGACCTGATCTTTGATCTGGTGCCCGATGACGGCACCACCCCCTTGCGCGAAATGGTCGAGATCAAATTCCCGACCGCGGCCTTTGCCGTGCTGAAGCTCTTGATCGATTCCTGGGCTGAACTGAATGACCGCTGCGGTGTGCTTGAGCATCTTGTGCGCCCGCGCGATCTTGACGCCGCGCTGGGACCAAGTGCCGATTAGGCCGTGTGAATTGCCTTGACCGCCAGATAGCTGTCCATCCCTTCGGTCCCGCCTTCGCTGCCAAAGCCTGAATCCTTGACTCCGCCGAACGGCGCATCGACCGCGCTGATCGCGAAGGTGTTGATCCCCACCATCCCGCTTTCCAGCGCATCGCCCAGCAGATTGGCGCGGCGCATGTTTTCCGTGAAGGCGAAGGCCGCCAGACCGAACGGCAGGCGATTGGCCTTGCCGATCGCATCGTCGAGCGTGGAAAATGGCGCGGCCACCGCAACCGGGCCGAACGGTTCATTGTTCATGATGGCGGCAGTGTCCGGCACGTCGGCCAGCAAGGTCGGCTGGAAGAAGTACCCGGCATTACCGCGCTGCCCGCCAGCCATGACCCTGCGCACCGTGTTGCTCCGGCATCGGCGACCAGCGCCGCGATCGCATCGGGGCGGCGCCGGTTGGCGAGCGGCCCCATCTCGGTGTCTGCATCCAGCCCGTGACCGGTCTTCACGCCCGCCGTGCGGGCGGCAAAGCCGTCGACGAACCGGTCATAGATCGCTGTCCTGCACATAGAACCGCGTCGGCGAGACACACACCTGCCCGGCGTTGCGGAATTTCTGCGGCACCACCATGTCGAGCGTCTTGTCCAGATCGCAATCGTCAAACACCAGCACCGGAGCGTGGCCGCCCAGTTCCATCGTCACCCGCTTCAGCCCGTCCGCCGCCAGCCGCATCAGGTGCTTGCCGACTGGAACCGAACCGGTGAAGCTGACCTTGCGGATCATCGGCGAGGCCAGCAGATGGCGGCTGACCGTATCCGGCACGCCGTGGACCAGCTGCACCACATCGGCCGGGAAGCCCGGCATCGAGCAGGCAGCGCACCAGCGCACCGGTGCACCCGGGCGTTTCCTCCGGCGGCTTGGCAATCACCGAGCAGCCCACGGCCAGCGCCGGAGCCAGCTTCTTGGCGAGCAGATAGACCGGGAAGTTCCACGGGCTGAACGCCGCGACCGGCCCAACCGGCTGGCGCGTAACCATGCTCCGCTGACCGGTCGGGCGGACCAGCAGGCGGCCATAGATGCGGCTGGCCTCTTCGGCGCACCAATCAAAGATTTGCGCCGATCCCATGATTTCGGCGCGCGCTTCGGCCAGCGGTTTGCCTTGTTCGAGCGTCAGCACTTGCGCGATGGTCGTCGCTGCGTTCGCGCATCAGGACAGCCGCCTTGCGCAGCACGGCGCGCGCGCTGATCGACCGGGGTTGCGCGCCACAGCGGCAAAGCCCTGCTCCACCGCCGCCAGGGCTTCATCAAGATCGGCCGGGCTGGCCAGCGGCACTTCGGCGATCGTTTCTCCGCTGCGCCGGGATCGACCACCGGGAACAGGTCGCGCCCTTCACCGATCCGCCAGCTGCCGCCGACGAACAGCGCAAGGTCGGCGTCGTATGACTGTCGTCATTTTGGCAATCCAGAAGTCGCTGCCCCGCCGGCGGCGCGACGCAGGTCAGTCTAAGCGTCGTGCAGCGCCGATGACCAGAGTATGGCGCAGCGCGACCAGCCGGGCGCGCATGCGCAAAGCTGGTTCGGCTGGAGCAGCCGGCTGGCATGGCCGGCGGCGACGATGGCTGCGGCGCAGCGGCGACGTTCGGCCTTGCCCCAGCAGCGCCTTCTTGCGCCCCGCGAAGAGTATAGCCTTCCCGGTGCACCAGCCGGTCGATCCGTTCAACAAGGCAATGTCCGCCGGACGATAATAGCGTCGCCCGCCACTGCGCTTCAACGGCCGCAGCATCGGGAATTGTTCTTCCCAATAGCGCAGCACATGCTGGCGAATTCCCAGCGCCTTCGCCACTTCGCCGATCGTGCGCAGCGCCTCGGGCTCTTTGCCGTCGGCAAAGTGGGAGGCGCAGCGTCGCGTCATCCCTTGGCGATCCGTTCTTTGAGCATCTGGCTGGCGCGGAAAGTCAGCACCCGGCGCGGGGTGATCGGCACTTCGACCCCGGTTTTTGGATTGCGGCCGATCCGCTGGGCCTTGTCGCGCAGCAGAAACGTGCCAAATCCGGATATCTTGACGTTCTCGCCCGTCTCCATGGCGGCCTTCATGTGATTGAGGATCGACTTCAACCATGGCGAGCGATTCCGACCGCGAAAGCCCCAGCTTCCGGTTCAATGCATCAGCCAGATCGGCGCGTGTCAAAGTATTCATGGAGCGCATCGAGCTCCTTCCTTTTCAACCAAAGTAACGTCGACCCGGGAGCATATAGCATTGGTGCGCGGATTGCAACGTATTGGCAGGCAATCAGGAAAGGATTGTGCGCTTATACACGCCGCTCTAAACCCGGATCAGGCAGGCGCCCCAGGTGAAGCCGCCGCCCATTGCTTCCAGCACGATCAGGTCGCCCGGCTTGATCCGGCCATCGCGCACCGCCGTATCCAGCGCCAGCGGGACCGATGCGGCCGAGGTATTGGCGTGCTGATCTACCGTAACAATCACCTTTTCAGGCGGCAGACCCAACTTGCGCGCGGTCGCATCAAGGATCCGCTGGTTGGCCTGATGCGGCACGACCCAGTCGAGATCGCCGGGCTCGAAGCCGGCATCGGCCAGCACTTCGCTGCAGGACATCGGCCAGGTTGACGACAGCATGACGGAACACTTCTGGCCCCTTCATGCGCAGTTTGCCCACGGTGCCGGTGGTACATGGCCCGCCATCGACATAAAGCAATTGGTTGTGCGCGCCGTCGGCATGCAGCCGGGTGGCCAGGATACCGGGACCGTCTTCGGCCACGTCCTGCGCTTCGAGCACGACCGCTCCGGCACCATCACCAAACAGGACGCAGGTCGTGCGATCTTCCCAGTCGAGCAAGTCCGAAAACGTTTCTGCGCCGATCACCAGCGCGCGCTGCGCCATGCCGGTCCGGAGCAGCAAATCCGCAACGCCCATCGCATAAAGAAAGCCGGAACAGACCGCCGCGACATCGAAACGCGATGCAGCCGTTGCAGCCCAGTGCGTCCTGGACGATCGTCGCCGTGGCGGGAAAGGTCTTGATCGGGGGTAGCGGTCGCGAGCACGATCAGGCCGATTGACTGCGGATCAATCCCCGCCGCCGCAATCGCCGCCCGCGCCGCCGCGATCGCCAGGGTGGAAGTCGTTTCCCTTCCCCGACGATGTGGCGGGCCCGGATGCCGGTGCGTTCCACGATCCAGGCGTCGCTGGTATCGACCCGCTCCGTCAATTCGGCATTGGTGACGATCCGCTCGGGCAAAGCCGAACCGGTGCCGATCAGGACGGAACGACGCATCATTCTGCGGTCCTGGCAGCCTTGGGTGGCTTGCTAAGCTCTGCCGAACCCAGCCGCTGCAGGTCAGCCATGATCCGCTCTGTCAGGTTTTCCTCAAGCAATCGCGCAGTAACGTGAACCGCGTTGGCGACACCCACCGCGCTTGCCGAGCCATGGCTTTTCACCACCACGCCATTGAGGCCGAGGAAAACGGCCCCATTGTGGTTGTTGGGATCGAGATGGTGCTTGAGCAATTCGGTTGCTGGACGCGAGATCAGAAAGCCGAACTTGGACCGCAGCGATGAGGCGAACGAACGCCGCAACAGGTCAGCCACGAACCGCGCTGTGCCTTCGATAGATTTTAACGCGATATTGCCGGAAAACCCGTCCGTCACAACCACATCGACATCGCCACGGTTGATCTTGTCTGCCTCGGCATAGCCGTCAAATGACATCGCCAGATCGCTGGCAGCGCGCAACTGGGCTGCGGCAGCCTGGAGAAATTCGGTGCCTTTGGTTTCTTCGGTGCCGATGTTCAGCAGCCGCACCCGCGGGGCATCGCGCCCCGTCACGATTCGCGAATAGGCCGCGCCCATGATCGCGAACTGCACCAGATTGCGGGCATCGCATTCGGTGTTTGCCCCCAGATCGAGCATCACAACGTCGTTATCGCCCAGGGTGGGAAGCAGCGCCGACAGTGCTGGCCGGTCAATCCCCGGCATCGTCCGCAGCGCCAGCTTGGCCATGGCCATCAGCGCGCCGGTATTGCCGCCGCTGACCGCGGCACCGGCCGCGCCGGTTTTGACGGCGTTGATCGCCATGCCCATCGAAGTGGTCTTGGCCCGGCGCAAGGCCTGGGTCGGCCGCTCCTCACCGCTCACGACATCGGGCGCGTGGAGAATTTCCGAGGCGCTGCGCAGATTGGGATGATCTTCCAGAGCGGCCTTGATCCGCTCTTCATCGCCCACCAGCAGGAATTTGAAGCGATCATGGCTGCGCCGGGCAATCGCCGCGCCTTCGATCATCACGCGCACGCCTTCATCGCCGCCCATCGCATCAACGGCGATACGCGGCAGGCTCATGTGCGCGAAACTCCTGTTAAACCGAAATCAGAGCCCGACAGCGAGCACTTCACGGCCGTTATAGTGGCCGCAGGCCGTGCACAGGTTGTGCGGACGCTTCAGCTCACCACAGTTGGAGCATTCATGGAACGCTTCAACCTTCAGCGCATCATGGCTGCGACGCATGCCCCGGCGTGAGGGCGAAGTTTTTCTTTTGGGGACAGCCATTGCGGCACCTGTTCCTGTGAAATCGATTTCAGACGGGTAAGCCAGTCCAGACCAGGTCGGCGGCTTGCGAAGGCGGGCCTATAGCGAATTTGGCGTGCGTTGCAAGCGCAGAGCAGCTAGCAATCGCGCCGGGTCACACAGGGGAGAGAATTATGTTGCTACCCACTACACTATCGCTCGCAGCAGCAGCGGCGATTATCAACGTCTGGCTGAGCATCCGTTGCGGTCAGGTTCGGAGCAAGGAAAAGATCGGCTTCGGCACCGGCGGCAATGATCTGATGGAACGCCGGATGCGCGCGCAGCTGAATTTCGTCGAGAATACGCCGTGGGTGCTGATCCTGATCGCTGGGATCGAACTGGCTGGCAAGGGCGGGCAATGGCTCGCGATCGTCGGCGGGATCTACATGCTGGGCCGCGTCGCGCACGGGTTCGGCATGGACGGCACCGGGCCGCTTGAGAAGGGCCGCATGATCGGCACATTGACCACGATGCTGGCTCAGCTGGGCCTGGCGATCGTCGCTGTGCTGGTGGTTCTCGGCCACATGTAAACCGCGCGCTCCCGCTTGGCCAGGCCGGGCGGGAGTTCGCTATGCAGCTGGAGCCTCAGCTTAACGCATAGTCGCTGACAAAGCCGTTGGTCTGGCGCTCGCGCCCGAACGTACTGGTAGGTCCGTGGCCTGGCACGAAGGTAATGTCGTTCCCCAGCGGCCAGAGTTTCTGCGTGATCGAATTCGATCAGATCCTGGTGATTGCCGCGCGGAAAATCGGTGCGACCGATCGAGCCCTGGAACAAAACATCACCCACAATCGCGAACCGTGACGGCGCGTGGTAGAACACGATGTGTCCGGGCGTGTGGCCGGGACAATGGATCACGTCGAGCGTCAGCTCGCCCACGATTACAGTATCGCCATGTTCCAGCCAGCGGTCCGGTTCGAACAATTCGGCATGCATGCCCCATTTGCGGCCGTCGTCGTCCAGTTGCGCGATCCAGAACCGGTCCTCTTCCTGCGGGCCTTCGATCTTCAGCCCGAGTTCTTTGGCGAGCATCCCGGTCTGGCCGCAGTGATCGAGATGGCCGTGCGTGACCAGCAGCTTTTCCAGTGTCACCCCCGCCTTCGCGACTCCAGCCTTCAACTTGTCGAGATCGCCGCCCGGATCGACCAGCGCCCCGCGCATCGTTTTGGTACACCAGATCAACGAGCAGTTCTGCTGCAAAGGCGTGACGGGGATGATGGCGACGCGCATCGGCGGCTGAGTTTGTGAAGTCATGTAGAACCAATGCCGTGCGATTCAGATTGAAGCAATGCCAAGAACACTCCGCGATATCCGGGCAGCGCGAGACTTGCCAGCTTGGCTGCCTCAGCAAGCGTGAACCAGCGCAGTTCCGAATGCTCATCATCTTGAATGACCGGATTGCCTTCCCAGCGCGTGACGGCATAGAGGTGAAACGTCGCAGGATCTGACGCGGCATCTGGATCGCGTAAGGTTGCAACCAAGAGGCTTTCAACCGGTGCGACCCCGATTTCCTCGTTTAGCTCGCGCTTCAAAGCCGCTTCCTGGCTTTCACCCGGTTCAACGTGACCGCCTGGAAAACTCCAGCACAGAGGATAGGCTGAGCGCGCCGCGCTTCGTCGCGCGAGCAATATGTTGCTGTCTTTCAACAGCAGCCCATTGACGATTTGCCGCATAGAAAATCCCGTTATAAAGTAGAGGTCAAACCCGCCCACCCTTCCACACCACGCGGCCGACTATAACGACCTCATCTGGCGTAAGTTCGAGCGGGCGATAGGCTGGATTGTCGCTCAGCAGGATAAGTACCCCCGGCTTACCAGTAACCAGCCGCTTGACCAAAAGCGCATCCCCCGTTCGCACCACGTGAATCCCTTCGCGCGGCGGGCGCGGACTGCGGTCCACCAGTATTTCATCACCTTCGCGCAGGGTCGGCTCCATCGAATCGCCTTCGACGCGGATCGATGACAGTGTTTGCGGATCCAGCCCGTGTTCGCGCAGCCACCGGTTGGAGAAACAGAACGTGCCTATCGCCCGCTCATCGGCTGCAAGCGTTCCCGGGCCAGCCGATGCCTCAACGGACAACCGGGGTATATTTACCCATTCGCTGCTAGCCGCCACAGCATCACTGCGGTAATTATCCTCTGATCCACCCAGTTCAACCTCGTTCACGCCAAAGAACCGAGCCAGACTTCGGCGGTCCCGCTCGTCTAGCCTTCGTGGACTGCCTTTGCTGACAAACTGCCCCAAATAGGTTGAATTACGGCCAATCATGTCTGACAGCGCTCGCAAACTGACCTTTCGTTGAGTGGCCAGAACCACAAGCTTGGTGCGCGGATCGCTCTGTTCCATACAACTTTCTCTACATGAAGTATTTTTACTCGACAAGTAGGATTTCAATTAGAACAAAGTCAGAACATCACGAGTGATTCGGATGTGAAACAGGCTCTGCAGGAGGATCGCATGCTTATCACCCGGATCGAACGCTTCCTGCGCGAGACCGGTATGCCCTGCACCAAATTCGGGCGACTCGCGGCGCGCGACCCGCGCTTTGTTCAGGATCTGCGCAACGGCCGCGAACCGCGTTGGCAAACCGAACGTCGGATCGAACATTTCATGGACACCCATCGGGAGACTTACCGTGCTGCTTGAACACCCTCGCGTTGAACCGGCACGACCGTTGCCGCAAACAACCGCAGTGCGCGGTCAACGGCCCCTGATCACCGCATTGAACACCCTTGCGCAAGGCCGGGCCAAACTGATCAGCCACAGCGAGCGAAATTGGGCCAGTGCAACTTTCGCTGGAGCGCGGCACACCATCACGCTGGCGTTCAGTGATGTTGACGGCGTGGCCGCCGGCGAGGACTTCATCGCGATGCTGCCGGAACACGAATTCGATATCCCCGGTCAGTTGGTCGCCGATGCTGCCGTAACCGCAGTTGATCACCAGCTTATGCCGGGTCCCACCATGACCGTGACGGCGGAACTGTTACTGCTGCAAGACAGCTGAAACCTGCCCAAAACCAATTGCGCGAAGCACCGGTTGGAAAATGCCCGCACGACCCGCTAGGTACGCGGCATGGACGCACAACTCTGGATCATCTGCCTGCTGACTTTCGCGATCAATCTGATCGGAACCCTCGCCTATTCCGCCCGGATTGCCGGGGTGCGGACCCGGCGGATCGCGATGAGCTTTGCCTTGTTCAACATCCTCGTACTGGTCAGCCGTACCTCTAACAGTTTCCTTGGGCCATTTGTGGCCAAGCGAATCGAAACCCGGATTGTGGATGGCGGCGGCGATGCGCTGCTCTGGGATTTCCGGATGATCTTGCTGAGCGCGTCGATTGCCGTCGCGATCGGGATCGTGCTGGTGCCGACCGGACAGCGCCTGTTTGCCAAGGCGATCGGCTATTTCCAAGAACATCGTTCCACCACCCGGATGATCCTGCGCAGCGCCAGTCCCGCTGGGCTGCGCACGGTGCGCGATTCGATCCGGATACCGGCAACCGAACATTTGAAGGGCTTGGTCAAGGAACGCGGCGTTGGCTGGGGGGTGCTGCTGTCAAACTGTCTGGCGCAAGCGCTGATCACCGTCGGAGTGTTGGCCTCGCTCTACGCCGGGTTTCTCAACCCCGAGTTCCGCGTCACCGCGTCGCAGCTGTCCGCCGTGATCAACGGCTTCGCGACGATCCTGCTGTTCGCGCTGATCGACCCGCAATTATCGGTAATGACCGATGACGTGGTGGAAGGCCGCGTCAGCGAAGCCTTGTTCCGCCGGACCATTGTCTGGATCAGCGTCAGCCGGCTAGCCGGGACACTACTCGCGCAGCTGCTATTCCTGCCCAGCGCCCAGGCCATCGCCTGGATCGCCAATCACGTGTGACGATCAAGCTCGTCGTTCAACCGCCGCCCGCAGCGCCAAAAGAAGAAGGCCGGGACCAGCCCTAACCAGGCCGCGCCAAACAACACGTATCGCACCGATTCCGCGCCATATTCCGGCTTGAGCAGGTCTGACAGCATTCCGAAGAACAACGGCCCCAGTCCCAGCCCAATCAGGTTTTGAAAGAACAGCAGCGCCGCGCTGGCCATCGCCCGCGCGCGCAGCGGAACCAGCCCCTGCGCGCTGGAATAGCAAGGGCCGTAGTATAGGGTATTGAGCGCTGTCGGGATCAGCAGCAAGGCCAGCGAAGCCCACCAATCTGTCATGAAATAAGCCGCGAAAGTCATCGGAGCGGCGATGGCCATGCCAATCGCGGGCGCCGTCATCACGTGCCGACGATCCACCGCGCCGTGGCGATCCGCCAGCCAGCCGCCCAACCACGTGCCGAAAATCCCTGCTGCTCCGCCCCCGACCCCGAACCAGAACCCGACTTCGCTGGGGCTAAGCCCGTGCGTGCGTTGAAAGAAAATCGTGGTCCAGGTGCCTTTGCCATAGCTGAGGAACGAGGCGGCTGATCCCGCGACCAGCAGCAGGATGTAGGCGCGCGAGGACATCAGCGCCTTTACTGCCTCGCCGGTAGAGAGCGTGCCCCGAGCGGCACTGGCATCGGCGCGGTCCTTTTGCGCAGCCAGTGTCCCGGCCCGGCGCGGATCACGGAGCAGCGCGACCACCACCAGTGCCAGCAGAATGCCAGGCGCACCGACGAACAGGAACGCGTTCCGCCAGCCGACTGTATCGGCCAGAAAACCGCCAATCAGCATGCCCAGCAACGACCCGATCGGGATGCCCGAGCGCATAGAACGCCAAGGCCGAAGCGCGCCGGTTTGCGGGCACGCTGTCGGCAATCAGCGAATGCGCGGCAGGCGTACAACCAGCCTCGCCAATTCCGACGCCGATCCGCGCGAGCAGCAATTGCGTGAAGTTCTGCGCCAGTCCGCACAGCGCGGTCATGGCCGACCAGACCGCCAGCGCGACCGCAATCAGCTTACCGCGATCTGTCGAAGGCCGGTCCGCAAACCGCGCGATCGGCAGCCCCAGCACAGTGTACAGCAAGGCAAAGGCAATCCCGGTCATCAATCCGACCTGGGTGTCGCTGAGGTTGAGATCCCTTGCGATTGGCTCGGCCAGAATGTTGACGATCTGCCGATCAAGGAAATTGAAGATGTAAACGACCAGCAACAGCCACAGCATGACCCGCGCTTCACGAGGCAGCTTGGCTGCGCTTTCTCTCCCAATGGCTTGTTTCATTGGGGCAGTGTTTCGACTGCGCCCGGCGGCGTCAAGCGGTCATCTGTCAATATAGCAGAAAGGGTTCGATCGTTTCGCTCCATGCCCGCTCGTCATGGCCAGCGAGCTCGTCGAGCATATCCGGGGTAGCCGTAGCGTCATCCACCCATTCGCGCAGTGCCGGGCCGCCATTGATCACGTCAATCGCGAGCCGGTCAAATTCGTACTCGTAGGGAAAATCACGCCACAGCGGATAGTCTGGATAAAGCCTGCGAATCGCCTTGAACGCCAAAGCCTGCAATCGCCAGGGCCGGAACGCCACGTGATCGTAGAAGCTGCCCTCGGCGTGGATCATCAGGCCGTTGCACAGCGTTTTGGCGTGTTTGTGAAAGGTCGGTTCGAACCACACTTCGCGGATCGCGCAACCTGCCAACCAGTCAGGGGCAAAGCGACGCATCTCTGCCAGGACCGCCTTGGCATCGATATCCGGTGCGCCGAACAGCACCTCCAGCGGGCGTGTGGTCCCGCGCGCTTCACTGAGGGTTGCGCCTTCGAGCATCACGGTTCCGGCATAGGCGCGCGCCATGTTGACGTTGGCGGCATTGGGGCTGGGATTGATCCAGACCCGCCCGGCCGGCGAGCCGTATCCGGCGCCATCAGGCTCCCAGCCTTCCATCGCAATCACACGGTAATCGACGTTAAGCTTGAAGTGGTCGATGAACCAGTGACCCATTTCGCCCAGAGTTAGGCCATGGCGCATCGGCATTGGCCCCGCACCGACGAAGCTCTCCTGCCCCGGAACCAGCAGCGTTCCTTCCACCGGGCGTCCGGCTGGATTTGGCCGGTCCAGCACCCACACCTCCTTGCCGGTCCCGCTCGCCGCTTCAAGCAGATAGAGCAGCGTGGTGACAAAGGTGTAGATCCGGCAGCCTAGGTCTTGCAGATCGAACAGGAACACGTCGGCCGTGCTCATCATCTGGCCTGAAGGGCGGCGCACTTCCCCGTAGAGGCTAAACACCGGGATACCGAGCGCCGGATCAACCTCATCCGGGGTTTCGACCATATTGTCCTGCTTGTCGCCCTTCAGCCCGTGTTGGGGCCCAAACGCGGAAGTCACTCGCACCCCAGCGGCCAGCAAGGCGTCAAGTGAATGTGTCAAATCGGCCGTAACGCTGGCCGGATGCGCCACCAGCGCCACCCGCCGCCCCGCTAGTTCTGCCAGCAACGCCGGATCGGCGAGCAGGCGATCTATGCCGAACTGCACACTCATGATTCCGCTTCCAAAGCCAACGCCCGGCAAACCGGACTGTGAAATTCTGGCGCTCCAGTTGGAAAGTTGAGCGCCCAGAACCGGTTCACGCCGTCCGCGTCCTCAACAATTGCATTCAATGCGACGCTAGCGGGAAGCGGCAGGTCTGACTGGATCACCGCCTCCAGCCGCAGCTCTGATTCCGACTGATTGACAGTGATCGCCACTTCGGCGGGCGCATTGCACATCCCGGCGCGGAAGCTGTCAAAATCATAGCAAGCCCAGCGCGTGGACGGCGAGAGGTTAAACTCGCGGTAGCTGGTCCCGTCATGGCTCCAGAAAATTTCGAAACAGGTGGTCCGCCACAAATCATCCAACCGTTCCGGTTCAGCGATAGCTGGCAGAGCTATGCGGTCAATCGCCCCAGTCGCGACGAAGACGGCGTGGCAGCCGCCGGGAATAGGGGTAATTGCAGCGGCAATCCCGGTGATCGAACCTGATTGGCTGTCGGGGTGGAGAGCGAGCGGTGTCATGGCCGCCTATTGCCTGCTGACGCGCCCGACCGCAAGGCAGGCTTGGGCTTGGCCGCAGACACTGCTATGCGCGCGCCGCGATGACATACAAATCCTCCCTTCTGCAGACGCTCGACGCGCGTGGCTATATTCACCAGCTGACCGATGCCAGTGGTCTGGACGATCTGGCGCAGTCCAGCGTGATACCCGGCTACATCGGGTTCGATGCCACCGCGCCGTCGCTGCATGTCGGCAGCCTGGTCCAGATCATGATGCTGCGCCGCCTGCAACAGGCCGGACACAAGCCGATCGTGCTGATGGGCGGCGGAACCACGCGGATCGGCGATCCTTCCGGCCGCGACGAAAGCCGCAAGATGCTGACCGATGTCACGATCGAGGCCAACATTGCGTCAATCCGCACGATCTTCACGCGCCTGCTGACCTTTGGCGATGGCCCGACCGATGCCATTATGGTCAACAACCATGATTGGCTGGGCCAGCTTGGTTACATAGAAATGCTGCAACTGGTCGGCACCCATTTCACCGTCAACCGGATGCTCAGTTTCAATTCGGTGCGGCTGCGGCTGGAGCGCGAGCAGCCGATGACCTTTCTTGAATTCAACTACATGGTCTTGCAGGGCTATGATTTTCGGCACCTTGCCCAGGCTAGCGGCGCGCGACTGCAAATGGGCGGGTCGGACCAGTGGGGGAACATCATCAACGGGATCGAACTCGGCCGCCGGATGGACGGGACCGAGCTGTTCGGGCTGACCACGCCGCTGTTGACCACCGCCGATGGCGGCAAGATGGGCAAGACCGCGGCGGGCGCAGTCTGGCTGAATGAAGACGCGCTGCCTTCGTGGGATTTCTGGCAGTACTGGCGCAACACCGATGACCGCGATGTCGGCCGGTTCCTGCGGCTGTTCACCGACTTGCCGCTGGACGAAATCACCCGGCTCGAAGCGCTGCAAGGCGGCGAGATCAACGCCGCCAAGATTGTGCTCGCCAACGAAGTCACCCGCTTGTGCCGCGGCGATGCTGCCGCCAGCGCGGCAGAAGCAACCGCGCAAGCGACCTTCAGCGGCGGGGCCATGGGCGAAGATTTGCCGATTCTCGAAGTAGCAGACGGCGCGATTCCGTTGATCGACGCCTTGGTGAACATCGGTTTCGCCGCCAGCAAGGGCGAAGCCAAGCGTCTGATTGCCGGTGGCGGTGCCCGCGTGGACGGCGTAGTATTCACTACTGAAACGCATATGATTCAACTTGATGGCAAGGATGTGCGATTGTCCTCGGGCAAGAAGAAGCACGGCATAATCCGGCAGGGTTGACGGCAATTGGCGGCAATTCGTTGCCGGGGTTTACTGTTTCTTCGGCATTGCCGTTCATTGTGGCGCAGTTGAACCCACAATTGGAGGCATGGCGGCTTATGGCCACCGGAGCACAGCTGACCGTTACCGACATGCGGCGCGCCACGCGCCACCCGGTCGATCACAAGGTCATTGGCGAACACCGCCGGTTGGGTGATTTGCATCTGCACATCACCAACCTGTCGGCGCATGGCTTCATGTCTTCCGATGCCGCCGGGCTTGGTCGCGGCGAGCGGGTGGTCATCCGCCTGCCGGTGGTTGGCAGGATCGAGGCGCACTTGATCTGGGCCACCGAAGACCGCGCCGGATTTCAATTTGAACGGATCATCCGGCTGGAGGATTTCATGCAGATGATCGACACGCTCCAACCCAACCCCCGGCTGCGCGCACGGCGCTGATTGAGCGCTGCACGGCCCGTCGCAAACGCGTGTGTTTGGACTTGATACATTATAACATCGCGGTTAGAGCGCCGCCATGACCATTGCCAGACACCTCCTGAGCGCGCCCGCGCTGCTCGCCATCGCCGCCGCCCTCGCGCCGTTCTCTGCCGCGCAAGCGCAGGCGCATCAGGATGACAACCACGGCGATCAGCACGCAGCTGAAGAGGTGGAAATCCTGATCGTGGGCCACCCGCCCGTCGATTTCAACATGCTGCAATCGACCCGCACATTCGGTGGCGATGAATTGGTCAGCCTTAGCCGCGCGCAAATTGGTGACGCGCTGAGCAAGCTGCCGGGCGTTTCGAGCAGCTCGTTCGCCCCCGGCGCATCGCGGCCGGTGCTGCGCGGGTTTGATGGCGACCGGATCCGGGTCCTGACTGACGGGATCGGCTCGATCGATGCCTCAAACGTCTCAGCCGATCATGCCGTGGTGTTTGATCTCGCTGACGGTCGATCACATCGACGTGCTGCATGGCCCGGCAGTGTTGCTGTTCGGCGGGCAAGCCATTGGCGGCGCGATCAACGCACTCGATAAGCGGATCCCGCGCAACATTCCCGCAGTGCCATCGGCGACGGTTCTGGCTGGCTATGGCTCTGCGGCGGACGAACGTTCCCTTGCAGGAGCAGTCGAAGCCAAGTTGGCCGAACGGGTCGCGGTCCACTTCGACGCCAGCTGGCGCAAGAGCGACGATGTGCGCGTCGGCGGCTTCCTGAACTCGCCCGCTCTGCGTGCCGATCTGTTGGCCGATGCCGCCGGGCACCGCGCCGATGGTGAGCTGGATGAGGCAGCGGAACTGGAAAGCTTCGCGGCGCAGACCGGCCGCCTGCCCAATTCGGGCGCACGCACCACGACCTTCGGTGCCGGGATCGCTTTCATCGATGCAGACGGCGACCTGGGCGTCTCGTTCCAGCGCCAGGACATGCTCTACGGCGTACCGCTGCGTCCCGGTGCGGGCCACGGTCATGCTGAAGGCGATCCGGGCGAAGAAGCCGAGACCGTCAACATCGATCTGGTCCAGACGCGTGTCGATCTGCGCGGAACAATCAAATTTGGCGGACTGTTCAACAGCCTGCAAGTGCGCGGGGCCTATGGCGATTACGCGCACGTTGAACTGGAAGGTGGCGAGGTCGGCACGCGCTTCGCTGGCAACGGCCTGGAAGTCCGCGCCGACCTGGTGCAAAACGCGCGTGGCGGCTGGCGCGGCCGCAGCGGGGTACAGTACTTCACCCGCAAGCTGCTGATCGCAGGCGCAGAAGCCTTCACCCCGGATAACGACACCAGCCGCTTCGGAGTGTTCACCTTGCAATCGGTGGAATTCGGCCCGCTCGAACTCGAAGCTGCCGGGCGCTATGAGCGCGCGACGACCAAGGCAACGTCGGTGGGCTTCAACCGCCAGTTTGACTTGTGGTCAGGCGCAGCCGGGCTGACCTTCGCCCCGGCTGAAGGCTGGAAGATCGGCGCGAGCTACATTCGCGGTGCCCGCGCTCCGGCCGCGGAAGAGCTGCTGTCCGATGGCGCGCATATCGCCACCCAGTCCTACGAGCTGGGCGATCCTGATTTCGGGACCGAGCGCAGCAACGGGCTTGAAGCCTTTGTGCGCTATCAAAGCAACCGCGCGAACCTGAACCTCACGCTGTACCGGACCAGCTTTGACGGCTTCATCGCAGCCCTGCCGACCGGCAGCCGAAGAGGATGGCTTGCCCGTCTTCGCCTATCGCCAGCTGCCTGCGACGTTCAAGGGGTTCGAAGCTTCGGCCGACTGGACCGCAGCGACCTGGGCCAAAGGCAGCCTGAAGCTGGACGTCTCCGCCGATTACACCCATGCCGAACTGCGCAGCACCGGGCCGGTGCCGCGCATCCCGCCGCTGCGCTTGCAGGGCGGTATTGGAGTTAACCAAGGCGATGTGCAGTTGCGCGGCGAAGTGGAATGGAGCCGTGCGCAAAGCCGTGTCGCCGCGTTTGAAAACGCGGTGCCGGGCTTTACTCTGGTCAACCTCAGCCTCGATTGGCATCCCTTCGGCGAAGCCGGGCCGCTGACCCTGCTGCTTTCCGCCAACAACCTGTTCGATGTCGACGCCCGCCGCGCCACTTCGTTCACCCGCGACTTCGTGCCACTGGCCGGGCGCGATTTGCGGGTTACTGCCAAGCTGACCTTCTGACATTGCGACCACGTCCCGGCTTGGCAAGGCATGATCGGCCTGCCATGCCGGGCGCGTGAGCGTTCCCACCCATCCGATTTACCTGCGTGATTACCGGCTGATCTGGCTGACCCGCTTTTTCGCGGTCAATGCCATGAACGCCGTGGTCGTGGTGATAGGCGCGCAGGTCTACCAGCTGGCGCGCGATTGGCGAAGGGATGAGCCAGTCCGAAGCAGCGTTTCTGCTTGGCCTGCTGGGGCTGGTGCAGTTTATTCCGTTCATGCTGCTGACCCCGGTCGCGGGCCTGATCGCAGACCGGTTTGACCGGCGACTGGTGGCCGCCGTGGCCAGTGCCATCGATCTGGGCATCTGCGTGACATTGGCGCTGGCGAACGCGGCTGGCTGGCTGACATTGCCCTTGCTGTTTTCGCTGGCCGCATTGCACGGAATCGCGCGGGTATTCATTGGCCCCGCAGTCAGTTCGCTGGTCCCCAATGTCGTGCCCGCCGCGCTGCTGCCCAAAGCGATCGCGCTCAGTTCGCTCGCCTGGCAATCTGCGGCAGTCATCGGCCCCGCCATGGGCGGGTTCCTGCTCGCGGCGAATCCAGCCCTGCCTTATTGGTACGGCGCTGCCTTGCTGCTCGTCGCCATCACGTGCCTGCTGGCGATCCGGCCGGTCCCGCAACCAGTGATGACCGGCAACGCGCATCCCCTGCGCCAGATGGCGGACGGCGCACGGTTCGTCTGGCGCGAGCGGTTCCTGCTCGGCTGCGTCACGCTGGATCTGTTTGCCGTGCTGCTGGGCGGAGCCACCGCCATGCTGCCGGTCTTCGCCTATGATGTCTTGCACGTTGGCGACGTTGGACTGGGCCTGCTGCGCGGCGCACCGGCACTGGGGGCGGCGCTCACCGCGATCTGGCTCGGGATCAGGCCAATCCAGCGCAACGTCGGGGCGAAGATGCTCTGGGCAGTGGCCGTGTTCGGGCTCGCCACGGTCGTATTCGGGCTCTCGGACAGTTTCGCGCTGTCACTGGGTGCCCTCGCCATTCTGGGCGCAGCAGACGCCATTTCGGTGTTCATCCGCAGCACCCTGGTTCAACTCAACACGCCCGACGAAATGCGCGGCCGGGTTTCGTCGATCTCCGGCCTAGCAATCTCTGCCTCGAACGAGCTGGGGGAGATGCAATCGGGCTTTGCCGCCGCGCTGATCGGCGCAGTCGGCTCGGTCGTGTTCGGCGGGGTCGGCGCGATCCTTGTCACGGCGGCCTGGGCGTGGTTCTTTCCCGAATTGCTGCGTGCGCGTACCTTTGCTCCGCAATACCGACAACAGAAGGACCCTGTCTCATGAAGGCCGACTCCATCCTCGCCACTATCGGCAACACCCCCCACATCCGTCTGGCGCGGATGTTCCCCGATCACGAGGTCTGGGTGAAGAGCGAACGCGGCAATCCCGGTGGCTCGATCAAGGACCGGATCGGGCTCGCGATGATCGAGGCGGCAGAAGCCGATGGCAGCCTGAAGCCGGGCGGCACCATCGTTGAGCCGACCAGCGGCAACACCGGGATTGGCCTCGCCATGGTCGCCGCGGTTAAAGGCTACAAGCTGGTGCTGGTAATGCCCGAATCGATGTCGATCGAGCGCCGCCGATTGATGCTGGCCTATGGCGCAAGCTTTGACCTGACCCCGCGCGAAAAGGGCATGAAGGGCGCGATTGAGCGCGCGCATGAACTGGTTGCCAGCACTCCTGGCGCGTGGATGCCGCAGCAGTTTGAAAACCCCGCCAACATCGCCGTCCACGTGCGCACCACCGCGCAGGAAATCTATCGCAGACTTTGCCGATACGCCCGATCGATGCCTTGATTACCGGGGTCGGCACCGGCGGGCACCTGACCGGCTGCGCGGAAATGCTGAAGGTCAAATGGCCGAACATGAAGGCCTGGGCGGTTGAGCCGACGCTGTCACCCGTCATCTCCGGCGGACAGCCTGCACCGCATCCGATTCAAGGTATCGGCGCAGGCTTTCTGCCCGCCAACCTCCATACCCAGGCTATCGACGGCGCGATTCAGGTCGATCCGGCCGACGCCAAGGAAATGGCCCGCCGCTGCGCCCGCGAGGAAGGCATGCTCGTCGGCATCAGCTCGGGCGCGACGCTGGCCGCGATTGCGCAAAAGCTGCCCGATCTGGCCCCCGGCGCCGCGTGCTCGGGTTCAACTATGACACTGGCGAGCGATATCTGTCGGTCCCGGACTTTTTGCCGGAATGAGCGGCCTCGAACCCGTTAAGTACGCGCACCACGGCACCGTGTTGACGGGCTGGCTGGCGCGGCCGAGACACTCAGCCAAGGCCGCAATCCTCATCTGGCCAACCATCGCCAATGTCACCCCGGCAGTCGAACGCCGCGCAACAATGTTGGCCGACCTCGGTTATCTCGCATTGATCGGGGATTTCTATGGCGAGCGAGTGGTCGATATGGCTGCGGCGATGCAGCTCGGGCAGGCTTTGCGCGCTGATGCCGAAAATTATCGCGCGCGGTTGGTTGCGGGGCTTGAAGCCTTGCTGGCGCTGCCCGAAGCCGCGAGTCTTCCGATCGCCGCAATCGGCTACTGCCAAGGCGGGCAAGCAGCGCTCGAACTCGCCCGCGCCGGGGCCGATCTTGCCGCCGTGGTGAGCTTTCACGGCCTGTTGGAGACCTTGCGGCCTGCCCGGCCCGGTGCAGTCAAGTCCCGCATTCTTGTCTGCCACGGTGATGCTGATCCGATGGCGCCGCGTGATGCGGTGCTTAAACTGTGGGAAGAACTCGACAACGCCGGGGCGAATTGGCAGTTTCACTCGTATTCCGGTGTCAAACACGGGTTCACTGATCCTGGAAGCGACGCACGCGGGCTGCCTGCGATTGGCTATAACGCCAGTGCCGACCGGCAATCGTGGGCTGCAATGCTGAGCCTGTTTGATGAGATTTTTGCACCAGATTGAATTGAACGGAATGCCAACGAAACACTCAACGCTTGAAGTTTTGGATTTGGCGTCATTCAGATTTAGAAGACTGGCGGGCCGCGGATCATCTGCTTGAGCTTTTCCTTGGTGAGAGTTCGATTTTGAATACTGTGATTTCGGGTCATTTTGTAAACTTTGCTGGCACTTCGGCCATTGCTAGCGAAGATCAGCGCAGCGACAAAAGATGAGTTCAGATTTGACCAAATGCGTTTTAAGTTCTCGCCCGAGGAGAGGCCTTTATGCCCGCTGCCCTGGTTAAAACTATCCCGTCAACGCTCTGTCCAAGCGAAAATCCCTATCTCGGCGGAGCGTGGAGGCCCACGTTTAATGAATGGAATGCCTTGTTCGCCAACGGCGAAACCGAAGTCATTGGCAGGATTCCCGACGACATTGAAGGTGTCTATATCCGCACCGGCGAGAACCAGGTGCATGAACCGATCGGTCGCTATCATCCCTTCGACGGGGACGGGTTTATCCACGCAATCAGCTTCAAGGGTGGACGGGCAAGCTATCGCAGCCGATTTGTCCGGACCAAGGGCTTGCAAGCAGAACTGGAAGCCGGGCAATCTTTGTGGGCAGGTTTGATGGAACCGCCAGAGCGCTCCACCAGACCCGGCTGGGGCGCGCAGGAGTGGCTGAAAGATTCGTCCTCCACCGATGTTGCGGTGCACGCGGGCAAAATCCTTTCCACCTTCTACCAGTGCGGTGAAGCTTACCGGCTCGATCCGTTTACGCTTGAGAACCTCGGTACCGATCACTGGTGCCCGCTCGATGGGATTTCAGCACACCCGAAGGTCGATCCCGATACGGGTGAGTTGCTATTTTTCAACTATTCAAAGCACGCGCCTTACATGCATTATGGCGTGATCGGTGCTGACAACCGACTGAAGCACTATGTGCCAATCCCTCTGCCAGGACCACGCTTGCCGCATGACATGGCGTTTACGCCGAACTGGTCGATCCTGAATGACATGCCGCTTTATTGGGATCCGCATCTGCTGAAGCGCGGGATTCATGCGGTGGAATTCCACCCCGAACTGAAGTCGCGCTTTGCCCTGATCCCGCGCTTCGGATCGGCTGAAGACATCCGCTGGTTCGAAGCCGCGCCAAGCTACGTGCTGCATTGGCTGAATGCCTATGAAGACGGCGACGACGTCGTGCTCGATGGCTATTTCCAGGAAGAGCCGATGCCGCAATCTCGCGCCGATGCGCCCAAGGGCTATGGCCGGATGATGGCCTATCTAGACCAGGAATTGCTGAAGCCCAGGCTGCATCGATGGCGGTTCAATCTGACGACTGGCCAGACCCGCGAAGAACGGCTGGATGATCGCAATCTGGAATTCGGGATGATCAACCAGCGCCATGCCGGGCGGCCATATAGCTACGCCTACAGCGCGCTGCCCGAGCCCGGCTGGTTCCTGTTTCGCGGACTGGTGAAGCACGATCTGGCCAGGCGCAGCAGCGAGACATACGAATTCGGCCCGGGCCGGTTTGGCAGCGAAGCACCGTTCGCACCGCGCATCGGAGCGACTGCCGAGGACGATGGCTATCTGGTCTCATTCGTGGCGGATGTGCCAAATGATCGCTCCGAATGCGTGCTGATCGACGCGCAGAACATCGCCGCTGGGCCGGTTTGCAGGATCATCCTGCCTGAACGGATCTGTTCGGGCACGCACGCCACCTGGGCCAATGCCGGTGACATTGGCCTGGGTGACAATCCGATCCTCGGTTAGGCCGTCGCGAAGGCCTCGACCGGCAAAGCCATCACAGCGTCCGCCCCGCCTTCGATCTTGCGGCGCAGCGCGCCCACATCGGGGGTGAAGCGCTCGCCGAAATAGCGCGCGGTGACCAGTTTGGTCTCGTAAAACGCCTTGTCCTCGTTCCCCGCAGCCAGCGCCGCGCTCGCCACGGTTCCGGCCTTCAGCCACATCAGCCCCAGCGCGACGATGCCCATCATATGCATGTAATGATGCGCGCCCGCGCCGACGTTGTTGGGATTGGCCATGCCGTTCTGCATGAACCACATCGTCGCGGCCTTTAGCTCGCCATTGGCCTTCTCAACCTTCTCGGCAAGGCTGGCCAGCGCCGGGTCAGCCTTGGCCGCAGCGGCGGCCTGATCGACCTCGGCGAAGAATGCCTGGACCGCGCGGCCGCCGTTCTGCGCCAGCTTGCGCCCGACCAGATCCATCGCCTGAACCCCGTTCGCGCCTTCGTAGATCTGGGTGATCCGGGCATCGCGGACGAACTGGCTCATCCCCCATTCCTCAACATAGCCGTGCCCGCCAAACACCTGCTGCATGTTGACCGCGGTCTCAAAGCCCTTGTCGGTGCCGTAGCCCTTGATCACCGGGGTCAGCAGGCTGATCATGTCATCGGCCAAAGCGCGCTCTTCCTCGGTCGCGGCCTGATGGCTGAGATCGACCAGCAGCGCGCCCCACAGGCAAAGCGCCCGCATCCCCTCGGTAAAGGCCTTCGCATCCATCAGCATCCGGCGGATATCGGGATGCACGAACAGCGTGTCGGCCTTCTCCGCAGGCTCCGCCGCGCCAGTCAGCGCGCGACCCTGGCGGCGCTCCTGCGCGTACTTCACTGCGTTCTGATAGGCCGCCTCAGCTTGGCTCAGCCCCTGAATGCCAACGCCGAGCCGCGCCGCGTTCATCATGATGAACATCGCGGCCAGGCCCTTGTTCTCCTCGCCTACCAGATAGCCGGTCGCGCCGTCATAGTTCATCACGCAGGTGGCGTTGCCGTGGATGCCCATCTTGTGTTCCAGGCTGCCGCACGACACCGCATTGCGCGCGCCGAGCGAACCGTCGTCATTCACCAGCACCTTGGGCACGATGAACAGCGAGATGCCCTTGGTCGAATCGGGCGCATCGGGGGTCTTGGCGAGCACCAGATGGATGATGTTCTCGGTCAGGTCATGATCCCCGGCCGAAATGAAGATCTTGGTCCCGGTGACGGCGTAAGTGCCATCAGCTTGCGGCACCGCGCGGGTGCGGATCAGGCCCAGATCGGTGCCGCAATGCGGCTCGGTCAGGTTCATCGTGCCGAGCCATTCGTTGGCGATCATCTTGGGCAGGTACTTGGCCTGCTGCTCGGGACTGCCCTTGACCAGGATCGAGGCGATCGCGCCGCCGGTCAGCCCCGGATACATCCCCCAGGCCTGGTTGGCCGAAGAGATGAACTCTTCCGCCATCATGCCCATGCACATGCGGCATCCCCTGCCCGCCGAACTGCTCCGGCGCGGACAGCGTGCCCCAGCCCGCTTCGCGGAACTGCGCATGGGCTTCCTTGAACCCCTTGGGGGTGGTCACAGAGCCATCCGCGTGGCGGGTGCAGCCTTCACGGTCGCCCGACAGGTTGAGCGGGGCGAGCACTTCGGCGCAGAACTTGCCGCATTCTTCGACCACCACGTCGATCATGTCGGTGGTTGCACTCTCAAACCCTGGCAGGTTGGAGTACGTTTCAAGCTGGAGCACTTCGTTGATGACGAAGCGGGTATCGCGGGTGGGTGCCTTGTAAACGGGCATGACTGTATCCTTGGTGAGTGAAATCAGCGCTTTGCAGGCTGTTTTTCAAGTTTTTCGATCAACGTGATGAAGCTGGTCAATTCGGTGATCGCCGCGTCCATATCAGCGCGCTGCTGCTGCATCCGGCCGACCTGCTCGCGGCAGCGTTCGATGGTCACGCGGCGCTGTTCGACCCGGCCATCACCCAGATCGTAGAGATCGATCATCTCCTTGATCTCGGTCAGGCTGAAGCCGACGTTCTTGGCGCGCATGATCCAGGCGAGCCGCGCCCGGTCCCGCTTGGAATAGACCCGGCTGAGCCCCTGCCGCGCCGGGCGCGATCAGGCCTTCATCCTCATAGAACCGCAGCGCGCGCGCGGTGCAGTTGAATTCCGAGGTCAGGTCCGAGATCGTGAAGTGTTCGCGCTGCAAGCGCATCGGGCGTGTCAAGATGCGCACCATCGTGCGCCGGACGCGGGGGAATGGGCCATTTCCATGCCTTGCAGTATAGCTTACCTTTACGTAAGCGTCAATCGACCAATCGCGCGAGCGCCTTCGCCGCTGACCCGGCGGTAGAAGCAAGTACACTGCGCCGGTGTGGCAGGCCGGCCCGGCAGGCTCGCGCCACGATCACCAGCGCATCCTGATCGCAATCGACCAGCATTTCCCGCACGGTCAGCACATTCCCCGAGGTTTCGCCCTTCTTCCAAAGGCTTTGCCGCGAGCGGGACCAGAAGTGCGCGATCCCGGTGGTCTGGGTCAGATCGAGCGCCTCCTGGTTCATGAACGCGACCATCAACACGGCGCGCGTTTCCGCATCGGTCACCACCGCCGTCAGCAGGCCATTGGCATCAAACCGAGGGAGAAACTGCGTGCCGGTTTCCCGGTCTTGATCAGGGCTGGACATAGGCTTCCTTTGTTGCACGATAACCACATGTGTCGACCAAAATCTTGCCCGCAAGCGCTTCGCACTTTGCCGAATCGCCGTTTGGAGCGATTGAGCGCCTGCGGGACAAACGTCCCTTCGTCCAAGAGCGATCCAATATCGCGGCGGTCGAGGTTTGGGGTGAGAGGCCAGCTTTCGAGTTGGCACCGCATGAGGGATTGGGTGCGGCAGTCAAGGGGGACTGCCAAACTGCGCAAGCAGCACCTTTCGTATTTCGTCACGAGGACGCCCGGAGCCCGCGCTTCGGGCGTTTTCGTTTGAGGCTCAGGTGTGCGGCAGGCCCTCATCCAGCACCCGCGCGAAACAGGCGATGGCAACGCTGGTCGCCCCGGCCCGCTTGAGCACGCGCACGCAGGCATCGCTGGTCGCGCCGCTGGTCAGCACATCATCCACCAACAGCACCTTGCGGCCCTTGATCTGTCCGGCGCGGCGGGGGTTAAGTGTGATCGCGCCGCTGAGCGCCCGTTCGCGGGCCTTGCGCCCCAGCCCGCCCAAGCTCGGCGTCTGCTTGGGGCGCAGCAAACCGTCCACCAACAGCCTGGCCGCGCGCGCCTGAGCCAGCTCGCGCGCCAGCAGGGCGGATTGATTGAAGCCGCGCTGCCACAACCGCCAGCGGTGCAGCGGCACCGGCACCACCAGCCACTCCGCATCGACATGGCCCAACTTCGGCGCGATCAGCCGCGCCAGCAGCGGCGCGAGCGCGATCCGGCGGCCATGCTTGAACGCCAGCACAAGTTGCCGCGAGGCATCGTTGTACAGCGTCCCCGCCGCGATCCCGCCATGGCGCGGCGGATCGGCCAGGCACGGCGCGCAGATCGAACCCGCTGCCACGCTGTCATCGAACGGGCGCTGGCACGCGGCGCAGCACGGCTCGCCGGGGATCGCCAGTTCGCCCCAGCACGCGCCGCACAGCCCGCCCTGCGCCGCCAGCCCCTCGCCGCACAGCGGGCAGCGCGGCGGGAACACCAGGTCCACGATGGGCAGCAGGGCGGCGGGCACTTGCATGGTGGCTGCGACTATCGCTTGCGCGCCGCCATGGCGCAAGGCAGGGGCCGCGCAATGAGCAGCGCCCCGCCCCAGATCTTTGCCCCCGCCCGCCGCCTGGCCGTGCGGCGCGTGCGCTGCGCCTGCAAGCGCAGCCCGGCGCGGCGCGCTATCTGCTGGATGACATGGTGGAGGACGTGCTGGAACGGCTATGCCTTCCTGCGCCATCAACCCACGCGGTCACTGGTGATCGGCGACTGGAGCGGCGCGCTTGCCGCGGCGCTTGGCGGTGACGTCATGGCGGCGGAACCGGCGGAGGGCTTTGCGGAAGAGCAGCCCTTCCCGGACACCGGCTTCGATTTCATCGCCAGCCTCGGCACGCTCGATACGGTCAACGACCTGCCCGGCGCGCTGATCCATTTGCGCAGTGCGCTCGCCCCCGGCGGCTTGGTGCTCGCCAGCTTCATCGGCGCAGGCAGCCTGCCCGCCTTGCGCGCGGCGATGCTGGAGGCCGATGGGGACCGCCCCGCCCCGCGCCTGCACCCGATGGTCGATGTCCGCGCCGGCGGGCAATTGCTGCAACGCGCCGGCTGGGCTGATCCGGTGGTGGACAGCCGGACGCTCAGCGTGCGCTATACCGGGCTGGACCGGCTGGTGGGGGACTTGCGCGCGCAGGGGCTGAGCAATGTGCTGGCGCGGCCCGGACCGACTTTGACGCGGACGCAGGCTGCTAAGGCGCGGGCGGCGTTTGGCGCGGGGACGGTGGAGCGGTTTGAAATTCTGACGCTGAGCGGGTGGAAGCGGTAGCGCGCTGCCCGCAAACTTCTCTCCACTAAAGCCCTTCCCCTTGGGGAAGGGTTGGGATGGGGGGTCTACGCCGGCGTCGTACCCCCACCCCCAACCCCTCCCCAAGGGGAGGGGAGATATGCGGATTTTGCGTTGGAAGCCCTACCCCTCGATCCGCGAGAAGTCCGCCACCTGATGCACCGCCGCGCGCAGCCGCGCCAGCAGGCCCAGCCGCGCGGCGCGTTTGGCGGGGTCGGCATCGTTCACCGTCACACTGTCAAAGAACGCATCGATCGGCGCACGCAAGCTGGCCAACGCCGCCATCGCCGCGCCGAAGTCCTCGGCGGCGATGGCACTGGCGGCCAACGGCTCCGCCCCATCCAGCGCCGCCATCAGCGCAGCTTCGGCGGGTTCGGGAGGGTAGGAAAGGTCTTTTATACCAACATCGTCATCCCCGCGAACGCGGGGAGCCAGGGTTGGCCCGCTCTGGGTCCCCGCGTGCGCGGGGATGACGGCGGACTGGGCTGGCTTTCGTAGCCCTCCTTCTTCAGAATATTCGCCGCGCGCTTGTACCCCGCCAGCAGGTTCGCCCCGTCTTCGGTCCCGACAAACGCCTGCAAGGCATGAACCCGCGCGAGCAGCCGGACGAGATCGTCCTCCCCGCCGAGCGCGAAGACCGCGTCGATCAGGTCGTGGCGGACACCCGCTTCGCGTTGCTGGACTTTGAGGCGGTCGGCGAAGAAGTCGAGAAGCTTCGGCTGCCAAATAGTCTGCCGACTTCCCAGACAGCTACGCTCAAATCGACGCTTCGACGATCTACGAAAGTCGCTCGAACTCGCATCTTCTCATGCGCCAGCCACAATGATCGATCTCGCCTAGCCACTTGCTGCATATCAGAATTCATCGTCGCCAAATGCTCTGCAATGAGCCCAATCTGGATCACCTGCTTCAACGCAAAGCCTGATAAATAGCGGCGATCGAACTCCGTTTTGTATGATCGTGCTAAGATTCCCAAGCGCACGCCCGTCTAAGCGCGAATGGATCTTTGGATCCCGTGGGCGTCTGTCCCAATCCGAAAAAGCCAATAACGTATCCAGCTTATCCGCCAAACTCACCGCCACCGTCACCGGCGCGGTCGGCACGTCATCGCCTTGCCCGACCGGCTTGTAGTGATCGCGGATCGCGTCGGCGACTGCGTCCGGCAGCCCCTCGGCGCGGGCGTAGTAGCCGCCCATGACGCCTTGCAGTTCGGGGAATTCGCCGACCATTTCGGTGACCAGATCGGCCTTGCACAGCCGCGCGGCCTGTTCGGCCAGATCGGCCATCCTCTCCCGTGGGAGAGGGGGACCATGCGAAGCATGGTGGAGTGGCACGGGCGGGTACTCCGAACCTGTGCGGGTCTGCGCTGGGTTGGTCCGGCGCGGGTGGGAGTACCGGCTGGTGCCCCTCCCCCACTGCGTGGGTCCCCTCCCCTGAAGGGGAGGATGGGACGATCCCTTCCTCAACCAGCCAGCGGGCCAGCTTGGCCACGCGCTCGACCTTGTCGGCGACGGTGCCCAGCTTCTCGTGGAAAGTGATCCGCTCCAGCTTCTTCGGCCTGATCCGCCAGCGTAACCTTGCGGTCCTGCTCCCAGAAGAACCGCGCATCGCTCAGCCGGGCGGCGAGCACCTTGCGGTTGCCGTCGACAATCGCCGCGCCGCCATCGGTGGCAGACGATGTTGGCGGTGCAGACGAACGCGTTGGCGAGCTTGCCGTCCTGTTCGCAGACAAAATACTTCTGATTGGTCCGCGCGGTTAGCTGGATAACTTCAGGTGGAACCTCAAGAAAGGCCTCATCAAACCGCCCGAGCAGCGGCACCGGCCATTCGGTCAGCCCGGCGTTTTCCACCACCAAGCCTTCGTCCTCGACCAGCAGCAGCCCGGCGGCGTGGGCAACGGCGATGGCACGTGTCGCGGATCAGGTCCTGGCGTTCGACATGGTCCACAATCACGTGGCAGGCGCGCAGCTTGGCCTGATAGTCCGCCGCGCTGCCGATGGTGATCTCACCGGGGCAATGGAACCGGTGGCCGCGCGTGGCACAGCCCGAGGCGATCCCGCTGATCTCGCATTCGACCAGCTGCATCGCCCAGCAGCGCAACTATGCCCGATAGCGGCCGCACCCAGCGCAGGCTTTCGGTGGAAATCGAGGCCGCGCCCCAGCGCTGCGACTTGGGCCAGGGGAACGCGCGGATGATCGCGGGGATCGCCTCGGCGAGCACGTCCTTGGTCGCGCGGCCCGGCTTTTCAGTGACAGCGAAGTACACCCCGTCGCGTTCGGTCAGTTGGTCTTGCGTCAGACCGGTCTTGCGCAAGAACCCTTCGAACGCCTGCGGCGGTGCACCGACCTTTGGCCCCTTGAGTTCTTCACTGACCGCCGCCGTCGCCAGCGGCAAGTCGCGCGCGATCAGCGCCAGGCGGCGCGGGGTGGACCAGACGGTGATTGCGCCCAGCGTAACTCCGGCCGCGCTCAGTTCCTTGCGGAACAGCTTCTCCAGATCAGCCCGCGCCCCGGCCTGCATCCGGGCGGGGATTTCTTCAGTGCGCAATTCAAGGAGGAAATCAGTCATGCCGCCACCGCTGAATTTAATTGGGGACAGTCCCTATTTAAACGAGAGCAAACAGCTGAGGCGCAGAGCACGCATGAATTTTAAATAGGGACTGTCCCCAATTAGAACCTCGCCACATGCTCATACCGTCCACCCCGGATAGTCCGCCGCCCATTGCGCCTCGTTCTTGGCGATCCACGCCGCGCAGCTGCCCTTGGCCAGATCGCGGACGCGGCCGATGTAGCTGGCGCGTTCCTGCACCGAGATCACGCCGCGCGCTTGCAGCAGGTTGAACAAGTGGCTGGCCTCGATCGCTTGTTCATACGCGGCAATTGGCACCTTGGCCTCGAGCGCGCGCTGGCATTCGGCTTCGGCGCGGCGGAAGCCTTCGAACAGGCCGTCGGTTTCGGCCACCTCGAAGTTCCACTTCGACATCTCGCGCTCGTTTTCCAGGAAGACGTCGCCATAGCTGACGCCGGCATCATTGAAATTCAGGTCATAGACGCTGTCGACGCCCTGGATATACATCGCCAGCCGTTCCAGCCCATAGGTCAGCTCGCCCGCCACCGGCTTGCAATCGAACCCGCCCATCTGCTGGAAATAAGTGAACTGGCTCACCTCCATGCCGTCGCACCAGACTTCCCAGCCCAGCCCCCAGGCGCCGAGCGTGGGGCTTTCCCAGTCATCCTCGACAAACCGCATATCGTGCAGCAGCGGATCGATGCCGATGGCGAACAGGCTCTCCAGATAGAGCTCTTGCAGGTTGGACGGGTTGGGCTTCAGGATCACCTGATACTGGTAATAGTGCTGCAACCGGTTGGGGTTTTCGCCATAGCGGCCGTCGGTCGGGCGGCGGCTGGGCTGGACGAAGGCGGCGTTCCACGGCTCTGGCCCCAGCGCGCGCAGCGTGGTCGCGGTGTGAAACGTGCCCGCGCCCATCCGCATGTCATAGGGTTGCAGGATCAGGCAGCCATGCTGGCTCCAGTAGGCGTGGAGCCGCAGGATCATGTCCTGAAAACTTAAGGGTTGGGCCGCAGCAGACATGGCATGGGCCTTTGGCGGATGGCCCCGGACGGGTCAACTGTGCAAGCGGCCCAAATTCATTCATCGACGGGCCAAGCCAGCCCGGTATAAGCCCGCTTCATGACCAAGCTGATGCGCGCACTTGCCGCCCTGTTCCTGCTGTTGACCGGGCCGCTGGCCGCCCAGCAGAGCCACCCTGCCCCGCAGACGGTGCTGACGGAACCTGCCGCACAGGTGCTCAAGCCGGCGCTGTGGAAAGTGGCCGATGCCGATACCACGATCTATCTGTTCGGCACGATCCACGCCCTGCCCAAAGATCTGGTCTGGCTGGAAGGCCCGGTCGCGACTGCCTTGGACACATCGGACGAGCTGGTCACCGAAATCCCCGAACCGGATCAGGCCAAGATGATGGAGCTGGTGCTTCGCCGCGCGGTGATGCCCAAGGGCCAGTCGCTGCGCACGATCCTCTCGGCGCAGGAATACAAGGGCTACGAGGCAGCGATGCACAAGGTGGGCATTCCGGCTGCCGCCTTCGACCGGTTCAAGCCGTGGTATGTCGCGCTGACGCTGACCACCCTCCCACTGCTGCGCGATGGCTATGCGGTGGAAAACGGCGTCGAGCAGCAGTTGACTGCGCGCGCCAAGGCGCTGGGCAAGCCGCACCGCGCACTGGAGACGATCGAATTCCAGATCGCGATGTTCGATGACTTGCCATTGGAATTGCAGCGCCAGTTCCTGGTCGAAGCGATCGCGGGACAAGCCGATCTGCGCAAACAGCTGGACCAGCTCGTCGCCGAATGGGGTCAGGGTCATACGACCAAGCTTGGCGAATTGATGAACGAAGGCGGTGACGATCCCCGCGCCCGCGCCGCGATCTTCACGAACCGCAACCGCAATTGGGCGGACTGGATCAACCAGCGGCTGACGCAACCCGGCAGCAGCTTCATGGCGGTCGGCGCGGGTCATCTGGTGGGCGACGAGAGCGTGCTCGATCTGCTGACCAAGCAGGGCTTGCAGGTCACCCGGCTGCAATGAGGGCGCTGCTGATCGGATTGGCACTGGCGCTGCTGGCCGCCTGCGCGCAGCCCGACCCGGTCCCGGCCCGGCCGGCGCTATGGCAGGTTACCGGCCCGAATGGCGAACAGGGCTGGCTGTTCGGCACAATCCACGCGCTGCGCCAACCCTACGACTGGCAGACAAAGCAGTTCAACGCGGCCTTGCAGCAGGCCGACCGGATCGTGGTCGAAGTCGCCGGTCTGGATCAGCCGGAGCTGATCGCCCGCACCTTTGCCGAACTGGCGCGAACGCCGGGGCAACCAGCGCTGACGAGCCGAATTCCCGCCGCCCAGCGCCCCGCGCTCGAGCGCCTGATGTTGCGGACGGATACCGACGATGCGCGCTTTGCCGATATCGAGACCTGGGCCGCCGCGCTGACTCTGGCGCGAGCAGCCGATCCCGAACAGGACACCAGCCTGGGCGTCGATCGCGCGATCCTCAGGCTCGCCGGGACTCGCCCGGTCGAGGAACTGGAAGGGTCCAGCGCACAGCTCCAGATCTTCGATAGTCTGCCTGAAGCCGAACAGCGCGATCTACTCGGCGCGACCGTGGCCGAAGCAAGCGCGACCCGCGATCCCGACCAGCTGGCGCGCGCCTGGGCAAATGGTGATATCGCTCTGCTGGAAGCGGAAACGCAGCGCGGCCTGCTCGCCGATCCGGAACTGCGCGAGGCCTTGCTGGTCCAGCGCAACCGCACTTGGGCGAGCAGGATCACAGCAATGCTCGCCAGCAAGCAGCGGCCGTTTGTTGCCGTCGGCGCGGCCCATCTGGTCGGCGCGGACGGGCTTCCGGCTTTGCTGGCCGCGCAGGGCTATGCAGTTGTGCGGGTGCAATAGCAGCAACACTTGCTTTTCCGCGCCATTGCCGCTAGCGGCGCGCACTTCCCGTCATGGTCATCCCTGGAGGCGTGACGGAGAAGATCGAACAAACTTCCGTATTTCGAAAGGCAAGTCCATGAGCGAAACGCTTACTCTGCCGGCTGAGACGCGCGACCGGGCAGGCAAGGGAGCCTCCCGTGCCCTGCGTCGCGAAGGCCGTGTCCCCGCCGTAATTTATGGCGGCAACGAAGAACCGATGGCGATCCACGTCGAACTGAAGGAACTCACCCGCCAGCTTGGCACCGGTCACTTCCTCAATTCGATCGTCGAGATCGAAGTGGGCGGCAAGAAGATCCGCACCCTGCCAAAGGACGTTGCCTTCCACCCCGTCACCGAGCGCGCGTTGCACGCGGATTTCTTCCGACTGTCGAAGGACGCGAAGGTCCACGTCGAAGTGCCGGTGTCGTTCGTCAATGAAGCAGCCTCGCCGGGCCTGAAGCGCGGCGGTGTGCTCAACATCGTGCGGCATGAACTGGAACTGATCTGCGAAGCGGACAAGATTCCCGACGACATCCAGATCGATGTTACCGGGTTTGATCTGGGCGATTCGATCCATATCAGCCATGTCACCCTGCCCGCCGGTTCTGTTTCGGCAATCACCGACCGCGATTTCACTATCGCCACGCTCGTCGCGCCTTCAGGCCTGCGTTCGTCGGAAGGTGATAACGCCAAGACCGACGGCGAATAAGCTGCCAGTGCGGCAAGGCGGTTGACCACAGCCGCCTGCCTGCCACATCACAAGCCGGGTCGCAGCGATGCGGCCCGGTTTTGTTTTGCCCGGTTTGGTTTGGAGTCCTGCGATGCAAGTGTGGGTTGGCCTCGGCAATCCCGGTCCGCAATATGCGCTGCACCGGCACAACGTCGGCTTCATGGTGCTGGACACCATTGCCGAGGTCCACAATTTCGGGCCGGAGCAGAAGAAGTTTCAGGGCTGGCTGCGCGAAGGCCGGATCGGCGGCACCAAGGTGCTGCTGCTCAAGCCCGCCACCTTCATGAACGAGAGCGGCCGCGCAGTGGGCGAGGCGTTGCGGTTCTACAAGCTGGGCACCGAGGCCCTGACCGTGTTCCACGATGAGCTCGATCTTGCCCCGTTCAAGGTGAAGGTGAAGCAGGGCGGCGGCACCGCCGGGCACAATGGCCTGCGCTCGATCGACCAGCATCTTGGGGCGGAATTTCGCCGGATCCGGCTGGGCATTGGCCACCCCGGCCATAAGGACCGCGTGACCGGCCACGTGCTGGGCAACTTATGCCAAGGCCGAACAGGATGATCTGGTCGACATGCTCGGCGCAGTGGCCGGCAGAGGCCGGCTGGCTTGCGCAAGGGTGACGACGTGCGGTTCGCGAATGATGTCGCGCTGCGGTTGCAAGCGTAAGCAAACCAAGCGGCGGACCAGGCGCCGAAGAGACACGAGAACCCAGTGCGGCAAGTTGACACCAGGGTGACAGCGTCACCCTGTCAATGGACGCATTTTACTGTTGATTTGCAATAATTTAATAGATCAAGAACTGGGTGACACATTGCAAGAAAAAACAAACCTGCGACGCGCGGTCAAGCAGTGAGCGTTAGGCTTAGCAGACCATGTCAGTGTAGGAAAACCCACTCCAGGCGCACCGAAGGTTCAAGCCGCCGCGTGTGCGCGCGGAGACGCTGGCTTGGACGCCGAGATCGTCGGGATTTTTGACAAATCTGCTGTCGTTTTCAGCATCATT
Source organism: uncultured Alphaproteobacteria bacterium (assembly GCA_963802015.1). GTDB lineage: Bacteria > Pseudomonadota > Alphaproteobacteria > Sphingomonadales > Sphingomonadaceae > Novosphingobium. The sequence continues at coordinate 382,930 of CAWDHB010000011.1, forward strand.
AACCACCAGTGAAGCGCAGGTTCGCTAATCTGGCACGGTCGTTGCGTTGTTGGTCAGTAACCAATTCGTACTTTTGTTCACACAGGGGACCTGATCCATGAAGCGTATCGCCACTCTTTTTGTTGCCGCCACTGCGGTGGTTGCCATGTCTGCCCCGGCATCTGCGCAATTGCGGACCGGCGGCGGAGCGCACCGTCACTATTGCAACTGCGGCCACTCGGGCGGGTGCGGCACCACCACCACGGGCGGCACCACTTCCACTTCGACCGGCGGCACGACCACGACTTCAACCGGCGGCACCACAACCGGGGGCACCACCACCACATCGACGGGTGGCACCACGACTGGCGGTTCGACCACTGGCGGGACCACGACCACGACGGGCGGAACAACGACCACCGGTGGCACCTCGGGCGGTTCGAGCGGCGGTACTGCCGTTCCAGAGCCGGGCGTGATCGGCCTGCTCGGTATGGGCGCATTGGCAATGGGTCTGGCCCGCCGTCGCCGCCGCCGCTAAGCGCGCGCTGACAAACGAATTCGAGTTGAATGCAGCAAGGCCGTCGCCGGGTTAACCGGCGGCGGCCTTCGCTTTGGCAAGATCACGGCGGAAAGCGCGGTTGCCAGGTTCACCAGCCACGGCAGCTTCCAGCAGGGCCACGGCCTGGGCCAAGTCTGCATTGCTGCTCAATCTGACCAGCCCGGCAGTGTGCTTCAACGCTGGATTATCTGGCTGTAACGCCAGCGCCTGACCAGCCAGCGCTATTGCCTCGCCATGCCGCCCCAGCTTCGAGCTGGCCAGCGACAGTCGCCGCAGCACTTCGGAATCCTGCGCAAAGCCCGGCAATTGCCGATAGGCCGCGCTGGCCGCCGCAAAATCCCCGCGTGCAAAGGCCGCATCTGCGGCTGCAACGGATTTCTCGCGCGCGCCGTCGGCCACTGCCGCCAGTCGCAACTTGAAGCTATCCGCCAAGGCCGCGTCCCCTGCGGCGCGCGCAGCGCTTTCGGCCAGCGATAATTCGCGCTCACCAGCCAGCGCGCTGTCTGCCAGCGGCCGCACTTTATCGAGCGCGCCGGCCGGATCCCCAGTTTCCATCAGGCTGGCGGCCAGCATCAGTCGTGCATAGGGATTACGGGGTGCCACCAGATGCGCCCGTGCAAATCGTGCCCGGGCCTGTTCGGCTTGCCCCAGGTTCAGCAAGGCTTCGGCATAGGTCAGGTTCTCGACTGACATCGGGGCCAGGCTGCCTTCGATGGGCTGCAGAACCTCGCGGACCATTTTCCAGTTACCAGTCTCAGCCGCCAGTTGCACTTGCATGGCGATGATCCGCCCGTCGCCCGGCTTCAATTTCTCCGCCGCCGCTATCGCCGCCAGTGCTTCCGGCTGCTTGCCAAGCATCGACATAGCTGTCGCCTGCCCCAACAATGGCTCGATCCGGCGCGGATTGCCCAGCGCGGCTTGCTGGTATGCCGCCAAGGCTGGCGCGAACTGTTGCCGCGCCACCAGCAGATCACCCTTGAGCATGATCACCGACAGCGGCACCGGCTTGGTCCGCTCCAACTGGGCGAGCTGCTGCGCTGCGCCATCGAAGTCCCCGATGTCGAGCAGATAGCGCGCGTAGTCTTGCAGCAAGCGGGGATCGGAGCCCGTTGCCAGGCCCTGCTGAAACGCCTCCAAAGCCTCATCCGGCTTGCCATCATCCAGCAGTGCCGCGGCGCGGATCCGCCAGCCGTCGGTGGTGGCGTCGGCCGCCAGCAGCTCAAGCGCTTGCTTGGGCAAGCCCCGCAGCAGCGCCGCTTCGGCTTCAAAGCGCGCGAGGTCTACGCCGGTCGCCCCGGCTGTCCGCAAACGTGCAACAGCGCCCTGCGCGGCATCGCCATCGCCCAGACGCAGGTATGTCTGCACCAGCATCGCCAAGGCTTCGCGGTTGGCAGGCTCGCTTTGCAAGGTCGCGGTCAGGAGCACGCGGGCGCGGTCGTAGTCCTGCGCGGCGACAGCTTGCCGGGCATCAGCCATTTGCTGGACGGGATCGGCGCTGCAGGCAGCAAGCAGCAGCATGGCGGGCAAAATCAGGTGGCGCTTCATGTTTCCCAGCTATCAGCAATCCCTGAAATTTCGGTGAAGCTGGCCAAGTGGGCGCGCCGCCGCTATGGGCGCGGCCTAGCGTTTTACCGGAGAATGAAATGGGCTTCCGTTGCGGAATTGTTGGCCTGCCGAATGTCGGCAAGTCCACGCTGTTCAATGCACTGACCGAAACACAGGCAGCACAGGCAGCGAACTATCCGTTTTGCACGATCGAACCCAACGTCGGCAATGTCGGCGTGCCCGATCCGCGGCTGGACAAGCTGGCGGCAATAGCTGGCAGCCAGAAGATCATCCCAACCCAACTGGGCTTCGTTGATATCGCGGGCCTGGTGCGCGGCGCGAGCAAGGGCGAAGGACTAGGCAACCAGTTCCTTGGCAATATCCGCGAAGTTGACGCGATTGTCCACGTGCTGCGCTGTTTTGAGAACGACGATATCCAGCATGTCGACAACAAGATCGATCCGGTGTCGGACGCTGACACCGTCGAAACCGAACTGATGCTGTCTGACCTGGAAAGCCTGGAAAAGCGCGTCCCTGCGGCGCAAAAAAAGGCCGCGCAGGGCGACAAGGAGAACAAGCTGATCGCCGCCGTGCTCGCCCCTGCGCTCGAATTGCTGCGCGAAGGCAAGCCGGCGCGGCTCGCCCGGCCGACCGATGAAGACGAACTGCGGGTGTTCAACCAGGCCCAGCTGCTCACCGCCAAGCCGGTGCTGTACGTTTGCAATGTCGAGGAAGAGTTGGCGGCTGAGGGCAATGCCTTCTCGGCCCGTGTGTTCGAAAAGGCCAAGGCCGAAGGGGCCAATGCGGTCATCGTTTCGGCTGCCATCGAAAGCGAACTTTCGGGCATGGAACCGGAAGAACGGATGGTGTTCCTCGAAGAAATGGGCCTCCACGAAACCGGCCTCGCCCGGGTGATCCGCTCTGGCTACGAGCTGCTCCACCTGATCACGTTTTTCACCGTCGGCCCGAAGGAAGCCCGCGCGTGGACTGCGCACCAGGGTGCCAAGGCCCCCGAAGCCGCTGGCGAAATCCACTCCGACATGCAGCGCGGCTTCATCCGCGCCGAAACGATTGCCTATGACGATTTCGTATCACTGGGCGGCGAAGCTGGCGCGAAGGATGCGGGGAAATTGCGGCAGGAAGGCAAGGAATACGTCATCGCCGATGGCGACGTGCTGCACTTCAAGTTCAACGTCTAAGCTGCTAACTGCTCAGCCGTGCTTTATCGCCTGTTCTTGACCCTGCTGATCGCTTGCCTCGCCCTTCCGGCGGCGGCGATGCCGCAAGGCAGTGGCGGTGCGGGGGAGCAAGTGGCCACAGCCCCGTGTCATGGATCACCCGACACGGCGGGGCATCCTGCCGATAACGATCCGGCCGAACATCGCTGTATCGGTTGCGTTCCCTTGGTATCGGCGCTCGCGGCCGTCGGGCAACCGACCGCACTCCCCGGTCTGACTGCGACGGGCATTGCGGTTCCAATTCTGACCAGCATCTCCCCACCCCCGGCAACACCCCCGCCGCGTGCCTGATCGTTTGGCAACTTTCGCCGGTTACGGCGACCCCGTACGACAATCAGGATTGAATTGATGAAATTTTTCACCTTGCTGCTCGTCAGCAGCAACCTTGCCCTGTCCGCGCCTGCCTTGGCGCAGGACCATTCCGGCCACCAAGGCCATGGAGCGGCACCCATTGCTCCACCGCCAGCCCCGCCAACTACCACTCCCGTTCCGGACCCTCACGCTGGCCACGGACCGATGACCACGGATGATCCAGTTGACGAGATCGTGGGCGGTTTTTCCCGCTTGCCGAACAGCAGCACAGGCTCCGGTACGTCGCGCCTCCCTGGTAACACGGGCGCGATGCACGGCCTGCATCTGGGCAGCGGTGACTGGATGGTGATGGCGCACGGTTCGCTGTCGCTCCAGTACACGGATCACTCGGGTCCGCGCGGTGATGACCATGCTTATGTCACCTCGATGGCCATGCTCTCGGCGGAGCGTGACACCGGCTGGGGCCGAGTGCAGCTCAAATCGATGCTCAGCCTGGAACCGGCGATGGACCCGCGCGGCTATCCCAACCTGTTCGCTACCGGCGAAACCGCGGGCGGCGAACCGCTGGTTGACCGGCAGCATCCGCACGATCTGTTCATGGAACTCGCCGGGCGGGTGGATATCAACGTCGGCACTGACAGCAGCCTGTTCCTCTATGGCGGACCAGTCGGCGAACCGGCAATCGGCCCCAGTGCGTTCATGCATCGCGGTTCTGCCAAGTACAATCCGGAGCCGCCGATCACGCACCACTGGTTCGATTCGACTCATATCACCTATGGCGTGATCACCGCTGGCTATGCCGCGCGCCAGTTCCAGCTGGAGGCTAGCGCCTTTCGCGGGGCTGAGCCGGATGAAGAGCGCTGGAACATCGAGACGCCCAAGCTGGATTCATGGTCCGTCCGGGCCACTGTCAACCCCTCGCCCGCCTGGTCGGTGCAGGCCAGCTATGCGGAAATCAAACAGCCCGAAGCGCTGCACCCGGGTGAGGACGAGCATCGCTTCACCGCCTCGGCGCATTACGCCAACCGGCGCGGGCTGTCGGCCATGCTGGCCTTCAGCGCCAAGGACCGCGTGCCCGGCGCAACGCTGACCGCCTGGCTGGGCGAAGTGAACTGGAAGCTGGACGATTCCAATGCGGTGTTTGCGCGGGCCGAGAATGTCGCCAACGATGAACTGTTCCCTGAGCACACTGATCCGCTGCACGAACAGACCTTTCGGGTCAGCAAGGCGCAGCTTGGTTATGCCCGGCTGCTGCCGCTAGGGCCATTCGAACTGGCGCTGGGCGGATCGGTGAGCGCCTATGCCAAGCCAGCGGCACTCGACGCGGCCTATGGGACTCGCCCCTGGGGCTATACGCTGTTCGCGAAACTGAACCTGGGGAACTGAGCAATGGGTGACGGGCTGGTCTATTTTGAAGACTTGGCGGTGGGCAGCAAGGCCGCGTTTGGGCGCTATGCAGTGACCCGCGAGGAAGTGATCGAATTTGCCCGCAAATACGATCCCCAGCCCTTCCATCTCTCTGATGAAGCCGCCGCAGCGACGCATTTCGGGCGGATTTCGCGCCAGCGGCTGGCACACCTGCGCGATGGTGATGCGGATGCTGGTCGACAACATTACCGAACGCAAGCAAGCGGGACTTGGCTCGCCGGGGCAGGACGAGTTGCGTTGGCACCGGCCAGTCTATCCGGGCGATGTGCTGCGGGTCGAATTGGAATTGCTGGACAAGACCCGCAGCCGCTCGCGTCCAGAAATGGGCAGCTTCCGGTCAGACGTGCGGATTTACAACCAGGACGATCAACTGGTCATGAGCATGAAATCGATCGGGCTGATCCGGGTACGCGATCCCGCCGCGACATAGAACTGACGCCTACTTCCGACCGAACAGCTTTTCGATATCGCCGTGCGCCAGCTTGATCCAGGTCGGGCGGCCGTGGTTGCACTGGCCGGAGCGCGGGGTACGCTCCATCTCGCGCAGCAGAGCGTTCATTTCGGCGACGCTGAGCACGCGCCCCGCGCGGACCGAGCCATGGCAGGCCATCGTCGCCAGCACCAGCTCCAGCCGTTCCTCCAGCAGCAGCGCGGCGCCATTGGCCGCCAGATCATCGGCAATATCGCGCACCAGCGCCTGGGCACTGTCGGTCCGCAGCGCCGCCGGGACGGTCGCGCACCAGCATGGCCGCAGGGCCGAACCGTTCGAGCGTCAGCCCGAATTCAGCCAGACGCGGCGCGGCCTCTTCCAGCCGGTCACAGTCGGGCTCGTCCAGTTCGACCACTTCGGGCAGCAGCAGCGCCTGCGCGGCGGCGATGGCATCCTGCGCGCCTGCGGCCTTGAGCCGTTCGAGCACCAGCCGCTCATGCGCTGCGTGCTGATCGACGATCACCAGCCCGTCCGCCGCTTCGGCTACGATATAGGTCTGCGCCACTTGCCCGCGCGCTACACCGAGCGGGAAGGCCTGCGCGTCAGACTCAGACGGTTCGGCCGCCTCGGCCCGCGCCGATGGCGGTGCCATAACCTCGGCTTCGAAGCCGCGCCAAACGCGGCCAGCCTCGCTCAGGCGGTTGGCGGACGACGAGAACAGCGTAGCGGCGGGCGGCGAAGGTGCCATGGGCTCAGCCTGCCACAACCCCATCGCCGACGCGGAGGGAGACTGCGCGCTACGCTGCCCCGCCCCTTCCAGCGCATGCCGCAGACCCGACACGATAAACCCGCGCACGAACGCCGGATCGCGAAAGCGGACTTCGGTCTTGGCGGGGTGGACGTTGACGTCGACCTCTTCCGGCGGAAGCTCCAGAAACAGCGCCAGCACGGCATGGCGATCGCGCGCCAGCATGTCCGAATAGGCCCCGCGCACCGCCCCGATCAGCAGCCGGTCCTTCACCGGGCGGCCATTGACGAACAGGTACTGGTGATCGGCCAGCCCGCGATTGAAGGTCGGCAGTCCAGCGACGCCAGTCAGCCGCGCCGGTCCGCGCGCCAGATCGATCACCACGCCATCGTCCGCCAGTTCACGCGCGACGATTTGCGCCACCCGCGTCGCCAGATTATCGGTTGGCCGCACCGCCAGCGTCCGGCGGCCGTCATGCTCCAGCGTAAAGCCAATCTCGGGCCGCGCCATTGCCAACCGCCGAACCACATCGAGGCAGGCCGCATATTCGCTCCGTTCAGACCGCAAGAATTTGCGACGCACCGGGACTTTGCCGAACAGGTCTTCCACCCGGATCCGAGTGCCGGGCGGCAGCGCAGCGGGGCCTTCGGCGATCAGAAGCCCGTGATCAATCACACGGTGCCAGCCTTCGCCTCCCCCATGCTGCCGACTTTCCACCGTAAACCGCGAAACACTGGCAATCGAGGGCAAGGCCTCACCACGGAAGCCAAGCGTGACAACCTGCTCAATCGCGTCGCCGGGGAGTTTAGAGGTCGCATGGCGTTCAAGCGCCAGCGCAATATCCGCCGCGCTCATCCCGCAGCCATCGTCGATCACTTCCAGCGCCAGCAGCCCGCCCCCGGCCAGCTTGACCGTGATCTCACGCGCGCCTGCGTCAATCGCGTTTTCGACCAGTTCCTTGAGCGCCGCCGCCGGACGCTCGACCACTTCGCCCGCTGCAATGCGGTTGATCAGGTTTTCGGGAAGTTTGCGAATGATCGGCACGCCCCATCCCTAGCGGCGAAGCGGCGGGAATTCGAGACGGTCAGAGCATTCACCCCCGGCTATCGTCACAAATTTTTGGCCTTTATTCCAATGCCCTGTTAGAGAGCCGCCAATCACACCACCCGGCCAGCCGAGCGCTGCCGCAGTAGTTGCGGCAAGCGGCTGAAAAGTCTATGGAATTCCAATGGCCTCCTTTCTCTCCCGATTCTTCAAATTTGGCTCCCAGAACATGGCGATCGATCTGGGGACCGCTAACACGCTGGTCTATGTTCAGGACCGCGGTATCGTCCTGAACGAACCCTCGGTGGTCGCGATCGAAACGATCAACGGGGTCAAGCGGGTCAAGGCGGTTGGCGATGATGCCAAGATGATGATGGGCAAGACGCCGGACAGCATCGAAGCGATCCGCCCGCTCCGCGATGGCGTGATTGCCGACATCGAAGTGGCCGAAGAAATGATCAAGCACTTCATCCGCAAGGTGAATGGCAAGCGCACCTCGATGTTCAACCCGCCAGAAATCGTGATCTGCGTCCCCTCGGGTTCGACCTCGGTCGAACGCCGCGCGATCCGCGATGCGGCCAGCAATGCCGGGGCCAGCGCGGTCTATTTGATCCTTGAGCCAATGGCGGCGGCAATCGGCGCGGACATGCCGGTGACCGAACCGGTCGGATCGATGGTCGTCGATATCGGCGGCGGCACGACTGAAGTCGCAGTGCTCTCGCTGCGCGGCCTGGCCTACACCACCTCGGTCCGCGTTGGCGGGGACAAGATGGACGAAGCCATCGTTTCCTACGTGCGCCGCCATCACAACCTGCTGATCGGTGAAGGCACGGCTGAGCGGATCAAGAAGGATTACGGCGTTGCAACGATTCCGGCTGACGGGATCGGCGAATCGATCCAGATCAAGGGCCGTGACCTCGTCAACGGGGTGCCCAAGGAAATTACCATCACTCAGGCGAATATCGCCGAGGCCTTGGCCGAGCCGATTGGCGCGATTGTCGAAGGGGTGCGGATTGCTTTGGAAAATACCGCGCCGGAACTGGCCGCCGATATCGTTGATCAGGGGATTGTCCTGACCGGCGGCGGCGCACTGATTCGGGGTCTGGATGATTTCCTGCGCGAAGAAACCGGTCTGCCGGTCAGCGTTGCGGAAGATCCGCTGTCCTGCGTCGCGCTTGGCACCGGCCGCGCGATGGAAGATCCGATCTATCGCGGCGTGTTGATGACCGCGTGAGCGCGGGCGGGGACAACCAGGTTGACCACCGGATCTCGCACGATCCGGCTGTAAGGAGTTGAGCAGGCATGGCGCCGCCCAGCAATCGGCGTCCTGGTTTTTCCCGCAGGGCGCAGTATTCAACCTTTGTCGCATACCTGATCGCAGCGGCGGGTGCGGTACTGGGCGCGATTTTTCTGGTGATCTCAAACCGGAATGACAACGCGCTGGCGGGTGCGCGCAGCGCCGCAACCGATGTTACCGCAGCCCCCGCAACCGCCGCCGCCGCAACGCGCGCAACTGGTTCGAGCTGGCTGGATAGCCTGTTCGGCTATTTCATGTCCGGCAGCGAAGCCGCGCGGCTACGCAAGGAAGTAGAGCTGGCGCGAGTCCAGCGGGTTGAGGCAGAGGCCTTGCTCGAGGAAAACCAACGTCTCAAGACCTTGCTGCAACTGGTTGAAAGTGAAGGCAAACCAGTTGCAGTTGCGCGGCTGATTGGGTCAACTCATTCCAGTACACGCCGGTTCGCGACCGTGAGCGCTGGAGCGAATGCTGGCGTCAAACCCGGCATGCCCGTGCGCACGCCGCAAGGCTTGATTGGCCGGATCCTGGAGGTCGGGTCACAAACCGGACGGGTGCTGCTGGTCACCGATAGTGAGAGTATCGTTCCAGTGCGCCGCTCGACCGACGGAATCGCTGCCTTCGCCATTGGCCGGGGTGACGGCATGCTGCAAATTCGGCTGGTCAATTTGGGGGTGAACCCGCTGAAGCCCGGTGATGCGCTGGTAACGTCGGGGTCGGGTGGGCTCTATCGGCCCGGAGTTGCGGTGGCGGTTGTTACAAAGCTGACCCCTGATGGCGCCGTCGCACGGCCGCTGGGGAATCCCGATGCGGCAGAGCTGGTGATTGTCGAGCCAGAATGGGCCGCCGCGACCGCTCCTCCGCCTAACGCTGGCGTTAATCCAGCAACCCGCGCACAGCAACCGCAGGGCGCGCCTTGATGCCAGCCTCATTGCGCACCCGGCTGAGCACGCCAGCAGTGCCAAAGATCAATCGCGCGCCCTCACCCGTGCTCGCGATCAGCGTGCCGTGGCTGCTGGTGATGCTCGGCAGCCTCAGTCCGGCCTTACCCTTTGTCAGCATCAGCCCGGTTATTCCGCCGCTTGGGTTCATGGTGCTGGTCGCCTGGCTGCAAATGCGGCCGGGCCTGTTTCCGGTCTGGGCGGGCTTGCCGCTGGGCCTGTTCGATGACCTGTTCAGCGGGCAACCCTTTGGCAGCGGCATACTGCTCTGGTCGCTGGTGACAATCTTTCTGGATTTTGTCGAAGTTCGCTTTCCTTGGCGGGGATTCTTGCAAAACTGGCTGCTCGCCGCTGCGGTGCTTGCAACCTATTTGCTGGCCGCTGCCGTGCTGGCTTCTGGCCTGGCGGGAATACCGCTCGTCTTGATGCAGATCGGCTTTGCCGTGGTATTCTATCCTCTCGTCGGCCGGATGGTGGGACTGGCGGACAAGCTCCGACTGCTGTCACTGCGGGAAATCGGATGAGCGATATCCAGAAACACGTCAGTTCCGGCACGCTGCGCAACAGCTTTGAGCGGCGCAGCGTGCTGCTTGGCGGCTTGCAGGCCACGATCGGCACCCTGCTCGCGGCGCGGATGGGCTGGATCGCGCTGGCGCAGAATGAGAAATACACCACCCAGGCCGAAAGCAACCGCGTCAACCTGACCCTCACCCCGCCCCGGCGCGGGCTGATCCTGGATCGCAACGGGGCCGAGCTCGCCTCCAATCGCGGCGATTACCGGGTCGACATCATCCCCGACCGGCTGGTGGACGGCGACCGGACGATATCCGAACTTGGCCGCCTGCTGCAATTGACTGCCGTTGAAGTCAGGGATTTGAAGGACAAGCTGGAAAAATCGCACGGCTTTCAACCCGTTGAAGTCGCAGCGGGGCTTACCTCCGATCAAGTAGCCGGGATTTCTGTGCGCTTGCCGGATATGCCCGGTGTGCTGGCCCAGCGCAGTTACTCGCGGTTCTATCCCACCGGACCATCGGTTGGTCATCTGGTCGGCTATGTCGGCGCGGCTTCCGCCAAGGAATACGAGCAGGAGCGCAACCCGTTGTTGGTGACGCCCGGTTTCAAGATCGGCAAGGACGGGCTGGAAAAACAGTTCGAAACTTCGCTGCGCGGAGCGCCGGGTGCGCGCCGGTCGGAAGTTACCGCCAGCGGCCGGGTAGTCCGCGATCTGGAATCGCGCGAGGACGTGCCCGGTAGCCCGGTCAAACTGACTATCAACGGCCCACTACAGGACTACGCCGCGCGCCGGATCGGGCTGGAATCGGGCGCAGTGGTGGTGATGGATTGCCTCAACGGCGATATCCTGGCGATGGCTTCGATGCCCAGCTTCGATCCTAACAGCTTTTCCGACGGCATCGGCCGGGTCGAATGGAAGATGCTGTCCGATGACGATCACGTGCCCTTGCGCAACAAGGTGCTGCGCGGTCTGTTCCCGCCGGGTTCAACCGTCAAGCCAGCCGTGGCCATGGCCTTCCTGGAAGCCGGGCTCGACCCGCAGGCCTCCGTCAGCTGCGGCGGCGGGCTGCGTGTAGGTGACCGCGTGTTCCACTGCTGGAACCGGCGCGGGCACGGCACCGTCAACATGTCGAAGGCAATCTATCAAAGCTGCGACGTCTATTTCTACCATTTCGCCCAGAAAATCGGGATGCAGAAGATCGCCGACATGTGCCGCCGGGTCGGCCTAGGGCAGGAATTCGATCTGCCCGTGGCCGGGCAATCTTATGGGACGGTGCCAGATCCGGCCTGGAAGCAGAAGAAATACAACAAGCCCTGGGCGGTGTTCGACACGGTCAATGCCACGATCGGTCAGGGCTACATGCTGGTCAATCCGTTGCAACAAGCGGTGATGGCGGCGCGGATCGCCAGCGGCAAGGTGCTCAACCCCCGGTTGCTGTTCGACGCCAAGGCACCGCAGGTGGCCTCACTCGGGTTCAGTCAGGACCACCTTGATCTGGTCCACAAGGCGATGAGCGACGTCGTCAACGGGCCCGGCACCGCGGGCAAGGCGCGCATTCCGGTTCCCGGCGTGCTGCTGGCGGGTAAAACCGGAACGGCGCAGGTCGTCGGCCTCAACATCAGTTCGGGCAAGACCGGGCCGTGGAAGTACCGCGATCACGGTCATTTCGTCTGCTTCGCCCCGCATGACAAGCCGCGCTATGCTTGTGCAGTGGTGGTACAGCATGGCGGCGGATCCGGTGCAGCCTACCCAATCGCGCGCGATGTGATGACTTTCCTGTTCGATCCGGCCAAGGCCATGGACGTGCTGCGCGGAATGGAAAGCGGCTGGGGTGGCACCCCGCAAGAACGGCTAGCCAGCAAGTACCGCGCTTACGAAGCACGCTTTGGCACCTCCGCCCCCAAGGCTGCCGACGAAGACGAAGCCGCGAAAACCGAAACACGCGCAAATCAGACGGACACTGCGCCGCAGGCCGCGCAAACCGCCGCCGCCAATTCGCGGCTTGATGATGATGCCAGCGCGCCTGTCGCGGCCCCGTCATCCAGCGCAGCCAGTCAGTCTCCGGAGGCTGGGGCCAGCGCCAGCACCGGTGCGCCTGTCCCCGCTGCGGCCGGTCCTCCCGTGCCGCAAGCGCCGGGAACGACACCATGAGAGCTCGGCTTCGTCCCGCGCCCGATTGCCGACCTTCCCTGGCGGGTGCTGATCCCGCTGACCGCGTTGATCTGCTTTGGTGCGGCCGTTCTCTACTCAGCCGCAGGAGGCAGTTTCAGTCCATGGGCTGGGCCGCATCTGGTCCGGTTCAGCGTCTTCCTGACCATGGCGCTGATCATGTCCCGCTTGCCGCGCGAACTTTTCAAATGGGCGGCCTATCCGGTTTACATCGGACTGGTGCTGCTGCTGATCCTGGTCGAACTGATCGGCGGGATAAACGGCGGCAGCCAGCGCTGGCTCAATCTCGGCTTCATGACCCTGCAGCCATCCGAGTTGATGAAGCCGGGTATCGTGCTGGTGCTCGCAAAGTTTTATGACGGCCTGCCGCCCACCATGACACAGAACTGGCGCTCGCTCGCCCCGGCAGGTGCGTTGCTGGGTGTCCCGGCTCTGCTCGTCATGCTGCAACCCGATCTTGGAACGGGGCTGGCGATCTGTTTCGGGGCCGGTGTAGTCATTTTTCTGGCCGGGCTGCCGATGTCATGGTTCATCGGCGCAGGCCTCGCTGGGCTCGCGATCATTCCCATTGCATTCTTTACTTTGCTCCACGGCTATCAACGCAACCGCGTGCTGGTGTTCCTGGACCCGGAGAACGATCCGCTGGGCACCGGCTATCACATCACCCAGTCCAAGATCGCCATCGGTTCCGGCGGCTTCACCGGCAAGGGCTTTGGACAGGGTTCGCAAAGCGGTCTCGGCTATCTGCCCGAAGCCCACACCGACTTCGTCTTCGCGACTATGGCCGAGCAATGGGGCCTGCTCGGCGGCCTGTTCGTGATCGCGGTCTTCATGCTGATCCTGCGCTGGGGCTTGCAGGTATCGCGCCGCGCCACGGACCGCTTCGCCAGCCTGCTTGCGGCCGGCATGACCGCGACGGTATTTTTCTACATGGCGATCAACCTGATGATGGTGATGGGCCTGGCCCCGGTGGTCGGCATCCCGCTGCCGTTCATGAGCCACGGCGGCTCATCGATGCTGACCAACATGGTCTGCCTCGGCACGATCATGGCAGTGGATCGCTGGAGCCGGCGCCGACGCAGCCTGGGTGATAGCTGATTTATCACTTTCGCCCCTTCCCTCCACCGTTCGAGCCGCTATAGGAAGCGCTCCCGACGAATTCGGGTGTCCGGCAAGCGGACGGAGTGGACGCATAGCTCAGTTGGTAGAGCAGCTGACTCTTAATCAGCGGGTCCTTGGTTCGAGCCCAAGTGCGTCCACCAAAATCCCCCACTAAAACAACAGATTAAAAGCCTCCTAAGGGAGCGGGCTGTCTGCCGTGGAGCCTAGATTTCGCTATAGGCTCCCTATAGGCTCCACCCCCTGTCAATTCGTGCGCAGATTGAGTTCTCCACAGTCCAATGGGAATCACCTCAAACGGCACCCAAAGACCGGTGGTTCGCGCGCGAGGGGAGGCACCAGCGCCTTGAGTTTGCGTTGTCCGGCGACCGGCCAGTTGCTAACCTTGCCCAATGGCAAAGCCGCACTCCACCAAACTGGTCGAAACCGATTTCGATGAATATCTGGAGCTGCGCATCAACCAGCTCGGCTTGCATACCTCTGTTGCCGACATCCGGGCATCGGCGATCAGGTTCCAGAAGAAAATCGACTTGGTACATAACCAGGCGAATGCCTTGCTGGCATTGGGCGCGGCCATCCTATTCGCCGTTAGCCACAAGATTGCAGTCGCTCCGACGCTCGCCCTCAATGACTTCCTTTGGATACTTCCCGGTGTAATCTTGGCATTCGCCTTGCTCGCCTTTGGCTTCCGTCGGCGACGCTGGACACGCTACCTTGGATGGCTGGGCATGCGTCCTCTGCGCTGCGAAGTGCAATCCGTGATCGACGATGTGCTGGACGAAGCCGATGCCGGGAATCCACACCATCATGCGCATCGCCGACAGCGGGACGGGAATGACCGCGACGCCCGTCAGCCACAGGCCGGTCGATCTTGTCTTTGGCAAGGGTTGCCTGGCCGAAGCATGGCTAGCTGCCAAGCTGTTCGGCAGTGAAAATGCCAAGCGCCAATTCGTCGTCGTCACGCCCGAAGCGACTGGCGAGTGGTTCAACTACTTCCTCTGGAATCCACCTGTTGCGGATCACTTGCTGGACCTGTTCGACCGCACCCCGGAAATCTATGCGGGCGATAGCATCAAACGGCTCAAGGTCAGGATCGCACTGCGGGAGATTGCCGCATTCGTGGTTCGGCAAAGAGAAACCGGCAAGGCCACGACGAGAAAGGACATGGTCGTTTCGGCCTTCGAGAAGGCGCTCAAGATCGAGGCCGCTCGCCTTCGCGCGGTTGGAGAAATCGACGATCTTGAAGAACGCCAGCTTTGCCGACTCAACATTACGGGAGAAGCAGTTTCAAACGATCCTGCCGAAACATCCGGCAATCGGGGGCGAAAGCCCGAAAGCTGGTTTCTCAATCTGATGAGCGGTCAATACACGCCGGTAACCCGCCCCTTGGCCGCGACGATCAGGAACGAACTGAACATGTCGCCGGGTTTCGTCGCCTGAATTTCTTGCCAATTGGTGGCCACGGCGACGATTGGCGAGACGGGATATGCATAATGAGGGACCTCTCGAAAGGAGGTTCGCATGACCGACACCACAATTGTCCTGCTCAGCATGCGGCAAGTTCAGGCCGCGCTCAATATCCGCTCCCGCTCGACCATATACGACATGATCGCGCGCAAGGCCCTGCCCCCGCCCTGCGTCATCAACCGGCGCGGACTGCGCTGGCGCGAGAACGATATCCGCGCCTGGATCGATAGCCTGCAATCGCGCAACTGATCTGATCCGGTGCGCAGGCCGCACACATCACCACTCCCCCTACCCCTCATTTTGTGCCGGACAGGCTTGCCCGGCTGGAGAACCCTCGTGTCCTTTTTCCAACGCTCTGCCCGCAGACATCGCTTTGTCGCCCATACCGTCCAGGTGCAGAAGTGCATCGCCCCGGAACTCATTTCGCTGGCTGATCGCCTCTTTGCCGATGATGCCGACGGTGCCGCATTTCGCAACGCGCTGCGGCCATTCTTCATCACCGAACGTCCACGCATTGCGATCCTCAAGGGCGATGAAATCTGGTTCCACCTTGAAGGTCCGAGCTTCGCTTGCGGGGAGCGGACCTTCCCGCTTGGTGCGCAGGTTTTCGTCAGCTGCCGTGGCTGGCTGCCACTTGGTCCGGTCGAAGCGGCTGACCTTCATGCCGTCCTGCGCGAGGCCATCGACGCGGCGACCTACCGGTGGCTGATCGACCGCAACCTGCTTGATCAGGTCGAGACGTTTCGCGCCCGGCGCGACCGCCCGATCGATGACGAAATAGCCCTTCGCCAGATGGCCGCCGCAGCGGGCTCGATCCACCCGGAAGAGGAGCCGAGCGATGCGTAAATTTCACTCGGACGGACAGGATCGAAGGGGCTGCGATACTACGTATCGAGCCAGCAATTCAGATACACACCCTACGCACCGGTGCATGCCTGATTTCCGCCGTTCCCGTGGGGGGCGATGCGCGCGCTCTTTGCGCAGCCGACTGCCAAACCCCGCATTTCAGCCGAAAATTCGCAGCGCGCGCATGGCGCGCTGCGGGAGGTGCAGCCATGAACCGCATCAAACTCTCGATCCGCATACCCGCAGAGCAGGAAACGCTGATCCGGCACATCGCCAAGGTGCGCGGCATGACTCGCTACCAGGCGCTGCTACGGGTACTCGAAACTGGCCTCGCATCGATCACCGGTGGTGCCCAGGTGCGCTCGCAACTGGCCAGCGAAGAGGCGCTTGCCGCCATCGAATCCCGCCTCGCGACCATCGAGTCCCTGACCGACCGGAGCCTGTTCACGGCGAGTGCGGCCTACGCCTATTCGCGCCGGGCAGCATTGCGCAATGACAGCGATGCCGACCGCATCGATGCCGTCACCAGCGATGCCGCCCAGGCCGCCTACAAGCGCCAGCGGGCGCTCGCAGCGGAGGCGCTGTCATGAGCCGCGATCACGACAACCTGCTGCGCGGCCAAGGCCTGTTCCGTCAGGCCATTTCGGGCTTCGCCACGCGCTGGAAAGCTTATGCCTGGACCATCGGTGGTGCGGCTGCATTGGGCGGGGTCGGCCTTCCCATGCACAAGGTCGAGCCGTGGCAATTCCGGTGCGCCTATCAGCACGGCCAGGGCAGCCTTGTGAGCGTGTTTGCTGGTGGCAAATCCGACCCGCCTATCACTGTCAGCTTCGATGGGAAAACCGGGCGAATTCCTGCAAGCGTGCTCGCCAACGATCCGATGTGGCAAGGCTGCTGGGACGACATCGAAGCCAAAGCGATCATCGGTGGTGTCTTGGGCAGCATGCTTGGCCTTGGCCTGTGCTTTGGCCTTGCCGTCTGGATGCGCGACCGGGGCCGCAAGGCGGGGCAGGACCGCATCGTCGCGGGAACCGAGATCGTCAGCGAACGCGAACTGCGCAATCTGACCAAACGCGCGACCAATGATCGCTCGCTGCGCATCGCCACCGTCGGCATTCCGGCATGGCTCGAATGCCGCCACTTCGCGATCCTTGGCACAACCGGTGCGGGCAAGACCACGGTGCTGCGCCAGATGCTCGACAAGGTCGAAGCGCGCGGCGAACCCGCTCTGGTCTATGACACCAGCGGTGAGTTCATCGCGCACTATTACCGGCCTGAGCGCGGCGACGTGATCCTCAATCCGTTCGATTCCCGGTCGGCCTATTGGTCGCCGTTCTCGGAGATCGCCCACCCCGCCGATGCAGACCGCATCGCCCGCCAGCTCGTGTCCGAAACCGGCGAGCGCGATGACGATATCTGGCTGGAAACCAGCCGCATCCTGGTCGCCAACGTGCTGCGGGTTTTGAACGCGGAGGGCAAGACTACCCTGCCCGACCTGCTCAATGCCTTGCAGGCCAAGACCAAGGAGGAAATGAAGGTCTGGCTGGCGGGAACATCCTCAGCCCGCACCTTCGAGGACGACGCCGACCGCGCGACCGGCAGCGTGCTGTTCATGCTCGCAAAGGCCTCGAACCTCTTGCAGTTCCTGTGGCGCGAACCGGGTGATGCCAGGAGCTTCTCCTTCCGCGATTACGTTGCCGGACTGGATCAGCACAAGGGGCCGAAGCCTTGGATCTTCGTGCCCCGCAAGGAAGACTACTTCGAGGCGATGAAGCCGCTGCTGGCCTGCTGGCTCGAATGCGCCGCCAGCGCGACGCTGGGGCTGGAACCGTCGTCCAATCGCCGCCTGTGGTTTTTCCTGGACGAGCTGGCCGACCTGCCGCGCGTCGACAATCTCACCCGGCTCTTGCCCGAAGGCCGGAAGTTCGGGGCGAGCGTGACGTTGACCTTTCAGGCCATTGGCCAGATGCATCGCCGCTATGGCCGCGACAGCGCCGAAGCCATCCTGGGTTGCTGCAACACCAAGCTCTATCTCCAGCTCATCGACCGCGACACCCGCAAATGGGCTTCCGACAACATCGGCGATGTCGAGGTCGAAGTGCGCAGTGCTTCCGACAGTTTCGAATATGGCCCCAACAGCGGACGGTCCTCGCTTGGCAGCACCCGCCACGTCCGCGCAGCCGTGATCGAAAGCGACATGCGGCTCGAACCCCATCATGGGTTCCTGCAATTGCCCGATGCCTTGCCCGTGGCGAGGATCAAGCTGACGCGCGATCATATCGATGCACGCGGGAGCCCGCGTCATCGCGGGTTCGTGCCGGTCGATGTCAGCCGCTCGCTGTGGGGCAAGCTGCCGATCAAGGGTGCCAAGGCCGAGAAGACGATCAAAGAGGCCGGGCCGGTCTGATGGTCGCCACCATCAGCGCCATCGGCAGTTCGGCGCAGGCATCGAGCTATTACGAGGCCGACGACTATTATGCCGATGGCGGCCTTTCGCCCAGCGAATGGCAGGGCGAAGGTGCGAAGGAGCTTGGCCTTGCGGGCGAGATTGAGCGCGACGCTTTCCGCGAGATGCTCGACGGCAAGCTGCCCGATGGCCAGCAACTCGGTACTATCCGCGACGGAAAAAGCTTGAGCACCGACCCGGATGGGACGTGACCATGAGCGCGCCCAAAGTCGGTGTCGATCATGGCCGAGGTGGCGGGCGACCGCCGCCTGGTCGGGGCGCATGATCGGGCAGTAAAGGTGGCACTCGCATTCGCCGAGCGCCATGCCGCTGCCACTCGGATCAGGGAGGATGGCACGGTCGAGCGCCACCAGACCGGCAATCTCGCCGTTGCCAGTTTTCGTCATGACACCAGCCGCGCGCAGGACCCGCAGCTCCATACCCACAATGTCATCATGAACATGACCCGCGACGCCGATGGCAATTGGCGCAGCCTGGAGCCGCGCGCCCTCTATCAGCTCCAGAAGGCCATCGGTGCGATCTACCGGCAGGAGCTGGCGGTGGGCGTTCGCGCGCTGGGCTACGAGATCGTGCCGGGTAAGGACTCGCTGTTCGAGATCAAGGGCGTGTCGCCCGACGTCATCCGCGCCTTCAGCGAACGCGCGGCGCAGGTCGAGGCGCGGCTCGCCGAGCGCGGCCAGACCCGCGAAACCGCATCGGCGGAGGAAAAGCAGATCGCCGCGCTCGATACCCGCGAGGCCAAGAAGGACATCGACCGGGCCGATCTTGTCAGGGAATGGCGCGCGACCGCCGATGCGGCGGGGTTCGGCCAGGAGGCGCGGCAGGGACTGGTCGAAGCCGCGGTGACCATTGCTGCGCAGGCCGACCACGGCAACATGATCACGGCACAAGGCGAGCTTGCCGCCCATCGCGCCGTCGCCTTCGCCGCCGAGAAACTCGGCGAGCGGCAATCGGTGTTCTCGGCGGCCGATCTTGAGAAGGAAGCCGGACGGTTCGGCCTGGGCAAGGTCACCGCAGCGCAGATCGGCGATGCCATCGCAAGGTCCAGCCGCGAGGGCGAGCTGGTTCCGCGAACTTTCCTCGACAAGCGCGGGGCGGAGTTCGCCGGGTTCACCACCGCGACCAACATCGAGAACGAGCGCCGTCTGCTGCGCGCCGAGGTCGAAGGACGCGGAGCGGTTGCGCCGATGCTTTCCCCTGCCCAAGCGGCCAGGGCCGTCGCGCGCGCCGTGCTGCAATCGGAACATCGCTGGAATCCCGGCCAGCGCGAAGCCACAACGGCGCTGCTCACCAGCACCAACCGTGTCACCGCCCTGCAGGGCTACGCCGGAACCGCCAAGACCACCACCGTGTTGGCGACGCTGGCCAGCGAGGCCAGGGCGCGCGGCCTGCGCGTCACGCCCCTTGCCCCCACCGCGTCGGCGGCTCGGACGCTTGGCGATGCTCTCGGCATGAAAGGAGAGACCGTCGCCAGGCACTTGATCGGCGCGTCCCGCTTGCAAACCGGCGGTCTGTGGATCGTGGACGAGGCCTCGATGCTATCCGCCCGCGAAATGGCCTCGCTGCTGGACGCCGCCGGCAAGACCAATGCCCGCGTCGTGCTGGTCGGCGACGTGAAACAGCTCGGCTCGGTCGGAGCCGGAGCCGCCTTCGCGCAATTGCAGCGCGCGGGCATGGAGACAGCCAAGCTCGACGAGATCGTGCGTCAGAGCAATGCGGCGACACGAAGGATGCCGTGCTGGCATCCATCGAGGGCGATGCGCGCAAGGCGCTTGCCGCGCTTGATCGCGGCGGCGGCAGGATCATCGAGAATCCCGACCGGGCCGAACGCTTCGCGGCCATCGCTAAGCATTACGCTCAGCTCGACAATGCCACCCGCGCGAAAACCCTCGTCATCGAACCGTCGCGCGAAGGCCGCGATGCCCTGACCGCCGACATTCGCGCCGAACTTGCCAAGTCGGGCGCGCTCACCGGCCCAGCCATCACCATGCAAAGCCTGGTCAGCAAGGGCCTGTCCCGCGCCGAGGCGCGCGATCCGATGAGTTATGAGATGGGTGACGTGGTGCGCTTCACGCGGGACTACGCCGACAAGGGCGTTTCGCGCGGCGAAACCTACTGCGTGGCGGGCATCAATCCGGCCAAGTCTGCTATTGCACTCAAGGGGCAGGATGGCCGCGAGATCGACTGGCGCTTGCGGCAATGGGGCGCGGGCAAGGTCGAAGTTTTCACCGACCCAGGCTCTCGAACTGAAAGCAGGCGACCGCATCCAGTTCACCCGCAACGACCGCGAGCTGGGGCGGATCAATGGCGTCGCGCGGAACCGTGACGGCAATTGACGAGCAATCCCGCTCAGCAACCATCCGCAATCCGCGCGGCCAGGCCCAGACGCTGAACCTCGACACCGCCCGCGACCAGCACATCCGCCACGCCTACGTCGAAACCGCCTTCGCCGCCCAGGGCCGCACCGCCGATCACGTCATCATCCACGCCGACAGCCGCGCCACCAATCTGGTCGATCAGAAGTCGTTCTACGTCAGCGTATCGCGCGCCAGGGAATCGGTCGCGATCTACACCAACGACCGCGCGAAGCTGGTTTCGGCGATCAACGAGCGGGCGGGACTGGCGCAAACTGCGATGAGCGAGGCAGCCATGGCAGCGCCAGCCGCTGGCAAGAGTCTTGGTGCTGAATTGGGATAATAGAGTGGTTTCCGGCCATGCGGAGAATACCTGCCGTAATCTCCGCAAATGTTGCGGAGATTATTCGACCTCTTCGAGGTCAGACGCCGAGACCAGCCCTGTAACTCGCTTGATCTCCTGCCAAAGGCGTTCTTGCCGCCAGTCGAGAAAGACATCAAAATCATCGGAGAGCAGCGGAGAGGCGTCGCCAACCGGGAGGCTATGCGAGCCAATGACCTGCTCGAACGGAAAACCATGAGTGTTTCGAATCTCTGCAAGGTAATCCGAGGGAGCGCGGTTTGAGATCATCTGATTGGTGGTCCGATCGATCAGGGTTCGGTTGAGCACGCAATCCCGCGTGCGGGACAGCGTAATGCCCTTCACCTTTGCAAGGTAATCGTCCGGGAACACGTGGTGGTCGTCAATTCCCTCTTGATCCATCAACTTGCCCGTGATGACGGCCTGCGTGTGAAAATCACGCGCGCCAGTCCCGGCACCCAGCACGAGACAGATCGTGCCGCGATAAATTGCGCGCTGTCGCGGGGTCACGTCCCGCAGCGAATTGGGATCAAATCGCACGCCTGCGACCGATTCAGACGCGCTGCCACCTGAGAGCCAGATATCCAGCTCGGTAACATCCTTGGCCGCTTGGCTGTTGGGGGAGCTTTCGTAGGCTTGGCCATAAACCGCGCACCAGAACCAGCGCTTCAGCTTTTCACGGTGGACGCCAGCCTCGGGCGTCTTGAGCGCACCTTTCCGCGCCAGAACAGCAGCCAGTGGTGCGAGCATGGTCTGATATGGAAGCCACTTCGGCAGCATGACCTTGCAGTCATCTCGCAGGATGCCGAAGCCAGCGGCCATCCCCCAGACCACCCTGTCCCACCACTCGTTAATATCAGTGGCAGTTAGGTTGAGTACATCGCTGCGTTTGCACGACGGCGCTTTACGGCTGGCCAGCGCGATCGCCTGCAACAGATAATAGGGATCAAGATCATATTCCGAGATTATCGGATGATCCCCTTGTGCTTTGTCCCACAATGCACGCAGGTTGATATTCTGTGGCCAGAAGCGAGCAGTGAGCAATTCGAACACGCTCAGCTTTACGCCCGTTCGGTTCAGGGTTTCGAAAATGGTGCATAGCGCATCGGGTTTGGTTTCGGGCGACAGCGTGACGACAGGAAAGCGGTAGTCATCAATGGCCATGATCCATTTGGCGTTGATCAGGCGCGCTGCAGTGCCTGATTGGCCATCAGTGCTGGGCTTCATCTGCATCAGGGTCTTTTCCTTCAGTGCATCAGCGGACCAGTGAATTCGTTTTGAGTGTCAGGCTGGTCATCCATGGAAGGAACCCGCCAGCGCCGGATTTTAGCACGCTAAGCGGTAGAACCATGTCCTTCTGCTGCTCTATTACGTTCTCGAACCGCTTTGCCCACCGGGTCGTAGTGCGTTCATAGAACAGCGCCTCGTCGAAATCCTCGCCATCGATCAGCTTCTGCAGGTTCAGGTAATAGCGGTGTTCCCCAACACCGAAGAACGCCTGGTAGAGCGAGGTCATCCGCTGCTGTCCGTCGAGCACCAGGAAGTGTGGCTCTTCCCGTCGATCTTCGGCGCACCTTCGAATTCGCGCGGGGCGAAAGCCCGCTGCGCATCGCGGACGCGGAGAAGGCTGCCGGCGGGATAATTGTTAGCAATGGAAACGATCAGTTCGCGCGTTGCACTCGGCTCCCAGACGAAATCGCGCTGGAAATCGGGAAGCACCATCTGGCCGGACTGGATCTCGGCCAGCAGTTCCTTGAGGGCGCGGGGGTTGGTATCTTCAAACAGGCTCAAGCGCGTTGCCTCACTTTTTCTTTGAATAGACGCGAGATCATAAATCGGACGGCAGCGATTGCGCCCTGGACTTCGGATTTGACGATATCAGGGGGTGTCGCGTGTGACATTGGGTTTAGGACCACGGTCCTGAACATCTCTACCGACTTCAACGCCTTCGCTGCGTCACTCGCGGGATCGCGCGCCTTCTGATCCTTGATCGCTTCGATCAGTTCTTGCGATTTTAGGTCTCCATGATCCAGCCGGAAGCGGATTTTCACAGAACCGGTTTCGGCCCAGCGTCTGAGCGCCAGTTCAAAAGCCGTTCGCGCATAATGTCGCGGCGGCAGCGATGTGGCCATTTTCACAGAAATCGTCGGCTTGGTCCAAGGCCGCAATTGCAGCGTCCGGACCGAGGTGGCGAACGACCGGCATCGAGCTCGATGCACTGGTCGGCGCATCATGCAGTTCGAGATATGCCCAATCGGTCTTCGGATCAAGGTGCGCACGGGCCATTTCGAACCAGACGCGGTCATGGGTCAGCAGCACAATTTGCCAGTCCGGAATTCGCGTCATCAAAAGATCGAGCACCGGCAGACGGTTGGACTGATCAACGCCGATCAAGAGATCGTCGAGCACAATCAACTTCGGAGCATCATCAGCAGCTGTTTGCGTGCAAGCCAAGCGTGCCGCCAGATAAATGGCCAATGCGAGCGCGGATTGCCGTGCTTCGTTCAGAAAGAACTGGGGCTGTTGCAGGCCGTGTGTCCGATACGTAATCCCAGGCTGGAGCAAGCGCCCATCAAAGACACGATCCCGCCGCTGCTGTGCATTTGCATAACGAACGGTGCCATACTCGAGTTGATCGAGAACGATAGCATCTCCCAGCAGATCTTTGAGCAGTTCTTGCGCAATGGGCGTTAGGGCATCAACCGCCGCAGCAAACTCGGTGTTGAAGTCTGCGCAGGCAGCCTTAACCTTTGTGTCGTTCCAGCCCACTTGGGTTTTGCAGCTTGGGTATCCCGCCACAATTCACCAAGCGTCCCCCGACCGGCAATTGGCCAATCGGCAAGAAGCAAGTCCATGCCGATATCAAACAAGTTCGGTCGCTTTCGACCCTGCCCATAGTTGGTGTCCAACAAGGCGCGATAGTCCAGCATCACGGCTCTGAGGGCCGTCAGCAGGACGCGTGGGTCACCGCCGGTTTTTCCGGGATGCTCTGAGATCGACCAGTCCGCAGGGTCTTTTCCATCGGTGAATTCGACCGAAACTTTGGCGTCCTTGGCGGGCTGGCCAGAAAAAACATTCTTCTCGTTCTTAAAGAAGCTGACCTTTGGTCGCCGCGCGAAGAGGCCCCTGAAGGCTTCAAACAGTGATGACTTCCCCGCACCATTCTCACCATAGAGCAGCAGATTGCAGCCTTGCTTGTGCTGCGTGTTAAGGCCGATAACGATCTCATCCGGGCCAGGGAAGCCACGGAAATCGCGCAGGGTTATGCTATTGATGCGCAGGCGCTTGTCGCGGGCGCTTAGTTCCGACGCAGCCTTAGCCGTTAGCCGCGACCTTCCATGATGCGGATTTCGTCGATGCTCTGGAGGTCGAACAGGCTCATGGGTTCTTCTTCGTCGAACAGGCAGACG